>CAWEUK010000005.1:0-114887 GCA_963812245.1 uncultured bacterium | reverse complement strand
GGAGGTCGAGGCGGCGATCCTCAGCCAGTCGACGATCCTGCTGGACGGCGACGCGGCGCCGCCGGATGCCCCACCTGGTCTGTCCGCGACCATCCCCGAGGATGCGGCGAGTGCACTCCCACGGCCGCTGACGCGCCTGGTCGGGCGCGACGACGACCGCCGGCGGGTCGAGGCGGCACTCGACCGATCGGTGGTCGTGACGCTGGTGGGGTCCGGGGGGGTCGGCAAGACGCGCCTCGCGCTCGAGGTCGCACGCACCAGGACCACGGATCCGGACGCTGGCGCGTGGTTCGTGCCGCTGGACGAGGTCCGTGCCGCGCAGGACGTCGATCGTGCCGTCGCCGGGGTGGTGGGAGCGCGGGAGGTCGCGGGCAGGGATGTCCGGGCGGCGGTGCTCGCGCGTCTGCGGGAGCGTCGGGGAGTGGTGCTGCTCGACAACTGCGAGCACGTCCTGGATGGTGCTGCCGCAATCGCACTGGCGGTCGCTTCCACCTGCGAGGGGATCCAGGTCCTGGCGACGTCGCGGGAGGCGCTCGCGATCGACGGGGAGCACCTCGTCCAGCTCGGACCGCTCGACCCTGCGCACGGTCCTGAGCTGTTCGCGGACCGGGCCATGGCCGTGCGTCGCGACTTCGACCTCGACGGAGAACGTGACATGGTCGAGGAGATCTGTCGCCGGCTCGACGGCCTGCCACTGGCGATCGAGCTTGCCGCTGCGCGGGCCGGCACGCTCACGGCGACCGAGATCGTCGACCGTCTCGACCGACGCCTCGAGCTGCTCGCCGGCCATCGACGCGATCGCCACCATCGGCAGCGGACCCTCCGGGCGACGCTGCAGTGGTCCCATGACCTCCTCGACCGTCGTGAGCAGCACGTCCTCGCGCGCCTCTCGGCCTTCACCGGTCCGTTCGACGCAGCAGCTGCCCGGCACGTGGCCTGGCCGGACGAGGCCCCCGATCTCGACGTGGCCGAAGTGGACGACCTGCTGGGGCAGCTCACGCGCCGATCGCTGCTCGTGGTCGACTTCGACTCGCGCGGCAAGCGCTACCGGCTGTTGGAGACCGTTCGGCAGTTCGCGGCCGAGATCCTGGCCGACGGCAAGGAAGCCACAGCGACCATGCAGCGCCACGCCCTGTGGTGCCAAGCCGAGGCACGACGGCTGCGCCAGCTGCTCGAGGGACCCGACGAGCTCGAGGGCGCTGTGGGCGCTGTCGAACTCTGGCCCAACCTCCGTGCGGCCTTCGACCGCGCCGTCGCAGCAGGCGACGCTGACCTGGCGGCTGCCGTCGCCCGACCACTGGCGAGCGAGCTCGCCATGCGTGGACGCCTGGAGGTCGGAGAGTGGGCAGAGCAACTCCTGCCGCTCCTCGCCGACGAGGAAGAGGACAGCCGGCTGACCTGGCTGCTGTGGGCGACGCAGCGGCTCGCCGAGCTCGGCGACGCGGACGGTCTGGAACGACTCGTCGCCCGTCACGGCCACGGTGACCACCCGGTGGTGCGCCACGCACGTGCGCTGGTCACTCCGGGCGACACCGCGATGGTGGATGCGTCACGCGAAGCCGTCGCGTGGCTCCGCGGTCGCGGCGAGGAGTACCTCGCCGACTGGATGGAGATCGTGGGCGTCGCCGCAGGGCTCCTGCGCGCCGGGGAGTTCGTCGAACACGACCACTACGTGGCGGAACTGACCGACCGCCACCGGGAGGGCGGGCCGCCGACGTTCGTGCATTGGACACTGTTCATGCGTGGGTACTCGGCACTCTTGCGTGGCGACTACCCCGCCGCGGAGCAACTCTTCGACGCCTCGGCTGCGATCCCGGTCCCGGACGGGACATTCTCGGCCAACGGCCCCGCGACCGCCCGCGCTGCGTTCCGCAGTGGCGATCACCGAGAGGGTTTGCGGCTGCTCCGCGACCACATCACAGAGCTCCTCGAGACCGATCTCAGCTTCGTGGCCAGCCGCCTCGCCGCACTCGAGTTCATCACCATGCACGCTGCAGTCGGTCGCCTCGACGCCGCGGCTGTCGTGCTCGGTTTCCTCCTCGAGACGGGCGACTTCGGCGCGCTCGCAATCGACACGGTCGCCGCAGACGCGGCCGGCAAGATCACCACCGACCCAGAACACACCGCGAGCATCGAGCGAGGCGCCGGGATGGACCACCTCGACGCACTGGCCTTCATGCGGGACATCCTGAACGACGACCTCCGTCAAGACGCCTTGCGTCACCGAGGATGATCCGGTTGCAGAGTTGAGAGACCGCGAACAGCAACAGCAACGACATCACCGGCCCCGCGGAAATCACGAGTCACCACCGATGCGGTGCGCGCCACAGGACGCGCGGAAGCCGTGGTTGTCGCGCGCACGGATCAGCGGTTGCACATCGCTCGCCCGCTCGTAACGGCATCCCCGAGGGATCTCGGTGGACCCGAGCTGCTCGATCGCCTTGGCGAACTGGGCGGTGACCATCTCGAATCGAGTCCCGCCTTCGATGTCAAAGCCGTCGCCGAGCAGCTGCACATCCGAGCTGTCACTGACCGCCACCCCGGTGGACACGGTGACACCCGCCCCACTGGTGGCGTGGGTGTTCTGGAAGGGGCACCTCGTCGGGCAACCGGTCCATGGCGACGGTTGAACGAGGCCGGGTGGCGCCGGCTGACGACAGGAGCCCTACGGGGCGCGAGCCGTCGCTGGTGTGGCAACGTGCCAGCTTGGCGGCCGATCGGCTACGAAGCCGATCCCGACCGGCGATCGAGGCATGCAGCCACCTGTTCGGCAGCGGCACGTCCAACGGCGACTGGGCATGGACCCCGATCGCGTCGCCATGCCTGGCGGCGATCGCTTTCAGCGTGTCCCGGTCGGCTTGGTGTTTGTCGGTGCTGGCCTGAGGAGCGCGTTTGTGATGGCCTCGGCGACGAATCGACCGAATCTTTGTGTGCTCCACTTCCGCCGGAGGACGAGGAGTTCGAACAGTTCTGGTGCGCTGTAGGTCCAGAGCACGTCGGTTGCCTCGTCGAGGGAGATCCCGACTCGGAGATGTCCGGCATCGTGGAGGCGTCGAGCGTTCTCGGCCATTCGTGCCCGACGTTCGTTGTCCATCTCGTCGATCAGGGCGGCGATCTCGGGGTCGGTGGCCGCGGCGTCACGGATGAGGAGAAGGATTGGCGCGACGAGTGGCGCGACTTCGGCGGTGAGTGTGCCCCACTGAGCGACGATCTCGACGGGGTCGGTGAGGTCGTGCAGCTGGTCGGACCGAAACTCGGCGGGGATGTCGCCTTCACCCTGAAGGGCTCTGAGGCGGATCGCCCGGATGAGACCGGGCTTGCCGCCAAAGGCCTTGTAGACGGTGTCGGTGGAGACCCCGGCGCATCGGGCGATCTTGGCGATCGTGGTTTGGGTGTATCCGTCGCGCAGGAAGAGCCGTTCGGCGTGCTCGACGATGAGCCGTCGGCGACGCCGAGCTCGGTCCTGGCGTTTGGAGGAGTCATATTGGCGGGTCGTCTTGACAGGCATCATCTCGACAGGCAGGGTAGAGTTGGTTCCAGTCTACTGGATCGAAATGCTTCGGGTGGCAAGGAGGACCCAATGGGCCTTGACGGACCGAAAGGGGTGCTTGAGCGATTGCTTCGGGCCACGAACGAGCACGATGTCGACGCCCTGGCAGCGTGCTTCGCCATCGACTACACGAACGAGACGCCCGTCCACCCTGGCCGGGGGTTTCGTGGACGCGAACAGGTGCGACGCAACTGGGAGCAGGTCTTCACGTTCGTACCCGACGTGCGAGCCGAGATCGTCGCGTCGGCGATCGATGGCGAAACGGTGTGGACCGAATGGGAGATGACAGGTACTCGATCCGACGGCTCCTCCCACCACATGTGCGGTGTGATTGTGTTTGAGATCTCCGATGCGATGATCAGCGCTGCTCGGTTCTACCTCGAACCTGTGGATGAGCGCAGCGGCGATGTCGCGGCAGCGGTGAGCGAACAGGTCGAGCGGTGATCCTTGTCGCTGGGGGCACCGGTCGACTCGGCAGCCTGCTCGTCGAGCGACTGACCAGGCAAGGACGGGCGGTGCGGGTCCTCACCCGTGAGCCCAGCCGCGTTCTCCATCCCGGTACGACAGTCGAGGTCGCGGTGGGGGATCTGCGCGATCGGGCGAGCCTCATCGAGCCGATGCGTGACGTCACCACAGTGGTTGCAGCTGCGCACGGGTTCGGCGGGCCGGGCCGAGTCACGCCCACGGCGGTTGACAACCACGGAAACGTGAACCTGGTGGACGTGGCGGCCGCGGCCGGTGCAGACGTCGTGATGATGTCGGTGATCGGCGCGGCACCGAACCATCCGATCGAGCTGTTCCGAGCCAAGCATGCGGCCGAATCCCACCTGCTCGCCAGTGGAACCCCGTGGACGATCGTACGCGCCGCGGCGTTCGCCGAGCTGTGGGCCGAAATCGTCGGCCGAGGAATCGTGTTCGGTCGAGGGGACAACCCGATCAACTTCGTCTCGGTCGTCGATGTCGCTGCTGCCCTCGAACACGCAGTCGTCAATCCCACAGTTCGCGGAGACATCATCGAGACAGCGGGGGCGGAGAACCTGACCATGAACGAGTTCGCCGAACTTTTGCAGCGCGTGCGCTCCAAACCGCGAGCAGTGCACCACGTACCGCGCTGGTTCCTTCGCGCGGCGGCCACGGTGGCACGCCCCGCCCGTGCCGCGGTTGCCATGGACGTGTTCGACATGAGGTTCGAGCGTCAGGCGTCGCCGGTCGGCACTCCCGTTGCTCCACCAACACCCCTTGCCGAGGCCCTCGCTCGCTGATCGGACGCAAACCAACGCCAACTCCTTCGGTTGTCGATCGACTTCAGATCCTGCTGAGCGCGGTTGTCACGGTTGGCAGGTGGCGCTGGGCGATGTGTCGCCATGGGTGGTGGGTTGAAGGTTGTCGGCCGAGCCCTGCCGGGACAGACCCCTGCGCAGGGAGCGATCCCAACACACGCATGAAGCACGGGTTGACGGGGCGGTTTGCTGGTGGTCGCGGTCCTGCGGCCTGCCAGTTCTCCGCCCTGTGGGGCGACGTGTTCCCCGGGCGGCGTGGGAGCGGTGGCGAGGTGATGCTGGTGGTCAGACATCGACCGCCGGAGCTGGTGGCACGGCGAGCGATTCGGCCCTCCTCTGTCATCGTGCTTGTGCTCGGAAGGGACCTGCCTGCAATCTGTCGGAATCGACCACCCAACATGACGACGCATGCACCGGGCGATTCGCCAGCTGCAACTCATGGAATGGTTGCACCCGCACCGCTTGCCGCTCGGACCATTGGCGATCGCCCCTCCTAGACGCTGACGGGGTCCTTGACCCTTCCCATCACGTGGGCATCGAGGAAACGGCCGCGCCCGCGGGCGAACGCAGGGAGCGTGCCCTCGATTGTGAAACCGAAGTCCTCGTACAGGCGGATGGCATGGGTGTTGTCGGTCCACACGAACAGTTGCAGCCGAACGAGGTGGAACCAGTCGTCGGCCACCTCGATGACGGCCTCGACCAGCGCCCGACCCACGCCCTGGCCCTGACGCTCGACGTTGGTCACGATCATGTTGAGTTCCCCGACGTGGTTGTGCCGTGGCCACGAATACGTGAGGAGCTCGGCGAAGCCGACGACGTCTCCGTCGACCTCGGCAACCAGGATCGTGTGGCCGTCCTGCGGCGCGAACCGTTCCTCGGTCGACGACAGCGGGGCGTGGGGTACCCGCATCGTGCCGGCCACGGTGTGGCCGCTGACCAGCATCTGGTGGATCGCGGGGACGTCGCTCGGCTCGACGTGGCGAATGCGGATGTCCATGGGGCCCCTCGCAGCGAGACATTGCCGGAACCGTAGTCCCGAGCAGCCACCGAGACGCTGGTCTCCCCCGAGAGGCTGATAGCCAACGCGTCCCCGACGTCGTTGCACAACTCCACACCCGAACGAGTTTCAGCGGGACACCCTACGTTCGATGTCGACGGGTCCAACGTGATGCCTTGGCGCATCTTGAGAGGTGGACGCGTATCTGAGGCGCATCTAAGCCCTCGCCCAATGCGTCTCGGCCCGTGGTGCCCCATGATTATGACGTAGCACCGGATCGATGGTTGCGAGAGGAGGCCGCAGGTGAGTGGGCGAGAGGTGTTTTCGAGCGTGAAGGCCATGGTGGAGCCGTCAGTGCTGGCTGGCCTCCTGGGGCGGCCGGTGGAATCGGTTGTGCTCGAGCCGATGGAGACGAAGGGGTGGTCGTCGACCGAGGCCGTGTTCGAGGCTGTGCTTGTGGACGGTGAGCCGGGCCCGGTGGGGGTGATCAAGCGGATCCGGTGGTCAACCGACTGGCATGCGATGGCCACCGACGACACGGAGGGTCGCGAGGTCGCGATCTGGGAGTCGGGGGTCCTGGACCGGCTGCCCATCGGGATCGGCCATGGCGTGTTGGCAGCTGCACGGTTCGACGATGGCGCTGCACTGCTCATGCGCAACCTCGACGCCCACTTCCTGCCCGACGACACCGATGTCACGGCCGACCGCGCGACGGGCGTCCTGCGTTCGATGGCATCGATGCACGCTTCCTTCTGGGAGGATCCACCGATCCGTGAGCTCGGTGCTGCCACCTGCTCCCTGGAGCGGATGATCGGAAGGATCAGCCCGTCCACCCTCGCTGCGCTGCAGGAGCGGTTGCCGGACAACGAGCTCGTCTCGGAGTTCCCCGGCGGGTGGGACAGCCTGCCAACCCTGATCGACCCGGGCGTCGCCCGGGACCTGCAGGCGCTGGCCGATGACCCGGGGCCGGTCGTGGCTGCGCTCGCGGAGTATCCGACGACGCTGTTGCACGGCGACCTGCGCATCGCGAACGTGGCGTGGGACGGCCGGCGGGGCATCCCGGTCGACTGGCAGCCGATGGTGGGGCCACCCGCGTTCGATCCCGCCTATTTCGTGTGGGGGATCGGGGCGGGCAGGTCCGGCCCCCTCCACCCCGATCGGGCCATGGCCCTGTACCGCGGGATGCTGCAGGACAGCGTCGGCCCGGGTACGTCGTGGTCGTGGTGGGACGACCACGTGGACGTGTGCATCACGGCGGTCATGGCGATGATGGCCGGCGTGCATGCGGGGTTCGACGAGCCGCGCTACGACCCGCAGCGGCACCCCGAGTGGTCGGGCATTCGCTGGTGGGCGGACCGGGCGCAGCCTGGACTGCGACTGATCGAGCGGGGATGACACGCGCGACCGACTGGTCGAGGCTCGACACTGCCGTGGCGATCCGCGGCTGGTGATCTCACGATGCCACCGGCCCGCGCGCAACGGCCGACGCAACGACGACCATGGAGGACCATCATGTTCCACGTCACGAATCCTGCCACCGGCGAGACCCAGGAGCGCATCGACGCTGCGACCGATGACGAGATCCGTGATGCCCTGGCCCGAGCGGACCGGGGCTACCAGGACTGGCGGCGGCGGCCCTTGCGCGAACGTGCCGACCGGGTCGCCGCCGCCGGTCGACTGTTCGGTGAGCGAGCCGAGGAGCTCGCTGCGATCGTCACCACGGAGATGGGCAAGCGAACCCCAGAAGCCCGGGGTGAGCTCCACCTCGTCCAGGAGATCTTCACCTACTACGCGGACAATGCCGCCGAGCTGCTGGCCGACGAGCACCTCGACACCGTTTCGGGCCCCGCATTGGTCCAGAAGCGGCCCATCGGCCCGATCCTGGGGATCATGCCGTGGAACTTTCCCTACTACCAAGTGGCCAGGTTCGCCGCCCCGAACCTCGTGCTGGGCAACACGGTGCTGTTGAAGCACGCCCCGATCTGCCCCCGGTCCGCAGCGGCCGTCGAGATCCTCCTCCACGATGCCGGGATCCCAGCTGACGCCTTCGTAAATGTGTACGCCACGAACGAACAGGTCGCGGACATCATTGCCGATCCGCGTGTCGCGGGAGTGTCGCTGACAGGCAGCGAACGGGCCGGGGCAGTCGTTGCGGCACAGGCCGGCCGCCATCTCAAGAAGGTCGTGCTCGAGCTCGGCGGGTCCGACCCGATGATCGTGCTTGACACCGACGACCTCGACGGCCTCATCGACGAGGCCGCCGGATCCCGCATGGGCAACACCGGGCAGGCCTGCAACGCACCCAAGCGCATGATCGTCCTCGACGACCTGTATGACGACTTCGTCGACGGCATGGTCGAGCGAATGGCCCGCCTCGAGCCCGGCGACCCCGCGGACCCGGCGACCGAACTCGCACCGTTGTCATCGCAAGAGGCTGCGGACCGCCTCGCCCGGCAGTTGGACACGGCCCGTCGTCAGGGCGCATCCGTTCGCACTGGTGGGGGCCGCATCCCGGGACCTGGCGCCTGGATCGAGCCCACCGTCCTCACCGATGTCACCCCCGACATGGATGCCTACAGCCAAGAGCTGTTCGGGCCCGTCGCCGTCGTGTTTCGTGCCTCCTCAGAACACGAAGCGGTGGCGCTGGCCAACGACACCCCCTACGGACTCGGTGCCAGCGTCTACAGCACCGACCACCAACGAGCCCTGCGCGTGGCGGATCAGGTGGAGGCAGGCATGGTCTCGATCAACGCCACCGGTGGATCCCAGGCAGACCTGCCCTTCGGCGGCATCAAGCGCTCGGGTATCGGACGCGAGCTCGGCCCGCTCGGGATCGAGGAGTTCATGAACAAGAAGATCGTTCGGCTGGGTCCAATGGCCTGACCTCGGACTCTCCTAGGGTGTTCTGTGGGGGAGCAGGGGCGGTGCGGTCTTGCTGGCATCGAGGTGCGTCCCGGGAGATGCGTGTGGTCGAGGGTGTGGTTCTGACAGGAGTCTTCGGGGTCGGCAAGACGACCTTGTGCGAAGAGGTGGCCGACCAGCTCGAGGCCATCGGGACCGCTTATGCAGCAATCGACCTGGACTGGCTGCGCTGGTTCGACGTGCCGGGGCTGTCGCGCCGCGCTGCCGAGGAGGCACTGATCGGCAACCTTGCGGATGTGGCGGCCAGGTATCGCCGAGCCGGCGTGAACCGGTTCGTCCTGGCCGGTCGAGTCGAGGCCGACCTGTTCGCGCGGATGCGCTCGGCGCTGGGGTTTCCACTCCGCGTCGTGCACGTCGAGGTGGACTTTGAGACGATCCGAGCCAGACTCCGAACGGCAGTGACGTCGGGTCGCGTCGGTGACCTCGAGGCAGCCAGCCGCCAGTTGCAGCAGTCCCATGCCCTGCCGCGAGCGGACCTTGTGGTCGTCACCGACCGGCCAGTACAAGCACTCGCCGCAGGGTTGCTGCAGGATCTGGGCTGGGCACGACCGGCGATCTAGGTGGTGCCGGTCAAGCGTGCGTCTCACTGACCGGCGGGCCATGGTGTCGCGAGCACCAGGTGCCACCCACCCGGGCCCTGTCCTGTCACGGACGGGCCTCGAGGATGATGTTGGTGGGGGTCTCCGCTGCTCGGCGGACCTGGGTGAAGCCGGCTGCCGTGAGCACCTCGCGGAGCTTGTGCTCGCCGGCCTGGGATCCGAGGCCGGCGCCGACGTCCTGGGAGAGCGAGTTGGGCACGCACAGGGCCAGCGACGCGTGGTAGTTGAACGCGGCGAGCGGGTTCTCGGCGATGTTGGTGTCCCGGTCGTCCATCGCCATGGGCTCGACGAGCATGACCGTGCCGCCGTCGGCCAGGTGGCGGCGTGCGTGCTGCAGCGCGCCGATGGGGTCACCGAGGTCGTGGAGGCTGTCGAAGAAGCAGATCAGGTCGTAGGTGCCGTCGTAGTCGGTGGCGGTCGCGACCTGGAGGGTGACCTGGTCGTCGATGTCGGCGTCGGCGGTGCGTTCACGGGCGACCTCGATCGAACCGTCATGGGCGTCGATGCCGGTGAACTGGGCGTCGGGGAAGGCCTCAGCCATCGCGACGATGGACGCGCCGTGGCCGCAGCCGACGTCGGCGACGCTGCCGCCGGTAGTGAGGGTGTCCGTGACCCCGTCGAGGGCGGGCAGCCACTCGGTGGGCAAAAGGGTTCGGTAGCCGGGCCGGAAGTACCACTCCACGCCGGCGAACAGGTGCTCGCTGTGCTCGCCCCAGGCCAGCCCGCCATCGCCCAGGAACGCGTCGACGACCTTCGGGAAGCCAATGAACATGGCGCCGAGGACGTTCACAGCGCGGGCCAGGAACACCGGTGACTCGTCGTGTGCGAGCACGGCGGCGTGGACGTCGGGCAGCGAGTAGGTGTCGGTGTCGGGCTGGCGAGTGACCAGGCCGGCGGCGGCCTGGCCGTCGAGCCACTCGCGGACGAGTCGCGGATGGCACCCCGTGGCCTCCGCGAGTTGGTCGGACGCTGTCGGGCCGTTGCCGGCCAGTGCCCGGTACAGGCCGAGCTCGTCGCCGAGCCACACACCGAGTGAGGCGGCAGCGCCGGCCATCAGGCCGACCGTGTGGCCGACGAACGCCTCGAGGGCATCGAGGTCGACGGGTGGGTTGTCGTGGTCGGCTGCGCTGGTGTCCGACGGCCGGGTCTCTGTTGTGCTCATGGGGCAGTCCTTTGGTGGTTGCGCACGGGATCGGCGATGGCTCCAATGTCGGTCTGAGGGTGGGGGTCGCGCATTGGGCGAAGGCTCAGATACTCGCTCAGATGTGACCGGGCGCCCGGTGGACGTCATGACTAGCGTGTGTGTCAGTGGTCGCGACGAGAGGCGAGTCACGGTGGGGGCGTCGACCCGGCTCGTTGGTCGCGACGCCCAGCTGTCGGTGGTGAGTGGCCTGCTCGGTCGCGCCGCGGACGGTGAGCCGGGGATCCTCGTCGTGGCTGGCGACGCCGGGGTGGGCAAGACCCGATTCGTCCGTGAGGTCGCCACGTCGGCCGTCGGTGATGGGTGGACGGTGCTGACTGGCGGGTGTGTCGAGCTGTCGGAGGGCGCGGCGATGCTCGCACCGGTGGCGGGCGTGCTGCGGCAGCTGGCTCGGGATCGGGGCGAGGCAAGTGTGGTCACCCTGTTGGAGGGTCCAGCCCAACGTCTGGCGCGCCTTGTTCCGGAGCTCGGGATCGACACCGGCGGGCTGGAGGGTGGATCGCCGGTGCAGGTGCTGGTGTCGTTTCACCGGCTCGTGCGTGACCTGGCAGATGAGCGGCCGGTGCTGCTGGTGCTGGAGGACCTGCACTGGGCGGACGCCACGACCCGAGACCTGCTGCGGCACCTGGCCTCACGGCTGTACGACGAGCGGTTGTTCGTCGTGGCCACGGTGCGCACCGATGACCTTGATCGTCGGCATCCGCTGCGGCCCGTGCTCGCCGAGATCGTGCGACGACCCGAGGTGGACCGGCTCGACCTCGGTCCGCTCGACCCAGAGTCGCTCACGACGCACCTGGCGGCACTCACGGGTGAGGGGCACGGCCGGGACCTGGCAGCGATCGTGGCGCGGGCGTGCGGGAACCCATTCTTCGCCGAAGAACTGTTGGCGGTCGGGGTGGGCGGCGGACTGCCACCGACGCTGGAGGAAGTCCTCTCGATGCGGCTGGAGCGACTGCCAGCTGACAGCCAGCACCTGCTGGGTGAGGCTGCAGTGCTCGGTGAGTCTGTCGACCCGACGCTGCTCGCGGCCGTGACGAGCCTGGACCAGCCGTCCGTCCGGCCGGCGGTGCGCGCGGCGTTGGACGACGGGGTGCTGCTGGTCGACGGGGCGGGGTACGCCTTCCGGCACGCGTTGCTCCGGGAGGTGGCGCTGGACCGGCTGCTGCCCGACGAACGGGTCGATGCGCACGCCGCGGCGGCAGCGGCCCTGGAGGCTGATCCCGAACGGGCGGTCGTGGGTCGTGCCGGGGCGAACGGGCAGGCCGCACACCACTGGTGGGAGGCGCGGGACCTGCCGCACTGCCTGGCGGCATCCGTGGCCGCGGCGAGCGACGCGACGCACGTGTTTGCCGGGGCCGTGGCCCTGCGGCACCTGCGCCGTGCGATCGAGATCTGGGGGCGGGTCGACGATCCCGAGCAGCTGACGGGGACGACCTATCCCGCGGTGCTGCTGGCCGCCGCGCGCGTCGCGTGGGAGATCGACGACCCCGCCGTTCGCCATCTCGGGCCGGCAGCGATCCGCGCGGCCGACGAGGCCGGCGACGCGACGGCCAGGGCAGAAGCAGCCTTCCTCCAGACGTTGGTGCTCGCTCGCTTCAGTCGCGGGGAGGAAGCGCTGGAGGTCGCTGCGACCGAGCTCGCTCGGCACGCTGAGGAGCCGACCGTGTCACGCTCGCTGGCGCTGAGTGCCCACGCCGCAGCAGTGACGCGGGTCGGCGTCGGAACGCACGGGGCGTGGGACCTCGACGCCGTCGCGTCCGACCTCGACGAGGCGTTGGCCATCGCACGGGAGTGCGGTGACACGGCCACGACGCGGTCGGTGCTGTCGCACACCGTCGAGTACCTCGGGCCGTACCTGCCGAACCGCGCGGGCCGGGCGGCGTCGGAGCTGGCGGCCCTGGGAGGCGCCAGGTGGGCCGGTGAGACCGCAGACGAGCTGGCGTGTCGTGTCCTGGCTCACCACGCGTACTTCTGCGGTCGCTTCACGGAACTCGCGACGGTGCTCGACCGGTGGCACACGGTCGCGGCGACCACGGCCGACACCCAGGCGCTGCCGTGGGTGATGAGGTGGTCGATGTCGCTGTACGCCGACACGTGGTCGGGCCGGCTCGACCGTGCCTCGCGACGGTTCGAGACCGTCGGTATCCGCGACTACGAGGGCAGCCCCCAGGCGACGACGTGGATGGTGTGGGCCGCCGGGGACCTCCTACGGTGGACGGGGCGCGTCTCGCGGGCGCTTGACCGGGCCGAGCTGGTGATCACCGCCCAGGATGCTGGCTACCACAAGATCACGTGGGCGGCGGAGCTCGCGGCGAGCCGGGCGGCGGCCGGCTGGCCCCCCGACGACCTCGTCGCCGCGGCCGATGCCACGGTTGAGGCGTCACTCGACCGCTGGTGGCCCTGGGCGATCGCGAGGATGGTTGGGGCCGTCGCCACGGCCGCCGCCGGCCGACCGCTGGCCGACGACCTGCTCAGCGCGGTCGATGGATGGCTCGCACGGTTGGACCACCACGTCCGATGGCTCCGCGCCGACGCGCCGCTCAGACCCTGGGCCACGGTCTGCATCCAGCAGGCACGGGCCGATCGTGCCGTGCTCGCAGGTGCGCCTGACCCGGCACTGTGGGACCCGGTCGTCGCCTATGTCGACGAGCACGGTGGCGTCCCGTACGCGGCTCTCGCTCGCCTACGGCGTGCCGATGCCCGCGCCGCCGCCGACGGGGGCACCTCTCCCGCGTGCGAGGCCGACCTGCTCGCCGCGTGGGGGACGTTCACCGACCTCGCCATGACGGTCCCACAGGACGACGTGGTGGCGCTCGCCCGGCGGCTGCGTGTGCGCCTCCCGGGGCGCGGAGACCTCGACGTCGACGATGATGGTCAGGTGCTCCCGTCCCTCACCGACCGTGAGCGTGAGGTCCTGGCGCTGGTCGCGCAGGGCTGGTCCAACAAGCGTGTCGGCGCACACCTGTTCATCTCCCACAAGACCGTGTCGGTCCACCTGTCCAACGCAATGCGCAAGCTCGACGTGGACAGTCGCACCAAGGTGGTGTTGGTGGCCCGCCGCGCCGGTCTCGTCCCCGATGGTTGACGACGAGGCTTGGCGCCGGTCACATCTGAGCGCAGATCTAAGCCCTGACGCAATGCATCCCGCCCTCGCGTGCCCCACGCTGTCCCCATGGATCGGGACGGCGTACCACCCGCTCGTCACGAGGAGGAGGTTGCCATGAGCGAACGCGAGGCGTACCCGAGCGTGGAGGCGATGGTGGAGCCGTCGGTGCTGGGCGGTCTGCTGGGGCGGCCGGTGACGTCGGTCGTCCTCGAGCCGATGCAGACGAAGGGTTGGTCGTCGACCGAGGCGGTCTTCGAGGCCGTACTGGTCGACGACGAGCGCTCTCCTGCCGCGGTGGTCAAGCGGATGCGCTGGTCGGCCGACTGGCACGCAATCGCCACGGACGACACGCTGGGTCGGGAGGTCGCGATCTGGGAGTCGGGGGTACTGGACCGGCTGCCCCCCGAGATCGGCCACGGGGTCCTGGCGGCGGCCCGCTTCGACGACGGCGCGGCACTGTTGATGGACGACCTGAGCGATCACTTCGTGCCCGACGACACCCACCTCACGCTCGACCGTGTGACCGGGGTGCTGCGGTCGATGGCGGCCCTGCACGCCGCATTCTGGCAGGACCCCCCGAGGCGCGAACTCGGGGACGCCATGGCTCGCCTCGATCGGAGGATCAGCGCGCTCAGTCCGACCAGCCTGGCGGCGCTGGCGGACGTGCTGCCGGACAACGGCCTCGTCGTGGACTTCCCCAGCGGGTGGGATCGCCTGCCGACGTTGATCGACCCCGGCGTGGCACGCGCCGTCCAGGCGCTGGCCGACGATCCGACCCCGGTCGTGGCTGCGCTCGATCCGTTCCCGGTCACGCTGACACACGGCGACTGGCGGCCCGCGAACATCGCGTGGGACGGGTGTCGGGCCATTCCGGTCGACTGGCAACCGACGGTCGCACCACCGGGCTTCGAGTGTGTCTACTACGTCGCGGGTATGGGCGGGTTCATCCCGCTCCACCCCGACCGCGCCATCGCCCTGTATCGCGACCTGCTGCAGCAGGCGATGTCCGTCCCGGACGCGTCATGGTCCTGGTGGGACGACCACCTCGACATCTGCATCGCCGCCGAGTTCGTCATGATGGCATGCGTCTACGCGCGGTTCGAGCAGTACGACCCGCAACGGGATCCACCCTGGGAAACCATCCGCTGGTCCGTCGAACGGGCCCGGCGAGGCCTGCGGCTCATCGACCAGGCATGATCGACCAGCCCGTCGGCCAGCGGAGTATCGACCAACCGCATCCCCGACGGGCGCCGCGGAGAACACGAGGTGTGACATGGTGACCGAGCAGGAGCAGTTCGATCGGCTGTTCGGCCACATCCTGGGACACCAGGCCACAGAGGTCGTCGCGATCGGGCTGCGCAGTGGGCTGTTGGCCGCCATCGACGACCATCCCGGGGCGACCAGCACTGAGCTGGCGGCGTCGGCCGACCTCGACGAACGATACGTCACCGCCTGGACGCGCAGCGCCTTTGCACACGGCGTCCTCGACCGCAGCGCCGCGGGCGGGTTCACACTGGCTCCCCACATGGACGTGCTGCTGCTGGATCCGACGTCGGCCACCTACCTGGGCGGAACGTTTCGCCTGGAGTCGGCGGCCGACCAGGACTACCGACGCTTCCCAGCGCTCATGGAGACGGGCGAGACCTGGCCCCGCAGCGACCACGACGCCGAGATGCTCGAGGCGCTGGCCAATGGCACGACGCCGGACGGGGTGATGCTGGTCGACCACGTCCTGCCACAGCTTCCCTTGGTCCTCGAACGCCTCCGCGACGAAGGCTCACTGCTGGAGATCGGGGCAGGCGCCGGCGTCCACACGCTCCGCTACGCCGAGACGTTTCCCACCTGCCGGGTCGTTGCACTGGAACTCGACCATCCCAGCCTCGCCCTCGCCAGGCAGCGACTCGACGAGGCCGACGTGGGAAACCGGGTGGAGCTGCGCCACCAGGACGCAACCGAGTTGGACGACCAGGAACGGTTCGACCTCGTCACCATGAACCTGGTGCTGCACGAGACTGGAGACGAAGACGACTGGCGCAACGTCCTGCGCCGCGCGTTTCACGCCCTCCGCCCCGGCGGCGGCATCGTGGCGTCAGAACTGCCATATCCCGACGACGTCGACTCCTACCGAACCAACCCGATCCACCGTCGGCTGGCCGGCATCCAACTGCACGAGACGGTGGTCGGATGCGGCGCCATCACCGAAGGACAACTGCTCGACCTCGTGACCGAAGCCGGGTTCGCAGAGGTCCGTGTCGCGGACCAGCCTCGCACCTCCAGGTACGTCGTCATCGGCACCAAGCCCGACCGCTGACCGGAGCGTCGCACACAGAGCCAGGGGCGTGCGAGCATGACAACGGGCCCCGTTCCGACAACCTCTCGTGGCGTGCCGCCCGTTCCAGCCCCCGGCACCTCGACCCGACATCGGGTACCCCATGCGCAGGCGTCGAATCTGGAGGAGCGATGTCAGTCCCCGGTGACGTCATCGATGGCAGTGCCCGCGGGTCGCGCGCCGCGCTCGCGGGGATCGTGTTCGCCATCCTGCTCGGAGTGGGTTGGGTCCTGTTCCGAGCGAGCCCGCCCTTCGACGCCGCGCCGGCCGAGATCGCCGCGTACGCCGCGTCGACCAGTCGTCGGCGTGCGTCGCTGTTCGGTGCCCTCTACGTCGTCCCACTCGCCGCGATCGCGTTCATGTGGTTCTCCGCCGCCCTGGGCGACCGGGTCGTTCGCACCACAGGGGGCCGTGGAAACCACATGCTCTCCACCGTGCACATGATGGCGGCGACCCTGTTCGTCACTGCGCTGTTCCTGGTGGCCGCGCTCGAACTGGCGCTGGTCTGGCAAGTCGAGGCCGGCGGGGCCGACGGCGGAGTCGTTCGCCTGGGCCTGTCCATCGGCAGGGCCGCGAGCGAGTTGATCGCGTTGCGCGCCAGCGCCGTGTTCGTCATCGTCAGCACCACGTGGGCCCTGCGTTCCGGGCTGTTCCCACGGTGGTTCGGGGCGGTCAGCGTCATCCTCGGCCTGTGCCTGCTGTTGGTGGGCCTGCGAGGAAACTTCGCGCTGTTCACCTTCCCCGCGTGGGTGGTGGTGACGAGCCTGCTGATCATGGCGCGACGCCCTGGACCCGCCGAGCCCCCCACCACCTGACGCCGTTTCGCTCGCGACGGCAGGACCTTGGGCCCTTCCGCGTCCGCCGCGTCCGCAGCACACTGCATGAAGAGATCCGATCCGGTGGGCCTCGTGACCACGACCCGGTCGTCCGAAGGTGCAGATCGCAGGCTGGGTGCACCCCGCGCCCGATGCCGATCGGCGACCGGTGGGCCCGCGGATGGTGGGCAGTCCTTGGTGTACCCGCCACTGGGGCGCTTGTCGGACGACGGTAGGAGGACGGCGATGTCGGAGTTCACGGACGACAACACCGCGGACCCTCGCTGGAGCCGGCTGTACAGGATTGGTGGCGTGGCCGCCCTGGTCTCGGTGGCGCTGATCCCGGTCCAGATCGTGGTCTACCTCGTGTGGCCGCCGCCCGCCGCTGCACTCGGGGCGTTCGAGCTCTTCGAGAGCGGCTGGTTGGTCGGGCTGCTCAGCCTCGACCTGTTGTACGTGCCGCAGAACATCCTCATTGTCCTGATCTGGTTGGCGCTCTACGCCGCCCTTCATCGGATCGACGAATCCCTCATGGCTGTGGCCCTGGCCCTCGGCCTCGTGGGGATAGCGGCCTACTTCCCATCCAACACGGCCTTCGAGATGCTCGAACTGAGCAGCCAGTTCGCAGGCGCGGAGACAGCCGCGCATGAGGCCGCGCTGCTGGCCGCCGGTGAGGGGATGCTCGCCACGTATGTAGGCACCACATACGACGTGTACTACGTCCTCAATGGCATCGCGCTGCTGCTGATCGCCGGCGTCATGGTGCGAAGCGACGTCTTCGGAGGGGTGACCGCCTATGTAGGAGTGCTGGCGGGCGCGCTGATGGTGCTGCCCGCCTCGGCCGGCACAATCGGGCTCGTCTTCGCCCTCGTGTCCCTCGTGCCCTGGGCAGTCTTCTCGCTGCTCGTCGCCCGACGGCTCCTACGATTGGCACGAGCCACCAAAGCGGACTCGATCTCGTCGTTGCGCCAGTGATCGGCGTTGATTAGACCGTCACCAGCGGGGTAGGGGGCCGGGTCCGTGCCCGGCATCGATCAGGCGTCGGGCCGATTTCGTGACGTGACGAACTTCCGGGGCGACGTTGTGTGAAAGCGAGGTCGAGTCGCGGCCAGTTTCCCGTTGGACGGGAAGCCATTCATGCACTTCTGCTGGTAGACGCCCGTATTGAAGCGTCGAACAGCCTCGACGTCTGCCCCTGCGGTTGGCGACCTATGTCGTGGCGGGCGTCGATGACGACTTCGTGACGCTGCCCGGGGCGCCGACCGACAGCCCCACCCGCGGACGGCCGACCCGTTGGATCCACGTCATCCCACCCAACTGTCAAGCCGGCTACATGTCAACCTGCGCCCCCTCCGGCCGCGTGCGCAATAGTGGTCTGAAGGTCGGGGTGTAGCGAGTGTCGGTCGGGTGTCAACCTTGATCCCGCCCTTTCCGAATTGCCGCTTTACATTGCACTTGAAATGCAGCATGATGATGTTGGCTGTCCGGTCGTACGAAGGATTTCGGATGGCAGGTGGAAGAGTGTTGCAACCCTTATCGAACCGCGCTGCCCTCTGGGCTCTGGGTATTTCGTCAGCAGGAGCACTCTTCCTCATCACCATCGCGCCTGTCCCGTTCAGCATCCGAAGCATTGAGAGAGCGACCGGCGGGCAGGTCCTCGACACTGCATTTGCGTATGGCCCCGAGGGGGGCTTCGCCACCCTGGAACGTCTAGGCGAAACCGGCCGGGCCGCTTACTCCACCTATATCCGCTTCGATGTTGTGTTCGCCTGCTGCTATGGGGCCTTCTTCGCAGGAGCAACGTTCAAGTTGCTACAAGGCACGCGCATCGCGGTCGCACTTGCCACGATACCTGTGGCGACCGCCTCATTTGACGTCGCTGAAGGCATGGCCATAGCAGTAGTGCTATCCACATTCCCGGATGCTCCGAAGTCCGCGATGGTGACGGCTTCCACGTTTGGCGTCGCGAAGCATATCGGCTTCTGGGCGTCTATGGCCGTCGCCGCCGCATCCCTCATGTCTACGCACAAGAGCCAAGGTAGAAAGCTATCTCATGATGGTTGAATCTGGTGGCGAATATAGTTTCAGGCAGACCTATGTCGCGCTCCGATGGGCGCTAATTGTTGTCGTCGGAATGCTTCTTATCGCGATAATCTATGCCGGTTGTGTCACTGGATATTGGCAAACGTCGATCAGCGCCTATTACTACACTGCTGTCCGGCCTACTTTCGTGGCCGCACTGTGCGCGATCGGTGCCTGCGTCATCGTGTACCACGCCAGCAATCCGGAGAACGTGATTCTCGACGTCGCCGGTTTCCTGGCGTTTGTGGTGGCCTTCGTTCCCACGACGATTGATCCTTCTCGCCCGGCGCCAGGCATGGTGAACGTGCCCACCGCCGTTGAGGTGACCGCAATCGTGCGGACGAATCTCTTCGCATTGCTTGTGGCGGGAATATTGGCGACAGCCATCGGGTGGGCCTTGTGGCGGCGAACGCCACAAGCGACGTATATCGGTGGACGGCTTCCTCATACGAATTTGGCGTTGTTCTGGTTTCTGTTCGCCCTGGTAGTCGGCGTAGCCCTGTGGATATTCGCCTCGACACTGGTCGACAAACACGCCCACTATGTCGCTGCGGTAGCCATGTTCTGCTGCCTGTTCTTCGTAGTTGTGGCCAACGCGAGAGAGGCGGACGCCATGACTCCCCCAAGAAGCTACCTCGCGGTCATCTTCAAGCGCATCGAGCAGGTGGGCGGGCCATACAGAACGTACGTGATGATCGCCAGGCTGATGCTGGCGGCAGCATTGGTGCTGGGGCTACTCGGGTGGGCAGGCTTCAAACATTGGATCTTCTGGGTGGAGCTCGTCCTTATCAGCCTGTTCGCAGGCTTTTGGCAACGCCAGACCAGAGAGCTTCTCGAAGCGCCCCAGGCGGGGGTTGAGCCCACCGAAGAAGGATGATGAGTTGATCCAGAACCCAGGGAGGGATGACTGATCGGCCTAGACTGAACGACACCTGGGGTCACCTCATCCCGATTCCCTTGGGTCTTGGGTATCCGGCACTTGGCCCTGGTCCCCGGGCGGCGATTCGTGAGTCGAGTGGCCAGGCGCACGTTGGTGGTGTCGACCAGTCGTCCTTCGATGTCGAGGTGGGCGTCCAGGGCGATGTCTTCCAGGATGGCCCAGGCGGTGACGCCGACCTTGCGTTTCACGGCGCTTCGGAAGTTCACGGGCGTGTCGGGGTGAGGATGGCGAGTTTGGACCAGTCGGGCTTGCCTGCGTAGAGCAGCACGCGGATGCGCCAGTGGGTCCAGTTGGTCATCCCAAACGCGACTCGCTTGATGCGCTTGGCGAGGTTGTTGATCGCCTCGACTGGCCCGTTCGTAGCCCGAGAAGCGTGCCAGGCCGCGATCGGTTCGGCCCAACGCTTGAGGGTGCGACCCAGCCGTCGGACTTCGGGGCCGTAGCCGGGGTCGGTGCAGGTCTCGGCCAGCTCGGTGACCCAGTCGAGCGCGAGGTCGGGGTCGTCGAGTTGGTAGAGCTCCCTGACGGCTTCCTTGGCCGTCCAGGCATCCGCGACCTGCCCGCGCGGATCGCCCGCGGCGAGCAGGCCCTGGCGGCGCGATCTGGCGCCGTCGTCGAGGCGGTCGTCGGCCATCACGAGCAGCTTGCGGGCACGGTAGAGCGGGTCGGTCTTGCGACCGCGGTGACCGGTGGTGTCCTGCTGGACCCGGCGGCGGGTCTCATCCAAACACTGGTTAGCCAGACGCACGACGTGGAACGGGTCGGCGACCGGGATGGCGTCGGGCAGCATCGTGTCCGCGACCTTGCGATACGCACCGGACAGGTCCAGCGTGACGTGACCGATCGCGTCGACCCAGGCAGGGTCGCGGCCGGCCAGCCATGCACACGCCGGCGCGGCTTCACGACCCTGGACGACATCGAGAAGTTGGCCGTCACCCACGAGTTGGGTCGACCACTGCTTGATCCGGAACCGGCCCCGCCGGGCGAACGCGGTCTCGTCCAGCCCCAACACCCTGACGTGGCCGATCCGGTCCGGGTCATCGATCAGCGCGGTGCCGTAGGCGATCACGGCGCGGTTGATCGTGTGCCAGTCCGCCGACAGGTCGCGGCGACCTCGGCCACCGAGCGACCGTGACGGCCGACCTGCTCGCACGCCCACCGGGCAGCGCGGTCGGTGATCCCGCGGTTGCCGACCACGACCGTGTCGTCGCGTTCGGTCCACGATCCGGTCTGGCACGCCGGGTCGGGGCAGCGCCACCGCAGCTGGTGCCACACCAGCGACACCGGCCTGCCGAAGGCGGGCCGGTCGACCAGGCGGCGTCGTCGCCGCTGCTTGACCGTCCCCGACGTTCCACACACCCGACACGACGGCCTCGACCGACGCGAACGGACGTGCACCTGCATCGGTGCCGTCCAGCCCACGACGCCGACCACGTCGACGTCGAGACCGACCAACAGACGACACATCACCATAGGATCGACCTGCACAGGGACTCCGCGACTGGGTTGGCTTAGACACCTCCAGTCTCACGGAGTCTCTGTGTCTATCCCAGCATCCTCGACGGCCTCATGGTCGGACGAGGCCCTGCAAGACAGAGGGAAGCCTGCAGGCGACCTCATCGGATCCGGCGATCCAGGGGTCGGACGCCGCTCGTGACCGGATCTACCGAGGCGATCGTGGCAGAATCATCCCGTCATGGTGGGCAGACATTGCCCTCTTGAACCTTGGCGTAGAATGACCCGGCGTCCTTGTAGACCACGACCGACTGGCCCGCATGCACGATCACGCCTGCCACCTCGGTGCCCTCCGAGTCGAGGAAGCGGCAGTAGTACCCTTGGCCACCGTTCGTTGGCACGTCGATCTCGTCGCAGTCACCCTTGTGCAGATTTCCGCCGGTAAGGCCCACCCACTTGGGTCCGTCTTTTCCGTTGTAGACCAAGTAGTCGACCGATTCTTGGGATTCGTTCTTCATGTGAAATTCATTGGATTTTGTCATGGTTGCGTACACCAGTTGTCGATGGATCGGATCGTCAAGTACCCGACAATTTTGATGTTCTCATCGTCGTCGACAACCGTTCTTATCAGGTTTCCAAGTCCCTGTCAAGGCAGAGTTTTCCAACGGCATTTTGGGGTGGTCGTCGTTCTCCCTCGCCTGCGGCCTACGTCCATGGCCGGCTTCACCGCCAACGGCATCCCCCAGTCGCCGCCAACCGCGACGCCGGCCGCCTCGAGCATGGCCCGGGCTCCGAGCTGACGGACCACCGACCGCGAAGCGTGGGTACGAGAAGGGTGGGATCTCCACCAACCGTCCAATCGCCCTCAGCGTGGCCCAACCCGACGCTGACCGCGGCACAACAGGGCAGCTCAAGGTTGATTCTGAGTCGGCGTGGTCCGCTGGCCCAGGGGGTTGGTGGCGGGCAACGCCAAGTCCAGATTGCTGGGGCTTCGGATTTGAGCGGGGTGCAGGGGTTGCGTGGATGAGGACAGGGGGTGGGCATACGAGCAGGTCGGCCGGCTCGGTCGCTCGGTCAGCGAGGTCGCCGCTGATCTGGGGGCGGACTGGCACACGATCAACCGCGCCGTGATCGCCTACGGCAGCTCGCTGGTCGACGATCCCGATCGGATCGGCCGGGTGGCCGTGCTCGGGCTGGACGAGACCGCGTTCGTCCGGCGGGGCCGGTTCCGCCGCAAGGTCTGGTCGACCCAGCTTGCCATCCTCACCCCGGCACGCCCGTGAACTTCCGAAGAGCCTGTTTGCCCTGCTCAGTGCTGGTTTCGGTTTCGGCTGGTGGCTGCTGGCAGGTGCAAGCGGGTGGATCCGACTACCCGCGTACACATGGCGCACCGTTTGGGACATCCGCGCCTTGGTGGGTGCACAGATTGGGCTGATGGGTGCACGCGCCCGGCACACGCGGAGGTTGATGACCGTCACGCCCGGTGCCTCCAGCACGCGCTCGGACTTGGCATCGCCGAACAGCCGGGCGGCGGCAGCACTCTCCGTGGGTGGGCCCGGTCAACCGCGGTGGCGGTGGGCGACGAGGGTCAGGACTCGGGGTCGAGTTCGCCCTCGAAGTCGGGGACCGGTCGTCGCTCCGCCTCGGCGTCGTTCTCGGCGACACCGTTGGCCGCAATGTCGTCGAGCAGCCAGTCCATCTCCTTGATCTCGCGGCGCTGCGCCTTGATGATCTCGTCGGCGAGCTGGCGCACCCGGACGTCGTCGATGTCGGCGCGTTCGCTGGTGAGGATCGCGATCGAGTGGTGGGGGATCATCCCGCCCATGTAGGCCGGGTCCTCGACGAACTGCTGGGATCGTGACAGCCACAGGGCCGAAACGCCGACGATGATGGACAGGACCACGATGCCGATGTTGACGCGGGTGTCGCGGTACATCTGCCCCCACATGAACGCCAGCATGATGATGGCCATGGCCGAGCCCATCAGGATCGCCATGTAGACCCGTTCCTCGCTGAAACGGACGTGTGCGAACGTGATGACGTTGGTGTAGGTGAGAAGGAACATCACCACGGTCGACGTCACAATCATCGCGGCGAACCGCAGGTACGCGCGGACATCGTGGCCGCCCGTGGCCTCGGTGGAGGTCTCGTCCTGGCGCGACGTGCTCATTTCCATGCTCCGATCTGTTCGCGACCGGTCGACCAGGACAGGTCCTGGCAAAGCAATGGGTGCGCTGCGCACGGTCCGCCGGTTGACCAGCCGGGCTTCTGGATCCCTGTGTTCTTCATGTTAGAGGGCAAGTTCCCGGAACAGACGCCCCAGCCCCACCGTCCGGACAGGAGTTCGCTTGGCGATGCGCTTCATCGTGACACCCCTTGCGCGTACTCGGTGGCCGTTGCGCCACGGTCGTGGTCAGGTGGTCCGGGTGGCCCTGGGGGCGGGCCGGGCTGCAGCGAGCGCCAGCACACGGCGAGCCAGGCCGAGGTGAAGGCGAAGCTTGCCAGGACGTCTGTGGGGTAGTGGACCCCTCGATACAGGCGCGACAGCGCGACCGCAAGAGCAATGACGATGGCCAGCCCGATCGCGGTCCAACCCACCCAGTCCCGCCGCCACGCGAACACGAGCACTGCAACGCCGCCCCACAGGGCGAGTGCAGCCGCGGCATGTCCGGACGGGAACGAAGCGGTGGGCGGCAGGCTGCCCGTCAGCGCCTCGACTTCGGGGCGTCCACGGTCCACGATCGCCACGGTTGCAAGAAAGATGGTGGTCTCGCCCGCCACGGCCGCCACCAGGAACAGCGGCGGCCGCCAGTCCCGAGTGACCGCCAGCGCCAACACCACCGAACCCAGCAGGACACCACTGACCGGGACCGTCCCACCCAAGCGGCCCACCTGTCTCGCAACCTCGGACACCCCGGCCGTCCGGATGCCCACCGCCCACTCCATCACACGGGCATCAAATGCCAGGACCACGCCACGAGGGTCGCTGACAAGCTCCCCCAGGGCCAACAACGCCCCCCACATCACAACCGCAGCCACGACCAATTGGGCGATGGTGGACGCCCCGTCGACAAGCACCGCCCGGTCTCGGGATGCCGGCCGCGTGGCCGTCCGGGGCGCGGCCGTTGAACCCCGCCTGTCCAGGCCACCCTCGAAGAGGATGTTGGTGACACCGAGCCACACGACACCAAGGGCCCAGCCTGCCACGACGTCGGACACGTGATGCACGCCCAGCGCGATCCGGGTCAGCCCCACGACGGTGACCACCGACACGGCGGCGACCATGATCCTGCGGCGGTGTCGTGACGGCACCGAAGGCAGGAAGACCCACATCAACAGCCCGTAGGTGACAGTCGCTCCCAATGCGTGACCACTGGGAAAACTCGCGCCCGGTGCAGTCGCAACCGTGGTGTCGACGAGGGGACGCGCACGATCGACCAGGCCCTTGATGCCCGGGTCCAGGGCGGCCGCACCCAGTCCGGCCACCGCGGCGACGGCCGCTGCTCGCGGCGCCCGCCTGATCACCAGCCACATCACGACGAGCGGGATGATCACCCACGCGACCTGTGCACCGCCGAGGTTCGTGAGGACGTGCAACGTCGACACCGCGAACCCAGAGCCGCTGACTGCGCGGTTGCACAAGTCGGTGACCGCCTCGTCCAGCGCGAACAGCGGATTCCAGCCGACCACGACCAGGCTGAACAGGCCAACGAAGACCACGCCGGCCACACGCATGTCGCGACCGCGTTCCCGCCCCGCAGATCCCCCGTCAACAAACAACCAGGGGTCTGACAAGAAGGAATCCTTCAACGGCAACAGGGATCCGTGTGGTCGACGGTACAAACCTCGATTCCCGGCCGGTGCCGGTCAATCGGCGACTCGCGTTCCGCCTCCGGGCAGGCCATGGCGCAGCAGACCAGCCGCAGGCCCAACGCGGACGAGTTCCAGGCGATGCATTGTCGGCGGTGTTTGGCGACAGGGCTCCGTGGGCACTGCTTGCAGGGAAGGCGGCTGCATTCGCTTCCCGACGCGACCACGGAGATGACGATGCCAGGACAACAGGAACCCGGTCCGTCCATCAAGGACGATGATCAGTACGAGGCACTGCGAGACGAGGGAGCCTCGAAGGAGAAGGCTGCTCGCATCGCCAACACCGACCGGACGGCGGCGGCCAAGCGCGGCGGGAGTTCACCGCCCTACGAGGAGTGGACCGTCGATGAGCTGCATGAACGAGCGGCCGAACTGGGCATCGATGGGCGGTCCGACATGGACAAATCCGAATTGATCGACGCCTTGCGCAACCACTGAGGCCTGGTGCGCGGCCGGCTCATTCGGCCTGTTGCGCCCCGATCACACCGTTGAGCAATTCGGTGGAGATGCCCGCTCCGTCGGTGATCACGCTGATGCGTCCGTCCGGTTCCAGAATCGCGGCCTCGACCCGATTCATGGAGCCGATCCCGTGGGCGCGAAGTGCATGGCGCAGTTCGCAGTGGCTGAGACCGGATCGCGTGAGCAGGTCGGTGACCGACTGTGGCCCACGTATGGACAAGACGGCAAGGCTGTTCTTCCTCCTGGCGTCCGGTGTGGCACTGTTGGGCACGCTGTTCCAGATCAACCCGGTGTGGTTGTACGAGCCCTACGATCCTGCCGCGGTCACGACCGGAGCCCAACCCAACTGGTGGACGGGCTGGCTCGAGGGAGCGCTGCGCCTGATGCCGTCGTTCGAGGTCATCGTGTTCGGCTACGAGATCCCCAACGTGTTCTTCCCCGGGGGGCTGTTGGCTGCGTGTCGGTGTCCGTGCGGATCCGGCCGGGTGCCCTTCGAGGCACCCGCGGCGGCTGAGAGATCTGGCTGGCCGTGGACCTCAACTTGATCGTCGTCGCGATCGCCTGGCTCTTCGCGGTGACCTGTGGCATCAACGACGGAGCGGCGATGTTGGCGGCCGGGCTGCGGGTACGCGGTCTCGCCCCCTGGGTCGCCGTGCTGGCCGTTGGCGCAGGCGTGATCGTCGTCCCCATGCTGCTGGGCATGGCGGTTGCGACGACATTGTCACAGCGACTGGTGACGTTCGAGGGTCCGACGGGCTCAGTGGCGCTGGCATCGGCAGTCGGCGCCGCCGTTGCGACCACCGTCGGCCTGTCCAGTCGGGGGCTGCCCACCAGCCTGACCCTGGCCCTCGTCGGCTCCATCACCGGGGCAGGCGTGGGGGCGGGCTTCGAGGTGTCCTGGGCATCCGTCGGATTCGTGGTCCTGATGGGCTTGGTGGCCCCTCTTGTCGGGATGGCGGCAGGCTGGCTCCTCACGCTGGGAGCAGCGACGTTGCCGCCAACATCGCCCATCCGACGACTTCTGTACTCGGCTCACCTGGTCGGGTTCGGCCTGCAGTGCGTGGCCTATGGCGCCAACGATGGCCAGAAGATGTTTGCTGTGGTCGCCGTTGCCACTGGCGTACAGGCGTCGGTGGGCGAGCTGGGCACAACCACAATGGTCGTGATCGGGGTGCTGTTCATGGTTGGTACCGTGATCGGTTTGCCCCGCATGGCTGACACCATGGGCGGCGGCGTCGTGCCACTGCAACCACCCGCAGCAGTGGTGACCGAGGTGTCTTCAGCGTCGGTGGTACTGGCGTCCTCGGCAGTCGGTGCGCCGGTGTCGATGACCCAGGCGATCGCGGGGGCGATGGTGGGCACGAACATGAGCCGGCGACGTGGACGCATCCGGTGGGGCGAGGTCGCGCGTCTGGGCGGGGCATGGGTCGTGACGCTCCCTCTTGCCCTCGGGCTGGCACTGGTGGTTGCGTGGGGGATGGTCCGCGTGGTGCAGTGAGCCGAACAGGGAGGGACATCCGATGTGGCAGCGAGTACTGCGCATGGCTCGCGACCTTGCCGGTCGCAATGACGAACTGCTGGTCGAGCACCTCTTGGCGCAGGCCGACACCGCCCGCGAAGCCGTCGGGTTGGCGATGGAGGTTGCTCGCGGCCATCCAGACATTGCCGACATCGCTGGCGAGATCCAGGCCCTTGAGGATCGCGGTGCCGAGCAACGCAACGCGTTGGTCAGGGACCTGGCGGCGGTGCTGGCGCCGCCGATCGATCGCGAGGACCTGTTCGGGCTGTCGCGGTCGATCGAGGACGTCAGCAACAACCTGGTCGACCTCGTCCGCGAAATGAAGCTGTTCGGAATCGCGCACGAACCTTTGCTGGTGCCGATGCTCGAGGCAGTTGCCGCGGGCATCGACGAACTGCGCGATCGCATGGCGGGGCTCTCGGATGCGCCGACGGCCACGCATGCCGGTGTTCGCGAGGACCACCCGGGGCAGGTCCGTCGCACCTACCAGGACGGGCTTGCCGAGTTGCTCGACGGCGACGAACCGGTCACGACCGGCATGATGAAGCGGCGTCAACTCCTTCGTCGCGTGGACGTGCTGGGCCTGCGCCTGGGCGAAGCCGCCGACGCCCTGGCCGACGGCATCGTCAAGCGCAACGCCTGAGTAGGCCCACGACCAGCCCCGGAAATCGCCGCCGACGTGCTTCCCCCGTCGCAGGTGACCGGGCTGCCGATGGGTCGCGGGACCCTGGACAATTGCCGTCGGGAACGGCACGGTCCGTGCCCGGGTCGTCGACGTCGACCTGGACGTGCAGGTGTCGTGAGCGCTGGACCCACGCGGTGACGCAGGTTTGCCGTCGGGGCGCTGGGGCAATGATCCAACATGATCCCCGGGACGCCCGGATGCCCCTGCCATGAAGGCCCCCCAATGACCGAATTCGGCTACTTCCTCGCCGCCGAGGAGCATGCACCCGACACGCTGGTCGACATCGCCCAGCAGGCCGAACAGGCCGGGTTCGAGTCGGTGTGGATCTCTGACCACTTCCATCCGTGGAACGACGCTCAGGGCCACAGCCCGTTCGTGTGGACCCCCATCGGCGGCATCGCCGCGACCACCGACCTGCGCATCACCACGGCAGTGACCTGCCCGACGGTGCGCATCCATCCTGCAATCATCGCCCAGGCGGCGGCCACGGCAGCCGTGGCGACGGGCGGCCGCTTCCGGTTGGGCGTGGGCAGTGGTGAGGCCCTCAACGAGCACATCCTGGGTGACGCGTGGCCATCGGTCGACGTGCGTCACCAGATGTTGGAGGAGGCCGTCGACGTGATGCGCCAGTTGTGGACCGGCGACGTGGTGGTCCATCAGGGTCGCCACTACCGCGTGGACAATGCCCGCATCTACACCCTGCCCGACGAGCCGGTCGAGGTGCACGTGTCGGCATTCGGCCCCCAGGCCCTGTCGCTGGCCGCCCGCATCGGCGACGGCCTGATCAGCATGGGCCCCGACGGCGGGGCGATCAAGGAGTATCGCGACCAGGGCGGGACGGGACCGGCAGCGGCCGCCCTCAAGGGCTGCTGGGCCCGAGATGGCGACCAGGCCACCGGCACGGCGATGGCCTGGGCAAACCAGGCCCTGCCGGGTCAGTTGGCCCAGGAGCTGCCGATGCCCAGCCACTTCGAGCAAGCCATCACGCTCGTGACGCCCGACATGATGGCCGAGCAGTACCCGATGGGTCCCGACCCGCAGGGGTGGGTCGACGCCATCCAGGAGTACGTCGACGCCGGATTCGACGAGGTCTACGTCAACCAGATGGGTCCCGACCAGGCCGGCTTCTTCACGTTCTGGCAGGACGAGGTCCTGCCAGGGCTGGCCTGAGCGGGCGACGCCCGCGACGCGACCGCGCTGGGCCGGGCGTCCTACCATGGACCATCGGGGTCGTCGTTCCAGCGCGACGCCAGCGGACACTGGAGATGATCGAATCGTGGATTCCCGGGAGGATGCAGACGGCCAGGAGTCCCGGAAGGGCACGCCGGACCAGGTCGACGCAGGGGACACCCGCCGCCGGGCCGTGGCGGCGCTCGCCCACCAGTTGCGCACGCCGATGAGTCTGGTGGCCGGGCCCCTCGACCTGCTGGTGGCGTCGGCAACCCTGGACCAGGACGCTGCACGCCATGCTGCCCTGGCACGCAGCAGCCTGGGACGGCTGCGTGCGGACGTGGACCGCCTCGTGGAGGTCGCGGCGTGGCCGGCGCGGCTGGACCTGACCGATGCGGACCTGGATGACGTGGTGCACGCCGCCGTGGCGGCGATTGAGCCCGATGCGCAGGCTGCAGAGGTGGGCGTTCGGCTGGACCTGCCGGAATCGCCCACATCCGTGCAGCTGCACCGACGAGCCACGGACTGGGCCCTGGAGATCCTCTTCGCAACGCACACCGAACATGCGGGTGCCGGCGACGTCGTCGTCGTCTCGGCCACGTCGCACGACGCGCACCACGCCTTGGCATTGTCCATCGCATGCCCCCATGCCCACGAGCACGAGACCTCCACCGAGATGGCGCAACTGGCCACCGTCGCGTGCGAACTGCTCGAACTGGAGGGCCTGTCGGTGACGATCGACGAACGGGTCACTCGTGACTGCCCGGCTGGCGAGGTGGCGGACGCGGAGGCAAAGCCGCCATCCACGACGTACGCCGACACGACTTTGCCCACCGCGGAGGCGGGGGGCGCGATGACGGTCCTGGTGGTCGAGGACGATGACCGCCTCCGGGAGTTCCTGCAACTGGAACTGGCCGGCGAGCACGACGTGATCGAGGCGGGGTCCGCCGATGCCGCCCTCGCCGCTGCCCGACAGGTGCGTCCGGACCTCATCGTGTGTGACATCATGCTGCCGGGGCGCGACGGCGAGCAACTGGTCCACGAACTGCACCAGGTCGAGGGGCTGCTGGACGTCCCGATCCTGGTGCTGACGGGTCGGACCGACGAGGCCCTGCGGGTGCGACTGCTCCAGGACGGCGCCGACGACTACCTCACCAAACCCTTCGCACTGGGGGAGTTGCGGGCCCGCATGGCCAACCTGGCGGCCACGCGGCTGGACACCGCGGACCTTCGCCGCAAGGCAGAGGAGGCCAAGGTGCTGGCCGACCAGTTGCAGCATGCCCTGGACAGCCGCGTGGTCATCGAGCAGGCCAAGGCGGTCGTGGCCATGCAACGCAACGTCGGGCTCGAGGATGCCTTCAAGCAGTTGCGGTCCTTCGCCCGTTCCCGGCAAATGAACCTGCACGACGTCGCCCGGGCCGTGGTCGACGGAAGCCTGGAGCCCTGACATCGCCCCCCGTGTCCGCGTGGTTCCGTGCGCGCACCCACGACCGGGAGGCAGCGTGGAGCAGCAATGCGACAAGACAGCGACACGCCGACGGCGGTCGTCGGGATCGGCACGTCCGCGGGTGGGCTGGCGGCGCTGAAGGACCTGCTTGGCCTGATCCCCACCACGAGTGGGATCGCGTGGGTCGTCGTGGTCCACCTGTCACCCGAGCATGAGAGCCACCTCGCCGAACTCCTGCAACCACACGTGCCGGTCGCCGTGCAGCAGGTGACCAGCACCGTCAGGCTCGAGCCTGACCGGGTCTACGTCATCCCGCCCAACGCCAATCTCGACAGTGTCGACACCCACCTGCGGCTGACCGAACTCGAGGAACGACGGGCCGAGCGCGCGCCCATCGACCACTTCTTCCGCACCCTGGCCCGTACCCATGACGGCGGGTCCGTGGGTGTTGTGCTGACCGGGACCGGCTCGGACGGGGCCCAGGGGCTGCGCGAGATCAAGGAGAAGGGAGGCCTCACGATCGTGCAGGAGCCGTCCGAGGCCGAGTACCCCGGCATGCCACAGACCGCCATCGCCACCGGATTGGTCGATTTGGTCTTGACGCTGGACCGGATCCCGCGGGGCATCCTCGACTTCTTCGCCGCCGCTGTGGAGCACCCCGCGGCGGACGAGGAACTCGACCAGGACGACGAGCGGCGACTGCACCGCATCTATGCCCAGATCCGGGCCAAGACCGGTCGTGACTTCACTCGCTACAAGAAGGCGACGATCCTGCGTCGCGTCGCTCGCCGGATGCAGTTGCGACAGCTCACCCAGTTCGACGACTACGTCGAGGTGCTGCGCGACGAGCCGCTGGAAACCATCGCCCTGGCCGACGACCTGCTCATCACGGTCACGAGCTTCTTCCGCGACCCGGACGTGTTCGCGGCACTCGCCGACGACGTGCTCCCCAGCGTGCTCGCCGACAGGGGCCATGACCACATCCGGGCCTGGTCGGTGGGCTGCGCCACCGGTGAGGAAGCCTACTCGCTGGCCATCCTGCTGCTGGAGGCCGTGGCCGGGCTGGACACACCCCCGAGGGTGCGGGTCTTCGCCAGTGACCTCCACGAGGCGTCGCTGGCCACAGCCCGCCAGGGCGTGTACCCCGCCAGCATCGAACAAGACGTCGGCGAGCGGCGCCTTCGGCGCTGGTTCCACGAGCACGACGGGGGGTATCGGGTCCGACCGGAGGTCCGCGACGTCGTGGTCTTCTCGTCCCACAACCTGCTGGGGGACCCGCCGTTCTCGCGTCTCGACCTCGTGATGTGCCGAAACCTGATGATCTACCTGGAGCGCCAGATCCAGCGCGACGTGCTCGAACTGTTCCACTATGCCCTGCGCCCCGACGGCGTCCTCGTGCTCGGCACCTCGGAGACGGTGCAGTCCGCCGGCCTGTTCGCGACCGTGGACGGGGACCAGCGGTTCCATCGGCGCCGCACGGTCCCGACCGCGCAGCCCCGGTTGCCCGTGTTCCCCCTGTCACCACGGACCCACGTCAGTACGGAACCAGACGCCCGAGCGACCGGGAACGCACCGATTTCCTTCGGCGTGCTCCACCAGCGGGTCGTGGAGCACCACGCTCCGCCGAGCGTGCTGGTCGGTCCCGACCAGGGCATCGTCCACCTCTCCCCGCACGTGGGGCGCTACCTCGTGCACCCCGGCGGTGAGTACACGGCCAACGTGGTCAAGTCCGTCCGGCCCGAACTGCGCACCGAGTTGGGGGCAGCCCTGCACGAGGTCCGACGAGGGCGTCGGGCAGTCCCGACGCCAGCGCAGGAGGTGCAGCTGGACGGTGGTTCCGCGTGGGTCTCCATGGACGTGCGTCCCGCCACCGAAGCCGGGCTCGAGGACTTCGTGCTGGTCAGGTTCATCGAGACGGATCGCGACAGCCGTGACTCCCGCCAAGCCGACGTGCCCGAGACCGGATCCGGTGACATGCGAGCAACGGACGACCTCGCGAATCGCACCGAGCTGGACCTTTCACGCCGGCGAATGCAGGCCCTGGCCGAGGAGTACGAGACCAGCCGAGAGGAACTGCGCGCCTCCAACGAGGAGCTGCAGTCGTCCAACGAGGAACTGCGGTCCACCCTTGAAGAACTCGAGACCAGCAAGGAGGAACTGCAGAGCATCAACGAGGAGCTGCAGACCGCCAACCAGGAGAACCGCCACAAGGTGGCGGAGCTGTCGCAGCTGACGGGGGACCTCCAGAACCTGTTGACGGCAACCGACATCGCGACGCTGTTCCTCGACCGAAGACTGCGCATCATGCGTTTCACGCCACCCGCGGCCGAACTGTTCAACGTCCGGCCCACGGACCTCGGCCGTCCGGTGTCCGACCTGCGCCACAACCTGGACTATGAGGCACTGGCTGACGACGCGAAGCGGGTGCTGGAGCGCCTGGCGCCGGTCGAACGGGAACTCAGGGACGACCAGGGCCGTTGGTTCCTGACGCGCGTCCTGCCCTACCGCAGCCACGACGAACGGATCGAGGGCGTCGTCCTGACCTTCGTCGACATCACGCAACGCCGACATGCCGAAGAGCAACTGCGCGACGCCAAGGCCCGAACGGACGAGGTGGTCATGGACCTGCGGGCGAGCGAGGAGCGCTACAGGACCCTGTTCGACTCGATGGACGAGGGCTTCGCCGTGCTCGAGATGGTGTACGACGACCCCGACGACCGCCCGGTGGACTTCCGCTTCCTCGAGGTGAACCCCGCGTTCGAACACCAATCAGGACTGACCGACGCGGTCGGTCGCCGGATGCGCGAGCTCAAACCTGACCACGAACAACACTGGTTCGACGTGTACGGGCGAATCGCACGAACCGGCGAGCCGGAGCGGTTCGTCGAGCGAGCGACCCAACTCGGCGGACGCTGGTTCGACGTCTACGCCTTCCGCGTGGGCGGCCCGGACGATCATCGGGTCGCTGTCCTGTTTCGCGACATCACGGATCGTCGGCAGGCACAACAGGATCTCGAGCAACTCACCGAGGAACTCGAAGCCCGGGTCCGCGAACGCACCCGTCAGGTGCGGCAGTTGTCCGACACATTGTCCGCGGCCGAGCAGCAGGAGCGACAGCGACTGTCCCGACTGCTCCACGACGACCTCCAGCAACTCCTGTACGGCATCCAGATGCAGACCACGCTGGCCGGAGAACACCTCGAGCGACACGACCTTGCCGGCGCGCAGTCGACCGTCACCAAGAGCCTGGCATATCTGGATGATGCCATCAGGAGGACGCGGCAGCTCACCGTGGACCTCAGCCCGCCGATCCTTGACGACGAAGGCCTGGTCGAGGCGCTGGAATGGCTGCGCAGCCACATGCGGGACCTGCATGGCCTGGACGTCGACCTGCACGTCGAGGCGCACGAGGACGTCGACTCCGACGCGACCCGCATCCTGGTGTTCCACGTGGTCCGCGAACTGCTGTTCAACGTCGCGAAGCACGCTGGCACCGACCGGGCCGACGTGACGATCGACGAGGTCGACGGTCGCGTCCAGGTCACGGTTCGCGACGAGGGCCGCGGCTTCGACGTCTCGACCATCCGCCTGGATGGCGAGGACGTGCGCGGCACCGGGCTGCTCAGCGCGCGAGAACGGCTGCGCCTCCAGGGCGGGGACCTGCAGATGCGCTCCAGTGTCGGCGAGGGCACCGAGATCGTCGTCCTGGCCCCGCCGGGCTGAGTGGGGACGGGGCACAGGGGCCCGGTACTCCTGGCCACCGAGCACCTGTGCCCGGAGTCTGGAGGGCGCCGCACCAGTCATTCACTCCGCGGCCCGGCGGACGGTCGGTGTCAGGTAGGACTTGCCAGCGGCAGCCCGTCGGATGGCCGTGGGCAACTCTGCGGGGTTGCCCTTGAGGACGTAGCCACTGGCACCGGCCGACAGTGCCCGCAGGACATAGGTCCGCTCGCCGTGGCCCGACAGCACCACGCAGGGCAGGCTGCGTTTGGCCCGCACGTCAACGACCAGTTCAAGACCGCTGCGTCCCGGCAGTGCGACGTCGACCAACAGGACCGTGGGGTCGGTGTCCTCGATCCCGGCGATGGCGTCCTCGGCGTTGTCGACCATGCCACACAACTCGATGTCGTCCATGAGCGCGAAGTAGTCACCGATCGTCTGCCGCATGACGGGATGGTCCTCGACCACGTACACCCGGATCATCCTGGAGCCCGTCCACAGCGACAGGTTCCAGTGTGGCCGCTGAACCGTGCGTTGTCGACCCCACCGCCCTTCCGCGCCGATGGAGTGGGTTCATGCAGGTCGGGTATGACCATTCCCATGCCTTCGAGCCGGTGCCGAGCAGAGCTTTCCCGCCTGCTCCAGGCCCAAACACCACTCGTCGGCGCATGGCCCAGTCGCGACGGGAGCCCTGGCGTGGTCAGTGACGACACAGGTGCGCGCGCCAGTACGACACGACCTCGCGCTGCCACCGCGGATCGTCCCACCCTCTCTCGCCCGGCGCGGGCGCACCACGCAGTTGCGCGACACTCATGTTCACCAGCACCAGGCCCGCAACCCCGTCGACCACCGTGACCAGGCCGGCAGGCACGATCGTGGGAGCTTTGCCCAGGGCGGCGCCCGGGGGCCGAACCTCCAGCCGTGCACGTCCGGCCACGTGCACCACTGCGCTCACCTTGCCAAGACGGTCGTCGGTGCCGGCCACGGTGCGGCCCACGACGCTCGTGGCTGCGAACGCGGCCACCTCGCTCTGCCACCACAGTGCGTCCGTCACCGGCACGTCCGCGCCCAACGGGCGAGGTGCCGGGCGCAGACCTGCAACGTGTGCCGTGGTCATGCGGCCGCGCCGCGCAGGTCCTCGAGCCCGGCCCGCAACAACCGCGACACGTGCATCTGGCTGATGCCCACACGATCCGCGATCTCCTGCTGGGTCATGCCATGGAAATACCGCAGGACGAAGATGCGACGCTCCCGATCCGCCAACATGTCCAACAACCGCGCCACCGTCACGTCCCGACACGCAACATCAGCCGGCGACTCCGCCTCGTCAAGCAGATCAGGACGCCGCATCGCGTCCAACGAACTGGGCTGGTAACACCCACCAAGGTTCGTCGCCACCGCCACATCGTCGGGGTCGGCACCCAACGCCGCAGCAACCTCCTCGATCGACGGACGCCGACCGTCACCCTCCTGTTCCAATCGACGCAACTCCTGCTCGGCATGACGACGCAACTCCTGCAACCGCCGCGGCACCCGCACGACCCACCCACGATCACGAAAGTGGCGACGCAACTCCCCCAGGATCGTCGGCACCGCAAACGTGCTGAACGCGACCCCCCGCTCGGGATCGAAACGCTCCACCGACTTGCACAGACCCACCATCGCCACCTGCGACAGGTCATCACCGTCAAGACCACGACCGCCATACCGCCGCGCCATGGCGTGGGCCAAACCCAGATGGCGACTCACCAACTCGGAAAACACTGCCCGATCCTGGCTGCCACGCCAACGGCGAAACAACTCCAGATCGTCGGTGTCGAACGAATCCTGCGAACGTGGACGGGCACAAGTTGCCACGGGAAAACCTCCCAGCAGAGGGCGCGGCACATCCGTCAGGTCCCGTGAGCGTCCACGGTGCCGTCCGCGCCACCGGAATCCTCGGGGTCTGGGAGGAACGATTCGATGCCACCCCGAGGTCTGGGAGGAGGCTGCATCAGCATGACCAATCGCCACCAGCCCTGTCAACCCCCCGTGCGGCCAAGGCGATGCCGCATCCTCGGACAGGCGTCGAACGGGGCGCGCAACCACGGGGGTGCCCTCACTTCGTTGTGGTCACCCGCACTGCTCCTGCCCTGCCACGAGCGGCTCCAAACGCGCCGCGCTCCCGTGGCCTGCCCTGCCCCGCGTCTTGGGGGTGGCTCGCCCCGCCCCTGTCGAGGGCATCCGAGGCGTTCGCCCAGTTCGACCAACTCTGACCGTGCAATGCGTGGAAAGTGTCCGAACGGGCGGGTCGCGCCCCGTGCCCACCTGCTACTGCTGTTGAGCATGGCACACAACACCGCTTCCCCCACCTTCCCCGGCGTGATCGTCGACCTCGACGGAACCCTCGTGGACTCCGTCCACCAGCATGTGGTCGCCTGGCGTGCCGCGTTGCGGGCTCGGGGCCATGACGTGGCCCAGGCGCGCATCCATGCCGGCATCGGGATGGGCAGTGACCGGCTGGTCCCCTGGCTGCTGGGTGGCCACCACGATGATGCCGACGCCATCAACGCCGATCACGTGCAACGCTTCCTGGCCATGGCCGATTCGCTGGGCCCCACGCCCGGCGCCACGAGTTTCATCCACGACCTGGAGCGGCGCGGCGTGCCGTTCATCGTGGCCACGTCGTCAGGCACCGAGGAGCGCGAGGCGCTCCTGGAGGCGCTGGGCAGCAGCGATCTGTTGGTCACGGACTCGGACGAAGTCGGCAGTTCCAAACCTGCGCCCGACCTGTTGCTGGCCGCAGCCCAGCAGGCGGGATTCGACGTGGCGACGGCTCGGGTCGTGGGCGACTCCCCCTGGGATGCACTGGCAGCCCTGCGAGTGGGCGCCACGGCGATTGCGGTGCGGTGCGGCGCCTTCGACGACGCCTCACTGCGAGAGGCTGGCGCCGGACGCATCGTGGACGCCCCGGCAGACCTGGTTGGCCAGCTCTAGCCACCTCTTGACGGGGAGCGGGGACGCGGGGGCGCGTCACAAGCCTCGTCCGAACATTGTTCCCCTCCGCTTCCGATTCCACACCTGCACAACCCCGAACAGGGGCCGCCACCAGGCCGCGAAGTCACCCACCCTGGTCTCACGGCGGTCCAACCGATCTCGCGGAGGGGTGGTGCCAGCCACTTCGGTCCACCGCCGTGGAGCCAGGTCTGGAGCCTTTCGGTTGGTGTCGTCCCGTGGCATGCTGTCGGGACCAGGACGGTCGACGTTGAGGGGAAGTTGTGTCCACTGGTACCGGAAAGGGCTCGCGCGATCGCGAGGGCGGATCTCTGGGTGCTCCTGCGTTGGTGGCACTGGCGACTGGTGGCATGGTTGGCGGCGGGATCTATGTCGCGCTGGGCGTGGTGGTCGAAACTGCGGGGAGGTGGGCGTGGCTTGCGTTCGTGATCGCGGGCGTGATCGCCGTCACCACCGCTCACGTGTATGGGCGCCTCACCTCGCACTTCGAGACCGGCGGTGGTTCGTTCGGCTTCCTCGAGAAGCTTGACCGGCGCGGTGCGGCCGGCTCGTTGAGTTGGGTGATGCTCGGTGCCTACACGTTGACGATCGCGCTGTACGGCTACGCCTTCGGCCAGTACGTGTCGTATGCGCTCGGGCTGTCGACGCCGGCCCCTCGGCTGCTGTCGGTGGCCGTGCTGGCGGTGCTGGTCGGGCTCAACCTGCTCGGCGTGGGCAAACTCAAGACGGTCGAGATCGTGATCGTGGCAGTGAACCTGCTCGCGCTGCTCGCGCTGGCCGCCGTCGGGCTGTCCGACTGGCGGCCCGACCAACTGGTGGCACCGAACGGTCCCCTCCCGATCACGGCTGCGGGGATGGGAGCGGCAGTCATCTTCGTGTCCTACGAGGGATTCCAATTGCTGACCTACGACTACGACGAGATCAAGGACCCCGACCGAATCCTCACCCCGTCACTGACCTGGTCAGCCGCCGCGGTGGTCGCGATCTACGTGGCGGTCACCCTCGGTGCAACCATGATCATGGGGGCCCCCACTGCCATCGAGCAGGCAGACGTGGCGCTGGCAGTGGCCGCCGACCAGGCGCTGGGCGCGGCCGGACTGGTCGCAATGACGGTCGCGGCCGCGTTCGCCACGTCCGCCGCGATCAACTCCACCCTGTTCTCGTCGGCCAAGTTGGCCCGCCGGGTGTCCGACGACGGCGAGTTGCCCGCGTGGCTGGATCACCGCAACAGTCACGACGTCCCGGGCCGCGCGATCATGGTGCTGGGGGCGGCCGCAGCGGTGTTGGCCATCACGGGGTCCCTGGCTGCCTTGGTCGAGGCTGCGAGCCTGGTGTTCCTGGTGGCCTTCGGGGTCGTGCACGCCATCGCCTGGCGCGAGCATGTCACAGCCCGATGGATCAGCGCAGTCGCCGTCGCGGTCGGCGGCATCGTCGGCGTGCTCTTGGTCGTCCGCCTTGCCACGACCAAGCCCATCGCCCTCGGCGTCATCCTGGTGCTCTTCGCGGTCGGCATCTGGGGTCGACCAGTCCTGTTGCGGCACCTGCACACCGAGAACCCAGCCTGAGCGCACCCCGACCGAACAACGGCACCACCTCGTTCGACCCTGTTCTCGCACCTGCACAATGCTGGTCGTCCGCCGTGCCGGTTCGGCGCGATCGCCGTCCTCGTTCGCGCAACTGCCCCGTGGTCAAGGACGTCTCTGGAGGTGGTCCAGCGTCCTGTGTCGTCTTGGCGGCCTTCTTCGTGGAGGACGAAGCCGTGGTCGAGCAGACGTCGGAGGTGGGAGGGGAGGTGTTCTTGGACACGCCGATGTTGTCGGCGATGCGGCGGACGTTGGTGGTGGCGACCAGCCGTCCTTGGGTGTCGAGGTGGGCGTCCAGGGCAACCGAGCTCGTCTTGCGCACTCCATGGGCACTGGTGACGAGGGGGGCATCGCCCTGGTGGTTGCACTCTGGGCGGGCCGTATCCTTCGATGTTCCCTTCATGCACGACACCGGTGACGCCTGAATCTTTCACCCGCCGGGGATCGCGCCTGGGTGTCCCCGGTGGCCTGCTGCTGACGGGGGCATGGTCGCATGCGACGACGTCGTGATTGCGTCTCAGGTGTTGGAGTTGTGAAGGAGTGCTGAGGAGGCGGTCGCGATCCTTGCCGTTTTTCGGCCTCACTGGCACGCGCGACCTACGCCCGATCGGGTTGACGGTGCATGCGTGCCACGTATGCTGGGAAGGCTTCCTCCTGGACCTCGAGGAACCGCCTTCCAGACCTCGAGGTGTCCCAGACCGCAGCACTGCGGCTGGTCGATTGAGAGGAAGTTTTCATGGTGGACCACATCGAATGCAACGGTGCGTCCGACATCCGTACGCATCCTGCCCGCTGCGTTGGTGTGACCATTCTGGTGGGCGGTGAGACGTCATGAGTGTCTTGCCGTCGGTGCGGGATGGATTGGTCTATTGGTTGCAATCTGGGTGTGGTGAGGCCACGATTCGTGTGGTCCTGCCGGCCGTTCGTGGGGTGCCGGCTGGTCGAAGTGGCCGGACCGATGACTCGGGCGGGGAGTATTGGACGGTCGATGAGGTGTTGCATGCGTTGTGTGACGATGAAGCTCCCGTTGCCGAAAACGTTCTAGACCTGTTGGGATTGCCTGCTCCCTGCAGTTTTGGTCAGCTTGCTCGGGTGTTGCTGATCGTTCGCGAAGACGAAGATGTCGAGTACGGCGATGGTTTGCCGAATGCAGTTGCCGGATTGCCGCAGTTCGGGATGGCTCGGCCGGTGGCTGTCACCCAAACCCGCGAAACGCTGACGGGTCGGACGTGGTCCATGACTTTGGACCCGACGGCGCGGCTGGTCAGGACCTCATCGTGAATCATCGAGTTGATGAGTCAGCGGTGGCGTTGGCGGTTGCCGAGTCGTTGTCGTCGGTGATCCGAGGCGTCGACCCGACAGCGGCGCTCCAACTGTTGCGAGCTCGGGTGGATGATGACCCCGACGTGCTGGCTGCGGCACAGCGACACTGCCTGGGCCAAAGCCACGTTTCCTACGACGTCGTGTGCCATGCCGCCGACCTCTTGGCAACTGCGGCAACGCAGGCACGTGACACCAACAGTGCGCCGGGAGCACGGCCTTCTGCTGGTGGAACCCGTCGAAGGCGGGTGGCAAACCCGGACGCGACGGTGGCCAACCTCGATCGGCCGGTTCGTGGCCGGATGGATGCTGATCATGGCGGGTGACGGACATGATGTGGGCCCGCGAAGGCGGCGCAGCAGTGGAGCCAGTGCAGCCATCACGGCAGCAGTTGGTATTGCAGCGGTCTCGATGGCGGTCGCAGGTGTCGTCGGGGACAAGACGCTGGTGCAGTCCGTGATGATCGCAGTGCTGGGGGGCGGGGCAGCCTTGGTCGTGGCGCTGACCATGGCCCGCTGACCCACGTCGCCCCTTGGAGCGTTGGTCAATTCGCCGTCGTGGTGTTCGTCCAATTGCGAGCTGGTGGATGGCTTCCCAGCGGCGAGCCGCTGTTCCAGAGTTCGTCGTCGATTCGACGGTTGGCCTGGGCAAGCAGCCAGTCTGGCAAATCGGCGAACCTGCGGGGCAAGGCCTCAGGCATGGCCAGGTCCGCGTCGATGGCCCATACAAGCAGTCTGGCCGCATGTGCATGCGTGGGGACATGACAGCCCGGCAGGCAGAACCGGGCCCTTGCCGGCAGCGGGGTGCGGTCCTTCGACATCTCGTCGAGGAGGATCCGTGAGAGTTGACCGCTCGCGGGTGAGTCCGCGGACCGGTGATCCTGTTGTCGGCACAGCCAGTCGACGAAGTTGTCGCGGGAGCGCTGATCGGTCATGTCGGATCCTTGGATCGTGCCCGCGAGGTGACGGCCGCGGACCCGGCGCCCGGCGCACCCGGGGCGATCCGGGTCGCCATCGTCGGGGCAAATGGCGGCCATGGGATGCCACCTGGTGATACCCCGATCCGTGTCTTGACAAACCCACGGTGATCCGCTCGGCGGCACCTGACTCGAGATTGCGCTGACCTTGGATAGCGTCGTGGTGGCCCGAACAGGACCACCGTGGGGTTCGGGCGCGACCACAGGAGCGCATCCATGCCGCCCATCACTCGGGTCAGTTGTGTCCGTGGCGAGTCCTTCGCGCTGTCTGACGTCACCGGAGACATCCTTCCCGGTGGCGACGGTGGCTTCTACGTCCGCGACGTGCGGTTTCTGGACCACCTGGAGATCGAGGTCAACGGCGGTGCCTCCTCGGCACTCGCCGGTCGCACGATCGGTGCGGGGATGGCGGTCTTCCACGGCATCCTGCGGCCGACCGCGCCGGGCCAGATCGACCCCACGACCAGGCTCAGGCGGACGCGACTCGTGGATGCTGGGATGACCGACATCCTGACCGTGGACAATGCAGGCACTGCCACGGAGCCTTTGGTGATCGAGATTCGGTTGGGCTCCGACTTCGCCGACATCTTCGATGCCCGCCACGGTCGCCGACTGGAGCGGGCAAAGGCTACGACGCATCCTTCGTCGGTGTTGTTCGAACGTCCTGGTGGACAGGAGGCGACACTGGTCACGCTGTCGGTGGACGGCGACGTCCCCGTTCGTCCGGTCGTCGCGCGTGTGCCTGGGGGTGCAGTGGCTTGGGTGTCGCTGGAGGTGCCAGCCGGCGGACGCCGCTGCGTGATGGTCGAGGTCGCCGCCCGGGGCAACTTCGGCACTGTCGAGGCACCACCAGTGGATGTTGCAGCCGTTCCCCCGGCCCACCGGCAGGGAGCCGACGCCACGGGCCTGCACATCCATGCAACGGACCCACGTCTCGAGCAGGTGTTGGAACGCTCTGCCCAGGACCTTGCCGGTCTGACCATGAAGGACCCCGCGAGCCCCTCCGATCGCTTCGCTGCAGCCGGCAGCCCTTGGTTTCTGACCCTCTTCGGTCGCGACTCATTGTGGGCCGCGCTGATGGCCCTCCCGCTGGATCCCGATCTGGCCATGGGCACCCTGCGCACCCTCGCGCGCCGACAGGGTGCTCGGGTCGACGCCGAAACCGGGGAACAACCGGGCAAGATCCTGCACGAAGTCCGACATGGTGCCCTCGCTGAGCGCGGTGACCTTCCAACGACCTACTACGGCACCATCGACGCCACGCCCCTGTTCGTCATCCTGGCCCACGAGGTGTGGCGGTGGGGCGGCCACGATGCCGGCCTGCGCGACCTGTTGGACCCCGTCGAAGCGGCGCTGGCATGGATGCGTGACCACGGTGATGCCGACGGCGACGGATTCCTCGAGTATCTGCCCCCGGCACAACGTGGGTTGGCAAACCAGGGCTGGAAGGACAGCGCTGACGGCATTCGCTTCGCAGACGGCACGATCGCCAAGGCACCCCTGGCACTCGCCGAGGTCCAGGGCTATGCATACGCGGCCGCGATGGGTGGCGCCGAGTTGCTGGATGCCTTCGGTCGCCATGGCGGCGAGGAGTGGCGCACGTGGGCGAAACGGTTGGCAGCACGATTCCGAGACCAGTTCTGGGTGGACGACCCGAATGGCCCGTTCCCGGCGGTGGCGCTGGACCATGACAAGGTCAAGGTCGACGCGATCGCCAGCAACATGGGCCACCTGCTGTTCACCGGGATGCTGACCGCCGCCGAGGCCCGCCAGGTCGGGGACCGCCTCAGCGACGACGCCATGACCAGCGGCTTCGGGCTGCGGACGTTGTCGCGAGATTCGGGCGGCTACAACCCGCTGTCCTACCACTGCGGGTCGGTGTGGCCCCACGACACCGCAATCGTGGCCTGGGGTCTTGCCCGCACCGGGCAGCGGAAGCGTGCGATGGCGCTGTTTCGGCAGGTTCTGGCCGCGGCGCCGACCTTCGACCACCGCTTGCCCGAGCTCTACTCAGGCATCGGGACGGACGAGGCCGTCGAGCCCGTGCCCTATCCATCTGCGTGTCGACCGCAGGCATGGGCTGCCGGCAGTGCCTGGCTGATGTTGCGAGCCGTGCTCGGAATCGAACCGGACGTCCCCCACGGCGTGGTCCGGGTGTGCGGAACTCCACCTGCGGAACTTGGCCAAGTCGCCGTGGAAAACCTTGCCGTCGGATCATCGCAACTGGACGTCCGAGTGGTGGCGGACCGTATCGAGGTGACCCTGGAGGGATCCGGCGTCACCGTTGACCAGCGGTGAGGTGGCGCCTCCCCCCACTCCAGCAAGTCCAGGATGATGCTGGGTTCGACGCGTCCGGCTCAACCAGCTCGGCGGGGTGAAGACAAGGTTTGTTCGGCATTGGCCGCTGTACCTGCCGCTGGCCTGATGGCGCTCGAGGTGGCTGGCAGCGGCCGAGAGGGTGGAACGGAAACGGCCGCAGCCCGGGCAATCAGTTCGATGTAGAGGCGTTCGTAGGCCTCGACCATGCGCGCAGCACAGAAGTGTGTCTCCACGTGTTGTCGGCAACCAGAGCGTGACAATGCCTCGGCCCGAGCCACGGCGGCCACCAGGCCATCGACGCCGTCCGCCGGGTCCACCAAGATCCCGCTGCGTCCATCAGCGACCACCTCGGGAGATGCACCGTTGGCAACGGCCACCACCGGTGTTCCGCAGGCATTGGCCTCGATCGGCACCAGTCCGAAGGGTTCCGGCCACTGGATCGGGAACAAGACGGCACTGGCGCCGCCCAGGATGGCGACCTTCTGGTCATGGTCGGCGTTGCGAATCACGGTCACGTCCATGTCATCGCCCAGCAGCGGCTCGACGACGTCGCGCCAATAGGCATGCTCCGCTGGTTCGTTGATCTTGACCCCCATGACCAGGTGCCGTCCGAGCCGACGGGCAACCTGCACGGCCAGGTGCGGCGCCTTCTCAGGACTGGCGCGGCCGATGAACGCCAGATGGCCGCCCGGCTGGGTGGACATCGGGAACGCCGTGGGATCGATGCCATTGTGGACCACACTGGCGATGTGGATGTCCGCGGGCGCGCGCGCAGCCTGATCGTGGCTGATCGCAACCAGGTTGCAGGTGTCCTGGAGCACCCGGCAAACCAGTTCGGACCCGGGGGTCCACCGGCCATGCAGCGTGTGGACCACCGGCGTGGTCGGTGTTGCCAGGGTCGCCATGGCGGCGCCGAGGAGGGTGTGGTCATGGATCAGGTCGAAGTGTTGCCGGCGTCGATAGGCAGCCAGGAGGTGGGCCGCCTCGAACGAGGCATCGCCGATGTGTTCGGTGGGGGCCTCGTGGAAGTGCGCCCACTTCGTGCCGGCCACATCGGCATCTCCGGTCGTGACCACGGTGACATCGTGACCACGAGCAACAAGGCCCGCAGCCAGCACGCCGACCACTTGTTCTGTACCCCCGTAGCGCGGTGGGGGGACAGGGAACCAGGGTGGCGCCACGAGCAGGAGCCGCAACGGACTCGCGAGGCCCGCAGGGGACAGTGCTGGTTCCACTGCGCCGTGGGGTTGACGGAGGACCGGCCGGGTGGGGACACCCGGAATCCTCGACGATTGAAACGATTGCAACGCTTGTCGCTCGTCAGGAACCACAACGACTCCGTCGATCGTCGGCAGATCTGGCCTCGCCAGACATTCATCGAGAGGGGCCTACCCCTCTTGTTCGACGACGAAACAGCAATGTCGCACATACGGACGGGGAACAGTACGAGGCACTTCGAGACGAAGGCATGTCCAGGCAGAAGGCGGCCCGCATCGCCAACACCGACCGATCCGACGCCAGCACACAGGATGGTCTCCGCGCTGTCAGGTGCGGTGTTCCTCGTCTGTCCCACGGTTGGGGTCGCCGCCATCCGTCTGCTGCAGCGGTTTGATGGGTCGGTTCGGTGCCTGGGGGACGTGGTGGCGAACGCCATGGCCTCGGCGTGGGGCGCTTGCCCCGGCGCCGGCACTGGTCTTGCCACGCTCCGTCCAGGGGGCCACGGGTCCCATGTATCGCCCCACGGGAAAGCTGCCGAAACCTCCCGCCTGCAGGAACCGACGGGCCGTGACGCGGCCGACCTCGCACGTGGCGGTGGTGTGGTCATGGCCGAACTCGTCGCCCGTCCGCACGACGGCGGCCAGCAGGAGCAACAGGTGTCCGCCGATGTCGGGGTGAGTTTCGAGGTGCTGCTCGTGGCTCGCGTGGCCAGGCGACGAGCCTTGGTGGGGCGGCGTCGTCGCCGTCGGCAATTTGCTCGGCAGAACCGGTAGGAAGCAGCGGCGTGACGGACGTGTCAGGTCATGCGTCGTGCAACGGAATTGCAACGAACTGACGAGACACTCGGCGAGCACGCCGTCACGACAGGAGGCCGCCATGCGATGGGTGACACTGACCAGCTGGTGGGCCCGCGAGGCCCGCGACAACGCCACGACGTCAGACCCGGCCTGGTCGGACGGTGGGATGCCGACCGGCTACCGCAAGGTGCGCGACGAGGGGCTTGTCCTCGACGAGGTGCCGACACCGACTCCCCGAGGCTACGAACCACTCCTGCGGTACTACGACCCTGCCCGACGGGACCACGCGACGACGTCCCACCCGTCCTGGAGATCGCCGACCGAGGGCGGCTACCGGTTGGAGCGTCGGGAGGGGTGGGCACTGGCCGCGCCGTACGCGGGGACCACACCGCTCACCTCATGGTGGAGTCGGGATCGGCTCGACAACGTCACCACCGCCTCGGGCACCTGGCGGCGGCACGCTCCGGACATCCCAGCCGAGTACTCCTTCGTCCGGGAGGAAGGCCACGTTCGCCCGCCACAAGGGGCACTGCCGATCGAGGACGTGGATCGGATCGGGTACGCCTCGTACCCGCGCCGGGGCATCGTCTGGGACGTTCTCGTCGTCCTCTGCGACTACACCGACGAGACCGTGTCACGGTCTGGAGGGTTCTGGCAGTCGTTCGTCGCCGGTCCTGACCCCAGCCTCGCCGGCTACCTGTCCGCCGTCTCGGGTGGCCGGGTGCAGATCGGCCGGACCACGACGGTCCGCGTCGACCTGGGTGCGGCGTACGCGACGGCCTCTGCCAACATCGGTGACCACGACCGCGCTGTCCTGCAGTTGGCCGCACGCGAGACCGACCTGAGCGCCTTCGACCGCAATGGCGATGGCGCCGTGGCCGGGGGTGAGCTGGTCGTCCTGGGCGTCATCGCCGGGAACGTGGCCGCTGCGTCACGGCGGGTCGTGCCGGATGGCCGGTACGGCGGAATCCGGTTCAACGGCGTCACCATGATCGGCATGGGTGACGCCGGAGATCTGCGCCTCGCCGCCCACGAGATGTTCCACACCATCGAGGCCGACCAGCACAACTACGGACCGGGCTTCGCCCTGAACCACCGTGCGTCGCTGTTCGCCGGCGGCGGCAGGCTCGGCGACGCCGACGCCGGCCCGGTCGACCTGGACCCATGGAACAAGAGCCTTGTCGGGTGGGTCCGCCCCCGACTGCTTGCCATCGGGCGTGCCGGGGGCGTCGCCCAACTGCATGCGGCCCAATTCAGCCACCAGCCGGTGGCGTCCGGTGAGGGCCCGCTGGCGTTCTACGATCCGCGCCGAGGCACGGACGAGCTGCTGCTCGTCGAGTACCGCTGCCCGACCCCTCGTGGGGCACCGCAGGCGGGCGTGTATGACAGCATGGTGGCGGGCCAGGGAATCGCCGTCTGGTACGTCAAACGCAACCCGGCGGGTTCCGCCCGAGCAGGACTGGCGGTGGACTTCCAGTGGCCGCAGGTCTCGGCCATCGGACCCGATGGCGAGCGGCGGACCACGATCGCGTTCGATCGGCCGCCGGACATGACGACGCGGTCGTCGAACACGATGGTCGCCAATTTCCTCGTCGGACCGACGCTGTACGCCACTGCACCGCTGTGGACCGACCGCGACGGCACCATGGCCTTGCGGTGGGGCGACGGATGGGACACCGGCCTGCGTATGCGGGTCGGGCCGTTGGACCCCAACCAACCCATGGCCATCGTGACATGGTGGCATGCAGACCAACCCTTCCTGCCGCGCCTCGACCGGTGCGTCCCCGATCGGTTGCGCGCCGCGCGCCGGGCGAGCGTCGTCCTGGACGGCATGCTGGCCCCCGGCGAGGACATCGAGGTGCTCCTCCGCGGAGATGACGAAGACGGACCGGGTCAGGTGATCGGCGACAACTCGGCTCCCGTGGGAGGTGTCGGCAGCCGCGCCGTCGTGTCACTGAGCGTTCCCGGTCGGCCGGGCAGGCATCGACTCAGCGTCCGCCGCGTTGATGGCTCCACCAGCAACGAGCTACCGGTGGTGGTGACCTACTGACAAGTGTCGAGGTCTTGCCTGTCCGCCGACGAACCAGCGGGGCGGATCCGGCCGTGCTGGTCGGGCTGTTTTCGGCAGCGGTGGTGGCAGGTCGGTCCAGGTGAGGAAGGGCCGGTGAGTTGGCCTGGTGGCGTGGCCGCGCTCGGTCAGCCGTTGGTCTCGTGAGTGATGTCGTCGCCACCAGCCCGACTGGTTCCCGCGGTGCGGATTCGGCGACTCCCGGATTCTCCATGGTGTCTCCACGTTGGCTCCAAGCCGGCCGGGTCAGGTCCTGCGACCGTCTGCACCGCACCAGCGGAACCGCTGGCACCCACGAAGCACTCCACACAAGGAACCTGACCATGTCCACCCACACCCAACGATTCACCCGAATCAACCCACTGATTGCCACCTTCGCAATGGCCCTGCTGCTGGTCGCCGTCGCGACGGTCGCGGCTGGCCCGCACAGCCTGGCAGCGCCGCCATCTACCTCGTCGCAGTCTGACGTGTTCACCTTCGCGGAACCGACCAGCCCGGTCGGCACCTCGACCCTGACGCGCACCGACGACGGGATTCGAGCCTCCATGCGAACCGGCGGCGTGGCCGCGCACGACACCCTGACCCTGTGGTGGGTCGTCTTCAACAACCCCACCGAGTGCTCCGCGCCCGGCTGCGGCGACGACGACATCTTCGTCGACGGCGACCCGACCAAGGGTCTGAACGAAGCCCAGATCGTCGCCGCCGACATCGTCGTGGCCTACGCCGACGGAGCCCTGGCGTCCGGGGGTGGACGTGCCGGGTTCGAGGCGCGCCTGCAGGCCGGGACGCGCGACGTGGAGGTCGTCTTCGGAGACGGTGCGATCCTCGACGACGCCTCGTCGGCCGAGGTCCACCTGGTTGCCCGAAGCCACGGCCCAAAGGTGCCCGGCCTGATCCGCGAGCAGGTCGGATCCTTCGCGGGTGGCTGCGAGGTCTTCCTCAACCCGCCATCCGTGCCGGCTGCGGCCGGGGAATGCGCCGACGTCCTGTTCTCCGTCCACAAGCCGTGACCAGGCCGAGTGCCGTGCACCGGGGCGGACTGCCACCGGTCACGCGGCACCGGCAATCACTCACCGGGTGGGACCAGGGCGACCTGGTCCCACCGACACGTCGCGTCGGTGGGCCCGCTGCCCACCGTCCACCAGCCGGATGCTCCGAGTCGCGCGGCACGAAGAACCGGTCCACTTCGGTTGCAGCCTGGACCGGCGTCGAGTCGCAATGCCCAGGGGCTGGCGCACGTGAGCACCGTGGACGACGACTTCACCCAACCACGCTGCCGTGCGACCCGAGGTCGCCACCTCGACATCGACCACGGACCGAAACCGCTGGAGCGTTTCAGCCAGGGTCGGGCCGCGCGCCTCAAGTTCTGGTGATCAATTTCAGGAGCACTGCCACGGTGAGGCTGTCGTGCAGGTCCTCGCCCAGTGGCCGGTCGGTGTGGATCGCGTAGCTGTTGCGTCTGCCCTCCCGCGTCTTGGTCAGGTAGCCCGTGTCGGTGAGGTCGGTGACGATGCCGTGGACCCGACGTTCGGTGATCCCGACGGTGTCCGCGATCTCGCGCAGCCGAAGTTCCGGGTCGCTCGCGATGGCGAGGAACACATCACCGACGGAGTGGCCCTGCAGGCCCAGAACGATCTGACCACGGCGTACACCGACGCCGCCGGCCAGACGCCGAGCACCCAGGTGGCTACGGAGCTCGGCGGTCAGGTCCTGACCGGGGATGTCTACGATTCGGCGACTGGCACGTTCGGGATCACGGGCACCCTCACCCTTGATGCACAGGGGAATCCTGACACGGTGTGGGTCTTTCAGACCGGGACCACCTTGATCACCGCGGTCGACAGCAGCGTGGTCCTGATCAACGGCGCGGACGCCTGCAACGTCTTCTGGCAGGTCGGAAGCTCAGCAACACTCGGCACGCGCACCTCCTTTGCCGGCAACATCCTCGCACTGACCTCCATCACCCTCAACAACTCCGCGACCATCAACGGCAGGGCTCTCGCACGAAACGGCGCCGTCACCATGGACACCAACACCCTGACTCGAGCGGACTGCACTACCGAGCCTGAGCCCACACCCACGCCGACCCCGACCCCGACGCCCACCCCCACACCGACGCCCACGCCCACAGTGACGCCCACCCCCACCCCCACCCCCACACCGACGCCGACACCGACCCCCACGCCCACGCCGACCCCGACGCCGACGCCGACCCCCACGCCCACCCCGACCCCGACGCCGACGCCGACAGCGACGCCGACTCAGACAGTGACGCCGACGCCGACCACAACACCGACGCCCATGCCCACCCCGACACCGACGTCCACAGCAACACCCGCACTGACGTCCACGTCGACCGCCACGCCAGGCGGGGCCGCGCAGGTCAATGCAGTTCCGAGTGGATCGGTTCCCACCGGTGACGGCAGCCTGGCTCCGGACAACAGGCCCAAGCGCGCCGCCGCAAGCCTGCTGACCTTGTTCGCGCTTGTGCTGTTTGCCACCTGGCGCCGCCGCAAGGCATGACCTTGCCGACCTTGCCCACCTTCTCCGTCCGGGGACGCCGTCACACCGGCGTGCCCAGGCGCAGTCGGTGGGTTCTTGTCGGGACCCTGCTGGTGTTGGCAGGCGTGTTCCGGGTGGCCACCCGACCGACCATTCCAACCGAACGAGTCGGAACCGTCGGCGCCGACCCCATCACTGACCCGGTCATCGCCACGACCGACAGTCCCGGGCGAACGGGCCTCACCCGAGTTTCCTGGCCCAGTTGGTGGGTGCATGGCGCGATCGTTGGCCTCCTGCTGGTGGCCGTCTCCCTGGTCGCGTGGCCATCTCCCCCCCCGGCCGGAGGGGTCGCTGCTGCCCAGATCGCCGATTCGGCCCTGATCGCTGTTCCGACGACCGCGACGACCACCACGTCCGGGGCGGCCTCTCCCCGCCGGACCGCCGACGCGGACAGGCTCACTGAGCCCGAGGCCATCGCGACCACGACTGGGATCGCCCCGATCGCCCCGGCGGCACCTTCTGTCACCGCCAATCCTTTGCTCCCCACTCCCTCGCCGCGAGCGTCGACGCTGGCACGGTCTGAACCCACTCGCGTGCGCATCTCGGCGATCCAACTCGATTCTGAGCTCATCCCTCTTGGACTGCAGGACGATGGGCGCATGGAAGTACCCGACGGAGCCTTCCCTGCCGGCTGGTACACGGGCGCACCGACCCCGGGCGAACTCGGACCGGCGATCCTGGCTGGCCACGTCGACTACGGCGGCCACGCTGGCGTGTTCCACCGGCTCCGAGACCTCAAGCCGGGCGACACCGTGGAAGTGACCCGCCACGATGCCAGCACCGCAGTGTTCCTCGTCACGCACGTGCAGCAACACCGCAAGGATGCCTTTCCCACAGCGGCGGTGTACGGCGACATCGACCACGCCGGGCTCCGACTCATCACCTGCGGCGGTGAGTTCGACCGTCGAGTCAACAGCTACGAGGACAACATCGTCGTCTTCGCCGAGCTCATCAACGGCATCGGGTGAGCCCGAAGCCCTCGATCCAGTCGAGCGGGAGCTGCGGCTTGTTCCGCACAAGGCGCGCTGCCATGATCACCCGCCCGCTGGTGGCAGCGCTGCCGTGTCTGCCCTCGAGTTCTCTCCGCCGGGCGTCACGACGCCTGGCGGGCCGCCCCCGTGTCCCAGCGGGACCACGACGGCGTCCACCTGGTCAACGCCCTCACCTTCGAGTGCGGCCAACGGAGTGGCTCTGGTCAAGCACGTTCGTCAGGGATAGGTTCGGTCAGTATCGGTCCGAACACGGAGGCGTCATGACCACCAATCGCTCCCATCGTGCACGCATGGTGCCTGCCGTCGCGGCCCTGCTCCTGGGGCTGCTCATCCCGGCGACCGCCGGTGCCGCCCCGGGCGGGGAGCCCGGGCCGCGGTTCAGGTCGGGGGCGTCCGGTGTCGGTGACGACTACTTCCCCTTCGCAGGCAACGGTGGCTATGACGTCCTCCACTACGACCTCGATCTCGACTACACACCGCCCGATCCTGCTCCCGCGCCGCTCGTGGGGCAGATGGATGCCGTGGCGACCATCGAGCTCGTCGCGACCCAGGACCTCGATCGCTTCAACCTCGACCTGCGGGGGCTGGATGCAACTGCGGTGAGCGTGAACGGGAAGCCCGCGTCGCACGTCGCGCCGCCAGCCGCCGCCGAAGAAGTCGAGGGAGCGGCCTACTGGCAGGTGCAGTCCGACGCAGACCGGATCTGGGAGCTGACGATCCAGCCGCGGCCGAAGATCAAGGCCGGGCAGGCTGTCACCGTCGTCGTCGAGTATGGCGGTGCGACGGGCCGACCAGCCGACATCGAGGGCTTCCTGTACGGGTGGGTGACGACCCGTGACGGGGCCATGGTCGTGGGCGAGCCCGAGGGCACGATGACCTGGTACCCGGTGAGCGACCACCCGACCGACAAGGCCTCCTACACGTTCGAGATCACGGTTCCCGAGGGCAAGGTCGCCGTCGCCAACGGCCTGCCGTCGCAGCCCCCCGTGACCGCCGACGGGCTGACGACCTGGTTCTGGGACGCACCGGACGAGCAGGCCAGTTACCTGTCCACCGCCTCCGTCGGTGACTACACGCTGACCGAGGAGGTGACCGCCGGCGGGCTGCCGATCATCAACGCCATCGACAACGGCGTCACCGGCGGGCGCCTGGCCACGTCACAGGCGAGCCTCGCCAAGCAGCCCGCCATGATCGGGTTCTTCGAGGACCTGTTCACCCCCTATCCCTTCGTCGCGTATGGCGCGATCGTCGACGACGACAGCGTCGGGTATGCGCTCGAGACCCAGACGCGCCCGGTCTACTCCCGACAGGCCAGCGAGGGCACGGTGGCCCACGAGCTCGCCCATCAGTGGTTCGGCAACGCAGTCAGCCCAGGACGTTGGGCCGACATCTGGCTCAACGAGGGGTGGGCGACCTACGCATCGTGGCTGTGGCTGACGCAGGACGACCCGGCGGCGATGCAGGCGCGGTTCGACGGCGTCATGGCGATCCCCGCGGGGTCCTCGTTCTGGGACACGGTCGTCGCCGACCCGGGAGCGACGAACCTGTTCGCCGGTGCCGTCTACGACCGCGGGGCTGCGACGCTGCATGCCCTGCGCCAGGAGATCGGTGACGAGGCGTTCTTCGAGGCGTCACGACTGTGGCTGCAGAACCACGACGACGGCACCGCCACGACCGAGGACTTCCAGTCGCTGTTCGAGGAGGTCTCAGGCCAGGACCTCACCGGGTTCTTCGACGTCTGGATCCGGCAGCCGGAGCGACCCACGAGCTGGTGACGAGTTGCGCAGGTCGATGCCAGGACACCGCCGGGCGCAACGGGGTCCCGCCGGCCCGTCAGGTGGTGGGACCCATCACAGACTTCACGTGGACATCAGTCGGGGCGCGGCCTGGTGTAGATCGTCGACCACCAGTGGGAGCCGCTGCCGGTGGGCTCCCAGCCCCGCGCCTCCAGTTTCTCCTGGAGTTCGTGCAGGCGGGCGACCACATCCTCGGCCCCGGCATCCTTGGGGTTCAGGTCGTCGAGGGGGAGTTGAAGTGGGAGGACCGCAAAGGTGGCGGACGTGAGGTCATCGTCACCGGTTCGTCCGTCGGCTCGCGGCCGTGCGACGAATCGATAGGACTGGGTGCCGTACTGGCCGGTGAGCGTGGTCGCGATCCGCCTCAGCATCGACGTGGATCCGTAGTCTTCAAGTTCGATCTCGAGTTCACTGGTGATCGGCTCGTGACTGGTGTTCATGGTCGCCCTCCTGGGTGGTCGAGACATCGCGGCCGACACCACCACCCACATCATTGGCACGTGAGCCCTGAGCCCTCGACAGTCGTCGATGCCAATGAGGTGCTGACCTGTCTGGACGATCTGGGTGCCTGGTCCCTGGCCGATGCAAGTGTCCCGCAGCGACTCCTGTCGACACCAGGGCCGAAGGCACCGCAACGGGTGGCCACAGGACCCAGCAGGTCCCGTCCGATCGGTCCATCGGGGTCGATGTTCGCACGCGCGGCAGTCGCACGGGGCGTTCGGGCGTGGCCTTCCGAGTGCTAGAACCGCATGCGTGGCCGTCGCGGTCACACGGCAGCACGGTGGGCCCGTACCGGGGGCCGCCAAGGGGAGCCTCATGGCCGACGCCGGGGTCGGATTTCTGCAGGGGATCGAGGCCTTCACCAACACGCGTCTGGGCGGATTGGCGGGGACCACCTTCTCCGACACCGGCTCGTTCCTCGAGTCGATCGTCACCTTCGACGGTTTCGACGAGATCTCGGACGACTTCGACACCCTGAAGGCCGACATCGACCAGATGAAGCCGATCGTCGAGGAGATCGCCAAGAAGATCGAGAAGCACACGAAGATCATCGGCAAGATGGTCAGCGAGTCCAGGACCGACATCGAATCCGACGACTTCGATGTCGACGTCGCCGCTCGGGTCGCCGTCCGCATCGGCACGGCCCTGGCAGCCATGGACGCCGCGTACCTGATCGTCGCCACGGAACTGGCACGCGACGACAACGACGTGGTCGACGACGACCTGCGCAATGGTCTGATGGGGTTGTGGGACCCCTGGACCAAGCCCTTCAAGGACCTGGGCGTCGGGGCCGGCAACGCACTCAACGGCTTCGGTGAACTCCTGGGCATCGAGGACCTGGTCGATGAACTTGGCGAGGTCCTGACCCTCGACCGGTCGGACGGGACGTTCCTGCTGGCCGCCCAGATCGTCAAGCCGGACAAGGTCGAGCTCGGTGCGATGAGCCTGGACCAGGTGACCTTCGAGGCCTTCCTGCAGTTCAGCGATCGCCAGATCGCCAACCCGACAGAAGCCGAGAAGGCCGACCTGGTCGAACGCGACGGCAAGTTCTTCCTCGGTGACGTCGCAATCGTGGGACTTCGCCTGCGCACCCTGCTGGAGCCGGGCATCACCGAGAATGCCTTGCTGTCCAAGATCATGCCGGGCAGCAAGGAGCCCAAGACCACCAGCCACACGGCCGTCTCGCTCGACACCGGCCAGGGCTTCTACCTCGGTGATGGGCGTGGCAACGAGCGGGCCGTTCTCCCGATTCGCTGGTCCTTCCCCGGCGTGGAGCTGCGCGAGATGGCGCTGGGCCTGCGGCGCAACGCCGACCGTGAGGTCACCGGCTTCGAGGTCACCACCTCCATCGCCGCCACGTTCGGCGACGTCATGGGTGTCCAGGTCGTGGGAGCCGGCGTCATCGTGGCGCTGGAGGGCGAACCCGAACACGAGGCGATCTTCCCGATGGCCGTTTCGCCGCGCTGGCCCGACCAGGTCGGCTTGCGCGTCAAGGCCGGTCCGATCCAGGGTGGTGGATTCATCCAACGCGTCGAGCGCACCTACAAGGTGGATGGCCAGGACGTCAAGATCGTCGAGTTCGGCGGGGTGCTGCAACTCAAGGTCCTCAACTTCGGGGTGTCGGCCATCGTCATCCTGGCCCCCGACCCGTTCTCGCTGGTGATGGTGATCGGGGTGCGCTTCCCCGTCCCGATCGACCTGGGCATGGGGTTCACCCTCAACGGCATCGGGGGGATCCTGGCCATCGATCGTGGCCTGGATCTGGACGCGCTCAAGAAGGGCGTGCAGGACCACGTCCTCGACAAGATGCTGTTCCCCGACGACCCGGTCGCCGAGGCCCCCAAGCTGCTGGACAAGGTTGCCCACGTCTTCCCACCCCGCGACGGGGGCTTCGTCATCGGACCCATCGTCGAGCTCGGCTGGGGGTCGCAGGCCAAGTTCGTGGAGATGAAGCTGGGCGTGGTGTTCGCCCTGCCGGACCCGATGGTGGTGATCCTGGGCTCGATGCGCATCCGAGTGCCCGCCAAGGAAGCACCGATCACCGACATCAAGGCCGACGTGTTCGCGGCCATCACGCCCGACTACCTGCTGCTGTTCGCCAGCATGCGCGACTCCACCATCGCCCAGATCAAGGTGTCGGGCGACCTCGGCCTCTACATCCAGTGGTCTGGTGGCGGCGCGTTCGAGCTGTCCATCGGTGGCTTTCACCCGGAGTACGAAAAGCTCACCGGCGCCAAGCCCAAGCTCGGAGAACTCCAGCGGGTCACCATCGACCTGTCGCCTTCGAAGCAGGTCAAGTTCGTCATCAAGGCGTACTTCGCGATCACCGCCGGCTCGGTCATGCTGGGTGTGGAGGGCCGGCTCAAGGCCGACTTCGCCATCATCGCCATCGAGGCATGGCTGATCCTGGACATGATCTTCATCTGGTCACCCCGGTTCGCCTTCAAGGTCAGCCTGGAGGTGGGTGTCGACGTCAAATTGCTGGGGTTCTCGTTCTGTTCCATCATGTTCCGCGGCTCCATCGAGGGCACGACCCCGTGGCGCCTGGCAGGCCACGTGAAGGTCGATGTCTGGTTCCTGCCCACCTTCGACGAGGACCTCGGCCCGATCGAATGGGGCGAGCAGCCCAAGCCGATCGGGCCCGAGGTCGACGCGCTGGCAGTCGCCGCCAAGGCCCTCAACGAGGACGAGGCCTGGCGCGTGGAACTGCCGGGCCACGCTGCCCAACTCGCGATCCTGGGCGAGGTCGATGTGGACGGTCGCATCGCCCACCCGCTGGCGGCGCTGCAGGCATCCCAGACCCAGATCCCGCTCGGTGTGCGACTGACCCACATCGGCTCGTCCCCCGTCAAGGCAGACATGGTCACGATCGGCACGCCGACGTCCACCAACGCGGACCTGGTCGGTGCGGTGAGCGAGGTGCTGACCGGGTTCTCCCCGGGCCACTACTTCGATCTGGAGGGCGAGCAACTGCTGGCGCGCTCCGGTTTCGAGGACATGGTGGGAGGCTGCCGCATGGCTGCCGCGACGACCCCGGAGGTCGGCCCGTCGGTCGACGGCCAGGTCGAGTACCACACCTGGGTGCGCAACCCCGACGAGCGCAACGAACTGATCGACTTCGAGCTGTCGCTCGCGATGCCCGGATGGAGGTATGCCGAGCGGACCGTGGTGGGCCGGTCGGTGGCCGAGGCGGATGTCGCCAACCCGTACCTGCAATCAGTCACGGCGCCTGCCGACGCCGCCGTCGGCGTCGCGCCTGCCGGCACTTCGATCGTCACGGACGCTGCCACGGGCGCCGCGATCGCGGTCGGGCTCGAGCAGATGACGGTGACCCAGGCTGCCCTGGTGACTTCAGCCCTGGTGCACCAGGGTGTCGCGGACGCCGCGCGCGTCACCGTGCACTGAGGAGGACGAGCGATGACGGATGCGAAGGACGTCGCGCACGGCCAGGTGTCGCCGCTGGCCCACACCGCCGTCAACGTGGTCCGCGACGCCTTCGAGCTGGTCCTGGACCGCGGGGACGAGTACGTCGAGAGCGCCGTCGCCATCGAGAAGCTGGAGTTCGCGTCCAATGTCGTCGGCGGGCTGGCGGCGGCAGCAACGACACCGGCGGCCGGCTCGGTGCGGTCGGCGTCCACGGTGACCGTGCCGCTGGCCGACAGCCAGGGAGGCGAGGCCAGCGCGTCGCTGACCGTCGCCCTCTACGGGCCGGGTGACGTCCGCGGTCTCGAACACACCCAGATCGTGCGGCGCTTCCCCCGGCCGGACTCCCGCACGGCCGAGGAGACCGTGCTGGCCCACGTCGAGTTCGACCGCCCCGAGCTGCCCTGGGCCTTCAGCGCCGAACCGCCCAGCCCCCTCATGCGGCCCTGGCTCACGCTGGTCGTCGCCGAGCGCCGGCACGTGGAGTGGGAACCCGCGACCAGCGCGATGTTGCCGATCATGCGCGTGCCGCTGGACGAACTCCCGACGCTGGACGACCGCGTCCACCTGTGGGCGCACGCCCAGGCACCCAGGACCGACCTGCCCCAGGAGGCGTCGTTGTCGGCCCGGTTGTCGCCGGCGCACGCCCCGGTCAACCTCTCGCGCCTGCTGTCGCCGCGGATCCTGCGCGACGCCACCGACTACGTGGCGGCGATCGTGCCGACGACCGACGTCGGCGTGCGCGGCGGCCTCGGGCTGGACGGCGGCACGCTCGACCCCGCCTGGACGTCCAGTTCTCCCGATCCCGTCCGCCTGCCGGTCTACGACAGTTGGACCTTTCGCACCGGTCCCGACGGTGACTTCAAGTCGTTGGCGCTCGAGTTGGAGGGCGTGGTCGCCCCGTACGAGGTGGGTCGTCGCTTCATCGACACGTCGACACCGGGACTGCCACTGCGGGAGTTGGGACCGGCCGAGGCAGGTCGCAAGCAGGTGCTGCGGTGCGCCCTGTTCTCCCCGACCCCAGCGCCCCCGGAACATGCGGCGGCAGAGGCGGCCGCCTGGGGCGACGACATGGTCGCCGACCTGCGGCAGGAGTTGGACCGTCCCGCGATGATCGAGGGCGCGGCGCCGCGCACCGGGGGAATCCCCGACCTTCCGATCGTCGGGCCTCGCATCTACGCCAGCCTGCAGCGGGGCAGCCCTGTCATCGCGGGCGACGACTGGTTCGCCGACCTCAACCTGGCACCCACGACGCGCATCATCGCGGGGCTGGGCACGCGAGTGGTCCAGAAGGACCAGGAACAGCTGATGCAGGCCGCCTGGGCCCAGGTGGGCGAGGTCCAGGCGGCCAACCGAATGATCCGGCTGGCCCAGTTCGCCGAACTGGCGGCTGCCCGGCTGCACGCCCGCCTCGACGGTCTGCAGGGGGGCCGGCTGCTGCAGGTGGTCGGCCCGATGGCCCCCCGAGTGCAGCGGGCGGTCGGCGCCACGCTGCAGGGTGCGGTGGCCCACAGTGCCACGCCCACCACCGTGCTGGGTGGGGCATTCCGTCGCATGACGAGGCCGGGTGGCCCGGTCGTGGGGCGGGCCGACAGCGCGACCCGGGTCCGAGCCGGCGCAGTGGTCGGTGCTGACGGGACCATGCGCGACTTCACCCGCACCTACCGCAACCCCGATGGGATCGGCGGACTCTCGGCCGGCGCCATCGCGACCCTGGACCTGGACCGGGCCGCCACCGTGCTGGGCGTGCCAACCCACGATGTCGCCGCCACGGTTGGCCACTTGAGCGACACGGTGGCCGGGGCCGGCACCCTCGCCAGCCACCTGACCCGACCCGAGTCCTGGCAGCCGATCGAGCCCGGGTTCGACCTTTCCACCCACATCTCCACGCGGTGGGCCCAGCGCCTGGCCCGCGAGCCCGACGACCCCGTGATCCGCTCCGTGCGCACCGAGCGGATCGGCCCCCTCGTGGCCGACCTCGCCAGCACCGGCCAGGGCATCGGCGGCGAGGTCCGGGACCGGTTGGTCGCCCGGGCCGTCGTGCTCAACGACCGCCTCCTGGACAAGTTCCGGGTCACCGACGGCCCGGGCGTCGACGACGTCGTCGTCCCGGTCGACGGCACGATCGTCGGTGCGGGGCGTACTCGCATCGACGCAACCATCGCCATCGACGATCGGATCAGCGCACGCCTGCGTGACCGAATCCGGGACGGGCGGATTGGAGACGTGGCCGAGGGCCGCGTGGGTGCGGGCCGCGTTGGTGTCACTGGCGGGTTCGGCCGGGTCCAGCCCCTGCCAGCCGCCGAGGCGCGGGTGGTGCTCAGGCCGCTGCGCGACGGCGCCCGCATCGGCACCAGGGACCTGCCGCAGTTGCGCCACCTGACCGATGCACCGGTGGCGCGCCAACGCGAGGGGCTGCAGCGCTTCGCCCAACTCGCCGACGTGCGCGTCGCCCCGTTGCTGGACAAGGTCGCCGCCCTGTCGCTGACGGACCTGCGCGCACAACTGCCTGCGATCGTGGATCCCGGCGGCGTGCTCGCCATCGACAAGGTGCCACACCGCGACACGCTCGACGTCGCGGCGGCCGAGGTCCGCGCGCTGACCAACCCGTCCGTCACGATCAAGGCCACGCTGACGGGACGGCTGCAGTTGGCCGGCGCCGTCGCCGGCCGCTGGGCCGCCACCCCCACGATCGAACCGATCATGGCAGCCCCGATCTTCCTGCGTCCCATGTACCGGGCGCTCGAGGCCTGGGACCGTGACTGGCTGGTGCCCGGGTTGGGCCTGTTGCCCGATGCCGACTTCGTCACGGTGCTGTCGACCAACAGCCAGTTCATCGAGGCGTTCCTGGTCGGGCTGTCCGACGAGATGGGCCGCGAACTGCTGTGGCGCAACTACCCGACCGACCGTCGTGGGACCTACTTCCGTCGCTTCTGGCGTCCGAGGGACGACGACCTCGACGGACAGGTCCATGCCTTCCCCCCGACCGGACTCGGCAGCCACGTCTCGCTGGGCGACGGTGATGGCCGTGCCGTGATCGTGGTCAAGAGCGAACTGGTCCGACGGTTCCCCGACCTCATCATCCAGGCGGTGCGCAACAAGTCCGGGGACCAGTCCCGGCCCGTGTTCGAGACCGACGACGAGGGGCAGGAAACGGCCGAGGAACTGTTCGCCGAACACCTCGAACCCGACATCGCACTGGTGGGGCTCAACCTGTCTGTCCGGGAGTTGGACGAGGACGAGGACTGGTGGATCGTCATCGCCGAGCATCCCAGCGCAACCCGCTTCGAACGCCCGGACGACGACGACCTCCCGGACTCCCAGGTGTTCCTGGACGACACGGCACCCCACGCTGCGCGATATGCATCCGACCACCTCCACGACCCCGTCCGCGTCGCCTTCCAGGCGACCGACCTGATCATCACCTGACCACGATCCCGAGCGCAGCGGGGCAACCCCGCGCGACCGAAGGCCACGACCATGCCAGTCGAGACACCGGCCGACCTGGCGGCTGCTCGCGATCGCATCGCGGTCGTGGCCGACGAACGCCGCCGCATCATCGCCGGGGCCGACCTGGGCCTTCGGGACGTCCGACGGGAACTGGTCCGGATCGACCACGACCTCGCCGACCTGGTGATCGACATGGTCGACCGCACCGATCCGTGTGATGCGTCCCCCGCCGTTCCACTCGTGCTCCTGCCCGTGCGGATCGAGACCCGCATGGCTTCGGGCACGTCCGTCCTGCGGGTCAGGATCCGTCCCGACGAGGTTCACGTCGACAGCCTGGTCAGGGCGCTGACCGAACGCGAGGTGTCGGCCGGGCACGACTACTGGAAGGCGATGTGGGCCGATGCAGAATCGCCGACGGCATGGGGCGACCTGCAGGAGACTGTGGGGGACCGCCGGTCGCCATGGGTCGCCCACGCCACGACGCCACGGAACCTGGCCGACCTGGGCTCGGTCGACCCTGACTTCCCCGCCACGCCCCACGAGGTCACCAAGGGCGTCGTCGCCCGGTGCCTGCCCGACCAGTTCGTCGTCCGCGTCGTCCCGCGTGGCGGTGCGCCGATCACGGTCACCGGCCGCCCGGTGCCACGCGACCTCCCGATCTCGCCCATTGCGTTGGCCGACGAGGAACTGGCCGACGCCGCAGGGATGGTGTCGGGGCTGCCGGTGCCGGCCGGCTCGGAGTGGACCGTCGACTTCCACGCCGCCGTCGCGGTGGGCCTGGGCGTGGAGGTGGAGCTGCCGGCCGGTACGACCCGACTCGACCGCGTCATCGCCGTCGGGACTCGCAGGTCGGTCGACGAGGACGCCAACGCCGACGACTTCGTCGACCTGCTCACCAGCCACCGCTTCACCGACGGCATGTCACTGCTGGCTGCCGGCACGCCGACCAACAATGCCGACGCCGAACGCTCGCCCCTGCGCGGCGGCGTCACGCGCACGCCGCCGCCGACCACGGTGCCGATCCCGTCCACCGACGCCGCCCGGATGGCCGCGGTCCTGGGCCTGGCGGCGCAGCCCATCGCCGACCTGCTTGGCGACGATGCGGCATCGACGCTGGACGAGGCCGAGCAGGCGGCCAACACGGCGTTGTGGTTCTCGTCGTGGGAGCAGGTGCTGCGCTGGTTCGAGGACGCCGAGGTCCCCGTGATCGGCCCGTCCGGGATCGAGGCGGCCCGCCAGTTCCACCGTGACCACGTCCGCGGGGCCGGACCGGCTCCCACCCTGCGGGTCGGCGCCCAACCCTACGGCCTGCTGCCCGTGACCGACCTGCAGCGCTGGACGCCCCGCCGTGGCGAGACGACCGCCGGACTGGCAGGGCTGGTGACCACGACACTCCAGCGATGGATTCGCCGGTCAGGCGTCGTGCCCCGGGTCCGTCCCGGCGACAGCGTCTCTGACGAGGACCTGCTGGAGATCCTGGGCATGAGCCCGGTCGCCACCGGCGTGCGCGCCCGCCCGGCTGCCGACGGCTCGGTCGTCGAAGGCTTCGCCGCCCCCACCGGTGCCGACGCGGTTGCGGTCCACGCCGAGCTGCAGGTCGCCCGCGTCATGCTGTCGCAGTACCTCGGGGACCGAGCCACGGTGGTCGAGCCACCCTCGGTGCACGAACAGAGCCGCACCATCGCGCTGCCCCTGGTCGCCGAGCGTGACGCCGAGGTCGTCGAGGAGATCCTGGCCGACCGCACGACCAAGGTCGACAGTGTGCTGCAGGCCCTGTTGCACGTGGCCTGGGAGGAGGCCGGCCGCAACCGTGTTCGCGCGGCACCCGACGAGTTCGTGCCGTCGATCCTGGATCTGGTCGGTGTCGATGCCGAGATCCGCGAACTGGCGCTGGGGGCCACGGTGGGCGCGGGCGGTGCTGCGGGCGGGCTCCTGGACGTGGAGCCGTCCCGCTTCTTCGCCGCGGCCGAGCAGGTGGAGACCGTGCGCCACTTCGACGATCAACCCAGCGAGACCGTCAGCCTCGCATCGCTGGAGCCCCTGGCGGAGGCGCGCACCTCCATGGCCCAGGTGGCGTTGTCCCTGGCCGACGCGGGTGAGGCCGCGTGGATCGGGAGTGTCGCGGTGGCAGGGCTGTTGCGGGCCATCGGCGCGCGCAACGAGGTGCGGGCAGCGATGCAGGCGCTGACCGCCGCCCCGATCGAGGAGCGCCGCATCGCCGTGGCCCATGCGCTGGACGTCGCCTCGCACCGTGTCGACGCCTGGGCCACGGGTCTGGCCGACGCCCGCCGCGCGGGCCTCGCCCGGGACAACCCGGTCGGCTTGACGCTGGGGGCCTTCGGCTATGTCGAGGACGTGCGGCTGGGTCGGGCGGGACGCGAGCCCGAGGGCTGGCTGCACGCACCCAGCAGTGGGCACGCCGTGGCCGCCGGCGTACTGGCGAGCGCCCACCGTTCCAACATCGGCGCCAAGGACGGCCAACACCCATTCGCCATCGACCTGTCGAGCCGTCGCGGCGTGCAGTTGCGACGCGTGCTCGAGGGCGTGCAGGCTGGTCAACCGATCGGCGCGTTGCTGGGCTACCAGATCGAGCGTGCCCTCACGGACTCGGCAGCCCGCTTCCAACTGAGCCTGCGGGAACTCGCCCCGATGGCCACCGACGAACTGGGCGCCACCGCAGGCCAGCCCGAGGCACAGGCGCGCGCCGCGGCCGCCGACGTCGTCGACGGGGTCAGCCTGCTGCGCAGGTTCCCGATGGACGAACTGTCTGGGCCCGCACCGGCGCTGCGGACCCAGTTGGACGAACCGCCTGCCAACCCGTTCATCGACGGGGACTGGGACCCGGTGTCCGACGACGAGTGGAACCAGGTCGTGGCGGCCCTGCGCGTTGCGTCGGACACGCTCGACGCAGTGTCGGATGCACTGCTGTCGGAGTCCGTGCTGCAGTATGCATCGGGCAACGCCGCGCGGGCCTCGGCCGCGATGGACGCGATGTCGACCGGCGCCGCGGTCGACCCCGACCTGGGCATCCTGGGCGTGCGCCAGGGTGGCGAACTGCTCACCCACACGGTCCTGGCCGCGATGCCGGCCGACCCCGGCGGGGCTGGCGGCGGGTGGTCGATCGATCGGCCCCGGGCGATCGCCGAGCCGCGGTTGGAGGCCTGGGCGGCGCGCCGACTCGGTGACCCGGCATCGATCGTGGTGTTCGACGGGGCCGGGGGACGCCTGACCCTGGACCGGGCCGGCTGGGCCGCCCTGGACCTGGTGTTCGCCGACGACGTGGCGGAACTGGACCGCGACCTGCGGGCAGCGTTGCCGGGAGCCCCCGACCTCGACCCCGACGACCCCGGGACTGGCATGGCCAGCGCGCGTGGTGACGACTGGCCCGCCGACGCCCGGCCCATCACGGCCGCGGCGACGCTCGCGGGCTCGCTGCGGACCCTGGTGTCGGGCGCCACGTTCGTCGGACCGGACGCACTGGTGCGCACCGGCGAGACGCCCCAGCGCACGCTCGACGTGGACGAGGTCATGCAGCGGTGTGGGGCGCTGCTGGACCGTCTCCGCGCCACGCTTGACGCCGGGGCCGTGGTCATCGCAGCGATCGACCCACAGACCCTGGCGGTCGCCGAGGCCGAGGTCGATGCCGTCGTCGACGCCGTGGCCGGACTTGCCGCCTTCGGGGTGTCGTTGGTGCCCGACGTCGACGTCCCGACGAAGGTGGCCTGGGCATGGGGTGCGTGGCAGGCGGCCGCGGCTCGCCACGACCAGGGCAGGGAGCGCCTGGCTGCGGTGACCACGCCGCGCGAGCCCGCATGGACGGACCAGGAGCGCGTCGACGAGTGCCAGGAGGTCGCGCGCGGCGTGCTGGGTGACGGATTCCTGTTGCTGCCGCTGTTGCGGCCCGCGGCGGGCCCGGACACGGGTCCGGACGCATTCGTGGACGCACTCACCCAACCACTGCACGAACAGCCGTCACGGTCCAGCGTCAACGGGTTCGTGCGCGACCACGCGCCCGTCACCGCTGGCGTCGGACGCCTGGCCGAGGCCCAGTTGCTCGGGCGGGCCATGGACCTGCCAGTGCCCTTGACGATCGCGCAACTGGCAGAACGCGACGGGGGCACGCCTGCGCCGGGCACGGACCGCTGGCTGGCGGGACCGCTCGCCGACCACGTGCCGTGGCCGGCGACGCCGGCGACGCACCTGGTGCTCGAACTGCTGGGCGATGCGGCGGACTTCGACGGTTCGTTCGCGGCCCTGGCGATCGACGGCTGGACCGAGACGCTGCCGTTCCAGCCCGACCCCCGCGCATTCGACGAGACCGCACCGGACAACCCGCTGCGCGCACACCAGGCGACGACTGGACTGGCCGTCCATGCCAACCAGGCGTCGGCGCGGGCGCCGCAGGTGGTGCTGTCGGCGATCTCGCCGGACGGCAAGCGCTGGACCACCGATCGAGTCGTCGCGACGGTCGAGGATGCCGTGGCCCTGGCACGGGCGCGGCTGGTCACGCTCGAGCACGCGCCCGGCGATGCCGCGATCCTGCCGGCCATCTACGTCGCCAGCCCGTGGTTGCAGCCACGCAAGGGACTGTCCTTCCTGGAGCTGGCCGGGATCAAGTGGACCGACCTGGCCATTCCGTTCCTGTCGGAGGTGCAGTGATGGCCGACATCGACCCGACCACGATGGTGTCGACCACGATCGCGAGCGCGCAGATCGCCCGAATCGCGGACTTGCTGCGACTCGCCGAGCCACCCGCGATGGTGCGGCTGGAACCCGACTCGATCACCGGCGACCCCAGGCCCGGCACCGAGGCACGCCTCGCCGATCCTGCCTGGATGCTGGGTCGCCAGTGGCAATTCGGCGAGTTGACGGGCGAGGACGCTGGCACCAGCGTGTCCGTCAAGGTCGCGTCCCGAGCCTTGCCCATCACGGCCTGGGCCCCGCTTGGCGACGTGGACGAGATCGGTCCCGGCGACCTGCAGGCCGCCGACTGGCGACCGTGGCACGAAGGCGCACTGCTGGAGGAACTGGTCCAGGACGTGCCGGCACTCCAGTTCAGCCGCGGCCTGCGCCAGCGCGCCGAGGCCGGAGCCCAGTTGGTGGACATGCTGGACGACGCCGGGTTGGACGCGGTCGTGGTGGACCTGCTGGCAAGCCACCCGTTGACGCTGGCCGATGATCCCAACGACCCGGAGGGCACACTGGACCGCCAGGCGACCCGGCTGATCGCCGTGTTGGCAGGCCGGGTGCCAGACGGCGTGGCCGTCGCCGATGACCTGTCCGACCAAGGAGCAGGTGAGCCGGCCTGGGTCGCGGCAGCTGCCGACCCCGCCGCCGTCCGGGACGTGCTGGAGTCGTGGTTGGACTGGCTGTTGGGCGCACGCGACTCCGGGGGCGCATGGTCCACGCAACGGTTGGAGTACCGCTTCGCCCTGCGATTCGGTGATGCCGCCGACGCCGTCGTGGCCGTGGGCACCCAGTTCGGGTCGGCCCAGGTGCGCTGGAGCGACCTCGAGTGGGTCGAGGGCGCCGCCCCACCGCGACCGCCGGGTTCGCCGGCCGGGACCCCGGTCGCCACCGAGGCGACGATGCTGGCCACGCCGCTGCGGTATCCCGCGATGCCCGCCGATCGATACTGGCAACTCGAGGACGGTCGCGTCGACCTGGGCGCGATCGAGGCCCAGGCACACGATCTGGCCCGGATCTGCCTGGCTGAGTTCGCGATGTCGTCGGGCGACGACTGGCTTGCGGTCCCGGTCGACGGGTTGCTGGGTGCGGTCAACCAGGTCCAGCAGGTGGAGATCATCGACGACTTCGGCGACACGACCCGCATGGAGCCGATGGAGGACGAACGGTTCACGATGTTCCGGGTGGCGGCCCGATCGGGCCGCCAGCTGCCCGGGATCGTGCTGCCGCCGGTCGCTGCCGGTGCCATCACGGGCGAGGCGCTCGAGGACGTGTTGTTCCTGCGTGACGAGATGGCGAACATGGCCTGGGCCATCGAGCACACCGTGCAGGGGCGCAGTGGGGACGTGCGTCATCGTGGTGGCGAACAACCACCGGACCCGGACCCCTGGCCCGCGGACCTCACCCAGGAGGAGTTGGTCTACCGCCTGCAGTCGAGGGTCCCGGCCCACTGGATCCCACTGGTGCCGATCGCGGTGCGGGTCGGACAGATCGCGCTGCGCAAGGGCGCGTTGCTGCGCGACGGCGAACCGGTGCTGCCGGCCGGCGTCACGCTGCGACCGACCCCGCTGACCTTCCCCGGCGAGGAGATCCCGCGTGAAGGAGTGCATGTGCGGGCGGTGCCCGTGTTGGCCCGGCGTGCCGACGGACGGTATGCCCGCTGGTCGGCCTACCGGGTGCGCACGGGTCCGGGTGAGGCCAGCAGCGGCTGGGCGTCGGACTCGGCGCTGTCGACCCGTGAGATGGCCCACCCCGACTCCGAGTGACGCTCGGCGGGTGAGGGTCTGGCCGGCGTTGGTCGATCCCTGTCCAGGACCTCGTCTGCAGGTGGCGGTTCGAAGGCATGGTGACACACTGACGGGAGACTGCAGGACCGAACAGGAGGTTCGAGGTGAGCACGTTGCGAGCAGGTGCCGCTGTCGGGGTCGACACCGGACAGGTGGCAGACATCATCGGGCCTCGGCTCGCCGAGGTGTTCGGTGAGCTCCCTGTGCAGATCGAGTTCTGGGATGGCTCGTCGTGCGGGCGACGCGAGGCTCCCGGTCGAATTCGGGTCAACTCGGCCGAGGCCTTGCGGCGGATGCTGTGGTCGCCCGATCAGCTCGGGCTCGCGCGGTCGTTCGTGGTCGGGGACCTCGATGTGGGCGGCTCAGTGGCAGACACGCTGCGGGCGCTGAACACCTCGGCACCTCGCTCGAGGGTGGCCCAGGCCGTTGCGATTCCGCGAATGCTGGCCGCGGCCCGCCAGCTCGGCGTGCTCGCCGGGCCACCCCCTGCGGTTCCGTCCGAGGAGCTGGTGACAGTCGGTCGGCGGCATTCGCTGAGCCGCGACCGCCGGGCGATCAGCCATCACTACGACGTCGGCAACGAGTTCTACGAGATCGTGCTGGGCGACGCCATGACCTATTCATGTGCCAGGTTCACCGAAACCTCGCTGCCGCTGGCCGATGCCCAGGCGGCCAAGCACGATCTGGTCTGCCGGAAGCTCGGACTCTCCGACGAGCGCGAGTCCGCCGAGGCGCAGCGGCCTCGGAAGCGTCTGCTCGATGTTGGCTGCGGATGGGGCTCGATGGCCCTGCACGCTGCCGCGAACTTCGACGTCGACGTGGTCGGCGTGACCATCAGCGAGCAACAGGCCGAGTACGCGGGTCGTCGAGTCGCTGCTGCCGGCCTGGAGGATCGAATCGAGATCCGTCTGCAGGACTACCGCGAAACTGTCGACGGGCCTTTCGACGCGATCAGTTCGATCGGCATGTCCGAGCACGTTGGTTCGGAGCAGCTGCGTACCTACTTCCAGCAGTTGTACGGACTGCTGGCGGTCGGTGGGCGCCTGTTGAACCACGCGATCTCGTCCCCGGGTGGCTTGCGATTGGGTCGTCGGGCGTTCGTCCACCGATACGTGTTCCCCGATGGCGAGCTGATCGATGTCGGGGACACGCAGATGGCAATGGAGCGGGCTGGATTCGAGATTCGGGACGTCGAGAACCTTCGGGAGCACTACGCGATCACGCTGAGACACTGGGTGGCGAACCTCGAGGCTCATTGGGACGATGCCGTCGCGCTCGTCGGCGAGCGACGAGCGCGGGTGTGGTTGTTGTACATGTCGGGTTCGATCAACGGCTTCGACGACGCTGGGCTCCAACTGCATCAGGTGCTCGGCGTCCGCAATGCGCCCGACGGGATCAGCCAGGTGCCACTGACGCGCAACGCCTGGACCTGAGTTTCACGAAGCCCGCCGTCGCCCTCGCGGACTTCGTTCGCCAGGAATGCAATTGAGGCAGTCTCGTGAATTCCCAGACACGGCGGGATGTGCTGGGGCATCATGACGGTTGTCGACGGAAGACACCTCGTGATCCGCATGCGCCTGCCGGGGGTGCTCCTGTGCGCGGTGCTGGTGGTGACTGGGTGCACCGGGTCGGGGGATGACGACCCTTCGCCCACGCCGACACCGTCCCCGACATTGGGTGGCGTCGATCCGGCACCGTCGGATGCGGAACTGGACGCCGTGGACTGGTCCCAGACATCCTCTGCGCAACTGGATGCGCTGGCAGACGAGGACGGGTCGTCCACTGTCGAGCAGGCGGTTGCTGCCTTCCAGTTGGCGTTCGGGCCCCTGCCGGACGCGCCGCAACCGCTGCCCGTCGACCTGTCCGCCCCCCTGTCCGGCACCCACGCGTTGGAGCTGATCGCCCGCCACGTTGACGAACTCACGCCGGCCCAGCTGGCGTACTTCACCAGCCGCCCGGGGTTGGACGTCACCGTCCGACGCGAGCGCACCGAGCCGGAGGCTGCCGGGGTCCCGGGAACCCCGAGCCTCGTCCCCGCCACGCAACGGCTCGCCGCGCCTGCCGAGAAGACCCCCAGCGTCGAGCCAACCGACGTGCCGACCATGGAGGATCCGTCGGCGACGGATCGGGAGCGGGCACGGTGGGAGGCAATGGCCGCGACGGCATGGGCTGACCTGGGTCGCCGAACTGGCCAGGCGGATGGCCTGAACGAGCGTGGTCGCCCATGGACGATCAGCCTCGCGACCCCGGACTCGAGTCGGTCCAGTGGCGCGTGGACGCGCCCGACGGTGGACGAGGAGGGCTTTCCGACGTGTGACATCTGGATCTGGAACCTTCGTGCGTCGGCCAACCAGGACTCCCGGGCGATGGGTCTCTACCACGAACTGGTGCACTGTGCGATGTGGGTCCTGGCCCTGTCGACAGACCAGTACGAGTCGTTGCCCCAGTGGATGATCGAGGGCTACACATCCTGGGCCGGCGAGGTCGGTGGCGGTCCGTCGTCGTGGTCGCGACGGTGGTGGGCGCAGTATCGCTGCCCGGCCTGTCGCCACGGCACGTGGTCGATGTTCAGGGCCGACTACGACGCCATCGGGTTCTGGTCGTTCCTGGCCGACCGGGGTGCGGACCTGTGGGGCGCGTTCTTCGACCTGTCACGCGTGCGCGGCGGACAGCCGCTGTGGGATTTGGCCGAGGGCCTCTTGCCGGATCGTGACGACCTGGCAGAGTTGGCCAGTGCCGCCACCGACCGCGACTTCAACGAGGCCTGGGAGATGGATGGTCCCACGATCCTGCCCGCCGGGCGAGACGTGCTCGAGGCCGGTCGCCTGCGCGTCGGCGGCACGGCCCACGTCCGTGTCTCGTCGCTCAAGCAGGCAGCGATCGCACTGGAGCGACCGGTCGAGGACGGGCCCATCCTGGTGGAGGCACACCTGGTTGGTTCGGGCACGGCGACGTGGGACACGGGCTCGCAGGTGCAGGTCGCGCGCTCGGTCGACGACGTGGCGTGGTGCCTGGGTTGCACCTGTCCCGACGGCACCGTCCTTGCCCCCGATGTGCCCCAGGTCGACGACGGCGCGACGGAACTGGTGGTGGCGGTACACGCCGCCTGGGGGACCTCGTCCTGGGCCGAGATCGAGGTCCGGCGCCCCGACGAGTCGTGTCCTGAACCGGATCCCGACACCCCGCCACCCGGGCCGCCACCACCCCCGACGGGCCGCTCGGTCGCCGACCCGCACCTGGTCACCTTCGACGGTCGTGGCTACGACTTCCACGCCGTCGGGGAGTTCGTGCTGGTCCGTGACGACGACGTCGAGGTCCAGGTCCGGCAGGTTCCGCTGTCGGGCGGGCTGGGCGTCACCGCCAACGGCGCGGTGGTCGTCGCCACCGACGACGCGGTGGTGCAGGTCGAGTCCGACCGTCTCCTCCTGGACGGCGAGGTCGTGGACGCCGTGGCCCGGGACCTGGACCAGGGCGGTCGGGTGGAGGCGACCGCCGGCGCACTCACCTGGGACCTGCCGGACGGCAGCCGGATCGACGTCACGGGCGGCCTGGGGGTGACCATGGTGCTGGCCGACGGTCGGACCGTGTCCGGGCTGCTCGGAGACGGCAACGGCAACCGGGACGACGACTTCCGACTGGCATCGGGCGAGATCATCGACGTCTCCATGACGGCAGTGCCGGTCCGAGAAGTCATGTACGGCGACTTCGCCGACTCGTGGCGAGTGGACGAGTCCACGTCGCGATTCGCCTACGGGCCGGGGGAGGGCACCGAGGACTTCACCGACCGGGCGTTCCCGGGCCGCCCGTTCCTGCTGGAAGCCCTGTCGAGAGGCGCGTTCGACCAGGCCGAGCAGGCGTGCGACGATGCTGGCGTGTCCGACCCGCTGCTCCGCGGCGGATGCCTGGTGGACGTCGGCGCGACCGACGATCGCTCGTGGGCCGACGAGGCGGGCATCGTGGAGGAGTTGCTCGCCGAGTTGGCGGTGGCCTTCCAGCAGTCGCGCGTCGACGAGCCTGGACCGTCCGGATCGTCGGCGGCCGACGAGGCCCTGCTGGCTGCGGCGGCGACCTGTGACGACGAGCAGGTCGCGGCCGCGCTTGCCGCGGGTGCCTCGCCTGATGCCAGTGACGGACAGGACACGGCCCTGCACGTCGCCGTCCAGGTCCGCGAGGCCGATTGCACGGCGGTCGTGCGAGCGTTGGTGGATGCGGGCGCCGACGTCGTGCGCCTGCAGGAGGGACTGGGCCAGGCTGCGACGCCGCTGCACCTGGTCGTCGATCCGGCGTCGCCGGCATCCTCCTGGACGCGGGTGCCGGTCCGAACCTGGAGACCCCGACCCGGGACGTCCCGCTCGACGTCGATCCTGCTGCGCAACAACCAGATGCTGACCGGCGTGACGGCTGCGCCGATCGTGACCACGTTGTTGGAGGCTGGCGCCGACCCCAACGGTGGCAGCAACCGCTCGCTGCTGGTGCAGGCTGTCAACGGTGCGGACGTTGCCGTCGTCCGGGCCCTGTTGGCCGCCGGAGCCGATCCCGATCCACGGCTCGCGGACGGGTCGACGCCGTTGCACGAGGCAGGGTTCGCCACCACCTACGACCAGCGCGATGCCGAACTGGTCGAGGCGCTGATCGATGGTGGGGCCGACCCCGATGCGCAGGACGTCCGGGGTCAGACGCCGTTGCACAACGGGGTCCTGAGCGCCAACGTGCTCGGGATCGAGGCGCTGTTGGAGCGAGGTGCCGACCCCTGCCTGCGCAACGATGCCGGGCAGACCCCGGGGGGCCTGGCCTTCAGCGACGACATTGCGGCGCTGTTCCCAGCCTGTCCAAGCTGAGGCACTGGTTTGCACAGCATGCCGTGCACCGTCGCTGCCAGCGTCACGACCGGTTCGATCGTCGAGCCGGGTGGCAATGTCCTGGTGGTGATCGGTGTCGAGCCGTCCTGGGACGGCGAGACGATCACGCTCATGACCGACGTCCACAGCGGGTTGAAGGGCGCAGACGCCCCGCCTGACCACACCCTCACGGTCACCTGCGGTCCTTGAGGCCCCGGCGAGTGTTCGGCCGGGCGAGGTGAGGTGGCAGGCGGTCAGAAGGGGAGTTCGGTCAGGCGGCGTGTTGCGTTGGTGATGGCTCGCCCGATCGGCGAGCACCGGTGGCCCGTGGGGTGGGACCGATCTACCGCGCGACCTCGTCCAGGCGAGACTGAAGCTTGTCCAACGCCATGGCCCATCCCTGGGCACCGGGGGAGTCGCCGGGTACGCCGACGTGGGTCATGACCATCCTGGTGGATCCGCCCAGGTCGGTGAGCTCGACGATCACCGACGTCTCGACCGGCGTCCCCGGGGGCATCCCGGCGTGTTCGGGTGTGAGCGGATTCCCATCGACGTCGGCCATCACCTCGCTGTACACGAGTCGGGTCATCGGTTCGACCTGGCGATACTCGCCGACGAAGTACATCTGCATGGGCCCGTCCGGTCCCTCCATCTCCATGGTGATCCGTCGTCGGCCGCCGACCCGCACGTCCATCTGTGCCGATGGCACGTTGGCACCCATGGGCCCGTACCAGTTGGCGAAGTGCCCGGGGTCGGTCCACATCGCCCAGACGACCTCGACCGGCGCATCGAAGGTGCGCTCGATTCGTACGTCCTTCGTGTCAGCCATTGGTCGCCTCGCCCTTCGAGTCCTGTGGATGTTCGAGTTGGTTGATGTAGGCATCCATGCGATCAAACCGGTCGTCCCAGATGTGGCGGTACTGATCTGCCCACTGCGACACCTCGGCGATGCGGTTCGCGTTCAGCGCACATGGCCGGAACTGGGCTCGACGGGTCTGGGTGATGAGGCCGGCATGTTCGAGCACCTTGATGTGCTTGGAGATCGCCGGCAACGTCAGGTCGAACGGTGCGGCAAGCTCGCTCACGATGGCTTCACCTTCGGCCAGGCGAGCCAGGATCGCTCGTCGCGTCGAGTTGGCCAACGCCGCGAACGTCTCGTCCAGCCGAACGTCGTCTGTCAGCACACGTCCCGACATGTTCACCCCTCGCACTTTCCTACTTCGATAATTAACTGATATGGAAACTACAGGCGATCGCGGCCAGGGTCAATCCCCACGTTGGGGGACAGGCACGCGACGAGGCCTGCGCAACCTTCCGAGATCCCGGGACGTTTTGCCCTGCTCCGGCGACCGTTGATGCTGCACATTCGCAGGTACCACTCGTGGGGGGTCTCGTATGGGCATGGCAAGGAACGCCATCACGGCCGGCGTGTTCGCAGCCGCACTGATCGTCACGGCGCTTCCGGCGCAGGCGGCGCTGTTGCACGCGGCGGTCGTGTCGGAAAACCCGTCCGACACCACCCCGCACATCCTCATCGACGGCGTCTCGGAGAACGTCTATGCGTTCGAGCAGGTCGGGAGCACGATGTTCGCCGGCGGCCGGTTCGACACGGTGCAGGACCCGGCGAAGGCCACCGCCTACGCGAGGTCCAACTTTGTCGCGTTCGACGCTGACACCGGGGTCGTGTCCCCGCTGAACCTGTCGTTCGACGGGATGGTGACCGGGATCGTCAAGACGGCCGACGAGACCGCCCTGTTCATCTCCGGCGCCTTCACCCTCGTCAATGGCATCACGCGACGGGGGATCGTCAAGTATGACCTGGTCAACGACCGGATCGATCCCGTCTTTGCCCCCACGGGGATGCGCACGGTCTCGGACATCAAACTCGCGAACGGCTGGCTGATCGCGGCGGGGAACTTCTCCACGCACCTCATGGCGATGGACCAGACCACCGGCGAGGACCTCGGCCACATCGACCTGGCCGTCGCCGGGGTCGTCGACTCCAGGGACGAGACCCGGGTCAAGAAGATCGCGATCTCCCCAGACGGCACCAGGCTGGTGGCCACTGGCAACTTCGCCACGGTCGACGGCCAGAACCGCAAACGGGCCTTCATGGTCAACCTCGCCTCGACCTCGACGTTGAGCACCTGGTACGCCCCGCGCTTCGCGGTGAACTGTGCCGCCAGCGTCAAGCTCATCAGTGCCCAGGGGGTGGACTTCTCACCCGATGGCAGCTACTTCGTCGTGGTCTCCACGGGGGGACCCACCGGCACGAACGGCATCTGCGACGCCGCGGCCCGGTTCGAGACCGACCAGGTCGCCGGCAACGTGGAGCCGACGTGGATCAACTGGACCGGCGGTGACACGCTGTACAGCGTGGCGATCACCGGCTCGGCGGTCTACGTCGGCGGCCACCAGCGCTGGTTGGACAACCCATACGGCCGGGACTACGCCGGGCCCGGGGCGGTCTCTCGTCCCGGCATCGGTGCCATCGACCCGGTCACCGGCATGGCGCTGGAATGGAACCCGACCAAGTCGCGCAACCATGGCACGATGGTGCTGTTCGCGACACCGGACGGGCTGTGGGTCGGCAGCGACGGTGATCGCTTCGGGCAGGAGGACCACGACGGGGTCGCCTTCGCGCCGCTGGACCTGGAAGGCACGAACGACAAGTTCCGGCCCGACACGTTCATCGACTCCGGCCCCTCCGGTCCGGTGACCAACAGTGCGGCCACGTTCACCTTCTCGGCCGACGAGGATGCAGTCTTCCAGTGTCGGCTGGACGAGGCCGCCTTCTCGCCATGCACCTCTCCCATCACGTACGAGGACCTGGCAGCCGGGCCGCACACGATCCGCGTGGCTGCCGTCGACCCGTCCCACAACATGGACGCAACGCCGGCCGAACAGAGTTGGGAGATTGTCGGCGAGGGCACCGAGTTGGTCGGCAACCCCGGCTTCGAGGTCGACACGTCCGGCTGGGCGATCGACGCCTCGGGCAACACGCTGACGCGGGTCGCCGGCGGCCATTCCGGCGGCTGGGCGGCCGAGCTCGCAGCCGGGTCCGACGGACGCTGCGGCCTCGACGACTTCCCGGGCTGGGTGTCCTCCACCGAGGCCGGGACCTACACCAGCAGCATCTGGCTCCGCTCCGACACCCCCGGCACGACCGTGCGCCTGCGGCTGCGGGAGTACGCGCATGGGATCCGCCAGGGAACGTCCACCGAGGCACTGACGCTCACCTCGTCCTGGCAGCAGCTGACCACCACCTACACGACGGTGACACCGGGCTCGACCCTCGACGTGGAGGCCTACGTCTCCAACGCCGCCGCCGGCCCGTGCTTCCAGGCCGACGATGCCTCGCTGACCCTGCAGCTGCCTCCCCCACCGGACACGACTGCGCCGGAGACGACGATCGATTCGGGTCCGTCGGGTGAGGTGACCGACACGTCGGCCACGTTCGTCTTCTCGGCTGACGAGGACGCCACCTTCGTGTGCAGCCTGGATGGCGCCGAGGCGACGGCGTGCACGTCGCCGACGACACATGACGGCCTGGCGTTGGGGGGCCACACGTTCACGGTGACCGCGACCGATGACGCTGGCAACACCGACGAGACGCCGGCCCAGCGTGGCTGGAGCATCGTCGAGGCCGACCCGGGCGACACGACGGCGCCGGAGACGACGATCGATTCGGGTCCGTCGGGTGAGGTGACCGACACGTCGGCCACGTTCGTCTTCTCGGCTGACGAGGACGCCACCTTCGTGTGCAGCCTGGATGGCGCCGAGGCCACGGCGTGCACGTCGCCGACGACACATGACGACCTGGCGTTGGGGGGCCACACGTTCACGGTGACCGCGACCGATGACGCCGGCAACACCGACGAGACGCCGGCCCAGCGTGACTGGACCATCGTCGAGGACGACCCGGGCGACACGACGGCGCCGGAGACGACGATCGATTCGGGTCCGTCGGGTGAGGTGACCGACACGTCGGCCACGTTCGTCTTCTCGGCTGACGAGGCTGCCACCTTCGTGTGCAGCCTGGACGGTGGGGCTGCGACGGCGTGCACGTCGCCGACGACCCATGACGACCTGGCCATCGGGGACCACACCTTCACGGTCGTGGCCACCGACACCGCTGGCAACACCGACGACACGCCCGCCGTGCAGGACTGGACGGTCATCGAGCCCGATCCCGAGGAACCGAGTCGAGCTGATCGGCAACAGTGGGTTCGAGGTGGACACGGCCGGGTGGAAGGGCGACGCGTCCTCCAACACCCTGACCCGGGTGGCCGGTGGGTCCTCGGGTGACTGGGCCCTGGAGGTCAGCAAGGACGTGGACGGTGGGAGCTGCGGCATCGACGACAGCCCGAACTGGGTCACGTCCACCGACGCCGGCGTCCACTCGGCCAGCATCTGGGCCCGATCCGATGCCCCCGACGTCACCCTGCGACTGCGCCTGCGGGAATACGTCGGAGGCTCGCGACAGCAGACGGTCACGCAGAGCATCGTCCTGACGTCGACGTGGCAGCAACTGACCGCGAGCATCACGGCGCAGTCGGGGTCGACCCTGGACTACGAGGCGTACTCCACCAACGCCCCGGCCGGACCGTGCTTCCAACTCGACGACGCCTCCATCACCCTGGACCCGCCACCTCCACCGGACACCACGGCGCCGGAGACGACGATCGATTCGGGTCCGTCCGGTGAGGTGACCGACACGTCGGCCACGTTCGACTTCTCGGCTGACGAGGCCGCCACCTTCGTCTGCAGCCTGGACGGTGCCCCTGCGACGGCGTGCACGTCGCCGACGACCCATGACGGCCTGGCGTTGGGTGGCCACACCATCGCGGTGACCGCGACCGATGACGCCGGCAACACCGACGCGACCCCGGCCCAGCGTGACTGGACCATCGTCGAGGACGATGGGGGACCGACCGAACTGATCGGCAACGGTGGGTTCGAGGTGGACACGGCCGGGTGGAAGGGCGACGCGTCCTCCAACACCCTGACCCGGGTGGCCGGTGGGTCCTCGGGCGACTGGGCCCTGGAGGTCTGCCAAGGACGTGGACGGCGGGCGCTGCGGCATCGACGACGACCCGAACTGGGTGGCTGCGTCCGAACCCGGGACCTACACCGCGAGCATCTGGGCCCGTTCCGATGCGCCCGACGTGACCCTGCGACTGCGCCTGCGGGAGTACGCCGGAGGCTCCCGCCAGGGAACGGTCACCGAGACGCTGGTGCTGGACTCCGCCTGGCGCCAGGTGTCCGTGGCGTACACGCCGACCTCCCCGGGGTCCACGCTCGACCTCGAGGCCTACTCGACCGACGCACCCATCGGGGTGTGCTTCCACGCCGACGACGCCTCGCTCACCCACGAAGGTCCCGCGGGCCCTCCGTGACGGGCTCGTGGACCTGACCTGACGTGGCGACCTGCGCTGTGCCTCCTGGACAGCGCGACTGCGTGGGCCCCGTTCCGGCACCCGCCACCACTAGGATGCCGAGTGCCCACGACTCGACATCCTCACACCCCGGCGACAGAAACAGGCCACGGTGCAAGAAGAGCCCTGGTTCCGCGACCCCCTGTGGGCGTACTGGCGGCGACGAGGTGGGCCAACGCGCATGGACCGCTGGCTCGCCGAGAATCCCGCCGGGCGCGGTGCGGGCGCCGCGGCGGTCGTGGCCGTCATCGGACTGGTCCTGGCGATGATGGTCCTTCGAGACGGTTGGACGCTGCTGGACGCCGAGCCGCTCACCGTCGCGATCCTGTTCGTCCCGTTCTCGTACACGTTCGTGCACAGGTACGCCCGCCGCATCGCCGCACTCATACGGCGGTGGGAGGTCGAGCACTGACAGCCAGGGCGCGGTGTCCCCGGCAGTCGCCTCCCTGTGGTCGTGGTGAGGCCGCCCCACCGGCGGTGTGATCGTGGTGTGGCACCCATGGCACCCTCCCCGCGCTGGCCGTGGTTCGTGGCTGACGAGGCCCGACGCCAGCAGCCGGCAGGTCCCGGCCGGAATGGCCCACGCTGCGGGTCGATCGTGCATGGGTGGTCGCCTCCACTACCTTCGATCCCTCGGTGGTGGGTGGTCGAACACGCTGGGCACCACCTCGCTCGTGGCTCCGAGGTCCCGCCCGAAGTCGTTGCGGACCTCCAGCCCGGCATCTCGGCACGACCCTCGACACGATCGGCACCCGCACAATGAGCGACCGCGCGCCCTACCTCGACGCCACCGCACGCGACCACGACGTGGCGCCGGGGACTGACTTCTACACCCACGCCAACGGAGGGTGGCTGGCGGCCAATCCCGTCCCGTCCGAGTACCCCGCGTGGGGATCCTTCCTCGAGATCCATGCCCGCAACGAAGAGATCCTGCATGGCCTGCTGGAGGAGGCGGCTGCGGCCGAGCAGCCGGCCGACGACGTGACTGCGATGGTTGGCGACTACGTCGCAGCCGGCATGGACACGGCTGCGATCGAGGCTGCAGGACTCGAGCCACTGCGGTCTGTGCTTGACGAAATCGATCGGCTGACGTCCACGGACGACCTCTCGCCGGTGCTGGTCGACCTGCACCGGCTGGGGATCGACGCGCTGTTCGGCGTCAGTGTGCAGCCCGACTTCGACCACACGGATCGGTACATGGTCTACCTCGGCCAGGCCGGGCTCGGGTTGCCCGAGCGCGACTACTACCTGCGTGACGACGAGCGTTCGCAGGCGCTGCAGGCGGCCTATGCGCAGCACGTCGCGAGCCAGCTGGCCAACCTCGGCCTTGCACCGGACGACGCGGACTCGGCCGCCGCGGCGGTCGTGACCCTCGAGACCAGCCTGGCCGACTCGTCCCACACCGCCGAGCAGATGCGCGACCTCGACCTCATCCTCAACCGGTTCGAGGCTGGTGAACTCGACGCACTGATGCCTCGGTTCCCCCTGCGCGCACACCTGGCCAGCCTTGGTGTGTCACCGGTCATGGTCAACGTCGACAACCTCGACTTCTTCCGTGACCTGGACGGCCTGCTCGGTGACACGCCCATCGAGTCACTTCGTCACTACCTGCGCTGGCACGTCGTGCGGGCGTTCGCATCGGCACTGCCGACGGCGTTCGCGGACGCGGCCTTCGCGTTCTACGGCACCCTGCTCGGTGGCCAGCAGGAACAGCAGCCCCGGTGGAAGCGAGTCCTGGCAGCGGCGTCCGATGACATCGGGGAGCAGGTCGCTCGGTTGTACGTCGAGGCGGCCTTCTCGCCCGATGCCAAGTCCCGCTGCGAGACGATGGTCGAGGAACTGGTCGCAGCGATGGAGCGGTCCGTCCGGGCGGCCGACTGGATGGCCGAGGAGACCCGCGAGGCTGCGTTGACCAAGGTGTCGACGTTCAATGCGAAGATCGGGTACCCGGACGTGTGGCGGGACTACTCGAACCTGCAGATCACCCCCGACGTGTTCGTCGCCAACCGGATGCGGGCCGCCAGGTTCGAGGTGCAGCGGCGCCTGGAGCGGCTCGACCAACCGGTCGACGCCCAGGAATGGGAGATGCCGGCCCACGTCGTGAACGCGTACTACAACCCGCTGCGCAACGAGATCGTGTTCCCCGCGGGGATCCTGCAACCGCCCATGTTCTGGGCCGACGGTGACGATGCCGGCAACTTCGGCGGGATCGGCACCGTGATCGGCCACGAGATCACGCATGGTTTCGACGACAACGGCAGCCAGTTCGACGAGGACGGGCGGTTCCGCAACTGGTGGACCGACGCCGATCGCCGCGAGTTCGACAGCCGGGCCGATGACCTGGTGGCGCAGGTGGATGACTATCCGCTCGGCGACGACCTGTCGGTCAGGGGTCGCCTGACCCTGGGCGAGAACATCGCCGACCTCGGCGGCCTCGCAATCGCCCACGACGCCTGGCGCCACGCCGGTGGCGACCAGGGGCCCGACATCGACGGGTTCACCCCGGCCCAGCGATTCTTCATCGCCTACGCGACCATCTGGCGGATGAACTACACCGACGAGTACCTGAACCTGCTGCTCAACGTCGACGTCCACTCGCCCTCGCCCGTGCGTGTCAACGTCCCCCTGTCGAACCTGCCGGCCTTCGCCGACGCGTTCGACCTGGACGGTGACGCGCCGCTGCGGCGCCCAGCGGGGGACCGTGTCCAGATCTGGTGAGTCCGGCCGACACGCCGACCGGGACACCTCCATCGGAGGAACCGGCGACCAGCACGCAGGTTCACTCAGCGACGGCTCGGTCGATCGCCACCGTCACGGCGAGCACCAGCGCGACGTCGACCGCGGGGTCGACCTGGACGCCGTAGGTGTCGCGGACGCGGACCCAGCGCCGTGAGATCTCGGCGATCTCGTGGCCGTCGTCGTCCTCGATCGTGAATTCGTGGTCCACGAAGTTGCCCTGGCACCGCCACTGACCGATGTCGTCGGCGTCGAGCACCCATCGATGCCGCAGCGGTGACACCAGCGCCTTGTGCAGGGTCGCCTCGGGCGCACCTGGCCGCTCGATCGCCCACGTCTCCCGCACGCGCACGGGATGGTGCTTCATCCGGACACGGTCGGTGCCATGTGGATCCTCCAACACGAACGTGTCGCGCACCCGCAGGACCTTGCCATTGACCTTGAAGGCTCGGCGACCCTTGTCGGTCTCGATCCAGTAGTCATCGCCGATGTCGGCCAGCCGCTCCCGCAGTTGGAAGGTTTCCCGGTCGTCCTTGCGATGCCGTCGTCGTCTGCCGACCATGCGAGCTCCGAACGTCTCGTGTCTGGACAGGCATCCCATCGCGATGCCCCGCTGTCGTCATCCCGAAGGGTTGACGTGTCTGCGTGCCGAGCGCGCGACTGGCGATCCTGTCCGTGCGAATTCGCACAGTATCCGCGGCCAGGTCGATCTGTGGGGTCGAAACGGCACTGCGCGTGGCCGTCGCCGAGTGCGTTCGACGGGCGAGATTCATCCGGATGGCATGATTCCCCGCGACCCAGGCCTACTATCATCTGGTCAGCCGGGGGAACAGACTTGTCCCCGGCGCCGGGGGTTGATTGCCCTGCCCCCGACCACCACAAGACAAGGAGTCACCATGCGCTTCGCCACAACACCAACTCGTCGGGCTGCGGCATTCGTTCTTGCAGCCACGATCGCCTTCACGGTCCCGGCATGCAGCAGCGACGACACCCCCGAGTCAGATCTCGAGGATGCCGCCACCGATGTCGAGGATGCCGGGTCGGAGGTCAACGACGCCGTCTCCGAGGGCGCCTCGGACATGGCATCCGAGATGGAGTCCGAGATGGCGTCGGAGGGCTGACCCGCACCACCCCCCAGCGTTCGTGAGGTCGCCATCTTGGCGGCCTCACGACGCTGTTCGAGGCTGCCAGGGCATCCCCCGCGTCGTCCGAGCAGATCAACCGAAACGGATGATGCCGACCCACGTCGTGGTTCCTAGCGTCACCTGCGTGCCAGCCGAACCACCACGATCAGGAGAACACCATGGCCAGCAAGCCGATGACAGTTGCAGTCGCGACGTACGCAACCGCCGATGCCGCGGAGCAGGACTATCACGCACTGAAGGGGATCAAGCGTCAGGGCGAGATCGACCACCTTGCGGTGGCGGTCGTCGCCAAGGACGATGATGGAAAGCTGCACATCGACCGTCACAACACCAGCGCCAAGCACGCCGCCTGGGGCACTGGCGTCCTGGGCGGTGTGCTGACGGTGATCTCGGCACCGCTCGGCGTGGTGTTCCTCGGCCCCCTGGTTGCCGAGGGCGCCGTGTGGGCGGGTGCGGGGGGACTGGTCGGTCACTTCTGGAACAACATCCCCAAGGACGTCGTGCGGCGGATGAACGACGTCCTCGAAGACGGCGAGCATGGCTTGGTGGTCGTTGCGGTCAACCCCAAGAATGCCGACGTCGAGGCCCTGCTCGCCAATGCAGAGACCAAGGTCGTCACGGACAACATCACCGACTCCGACGGTGCCCTGGAACTGGCCTTCGAGCAGGCCGAGGCCTAGGACACCGCCGACAGGACACTGCCGACAAGCCCCGTTCGATCTTCGAACGGGGGCTTGTCGCGTGCGGACCGTGGCTGCCGGTGTCAGCGTCTTCGGTCTCGTCGTCCGCCGCGGCGATCCTGTCGCCGGTTGACGCCGTGTGACACCACGGCCGCGGTGCCGACCACGGCAGCGGTGCGGGCCACGGGTGCGCCGATGACTCCACGTCGTGCTCTGCGTGCGCGTCGCATTGGCATGTCAGACTCCTTCCATCTCGAGGTCGTCGAGTTCTTCGAGTTCGGCTTCGATGGACGCCGCGATGGCGACGAGCGGGATCCGGCCCGACGCAACCAGTTGCCCACCGGCACGGCGAGCCGCGTTCGCGAACGGGGCTGCCCACGCGTTCTCCCACACGACGACGCCTGCCACGCTGCCCGGTTCCAGGGCCGCGGCAAGGTGGACGACATCGTCGACTGCGAGCAGCTCGGCGATCTCGGCGCCGATGACCTCGAGACCGTCCAGGTCCGTGCGGTCCTCCAGTTCATCGATCTCGAAGGCTTCGATCCCGCCGTCGATGTCCTTGGTGAGGACCAACAGGTCGAGGATGCGAATCGTCCCGGCCTCGACCAACGTGGCCAGTTCCTGCACCATCTCACCCGAAAAGCTCGTCCGGTCGGGAGGAAACTCCACGACCAGGTAGTCCACCGGTCCGATCTCGTCCTCAGTGTGCATGTTCATCGTCGCACTCCTTGCATCCCGCGGATGCGGCGTCCGAGGCGCAGTCATCGCCCGGGGCGAACGCTGGAGGTCATCGTGGCGTGGGTGTGGCCTCCGGTCATCATCCGAGCGGTATGAAAGTTGTCGCCCGGCCACGTCAGTTCGTGTGCGGACAGTCGCGACCGTGGCGCACCTGGTCGCGGTCGGGTCAGTTGGACCGCGTCCGACCATGTGGCCGGTGTCGACGACGTACTGCTCGCCGGGGTCGAGGTCGATGGCCCATCGGCTTCGTGGGCCGTGGAGGTGTTCATGAAGAACGACTCGCCGCCCAGCGAACGTCGCAGTCCCTTCATGGACCCGCCGCTGGTGGACGTCTCGATCTGGACGCTCGGTGACATCGCACCATGGCCCCGGCCTCGGCCTGGACCGACTCCCCGCGGTCGAGGCAAATGGTGGCCTGGGCGTATGCCGGGCCGTGGCTGATCTCGGTGCGCATGGTGGACTCCCCGTGGGCGACCTGAGCCTCCACATCGATTCCTCACGTGGTCGCGGTGGCCCGTGCAAGATGATGGGCGTCGGCTAGGGTCCGCGCCATCGCTGAAGACAGCGTCGGGAAGACCACGACCGGGCGTTCTTCCAGCCATGACGGCCCTCCCCGACGTCGACGATCTGGCCGTTCACTCTCCGCGAGGTGACCGGGCAGGAAGTCCCGGTGGAGGTCACGTGGATCATCCGTGAACAGCGCACCATCAGCGTCGGAGAAGGATGACCATGGCGACCACGCGCAGCGCTGACAACCCCGGCGAGATCGACAGCGAGCAGGTCGACGCACTGCCTGACGGCGATGCAGCGGGTGCCGGCGAGACCGCGCCTGCCGGCGACGCGGTGGGTGCCGGCGAGACCGCGCCTGACGGCGCACCGGCAGGCGATGGTGCCACCACGGGAGCAACTCGACTCAAGGTGTTCTCGCTGCACCTGTCGACGGCAGGGTTCTTGAGCGCCGGAGTGTTCTACGCGCTCTCGCTGTTCCCCTCACTCCTGCCGCGCACGAGCATCACCCAGGGCCTGATCACCGGTGTGACGATCGCGATCGGCTACGGGTTGGGCACCCTGTTCGACTGGGGGTGGGACTACCTGAGCCTGCCGCGAACCCGAGGCAGGACTCGCCAGATCGTGACCTGGCTGGTCGTCGGCGTGATCGGGTTCCTGATCGCCTCGGCCACGTGGCAGAACGTCGGGTGGCAGAACGATGTCCGTGCCGTCATGGACATGGAGCCGATCTCGCCCACCGTGTGGCCGATGACGGCCATTGTCGCGATCGCGGTCGCCGCGCTGCTGCTGGTGATCGGTCGATCGGTCCGCAAGTTGTTCCGAGTGGTGGTCAAGTGGTTCGGGCGGCGCATGACGGATCGTCAGGCTCGACTCCTGGGCTCGATCGTGATGATCGTCCTGGCATGGAGCCTCTGGAGTGGGGTGCTGGTCAACGGCTTCTTCACTGGTGCGAACGAGATCTTTGCTCCCCGTGACAGTGCCACCGACGACGGCGTGACCCAACCGACGTCGGCGCTGCGATCCGGCGGTCCCGACTCGGTCGTGGCCTGGGACACCCTTGGCCGCCAGGGACGCAACTTCGTCGCCGGTGGGCCCACCGTCGAGGAGTTGAACGACTTCCACGGCGGCGGGGCTGTCGAACCGATCCGTGTGTACGCCGGACTCAAGTCGGCCGACACCGTCCAGGGACGCGCCGACATGGTGCTCGAGGAACTGATTCGCACCGATGCCTTCGATCGGGACGTGCTGGTGGTCGGCACGACGACGGGCACGGGATTCCTGGATGCCGATGGGGTCGACCCGCTCGAGTGGGTCCACAACGGTGACACGGCGATCGTCGGGGTCCAGTACTCCTACTTGCCCAGTTGGATCTCGCTGCTCGCCGACCAGGAAGAGGTCAAGACCACGTCTCGGATCGTGTTCGAGACCATCCACGACTACTGGTCCGACCTGCCCGAGGACAGCCGCCCCGACATCCACCTCTACGGACTGTCGTTGGGTTCGTTCGGTGTCGAGGCCATCCTGGAGTCGGTCAACATCGTCAACGAACCGATCGACGGTGCGTTGTTGGCCGGCCCACCCTTCGTCAACGACCTGCACGCCCGGCTGGTGTCGAGCCGCGACGAGGGCAGCCCAGCCAACATTCCCGTCGTGGACGATGGTCGCACGGTCCGGTTCATGGACCAGTCCAGCGATCCGCTCGGTGCCGACGCACCGCCGGGGGGGTGGGGCGACACGCGCCTGCTGTACCTGCAGCATGCCTCCGATCCGGTCGTGAACTTCTCCACCGACCTCGCCGATTCGGCACCTGACTGGTTGCTGCCCGGACAACGGGGTCCCGACGTCGCCGCCAGCTTCGTCTGGGTGCCGCTGGTCACCATGTGGCAGGTGCTCGTGGACCTGCCCGGCGCAGGCAACACGCCGGAGGGCTTCGCCCACCTCTACAAGAAGTCGTCCAACGCCCGGGCGTGGTACGCGGTCACCGAGCCAGAAGACCTGGACGAACAGCAGTTGCGCGAGTTGGAGGCAATGCTCGACACACTGCCACCCGACTGATCCGTTGCGATGCCACCGTGCTGCACTGGATGTGGGCAGCACGAGACAAGGACCCAGCCGCCGGGCTGGGTCCTTCGAATCGGTCGAGGGGCGGCCACGACGTGGCCGCCCCTCGTTGTCCCCGCACGTCCAGGTGTCACCGCAGGACAGGCCAGCGTGACCCGATCTTGTCCTCGTACCAGGTGCCAAGACCCCAGGTGCGGTCGGAGGCTGCGTAGTACAGGCCGATCAGCGCGATCGAGTAGATGACGTGGTCGTCCAGGAACGGGTGGTGCTCGGGTGGCAGCACGGCCGCCCACATCAGCATGAGCATGGCGACTGCGCCAATGGTCCCCAGCCGCATGGCGACACCGAAGGTCAGGGCGATGCCGATGGCAACCAGGCCCAGCATGAACGCCCAGTCGGCCCACGCTGCGCCCGCGAAGGACTGGAAGAATCCGGCGAAGGGACCGGCGGTGCCGAACTCGAGGAACCCGGACGTCGGGCTGCCTCCGTTGACCCAGGCGGCGTCACCCAGGTAGTCGATCGTGCCGTCCTCCAACCTTCCGGTGGTGAATCCCAGGGCGAGCAGTTTGTCGATGAACGCCCACAGGAAGATCAGGCCGATGCCGATACGAGTGGCGGCAAAGGCCTTTGCGGCCCGCGAAGGGTTGCCGGCAACTGGCGTGACGCCCTCGGCGTCGATGATGTGGTCCTCGTGGACCACGTGGCGGGTGATGGTGGCCATGGTGGTGACCTCGCTTTCCCGGTCGTGGCGACCTGGCTGGCCGCCGCTGTGATTGTGATGCGTGGTTCGATCACCGTGGGCACCATTGTCGCTTCCGGGACGACGGGAGGAACCAGAAACCGACCCGCTCCGGCGGGCCGATGGACCCCCAGAGACCGGGCGTGGGTGGCTGACTCGCCCGCCCGCACCGGGTCCTTCGGCGTGCCCCTCGACGGCGGCGCGCGACTAGTCTTGCCCATGCAACACACGCGGTCGGTCGCGACACCTGCTTCCCAACGGGTTGGGCTGGTCGCACGCATGTCCAAGGCCACCGAACCTGGCCATCATCGTTCAACACAATGGAGTTCCCACATGGCAAGTCTGACAGTCTGGAAGTTCGAGGAGGCGGGCGGGGCAGCGACCGCACGCGACCAGCTCGTGTCCCTGCAGAAGCAGGAACTGATCAAGGTCCTGGACGCAGCCGTCGTGTCCTGGCCCGAAGGCGCGAAGAAGCCCAAGACCAAGCAGGCATTCTCGACCACGGGTGCGGGTGCTGCCAGCGGTGCCTTCTGGGGGATGCTGTTCGGCCTGATCTTCTTCATCCCGCTGTTCGGCCTGGCCTTCGGTGCGGCCATGGGTGCGTTGGGCGGGTCGATGAGCGACTTCGGCATCGACGACGACTTCATCAACAGCGTCCGCGACCAGGTCACCGAGGGGACGTCCGCCCTCTTCCTCATGTCCAGCGATGCGGTCGTGGACAAGATCAAGGAGCAGGTGGACCTCGGTCACGCCGAGCTGATCTCGACCAACCTCAGTGTCGACGACGAAGAGGCACTCCGGGCTGCATTCGAGGAGTGAGTTCGGCCTGACGTCGAACACCACGATGGGTGGCGGGAGCGATCCCGCCACCCATTGTCGTGTCGTGCGTGACCCTCAGTGGGGGGCGGGATCGTCCAGGAGAAAACCGCCCCCGGGAAGTTCGTGGAGGTGGCCGCCGTAGGCAACGGCCAGATGGTCCTGGGTCAGCGCGTCAGCCGGCGGTCCCGCGGCGACCACGCGTGTCGCCATCAACACGACGTGGTCACCATGCAGTGCCGTCTGGAGGTCGTGGGTGGTGACCACCACCGTGACGCCGCGCGCGGTTTCATCCGCGATGATCTGTTCGATGCGCTCGGCCGACGGCAGGTCGAGCCCCGCGGTGGGCTCGTCGAGCAGGAGCAGTTCGGCCTGTTGCACCAGCGCCTGGGCGACCATCGCACGGCGACGCTGCCCGACGGACAGTTCTCCGAGGTGGCGGCGGGACAGGTTCGTGATGTCGAGTCGTTCGAGCGCCTCGTCGATGACCGCGTCATCGGCTCGGGAACGCCCGAACAGTCCCCGTCGCGGATAGGTGCCCATCGCGACGACCTCCCGCACCGTGACCGGCACGGCCTCGTTGACGGCTGCGTGCTGGAGCACGTGGGCAATGCGTGCCCGCCGTGACCGCGGGGTCCCGCCCAACACCTGCATCGAGCCGGCCGACACGTCCTGCAGACCCGACATCGCACGCAGGAGCGTTGACTTGCCCGAGCCATTGGGGCCGATGACCACCGTGCGGCTGCCGGCGGGGATCGCGATGTCGGCGTCGTCCACCGCCACGTGGGTGCCGATGCGCAGCACGACGCCGCGCGCAGACACGGCGAGTTCCGCACCGGTCGGGGCCGGCGTGGGCGCAACAGCAGCCATCATCGGCTCCGGGGGTCGTGCCTCGACGAGGCCAGCAAGATGGGAATGGTTCTCGACAAAGCCTAGCATCGTGTGGTCGGCACGGCGTCGGATCGGGTGGAGGCCTGGCTGGCCGTGACGGAGTTGACAATGGGAACCATTCCCAATATCGTGCTGCTGCCCTGTGGGCACGGTCGGGTCGAGGCGCTGGTGCTGCCCGGTGGTGCCGAACAGGTCACGTGCCGTCCCGCTCCAGGAGCCCGATCCATGCGGTTCACCGTTTCGACTTCGAGCGCCCTGGTCCTGGCGCTGGGTGGGGCAGTCATCGTCGCGGGCTGCGGGGGTGCCGCGGCTGACACGAGCGCGTCGTCGCCCGCTGCCTCGGCACCTGCCGCAGTGGAGGACGTCGGCGTCGAAGGGGACGGACTGGTCGTGGTGGCCACGACGTCCATCCTGGGCGACGTGGTGTCCAACGTCGTCGGCGATGCCGGCGAGGTCGAGGTGCTGATGGCGCCCGGCGTGGATCCCCACTCGTTCCAGGCCTCGGCGGCCCAGGCCGCGTCGCTGCGTGCCGCCGACCTGGTGGTGGCCAACGGGCTGGGCCTGGAGGAGTCGCTGGATGACACGCTGGCGGCGGCGCAGGAGGATGGAGCGGTCGTGGTGGAGGTGGCCCAGGACATGGATCCCATCCCGTTCGAGGGAGCAGACGACCACGACCACGGCGCCGACGAACAGGACGTGGATGCCGACCACCAGGCGCTTGATCCCCACGTGTGGCTCGATCCCCAGCGCATGGCCGTCGGTGCGCTCAGTCATCGCCGACTCGATCGCGCAGGTCGACGACACCCTGTCCGACGATGCCTGGCAGGAGCGGGGTCAGGCATATGCCGATGAGCTCGACCAGCCTCGACGCCGAGCTCGAGGGCATCCTGGCGTCGTGGCCCCGGATCGACGTGAGCTCGTGACCAACCACGACTCGCTGGAGTACTTCGCCCAGCGCTACGACTTCGACGTCGTCGGCACGGTCATCCCCGGCACCAGCACCCAGGTGGACACCTCGGCCGAGTCCTTCACCGAACTTGCCGAGCTGTTGACCGCCCGTGACGTCCCCGCGATCTTCACCGACGCCGGCACCTCCGACCGGCTCGCGACCGCCCTGGTCGAGGAGACCGGCAACGACATCGAGGTGGTCGTGCTGTACACGGGCGCGCTCGGCGAACCGGGCTCCGGGGCCGAGACCTACGTCGACCTGATGCGGTTCGATGCCCAGGCAATCGCACAGGCGCTGGGATGACACGATGGACGTCCTGATCGATCCGTTCACCTGCGAGGCCTGTGGCTTCATGCAGCGGGCGCTGGTGGGCGGAATCCTGGTGGGCGTGTCGGCGTCCGTGGTGGGTACGTGGGTGGTCCTGCGCGGATTGTCGTTCATGGGTGACGCGGTCGCGCACGGCGTTCTGCCGGGGATCGCGATCGCCTACCTGCTGGGTGCCAGCCTGGCCCTGGGTGGTGCCGTGTCGGCGCTGGTCATGATCCTGGCGATCGCGTGGGTCGGCAATCGCACGAGCCTGGGCGACGACACCAGCATCGGCCTGCTGTTCGTGGGCATGCTGGCGCTGGGGATCGTGATCATCTCCAGCCAGGGTGCCTATGCCGGTGACCTGACTGCGATCCTGTTCGGTGACGCGGTCGGGGTCAGCACCGCCGACGTCCGCGCCGCCGCGATCGGGGCCGTCGTCACGGTGGCCGTCTCCGTGCTCCTGTACCGGCCGTTCCTGGCGGTGTCGCTGAGTGCGGACAAGGCCGAGCTGCTGGGCATGCGCCCGCGGCTGGCGCACCTCGGCCCAACTCGGACTGCTGGCGATGGTCATCGTCTTCAGCTTCCAGACCGTGGGCACGCTGCTGGTCTTCGCCCTGATCGTTGCGCCCCCCGCAGCCGCGTCCCAGCTGGTGCGTCGGGTTCCCGCGATGATGGCGACGGCGGCGGCGCTGGCCGCGGTGGCCGTCGCTGCCGGTCTGCTGTCCAGCTATCACTGGGGCACCGCAGGGTCCGCCTCGATCGCACTGGCCTCGGTGCTGGTCTTCTTCCTGGTCGTCATCGGACGTGGCCTCGGCCAGGCCATGGGGCGGGCGGCATGAAGCCTGTTCCCCATGCCGATGTCCACCGCCTGGTCGCTGCGCGCCTGCACCAGGGTAGCCAGCGCTACACCACCGCCCGACGCGGCCTCGTCGACCTGCTCCTCGAACTCGGGCGCCCGCTGACGATCCCGGAACTGCTGGCCGCCGGCGCACCACAGGCGCAGTCGTCGCTGTACCGCAATCTCGCAACCTTCGAGCAGTGTGGCGTCGTGCGTCGCCTCGCGACCGTCCATGACGTCGCCCGCTACGAACTCGACGAGGAACTCACCGGGCACCATCACCACCTGGTCTGCTCGCAGTGTGGGCGCGTCGACGACATCACGCTGTCGGAGTCGTTCGAGTCCGCCGTGCATGATGGGGCCGTCGAGGTGGGATCGGCCATGGGCTACGAACTGGACGCACACCGCCTGGAACTGGTGGGACGGTGCCCGGACTGCCGGGCGGCGTGACCCGACACGCCTGGATGCCCGGGGTCACGCTCGGTGCACGACCACGCCGGCCTGCACCACGGTGCGGCTGGCCTGCCACAGCACCGTGGGCGCATCGAAGGGATCGCCGTCCAGGATGACCAGGTCGGCGACTGCGCCCACGCGCAGGTGGCCGATGTCGTCGCGCTGCACCACCGTGGCATTGCCGCTCGTGGCCGCCCGCAGCGTGTCGAGCACGCCCTGGGCCTCGACCTGCAGGCGCAGCCCCTGCAGTTGCTCGTCCTCCAGGTCGCCCATCAGGTCGCTGCCGAAGCCGATCACGACCCCGGCCTCGGCCGCCACCTCGATGGCGCGTTGCCCGGCTTCCAGCACCTCACGATTCTTGGCCTGCGAGACCGGGGCCAGGCCCAGTTGCGATCCGCGTCGATCGAGGGCGTCGTAGGTGGCCAACGTCGGCACCAGGACGGCGTCGTGATCGGCCATGACCCGTGCTGCGGCCCGGTCCAGCAGGTTGCCGTGCTCGATCGAGCGGACACCGTTGGTGACGGAGTGCACGATCGCCTCGGGTGAGTAGGCATGGGCGGCCACGTAGGTGCCACGACGGGTGGCCTCGTCGGCGACGGCGGCGATCTCGGCCGCCGAGTACTGGGGCATGCGGATCGGATCGGTCGGGGACATGACGCCGCCCGACGTCATCACCTTGATGGCATGGGCGCCCCCGCGCAGACGTTCGCGTACGGCTCGCCGCAACGGCTCGACGCCGTCGACCACCTCGGTCATGTGGTGGCACCCGGCCGTCATGTCATGGTCGCCGGGATGGGGATCACCGTGACCGCCCGTCTGGCTCAGCGCCGGACCCGTGAAGAGGTAGGCGGGGGAGGGGAAGCGGCGCTCACCCACGGCTCGGGCCAGGCCGGCGTCGCCCCCGGCGACATCGCGCACGGTGGTGAACCCGCGGCGCAGCGCCCGCTCCAGCCGATCCGCGGCTCGGATGGCGACATAGCTGGCTGGCAACGACTCGATGGTCAGGAGGTCGAGCCCCACGCCGTAGGCATGGAAGTGCGCGTCGATCAGACCGGGGATGACGATGCGTTCGCCGGCATCGAGCGTCACGGTGTCCGCGCTGGCCGGGAACGGTCCGTCCGCTCCGTCCGGCGCAATGGCCGCGATGCGACCGTCGCGCACGTGGATGTCGCCGTCGACCAGGTCGGGCGAGGTTCCGTCGAAGATGCGGGCGTTGCGAACGACCAGGTCGGGTGACCCGACCGGGTGGCGGTGGCGTGGTCCGGCATCGGTCATGGTGGTCCCTGTGGTGACGGGTGCGTGGCCCCCACGTCGCGTCGGAGTCGGGTGCGTCGTGCCCATGATGCCATCAGGGCAGCGCCGGTGGAGGTCGCGCGGGTCTTCCACGTGCCTCGACCGTCGCAGTGCCGGTCACCACGGCCGCGAGTGGGGTTGATCCGGGGCCCCTGCCCCCCGACGCCGGTGTCCCCGCCTAGGGTGGCCGGCCGGGGAAGGGAGCGACGTCGTGCATCGTCTTGCGAACGTCATTCGCGACAGTGCGCCGGCCATCGGTGCCGGCGTGTCCCTGGTGGCGGTCTTCGTCGCGGCGTTGGCCGTGCCCCTCACGATCGTGGCCGCGATCGGGCTGTCGGATGCCCAGGCGTCGTCGTGGATCTTCGGTGTCTACGGGCTGCCCGGGGTGCTGACCCTGGTGCTGGTGGTCCGGCATCGACAGCCACTGCTGCTGACTGGCAACCTGTTCATCCTCATCTTCATCTCGCGCCTGGGCCAGGACCTGCAATGGTCCGAGTTGGTGGGCGGCGGGATCGTCGCCGGCGCAGTCGTCCTGGCCATGGGGCCGCTCGGTCTCACGGCACGGCTGGCCAGGCTGTTGCCGACCCCGATCGTGTTCGGTCTGCTCGCCGGTGCAGTCCTGCCACTTGTCGTCGACATGTTCACGGCGTTGGGGACCGCGCCCCTGCTCGTGGGTGTCGCCCTGCTCGCCTGGGCCGTCGGTCGTCGAATCCTGGAGCCGCGCGTCCCGGCGATCATCGTCGCGCTCACGGCGATGTTGGTGGTGGCATGGCTCACGGGCGCCAACGGGCCACCCCCCGCGGCCTTCGTGCTGCCGGCCGTCGAGTTGACCACGCCCACGTTCACCCTGGCCGCCATCGCCAGTGTCACGCCGGTCATGGTCGCGCTCATCGCGGTGCAGGCCAACATCCCCTCGATGGTGGTGCTGGAGTCCGAGGGCTACCCGCCGCCGCGTCGCACGATGGACGTCGTGAGTGGGCTGGGCACGATGGTGGGTTCGTTCCTGGGGCCCATGGGGGTGTCGCTGTCGCTGCCGGCGACGGCACTGTGTGCCGGTCCCGATGCCGGGCCGAAGCAGTGGCGTCATCGGGCGGCGGCCCTGGCCGGCGGCGCCTCGATCGTCATCGCGCTGGCGGCCGGCATGGCCCCCGACCTGCTGGAGTGGATCCCGCCCGTCGTCCTGACCGCCGCAGTGGGCCTGGCGGTCATCGGTGTGTTGGTGGTGTCGGTGCAGCGAACCGTGGCCGGCCCGCTGGTCCTGGGCCCGCTCGTGGCGTTCGCCGTGGCCATGTCGGGACTGGAGTTGGCGGGGCTGGGCGCCTTCTTCTGGGCGCTGGCCCTCGGACTCCTGACCTCGTGGGTGCTCGAGCACGACGGGTGGCTCGCCGTGACTGGCGGACGCCCGGGGCAGGACTGACGCCGACCCCGGCCGCCGTGACGGCCGCGGTGCTGGCGCGGGAAATCCGGGGTTGCGCGATCGTGCCCAGATGTGCGAGGATCTGGGTGGGTCCGGTCGAAGGAGACCGAGACCCTGCCCGGGTGATCGTGTCCAGGGTTCGGGGGAGGACGGCATGGCGGTCGCACTCAGTTGGACCGGCTTCGTCGACACCGACATCTCGTTCAGCGAGTTCTTCGGTGCCGACCACACGATCGTGGCCAGGTTCATGGCCCAGTACCCGGATGCCTACGAGGGCCCAGTCGTGGCCGAACAGGGATCGGGGACCTTCGCACTCGGGATGGGGGACTTCTCGGCGTCGCCCGATGGCTCGACCAAGATCATGCTGGTGGTGGGTGGGCAGGCCATGAACTTCCCGGTCGCGATCGCGCCCGGGACCTGGCATCACCTGGCCGTGTCGGTCGACGTCACCACCTCTGCACGCGTCTTCCGCGTCCACCTCGACGGCGACCAACTGGGGACGGGACTCACGGTCGCGTCATCGACAGGTTCACTGCCCTCCGGCACCCTGCGGATCGGCAAGCGAACCAGCGGGAAGGTGCTCAACGACCGCAATGCCCAGTTCTACGGGCTCGTCTCGGAAGTCGGGGTGTTCGATCGGGCGCTCACCACGTCTGAACTGGGCAGCCTCGCCGCTGCACCTGCCCTCGGAGGTGCCGAGAAGGGTCTGCTCGCCGGCATCTCGCTGCGAGCCGGTCGTCGACCGGCCAGGTTGGCGCGGTCGATGCAACCCCACGGTGCCGCCCACCTGGTCGCCACCTCCGGCGACCACGACAGTGCTGCCGACCGGGTCCACCTCCCCCTGCCAACTGCCCACCAGCCCATGGACCTGCCCTTTCCCCCCGGGGAGGCGTGGAAGGTGATCCAGGGGGTGAACCTGCAGGGCGGGTCCCACCGGGGCTACGCCTGCTTCTGTTGGGACTTCGTGCTGGCCGACCAGCCCCAGGCCGGGGTGTATCCGGATGGCTCCGATGGGGCACCCCTGTATGCCGCCGCCCCCGGGAAGGTGGTGACCGTCCGGGACGTGGCACCGTCTGGCCCGGCGGAGTACTCCAACTACATCGAGGTGGAGCAGGCCCCCAACGAGTACTGCGCAACCCTCCACGTGCGCCAGGACAGCGCCGAGGTGGAGGTGGGAGACGACGTGGCCACCGGTGCGAAGCTTGCCCTGACGGGTGACACCGGCGTGAAGGTTGGCGCCCACCATCCCCACGTCGCGGTGTCGGACTTCCCCGACAAGACCACGGGTTTCGTCACGTTTCCCGTGGCGTTTCGCGACTACGAACGCCGGACCGCGTCCGGCGGCTGGACCAGTGTGGCGCGTGGCATGCCGCTGCAGGACGAGGTCGTGCGCAATCCGCCGATGCCACGGTTCCTGCCGCGCGGCCTGTCGGTCCATGGTGCCGTCACACGGGGACCCGACGACCTCGACGTGGTCGCGACCGACCTGTCCGGCCGGGCCTGGCGTGCCCACTGGGCGCCGGGTCGCTACGCCGGCAACTGGGACCGGTGGCGGCCCGTGCTGTCGGACGTTGCTGACGCCCACACGCCCGTGTCGGTGGTGTCCCTGGATGCCAAGCGCCTGGACGTCTTCGCGGCGTCATCGGGTGGGGGAACCTTCACGGCCGCGTGGGACGAACGTGTCGCGAGCGGCGTGTGGCGAGGGTGGTGGCACGTGCAGGGCGGCACGATCCCCGCGACGGGGGCCGTGACGGCCGTGTCCCGCGGACCGGGCAAGCTCGATGCCTTCCACGTCTCCCACGACGGTGGTGTCTGGACCGCGGCCTGGGACCACCATGTTGCAGACGGGAAGTGGCGCGGGTGGTGGCGCATCGATGGGGTCAAGGCGGTGCCCGGATCCCACGTCGAGGCGGTCGCGCGTGAGGCCACCAAACTGGACGTCTTCGTGGCGGGCGTCGACGGTCGCACGTACACCGCCGCATGGGACCAGCACGTCGCGGGTGGCAAGTGGCGTGGCTGGTGGAACATCCTGACCGGCCGCATCCCACCGGCAGGTGTGGTCACCGCCGTCTCCCGGCGACCCCACATGCTCGACATCTTCCACGTGAGCACCGATGGACGCGTCTACACGGCCGCCTGGGATCACCACGTCGCGGGTGGCAAGTGGCGAGGGTGGTGGCCGATCGGCTCGGTGAAGGCCAATCCCGGCGCGCCGGTCGGTGTGGTGGCGCGAGATCCCGACAAGTTGGACGTGTTCGTCGCCGGGGCTGACGGCAAGGTCTGGACCGCTGCCTGGGACCACCACGTCGCGGACGGGAAGTGGCGTGGGTGGTGGCACGTGCAGAATGGCCGCGCGCATCCGGGCTCAGCGGTGGCCGTCACGTCGCGGCGGCCCCACCAGCTCGACATCTTCGTCGTGGGCAAGGACGGCGGCATGTACACCGCCGCCTGGGACCACAACGTGGCCGCAGGGAAGTGGCGTGGCTGGTGGCACATCGGGTGAGATCGATCGCTGCGTGGTCACCCGACCTCCCGGCACACCACCGACTGGTGTCGGCCACGAGCCGTCGGGAGATCTGAGGCCGGCTCAGCCGAAGACGGTGGTCCAGTCGTCGCGCATGCTCGTGACCGTCCAGCCTCGGATGGCAGCGGTCTCGAGCACCGGCGTGGCCTCGAACGTCGCCGCCCGGGACTCGTAGGCGTACTCGCGGTGGGCATCGTCGTGGTCGACCAGCAACGCCACTCCATCGCGGTCCTGCCCGAGCGCATGCTCGAGCATGCGCGCGTCGCCGGCAGAGTTGCCGGCCGCAAGGATTGGTCGTGTGCCCAGGTGCAGTTGGATGTTGGCGACCTTGACGTCGCCTTCATTGGCGTCGCCGAGCACGCGAGCCGTGCGGTGCAGGACCGGCAGCCCATCGACGTCATCGACGTCGTGGACGACGGTGGTGCCCACGATGTGCCAGGGTGGGATGTCGTAGAGGTCATGACTGACGGCGCGTACGAACTCGGTCCCGCCGCCGGTGACGATGAAGGGCGTCACCCCGACGGCCCGCAGCGCGTCCAACAACTCGATCATCGGGCGGTAGGTGATGGCGCGGTAGGGACGACCGCTCGGGTGGGTCTCGGTGTCGAAGAAGTCCCGGACGCGACGACCGAACACGGCCGGGGCCTCGCCGTCGAACACCTCGATCAACGCGAGCGCGATGGGCACCAGCCCGAGCTCTGCCTGTGCCGCTGCATCGCCATCGAGCAGCGCGCGGTACTCAGGACGGTCGGCCAACCCGGGGCGGACCGCCATGGCACGTCGCAGCTCCCGAACGAGGAAGTCCAGTTGGGGGTACGCCGGGCGCTCGCACCACAGCGTCCCGTCGTTGTCGAAGACGGCCACGCGCCGGGACGGTTCGACCTGGTCGATGTCGTCGAGCAGGTCGACGATGGTGCGGCGTGCGTCGGAGTCGTGCCACGAGGGCAACAGGTCGTCGATGGTCACGAGGTCCTCCTGGTCGTCGTGGCCTGTCGGGCGCATGCCCGGCAGGCACGTGCGTGCGCGGTCATGACGGTGCCGGTGCGACGCACCGGAACCCGATGTGGCTCATTCCGGTGTCGACCACCTGGGGGCGCCGGGCGCCGGGCCGGTAGCGCTGGCAGTACTCGTCGGCACACAGGAACGATCCGCCCTTGATGACCTTGCGGGGGATGCGGAACTGCGGTTGGCGCGGATCGAAGCTGGCCTCGACCCCTGCCCCGCGGGGATCCCGCGGGACGCAGCAGCCACCGCTGTCGTGGCGGTTGGCCCACCAGTCGTCGGTCCACTCCCACACGTTGCCGGCCATGTCGACCAGGCCCCAGTCGTTGGCCGGGTACGTGCCGACCGGTGCTGTTCGCTCGAACCCGTCCGAGGCGTCGTTGCGCCACGGGAACGCCCCCTCCCAGTACTTCGCCAACCGCTCGCCACCGGGACTGGCCTCGTCGCCCCAGGCGAAGTGGCGGCCGTCGTGGCCGCCGCGGGCAGCCCGCTCCCACTGGGCCTCCGTGGGCAGGCGTCGACCCGCCCAGTCGGCGTACGCGACGGCGTCCTCGTGGGCAACGTGCACGACGGGATGGCCGGGACGGTCGTGCCATGTACTGCCCGGGCCGTCCGGGGCAGCCCACGACGCACCCGGCAGCCACCGCCACCACTGGCTCAGGTGGCGCAGGTCGACCGGACCGGGTGTCGGGGTGAAGACCATCGACCCCGGTTGCAGGTTCTCGACCGGGGCACCCGGGTAGTCGGCCGGGTCCAGGGGCCGTTCGGCGACCGTGACGTGGCCGGTGGCCGCCACGAATGCGGCGAACTGGGCGTTGGTGACCGGATGGCGCTCGATCGCGAACGACGACACGGCCACGCGCCGTGCCGGTCGCTCCTCGGGCTGGCCGTGGTCGTCGCCCATCGTGAACTCGCCCGCCGGGACGGCGACGAGTTCCGTCGGTTCCACCTGCGTCACGACGAGCCGATACCGGCCTGCAACTTCTCCATGACCTTGCCGATCGTGAAGCTGGCAGGCTCCTGGCTGGGCGGGAACTCGGCCAGCGTCTGGATCATGCGCGCCACGTAGGTCTGGATCGGGACCAGGACCCAGGCGTGGTCCAGCAGCCAGTCGTAGTAGGTGTTCGACGTGATGTCGGCACGCTCGAACGGGTCCGTGCGCAGGTTGAAGATCTTGGGGACGCGCAGTTCGGTGAACGGTTCGGCCCAGATCTGCAGCGTTCCGGTGGCCCGCTGCTCCAGGAACACGACCTTCCAGTTGTCGAAGCGCACGGCCGTCAGGTCGCCGTCGTCGGACACGTAGAAGAAGTGGCGACGTGGGCTGTCGTCGGCCTCGCCGCGCAGGTAGTCGCCCAGGTCGTAGCCGTCCAGGTGGACGTGGTAGTCGTGGCCGTCGAGCGTGGCCCCGTCACGCAGCCTGGCCGCCACGTCGTCGTCCCCGGCGGCCGCCATGAAGGTGACGAACCAGTCGGCGTGGCTCGCGATGCCGTTGCGCACGACGCCCGCAGGCCACTGGCCCGGCCAGCGCACGACGCACGGCACCCGGTACGCACCTTCCCAGTTGGAGTTCTTCTCGCTGCGGAAGGGCGTCATCCCGGCGTCCGGCCACGTGTTCATGTGGGGGCCGTTGTCGGTGGAGTACTGGACGATGGTGTCGTCGGTGATGCCCAACTCGTCCACCAGGTCCAGCAGTTGGCCGACCTGGCCGTCGTGCTGGACCATGACGTCGTGGTAGGCGGACTGCCAGCGACCGGCCTGGCCCTTGATCTCGTCCGGTCGGTGGGTGCGGAAGTGCATGTGCGTGGTGTTGAACCAGAGGAAGAACGGGGTGCCTGCTGCCACGGCGTCACGGATGAAGCGTTCGGCCTCGGCAAGGAACTCACTGTCCACGGTCTCCATGCGCTTCTTGGTGAGCGGCCCGGTGTCCTCGATCCGCTGGCCGCCTTCGGCCTGGGCGTCGGCCCACGAGTGCATCACGCCCCGTGGCGAGAACCGCTCGCGGAAGTTGGGAAACTCCTCGTCGGTGGGGTAGTCCTCCTGCTCGGGCTCCTCCTCGGCATTGAGGTGGTAGAGGTTGCCGAAGAACTCGTCGAACCCGTGCATCGTCGGCAGGTGCGCGTCGCGGTCTCCGAAGTGGTTCTTGCCGAACTGGCCGGTGACGTAGCCCTGTTCCTTCAGGCCCCTGGCGATCGTGGGATCGGCCTGCTGGTAGCCCACGTCGGCACCGGGCATGCCGACCTTGGTCAGGCCGGACCGGTAGGGATTCTGGCCCGTGATGAAGGCGGCCCGGCCCGCGGTGCAGGACTGTTCGCCGTAGTAGTCGGTGAACCGGACGCCCTCGTCGGCGATGCGATCGATGTTGGGCGTGCGGTAGCCCATGATGCCGTCGGAGTAGCACGACAGGTTGGTGATGCCGATGTCGTCGCCCCAGATGACGAGGATGTTGGGTTGTCCGTTGGGCATGCTGGCTCCTGACCACGTGTGGGCGCGGGAGCTTCCCGCGACGTGGGCTCTGGCACGCCCACAGCCTAGGCCCGGCCATCGGCCTGGGTGGCCGCATTCCCGGACTCGATCGAGACGCGGGCGTCAGGCGGTGACGACGTCCAGCGCGACGTCGGCGTTGGGGGCGCTGTGGGTCAGGGCCCCCAGGCTGATGACGTCGACGCCGGTCGCGGCGACATCGGCGATCGTGGCGGCGGTGATGCCGCCGGACGCCTCGACGGTCATCGCGCCGTCCACGATGGCCACGGCCCGGCGCAGCTCGTCAGTCCCCATGTTGTCGAGCAGGACCACGTCTGCCCCGACTGCCAACAGGTCGGGCAGTTGGTCGAGGCTGTCGACCTCCACCTCGATGGTGACCATGTGGCCCACCCGCGCCCGGACGGCCTCCACGGCCTGGACCAGACCGCCCGCTGCCGCGATGTGGTTGTCCTTGACCATCACGGCGTCGAAGAGTCCGAAGCGGTGGTTGCTGCCACCGCCCATGCGCACGGCGTACTTCTCCAGTGCCCGCAGGGTGGGTGTGGTCTTGCGGGTGTCGGCGACGCGCGCCGTCGTGCCCGCCGTGAGCGCCACCAGTCCGGCGGTGAAGGTCGCGATCCCCGACAGGCGCCCCAGGAAGTTGAGCGCGAGGCGTTCGCCGGTCAGGATCCCCCGGGTGGGACCGGTCACGGTCGCAAGCACGGTCCCGGCCGCCACGGCGGTGCCGTCGGTCTCGTGTCGTGTCGTGACGATGGTCTGATCGACGTGCGTGAACACCCGCGCCACGATCTCCAGCCCGGCGACGGTCAGGTCCTGGCGCGCGACGACCTGGGCCGTTGATCGCGCAGTGGCGTCGAAGATCGCCATCGAAGTCAGGTCCCCGGCCAGGCCGAGGTCTTCCTGCAGGGCGCGCACGACCAGGTCCTCGACCAGGTCGCCAGGCAGTTCCATCGCACCACCCGGCGTCGCCACGGCTTCGTCGTTGCGGCCGCTCATCGTGACGCCGGCATGCGCGGAGGTGTGCGGGGAGGGCGCGGACCCGGGGCGGACTCGGGCCCGACCGCGACCGTCGGCGACAGGGCCGGGATGGGACCGCCACCCAGTTCGGGGTGGGACGTGGAGTCGTGCGGCATGGTGGCCGACGTCGACTCCGTGTCCTCGGTCGTCGTGAAGGGCACGGGAACGGGTTCGACGAGGTTGCGGTTGGCCTGGAAGGGGTCGAGGTCCGGGTGGTCGGCGCGGTGATGGCTGCCACGGGACTCCGACCGCCGCAGGGCAGCGGTGATGACCAGGGCCGCCACCTCGAAGGCCACCCGCCCCTCGATCGATGCGAACAACTCGTCCTGCCATTCCAACAGGCTGGTGCGTGCCGCCCACAGCCCGTCACCGGTACGCACCAGGCCGGCGCGATCCCACATCAGGACTCGGACGTCCTGGAGCCGGTCGCCGGCCTCGATCGGCAGGGTGTCGAAGCCGGGTGTCCAGCCACCGGCGGCCGGGGTGGCGCGGTCGCCATGGTGGTGGGTCGACGTCGTGGCGATGTCGTTGGCGACGGCGGCGCCGTAGACCAGTCCTTCCAGCAGCGAGTTCGAGGCCAGCCGGTTGGCACCGTGCACGCCGGTCGAGGCCACCTCACCGACCGCCCACAGCCCGGGGGTGGAGGTTCGCCCCGAGCCGTTGGCGTCGATCCCGCCCATGAAGTAGTGGGCTGCGGGTGACACCGGCAGGAGATCTGTCCGGGGATCCAGGCCGGCGGCCTGGGCATGGCCGAACACCGTCGGGAAGTGGTCGAGGAAGTCGGGGATCGAGCGTGCGTCCAGCCACACCTCGTGGCCGTCGGCCAACTGCCACCAGATGGCGCGGGCAACGACGTCACGCGGTGCCAGTTCGGCATCCGGATGGTGGTCGAGCATGAAGCGCTCGCCGACGTCGTTGACCAGCGTGGCGCCCTCGCCGCGCAGTGCCTCGGTCAGCAGCGGCATCGGGTCACGGCCGGCGACCAGGCCGGTCGGGTGGAACTGCACGAACTCAAGGTCGGCCAGTCGTGCGGCGACCCGTGCCGCCATGGCGATGCCGTCCCCGGTCACGCCGGACGGGTTGGTCGTGTGGCGATAGATCTGCCCGATGCCACCCGTGGCCAGCACCACCGCAGGCGCCAGGACGACGCGACGCTGGCCGGCATGGTCGACCAGCACCCCGGTCACGCCGTCACCGTCACGAACGAGGTCCAGCACCCGGTGGTCGTTGTGCACGGTCACCGCATCGCTGCCCGTGACCGCCGTCCACAGGGTGCGCTGCACCTCGGCCCCAGTGCTGTCACCGTCGGCATGCACGATGCGTCGGCGGCCATGGCCGGCCTCCCGCCCCAGGGCCAGGTCGCCACCGGCGTCCATGTCGAAGTCGGCGCCCAGTGCCACCAGTCGGTCGATCGCCCGGCGGCCGCCCTCGGTCAGGATGTCCACCGCGCGCTGGACTGCGATCCCACCGGACACGGTCATCGTGTCGCGGGCATGCAACTGGGCAGTGTCGTCGTCGCCGACTGCCGCCGCGATGCCGCCCTGGGCCCAGCCGGTCGACCCGGTCTGGCCCAACGTGAACACGATTGCCCGTGGCAGTCCCAGCGCCACCGACAGCCCGGCCACCCCGGATCCGACGACGACCGGGGTGTCCAGCCGCTGGATCGGCAGGCTCACGCCTCGTTCCTGCCCACGGCGAGCATCCGTTCGACCGCGACGCGGGCGCGGGCGGCGATGTCGACGGGAATCTCGACCTGGTGGGTCATGGTGGCCAGCGAGTTGCGGATGCCGTCCAGCGTGATCTGCTTCATGTGCGGGCACAGGTTGCACGGCCGCACGAACTCGGTCTCGGGATGCGACAGGGCGACGTTGTCGGCCATCGAGCACTCCGTCACCATCATCACGCGCTCGGGCTTGTGCTCGGCCACCCAGTTGATGATGCCGTTGGTCGACCCGACGTAGTCCGCCTCGGCGAGCACGTCCGGTGGGCATTCCGGGTGGGCGATGATCGGCAGGTTGCCCAGTCCCTCGCGGTGGCGACGCATCTCCTCACCGGTGAAGCGCTCGTGGACCATGCACGCACCGTCCCACAGGATCAACTCGACGTCGGTCTTGGTGGCGACGTACTTGCCCAGGTACTGGTCGGGCAGGAACAGCACCCGGTCCACACCCAGCGACTCCACCACTGCGACGGCGTTGCCCGACGTGCAGCAGATGTCGGTCTCGGCCTTCACCTCGGCCGACGTGTTGACGTAGGTGACGACCGGGACCCCGGGGTACTGGGCCTTGAGCTGGCGCACGTCCTCGCCCGTGATGCCATCCGCCAGCGAGCAGCCAGCCTCGAGGCTGGGCAGCAACACGGTCTTGGCGGGGTTGACCAACTTGGCCGTGTCGGCCATGAAGTTGACCCCGGCGAGCACGATGACGTCCGCCTCGGTGTCGCGGGCCACCTCTGCCAGGTACAGCGAGTCGCCCTTGATGTCGGCGACCAGTTCGAAGATGTCGGGAGTCATGTAGTTGTGTGCGGCCACGATGGCGTTGCGTTCGACCTTGAGACGTTCGATCTCGTCCACGACCGGCTGCAGCATGGCACGTTCCACGTCCGGCAGAACACTGCCCGGTGGCGTGATCTTGAGTGGGGTCGCGGTGCTCATGGCACTCCTGGCGTTCGAGGTGGTGCGCGTGGACCCATGGTATTGGCGGGTGGAAGCGGGCGACCACCGGCCACGGCCCACGCCGGGTCGCGGGTTGGGCGACGTCACCGTGGCATGACGTCACCGCCACCAGTCTCGCGGTGCCACCCGGGACGTCGGACCTGTCGCCTCGGCCAGCGCACGGCGAACTGCAGCGGATCGGGCGGCGTGGTCCAATGGCGACCCGCCAGGCCTCGTGCACCACCACCCAGCCCCCGGTTGTTGCGCGTGTGCCGGCACCCTCCACCTCGGCCCGTCACAAGGACCACGACATGACGACTGCCATCCACACGCCGCCGGCACACGACTTCCTGGAACTGGATCGGCTGTTGGACGAGGACGAGGTGCTGCTGCGCGACACGGTGCGGGCCTGGGTGGGTGACCGCGTGCTGCCCGACATCGCCGACTGGTACGACCGTGGCGTCTTCCCCCGCGAGTTGGCGACCGAGATGGGCAGCCTGGGCCTGCTGGGGATGCACCTGGACGGGTATGGCTGTGCCGGTGCGTCGGGGACCCAGTACGGACTGGCGTGCATGGAGATGGAGGCAGGCGACTCGGGCTTCCGATCGTTCGTGTCGGTGCAGGGGTCACTGGCGATGTTCCCGATCCATGCCTATGGCAGCGAGGAACAGAAGCAGCGGTGGCTGCCGGGCATGGCGGCCGGGGAACTGGTGGGCTGTTTCGGGTTGACCGAGCCCGACTCCGGTTCGGACCCGTCGTCGATGACGACCAATGCGCGTCGTGACGGTGACGACTGGATCCTCAACGGGACCAAGATGTGGATCACCAACGGGGGCATCGCCGATGTCGCGATCGTGTGGGCCCGGGTGCGCGAGTCGGGTCGCGTGCACGGGTTCATCGTGCCCACGGACACGCCGGGATTCACCACCAACGACGTCAAGCAGAAGTTGTCACTGCGCGCATCGGTGACCTCGGAACTGGTGCTCACGGACGTCCGCCTGCCGGCCGATGCCGTGCTGCCGGGCGTCGACGGCATGCGGGGTCCGCTGTCGTGTCTCAACGAGGCCCGCTACGGCATCCTGTGGGGCACTGCCGGGGCGGCCCGAGCCTGCTACGAGGACGCGCTGGACTACGCGAAGTCCCGGGTGCAGTTCGACCAGCCGATCGCGGGCTTCCAACTGACCCAACGCAAGCTCGTCGAGATGATGGTCGCGGTCAACAACGCCAGCCTGGTCGCCCTGCACCTGGGCAGGATGAAGGATGCCGGCACACTCACCGCCGCGCAGGTCAGCTACGGCAAGTTCAACAACGTGCGTGCCGCCCTGGAGACCGCCCGGACGGCTCGCAGCATCCTGGGTGCCAACGGCGTCAGCCTGGAGTACTCGCCACTGCGACACGCCACGAACCTCGAGTCGGTGTTCACCTACGAGGGCACCCACGAGATCCACACCCTGATCATGGGCCAGGCCATCACTGGCATCCCCGCCTTCGCCTGATTCCCGCCCGGGCCACCCGATCGTGGGAATCGCCGATGGCCCGGTGGCGCGCCGCCGACCACCCTGGGCGCCGAGGGTCGACCGATGCTCGCGCGGGCACCGGCCGTTCGGGCAGTTTGGGGTCGTGGATGCCGGGGAACCATCCCGGCAGCGTCCCGGACCACGGGGCGCCTGACCGAAGGACACACCATGACCGACATGTGGACCCATGACGACCCCGACTGGACCAGCGACGCGGACCTGGTGGGCTACGACGTGCAGGCCACCGATGGCAGCATCGGCGAGATCAGCGAATCGCAGGTGGGCTCCGGCAGCTCGCGCATCGTCGTCGAGACGGGGTTCTGGATCTTCGGCAAGAAGCGGATGATCCCCGCTGGCGCGATCGACCGTGTCGACCACGACGAACAGGTCGTGCACGTCGGCCTGTCGAAGGACCAGGTCAAGGAGGCTCCGGACTACGACGAGGACTCCTGGGACGACGACGGCTACCGCGAACGCCACGCCGACTACTACGGCCGTCAGCGCGTGTGACAGCGCATGGGCCTCGGGTGCCACGCGGGGGAACGGCGTGGCATCCGAGGCCTGGTCGGGCCACGCCGCGCCCCGCCTCGGTTGCCCGCGTAGGATGCGCGGCTGACGGCCGGGGGCCACGACACACGGACAGGGGCACGAGCGGATGGTTGCCTTCTTCCTGTCATTCTCGTCACTGGTCGGCATGGTCGTCGTGGCCGTGACCTCGTGGGACATCGCGGTGACCGTGCTGGTCGTGTCGCGAGGACCGGGTCCGCTCACGCGGGTCGTGTCGCGGTCCACCTGGGCCGTGTTGCGATGGTTGGGTCGAACGGTCCGGCGCGACGGCCCGCTGCAGGCCGCCGGCCCAGTGATCGTGCTGCTGATCCTGTGGACCTGGATGGTCCTCATGATCGTGGGCTGGGGGCTGGTGTTCGGCCAGGAGGGATCGCTGCTCCAGGACGGTGAGGCACTGGAGCCCGCCTGGGGTCGCATCCACTACGCGGCCTCGCTGATCCTCGGGCGCGGTGGCAGCTCGTTCGAGCCGTCCAACCCGATCTGGCGGTTCGCCGAGCAGTTGGCATCCCTGGTCGGGGTCGCCTTCGTCGGAATGGCGGTGGCCTACGTCCTGCCGATCATCAGCGCCGTCATCCAGAAGCGCACGACGGCAGTGACGATCTGGAGCCTGGGCGAGACCCCCGTCGACGTGCTCGTGGGTGCCTGGAACGGCGAGGAATTCGGCGACCTCGACCTGCACCTGCTCGCACTGACCCCCGAGATCGCCGACCTGTCCCAGCGCCACCTGGCCTATCCCGTGTTGGCCCACTTCCACAGCTCCGAGCGAATGTCGTCACTCATCCCCTCCATCGTGGTACTGGACGAGACCCTGACGCTGCTGGACTCCGTCGTCGATGGCGACCGCGGGTGTTCTCGCTCCGCCATCACGCCGTGCCGCAACGCCATCCGGGCGTTCCTGCGCACGGTCGAACTCGTCGGTGCGCGCGCCCCCAGCGACACCACGCTGCCGCGACCGGAACTCCGCGAGTTGCGCGACGCGGGGATCCCGCTGCGTGCCGACGACGACATCGAGGCGTTCTACGCCGAGCACATGTCCGTCGACCGCCGCGCGTTGCTGGTCGACGCGCTGGCCTGGGACGGGTCCAAACCGGAGGACTTCCTGGCCTGGGTGGTGGGCGATGACGTCGTCGAGGCGCAGATGAACGACGACGTGGAACGCCCCGTCCTGCCCGACGACCCCTCGGACCACCGGGAACCGACGCGCGAGGAGGAAGAGGAGGTCACGCCGGAGCAGGGGGCCGACGCGCGCGAGCAGGACGCGACCAACGACCAGGACTCGACGCGCGAGGACGCCTGACCGGACCGAGTCGCCGATGACGACGCGGATGGGGGCCCCGCGCCTGATCGCGAAACGCGCCCACGATCGCGTGGGCTGTGCCATCATGTATCACGACACTCGGTGTCGGTTCCGACATGGGTGCACCGTCCGGTCACGGGGGAGGGCGCCATGGCGCCGCGCAACTACCGAAACTTCGATCTCGTGATCGAGCGAGAGGGCAACGGCTTCGACGTGCACGTGGTGGACTCGCCGGCCGGTGAGGCGCACGGGTCGTTCGCGATGCCGTTCGGTGAGCACGAACTCGAGAACTTCGTCCTCAAGATGGGCGCCAGGCGCGGTGTCCGGCGGGCCGGTTCCGCGCCCGGGACGGCGGCCCAGGCGTTCGGCCAGACCCTCTACGGCGCCGTGTTCACTCCCGATGTCGAGTACGCCCTGCGCCAGAGCCTGCAGGACTGCCAGGCGGCCGGCGAGGGCCTGCGGCTGCGACTGCGACTGGACCGGGCCCCGGAACTCATGGACGTGCCCTGGGAGTACCTCCACAGCACGTCGCTCGCCCGCCCGCTGGCGCTGTCGGTCGACACGCCCCTGGTCCGCTATCTGGAGATGGGCCAGCCCGTCGAGGCGCTCGAGGTGGCGCTGCCACTGCGCATCCTGGTCGTCGTGGCCTCACCAACCGACATCGAGGAGCTGGACACCGAACGCGAACTCGCCAACCTGCGCGAGGCCACGGCCGAGCTGGTCCGCGAGGGCCGCATCGAGGTCCACGCCCTGGCGTCACCGACGGTGGCGGACCTGCAGCACCAGTTGCGCAAGGAGGCCTTCCACATCCTCCACTTCATGGGCCACGGCATCTTCGACGAGGCCACCGGCACGGGCATGCTGGCCTTCGAGGACGACGATCGCCGGGCCCGTCCGGTCGCCGGCAGCGACCTGGGGATGATGCTGCACGATCACCGCGGTCTGCAGATGGTCGTGCTCAACGCCTGCGAGGGTGCCAGAACCTCGGTCAAGGACCCGCTGGGTGGGGTCGCGCAGAGCCTGGCGCGGGCGGGGATCCCGGCCGTGGTGGCGATGCAGTTCGAGATCTCGGATGCCGCGGCGAAGCGCTTCTCGCGCGAGCTGTACCTGGCCGTCGCCGACGGGTATCCGGTGGACGCTGCGGTCTCGGAGGCTCGCAAGGCGCTGTACCTGCAGGATCGCGCCACCGAGTGGGGGACCCCGGTCCTGCACCTGCGGGCGGCCGACGGCCGCATCTTCGACCTCAAGGCAGCGCCCGAGCCGGCCGAGGTGCCGACCCTGATGGAGGAGGTGGAGGCCCGCGCCGACCAGGACGATCTCGGCGAGATCTCCGCCATCGGGATCCTGCAACGCATCCTGGCCATCGACCCCGACAACGCCACCGCCGCCGACCAGTTGGCCCGGCTGCAGGCGTCGGCCCGCCGCGACCGGCCCGGCTCGGTCGCCAGACCAAGCGGGGACACAGCCGATCGGTGAGCCCCGACGTGGTCCGTCACGATCCCGACGATGGGCCGGTCGATGTGCCCGCCGACCGCGACGACCCCAGCGGCGAGGCCGGACGGTGGCGAGTCGGTGGGCTCGGGCGATCCCGAACCCGCAGATGATCCAGAGCCATCGCGTTCCGCTGGAACGGCTGCCGCGGTTGGGGCTGGGGCTGCTGCCGCGGCCGTGTGCGGCCGGGGCTGGTGCGGCCGGGACCGAGATGCTGCCCCGGATGTCGGCCGCCGCCGACACCGCACCGGTCGGAACGGATCGGGCGGTCGTGGACCGCCCCCGACCCGATCCCGGACCCGGCGCCGACCATCCCCCCGGTCCAGACGCGACAGGTCCCGACGACCCAGCCGCCGGCCCCCAGCGTGCCTCGCCGGCCTTGCCGTTCGCCGGCACCCGCCCCGGTGCTCCCCCGCGGTGGCACCCCTGACGTGGCTGCCCGGCGGCAGCCGGGGGCCACCCCGCCACGGAGAACGGTGGGGCGACGCCGCCGTCGGTCCCCGCGGCTCAGCCGCGCGCCGAGCCCATGGCCCAGGCGGATCGGGTTCGTGCTCGCAGTCCTGTTCGGTGTGTTCGCGGTCCTGTCTCGTCGGCCTGATGGTGGGTGAGGAGCCGTCCGCGGCCCCGACCCTCGGGCCGTTCGCCACCCCCAGGTCGATCCCCCCGAGACGCCGGTGGCCGACCCCCAGCGAGCCGCTGGTCGACCCCCCCGAAGGCGGGCTTCCGTCCTGGTACGGCGACGTGTCACCCCTGGCCAGCGTCGCGGTGGCCATGTCGGCCCCGCCTTCATCGACGGCGACCTGAGTGACTGGCCCAGCGACGGGTACTTCATCGACATCGGCCAGACCGTGCACGGCAACCCGGAGGTCGGTGGTTTCGGGGTGGTGACGTGGGACACGTCTGCCCTGTACGTGTCAGCCAGTGTCGGCGATCCCCTCGTCGACCAGGCCTGGCAGTTCGAGCCCAGCCAGTTGTGGCGCGGTGACAGCCTCGGCTTCGAGTGGGCGGCCGGCCCCTCCGACGACCCCGGCGAGTTGGTCCAGGCCGGCGACCTGCACGTGCTGCTGGGACCCGACGACGGCGTCAACGGGGTGCTGCCCGCCAGCAATCCGGCGTTCGGCGGGGTCTTCCAGGCCGGTGGGGTCGAACCGGCGATCGAGTTGGCCTCGACGCTGACCGGCGGTGGCTACGACATCGAGGCGGCCATTCCCTGGGTCGTGCTGGGCGGCGGGCCGGACGTGGGCGACGTGATCGGCTTCAACCTCAACATCAGCAACGGGACCGGGGACGGGGGTTTCTCCTCGATGACGAGTTCCACCCAGGGCCGCACGAGCCCCAACCAGCCCGTCCCGCGTGCTGGGGGCGGCTGCTGATCTGGGACGACCCGTCAGTTGGACCCGGTCCCGACGAGATGCCGCAGCCCTCGGACGCCGCGCCCTGCTGAATCACGGCCCGTCCGGGCCGTCGCGCCTCGATTGGGGGACTGGCGGCATGGCATGCCCGTCCGCGACGCCGGGGGAGGACCTGACGGCCGGTTCGGGCGCCGGTCTGCGTCAGGGCGTGGCGCCCCCGATCAGCCACTCCTCGAGGGCCTGGTGGGTGCGGCGCTTGGCGAAGATGTTGCTGTGGTGGACGCCGTCACCGGTGGCGTACACGAGGGGGTCGGCCACCAGCGCCGCCGGGTCCGACGCCGTGCCGGTGACGCCCACGGTCGGCGCCCGCTGTCGTTGTCGACGTTGCCCATGACCCGGTCGACGATCTCGTCCTGCACCCGCATCTTGATTGCGCGTCGGAGTGCGCCCGTGGGCTCGAAGTCGGCGGCGATGGCCCGGTACGTGGTCGTGTCGTCGGCCCCTGCCCGCACGTTGAGGTCCTCGAGCCACGGACTGGCGGGGTTCATCGCGGTCAGGCCGGTCAGGTGCTCGAGTCCACCTGCGACGATGGCCTTGACTCCGACGAGTGCCTCCATCGCGGCCTGCACGGATGTCGGCGGGGCCGGGAGGCGCCAGGTTCAACAATGTCGTCGCCCGATCGAGGAATGCGACGACGTGTTTGGGTTGGGCCAGCAGGGTGCCGTGGTTGGGTGTGGCACCGAAGACCAGGTTGCGGACCTGCACCTGGGGGACGTCGCCCAGGCCACCCGCGATCAGTCGCCCGACCAGGCCGCCGCGGCTGTGGGTGACGACGTCGAGGTCCAGGCGCGGTGCGCCGTCGAGCGCAGCCTGCAGCCCGGCGAGGTTGTCGTCGGGGGACGTGGCCACCGACGGATGCTCGAACGCGAACACCCGACCGTCGTAGGCCCTGGCGAGTCGCCCGACCGCGTCGTCGGACAGTTGCCCGAACCCGGTCGCCGACGTCGAGAACGTCCCGTGGACGAGCATCAGCGCGCGGCCTGCTGCGAGGTCGGCGAGGTCGGTCTGGGCGATCGCCGTTCCGGCACGGGGATCGTCGCTGGGGCCGAACCAGCGCAACCCGTATGGGCGATGCTCCTCCTCCCAGTTGCGCACCAACCTCGCGGTCACCCGCCCCGCCACCTCCTTGGCGATGGGGAAGACCAGGGCCTTGAGCAGCACACGTCCGGCCAACCCGATCAGGCCACGCGTCGTGGCTTCCTCGTCGTCGTGGCGAGCGGCATCGTCCACGGGGGGACCGAGTTCGGGGAGGTCGACGTGGAACTGCACGGCGGCGCCCCCGCGCGTGGGGTCCGTCGCGTCCGAGGTGGGTCGCGGCAGGTGCCACGAGATCACCCCGCCCTCGTGCACCGCCATCAGGACCTGGCCCCATTCCTCGCCGGGGTCGGGCACGTCCAGCACCACGGCATCGCCGTCGCCCGGGCTCTCGCCCCGGTGCGGCAGGACCGCCGGTGAGTCCCGGGACGGGTCGCACGTCGGCCGTGACCAGCGCCTGCTCGCGCATCCCGGTGGCAGCCAGTGCTGCGGTCATTGCATCGGTGGCGGGTTCGACACTTGCCGAGCGCGTCTGGCCGGGCGCCACCTCCTCGACCTGGGCCTGGCCCTGCAGGCCGGGTGCGCGGAGTCTAATGCCCCGGCCGAGGTGGACCCGGGCTGCGTGGATCGCTGAAGTCAACCATGGGGTTCCTCCTGGGGTGTGGTGGTCGCAGCCATGTCGGCGGCGGTGCCGTCTGACGCCGGGTCGTCGTCGGCGGGGTCGGTGGGTGGGGAGTCGCTGGGTTGGTCCGGGGCGGGCCGCGCGTCGGGGTCCAGGTGCAGGCGCAGGTCCGGATGGCCCCAGTACACGTAGGCGAGCCGCGTGGATGTCGTGGGTGTCCACTTGCTGCGGGACCTGCGCAGCGCCTCGCCCACCGTGCAACCGTCGTCGAGCGTGTCGCGGTAGAAGTCCAGTGCCATGCTCGATGCCAGGGCATCGTCGACCTCCCACAGGGGCGCCACGAAGCCCGTTGCGCCCTCGCGGACGAAGGCGGCGCCGAGGCTGCCCGAATCCGACATGCCATCGGTGCCCTGGCCGACCTGGCAGGCGTTGAGGAAGACCAGAGGTCGCTGCTCGCGGGGCAGGACCGACCCGCGGATCATCAGCGGTGACAGTCGATCCTCGTCGTCGGACAGGATGATCCCACTCCACTGCAGGTTGTCGGGGTCCGTGGCGCCGTGGCAGGCCATGTGCAGGATGTCCCCGGGACGGCCGTCGAGATCGTTGTCGAGCAGGCGGTCCAGGTCCGGGGCCGTCGCCGTCCACCGGGATGACGGATAGCGCGCGGCGAGTGCCTCGCCCTCGGCCTGGGCTTCCGGCAGTTTGCGCCAGTTGATGCTCGCGGCGTAGTCGCCGATGACCAGCGCCATGCCTGCAACGTCGTGGCTTGTCGGTGGTGGCAGGACCGGTGACTCCACGCGCCCACGTTGTCGCGGCACCAGCCACCGGCCCATCGCGAACTGGGCACCCAGGAAGTCGGGCACGTCAGGGTCCACGAGCTCGGGTGCCAGGTAGTCCTCGCCGGTGGCCGCCAGTTCCCACGGCACCCATGGCTCGTCGGTCACCAGCAGCAGCGATGGCCTCCGGTCGGACGGGACCGTCGGGGCCGCGGCCACGTCGGCCAGCACCTGCCAGAATGCCGGTGGCATGGCATCGGCAACGGCGCTGGCAAGGCCCCGCATCTCGTTGTCCGACAGCGGGGACCTGGTCGCCTTCGCCATCTTGAGGACCTGCTGCAGGGCGAGGTCGCGGGCATTCGCCGCTTCGAAGGGCCACACGACGGCCTGGTCGGGCAGCGAGACGTCATGGGGCGAGAAGAACGTCCAGACCATCGTCGCGTCGTCCTGGCCGCCCACCGCGATGACGGTCAGGTCGGCTGCCTCCTGGCCACCTGCCATGACGGGCAGGGCCCCCGATTCGACCCCGCCCGTGACCGTCGGCATCTGCCGGCGCGATGACGACTTCGCGCCACGCCCGCCCGATCGGGGTGCCTGCCTGGCCGTACTGGACCTCGATGAGGGTCCGGGTCACGGTCGTCACCTCGTCGGCGTCGAGGGTGATCGTGAGCCGCTTCTTGTCGGGCGCGGCGGCCGCGACCCGCAGTTCGCTGCGGGCCCCGTGCACGGTGAAGCCCTGGGCGAGCACCATCACCTCGAACGCGACCTCACCGGCGTCGTCCACCGCCACCTCCATCCCGTCACCGGAGGTCGTCAGTCCGGGTTGGGCCTCGGCGCCAACGCCGATCGTGACCGTGATGCTGGCCCCACTGTCGACCCGGTCCGGCGCGTCCAGGAACGGGTGCAACCTGGTGGTGGTGGCTTCGTCACGGTCCGAGTCGGGCGGCACACCGGTCGCGGCGGGCGGGGGTGGCGCCACGGATGGCCGGGCACCCGGTCTCGGTTGGGGATGGCTGCCGGATGGCGTCCCGGGGGGTTGCGGGTTGGGGGGTTGCGGGCTGGGGGGTGGCGGCAGCGCGGTCGTGGGGGGCCGGCTGGTCGCGGCCGGGGGGCGGGCAGCGCGCGGCGGCGTAGGTGGCGTGGAGGGTGGTCGCACCGGCGAGGCGGTGGCCCAGTCACCCCCACCCCTGACGGGGCCGGTGGGTTCGGCGGGATCTCTCGTCCACCATCCTCCGGGTGCTGCCTCGTCGGTCGAATCGTCGGCTGCATCCTCCCGGGGTTCCGTCGCCGTCGGTTCGGGCTCGACGGCGCCCGCGGCGTCCCCGGCGCCGGTGCTGTCGGAAGCGACGTCCTCCCAGTCACCGTCGGATGCGCCGTCGTCCGACGCTTCGGCGGGGAGGTCCTCGTCGTCGTCACCTGCAGACCCGTCGGGCGGGACGGGTGGCGCGGATTCGGTGGGCAGGTCGGGTGGCAGATCGATGTGGGTCTCGAACACGGCCGCGCCGTCGGGATCCCGGTCCGACAGGACGAGCGCGACCGGGATGCCGTCCGCCACGACCAGGACCGGAAGACCAGGAGGAGGCGAGTCGCCTTCCGGCCACGTCTCGATGCCGCGGCGCTGTGCCAGTGACAGCAGTGCGCCCACGTGCCGCAGTCCGGATTCGTGCAGGGAACGGGGCAGGGTGAGCAGGTCCTGGCTGCGCCACACCGTCCATCGTGGGACGTCGCCGGTGCCGTCGCGGACCGCCACGACCGCGGCACCGCTGCGTTCGATCAGGTCCCAGGCGTGCATCATGGTGTCGGTGCCGTCGACGACGACCACTCCAAGGCGCGTGTCCCCAGCCATCCCGGCGTCCCCCAGTTTCTGCGGTTGCGGCCATCCGGAAGGCCCCCAACCGGACTGTGATACATCAAACCACACGTGTGGTCGTTCGGTTGCGACTTCGCCTGATCGGCCACGGGAATCCCGACAAACGAGTCGACGCCGGACCACGAGGGTCCGGCGTCGACGTGATGCTGCCTCGGGCGGCGCTGTTGCTGCCTCAGGCGGCGCCGGCCGCCCGCAGCGGTTCACCCGACTCGGCCTTCTCGGTGAGGCTCGCCGGCGGCGTGAAAGCGCTCGCCGTAGGCGTCGACCAGCTCCTTGCACCGCGCCACGAATCCCGGTAGTCCCCCCGGGTACTGGTCGATGTACTGCACGACGCCACCGGTCCACGCCGGGAACCCGATGCCGAAGATGGAGCCGATGTTGGCGTCCGCGTAGGTCTCCAGGACGCCCTCCTCGAAGCGCCTGACGGTGTCGATCGCCTCCACGAACAGCATGCGTTCCTGGAGTGTCGATCAGGTCGACGTCGCCTGCCCGGTGATCTCGCTCCCCCCCGCCGAACGCTCGTGCAGTCCCTGCCACAGCGGGTGCGCTGCCCGTCTCGTCGTACTCGTAGAAGCCCGCGCCGCCTCTTGCCCGCGCGCCCGAACTCGCTCGACCATCCGCTCGTATGACGGGCCTGCGGGGTGCTCGGGAGGGACCTGTCGTCACCTCCGCCCTTGCGGCGCCCGGCGGTCTCGCGCCGATCTTGCGCGGAAGGGTGAGGGTGAGCTCGTCCATCAGCTGCAGCACCTTGCGGGGTATCCGGCCTGCTCGCCGGCCCGTTCGACCGGGACGGGCGAGACGCCCTCGGCGACCATCGCCACCCCCTCGGTGAGGAAGTGCCCGATGACCCGCGAGGTGAAGAACCCCCGGCTGTCGTTGACGACGATCGGCGTCTTGCGCATCTGCAGCACCCTGTCGAAGGCGCGGGCCAGCGTCTTCTCCCGGTCTGCTCGCCGCGATGATCTCCATCAGCGGCATCTTGTCGACCGGCGAGAAGTAGTGCAGCCCGACGAAACCGCCGGGGTCCGACCCCTTCGGCCAGCTTAGCTGATGGGCAGGGTCGAGGTGTTGGAGCACAGCAGCGCGTCGGGGGCCAGGTCGCTCGACCTCCGGGTACACCTTGTGCTTCAGCCCCGTTTCCTCGAAGACGGCCTCGATCAGGCGTCGCACCCGGCCCGGTCCGCCGTATCCGCGGTCGGAGTGATGCGGTCGAGCAGCGCGTCCCGCTGTCCTGCCTGGCCTTGCCGCGGCTGACGCCCTTCTCCTCGAGCTTTCCGAGTAGTCCTTGCCCTTCTCCGCGTTCTCCAGGGCGATGTCCTTGATGACGACTCGATACCGGCCTTCGCACAGGTAGGCGATGCCGGCACCCATCATCCCGGCGCCGAGCACGGCGACCCTGTGGACCTTGCGCTTCTCGACGCCCTGCGGGCGCCAGCGGCCCTTGTTGACCGCCTGGAGGTCGAAGAAGAAGGCCTGGGTCATGTTCTTCGCGATCTGCCTCGGTGACAAGCTCCACGAAGTAGCGGGCCTCGATCTCGACCTGCGCGGTCTCGAAGTCGACCTGGGCGCCCTCGACCGCGGCGGCGAGGATGTTGCGCTGCGCCCCGGGGTAGGGGGCGCCGGCGGTCTCCTTCCGCGAGGTCTCGCGGGGAAGGCGGGGAGGTTCGCGGCGAACTTGGGATGCGCGGGAGTGCCGCCGGGAATCCTGTGGCCGGGTTCGTCCCAGGGCTGGTGCGAGGTGGGGTGGGCATCGATGAAGGCGCGGGCCCCGGACGCCAGCATCGCTCCTCCTCGGTGCCGACCACCTCGTGCACCAGGCCGACGTCGCGGGCCCGGCCCCCGGTGCCGCTGCGCCTGGAGGAGGACGTTCAGCAGCGCCGTCGGTGATTCCGAGCAGCCGGACGGTGCGGACCACGCCACCGGCACCCGGCAACAAGCCCAGGCTCACCTCGGGCTGGCCCGACCTCGTGTACGCGGGTTGTCCATCGCGATGCGGTGGTGGCACATCATGGCCAGTTCGAATCCCCCGCCCAGTGCAGCGCCGTTGATCGCCGCGACCACCGGGACACCGAGGGTCTCGATGCTGCGCATCGCGGCCTTGACTTCCATGGTCGACGCCACGACGTCCGTCGACGTCGTCGGGTCCTGCCGCGA
>CAWEUK010000004.1:0-184860 GCA_963812245.1 uncultured bacterium | reverse complement strand
GGCCGTTGGTGCGGACACGAACGTCGTCCACCGCGATCGTGCCGGCCGTGACCAGCAGCCCGAAGGCGCCGTCGGCCACCGCACTGTTGAACGCCCAACTGCCGCCGAAGGCGCCGTTGACCTGGACACTGATCGATGCGCCCTTGAGCGTCAGCAGCAACCGCAACGGGACACCCGCGGCCAGCGACAACGACTGGGCCGCGTCCACGGTCCAACCACGCCCCGGCGCCACGTGGCCGATCAGGACCTGCTGTGCCGCCAGGTCCACGACCACGAACTTGTAGTCGTCGTCGCCGTAGGCGTCGAAGAAGAACCCACCCTGACCACCCGTCGACACCACCAGGTCGATCGTGACCTCCAGGTAGGCGTTGGCCTCCAGCCGGCCACCCGGGTCGACGGTGGCCAGCCCGGCGGAGGCCCCCAGCGCCGGACTGGCCCGGTCAACACACCGCCGGCAACGGTCCAGTCACCCGCCAGCGGCGGGCTCCACGACCATGCCGAAGCCGTCGTCGAAGTCCTCGGTCTCGTCCAGCGTGATGTTGGCCGGCAGCACCTGCACCGACAGGTTGTCGAACCGGCCACGCGCGTTGTCCGACCCGACCCCGATGAAGCCCTTGTTCAGCCCGACCGCCTCGCCATCCAGGATCCTGGGGGCGAAGGTGTGGGTGAAGGCGGTCTTGCCGGCGACGTCGACCCAGACCGTCGTGCCGTTGACGTACACGACCAGGTCGTACCACTTGTTGGCCTTGATGCCGCCCGACACCGCGGCCTGGCGCACGACGTGCCACCCGGTCGCGTCGCGGTAGCCCATGACCAACTTGTTGGTCGAGTCGTCGATGCCGGCGAACTTGAAGTCGGTCGGGCTGAAGTAGTCGAAGATGACGTAGGCGTTGGCCTTCCAGCCACCCGTGGCCTTCTCCATCAGCACCCGGGCGTGGATCTCGTAGAAGATCGGCAGGTACGCGTCGGTGTACCAGACGGCGGCAGCATCCTGACCCTGGGACTCGGCCGCGACGGACAGGACGCCGCCGGTCACGGAGAAGTCACCGGTGTCGCGATAGAAGGCCTGCATCTGGCCGTCGTTGAAGTCAGCCGAACGCAGCACGTCGCGACGACCACCCGGGATGTTGCCCGGCTGCGGATCGGACGGCCCGCCGGTCTGGTCCTGCCACAGCCCGTGGTCCTTCTGGGTGATCAGGCCCAGTTCGCCGTACGGCTCGCCGTTGCGCTCCTCGTCGGAGCCGACCGCGCTCGCGACCGTGGGGTCGGCGCCCTGGCTGGCCGACGATGCGTAGAGGAACTCGAACAACCACGGCGGGACCTGGCGGCTGACCGTTGCGATGCCGAACGGTGCGAACGGCACGATGTAGGAGTTGAACTCGCCCACCCAGTCGATCAGACGGTCGCCACCGGTGTTGCCGATCAGGATGTCGAGGCCTGCTCCGCCGTAGGCGCGGTCCTGGTACAGCGGGTGCGTGTCCGGCGTGTCGTTGGGCGACGGCTGGATCTTCTTGTTCTTGCCGGTGCCGTACGACCCGTCGGCAGCAACGGTCATGACGTCGTCGGCGTTGAGCAGGTCGTTGCCCCAGCCGCCGTACATCATGTCCTGTCCGGTCCCGCCCACGATCCAGTCGTTGCCCAGGTCGCCGAAGATGGCGTCACCACCGTCGGAGTGGCGGTGCTCGTAGGCCAGGCACGTGCCGTTGGGGGCGAGGTCGACGCACCCGTCGAGCGTCGGGCCCTCGTCGCTGTACAGGTTGAGGAACCACATCAGGCCGGTGCCGGACTTGTTCACCGAACCGTCTGCATCCAACTGGATCGTGCGGCGTGGGTCGTACTCGTCGTAGAGCGCGAACTCACCCAGGCGGTCGGCGATCGGGCCGTTGCTGTGCCATGCGTCGCCGTCCTCACCGAAGTGCAGCAGGTCGCCGGGGTTGTACGGGCGGGTCCAGTCGGTGCGGTAGGCGTTGGGCAGCAGGGCGCCCGTGGTGCGGTCGTACACCTGGGTGTAGGCGTTCCAGATCGCCTCGCCACCGGCGATGGCATCGTCGCCGGCGCCACCGTGCAGGAAGTCGCCGCCGATGCCTCGCAAGAGTCCGACCGGCGGGTTCTCGTTGTTGCGCTGCCCGACCACGTCGGGGTAACGACCCAGGTCCTCGCCGCCGAGGCCGCCGAAGATGACGTCGTCGGAGTTGTTGGCGTCGAACAGTTGCTGGTCGCCACCCGAGGCGTTGGGCGTCAGGTTCATCGGGGTCAGGTCGACGGTCTTCTTGAGGTCGCCGTCGATGTTGATGATGGCGGTCTGGACCTCGCCCGGGCTCGAGATGTACTGGTCGAGGAAGTCGCCACACAGGACCGACTTGTTCTCGCTGCAGGTGGTCTTGGGCTGGAAGGCTGTGATGCCGTACAGCGGCTCCGAGTAGCAGGTGCCGTTGCCGCTGCCGATGCAGGCCGCGCCCGACGAGGTCCAGCCGTTGTCGCTGTTGCGGCTGGTGAAGATGCGCCCGTCGTCGCCCAGGATCCCGTCACGACCCACGCCGCCCGCCAGCCAGTCGTTGCCCCAGCCGCCGATGATGTTGTCGTCGTCGGCATCGCCGTAGGCCACGTCCGAGCCGCCGCCGAGGTGGATGTCGTCGTCGCCCAGCCCACCGTGGACCTCGTCGTTGCCGAAGATCTCGCTCCAGCCGGCCGAGTCGACCCGGTTGCGTCCGGCCGGGTTGGTGATGTCGAACACCTGGCTGCAGTCCGACACGGTCTCGGACCCACCGGTGTGGCAGGTGCCGCTGGTGCCGAGGTTGAACCGGTCCGGGCGGAAGTCGGGGCCACCAGGGGTGTAGTCCAACAATTCCACGCCGCGGACGATCAGTTGGCCATCGGCGCCGTACACGTCGTCCCAGACGTACGAGGCGTACAAGGCGCCCGTCGTGGTCAGCAGGTCCACGGAGTTCGTCCCGACGATCCGGATGATGCGACCGTTGTCACCGACGATGACGTCGGCATCAAGCGCGTGGCGCGCTGCGGGAACCGCAGAGCCTGGTGCCAGCAACTCGCCGTCGACCACGCCGTTGTCGTTGCGGGCGATCCACAGGCCACTGCCACCGAAGAGGAGATCGGCGCCATCCGGCCGCTGGTCCGCGGTCACCAGGGAGAAGAAGTCGGAGCTGCCACCGATGATGTCGTCCTGGCCAAGGCCACCGAACACGATGTCGTTGCCGCCGTTGCCCTCGATGTAGTCACTGCCGTCACCCTCGCCGTCGGCGTTGGTGCCCGGGAGCACGTCGAACGACGGCACGATGTCGAGGTCACCGACCAGGTCGCAGGTGCCAGCGGCAGTCGCGTTGTCGTCGGTCGGGTCTGTCACTGCCGGACACCCGTCAGGCGAACGGGAGGCGCTCACGACGCCGCTGCCGTCCAGTGCGGACTGGATGCTGCCGTCACCCTGGATCGTGTCGTTGCCCAGCTGGCCGAAGACCAGGTCGTCCTCGGGGCCGCCGGCGAGGTAGTCGTTGCCGAACGTGCCGAGTGCGGCCAGGCCGTCCTCGATGGCGAAGGTGTGGAGCAGGTCGAGGACCTCGATGTCGGCCCACCATGGCAGGTTGTTGTCGCGGAAGTCGCGGGCGATGCGGTCGACCAGCAGTTGACCGCTGTCGTCGCCGCTGGGTGCCGGGGCGCCGGCGTGGGTCGGGTCCTGGTCCGAGCGGCTGTACAGGAGACCGGCCAACAGGGCCTGGTAGCGGTCACTGCTGATGTCGCGCGACAGGATGGTCACGCCGTCGACGTCGTAGGTCACACGCCGGACCAGGTCGACGTTGTCGCCGAACAACAAGTCGTCCTCGCAGCCACCGTCGAGCATGTCGTTGCCGGCGCCACCGATGAGCAGGTCCTGGCCGCACTCGCCGATGATGACGTCGTCGTCACCCTTGCCCGGAGGTGTGGAGATGATGCGCAGCACCGGGATGGTGGTCTGGATGCGCTGGAGCCGCGGCAACGGCAGGTTGGTGTCCTCGACATCCATCAGGATCTCGCCGTGGTCACCGAAGATGATGTCGGACAGCACCGAGGTCGGACCGGCGGCGGTGCCCTCACCACTGCCGAACAGGACATCCTGGCCCGGCACGAGCAGGTCGTCGGTGACCGCCGTCAGCGTGTGTGGCGTCATCGTGTAGAGCGTGGGCTTCTCGGTCGGGTCCAGGGTCGGCGCGGGTGCTGCCGTCACCGTCGGGATGTCCAGCGCCCGCGTCAGGATGTTGACGTTGATGCCGCTGTCACCGTAGATGTGGTCGATGCCACGCTGGCCGAGGATCGTGTCGTTGCCCGAGCCGCCCGCGAGGTGGTCACCGGTCTGGCTGCCGATGATCAGGTCGTCGCCCATGCCGCCGTAGGCCGTGATGCCGATGGTGGGCAGGTCACACACGGCGTCGGACTCGGTCCCGCACACGATGTCGGCGAACAGGTTGTGGGCGTCGATGATGTCGTTGCCGAAGAACCGGAACGGGTTGGCCAGCGGGAAGACCCACTCGTCGTCCTCGTTGTCGACGTCGATCAGGCCAACGAAGGGGTTGAACGGCTTGGGCCCGAACTCGAAGCCGAGCACGTCCGATGCCTCGCCCGAGTACCAGACCCCGTCCTGCGAGGTGTCGCCGTAGAGCACCAGTGGCGAGTTCGGTCCACCCACCACGTCGCCGCACGGCACTGCCTCGCCGTCCTCGTCGACCACGTCGTCGGCGCACACCTCCAGGTGGTCGCCGCCGACCTGCGGCAGGGCGGTGCCGTCGACCCGCGAGTCGTCGTAGCCGACCACCGTCAACGGAATCGGGTTGCTGCCCAGGCCGGTGAGGGTCGGGGGCAGGGCGACGTTCGCCAGGACGAGGGTGTTGGCGGTCACGGCCGCGACCGTGAAGGGTGTCGCGAACCCGGTGACCCGGACCACCATGCCGACGATGAAGCCGTCGGCGATGAAGGAGCCGCCGTCGTAGCGGGTCAGCGTGGACGTGGGCAGGGTGGTGTCGGTGGCCGGCTGGACGCTGATGTCCATGTCGGTGGACGCCTCGGCACGGAACGGCCGCGCCACACCCAGTGTGGTGTCGGTGATCGTGCCGGGCGTCAGGGCCGGCCCGGTGAGCAGCATCACGGCACCGTCGCCACAGCCGAACCATGGCAGCGGGTCGGTGCAGGCGGCATCGGCGAAGCCGACGATCTCGTGGGCGGTGAGGCCGCCGTCGAAGGAGATCTTCTGGCCGACCTCGTAGCCGAAGTTGCGCCAGTCCAGCTCGTCGAGACGGCGCACCTCCCAGTCCGCGTCCGGGTCGCTGGATGCGGCCACGTCGAAGTCGCCGGCGACGTCGAGCAGGCGGTTGCCGCCACCGTGCACGACGGTCAGGCCCCCGTGGCGTCCGGGCACGAACGGCGTGATCGTGGCGGCGCCCTCGTCGAGTTGCAGGCCCTCCAGACGCATCGTCTGGCCGTCGTCGGAGATGTCGAGCAGGCGCCACTGGGCGGGCTGCAGACCAGCCATCATCACCAGGTGGCCGACCAGGAAGTGCTCGTCGCCCCAGTCGAAGCTGGCATCCGCACCGGTGTAGGTGACCTCGATGCCGCTGCTGACGGCCGTGGTCCAGTGGGTGATCGTCACCGGGGCATCCTCGACGATCACGTCGGGGTCCTCGGCCTGGATGCGCCAGGTGAAGGTGCCGGCGGGCAGGGCGGGACCGGACACGACCAGTTGGTCGAAGCGGCCGTCACCATTGCTGTCGACGATGTCGGTCAGCAGCCACTCCCCGGCCACCGCGGCCCCGGACGGGTACTCGGCGATCGTCAGCAGCTGGCCGACCAGGAAGCCGGAGGCGCGCCAGTCGAAGCCTGCCCGCGTGATCGTTGTCGCGGTGGTGATGACCTCGCCGACCGCGGTCACCGGCGGTGCCGGGTCGAGCGTGCCCTGGATGGCGAGGTGGTCGTTGCCCTGGCCGAGCAGGAGGTTGACGACCTCGATCGTGCTCTGGCCGCCATCGGTCGTGAACTGGCCGTTGATGAAGCGGACCGCCCCGAAGCTGATGCCACCCGGGATGGTCGGGGGCTCGCCGAAGGTGTCGAGGGCGGCGTTGGGGAACTCGAGATCGCCCGCGGTGCCGAAGCCGCGCAGCGTGGTCGAGGTCATGTAGCCGTCGCCGTCGGCGACGGAGTCGTCGTTGAAGAGGTTGAGCACGTCGATCTGCTGGGACTCGGGTGCCTGGGTCGCGATCGCGAAGAGCGGGCCGTCGACCTCGCCGGGGAGCATGATCCCGTTGCGCAGTGAGCGGTCGGTGCCGGTGACGCCACCCTCGACGGCCAGCGGGCCACGCAGGCGCGACAGGCGGTGGGGTGTCGCCGGGTAGAACTTGGCTCCCTCGCGGACGAAGGGCAGTTCGAAGTTGGTGTCCGCGGTCAGCACGACGGTCTGCGGCACGAACCAGTTGTCCGGGGTGAAGGTCGCCATCGCCGCGACACGGTTGATGTCGATCGTCTCGGTGGCCAGCGTCCAGGCGCCGGTCTCCCATGCCACGCCACCACGCAGGACCAGTTGCAGGACCTCGTCCTTGGTGGCGTTGCTGCCACTGATGACGGCGATCTTGTAGGTGCCGGCGTTGGCCCCGGTCAGGCGGATCCACTGGCCCTCCAGGAACCCGTCGGCGATCCAGCTGCCGCCGTCGTTGCGGGTGACCGTCACCAGCGACGCCGACGCGCCGTACGCGGCGAGGCCGTTGCCGTAGGTCACGCTCCCGGCGAACTCCCCGACCCGGCGCAGCACGTTGATGGTGGCACCGGTGTACGTGGCGCTGGCCGGCAACGTGCCGGTCACCGTCAGCACCTGCTCGGTCACGGCGGTGATGGTCAGCTGGAAGGTGGTGAGCGTCGTGCCGGCGCCCGGGTCGGTGTCGACCACGAGCGTGAGCTCCTGGCCGACCAGGAAGCCCTCCTCGATGAACGAGCCGAGGTCGCTGCCCAGCGCCCGGGTGAGGGTGCCGGCACCGACGTCGAGGTTGCCCAGGAAGACCCGGAAGCCGACGATGCCCCCGATGTCGACGTACATGCTCGGGTCGACGGCCACCCCGCCGATCGAGGTCGGGTCGGTCAGGCCATCGGTCAGGATGGCGATGTCGACGTCGGCGGTGGGCTGGCCGGTCAGGCGAATGTCGTAGTCGTCGTCGGCGCCACCGAGTTCGACCACCGTGTCGCCACCGCTTTCCAGGACGACCGCGCCGGCGGTGTCGTCATCGTGGACCTCGACGTCCAGGCGACCGGCGCCGGAACGCAGGTTGGGATAGTCGTAGACGGCGCCGTCGCCACACACCGACAGGTCGGCGCAGGTGAACTCCAGCACCGCGATCTGCGGGTCCTCGACGGCGAAGTCGTCGCGGGCCCGGACCTGGATGCGGATCGGGGTCTTCCAGTCATCGGCGATGTCGCCGGAGAAGGTCACGAAGTAGCGGGCGATGCCGCTGCTGGTGTCGACCGAGAAGCGGGTGTCCGCCGAGGCCAGCGTGATGGCCTGACCGCTCGCGTTGTCGAGCACGATCTCCAGGACCAGCGTGACGCCTGCCGGCAACTCCTTGGCCAACTGCACCAGGATCTCGTCGATCAGGCCGGTGTCCACGTCGGCGTGGCCACCGATCGGGTCGGTGTGGGGCGAATCATCGATGGCCGGGTCGAACAGGCTGCCCTCGATCGTGACGGTCCGGCCGTCCTCCACGTCCGTACCCGGCTCGACCTCGGTGATCAGCACGCCCGGGGTGTCGTTGTCACGGACCGACACCTCGACGTTGCGCACGGCCACGCCGTCGAAGGCGTCGTCGGCAGAGATCACGGAGTGCTGGACGACGACGACGCGGTCGCCCTCGGAGCGATCGTCGATCTCGGTGCCGGTGTCATCCTCGTCGACGGCCCACACGTACACGAACTGTTCGGTGGTGTCGTCGGTGAAGGTCAGCACCAGGGCACGCTGCGCCGGGTTCACCGGCAGCCCGTTGACGATGTAGTGCTCCTGGTACTCGGAGAACTCGTCACAGTCGCTGTCGGAGGCACCGGTGCACAGCCAGATCGTGTCGCCGGGACCGTTGGTCAACGGCGCCGGGTTCACCAGGGTGTTGTCGACCTCTTCCTGGGTGGACCATGCCGCCGACACCGTGACGTACACCGCGATGCCGTTGTAGGACCCGGCTGCCAGCTTCACCGAGTACTTGTCCACGGTGCGCGAGGTCGGCGTCCACAGTTCGGGCGTGCCGTCCTCGCGGACACTGGTGAACCCGCCGGTCTCGGTGATGACCACCTGGCCGGACTCGGGTGTGGCGACGTTGATCTCGATGCCCTCGACCGGCAGGCCGTCGTAGGCCGGGTCGTCGGAGAACACGCGGTGGTCGACCGTGCCGCTGATGCCCTCGAGTTCGCGCGTGACGATGTCCTCGACGACGTCACCGGCGACGTTGATCGTGTCGGAGCCAAGCCCACCGATGACGCGGTAGGACACGCCGAACGCGGTCGACAGGACGAAGAACTCGTCGTCACCCTCGAGGCCGTCCACCTCGATGATCTCGAGGTTGGCGTAGCGGACGTTGAGCCCGGCGCCGGCGATGCCCTTGTCGGTGATGACGATGTCGTCGGCAAACTCGGTGCCCAGCACGACCATCTTGTCGATGCCCGTGCCACCGTCGACCGAGACCGGGGCATTGACGTTGTACTGGACCTCGTCCTCGCCGGCACCCGTGCGGATGTCGAGTGGACGGGCGATCGAGAAGCCGCGTCCGATGATCGGCCTGGCGACGCCGTCCGCGTCCAGCGGGATGACGTCGTCCTGCCACTCGTTGGACCACTCGTCGGCCCCGTCGGTCATGCGCGCATCGGCGTTGTTGCAGGTCCCGTCACCGTTGTTGTCGAGGCGGACCCCGCCCCCGGCCAGGTAGCAGGCGTCGACCAGCGTCACGCCCATGCCCGGGTCCACGTCGAACTGGCCGTTGACGGTGGGGAACTCGCCGTCGTCACCGGTGTTCAGGGTGACGTCGGACAGACCGCACTCACCGTCGCCGTCGGCGTCGGTGTCACACACGGCCGCCAGGGCGAACGCCCGGACCACGAACAGGTCGTTGTCGTCGTCACCCTCCAACCGCAGTTCCGCCTGGTTGCTGTAGACGACGAACTCGTCCTCCCCGGTGCCGCCCTGGGCGATCAGCGGGGCGTTGCTGCCCGGTGACAGCCAGCCGCGCGTGGTCGCGACCAGCATCGGGAACACGTCGTGGGCTTCGAGCAGGCCACCGGCATCGAGGGCACCGTCGACCGGGAACGGTGGCGCCCCGTTGGTGTCGCGCTTGGTGCCGAAGATCTGGCCGACCTGGAAGCGATCGTCGCCCGAGCCACCCTGCAGCGAGATGATGGCGCTGGTGTCGTCGCTGTAGAAGTGGTCGTTGCCCGACTTGCCCAGGATGGTGATGCGACCGTTCAGCGCCGTGTCGTAGTTGATGCGCTGGATCTCGGGGTTCTGGCCGCTGTTGTCGTCGGTCAGGCCGTCGAAGCGGTAGTCGGCGACGTTGCCGTGCAGCATCGCGATGAACCCGGGCTGGTCGGCGACTTCCTGGCCGCCTGCCAGCCACGCCTCGAGCGTGGGGATCCACTGGGACCGGCGCAGCAGGAAGATGTCGTCGGCGTCGTAGCGGTCACCACTGACCGGGTCACGGCCCTCGAGTGCCGACTCCACCCCGTGGATGACGGCGTCGTCGTCACCGTCGTTGGCTGCCCCGGTGTCGAGCAGGTTGATGATGTAGTCGCGCGCGTCACCCTGGCTGCCCGTGGTGAAGATCGTGTAGTGGTCGGCCTCGGCCTGGCCGTCGATGGTCAGGGTGTGGCCGGCAGCGGTGTCCATGTCCTGGAGTTGGAAGACGATGAACTCGTCCTCGCCGTCAGGGCCGTCGAGCGCGTCCATGTCCTCGGAGCCGAAGACGCGGGTGAAGGCACCCAGGAAGGTCTCGCTGAACAGGACCTGGTCGACGTCGGTGTGGCCGAACACCAGGGTCCAGGTGGTCCGGTCGTCGGGGCCCTGGAGGTCGAAGTAGCCACCGATGACGCCGAAGAAGTCCATGACGGACCCGAAGCCGACGTCGGCGTTGATCGGGTCGGGGCTGTCGACCCCGGCGACGTGGATGCGGTTGGTGTCACCGTGGATGTCGATGACGTCCCCGGCCACGATCTCGGTGGTCGTCGGGGCGCTGATGTCGTCGCCGACCCACAGGGAGATGGTGCCCTTGGCCCAGATGCCGGCGCGTGTCTGTGCGCTCGGGTCGGTGGATGGTGCCGTGAACAAGGGGGTGGACTGGTCGAGCAGGCTGTCGCCGTCGACCAGGAGGATCAGGTCCTCGGGTTGCTGGTCGGTGAGCGTGTCGTTGACGTCGAACGGGGGCGCGCGCGGAGCTGCCGTGTCCGGGATGGTCAGGCGCACGTCGCCGAACAGCGAGATGGCACCGAGCAGGTTGAGTTCGTCGTCGACCTCGGTGATGTAGACGCCGTTGTCGGCGCGGGCGAACAGGCGCCCGGAGCCCAGTCCGAGGTTGGCCGAGTCGATGTCGAAGTCGTTGCCGAGTTCGCCGATGCCGCCACCGAGCGCACCGAGGTCGATGCGCAGGGCCTCGACGTTGGCCAGGTCGCTGCCGGGGTCGACGCTGCCGGTGTCACGACGGTCGAGGATGGAGCCGGCCCGTGTCGTCAGCGTGACGTCGGTCACCTTGGAGGAGTCCTGTTGGCGCGACACCACGTGGTCGACGCGCATGTCACCGATGACCTCGTCGATGTACACGCCCAACTCGGCATCGGCGTTGAGGACGCCGGTCTGGGCCACCCCGCTGACGAGGTCGAGCAGGTCGATCTCGAGGAAGTTGCCCTCGGTCCCGATCGAACCGGTCTCCGCGGTCAGGGTGATGTTGACCCCGATGACGTCGGCCGGGTCGCTGCCGGCGCACCCGGCGAGCACGCCCGCCGACAGGCCACCGCAGTCGCTGGAGTCGGCGTCGAGGATGCTGTGGGGCGCGGTCAGCGTGACGTCGTCACCGGTCGACCAGATCTGGCCGACGAGCAGGTCGTTGCGGTCGGTCGGGTCGACCGCCACGATCTCGGTCAGGATGATCCAGCCGTTGGTCTTGACGTCGACGAAGTCCACGCCGGTCAACACGTCACTGGAGGCGTTGGTGGTGATGTTCGTGGTCCCGACCACGTTGATCGTGGGTGCCGTCGGTGACGGGTCCTGGGCGTCGACGTCGATGTTGCTGCCGGCCTCGATCAGCCCGAACGCCACGGTCATGTCGTCGGTGGCCCCAGCGTTGAACGCGTAGGCGCCGTAGTTGGGCGGCGAGGACGCCAGGCCGGTGCCGACCGCATTGTTGGGTCGGAAGAACTCGTCGTAGGTCATGTCGTGCGGCTCGCTGGGCACCGTCACCCGCACGCCGTCGCTGCCGTTGAGGTCCGAGTCGACATGGGCTGCGCGCAACTGCACGAACACGTCGTCCAGGGCGGTGATCAGGTCCACGTCAAGCGGTTGTGCCAGGAAGTCGTTGGTGCCGCCCGGGTCCAGACGCAGGCGGCCGGAGATGCTCAGGCCGATGTCGATGCCGGCTTCCGCGTACAGGTGCTCGTCGCGCCCGGTGCTGCGAACCAGGTCGACCCAGATCTTGCCGGCCTCACTGCCCACGTTCTTCGCCGTGGCCTCGATGCCGTGGAACGGGGTGACCGTGACGTCGCCAGTCATGCCGGGCGTCACCGACTGGATGGTGGTCAGGGTCAGGGTGGCGCCCGAGATCGCCGCGACCTGGTAGACGCCCGAGTTGCCACCGGCGTCGTTGACCTTGATGAGGTCGCCGACCTGCAGGTCGACGAGGCTGACCCAGCCCGCGCCCCCGACCAGGGTGATGGAGTCAGGAGCCGCCCCGTTGGTCGCGAAGGTGACGTCGCCGACGAACACGAAGCCGGGCAGGAACTCGAAGTCCTTGTCGAGCACCGGCGCGTCCGGATCACCCAGCGTGTTGGTCCGGATGATCATCCCCGAACCGGACGAGATGATGTTTCCACCCGTGTTGAGGATGCGGGTCTCGCCGATCGGGTTCTCGATCGCGGCTGCGCCCGGGAACATGACCGGCAGCAGGACACCAAGTCCCTGGCCCTGCAGGAGGATGTCCGAGGTGCTGAGGTTCTTGATGTCGATCAGGGCAGGCTCGACGACCATCACGATGTCGAAGCGCATCGGCACCGCGTTGCCACCGCCGCCGGTGTCGAGGTGCACGCGCGGACTGTCGAGCGAGTGCACCACGTCGATCGTGTTGATCACCAGGGTGCCGGTGGACAGGTTGGTGATCCGGACCTCGTCGAAGCTCTCGTGGAAGGTGAAGCGGCTCCAGAAGTGGCTGCCGTTGAGGTTGGTGAAGGCCTCGTTGATGTTGCCACCGATGGCCTCGAACACGACGTCGCCGCTGTCGTCGTCGTTGTAGATGTCGGCGACGGTGATCGTGCCCTCGTAGCCGAGCACGTTGAGCAGGTCCGTGCCCACGCCCGGCGTGTCGATGCCGTTGACGGTGATGTTGCGCGCCCGGATGACGCGGCCGTCGGCGCCCACGACCAACTCGGGCAGCGGGCCAGCCAGGACCACGACGTCGGAGTCCCATGTGATGGTGCGTGCGTTGGTGTCGATGTTCGAGTTGCCCGACTGCGTGGTCTCGCCGAACAACGCCAGGCCGTCGAAGCCCCCTCGCGCCACCAGCGGGCTGTCACCCGGTCGCGGCGCCACGGTCAACTCGGCGCCCGTGTCACCCTGGATCACGGTGGTCAGGTCGGCGTCGAAGTCCCCCAATGGCAGCGGGACGGGGATGATCGCGATCGGGATGGGGGTACGAGAGCGGTCGGGGTTCACGCTGGCGTGACCGGCGTGCAGGTCGATGCCTTCGTCCCCGCGCACGAGCGTCAGGGCGCCAGCGGGCGTGCCCTCGATCAGGACCTTCACCACGGAGTCGAGGTCGACGTTGGACTCGGCCTTGGCCGTGGCGTTCAGGAAGGCGATCGCCAGGGCCCACGACTTGGCGAACGGATCCATGTCCGTGACGTCTGCGGCGATGTCGATCGTGCGTGCCCGGACGTCGGCGTCGTTGCCGATGACGGCCTGGGTGCGCGCGTCGATGTCCACGTTGGCCGTGGCCAGGGTGATCGCGATCCCGCCACCACCCTCGGCACGGGCCTCGACCCGGGCATGCGGCACGGCGGTGTTGGCATCCATGGACAGTTGTCCACCGACGCGCAGGACCTGGCCGGACGCCTCGATCGCGTCGATGTTGCCGTCACGTCCGATGAACGTCGCAGTCACCAGCACGATGTCGAGTGTCGCCCGGGCCTTGTCGAGCTTGAACAGGCCCCCCGACGCGTTGGCGGCGTAGCCCTCGGCGTTGGTCACCGAGGTGGCCGTCAGGCTGACATCGCCACCCGCCGTCACGGAACCGGCCACGAAGGCCTTGACGGTGCGCGTGATGTCGATGTCGGTCGTCGGCAACGCGATGTCGGCGGCCGCACCACCGCCTCCCTTGGCCACGCCGTTGGAGCGACCGTCACCGGGGGGCGGCGCGATCGTGCGCAACGAGATGCCATCGGGGCCGAGCAACTTGTGGGTCCCACCGACGGTGCCCGTTCCCAGGTCGATCCAGATCTGCGACTCGCTCGTCCCCAGGGAGACGTCGACGTTCCAGACGCCGATGCGGTGGACGGCGAAGATGTCGAGGCCGCCCGTCGAGAACGTGACGAGGTTCAGCCCGTCCGGCGTGGTCGACAACTCGTAGGACAGGTCGTCGTCCTTGACCACGTAGTAGGTGTGGCCGTCCTGGAGTCCACCGATGGGCCCCTGGTTGACCTTGACGATCGTGTGCACGCCCGGCGCGTAGGTGGTGCCCTCGCTGTCGGTCGTGGTCTGTGGGGTCAGGGTGATGACGCGCGCTGCCGTGCAGTCGCAGCTGTCGTTGCCACCGAGGGTGAAGCCACCGAGCCCGGTGGCCGTGCTCTGGCAGCCATTGCCGTTCTCGTCGATGCCGAAGACGTCGCAGACGTCGAGTGCCAGCCGGAACGTGTTGGCGGTCAGCCGCTGGACACGGTACGTCGCGCCGTTGGCGAGGCCCCCGATCGGCAGCGACCCGGCACCACGCCGGTAGACCACGGCGTCGCCCGACTGGAACCCGTGCCCGTTCAGGGTGATCGTGTTCCCGTCGATGCAGCCCGCCGTCGTCAGGTTGACCCCGGCGGGGACCGAGGTCGTGCAGTCGACCGCGCCGAAGGACTTCCGGGCGGGCGCGAAGTAGGTGACGGCGTCCCCGTCGTCGAACGAGGCACCCCCGAGGATGGTCTGGCCCGCGACCGTCGACGGGAACAGCACGTCGAGGCTCACTGTCGACGCGGTCGCCAGCGCGAACGTCGGCGCCAGGGTGAAGCTGTTGTCGTCGAGCACCCGGACGTAGGCAACCCCGCCGAACAGCGTGCTTCGGACGACATCTCCGGTCCGGAAGTTGTGGGGTCCCTCCAGCCGGATGATCTCCATCCCGGAATCGATGCCTTCGACGATGGGGTCGTCGAACTCGTCGAAGGTGCGTACATCGGTCGCATCGATGGACGTCGCGCCGTTGAACTCACGGCCCAGCAGTACCAGGTTCTCGTCCACCACGATCACGCTGTACCCGCGGACCGTGAACTGGTCCAGGGCCACTCCGTTGGACATCGTCAGCGCCGTGTTGCCGTTGCGGTCGTAGGTGACCGTGTCGCCATTGCTGAGGCCATGCTGCTGCAACTGGATCGTGTCGGCGGCGACGCTGGCGTTGGCGATGAAGTCGGTGAGGGGATCGCCGGTCCCGTCCGAACGGGACTCGGCACGGATGACCACCGATCCATCCGTGGTCACCACCGACCCTGCACCCAGGAACGCCTGCACCGTCGGGTTCGTGATGATCCGCGCGAAGGGTGCCCCCGCACGGACGCCACCGCCGCCGTAGGCCGAGGAGACTGCGTCGGCCTCGGCGGCGACCGATTCGGCCTCCACGGTCACCAGGCCGCGGGCGGTCACGTCTGCGTTGGCCCCGATGAAGGAACGGACGGTCGGTGAGACCGTGCTGCGCGCAACGCCACCGGCGCCGGCGAGCGCGCCACCGGACGCCGCCGTTGCCGTCGTCGTGGCGATGTTGGCGGCACTGGTACTGATGCTCACGGACGAGGCGTCGACCACGACGGTGTTCGCGCCGAGGTAGGCCGTCGTTGGGCTGCTGGCCGTGCTCGCGGCATTGAACGCGGCGATGCCGGCCAGGATGCCGCCCGCCCCGACGGTGACGTTGGCGCTGGCCTGTGCCTTGGTGGTGATGGCGTTCATCACCAACGAGCTTGAAAGGGTGAGCGTGGTCGTGGCCGCCGCATCGCCGTCGCGGGTGCCCACGAAGGCAGTCACGCCGCCGCCCACGGTCGACGTCGCACCCACACCGGCGCCGCCACCGGCAATGCCCACGCTGACGGCTGTCGACACGGTCGAGGCCAGCAGTTCGTTCGCTGTCGCGGACACGGTCAGGCTGCTCGCCGTGATCGAGGCACCGGCAATGACGGAGGCCTCGATGGACCCCGACACCGTGGCCGTCGGCAGCATTGCCGCGATGGCGATGCCGCCTCCAGATCCACCGTTGGCCGTCGACGCTGCGACCTGGCTCCCGGACGCCTCGACGGTGACACCGGCACTGGCCGTGACGGTCCCACCCAGGCGCGCCTCGATGTCGGCATCCGCAGTCACGTCTGCGGACGGTTCTGCGACGGCGGCGGCCGCGATGCCGATGGCGATCGTCAGAGCGGTGGCGGTCGCGGTGTTGGACCCGGTGGCCTGGATCGTGATGCCGGTGGCCCCGCTGATGCCGCCACTGGCCTGGGCCCGGACGCGCCCGCCGATGGACGCCCGCAGCACGTTGATGCCGATGCCCACGAGCCCGCCCGCCCCGACGTCGGAGGTGGCCGTGGCGATGTTGGTCCCCCCGGCAGTCACGCTCACGACGCCAGAGGATGCCAGTGATCCGGTGACGACCGCGTCGACGTCGGCGGCCGCGTCGACCTTGGCGAGCGCTCCGGCCCCAGCAGCCCCGGCGATGCCGCCGAAGCCCAGCGACAGCGTGTCGGCCAGGGCCGTGTTGGACCCGGTGGCATCGATGTCGACGCCGTTGGACTGGGTGATGTCGCCCTGCACCGTGACCAGGACCGCCCCGGCGACGGAGGCCTCGGCAACCATCACCGCAAAGCCCACCAGCACACCACCGGCGCCGCCCTCGGCGATCGCGGTGGCCGTGTTGGGTGCCGTGACGATCGCCAGGATCCGCACGAGCCCGGTGGACGCCACGTCCGCGTTGGACCCGACCGTGGCGGCCACGTCGGCATCGGCGGTGATCCTGGCCCCGGCATAGGCACCGGCGGCCCCGCCGATCGACACGCTGAGCAGCGTCGCCTTGGAGTAGACGCTGTTGGTACCCGTGGCCGACAGCGTGACCGACTTCGAGGAGGTGATGTCTCCGTCGATGGCGGCGGTCGTGTGGCCAGTCAGCGTCGCGATCGGCACCATCACCGAGATCGCGACCGACCCGACCGCGACGCCGGGAGCCGTTGCCTTCACCACGTTGGTGGCGGTGGTGGTGACAGACACATCGCCGTCCGTGCCGACCGAGGCCGTGCCGGAGATGGCCGACTCCGTGTCGCGGTTGTCCGTCGCCAGGGCGATCGTCAACCCGCCGGCAAGCCCGCCGCCAACTGCGACGTTGACGGTGCCAGCCTCGATCGCGCCGTGGTTGCCGATGCCCCTGACCGTGATGCCGCCGGACCCGACCGTGCCGGTGCCACCGAACTCGGCGCGGGTGGTGCCATTGAGGATGACGACGGCAACGACACCGGACAGCCCGGCTCCGACACCGGCCTGGATGCCGAAGGACGTGACGGTGGGCGAGATCGTGGCAGTCGCGGTGACGTCTGCGGAGGCGACGGTGCCGAGGGCGCCGAAGGCCCCGCTGCCCACGGACGCGGTGGTGTCACCACCGGCGACCAGGACTGCCACTGACAAGCCGGCCGCGACCCCGCCGATGCCGACCCCACCCACGAAGGCCTCGACGTCGCGGGTGGCAGTCGCGGTCACGTCCAGCCCGCCGCCGGCTCGCCGGACGTCGCCGTCCACGTGGGCGTGCTGGCTGACGTCGGTCGTGAGCACTGCCACCTGGCCGTTGAGCGCCGCCGCACCCGCGGCACCGCCGATGGACAGGGCGTAGGAGTCCTCGGTCGACTCTGCCTTGACGTCGATCACGTCGGTGGCCCCGGCGCCCGCGGCGAGGCTGCCGACCCCGCCCGCATCGGTGCCGCTGTCGACCGTGATGACCAGGACCGCGATGCCGACGCCGACGGCACCGATGCCGATCCCGATGGCGAGGCCGAAGACCGTCAGGTCCTCGAGGGCGTGGATCCGGATGCTGCCATCCGTGGTGATCGAGCCATTCACGGTGGCCGTCACGCCTGCCGGGACGGTGGCACCCAGGGCGGTCTGCGTCGGCGGGGAACCCGGCGGTGCCGCCCCGACCGAGGCGGTCGCCTGGCCGATGCCAGAGGACATGTGACCCTGCAGTGCTGCCTCCGTGGAGGACACCTCCTGCCAGTCGGTCAGGTCAGCGGGCACGACCCCGGCACCGATGTCGGCAGTCGCAACCCAGGTTGTGCCGCCCGACGTGACCTGGTCGCCCTGCTCGTAGGTCGAACCCGCGTTCCATGCGCCACGGTCGTTGGTCGTGGTGCCGTCGAGCGCGGTGGCGTAGCCGCCGTTGCCACCCGACGCCACATCGTCACTGTCACCGACGGCGTCGCCCCCGTCGCTGTTGACCAGCGGATTGGTGTCGTTGACCTTCCAGGGGGCTCCGCCCGTGCCCGGCGCGGGGTTGCCGCCGGCACCGGTGATGTCCTGCGTCGCCGCATAGTCGGTGCCCCCGTAGGAGACGACGTCGCCCTCGAAGTAGTCGGTCGTTGCCACCCATGCGCCGCGTTCGGTCCCGCCCGGCGACTCCTCGTAGGTGGTCGTGGCGTCGGTGCCGACGGTCCACACGGCGACCGAGCCGGCCACACCGACGAAGCCGGCGCCGATGCTCAGGGCCAGGATCGTGAGGTCCTTGCGCCCCAGGGCGTGGACGCCCACGTCGCCACGGGCGGTGATGGCGGCCCCAGTCCCGACGATGGCCAGGACGTTGGCGTTGAGCACACCGATGTTGACACCGCCGGCGGCCCCGACGAAGCCGCCACCGGCGCCACCGGCAACGGTGAAGGCACGGACGTCGTGGGTCGCGGCCACGACGACGCCCTGGGTCGACGCGGCACCTGCATTGTCACCGTTGACGACCGTCCGGTCGCCGATGCCGGCGGTCACGGCGACCGTGAGCACGGTGACGGTCACGCCGCCCGCGATCCCGACGAACCCGGCGCCGATGCTGGCGGCCAGCCCGAAGACGTCCTCGCTGGAGTCGGCCTGCACCGCGAGGCCGTGGAACGTGCCAAGGGCACCGAAGCCGTTGGCGATGAGCGAGCCGTCGCTGATGCCCGACAGCCCCAGTCCGCCGCCGAGCGCCGTGATGGCGGCGTCGGCACCGATCGTGGCCGACACGCTCTTGTCCAGGGTGGCCACCCCGACGGCGGCACCGACGCCGACGTAGCCGGCGGCGATGGCAGCCTGGATCAAGGTGAACTGGGTGGCGTCGCTGGCAGCGACAAGCACGTCACCACCCGCCACGACGGTCGCGTCGTCGCCCACGAGGGCGTGGGTGTGGACGGTCACGATGGTGACCCCGACGCTGCCCGCCACGCCCACCGTGCCGCCGCCGACACCGGCCACGACGGCAACCACGCGGTCCGTCCCCCGGGCCGTGACCACGACGTCGTTCGCTGCGTTGACGGTGGCGCCGCCGCCGATCCAGGCATCCGTGGTCAACGAGATGACCCGGACACTCACCGGGATGGCGATGCCTGCCGTGCCACCGATTGCCAGCGACGCGCCGACGCCGAGTTCGTAGTAGTTGTTGGCCGCAGCGACCAGGACGTCCTGGCGGGCGTCGGGCGAGGCAACGTTGTCGGCACATGTGGCGCCGCAGTTGATCTGGGCGTCGTCACCGATCGATGCCGACGTGGTGACGTTCATCACGTTGACGGTCCCGGCCAGGCTGACTGCGACGGTGCCTGCCGCCGCAGCCGACACACCCAGGACCGCGAGGTCATCGCTGTTGGTGGCCGTGACCGCCACGCCACGGAAGTCCGGGTTGGTGGCCGACGTGATCCGACGCGGTCCGTAGGCGGCGGCATCGCCGGACGGCGTGGTGCCCTTGGGCACCAGGCTGTGGGAGCGACCCGTGGTGCCGACGAGCGTCATCGAGATGGCCGCGCCGCCCTCGGTCTCGCTGAGGGTGTAGGTCGTCCCGCTGCGTCCGATGATCCAGTAGACCTGGCCGTCGACGAGGCCGTTGATCGCGGTGCCGTCACCGGCGCTGTAGAGGACCTCGTCCCCGATGCCCAGGGTGGTGCCGTCCTGCTCGATGATGTAGCCGACGTCCAGGGACGTGCCGGACACCGCACCGGCGGGATCGAACCGTGGCGACTGGTCCGAGGCCACGGAGGCCTGTTGTGTCGACACGAGACGATGGTTGACGCCAGAGCCACCCGACAGGTTCAGGATCGGGCCGGTGGGTGTCGCCCGGAGCCGGATGCGCTGGGCGTCGACGACCACGACGTAGTACACCATCTGGTCGACCAGTGGCGCGATCGCGCCGCCGCCACCGGCGTCGTAGAGGACCTCGTCGCCGTCCTGGAAGTCGTGGTCGTAGCCCAGGTCGATGATCTGCCCACTGACGGCGCTGGGTGCGAAGCGCACGTCGACGCTCTCGACCGTGTACTCACCGGTGCGGACCACGAGTCCACTGTCGCCGTCCGCATCGACGCGGGCGAAGTTGCCGATCCAGGCGTGGGTCTGCTTGGTGACGATGGGCACGGCGACGGCGGCACCGATGCCGGCGGTCCCGCCACCGGCGAAGGTGCCGGCGATGATGTCGAGGTCGAGCGCGTCATCGGCCGACACCCGGACGCTGCCACGAACGTCGACGTCCACGCCGTTGCCGAGCGCGGTGCCGTGGGCGAGGTAGGCGTAGGTCGACACGTTCACGACGTTGACGCCGGCGTTGACGCTGACCCCGACGGTGCCGCCGACCGCGGCACCGGCGGCGATCGAGAGGATCGACTCGCTGGACGTGGCGTCGACGGTGAGGTTCCCGTCGGCCGTGATGTCGGTGTTCGCCCCGATCCATGCACGGGTGTCCTTGTTGATCACCAGGATGTCGGCACCGACACCGACGCCGGCGGTCCCACCGATGGCGATCGAACCGGCCACGTCGAGCATCGAGGTGGCGTCACTGGCGGCCACGGCGACCGAATGGCCTGCCAGGGCACCGGCCACGGACCCGTTGATCGTGGTCCCGGCGCCGACGTGTGCCCGCGTGACCCGGCTCTGGGTGTTGACGATGATCGAACCGGCCACTCCGGCAGTCTGGCCACCGGCTCCGGCCAGCGCGATGAAGTCCGAGTCCTGCGCCTGGGTTGCCGCCACGACCAGGCCGGTGGTGCCCCAGGCCTGCAGGTCGGCATTGGCCGCGACGGTCTCGTCCTCGGCGACGCCGGCGGTCCCGGGGTTGTCGTCCGAGCCGACCCAGGCGCGAACGGTCGATGACTGCACCAGGATCGTGGTCGAGACGCCGACCCCAGCCGAGCCCGCACCGATGGCGAGGGCGCCCGCGTACAGCTCGATGGTGTTGTCCGAGCCATCCGACTGGCGGTTGGTCGCGGCGATGGTGAAGTCACGCCCGGCGTGCACGGTGCTGGCGGACGTGGGCGTGCTGAGCACGTAGGCGCGCACCCCGGTGGTCAGGACGACCACGACGATCGAGGCCGCGATGCCGACGCCGTCGGCTGCCAACCCGGCGGCGGCGGCGACGACCAGGAAGGACTCGGCCACGTCGGCCGTGATCGAGATGTCGCCACCGGCGGCGACCGTGCTGCCCGCGCCGATGCCGGCCCGGACGTCCTGGTTGATCACCTGGACGACGATGCCTGCGCCGATGCCGGCCGAGCCCAGCGAGCCACCCAGCCCACCAGCGCCACTGCGCACGTCCAGGGTCTGGGCCGCACCGATCGTGATGGACTGCGCAGCACCCGTCGTCGGGCCTGCCTGGTTGATGTTCGCGCCGCTGCCGATGGTGGCGTACACGTCGATGTCGAAGACGTCGACGACGACCGAGCCACCAACGCTGGTGTCACCGCTGGAGACGGCGGCCCCAACGGCCACGCTCATGAGGGTGATGTTGCCCAGGAACGTCTCGACGCTGTCGACGATGTCCTGGTCGGTGCCGAAGTCGACCTCACCGATCTGGATGGCGACGATGCCGGCAGTCGCGGTCACCGACAGGGCCCCGGCCGCGTCGATCGTGGCGCCGGTGCCGATGGTGGCCTTGACCGACAGCGGCTCGAAGATGCTGATGGCGATGGCGGCGCCGACCGACGTCCCGGTCCCGAACGCGCCACCCAGGCCCAGGGTCTGGAGCCCGATCGGTGCCGAGGCGGCGATCGTGACGTCCCCGTCGGAGATGATCGTCGCGTTGGTGCCGACCGTTGCCGCGTAGGTCACGAATGCCACCGTGATGGCGGCAGACCCGGCGATGTTGGTCTCCCCCTTGCCACCCGCAGCTGCCAGGCCCCAGGCGACGATGTCGTTGCGTTCGCCGTCGGCAGTGACTGCCTCGACCGTGACCGTGGCGCCGTCGAGCGTCACGTTGTTCGCGACCGTGGCGATGCTGTCGATGTCGACCCAGTTGAAGGCGACCGCGGCACCGATGTTGGTGTCGTTGTTCATGCCGGCGGCGTAGCCGATGGCCTTGCCGATGACGTCGAAGTCCGTGTTGGCACGCACCGTGACGGCACCGGTCGATCCGACCAGGACGCGGTTCGCGGCGACGTCGGCGGTGGTCTCGACGATGACCACGTTGACGGTGATCGCGGCGCCCACACCCGTGCCACTGCCACCCTGCCCGCTCTGGCCACTGCTCGTCGAACTGCCGCTGGCGGCCTGGTCGTTGGAGCTGGGCAGCGAGCCGCCGGACAGACCCGACGTGCTGCCCGACGTCGTCGGCGTGTCGTCGACCGCACTGTTGGCCTGGCCGTCGGCCGATCCAGAGCTGTCGGAGTTGCCTTCTGCCCCGGCCAACGTCTCGCCGACGACGGAGACGGTGGCGGTGGCCGCCACCTCGACCGAGGTCCCGGCCAGGTCCCGGGAGACACTGGCGCTGGTGACCGGGATGACGACGTTGACGACGATCGCCGCGCCGACCGAGACGCTGCTCCCGGCGGACTTGGCGTCGGCGGTGGTGGTGACGTCCGCGGTGTGCGCAGCCGAGACGACGATGGCACCCGTGACGCTGATGCCGGTGGCGTGCGTGCCGATGGTGGCCGTCGTGGTCGTGTCGGGCATCACCAGGACGGCAATGGACGGTGCGACGGCCGTGCTGGCGGCGGCCCCGGCCACGGCAGTGGTGACCACCGTGTCGCTGGCCAGCGCCCGGACGGTGAGGTTGCCGCCGCCGGTGAGGACCACGCCATCGGCGATGGTGGCGGACGTCGTGTTCGGGGTGATGGCGTTGACCGCGATCGAGGCGCCGACCCCGGTCGAGCTGGACCCGGTCCCCTCGGCGTCGGAGGTGGTCGTGGCGGTCTCGGTGCGCAGGCTCTCGGCCGCGACGGAGACGTCACCGGTACCCGCGGCGACCGATGCACCGGTGGGAATGGTGGCTGCCGTGGTGACGACCACGACGTTGACGGCCACCGATGCCGAGATCGCGGTGGAGGACTTGCCAGCCCCGGAGTTCGCACTGGCGGTCAGGTCGTGGGCCTCGCTGGGCCCACCGGTCATGAGTGCCTCGACCACCACACCGTTGGCGGTGACCATCGTGGCGCCCAGGGTGGCGGTGTTGGTGATGTCGCCGACGTTGACGGCAACCCCGACGCCGACGCCCGTGCTGCTGGACCCGCCGCTGCCGGAAGCCTTGCCGACCGCTTCGCCGGTGGCCGTGGCCGTGGCATCGGTGTGGGCCGAGGAACGGACGGTGACAGGCCCGGTGGCATCGATGGTGAGTCCGTCGGCGAACCAGGCCCGGGAGGTCGTGAAGGCGAGGTTGACGGCAATGGCTGCTGCGACCGACACCGACTGCCCGTTGCTGTCGGACGACGGGGTGGAGTTGGCGCCATCGGTGGCCTGGCCACCGTTGCTCGTCGCGGTCGAATCCGCGTTGTCGCGTTCGGCACCCACGACACTGTCGACACCACCGGCACCGGGGGCACCGTCCTCGCCGTCGTCGGGTCCCCCACCGGCACCGGCTTCGGCCGTCGTGGAGGTGGTCGACGAACCGAGTGCCTGGACCGCGACGGCACCCTCCGCGTCAAGCGACCGGGCAACCCAGGCCTCGACGGTGTGGTCGGCATAGGTGAGGCCCAGCGCGATGCCCACCGCGGTGTCGGCGCCCTTGGCATCGCCCTTGGCCGAGGTCGCGGCCGAAGCCGTCTGGGTGGCCGTGACCTCGACGGCGCCAGCCACGTCCCAGGTGCCGCCCGAGCCGATCGAAGCGCGCGTCGTGATGGTGTGGATGGCGACCGCGATCGCGGGGGTGACGGCCGTGTCGGCGGCCTTGGCACCGGCTGCGGCGTCCGTGGTCAGCGCGTGGGTGGTCGTGGCCGTGACCGTGACGTCGTCACCGCCGACCAGGACGGTGGAGTCGTCGATGCCGGCCAGCGTCGTGTCGGTCACGATGGCCAGTGCGACGGAGGCACCGACGCCGGTCTTGGCGGCCGCCGCGTCGTCGCCGCCGGCGGTGGCGGTCGCAGTCGTGGTGGAACCGGAGGCCGCGGCGAACACCACGTCGCCGTCACCGACGTCGAGGGTCGTGACGATCGGGTTCACCAGCGGGTCGGACAGCACCTTGGCCGTGGCACTGGCGTTGACGATCACCAGGGCGAAGGACCCGGCCACGCCGGTCTCGCCACCACTGAACCCGGAGACGGCGGTGGCACCCCACGTGTGGTCGCCAGATGTCAGCAGGGCCTCGACGGTCAATCCGTCGGACTCCAGGTCGACCGCGTAGCCAATGGTGGCCTCGTTGACGACCTCGCCATAGGTGATGGCGATGCCGATGCCGACGTTGGTGCCCGCCGTGCCTTCCAGCGTGGCCGACCCGTCGGCGCTGGAGGTCGCGGTGGCGGTGGCGGTGCTGCGCACGACGACCGACCCGTCGGTGGCAAGGACCTCGAGTTCGTCGGCGATGCCGGACTTCGACTTGGACTTCCCGATGGCGATGGCCAGTGCGCCAGCCACGGACAGTGGTGTCGACCCGCCACCGCCGGAGCCTCCGTTGCCGTCGTTCGGGCGGCTGGCGTCCGGCTCGTCCACGTCGCCGCTGCCCGCCACGCCCGCATTCGCTGCCTGCGAGTTGGCAGCGCCCTCCTGCGCGTTGGCCTGGTCGTTGACGGAACCACTCGGCGGGTTGTCGGCGTCGTCACCAGCCGGCGCACCCGCGGCCGACGCCGTGGACGATGCCGTTGCCGTCGACGTGCCGAGCGCCTGCAGGCTGAGCGAGTCGGCAGTCAGGTCGCGACGGAGCATCGCCTCGACGAGGTGATCGGCGTAGGTCAACGTGAGCGCGATGCCGACGGCGGTGTCACTGCCTTCGGTGTCGCCCGCGGCGGTGGTGATGGCCGAGGCGATCTGGGTCGCGATGGCGCTGACCGCGCCGGTCGCGACGAGGACGGCCCCGGTGCCGATGGACGCCGTGGTCGTGACGTTGGAGATCGTGATCGCGATGGCCGGTGCGACCGCCGTGGCGCCCTTGGCCCCGGTCCGGGCGGTGGTGGTGGTCATGTGCGTCGTCGACGCGACCAGCGTGACGTCGTCGGCACCCGTCACGCTCGCGCCGTTGGCGATGCCGGCGGTCGTCGTGTCGTTGACGATCGACAGCGCGAAGGCGGCACCCACACCGGTGTCGGTGCCGCTCGTGATGTCCTCGGTCGGCAGCGCCTCGGTGGTCGTCGTGGAGGTGGAGGTGGCTGTCGAGCTGACGTCGCCGCCGCCGGCAGCGATCGTGCCGCCCAGCAGCGCAGTCGTGGTGACCGAGACGATGCTGATCGCGAAGGCCCCAGCGATGCTGGTCTCGCCCCCGCCTGCGCCGGCGATGGCCTGGGCGCCGAAGGTGTTGGCGCCACCCGTGGCCGTTGCCGACACGCCGACACCGGTGACCGTGCCCGTCGACGAGGCAACGACGTCCAGGTGAGCCACGGTCAGTGCGACCCCGACCGCGATGGCGGTCGACCCGGCGTCGGTGGCTTCGCCATTCGCGACCGACGTGGCCGCGGACGAGCCAGCCGCGGCCAGGGCGACCGGGCCGGCAGCAACGATGACGACGCCGGCCAGCGACGAGTTGGCGTCGACGTCGGCGATGGTGATGGCGATGGCCGCAGCCACGTTCACCGAACCGTCCGAGTTGGAGGCGGAGGCTGCCTGCGTGTCACCGGAGTCCTGGTCCGGCGACGGTGCGCGGTCGTCGGCGAACGTGCGCTGCTCGGTCACCTGCTGGTCGACGGTCTGGTCGCTTTCGGGGCTGTCGTCGTCGGGCGCCCCGGCGGCGGAGGCCGTCGCGTCCGTGGTGACCGTGGACGCCGTGGTGGCGCTGAACGCAACGCCGCCCGTGGTGGCGCTGAGGTTGCGCAGGGTCCGGGCCGTGGCCGAGTGGTTGCCGATGCCCAGGGCCAGCGCGACACCCACGGCGGCATCGGTCCCGCCCTCGGCGTCACCCGCGGCAACGGTGACCGCAGACGCAACCTGGTTGACCGTGGCGGCGACGGAACCCAGGGTGGTGGCTGCCCCGGTCCCGATGCTGCCAGACGCGGTGATGTTGGAGACCGTGATGGCGATGCCCGGGGCAACGGCGATGCCACCCGAGGCGCCGGTCTGGGCGGTCGTCGTGGTCACGTGGGACTGGTCGACGTCGATCGTGACGCCTTGTGCGCCGGTGACGACCACGCCATTGGCGATGCCGGCCGTCGCAGTGTCGTTGACGATCGCCAGCGCGAAGGAGGCACCGATGCCCACGTCCGCCCCGGCACCGCCGTCGTCATCGGCCGTGGCCGACGTCGTCGTGGTCGAGGTGGTGCCAGCGGCCATCGAGAGATCGCCGGCCAGTGTTGCCGTGCCGTTGACGAGTGCCCGGCTGTCGACTGTGACGACGGCGATTGCGACTGATCCGGCGACACCGATGTCACCGCCTCCTGCGCCCGACACGGCCGCCGCACCGAACTCGCTGGTGCCGGTGCCGGTTGCGGACAGCGCCAGCCCGAGGGCAGTGATCGTCCCGTCCACGGACGCATCGACATCGAGCGTGGCGACGGTGAGGCCGATGCCGACCCCGACCGATGTCCCGCCGTCGTCGGTGACGGCGGACCCGTCGCCGCCCGCCGTGGCGCCACCTTCGCCGGCGGCAGTGAGGCTGGCGTCGCCGCTGGCGACGACCGCGATCCCGACGGGGATGCTCGCCGATGCGGTGACGTTCGAGAGGGTGATGCCGACGCCGGCCGCGACCGAGATCGTGGAGCCACCGTCCTCGGAGGTCTCCGCGGACGGGGTGTCGGTCGAACCCGAGTCGCCGCCGGTCGGGGCCCGGCCATCTGCGAAGTCCCGTTGTCCCTGGACCTGCTGGTCGACCCCGTCGTCAGGTGTTTCCTCGTTCTCGGGGGTGCCGGGGTCGTCCTCTTCCTCGCCAGGTGCACCGGCCGCACCGGCCTTGCCCGTCGATGCCACCGTCGAGTTGGACGTGGCCGACAACGCGAACCCGACCGCTGTGACCCCACGATGCACGGACGCATCCGCCACGTGGTTGGCGATGCCGAGGCCCAACGCGATCCCGACGGCGGTGCCACCGGTCGCGTCGCCCTCTGCGGTGGTCGTCACCACTGCGGTCTGGTCTGCCGTCGCCGCCAGGTCACCCGTCAGCACCAACCCGCCGCCACCGGTGCCGACACCGGCCAGCGCATCCAGGTTCGAGATCGTGATCGCGATGGCCGCCGCGATGCCCGTGCCGCCCGCAGCGGCGCCGGCACCGGTACGGGCCGTGGTCACGATGGTGTGCGACTGCGTCGCCGACAGCGTCAGCCCGGCCGCGCCCGAGATGGTCGCGTTGTCGGCCAGGTTGGCGGCGGCGGTGTCGTTCACGATCGCCAACGCGACCGAGGCACCGATGCCCAGGTCCGCACCGCCCGTGTCGAACTCGGCCGGCACTGCCTCCGTCGTGGTGGTCGACGTCGATCCGGCCGTCAGGGAGACGTCACCGCCACCCGTGATCGTCACGACACCCACGATGGCGGCCGTGGTGTCGATGCTCACGATGGCGATCGCGACGGAGCCTGCGATGCCGATGTCACCACCACCGGCACCGGAGGTGGCGGATGCCCCGTAGTCCGCAGCAGCCTGCGCCGCGGACGCAGCCAGCGAGGCCGCCGACAAGGTGCCGTCAACGGCGGCATCGAACGTGGCATTGGCCACCGTCAGTGCGACCGCAACCCCCACCGAGGTCCCGCCGTCGTTGGTGGCTGCCGACCCGTCACCCGTCGCCGTCGCCGACCCCGTCCCGGCCGCTGCCAGGGTTGCAGCACCGGACGCGATGACCGTGATGCCCACCGGGATCGTCGCGGACGCCGTGACGTTCGAGATCGTGATCGCGATCCCCGCACCGACGGACACGCCACCATCCGAGGTCTCGGCCGACGGGGTGTCGGTCGAACCCGAGTCGCCACCGGCCGGTGCACGAGAATCGGCGAAGTCCCGTTGTCCCTGGACCTGCTGGTCGACCCCGTCCTCAGGTGTTTCCTCGTTCTCGGGGGTGCCGGGGTCGTCCTCTTCGTCGCTCGGGGGCACCTGCCGCACCGGCCTTGCCCGTCGATGCCACCGTCGAGTTGGACGTGGCCGACAACGCGAACCCGACCGCAGTGACCCCACGCTGCACGGACGCATCCGCCACGTGGTTCGCGAACCGACAACCCGAGCGCGATCCCGACCGCCGTCCCACCGGTCGCGTCGCCCTCTGCGGTGGTCGTCACCACTGCGGTCTGGTCCGCCGTCGCCGCCAGGTCACCCGTCAGCACCAACCCGCCGCCACCGGTGCCGACACCGGCCAGCGCATCCAGGTTCGAGATCGTGATCGCGATGGCCGCCGCGATGCCCGTGCCGCCCGCAGCGGCGCCGGCACCGGTACGGGCCGTGGTCACGATGGTGTGCGACTGCGTCGCCGACAGCGTCAGCCCAGCCGCGCCAGTGAGCAACGCCCCGTTGGCCAGGTTGGCCGCCGTCGTGTCATTCACGATCGCCAACGCGAACGAGGCACCGATGCCCAGGTCCGCACCGCCCGTGTCGAACTCGGCCGGCACTGCCTCCGTCGTGGTGGTCGACGTCGATCCGGCCGTCAGGGAGACGTCACCGCCACCCGTGATCGTCACGACACCCACGATGGCGGCCGTGGTGTCGATGCTCACGATGGCGATCGCGACGGAGCCTGCGACGCCGATGTCACCACCACCCGCACCCGACGTCGCCGACGCGCCGTAGGTCGCGGCCGCCTGGGTGGCCGATGTCGTCAGGCTGGTTGCCGACAGCGTGCCCGCCACAGCTGCATCGAACATGGCATTCGCCACCGTCAGTGCCACCGCAACCCCCACCGAGGTCCCGCCGTCGTTGGTGGCTGCCGACCCGTCACCCGTCGCCGTCGCCGACCCCGTCCCGGCCGCTGCCAGGGTTGCAGCACCGGACGCGATGACCGTGATGCCCACCGGGATACTCGCGGACGCCGTGACGTTCGAGATCGTGATCGCGATCCCCGCACCCACCGACACCTGCGTGCCGCCATCCTCCGACGTCTCCGCCGACGGCGTGGGGTTCGAGCCCGCATCCGAGTCGCCGCCAGCCGGTGCCCGGCCATCCGCGAAGGTGCGCTGCTCGGCGACCTCGGAGTCGACGGTCGATCCGCCGCCGTCATCCTCGGGGGCACCTGCCGCACCGGCCTTGCCCGTCGATGCCACCGTCGAGTTGGACGTGGCCGACAACGCGAACCCGACCGCAGTCACGCCACGCTGCACCGACGCATCCGCCACGTGGTTCGCAACCGACAACCCGAGCGCGATCCCGACCGCCGTCCCACCGGTCGCGTCGCCCTCTGCGGTGGTCGTCACCCCAGCCGTCTGGTCCGCGGTCGCCGACAGGTCACCCGTCAGCACCAACCCGCCGCCACCGGTGCCGACACCGGCCAGCGCATCCAGGTTCGACACCGAGATCGCGATGACCGGCGTGACGGCCGTGGCACCGGCAGCCGAGTTGCGGGCGGTGACCACGATGAGGTGGGACTGCGTCGCCGAAAGCGTCAGGTCAGCCGCGCCGGTGAGGACGCCACCATCGGCGATGCGTGCCGCCACGGTGTCGTTGACGACCGAAACCGCGACCGACGCACCGATGCCCAGGTCCGTGCCGCTGGCGCCGTCCGAGGCAAGTGCCTCGACCGTGGTCTCCGAGGTCGACGACGCCGTCAGGGCGACATCGCCGCTGATGGTTGCCGTGCCCGTCAGGCTGGCGTCCACGTCGACGGTGACCACGGCGATCGCGACGGAACCGGCGACACCGGTGTCACCACCACCGGCGCCGGAGGTGGCCGTGGCCCCGAAGTGGTTGGTCATCGTCGGCACGAGGGCCGAGGTGGTGAGGCTGCCGGCAGTGACGGTGCCGGCCACCCGGGCGTCCAGCGTCAGGTTTGCCACCGTCAGTGCGACCGCGGCACCGATCGAGGTGCCGCCATCGGTGGTGGCGGCTGACCCGTCTGCGGTCGACGTCGCGGTGGACTGGCCGCCCGCGGCCAGTGTGAGGGTGCCAGCCTGGATGGTGCGAGCGGCAGCCACTGAAGCAGTTGCTGATGTCGAGTCGATGGTGACTGCGATGGCTGCGGCCACGCTGACCGGGCCCGACGAGGTGGATGCCTCGGGAGTCGGGCTGCTGCCGGCATCGGAGTCGCCACCGGCCGGAGCGAGTCCGTCGGCCTGGCCGCGCGCGTCGTTGACCTGTCCTGTCACGTCCTCGCTGGGGGCGTCGGCGTCATCCTCGCCCGGGGCACCGGCCGTCGAGGCGGTGGCGCTGGTGGTGGTCGTGGCGTCCGACGTCGCGCTGAACGAGACCGCGCCCAGGACGACCAGGTCGCGACCGGTTGTCGCCGTGGCGGTGTGGTCGGAGACACCGACTGCGATGGCGGCCCCGATGGCGGCATCACCGGACGTGTTGGCGCTTCCGGCGGCGGTCGTGGCGGCGACGACGGTCTGGGTCGCGGTGGCGGCGACGGAGTCGGCGGCCAGCGAGGTGCCGCTGCCGATCGTGGCGGCCACGGCCACGTTGGAGATGGTCACGGCCACCGCGGCAGCCACGGCGACCGAGCCAGCGGCCCCGGTGCGTGCGGTCGTCGCGGTCGTGTGGGACTGGGTCGCGGTCAGGTCGATGTCGCCCGACGCGACTGCATCGTCGGCCAACCGGGCGGTCGTGGTGTCGTTGACCACACCGATTGCGATCGAGGCACCGAGTCCGAGGTCCTCGCCCGAGCCGCCCTCGTCGGTGGCCGGCAGCGCGGCAGTGGTCGTCGTGGCAGCCGATGCGGCCTGGGCGGTGAGATCCCCGACCGTGCCGGTGACGCTCGCGTCGGTGGTCACGGTCGCGATCGTGAGCGCGAAGGCGCCGGCGACGCTGACCTGGCCCCCGCCGGCCCCCGATGTTGCCTGTGCCCCGAACGTGTGCACTCCGTCACCCGGAGTGTCCGTCATCAACGCCCTCACCGTGGTCGGACCCGAAACTGTTCCGGCAACCGTGGCGATGTTGGTGACGTCTGCAGTCGTGATGGCGACGGCAGCACCAATGCTTGCAGCGGCGGGGGGTGCGCGCGCAGCCGTCGAGGTGGCATCGGCGGAACTGGTGGCGTCGGCGTCGTTGCGGCTGGTCAGTTCCAGCCCTGACCCGGCGGCGACCGTGACCCCGACGGGGATCGTGGCACTGGCCTGGGAGCTGAGAAGGGTGACCGCGACGGCGGCGGCGACCGTGATCGAGTTGCCCTGCGAGTCCTGGGCGGGCGGCGCGCTGGCACCGCCACTGTTGCTGGCGCCGTTGCTGTCTGCGACCGTGTCGCCGAACGTCTGCTGGTCACCGATCGCGCCGTTGACCCCACCTGCCGGCGCGTCCGGGTCGCCATCGGCAGGCGCGCCGTTTGCGCTGGCATCGGCGGTCGCCGCGCTGCCGCCCGAGTTCGTGGCCGAGACTGCCACCGGGCCAGCCGCGGTCAGGTCTCGCTGGATGGCCGCGTCGGCCAGGTGATCGGCGATCGCGATCGCAATGGCGGCGCCGATCGCGGCGTCGCTCCCGACGGCGTCGCCTTCGGCGTCAGCAGTGGCGGTGACGGCCTGCACGGCGGCCAGGCTGGCAGCACCGGTCAGCACCTGCGCGGCGCCTGCCGGCCCGATCAGCACGACCGTGTCGGCGTTGGAGATCATGATCGCGACGACCGGGGTGATGGCGGTTCCGCCAGCCGACCCGGCGACCGCCCGCGCACGATGCGTCCCGGTCGTGGTGGCCGCGACCGTCAGGTCGTGTCCACCGATCAGCGTGGCGTCCTGCTCGATGCCGGCCCGGGTGGTCTGTGCCACCACGTTGACCGCGACGGATGCGCCGATGCCGACGTTGGGGGTCGAGTCGTCATCGCTGTCGTCGGTGGGCGTGGTGTCAGCGGCCCGAGCCTCGACCGTGGCGTCCAGGGCGTTGGCCGCGGTCAGGGTCAGCGGCGAGTTCGCCCCACCGTCGGTGACGGTTGCGCCGTTGGTGATGGTGGCCGCCGTGGTGGCCGTGGCAACGCCAACGGCGAGGGCGCCGGCGACGCCGATGTCGGTGGGGTCGCCCTGGCCGGAGACTGCGGTCACCTCGAGCGTGTCGGTGGGCTCGCCCGCATTGGCCTCGACGGTCACGTCGGAGGCATCCAGGGTGAGCGTGCCGGCCAGCCAGGCCTGCGTCGTCCCGTCCATGATGCCCACGGCCACGGCCACCCCGACGCCGGTTGCCGTCTCGCCGACCACGGATCCGTCGGCCGAGGCGACCACGCGTCGCTTCGAGTGGGCGCGCACCGCCTGACCGTTGGTGGTGGTGAAGGAGGAGCCAGTCCCGTCGAGCCACGCCTGGGTCAGCCCGACCAGGCGGGCGAAGGCGACGGCGCCGGCCACGTCCACGGTGCCTTCCTGGGTGTCGGCATTGCCGTCAGTGGCGCTCGTGGGCGTGACATCATCGTCGGCGTCGTCGGCGTCGGCCTCGGCCCCTTCGGTGCTGGCCTCGGCCGTGGACTCGACGTCGCTGTCAGACGTTGCCGCCACCAACATGCTGTCGGCGGTGACATCGGTGGCCCCACTGACCCAGGCCTGCGTGCGCTCGTCCACGTTGGCAGTCGCGATGACGGCCCCGGCGGTCGTGGCACCGGCATCGCCCATCGAGGCCAACGCCGTGACCGAGTTGGCGGTCACCGACAACGCACCCCCGGCGGTGACCTGGGAGGTGCCCAGGATCCTCGCCATGGTCACGATGTCGATCAGCGCGATGGCGACCGCGGCATCGATGTCCGTTCCGAAGATTCCGCCCATGCCCTCGGCCGGGGCCGAGGCGGTGACCGTCGTGGTGCTGGCCAGCGTGGTCGCACCGATGCTGGTGATCGACGAGTTCTGGACTCGGACGTCCGAGGTGGCGTCGATGTCGATGGTCGACAGGCGCGCAGGACTGACGGCGGTTGTCGATGAGGACGTGGACGAGATCGTGACGTTGTTGCCGCTGAGGGTCGCATCGTCGACCGCGACGGAGGAACTGGGGTTGGCGGACGTCAGGAAGAGCAGGTCCGTCGTGCCGTCGTCGATCGACTCGGCCAGCAGGTTGATGTCGCCGGTGGTGGTCACGGATGCCCCGGCCGCCACGACGATCGCCTCGGTCCGGATCGTCACGGTGGTGGACCCGAATGCGAGGGCGCCGGTCAGGGTGATCGAGTCGACGCCATCACCGCCGTTGATGATCAACGACGTCGTCGGCAGTTCGAAGTCGACAGGGCCGCCGGCGCCGCCCGTGAGCGTGAACCAACCGGAGGTGGCATGGGGCGCGAGGGTCATGGTGTCGTCGCCCGCAGTGCCGTCCAGCGTCAGCTCCGGGACCGCAACCATGGCGGCAGCCGCCGAGGCGCCCAGCGACTCGGAGCCGGCAGCAGCAGGAACCTCGATGGGCGCATCGATCGCGTCGTCGTCGGCCGCATCGCTGGCTTCGTCAGTGGACTCGTCAGCGGCCACGTCGGTGGTCTCGCCCGTGCTCGTCGTCTCGGTGGTGGTGGTGTCCGCGTCCTCGTCGCCGGCACCGTCCGCGGCTTCATCGCCCGCGGTCTCGGTGGCGCCGGCGTCGTCGACAGTCGTGGTGTCGTCAGCGGCCTCGCCGGTGTCCGCGTCGCCCGCGGTCGATTCGGCAGCCTCGGCGCTGGTCGCTTCCTCGCTGTCGCTTCCTCGGCGCCGGCATCGCCGTCGCTGCTCGCGGCGGCTGCGAAGTCGGCGGTCGGCTCGTCGATCTCGACCGCAGCGGGAGCAGCAGGCAGGGCTGCCAGCGACGTCCCAGCCGACAACGTCGCGGCCATCACGCCACCGGCATCATGGCCGAAGCCGGCCGCGTGGCCGACCTCGTGGCGCACGACCGTGGCCAGGTCCATCCCGCCACCACCCCATCCGTGGCCGGCCGCGTCGACGTCGACCTGCACGGTCGTGCCGACTGACTGGCCGAGCGTCAGCCCGGGCAGATCCGTGATGACGACAGAGAGCGCCGGCACGTCGTGGCCGCCGTCGCGCCAGGAGGCCACCGCCGACGCAAGGGCCGCATCGGCCTGTGCCTGCGTGGCCACCTCGCCGGCCATGGACCCCGAGTCGGATGCCGCAACCTGGGCAGCATCTGGATCGACCGCGACGGCGCGGGGCAGGGCGCTGCTCCAGAACGTGCGGGCCTGTCCGAAGACGCTGGTGAGATCGCCAGCCGTCACCGAGGGAGTGAGCTGCTCCAGGAGTGGTTCGGGACCCAGCATCACGCCCAGGTCACCGCGCGCGGCGGCCTGCAACGGTGCCAGGAATGGGGCGAGCAGGAGCACGGCAAGCACGGCGCGAACGAACGCGCTGCGAATGGAATGCTGCGTCTCGGTTCCCATTGAAAAGGTGCGTCCCCCCGTCAGCGCCCGATGCTGCCAACACCGGAGGCAGTCCACCGCCCGGGTGAACCCAGACGGCCCCGCCGACTCTGCCATGTGCCGTGGGGTGTGTCAACCGGGACAACCGAAGTGGTGTGGATTGGACGCTAGAGCGCCGACAGCCGGCCCCATACGGGTGCGTCGAATGGCACTTCATGGTTTCGTGCGACGGCGAACCACCCCCCTCGACCCCCCTTGCCAGCCCGCCTCGACCCAGGCTTCACCCTTGCCTTCCAGTCGGCCGACCGACGTCGCGATCATCCGCGAGCAGCGCTCCGACTGCCCGTGCATACCTGCCCGGCGCGCTGCCCGGCAGTCGCTGCAGCGCGTGCGCGCGGGCCACCCGGATCGACCACGGCACGAACACCACGCGTCGCCCATCGGCCACCCCCAGCATGCGCCCACGAGTGACCGGCCCGTCATCGGCGATGGCGACACTGCCACACGGCGAGTCCCGCAGCGCGGCCAGCCCAGCGGCATCCCGCCGCACGACCAGGACATCGACCTCCTCGTCGGCGGGGCTCACCACACCGACGTCGACCACGGTTGCGACACCTGCTGGCGGCGACAGGCGGCGCATGGCGCCACGACTGCGGACGACGCGCAGCCCGTCGACACCGGGCACGGGTGTCGACGCCGCCCATCCCCGGTGACCGGCCAGGACCTCGCGTTCGACGATCCCGGCGTCCACCACCGGCGCCGGGCCCGACACGACCGCCATGGCACGACCGCCATGGGACCCCCACACGTGCCAGGCTGCCAGGGTGACGGCGACGGTGGTCGTGCCGACCCCACCCGTTGCCCCGCCGACGACGAGTGCCTCGATGCCACCCGGGTCACCGTGGCGCCGCATCGCTCCCGCACCGGCACCGGCCCCCTGCCACCCCACGGATCCGGGCTGCCGCTCGACGTCCACGAGTCCGGTCCGGCGGGCAGGACCTGCGGCGACCAGGCGCGCCACCACACCCGGCAGGTCGTCGTGACCGGCGGGCCAGGCGACCACGCCGTCACACGCAGCCGCCAACCGTGCGGCTGCCATGGGATCGTCATCAGGGCCCACCAACGCGATCGATGGGATCGCGTCACCCGAGGTGACAGCCACGCCGTTGCCGGGTGCCACGAGGCGTGCCACAGGCGGCAGCGGCCCACCATCGGTGACCTGCCAACCCAGGCGTGACTCGACCCATGCGCTGACCTGGGTGACGACGTGGCCCGGGCCGCTGACCGCCACCGGCAGGGCCATCCCGTCGGCCCAGGGTGACGGCTGCGACAGCAGGTCGCGGCTCGCGCCACGACCGCGGACATGCGGGGCGGCGCGCAGTCCCGACGATGCATCCGAACCCACGCAGGTGTCCTGTGATCAGCAGGACGTCGACGCTAGGGATCGACCGGCTGGGCCGGACACTGGATGCCGCAACTGTGGAGACGCACTCGGACTCCTCGGTCGCCGGGGGCCTCGGACGCCACGACATGAAGGTCGGGAACGGCGACGGAGGGCAGCGACAGCACGCGAACCGAAGGTCTCAGGTGTAGTCGCGATGGTGCACGATCTGGCCGTCGTCGCCGAACTCCATGAACGACGCCCGCGGCAGTTCGTTCCAGCGACGGCCACCGGCGTCGTAGGAGATCGTCCACTCGACGGCCAACTGGCTCGAGTCGTCGGCCTCGATCACGCGCACGGCATCGATGGAGATGTCGTCCTTGCCCGAGAGGAAGTCCTGGAGGTAGGCCTGGATGAGCAGGTTGCCACGGTGGGGCGGGTTGTATGGCTCCAGGTAGATGGCGTCCATGTCGTAGACGCTCGGCATGTCGGCCAGGTCGCCTGACTCCATCATCGACTGCCATAGCATCCCAGGTGTCGGCGGCATGCCCCACGGACAACTCCTTGCTTCGATCCAGCCGTCCTCCACACACGAAGCGACGGGTCCCACGATGTCGTCGGCAGGATAGTGTGCCGGACCGACCGCGGGTGGCAGGCTCCCGAAGGGACGCGGCACCCAGAGCTTCCGGGAGCAACCTGATGACCGCCACACCGCCCTCCTCACCCGACCTGGCCGTCCCCGACGACCTCACCGACGTCGCCGCCGCGGTGCGGGCACGTTTCGACGAACACCTCGCCGCCCTGGAGGAGCTCGTTCGCATCCCGTCGATCTCGGCCGCCGGCCACGATCCGGCCGAGGTCAGGCGCAGCGCCCACGCGACCGCACAACTGCTGCGTGCCACCGGACTCGACGACGTCCGCCTGCTCGAGGTGGACGGCGCCCATCCGTACGTGACCGGGCAGGTGATGGGGGCAGGGCCAGACGCCCCGACCGTGCTGCTCTACGCCCACCACGACGTCCAGCCGGTCAGCACGCCCGAGCGCTGGCACTCCGAACCGTTCACGGCAACGATCCGCGACGGTCGCATGTACGGCCGCGGGGCCAGCGACGACAAGGCCGGGATCATCGCGCACGTCGCCGCGATCCGGGCGTGGCTGGACGCGCGCGGGCACCTGCCGGTCAACGTGAAGGTCGTGATCGAGGGCGAGGAGGAGATCGGCTCACCCCACCTGGAGGAGTTCCTCGCGCAGTTCGGCGACGACCTCGACGCGGACGTGATCGTGCTGGCCGACGTGGAGAACTTCGAGACCGGCTGGCCCGGGCTGACCTGGGCGCTGCGGGGGCTGCTGACGGTCAAGGTGACCGTGACCGCGATGGCACAACCGACCCATTCGGGCATGTGGGGTGGCGTGGTGCCCGACGCCCTGTCGGCGATGGCACGCGTCATCGCCAGCCTCCACGACGACGACGGAGCCATCGCCGTGGCCGGCTTCGATGCGGATCGACGCGAACTCAGCGCGGTGGAACAGGCCCGCGTCGACGCCCTGCCCATGGACGCGGCCACCCTGCATCGCGACGCCCGGACCGTCGACTGGCCTGCAGTTGGTCGGTGACGACACCACGGGGCTGCTGGAGCGGCTGTGGTTCCACCCGACCATCACGCCGATCGGCATGGACGTGCCGTCCGTCGAGCGTGCCTCCAACACCCTGCTCAACGAGGTCTCGGCGTTGCTGAGCTGTCGCATGGCACCGGGCCAGGATCCTGCCCGCGCGCTCGAGGCACTCCGAGCCCACGTCCACAACCACACGCCCTGGGGTCTGGACGCGGCGGTCGAGCTGCGAGAATCGGCCCCGGCATGGGTGGTGGATCCCACCGGTCCGGCCTACGACGCCGCCGAGGCTGCCTTCGCCGCCGGGCTACGGCCACGAGGTCGCATGGATGGGCTGCGGTGGGTCGATCCCGTTCGTGGGCCCGTTCGCGGACGCCTTCGGTGGGGCCGCGGCCCTGCTCATCGGTGTCGAGGACCCCGCCAGCAACGCGCACGGCGAGGACGAGTCGCAGCACCTGGGCGACCTCGAACGCACGGCCACCTCGGTCGCCCTCCTGTTCAGCGAACTGGCCGACCGGGCCGACGCGGTCCGCGCCCGCGGCACCCGCTGACACCGACGACCCGGAACGGACTGCCCGGCCAGCGTCCAGCCCGGGCGTGGCCACTGGACTTCCTCAGCCCGCGATCACGACGGTCAGCGCCCAGGCCCCGCCCGCCAACACCAGGCCGATCCCGGTCTCTCGCCACGCCAGCGACGGTCGCTGTTGCTCCAGCGCCGTGACCACGAGCGTCGAGAACGTGGTGAGCCCCCCGCAGAACCCGGTTCCGGCCACCAGGCCCACCGACGTGTCGAGGGTGCCCGCGACCAGCCCGGCCGCCACCACGCCCAGCAGGATCGCACCGCAACGGTTGGCCCAGTCCATGCCGCGTGGGTGACCCGCCCACTGCCCCAGCGCGTCCCGGACCATGGCACCGGCGCCTCCCGCCACGGCCACGATCAGCCACACGCTCCAGCCGCTCATGCCCGCGCCCCCGGGGGCGGTGGCCCGTCCAGTCGCAGTCCGACACCGGCCAGCCACAGGCCGCCCACGACCGTGACGACCACGTGGACGACCACCCACCACACCGGCAGTCCCCGCGTCACCAGGGCGACGCCGTCGACGACGAACGTCGAGAACGTGGTGAACGAGCCCAGCACGCCGATCAACAGGAACTGGCGATGCACCATCCGCGTGACACGACCGGTCAGCAGGCCGAGCAGGAATGCACCCAGGAGGTTGACCACCACGATGGCGGCGACCGACCAGTCCTGCGGCACGGCGGCGACGGTCCCGGCGCGCAGGAGCGTGCCGACAGCGCCCCCTGCGGCCACCGCCAGGAGGCGCCGCACCGTTTCCGGGCCGGGCGCGCCCAGGCGCATGCCCGGCGTTCCCGGGGCACCCACGCTCATGCTCGGGGCTCGGCGCCCGCTGCCGACAGGCCCGGGTCGGCAGGCAGGCGGGTCTCGCCGCGGCCGGCGCTGCCGCCGTTGCCGCGGCTGTCCGTCGCGCCGGTGGCCGCACCCTCGGTTGTCGCGGCCTCGGTTGTCGCGGCCTCGGTTGTCTCGTCCCGGGTTGTCTCGTCCCGGGTTGTCTCGTCCCGGGTGGCCGCGTCATCGGCGACCGTCGACCCATCCGTGGTCGAGTCGTCGGGTGCGGGATCCGGGTGCGCCGGCCGAACCGCCATGGCGAGGCGCCACGCGGCCCACCACACCAGGGCTGCCCCGAGCAGGTGGAAGAGCACCGGGATCGGCGGCACGCCGAGCGCGTACTGGGCATAGCCCAGCGCGCCCTGGGCAAGTTCCAGGCCCAGCAGGACGGCCGGCCGCCCGGGACGCCCGACGCGCACCGACGACGCGCGCCACGATCAGGATTGCCAGCGGTGGTCCCGACCAGCAGGAACACCAGGTCGGCGTGCAGGACGGCGATGGTGCGAATGTCGAGTCCGAGCCGCTGGGTGCCGGGCTCACCACCGCTGTGCGGTCCGGACGCGGTCACCAGCGTGCCGACCATCACGACCAACCCGGCCGCGACAACCGCCATCGCCGTCAGCGGTCGCAGGACCGGCGCGTCGTCGGCCGGGGGCCCCGCACCCGTGGCAGCCCGGTCATGGAGCACGACCGCCGCAGCCACCAGCGCCATCGACGCGATCAGGTGGGTCGCCACCACCAGCGGTGACAGCCCGGTGAGCACCGTGACGCCACCGATGGCCGCCTGCACCAGGACACCGGCAGGCTGGACCAGGGCAAGCCGCCAGACGGCGCGACGGTCGCGGGCCTCCCGGCGGGCGGCGAGGACGACCCACACCGCCACCGCCAGCACGACGAAGGTCATGAGGCGGTTGCCGAACTCGATGAACGTGGTCCACTCGGCCGTTGCTGCCTGTGGCACCACGGACCCGCCCTCGCAGGTCGGCCAGTCGGGACATCCCAACCCGGAACCGGTGATCCGCACGATCCCGCCCGTGACGATGATGGCGATGTTGGCGATCACGGCCGCCAGCGACGCCCGGGCCAGGCGCGGCATGGCCGGCCTGCCGGCAGTCGCCGACCGACTCGACGTGGGACGTTCGCGGGGGATGGCCATGGGCGGCAGGATACGACACCGACACGCTGCCCCCACCCCCCTGGCGCCGCGACGCGAGACAGCCCGACCACCCGCCTCACACGTGCCACGATCGACGTACGATGCGTCGCGAGCCGGTGCCGTCGGCATCATCTCAATCCTCGTTCGCGGACGCAAGGGCAGGTGTGAGCACGTCGGGTGCCCCCGGGTCGCCCTCCTCAGCGCTGCCCGTCAGAACCCGGCAGCCGGGGCCGAGGACGCATGACCACGTCCGCTCGACGCGCGCGCCGACGACCACGTCGGACGGCCGCCGTCGGGCCGCTGCACGACACGCTCGTCGCGGCGCTCCCGCCTCATGGCATGGATCGCCGTCACCAAGCCTCGCATCATCGAGTTGTTGCTGGTCACCACGGTGCCGACGATGATCGTCGCTGCCCAGGGGTGGCCCGGCCTGGGACTGGTCGTGGGGACCGTCGTGGGCGGCACCCTGTCGGCCGGCGGGGCCAACGCGATCAACAACTGGTACGACCACGACATCGACCGGCTGATGGCCCGTACCGCGCAGCGGCCGACGGCCCGCGACACCATCTCGCCGCGACAGGCGCTGGGCCTGGGGATCGTGCTGGGCGTTGCCGGCTTCGTCGTGCTGGCACTGACCTCGAACCTGTTGGCCGCCAGCCTCGCCACGTTCGGGCTGCTGTTCTACGTGTTCGTCTACACCATGGGGCTCAAGCGACGGACACCGCAGGCCGTGGTGATCGGCGGGATCGCCGGCTGCATGCCCGTGCTGACGGGATGGGCGGCGGTCGGGGCACCGTTCAGCGAGCCGACCCCGTGGCTGCTGTTCGGGCTGCTGTTCTGGTGGCAGCCACCCCACTTCTGGGCCCTGGCGATGAAGTACCGGGACGACTATGCCCGCGCCGGCCTGCCGATGATGCCGGTCTCGTGGGGCACGGACGAGACCACCCGCCAGATCCTGCTCAACAGCTGGCTGATGCTGCCACTGGTCGTGCTGACCATCGTCGGCGCACCGACGGGATTGGTGTTCGCCGATCCCGGCGCTGGCGCTCACCGTCGTGTGGCTGCTGCTGGCCCATCGCCTGCGCCGCTCCCGCACGGTCGCCGACGCCATGAAGCTGTTCCACTTCTCGACGGTCTACCTCGCGCTGCTGTTCATCCTGGCAGCCGTCGACGCCGTCATCTGAGCCGCACCGAACCACGGCGCAACGGGGCGCACGGCACGTCACCGAGGCCGTGCGGCGATCATGGCCTACGAGAACGTCGCCACGCCGTACATGGTCGACGGGTGGACCGTGCAGACGAAGTAGAACTGCTCGGGCTGCTGGCCACCATCGGCGCTCTCGGCCGGCTGGTCGCCCTCGATGATCGGCCACCCGAAGTCGTAGGCCACGGTCGCCTCACCGATGAACGGTGCCGGGATCTCGGGTGTGAGCGGCTCGGTGCCCAGCCCGTCGACGCTGCTGCCGAAGTTGTCCTCGTCCGGCAATCCGAAGATCGCGAGGTTGTGCTCGGCCGTCGCATCGAGGTTCTCGAAGGCGTAGGTGAAGCGTGTCGTGTCCTCGGGGGACTCGAGCGCCCACTCGCGAGTCGGCTCGCACCCGCCGCCACTGGGCAGGCAGAACGACGACAGGTCGACGGCCGCGAGCACGGGCGCGTCCGGCGGCACGTCGGCCAGCACGAAGGCAGGTCCGTGGGGTTCGACGTTGACGTTGAGATCTTCTGCCGGGATGGCGAAGGCGCCCGTGGCGATCGCAACACCGATGGCCGCAGGTCCCAGGATCGCCAGGGTCACGCCGGCCTTCTTGCCCCGACTCAGGTCGTCCTGCGACGCCGCCAGGGCAATCGCCAGCAGCACGCCGGCAGCACCCACGATCGCCAACGCAGCGGCACCTTCGCGGGTGTTGTACAGCAGCATCCAGGCGAAGAAGCCGATCCCACCGATGACCACCACCACGATGGCCAACGGGATGACGATGGGGAGGAAACCGCGGGTTCGGAAGTCTTCGTTCATGGCAGGTCCGTCGCTTGGTTCGGATGCGTGGCGCAAGGATGGCGTTCGTCGAGGATCGAGCGTGCGGCGACGCGAATGGCGATCACCGGCTCCCACTGGCAGGACGCGGGCGTCACGGCGACACCGAGTTGGCGCTGGCGCGGGCACGGCGTGCATCCTGCTCGGCCCGTTCGTTGGCGCCCGCCCACCGGAAGTACTTGACCGCGATGACCCCCCACAGGTAGAACCCGCCGACGATCTTCATGATGACGCCACCAACGCGCATGTCGTCGAGCAGGCTGATGCCCCAGGGGCGCGTGGCCGTGGCGTAGACCGGGTACAGCGCCGAATCCCCGAAGATCAGGAACGCCGACGGGATGGTGGGCAGCAGCGTCATCATGAACAGGAACATCATCCCCGGCAACGGCTGCAGTTGGCGGATGATCGTGGGGAACGGGCTCATGACGTTGGCCCACATCAGGGTCGCGGCCGCGATCAGCACCAGGTGGTCGGCGGCGTGGAACAGTTCGTTGGACAACTGGGCCGACACGACGGCTGGCAGGTGGGTCACGATGAACACGATGTTGAACAGGACCCCGGCGACCAGGGGCTGGGCCAACCACTTCACGGTGGCACGGAAGCGGTCGTTGCGCAGCAGGACGTCACCCATCCACTCGGGCAGTCCCATGAGCAGCAACGGCGGGATCACGAACGCCTGGAGCAGGTGCTGGGTCATGTGGAAGCTGAACAGATGCTCCGACAGCGCCGCGACCGGCCACCCGTCCGAGATCCAGAACACGACCACGCCGGCCACCCACATGCTGGCCTGGCGACGGGTCACCGGTGACCGGCCGGGCTCCATGTCGGCACCGTGGCGTCGGACCAGTCCCCAGTAGCCGACCAACAGGCCCAAGCGACAGCAGCGTCACGTCCAGGGGGAATCCCGCCTGGATGTCGACGCCGCCAAGTGTGAAGTCCATCAGTCCGGTCCCTACACCTTCAGTGCGGGGATCTCACCGAGCGCGGCGAACACCACCAGGTAGAGCACCAGCGCCCCGATCAGACCGGTCAGCAGCAACTTCGAGTACAGGTCCGTGTCGAACTTGAGGTGCATGAAGAAGCCCACGATCAGGGCGAACTTGATCGTCATCAGCACCAGCAGCAGCGGGACACCGAGCGGCCCGAAGTCGATGAAGTAGGTCGAGAACTCCATCGCGGTGAGGATCGCCAGCACGACGGCGATCTGGATGTAGAACTTGACCGACGGCTCATGTGCGGCCGCATCGAGTTCATCCGTCTCGGACAGTGACGTCGTGGTGGTCGCGGTCATGGCGTGTGCTCCTTGGTGCGAAGTCCCGAGGCCGAGTCTGGTGACCCCCGAGCCGGAACTCGGTGGACGACTGTGGCGGCGCCCGGACGACATGGTCAGCCGTAGGGAATGAGGTAGACGACGACGAAGATCAGGACCCAGATGATGTCGACGAAGTGCCAGTACAGCCCGATCACCTCGGTCTTGACGTGCTGGTCGGGCTTGACCTTGCCGACGCCCGCGTAGGCCCACAGCCCCAGCAGCATGATGACGCCGACGGTGACGTGCAGTCCGTGGAACCCGGTCAGGACGAAGAACGACGACGAGAACGGGCTGGTGGTCAGCTCCAGCCCCTCCTTGTAGAACTTGATGAACTCGTAGGCCTGTCCCCCGACGAAGACCAGGCCCTGCAGCGCCGTCGCCAGGATCCACAACCGCATCCGTCGGATGTCGCCGTGGACGTGGGCGTGGTGGGCCAGCACCATCGTCAGCGAGCTCATCAGCAGCACGAACGAGGAGATGGAGGTGTAGACGATGTCGAAGAGTTCGACGCCCGGACCAGCCGCGGTCGTGTTGAGGTACAGCAGGTAGGCGGTGATGAAGGCGCCGAAGAACATGAATTCGGAGCCCAGGAAGACCCACATCGCCAGCTTGCGCGTGTCGACTCCCAGGGAGGTCTGGTCAACGGCGCTCACTTGCCGCCTCCTTGCGCGATGGGGGTGGAGGTGTCAGCGCTCAATGTGCAACCTCCGGCTCGTAGTCGTCGTCGCCGTCGGCCAGCGGTTCGAGGATCCAGCCGAACATGCCGACCAGCATCATCACGACCCCGATGACGAGCGTCACCGGGGACACGAAGACCACGCCGTATCCAAGGACGCACATGCCCAACGGCGTGACCATCGGCCACCAGGAGTTGTCGGGCATGTGGATGTGGTTGCCGTGCGAGTCGTGGCGCCCGTCGTCGTGGTCGCCGTCGTGCCCGTCGTCGTGGTCTGACGAGGCACCGACGGGGATGCGGCGCACGGCGCCGTCGTCGGCCTCGGCGTACTTCTTCTCCCAGAAGTCGTCACGGGCGGTGACGATCGGGATGTCCTTGAAGTTGACGTAGGGCGTGGGCGACGGGGTCTCCCACTCGAGCGTGCGAGCATCCCACGGGTCGTTGCCCGACGCCTCGCCGTTGCGGATCGACCGGACCAGGTTCACGAGGAAGATCGACGCGGACACGATCAGGACGAGCAGTCCGATCGTGGACAACTGGTTGTACAGCAGCACGTCTGCACCCAGTTCCCCGGGCAGCACGGCCGTGCGTCGTGGCTGGCCCAGCAGACCCGACATGTGCATCGGACCGAAGGTGAGGTTGAACCCGACCAGCCAGGTCCAGAAGTGCGCCTTGCCCCAGCCCTCGTTGAGCAACTTGCCGGTGACCTTCGGGAAGTAGTAGTAGATCCCGGAGATCAGGCCGAACAGTGCGCCACCGAACAGGACGTAGTGGAAGTGGGCCACGACCCAGTAGGTGTCGGTCTGCTGGGCGTCGTGGGGCACGATGGCGTGGGTCACACCGGACAGACCGCCGATGGTGAACATCGACACGAACCCGATCGAGAACAGCATGGCGGTGGTGAAGCGGATCTTGCCGCCCCACATCGTGAACACCCAGTTGAAGATCTTGATGCCCGTCGGCACGGCGATGAACATCGTGGTCAGCCCGAAGGCCGAACGTGCGACCGGGCCGACGCCCGAGGTGAACATGTGGTGGGCCCACACGCCGAAGCCGATGAAGCCGATGGCGACACCGGCGAACACCATGGCCGAGTAGCCGAACAGCGGCTTGCGCGAGAAGGTCGGGATGACCTCCGACACGATCCCCATCGCCGGCAGGATCATGATGTAGACCTCGGGATGCCCGAACAGCCAGAACAGGTGCTGCCACAGGATCGGGTCACCACCCGTGGCAGGTTGGAAGAACTGGGTCCCGAACGACACGTCGAACTGGAGCATGAACAGCGCCACCGCGATGATGGGCAGCGCGAACAGCAACAGGAAGTTGGTGACCAGGGTCATCCAGGTGAACACGGGCAACCGCATCATCGTCATGCCGGGCGCACGCATGTTGAGGATGGTGGTGATGAAGTTCACGGCCGCCGACAGCGACGAGATGCCCACGATCTGCAGACCCATGGAGTAGAAGGCCATGTTGTAGCCCGGGATCTGGGTCGACAACGGCGCGTAGCCGAACCACCCGCCGTTGGGGACCGCGTCCCACAGCACCGACGAGTACAGGAACAGCCCACCGAAGAGGAAGACCCAGTACGAGAACGCGTTGAGCCGGGGGAAGGCGACGTCGCGTGCCCCGATCTGCAGCGGGACCAGGTAGTTGAAGAAGGCCGCGCCCAGGGGCATCACGACCAGGAACACCATGGTCAGGCCGTGGAGGGTGAAGGCCTGGTTGTAGACCTCGGCCGTGACCAGCGTGGATTCGGCGGAGGACAACTGTGCGCGGACGATGCTGGCCGTCACGCCACCGAGCGTGAAGAACACCAGCACGGTCCAGAAGTACATGATGCCGATGCGCTTGTGGTCGGTCGTGGTCATCCAACTCCACAAGCCCGTCATCGACTTGGGCCGGCTGAACACGCTTGGACTGGTGGTCGGGGCGGTGGTGCTCGCCATCGTCATCTCCTGGTGCGCGCGGGTGCCGCAGGATCGCTGTGCGTCGTCATCGTCGGGTCGGGCGGTGCCGCAGGTGCCATGTGGGTCGACAAGGGCGCGCCACATGACACAGCCACGTCATTCCATCGTCAGCAGGTAGGCAACCAGGGCATCGATCTCGGCCTGGGGCAGCGTGTTGAAGCTGGGCATGCCGATGCCGTCGGCCGAGCGCATCGGCTTCTGGCTCGGCGCGTCGTACACCCATGCCGTCAACTGTTCCACGTTCGGCTCGTCGGTCCAGCCACCGTTGGGGTTGTCGGGATCCTCGAGCAGGTACAGATCGAAGATCGCCCCGGCGAACTCCTTGCGGCTCATCAGGTGGGTCAGGTTGGGGCCGGTGTTGGCGTTGAAGTCCTCGCCAGAGGTGACGCCGTCCGTGCGGATCTGGTGACAGGCGGCGCAGTTGTTCTGGAACGACGCCCAGCCCTGCGAGACCTGGGTGGCGTCAGCGCCGTCCAGTTCGGCTGCCAGCCCATCGGGCGTCGCGACCTCGACGATCTGGGTGTTCGTCGCCCAGTCGGGGTTGGCCTGGGCCACCGCCGCTGCCACCGGCGACCCCGCCTGCTGCTCGACGACCCACGCGTCGAAGTCCTCGGCGGTCATCACCACGCCGCGGTTGCGCATGAAGGCGTGCGACAGGCCGCAGTACTCGGCGCACTGGCCCAGGTATCGACCGGTTTCGTTCGCCTCCATGTTGAGGGTGACGACGCGGCCGGGGATGACGTCCTGCTTGCCCGCCAGAGCCGGAATCCAGTAGCTGTGGATCACGCCGTTGTCGGGGGTGCCCGACTCCTCGGCCCGCATCTGCAGTTGGATGTTGGTGTCGACCGGGATGACCAGTTCGTTGGCGGTGATGATCCCGGAGTCGGGGTAGCGGTACTCCCACCACCAGCGGTGCCCGATCACCTCGACGACCATCGCGTCCTCGGGCTCGGCCGACAGTTCGAACACCTGTTGCACGGTCGGGACCGCGATGGCGCTCAGGATCAGGGCCGGGATGACCGTCCACACGATCTCCAGGCGGGTGTTGCCGTGCACCTGCGCCGGGATCTCGTCGTCGCCGCCCTTGCGGCGATACCGCACGACCGTGAACAGGATCAGGCCCTGGACGAAGATGAACACGAACAGCGCGATCCACATGACCAGGACGAAGAGACTGTCGGGCTTCTCGGCGTAGAAGCCGGCCGGATCAAGCATGGACTGCTCGCCCGAACACGCCGCCAGGAGGACGGCCACGGCCAGCAGGCCGACCACGCGACCACGTCGTGATGGTGTCCGCAATGGAGTGCGTCGCACCGTGTGTCTCCTCGTTCGGTCGGACCTGTGGTCCGGCAGTGGCTCATGGCGTCGCGACGGTGTGCCGAGTTGCGCACGGACTGCAGGTTGTCGGACGAACTCCCCGGGTGGCGGTCGAGCCGACGAGGGCACACCACGCTGTCCCACGTCCGGGGTGGCACATGCTAGCGGCAGCCCGCCGGCCGACACCAACGAGTCGCCCGCCATTGCCTGCGAACCGTCGCGAACCCGCGCTCGCGGGCGCGATCGGGGCCGAATCCACGACCTGCTCAGGGTTCCCACGAGAAGCTCACGGCGGCCGCCACGGTCGCCCCGACACCCCACGCACAGACGACCATCAGACCGACGACGTCGATCCCCCCCGTCGGGCCGAGCGCCATCCTGATCACGTCGCCCAGCGCACCGGAGGGCAACAGCCCTGCCGCCGACGCCACCGGGCCGGGCAGGGTCGCCGGGTCGAAGGCAAGTCCACTGACCAGCACCAGCACCAGGAACAGGGTGTTGGACAGCGCCAGGGTCAACTCGGCCTTGAGTGCCCCCGCCATCCACAGCCCGATGGCCGCGAAGACGAACCCGCCCAGCAGGGTGGACAGGATCGCGACCACGACCATCCCGTCGGTTCGCCATCCCAGCACGACGATGGCGACCGCCAGGATGGCCACGACCTGCACGGCCACCATCACGACGACGGCCAGGCCCTTGGCCATCAGGTAGCCGGACCGGTGCAGAGGAGTCGCACCGATGCGCTTGAGTACGCCGTACTTGCGTTCGAAGGCGGTCTGGATCGCCACCGCCACCAGGCCGGTCCCCATCGACGAGATCACCAGGACACCGGGAACCAGGAAGGCCACGGGATCGTCCCCGGTGGGCAGGATGTCGACGGTCGAGAAGAACACGAGCACGCCCAGGGGGATCCCGAGCGTCACGAGGAGGCTCTCCGGATTGCGCAGGAGCAGTCGCAGTTCGAGACCCGCCTGGGCACGGATGGCCCGGTGGCGTGGCGCGGGCGCACCCATCAGGGGCCACCGGGCGACGAGCGGGGCCCACGACGACCGTCGCGGTGGTCGCCGTCGCCGTCGCTGGGGTGGTCGCCGTCGCCGTCGCCGTGGTGGTCGCCCTCGCTCGCGCCGGGGCGGTCGCGCTCGTCGGCGTCGGGACGATCCTCGTGCTGGGTGGCGACGTCATGCTGGTCGGTGTCGGTGTCGACGAGCCTGAGGAACAACGCCTCCAACGAGTGCCGACCGGCCGACAGCGAGGTCATCGTGACGTCCTGGGCCAACAGGGCATGCGCCAACCTGGCGATGACGTCGGGCGACGGCGCATGCTCCACGCGATGGTCGTTGCGGGCCAGTCGCATGACCGGCGCACCCATCGCCGTGGCCAGCGCTGCCACGTCCACGGGGCGGTCGGTCGTGAAGGTGACATCGCCACTGGCCATCAGTTGCGATGGGGTGCCGGCGGCCACGACGCGACCGTGGTCGATGATGACCACGTCGTCGGCCAACTCCTCGGCTTCGTCCAGCAGGTGGGTGGTCAGGACCACGGTGACGCCGTCGGACTGCAGGTCACGGATGGTGTCCCACGTGCGCCGTCGTGCCGACGGATCGAGCCCGGCGGTCGGTTCGTCGAGGAAGGCGACCTCGGGGCGACCGACCAGGGCCAGGGCGAGGCAGAGTCGTTGCTTCTGGCCCCCCGACAGGTCGCGGAAGCGGGTGGACAGGGCATCGCCCAGTTGGACGCGGTCGAGCAGGTCGTCGACGTCCAGGGGGTCGCGGAACATCCGGGCCGACACGTCCAGCACCTCGCGTGGAAACGCCTGCGGGTACACCCCCTGCTCCTGCAGCATGACGCCCAGGCGTGGTCGCAGCGTGGCGGCGTCGGCAATGGGGTCGTGGCCCAGGACTCGGACGGTGCCCGCGTCGGGATGCCGGAAGCCCTCGCAGGTTTCCACGGTCGTCGTCTTGCCGGCACCGTTGCGACCCAGCAGCGCCAGCGTGCGTCCTGCCTCGACCACCAGGTCCAGCCCGTCCACGGCCACGATCTCGCCGTAGCGCTTGACCAGCCCATCGACCTGGATGGCTGGAGTCGTCACGTCGCTGGCCTGTGTCCGGGGGTGGGCACCACGGGCGTTCGCGCCGGCGGCAGGTGCCGTCCAACTGGCGATGGCGGTCGAGCGTCCGGCGGGAAGGCTATCGGCCACGCCACCGTCCCCCGTGCGCGTACGCTCCTGCCCATGGACCCCGACCTGACCGACCCATCGACATCCGGTCGACGTGACGCAACTGCCGACACGATGACATCCGCGTTGGCGGACGTCGGTGTCGACGTGCAGGCCACGGCGGAGGCGCAGGGGGGCAACGGCGCCTCGGGTTCGGGAACGAGGGCAATGCGGGGCCTGTTCGACCTGGTTCCCACCCGCCTCACCCTGGCCCTGGCCGTCGGAGTCGCCGGCGGCCTGGTGATCGCGGCCGCCTTCAGCGCGGCGCTGAACGCGGCGAGCACGCTGGTCGTCAACCTGCTGGTCGCACTGTTCCTGTCGTTCGGATTCGAGCCAGCGGTCAAGTGGCTCGCCGATCGTGGCATGCGCCGAGGCGTCGCCACCGGCCTGGTGTTCGTGGCCGGCTTCCTGATCCTCTTCGGGTTCGTGGCGGCGATGCTGCCGCTGATCATGGACCAGGGCGGCACGCTGGTGGGCAACTCCGACCAGATCATGGACGGCCTGATCGACAACGCGGCCGGCCTTCCCGGAGCCCTGGGCGACGGCATCTCGACATGGTTGGCCGAGTTCGAACAGGACCTGCCGTCACGCATCCCCGAGTTCGCCCAGAACATGGGACAGGGAGCCCTCAGCATCGGCGCCAGCCTGATCGGGTCCCTGTTCAACCTCCTGACCATCGCACTGGTCACCTTCTACATGACCGCCGACGCACCCCGGATGCGTGCGACGCTGTCCTCCCGCATGTCGTCGGCGCGCCAGGAGGAATTCCTGGGCATCTGGGACGTGGCAATCGACAAGACCGGTGGGTACGTCTACTCCCGAGCCCTCACACTGATCGTCTCGACCGTCTTCCACACCATCGCCTTCACGATCATCGGTCTCGAGTACCCCGTCGCCCTTGGCTTCTGGGTCGGGATCCTGTCGAGCCTGATTCCCGTCGTGGGCACCTACATCGCCGGGATCCTGCCGGTCATCGTCGCGCTGGCCGGGGACCCGATGGACGTCGTGTGGGTGCTCGTTGCACTGACGCTGTACCAGGGGGCCGAGAACTACCTGATCGCGCCTCGGATCACCAAGCACACCCTGTCCCTGCATCCGGCCGTCACCTTCGTCAGCGTGCTGCTGGGTGCCAGCCTGCTGGGGGCTTTCGGGGCCCTGCTGGCGATCCCGGTCGCCGCGATCATCGCGGCCCTGTTCTCGGCCAGTGCCGAGGCCCATGCCCCCCACCCCACGGCGGCCACGTCGGTTCCTCCCGACGGCGACATGCGCGACATGGAGGCCGCACACACCACCGCGGCGGCCCGGGCCTCCCAGGACGCCACCGCCACCGAGATCGACGAGGCCGCCGTCGACCTGGCGTCCGAGCCCGCCGCCGCGGCCACCTCGCCCGAGGCTGGCCCCGAACGCCGCGACATCGGCAAGGACGGGCGTGCCCAGGACCCAGCGCACCGTGGAACCGACAGCCCTCACGGTGCCTGAGCCGGTCGCAACCTGGCGCGCCACAGTCGCGACCCCGGCACGTCCGGACGTGGTGGCCGCACACCTGTGGCAGGGTGGTGCCATCGCGGTGGAGGTGGACCGGGCCGCCGTGATCGGGTTCTTCCCCGTTCGAGCCGGCCACCCGGACCCGCCCGACGTCCCGGGTCTCGACGTCGGGATCGACTGGACTCGTCTGCCCGCGGTCGACCACATGGCCCTGTGGCGCAGCTCGTCCACGCCGATCCGAGCCGGCGCATTCGAACTCGTGCCGGCCCACCTCGCCGACACCCACCCGGTGGCACCCGACCTGCACCGCATCGTGATCGATGCCGGCATGGCCTTCGGCTCGGGCCACCACGACACGACGGCCGGATGTCTCGAACGGCTCACGGACGTGCCGACCACCGGGCAGCGGATCCTGGACGTCGGGACCGGCACCGGCATCCTCGCGATCGCCGCTGCCCTGGCGGGAGCCGGCGAGGTGGTCGGCGTGGACACCGACGCCCAGGCCATCGAGGTGGCACGGACCAACGCCGTCGTCAACGGCGTCACGCTGGACCTCGCGATCGGCTCGACCGAGGCGGTGGCCGGTCCCTTCGACGGGATCCTCGCGAACCTGCTGACCGGGCTGCTGATCGAACTCGCCCCCGAACTGGCCCGGTTGACGGCACCCGGTGGGTGGCTCGTCGCCAGCGGGATCGGCATCCCCCGTACGCCGCCGGTCACCGCGGCCCTGCGCACTGCCGGATTCATCGCCATCGCCGAGCACCAGCGTGGTGACTGGACCGTCCTGACGGCAGTCCGCGGCGATGCCGACGCCCGCATGGACGACGGCGGCGGGGACGCCGAGACGAAGCGCGCCGACACGATCCACGCCGACACGAACGACACCGGTACGGCCGACGCCAGCACGGAACCCACGGCGCAGCCCAGCGCGTGGCCGCCACGACCGCAGGACACCCAGTGACACGGCTCAGTCGCGAGCCGATCGAGGCGCACGTCGATGGCTTCACCCACGGCGGCGAGGGCGTGGCCAGGGTCGAGGGCAAGGCCGTGTTCGTCGCCGGCGCGTTGCCGGGCGAGCGCATCCGCATGCAGGTGACGACCGACCGCAAGCGCTGGGCCCGAGCGGACCTGCTGGAGGTCGTGGTTCCCGCTGCCCAGCGCGTCACACCTCCATGCCCGTATGCCGACACCTGTGGAGGGTGTGACCTGCAGCACGTCTCGGCGGTGGGCCAGTTGCGCCTCAAGACCCGCGTCGTGCGGGAACAACTCGAACGCATCGGTCGCCTGGTCGATCCGGTCGTGCACGACTGCGTCGCGGTGGGCCCGGCCCTGGGATATCGCACCCAGGCCCGGATGCACGCCGACGCCGACGGCCGCCTGGGCTTCCATCGACACGGCACGAACGCGGTCGTGCCCATCGATCGGTGCATCGTCCTGACCCCGGCGACACAGTCCGTCCGCGACGCCCTGGGTGACCAGACCGGCGCGGTCGAGGTCGCCCTGCACGCCACCTCGACCGGTGACCGCGCCGCCATCGTCACGGCACCGACACCCGCGCCACCGGTCGAACTGCCGGACCGGGCCGATTCCGACATCATGCTGGGGTGGAGAGGGCCAGACGCGGCCCCGGGCACGCCGGCCACCTGGTCGCGCGGCAGTGGCGTGGTGGCGGAACAGGTCGCGGGCTTCGACTTCGACGTCACTGCCGGCGGGTTCTTCCAGGGCAACATCCCCGGCGCCGAGGCCCTCGTGCAGGCAGTGCTCGCCGCGACCGCCCGCGCCGACCGTGAGCAGTCGGCCCGGCACGTGTGGGATCTCTATGCCGGCGTCGGCCTGTTCACCCTGCCGATGGCTGCCGCCGGTGCCACGGTGACGGCCGTGGAGGTGGTCACCGACGCCGTTGGCCACCTCGAACGAAACGCCGTCCGCGCGGGTCTGGGCGACCGGGTCGAGGCCGTCGCCCGGGACGTCGCGGCCTGGGTCGCCCAGCCCGGCCCCAAACGACCTGACGTGGTCGTCGTCGACCCGCCGCGCACGGGCTGTGGCATCGAGGTCATGGCGGCGCTGGCAGGGCTGACGCGCGAGACGATCGTCTACGTGGCGTGTGACCCGGCGGCGCTGGCCCGCGACGCGCGGGTGCTGGCCGAGTCCGGGTGGACGCTCGAGGGCGTTCGCCCGTTCGACCTGTTCCCGATGACCCACCACGTCGAGGCCGTCGCCACCTTCTCGTCGGGCTCGTCGGCGGGCTGAGCGGCACCCGACACCGGCTCGTCGTCGTTCGTCACGGTGCGGATCTGGCCGGCATCCCGGCGCGGGCAGACCGGCGAGTCGGGACGGGGAGAAGACCGGCATCCCGGCGCGGGCCGGACCGGCCACCCGGGCCGGGAGCGACAACCGGTGCCGGCGCGCGAGCAGGTCGACTGTTCCCACGGGGCATACTGGCCGCACCGAGACCGACGACGACCCGGGATGGTGATGGCAGGACCGTTCTCCGCACTCACCACCCTGGTGCGTCGTCGTGGCGGGCGGGACCCGGGCCGTCCACGGCGACCGCTCGGGCCGATGCTGCGGGAAGAGGCGGGCCACGCCCTGGCACAGGTCGCCAGGCCCGCGACGCTTGTCGCCGCCGTCGTGGCCGGCGCCACCGTGCTGGTGGTGTTGGGCCCGGCGACGCCCGGCCCGGTCCTGCCGACGGCGTGGCTGCCGGTGCTGGCCACCCTGCTGGCACTGCTCGCCGCCGTGTTCGCCCACCTCCTGCTGACGCGACCCGTCGGCAGGCACACCAACAGCGACGCCGTTGCCGCCATCGCGGCCGTGGCGTTGGTCGTGGCCGGCACCGTCGTCGTGGCCACGCTGCTGGACCTGCTCACCGCGACCTTCCCCGAGCAGACCGGGACCATCAGCCTCGATGCCAGCCTGAACATCGACCCGTTCATCGCCGTGGCCGGGGTGCTGCTGGCCATCGGCGTGGCGGCGTCGGCGCTGGGGCGTCGAATGGGCCTGCCGACCTCGCTGCTGTTCCTGGGGATCGGTGTGCTTGCCGGCCCGGACGGCTTCGGCTGGGTCGACGTCGGGCCGGCCACCGTGCGCAACATGGCGATCATCGCGCTGGTCGTGATCCTGTTCGACGGTGGCGTGACGACCTCGCTCAACGACCTGCGACGCGCTGCCGCGCCCGGCGCCGTACTGGCGACCATCGGCGTGATGGCCACGGCCGCCGTCACGGCCGGCATCGTGTTGCTGGTCCTGCCCGGTGCCGGACCTCGGACGGCCTGGCTGGTGGGCGCGGTGGTCGCATCCACCGATGCCGCGGCGCTGGGCAACCTGCTGCGAGGAGTCCGGTTGCCCCATCGGGTCGAGGCGCTGCTGCGGGTGGAGTCAGGTGGCAACGACCCGATCGCGGTGATGCTGACCGTCGGGATCCTCGCCAGCTGGGATGCCCCGATCGGCGCCGGGGACTGGGTGTCGTTCGCGCTGTGGCAGTTGGTTGGCGGCCTGATCACCGGTGTCGTCGTCGGCGTGCTGGGTGGCCGCGCGATCGAGCGACTGGAACTGCCCGGGGCGTCGCTGTATCCCGTCATGGGGCTTGCCCTCGCGGCGGTCGCCTACGGCACCGCCGCCGTGCTCGGGGCCTCCGGACTGCTGGCGGTCTACACCGCCGGGGTGGTGCTGGCAGCCTCCACTCCCCGTCACCGTCGTGGTGTGCAGCGCTTCACCGAGGGGATCTCCAGCGTCGTCGAGGTCGGCCTGTTCCTGTTGTTGGGACTGCAGATCCAGACTGCCGGCCTCCTGGACGTGGCGATCCCGGGCCTGGTCATCGCATTGGGCCTGATCGTCGTCGCGAGGCCGATCGCCGTGGTCGTGTCACTGGCCGGATTCAGACTGCCCTGGCGCGAGGTGGGCGTGGTGTCGTGGTTGGGGGTCCGTGGCGCCGTCCCGATCGTGTTGGCCACCTACGCCTCGACCGCCGGGATCGAGGGCGCCCGACCGCTCGTGGACCTGGTGTTCTTCGTCGTGGCGGTGTCATTGATCGTGCACGGCGTCACCGCGCAGCCAGTGGTGGATCGAGCCGCCCTGGCCCCGGGCGTGGCAGGAGCGCCCGTCGAGGTCGAGCTGTTGGTCGGCGACCTCGAGGGCGCCGACCTGTTCGAGACGACGCTCACCGCCGCTGCCGAGGTGGTGGACGTCCGCCTCGCCGACCGCCCCCCCGACCGCACGATCCGCGTCCTCCTGGTGACGCGCGGTGGCGTCACCTTCGCGCCCGACGGGGACACGGTCATGCGTGCCGGGGACCGCCTGGTCGTGGCCAGCACCGAACGCGAGACGGGGCTGGCGGCGGTGTCGGCGTGGCTCGGACACACCGAGCGGACTGCGGCCGAGGCCACCGACTGACGGCAGGTTCCTGCCGCCGCATCCGCCACCAGCCGCTGCCTCGGCCCACTGCCGCTGCAGGCGGCACTGCGTCACCCCGCCAGCGCGCGCATCCATGGACACCCTCACCCCAGCCGTGCACACTGGCGGTCATCGTCGACGGGATGCCACGTGTGGCCACTGATCGCCCTGTTCGCAGCACCCGTTGCCGTCATTGCTGCGGCCGTCATGTGGCGGGACCGTCGACGGGGCGGGTCGACCGGCTCGCGCGACGGCGACCACAGGATGCAGGGTGAGGCGAACGCCACGGTCCACGCCGCCAGGTTCAGTCGCGGCGGCGTCATGAATCCCTGACGCGCGGCCACGCCCGGAGGCACCGTTGCCGCGCACCGAACTCCCGGATGCATCGCGCGCTCCACGGGTGCACGAGTGCTCAGGTGGGGATTCGGTGGGCCCGCCGCCAGGTTCGCTCGGCATCGGCGAAGGCGTCCAGCGGCGCGACCACGTCGGTCACTGCCGTCAGCAACTCCTCCAGTTCATTCGTGTCCGCGGCCACCTCCGCAACACCATCGAGGTGGGACCAGGCCTCGTCCATGGCGACCTGGCAGTCCTGCCAGTCGTGGATCACCAGGTCGACCTTCCACCCGGGCATCCACTCGCGGGCGTCGGTGATCGCACCCCGCAGGGCGTCCAGACCGACGCCGATCGGTGCCGGCTCGATGCGTCCCGTGGGCAGCGTCGACAGCAGCACGCGGCGTCCCGACTCGATCACCTGGGCACAGTCGAGGAACGCGCGCCAGGCCGGCACGAGCTCGTCTGGCAGGGGCGGTTTGCGGTGGAAGAAGGCCATGTCGCCAGCGTAGTTGTCCGTCATTGGGACTCGGCCCACCGCCGACGGCACGCGGCCCACGGCAGCGAGGGCCGTTGGACAGCGTTGGTATGGTTGGGGGCGCAGCGGCCCGAAGTCTCGGTCACCCGCGTGCGGCCACGATGTGGCGGCACACGTACCCGCGGACGACTGACGAGAGACCTCGATGGCCCGGTCTGACTTCTCCCACCCCTTCCTCGACGCCATTGGCCGCCAGGTCCTGGTGGTCGACGGTGCCATGGGCACGTCGCTGCAGGACGCCGACCTCGAGCCACAGGACTTCGGCGGCGAGGCGCTGGACGGGTGCAACGAGGTGCTGGTCCGCACCCGCCCCGACGTCATCGTCGCCACGCACCGCTCCTTCCTCGAAGTCGGGTGCACCGTCATCGAGACCGACACCTTCGGTGGCGCGCCATGGGTCCTCGACGAGTACGACCTGGGCGACGACACGGAGGAACTCAACGCCACGGCGGCACGCCTCGCCAACCAGGCGATCACCGAACACCGGGCCGCCACTGGCGATGCCACCACCCCGCTGTTCGTCGGTGGCTCGATCGGTCCCGGCACCCGCTCCCCCACGCTGAGCCTTGGCAACGATCCCACCGTCGCCAAGGACTTCATCGACGTCGACACGATGGAGGCCGGCTACGCCCGCCAGGTTCGCGGCCTGCTCGACGGCGGCGTCGACCTCATCATGATCGAGACCTGTTTCGACCTGTTGCAGGTCAAGGCTGCCGTGGCCGCCACGACCGACGTGTTCGCCGAGCGCGGTGTCCGGGTCCCCATCATGGTCACCTTCACGGTCGAGAAGGACATCAACACGATGCTGTTGGGCAGCGAACCTGCCGCCGCCATCGCAGCGCTGGACCCCCTGCCCATCGACGTGCTCGGACTCAACTGCGCCACCGGCCCCAACGACATGCGCGAGCACGTGCGGACGCTGTCGCGTCACTCGCGCCTGCCGATCGCGGTGATCCCCAACGCCGGGATTCCCGAGATGATCGATGGCGCCACCTGCTACCCGCTCGATCCAGAAGGGCTTGCCACCGCGCAGCGTGAATTCGTCACCGAGCTCGGGGTGGCCATCGTCGGTGGCTGCTGCGGCACGACGCCCGCGCACCTCGCCCGCGTCGTCGAGGCCGTGGGTGACCTCGTGCCGGCGGATCGCACGATCGACTTCCAACCGTCGCTCGCGTCGCTGTACGGCGCCGTCACGATTGCCCAGGACACCTCCTTCCTGATGATCGGGGAACGCGCCAACGCCAACGGGTCGGCCGCGTTCAAGCGGCTGCTGCTGGCCGAGGACTGGGAGGCGATGGTCGAACTGGCCCGCGACCAGGCCCGGTCCGGCGCCCACGTGCTGGACGTGTGCGTGGACTACGTGGGTCGTGACGGCGTCGGTGACATGGTCGAGGTCATCGATCGCTACGCCACCCAGTCGACGCTGCCGCTGGTGATCGACTCCACCCAGGTCGACGTGGTCACGGCGGCACTCAAGCGCCTCGGTGGCCGGGCCGTCATCAACTCGGTCAACCTCGAGGACGGTCGCGGCAAGGCCGACGAACTGCTGAGCCTGGCACGTCGGTATGGCGCTGCCGTGGTGGTGCTCGCCATCGACGAGGAGGGCCAGGCCCGCAGCGTCGACTGGAAGGTCGACGTCTGCACGCGCATCGCGGCGCTGGCCATCGACGAGCACGGGATGGAGGCGTCCGACCTGATCTTCGACTGCCTCACCTTCCCGCTCGGTTCGGGCCAGGAGGATCTGCGCGGCGATGGCATGGCCACGCTGGACGCCATCGAACGTGTCAAGGCCGAGATCCCCGGGTGCCACACGACCCTGGGCGTGTCCAACGTCTCGTTCGGCCTGTCGCCGGCAGCCCGCCAGGTGTTGAACTCGGTGTTCCTCGAGATGGCCGTCGCCCGTGGCCTGGACTCCGCGATCGTGAACCCGGCCAAGATCCTGCCGTTGCACCGCATCGACGACGAACAGGTGCAGGTCGCGCGCGACCTGGTCGAGGACAACCGGGGCACGGCCGGCATGGGTGGCACCGCCGACGCCGACTACGACCCGCTGCACCGGTTGATGGCGCTGTTCGACGGGGTCGATGCCTCCTCCACGGGAGGCGGCCCGTCGTTGGCCGACCTGCCGCTGGAGGAACGTCTCAAGCAGCGCATCATCGACGGGGCGCGCGACGGCATGAACGACGACCTCGACGCAGCGATGGCCGCCGGCCACCCGGCCCTGACGATCGTCAACGAGTTCCTGTTGGACGGCATGCGGGTGGTCGGCGAACTGTTCGGCTCCGGCCAGATGCAGTTGCCGTTCGTCCTGCAGTCGGCCGAGGCCATGAAGTCGGCCGTGGCCCACCTCGAACCCCACATGGAGGCAGGCGACGCGTCCGGCAAGGGCCGCATCGTGCTGGCGACGGTCAAGGGCGACGTGCACGACATCGGCAAGAACCTCGTCGACATCATCCTGCGCAACAACGGCTACGACACGATCAACCTCGGCATCAAGCAGTCCATCGACGCGATCCTGACGGCGGCCCACGATCGCGGTGCCGACGCGGTCGGGATGTCCGGGCTGCTCGTCAAGTCGACGGTCGTGATGCGCGACAACCTCGAGGAGATGGACAAGCGCGGACTGTCGGACCTGCCGGTCCTGCTGGGCGGCGCGGCGCTGACCCGCTCCTACGTCGAGGACGACCTGCGTTCGACCTTCCAGGGCGACGTCTTCTACTGCAAGGACGCCTTCGAGGGATTGGCCGTGCTCGACCAGGTGATGGCCGCGCGCAAGGCCGGCGTGGCGCTGCCCGAGGAACTGGTGGGTCGTCGCGAGAAGCGCACCCCGACCAAGACCCCCAAGGTCGAGGTGCCACCGCGACTGGACTCGCAGGGTCGCCCGAAGTCGGCGGTGGCCACCGATGTCGCCGTGCCCACCCCGCCGTTCTGGGGCCAGCGCGTCGTCCGCGGGATCTCGGTCGACGACGTCGCACCCCTGATCAACGAGGTGGCGCTGTTCCGCAACCAGTGGGGCTACACGCCCGGGGACCGCTCCCCCGCCGAGTACCGCACCTTCATCGACGACCACGCCCGCAAGGCGCTGCGGTCATGGGTCGAGGCCGCCAAGCGTGACAAGGTGGTCACGCCGGAGGTCGTGTACGGCTACTGGCCCGTCAACTCGGACGGCGACGACCTGATCGTGTGGGATCCTGAAGCTCCACTTGAGGTTGAGGTGGCGCGTGTTTCGTTCCCACGTCAGACCCGTGGGCGCTTCCTGGCCATCCCGGACTTCTTTCGCGACGTGGAGACCGGCGAGGTGGACGTGCTCGGCGTGCAGTGCGTCACGATGGGCCACCGAATCTCACAGGTTGCCCAGGACCTGTTCCACGCCGACCGCTACAACGAGTACCTGCACGCCCACGGGTTCGGCGTCGAGATGGCCGAGGCGCTGGCCGAACTGTGGCATCGCCGCGTGCGCGAGGAACTGGGCATCGCCGACGAGGACGGCCCGACCGTCAAGGACTGGTTCCGGCAGGGCTACCGGGGCTCGCGCTACTCGTTCGGGTACGCCGCCTGCCCCGACCTCGAAGACCAGGTGGTGCTCAACGAGTTGCTCGACTTCTCCACCATCGGTGTCGACGTGACCGACGAGTTCATGCTGCACCCCGAGCAGTCGACCTCCGCCATCATCATCCACCACCCCGAGGCCAAGTACTTCAACGCCCGCTGATCGGGTCCCCGCTCCTTCGTCGCCCCCCCCGCCCACGCGACTGTTGGGGGGCACGGTTCTCCCACGCGGACCCCAGGAACCAACAGTCCCGAGGCATTCGGCGCCCACGCGACTCTTGGGGGGCACGGTTCTCCCACGCGGACCCCAGGAACCAACAGTCCCGAGGCATTCGGCGCCCACGCGACTCTTGGGGCGCACGGTTCTCCCACGCGGACCCCGGGAACCAACAGTCGCGCCTGGGCGGGGGAGGTCGCGACTGTTGGGGGGACGCGGTTCCCCCACGCGGACGCCAGGAACCAGCAGTCGCGCAACACCCGGGGTCGCTGAGCCAGGTCAGGTGGTGGCGTGATCCAGTGCGCGCCGAATTGTCTCCACGACCAGGTGCCCGCGAGCGGTGACGTCGTGCCAGTTGAATCGCAGGAACGGAAGCCATCCGGACAGGGCGATTGCATTCTCGCGTCGCAGGTCGTCGTGCCAGTCCAGCAGCGACCCGTGGAACAGCCGCGAATCGAGCTCGATGGGCAGCCGCTGCGGCAGGTAGACCGCATCGATGCGGCGAATCCGGCCCTCGGCGTCCACCACGGCATGATTGACGGCGGTGGGCGGGAGTCCGGCCGACGTCACGAGCTGGAGGAACTCGGACTCCAGCGCGCTGGCCGACTTGGGTTCGAGCGGTGACAACTGGTCGACGAGTTCGCGCAGCATCACCTTGCCGTTGAACCTGCCCGCGTCGTCCATGGTGCGACGCAGGGCCCCGGGCGACGTCAGGTTGCGACGAACCGACTCCGCGAGCAGGCGACGGAGGCGCACCGGACCCACCCGGCTGGCGACGTCGCACAGCGTCCGCTCCATGGTCGTCACGGCCAGGCCATCGACGACGGTCACGTGATGGGGCTGCAGGGTGAGGCTTCGATGGGCAACGATGCCGGGGCGACCGTCGTGGCGACAGGTGCATCGCACGACCACGTGGACCTCGTCGTGCCCCAGCGTCGAGGACAGCCCGTGGAGGCTGCAGGCAGAGTGCACGGCCAGGGCGGCTTCCCGACCGATCGACAAGATCGCGCCGAACCAGCGAGTGCGCTTCGTGATCGGCACGGCCACGTCGCGAAAGACCCCGGCGTGGAGGAGGTCGAACGAGCCCCAACGGCATCGTCGCCACACCGACTGGCGTGACATTCCGAGCTCCACGGCCTGGGCCAGCGAGAAGACACCACCCTGACGGCTGGCCAGCAACTTCACTGCGACCTCGGTGCTGCGATCCATGCCGCCGAGGCTGCCCGAGGATTGCGAGTTCGCGGCGTTCGTGCTCAGCCGTTGTGGACAACGCCCCCTGTCGACTGTTGGCATCCCGCGTCCGCCCAGGAGAACGCTGCCCCCCAAGAGTCGCGACCTTCGCCGAAGAGGCCCGACTGTTGGCATCGAGCGTCCGCCCAGGAGAACGCTGCCCCCCAACAGTCGCGACCTTCGCCGAAGAGGCCCGACTGTTGGCATCTCGCGTCCGCCCAGCAGAACGCTGCCCCCCAACAGTCGGGCAGCGCGCGGGCCGTCGACCAGGGCAGCGCCCGGACGGAGGCCGGACCGTGGCCAGACCGTGGCGAGACCGGGGCGGAACCGGGGCGGCACGGGGGCAGCGCTGGGGCGGCACCGACGATTACCGTCAAGGTCAGGGCGCAGCTTGCCCACACCGATCACGTCTGCACCGTCCGGAGGGATCATTCGATGGCATTCGAGTTCGGCACCGCAGAGCAATTGGGTGAGGGTGCGGCCAGGATCGCCCACGAGCAGTTGGCGGCGTCCCTGGCCTGGCTGGCGGTCGCCGCGGGCGACGGGGCGACGCGGGAGGATTCGCACGAACGATCCGACGGCGTGGCCGCCTTCGTGGCGAGCGAGATCGACATGGATGCACCGGTCGAGATGGCCGTGCACGAAGCCCGCAAGTGCTGCAAGCGAATTCGCGGACTGGTCAGGCTCGTTCGACCCGCGATGGAGGACGACTACCGGGTCATCAATCGGCTGACGCGCGACGCCGCCCGCGAGTTGTCACCGATCCGCGACGCCCACGCGCTCCTGGCCACCTTCGACGACGTGGTCGGCACACGGGTGGAGCAGCTGGGCGAGGAGGACGTGGCCGGAATCCGGCAGGTCCTGGACGAACGGGCAAGCCGAGCCACCGGTGCCGTGTCCGAGGACCACGATCGTGTCACCACCGCCACCGACCTGTTGCAGCAGGCGCGCGCTCGCACCGCTGCGTGGTCGCTGAGCGGTGGCGACGAGGAACTCGGTGGGCGCGTCGCGGAGGGGATCGCACGCACGGCCAGACGAGGAAGGGATCGATTCGTCGAGGTGGACGAGGTGGACCAGGTGGACGGGCAGCCCTCGGACGAACTGTTGCACCAGTGGCGCAAGCGGGTCAAGTACTCCTGGTACCACGTGAGCCTGCTCGAACCTGCCGCACCGTCATTGCTCGGCGCCCACGCCGACGCATTGCACGACCTTGCCGATGCGCTGGGTGATGACCACGACCTGGCGGTGTTGGCCCAGCAACTGCGCGCAGACATCGAGGTGTTCGGCGGTCGTGCCCGTGTCGGTCCGGCGTTGGAGCTGGTGCACGAGGTTCGCCACGACCTGCAACGACGCGCCGTGTCGCTGGGTGCCCGGCTGCATGCCGAGCATCCGAAGGCGATGGGGAAGCGACTCGTCGCCCTGCACCGGGCATCGACCACCCACGGACCCGAACTGCCGACCGGCCAGATCGACGCCCCCGGTGTGGCGGATGCCCTCGGCGGGGCTGACGCCCTCGGTGACCGCACCAGCGGGCAGTTGCGGGCGCTGGCTCGGGAGCGGGACCTGCCGGGACGATCGCGCCTCGATCGCGGGGGGCTGCTGGCCGCCCTGCGTGCACGGGACGCGGCGAGCTGACCGCCCCCCGAACCCGCCCCCGTGCATGGGTCGAAACAAGACCCGGAGGCGCAGCCGTCGGCCGCAAGGGCGCTCGGGCCCCGTGGTCCTGGCTCAGTCGAGCGGAATCACGCAGGACCACCCAAGGTCGGGGTCAGGGCGGTACCGCGCGGCGAGGGCCTCGATCCGGGCGATCTGTCCCTGCGACATCGCCGGCGCGTTCACCTGTGCATGTGCCGCGCTCGCCTGGTCGGCGTCCGTGGTCAGGCGCAACACCTCCACGCCACGAGAGTGGTCGGCGACGTAGATGTAGTCACCGTGGAAGTAGGGCGCCCAGCTGACGCCACCGTCGGGCCGGTAGTAGGCGATCTGGATCGGATCGGTCGGGTCCGAGACGTCGAGGAAGCGCGTGCCCTGCGCGTACCAGGAGTACGCCACGACGTTGTCCTGGACCTCGAAGTAGTGCGCCGAGCAGAAGGCATTGGGGATCGTGCCCTCCTCGCCTGCGGGGCTCCACTGTCCCACGATCTCGAGACGGAAGGGGTCCTCGGGCGTCGAGGCCCATCCTTCACCGTTCGTGCTGCCGACCAGGGAGGCGATGCTGAACATCCCGACGCCGTCACAGGTGGACGAGCCGAATGCCTCCTCGGTCGCCATGATCAGGGAACCGGGTCGGTGTTCGGGAGTGGGGTTGCCGCCTGCACGGAGCGTGGATGCGACTGGCCGGAACGAGTTGTGCATGAATCCGCTCGGCACGCTGTCCTCGGGGAACCCGCCGCCGGCGAAGGGCACCGGGTTCCAGGCCGTGGCCACCCGACGCTCGCCCGTGGTGGGGTCGAGGTGCCGTCCACTGGTGTGGTACCCGCGCACCCCGCCGAGCCCGGACACCCACGCGATGCCCGCGGCATCGACCTGCACGTCGTGGGCGTAGGCGGACTCCCCGTCGTCGCGACCGGTGTCCACGGGGGTCTCGAACGTGGTCACGTTGTCCAGGTCACGCACGTCGGTGACGAACACGGGGCGACCGCCCGGCCACTCGACGGCTTGTTCCGGCGTGCTGGCAGGGCCCCCGGTCCACAGGAAGTCGCAGTCATTGACACAGGTGGAGGTGTGCCCGGACGGCAGTTCGTGGAACAGGCGCAGTGACAGGTTTGCCGGGTCGGCCACGTCGATGATGTACACACCGGCAACGCTGGCTGGATTCGAGGTGCTGCCGCTGTAGGCGCGAGGGTCGCGGGCCATGAACACCAGCTTGCGATCCGCGTCGACGTCCATGTCCTCGTTCTGCCAGAACGTGCCGGACGTGTCACCCGGCAGCTTGAGCTCCTCGGAGGTGAGGTGATCCAGCAGCTGCGGCTGGGCGGGGTTGGACAGGTCGTAGCTCTGCAGCCCGAACCGGCCGTTCACGAACATGACGTCGTGGGCCGATCGGCCCGTCCCGTAGGTCATGAAGTTGATGGCGGTGGACTGGACGGCCTCGGGTGCCCGGCCGACGAGTTCGACGTTGGCGATGTCTCCTGCCGGCAGCGGCAGGGCCTCGACGGTGGGACTGGGGGCGGCGCCGACGACCACGCCGGACAGCAGCGCGAGCACTGCCAGGCTGGCCCCCGCGCCACGTCGTCGTGCGACATGCCTGGGGGAGGTCGACAGGTGTGGGCGGCGGGGTGCGAACATGCGGGCTCCGGGGGGACCGGCGCCGCCGGGGGCGGCGCAGCGAGAACTCGGAGCGCAACCCTAATCAGTACCCATCGCCACGGTCCGTCCTCGCGACACCTTTCGTGTCGGCGCGTGGCATTCGCGGAGACGACAGGCGTCAGGTGCGCGTTCGACGCGTGCACGTGCGCGCCGAACGAACAGCGGTGGGCGTGGGCGGACGGGCGGTCAGGTGAGAGTCGTCATGTGGCGGTGCCGTGGTCGCCGGTCAGGGGGACGAAGCGGACGGCCCCGAGTTGCTCCTCGACGAACGTGTCACCATCACGGCGAACGAGCACGAGATGCTGGTGTCGGGCAGGTCCCACCGGCATCACCAACCGGCCGCCGTCGGCGAGCTGGTCCAGCAGGGGTGGCGGGATGGCGGCAGCGGCGGCGGCGATGCTGATGGCGTCGAACGGCGCCCGGTCGGGCAGGCCACTGCCACCGTCGCCGGTGACGACCGTGACGTTGGGCCATGCACCGAGCGCGATCGTGGCACGGGCAGCCAACGTCGGATCACGCTCGATGGTCAGGACGGTCGCGGCCAGCTGTGCGAGCACCGCCGCGGCGTAGCCGGACCCGCCCCCGACCTCGAGCACCACGTCGTCGGGCTTGACCTCGAGCACTTCGGCCATGCGGGCCACCACCCAGGGCTGCGAGATCGTCTGGCCGGACCCGATGGGCAGCGGACCGTCGGTGTAGGCCAGGCGGCGTTGGGGCCGAGGCACGAATCGGTGCCGAGGCACTGCCGCCATGGCGGCGAGGACGCGCTCGTCACGCAGCCCCCGCGCACGCAGCTGTTGCTCGACCATGCGGTGGCGGCGGGAGGCGGCGTCCATGGCCCAACCGTAGTTGTCCTCGCGGGCTGCGTTCAGACCGACACTCCAACCCACCGGCGCGGGTGCCCCACACGCCGTTGCGCAACTGAACAGGCTGTACAGGCGCAGCGGAAGCAGGAAGACTGACGTCACGAATACGATCGCCGCGGTGAACCGACGCCGGGTCAGGTGAAGGCAGACGTCATGCGCTACGTGATCACTCCCGACATCGCCCTCCTGCTCGTCGAACGTGACGCCCTGCTCAGGTCCGATGTCAAGCTCGTCGCGCCGACCCTGCTGCGCTCCCAGGTCCTCACGCTGGTCCACCGACGCTCGATGTCGGGCGAACTCAGCAAGGAGCAGGCCGAGGGCCATCTGGACGCGATACGCGGTCTCAAGATCCGGCTCCTTGGTGATCGCGTCCTCCAGGCCAACGCCTGGCGGATCGCAACCGAACTCGGTTGGGACGACACCTACGACGCCGAATACATCGCGCTCACCCGACTGCAGGCCGACGCGATGGTCACCGGCGACGCCGGCCTCGCCGAAGCAGCGCGGGGACTCGTGACGGTCGCCGAGTTTCGCGATCTCGCCACGACGGCGACGTGACCACATGACGGGATCGTGGATCCCGACGTGGCTGCCAACACTGCCCGGGGCGGCGGCCCAGCCGTACCGGGAGTCGCCCGAGTGGCAGTTCAGACGCGGGCGGAGGATGCCAGCGGCTGGAGTTCGTTGTCCAGCGCCACGACGGCACTTGGCGACACCGCCGATGCGGCCTCCATGACGGCCGTGGCCCGACGTCGAGGAACCGTCGACAGGACCATCTTCACGGGGCCGTTCATCCCCTCGCCCGTGAACGTGGTGGCCCCGAAGCCGGCTGCCCGGATGGCGTCGGCGATGCGGGCACCTGAACCGTCCAGGTGACTGGCGTCCGCGTAGATCCGCACGGTGACCATCCCCAGACGCAGGTGCTCGACGATGGTCGTCCCCAACAACGTGCCCAACATGATCCCGGCGATGAACCCGATGGTCTTGGCCACGGACAGGTCCGACAGCACCAACCCCGTGGCGGCCAGCCAGACCGCACCCTCCATGCCGTGGGCCAACGCCGCCAGGCCCTTGCGCCCGTTGACCGTGAACACGGTCCGGAAGACGTTGAGGGTGACGTCCGTGATGCGCAGCATCGCGACCAGGAGCGCCGGAACGAGGAACGTCCACAGCGTGCCGAGGCCCGCGACGAGCGCGGAACCGGAGACATCGATGGGGAGCAGCAGATCTGTCATTGGCGTGTCGTGGAGGGTCGGGGAGTCGAGCGTGAGCCCCTCACTGTGCCGAGGCGCGGCACCAGCGCAGGGCCCCGGGGTGGCCGCCCGACCACCTCCGCGCGACCACCTCCGCCCGACCGAGGCAACACAGGATGAGGGCTTCCACACGAGCCAACGACGGGTTGCCCGGGACGAGATGCACTGGATAGCATCCAAACAGCCGCGTTCGACGCGTCGTACCATGCCGATTGCCCCCACGTCCTTCGTGGGTGCCTCCACGAGACGATGCAGACCGGCAGCAGGCAGACCGGATCACGTCCACGGTCGGCAGCCCGCACCCGCCACCACCGCACCCGACCCCGCACACCGCACCTGGGAGACCACCGTGAAGTTCATCCGCACCCGCCTCCTCGATGAAGCCGGCGAAGGCGTCATCTCGACCGGCATCGCCGTGCTGATCATGGCGATCATCGGCGCCGCGATGTTCGTTGCCTTCAACGGCGTGTTCGACAGCGCGACCGAGCAGACCGAGTCCAGTGTCGACAGCATTGTCAACAACGGCTGACGACTCCTGCCGGGGGTCGTCGCCACGACAACGGCCCAGATCATCGTGATCCGGGCCAGGAGGATCCACGCATGGGGCAGGTGGCTCGCCGTGTCCGTGCGCTGGCGCGTCGCATCGCCCACGACCAGGATGGCAACGGACCGATGACCGCCACTGGCGGCGTCCTGATGTTCCTGTTCTTCCTCTTCGTCACCGTCCAGGCCTCCATGCACCTGTATGCCAACAGCCAGGCCGGCGCCATCGCCCTCGAGGGCGCCAGTCGGGTGGCACGAAGTGACATGACCTGTGACCAGGCCAGTTCCTGGGTCAACGCCCGAGTGGCCAACTGGGACGGCGTCGGGGGCAGCTGTGCCATCGTCGGTGATCGCGTGGAGGTCACCGTGTCCGGCGCCTCGCCGGCCCCGGTCCTGCGCATCATGGGGAAGCTGCTGCAGCTCGAGTCGATCAACCGCACCGGGTCGTCACGCATCGAGGAATTCCAATGACCGGGCCGGGCCCGGTTCGCGCCCAGCGGTCCAACCATGCCCGCGCCCCGCGGCTGCCCGCTCGCCTGGCTCGCCGGATCGCGGCGCAGGACGGCCTCAGCGCCGGTGCGGAGGTCCTGGTCTTCGGCACGATGATCTTCTTCGTCGGATTCCTGCTGGTGATCAACACCTGGAACATCATCGACGCCGACATGGCGGTCACCGCCGCCGCACGCGAGGCCGCCCGCACCTACGTCGAGTCGGACTCATCCGCCGCCGCGGCCGCCGAGGCCAACCAGGCGGCCGCAGATGCGTTGACCTCCCTGGGTCGCGACCAGCCCCACACCGTGTCGATCGACGGCGGGCTGACCAGGTGCGAGCGCGTCACGGCCACGGTGGTGATGGCGGTCGATCCCGTCCGCATGCCGGGTGGGTTCTTCGACGACATCGTGCAGGTGCGCTCGAGCCACACCGAGCTCGTCGACCCCTACCGGTCGGGACTGCCCGGAACGGCGGTCTGCTGATGATCGCGGTGATCCGAGTGGTGCTCGCTCGACTGGTCGGCGACCAGGACGGCAACGGCCTGGTGCTGATGCCGGCAGGCGTCCTGGTCCTGTTCTTCCTGGGTTCACTCGCGGCCGACACCTCGGTGACGTGGCGCGCCCAGCAGGCGCTGGAGTCCGAGGCGGCCGGGCTGGCGAACGACGCCGCATCCGCGGTCGACCAGGTCGACTGGTTCAGCGGGGAGTCCGCCGTGCCCTCGGCTGCCCTGGTCGGCGACATCATCAGTCGCTCGGACCGCTGCACCGGTGGGCTCGTTGCGGGCTCGACACCACCGGCGGTCACCGTGACCTGCGCCGACACCTTCGACTACCTGTTCCGCCAGGGCACCTTCGGCGCGTCGGCAACGGCAACAGCCGACCTGCAGGACGGGTGACGGGCTCGGCCACCGGCGACGAGGGGCCTGCGGGGTCAAGTGACCTGCCGGACGAGGGGCCCGCGAGACGAGGGGCGCCGGACGGATGGGCGCAGGACGACGCGCCGTCCGGATCAGGCGGGGAGCATCTCGTCGGGGTCCTCCCAGATCGGATCATCCAACTCCGGTGGAGCCGGGTTGCGACGGTCCAGCATGTCCATGGCCTCGGAGAACTCCAGCACGACGACCTCGTCGTCCTCGATGTCGAGGTGCACGGTGCCGACAGGCGCCCAACTGTCCGATCCCAGGCGCTCCCACAACACGCCCACCGCCACGTCGTCGACCACCATCCGTGTCATGTTCACGGTGGGCCGACGCACCCACAGGTCATCGAGCGCCGGCCCGACGCCGGTGACGTCGGACGCCAGCCCGGGAACCTCGCAGTCAGGCCCACACAACTCCATCACGCCGTCGAGATCGCGGGCGTTGAACACCTCCGCAAGCGCGTCCACGGCGTCGTCGGCGGCGACGACCACGTGGGCGGTGGTGTCATCGGGCAGTTCATCCTCGCCGGTGACGATGTGGAGGTCCGACAGTTCTGATTCGGAGACGCCGTAGGACTCCACGTCGACAGCGGTGGAATCGGGTTCCGCTCGGGCCGCACTCGACTTCTCGGCCTGGGTCTGGACACGCTCGATGCGCGCGGTGCTGGTTGCCTCGTGTCGATCGAATCGTCGGGCCATGGGGCGTCCTGTCCAGATATCCCTAGCATCGACACTAGACGCTCGACCCCCGACGCGAACCCCCTTCGAGCAGTCGCGCCGACATCGTGGCTGCGACGTCGCAGGAACGTGGCCGCGACTTCGCAGGAACGTGGCCGCGCCCGACGCACGGCGGTCAGCCCACTCCTGCTCGGCCGCGCCGCGACTGACGCCCACTGCCCGGCAGCCGGGGCCGATGGGTGCCACCCCCGCCGGCACGTCACCGACCCCCACGGGTTACCGTGTCCGGCACCCGGACTGGACTTCACCGCCCACATGCCAGCGACCCCGTTCATCATCGACCAGGCGCTCCCTGACGGCACGACCGTGCAGATCCGCAAGTTGCGCGCGGACGATGCCCAGCGACTGCTGGCGATGTGGAACCGCGCGTCCGACGAGTCGCGTCGACTGCGCTTCCACGGCAACTTCCGACTGGACGCGGACAACGTCGACCAGTTCGTGGACCTCGATCCCCACGTGCACCAGGCACTCGCGGCGACCCTGGGCCGCGGCGACGACGAGACCATCATCGGTGTCGCCCGATGGGTTCGCGACGACCAACGCTTCGACGAGGCCGAGTTCGCCGTCCTGGTCGAGGACGCCCACCAGGGCCGGGGCGTGGGCACCGCACTGGTGCGCCATCTGGCCGTCACCGCCCACCAGGCCGGCATCAACGTGCTGTCGGGTGACGTGTTGGCCGAGAACACCGCCATGCTCAGGGTGATCCGCCAACTTGGCTTCGACCACCAGGACCGATCCGACCACGCGGTCGTGCGCAGCGACCTCGGCCTCGAACTCGGAGAGGAGTTCCTGGCCGTCGGTGACGTTGCCGACAGCCGCGCCGCGCGCGCTGCCCTGTCGCGCTTCCTCATGCCGCATTCGGTGGCCCTGGTCGGCGCCTCGAGGTCCAGCACCACGCTGGGCGGCCTGCTCATCAGCCACCTGCAGTCGGCGAAGTTCACCGGCAAGGTGCACCTGGTCAACCCGGCAGCCCGCCGCATCGGTCGCCGCAGCGTGGCGCCCAGCCTCTCCGACCTGGCCGTGGTCCCGGAACTGGTGGTCGTCGCCGTCCCGGCCGAGGCCGTCAACGACGTGGTCGAGGAGGCAGGCGCGTTGGGCTGCAAGGCCGTGGCCGTCATCTCGGCCGGATTCGCGGAGGCCGGCCCGGAAGGGGAGGCCCGCCAGCAGGAGCTGCTGGCACTGGCCCACGCCCACGGCCTGCGCCTGATCGGCCCCAACTGCATGGGTCTGCTCAACACCGACCCGGCGGTCTCGCTCAACGCCAGCCTCGCGGCCACCATGCCGCCCGAGGGCCCGTTCGCCGTGGCGTCCCAGTCCGGCGCGTTGGGCATGGCGATCATCGACATGGCGATGCGCCGCCACGTCGGTCTGTCCTCGTTCGTCTCCATGGGCAATCGCGCCGACATCAGTGCCAACGACCTCCTGCAGTACTGGGAACTCGACGACCGCACCAAGGCGATCCTGCTCTACCTCGAGACGTTCGGCGACCCGCGCAAGTTCGCCCGCATCGCGCGACGCGTGTCACGCCAGCGACCCATCATCGTGGTCAAGGCCGGACGCTCGGACGCCGGTGTGCGCGCCACCGTCCTGCCCGACGGAGAGGCGCCGGCCAGCGACATCGAAGTGGACGCATTGTTCGCCCAGACCGGCGTGATCCGCACGGACAGCATCCCGGAGATGTTCGACGTGGCCATGGTCCTGGACCGTGTGCCCTGGGTGCGCGGGCGCCGTGTCGGCATCGTCAGCAATGCCGGGGGGCCGGGAGTCCTGGCCGCCGACGCCTGCGAATCCCAGGGCCTGGACGTGGTGGGCCTGTCGCGAAAGACCTGCACACGACTCGCCGCGGTGCTGCCCGATCACCACCATGTCACGAATCCCCTCGACCTGGCCGTCAGCACGACCGACGAGCAGTTCGCCAACGCCATGGAGGTGATGGGGGCCAGTGGGGACATCGACATCCTGCTCGCCATCCATGTGCCGATCCTGCAACCGAACACCGAGTTCGGCGTCGATGCGATCACCGGGGCGCGTGACCGCGTGGACGCCGACGTGCCGGTGATCGCCATCACCCTGGAGGACGACACGAGTCACAGCGGCCTCCTCGATGCCGGCATCCCCGCCTTCTCGTTTCCCGAGGCGGCCGCCAGGGCGCTGGGCCACGTCGCACGCCATTCGGAATGGCGGCGCCGGCCGCTGGGCGAGTTGGTCACCCCTGACGACATCGATCGCGCTGCGGCTCGCGACACCGTGGACCAGGTGATCGAGGCCATGGGCCCGGTCCAGCATCCGTCCGGCAGCGCGGCCTGGTTGACGTGGGAACAGGCAGGCCAGGTCCTGGACGCCTACGGCGTGCCCCGGCCCCAGTCGATCGTGGTGTGGGGACGCGACCAGGCGGCCGCGGCGCAACGTCATCTCGGCGTGCCCGTCGCCGTCAAGCTGCTGGATCCCGTCCTGCGCCAGACCACCACGGGTGGGGTGGAGCTGGGACGTCGCTCGCCCCGCGCCGCTGCAGCAGCCATCGAGACGCTGCGCGAGCGCTTCCCGCGGGCTGCCGAGGGACCCCGCGACCACGACTCCCGTGATCCACAGGGACCGCGCCAGCGGTTCCTGGTCCAGGAGATGGCCGGGGGGGTCGAGATGATGGTCGGCGTGCGTCACCACCCCTCGTTCGGACCGGTGGTCGTGACCGGGGCCGGCGGCCACAACATGGAACTGGTCGGCGACCTCACGGCCCGGATCACTCCGCTGACCGACCGCGACACCGACGAGATGCTGGCGTCACTGCGCATGCGGCCCCTGCTGGACGGCTATCGGGGGGCGCCACCCGGTGACGTGGATGCCCTGCGCGACCTGCTCGCCAGGGTCAGTGCCATGGTCGAGGACCTGCCCGAGATCATCGAGGTGGACTTCAACCCCGTGTTCGTGCAGCAGTCGGGACTGGTGGTCGCAGACGTCCGAATCCGGGTCCAGAAGCTGACCCCCCGGACCAGCCTGTCATCGTCGGGGCTCGACGAGGCGAACGTGTAGGTCGTGCTGGGATGGATGGTCGCGCGCCCATGGTTCGGTTTGGGCGCCTTCCAGACAGGTGTGTACCGTGACGCCCGCACTGTCGAGTCCGACGTCGTGCCCCCTGCATCGCACATCCACGTGCGCCCGTTGGCACATCGCCAGGAGGCAGTCGGCCGTGACGACACGCATCATCGACCTGCTCGACGCCGGCACCACGACCTCCTTCGAGTTCATGCCGCCGCGCACGGACGTGGGCTGGACCAACCTCCAGACCGCCCTGGAGGAACTTCGCGAGCTGGATCCCTCGTTCGTGTCGGTCACCTACGGGGCTGGCGGATCCACCCGCGACCGCACGCGCGAGGTCATCGCCGACCTGCGCAGCGACCACAACCCGATGGCCCATCTGACCTGCTGGGGCCATTCGCGCGCCGAGCTCGTCGACATCCTCAATCGCTACCTCGAGCTGGGTGTGACCAACATCCTGGCACTGCGCGGCGACCCGCCACGCAACCAACCCGACCTGCCTCGCGGCGATCTCGACCACGCGCTCGACCTGGTCCTGCTGACCCGCGAGGTCATGGGCGACCAGGCATCGATCGGCGTGGCGGTCCACACCCAGCGCCACCCCGAATCGACCGATCACGCCAGCGACCGCGCGTACCTGGCCGCGAAACTCGAGGTCGCCGACTTCGGCATCACCCAGCTGTTCTTCCGGGCCCAGGAGTACGTCGACCTGGTCGAGGAACTGGCCGACCTGGGCTGTACGACACCGATCGTGCCCGGCATCATGCCGGTGACGAACGTGGGACAGGTGCAACGCTTCGCCGAACTGTCGGGCTACCCGCTGCCCGACGAGCTGGTGGCCAGGCTGGAGGCGGTCGCCGACGACCAGGCCGCAGTTCGCGCCGTCGGTGTCGAGGAGGCAACCAAGCTGTGCCGGGAACTGCTCGACATGGGTGCGCCCGGGTTGCACTACTACACCCTCAACAAGTCGACGGCGACCCGCGAGATCCACGCCAACCTCGCCGCCGCGCCACGCATGGTGTGAGCCCCGGCCACGTGTCGGGTGAGCCCCGGCCGCGTGTCGGCCAGGGCCGGACGGGCCCCCTGCTGCAGGGCCAGCGAAGCGGTGGCGAGCAGCCCGGATGAGGAGGCGCCGACGCGGGGCGGATGAGGAGGTAGCGACGGTTTCCACCATCGAGGTGGGCCAGATCGACGCCGACCCTCCACTCTTGGGTGACACAGCCAGCCCAGGAGCATGCCGTCGTGAGCGTTGCCCACGCACCCGCCAGCCCTCGACTCGATGCGATCGACGTCGGTGGCCAGCGCATGTCCGGCGCGAATCTGCGCGCGGCCGACGGTCCGACCGCCGAAGCACGCCTGCGCGCCACGGTCGCCACGGCGGCGGCGGGCCTGGAGGACGCCTCGGCAGGTGAGATCCTGGCCTGGGCCGCAACGTCGATCCCCACCTTCGTGGTGACGTCCTCGTTCGGCATCGATTCGGGAGTGCTGCTGCACCTGGTCGCCACCCATGCCCCGGGAACACCGGTGCTGTTCCTGGACACCGGCCTGCACTTCCCCGAGACCATCGCCCACCGCGACCGGCTGGCCGAGCTGCTGGACCTCGACGTCGTGACGATTCACTCGTCCCTGGCAGTCGACGCGCAGGCGCGGCTGTTCGGCGCCCGGCTGTTCGCACGGGATGCCGACACCTGCTGCCGGTTGCGCAAGGGCCTGCCGTTGGAGGCAGCGCTGGCCGGGGCGGACGGCTGGGCCACCGGGGTTCGACGCGCGCAGACCGCCGGTCGCGCCGACACGCCGGTCGTGGGCACCGCCCGAAAAGGTGACCGCCTGCTGGTGAAGGTCGCGCCCCTGGCCACGTGGACCGACGAGCGCCTGGCCGCGCATCGCGCGTCGCTGGATCTGCCGGACCATCCGCTGGAAGCACACGGCTATCGCTCCGTGGGCTGCGAACCGTGCACGCGCCCCGTCACACCCGGTGAGGATCCTCGCGCCGGTCGGTGGGCCCACGAGCCGGAACGCACCGAGTGCGGCATCCACGTGGACCCGGTACGCGGCATCGTGCGGAGTCGGACATGAGCACGTTCGGCTACGTCGTCGCCCTCGACCTGCACGACCAGCCCGCCGTCCTGGTGGGCGGAGGTCGCGAGGCCGTCACTCGACTGGACGCCCTGTTGGCCGCCGGTGCCACCGTCACGGTGATCACGCCCGCACCCAGCCCGCCACTGGTCGACGGTGTGGCCGCAGCCGCAGGACGCGCCACCCTGCTCCAGCGGGACTGGCAGTCGGGGGACCTCGCCGGCGCCCGCATCGCGATCGTCACGCGTGAGGATGCCAGCACCGATGTCCAGGCCCTGTGGACGGAGTCGCGCGAACGGCACGTCACGACGTCGGTTCTCGACGACCTCGACCACACCGACTTCGCCCAGCCCGCCCTGGTGCGGCGCGGTGACCTGCGCATCGCCATCTCCACGGGCGGCTCGGCGCCGGCGCTCGCGCGTCGGTACCGCGAGGAACTCGAGTCGCTGCTGGGGCCCGAGCACGGTGACGTCGTCGCCGCTGCCGCCACGGCACGCGAGGTCGTGGGACCTCGGCCGGTTGCGTTCGACGAGTGGGCGGCCCGTTGGGCGCTGGCAGTCGGTGACGTGCACGGGCTCGCCGACATGGTGCGGACCCACGGACGACAGGCCGTGGTCGACCACGTCGTGACCACCCTGCTGACCGCGACCGCCCCCGCCCACTCCCCTCCCCACCCCGGCCACGAAGGCAGTCGCATGACCATCGACGTGCTCCGAACCGCGGGACTGGGACTCCAGGGAGCCCATCCCGGCTGGGTGCACCTGGTCGGTGCCGGCCCGGGTGACCCCGGTCTGCTGACCCTGCGTGGCGCGGCACTCCTGGCGACCGCCGACATCGTTGCGATCGACCGACTGGCCGACCCGCGGCTGCTGCAGTTGGTCCCGACCACGGCCGAGATCATCCGCGTGGGCAAGAACCCCGATCGCAGTTGCCGCGAGCGGACCTGGACGCAGCGCGAGATCACCCAACTCGTGGTGACTGCAGCCGGCGAGGGCAAGGCGGTCGTCCGGTGCAAGGGCGGCGACCCGTTCGTCTTCGGACGTGGCGGCGAAGAGGCCCTGGCCTGTCGTGCCGCCGGCATTCCGTTCGAGATCGTGTCCGGTGTCAGTTCGGCCATCGCCGGACCGGCAGCCGCGGCAATCCCGGTCACACACCGCGGCTTGGCCACCGGCGTGGCGTTCATCACCGGCCACGAAGACCCCACCAAGTCGGCATCCCAGATCGACTGGGACGCGTTGGCGCGGTTCCACGGGACCCTGGTGTTCCTGATGGGGGTGCGCAACGCACCCGACATCTGCGCCCGCCTGGTGGCCAACGGCCGCGACGCCACGACACCGGCCGCAGCCATCCAGTGGGCGACGACGCCACGCCAACGCGTGGTGCACTCGAACCTGGCCGACCTGCCTGCCGACCTCGATCGTCATGGGATCGGCTCGCCCGCCACGATCGTCGTCGGGGACGTGGTCGGTGTCGGCGCCCTGCTGCAGGACGGCCTGGTCACGACTTCCGACCGCGCCACGACGTCGTCGCACGACGCACGCACACCCCACGGCGGGGCGCACGCCGCCGGGCTCGAGACCGGACCCCACACCTCGATGCCCGGCACCTCGATCCCCCACGCCCCCTCGCCCGCACAGATCGTGGCGACGGCACCCACCGCGTCACCCGCATCCACGAAGGTCGCGTCATGACACTGCTCGACACCCCGACCGACCAGGTCCCCACCGACATGCCGTCACCCATCGACGTCGACGCGATCGCGGACGACCTCTTTCCCCGGGACCTGGATCCCGCCACGCTCACCCCCGCAGACCTCCCGGTCGACGGTTGGGGCGATCTTGCCGAGATCGACGAACTGGAGGCGACGATCGCCGACGTCGCGGCGGGCCGCATCAGCGAGGACGAGTTCAAGCCGCAACGGCTGTTCTTCGGTGTCTACGGCATCCGCCAGTCGACCGACACGCACATGATCCGGGTCAAGGTGCCGATGGGTCGGGTGAACGCCGTCCAACTGGCAGCCCTGGCCGTCATCGCCGAACGATGGGCGCCGCCGCGCGTCGCCCACATCACCACGCGCCAGTGCATCCAGTACCACCGCATCGAGCGGTCCGACGTCACCGATGTCCTCCGTGTCATCGCCGCATCCGGACTGACCACGCGCGAGGCCTGCGGCAATGCCATCCGCAACGTGACCATGTCGCCACTGGCGGGCATCCATCCCGACGAGGTCATCGACCTGCAGGCCACGGCGACCGAGACGACCCGGCACCTGCTGCGCCACCCCAGCTACCAGTTGCTGCCCCGCAAGTTCAAGATCGCGTTCTCGGCCACCGAGACCGACGATGCCGCCACCGGCATCCACGACATCGGCGTGCGACCGGCAGTCGGCCCCGACGGCGCCCCGGGATTCCGCATCGTGCTCGGCGGTGGGCTGGGGTCGGCACCCCGGGAAGCCGTGGAGTTGGAGGACTTCACCCCGGCCGACCAGTTGCTGCCGACCTGCATCGCGGTGCTGGACCTGTTCGAACTGCTCGGTGAACGCGAGAAGCGCGTCCGGGCACGCATGAAGTTCCTGGTCAAGAAGTTGGGTGAGGAGGAGTTCATCGCACGGGTCAAGGCGCGTCGCGACGAGGTGCTGGCCACGGGTCTGCGGTCCACGGTGGCCCTGCACCCCCACGTCGACGAGGCCACCGCGGCAACCGCGCCGGTGGCGCTGCCGGACGCGTTGGCCCAGGTGCCGGACGCACACCGGCGCTACCTGGCGTGGCTGGATGCGAACGTGACCCGCCAGCGCGACGGGCGCGCGTTCGCCGTCTTCGCCTCCGCGCCCCTGGGCGACCTCACGATCGTCCAACTGCGGGCGCTGGCAGCCATGATGGCCACCAACGACCTCGACGATGCACGACTCACCATTCGCCAGAACGTGGTGTTCCGTGACGTCCCTGCCGAGGTCCTGCCCGTGGTGTGGGCCACGCTGGCCGCGCACGAACTCGACAAGCCGTTCGCCGAGAAGGCGGGTGACGTGGTGTCGTGCCCCGGTGCCGAGACCTGCAATCTCGCCATCACGGCGTCCCGCGGCCTTGGCGACGCGGTGTCGCGACGACTGGCCACCGACGGGCTGGACACCACCGATGGTGTGCAGGTCAACATCTCTGGCTGCCCCAACTCGTGCGGGCAGCACCAGGCATGGGACCTGGGATTCTCGGGCATGGCCAAGCGCGACCGCGACGGCAACGAGGCTCCCGCGTACCGCATCTGGCTGGGCGGCCACGTGGAGCAGGGCGGCGCAAGGTTCGGCTCCTACGTCACGAACGTGCCGGCCAGGAATGCGCCGGTGGCCGCCAGCCGCATCATCGCCGACTACCGCTCCAACCGCCACGACGACGAGGCCCTGTGGGAGTACGTCGATCGCATCGGCGGCAAGCAGATCGTCGAGAACCTGATCGTGGACCTCAAGCACCTGCCCGAGCGCACCGAGGATCCCGCCTTCTACAACGACCTGGGATCCGACAACGGATTCGCCGTGATCCTGGGCGAGTCCGAGTGCGCCTGACCGCCAGCCGAACCAGCACCAGGGGCACCGACCGAGCACCGAGCACTCCACCGGCCAGCCAACGCGGCACGCGCGCCGGACGTCGACCCAACAGCCACACCTGACCACTGCCGGGGGCAGTTGGCGGAGGGGCGCCGGGATTGGCGCCCCTCCGCTGTGGTCATGCGTGGTCCCGTGCAGTCACCCGGCCACTGTGTGCGACCAGCGTGGGTGATCTGGACGCAGGACCGTGACCACGCAGGCTGGAGGCGAGTGAGTCGTGGTGGCCCCAGGGTCAGGCCGCAGTGACGGACACGCCCGTGATCCGCTGGTCGAGGCGGCTGAATCCCTCGAGGTACCGGGCGCGCTGCTGCTTGAGCGTCGCCACGATCTCGCGGTACTCGGCTGATCGACCCTGGGCCTCGTAGAGACGGCGCGGCTGCAACAGTTCCGGATCGTCGAACCCCGGGATCGAGCGTGCGACGAGATACCCGAAGTCCGGGTCCTCCTCCCACTCGATCGTCTGGTTGACGATGCCCTCCTGGGCTGCAGCCGAGTGCGCGATTCGCACCTTCCTGGATCCCTCCACCTGCTCGCCGCCCCCGACTCGCCCCGTGTTGAACAGGTAGACCTCGAGGTCGACCGTCTCCAACAACTCCAGCAGTCGGTTGCCCTGGGACGAGTCCTCCTCGAACCAGAACGGGTTGGTGCCAGGCACCCGCAGCTTCTTGCCGGCCTCGGACGCGCCACCGGCGGACGTGCCCTTGGTCTCGCCCAGCATGAAGTAGCGCGCGGCCTGATCGGGCTTGAGCTTCGCGACGGCCGGGATGATGTCCTCGTTGCGGTTCAGGATGAACAGGTAGTGCGCACGCGGCAGGTCACGGGGGTCGCGATGACGAATCATGTCGAGGCCGAACGTGCAGCGGCCATTGGCGGTGTGGGAGTCGTTGAAGAAGTCGACCGTGCCGTCGGCGTCGACGTGGGTGGATTCCAACCACGCCTGCGGCGAGGTGGCGCCCCCATGGATCGAGGGCTCGTCGTCGGGATCGAGTCCGAACGTCTTGGCGAAGCACCCGTCCTCTGAGGCATGCACGGTGCCGTCGGGCATGAGGGCGATGAAGTCGTCCTGGACCGGCTGCGAGCCCATCACGTTGCGGAAGGTCGTCGTGGTCTTGCCCGTCCCCGACAGGCCGATGATCAGGGCCAGTTGCTCCTCACCATCCGGGGTGGACTCGGCCGGGAAGGTCTTGGCGCCCGAGTGCATGGCGAGCCCGCCACGGTCGTACACCAACTTGTTCCACATGCGCAGGCCGCCCATCTTGGACTCACCGAAGTAGTCGGAGCCGAAGACGCGGGTGACCCAGTTGTCGAGGTCAACGATGATGAGACACTCGTTGGGCATTCCCTCGGGAACCAGGTGCGGGGTGTAGATCACCGTGAACTCGGAGTCCCAGTCATCATCGGGTGGGAAGAACAGCTGCTCCTGCATGGCCGGGATGTTGGCGTTGCGACGGTCCATGAACAACTGGGTCCCGGTGCGAAACTCCGGGTCCGGCCCGATGTAGCCCTGCACCAGGATCATGTCCTGGTCGGCGATGTGGGCGTCCTGACGTGCGGCCCAGGCGTCGGCGTCGGCGCGCGACATCGTGGGCTTGCCCGTTGGGGTGTCCGAGACGAAGAAGGTCGAGGGTGCCTGGCGGGCGAGGATTCGCGCCTGGTAGTTCAGGTTCCCGAACTCGGTCTCGGTGATGCGTGGCATGAACTCCAGGGCCCAGGCGCGCAATTGCTCCTGGTCGGGGTTCGTCGCCACCGATTTGGCTGGTGGAAGTGCGAAGGTCACGTGATGTCTCCTGTGCACACGCCATTGTGTGCCGTCGAGCACACGCCGTTGTGTGCCATGGAGTTGGGTTGTCAACGTCCGCCCGGCAGTCGCGACCGCCATTGGTCGAGACCACGCTCTCGCGATCCGGTGCCGTGGCACCACGATGTCGAGATGGGGCAGGCGTGGGTGGTGCGTGCTGCATGCACCGTGGCGCCGTTGCCACCGGCCACGGTACTGCCGAGCAGGTGCCCGGGAGTACCACCGAACGACCACGCGGAACCCGCGCGTGCCAGCCATGGATGCCACCTGCCATGGGTCGTGTCCACATCGGAAAAATGGCCAGTGGGACAACCCACCCACAGTGAGATATGGTTTGGCTTTCCCCCTGCAGGAGATGCCCACATGGCAGCCATGAGCAAAGCACACAAAGAGGCAATGGCAATCGGACGAAGGCAGTCCCGTGCCGTGAAACTCTATCTGGATGCACTCGAGCGTGGCCGGCGTCGCGGCCCCAAGGTGACACCGAAGAAGTTGCAGGTGCGGATCGCCGACACGCAGGCCGCAATCGAAACCGAGGACGACCCGGTCCAACGGTTGCAACTCATCCAGGACCGCATGGATGACGAGGCGCGACTGGAAGAACTGCGCGAGGAGCCAGACCTCGCGGAACTCGAACGCGGATTTGCCGAAGTGGCTGCCGACTACGGAGCACGCAAGGGGATCAGCTACAAGGCATGGCGCGAGGCGAACGTGCCCGCTGCCATGCTGAAGGCCGCCGGAATCCCACGGTCGACCTGAGCCAACCCGGCCGGTCCCGCAATCGCTCGCCCGCCTCCATGGATCTCGCCAACGGCAACCGCCCGCACGCACGTGACCCGCACGCCCGCGCGGCCGCGATCCACCTCCCCGCGGGGTGGGGCCGGATGGGGTTCGACTGGGGGACCTCACCCATCCGGGGCGTCGACGGTGAGGGATACCGTCGTGGTCATCGGACGCCGTCAACGTGACGGCTGAAGGTCTCCACATCGAGGTTCCCATGTCGCGCCATCCCCGAGCATCACGATCCTCTCGCGTTCCACTGGCCGTCGCCGCTGTCGCCACCCTTGTCGCGCTGGCTGCCTGCGGCACCGGCTCAGCGACCGGTCCCGGCGAGGCGATGGACGCGCGCCTGGCACAGGGCACGACGATCGCGGTGACCCTGGATGCGGATCCCAGTGGCGTGGCCGACCCGACCGAGGCCGCCAAGGTCGAGGAACTCCTCGCGTCCCAGGCCGACGGTCCGCTGATGACCCTGGCGATCGATGCCGATGGCGCCGTCACCGGCATGTCGATGCTCGATGCGCTGTTCGTGCGTCGTGCCGGCAACGACGTCTACCTGCGGGTGGACTGGGCGCAACTCGAAGAGGCAGACGCTGCCCCGTTGCCCCAGGACCCACGCGACGCCATCGAGTCGTTCGGGCTCGGCGGCGAGGCCGGCGGGCTGTTCGATGCCCTGTCGGCCGGGGAATGGATCGGGATCACCGACATCAGTGACAGTGCCCAGAACCTGATGGGCTCGTTGCTCGGGCCCAGTGAGGCCCCGATGCTGCCCGACACCTCCAACGAGGAGGTGCAGGCGCTCCTGGAGGAACAGCACCTGGACTCGGTCGACGCATTCCTCGACACCTACGTGACCGCAACGGGCGACAATCCGTGGGAGCTGACCATCGACGGCGCCGCCCTGCAGCAGGCCCTGGACGACGTCGAGGAGGCCGCCGCCCAGGCAGGCGTGCCCTCCAACCTCGAACTGGGATCCGATGGCGACCCCCTGCCCGACACCATCACCGGGCTGACCCTGACGGCCCAGGACGGCGTCGCCACCGAGTTGCGCATCGACCTCGACGAGTTCATGGGCTCCATCGGGGGCGACATGCTGGGCGACGAGGACCTTGCCGACCTGGCCGAGATCGCCGAGGCCGACGCTGCGCTCGTCCTCACGATGACCGACCTGGGCGACGACGCCGGCGCGCCCGCCGACGCCACCACGGTGTCACTGTCCGACCTGATGACGATGATGGGCGAGGGCGGCTGAACCCGGGCCACCGCCGTCGGCACCCGGTCCCCGCACTCAGCCGGTGCGGCGAGCGATGTCCCCGTCCCACACCACCTGGCCGCGCTCGCGCAGGTGCGCCAACGCTGCCCGGGTGGACGCCTCGGCAGCCGGCCACACCGCCGGGTCGTGGTCGGCGTAGATGCGGGCGACGAGCTCGTGCGGCTGCATCGGCCGCTCGCCCAGGGCCGCCAGGATCTGGTCCAGTCGATACTCCCGATGCAACAGGTGGTGACGAAGGACTGCGGTCGGATCCTGTCGCAACGCGGGCCCATGACCCGGGTACAGCGCATCGGCCTGCAGTCGCACCGTGCGGGCGAGGCTGTCGAGGTAGGCCGTGAGGTTGCCGTCGGGATGGGTGACCACCGTGGTCCCACGCCCCAGGACGTGATCGCCGGTCAGCAGGCCACCGGTGCCCAGTCGGAAGGCAAGGTGGTCCGCGCTGTGACCGGGGGTCGCGACCACGTCGACCCGCAGGCCCGGCAGGTCGAGGCGATCACCGTCCGCGATCCTGCGCCCGGCGGCCCCGGCGACGTCAGGATCGGACGCGACCACCGGGCAGGCCCAGTGCGTGGCCCAGGCGCTCGCGGCGGCGGCATGGTCGACGTGGTGGTGGGTCACCACGACGGCGATCGGGCGCGCATCCACGGCATCCAGGACCGCGGCCACGGCGTCGAAGTGGGGGGTGTCATCGGGACCGGGGTCCACGACCAGCGCCACACCCGCACCCGGGGGGGCGACCACGTAGGTGTTGGTGCCGTCCAGCGTCATCGGTGACGGGTTGTCGGCCAGGACGCGGTGGGTCACCTCGTCCAGTTGGGTGACGCGGGGCATCGTGCCGAAGGCAGGGAGGTCCCAGTCGGTGCGAGGATCAGGGGGCGGACTCGTCTGCACGTGAGGGCTCCTGCACGTCGTGGTGGGCGGTCGGTGGTGGCGGTCAGTGGTGGCGGTGGCGGTCAGTGGTGGTGGCGGTGGTGGCGACCGGGATGTCGGGGACAGCCCGGAATCGGCGGCATCACACCATCTCGACCGGGCCGCCATCGGGATGCTGGACGCCCATGCCGTCGGGCGTGCGACGCAGGATCGGGACGATGGGGCGAAGGTCGACCGCGCCGGAACGGGCGGCCGCCATGGCGGCGTCCACCGTCGTGCTGGCGGCCAGTGCCGACAGCGTTCGGCGGGTGGGGTAGATGATGACGCGGGCACCGGACTCGCCGGCTGCCAGCGCCGCTGCCGGATCGATCCACACGGAATCGGTCATCTCGCTGCCGTCGTGGGCGAGGTGGTCGACCTGGTCGGGCGGCACGGCCGCCACGAAGAAGTGGGTCGAGTAGCGCCGATGCACGCCGTGCGGGGTCACCCACCACGCGAAGGGCACGAGGGCTGCCAGGTCCAGCACCAGTCCCCGCGATGCCAGGAACGGTCGCCAGTCGGCGTGGCCGTGGCGGTCGGCCAGGGCCGTGCGCATCGCCACGACGTCCGGGTGACCAAGTTCGTCGCCTCCGACGACCTGGCCGTCCCGCCTGGCCAGCAGGACCCCGGCTTCCTCGAAGGTCTCCCGGATCGCGGCCACGACCAGGGCGATGGCGGTGCTGGGTGTGGCGGCCCCGAGTGCCCGTTGCAGGGCGGCCACGTCCACGTCTCCCAGCACCTCCGCCGGCATGTCGGTGTCCTGGGCATCGACCTTGCCACCGGGGAACACGTAGGCACCGCCGGCGAAGTCCGACGCCAGGGTCCGCTCCTGGAGGAAGACCTCCAGGCCGCCCGTGGGCGCATCACGCAGCAGGAGCAGGCTGGCCGACGGCACGGCCGTGGCCGTGGTGCCAGTCTGGTGTCTGCCCGAGCGCAGCTCGGTCACGCGTCGAGCACCTCGAACAGGGCCTCGACCTCCACCGGTGCGTCCAACGGCAGGACCGGCACGCCGACGGCCGAGCGCGCATGCACCCCGGCGTCACCCAGCACGTCACCGACCAGGTTGCTGGCGCCATTGGCGACCAGGTGCTGCTCACTGAAGGTCGGCACCGACGCCACGAACACCGTCAACTTGACCACCCGCAGGCGGTCCAGGTCGCCGTCGACGTGGCCGGCACCCACGGCCAGCACGTTCAGGGCGCACTGGCGGGCGCAGTCCTGCGCCTGCTCCAGGCTGACTGCTGCACCGACCTTCCCGGTGTGCAGCAATGCCCCGTCCTGCATGGGCAACTGGCCAGCCGTCTGCACCAGTGATCCGAACGAGGCGGATGGCACGTAGGCGGCGGCCGGTGGTGGCACCGCCGGCAGGGCGAGGCCCATGTCGGCGAGCCGGTCGGTGGCCGACATCACGCCCCTCCGTCGGCAGCCGGACGCTTGAAGTAGGCCACGTTGTCGACGACGCAGACCAACTCCCACCCGTCGGATCCCCACTGGTTGAGGATCTGCTGGAGCGCATGGCTCACGAGCATTGCGGTGGCGTACTCCCAGGTGGTGCGTGCGGCCATGGCGGCTCCTGTCAGGATTGTCGGGTCACGTGCGAGGTGGGGATCATGGCGTCGTGGTCACGCTGCTGGCGGACGGGTTGCCGTCCGACGCGGTGTCACTGCCGGCGGACGGGTTGTCGTCGGAGGCGGTGTCACTGGTCGGCGGGACCGGGGCCAGTGGGCTGGTCGGCCACCCACGGGGCAACCACCAACACGGCGCCGTCCACGTCGACGACCTGGATGGGCGCGGACACCCGCAGGCGGCCGCCGTCAGTCAGTCTGGCCCGCCACAACGCGTCATCGATGTAGACGTGGCCCTCGGGGTTGAGGACACTGCGCACGATGCCCAACTTGCCGACCAGGTCATCGAGTTCGATGCCCTCGGGCCCGGCCTGGGCCCGCAGGATCGTGGTCATGACGACCACCCAGAATCCCAGTGCGACCACCGTGGTGAAGGCCGCGACCCAGGTCGGGTTGCGCAGGGCGCCCGTGCCGAACACGAACCACGAGCCCACACCGAACGCGGCCGTTGCCAGTGCCGTGATCCACCCGAATCCGGCGAGCGACGTGTCCACCACGTACAGCGCCATGCCCAGGAGCAACAGGGCGAGCGCCCACCACACCACCGGCAGCACGGTCAGCCCGAAGATCGCGAACGGGAGCATCAGCAGACCCGCGAAGCCGGCGACGCCGAAGCCGGGCTGGAACAGCTCGAAGGCCAGCATCCCCAGCCCAAGGACCAGCAGCAGGTAGATGAAGGTGGGCGTCGCGGCAGCGTGGAGCATCCGGGCGATGAGCCCCATCGAGTACAGCCGGCTGGTGCGGTCCGCGCCCAGGTCGAGCACAACGGGGCCGTTGGAGGTCGCGACCTCGCGCCCGTCCAGTTCGTCCATCACCTCGAGGTAGTTGTCGGCCAGCACGTCGACCAGTCCGGCCGCCTCCAGGTCGAGTCCGGCCACGGTTTCGTCACGCAGCGCCGCCACGACGGCCGGATCCCCACCCTCCTCGCCAAGGTCGGCCAGCACCTGGTCGGCGACGGCGTCGTCGTCACCATCGCTGAGATCGACCGGGGTGAGGGGCCCGACCGCCCCCAACTGGGACACGATGCGGATGTCGGCTGCGGCCCACAGGACCCCCCACGCCCCTGCCGCGATGGCGGTGGGGTTCTCGTCGGGGGCGACCAGCACGGCCACCGGGACGGTGGCCTCGTCGATGGCGTCGACCAGGCCCTGGGTGTCCACGGACACCCCGCCCGGCCCGTCGACCTGGATGATCACCAGTTCCGACGTGCCGGCGGATGCCTCGGCCAGCAGGTCGATGATCGTGCCCGCGACGGGCGGATCCAGCAACCCGGAGACCGGCAGGATGTCGACGGTCGCGGTCGGGGCATCGCCGTCCGCGGCCACGACCGCGTCGCCGGCTGACGTCGCGGCCGACCCGGGCGATGCCACCGCCGGCGCAACCAGTGTCAGCATCGAGCCGATCACCAGCGCCCCGACGGCGATGGCCAGGACGAAGGCAGCGCGGACACGCTGGATGGAGTGGGGTCCGGACGGACCGACAAGGGAAGTCATGCTGCAGAGCCTATCGCTGGCCATATCCTCCCACCATCCGCGACCATCGCCAGGAACCCCATGACCTCGCAGCCTGCCGCCGTCGCGGCACTGGACGCGATGTTTCCGGCCAACGTGGTGGTGGTCACCGGCAAGGGTGGCGTGGGCAAGACCACCGTGGCCGCGACCATCGGCCTGGCCCTCGCGGCCGTCGGACGGGCGACCCTGCTCGTGGAGGTCGAGGGTCGCGACACCCTGTCACGTGCCCTGGCCACGCCGGCGTGGGACTACACCGAGCGTGAGTTCCGCCCGGGCCTGTGGGGCACCTCGCTGGACGCCACCAAGTCGGTGTTGGAGTACCTCGAGCTGTTCTACGGTCTCAAGCGGCTGCAATGGGCCCTGCAACGCTCCAACGCGCTGGACTTCGTGACGGCCGCCGCCCCGGGGCTGCGTGACCTGCTGCTGATCGGCAAGGTCTACGAGATCGAGGCGCGTCGCGACGCCGACGGTCGTCGCCGCTACGACACCATCATCATCGATGCGCCCCCCACCGGCCGCATCGTGCCGTTCCTCCAGGCCCCCGCCGGCGTCACCGAGATCGTCAGGGTCGGGCCGATCAAGCGCCAGGCAGGCCAGATCACGACCATGCTCACGGACCCGACGCGCACGCAGGTGGTCATCACGTCGTTGCTGGAGGAGATGCCGGTGACCGAGACGATCGAGGGCGCGGCGGCGCTGCAGGCGGCGGGCCTGCGGGTCGGGCCGGTCGTCGCCAACCGGGTCGAACCCCAGGTGCTGACCCAGGCCGACGCGAACCTGTTGGCGCGAGTCGGCCGGCCCCGACTGGCCGACGTCGCGGCCACCGTCGACGTCGACTGGACCGATGCCGACATCGATGCCCTCCGGGGAGTCGGGGCGGCCCACCGCGAACGGATCGACCAGCAGGAACGGATGATGGCGCGCCTGGCCACGATTCCGGATGCCCCCGTGGTGGCGCTGGGCCAGCACGACGTGGGACCGATGCAGCTGCTGCCGGCCGAGTTGGCCGACCACCTGGCCCGGGCCGCCGTGGCACTGGCGCCATCGTGACCTCGTCTGACGCGACCCCGCCGGACGCCGGCACTGCCACCGAGTCGGGCCGCGACCGGTTGGCCGACGCGGTCACCAGTGCCGAGGTGATCATCACCACCGGTGCCGGCGGCGTCGGCAAGACGACGATGGCGGCCGCGATCGGCCTGGCCGCTGCGCGACGGGGACGTCGCGCACTGGTCATCACCATCGACCCGGCGCGCCGGCTGGCCCAGGCGCTGGGGCTGGACGAGTTGGCAAGTCGACCCCAGCGGGTCCTGGACGACGAGTCATCGGGCAGCCTCGACGCGATGATGCTGGACATGCAGTCCACCTTCGACGAGCTCGTCGACCGTCACGCCGCGAGTCCGGCGAACGCGGCCGAGATCAAGGCCAACCGGATCTACCAGACACTGTCGTCGAACCTGGCCGGAACCCAGGAGTACATGGCCATGGAGAAGCTCCACGAGCTCCACGACCTGGACCTGTGGGACCTCATCGTCGTGGACACTCCGCCGACCCGCAACGCCCTGGACTTCCTGGACGCGCCGGCCCGGATGACGTCGTTCCTGGAGGGACACCTCCTGCGCCTGTTGCTCAAGCCGGCGGCCGTGGCCGGCAAGGGCTACCTCAAGGTCGTCGGGTTCGGCGCGGCTGCCTTCATGAAGGTGGCGGGTCGCGTGACGGGCATGGAGTTGCTCGACGACCTCGCGGCATTCTTCGGCAGCTTCGACGGCATGTACGAGGGCTTCAAGGAACGCGCCGAACAGGTCCTGCGGCTGCTGCAGCAACCCACCTCCAACTTCGTCGTGGTGGCATCGCCCGAGACACCCGCCCTGCGCGAGGCCCGCTTCTTCGTCGAGCGCCTGCAACAGGAGGGGCTGCACCTGGCCACCGTGGTCGTCAACCGGGTCCAGGACCACGTCACCACGCTGCCGGCACCGACCCTTCGGGAGGCAGCAGCAGCGCTGGGCGACGACCGCAACGACCGCGCCGTGGCCGCGGGGCTGGAGCTGCTGGCCCACCTCGAGGACACCGCCTCCCGCCACCGCCACGACATCGCCGCGACCCTGCGTGGACCGGCCGCCGCCCGCATCGTGACCGTGCCCAGGGCAGCCCGCGACGTGCACGACATCGATGACCTCGATCTCATCGGCACCCACCTGGTGCACGACCCAAGGAGCCGACAGCCATGACCGACGACCAGCCCGACGACGCACCCGCCCCCGACGCGACCGCCCCCGACACGGCGTCGAGCGCCACGACCGCGGCCGACACGAGCGACGACGCGACGTCGTCACCCCGCGACACAGCCTCGACCACGGACGACCAGGCGTCACGACCATCGGCGACCGACGACGCCGCGACAGGTTCGAGCCCCGACGGCGACGACCAGTCCGGGGATCGGGAACTGGCCCGCAGGTCCGACAGCCCGCGCGGCCAGGTGGCCTCCATGCCGACCGCCGGCCCGCGTCCGCCGCGCCGCACCGGGGTCTTCCTCGATCCCCAGGACCTGCGCGCCCATGTCGGTGATCTCCTGCGGGCAATCGTGGGGTCCTACCGGGTCGATGCCTTCGGCAACTACACCTTCGACCACGAAACTGCCCGGATCTTCGTGACCGTCGGCGGCAGTCCGCTGGGTCCGATCGTGGGCATCTTCGCCGTCACCAACACGAAACTGTCCCTGGACGTCGAACTCGCATCGTGGTTGGCCCGCACCAATCACGGCCTGGTGCTGGGCTCCCTGAGCTGGGATGACGACAACGACGCGGTGTGGCTGCGCCACAACCTGCTCGGCACCCACCTGGACCCACCGGAACTGCAGGCGGCCGTGCGCGCCGTCGCCAGTGCCGCAGTCACGGTCGGCGACGAGATCAGCGAGCGCTTCGGCGGTCACCGCACCCGGCCCGGCGATGCGACGCAGGCAGCGGAAGGCCCGGACTCGGGAGACGACGATGGCGGTGGGGTCGACGGGATGGAGGCACCGCGTTTCGATGGCGCCGCGGGGGACTCGGCCCGGACCAACACCACTGGCTACCTGTGACACGTGGCGCGACCGGACCCGGCCGTGTCAGCCGGCCAACTGCCGGGACCCGGCCGTGTCAGCTGGCCAACTGCCGCACGTAGGCGCGACGCTGCCGCTCGGTCAGACCACCCCACACACCGATCTCGATGCCCTCGGTGACGGCGTAGTCGAGACACTGGCTGCGGACGTCACATCGATCACAGGTCCGGATCGCCTCCTTGGCCTCTGTCAGGTTGCGACCGAAGAAGGCGGACGGCTCCTTGCCGCGACACCGTGCGTGCTCGGACCATGAATCCATCGATGCACCCCTCGTGGGCTCGGCGGGCTGCCGGCGACACCTGACCGGGTGATCCAGATCGAGGCGACTGTTCGTCGGGCAACACGCGCCACGCTAGGCAGCAACACCGCCACCCTGCATGGCCCGAAAGAACCAATGTGCGGCAAACGCACACCAACTACACATGAAACACCGCGAGATGGCCCGGCTGACGGAGACACGACGCCCGCGGCCGGGCGATGGTTGCCCGGCCACGGTGGCCATTGGGGCAGGCAGGGCAACGGCTCGGTGCCCCCATGGGCCGGTAGCCTTGCGGCATTCCCGGCTCCACCCTTGCGCGGGATGTGGACGGTTCGACGCACCTCACCGCCTGGGCTTCCCGGGTCGATGCCCCGTGGTGCTCGTCGAGGCAGGTGCGCCCGTCCCACGGACAACCCCAGGACCGCCACGCCATGTCGTCGAACGCCACGCCCCGATATCGAGCCATCGTCGAGCGGCTGATCCTGATCATCGCGATCGTGGTCGCCACGGCGATGCTCCTGTCGTCGTTGTTCGTTCCGACCCTGTCGTTGGCCTCCGACGGCCTGAACCTGTTCTCCACCGAGATCCTGGACGTCGGCCCCCTGCCCGACCTCCCGGCGCCACCCGAGAACTCCTTCATCTACGCCAGTGACGGGTCGCTGCTCGACGAGATCAACTTCCAGGAGAACCGGGACCCGGTCGACTTCGACGACATCCCCGACATCGTCGTCAATGCCGTGGTGGCCACCGAGGACAACTCCTACTGGGAACACAACGGCGTGAACTCGGACGCCATCCTGCGGTCGGCAGTGCGCAACGTCGCGGCGGGCGGCATCGTCGGTGGTGGCTCGACCATCACCCAGCAGTACATCAAGAACGCCTACCAGTACGTCTCCGACGACGCCGCGGCCCAGACCATCGAGCGCAAGATCCGGGAAGCAGCCTGGGCCGTGCAACTCGAGGCACAGATGAGCAAGGAGGAGATCCTCGAGCGCTACCTCAACACGACCTTCTTCGGTTCCGGGGCCTGGGGCATCGGCACGGCCGCCGAACGCTACTTCTCCAAGGACATCCAGGACCTGACGTTGGGCGAGGCCGCGACACTGGCCGGCGTGATCCGCGCACCCAACGGCAACAACCCCATCGACAACCCGTCCAACGCGATCGAGCGTCGCGACATCGTGCTGACCCAGATGGCCGAGGAGGACTACATCTCGGCCGAGACGCGCGACCGCGCGATCGCCGAGGACCTGCAGTTGGCGCCGTCGCAGCCCGCCGACCCCCAGTCCCCCTTCTGGACCACGTGGATCACCCAGTTGCTCATCAATGCCGACACTGCCGGATCCCTGGGCCCGCAACAGGAACAGCTGCTGGACCTGATGGGTCCGGACGCCGAGGCGCGCACCCAGCAGGTCTACCAGGGCGGTCTGCGCATCGTGACCACGCTCGACCCCGGCATGCAGTCCACGGCGATCGACACCATCTCCTCCCACCTGACCGCCGAGGACGAGTCCCGGGCCGACATCGCGCGTGAACCGATGGGCGGCCTGGTGACGTTGGAGCCGGGCAACGGCGCCATCCGGACGATGGCGCTGGGTCCCTCCTCGTGGGGAAACTGCGCCGGCGCGCCCGGTGACCCCTACGACGACGACTGGGCCGGGACTGCCGACGACGGACAGTTGCTGTGCGACAAGACGCAGGTCAACCCGCTGATTCCGGGTGGTGGCGGCTCGGGTCGCCAGCCGGGTTCCTCGTTCAAGGCCTTCGTCGCTGCCGCCGCGCTCGAGGCCGGGATCCCTCCCGGGTTCACCATCATCTCCGACGACTACGACAACCAGGGTGGCAAGCCCATCGAGGTCTGCCCGGTGCAGGAGGGCGACGACGACACCGGGTTCTACACACCCGACAACTCGTCCGCCGGCGGCCCCCAGTCGATGTACTCGGCAGCCCAGCAGTCCGTGAACGTCTACTTCGCGACGCTGACGGGCCTGCTGGGCCCGACCGGCAACGAGGGCCCGATCGCCGTCGCCCGCATGGCACAGCGACTGGGACTCGAGAACTGGTACGACACCAACTTCGTGGGCGAGGATGGCGAGTTCACGACGCGCAACGGCAAGCCCGGCTGTTCGGTCGCCCTGGGCACCTACGAGGTGACGCCGCTCGAGATGGCCGAGGGCTACGCCACCATCGCCAACGGCGGCAGCCACTGCGCGCCGTACGCGATCGAGCGCATCGAGGACCGCGACGGCAAGATCATCTGGGAGCACAGCAACGACTGTGAACAGGTCCTGGACGAGACCGTGGCGACCCGCCTGATCGACATCCTGAGCGGCTCCCCCTACGAGGGCGGGACCGCCCCCGGCGTCGGTGCGGCGTTGGCCCCGCACCCCGTGCGAGGCAAGACCGGCACGACCAACAGTTCGATCGACGCCTGGTTCATGGGGTTCACGACCCGCTACGCCACCGCGAGCTGGGTGGGCTTCCCCAACGGGACGCGCACCTACGACAGCGTGGCCAATGCCGTTGCCGCCTGCCCCGAGGGGCAGTTGCCGGGTGCCCCGCGCAGTTGCCCGGCCCTGACGCGCTACATGCAGGACGTGACCATCGGGGGGCAGTCCTACGAGAGCGTGTCGGGTGCCTCCATCCCGGCGCCGATGTGGGCCGACTACATGTCTGCCGTCATGGCCGACTTCGAACCAGAGGACTTCCCGGAGCCCGAACCCATCCCCCAGGTCACGGTGCCGCAACTGGTCGGACGCTCGTCGATCGCCGAGATGACCGAGGTGGCCGAGGAAGCCGGTCTGCAGTTGGGGACCCAGACCGTCGCAAGCTGGCAGCCCGCCGGCACGGTGATCTCGCAGAACCCCGAGGCAGGCACACCTTCCGACGCCGGATCGTTCGTGTTCGTCCAGCAGTCCGACGGCAGTGCACCACAACCCACGGCACCCAACGTCGTCGGCCAGCCGCTGGCGACAGCCCTGGCGGCACTGTCGGGCTACAACGTGTCGCAGTTCGAGACCATCACGCGCAACCCGGCGCTGAACGGGACCGTGACTCGCCAGAACCCCGCTGCCGGCAGTGTGGCACTGCCCGGGTCCGGCATCTCGATCGAGGTCGCTCGCTACGAGGCACCGCCCGAGCCGGAGCCGACCACACCAGCCGAACCCACGGACGCACCGACGACGGAGGCACCGACACCGCCGCCGGCCGAGCCGACCCCCACGGAACCGGCGAAGCCCAAGAAGCCCAAGAAGACCCCCCCGCCGCCGGATGATGAATAGCCATGACGACCACTGACATCGAGTCCGCAGCCATCGACACGGCCGCCACGGACGCCACGACCCAGTCCACTCCGGATCACCACCGCTGGTCCGCAGCCGGCCGACTGGCCGGGGGCGTGGCCGCGGTCGGTGTCGCGACCCTGGCCTGGTCGCTGCTCGAGTCCCAGTGGTTCACCCTGCGCCACGTCCACGTCACCGGTGTCGTGCGTTCGTCACTGGCCCCGATCCGGATCCTGCACCTGTCCGACCTGCACGCGGCCCGACCGGGTGGGCGCATGGGCGCGTTCATCGCAGCACTGGCCGACGAGGACTACGACCTCGTCGTGGTCACGGGCGACCTGCTCGGCGACCAGGACATGGAGGACGACGTCGTCGCCATGCTGGCACCGTTGACCGCCTCGGGCACCCCCGGGCTGGTCGTGCTGGGGTCCAACGACGTCTACGGGCCGGTCGCCCGCAACCCCCTGGGATACCTCGTCGGCTCCACGTCCGATGACGAGCCCACCGGTCCTCGGCTGGACACCCAGCGGCTGATCGCCGGACTCGATCGGCAGGGCTGGACGACGCTTCGCAACGACGCCACCTCGATTCCCACGCGCACGGGGCACCATCGTCGCATCGGGCATCGACGACCCCCACCTGCAGGCGAACACGTTGCCCAACGCCCAGGCCATCGCCGCGGACGAACGCGGGATCCTGCACGTCGGACTGGTGCATGCGCCGTACAAGGCCGCGCTCGACATGCTGGTCGGCGTCGGTGCCGACGTCATCCTCAGCGGCCACACCCACGGTGGCCAGGTTCGGATGCCGGTCATGGGCGCACTGGTGACCAACTGTGACCTGCCCGCCGGCCAGGCTCGCGGGTTGTCGCACCATCGCGATGTTCCCCTGCACGTGTCGGCCGGGCTCGGCACCAACAAGTACACGCCGATCCGGTTCCTGTGCCGGCCCGAGGCGACGCTGCTGACCCTGCTGCCGTAGGGCTGGCCGTACGGCAGTGCTCGGGCCGTGCATCGCCACCGTGGCCCACACAGGTTCGCGGCCGCGTCGCGGCAGCGGGTACGCTCACTCGCGCTCCATGAGGCCCGTGGACGACGTCACGCACCCTTGCACGTCGACCCGCATCGGGCCCCGCAGTTTCCCGACGGAGCATGACGGGATGTGGCGCAGCTTGGTTAGCGCGCCTCGTTCGGGACGAGGAGGCCGGCGGTTCGAATCCGCCCATCCCGACACCATGCGAACGCGTTCGGCACCCGCCGGACGCGTTCGCTGCTTTTCCGGCCCGACCCGGCCCGATGGCGATCCGGCCCGACCCGGCCCGACCCGGCCGGATCCGGTCGCAGCCGGTCGGATCCGCGCCCACCGGTCCACGATCACCCGACGCCTGCCCGGGGGTGGTTGGTGGCACGGACGGCGGGAAGGTGGTGGTGCAGCGCTATCATCCGGGCTGTGGGCGTGACTGGCGCCGGTCGGCCATGCAGGTCGACCATCCGAGGTGGACAACCACCGGGAAACGTCCACACATTCGTTGCCGCGCGCCTGGGCCATCCGCCGCTCGAGCCTCCCTGCGGGCTCGTCCTGGGATGCCACCGCGACGCCATCCCGTCGACGCCCGAACCGAGGCCAGCAACCATGACCGACGACAGCACCCACGCTCCCGACACCACGAACGCCGTCCAGACCGCCGTGACCTCGGCGTTGGAGGTCATCGGGGCGGCCGAACCCGACGTGGCCCGCATCATCCGTGGTGAACTGGACAACCAGCGCGCCCAGCTCAAGCTGATCGCCAGCGAGAACTACGCCTCCCCCGCGACCCTGCTGGCGATGGGCAACTGGCTGTCGGACAAGTACGCCGAGGGCACGCCCGGTCACCGCTTCTACGCCGGCTGCGAGTACGTCGACCAGGTCGAGACACTGGCCGCCGACCACGCCAAGGCGCTGTTCGGGGCCGATCACGCCTACGTGCAGCCCCACTCCGGCATCGACGCCAACCTGGTCGCCTACTGGGCCATCCTCGCCCAACGGGTCGAGGCGCCGTTCCTGGCCGAGCACGGCTCGCGCAACGTCAACGCCCTGACCGACCAGGACTGGGAGCAGTTGCGCCAGCAGTTCGGCAACCAGCGCCTCATCGGCATGTCGCTGGACGCCGGTGGACACCTCACCCACGGGTTCCGTCCCAACATCTCCGGCAAGATGTTCGACCAGACCAGCTACGGCGTGGACCCCGAGACCGAGCTGGTGGACTACGACGCCATCGCGGCACTGGCACGCGAGGTCAAGCCGCTGGTGCTGGTGGCGGGCTACTCGGCCTACCCGCGGGCCATCAACTTCGCCACCATGCGCGAGATCGCCGACGAGGTCGGCGCCACGTTGATGGTGGACATGGCACACTTCGCCGGCCTGGTCGCCGGCAAGGTCTTCACCGGAGACTTCGACCCGGTCCCCCATGCCCAGATCGTCACGACCACGACGCACAAGTCCCTGCGTGGCCCCCGCGGCGGCATGGTGTTGTGCGACGACGACCTCGCCGAGTTCGTCGACAAGGGCTGCCCCATGGTGCTGGGTGGACCGATGGGCCACGTGATGGCGGCCAAGGCGGTGGCCTTCGCCGAGGCACGACGCCCCGAGTTCGCGACCTACGCCCAGCAGATCGTCGACAACGCGGCCGCGCTGGCCGACGGGCTGACCGAGCGCGGCGCCCGGATGGTGACCGGTGGCACCGACAACCACCTCGCCCTCGCGGACGTGCGCCCGTTCGGCCTGACGGGGCGCATCGCCGAGTCCGCCCTCCAGGACGCCGGGGTCATCGTCAACCGCAACTCCATCCCCAACGACCCCAACGGGGCCTGGTACACGTCAGGCATCCGGTTGGGCACACCGGCGCTGACGACCCTGGGGATGGGCACCGACGAGATGGACGAGGTCGCCGACATCATCGCCGACGTCCTGACCAACACCGAGGCCAGGGTCGTGGATGGCTCGCCGCACCAGGCGCGCTACGACATGGCCGCCGACGTGGTCGACCGCGGGCGCCAGCGCAGCGCCGACCTGTTGTCGGGCTTCCCGCTGTATCCGGAACTGACGTTGTGACGTCGATCCGACCGGAGGGCGCGACGCCGGCAGCACCGGAGGTGGACCTGACCGACCGCGGTGCCGACCTGGGCCTGCGCGAACTCCAGGCGACGATCCGCGCAACCTACGGCGGACGCGACCGAGCCCGCGGGGTGGATGCCGCACTGGGGTGGTTGGTCGAGGAGTTGGGAGAACTGTCCCGGGCCATCCGCCGCCAGGGCCACGCCGAACGGGTCGAGGAGTTCTCCGACGTCGTGGCGTGGGTGCTCACGCTCGCCGATCTGACCGGTGTCGACGTGGCCGATGCCATGACGCGCTATCGGGATGGCTGTCCGCGATGCACCATGAAACCGTGCGAATGTCATTGAAAGGATGCGGACCGCGTCACGCACCGATATGCTTCCTGACGACACCCCAAGGCGCACAGCATGTCCGACGAACGTCCACCATGGCCCGGGCCCGAACCGGAGCGCCTCGACTTTCCCTTTGCCCGGGCACAGGCCGCGCTCGACGCGATCAACGCACTGGTGGAGCAACTGGAGGACCTCGGCAGCGCGGTCGGCAATGGCATCGCGGACCTGAACGCCGGGTCGTTCGAAGGCGAGTTCTCCACGTGGTTCACCGGGGCAGGTGACGACCTGCAGGGACGCATCGAGTCGCGTGTCACCACGCTCGAAGCCCAGGCAAGCGACCTGGTCGACCACATCGCCGCCGCCAGGCAGTCGATCCGCGACCGTGACGTCGCCAGGTACTGGTGGGGCAGGTCACATGCAGCCTGGGCCAACTGGGAGGCACCGGTCCCGCGCAGCCAGACCAACACCCGATAGGCCGAAACGCCGACTGGAGCACGTGAACCGTGGGCACGATCATCGTGAGTCCCGGCGCGCTGATGGACTATGCCGACTGGGTGCGACCAAAGGTGTTGCGCGTCGACACGGACGCCTACGACAGCGCGATCTCGGCGTACCTGTCGGCGTCGCCCAACGACTTCGGTGGGGGTGGGATCACCAACGCCAGCACCAGTGTCGCGGCCGAGGTCGAAGACGTCGAACAGCACAACCTGGTGGCCGAACAGTTCGCGGAAGCCGTCGATTCGCTCGACAACGCGTACCGCGACAACGGCACCGTGACCTTCCGACTCGACCATGCGACGTTCGTGGCCCTGCGCGCTGCCTGGTCCGTCCTTGGCGATGGCGAGGACCTGGTCGAGCAGGCCGAGGACATCCAGGCCGTGCAGTACGCCAACGACATCAACGACGTGCTCGCTGACGACGATGGCAACAGTGAGGACAAGCGCGCGGAGGTGGCGCGCCTGCTCGCCGAGATGGAGGCCGACGGCATCGGCGACGACCCCTCCGCCCAGGGGGCATTCGTCATGACCCTGGGTGCACGGGGCCTCACGGCCCTCTCCGATGCGGCCGCGTTCGCCGAGTCCAACGGTGGCGACAGCTGGCTGGGCCCGATCACGCAGGTGTCGGCATACGTGGCGACCACCGCCAACCGGCTCTCGGCATCCGAACTGCGTGACTTCGTCGGCGAGATGCCCGGCAGCGTGCTGTTCATGAACGCCCGGTTGACACCGTGGGACAACGACGCGACGACGATCGCCGTCGAGCGCCTGTGGGGACAGGACGACTGGCCGATGGTGGCCGCCACGTGGCCGCCGTCGTTCGTCGACACCTTGGGCCAGGGCGACGGCATGGCCAACTGGGACATGCTGCCCACCACCTGGCGGGCCGCAGCCGCTGGCTTGTTGGCCGACAACCCCGAGGTCGCCCACGACTTCCTGACCGCGACCAGCGACGAGGGCCGCGAACGGCTGCGCGACATGGTCTACAACGTCGACCACGCCTTCGCGGGTGACGCGCTGACGGTCGGGCTGCGCGACTACCCGGGGTCCCTGTTCGACGCGGGCGACCAACAGGGCGAGGGATCTCTGGCCTTCCAGCAGGCCTGTGCCGAGACCGAGGACGCCTTCGCCTGGCTCATCGACCACCACGAGACCACCGACAACGGGTTGTTCAACAACGAGGACGACATGACTGATCCCAGTCGTGTCGCCCTGGCACATGTCGGTGGCATGTTCAACAATGACCTCGCCATCATCGCCGAGAGCCAAGGGGCGGGCGTGGGCGCCTTCGGCACCGTCAGCCGCGCTGATCTCGTCATGTTCTACGACCAACTGTTCGACTCGACCGACGCGCAACAGGTGGTGGCCACCCAGCTGGGCACCTACACGGCTGTCACCTGGACCGAGGCGGTGAACGAGTTCCGCGACGACCCCGCGTCCCCGGGTCTCCAGGAGCTGGGCGGTCAGACGCTCAAGGTCGACCAACTCTCGGACGTGTTCACCGACGCGTTGCACGCCGACACCGACGACGCCGCCGAACGTGCCAGTTTCTGGGTCGGCGTGGGCAAGTCCACCGGAGGTGCCCTCACCTCCCTGGGCATTGCGGCCAGTCCCCTGACCGGTGGCGCCTCAGCAGTGGCCGGTGCCGCAGCAGGATGGGGCATGTCCGAACTGGCCGCAACCATCCCGATCCCCGAGTTCGACGCCGCAGCGCATGCCGTGGGGGAACGACAGCAGGCCAGCCAGACGGCCATCCAGGTCCTGCTTGCGAACCCGGACGTGCTGGACCAGTTCCACGATCCTGATGGTGCTCGGACCGCCTACAACCTGCCCCAGGACAGCATCGACCTGCTCCGGGGCGACGAGATCTGGGAGGACCTACGGTCGTCCGACGACGCCACCAGGAACCAGGCGATCGCCACCATCACCGAGATCACCCAGGACAACCCCCTGTTCGGCGACGCGGTCGCAGACCTGACCGGCGAGTTGCGCTGGGCGAACGAGGGAGAGTGAACTTCGGCCCACCCAAGGCCGTCCCAACAAGGATCACCGCCGTGCACACGTCCAAGACCATGCGCAAGCCGTCCCGAAGGTCGTGGGTCGCCCGCTGCCTTGCCATGCTCCTGGCCGGCGTGGCTGGGTGCGGGCCCGGATCCGTGCCGTTTCCCATGCCCGAGGAGTTCCCGCAACCCATCGACACGCAGGACTCCCTGCCGGCCCTGGCCTGTCCCGACATCGCGGCCAGAGCCGACAGCCTGGAACCCGAGACCAGCGACTGGGCCAGGGACTTCAGGAATGCACTGTTCGCCTCGGCCGCACGCACCCTGATCCTCAATCCGGAGGCGGCGGCGGTGGGAGACGACGCTGCCGTTGCCACCGGCAACCCATGGGGCCTGTCATCGGAGGTGTTGTCCCAGTTGCAGGACGAGGCCTACTGGGTCGACCTGTGTGACAGCGGGCAGGGCGAACCCGGAGCCTACGCGGAATTCACCGAAATGATGTTCGAAACCGACAGCATGTTCTTCCTCAACGATCTGCTCACGATGAGTGAGCCCGCGCTGGAACCCTACGAGGACCTCTTGTGAGCCACGGAGGCTGGACCAGGACCTGCTGCGAGATCGCGGGTTGCCCGGTGACAGTCTCGCCGCCAGGAGAAGTCAGCCGGCGTCGAGCACGACACAGGTGAGTTCGTGCTTGTTCTGGTCGAGGTGGAACACACGGGCGTTGGGAAGCGCGGCGAAACCGGCCGCGGCAGCGTGGTCGGTGGCGCCCTGGAACTTGATCGTGCAGACCAGGTTGCGCACACGCCCCGACTGCAGCCAGGCGGTCGCCAGGTCCAGCAGTCGGTCGGGGTAGGCGATGATGTCGCTGCACCACCAGTCGACCGGCGCGACGTCGTGCGGGTCGAGGGCGAACGCCGACCCGACCTGGAACCGCACGTTCGGAAGGGCATCGACCCGCGGCGCCAGCGGGGCCCGGTCGACGGCCAGCACGTCGGCGCCGGTCCGGGCCAGCAGCCACGTCCAACCCCCGGGTGCAGCCCCCAGGTCCAGGCAACGGTCGCCGGGTCCCGGTTGGCGACGCAGCCGCGCGAACGTCTCCCACAGCTTGAGGTAGGCGCGGCTGGGTGGGCCGTCACGATCCTCCACGAACGCGGGCTCGCCGTTGGGGAAGGGGTTGGAGCAGTCGGCCGATGCCAGGACCAGGTCCCGCTCGAGCAGGGTCCACGATCCCAACGGTGCGTCCGGGGCGACCTGGCCAAGTTCCAGCGGCCGAGCCGTCACATGTGGGAGCTTGTCCTGCACCAGCTCGGCCCGGCCCCGCAGCGTCGGCGCGTACAGCGCCCAGTTGCGCTGCCGGTCACGCAGTTCCCGGGCAGCGTGACCGATCGACCGGACCGGGATGTGCTCGGCGTCCCACCACGTGTTGGCCGCCCAGGCCGCGTGCACCGGCCGTCCCTGCGTGATCCGCAGGCGTCCGTGCGTGGCGACCACCGTGGCCCCGGCCCGTCCGAGTTCCTCGTCCAGCTGTGCCTCGAAGCCACGGGCGGCGAGGTGGGCAGTGGTCATGGGCCAGGCGGGGTGCGGGTCACTGGCGACCGAGCGTGGTGCCGGTCGAACGCAGCATCTCGCAGGCCTCGATGACCCGGTCAGCCATCGACCGCTCGGCCTTGCGCGACCACACCCGTGGGTCGTAGACCGACTTGTCGCCGACCTCGCCGTCCACCTTCAACACGCCGTCGTAGTTCGCCATCATGTGGCCGGCGACCGGTCGGGTGTAGGCGTACTGGCAGTCGGTGTCGATGTTCATCTTGATGACGCCGTATTCCAGCGTCTCGCGGATCTCCTCGAGCGAGGACCCGGAGCCACCGTGGAACACCAGCAGGTGGCGTGCGTCATCGCCGTACTCGGCTGCGACCGCTTCCTGGCCGTCGCGCAGGATCGTGGGGCGCAGTTCGACCGAACCCGGCTTGTAGACCCCATGGACGTTGCCGAACACGGCCGCCAGCATGTAGGTCCCGCGGTCGAACTGGCCCAGCACCTCGGAGGTGCGCACCATGTCGGCCGGGCTGGTGTACAGCTTGTCCTTGTCGACGCCCTCGTTGTCCTCGGTGTCCTCGACCCCACCGACGATGCCGATCTCGACCTCCAGCACCGCGTCGACGTCGTGGCACTCGTCGAGCAGGTCACTGGCCAGGGCGAGGTTCTCCTCGAGCGGGATCGAGGACGCGTCGAGCATGTGGCTCTGGAACAACGGCGGCAGTCCCGCCGCCTTGCGCTCACGCGACACCGCCAGGAGCGGTCGGATGAACGTGTCGACGCGCTCGGGCTGGCAGTGGTCGGTGTGCAGGGCGATGTTGACGTCGTGGGCCTGGGCCAACACGTAGGCGGCCTCGGCCATCGCCTGGGCTCCGATCGGCATCTGCTTGACGGCCATCCCGGAGAAGAACTCGGCGCCACCGGTGGACACCTGGATGATGCCGTCGGACTCGGCCTCGGCGAACCCCATCAGCGCAGCATTGAGGCTGGAGGTCGAGGTGACGTTGATGGCGGGCAGCGCGTGCTTGCCGGCCTTGGCGGCTGCGAGCATGGCGCGGTAGGTCTCTGGTGAGGCGATGGGCATCGGCGTGCCTGTCTGGTTGGGGCGCGGGGCGTGTCGACGATGATAGGCACGTGCCGTCGGTGACAGTGGCCCGACGCATGATCCCTCAGCCAACGTTCAGCCGATCGTGGCACCATGGCCGTCAGCCGGCAAGCGCGCCGCACGTCCACGCGAAGAAGGATGGCCATGTCCGACGTCACCGCTGCCACCCATGTCCTGGTGGTGGACGACGAGCGCGCCGTGCGGGAAGCCCTGTCGCGGGCCCTGCGCCTGCACGACTATCGCGTGTCGCTGGCCGCGGATGGGCTGGAGGCACTGGCCGCGGTGGATCGAGGTGACGTCGACGCCATCGTGCTGGACGTCATGATGCCCGGGATCGAGGGCACCGGCGTGGCCCGGCGACTGCGCCAGGACGGTCACGACATCCCGATCCTGATGGTGACGGCCCGCGACGACGTGCCCGACCGCGTCGCCGGTCTGGATGCCGGTGCCGATGACTACCTGCCCAAGCCATTCGCGCTGGACGAGTTGCTGGCCCGGTTGCGGGCACTGCTTCGACGCAGTGGCGGACCGGGCAGCAACGACGACGCCGGTCCCGATCGCCAGACGTTCCTGGACGTCGAAGTCGACCACGACGCCGCCCGGGCCACGCGGGGCGGACGCGATCTCGACCTCACCCGGACCGAGTTCGACCTGCTGGCCGCCTTCCTCGACAACCCCGGGCGGGTGCTGACACGCGAGGTCCTCGGCGAGATGGTGTGGGGCACCGACCTGCAGACCTCGAACAACGTCGAGGTGTACGTCGGCTACCTGCGGCGCAAGCTGGAGGCCGACGACGAACCACGACTCATCCAGACCGTCCGTGGCTTCGGCTATCGCCTGGACGAACCATGACCTCGACGCCATCGGCTGGCCACACCCACCCGGACCCCGTGGCCACTCGGCCACGGGGCATGGCGCTGTCGACGCGGGTCGGACTGGCGGCGGGACTGGCGGTCGCCATGGCCGTCATCCTGACCTCGACACTGCTGTTCCTGACGACCGCTCGCACGCTGCGCGCCCAACTCGACACCGAACTGGACCAGATCGCCCAGGACGTGGTGCAGGGCGACATGCGTGGCGGCCCGCGCCAGGACCAGTTCGGCGGTGCCGGCGGCCTCGTCCAACTGCTCAACCGCCAGGGTGAGGTGGTGCGGACCACCGGCGACGCCCCGGAGTTGCCGGTCTCGGCCCCAGCACTGCAACTGGCGATCGGTGATCCCGGACCTCGGGTCCACGAGTCGACGACCATCGCCACCGACGAGGGCGAGATCCCGTTGCGAGTGGTCACGATCCCGGTGCAGGTGGGACGTCAGCCGGTCGGGGCCGTCCAGGTCGCGGTCCCCGAGACCCAGCAACTGGCCACGTTGGCGCGACTTCGGCGACTGCTGGTCTTCGGCGGCCTGATCGGCACGCTGCTGGCGGCCGGCGCTGGCTGGTGGCTGGGCCGGCGCGCCACCCGGCCGGTTGCCGAACTGACGACCGTGGCCGAGGAGGTGCGGGCCACGGGCGACCTGGGTCGGCGCATCGACGTGGCCGGCGACGACGAACTGGCGCGACTGGCGATCACCTTCAACCGGATGCTGGCCGCCCTGGAACGCACCCAACGATCCCAGACCCAGTTGGTGTCCGACGCATCCCACGAGTTGCGCACGCCCCTGACCAGTCTGCGCACGAACATCGACGTGCTGGAGTCGTGGGAGCAGCTGGGTGTCGACGACCGGCGTGACCTGCTGCGGGACGTGTCCGCCCAACTCGAGGAGTTCGGGGGGCTCGTCGATTCGCTGGTGGCGCTCACGCGCGACGCCCGTGCCGACGTCACCACGGCGCCGGTCGACCTCGCGGCACTGGTCGCCGAGGTGGCCGCGAGCATGCGGCCGTTCGTGCCGCCCGGTCGCAGCCTGGTCGAGACCACGGCAGCCACCGCCACCGTGATGGGTGACCACGACAGCCTGGCTCGGGCGGTGCGCAACCTGGTCGACAACGCCATCAAGTACGGCGAAGGCACCATCGAGGTGGGGCTGGACACCGACGACGGACGGGCCACGGTGAGCGTTCGTGACCACGGTCCCGGGGTGCCCAACGACCAGCGCGACCGGATCTTCGATCGCTTCCACCGTGCCCCCGAGGCTCGCAGCCAACCCGGGTCCGGCCTGGGGTTGGCGATCGTCGCCCAGAGTGCCGCCCGCCACGGCGGCACCGTCGGTGTCAGCGATGCCGCGGAAGGCGGCGGCGCCGTGTTCCACCTGGGCCTGCCCCTGTCGACGTGACCCCCACAGCGCGGGCGGGCAGTCGCCGGGTCCGGCCACGATGCCACAGCGTCTGCGCAGCGGCCTTCATCGGGCCGCGCCGGCGGACCTCGACCCCTCGCCTCTCGGCGACAATCGTGGAGTGAGGCGGAAGACTCGGCATGGCCGACATGGTCTTGCTACTCAGAGGCGAGACAGCACACCCCCTGCCACCTCAGCACGCGCCCTGGAAGTACCTCCCCGCGCGGAACTGGTCAGGCGGAAGGCTCGGCATGGCTGAAATGGCCGCGCGCCCACCTCCATGCACGGGTGATCGGAGCCGGCCCATGCCGGGTGGGACGATCGGGCGCGGGGTCATCGGGATCGTCCGCCAGCAGGAACGCCTGGGCGTCGGCCAGCGCATCACGGGTCGAGTCGCCCAGGGTCGGGACCGCCTCGTACACCCGAATCGTCTCCTGCATCTCGGGCGAGACCACGTGTCGGAAGGACTCGGCCAACACCGGATCGACACCGCTGACGTAGAGCCTCCCGTCATGGGCACCCAATCGCCGGGCGTACGAGGCCAGCACGGCATAGGCGGTCGCCCCCAGCGTGGTCCGACCCCGCAGGCGCAGCACCACCACCGGCGCGGCGACGGCTCCCGGATCGGGCAGCAGCGCCTCCAGCGTGCGCGCGCCGGCGTAGAACAGGCTGCCGTGGACATCCAACAGCGTGGCCTCGCCCTCGACCAGGGTCTCGGGTGCCTCCTGCTCCATGAACCGGCCGGTCGCGGGGTCGCGCACGAGCATGACCAGGCGCAGGTCGATGGACTCGCGATTGGCCTGCATCAGCAGTGACAGCGCAGCACCGATGCCGACGGCCACCGCCACCGGCAGCAGCAGCGTGGCCACGAAGGTCGTGGTCATGGCGATCTGCGACTGCGTTCCCGCCCGCCCCACCGAGGCCAACTGCGTCGGCCGGATCGCCTGGATCGATGCCACGACCAGCACCCCGGCCAGCGTGGGCATCGGCACCAGACCGACCGCGCCCGACAGGGCCACCAGCACCACGAGGATCCACCCGCCGGACAGGATGGCCGCCCAGCGATCGCGCGCACCCGCGGCCACGTTGACCGCCGTCTGCCCGACCGAGCCTCCCACCGGGATGCCCTTGAAGAACCCCGACGCGATGTTGGCGATGCCCTGTGCAGCGAAGTCGGCGTCGACGTCCGAGCGCCGACCATCCGGGTTGGGCGCCGACTCGCGCACCCCGGCGCCCTGCACCAGCACGATGGCCGCAACCGCCGCCGCGCCGATCACCAGGTCCATCGAGAACATGCGCACCTGCGGCAGTGCCGGCAGCGGCAGCCCGCGGGTGATCTCGCCCACGTCGTTGACCAGCGCCACCTCGTCGCCACCGAGCGCCCACGCCAGCACCCCGGTCACGATCAGCGCGATCAGCGCCGCGAATCCGGCCAGGGGAGTCCGGGCGAGCCCCACCAGCAGCGCGATGGCCAGGGCAGCGATCGCCACCGACGTGAGCTGCCACGCCCCGGGGCTGGTCACCACCTGCCATGCCTTGCCCAGCGACGTGCCGGCGGTCGTCTCCACGCCAGTCATCACGGGAAGCTGCGAGAACACGATGTTGACGGCGACCCCGGTCAGGAATCCCAGCATCACCGAATGCGACACGAACCCGGCCAGCCGCCCCAGTCCGAACAAGCCCGCCGCCAGCATCATGCCACCGGCCACGATGGTGAGCAGGACCAGGGAGGCCAGGCGGTCCTCGGACGGCGTGGAGGCAAGCGCCGACCCTGCCGCCAGGGCCGCGGCACTGGTGGTGGTGACGACCATCAGTTGCGAGCTGGCGGTCAGTCCGCCGCCGATGCGCCCGGCAGCGGCCGCGAACAGACCATGGATCGGGCTGACCCCGACCAACGTTGCGGCCGCCATGCCGTCGGGGATGCCGCCGATCGCCCCGGTCAGTCCGGCACGTGCCGAGGAACCGAGTTCGTCCGGTGCGGGGCGCACGCCCTGCCACCACCCGCGCAGACCTGTCGGGCGCTCGGCGTCCTCGCTCATCGCCATCCTCCAACGAGGCACGACCACCCACGTGTCGTCATCGACGTGTCCAGATCGCCACGGCCCACCCGCGCGTGGACGCAGGTTGCCAGCACGGACAGGGGTTGGCCATGGCACGGCTCCGCACGACGGGATCTGGGCAGGCGCAACCCTAGTGGCGGCCATGGCTTGGACGCACGTCGACACGGGTGTGGAAAACCGAGTCCCCGGCCGAGGTCGCAACGGGGTGATCTGGCATTTCATGCTACTCTGCGCCAGCAGGTACCCGTCCGTCGGGACGGGACGACGCCATCGGGAACACGACACGGGTCGGCAGGCGAAATGGCACACCGCTCCACCTCGCAGGGCCGGAACCTCGCCGGCCTCGTCGGGTGGTTCCTGCTGTTGGGCATCGCGGTGGCGCTGTTCACCGGACTCGACGACCCACGTCTTGCCACCCCGCCCCTGACCGACCTGTCGGCCTGGGGTGACTGGGCGGCCGGCAACGACCCGATCATGGCCACGGTGGCGCTCCTGCGACTGCTGCTGATCGGGCTGACCTGGTACCTGCTGGGCGCGTCCACCGTCCAGGTCGTCGCGCGACTGACGCGAAGCATGGCGATGATGCGGGTCGCGGACGCCATCTCGGTGCCGCTGGTGCGTCGCGTGGTCAGCACGACCCTGGGGATGGGGCTGGCGGCCTCGATGGTCACGGGGGCAACCGGCACCGGCGTGGCGCCATCGTCGTCGCATGGGCGCACCGAGGTCGTCACGGCCACCGCCCGCTCCGACGCCGCCACGATGACCCGGCCCACCGGCGGACCGGCAGCGATGACCCGAGGCGGCGGCACGCCGGCATCGATGTCCCGACCTGCCGCCAACCACGGTGGCGCCCCGGCGACCATGGCCAGGATGGCTGTCGACACGGCTGCCACCACGACCGACGGCGCCGACGGCATCGCGATGGAGGTGGACCTGGCCACGCCCGATGACGGACCGACCATGCGGCACGCCGACGATCGCGGGCAGACCGCGGTCGAGCCCGCTGTTGGACGGGTGGCCGCCACGCTCCCACGCATGGCAGTGGCCGGCGCACCCGCGGCCGAGTCCCACGCGTGGACGGTGCGTGCCGGCGACCACCTGTGGCACATCGCCGAGGCGGTCATGGGCCAACACCTCGGGCGCGCTGCCACCGACGACGAGATCACGCCCTACTGGCAGCGCCTGATCGAGGCCAATCGGGACGGCCTGCCCGACCCGAACAACCCGGACCTGATCGTTCCCGGGCTCGAACTGGTGCTGCCCAACCCCGACCCGGGGACGGTCTGATGACGACCGACCACGACCTGCGCGGCCCCGCCATGGACCCGACCGTGTCCCTGCGCGACGAGGCCTCCGTCGAGGATGCCGTGGCGTCGCGACAGGCCCGGCGCCAGCTCGAACAGGCCGAGTCCGAGTTCGCCACCTTCGTGGGGCTGCTGCGAGACGTCGCCGAGCGACGCGTGGCCGTCACCATCCACGCCGACGACGACCGGCGCTTCCAGGGTGTGGTCGTGGCCGTCGCCGCCGACCATGTCGTGATGGACAGCCCGGCTCGCCAGCGCCTGCACCTCAAGCTCGAGGCGATGCACATGGTGCGTGTGGAACCCGGTCACGACGCTGCCGTCCCCCGTGGTGATCGCGGCGCCGCCCAGGATCTGCTGTTGCTCGAGCGCATGGGCAGGTGGCTCGACGACCCGCCGCAGGTCGCCCTGTTCGTCACCGGCCGCCCCGATCCCGTCCGGGGTCGGCTGGTCGCCGTGGGCGACGACGTCGTCACGATTCGCGGTGACCACGACCGCCATCCCACCTGGATCGCGGCCGCAGCCGTGCGCTGCGTGGCCACCGAGTTGTGATGGCGGCGTCTCCCCGACCAATCTCGCCACCTCGCCTCCACTTCCCGCACCTCCCACGCCGACCCAACGAGCCGACAACGTGAGCACCACCGCCACTGCCCCTGCCCCCACTGACGGCAGCGAGACCCGCCCGGTGCGACGCCGCCGCAGCCTGCCGGGCGGCCGCGCCGTCGTGGGTGCCTTCCTGGTGACGCTGGCAGCCGTCGGCATCTTCACCGCCTACCTGCGCAGTTCGGCCGTGCCGACCACGACCTACGTCGTCGCGACGCGCGACCTGTTGCCCGGCGACGTCCTCACCTCGCGCGACATCACCACGGTCCCCATCGACCTCCCCGAGGCACAGGCCCAGCGCACGACGAACAACCCGGCTGCCATGGTCGACCGCATCGTGCTGGCCCCGATCTACGAGGGCGAACTGATCGGACTCGGCGACACCGGTGACGCCAGCGAGGTACCCGGCGCCTCCCTGATGACCGTGCCCATCGAGACCAGTCGGGCACTGGGCGGCACCCTGGCCCCCGGCGACCGGGTCGACGTCATCGCCACGTTCGACGACACGACCCGCTTCGTGGCCGTCAACCTGCCCGTCACGGACACGGTCATCGACGGCGCCGTCACGTCGGTGACACTGGCCACGTCCAGCCCCACCACGGTCCTGGCGGTCGCGAACGCCATCGACACCGCCACCGTGTTCCTGGCCCGGAGCAACACCGACGCGGTCCCCGGCGACGCGGCCCCGGTGCGCCCGGGCGACGACGTGCTCGATGTCGGCACCGACGACGGCCTCGACACCTCCGAGTTGGGGACCGGCCCACAGGACGAGCCGTCCGAGGATGCCAGCGCCACCCCGAGCCCGGGCGCGTCCGCGACCCCAACGCCCACACCCTCGACCAGCGAGGATGCGGGATGAGGGATCGCTACGTCCTGCTCAGCCTCGCCAGTCCCCGGGCCGAATGGTCGGGTCGCCTTGGCGCATGGTCCACGACCGGCACCATTCCCGCCGAGTTCGTGCGCTGCCTGTCGCTGACCGAGATCCGCTCCCGGATCGACGGCACCCGCCCCTTCTCGGCCGTGGTGCTCGACGGCACGCTGCCCGGTCTCGACCGCGACACCCTGGCCGCGGCCCGTGCCGCCGGCCTCGCGAGCCTGGTCGTGGACGGTCCCCAGGGTCGCGACTGGCGGGAGGTCGGTGCCGACCACGTCCTGGCACCGGACTTCACCCGTGACGACCTGCTCGATGCCCTCGGCCAGCATGCGGCGATGATCGGCGACGCATCCCTGCCCGACACCCCGGGCGGGTCCGACACCGGTGGCAGCGCCGCCACCGGCCTGGTCGTGGCCGTCACCGGGGCAGGTGGCGTGGGCACGTCGACCTGCGCGATCGCCCTGGCCGAGGGCTTGGCGGCGTCGACCACCACGCCCGACGTCCTGCTCGCCGACATGTGTCGGGTTGCCGACCAGGCCATGCTGCACGACTCACGTGTGGTCGTCCCCTCCATCCAGGAGTTGGTCGAGGCACACCGCTCCACCACACCCCGCGTGCGCGACGTTCGCGCCCAGACCTTCCGGATCGACGAACGCGGCTACCACCTGCTGTTGGGGCTGCGTCGGCCACGCCAGTGGGTGACACTGCGGCCCCAGGCACTGCAGGCCATGCTGCGATCGCTGCGCACCAGCTTCGACATCCTGGTCTGCGACATCGAGGCGGACTTCGAGGGCGAGGAGGACACCGGCTCCATCGACATCGAGGAACGCCACATGATGGCGCGCCGCGCGGCCGTCGACGCCGCCGCCGTGGTGGTCGTCGGACGCGCCGACATGAAGGGGCTCTACGGCCTGATCCGGGTCGTGCTCGACCTCCACGGGCTCGGTGTCGAGATCAGCCGCATCCTCCCCGTCCTGACCTTCGCCCCGCGCAACCCACGGGAGCGAGCCGACCTCACCACGGCCCTGTCCTCGCTGCTGCAGGCATCGCTGGGCGAGGCCGCCGCCACCCTGGCCAGCCCGGTCTTCGTGCCCACGCGCAAGGTCGACAAGGCGCTGCGGGATGGCGTGGCGATGCCGCGACCGTTGCCCCAGGTGCTGGCCGGCGGCGTGGCGGGGATCCTCAACCGTGACCTTGCCGCCACCACGTCCAGTGCGACGACCGAAACCGACCGGACACCAGTGCCGGAGCCCGTGGTGCCCGGATCGTTGTCGGCGACGGCTGACAAGGACGCCCCATGAGCACCGACCTCAACCCGCTCGTCGTGATCGAACAACGGGTGCTCGAACGCGCCAAGTCCGGCGGCGGCAATGCCGGCACCGGTGAACTGTCCCACGTCGAGATGCAGGCCCTGGTCGAGGACGAGGTGCGCCAGTGGGAGTTGGACCACAAGCACGGCCTGCGCCCCTTCGACCTCGCCAGCCCGGGCCTGGTCGTGGATCGCGCCATGCGCAACCTCGTGGGCTACGGACCGCTGGGGCCGCTGCTGGACGACGACGACGTCTGGGAGATCATGATCAATGCGCCCGACCTGATCTTCGTCAAGCGGCACAGTGGCCAGTCCGGCTACCACAACGAGACCTTCCACGACGACGCGCACGTCACCCGCACGCTGACCAAGGTCCTCGAGGACGCCTCGACCTCGCACCGCAAGCTCGACGCCTCCGAAGGGCTGCAGGACGCCCAACTGGACAGTGGCGCGCGCCTGCACATCGTGCACCGGGACGTCGGTCGCGGCAGCCACCTCATCGTCAACATCCGGAAGTTCACCGGGGTCGCGTTCCGGTCGCTGGACGAACTGGTCGAACGCGGCATGCTGACGGCCGAGGCCGCCGCCTTCCTGCGGGCATGTGTCCACGCCCAGCAGTCGATCGTGTTCGCAGGTCCGCCGGGCTCCGGCAAGACGACCATGCTGTCCTGCTGTGCCGCAGAACTGGACCCGACCCTGCGCGTGGTCACCGCCGAGGAGGTCTTCGAGGTCGACGTGCCGCTGCCCAACGTGGCGTCGATGCAGACGCGCGCGGCACGACCCGATCGCCCCGCAGTGGACCTGCGCCGGCTGGTCTCGGGCTTCCTGCGCATGGCGCCCGACGTCGCGATCGTGGGCGAGGTTCGCGACCGCGAGGCCCTGCCGCTGCTGTTGACCCTGTCGTCGGGCGTCAAGGGCTACACGACCATCCACGCCGGCTCGGCCCGCCAGGCGCTGTCGCGGCTGCGCTTCATCGCCCAGTTGGCCGACACCCGGTCGGAGCTGCCGATGTCGGCGCTGAACTCGCTGGTGACCGAGGCGGTCGACGTGGTCGTGCATGCGACCCGCATCAACGGCATCCCTCGCGTCACCGAGATCGCGGCCGTCGAGGGGCTCCAGGGTGGCGCGGACGCCACCAGTTTCACCATCAGCCAGGTCTTCTCCCGCAACGACCAGGGCCTGCTGGAGTGGACGGGCAACGTCCCGACGCGCATTCGCCAGCCGCTGGCCGACGCCGGCCACGACGTCCGCGACCTGTTGGACACCACCCGTACCCGGCCCGCATCGTGAGCCCGGGCCTGATCGGATTCCTGCTGGCGGTGGCCGGCGCCTACGGCGTCTACCTGATCTGGACGGCCGTGGTGTTCGGGTGGCGCGGGGTCGCACCCACCGCGACCAGCGCCACCGGTGGGCGGCGCACCAGTCGTCGGACGCGGCTGCAGGAGTTCCTGGTCCAGGCCGGTGTCGACCGGCTGGGTGTCAAGGAGTTCCTGGCCGTCTCCATCGCGATGTTCCTGATCGGCGCACTGGTCGGGCTGGCCCTGTTCAACGGCTTCGCGGCCATCCTGGTCGGGCTCGCGGCCGCGACGTTTCCGATCCTGTCCGCCCACACCCGCCGCGCCAGGCGGCTGGATCGTGCCCGTGACTCGTGGCCGCGAATGATCGAGGAGATCCGCCTGCAGGCCGTCAGCCTCGGGCGTTCGATCCCCCAGGCGTTGTTCGCCGTGGGCCATCGCGCCCCCGAGGAGATGCACGGCGCCTTCGATGCCGCGCACCGGGAATGGCTCATCTCGACCGACTTCGACCGCACGCTGGCAGTGCTGAAGGCGCAACTGGCCGATCCCACCGCCGATGCCGTGTGCGAGACCCTGCTGATCGCACACGAAGTGGGTGGCACCGACGTGGACAAGCGTCTCCAGGCGTTGATCGACGACCGAATCCTGGACCTGCAGGGACGCAAGGACGCGCGCGCCCGCCAGGCGGGGGCACGATTCGCACGCGTGTTCGTCCTGTTGGTGCCCCTGGGCATGGCGCTGGTGGGCCAGAGCATCGCGGCCGGGCGGGACGCCTACCAGGGCACCGGACCCACGATCGCGATCACGGTCGCCCTGGGCATCATCGCGCTGTGCTGGTGGTGGGCCGGTCGCCTGATGCAGCTGCCCGCCGAGCAACGCGTCTTCCGCGACAACGCGGAGGAGCAGGCATGATCCGCCTCATCGCCGTCTCGGCCATCGCCCTGTGGGCAGGCCTGGTGCTGCTGTTGCACCAACTGCGGTGGTTCTCCCGTGAGCCGCTGGACGAACGCCTCGCCCCCTACGTCCCGGGCGGGATGGGCGTGCGCTCGCGCACCGGCCTGCTGTCGGTCGACTCCTTCGCCGAACTGGTCGGGCCGATCGCGCGCTCGATCGGGGAGCGTCTGGCCCGCGTGTTCGGCATCGCCGAGGACCTCGACCGCAAGTTGCGTCGGATCCATTCCGACCTCGACGTCACCGCCTTCCGGGTCCGACAGGTGTCGTGGGCGCTGGCCGGGCCTGGTCGTCGGCACCCTGTTCTCGGTCGCCATCCGTCCGGGCATCGTGCTGTCGATCCTGTTCGCCGTCGGCGCCGCACTGTTGGCCTTCATGCTGCTCGAACAACAGATCGTGGGGGCATCGGACCGCTGGAAGCGCAGCCTGTTCCTCGAGCTGCCGGTCGTTGCGGAGCAGACCGCGATGCTGTTGGGTGCCGGCTACTCGCTGTCGGGCGCCATCGAGCGGGTCTCGACGCGCGGCCACGGCGCGGTCGCGCAGGACCTGCGGCGGGTCCTGGCCCGCATCCGCCAGGGCGCCGACGAGAAGCAGGCCCTGGACGAGTGGGCCGAACTCTCCGACGTCGAGGCGGTCGAGCGCTTCGCCGCCGTGCTGAACCTCAACCGCGAGGCCACCGACCTCGGTCGGCTCATCGCCGAGGAGGCGCGCAACATCCGCCGCGACGTGCAGCGCGAACTGATCGAGACGATGGAGCGTCGCTCGCAGCAGGTGTGGATCCCGGTGACCGTCGCCACGCTGGTGCCCGGTGTCATCTTCGTCGCCATCCCGTTCGCATCGGCGCTGGAAGCACTCAACCTCTAGCGTCACCGCCTGCCACCCCGACCGCCAGCGTCGCCACCTGCCACCCAACCTCCCCGGGACCACCGTGCGCCTCGTCGTGACCGCCAACGGCCAGCACCGCGATGTGGTGGTCGAGGTCGACCAGCCCAGCGCCACCGTCACCGACCTGTGCATGGCCGTGGCCCTGGGCACCGCGGCGGGCATCGACGTCGACGGCCGCTTCGTGCCGGCCGCGACCCCGCTGGCCGACGCCGGGCTGCACGACGGTGCCGTCATCACTGCCGCGGATCCACACGGACCCGACTGGCAACCCGGGACGACTCCGGCATGGCTCACCGTCGTGGCAGGCACCGGAACCGGCCAACGGATCGGCCTGGCGCCCAACCGCAGCGTGGTCGTGGGCCGCGAACCCGACTGCGACCTGGTGCTGGCGTCGCCGACCGTGTCGGGCCGCCATGCCGTCATCTCGATGACGGGCGACGGGGCCATCGAGGTGGAGGATGCGGGCTCACGCAACGGCACATGGGTCGACGGTGAATCGATCCACGAACCCGTCGGGTTGGAGGTGGACGCAACCGTGCGCATGGGGGCGGTGGTGGTGCTGGTCACCGGACCCGACGAACTCGACCTGCCGACCGGCACGCTGGTCCCCGACGGCGCCGCAGCCACCATCCCGTTCAACCGACCGCCTCGTCCTGCCCCCGCCCCGGACCCGGCCCCGTTGACGATCCCCCGCCGGCCGGAACCGACCACGGCCGCGCGAGGGTTCCGGATCGCCGCGCTCGTCAGCCCGATCCTGATGGGCGGGTTCATGGTGCTGCGCAGTGGCAACATCCTGTATGCCGGGTTCGCCATCATCAGCCCCATCGTCTTCTTCATCACGTGGTTGTCCGACAAGCGGCGGGCACGCAAGGAGGCACGCAGCCACGACTCGTCGTTCGGGCAGTCCCTGGAGCGGTTCACCACCCAACTCGATGCCGCCTGGCTCGATGCCCGTCGCCGCCCCGAACACCGGGTCCCCGCCGCTGACCGAGGTCGTGCGTCGGTCGCTGGCGCCCAGCACCCGACTGTGGGAGCGGCGCCTGGCCCACCCGGATGCACTGCGCCTGCGCGTGGGATCCGCGGACCAGGCCTGGCGCCCTCCGCTGGTGGACACGACACGTTCGCGGTCGGCCGACGAGTCCGAACACGAGGGCGACCACGGCGAGGCGGGCCTGCCCGACGACGTGCGCGCGGCGCTGGACCGCCGCGCCACGTTGCCACAGGCGCCGGTGGCCATCGACCTGGCAGGCGGACCAACCGGACCGGGCACCGGTGGCCGTGGCGTCGGCATCGGCGGCGGCACTGGCGCCAGTGGGGGCGTGGCGGGCTTCGGTGGCACGTCGTCGACACGACCCGGGGTCGTGGGCATCGTCGGGGACGGCGACGGCCCGCGTGCCCTGGCCCGTGCCCTGTTGCTGCAGGCGACCACCTTCCATGGTCCCGCCGACCTCCAGGTGGGGGTCTTCACCACCGAGCGCCAGGCTCCGGGGTGGGACTGGGCGAAGTGGTTGCCACACGTCCGGTTGCCCGACGGGCGCACCCGCCTGGTCAGCGATCGGGAGCAGACCAGCCAGCAACTCGCGACCTCGCTGATCGACAGTCGCACCCAGGTGGCCGACAGCGTGCGACCCGGCACGGCCCGGGTCGTGGACACCGTGCCGTTCCTGGTGATCGACGACCTCGCACTGCTGGCCGGACGGGCCGCGCCGGCACGCCGCCTGCTGGCCGGGGAAGCCGGCCCCGTGGCGGGGATCGTGGTCGCGGCAACGGTCGACCAGTTGCCCGCGTCGTGCAGCGTGGTCGTGGTCGTGGGCCCCGACGGCGTGGTCGCCAGCGTCCACTGGCCCGACACCGGCGGTCGACTCGACCAGGTGCTCACGGCCGGTGCCACGGTCGCGGACGCCACCCGGGCCGCGCGTGCGATGGCCCGGTGGGACGACCCCGAACTGGCAGCCGCCGGCGGCCAGGTCCCCGACCTGGTCCGCCTGCTCCCACTGCTGGGCATGGACGACGTCGACGCCGCCCGGGTGGCCAGCCAGTGGGCCGACACCGACATCGACCCCGGTGCCCCCGCCACGATCGGCGCCGACGGCAACGGCCCGGTCACGCTCCAGTTGCGCAGCGACGGACCCCACGGGCTGGTCGGTGGCACCACCGGTTCGGGCAAGTCCGAGTTGCTGCGCTCGATGATCGCCAGCATGGCCGCACGCGTGGACCCCGACCACCTCGTCTTCGTCCTGGTCGACTACAAGGGCGGGTCGGCGTTCGACACCTGCGCCCAACTCCCCCACACCGTCGGGATGGTCACCGACCTCGACGAGCACCTCGGCCAACGAGCACTGGTGTCGTTGGAGGCAGAACTCCACCACCGGGAGGTCGTCCTGCGCGACGCCGGCGCGCAGGACCTGCCGGCCTATCTCGCGGCGGGTTCACCGGGCGGGCCGATGCCGCGCCTGGTCGTGGTCATCGACGAGTTCGCGACCATGGCGACCGAGTTGCCCGACTTCCTGGGGGCACTGGTCGGGATCGCCCAACGCGGCCGCAGCCTGGGCGTGCACCTGATCCTGGCCACCCAGCGCCCGCGCGGCGCGGTGGACGCCAACGTGCGTGCCAACACCAACCTGCGCATCGCCCTGCGCGTCCAGGATCCCGGTGACTCGACCGACATCATCGACGTCCCTGACGCCGCCGACCTGCCACGCGACCGACCCGGTCGGGCCTGGATCCGACGCGGCCACGGTGATCTCGTACTGGTGCAGTCGGCCCTGTCGACCGCTGGCGCCCCGTCGCAGAGCGAGCCACTTCGGGTGGTGCCGTTCCGCTTCACGCCGACTTCGCCACTGCCGCAACCGGCGCTGACCGGAGCCACCGACCTTGACCGCCTGGTCGGAGCCTGCCAGGCCGCCTTCGAGGCGTCGGGCGCGACCCCGCCACGCCGCCCATGGCTGCCGATGCCACCCGAGCGCATCGACTTGACGACGCTGCTCGACGACCCGCGTGCCGACGACGTGCCCGTGGTGATCGGCCTGGAGGACGTCCCCGAGGCGCAGGCCCAGGTCCCGACCGGCTGGGACTTCCGAGACGGCCACCTGGCCCTGTTCGGCATGGTCGGGCAGGGCACCACCACCGCCCTGGTCGCCGTGGCCACCTCGATCGCGATGTCGCACTCGCCCGAGCAGGTCCACCTGCACGGGATCGACTTCGGTGGCGGTGGCCTGGCCTCGCTGTCGGTCCTGCCCCACACCGGTGCGATCGTGGACTCGGCCACCACCGAGCGCCAGGCACGGCTGGTGACCATGCTGGCCGACGAGGTGTCGGCACGTCGGAGCCTGTCGGCACAAGAGCGCGCACGGCTGCCCCGACTGGTCGTCCTCATCGACAAGATCGCCGGCTTCCTGGCCGAACACGACACGCTCGAGTCACGTTCGATCGCCGACGGGTTCAACCGGGTGTTCAAGGAGGGACCGGCCGTCGGCATCGTGATGGCGGTCACGGGCGAACAACCTCGCGACATCCCCAGCCGCATGTCCAGTGCGGTGGCGCGGACACTGCTGTTCCGCGTGGCCGACAGCGGCACCGGACTCGTGAGGCCCCGCGGCATGCCCGACCTGTCACCCGGCCGCGCCTGGGACCAGGTCGACGAGCACGTGGTGCAGATCGGGCTGCCACCGGACCCGGCGTCGATCGCGGATCGCTTCGAGCCCCCGACCACGCACGTGCCCGACTCGGTCGAGACGCTGCCGACCTCGGTGGCGATGGACCGTGTCCGGGCCAGCCGCTCGGCGGGCGGGCCGCTGCGCATCCCGGTGGGCATCACGGCCGCCGACCTGGGCAGTGCCCTGCTGGAGGTGCACCCGGGCGACCATGTCGCGATCGCAGGGCCACCCCGCAGTGGCAAGTCCAGCCTGCTGCAGGTGATCTCCTCCCAGCTGCGGCTGTTGTTGCCCGACGCCGTGCAGTTGGCCGTGTGTGATCCGGCGCGATCGCCGCTGGCCGGCTGGCAGTCACTGGACGGCAACGGCACGGTCGAACAACTCGAGTCCTACCTCGAACTGGCGACGTCGGCCGGCGGACACTGGTTCATCCTGGTCGACGACGCCGGCCAGGTGGCCGAGGCGCCGGCCATCGCGGACCTGCTGGATGCGCGCCCGGAACTCCACGTCATCGCGGCCGGTCGCACGAGCGCCATGCGCGGCACCTTCGGCAGCTGGATCCGGACCGTGCGGACCAGCCGCACCGGCGTCCTGCTGCAGCCCGACCTGCCCGGGGACGGCGACCTGCTGTCGGTGAAACTGCCGCGGCGGATCACGACACCGCTGGTGACGGGTCGTGGCTGGGTCGTGTCGGGCGGCGACGGGGAATTGGCGCAGATGGCCCTGCCGCCGACATCGCCGCCACCGGGAGGGCTGGCCACGCCCCGCGACTGACGCCGGACGGTTGGGTCGGATCGCGACGGGCCCCTGGCACGCTCCCGCCGTCCGCCAGCCGGTTGTCCACACACTGCATGGAATGAAATGCATCGACATGTTGCACAAGCGATCGAGGGCTGCTACCGTTTGCCCCACGGACAGCGACCCTCGCGAGGCGTCATGCCAGCGACCCGCCCGCCCCCCGGCGCACCCTGCCGCTCGCACCCCGACACCCGCCCCTGACACTGACCCCATCGCATCGCAAAGGATCCAGCATGAGTGCCAACATCGGCGCCAACATCGCCAGCCTGCACGACCAGCAGCGCCAGAGCACGGACACCGCCGCCGAGTCCCTGGAGTTGCAGGGCGAGGTCGAGAAGTACACGGCTGACTTCCAGGACGACGTCAACACGATGGCCGGCGAGGCCAAGGGTCACATGGACACCTTCGCCGAGATGGTGAGCGACGCCAGCACCCGGCTCAAGTCCAACGTCGACTCCACCGAGTGGGTCGGCCTGGCTGCCGATGCCAAGCAGGAGCGCATCGCCGCCGTCGACGGACAGGTCGCGAGCTTCCGCGGCCAGATGGAGACGGCATCGGAGGAGTTCCGCAAGCTCCTCGAGAACGTCATCGCGGACTTCTACGCCGGCATCACCGGCGAGGTCCGCGCCACGATCGAGGCCATGAACGACACCTGGGTGGCCGAGGCCGACCACGTCCGCGCCATGTCCGACGAGCTCGAGGACCTCGACCGTCGCGCCGCCGGCAGCTGACCACTGCCAGCGGTGGTCGTTGCACCCCGGATGGCAAGCAAGCCGAACTCACGTGCCGGCGGGTGGCAGGACCATGTCCGCAACCGAGGCCCACGCAGCCATGGCGGCCCGCACGTCGCCGTCGACCTCGTCGCCCATCGCCCGGTCACGGGCTCGCTCCAGCAGGTCGTCGATGACGACATGGGTGGCCGTGGCCGCCGACTCGACGGCGGCCTCCACCATGGCCAGGCTCATCAGGTTCTCCCGGATGGCCCCGCTGGGTGTGGTCCCGGTTCGCAACGCCTCGACGAAGGCCGCCAGCGCGGCCTCGATGCCCTCCGACGCGGCATCCCGGGATCCGGCCGTCGACCGTCGACCCGGCCCCGCCGCGGGTGCGGCAGTCGCCAACACCGGATCCACGGTCGGCGCGGTGTCGCCGTCCCACCGCGCACTGCCACCGGCACCGCTCACCCGCCAACGGCCGTTCCAGGACGTCTCGTCCCCCGGGCTGCACCAACTCCCGGTGTAGGTGTAGACCGCCCCACCAGCCATCTCGAAGACCGCCGTGGCGGCCGCATCGCCGTCGTACCAACTCCACGACGGGTTGTGGCTGTGGCACCAGGCCCGCACCGGGTCGGCGCCCAGCACGTACCGGGCCGTGTCGAAGGGGTGGATGGCCATGTCGACCAACAGCGGCTGCGCCATCTCCTCGCGGAAGCCGCCGAAGCGTGGTGCCCTGAAGAACTCGGTGGTCAGGAGTCCTGCCGGAGCAACCTGCTGCACACACGCACGCAGGGATTCCACGTGGGGGTTCCAGCGCCGTGACTGGCTGACCATGAACAGTCGGCCGGCGACCTCCGACGCCGCCGCGAGGGCCACTGCCTGGGCCAGGGTGGCCGCCGCGGGCTTCTCGCCCAGGACCGGCAGGCCTGCGGCCAGGGCCGCGACGGTCACGGGATGGTGGGCGGGCGGACTCGTCACGTCGATGATCGCCCGGGCGCCCGTGCCGGCTGCCAGCGCGACCGCGTCCGCGCCGACCGCCACCTCGTCGCGCCCCAGCTCGCGCACCGCCTCCCGGGCCAACGCCTGGTCCAGGTCGGCAAGTGCCACCAACTCCACGTCGTCGCTCGCCTCGATCGCGGCGAGCCAGGTCCGTCCCATGGCGCCGGCGCCGACCTGGACGACCCGGAGTGGCTCCTGTGGTGAGGATGCAACCGCGGCGTGGCTCACGGCGTGGTCGCGTCGTCGTCTGCGGCGGACCCGATCGGGGTGAAGTCGTCGGTGTCACGACGACCGAGCACCGGCATCGCCCGGTCGTCGCGAGCCGGTCGCGCCCACTGGACGCCGTTCGCGATGACCTGTCGAATCGCCGGATGGTGGTAGACGGGGTACTCCTGGTCGCCGGGACTGAAGTAGAACACCTTGCCGTGGCCGCGTCGGAAGGTGCAGCCCGAGCGGAACACCTCCCCGCCGGTGAAACCGCTGATGAACACCACCTCGTCGGGCGTCGGGATGTCGAAGTGCTCGCCGTACATCTCCTGGCGGTCGAGGATGATCGGGTGGGGCACGTCCCGGGCGATCGGGTGGGTGGGATCGACGGTCCACACCAGTTCCCGGTCGTCGCCCGCGCGCCATCGCAGCGCGCAGGTCGTGCCCATCAGCCGCCGGAAGATCTTCGAGAAGTGGCCCGAGTGCAACACGACCAGTCCCATGCCTGCCAGGACGTGCCGGTGCACGCGCTCGACCACTTCGTCATCGACCTCGTCGTGGGCCATGTGGCCCCACCAGGTGAGCACGTCGGTCGCGGCCAGCACCTCCTCGGCAAGCCCGTGGTGGGGTTGGTCGAGCGTTGCCGTGCGGACATCGGCGGCGTCACCCAGGCGTTCGACGATGCCGTCGGCGATCGTGGTGTGCATGCCGTCGGGATAGATGGCGGCCACCGACTCGTCGACGTGTTCGTGGCGATTCTCGCCCCAGACCGTGACGCGCAGTGGTGCATGGGTGGCCATGGTGTGATCCGTTCGTCGAACGTCGAGCCTGGGACGGGCTCGGGGTCAGGCGGCCGTGACTTCGAGCATGGTGGCCGCGTCCTGCGCACCCGCCCCGGTGGCCCCGGCGACGATGCTGCCGGACCAGGCGGCCGGCAGCACGACCACGCCGCCCGCGTCCAGGTGCAGGTCTCGGTGGCGGGCGACGGCATCAGGATCGTGGCCAGCACCACGGATTGCGACGGCGCCGTCGAGCACCATCAGGACCCGGGCCCGCCCGCCGGTGCTGTCGTGCTGCCCACCTCCAGCCAGTTCGTGCCGATCGATGCGGTAGTGGTCGGTGTCCACGATCGTCGCCTCGTCGGCTTCCGGCACCGACTCCGCCACGCCGAAATTGCAGTCCCACTCCAACTCCATGGCGTGCAACCCCTCGGCCAGGTGGAGGTCACGCGGCTCGCGCCCGTACTCGCGGGTCCAGTCGTAGAGGCGGAACGTGGTGTCGCTGGGCGTCTGGACCTCGGCGACCATCACGCCGGCGCCCAGTGCGTGGACCAGGCCGGCCGGCAAGTGGTGCACCGCTCCTGGCTCGGCCGGCACCCAGCGCAGCAGTTCGATCATTGCAGGGGTCCCGGCGGCCCGCCGAAAGTCGTCCGGCGCCACCCCCGGATCAAGGCCCAGCCACATCCCGGCGCCTGGTTCGGCGGCCATCACGACCCAGGACTCGGTCTTGCGGTTGACGGTCGGGTCCTCGATGACGTACCGGTCGGACGGGTGGACCTGGACGGACAGGTGCTCGCGAGCATCCAACGTCTTGACCAGCAGCGGGAAGCGGCCGTCGACAGCCGCGCTGTCGCCCAGGACGTCGTCGCGTGCGGCCTGGATCAGGTCCTGGAGGCGGCGATCGCGATGGGGTCCACCGACGACCCTCGACACCGGATCCGGCTGGGTGGTGGCGGCGGGATCGAGGTCACTGACATCCCAACTCTCGCCCCAGGTGCCGTCGGGGGGCAGGGCGCGTCCCCACTCGGCCAGGCGACGACCACCCCAGGGCTTGGCCACCAGCACCGGGTCGAGCAGCATGGGCAGGTCGACACGCGTCATCGGGACTCCCCCCTGGCCGCCCCGGCGCTGGCCGGGCGGTCGTCGTCGATCGAATCGAGGTCGGCCGTGACGGCATCGAGTCCGAGCGCGACCGCGCCGAGCACACCGGCGCGATCATCCAGTCCCGGTGGCACCAGCCACGTCGTGAGCCCCGGATCCAGCAGCGGACTCACCAGTTGCCCGGCCAACAGGTCCTGCGTGGCACCACGCACGGCAGTCATCATGCCCGCCAGTCCCAGCACGCCCCCGCCCATCACGACGCGTTGCGGTGACACCACGTAGGCGACGGCCGCCACGGCCTGGGCGAGGTAGCTCGACACGATCGCCACGGCCCGGTCGGTGGCTGCGGCGTCGAGTTCCTCCCCGGGACGCCCGAATCGGGCCTCGATCGAGGGCCCGGCGGCAAGTCCCTCGAGGCAGTCCCCGTGGAATCGGCAGCTGCCCTCGAAGTCGTCGTCCGGGTGACGACGCACCGTCAGGTGCCCGACCTCCGGGTGCAGCATGCCGTGCACTGGCCTGCCGGCCACGATCACGCCGCCACCGACCCCGGTTCCCACCGTGAAGTACACGAGGTTGTCCGTGCCCGCTCCCGCGCCCCAGCGGTGCTCGGCGATGGCCGCCCCGTTGACGTCGGTGTCGAAGGCCACCGGCACACCGGTCGCGGCCACCAGGTCGCCGACGACGTCCGTGCCCTGCCAGCCCGCCTTCGGTGTCGTGGTCACGTGGCCGTAGGACCCAGACGTGGGATCGAGGTCCACGGGACCGAACGTGGCCAGCCCGACCGCGTCGACCGGTCCTGCCTGTTGCGCCGTGCGCACGAAGTCGACCATGCCCGCGATCGTCTCGTCCGGGGTGGTGGTCGGAAACCGATGCAGGACCGAGAGGTCGTCCGGCCCGCTGCCCGTGGCGCACACGATCTTGGTGCCGCCTGCCTCGATGCCGACGATGCGTCGCGATGCACCACGCACGCTCATGATCGGCGGCGGTGGTGGATGCGAGCCTCCCAGGGGGCCAGCGGGTCGACTGGCCGTGGTGCCTCCATCCGTCCCGGCATTGCCCAGCACCAACTCGCCATCTGCCCAGTCGGCCAGGTCGGGCACGTCGGCCACGTCCACCTCCAATGGATCGTCGGAGAAGTTGGCCAGCACCAGCAGTTCGTCGTCGTCCAGTCGACGGGTGAAGGCGTACAGCCGCGGGTGGTCGCCCGCCAGCATCTCGAAGGCGCCGTCGGCGACCACGGGGAGGTCGTGGCGCAACCCGATCAACGCGCGGTAGTGGGCATAGACCGATTCGGGGTCGTCGACCTGGGCAGCGGCGTTGATCTCGACATGGTTGGGGTTGACGGGCAGCCACGGCGTGCCGGCCGTGAACCCTGCGTTGGGGCCGTCGTCCCACTGCATGGGGGTGCGGGCGTGGTCACGACTCTGCTTGGCAAGCGCCACCAGCACGTCGTCGGGATCCTGCCCGCGCGAGGTCGCATAGGCGGAGAAGTTGCGCGACTCGACGTCGTCGTACTGCTCGATGGCGGTGAAGGGATGGTTGGTCATCCCCAGTTCCTCGCCCTGGTAGACGTACGGCGTCCCCCGGTGCAGGTGCAGGACGGTGCCCAGCAACTTGGCCGACCGAACCCGGTGCGCGGGCTCGTCCGAACCGAACCGCGACACGGCCCGGGGCTGGTCGTGGTTGTTCCAGTACAGGCTGTTCCAGCCCACGTCGGCCAGGCCCTCCTGCCACCTGTTCATGATGGCCTTGAGGTCCACCAGGTCCACCGCGACGGGGTCGTAGCGACCGCCCGGGCCGTGGTCGACGCCCGACATGTTCGAAGTGGAACACCATGTCGACCTCGTCGCGATCGGGATCGGTGTAGGCGATGGCCTGGTCGACCGAGACGTTGGGCATCTCGCCGACCGTGAGCAGGACCTTGTCATGGGGCGCGATGACCTCGCCGTGCAACTCGTGGAGGAACTCATGGATGCGGGGCCCGTTGCAGAACAGGTCGAAGCCGTCGCCCTGGGGGCCGCCGTCGATCAACGGCCCGTCCGTGAGCGGCAGGACCTTCGACACCAGGTTGATGACGTCCATGCGAAAGCCGTCGACACCACGATCCAGCCACCATCGCAGCATGTCGTACACGGCCGCGCGCACGTCCGGGTTCTCCCAGTTGAGGTCGGGCTGCTCGGGTGTGAACAGGTGCAGCCAGTACTGGCCGGTGTGTTCGTCGTAGGTCCAGGCCGGCTGGGAGAAGAACGTCTGCCAGTTGGTGGGCGGGGCGCCCGGCACCGGCACGGACTCGCTGGCGGCGGGGTCGCTGGCGGCGGGGTCGCTGGCGGCGGGGTCGCTGGCGGCGGGGTCGCTGGCGGCGGGGGATCGTCGGCAGGCGTGGAGCCGGACGCGCTGGCGGCGGGGCCGTCGGCAGGCGGCGACCCGGGCTGGTCGATGGCCGGCCTTGGGTCACCCCACCAGTACCAGTCGCGCTTGGGGTCGTCGGGCTCGACCTGGACTCCAGGAACCACGGATGCTGGTCGGAGGTGTGGTTGACGACGATGTCGATGACCAGCCGCATCCCACGGGCATGCACCTGTCGGACCAGCTCGTCGATGTCGTCCATGGTCCCGAAGACCGGGTCGACGCCGCGGTAGTCGCTGATGTCGTAGCCGTTGTCGACCTGTGGTGAGGGATAGAAGGGCGACACCCACAGCACGTCGGCACCCAGGCCGGCGATGTGGTCGAGATGGTCGATGAGGCCGGGCAGGTCACCGATGCCGTCGCCGTCGGAGTCGGCGAAGCTGCGCGGATAGACCTGGTAGACGGTGGCGGTGCGCCACCAGGGCAGGTCGCTGGCCCTCCTGGGACGACGAAGCAGCGGTGGCAGGTGGCATCGAGTCGATCCCCGGGTCGTGGTCGGGCACGGTCGCTGCCATGGTGCCCGCACTTCGAGCGGCCTGCCCAGTGGGCTACGGTGCGCCGATGCCGCCACCCCCACCGCCACCCTCCCAGCCGATGCCCGCGCACCTGGCCGCGGCCGCCGAGGCCGCCACCGGGTTCATGCCCGCCGACGAGGCCGGACTGCTCTACACCGTGGCGCTGCAGCACCTGGGGAGTGGGCCGGGGATGGAGATCGGCACCTACTGCGGCAAGTCCGCGATCCACCTGGGCGCGGCCGCCCGTGCCACCGACAGCATCGTGTTCACCCTCGACCACCATCGTGGGTCCGAGGAACACCAGGTCGGGTGGGACTACCACGATGCCAGCCTCGCAGATGCCGATGGACGCATCGACACCCTGCCCCGGTTCCGCGAGACGATCGCAGCAGCCGGACTGGAGGAGGAGGTGGTGGCCATCGTCGGTCGGTCCGCCACCGTGGCACGGGTGTGGCGCACCCCCCTGTCGCTGGTGTTCATCGACGGCGGTCACACCATCGAGCACGCCACGACCGACTACCTGGGCTGGGCACGTTGGGTCGACCTGGGTGGCGCCCTGGTGATCCACGACGTGTTCCCGGACCCGGCCGACGGGGGGCGGGCGCCGTTCGTGATCCACCAGCAAGCGCTGGACAGCGGCGTGTTCGAGGAGGTCGCCGTGCTCGGCTCGATGCGGTCACTGACCCGGGTGCGTGGCCACGCCGGTGAGCCGGTCGCCTGACCCACAGCCACACTCGAGACCGAACTCGGCAACCCCGCCGCCGGGCATGCGTGCGGCGAAGATGGCACTGCCCGGCGTGGTCCCGCTGACGACGTCGACCGCCAGGATCACCGCGGCCGCGGTCCAGGTGCTCTGCTCGACCGGCCAACGCGTCTGGTCGGGATAGACGAAGCCGGTCCAGTACGAGCCATCCGGATCGCGCAGGTGCTGCATGTCGGCCAGCACCGCCCGCGCCTGGTCGGTTCGTCCGACGGCCGCCAGCGCACACACCAGTTCACAGGTCTCGGCGCCCGTGACCCAGGGGTGGTCGTCGACGCACCGGATGCCGAGCCCGTCGACGACGAAGTCCTCCCAGCGCCGGTCGAGGCGGCGGTGGGCGGCGTCGCCCCGGACCGCCCCACCCAGGATCGGGTAGTACCAGTCCATCGAGAAGCGGGTCTTCGCGGTGAAGAGGTCCTCGTGTTCCCGGATGGCATGCCCCAGTCGCGCCACCGCCAGTTCCCAGTCCGGCTGGGGATCACCGACCACCGCTGCCAGCGACAGGCCGCAGACCAGCGCATGGTGGATGCTCGCACTGCCGGCCAGCAGCGCCTGGTCGTCGGGTCGGCCGTCGGCGTCCAGCGCCCAGCCGATGCCCCCGAACGGGAGTTGCATGGTCACGACCAGGTCGAGGGCGCGTCGGACGCTCGGCCACAGGCGACGCACGACCATCCGGTCCCGGCGCACGAGCCAGTGGTGCCACGCCCCGACCGCCACGTAGGCGCACATGTTCGCGTCCACGCCCGGTTCGTCGACGACACCGTCGGTGACCCGCCGCGGCCACGAGCCGTCGGCCCGCTGGGTGTCGAGCAGCCAGGTCCAGGCACGCGCCGCCGCCGTCACCTCACCGCCCACCAGCAGCGCCATCGCGCACTCGACGTGGTCCCAGGGATCCACGTGGCCGCCCGGGAACCACGGGATCGCGCCCGACACCTCCTGGGTGCGCGCGATCGACCGGGCGGTGGCGCGCACCTGGTCCGTGGTCAGCACGCCTGGCAGGGAGGGGACGTCGACCATCACGCGGTCCGCGTCCCGGCTGCGGGGGCGGAGCGGCGCGGGCGCGTCGGCGCCGAGTGGTTTGGTGAAGTACAGGACCAGGCTCTTGCCGATGACCGGGTTCAGCAGTCGCTCGGCAGTCTGGGTCACCCACGGCCGTCGCATCATGTCCCACACGAGCAGGTCGTGGTAGCGGCGCACCAGGACATGGTCGTCGTCGTCGACCCCGACCGCGCACTTGAGCCACCAGTACGGCGCGTGCAGGGCATGGGCGTGGCCGCTGCCGTCGAGGTGCAGCCCGGTCGCGGTCACCTTCGCCACCAACTCGGATCGGGAGTAGATGCGCACGTGCCCACCCTCGACCTGGTGATAGGCATCCGACAACGCCCAGCACACGCGCTCGGGCAGCCAGCTCGGCACCGTCACGGCCAGGGTTCCACCGGGACGCAGCACCCGAACGAGTTCCCCGATCGCGTCGACGTCGGCCGGGATGTGTTCGAGCACCTCCGCGGCCACGACCCGATCGAACGAACCATCGGGGAACGGCAACGCCAGCGCATCGCCCTGCACGGTCTGGGTGCCCGCCGAACCCGGCACCTCCCCGGCTTCGCGCATGGCAGTGAACATGTCGGCGACCGCCGCCAGTTCTGCGGCGTCCTGGTCGAACGCCACCACGTCGGCGCCCAGTCGGGCCAGTTCGAACGCATGGCGACCAGCACCGCAGCCCATGTCCAACACCCGGTCATCGGCCTGCACGCCGAGCCTGGCGAAGTCGACGGTCAGCATGTCGGCGTCTCCGGGTCGGTCGCGGCGGACCCATGGGCGTCGCCGACTGACCGACGGGGACCATCGTCGGCCGCATCCACCTCGGCCAGGGCCCGTCGGTACACGGCTGCAGTCGCCTCGGCCACGGCGGGCCAACTGAACTTCGACGCCGCGCGCTCGCGGCCGTTGCGTCCCATCGCCGCCCGCCTGGCCGGATCCCCCAGCAGGTCGGCCAGTGCCTGTGCCAGTGCGCCGGCATCGCCGGGCGTGACCAGGTGGGCACAGTGCCCGTCGGGTCCCACGACCTCGGGGATGGCACCAGCGCGACTGGCCACGAGTGGGGTCGCGCACGCCATCGCCTCGACGGTCGGCAACGAGAACCCCTCGTACAACGACGGGACACACGCGATCGCGGCCGACGCGATCAGCGCCGCCAGGTCCTGGTCCGACAACCCATGGACCACGTGCACGATGTCGGAGATCGCGAGGTCCTCGATGAGGCGCTCGGTGGTGCCACCGGGCCGCGGCTGACCGACCAGCACCAGTTCGACATCTCGTTCCGTGCGGACCTTCGCGACGGCCTCGAGCAACACCGACGTGCCCTTCATGGCGACGTCGGCGCTGGCCATGGCCACGATGCGTTGTGGGTTGCGGGGCTGGGTGGGCGGCCGGAACACGTCCAGGTCCACACCCAGCGGAATGACCTCGATCCGTTCCGGGCGCACGCCGAAGTCCGCGACGATGTCGCGCCGCGACGCCTCTGAGACGGTCAGCACGTGGGTCGCTGATCGCGCCACCCGGGCCTGCATGCGCAGGAACCCGTACCAGCGGCGCACCGTGATCCGCCGGGTGCCGGTGGCCTCGACCAGGTCGACCCGGCGATCGCGCGTGATGGGGTGGTGGATGGTCGTCACGACGGGCATGCCACCCCGCGCGATGTCGCGGATGCCGGTGCCCAGCGTCTGGTTGTCGTGCACCACGTCGAACTCGTCCAACCGATCCTGCAGGGCACGCCTGGCACGCAGGCTGAAGGTGCGCGGCTCCGGGAAGCCCGCCGTGCACATCGTGGCGAACTCGAGCACGTCGATCGCGTCGCGAAACTCACCCAGCGCCGGCACCCGGAAGGGATCCGGTTCCCGGTACAGGTCGAGGCTGGGCAATCGGGTCAGTCCCACACCAGCATCCAGTTCGGGATACGGCTGGCCCGAGAACACCTCCACCTCGTGTCCCAGCGCCACCAGTTCCCGCGACAGGTGTCGGACGTAGACACCCTGGCCGCCACAGTGGGGCCTGCTGCGATAGGACAGCAACGCGATGCGCACGGTGATCCTTCTCGAACCGCCAGTCACACCTGGGGACGGCGAGGTCGGGCGGCGAGGTCGGCTCGGGCAACGGACGGTCGGACGACCGGCAAGGTAGGGCACGACGCCCCGGCGCAGCCGGTCCGCACGACACCCTCGCGCCGAGACGGGACGCAGGGGCGACGTGTGTCGGGCACCCTGAGGCATCGACGACCCGGCTGGCGCCGTCGACGCGACTGGAAAGGCGTGGGAGGTGGAGATCGCGCTGGGACGCCGTGCCGACTACACGCTGCGCGGCGTGCTGCACCTGGCTCGCCAGCGCGACGGCGAACTGCAACCGGCCCGCACCATCGCCGCCGCCACAGGCGTGCCCGGGACCTGGCTGCCCCAACTGCTGTCCACCCTGGTCACGGCCGGGCTCGTGGAGTCGGAGACCGGCCGACGAGGCGGCTACCGGCTGGCCGTGGCTCCGGCGGAGATCACCGTGCTGGCGGTCATCGACGCCGTGGAACCGGACCGCGATGCGACCTGTGTGCTGCGCGGCGGCCCGTGCCACTGGGAGGACCGCTGCGCCTTCCACGAACCCTGGGCGGATGCCAAGCAGGCGTTGCGCGACCGCCTGGCGATGACGACCTTCGACGACATCCTGGCGATCGACGACCTGTTGGCCAGCGGGTCCGAGCATGCCCCGGACCGCTGACCGAAACACGTGCCGCTACGACACCACGATCCTGCCGCGCATCCACGGATGCGGCGTGCAGGCGTAGTTGAACTCGCCGGCCTCGGTGAAGGTGTACGACCACGTCTCGCCGGGCCCGAAGATGTCCGAGTCGAACGACCCGTCCTGCGCAGTGACGGTGTGCACCATCACGTCGTCGTTGGTCCAGGTCACGGTGTCGCCCACGGCCACCTCCAGGATCGGGGCGTCGTAGCCGCCCAGCGCCGCATCGGAGAAGTCACCGTCTGCGACCTCGCGGAACGTGCCGGCCCCGCGAGGGATCGTCACGCTGGCCCCGGTGGCGGTGGCCGCCGCGGCGGATGCTGCCGGGGTGGCCGCCGCGGGTTCGGTGGCCGCCGTGGTTGGCCCCGTGGCCACCGCGTCGGCCGTCTCGCTGGGGGCATCGCCGGGGGCGGCGTCGAAGATCTCGGGGTTCTCCTCGCCACTGATCACGATCTGGCCGATCGCTCCCTTGTCGAAGGCGCGGGACAGCGCGTGGTCGACGAGCACCACGGTCTGGGGCACCTGCCCGACCAGGTCGACGACCGTGGCCCCGCCGGCCGGGACCAACGTGGTCTGCGAACCCCGCAGCGGCGCATTGAGCAGCGCCGCTTCCCGGTAGACGGCGTCCCAGTGGGAACCGATCGGGTGGAAACTGGAGATGAGGTTGAGCCCGGCGTTCACGAAGTAGAGGCGCGCCCGCTCACCGACCTGCATCTGCAGCGCGTTGTCCCCGGCGATGGCACCGACGGACCCGTTGAACACGACCTGGGTCGGCACCTCGTTCGAGATCGCCACCCGGTCCTCCTGGGACACGCCGTCAGGGCCGGCGGCACCCAGGTAGTACTCGGACTGGACGACGTACCACTCGTGGGCCACCTCGGGCAGCGGCGTCTCCGGATCGACCAGGATGCCGCCGTACATGCCGTGGGAGATGTGGGACGGGACGTCGCCGTAGGCGCAGTGGTACATGAAGAACCCGGGATAGAGCATGCGGGCCTCGATCGTGGCGGTCTCACCCGGTTCGACCGTCGTGTCCGCGGCGCCACCGCCCTGTCCGGTGACCGCGTGGAAGTCGACGTTGTGGGGATGGGCGTTGCCGGCCGGGTTGGTGATCGTGAAGCGCAGCACGTCACCGACCCGGGCGCGGATCACCGGCCCCGGCGTGCCGACGACCAGGCCGTCGTCGCCGTCCACGACCCGGTAGCCCCACGTCTCGAACTGGGCACCGGTGTTCGGGTCGATCGTCGACACGTTCTCGACGACCTCGAACGCCACGTCGACGACGGCCGGTTCGGTGCGACCGCTGGGCGGCGGCATCGCGGGGGCGGTGGCGACGTTGACCTCCTCCGGCGACACCGCCAGCAACTCCGCCCGGGGCACGATGGTCGCGGTCACGTCGGCACCAGCATCCAGGGACATCGAGGCGTCCGAGACGGCTGCCGCCCCGACCTGGTCCCCGGCCGCGGCGTCGCCTGGCGCCACGTCGCCCGCCGCCACCTCCTGGTCCCCCGCAGCGACCACGCTGTCGCGGTTGTTGATGAACATGGTCGTCAGGATCGACAGGCCGACGACTGCCAGCAGCAACGCGATCAGGCGCCCGCTGCTGACGGACTCGACGACCTTCGTGGTCGGCGGCCCACCGCCGGCCATGGTTGCAGGCCCATTGCCTGCATCTGTTCGGGGACGATCCAACTGGGTCGACATCGCGCACCTCCTGGCTAAACCAATACTTCAGAACTTGTTGTTTCCGATCGTGCCACGCCTGCCGCCACCCGGCGACGGCGAAGGTCCCGGTGGTTCCGGGACCTGTGGACCCGGCCGGGGATTCGGTGGGCCGATTCGTGCCGGGTTGCCAGCAGTCGCGACCCGGACGGCATCGAACTGGCATGATGCAGACCCGATACGGGGACACCACATGGCCATCGACAGCACGCGCCGGGCCCGGAGCGGGCGCACGATGTTCGCCGGCGCGGCCATCGGGGCGACCGGCTACTACGTCGGCGCGGCATCCGCGCCGCTGGTCGGCCAGGACCTGAGCGGCGGGGTGGCGCTGGCGGGACTGCCCAGTGCGGTCGGCATCGTCGGCACCGCGCTGGGCGCCACCCTCATCACGGCCATCTTCGAGCGCTCGACCCGTCGAGTTGGCCTGGCGTCGGGCTACGGCCTGGGTGTGGCCGGTGCGCTGGTCGTCTTCCTGGCCGTTCGCATCGGGTCGTTCCCGCTGGTCCTGGTCGGGACCGCGGCCTTCGGGATGGGCCAGGCCGCGACGCAGATGACGCGCTACGTCGTGGCGGACCTCCACGAGTCCAACCGTCGGGGTCGAGCCCTTGGGTGGATCGTGTGGGCGGGCACGATCGGTGGGGTGCTTGGCCCCAACCTGCTGGCCCCGGCGGGTCGCCTGGCCACCTCGATGGGCCAACCCGAGTTGGCCGGTCCGTGGCTGGTGGCCGCGGCCGCGATGGGCCTGGTCGCGGGGGCCTACGAACTCGCGCTGCGGCCAGATCCAGCGACCCTGCGGGTGCATGATCCGGTGGTCGAGACCGCACCGACTTCGGGAGCGGCAGCTGGCTCGGCGTGGCGCCTGCCCAGTGTCAGGGTGGCGATCGCCGTCATGATCACCGGCCAGGTGGTGATGGTGTGGCTGATGTCGATGACACCCGTCCACATCCGCCAGTTCGGCGGCGACCTGGGCCGGATCGGGATCATCCTGTCCGCCCACATCTTCGGCATGTTCGCACTGTCGCCGCTGGCCGGGTGGGTCGCCGACCGCCGTGGCAGCCTGACCACGATCGGCATCGGCCTGGCCACGCTGGCAGCGGCGTGCGTCCTGGCGGCCGTCGCGCCCGTGGGCGGGCTGGCCATGGGCTTCGCGTTGTTCCTGCTGGGCCTGGGCTGGTCGTTCGGCTTCGTCGCCGGTTCGGCCCTGCTGACCCGCGACGTGCCCGAAGGGGTGCGGGCACACGTGCAGGGGCGGGTCGAGACCGCCGTGTGGCTCAGTTCCGCGGTCGCGTCCCTGGGCGCGGGCCTGCTGCTGGACGTCGTCGGCTACGTCGGCCTGGCGATGGTGGGAATCGCCGCCCTGGTGCTGCCTGCGTCGTACGTCTTGCGCCAGCGGGGGCGACTGGCCACCACGTGAGCCCGGCGATCCACGGGCGCGACGACAAGCCCCCATGGGCGCGACGACAAGCGGCAGTCACGTTGGCTCGGTCGACGGTCGGTCCCGGCCACGGGAGGATCCTGCCAGTCCCTGCCGGGCATGCACCCACCTCCAACCGCAGTGCCACGAAGACGTCCGCGGGCAGTCACCTGTCATCCGTGTTCGCCGGGGATCTCGCCGAGGGTGTCGGCCTTGACCGCGCCGCGCTGGCCCATCGGCCGGGGTTCGCCCGTGGTCGTGTCGTGCCGGGTCTGCGCCTCCATCTCGGCGTTGACCTCGGCACCGAGCAACACGGCGAAGGCGGACAGGAACAGCCACAGGTTCAGGATGATGACCCCGGCAAGGGTCCCGTACGTCGCGTTGTAGCGTCCGAGCACCTGGACGTACAGGCCAAATCCGGCGGATCCCACGAGCAACAGGACCGTGGCCACGCCCGCTCCCCAACTGAGCCATCGCACCTGGGCATCCGATCTGTGTGGGGCAAACCGGTAGAGCACGCCCAGTGACACCAGCACGAGGATGGCCACGAGCAGCCACCGTCCGATGTTGACCAGCAGCGTGGTGATCGAACCCAGGCCCAGCTGTTCGAGCACCCAGGGCGCCACGGCGATCAGTGCGACCACCACGATCGCCAGGACCATCGCGCCCAGGGTCAGCAGCAGCGCCAACCCGCGTCGCCGTGGGAACGAACGCAGGTCCTCGTCGTAGGCGATGTTGATGCCGCGCACCAGCCCGTCGATCCCCGCAGACGTGGTCCACAGCACCCCGACCAGGGTCACCAGCAGGCCGACGGTGATGCCACTGCGTTCGGTGGTGGTCACGTTGGTGACCACCTCGGTCAGGATGTCCGCGACCGCTGGCGACACCGACGAGGTGATGGTGCGCAGGAGCTCGGTCACCTGGGCAGGGTCGGCGACCAGTCCATAGACCAGCACGACTGCGACGATGGCCGGCAGGACCGCCAACCAGGCGTAGAAGGCGACCCCGGCAGCCACCAGGGTGAGGTTGTCCGACCGGACCTCGGCCAGGGCTCGACGACCGATGTCCTTCCAACCCTGCGCCGGGATGTCGGGGGGCGTCGTGGCGTCGCGGCCACGGTCGGCACCGTCCTGACTGGTGGCGTCGTCGTCTCGAGGCATGGTGGTCTCACGTGTGGGTGGGGTCGGTCAGCTGCGACGCATGGGGGCCACGGTACGGGCATGCTGCTGCTGGCCATGCCGGACCGGGACAGCACCAGTCTTCCCGCCGAGCGCCCCACCACAAACGCCGAGCGCCGCGATCACCCGGCCGGTTGTCGTCCCGGCAACCACCCGCGGCCACCTGCGACACTGGGGCCACCAGGAGGAATCATCATGGACCATCAGCCCGCGCCACAGGTCGACACGCCGCCGATCCCCGTGCGTCTCGTCCGACGGCTTGCCGCGTCGCCCCCCGGTCTGTGGGCAACCCGCCATCACCTCCATCGCTTCGACCTGGCGATCCATGGTCGCACCGACGGACGCCACACGCTCACGAGCCTCATCTCAGGCCTGCCGGTCGCAATGGTGCGCACGACCGGGGCACGCAGTGGACAACCGCGTCGGTCACCGCTGATCGTCCTGCCGACCCAGGAGGGTGTCGCCGTCGTGGGCTCCAACTACGGCCGACCGAAGCATCCGGGATGGGTCCACAACCTGCGGTCCGACCCCCACGGCAGCCTCACCGTCGACCAGGAGTCCTGGGACTTCGAGGCCGTCGAGGTCGAGGGTGATCGTCGCACGGCCATCTGGAACCAGTTCGTCCGGGCCTGGCCCGGGTACGCGGGCTACGAGGACCGTGCAGCCCCGCGTCGGATCGCCGTGTTCGACCTGCGTCGGGCCTGATGGGCCCCAACACGCCAACGCCACGGTGCGATGACGGACTGCGCCCAGGTGACCGACCCGCCCGCCGCCCGCGTCAGACCACGCGGAGGTGACGGGCTCGGCCAGCCGGGTGGGCGGCCATGGCGGCTCGCGTGGCAGCCTCGAGGAATCGGTTCGACTCGTGGGGGCTCAGGGGCGGCTCGGCCAGCCACACGACTGCGCCCGGGTGCAGCACCTCGTCGTGGACGACATCCCCGGGACCCAGGACGTTCGACCTGCGGATCCCGGCCGGCACGCGACGGGCGCGAGTCGAGGCCTCCATGTCGTGTCCTCCCCGTGGGTGTGCGCGTGGGGAGACGGACCGAGCCGGTCGTGATACCGCCACGATCCGCAGGTGCGCACCGCGCACCGCGCTGCTGCTCGCTGCTGCTCGCTGCGCCGCGGGCCCCCACGTGGCGCCGACACTCACTCGATGGGGTGCTCGTCCAGCCAGGCCTGGCGTCGCCGGTTCGACGTCTGCGACATCCAGGCGTCCTGCACCACCTCGGCGACCTCGCCGTAGGAGACCTCGCCGATGCGACTGCCTCGAACGAGGACCGAGCGATGACCGTCGAAATGGGGCGTGGTGAAGAACGGGGTGTCGGGATCCTGGACCAGCGCCTGCTTGTCCAGTTCCGACGGCACCCAGAAGACGATGACGTCGTCCCAGCGCTCGCCAGTCGTCGGGTCGACGGCGTCCGGCCTGGGGTTGCGGAAGAACACGAAGGACTTGCTGCCCACCTGGTAGACCGGATTGTCACCTGCCCCGTGCTGCACCGTCACGTGTGGCATCCCCTGCGCCAGGGCGTGGACGTCGGCGACAGTGGCCGGTCTGGCCTCGTCCGTCACTGGCCCACCCCCATCCGCCGCGCTGCGTCCTTCCTCACGCGACGTCCTTCCTCACGGGTGTTCATGTCGGGTGCGTCGCCGTGGTGGCCGTGTCGACGTCCGGCCCCGTCGGTGCGGTCTTTGGTGTCGCGTCGGGCTCGTGCGGGCCGATCCTGGCCGACACGACCCAGGACACCACGACCGCAACGATGACCATCGGCATCAACTCCAACCCCTCGGGGAGGAACAGCGTCACGAGCAGGACCGAGACGAACGGGAGCCCGAGCATGGCGACGGTCATCGCCCCGATCCCCATGGCCGCACCGGCAACCATCGGCAGGCCCGGCAGGTGGGACAGCGCAATGCCGACAGCGGCACCGGTGAACATGGCGGGAAACACGGGGCCACCGCGAAAGCCACTCAGGGCGAGGGTGTAGGCCAGCCCCTTGCACACCACCAGCAGGATCATCGCGCCGACGGTCCACCCCGCGGCCCCGGTGATCAACGGCCCGAGTTGATCCTGCCCCGAGAACAGCACGTTGGCGGCATCCTGACCGGTCACCTCGACGAACAGCATGACCAGCAGCCCGATGCCCAGGCCGACGACCGGCAGGGCCCTGACCGTCCGGGGTTCCACGATGCGCTGGAGCGCCAGGCCCCCCCTGGTGATCCCGGCTCCCAGCACGGCGGCCAGGATGCCGATGCCGATGGCCCACAGGAACTGCCCCACCGTGGGACTGCCGACCGGTGGCAGGTCCGGCACGCCCAGCGAGAAGGTCCCGAGGCCGGTGAGTGCGTCCAGGCCGACGTACATGAGCGCACCCATGCCGGCAGCCAGCAGTCCGGGGACCAGCACGACGCCCAGCATGGCGCCACCCAGGCCCGCCGCCTCCATCAGCAGGAAGGCACCGGCCAGTGGCGATCCGAGCAGCGTCGCGATGGCGGCGAAGCTTCCTGCGCTCGCGATCACGGCCACGGCTGGCTTCGGGGCATCATGCTTGATCAGCCGGAGGCCCAGCACTCCCAACCCGCTGCCGATCGCCAGCAGCGGTGCCTCCGGACCCAGCACCACGCCCAGGCTCAGCGTGAGGAAGGCGGCCAGCGCGATGCCGGGCAGGTGACGTGGCTCGACCGGGCCGCCGGCGTGGAAGCCCTCCGCCGGCTTGTGGCCGGCGTCGCCCGGCAGCTTCTTGATCGTGAGGGCCACGAGCAGGCCACTGAGCGTCAACAGCGGGATCGACCACCACGACGGCTGCGACGCGAATCCCAACTGCGTGGGCAGCGTGGTGAACAGGTAGTCCTGGGCAGCCCCGACGACCGCGAGGAACCCGTACGCGATCATCGCGACCGGCAACCCGAGCAGCCCGCCAATCACCAGCATGGGGAGGTACTTCGGGTCCCGGAGCATCGCCGCCGCAGTGGCGGCAGCGGTCTTGGGGGCAGCATCTGAGGTGGCCGCCCCGGGCGGTTCGGTGGTGCTCATGGCAGTCTCGAGTCAATGAGGGTGTCGGGCAGTGCACGCGCAACCTGCAGCGTCGACAGGCCTGGGCAGGCTGGCGTCTCCCGCAGTGCGATCAATGGTCATCCTTCGCAGGTGCGCCGGTCGACGGACCATGGCGCGCCCGCCGGGGGCGATGGACCATCGCGCGCCCGCCGGGCGGCACCCTAACGCGTGTGGTCGCAGGATGGCGGGTGGCGCCCACCAGCAAGGACTGGGGGCCGCCACGACCCAATGGTCGACTCCGGACGCCGACACGACGCAGAGACGACTTCGCAGCCCGCCACGACGAGGGCAGCCGCTGCAACCGCGCGCGGCGCCGCAGTCGTCGTCCGGGCGCGTGACAACTGCGGCAGGATCAGGCGTCTTCTCCGATCCTGACCAATCCATCCTGACCAATCCATGCGGCGGGTCAGGGCGTGGGGGCCCGTTCGCAGACGTTGCCCGCCCCTTCCCGCTGCCGGCCCCATGGACCATGGCTCCACGCGTAGGGTCGCGGCCAGGGTGGACGGCGCCGCAATTCGACCGAGCCTGTGACGGATGCAGGCCGATCACCGCCGTGATCGCAAGTCCGCAGCTTGCGCATCCACGACTATTGACACGCATTCTCATGCATGCTATTCTTCGAACGTACGTTCGATCACGTTCCACGAAGGAGCGGCAAGTGCCGGAGTCCGCGCGTCGCCCGAGCTGGTCCCGAGCCGGCCGATGCACCGCCGGTGGTCGTCGTCGCTGGTCCTGGGGGAGTCGGGGCAGCCAGCCCGGAGCCGACCGTGATTCGCACCCATCGCTGGCCGCCCAGGATCCAGGCTCGTACGACATCGATCCAGCCTCCCGTGCCATACGTTCGAGCGATGACTGGCTGGCATCCATTCGACATGGGGTCGAGCTCATCGCCACCGCCCTTGGCGCGGGTGCAACGACACCCGAATCCGGCGCCTTGACGCATGCAGTGGCGGCGAACGGCTTTCCGGCCTCCCTGGGATCCACGGGCGGGAGCGACGTGGACGTCCGCTCGCTGCGCGAGGCCCTGACGCTCTTCGAACGCCTTGCCGGCCTGGCGACGACCGGACAGGCCGACACCGTCCGGGCATTGGCGCGGTCTGGGGCGGTCCGGGCAGATGGCGCTGCCTCCACCGCAGAGTGGCTCAAGGCCAGAACCAATCGATCTGGGCGTGACGCTGCGCGTCTGGCCAGACTGGCCACGGACATCGACGATCTGCCTGCCGTTCGTCGCGCACTGACCGACGGCGCGATCACGGACGAGGCAGCTGATGCCGTGGTCCAGGCTGCCCGGGATGGGCGTCTCGGACCGGTCGAACGCACAGATGCCGAGCTGGTGGAGGTGGCCCGCGCATCGTCGCCCGAGAAGCTGCGATCCAGGATCAAGGAGCGACAACAGCAGGCCGATGCCACCGCCATGCTGCGCGACGAACGTCGACAACACGCGGCGCGAAGGGTCCGGTTGTGGCGGCGTCCATCCGGCATGTGGGGACTGTCCGGTGACCTGCCCGACGAGTTCGGCCAGTCCCTGCGAACAGCGCTGGACGCCCATGATCAGGCCGATCCCCCGGGCACACCACTCGAGCAACGTCGCAGGCCCGAGCAACGCCTCGCCGATGCGCTTGGGGCCGTCACAGCCGCCGTGTTGGATGGCGGACTGGCGCCGACCGCTGGTGGCATCACCCGTCCCCACATCTCCGTCATCGTCCCTGCTGCCACCGTGTCGGCCGACCTGTCACGGGCAGGTGCGCCCGACCCAGATCACCCGCAGGCGGCTCCCGCTCCAGACGACCCCCGCTGGGCGGACCTGCCTGCAGGTGAACTTGCGTGGGGTGGGAAGATCTCACCCCAAGGGCTGCGACGGATCTGGTGCGACGCATCCGTGTCCCGGATCGTCACGACGGCGGCATCACAGGTCCTGGACGTTGGTCGCGCCACTCGGAACTGGTCCGGTCCGCAACGACGCGCGGTCAACGCCCGCGACCGCGGCTGCCGCGGCCCCAACTGCGCCCGACCGATCGCATGGACAGCCATCCATCACCTGGTGTGGTGGAGCGACGACGGTGTCACGTCCGTGGACAACGGGCTGGCGCTGTGCCACCACTGCCACCGCCTGGTGCATGACCAGGGCTGGACCGCATCCCTCGAGGTCGCGACGAGCCGGGTCACCTGGCGGTCTCCCCACGGCAAGGTGGTCGTCACTGAGCCCCGGCACGACTCGCAGCCAGCCACGGTCACAGGACAGCCAGTGCGAACGCCGGACCGAGCCCCACCCCCGGGCGGCTCCGTCCTGCCCCGAGGACCGGGACCACCCGCCGAGCCAGCTCGCCCCTCCGAGCCTGCACATCCCCCCGAGCCACCACGCCCGGACGAGCCTGCATCTTCGGAAGAGCCTTCGCGTCCGGACGCGAAGGCACGTCGCCAGCGAACACGCCCCGCCGGTGCCACGGCTCGCGAGTCGAGATCTGGGCAACCGACCCTGCGTGGAGTCCCCTGATCAGTGACCGAGCTCGACGCGGCGTCCACGCGGCGTCACCCTCGCCCAACTCGAGGAGGCGGCACCGTCACGATGGCCCAACTCGGACGACGTGTAGCCCAGTGAGTCAGGGCGCGGCGTTGCAGCCAGTGAGTCAGGGCGTGGCGTTGCAGCCCGGTCAGCCTGCATGTGGCGTCGCAGCGGCGTCGCACAGCAAGGTCCGTCAGGGCGTGGCGGCGCAGGCCAGCATCAGTCGGCGGTGGCGCTGGCGGTCATCGATGCGGTCATGACGTGGGCGTCGAGGTCGTCGTCACTGAGACCGACGGCGTCCTCGACCGGATGCGTCGTCCAGGCGGCGCCCAGGGCCATGGCGACATCGCCGTCCACCAGGACCTCACCCGCTCGGGCCAGGCTGTTGAGTGCAGCGGCTCGACCCGGCGGATCACCCCAGACGCCGAATGCGACCTGCGTGCTGCCGATCAGGCCCGTGCCAATCGTGCCGGCCGCCATGCCGACGGACGCGTCGACGTCCAGGCCGAACTCGCGGCCGGCGGCATGGACGGTCTCCTGGACCTGGACCGCGAAGGCGGCTGCCACGTCGACATCGGGATCGGGTCCGCCCAGTCCGGCCAGGAACAGCTCGTGTCGCGCCGCAGCCCGGACGGCTTCGACGTCGCACCGTGCCGCCAGTTCCTCCAGGTCGATCATGATCCGACTTGTCGCCTCCAGCACGATGTCCTGTTCGGCACCCGACGGGTCCGGCAACCCCATCAGGGTCACCGACACGACCGTGGCGGTCTCGAGCACGTCGGAGAAGCCGCGCTCGCCACCACGCACCCGATCCATCAGCCGCGCCGGCACGACGGCACTCAGGATGCCCTGGATCCGTTGCTCCTCGGCCTCCACGGCACCGCGTTGGCGTCGCAACTCGACCGCCACCGCCCCGAGTTGTGTGGCCAGGTCGCCGAACTCGTTGCGACCCAGGTCCGGCACCACGACATCGAGGTTGCCCGCCGCCAACTCCGACGACACGGCCACCAGTGAGGGGATCGGTCGCGTCAGGGCACGCGACAGGAGAAATGCTGCCAGCATGATCAGCGGCACGACCAGCGCCAGCAGCAGGCCGACCCACCGCACGAAGGCCCAGATCGTGTTCAGGGCGTCGCTCGACGAATGCGTCGCGACGACGACCCACCCCAGCCCACCGGACTCGACCATCGCTGCGGTCGCCCGGGTTCGATCCTGGAGCACCCCCGAAACCGTGTCCACGATCTCTTCCCCCCCAACCGCCGCGGCGATCACGGGATTGGCGATCGCCTGGACCAGGACCGGCGAGCCGGCTGCCTCGATCGCCGCGGCCTGCTCCTCGCCGCCCTCCCCGGTGGCGGCAAGTCGGTCGAGGTAGTCCTGGGGGTCCTCGATCCAGGTTCGTGGCTCGGTTCGCAACGTGCCGTCCGCGCCGACGACTGCCGCATCACCACTGTTGCCGAGCCCGAGTTGGTCCCAGTTCCCGTCGCCGCTGACCAGGTCGGTGAGGTGCTGGGCCGAGACGGGCATGACCAGTGCGCCGATCACCTCCGCCCCGGACCGGATGGTGGCGGCCACCACGGCAGTGCGAGTTCCGTCAGCCGACTCGAGCACGGGGCCGTCGACGATCACGGCATCGCCGACCGGGACGTCTGGCAGGCGGTCGACGAGGGCTGAGAGACCAGCTTCCTCCCACTGCGCGGCACGCTCGGCGGCGTCGCCGTCGCCGGTCGCCGAGTACACGACGTCGTTGGTGTCGGCGGCCACCACCAACAGGTCAGTGCCGTCCGCGGAGTCCAACAACTCGCGCAGGAAGGGGTCGTGCTCGGCGTATGCAGCGGTGTAGTCCGAATCGGCGAGGTCGCGGGGCGGCCACGCGTCGGCCAGGTCGGTCGCCGCCGTGACGAGTCCGGGGTCTGCGGCCATGGCTGCCAGGCTGGACTGCAACTCCTCGACACCGCGCTCGACGGCCGCCTGTCGCCCGTCACGGACGCTTTCGAGTTGCGCCGTGGCGGCGTTGTCCAGCAAGAATCGGGCCATCAGGGTGACCACCGAGACCAGCAGGATCACCGAGATGGTGCCCACGCTGACGAGCACGGTGGCGAGACGTCGTCGACTGCTCTGGCGACCAGCCATCAGCGGTCCCGACGATCGCGAGTGCCATCTGGGTCAGCGCCCGCCGACACGTCCGCCGAGCCCCCCTGGAGGTCTGGGTCGGTCCCGGCGCCGGTGGACGTGGAGGTTGCGCCGGTGAACCCTGCGTGGGCGTCGGAGGAGGTGGCGCCGGTGAACCCGGCGTCTGCGGCAGCGACGTCTGCGAACCCGGTGGCGGCACCAGTGGACCCGGCAGCGGTGGTGGCCGGTGCGACGAGGTCGGAGGACGTCGGGACGCCCTCGGCACCGAGGTCGAGCCGGCGCAGCACGTGCCGGATGCGACGTCGGCGGCTGGCGCCCATCTGGTCGAGTGCGCTCGACAGGCTGGGGTTGCGCGAGATGACGGTGCCCGCGACCTCCGGACCGATCGCGAGCACGTCGCAGTCGTCGACCGCCACCACCACGGGGAGCAGGCCATCGATGGCCGGATGGTCGACCAGGCCGAACAGGTCGCCCTCGGCAAAGTCGACGACGGGGGTGTCACCCTGGCCACCACGCAGGACCAGCGCCGCGTGGCCGGCCGAGAGCAGGAACAAGTCAGGGTCGGCATCTGCGGCGACGATCACCTCGCCGCGGGCATAGCGTCGCGGCAGCGCCACGTCCGCCAGCGCATCGACCGCCTCGTCGTCCAACTGGTCCAGCAGTGCCGATTGCCGCAACTGCGCCAGCACCTCGGCGCGAACCGGACGGTCGGCCGCCGCGGCCGCCGCGCCGTCGTGCAGGTAGAGGTCCTGGGCCGGGCTGGGCAGGGGGACGTTGCGACGGTGGGAGTGATACCAGACCAACGATCCGAAGTCGCTGGTGATCGCGGGTGCCCGGGTGTAGTCGTCGATCCACAGGTGGACGACATAGCCCATGAGCGGGTCGTCGACGTTGACGACGAGGGCGGCGGGAGGAGGATCGTCCAGCACACCCGGAGTGGCGTGTGCTGCCGCCAGCAACATGTCCTTGGCGTTGGTCGGCGAGTTGCTGTAGGCGACCTGGACCGGGACCACCAGCCGATGGCGATGCACAGGCTGGTCGAAGTTGGTGACGTTCGCGCCGGCCAGGGTGCCGTTGGGGATCACCACCATGTCACCGTTGCGAGTCTCGATGCGCGTGGTGCGCCAGTTCACGTCGGTGACACGCCCCTCCAGCTCATCGAACTGGATCCAGTCGCCCGGCTGGAACGGCTGGTCCGACAACAACAGGAAGCCCGACGCCAGTGAACTCAACGGGTCCTGGAGGGCGAAGGAGACGACCAACGAGGTGACCCCCAGCGCAGTCAGCGCCGCCGACAGGTCCACGTTCCACACGACCGACAGCAGCAGCCATGCGCTCAGCAGGATGACCCCCAGGCGTGGCAGCACCAACAGCAGGCGCGGAATCGGGGCGCGATCCCCTGGCCTCGGCCCGGTCGTGAGGCGATCGACCACGACCTTCAGCGAGGTCAGCAGCGTGGCGGCAAGGGCCACGACCAGTGCGCTGCCCAGCACCAGGACGACCAGGTTGTTGTCCGCCAGGCCGATCACGGCTCGCACCACGAACCAGACCACGAACAGTGGCAGCACCCAGGTCCTGGCGATGGCCACCGGCCGCCGCATCCCCGAGTCGCTCTGGCGCAGCCGCTCCTCGACCTCGCCCGCGCCGATGATCACCAGCGGCAACAGCACGATCATGACGGCCGACCAGGCCGTGGCGGGATCTCGCAGCAACTGGTTCATGACTCCTCACTCCCCACGGCCCGACCCGTCAGGTCCAGGATCCCCTCTCCGAGCCCACCGTCCGTGGTCGTGAACACGTCAGGCAGTCGTCGGGTCGTCGCCTCGTCGGTCAGCACGTGGCCGGCTGCGGCCGCCCTGGCGAGCTTGCCGGCCCGATCGACGGTGGGTCCCCAGCCATCGAACACCAGTCGGGCACCGCTGGTCAGCCCGACCGTGACCGGGCCGGAGGCCAGTCCGACGCCGACGGCAAGGGTCCCCGCCCCGTGGTCATCCAGGTCCGCCACGAGCTCGCGGACGTCGAGGGCGAAGTGGGCCGCACGGGGCGCATGGTCCAGCAACGGGCGGCTCGCGCCGGCCACCGCGTGGTAGCTGTCGCCACCCAGGCGCAGTCGGTCCAGTCCGTGGGCCAGCGCCAGGGCGTCGAGGTCGTCCACCAACCGCGCGAGCAGGTCGCGGGTCTCCTCCTTGTCGCCGCCACGCACCAGGTCGCCCAGCCCACGCAGGACGACCACCGCAACCGTGGCGTTGCTGACCTGGTCGACCACGTCCTGTTCACCGGCCTCGGCACGGTGCACGACCGAGGCGGGCAGGAACTGGCGCAGCAGGGCGATGCGTTCGTCGGCACGCTGCTGGACCTCGCGGTGGCGTTGGTCCAGGCGCGCAAGCATCAGCTCGATGTCCCGGGACAGTTCCAGGTACTCGCGCGGTGCGTCGGACACGAGGTCGATGGCGCCGGCGTCCTGGGCGACCAGCCCACCATGCAGCCGGGCCAGTCGCAGCCGTTGCGACGCGGCTCGCAGCGGGTGGGTGAACCGGTTCGCCCAGGCGACCCCGACGAACGTCACCGCCGCCACGAACAAGGCCATTGTGATGAGCAGGTTCTGTACGAAGGTGCCAAGGGGTGCCTCGGCCTCGGCACGATCCAGTTGGGTGACTGCCACCCAGTCGAGCCCGTCCAGCGGCAGTGCCCGGTGGGCTGCCACGACCTCCTCACCGGTCGGACCGCGGGCCTGCTCGATGCCGGGGGCGTCGCCCGCGGCCTGCACGAGTTGCTCGTCCACCGGGGCCAGGGTCACCGTCGTCCCGAGGGCCTGGATCGAGCCGACCTGTTCAGAGGTCAGGAAGGCGGATGCCGCGTCCTCCCACGCGTCCGGATCCTCCAGGAAGAGTCGGTCGTCACTTCGCATCGTGGCATCGGCGGCCGCCAGGTAGGACTGCCCGGTGGCACCCAGGTCACTGAAGTCAGCGTCATCGGTCATGATGTCGGTGAGGATGGCACCGTCGTAGCTGCCGGCCACCACGCCCACGAACCGGTCACCGTCGAACACGGGGCTGGCCACCACCCCGATCGGCTGCCCGCCGGCGGTCGTCGACAGTCCGAGGTCGCCGATCACGACCTGGCCGGGCTGGGGGTCCGCCGCGACGTCGGCCACGGCCGCAGCCAGCACGCCGCCGCTGTGCGGACCGACTTCCAGACTGGTTCCGAGGTCGATGCCCTTGTTCACCGAGTAGACGATCCGGTTGTCGGCGTCGACCAGCCACATGTCGTCGAAGCCCGCCTGCGCGGCGAACTTGCGATAGGCCGGATGGAACGCCGCGTTGACCGCCGACCACGTCGTCCCGTCACCGGCGTCATCGACGAGCGCCGGATTCTCTCCCTCCTCGGTGATGGTCCAGGTCGTCTGCAACCGCACTGCCGCGTCCGTGACGGGCAACAGGCTCGACTGGCTCACCGCGTCGCCACGCACCTCCGCCAACGGCGGCGCAACGACGTCGACGTAGAAGTCCGTCAATTCGTCGACCTGGGCCCGGGACACTGGCTCGGCCGCGAGTTCGTCCATGGCTGCGGCGAAGTCGCCGATGGCGTCCGCCGTCGCGGGGCTGGCGGCCTCGGCACCCAGCCGTGACCGCAGGCCATCCAGGTGCCGGAGCAGGTCGTCGCTGCGTGCCGCGGTGATCGTCGACAACCGCGTTTCGAGCGCGGACTCGGCGAGTGCGGTGCCACGGACGACACCCACCAGGGCCGTGGCAGCCAGGCACGCGATCGCCACTCCCACGATGACCAGCGCAACCCGGGTCGACACCGACAGGCGCCGCGCCACCCGACCGGGCCCGCGCAACGTCGCCGTCGCGGCACTTGCGGCGTGGGCGGCGGTCGCCGAAGTGGCTGCGGCTGCCGTGGATGCCACCGAGTCGGCTGCACCACGTGCCCCATGCGTCGGTGACTTCTCGGCATCATCGACCCGGGGTCGTGCGCCGTGGGCATCCGTCATGGAGGACTCGGCCTGATCAGTCATCATCGGGTGCCGTGGACGCACTCGTCCCGGCGCTGGGCACAGTAGCCGTCACGGCATGGCTGCGAGGTCGTGCGCCTCTGCCGTGGTGCGCACTCGTCGCGGCGCCGGGTGCCCACCCGCCCATGCCAGGTCACCCGATCCGCTTCGTCCCACGGCTCACGGCGACCCGACTCCCGGCACCGCGATGTCGTCATCGGTGCGCGCGTGCGACGGGAACTCGTGGCGGATCCTGGCCACGAGCATCGCGACCGCACCGATCGTCAGTGCGACCAGCACCAGTGCGGTGACCCAGTGGTCGAAGGCCTGCCCCGGACTCCACCACCACAGGCCGGCGACCAGCGCCAGCGCCACGACCACGATCGCCGCGGTCGAATCGGCCCAGCGTGCCAGCGTTCGTCGGCTCGCGACGGCCCAGCGGTGCTCGCCGAGCAGCATCGAGAAACCGATGAACAGCAGGCCGTACACCACCTGGGCGACACCGATCTTGCGCAGCAGGGCGGTGCTGACCTGTCCCACGGCAGCAGCGAGCGGCTGGTTGCCCGCGTCACTGACGAACATGTCAACCGATGTTCGAATCCCGATGGCCCTGACCAGCAGCACCGTCACGCCAGCGACGAGCAACCCGACGCCGACCTGCTGCAACACCTCGTCGCGCCGTCCGCGACCCAGGAACACCGCCAGTGCGTACATGCCCACCACTGCCAGGTAGAGGAACCACGACAGCGCATTGAGCAGGCGCACACTCGACTGCACCGACGCGAGTTCGTCCGACTGGAACAGGACGACCTGGCCGGCATCGGCCGGGACCTTGTCGAGCGTGTCACTCGAGACGCCGAGGTCACTGCCGACGGCGACGACGACGTCTCGCAGGTCCAACGTGATCATGCCGTCGGCCGTGGTCAGCCCAGTCGTCGACTCGCCCATCAGGACGGCGACGAGCGCCGAGTGGGCCTTGCGATTGGCTTCCGCCCACACCTGTTCGAACTGCGGCGCCGCGATGAGTTCCTCGACGGCCGACGTCGCGGGTGCTCGCAGCGCACCGGCAATCGGGCCGGCCAGGCCGGCGAGTTGATCGGGCAGCGCAGCTGCCAGTTCATCGGCGACGTCGATCCTGGTGAACAGCTGGTTGGTGAGGTAGGTCGCCAGTGCCTCCTCCACCTCGGGCTCCTGCAGGAGTTCACTGCTGACGGCGACCCATTCGTCGGTGTTGAGGGCCTGGGTGCGCACCCATGTCGTCATCGTGCCCACGATGGCGAGGATCGTGGCGAGGACGACCAGGATCGTCGGCGCCCGCGACGACCCGGTCGTCCCAGTCGTCGCGGTCGCCCCAGTCGTCGCGGTCGTGGCGGTGTCGCTGCCGGGGTCGGCCGCGCCAACCTCCGATGGGTCGTCCTGCTCGGCGATTGCCATCACGCACATCCTTGTCTGGCCGCCAGGCGGCATGTCCTTGTTCCCGCGGTGTCACCGGCCCACCAATGATGACCTGCCCCGGATCGCAGGTCCCAGCCTGCCCTGTCACACGACCGCTGGCATCATCCGCATCGGACGACGTGGTGCACCGGCCGACTCGCCGGTCGCTGGCCGGTCGATTTGCCGACTGATTCGTCGGCCCACGAGGGCCTCGACCTCGACGCCGCGACTCCACAACGCCTGCGATCTCACCTGCGCCTCCCTGTTCGCGGTCCACCACCACGAGCGGTCACCCCACCACCACGACCTGGTCACCAGGTTGCGGGTGGAGTCGCACGGTCTCGTGCGGGTTGAGCAGGAAGTCGCCATGGCGCTCACCGCCGCGCCACGCGATGGCCAACAGCCCCTGCGCGTGGGCCCGGTCGACCACCTCACCGAAGCTGACCTCGCCCTCGAGTCCCAGCTCGTGCGCCTCGACCAGGTGGATCGACGGGCCATGGTCGGCATACAACGCCAGCAGGACCGGTCGGCGGGCGGGATCCTCGGCCAGTTGGGCCAGGAACTGACTGCCGATCGCCTGGCTGACGATGTAGTCGTCGGCGCCGGCCGTACGGGCCAGTTCGACGTTGTCGACCTCCTGCATCTCGACGATGATGCGAGGCCCGTCGACCGGCAGCTCGCGCCGCAGGAGCATGAGGTCGAGGAGTGTGCGGCTGTCCGCCTGGGCGGCTGTCAACATCGGCACGTAGGCCAGCAGCGCGACGGTGGTCACGGGGCTGGTCGCCCATGAGCGGTCGCCCAGGGTCGCGGCGCCACGCACCGGGGTCACGGTCAGGCGGTCACCAAGGCCGGCAACACCCACCGTGCTCGGGTCCACCAGGTCGGCATCCACGATGACCTCTGCCCGCGACGTCGGTGCGGTTGCGGCGGCCCACTGGTCGAGCAGGTGTGCGCCCAGCTGATTCCAGCCCAGGACCACCATGTGTTCCTCGCTGCCGAGCCCGCCCACCACGACCCGGTGGTTCGACGGTGCGGTCCCCTGCTCGCGGTGACGCGTGCTCGCCTCCAGGGCGTGGAGGTCGTCCGCGACGAGCACCAGCCGATCCGATGGCTCGATCACGGTGGCGGCGGACGGGTTCAGCTCCACCGTGCCGTCGCGCCGCATGCGCCCGATCGGACGGGCATTGGCCCAGCGACCCACGATCTCGCCGAACGCCATGCCCACGACCTCGGCCTGCGCCGTCACGTGCAGGTCGCTGCCACGAAAGTCCATCAGTTCGTCGACGACGTGGCTCAGCCCCGGTTCCCGCAACGCGAAGGCGGCCGAGCGTGCCAGCGCCTGTGACGGGACGAGCGGGTGGACCTGGTCACCACAGCCACGCACCAGGCTGGTGGCAGTGTCGACGTCGTTGACCTCCACCACGATCGTCAGGTCGTCGAAGCCGCCCAGTTCGGCCCCGACGGCCAGCACGCTCTGGACCGCCCGCGCGTCGCCGTCGTGGTCGCCGCCCAGCACGATGACCGCGCGGGCGCTGGCCAGTCGGACCAGTGCCAGGTCGTCACGACGAGTCGGGTCACCGCACCGGAACACCAGGCGCGTCCCCAGCAGGTTCGGCGTCAGGCGGCGCACCTCGTCGCGAAGCGTGGCCGGGTCCCCCTCCGACAACACCACGATCGTGCTGTCGGCGCGCATCGCGTTCGCCAGGACCAACTGGTTCACGACGACCGGCATCCGCTCCGACAACCCCAGGACCACCAGGTGGTCCGACTCGATCACGACGCTGCGGCCACGCCGCATCAGGTCGATCCGGTCCTCGACCCCGTTGGCGATGATGCCGATCAGCGTGCCCGCGACCAGGACTCCGAAGATCGTGATCACGAGTGCAAGGATGCGGCGGCCCCAGCCCACGTCGGCGGCCATCGTCCCCGTGTCCAGCATCCGCAGCAGGCTCTGCCAGAAGTCCTCCATCCAGGAGTCCTCGTTGCTGCCGCTGAAGGTGACGTTGAAGATCGCCAGCAGGAACGCACTGCACAGCACCGCGATCAGCGTGACCACTCCGAGCCACACCAGCGCGGCCCACGTGCCACGGGCGAGCAGGTTGTCGAACAGATAGCGCAGCCGGTGTCCCAGGCCCGCACGATCCGAACGCGGGTCGTCGACGTCACCCATCCGTGCCTCCCGACCATCCTGGTGCCCGGCCGCGGTGGCCGCCCCGTCGCTGGCCACCCTAGACCGGGCAGCGCCGTTGCCTGTGCCACTCGCGCTTCGTCCAATGTGGCGGATGCGACCCGGCCGCGACCGTCTACCTTCGGGGTCACCGGTCGTTGACAGCGGCCCCACCACTCGTGTGGGCGCCGCCGGCCGCCGATCCAACCCTGGAGCATCCGATGATTCACCAGCACGTGTCACACGACGACGCCATCGTCGCGCCGGCCTATTCCGGTCGCTTGAACCAGCAGCCCGTCCCCAAGCACGAACTTCCGGCCGGCGAGTCGTCGCCGGCGGCCGTGTACCGGATGATCCACGACGAGCTGCTGCTCGACGGCAGTTCGCGGCTGAACATGGCCACGTTCGTGACGACGTGGATGGAGCCCGAGGCTGATCGGCTGATGGCCGAGACGTTCGACAAGAACATGATCGACAAGGACGAGTACCCCCAGACCGCCGAGATCGAGCGGCGTTGCGTCAACATCGTCGCGAACCTGTTCAACGCACCGGAGGGTGGCGACGCCATCGGCGTGTCCACCATCGGATCCAGCGAGGCCGTGATGCTCGCTGGGCTCGCGATGAAGTGGCGCTGGCGCGCCCGTCGCGAGGCGGCCGGCAAGTCGACCGATCGCCCCAACATGGTCATGGGCTCCAACGTCCAGGTCGTGTGGGAGAAGTTCTGCCGGTACTGGGACGTCGAGCCGCGCTACGTCCCGGTCCACCACGACGTGTTCGTGGTCGACCCCGACGAGGTCATGGATCGGGTCGACGAGCACACCATCGGCGTGATCCCGATCCTTGGCACGACCTACACGGGGGAGTTCGAACCGATTGAGGAGATCCACGATCGGGTGGTGGCGTTCAACGCCGAACACGACCTGGACGTGCCGATCCACGTCGATGCAGCCAGCGGCGGCTTCGTCGCGCCGTTCCTGCACCCCGACCTGAAGTGGGACTTCCGCCTGCCCCAGGTCAAGTCGATCAACGTCTCGGGGCACAAGTACGGCCTGACCTACCCGGGCCTGGGCTTCGCCGTCTGGCGGTCCGCCGATGACGTGCCCGAGGAACTGGTCTTCCACGTCAACTACCTGGGCGGCGACATGCCGACGTTCACGCTGAACTTCTCGCGTCCCGGGAACCAGTTGGTCGGCCAGTACTACAACTTCGTGCGGCTGGGTCGCGAGGGCTACACGCGGATCATGGAGACGCTGCGCGACGTGGCGGTCCACCTGGCCACCGAGATCGACGCCATGGACTGCTTCGACGTGGTCAGCGACGGCAGTGCGATCCCGGTCCTGGCCTTCCGGATGGATGGCGACCAGCCCTTCACCGTCTTCCACGTGTCCGACCAACTGCGCACCCACGGGTGGCAGGTGCCGGCCTACACGATGCCGGCGGAAGCCGAGGAGGTGGCGGTGCTGCGCATCGTGGTCAGGGAAGGCCTCAGCATGGACCTCGCCGAGGGCCTGCTCGACGACCTGCGAGCCGCGGTCGACCACCTGCAGGAGTTCCCGCCACCACATCCGGCGGAACCCGAACACTTCAGCCACACCTGAGGTGCCCACCATCGCGGCATCCCGGCGCCGACTGGCTGGTGTCCGGGGGCCAGTCGCGCGCGGGACCGGAAGGTGGCCCGACGTGGCCCTGGCGCCACCCGTGACCGGCTCCGGGAGACGATCATGACGTGGGCTCGCAACGACCACGTGGTGGCCGGCCGGCTCACGTGGTGGGTCGCGGTGCTGTTCATGGTCGGGTCGACGCTGTTCGCCCTGGGATCCTTCCCGCTGTACGCCCAGTGGGTGGCTCCGGCCGTGGTGGGCGTCACCTTCTTCCTCGGCTCGCTGTTCTTCACGTCGGCGGCCACCGGCCAGCTGGTGGCCAGCGGCCGCTTCCCGACGCCCTCCGCCGCCCGGTCCGACCGGCTGGGGTGGTGGGCATCCCTGGTCCAACTGGTCGGAACGCTGCTGTTCAACATCTCGACCTTCGCGGCCATGATCACCAGCCTGGACGTGCAGGAGGTCAACCAACTGGTGTGGCGGCCCGACGTGTACGGCTCGGTGGCCTTCCTGGTGGCCAGCCATCTCGCCTGGCTCGCCGTCTGTGGCCGGTTGTGGGCCGTGCGACGAGACGACGTCAACTGGTGGATCGCGGTCGTGAACTACCTCGGTTCGATCTTCTTCATGGCATCGGCCATCGCCGCCTGGACCCTGCCCAGCACTGGCCAGATGGTCAACGTGACCATCGTCAACCTGGCGACCTTCATGGGGGCCATCGGCTTCCTGCTCGGTGCGTGGCTGCTGCTGCCTCCACGCGCCGCGTCGCACGCGCGGCCACCGGCATCAGTCGAGCAGTGAGCGCGTCGCCGCGGACCGCGTGGCATGAAGCGCCCAGTCGGACGCACGGGTCGGACGGGCCAGGGCGACGACGCGGGGTCACTGGGTGTCGGTGGGTGACGAGTCGGTGGGTGACGTGTCGGTGGGTGACGAGTCGGCGGGTGACGAGTCGGCGCGTGACGAGTGGGCGGGTGACGTGTCGGCGGTGGCGACGGCCCATCGCGGCAGATGCCATCGATCGGGCGCGGCGACCAGGATGCCCAACAGGATGCCCAGCGCGATGCCGATCATCGCCGCGCCGCTGGTGACCAGCGCGGTGATCCCCTCCGCACCCTGCTCGCCGAGGATCCCCGTCACGCCCTGCAGCCCCAGGGCACCGGGCACGAGCAACCAGAACGCCGGGAGGAAGGTCACCAACGGCGGCGGCCCGGCCGGATGCCGGGCGGCGTTGATCGCCACCGGGGTCATCGCCAGGGCACCGAAGAACGCCGAGAAGGCACTGCCGAAGTACAACCCGCCCAGGATCTGACCGGCATATGCGACGTAGAGGGCGAGCAGGATCCAGGGCACGGACGATCGCTGGGCGGCACGGGCCCACGCAGTTCCGAGCCCGAACAGGGCCACCCCGAGCCAGGGCGCGAGCGTGCCCACCGTGCCACTCCACCCGGTGGCGGACGTGGCCGCCGTCGTGACCACGTCCGTCGGGCCCGGGATCCCGACGAACTGCGCCGCGCCCAGGATGCCCCCGGCCAGCAACACCAGTTGGAGTCCACCAGAGCCCAGTCGAGCCATGCCGGACAGCGCCTGCCCGGTCGCCAACTCGAGCGTCCCCATGGTCAACAGTGCCCCGGGCAGGAGCGGGATCAGCGGGGCGATCAGCGGCGGCAGGATCGACAGCGTGGGTGCGACCCTGGCGACCAGGAACACCGCGGTCGCGACCAGGAACGACGCGACGAGGGGCAGGAACGGACGGAGGTTCGAGCGCCTCGGCTGCAGGATCCTGAGCACACCGACGCCCGCACCCAGGACCCCGGCGAGCGCGACCTCGAGGGTGCCTCCGCGCAGGATCAGGGCCAGCCCGATCGCCGCCAGCCCGTTGCCCACCAGCACCAGCGGCACCGGAACCGGGGACCTGGAGGCTCGGATCTCCGCCAGCCTGGCACGGCCCCAGGCCGGCTCCATGGCACCGAGTCGTGCCGCGTCGACGACGTGGAAGAGGGCCTCGACCTGGTCGAGGCGCAGCGGGCTGGACCCGGCCGACGTGACGTCTGTCTGCACGTTGTCCTCGCCGGGAACCGACACGATGATCGCCGTCGGCAGCACGATGACACCCACGTCTGCAAGTCCCTGCGTCCGGGCCACGGCGTGCAGCGTCTCCCCCACACTGTTGACCGCGTCACCGGCATCCACGAGCGCCTCGCCGAGTTCGAGCAGGAAGGTCAGGAGTTCGGGATCGGCCCCCGCCTTCGGGCCCACCTCTGCGGACGGGGACGGCGACGGCAGGGGCGACGGCAACGCCACTGGCGCCGGTGTCCGGTGTGGGTGCGGAGCCGGTGCCATGAACGGGCCCTGCTCGGTCCCGTTGGCCCCGGCCTCGGTGGCAGTGGGCCGACCCCGTCGGACCACGACCAGGGCACCCAGTCCGACCGCGGCCAGCACGCCGACCGCCAGCAGGATCGATCCCAGTGGGATCCCCGAGCGACGAACGCTTGGGGGGATGCCGCCAGCACCCTCGCTGCGCGTGTCCTGGTCCGGCGTCGCGTCGCTGGTCGGGGTCTCGACTCCGGTCGGGTCCACGTCGGGTTGTTCGGTCGCTTCACCGGGTGACGCGTTGGGGCTGGGTTCCCCCTCGGTGCTGTCAGCACCGTCGCTGCCACCACCCGCCGGCGTCGGCACCCCGCTCGGCACGGCATCCGGCGTCGCCGTCGGCTGTGCGGACCCGGACGAGCTCTGCGACGAGGCCGGCTGTGCGCTGACGCCACCGGTCCCCGCGAACAGCGCGACGACCACGGCTGCGAACACCACGGCGACTGCCAGACGACGCCACCGGCCTGTTTCGCGCATCCTGCCGTCTCCCGTTGGCGCCAGCCTAATCCCGCCGGTGGCGGCCGATGCCCGATCGGGTGGCGCGCGGACAGTGGCTCGTGGGGGTGCGCGGGGCACCGGGCCCACGACGGCTCGGCCGGCGAGGCCAGATCCTGCCACCACGCCAGCGCGATGACACGACATCGTCGGTTGCGGGTGATCTCGTCCGATCGGGGTGATGAAAATTCCTCGTCCGCCGCGCACGATTGGCACCACGTTCCCACGACACCGTGGTTGCCTGTGCGCCACGTCACACGACCTGGACACCGCGATCACCAAGGAGACCTGACAATGTTCGGAACTGGCGAGGTACTGATCTCGATCTTCTGGTTCTTCCTCTTCTTCATCTGGATCATGCTGCTGTTCCAGGTGTTCGGCGACATCTTCCGCAGTGACGACCTGTCGGGTTGGGGCAAGACGCTGTGGTCCGTCTTCGTGATCATCCTCCCGTACCTGGGCGTGTTCGTCTACCTGATCGCCCGTGGCAACCACATGCACGACAACGCCGTGCAGGCAGCCAAGGCCCAGGACGCCGCCGCGCGTGCCTACATCCAGGACGCTGCGGGCTCCGCCCCCAGCACCGCCGACGAGTTGGCCCGAGTCGCCCAACTCCACACCGACGGCAAGCTCAGCGACGACGAGTTCGCGCAGGCCAAGGCCCGCCTGCTCGCAGGGGGGTAGGCAATCATGGCGAAGCACAAGCCCGGGAAAGCCACCGCCGACTTGCTGGCCGACGACCGCCGCGCGGCCGGCAAGGCGGCCCGGGAACGAGTCCCGCGCTCCACCCTTGGTGACTGGTCGCCCGCCGCGGATCGGCCCGACCCGGTCGACCTGCTCCTGCAACAGGCCCAGACCCGCGTGCCCGAACTGGTTCCGATCCGCCACGCCCGCATGGCGGCGTCCGCGTTCACGTTCTATCGCGGCGGCGCCTTCCTGATGGCCACGGACCTCGCCGACTCGCCCCGCACGGACCTCGAGGTCCAATTGTGCGGTGACGCGCACCTGTCCAACTTCGGGATCTACGCCGCGCCCGACCGCCGACTCGTGTTCAGCATCAACGACTTCGACGAGACCCTGCCGGGGCCGTTCGAGTGGGACGTCAAACGACTGGTGGCCAGTTTCGCCATCGCCGGACGTGATCGCGGGTTCAAGACCGCTGAGCGTCGAGGCGTCGCCATGGCTGCTGCGACGGCCTACCGCGACGCGATCGTCGAGTTTGCCGAGATGGACGTGCTGCAACGCTGGTATGCCCGCATGGACGTCGAGGACATGATCGGGCGCTACGGCGACCAGGCCACGAAGAAGCAGCGCAAGAACTTCGACCGCATCATCTCCAAGGCCGAGTCCAAGACCAGCCTGCGAGCCGCCGGAAAGCTCACCCACGTGGTCGACGGCGACCTGCGGTTCGTGAGCCAACCGCCCCTCATCACCCCGATCGAGGAGCTCGTGCCCGCCGAACGGGCGGACTCGATCGGCAGCGAGCTCGACGACATCATGCGGACCTACGCCGCGACGCTGCGCGACGACCTCCAACACCTGTTGCGCGGGTTCCGACGCGTCGACCTGGCACGCAAGGTCGTCGGGGTGGGCAGCGTGGGCACTCGGGCGTGGGTCCTGTTGCTGACTGACCACGACACCGGCGATCCCCTGCTGCTGCAGTTCAAGGAGGCAGAGGCGTCGGTGATGGAGCCGTTCCTGGGGGCAGCGCAGCAGGACAACCACGGCGAGCGGGTCGTGAACGGCCAGCGCCTGATGCAGGCCGCGAGCGACCTGATGCTGGGCTGGGTTCGGGTCGCCGGGTTCGACGGGGTCGCACGCGACTACTACGTCCGCCAACTGTGGGACAACAAGGGATCGGCGAGGGTCGACAAGATGCACGTGGACAGCATGACGCTGTACGCCCGCATGTGTGGGTGGACACTTGCCCGCGCCCACGCCCGCTCCGGACACCCGGTGAGCATCGCCGCCTACCTCGGCTCGAACTCGTCCTTCGCCGAGGCCATGGCGACGTTCGCCGAGCTGTACGCCGACCAGAACGAACGCGACTACGCAACCGTCCTGGCCGCCATCGACGATGGAAGGTTGCCCGCGACACCGGGTTGATGCCCGCAGCGATCGCGTGTCGCCTCGCCGCTCACCGAGGGACCGCGACCGCAGCCGCCCGGGCGCCGTCCAGCGGCTGTGCACGACCCGGGTGACGGCGTCCGGACGCCCGAAGTGGTCACATTCGAACGACAGGAACATCCGTGGCCCTCGCTGCCCCCTTCGACCAGGCCGTCGCCGCGCACCTGCTCGAGCTGTCGCTGCGTGGTGGCGCGCGACCGGCACTGGCACCGGCACCTGTCCCTGCCGTCGAGTTGGCGCAGGAGGACACCATCGCCAGCCGCACCCATCGGTCGGAGGTGGCTCGGTTCCTGGTGCACGTCCTGCTGGCGTCCCCGGGGAGGGTGGTGGACGTGCAGGCGCAACTCGAGGCGATCCTGGACGAGCACGTGTCGCTGTGGACCCCGGCGATTGCCACGACATCCAGGGCAGGCGCTGCTGGCAGCCCTTCGGGACGCCGACGACGCGGTCGACGGCATGGCTGTTGCAATCATGGGCGAATGCGTGTCCGGACCCACCAGCTGGATCGAGTGGCGGGCAGAAGGGACATTCCGGAATCCGGGCTTCCTCAACGACGACGTGTTGGTCGAGCCGTCCGGGGTGCGGGTCCGCTCCTGTGGTGTGCTCGTGCTGGACTTCTCACGCGAGCGAGTGCGGGGCATCCGGTGCTACTACGACGGGCTGGCGCTGGTCGGCCAGGTCCTGACACGCCCGCCCGTCCCAACGTGAACTGCTCGGCGTGCTCGGATCATCATCCACATTGGAGGATGCTCGCCCCCACGTCGCCGACCATGCTCGTCCCCAGCACCGCAGGCAGCGATGCCACGACGGAGGCCCCTGGGCAACGGTCGTCGCCGTCAGCACCCGCCCGCTCCACACAGTGGGCTGCGACGCGGCCGGTCCGAATGGCGCCTGCCGAGACACGAGGTGACCCATGGCAAGCCTGCCGATCCCGCGACTGTTCGGCGGGATCCTGCCGCTGGACCGATCCCAACTTCCTCGCGACGTCATCGCTGGCGTGACCCTGGCGGCGCTCGCCATCCCGGAGGTCATGGGCTACGCGACGATCGCGGGCATGCCGGTCATCACCGGTCTCTACACGATCGTCCTGCCCTGTGCGGTCTTCGCGATCTTCTGTTCGTCGCGCCACCTGGTGGTCGGCGCGGACTCCGCCACCGCCGCGATCATGGCGGCCGGGATCGCCGGGCTGGCCAGTTCGGGTTCCAGCCAGTACGTGGCACTCGCGGGCATGGCCGCGATCATCACGGGTGGCTTCCTGTTGCTGGCGAGAGTGGCGAAACTGGGGTTCATCGCCGACTTCCTGTCCCGCACCGTGCTGATCGGGTTCCTGACCGGGGTCGGGATCCAGGTGGCGATCGGCCAGGTGCCGGACATGCTGGGGCTGACCAAGACTGGTTCTGGCCCCCTCGACCAGCTCTACAACGTCGTCAAGGACCTGTCGCAGGTCAGCATGACGACGTTGGGTGTCTCCCTGGGCATCATCGTCGTGATCAAGGGTGGTCGGCTGCTGACCACGAAGATCCCGTGGCCGCTCATCGCGGTGATCGGTGCGATCGCCGCCAGTGCGGCCTGGGACTTCGCCGACCACGGCATCTCGACGCTGGGCACGGTGCCCAGTGGCCTGCCGAGCCTGACGTTTCCCTCGGTCAGCGCCAGCGACCTCGCAGCACTGGCAGGTGTGTCCGTGTCGATGTTCGTCGTGATCCTCGCCCAGAGCGCCGCGACGTCGCGGGCCTACGCCGCCAAGTACGACGAGTCGTTCAACGAGGACGATGACCTGGTCGGCCTGGGCCTGGCGAACATCGCTGCCGGGTTCTCCGGCACGTTCGTCGTCAATGGCAGCCCGACCAAGACCCAGATGTCGGACAGCGCCGGTGGTCGCACCCAGGTCACCAACCTCGCCATGGCCGCGATCGTGGTCATCGTGCTGCTCTTCCTGACCGCCCCGTTGCAGTACATGCCCAACGCCGTGTTGGCCGCAGTGGTGTTCCTGATCGGCATCGACCTGGTCGACGCCCTCGGCATGCGCAAGATCTACCGCCTGCGGCGAGACGAGTTCTGGGTCGCGCTGCTGACGGCGATCGTGGTCATCTTCGTCGGCGTGCTGCAGGGCATCCTGTTGGCCATCTTCCTGTCGATCGTGGTGCACCTGCGACGCAGCTACAAGCCCCAGAACACGCTCGAAGGTCGCACCGAGGACGGCAAGCTGCACACCGTCGCGCTGTCGTCGGGCACCCAGCTCGAGCCCGGGCTGGTCGTCTATCGCTTCGCCCACAGCATGTACTACGCCAACTCCAACCTGCTCTCGGAGCAGGTCGTCCAGTTGGTGGACCAGGCCGAGACCCCCATCGACTGGTTCTGCCTGGAGGCCAGTGCGGTGGCCGACGTTGACTACACCGCGGCCGAGACCCTGCGCCAGATCGTCGGCCAACTGCAGGAGCACGACGCGAGGTTGGTCATCTGTGGCCTGGCGGACGACGTTCGTGCCGAACTGGACCACTTCGGCACGCTCGGACATGCTGGGCGACGACGCCGTGTTCGACAGCATCGACGATGTCGTGGAGGCACACCGTCAGCGGGTCGTCACGCCCGCAGCCGCGGCCACGGCCGGCACCGTCGCCGGTGCGTCCCCCGATGCGCCCGTCCAGCCACCCGATGCGGACATCGACATCCCGACGGCGCCCGACGATCCGCCACGCCCGTAGCGCCGCCACGCCCGTAGCGCCGCCACGGGCAGCGCCGGCGGTCGAGCTCCTCCGGGTGACGCAGGTCGGCCGGGGCTGCCGGCTGCGTGGGCACCCGTCCCAGCCACGCACTCGAATCGGCAACGGGGCATCGTCTAGCATCCGTCGCGATGACGTGATCCGACGCGAGGAGTTCGACGTGACGATGTTCCGTGTGGCGTGGGGATTCCCCACACGCGCCGGGACGCGGACGCCGGACGCGGGGGGCACCGGACAGGCGGCTGACCCGCACGCGTGCACGGATGCCGTCGTCGAGGTGGCCGACGCCTCGCGCCCATGACCCGCTTCCGCGTGCGCGACCACGTGCTGGACACCGACCGGGCCGAACTGGTCGGCCCCGACGGGCCGATCGAGTCCGAGCCCCAGGTCTTCGCCGTCCTGCAGCACCTGGTCGAGGCCGGTGGCGAGTTGGTGACCAAGGACCAACTGCTGGACGCGGTGTGGGGTGGCCCGTTCGTGTCGGAGTCGGCCCTGACGACGCGCATCAAGCAGGCTCGCCGCCTGCTCGGCGACGACGGCAGGACCCAGTGGGCCATCAAGACGGTCCACGGACGTGGCTACCGGTTCGCAGCCGACGTCGTGGTCGACGAGCCCGTGGCGTCCGGCACCTCCACCTCGATGCCGGCCGCCACCACGCCCCGATCCGATGCCCTGCAGCGCCCCGCTGCCCCGTTCCTGGGGCGTGGTGACGACCTCGCGACGGCGATTGGCGCGCTGGTCGACGACCGAGTGCGACTGCTGACGCTGTGGGGGCCGGGGGGTGTGGGCAAGACGCGGCTGGCCATCGAGGTGGCGCGCGCGACGGCAGCGGCCTTCGAGCAGCCCCACGTGGTGGTGGACGGCAGTCGATTGGACCTGCCCGAGGAGGTGCCGGACGCGATCGCACGTGCCGCGGGGTTTCCCGAGGGCGACATGACGGGAGCGACGTTGGCGGCGCGCTTCGGGGGCGCGACCGTGCTGATCGTGGTGGACAACTTCGAACACCTGCTGCCCGCGGCTGACGTGGTCGCCGAGATGCTCGGTGGCAGCGAGGGCGTGCAGTTCCTGGTGACCAGTCGAGCGGTGCTGGGTCTGCGTCACGAGCGCGTGCAGCGGGTCGCGCCACTGCACGCCCAGGTGACGGGGCCCGACGAGGTGTCGGCCGCCGCGTTCCTGCGTGAGCGGGCCCTGGACATGGGGGCACGCGACCTGACTGCGGACGACGAGCCGGCACTGGCCCGGATCGCGGCACGTCTGGACGGCTTGCCGCTGGCCCTGGAGTTGGCCGCGGCGCGGCTGCGCACGTTGCGTCCGGCCGCGCTCGAGGTGCAGGTGACCGAGCACCTGGACGCGCTGGGCGGGCTGCGTGACCTGCCCGATCGCCACCAGACCCTGCGTGCGACCCTGGAATGGAGCATCGGGCTGCTGGACGAGCCCAGTCGTGACCTGCTGGTGAGCATGGGCGCGTTTGCGGGACCGGCGAGGTGGGGTGCCATCCGGGTCGTGCACGGCGACGGCGACCTCGCACGGTTGGCGCTGCTGGTCGACCATGCGCTGGTGCATCCCGTGTCCACCGCGGACGGGGAGGGCGCCTTCGCCCTGCTGGAGACCGTGCGCGCCTGGGCCGAGGAGCAGTTGCAGGCCGAGGGCCGCTGGGACGACGTGCGCCGCCGCCATGCCGACCACATGGCGACCGTGGGGCACCGGTTCGGCCGCGCCCTGCTCACCTCGGAACAGGCCATGGCGACCCTGCGACTGTCCGAGCAGGAGGCCGATCTGCATCGGGCCCTTCGCACCATGGAGTCCATGGGTGACCTGGCAGGCGTTCGACGCATGTCGGTGAACCTGTGGCGCTGGTGGTGGGGCGTGGGAGCCGCTCGCACCGGGACGCACTGGCTGGAGGTGGCCAGCAAACTCGACGACGGCGATCCCGACGCGGTTCGGGCACTGACACTGCTCACCATCGCCAAGGCAGCCACCCCGGACGTCGCCGGTGCCCGTGCAGCATTGGCCCTGGCCGAGGCGGTGCCGGCCGGTGACGGGATGCCGGAGGTGCTGGCCGCCCAGGCCGCGGTTGCCGAGCAGGACCGCCTGCTGGTTGGCGGGAGTGACGCCGAGGCCGCCCGAGCTGCCTCGATGGCGGCGGCACAGGCCTGGCGCGACAAGGGTGAGCCAGTGCTGGCCGCCGAGATGGAGGTGCGCGCTGCCTTCATCGCGGCTGCGGAGGGCGACATGGCCGAGTCCGAACGTGGCAACCGGGCGGCGCTGACGGTCCTGGCAGCCCACGGGCCGCGGTGGGAGGAGGGCAGCGTGCGCAACAACCTCGCCCACCTGGCCCTGGCCCGTGGGGACACCGACCTGGCCCTGGTGGAGGCCGCCGGCGCCCGCACGATCTATGACCAGCTGCCGTTCGCCCGGGGCCGCTGGGACCTCGAGGAGACGATGCTCGACATCCGGGTCGCCCGAGGCGAGTTCGCGCTGGCCCGCGCCGCCGGCGAGGCAGCGATGCACGCCGCTGCACGGGGCGGGGACATCGACTCGAACTGGACGGCACGGATCGGGCTCGCGTCGGCCACCGTGCTGGACGGCGAGCCCGGCGAGGCGGCGGCGCTGCTGTTGCGGCGACCGTTCGAGGAGGCAGCCGTCGCCAACCGCTGGCAACTCTTCGCGGTGTGTGCACTGGTGCTGACCGAGGCCCACGACATCGAGGGCGCCACCGCCGCAGCGACACTGGCTGGCCAGTACGAGCCGGACCTGACCGTGGGTGAGGTCGCCCTCCTCCAGGCCCGCCTTGCCGCCATCCCGGCCACCGGCGACACCGACGCGTCCGACGTGTCCGCCAGCCCGGCCACCGTTGCGGCACGTCTCGACGCCGTCGCCAACGGCCGCACCTGAAACCTTTGCGGCGACGGCCAGGTTGCGGGTGCGGTGCCTCCGGCCGCGGGCACCTTCCGTTGTACGATGACGCCATCTTCGAGCCTGGAGGGCAGCATGGCCAGCAATCCAGTGGCGGCCGCACCCGCCAGGATCCCGCTCAGTCCGGCGCGCGTGTTCGATGCGGCGATCGCACTCGCCGACGCCGATGGCATCGATGCCGTGACCATGCGGGCGGTGGCCGAGGAACTCGACGTCGAGGCGATGTCGCTGTACTACCACGTCGCCAACAAGGAAGCCATGCTCGACGGCATGGTGAACGCCGTGGTCGAGGAGCTCGAGCACGATCTGGGGGGGTTCACCGTCCCCGACCAGGTGGACGACTGGCAGGCGGCCGTTCGAGCGCGGATCCTGTGCGCCCGCGCCGTCCTGCTGCGCCACCCCTGGGCGTCAGGTGTGCTCGAGACCCGGACGGCCATGAGCCCGGCGATCCTGCGCCACTTCGACGGCTTGTTGGGCCTGATGCACACCGGCGGGTGCTCCTGGGACCTCGTCCACCACGCCGCCCATGCCTTGGGCACCCGCGCCCTGGGATTCAGCGGCGAGCTCTTCGTGCCCGACGACACGGATGCGGGTGACGAAGAGGCCGAGGCGATGCTCGCGGCCATGGCCGAGTCGCTGCCCCACATGGTCGGGATGCTGGCAGCGGTCACCCACGACGAGCCGGACTCGACGATCGGCTGGTGCGACGACCAGAGCGAGTTCGAGTTCGCCCTCGACATCCTGCTCGACGGCATCGAACGACGCCGCGCCGCCAAGTAGGCGGGACGCCGTACCCCCGCCGCTGGTGCACGACCGTGCCGGCAGGTGCTGACACCACCACCTCCGTCCCGATGTGGCTGCAACCCACTGCATGCCCGGCCTGTCGCCGGTGACTCCCCGGACACCCCCTGACGCGCACCCCTTGACAGCCTTATGTCGTATGGCTAACTTACGCCGTACGACTTACGATGTATGGTCGACACGACCGATCACCGCATCACCATTCCGCTCGAGGGGAGCCACATGTCCACCACCGTCCACCCGCCCGTGCCAGCGGCACGGCCCGACACCACGCACACCACCGGCGCTGACGCTGGCCACGACGCAGGCCACGACACAGGCCACGACATCGGGGAGGCACAGCGTCCGACGCGGACCCGACCCCGAACTGCTGCCCCGGTCATCCGGACCAGCGGGCTGGTGAAGCGGTTCGGTGACCTGGTCGCCCTGGACGGCCTCGACCTGGAGGTGCCCGAGGGCACGGTGCTGGGCCTGCTCGGACCCAACGGGGCCGGCAAGACCACGATGGTGTCGATCCTGAGCACGTTGCTGGTCCCCGACGCCGGGACCGCCACGGTCGCCGGCCTGGACGTCGTGTCGCAGGCCGACCAGGTCCGGCGCATCATCGGCCTGTCGGGGCAGTACGCGGCGCTGGACGACCACCTCACCGGGTTCGAGAACCTCGACCTGGTCGGACGGCTCTACCACTTGGGCAGCCGAGCGGCCGCTGCCCGGGCCCGCGAGTTGCTGGCACGCTTCGACCTGGTCGACGCCGCCGACCGCCGCGTCGGGACCTGGTCGGGTGGGATGCGCCGTCGCCTCGACCTGGCCGGCGCGCTGGTGGCCCATCCCCGGGTGCTGTTCCTGGACGAGCCCACGACCGGTCTCGACCCGCGCAGCCGGGGCGCCCTGTGGGACGTCATCCGCGACCTGGTGGACGGCGGCACGACCGTGCTGCTCACGACCCAGTACATGGAGGAGGCCGACCGCCTGGCCGACGACATCGTCGTCATCGACCACGGCCGGACCATCGCCCACGGCACCGCCGACGAGCTCAAGCGCCTGACCGGTGGTGAGCGCATCGAGTTCCTGGTCGAACCGGGCGGCGACGTCCACGAGACCAGCCGCATCCTGGCCAGCTTCGCCGTCGGTGCCCCCCAGGTGACCGACCGACTGGTCGTGGCGCCGGTGCGTGGTGGCGTCGCGACCCTGACCGCCGCCCTGCGCGCCGTGGAGGAGGCCGCGATCCCGCTCATGGACGTCGGCCTGCGACGTCCCACCCTCGACGACGTGTTCCTGTCCCTGACCGGCAGCGTCACCGGCACTGACGGCGGGTCCGACAGCCGCGATCCGATCGCCCAGCAGGACGACAACCAGCACGACACCGTGGAGGTGGCACGATGAGCGCGTTGCGCCTGGCCGTCGGCGACGGCATCACGATCGCCCGTCGCAACGTCATCAAGATCCGCCGGGTCCCCGAGATCCTCGTGTCCGTCCTGGTCAGCCCGGTGGTGATGGTGGTGCTGTTCGCATCGGTGTTCGGCAACTCCATCACCGTCCCGGGGGGCCAGTACCGGGAGTTCCTGATCGCTGGCATCTTCGCGATGAGCGTCACGTTCGGGGCCACCCTGACGGGCGCGGGCCTGGCCGAGGACCTCCAGCAGGGGATCATCAACCGGTTCCGGTCACTGCCCATGTCCCGGTCCGCGGTGATCGTGGGACGGACCGTCAGCGACATCGTCTTCAACGTCCTGACGCTTGTCGCGATCACGGGCGCCGCGCTGGCGGTCGGCTGGCGCATCCACAACGGCATCGGCAAGGCGTTGCTGGCCATGGGGTTGCTGCTGCTGTTCGCCCACGCGGTGTCGTGGGTGATGGCATGGGTCGGCCTGATCGTGCCGGGCCCCGAGGTCGTCGCCAACGCCTCGCTGATGGTCATCTTCCCCCTCACGTTCCTGGCCAACACCTTCGTCCCATCGGACAACCTCCCCACGCCCCTGCGCATCTTCGCCGAGTGGAACCCGGTGTCGGCCGTGACCCAGGCGACCCGCGAACTGTTCGGGAACCTGCCGGCCGCGACGCCGGAACCGACGGCGTGGTCGCTTCAGGAACCCGTCTGGTACGTGCTGGCCTGGGTCGTGCTCACCATCGCGATCTTTGTGCCACTGTCCGTGCGGCGCTACCGCCGCATGTCCCGCTGAACCGTCGCCCGCAATCCCTCCCCGATCCGACCCGACCCCAGCACCATCCCACCACAGGAGCCATCATGTCCCTGGACCACCACACGACGGATGACACGATCGAACACACCGCCGGAACCGACGAGACCGCCGACCCCACCCCGCACGAGCGGGGGCAGGCCGAGGCGGTGCCCGCCACGATGCGGGCAGCAACATTCGACCGCTACGGGCCACCCGAAGTCGTCGAACCGCGCCGGATCCCGGTGCCGGAGCCCGCGGCGGACGAGGTGCTGATCCGGGTTGGCGCCGCCGGGATCAACCCCTACGACTGGCACCACTACCGCGGTGAACCGCTGCTGTTCGTCCGGCCGACGGTCGGGGTACGCCGACCTCGCCAGCCCATCACGGTTGGTGCCGACGTGGCCGGTGTGATCGAGGAGGTCGGAGCCGCGGTGACCGGACTGTCGCCGGGTGACCGGGTCTACGGCGAGGTGGGCTTCGGCACGTGTGCGGAATTCGTCGCGGCCAGCGCCGACCGGGTCGCACCGATGCCGACAGGGCTGACCTTCGAGCAGGCGGCGGCGCTCCCGATGGGTGCACTGACGGCACTGCAGGCACTGCGAGACGGCCGGTTCGAAGCGGGCCAACGCGTGCTGGTCAACGGGGCGTCGGGTGGCGTCGGGAACATGGTCGTGCAGCTCGCCAGGGCCATGGGCGCGGCATCGGTCACCGGCGTGTGCAGCACGCGCAACCTCGAGCTGGTGACCGACCTGGGTGCCGACCGAGTGGTGGACTACACCCGCGACGACGTGGCCGCCGAGCGGGGCCACGACCTGGTCATCGACACGGTCGGCAGCCTGTCGACGCGGGCGCTGGCCATGATGGTGCAGCCGGGCGGCACCGTGGTGCTGATCGGTGGCGGTCGCGGCCGCTGGGTCGAACCCGGTGGCCAGGTGGTACGGGGCCTCCTCCAGTCGCCGTTCCTGCGCGGACGTGTGACGGGTGTGTTCACCGTCGACACGTCGCCCGAGGCACTGGGCACCATCACCGCGATGGTGGAGGCCGGCAGCGTCACCCCGGTGGTCGAGCGCACCTATGCCCTGGACGACGTGGTTGCCGCAATGCACCACCTCGAGACCGGCCACGTCCGCGGCAAACTGGTCGTGATCCCCTAGCGCCCTGTGGCCCTGCACGACCTGTCGACCTGTCGGCCGGTCAGTCCGCCCGGACGCAGCGCACCTGCATCACGCCCGAGTCGAAGTGGCGGGTCCCGGCGATCCGCAGGCCCAGGCGGGACCCGGTCGGCCAGTACGGCACGCCACCGCCGATCGTGACTGGCCAGACGTAGGGCGCGAACTCGTCGATCAGGTCGACCACGGATGCGGCGAAGCGGGCCCCGGCGATCCCCAGGGGACCGTCGAGTTCGTCCTTCAGACGCTGCACCGTTGCGTGCGACTCAGACGAGCGGACCAGCGTGCACCCGTCGGGGACCGTGTCGAGGGTGTCGGAGAAGACCCAGCGCGGAGTGGCGACCCAGATCCGGGCGAACTCGGCCTGGACGGCGGGGAGGTCGTCGTGGGTGACCGCCTCGGTCCAGTAGGGATCCATCACCTCGTACATGGATCGTCCCAACAGCATCGCCGCGGACGAGTGGACGTCGTCGTTGGCGGCCGAGTGGACGTCATCGGCCGGTTCGCCGAAGGAGAAGTCCCCCTGCTCGTCCTGGATGTAGCCGTCGAGCGAGATCTGCATCGAGTAGATCAACCTGCCCATCACGCGCCTCCGTCGTCGCCGACCCACCACGCTAGGTGCGGTGGAGGGCGACCGAAACCTGGCCGCCCGGCCCGTGCGACGATCGTCAGGCGGTCCGGCGGTACAGGTACGCGCGGTCGCGGGTGCCGACCTTGCCGACCAGGTCGAGATGGCGCAGGCAGTAGGCCATCTGCTGGGCCAGGCGTCGCTGGCAGCCAAGCGCCCGGGCGAGATCCGCCGTGGTGAACTCGGCCGCGAGTCCGTCGGGCAGCAGCGCCACCAGGTCGACTGGCGTCGCCAGGACCACGTGGTCCACCACCTCCACCAGGCGGCGTTCCTCGATCACCCAGCCCTTGCGCCGCCACGCCCTGGTCGGATCGTGGGTGCGCACCTGGTCCTCGCGGGTCAGGACGACCTCGACGGTGAGGTTCGGGTGGTCGAGCAGGTTGGGGAAGCTGACGAGTTCGGCGAAGATGTCGATGATCGTGCCGTGACGGGGCGAGCGCCGCCGGGACAGGATCTCACCGTGCTCGTCGACCTTGATGATGGTGGTGTCGACCGGGATGGGATGCACGATCCGCACGTCATTGCTGTCCAGCAGCACGTCGAGCTTGCGACCCATCGCCGAGAACCCACCGGTCTGGATCTCGACCAGGGTGTCACCCTGCACGACGTCGACGACGAAGCCACCGATGGGTTGCTCGAAGCGGTCCCCCGGCTCCGCCACCCAGCGCTTGAGCGCCGCATGCAACGGACCTTCGCGCAGCGTCCCGACGTGCGGCGCCGCGGGGCTGGTGGCCACGGATCCTCCGGCAGTCGCGGACCACGAGCCTAGGGACGTCGTGACCCGCTGCCGCGACACCAGCACACGACACCAGCGCACGACACCAGCCACGCGTGGCACGGGGGCCGGTCAGCCGACCGTGGCGGTTTCCTCCACGCGCTTGCCGAGTTCGGCCGCCAGCGGCATCAGGATCACGGCCATCATGACCGCACCGACCATCACCAGGATCAGCACCTCGGGCTCGCCGCTGAAACTCGTGGTGGCGATCAGCAGGGCGGCGGAGACATTGCGCTGGGCCGTCCCGAACCCGGTGACCAGTCGCTCACCGCGCGAACTGCCACCCAGGAAGTAGCCAGCGGCCAGGCACACGGCGATGAACAGCAGCACGGCGATGAAGGCCCTGGTGCCGAATGCGTCGATCAACTGCGGCAGCCCCAGGACCAGTCCCAGCACCAGCGCCAGGGCGACCGCCACCGTCGAGATCTGGTTGAGGTGGGGTGCCAGGTGCTTCGCCTCGTCGTGGCGGGCGCGGACCAGCAGGGCGAGCGCCAGTGGCAGCAGCATCCCCAACACCAGGGGCTGGGCGATGTCCCACGCCGACACCTCGATCCCGTTGACCAGCGGCACCAGCACCAGTGGGATGTAGGCCACGGTGACGACCATGAGCAGCACCATCAACCCGACCGAATACGGGACGTCGGCCTTGGAGAACTGCGCCAGCTTGGGAAGGAAGGGTGCGCCGGCGGCACAGCCGAGCAGCACCAGGCCGAGCTTGAGCGGGTCCGACAGGCCGAGCAGTTCGGCGATGCCCCAGGCCGCCGCCGGGGCGATCACGAAGTTGGCGACGAGCGCCATGACCACGAGTCGCGCGTTGGTCAGGGGGGCCACGACCTGCTTGACCGTCAGGGACAGTCCCAGCGCCGCCATCGACGTGAGCACGAACGTGATCAACGCGACGTTGGCGAATTGGGTGAGGGCGTCCGACATGCGTGGCCGTTCCGGGAGGGTGCACTGGAGTCGCGTGCACGTCCGGGACGCTAGCACCGAGACGCCGGGGGGCCTGGGGGCCACGGGGGCGCCGGTCAGCAACGACGACCAGCCGCCGTTCGCGTTCACCGGCACCATCGCCCGTGTCGAGATCGAGATCGGCGAACCTGGCCTGGATCCCGAAGAGGAAGCCAGGCTCCACGCCCGGTTCAAGGCCGGCAAGGACTACTGAGGTTCATTCCTGCGTGACGGCGTCGGCGACGGCGACCTGCAGGCCGGTCTCGCGTTCCGCCACCTCCCACAGGGTGCGGATCGCGTCGGCCTCGCCCGGCCGGATCAGTGGCTTGAGGACGGGCGGGCCGGTGGTCACCCACAGCGGGCCGTAGAACCCACCACCGGGGGCCTCGGGATCCGTGGCGGCGCGCAGTTGGCTGAGCGCACCACGGTCGGTCGACATGCCGACGCGGCGCACCATGAGCATGGAGTACTTGCCCAGGAGCCCGCCGCCACCCTGCTCGTGGGTGGTCGTCTGGAGGTCACTGTTGGTCAGGCCGGGCTGCGCCGACAGCGCCTTGGCGTCGACGCCGGCGCGGTCGAACTGCACCTGCAGGCCGACGGCGAAGTGGCGCATGGCCAGCTTGGTCTGCCCGTACATCCGCCACGCGTCGTAGTCGTCGCGCATGTGCGGGTCCTCGGGCTCGATCGGGCGGCCGGTGTGCTGCGCCGTGCTCGACAGGGTGACCACGCGGGCGCCGGGCGTGGCGACGATCGTGGGGAGCAGGTGGCTGACCAGCGCCCAGTGGCCCAGGACGTTGATGCCGAACTGGGTGTCGAACCCGTCCTGTGTGGTGCCCTGTGGCAGTGCCATCACCCCGGCGTTGCACATCAGGATGTCGATGCGCTCGTGCGCGGCGACGATCTGGTTGGCAGCGGCCTCGACCGATGCCAGCGAGCCGAGGTCGAGCTCGACGATCTCCAGCGAGGCATCGGGGTGCTCGGCCAGGATCTCGTCACGCGCCCGTGCCGCCTTGTCCTGGTTGCGGGCGGCCATGACGACGTGTGCGCCCTTGCCGGCCAGTGCCGTGGCCGAGGCCAAGCCCAGTCCCCCGTTGGCGCCGGTGATGACGGCAGTCGTGCCGTCGAGTTCGGGGATGTCGTCGATCGTCCAGCTCATGGAGGTGCCTCGTGTGTCCGGGAACGGCGTCAACACGCCGCGGACCACTGTATGGCTGCGCCGTGGACCCCAATTGCACGCGGTTGGGCTCCGCAGGAGGCACGACATCGGACGTTCCCGCGACGCCGAAACGTCGACCGCCCTGGCGACTGCCGAACCGACGTCTCGTGTCGATCCGGGCCGATCGGGTGGGGGCCCGAGCCAGGCGGCGGGGGCGGTGAAGGCGGCGGCCCAGCCGGCTGGTGGGGCGAGCCCGGTGGCGGAAGCTCGTTGCTCACACGCAACTCCTGGTCATGGGATGCTCGGGCAGCCCGTGGTGCCGCGGCAACCGTGGATGGCGAACTGTCCCCTGGACATCACGATGAGTAGGACTGCTCGTCGATGACGGTGCCGGCGGCATCGCGCAGTGTCACGGTGTCACCCCCGCTGTTGTTCCAGATCGCCTGGCCCTGCCCGTCGTGGTGGGCGTCGTCGGCCTGGTCGCCCGGACCGGTGTGCACGCGAAGTTCGCCGCCCGGCGGGATGACGAAGCTGGCAGGGATGACGATGCGATGGTCGACCGCGTCGGTCAGCGACCAGCCGCCGACGTCGACGGCCGCGTCGGAGTCATTGCGCAGCACGATGTGCTCACTGGTGTTGAACTCGACGTCGTTGCCGGGACCGTCCCAGTTGACCTGCGCGATCACGACGTCACCACTCCCCGACGCCGCACCCCCGGACGCCGTTCCCTCGGACGCCGCGCCGCCGGAGGCCAGCGCCTGCTCCTGTCCTTCGTCGTCGCTGCAGGACGCGCCCCACAGCCCGTTGCCGGCCTCGCGCGCAACCCGCTGTGCCTCCTGGAAGGCGTCCACGTGGGCCACGTTCGGCGGATAGGTCAACAACTGGGCGAACCCGTCGGCCAGCATGGCCTCGTTGATGAACAGGCCGTCCGAGGCTCGGTAGAGGTAGATCAGTGGCCGGTCGTAGCGGTCGAACAACTCGACGTCGCGCGTCACGACCACCTCGGTCCCGGGCGGTACGAGTTCGGCGAGGCGGGCGCTGGCCTCGGGACCGAAGCACTCGATCGGCCGATTGGGCGCGACCGTTTCGGGCGTGTCGATGCCGATCAGCCGGGCGCGTTCGCCGAGTCCGGCGAGGTACAGCGTGTCACCATCCACGATCCGTTCGACGGTCGTGGCCTGCCCACCGGCCGGCAGACTGCCGGCCACGTTGTCGGGTGGAAGTGTGGCGGAGGGGGTCGGCGAAGGCGGCGGCTCGAGGCTGGGCATCGGGGATGGCGTCGGGGGTGGCGGCATCGAGAGGGACGGCGTTGGCGACGGCAGTTCGGGCGTCGGTGAGGTGGCAGCGGCGACGGTTGGAGTCGGAGCAGGCTCGGCAGTGGCGCTGGCAACTGCCGGCGACCCGGTGGTGTCGTTCGGTGCACTGGCTGACGCGACCACGACCAGGCCGAAGGCGGCGGCGGCAACCGCACCGGCCACACCCGCGGGACCCTTCGCGCGGGCGAACAGCCAGGCAGCAGGCAGAATCCAGAAGCCGACCAACCAGCCGATCATCTGGGCCCACGCCGGCAGCCCCCGAAACGCCCGCCACGGGGTCCCGGCCACCTGCTGCCAACCCGGACGAATGTCCGGCGCCGGCGGCACCTCCCCCATTGCCCCTCCCACCACGTTGCTCGACGGAGACGATGCTATCCATCACCGCAGGCAGCTCATGGGACAACGGCTGCACGCGTGTGCTATGAATGCGCAATGACGCACGGGGGAAGGCGGCGGGGTGGCCGACAGTCCAGCAGACGACCGACGGCACGTGGTGCACGTGGGCCCGGGGGGCACCTTTCGGCGTAGCGGGCAGTACCACTCGACACCGGACGAGGTTGCCGAGATCGTCGACAGCATCGAAGCCGAGGGGGTTGGTCGCGTCGTCCTGCACCTTCACGGTGGCCTGGTGGGCGAAGGTGGCGGCCTGCGGACGGCGGAGACGCTCACATCCGTCTATCGGCGTGCCGATGCCCATCCGGTGTTCCTGGTCTGGGAGACCGGCCTTGCGACGACCGTGCGCGACAACCTCGCCGAACTCGGCGGCACGAAGCTCTTCCGCAAGGTGGTGACATACGCGATCCGCCACGCCGCTCGGTACCTGGGGGCGTCGGTTCCCGGCCGCGGCGCGGGCGAGCTGATGACCCTGGCCGAGGCGGAGGCCCTGTGGGAGAACCAGATCGACATCGTCACGATGGACGAGGGCGCTCGCAGTGCGGTCGGTGCCGGCAGTCTGGAGGAGTGGGAACTGGAGCGGCCCATCATGGAGGTGGAAGTCGAACAGGACGTCGCCGGCGATCCAGAGATCGAGGAGATCGAACTGGAAGGACCCGGCACCGACCTCGCCACGCTGCCCGAGCCTCCGGGGGACGGTCGCCTGCTTGAACTGGCTGCCGTTGCCAAGGTGATCGCCGGAGTCATCCATCGCGTGGTGCGCCGCTTCCTCACTGACCGCGACCACGGCCTGGTTCCAACGGTCGTCGAGGAAGCACTGCGAGGGGTCTACCTGGCTGACCTGGGACGATGGGCGTGGTCAGGGATGAAGGACAAGGCAACGGACATGTGGCTGCCCAACAGCGTCCCGGTGGGAGAGGACGACCACGTCGGGACCCACCTGCTCGACCTGCTGGCCGACCTGCAGGCACGGACCGGAGTCGAAGTGCACCTGGTCGGCCACAGCGCGGGTTCGATCGCAATCTGTGGGTTGCTCACCGCCCGGCGGGCTCGCCATCCCGGCCTGCACGTCGACAGCATCGCCTTCCTGGCGCCGGCCGTGCGCGCCGACGTGTTCGTCGAGCAGTTGGAGGCAGGCGACATGCCCCGTGTTCGGGCGTACCCCATGCGCGACGACGCGGAGCGCATGGATCCCATCGCGGGCAGGATCTACCCCCTGTCGCTGCTCTACTTCATCGCCGGATGTCTCGAGGACGACGACGGCGACACGCAACTCGTCGGACTGCACCGTCATCTGGCGGGCACCAAGCCCTACCACGAGCCACCTGCGTCCACCGTGGCCACCTGGCTCGGCGCGCGCGACAGCAACCGGTTGGTGACGGGACCGACTGATGACACCGCCGGGGTCGGACTTGGCACCACGGCGCGGCGACACGCCGACTTCGACGAGGACGCCGCCACGCAGGAGAGCCTGGTGGCCTGGATCCTCGAAACCGGCTGAAGGACAGGCGATGCCCGACAATCCACACGACTACGCCCTGGTCGTCGGCCTGGACGAGTATCCCAACTACCTGCAGGGGCGCCGCAACCTCAAGGGTGCCGAAGCCGACGCAACCCAGTTCGCCGGATGGCTGCGCGACACGCAGGTCGGGGGCGGCCTGCCAGCGGGCAATGTCCACCTGCTGACTGGCAAGGACGTCCGGCGAACCCAGGTCGACGAGGCGTTGCATCGCATCCTGTCTGAATCCACCGACGACGCCAACCGGATGTACTTCTTCTGTGCCGGCCATGGCCAGGCTGTCGACGCCAACCAACTCGCCCTGCTGTTGCCGCACTGGTCCCGCGATTTCCGCCAGGCAGCGCTGGCCGTCGTCGACTACCGCGACTACATGCGACGATGCCTCAAGTTCAGGGAAGTTGTTGCGTTCTTCGACTGCTGTCGTGTGTCGTCGGTCGACGTCGCCGGGTACGGAAGCGAACTTGCCTGCCCGAAGCCACGCGACGAGGCCGGGTCAGCGCGGACCTACACCGGCTTCGCAGCCGAGTTCCAACGTCAGTCCTACGAAGGCGCTGTCACGGGGAGAATCGACGAGGCCGGGTCGTCGGGCTCGGGCGACCGAACCCCCGGTGACAGGGGCGGTCCGGATGGCGGCACCGATGCAGCAGGAGGTGCGCGCGCCGGTGACGAGGCCCCGCTCGGCGACAGCGAGACGGTCGATCCAGAGGTGGCTGCCGAGGGCGACATCGTCCGCGGCTACTTCACTCGGGCACTCCTGGACGCGTTGTCCGGCGCCGCCGCCCGGCCGGGCGGCGGTGTCACCGGCCCTGACCTCAAGGCCTACCTCGAACGGCACGTCCCGGAACTTGCCGATGCGGACGGCTATGTCCAGAAGCCGCGTGTTCCACACGACTTCCCCGAGGACGAACCGATCGTGTTCGGGTCAGCCCGCCCATCGTCAGCTCCGCCAGGGCAGCCCAGTGCGCCCGCCGGCGACGATGTCGGGTACGACGCCACCCAACCGCCGAGGAGCGGCCAACCCCCTCGCCCTCGCGTCACCTTCGGTGCCCTGCAGGATCCGCTCGTGCGTGTCACGGTGCATGACGGCTCGGACCGGCTGGTGTTCGACAGCAACCAGGTGACCGATCCGGTCAGCGACGCCGACGCCGTGGTGACGGGCGCCCCGCGTGCGGTTGCCATCCAGGAGTTGTGGTTGCCAGTCGGTCTGTACCGTTTCACGACCCATCGGCTCGGCCAGACCAGGGAGCGAATCGAGCACCACACGGGCGAAATGTCGCTTGGACTCGACCTCCCACTCCGCGCCACACCGTTGCCCATCGCTGACTCCGACTCCAGCCATGAGTACTACAGCGAGCCGGCCAGGTTGTTCGCCACCGAACGCACGAGTGGCCCGGTCGGTGAGCTGTCACCCGTGGGTGGGATCATGGTGATGGTGCGGGCCAGCGAACGATCAACGGGGTTGGGGCGTGACCTGGGCAGCGACTTGAGCCTGCTGGACGACACCGGCCGGGTGATCACGACCTTCGTCACGGCCGCCACCAGCAACCGGAGGTCAGGCTGGTCGGTGCTCAGCGTCGAGGCTGCCATGGGCTCGTACGTACTCGACGACCGCGGTCCCGGCAGGCCGCGACAAGCCTCGATGTGGGTGGCGCCAGGGCGGGACACGCGCGCATTCCTCCACTTCGGCGCAGGTCCGGTCTTTGCGACGGCGTCTTTGCAGATGCCCTATCGCGGCTCCGCATTCCGCGGCCAGACGTTCGACGGTTCGCTGCTGGACGGGGCCTTGGCCGGTCTCCAGAGCCACTTCGACGTGGTGGACCGCGCGATGCTCGATGCGCTCCTCATGCACAAGTGGGACGACCCCATGCTGGGCCTGGTGGGCGCGCACCTGCTCCTGCGCAGCGACGACCCCGACGTCGGATTGGTCCACACGGTGCACGACAACCTCAGCGGCCTGCTGGGCTTCGACCAACCCGATGTCCAAGGCGTCGCAGCCCATGCCAACCTGGTGCTGGACCTCGACCTCCCCGTCGGCGAGCTGTGGGAGATCCCGATGCTGCGAGCCAGTGCCGACGCGCTGTACCACTGGTCGGTGGTGGGTCAGGTCGAGGTTCCGGCGGCCTCGCCATTGATGCGAATCGCCCCTCACCGCCTGTCCGACTCGCCCTGGTGCACGTGGTCACCGCCGGCACCGGACTTCCTTGGTGGGGACGAGTTGCCGATACCCAGGTGGCTGATGGCCGTCGCGGAAGAGGAGTTGGCCGGTACGGGGAGCGCGACGCGTGGAAGTCCCGGCGACCTTCCGATCTTCAAGGACCTCGTCGTCGGCGATCCGTCGGCCCCGCTGGACCCAATCTCGCGAGTTGCACTGCGCCATGGACTGCCAGCCGCGACCGTGGCCGGAGCGTGGGAAACCGTGGAGCGCGGTGGAATGGGGAACTGGATGCCCGAGCGCCGGGGCTGGCAGGTGGCCGCACCCATGGAGACCGAGATGTGAGGTCGGCGAACCCGCGGGCCTAGCATGGATTCGGACTCCCCGGTTCGCCGACTCGGGCCCAACAAGGCGATGCACGCGCGGGAGCCTGTGGACGCAACGGACCCGCCTGACGAAGGTGTACGCATGGACCGCCAGCCACACGAGGACGTTGCCGACGGACCGGTGCAGGTGGTCATCATCGGCGGTGGCTTCGGCGGCCTGCAGGCGGTCAAGAGCCTGCAGCGGATGCGCACCGATCGCGAGGTGTACATCACCCTCGTCGACAAGCGCAACCACCACACCTTCCAGCCGCTGCTGTACCAGGTGGCGACGGCCGGGCTCGACCCCCAGGACGTCGGCCAGGGGCTGCGACAGATGTTCGGCGCACCGCTGACCGCGTTCGGACGGTGGCGCAGCCGCAACCGCAACCCCGTGCACGTCGTCATGGGCAAGGTCGTGGAGATCGACCGAGATGCCCGTCGCGTGGTGCTGAGCGACGGACGTCGGCTGGCATACGACCGCCTGATCGTGGCCGGCGGTGCCGTGACCAACGACTTCGGGCTGCCCGGCGTCTTCGAGTACGGCTGGCGGCTCAAGTCACTCCAACAGGCCAGCCACCTGCGCGACCACCTCATCCGCCAGTTCGAACTGGCGGCCAGCGACCCCGATCGGGTCACCGACGGCACGCTGACCTTCGTCGTGGCGGGCGGCGGACCGACCGGCGTCGAGATGGCCGGCTCGATCGCAGAGTTGGTCTTCAAGGTGCTGGCACGCGACCACCCCACCCTGGACGTGAAAAGGAACGCCAAGGTGATCCTGCTCGAGATGGGTGATCGCCTGCTGCCGGCGCTGGACGAATCCCTCGGACGCAAGGCCGAGGACATCCTGGAGCAGTCCGGAGTCGACGTGCGGCTGGGCACGGCACTGACCAAGGCGACCGACGACCACGTCATGCTCAACGACGGCAGTCGCGTCGACACCGCCACGCTGGTCTGGGTCGCCGGGGTCAAGCCGGCAGACGTCACGGGCATGCTGGACGCGGACCTGATGCGCGGAGGACGTGTGCAGGTCACGTCCGAACTGCGCCTGCCCGACGATCCCGCCGTGTTCGTGATCGGCGACATGGCCGGGGCACCGACCGACGAGGAACTGCTGCCCCAGGTCGCCCCCGTCGCGACCCAGGGGGCCAAGCACGTCACCAAGGTGGTCAAGGCCGACGTCGAGGGCAGCAGTGGGCCAGGCGCATTCTCCTACCTCGACAAGGGGTCGATGGCCACCATCGGGCGCAACCATGCCGTGGCCGAGCTGCCCGGTGGCATCAAGCTGTCCGGGTTCGTGGGCTGGATCGCCTGGCTCGGCCTGCACCTGGTCACGCTGGTGGGCTTCCGCAATCGCCTGTCGGTCGCGGTGTCGTGGTTCCACAACTGGTGGACCTGGGATCGCAGCTCCCGGTTGATCATCGACCCACCCCCGCCCGGCACGCGTGACGCGCTCCTGGTCAGCACCCCCGTCTACAACCTCCCCGGCCGGGTCGATCCCGCCATCCTCGAAGCCCAGGAAGACGGCCAGGAGGACGACCAGGACCACGCCGAGGCCCCCGCCGCCGCGGACGAGTGATCCAGGATCGAGACAGGAGCTGCGGCCATCGCCTGGCACCGACGTCAGGGGATCGTGGCGGCCAGGTCGTCCAGCGCGCTGTTGAGCTGGTTGGCCATGCCGGGGACGACATTTCCCGCCGCCACCTGCGCATCGATCTCGTCGCGGACGTTGTCCACCTCGGCGGCGGCCCTGGTGGTTCGGTCGGCGTCCTGGGTCGCGAGGATGTCGGCAACCCTGGTGATCCCGTCGCCGATGCTCGTGCTGGCCTCCGGCGTCACCTGTCCCGTGCTCTCTGCCCGCACCAGCAGTGCTCGCGCGCTGGCGATCGCGGCATTCGAGGCCGTGGTCGGCACGGCTGTCGGGGGCGTGGTCGCGGGCGGCGCCGTGGTTGGCGCCGGAGTCGGCGTGGGGGTCGGGGTCGGCGAGGGGGTCGGCGAGGGAACGACCTGCGGTTCGCTGGTCGGCACCGATGTCGGCTCAGGTTCCGGTGCCTGGGTCTGGGGCGCCGTCGTGGCCACCGGTTCCGAGACCGTCGGGGTCGCGGTCTGGGTGGGGACTGTCGGGTCACCACCGAGCCAGTTGGCAACCCCCCAGGCGGTCAGGCCCAACACCAGGACGACCAGCGCCACGACCAGCCAGCGTCGTGCACGGCCGTCGGTGGGGCCGGCACCCGGCGGCAAGCCCATCCCGGCCGCGTCGACATCGTCCTGCTCGTCGAGCCGCATGGTCTGGTCGAGCCGCATGGTCTCGTCGACCTCGTTGGCCTCGACGGACTCGTCCATCCGTGCGGTGGGGTCGTCGCCCATTGCTCCAGCCAACCCACCAGCCATGGCGGCCGCCGCCCCGCCTGCCACTGCCCCCGCCACGCCGCCGGCCGCTGCGCCGTCCGCCCCATCCGCATCGTCGGCGCGGACCACCTCGGTGGGCATCATGTCCTGGTCCACGACCTCGGTGGCCATCTGGTCGTGGTCCACGACTTCGGTGGGCATCAACTCCTGGTCCACGACTTCGGTGGCCATCTGGTCCTGGTCCACCACCTCGGTCGGTGCGTCGGCACCGGCGCCCCGCGCTCCAGCCGCAGCGGCAGCGGCGGCAGCACCAGCAGCACCGGCAGCGGCCGCCCCGAGGACACCGGCGGAACCAGCCGCGCCCGCAACCGCGGCACCTGCGCCAGGTCCCGACCCGGGCGGCACCGGCGGCTGGCCGGCCCGGACACGGGCGATGCGTTGGCGCAGGTCGGCAGCCGAGGGCGGGCGGTCGTCGGGGTCCTTGGCCAGCAGGCTCGCCAGCAGTTCGTCCACGGGGTCCCCCACGCCGGGGCGATGATCACTCACGCGTGGTGCGGGCAGGTGCAGGTGTTGGCCGAGCACGGCCGCCGAGGTGTCCGACACGAACGGCGGCCGCCCGGTCAGGCACTCGTACAGCACGCACCCCAGCGCGTACAGGTCACTGCGAGGATCCGCGCCCGACCGACCGTCGAGTTGCTCGGGGGCGATGTAGGGCACCGATCCCATGACGACCGCCGTCTGGGTCGCCGCGGCCGCGACCGCCCGGGCGATCCCGAAGTCGGTGACCTTGACCTGTCCGTCGTCGGTGAGCAGGATGTTGGAGGGCTTGACGTCGCGGTGCACGATCTGGCGGCCGTGGGCAGCGGCCAGGGCTGCCGCGACGCTGTCACCCAGGGCGAGCGACTCGTCGACCCCCATCGGGCCGGAGGCCTTCAGTCGCTGGGCCAGTGACTCTCCCTGCACCCGCTCCATGACGAGGAAGTGCGTGTCACCATCGGACGAGGCGTCGTGCACGGCGACGACGTTGGGATGGTTCAGCCCGGCCGCTGCGCGTGCCTCACGTTCGAAGCGGTCGAGCGAGCGATCGTCGTCGAGCAGGTGGTCGGCGAGCACCTTGACGGCCACGGGCCGGTCCAGCACCTCGTCGTGGGCTCCGTAGACGACCGCCATGCCGCCACGGCCGAGCCGATCCGTGATCCGGTATCGGTCGGCGACCAGCGCATCGACGGGCAGGTCCACTGCAAGGTCCTCGTTGGGGCTCGAGCCAAGGCGTTGGGGCGAACGGTGGGGGGCGGGGGCAGGGCAGGGGGTGTGGGGACGGATCACGGCGTGGGGCGCGCCACACACCGGATCACCACGATACGCCACCTTCCCCGGGCAGCGGCCAGCCCCACTCGTCCGTTGGGACCCGGGATCGAAGCCGATGTCGCGCCTGCCGGCAGGACCGGCGCCGGACACCTGCAGGATCGGGGTCGCCAATTGTGCTACATTGGGGCGTCATTGGAGGTGTGCCGTGGCGGCCAACGAACGGATCGGGATCCGCGAGTTGCGCCAGCATGCGTCACGGTGGGTCCGCCGCGCCCAGGAGGGGCACCGGATCGAGATCACCAACCACGGACGGCTGGTGGCCGTGCTGGCTCCCGTCAGCCGCGACGACGACCCGCTCACGGCGATGGAACAGGCCGGGCGGGTGGTGCGCGCGGTGGATGGCTGGGACAGTGCCCCCGAGCGACAGACCGCCGACCGATCGTCCACCGACGCGCTGCAGGACCTGCGCGACCGGGACCGGTCGCGGTGATCATCTACGTCGACTCGTCGAGCCTGGCCATGGCGCTGGTCGACGAACCAGGAAGTGCCGCCACCGTCGCCCTGCTCCGCTCGGCCACTGCGGTGGTGACCTCCGAACTCGCCCACGTGGAACTCCGACGTCTCCACCACCGGCTCGGACTGTCGGATCCGGACGACCGGGTCGACGGCCTGTTGGCCCGATGCGACGTCGTTCGGCTCGACCGGGAAGTGTTGCTGGCTGCTGGCAGGCTGCGCGACGCAGACCTGGGCTCGCTCGACGCCATCCACCTGGCCACGGCCCTGGAGTTCGGCGACCACCTCGCATCGTTCGTCACCCACGACCTGGTGCTGGGTCGTGCAGCCGCAGCACACGACCTCGATGTGACCACCCCTGGCTGACTGCAGCCACGTGTCCCGGCATCGCGCAGCGGGAGAGCGGGACGTCCATGGGCCGGGATCAAAGTGGGGCTTCCCGCAACACGGTTCTGGTGCTATGGTCCGTTGATTGGCCGCTGCCGGGAACTTCGGGGGCAGATGCGGCCACGGGGGAACACCATGGATCACGGCCGCGCACCAGTTCGATCGACGAGGCGGGCGGCCGTGACGGTCACCGTCCTGGCACTGGCCCTGGGGATGGTCGTGGCCATGGCCCGACCACCGGTGGCCCGAGCCACGTCCGGCGGCAGTCCCTACGTCGTCCCGCAGGTGGTCGACACCAACCCCGATCCGATGGTCGTCGAGACCACGTTCACGGCGCAGGAGGTCACCGTCGACATCGGCGGCGGGGTCATGGCCAACGTGCAGACCTTCAACGGCACGGTGCCCGGCCCCGAGTTCCGGCTGCAGCCGGGCCAGCACGTCATCGTCCACCTCGTCAACGACCTCGACGAGGCCACCGGCATCCACTGGCACGGGATCGAGCTGTCCAACAGCATGGACGGGACGCCGCTCACCCAGGACCAGGTCCCGCCCGGTGGCACCTACACCTACGACTTCGTGGCGCCTCGGGGCGGCGTCTACTGGTACCACCCGCACCACCAGTTCTCGACCGGCCAGGTCCAGAAGGGCATGTACGGGTCGATCATCATCGAGGACCCCAACGAGCCGGCACTCGTCGCAGACGACACCCTGCCGGCCGCCGCGGACACCCACACGCTCGTGCTTGCCGACATGACGGTCTGCAAGGCGCCCGGCAGCAACGACACGCAGACCTACGACCCGGCGTTGCCATGGGCGGGCGGTGGGCCACTGCCGGTGCAGGCCGGCCCCACGCCCGACGCGCTGTGCGAGACGGCCCCGCTGGACCATGCCGGGATGCCGCTGCCGGGCGGCGAGACGTGGCAGGCAGGCGACATCCCGTACATGGTCAGTGCGGTGTCGACACCGCGCAACAACGAGGGCCAGACCGTCCTGACCAACGGTGTCAACGCCGGAGGTCGGGGCGGGTCACCGGCAGCGCCCGGCGCGCTGGCCCCGGGGGCGGCGACGATGGCCGTCCAGCCCGGCCAGGGCGTGCGACTGCAACTCGTCAACGCGGCCGCGACTCGCTTCTTCCGACTGCGGATGACCCTGTCGGACGGCACCCAGGTGCCGTTGGTGCGGGTGGGTGGTGAGGCCGGCCTGTTGGACGCGGCCCTGGAGGAGGGATCGGTCGGCGGATTCGACTTCGTCTACGACCCCGGCGAACTCCTGCTGGACCCGGGTGACCGCGACGACATCGTCGCCGTCTTCCCGCCCGGCGCAAGCGGTGTTGCGACCCTGTGGACGCTCGACAGCGAGCGCAGCGGGTTGGGCTTCACGAACATCCCGACCGTGCCCGTCGCCCACTTCGACGTGACCGGGCCCGTCGCCGCGCCCGTCTCGACCATCACCGACGGCACGCCACTTCGCACCGCCACCGGGGACCCCGTCGAGGTGCTCCCCGCACCCACGGACACCCTGATCGATCCGGCCAGCCTGTCACCGGCGAAGCCCGGCATGGCCTCGTCCGACATCAAGTTCACGGCCGCGGGCACCCCGGCCATCGACGGGATCGTCGGCCACCACTCCTACACCGGCTACTTCGCCGAGCATGCGCCGCCGGCGTCTGCCCGGTACGCCGCGGTCGGGGACCTGCTCGAACTCACGGTCACGAACACGACCTCGGCCCACCACCCCTACCACCTCCATGGCTTCTCGCTCCAACCGCTGGCGATGAGTGGGTGCCCGGGCGCGGTGACGGGATTCACCTTCCCGCGCACCGAGTTCATGGACAACGTCGACGTGCCGGCAGGGTGCACGCTGACCTTCCGCGTGCGGCTGGAGGATCGCTTCCTGACCGACCAGGCCACCCCGGGCGGCGCGCTGGGCCGGTGGATGTTCCACTGCCACATCTTCTTCCACCACCAGCTCGGGATGGTCAGTGAACTGGTCGTCACCGACGCCGCCGGCAACGAACGGCCCTACCTCGACCTCGCCACGGCGTCGGTGGCAGGCACGGAGGGCGACCTGCTGACGGCGTCCGGACCCTTCTTCGATCCCGACGGTGACGCGGTGACATTCGGGGCCACGTCGGGGGTCGTGGTCGACAACGGCGACGGCACGTGGTCGTGGAGCCAGGTCGCCGGCGACGGCCCGTCGTCGGAGGTGGTGTTCGTCACCATCACCGACTCCCAGGGCAACAAGGGCCAGGTCGCGCTCTACCTCGACATCACCAATGCGCCGCCCACCGTCGATCCGATCGACGACGTCACCATCGCCGAGGGCCAGGCGCTCGACGTGGCCGCGACGTTCAGCGACCCGGGCATCGACGAGCCCTACACCGCCACGATCGACTTCGGCACCGGCGACGGGCCCCAGCCGGCGACGGTCGCCATGACGTCGGTCGTGCCGCCGCAGACCGGGACGGCCACGGCCAGCCACACCTACGGCGACAACGGGACGTACCCGGTGACCGTGACGGTCACCGACGACGATGGCGCGAGCGGCTCGACCAGTTTCGACGTGACGGTGGACAACGTCGACCCGGACGCCGCCATCGAGACCGTCGGACCAGTCGTGGCCAGCATCGGCGACCCGGTCGCGCTGGACGGGCGAGCGACCGATCCGGGCAGCGACGACCTCACGACGACGTGGGCATTCGACGACGGCTCGGCCGACGACGTCCAGGTGTCGCTGGTCAACCCACCAGCCACCGACCCGCCGTCGAGCCCGACCGTGCAGCCGCGCGACGTCGAACACGACGCCGTGCATGTGTACGCCGACGCGTGCGCCTACGAGGTGACATTCGCGGCCCAGGATGACGACGGCGGCAGCGACGGGGACGGCATCACCGTGGTGGTCGTCGGTGCGCCCTCGCAGCTGCGCGGGCCGGGCAACTGGCTGCACCAGTACCGCGGCAACGGCAAGGTGGACTTCACGGCCGCAGAACTCGACTGCTTCCTCGCCATCACGCGGGTCATGAGCACGGTCTTCGACGAGGTGACGGCACTGTCGACTCGCGGCGACGCGGTCGCGGTGCTGTTCCCGCCGCCGGGCAGTCCGGCACAGGTGCAGCTGGATCGCCAACTCCTGACGAGCTGGCTGAACTTCGCCAACGGCGGCATCGGGCTGGGCGACCTGGTCGACACCGACCGCGATCGCGTGCCCGACACCGCCTTCGCCGACGTCATGGCGACCGCCGAGGCCGTGCGACTGGACCCGGGCGCCACCCGGCAACAGTTGCAGGCCCAGAAGGACCTCCTCGAACGCATGAATCGATAGTCCTCCACCGACTCGGCGATCGGTCTTCTCGCGCCACAAGAGCCCGGTCCTGGTCAACCTGGACTTCACGCCGACGTTCACGGGTCCGCTTCTGCGCAAGGACCTCGACCTCGGCATGTCAGCGGCGAAGTTGCACGAGGTGCCGATGCGGCACGATGCCGCCAAACTGCGCGTGCGCGGCGGCCAGGGCCGTGCCGGTGCCCTCCCCCGCCGCGCGCACGGCACTGCGGGCGTCGCCGCGCACCCCCAACTCCTCGCGGAACCGGACGATGTAGTGGATCGCGAAGTCGATGCCGATGCCGATCGACACCGCTGCGATCGTGGCCGTCACGATGTTGAGCGCGGCCCCGATCACCTCCATGAACGCATACAGCCATGCGACGGTCATCAGGATCGGCAGGATCGATGCCAGGGCGTAGCGGAAGCTGCGCAGGAAGGCCGCCGAGATCAGCAGGCACAGCAGCACCGCGACCGGCAGGGACACCGCCAGCGCCCGGCTGGTCGCCTGCAGTGACGCGTCCCGGACGAACGAACTCCCGGTCAGCTCGACGACGACATCCGACCCCTCGGCCTCCAGGTCGGCGCGCAGGTCGTCGATGATCGGCTGGAGGTCGGCGCGCGCGGCACCGATCGACTCCTGGCTGCGGCTGTTGGTCATCCCCATCTCGAGGACGGTGGCAGCCGGTCGGCCCTGCAGGTCGACGGTCGACGCCACCGCCTCTGGGGGCAGCGCCAGGCGCTGGTCGTCGAGCGGGACCCCCTCGGCGATCGCCACGTCGAGCACGGCCTGCAGGCTGGCTCGTTCGTCGGGAATGCCATCGCCGTCGGCGTCGACCACCTCGACGCCGGTGCGCTCGGCGACCAGGGCGAGCGCGGCGGGCGACGCCATCGTGGCCTCGACCACCGCCACCGTGCCGCCGTCCACCACGACCCCGGTGGCCGTGCGGGCCAGCACGTCGCTGTCGAGCCCCCGGATCGCGGTCACGGCGTCATGGAGGTGGCCCTGGACGGCCGGATCGGTGAGGTCGGCCTCGACGTAGAGCAGCGTGGCCTCGCCCGATCGCGATCCGACGTGCTCGTCCAGGCGGTCGAGTCCCACCACGAAGTCGGAATCGCCCGAGAAGTAGTCCTCGACGTCGAAGCGGGTCGGGACCTGGACTGCCAGCACGGTTGCGCCGGCAGTGACGACGGCGGCGATCGCCACGACGATGCGGGGCCGCGACGCCACGGCGGCGATCCACCGACCCATCGGTTCGGCCAGTCGATCCCCGGTCGACACCCGCATGCTGCGATCCGGCACGTCGACGCGCCGCATCCGCCACCAGGCAGGCACCACCAGCGTGGCCAGGACGGTCACCACGAACAGCCCCACGCCCGCCGCCGGCGCCACGAACACCATCAACAGCACCGCGCCCATCACCATCGAGGCGGCACCGACCGACCCGGCGACCCGCACGATCCCGGCGCGGCGACCGTCCGGCGGACGACCGAGCCGATCGTCCAGCAGCGACACGGCCAGCGGGGTGGCCACGCCCAGCAGGAGGAACGCCGCGGCCAGCGCGATCGCGGCACCCAGCCCGAAGTTGACGATGGACTCGATCCCGGACGTGACGTTGGACAGGAACGCCGCCATGTCGGACGACAGGGCCAGCAGCAGGGCGCCACCGACGGCCGCCATCCCGGTGGTCAACGCCCGCCGCGGGGGGTTCCCGGCCAGGCGCTGCTCGCGATAGCGACCGACGGCGTGGAAGGCGAAGTCGACGCCGAACGAGATCATCGCGATCGGGACGATCAGCGTCAGCACCAGGTCGTCGTCGAACCCGACCAGGTTGGTGATGCCCTTGAGCCAGATCATGAGCGCGCCCAGGGAGGCTCCCACGACGGCCAGGACCCAGTAGCTGCGGAAGGTCAGGCCGACGATCAGGAGCACGGCCAGCACCGTCAGGCCGATGAACGGACCGGCCAGTTGCCCCTGCTCCTGCGAGGTCAGGTTGACGTCGATCGCGACCCCGTGGACCTCCATGCCCGTGGCATCGCGCAGGACCTCCTGGACGTCACGCGCGTACTGCTCGGGGGCCGTGTCACCACCGAGGTTGACCGCGTTGGCGCCGTAGCCCAGCCGGTCGTTGTCGCCCAGGACCTGCACCACGACGGCGGGGCTGGTCCAGGTGCCGTCAGCGGTCGGGCTTGGCCTGGGTGGACAACCCGAGCGCCGGTGCAGCCTCGCCGAGTTGGTCGACCACGGCGGTGGCGGTCGCCACCACCTGGGCGTCCGGGGCCTGGTCGATGCCGGCAGGGAGGGTGGCGTCGACCAGGTCGGCGACGGTGACCAGCCCGTCGATGGCGGTGCCGCTCGCGGGGTCGATCGTCGACAGCAGCGTCGGCCCGATGGCCGGGTCGGTGCGGACCGCCTCGCCGGCGGCGTGGAGGGCGCGCAGGCCGGTGGCGTCCAGGACGTTGCCGTCAGGATCCTCCACGATGAAGTTCATCGCGTAGACCGGGGCCGGGAAGCGCTGGTCGATGGCGTCCCTGGCGTCGAACACCGGTCCACCCGGCTCGGTCGAGGCGGTCTCGGTCGGTGCCATCGTGATCATGGGGATGGCCAGCAGGGCGGTGATCACTGCCAGGAGCAGCAGCACCGCGGCGCGGTGGCGGTCGAGTCGTTCCACGAGTGGGTGCATCGCAAGGTCCTTGTGCGCGGGCCGCGGGGCCATGGTGGGGCCGTGGTGGCTTGCCGGGGGGCCGTGGTGGTGGCAGTGGGTGGGGCGGGGTCGGGGCCGTCGGGCCGCGAGCGGGTTGTCGCCCGTCCGATATCTTGTCATCGTCAAGTTGACGGTGTCCAGATGTACCGCATCGATGTTGACGCTGTCAAGAACTCGTGGCAGGACTGGCTAGGATGGCAACCATGACGGCGGACACCTACCACCACGGCGACCTCCACCGGGCCCTGCTGGGCGCGGTGGACGAGATCGTGTCCGAGAAGGGGTTCCAGGACCTCAGCCTGCGCGAGGCGGCCCGGCGCGCCGGGGTGTCGCACTCGGCACCCGCCCACCACTTCGGCGACAAGGACGGCCTGCTCGATGCCTACGCGCTCGAGGGCTTCGAACTGCTGGTCGACCGCTTCGACCAGGCGACGGCGAGGATCGACGCGGACGACTCGATCGACACCGTGGAGGCGCTCGGGCGCGCGTACCTGTCCTTCGCGGTGGAGGACCCGGCCCACTACCAGGTGATGTTCAACCACCAGAAGTCCCACGACGACTACCTGGACTCACCCGTGGCGGTCGCCGCGGACGCCTGCTTCCAGCGCCTGGCCGACGCCGTGGTGCTGCTGGTGCGCGACCGCCACGTGACCGAGGC
>CAWEUK010000003.1:0-931756 GCA_963812245.1 uncultured bacterium | reverse complement strand
GTTGTGGGAGGCCGCGACCTCGAGCGATGCGTCCGCTCGGCTACCGGTCCGATGCGGCGCGCGGAGCCCGAGGTTCGCCTCAGGACGCGCGCCAAAACCTCTTCGGCTGCAGTACCAACGTCGAACGAGACAGCCACAGCAGCCTGGCGTTCGCTCAAGTGTTACAGCGTCTGGCGAAAGCGCTCGAGGTCGCGACGACGACCCGGACGGCCGGCATCAACGACGCGTCTGATCATCGCACCGGTGGCGATGCCGAGACTGCCCATGGCGATGGGCGTCGCAGCCAGCGTGAGCTCTGCCACCAAGTCCGCCCGCCGCCCAGCCTGCGGCGCCGGCAAGCGCTGAAGCTGCCCCCAAGCACGAGAAGATGCGCGCCAAAGAGCGCAAGATGTAGCCGGTCTGCATCCAGATGACCACCGGGAGCACGACAGCGACCACCGGAGTAGTCATCGGTGTACTGGACGCCCACAAACGCGACTGGAACGACCGCAACCAAGTCGATGACCACCATCTTGGTGGTCAGGCGCCACCACAGAGACCGGAAGACGGCGTACGCCGCCATCAAGATGAATGTCCATACCGGCATTACGTCAAGGAATTGACCCGATCCAGGCCAAGGTGGAGAGAGTGGCAACAGCGCGCACTGCAAAGGCGTACCGCTGCACCGAGTCATGATCGTCCTGCTCCACGGTCAGGCTCCGCAGTGCACGTCGCAGCGAGCCCACGCCCAGTGCCTCGTCGATAGCCCTGTGCAGATTCGGGGAACTGACTGGCCGGTGGATAAGACGGCCCCTTCAGGGCCGCTTTCGTCTGGCTGGTTGACAACGACCACCCGGAGGGCACCAACCCCACGCATCGTCTCCTCGAGTCCGGGGTGATCGCCAGGAGAGAATGACCATGTCCAGACCTAGCGACTTCAGGAAATCAGGTCACTGGCATTCAGGGTCACGACCAAGTCATCGATTCTCAGGTCCCTGACCTTGGCCTCCAGGTGCGGTTCGAGGCCAAGCACTCCGATGCGCCATCGGCCGCCCTGTCTCGAGGTGTTCACGTCAGATCCGGACGTGATGACAGCACTCTGGCCGTGTGAGCACGTCGTCCTCGAGCACCTGGTTCGGCGGCACGACGCTCGCATGGGTTGGGCATCGAGTTCGTCCAAGGCATCGCTGCCACCTCCAGCCCCTCCTGCGCTCATCGACGCAATCATGTTCGTCGACATCGTAATGTCCAGGGATTTCGCAGTCGACGACTCAGACAAGACCGACACACTTCCCCCGAGGCCACAACTAGCCCGAAGCCGGTGGGCACTCGCCGGGCCGCGGAGGATGGGTGAGAGGCGCAGTTCGAACAACATCCCGGAGCAGATGGTAAGCGGGTTCACTACATGTCCTTGGCCCCCGATGACGTCGACTGGCCGCACACGGCACAGACGCCGGAAACGATCAATTGCACGTCCGTGGCCTCGAACCCATGCCCGTCCAGAAGGTGATCACGCAGCTGTGCGACAGCGGAACCCACATGGTGGTCGACCGACCCGCATTCTGTACACACGAGGTGGGCATGGTCATCCGGGTGAATCAGCTCCCATGACAGCGACCCGTCATCACCCAGCCGGACAGATCGGACCAGGCCAACATCCTGCAACACCGCCAGCGCGCGATACACAGTCGCCAAGTTGACGTTCGAATCCAGCCGACCTGCGACCTGTTCGGCCGTGAGGTGGCCAGAAGCAGCGGCGAGCGCGTCATGGACGGCCAGGCGGGGCTGTGTTGCCCTATGCCCGTGCGCTCGCAGCACCGAGGCCGACGACCCTGCTGACGTCTCCGAACCTCCGCCACGCTGGGCACGCTCAACTGGCAGGGATCGTAGTGCGATGAGTTGCATGGCCGGCCGGGGCGGACGACTACTCACGGCTTCGAGGGGTTCGACGGCAAGGATGCGCTGCCGTTCGGCGGCTCGGCTACCCAGCCCGCCACCGAGCTTGGACCCCGGACAGCGGGATCTGCATTGGGTTCCGGAAAACAGCGACTGATCCGGGCGTGGCTGTGCCCGCCTGCGTTATCGTTGCGGGCCACGCACGTCCATGCCACCGGAGCCCAAGATGCCCACCTCGACCGTTGTCCCCTCAGGTCGTGCACTCACCCGCACCCAGTTGCCGTCGGTGGCCGCCGTTCACGTCGGTGCCCGACGATGCCGACACGCTGGTCGTCGGGGTCTTCCGCGGCGCCTTCACGCCGCCCGGCACGGCCGAGGCGCTGGCCGAACTCGGGCCTCGACGAGGACCTGGACCTGCGAACGGCAGACTTCCGGGCCCACGTGGGCGAGGTGCTGGTACTGGCGGGACGCGGCGAGCGCGCAACGGGTCGTGGTCTGCGGCCTGGGCCAACTGAGCGACCTGACCCCCGAGTCCCTGCGCCGTGCCGCCGGGGCCGCCGGCCGCGCCATCGCCACCACCGCCACGCGCGTGGCCACCACGCTGGCACTGGTCGACCCCGGCCAGCCGTTCGTGCGCGCCGTCGGCGAGGGCCTGCTGCTGGGGGTCGCCCGCGACGAGCGCTATCGCTCCGACCCCGACGCCCACCACCGTGACCGACGTGGCCGTGGTGGTGCCGCCCGGGCACGGTCGATGCGGCCGGCCCGGTCCTGGCGACGGCGGCCCGCCATGCCGCCGGACAGGTGATCGCCCGGGAATTGGTCGCCAGTCCGTCAGGTGACCTCGGACCCGAGGAAGTCGTCGAATGGCTGACCGCCAACCTCCCCGACGGGCTGGAGGTCGAAGTCGACGACGAGGAGGCGCTGCGGGCCAAGGGCTGTGGTGCACTGCTGTCGGTGGCCGCGGGCTCGGCCCGACCCGGCCGGTTGGTTCGCATCCACCGGCGGGTCGACAACCCGGTCGCGCAGCGATCGCACTGGTCGGCAAGGGCATCACCTTCGACTCCGGTGGCCTGAGCCTCAAGCGCCCCCCGTTCGCCGAGATCATGAAGAAGGACATGGGTGGCGTGGCCACGATCATCGCCGTCATGGTCGCGCTGGCCGAGTCCTCCTCCCCCGTCGACGTCACCGCATGGCTGGCGCTGGCCGAGAACATGGCCTCGGGGTCGGCCACGCGCCCGGGTGACATCGTGACCGCCGCCGAACGGCACCACGATCGAGATCCTCAACACCGACGCCGAGGGCCGCCTGGTGATGGCCGACGCCCTGGCGCTGGCCGCCGCCACCGAACCCGACGGCATCATCGACCTCGCCACCCTGACCGGCGCCGTGCAACACGCCGTGGGCCGTCGCGCCTTCGGGGTGTTCGGCAACGACGACGCCCTGCTGGACCGCGTCCTGCACGCCGCAGAGCTGGCGGGCGAGCCCGCCTGGCACCTGCCGTTGTGGGCCGACCTGGACGAGGGCCTCGACAGCGACACCGGCCGACGTCGCCAACGTGGCGTGGGGCGACGACGACGATCGCGGCGGCGCCACGACCGCGGGCCTGTTCCTGCAACGGTTCGTCGGCGACGTGCCGTGGGTCCACCTCGACATCTCGGGCGCAGCCTGGTCGACCAAGGACCGCGGCCACCTCGCCAAGGCCGCCACCGGCGTCGGCGTGCGCACCCTGCTGCGCCTGCTCGAGACCGACCTGCCCGACTGACCGTCGAGATCGGTTGCCGCCGATCCCGATGTGTCGCCACGGCCAGGATGCTCGACCCGATCGACATGTGGTCACCTGTTCGCATTGCGGACACCTCGGATGCGAGCATGCGGTCGCGCAGCGACGACTTCCACACGTTGCCCGCCGTCGAAGCACACCGCATGGCCTGGCAATGCCTTCCATGTGTCGCCACCTGCCACTATGGTCCCCGAGAGCAGGTTGACGTCGCACCTCAGCCCGCCTCGCACCGGAACCAGGGGGACCCATGCACCACGTCGACACCATCATCCAACCGCGGCGACGTACGACGTTGCGCAGTCGTGGTCGTTGCGGCCCTGGTCAGCCTCGGCTTCATGGCTCCAGCATCCGTCGCCGCGGTGAACACGCCCCCCACGGTGGAGCTCACCTCCCCTGCCGACGCGTCCTGGCAGGGCGACCTATTCGTCGTCAGCGGCATCATGGACGATGCCGACACCGAGGAGGATCTCGCCTCCGTCCACATCGACCATCTCCCCGCTCGGTGCCGCGCCCGTGGCCCAGCGCGTGTTCGACAACCTCGCGAGCACCACCTTCACGACGACGTTCGACCTGTCCGACCTGCCCGACGGACGCTATGGCGTCCACGCCACCGTTTTCGACCATGACGGCGCCTTGGGCACCGATGATGTGACCTTCCAACACGACTCCACACCGCCCAACGGACAGATTGCCAGTCCCAGCCCGTACCATGCGTCGTGTCCGGCGACCTCGACATCGAGATCTCCGCCTACGACCCACAGCCGTGTCGGCCTGGCATCGGGCATCGTCGACGTGCAGGTCAGCATCGAGGGGTTCGGATACCAGTCCGCCACTGCCCTCCCGACGACCAAGGCCGACACCTGGGTCGGGCACCGTCGACACCACGCAACTCGATGACGGCGATGCCTGGCTCGGCACCGTGATCACCGACGCCGCTGGCAACCAGCGATTCGTGTACGACCGCAAGGTGACCATCGACAATGGGCACCGGCGAGGTGGCGCCGCAGGTCACCATCACGAGCCCGGCCGATGGCGCCACCGTCGCCGGCACGATCGAGGTGAACGGCCACGTCATCGACGACCAGGGCGACCTGCCCACGGACGCCGACGGCCACCCTGTCCGTCGACGGCGCCTTCCGCTGGACGAGCCAACTGCTGGTCGGGCGACGGCGCCTTCATCCTTCGCCGCTCGACACGCACGGGCCTGCCTAACGGAGCTCACGACCTGACGGTCGCCGTGAGCGACGTCCAGGGCCACGAAGGTCGCGACACCGTCACGGTCACCGTCGACAATCCGATCACGACCACCGTCACCGAAACCTTCTCAGGCGAACTCAAGGGCCGCACCAAGGTTGGCACCCACACCTTCTCGACCCTGGCCGGGCCTGCCACTGTCTCGCTCCAGACACCCGCCCCCCCCGGCAAGAAGGTCGATGCCTGGCGCGTGACCCTGCGCGGCCCCGGCGGCACCGTCGTCGCCGTCGCCACCGGCGCTTCCGGTGACACCCTCACGATCACCACGAGCGTCGTCGCCGGTGCCCACACGATCGAGGTCGAGGGCAAGGGCAGCTACAGCGGAGCGGTCACCCACCTCCAGTGAGCAGCCCTGCCTGGGTGCCTACGTGGCGGCGGCGTCCGGCCCGTCGTCGGCGGCCTCGCGGGGCACGATCGGTTCGGCGCGTTCGGTCGGAAACGCCGTCACCTCGCCCTCCAACTCCTCGATGACGGGGCCCAGGGCGATCGCGAAGACCGCCTGTCCCCCACGCACCAGGTCGATGACCTGGTCGTCGTCGTCGACCATGTAGACCTGCGAGCCGTCCGACATCAACGTCACGTCCGCCAGGGTGTGGCCGCGCCCGACCAGTGCCTCCAACGCGACCCGGACCCGCTGCAGCGACACGCCCGTGTCGAGCAGGCGCTTCACCACGCGCAGCCGGACGATGTCGTCGAAGGAGTACAGCCGCTGGCTGCCCGACCCCTCGGCACGCTGCACGGTGGGTTCGACCAGCCCGGTTCGAGCCCAGTAGTCCAGTTGGCGATAGGTGATGCCGACGATGTTGCAGGCGGTGGGTCCGCGGTAGCCGATCGGGTCTGATTCACCCACGTCAAGTCGCAACTGTCCGCTGGCCATCGCTGCTCCGTCCTCGACCGTCCACGGACGACAGCCGTGGAACTCCATCCATGCTATGCGCGAGCGCAGGCACGGTCAACAACCTCAGACGCAACACGAACAACATCAGCGCCACGGGTGCACGGCGATGCGCGGCAGTGGGCAGGCGTCACACCTCGCGGAAGTCCTCGGGCGTCACGGAATCGAGGAATTCACGGAACTCACGGACCTGGTCCTCGGGCCTGGCCTCCACGGGGTCCTCGTCCTCGTCCAGTTCGACCCCGGCCTCGTCCAGCACCGACGAGACGCTGAACAGCGCCACGTCGGGCAGGCGCGCCGCGATCGCGATGGCGTCCGAGGGCCGCGATGACACCTCGACGGTGTTGCCGTCCCGGTCGGTGAGCACCAACTGGGCGTAGAACGTGCCGTCGCGCAGGTCGGTGATGCGCACGGCATCCAGCGTGTGCCCGGCGGCCTCGAGCAGGTCCACGACCAGGTCGTGGGTCAACGGCCGGGACGTCTCGACACCCTGGAGCGCAAAGGCGATGGCCGTGGCCTCGACCGCACCGATCCAGATCGGCAGGTAGCGGGTGCCGTCGCGTTCCTTGAGCAACACGATGGGCTGGTTGGCGGGCAGTTCCACCCGCACACCGACGAGTTCCAGTGGGTGCATGAGCGCCTCCTCCGGTCGGCCCGAGTCGTGTCCTGCTGCCGGCCACGGTAGCGCGTCAGCCGCCGTCTCCACCGGTGGGCACCAAGCCCACCGCCGCAGCCTGTCGCAGGGCCTCGTAGACGACTGCGGCGCTGGCCTGGCCCATGCTCACGGGTCCGTTCGTGGCCAGGTCCAGGGCCTCGGCGTCCACCGTCATGACGGCGCTGGCGACCTCCTCGTCACCCAGGCGCACGTCCGTGGCGGCGACACTGCCATCTGCGGCCACGTCGGTGGTCGCGACGACGTCGGACGGTGACCACAGGGTCAACTCGGACAACTCGCCCACCCAGCGCCCCGGCAGCCGGATGCGGGCACCGACGTCAACGGTCACGGTGCCGATGTCGTCGATGAAGCGCATCAGCGCCTCGGTCTCGTCGTAGCGGGCATCGTCGTTGACCGCGCCCAACACGACGGTGACCACCGTGCGGTCCTGCCACACCGCCCCACCGACCAGGCTCGCCCCTGCCAGGTCGGTCGTGCCGGTCTTGAGCCCGATCGCGTTGTCCAGGCGTTCCAGCAGCAGGTTGCGGTTGGGCACGACCCCGGTCGACGGCAGCGCTGCGGCCCGCAGGTCGACCATCTCGGCCAGCACCTCGTCGTCCAGCGTTGCCTGCGCGATCGTCGCCAGGTCGCGGGCCGACAGCAGGTTGTTGTCCTCCAGGCCACTGGGGTCCAGCACGGTGGCCCCCTCGATGCCCAGGTCTGCGATCGTGGCGTTCATCTCGGCGATGAAGGCGTCACGGTCCCCGTCGGCGGCCGCCAGCACCTCGGCAGCGTCGTTGCCGGACCGCAACAGCAGGCCCAGCAGCAGGTCCTGGACCGACCAGGTGTCGCCGGGATCGATCGCGGCCGTGGACCCTTCGAGGTTGGCCTCGGGGCCGGCGGTGATCATGCGGTCCAGCGGCATCAGGCGCCGTGCGGTCAGGGCGGTGACCAGCTTCACCGTCGAGGCCACTGCCAGGCGCAGATCCTCCTCCTCGGAGGCCAGCACCTGGCCGGTCTCGTTGTCGATGGCGAGCTGGGCGCGGGCGGTGTCGCGAGGGGCCTGGGGCCATGTCGACGCCAGGGTCGGCGGGAACGTGACCACGGTCGTGGAATCCGCCCCCGATCCGATCTCGGTCTCGAGCGGGGCCTGCGCCAGCGCGACACCCTGGACGCCTGCCGCCAGGACGGCGACCGCCACGACGGCGGCACCCAGTCGCACTGGGCGCACGGCGACGGCGCGCACGGCCCGTGCGGGCCGGAGGGTTCGGGTGCTCACGAGTGCAGCAGGTCCCGCAGGTGGTTGCCCAGCAGCGCCCGGTTCATGGCGGCGCCGGCCTCGGCGACCCGCTCGGCGCGCGCCACCGCCGTCGTGCGGGCCTCGGGGTTGCGTTGGCGCAGCACCGGCGCGATCAACTGCTCGATCAGGGCAATCTGGCGGTCGGCGAACTGCTCGTACATGCGCAGGTGCCGCGGCTCCAGACCCGCCTTCATCAGTTCACTTGCCAGGCGGGCAACCCGCAGCGAGCCGGCGTCGTGGCCCGGTTCCCGTGGCAGCAGCCCGTGCTTGACCAGTGCCTCGACCTGTTCGACCGTCATCCCGGCAGCCTCGGCCAGGTCCGCGGTGTCGTAGCGCTTGTCACCCACGGGGGGCAGCAGGGCACCGTCGTCGGCCACCGGGTCACTGTCGGGCTCCTCGCCACGCAGCAGGGCCACCTCGGCGGCTGCAGGGCCGGTCGGCGATCCCGTCACGTCGAGCCCGGCATCGATGCGTTCGAGTTCTTCCTTGATGACCTTCAGCGGCAGGTAGCGGTCACGCTGGGCTCGCAGCACGTAGCGCAACCGGTCGACGTCGGTCTCGGCGAACTTGCGATAGCCCGAGTCGGTGCGATCGGGCGAGATCAGGCCCTCGGTCTCGAGGAAGCGGATCTTGGAGATCGTGATGTCGTCGAAGTCCTCCTGGAGGTCCTTGAGGACTTCACCGATGGTCAGGGCACTCATCGACCGCCCTCGTCCCCAGCGGCGACGTAGATGAGCTTGAATCGCCCGATCTGGACGTGGTCGCCCATGGCCAACTGGTGTTCCTCGACCCGATGGGAACCGACGTAGGTGCCGTTGAGTGAGCCCATGTCCACCAACAGCATCGAGCCGCCCTGGCGGCGCACCTCGGCGTGGTGGCGCGACACGGTCACGTCGTCGAGCAGCAGGTCAGCCTGCGGGTGGCGACCGATCGTCGTGACCGCCTGGTCAAGCACGTAGCGCGCGCCGGCCAGCGGCCCCCGGGCGATCACGAACAACCCCGTCCCGGCTTCCAGCGCCGGCAGATCCTCGAGCAGTTCGAGGTCGCCGTCGCCGTCCAGGTCGATCGCGATGGTGGTCACGACATCGTCGTCGTCGACGACGACTTCGGCCGGGATCGGGGCGTCGTCGTCCAGGACGATGGCCTCGGTCAGGTCGGGGCGTCGATTCGGCGTCCCACAGGAGGCGCAGAAGTTGTCCTGCTCCCTGAGTTCCTCGCCGCAGTGACTGCAGTACATGTCTGCTCCGTGACCACCTGGGAAGGCATACCGGGTGGTGTCACCCAAGGGTAGACGAGAACTTCAGGGTTGCGAGGCCCGATCCGTCGATGAGGGTGAGATCAGCCCGCCTGTCAGGCCCGAATGTGGGCTTCGTAGGCGGCGGCGTCCATCAGGCCGTCGATCGCGTCGGGATCGAAGTCGCCGTCGATCGCCACCTTCACCAGCCAGCCATCGCCGTAGCAGTCGTCGTTGACCAGTTCGGGCGCGTCGTCGAGGTCGTCGTTGCGCGCGTGGATCGTGCCGTCCATCGGCGCGAACAGGTCCGACACGGACTTGGTCGACTCGACCTCGCCGAACGGCGATCCCAGCGAGATGCTGGAGCCCACCGGAGGCAGGTCCACGTACACGACGTCACCCAACTGGTCCTGGGCGAAGTCGGTGATGCCGACCACGACGTAGTCGCCGTCGGCGCGCACCCACTCGTGGTCGGTGGTGTAGTGGCGGTCCTGGGGCACCGATTGGTCGGCATCGCTCACGTCGAGGGTCCTTTGGCCGTGGTGGCGTCGACCATAGCCGCGAACCGGAGCCCTGCTCGAATCAGGTCACGGCCCGGCGGGCGGCCAACAGGGCCTTGATGTAGCCGATGGCCAGCCACCAGTACAGGACGGCCGCAATGGTGGCCCCTGCCAGGCCGATGAAGCGCAGGACGTCGGCACCGGCCCAGCCCTCCTGGGCCAGGTGTCCGGCCAACAGCAGGATCGGGAACGCCCACATCAACAGGAACGTGGTGGCCTTGCCCAGGTAGGTGACCGGCGGGGTCGCCGCGCCCGACCGCAGCACGACCAGGCTGCCGACCAGCAGCAGGACGTCGCGCAACACGATCGCCACGGCCAACCACCACGGCACCAGGCCGGCCACGACCATCGCCACGATCAGGGTGATGATGAACAGCCGGTCCGAGGCCGGATCGAGCAACTGGCCGAACCTGGTCACCTGGTCGAACTTGCGGGCCACCCAGCCGTCCAGGAAGTCGGTGGACGCGAACAGGCCGGCCACGACCAACCCGGTCAGGTACTGGCCGTCGACGATGAGCATGTACAGCCACGGCAGGATGAGCAGCCGCAGCAGCGACAGGACGTTGGGCACCGTCAGGATGCGGTTGTGCACCTCGTTGGGGGTGTCCCCGCCGCCGGCGTCGAAGATCCGCACGGCGGCCCTTTCCTGGTCACCGCCACCTGCACGAGGCAGGCGTGGGTGGATGGTCGGTGGTCGGGCTGGCCGGACTTGAACCGGCGACCCCTCGTCCCCCAGACGAGTGCGCTACCTGACTGCGCCACAGCCCGTTTGTTGCGACCGCCGACGCTACCAGACCCACCGAGCAGCCGACCACACCGCCACTGGCTCGACGGGCACCGCCGCCCGCCCGCCGCGCAGCACGCCAGCACGCATGGACCCACCCAGTGCCTCAGCCGTCGGCGGTCTCAGTTGCGCGGCCGCGGCAGGCGTGGCTCGAGCTTCACCGGCACGCCCTCGAAGCCGTAGCGTTCGCGCAACTTGCGCTCCAGGAAGCGCCGATAGGCCGCCGGGATCATCCGGTTGGCGAACACCACGAACGTCGGTGGGGCCGTCTCGGGCTGGGTGAGGTAGCGGACCCGCACGACCTTGCCGGACTGCAGCGGTGGCGGGGTGGCGTCGGTGACCTCGCGCAGCAGGTGGTTGAGTTCCGAGGTCCCGATGCGACGTCGATACTGCTCCCACACCCGTTCCAGGGTCGGCACCACCCGCTGCACGCCACGCCCGGTCAGTGCCGAGATGTTGATGCGTGGCGCCCACGACGCGAACGACAGCAGGCGGTCCAGTTCCTTTTCGAGGTCGTGGCGACGATCCTCGTCCAACTGGTCCCACTTGTTGATGACCAGCACCAGCCCGCGGCGGTGGTCCTGCAACAGCGACGCCAGGCGCTGGTCCTGCTCCCCCAGTGGCTCCGAGGCATCCAGCATGAACAGCACCAGGTCAGCAGCCGCGATCGCCGCCCGGGTGCGGTCCACCGAGTACATCTCGGTGTCCTCGCCGTGGCGGTAGCGGCGACGCATGCCGGCGGTGTCGATGAACCGCCAGGCCTTGCCGTCCAGTTCCACCATGGTGTCCACGGCGTCCCGGGTCGTGTGGGCCACGGCATCGACGATGGACCGCTCCTCCCCCAGCAACCGGTTGAACAACGACGACTTGCCGACGTTGGGCTTGCCGACCAGCGCCACCTTGGGGATGTCGGGGATGTCGGCTGCGTCCACGCCGCTGCTGCCCAACTCCTCGAGCACCTCGTCGAGCAGGTCGCCGACACCGCGGCCGTGGCGGGCCGACACGGGGTGCGGCTCACCCAGCCCCAGCGCCCACAGATCCCCCAGGCCCAGTTCGTGGCGGTCGGCGTCGGCCTTGTTGCCCACCAGCAACGTCGGCACGCCGCTGCGCCGCAACACCTTGGCGTAGCGTTCGTCGTCCTCCAGCACGCCCACGGTGATGTCGGTGACGAAGATGACGAGGTCGGCCGTGGCCAGCGCGGCCTCGGCGGACGCGACGATGCGCGCCGTCATGCCCTCGGCGCGATGCTCCCAGCCGCCGGTGTCCACCAGCACGAAGTCTCGACCCAACCAGTTGGCGAGGTGTTCGGTGCGATCGCGCGTGACGCCGGGCTTCTCCTCGACGATCGCGACCCGGCGGCCCAGGATGCGGTTCACCAGCGTCGACTTGCCGACGTTGGGCCGGCCCACGATCGCCACGCGTGGCAGCACCCGCCAGGCCCGGATGGTGGCCGATGCATTGCCCTCCAGCCGGTCGGCGATGGTCTCGACCACCTCGTCGATCGACATCCCGGTCGTGTCGAGGTGCCAGGCACCGTCGGCCGGTGCCATCGGGGTGACCTCGCGGGTGGCGTCGCGGTGGTCACGGGTGGTGACCTCGTCCACGATCACCGGATCCTCGGGATCCAGCCCCAACTGCTCTGCTCGACGGCGGATCCGTTCGTCCTCGTCGGCGGTCAACCACACCTTCAGTTCGGCATCGGGGATCACGACTGCGCCGATGTCACGGCCCTCGGCCACGCCACCGTCGGCCAGCGCCAGCCGCTGCTGGCTGACCAGTGCAGACCGCACGCCGGCATGACTGGCGACGGGCGACACGGCGTCGTTGACGGCCGGATTGCGCAGCCGCTCCGTGACGTCGATGCCGTCCATCACCAATCGCGGCTCGTCACCACTGCGGTCCCACTCCAGCAGGACGTCCTGGGCGATCTCGGTGCAGGCGGCCTCGTCGGTGGGGTCGACGCCCGCATCCAGGCACGCGATGGCCACCGCCCGGTACATCGCACCGGTGTTGAGGTGGGGCACGCCCAGGCGCTGTGCCAGGGCCTCGGCGATGGTCGACTTGCCCGACCCCGACGGGCCGTCGATGGCGACGCGGACGGCGCTCATTCGGGCAGGTCGGTGCGCAGTTGGCGGGCACCGTGGAGGTAGGGGTGGCGCAGTTGCTCGGGCGTGCGGTCGGTGTAGGCGTGCACCAGGATGCGGATGCACATCCGGATGCCACCGTCGATCTCGAGTTCGCGCGCACACAGCAGCGGGACGTGCGTGATGCCGGCCAGGCGTGCGGCCTCGGCCGGGAAGGCGGAACTGACGTCGTCGGTCGCGGTGAACACGATCGAGATCAGGTCCTCCTCACGCAGGTCGTTGCGCTGGAAGAGGGCGTCGATGAGTTCCTGGGTCCGCGTCATCAGGTGGGCGCGGTGGTCGTGATCGAGCGTCGTCGCCCCGCGCAGGGCGCGGACGCGTTGGCGGTCGGGAGTGTCGCCCATGGTGGTGGAAGTCCTTGGAAGGTGGCCGCGTGCCAGCGTAGGGCCACGCGGCCCGCTCACGGACCGCCCCGGTGTCAGTTCGGCCGGGCGTCGTGACGACGGCGGCGTTCCTGCTTGCCGTGCCGGGCCGCCCGGGGGGCACCACCACGCCCCTCGGCGGCAGCATGCAGGCGTCCGATCTCCTGCTGGGTCAGGAAGCGCCAGTTGCCCTGGCCGAGATCCCCCAACTCGACCCCGGCGAAGGCCACGCGGGCGAGGCGCAGGACCGGATGCAGCACCTCGGCCAGCATGCGGCGCACCTCGCGCTTGCGCCCCTCCGTCATGGTCAGTTGCACCAGCGTGCGGTCGCGCTGGGACTCCAGCACCTCGCAGGCCGTCGGCCGCGCCATGCCGTCCTCGAGTTCGACGCCCTCCAGCAGGGTCGCGACGGTGCGATCCTTCATGGTGCCGCGCACCAGCGCCACGTAGACCTTGGGCACGGCCGACGACGGGTGCAGCAGCGAGTTGGTCAGCGCGCCGTCGTTGGTCAACAGCAGCAGGCCCTCGGAGTCCTGGTCCAGGCGGCCCACGGGAAACAGTCGCTGCGGCAGCGTGACCAGGTCGGTGACGGTCGGGCGCCCGTCGGGGTCGTCAGCGGTCGACACCACCCCCTGGGGCTTGTTGAGCATCACGTAGACCAGGTCGACGTCGACGTTGATGCGCTCGCCGTCGACCTTGATCTCGTCACTGCTCGGGTCTGCCTTGGAGCCCAGTTCGGCGACGACGCCGTTGACCGTCACCCGGCCCTGGGCGATCAGTTCCTCGCTGGCCCGACGTGACGCGATGCCGGCGGCGGCCATCACCTTCTGCACGCGTTCGCGACTCATGGCGCATCCTCGGTCGTCTCGTCCTGGTCGGTCCCCGTGGCGCGTTCCGTGGCCTCCAGGGCCTCCTGCAGTCGCAGCATGGCGGCCTGGGCAACTCGTTCGAGGTCGTCGGTGAGGTCGCTGAACGAGTCGGACCGGGACTGGCGCAGGGCCATGACGTCCATCGGTTCGTCGCTCACGGCCTCGCCGTCCCACCGCGGGCTGCCGGTGGCGGGCAGGCGGCGACCGGCCTGCAGTGCGCGGCGCGCCTCGCGCAGGTCGGGGCCCACCGGTTCGTCGGGGGCGCGGGCGTCGAGGTAGTCCGTCATCGGCGGCAGGTCATCGAGCGTCACCAGGCCCAACTGCTCGAGGAAGGTCGTGGTGGTGCCGTACAGGATCGCCTGGCCCGGGCCGTCGTCACGCCCGACCTCGGTCAGCAGCCCTCGGCCCACCAGTGACCGGATGGCGCCATCGGCGTTCACGCCGCGGATGTCGGAGACGTCGCCGCGCGAGATCGGTTGCTTGTAGGCCACGACCGCAAGCGTCTCGAGCGCTGCCTGCGACAACCTGCCGGTGCGTCCCGACAGCAGGTGGCGTTCGACGACCTCGTCGGTGGCCGGGTCGGTGTAGAGGCGGAAGCCTCCCGCGACGTGGCGCACCGCCAGTCCCGACTGGCGTTCGGCTCAAGCGCTGGCCCAGTTCGTCGAGCAGTCGCCGCGTGGTGACCTCGTCCAGTTCCAACGCCGAGGCCAGCGCCGGCAGCTCCACCGGCTCGTCGGCCAGGAACAGCAGTGCCTCCAGGCCCGCGAGCGCGCGGGGGTCGATCGTCATCACGCCACCTCGCCAGCCATGGCGTCGGTGGGGTCGGACGTCATGGCGTGGCCACGACCCGCGCCGGTGACGACAGGCACGGCCGGACCGGGCCCGGCGGCGTCCACGATGGTTGCACCCACGACGGCGAGCGCTCCGCCGTCGCCCGCAACCGCCACCTCACCGGCATCGCCCTGGTCCCCGTCCTCGTCCACCGATGACGGGGTCAGCACGGTCAGGTCACCCGCGCCCTCGCGTCGGAGCACGGCCAGGTCGCCGCGATGGTCGGCCTGGTCGAGGTCGACCTCGCCGAGCTTGTACAACTCGAGCGTGGCCAGGAACACGACGACCGCGTCGGTGCGGCCCCGTCCGGTGACCAGTTCCCGGAACGTGGCCGTCGCGCCCACCTGGGTGATCCGTGCGAGCACCACCTGGGCGGCGTCACGGATGGACAGGAAGGTGCGGCGGATGTGGCCGAGGTCGACCATGGGCTCGGGACGCGGTGCGGTCGCCCGGGCAGCCAGGCGAGCCAGTTCCTCGACGTCCACCTCCAGCGGGGTGTCGGGCACCAGGCGCCGGAAGCGGCTGTCCAGTTCGACCTCGCGGCTGCGGTGACCGGCATGTCGTTCCAGCCGTGAGCCCAGTGACCGCGCCACGTCCCGAAACGCGCGGTACTCCAGCAGGCGCACGTACAACAGGTCGCGGGCCTGGGCCAGCAGGTCGTGCTCCTCCTCGAGATCCTCCGAGGGCAGCAACCGAGCGGCCTTCAACTCCACCAGGGTGGCGGCCACGACCAGGAATCGGGTCGCCGCCTCGAGGTCGAGGTCGTCGATGCCCTTCAGCGATGCGAGATAGTCCGCGGTGATGTCGCTGAGGTCGACCTCGGTCACGTCCAGGCGACGGCGCGCGATCAACTCCAGCAGCAGGTCGAACGGACCCTGGAAGACCTCCAGGTCAACCTCGTACGCCATGCCTGATGCCTTCGTGGAACGGATCGTGTGCGGCGTTCGCGCGACGCCAGGGGCCACCGGGTGCAGCGTAACCCCTGGGCCACCCCGTTCCTGCGAGGCGTCCCGCCGCCCGGCACGGCCTCGCGCACGCCAGATCAGGTCTCCAGCGGCCGCCACACCCAGTCGTTGGGGTGCGCGCCCGGTCGCAGGCCGCCGTGCTGGTCCTGGAAGGCGGCCGCGATCCCGGTCAACACCATGGGCGCCGGAAACTCCGTCGGCAACGGTGCCGAGGTGATCCGTGGCCACAGGGATCGCACGACCTCGCCGCACAACTGGGCATGCACGCCCGGGGCGAGGTCGGCGCGCAGGAGTGCCGAGCGCATGACCTGGTAGTCGGCGTGGTCCAGCCGGGCCACGTCCAGCGTCGTCACCAGTGGCTGGACCGCCGGGTCGGCCACGAACCGGGTCGGCTGGACACGAATCGACTGGCTGGCGCGTCGGACCACCAGCGTGCCGGCGGTCATGTCACCCAGGCGCTGCCCGCGCGCCGACACCATCGCGGTGACCAGGGCCACGAACCCGAACGTCAACCAGATCTCGAAGGTCGCCATGGCGGCGCGAATGCCGGCATGTTTCCAGCCGATCGGGCCGCCCTCGATGGTCACCACCTTGACGCCCGTGACCGCCTTGCCGAACGAACTGCCGCGCGTCACGCCCTCCATGACCCAGGTCACGATGAACGGTGTCGCGGCCACGATCGTGAAGGCCACCACCGCGACGGCCTCGACTTCACCGATTGCCTGGACTGCCTGGAACGCGAGCCACGCGACCAGCCCCACCGCCACCGCCAGCACGACCAGGTCGAGCATCAGCGCCAGCATCCGCAGGCCCACCGAGGCCGTCGGGATCTCGAGTTCCACCGCCTCCGCCGTGACCAGGCGTCGCATGCCGGCGGCCGCAGCCGGGCCGTCCACCGGACTGCGCTCGGGAGCCGCGGACGGATCCGCCACACCGACGTCGTCTGTCATGGCACCTCCCGGTCCGTGCCGTCGCATTTGCGCCCCGACAGTACAGTTCCGTCCACCCCGCCTCTCGATGGCGGCTGCGAGGAGGTGGGATGGACCGCGACTCATTCGTCCACCATCACCTGCCATCGTGGAATCGACTCGAGGCCCTGGCCGCCGACCCTGCCGGCCTGTCGGGCAGCGAGGTCGACGAACTGGTCAGGCTCTACCAGGCGGCATCGAGCCACCTGTCGATCGCCCGGTCGCGCTACCGCGACCCCGACCTGGTCGCCCACCTCACGCGGGTGGTCGCCACCGCCAACGCGGTGCTGCACCGACAGCGGACGCTGACCAGGGCTCGCGTCGCCCAGTTCGTGGGCGTACGCCTGCCGATGGCGATGTGGCGAGTCCGCTGGAGCGCCTTCGTCGTGACGGCTGCCGCCGTGGCCGGCGCCGTGTTCGCACTGGTGTGGATCGCCACGACGCCGGGCGCCATCGAGTTCGCGATGCCCGAGGAGTATCGGCAGTACTTCGTCGAGGAGGCGTTCGAGTCCTACTACTCCGAGTACCCCGCGTGGCTGTTCGCGATCCGACTGTTCGTCAACAATGCCTACGTCGCCCTGCGGATGTTCGGGGCCGGCATCATCGCGGGCGCGCCGGCCATCGCCATCTCGGCGTTGAACGGCTGGAACGTGGGCGTGGCCGGGGCCATCATGGCCGATGCCGGTCGCGCCTGGACGTTCTGGCGACTGATCCTGCCCCACGGCCTGTTGGAGCTGTCCGCGATCTTCGTGGCCGGTGGCGCCGGCGTGCACCTGGGCTGGACCATCGTCGCACCGGGCGACCGCACCCGCTCCCAGGCCCTGGGCGAGGAGGGTCGTCGCGCCGGCACCGTGGCGCTGGCCGCCGCCGCCATGCTGTTCCTGTCGGCCCTGATCGAGGCCTGGGTGACCCCGTCGTCACTGCCCGACGTGCTCCGCATCGGCATCGGCGTGGTGGCCTTCGTCGGCTGCATCGTCGTGCCACTGCTGCGTGGTCGCCGGCTCGAGGCCGCCGGCGTCGACCTGGTCGCCGAACGCTGACCCACTCCCTGCCCCACCGCCACCGCCACCACCGGCGGCACCCGGCTCACCGCCACCACCGGCAGCACCCGGTCACAGGCGCCCGGCGGCCTTCATGTCGAGGTAGGCGTCCATCACGCCGGCGGCGGCACGGTCGGGCGGGGCGTCCACCACGACTGCGCCCAGTTGCCGCAGCAGCGTCGCGGTGCGTCGACGCGACCGCAGCACCTGGACGGCCCCGGCAGCCCGGAAGGCATCGTCGCTGCTGTCGACGGGCCCATCGACCCAGGATCGGACCGCCGGGTCGTCGATGCCGGCCACGATGACCAGGTGGCGACGCAACAGGACCGGCAGGGCCGGGACCAGGGTCTCGACCAGCGACTCGCTGGACAGGTCGGTCAGCACCACCAACAGCGCGCGACGACGCTGGCGGGCAACGGCGGCCGTGAATGCTCGCTGGTAGTCGGACTCGACCAGGGTCGGCTGCAGGTCGGCCATGGCGGCGCCGATCATTGCCCGCTGGGCGGTGGCACGACTGACCGACACGTCGGCCACGACATCGGTGGCGAAGGCCTGGAACCCCACGCGGTCACCGACCCCGACGGCGACCGTGGTCACGGCCAGCGCGATGTCCATCAGGTGGTCGAGTCGCGCGACCCCGGCCACCACCCCTGCGGTCAACCGCCCGGTGTCCAGCAGCAGGTGCACGACCTGGTTCTGCTCGCTGCGATAGGTGCGCACGATCGGCTTGCCGGCACGCGCGGTCGCCGACCAGTCGACCCGGCGAATCTGGTCGTCGATGGTGTAGTCGCGCAGGGACTCGAACTCGGTGCCGGTGCCCAGCGCGCGGACCGAGCGCCGCCCGACGTCCTGGACCCGCCGGTCGATGACACGCAGTTCGGCCTCGCGGCGTGACGGGAAGGCCGGATGCACGTCGATGCGGCCGGCCAGGTGGCGGGCATGCTGGCGTGCGACCAGGCGCAACGGGCCGGCGACGCGGACCACGACGACGTCGAGGTGATGGCGCCCGCGCCTGACCGGAGCCATCGGCACGGTCACGGTGGTGGTCCCGCTGGACGCCAGGGTGGCGGCGGCACGGCGCTGCACGCCCAGGGTCGGCACCAGGTCATCGGCCAGCGCGACCCGCTGCCGCCACGGACGCGACGGCGCCAGCGTCCAGACCACGAACCCCTGCTCGCCCAGCGTCAGGACCGGCGTGGCCGCACGCCCCAGGCCCACCCGCCACGGCGAGCCGGCCAGGAACCAGTCCAGCACCGCCGCCAGCGCAATCACGCCCAGCGCCGCCAGCGCCCGTTCGTCGACTGCGGTGGCCACGGCGACGACCACGACGGCCACGACCAACGGCAACCGGACGATGGGCAGCCACGACGACAGCCACGCCCGCGAGCCCACGGCCGGTCCGTCGGCGGTCGTGGGGTCCGCCGCCAACGGCTCGACGTGCACCAGGCCGAAGGTGGCGGTGGTGGGGGCTGCGGTGGAGTCTGCGGCAGGCGCGTCGGTCATGGCGAGGTCGTCATCGTGGGACGGGAACGGTCGCCATGACCCGATCCAGGGCGGCGTCCGGGGTGGCCCCGTCCAACGCGACCTCGGGACGCAGTTGGAGTCGGTGGCGCAGGGTCGGTCGGGCGATCGCCTGGACGTGGTCCGGGGTGACGATGGTCGACCCCGACAGCCACGCCCAGGCCTTGGCGGCGTGCAGCAGCATGGCAGCCCCACGCGGCGACACGCCAAGCGACACCGACGGCAGGTCGCGGGTCGCGCGCACGACCTGGCTGATGTAGGCGCGGACCGGTGGGGCCACCCGCAGCCTTCCGACCGCGGCCCGGGCGGCCAGGATGTCCTGCCCGCTGGCAACCGCGGCGATGCCGGAAAGGTCGTGGGGATCCATGCCCTCGTCGTGGCGCGTCAACACCTCGACCTCCTGGTCTGCGCTGGGATAGCCCACGTCGAGCTTGAACAGGAACCGGTCCAGTTGGGCTTCGGGCAGGGGGTAGGTCCCCTCGTACTCGACGGGGTTCTGGGTCGCGATCACGGCGAAGGGCTCGGGCAGCGGCCGCGAGGTGCCCTCGGCCGTCACCTGGCGTTCCTCCATGGCCTCGAGCAGGGCTGACTGGGTCTTGGGCGGCGTGCGGTTGATCTCGTCGGCCAGCAACAGGTTGGTGAACACCGGCCCGGACCGAAACTCCAGGCGGCCGTCGATCAACACCATGTGGCCGGTGACGTCCGACGGCATCAGGTCGGGCGTGAACTGCACCCGAGTGGTCTGCAGGTCGAGCGCCGCAGCCATGGCCTTGACCGTCAGCGTCTTGGCAACGCCCGGCACACCTTCCAGCAACACGTGGCCGTTTGCCAGCAGGGCCGTGATCAGGCCCGTGACGACGTGGTCCTGGCCCACCACGATGCGGGCGACCTGGTCACGGACGCGAACCAGGGCCGCGCGGGGATCGCCGCCGGACCCGGGTTCGGCACCCGGCGCGGCGTCGTGGCCCCCAGCGGCGCTGGCGTCGGGGTCCGGCGTGGCGGGAGAGGTCATCGGCGTGGCCTTTGGTCGTGGTGCGACAGGTCGAAGTCGGTGGGCGGTGCGGCGGTCCCGGCCCGGTCGAAGTCCAGGACCGAGCCGATCGGTGCATCGAGGTCGTGCGTGTCGCTGGTCGAAGACCCGGCCAGTCCCAGGTGTGCCCGCACGAGGTTCGTTGCCTCGACCACGGCAATGAGCTGCGCCTCGTCGCCGACCTCGGTGTCGGCGACGGCCAGCTCCACCTGACCGCGATCCATACCGGTGGTGCGCACGACCAGTGCGGCGACATCCCCGGCTGCCGCTCCCCCCGTCCCCATGACGCGGTCGAGGTCGGCGCGCAGGCCTGCCCGGACATGTGCGGCTGCATGGGCCACGTGGCCATGACGTTGCAGCAGGTCGGCGACGCCCAGGGCAAGTTCTGCGGCCGGGACGCGGACGACGGGTTCACGGGTGAGCACGGGTCCCAGTCGGCGGACGTTGGCCAGCAGGTACAGACCAGCTGCCACGATCAACAGCCAGATGGACGCGACCAGCCGATCCGGCAGGGCGCCAGCAGGTGCCAGTTCTCCCGGCGGTGGGGCGCCGGCGCCGCGCACGACCAGCATCCGACCACCGTCGGGTGGCACGAACAGCGGGACCAGTTGCGTGGTCCCCGACTGGTTGGCCAACATGCCGTTGGACACGGCCACCGGCGAGCCCAGCAGGATCAGGGCCCCGCCCGAGGGATCGTCCAACTCGACCAGGTAGGCCCCGTCATCCTCGCGCCAGCATGCGGTCGTGGCGTCCGAGGGCACCACGATGGGGCGATAGTCGCGCGTCGATCGCGGCATCGTCGTAGGGACCGGGCCGTGGTCCGACCCGGGTCCCGGGCAGGACGTCGCATTCGGGTGCCCCGCGCAGGGCCCGCTCGAAGTCGGCGAACACGACGCCGTCCACCCATTGTCCCGGTACCGCCACGATCGCGCGGCCACCAGCAGCGACGTGGTCGCCGATCGCGGCCTCGTCCGCGGGGTCGAGTCGGTCCTCGAACACCACCACCAGGTCGTCACTGGTGCGGTCGTCGATGGTCGCCATCGGGCCGGTCTCGACCACGGTGACGTCGAAGTCCTGCTCCAGGATGCGCCGCAGCATGTCGGTGCCGTCACTGGCAGTGGAGGTGATCGACCACGGTGGTGGGGGCGTGGGCGCGAGCACCACGAGCACCACCAGCACGACCAGTCCCAACGCTGCCACCAGCCACCCTCGACGACTCATCGTCTGACCCCCAGGCGGGTCGCAGCCGCCACCACGGCCTCGACGTCGGCAGCGGTGGCGGGTCGGACGGTCACGCTGGCCGTCACCCCAGCACCGTCACCCGTGGGGTCCCGATCGACCTGTTGCGGCGCGTACCACACCCGCTCGAAGACGTCGCTGGCCTGGTCGAAGCCCTCGGCCTGCAGCGCGTCGAGCACGTCCGAGTGGGCGACGAGGCCACGGTGGGCACCGACGGTCAGGCCCGGGGTCGATGGCACGTGGTCACGCTCGACCAGGTGCACCACGATGGCGCGGTAGGCCGCCCGCACTGCCGCGGGGTACTGGCCCTGCCCCGCCAGGCGATCGCACTCGTCCAGCCACGCCCCCGCCGAACGTTCGGCCGCGTGGTGGTCCACCCGCGCCCCACCGCCACGGCTCCTGGACCCGGCCTTGACGCTGCCGCGATTGCGCCACATCCACCACAACGCCAGCAGCGCCAGCCCGGCCAGCAGCCACGGGGCCGCCGCGTCCAGGAACCGGCCCACGCCGCTGAACCACGAGTCCGCGGTCTGGGCATCCGGACTGAGGTTGCCGAACCGACGCGCGAGCCAGTCGCCGAAGCGCTCCATCAGGCCGGGTTCGTCGAGGTAGGGGTCACCGGCCAGCACCCGCTGGCGACCCTGCTCCGCCAGTGCCTCCTGCTGGCGCGTGACCGGTGGCCACATCAGCAGGGACCACCACGAGCGACCGCGACGACGGCCTCGGTGGTCTGCGAGACGCCGGCGGTCACAGCAGGGCCAGTTCGTCGATGCCCTCGGCGCGCAGTCGCAGGTCGGCGTACAACCCCAGGGCTGCCATGGCCGTCAGTGGCACCAGCACCAGGTACTGCATCCCGTAGGCCAGCAGCTGGGTCACGACCGCTCCACGGGGCCCGAAGGCGAGACCCACGACCGAGCCGACCTGGACGATGCCGCTCAGGATCTGGATCATCAGGCCGAACAGCATGCCGCGTCCGAAGGTGCGCCAGAACTGGTCGCGGAGCAGGTGACGGATCCGTCCCAGTCCACGCCATGCCCCGATCGGCTCGGCCACGACCGCGGCGGTCACCAGGTGCCCGATCATCAGCACCACCAGCATCAGCGCCAGCGTCGCCGGGAAGGTGAGCAGGAAGGTCAGCGCGAGTTCATTGGCGGCGATCGTGAGCGCCGTCGACAACAGGACCGGGACCAGTGCCACGAAGATCAGCGACGCCCACACCGTGAACAGGCCCGGGACCCGGCGCACCCCGAACCACGCCGAACTCGCGATGTTCGGGGCCTCCCGGCGCGACCCGGCCATGGCCACGTGGATGATCGCCGGTTCGGCAGCCAGTGCCCCGATGGCCAGCGCGAACACCCCCAGCCCCAGGATGGTCCACCAGACGGGACTGACCGACTCGATCTGTCCGGATGCGGCATCGTTGGCGACGTTGGTCAGGACCACCCCGATGGCGGTCAGCACCAGGCCCGGCGCCCCGAGCAGGGCCACCACGCCGACGATCGGCTTGAACGACGACCGCATCATCCCGAACGCGAAGTCGATGATGTCGGCAACACCGTGCTCGCGGGCAACCCGCACCTGCCCGCCGGCACCGGAACCACCCCACCCCAGTGCCGCACCCTGGGCAGTGCGATCGGGTGCCGGTGGCGGCAGTGACGTCGTGCGCCGCGCCAGGGGCTGCCCGGACGCCGGCGGCGGTGCGCCCGACGGCGGTGTGCCGGTGGGCGGAACGTCCCGCGGTCGGCGCGGTGGCGACGCCGGGAAGTCGGGAGGAGACGTCCGGCCTGCGCCCCCGGCAGGTGGACGCGAGGGCGTCGCCCACGGGTCCTGCGGTGGGGTGTCGCTCATGGTGCGTCGGGCAACAGGCGGGCGCGCACCAGTTCGACCTCGTCGGCCGACGCACCGATGGTCACCAGCGCACCCAGGCGCCCGCGCGCCCACGCAAGGTCGTCGTCGGTGGCGGCGTGGATCGTGACGGCATCCGCCGTCGGGATCGACCTCGTCGCCCACCTCGATCCACACCTCCAGACCGACCCGCGGATCGATGTCGTCCTCCTTGCGTTGACGACCGGCACCCAGGCCACCTGCCAATTCGCCCAGTCCCCTGGCATCCAGGGCCGCCACCACGCCAGCCGGTGCCTGCCAGCCCCCGACCACGGGTGCCGACTCCATGACCGACCATGGATCGGCGGCGACCGCGGGGTCACCACCCTGGGCCGCGACCATGGCCTCGAAGCGACCCCAGGCGGCCCTGGACTCCAACGCCGTCGTGGCATCGTCGATCGCGGTCGCCTGGTCGCGTCCGGTCAACTGCAGCGCGGCCGCCGCCAACTCGACACACAGGTCCCGGAATCGTCCCGGGCGAGTGCCGGCCAGGACCTCGATGGCGTGGGCGACCTCCAGTGAGTTGCCGATCGCGTGCGACAGCGGCTGCGACATGTCCGTGATGAGCGCCCCGGTCGCGCGACCGTGCGCCTGGCCGATGGACACGCACAACTCGGCCAGGTGGATCGCCTCGTCCACGTCCTCCATGAAGGCACCGTTGCCGGTCTTGACGTCGAGCAGGACGTGGTCGGCGCCACTGGCCAGCTTCTTGCTCATCACGCTGGCCGCGATCAGCGCCGGCGACGAGACCGTGGCGGTCACGTCGCGCAGGGCGTACAGCCGCTTGTCCAGCGGCACCACGTTGGCCGTGGCCGCCGCGACCGCCAGCCCGATCTGGTTGACCTGTCGCGCCATCTCGTCGGCGTCGAGTGCCACCCGGAAGCCGGGGATGGCCTCGAGCTTGTCCAGCGTGCCGCCCGTGTGGCCCAGGCCGCGACCCGACAGCTTCGCCACCTGGACCCCGCATGCGGCCAGGATCGGCGCGACCACCAGGGTCGTCGAGTCGCCCACTCCCCCCGTGGAGTGCTTGTCCACGGTCGGACCGTCCAGTGCGGACAGGTCCACGACGTCGCCTGACGCCACCATCACCTCGGTCATGGCGGCAGCCTCGGCGGCGCTGAACCCGTTGATGACGCCAGCCATGAGCAGGGCCGACATCTGTTCCTCGGCCACGTCACCGTCCAGGTAGGCCGTCATGAAGGCACGGATGACCGCCTCCGACAGCTCCTCGCCGTCGCGCTTGTCACCGATCACCACCGGGATGTCGAGTCGATCAGCCATCAACAGGTCCGTTCCCACGTCGAGTTGTCGGGTGCTGGCGCGTGGCGGTCACGCGCAGGTCTGCAGTCGAACACACGCGGTGCCTGCCCGCAACGCGGGTCGCGCCGCGATCGACACGGCACCTGCCTCACACCGACACGTCGGACGCGGCAACGGCATCGATGCCGTGTGCCTCACCGACCGGCTGGTTCGTCAGCACCCCGGCATGCGTGTTCAGCCCGTTGCGCAGGTGCGGGTCGGCCTCCAACGCCGCACCGACGCCGGCGGCCAGGCGACGCGAGAACGGCGTGGTCACGTTGGTCAGGGCATAGGTCGAGGTGTGCGGGACGGCGCCGGGCATGTTGCCGACGCAGTAGTGGACGATGTCGTCGACGATGTAGGTGGGATCCGAGTGCGTGGTGACGTGCGAGGTCTCCGCACAGCCACCCTGGTCGATCGCGATGTCGACGAACACCGCACCCGGCCGCATGGTGGCGAGGTGCTCGCGGGTGATGAGCTTGGGCGCCCGAGCGCCGGGCACCAGCACGGCCCCGACCACCAGGTCGGCATCGGCCACCTGTTGCGCCAGGGTCAGGCTGTCGGACATCAGGGTGGTGATGCGGCCCTTGTGGATCGCGTCGATCCAGCGCAGGCGATCGATGCTGATGTCCAGCACGGTGACCCGGGCCTCCATCCCGGCGGCCAGCCAGGCGGCATTGCCACCGGCCGTACCGGCACCGATGATGACGACGTGGGCTGGGTGCACCCCGGAGACGCCGCCCAGCAGGACCCCCCGACCGCCGTGCTCGGCCTGCAGCGTGGCCGCGCCGACCTGGGGCGCCATGCGGCCGGCAACCTCGGACATGGGTGCCAGCAACGGCAGGCCACGGGAATCGTCGGTGACGGTCTCGTAGGCGATCGCGGTGGTGCCGGCGTCCAGCAGGGCCCGGGTCAGCGGTTCGTCCGCAGCCAGGTGGAGGTAGGTGAACAGCGTGAGGTCGTCGCGGAGGTGGCCGTACTCGCTGGCCAGCGGTTCCTTGACCTTCAGGACCAGCTCGGACTCGCCCCAGACCTCCTCGGCCGTGTCGAGGATGGTCGCACCGGCATCGACGTAGTCCTGGTCCTGCAGCGAGGACCCGACACCGGCACCGGCCTGGATCGCGACGGTGTGCCCGTCGGCCACCAGGTCGTGGACCGCGTGCGGCGTGGCAGCGACCCGATGTTCGTCCACCTTCACCTCTGTCGGCACACCAATTCGCATCGTCGGTCCCTTCGTTGCGGCTGGCGGTGGCCGGGCTGCGACCTGCCGCACACCGGCCTCGTTGCCGGTTTCCGTGGCCGCCACACTAGTGGCCGAGCAACGATCACCACCCGTACGGACACGATGGTTGGCGACCATCGTGGCCAGTCACCGTCGAGCGCGGGGCACCGACGCCCATGGCCGCCGTCGTCCCCACTGCGGCGTCGCGTCACACCCTCAGTCCGTGGAGTCCAGGTGCGCCTGGGTCAGCAATCAGGGCAAGCATCGTCTTGCCGTCGGTGATGGTCCCGTCGTGGACCGCGGCCACCGCCTCGTCCAGGGGCAGCACGACCACCTCCATGTCGGCTTCCTCGCCGACTGGGTCCCAGTCGCCATCGGGTTGCCGGTCGACCAGGTCCGTGGCCAGCCAGATGTCGGTGACCTCCGTCGACCAGCCCACCGAATTGCGAAAGGTCGTCAGGAGGTGCATGTGCCCGGGGAAGCGTCCGATCTCCTCGACCAGTTCGCGCTCACCCGCCGCGCGCGAGTCGGGCTGCTCGGGATCGACATCCTCGGGATCGACTCCGCCGGCGGGGACCTCCAGCAGGTAGGTGCCGAAGGCGTGGCGGTACTGGCGGACCAGCACGACCTCGCGAGCCGCGGTCAGCGGCACGACCGCCACGGCCGGCTGGTGTTCGACCACCTCGCGCTGGGCCGTGGACCCGTCGGGCAGTCGGATCGTGTCCACCCGCACGGTGGAGTAGCCCTCCCACTCGACGGTGGATGCGACCACCTCCCACATCGGGGCGTTCACCGGCCCGCCACGCCGGTCGCGTGCTCGACCTCGCCGGCGGTGGGCTCGTCCAACTCGATGGGCAGGCGGCCCAGGAAGGCGGCGTGGCGCTGGGATGCCGCGGTGACCAGCCCGACGAACAGGGGGTGGGGCCGCGTCGGCCGAGACTTGAGTTCCGGATGCGCCTGGGTGGCCACGAACCACGGATGGTCGGCGAGTTCGATGAACTCGACCAGGCGATCGTCGGGCGAACGACCGGAGAAGCGCATGCCGGCGTCGTGGAATCGCTGCCGGTAGGCGTTGTTGAACTCGTAGCGGTGGCGGTGGCGCTCGTGGACGACCTCGGCACCGTCGTAGGCCTGGGACGTGATCGAGCCGGGTTCCAGCCGGGCCGGATACGTGCCCAGGCGCATCGTGCCACCCATGTCGGTGATGTCTGCCTGGTCAGGCATCAGCGCGATCACGGGATGCGGCGTGTGCGGCGTCGAACTCGAACGAGTTGGCGTCGTCCAGTCCGACCACGTTGCGGGCGAACTCGATGGTCGCCACGTGCATGCCCAGGCACAGGCCCAACCACGGGCGCTGCAGTTCGCGCGCCAGGCGCGTGGCCTCGATCTTGCCGGCGATGCCACGCACCCCGAAGCCCCCGGGGACGATGATCCCGTCGGCGTTGCGCAGGCGGTGCTTGACGTTCTCGGCGGTCAGTTCCTCGGAGCGGATCCAGTCGATGTCGACGTTGACGCCGACCTTGATGCCGGCGTGGCGCAGCGCCTCGGCCACCGACAGGTAGGCGTCGGGCAGTTCCACGTACTTGCCCACGATCGCGATGGTGACGCTGTCACGGGCACGATCCTGGCGTGCCAACAGGTCACGCCAGCCACGCAGGTCGGGCGCGGTGTCGGGCAGGCGCAGGTGACGGGCGACGACCTCGTCCAGGCCTTCCTCGCGCATCAGCATCGGCACCTCGTAGAGGCTCTCGGCGTCCACCGCGCCGATCACGGCGTCGCGGTCGACGTCGGACTGGCGCGCGACCTTGTCACGCAGGTCGGTCGTGATCGGCCGGTCCGCCCGCAGCACCAGCACGTCGGGATGGATCCCGATCGAGCGCAGTTCGCGGATGGAGTGCTGGGCAGGCTTGGTCTTGAGTTCCCCGGCCGCGGCGATGTAGGGCACCAGTGCCACGTGCAGGTACAGGATGTTGTCGCGACCGACGTCGTGGCGCAACTGCCGGATGGCCTCCAGGAACGGCAACCCCTCGATGTCGCCGACGGTGCCGCCCACCTCGGTGATGACGACGTCGACGGGCTCGCCGGGGGCTTCCCGACCGACCGCGTGGATGCGGTCCTTGATCTCGTTGGTGATGTGGGGAATCACCTGCACCGTCTTGCCGAGGTAGTCGCCGCGACGTTCCTTGTCGATGACCGCCTGCCAGATCTGGCCGGACGACACCGAGCAGCCACGATGCAGCGACTCGTCGAGGAAGCGTTCGTAGTGGCCCAGGTCCAGGTCGGTCTCGCCCCCGTCGTCGGTGACGAAGACCTCGCCGTGTTCGTACGGGTTCATCGTGCCGGGGTCGACGTTGATGTAGGGATCGAGTTTCTGGAGCATGACGCGCAGGCCGCGCGCCTTGAGCAGCCGTCCCAATGACGCCGCGGTGATGCCCTTGCCCAGCGCCGACGACACGCCACCGGTCACGAAGACGTACTTGGTGTGGTGGTTGCGGGGCTCGTCGGCGACGGGGCCGTGGGCCTTGTCGGCGGGTGCCGGCTCGGTCGGACGAGGCGACTGCGGGGCGCCGGCCGCCGGCGCTGGCGAGGTGGCGGCGTCGGATCCGGGTGTCGGTGCCGTGGGCTGGACGGGTGCCGGCGTGGCAGGTCCGTGGCCGTTGGTGGTGGGAGGCGAGGTGGTCGTGGACTGGGTGGCTCGCGCCTGCTCGGCCGCGTCGCCCTCATCCCGTTCGATCACGTCAATCCCCTCGTGGTTCGGCCTGGACTGCTGGCCACCGACCATTGCGGGGCCATGCCGACACTAGCACGCCAGCCTCGATCGGATGGTGACGGCTGCACGCGTCGGCGCCGTGCCGGCGTCCCGATCGGCACCGCACCCGCTGCCCACACGCGGTGTCACACCGTGGCATCAGCCAGCAACTCGGCCGCGTGCGCCCGGGCCACCCGGGTGGTCTCGCCGCCCAGCATCCGGGCCAACTCGGCGACACGATCGTCGGGACCGACGGCGGTCACCACCGAGGTCGTCGTGCCATCCTCGACCACCTTGTCCACGACCATGTGGCGATCTGCCCACGCGGCCAGTTGGGCCAGGTGGGTCACGCACAGCACCTGGCGGCCGTCGGCGGCCAGCATGGCCAACTTCTCCCCCACCTTCATGGCGGTCGCCCCACCGACGCCGGCATCGACCTCGTCGAAGACCAGCACCTGGGCGTCGGTCAGGTCCGCCAGCGTGACCTCCAGCGCCAGGGCCACCCGCGAGCGCTCCCCGCCCGATGCAGCCGCGGCGAGCCCGACCGGTGGGTGGCCCGGGTTGGGCGCCAACAGGAACGTGGTGACGTCGGCCCCGTGCATCGTCATGGGGCCGGGCTCCACCTGCACCTCGAACCGCGCCTGGCGCCAGTGCGAGGTCGGCCAGGTGCGGCATCACGGCGGCGGCGAGGTCCTTGGCCGCGCGCTCGCGACCGCGAGTGACTGCGGCAGCCGTGGTGTCCATGGCTGCGGCCGCGGCGGCGACGGCCTCGTCCATGGCTGCGGCATCGGTGTCGGCCGCGGCCAGCGCGGCCAGCCGTTCGGCGGCCTCGTCGCGGTGGGCCAGGACGTCGTCGATCTCGGGTCCGTACTTGCGGGTCAGGCCACGCACCACGGCCAGGCGTGCCTGCGCACGGTCGAGGGCCTCGGGATCGGCATCGATGCCATAGGCGTCGGCGTGCAGTTCCATGGCCAGGTCGGTGGCCAACGCAACCACCTCGTCCAGGCGTGCTCGCAACGCCTCGCTGGTGGCAGTCTCGGTCGGCAGGCGTCGCAGTGCCTCCACCGCGATGCCCAGTGGTTCGCCGGCCCCGTCCACGCCCAGTGCGTCGCCCGCGGTCTGCAGTCCCCGACGCAGGTCATCGGCATGCACCAACTCGTCGATGCGACGCTCGAGGTCGGCGTCCTGGTCCGACAGTCGGGCCGCATCGATCTCCGCCACCTCACGCTCGAGGTGGTCCATCTCCCGGGCACGCGTGGTGACGCTCGCGGCCAACTCGTCCCGCCGGGCGACCAGCGCGGCATGGTCGGCGAAGGCCCGCGCGTGGGCGGCCACCGCGTCGAGGTGCTCGGGGCCACCCCACCCGTCGAGCAGGCGTCGCTGGGTGGCCGGCTCGAGCAGGCGCCGGTGGCTGTCCTGGGCATGGATCTCGACGGCGGGGGCCACGACCTCGTCAAGCGCGCCGACGGTGGCCATGCGCCCGTCGATGCGGACGCGCGATCGGCCCGACGCCAGGATGCGTCGCTCCACGACGGCTTCCTCGACGATGGCCACCTCACCCACGTCCGGTGCCACGGCTGCGTCGTCGACCTCGGCTCCCCCGGCGCTGGCCCCGTCCGTGCCATCGCCGGCCGAGCCGTCACCGGCCGAGCCGTCGCCGACCTCCGTCCGCTCCGCGGGCGTCGAGTCGGCAGACCCATCGGGGTCGTCGGCGTCATCGGCCAACCATGCCGCCAATGCCGGCGGTGCCGGTGTCCAGCGGGCCTCGACCACGGCCGCGTCGGCACCGGTCCGCACCAACGCCGCGTCGCCACGACCGCCGCACAGCAACTGCAGCGCGGTCACGAGCATGGTCTTGCCGGCGCCGGTCTCGCCCGTCACGACGTTGAGTCCGGGCGCCAGCACCAGGCTGGCATCCCGGATCACACCGAGGTTGGAGATGTGGAGTTCGTCGAGCATCGTCGAACCCTATGCGAGGTTGAACTTGCGGCGGAGCAGCGTGGGGAAGGGCAGCGGGTCGACCTGGGCGACCAACACGGGGATGGCCGAGCCACGGCACGACACCGTGCCGCCGGCCGGCACGATCATGGGGGTGCGGCCGTCGCAGGAGACCACGGCGGGCTCCTGGTTGTCGATGACCGTGACCACGATCGTCTCCGACGGGTCCGCGACCAGCGTGCGGTCGTACAGGGTGTGGGGCGCCACCGGCACGACCAGCGTGACGTCCACGAGCGGCGAGACGATCGGGCCGCCTGCCGACAGGGCGTAGGCCGTCGACCCCGTCGAGGTCGCCACGATGACGGCGTCGGATCCGAACCGGGTGTAGCGGTGGTCGCCGACCGAGATCGCCGTGTGCAGCATGTGCTGGCGCGCCGACTTCTCGATGGCGATCTCGTTGAGCGACCAGGCCGAGCCGACCCGACTGCCGTCGGCATCGGTTGCGACCACCTCCAGCGTCGCCCGCTCGGCGATCGTCCAGTCACCGGCAACCACTGCGTCCAGCGCTGGGTCGACGTGTTCCGGATCGACCTCTGCCAGGAACCCAAGGGTTCCGAGGTTGACACCCAACAGCGGCACGCCGGCATCGCGACAATGGTGGGCAGCGCGCAGGAAGGTGCCGTCACCGCCCAGCGACAGGACCAGGTCGAGTCCCTCGACGAAGCCGGCGTCCCGGACCGGCAGGCCGAACTGTTCGGGGTCATGGCCCTCGTCGGCGATGACGACGTCCAGTCCCTCGGCCCGCAGCCTGCCGACCACGTGTTGCGCCATGGCAACGGCGCTCGCGCGTGCACCGTGCACCACGAGCCCGACGCGAGACGGCGGCGGCGTCTGCGAGGATGATCGGACCGGGGCAGTCACACGTCCTCGATGGCACGCAGGGCAGTCGCCACGTCACGATTGAGTTCGTCGAAGGCGGCAGCGCGATCGACCAGGGGGACCGTGGCCAGGTCACGCGCGCGAGCCATCAGTGAGGGGTCGATGCCCATGTCGTGAGACGACGGGGTGGCGTCGGTGCCATCGCTCGCCGGGGTGGCGGCGGTCGCCGTCGGCGTCGTCGCCGGTGGCCCCGGTGCCGTCGCTCGCCGGGGTGGCGGCGTCGGCAACGCCAGGGTCCACGCCGGGCGGCGTGGCAGCGCGTGCATCGTCCATCGGTGGGCCCCAGGGGTCGACGCCGGACAGGGAGCAGGGCAGCGGACATCCGCTGCGCGGGCCGCACCGTTTCGCCGCAGCGACGCGTCGCAGCCTGCCGCCGCACTGTATCGGTGCCGGCCCACCGATCGACGGTGCGATGACGCCATGGTGACAACGGCCAGTGGGGTCAGTCCCGGTCATCGGGAGCGACCGACCGCCCCCCTGTCACGCGGTGGTGGACCAGCAGTTCGTCATGGCTGACACGCACGGCGGCCAGTTCCAGTTCCACGGGCACCGGCAGCGCGCGCGGGACCATCGTCGGGGTGCCACCGACCACCAGGCCCGCGATCGTGGTGAACATGTCGGTGACCACGCCGGCAGCCAGCATGTCGTGGGCGAGTGCCGGGCCCCCTTCGCACAGGATGCGACCGAACCCGCGGTCGTGCAGTGCCGCCACGGCCCGACTGGCGTCGACCGATTCGCCATCACCGGCCACGACGACCTGCGCGCCCCGCTCCTCCAGTTCGGACCGGGTGCGGGCCGTCATGCCGGTGCCCGTCAGCACCACCACGGTCACGTCGTCGTCGGCCCACACCCGCTCGAGCTCCGACAGGTGGCCGCTGCGCGTGACCATGGCCAGCGCCGGTCGCGCCGCCTGGCCGCGACGCATGCGGGCCGCGGCATCCCGGTCACTGGGTGGCCCGTAGTTCTCGGCACGTGCGGTGCCGGCCCCGACCAGCACGACGTCGCAGCGATCGCGCAGGGCCCGGAACAGCTGCAGGTCGCCGGCACCGCCAAGGGGCCCCGACCGGCCGTCGATCGCGATGGCACCATCGAGCGCAGCCACGAAATTGAGCGCCGTCCACCGCTCGCGCGTCGACAGCTCGGCGACGAGGTCGTCGCCCTCGCGGTGGTGGTCTGGCCACACCTGGTGCATGGGTCGAGATGCCTTGGGCTGCTAGCGTCGGACACTGGCACGCTAGCGCCAGGGCCGCTCGCGATGGTGCGGCGGACCACGCGCCGGTCACCGTCCAGCGCTGCAACGAGGGATCCCGTCACGTGGCCACACACGAGGAAGTCGAAGCGACCATCGCGATGCTGGTCGAGCGCCTCCATGGCCTTGACTCGTCCAGTCGTTCCGGGCTGCCGGCACAGCGCACGATCGAGACGATCTGCCCCGACCTGGACTCGCGGTGGCACGCGGTGTTCAGCGAGGGCACCGTGAGCGAGGTCCAACGTGGCAGCCCACCCAAGCGCGCCGACATCCGGGTCAAGGTGAACTCCGACGACCTGCTCGCGCTGGCCCACGGGTCGCTGCCGTTTCGCCAGGCCTGGCAGGCCGGTCGGGTCAAGATCGATGCCTCGATGACCGACATGCTGCGCCTGCGCGCAGCGCTGTGATCCGTGCCCGCCACCCACGTCTCGCACGATCGGGCCGGCGATCCCCTGTGGTTCGAGACCGGGCTGGCAGCCGCTGAACCGGTCGCACCCGCAACGTCGCTCGCCCCGCCACTTGACGAGGACGTCGAGGTGGACCTGTGCGTGGTGGGGTTGGGCGGCACCGGACTGGCCGCCGTCGAGGCAGGACTGGAGGCAGGCCTGGCCACGGTCGGCATCGACGCCGGGTCGATCGCGGGTGCGGCCGCCGGACGCAACGGGGGCCTGTTGCTGGCCGGCATGGCCGCCTTCCATCACCAGGCGGTGCGTCGTCATGGCCGCTTCCGTGCCCGCGCCTGGTACGAGGCGACCTCCATCGAGCGCGACCGGCTGATCGCCGCAGATCCGGGCACCGTGCAGGCCACGGGTTCGCTGCGGGTGGCGGCGGATCCCGCCGAGGCCCAGGACCTCGAGACGATGGCCGCCGCCATGGATGCCGATGGGTTGCCGGTGCAACGGCTCGAGTCGGACATCGGTCCCGCGTTGCTGTTCCCCGGCGACGCTGCCTGCAATCCGGCGGCACGAAGCCGTCGCCTGGCTGCAGCGCTGCAGGCCAGCGGCGCCCGGCTCGCCACCCACACGCCAGCCCAACAGATCGACAGCGGCCGGGTCGTGACGCCACAGGCCACGGTGTCGGCGCGCACCATCCTCGTCTGCGTGGATGGCGGCCTGGGCCATGTCGTGCCCGAGCTGGCATCCCGCGTCCGGCCGGTTCGCCTCCAGATGGCCGCAACCTCACCCACTGCCAACGTCGTGCCCCGTCCGGTGTATCGGCGGTGGGGCCTCGACTACTGGCAGCAGTTGCCGTCCGGTCACCTGGCCATCGGCGGTGGCCGCGACCGCGGGGGCACCGCGGAGGACACCGACCAGGCGGTCACGTCCGACCCCGTCCAGGCCTGGATCGACGAGTTGGCCACGATGCTGGCTCCCGACGCCACGGTCACGCATCGCTGGGCCGCCATCGTGGGCTTCACCGATGACGGCATGCCGGTCTGCACCCAGGTCGGCGAGGGCGTGTGGGCACTCGGCGGCTTCTCCGGCACCGGCAACGTCGTGGGACCGATGCTGGCACGAGAACTGGTGGCCTGGTCCCAGGTCGGTCATCCCAGCGCCCTGCTCGGTCGCCTGGGCGTGCACTGAGGGCCCGGACGCCGGTGCAGGTCTATGGTTGCAGCGCGTCGCGGCATCGGCGACGCCCTCGCGAGCGACAGGAGCGGCACCATGGCATCCGACATGCCGGGCGATGACGGGTCCCAGCCCGGCGATGCCGCCGCACCGGCCCACCACATCGAGCGCCACGACGACCAGGACGTGATCTCGATCGACACGTTCACGGGCGGCATGTCGCACGTGACCGCGGGATTCCTGCTGCCCGGCCCGCGACCGGCCCTTGTCGAGACCGGCCCGGCGCTGACCATCGATCGACTGCTGGCCAGCCTCGAGCACCTGGGGATGGACCGCGACGACCTCGCCACCATCGTGCTGACCCACATCCACCTCGACCATGCCGGTGGGGCGGGCGACGTGGCCGCAGCCTTCCCCAGGGCACAGGTCGTGGTGTGCGACGTCGGGGCTCGCCACCTCCACGACCCGACGCGACTGAATGCCTCGGCACGCACGGTCTACGGACCGTTGCACGACACCGTGTACGGCGACTGCACACCGATCGACCAGGACCGGATCCGGGCGGTGCAGGATGGCGATCTCGTCGACATCGGTGGTGGCCGCACCCTCGAGGTCCTGTACACGCCGGGCCACGCCAAGCACCACATCGGCCTGTTCGACACCGCCACCGGCGCGATCTACAGCGGCGACTCGGTCGGGGTGAAGTTGCCGGGAATGACCACGATCCGACCTGCCACACCTCCGGCTGACTTCCACCTCGATGCCGCGCTGGCGTCCCTGGAGCGCTACCGGGAACGGGACCCGTCGCGGCTGTTCCTGGCCCACTACGGCCCGGTCGACCCACCCGCGGCCGCGCTCGACGAGGCGATGCTGCGCCTGCGGCTGTGGGCCGAGACCGCGGAGGCCGCCTGGCACGAGTCCACCGAACTGGACCATGTCGCCGAGACGCTGGCGGCCCGGTTCGCCGACGAGTTGGACCCGGCCGCCGTTGCCGACGACCCCGACGGGCTCCAACGACTCGAGTTGCTGTCGGGTGTGCGGTCCAATGCCGCCGGCCTCGTGCGCTACTTCGAGCGCAAGCGCGCCGGCACCCTCACCGACGTCGGCTGACACGCCCCGACACGACGACGGCCCCGCTCCATGTCGGAGCGGGGCCGTCGTGTCGTGCGCGGGCAGGTCAGCCCTTGGTCTTGCCCTTGGCCTTGCCAGTGCCGACCAACGTGAAGTCGTAGTCGGTGGTCAGGAAGGCCAGGTCTCCCGAGGGACGGTTGGTGATGATGACGGTGATGCGGTCCTTGCCACCGAGGCAGGCGGTGTCGAAGCCGCTCACCTCGATGTCGGTGCCCTCGTAGCGGTAGACGTACAGGCCGGAGGCCTCGTCGTAGACCGCCTCGTCGCCATCCATGTCCGGCGTCAGGTCGCATGCCGCGACAACCTGGACCAGGAAGTCGTTGACCTGGGCTCCGTCGGTCTGGACCCACGAGGCCGACTGGGCGTCGGTGTCGCCCGGCTCGCCGTCCACGTCCACCGCGATGTTGGTGGCGTCGACGAAGATCCCGGTGTCGAGGTATGCCGCGTCCGTGGAGTACCGGATCCGCACGTCGGTGGTGCCGCCGGGCAGGCTGGCGGAGGCCTCGATGTAGACCGGGTCGTCGACGAAGTACTCGCCGCCCGAGGTCCCGGTCAGGCCGTTGCCCTCCTCGTTGTTGCCATGGGGGTCGCTGTCATCGGTGATGACCTCGCCACCGGAGGTGACGGGCACGGTGACCCAGTCGCCACCGACCAGGGCCTCGACGTACGCGTAGTCCCAGCCCTCCTCGATGAAGTACCACGTGGCGAAGGTCAGCACGTCCTCGCCGGCGTAGTCGAAGGCCAGGACGCTGTCGGTCTGTGACGCGTAGCCGGCGTAGTAGTGGCTGTCGTCACCGTCGAAGTCCTGCACCTTGGTGATCCCTGGCGCATCGAGGTCGATGGTGAAGTTCGGGCCCGGGTTGCGGAAGGTCTCGTAGCTCAGGCTGAACGGCAGGGCCGTCTGGTCCGGCACGTTGCCCTTGCGGTCCCACTTCTGCGGGTTCATGTTGCCCTGGTAGATCCCGCGGTTGTCGTAGAAGGCCTCGTTGCCCCAGTCGATGGTCAGGTTGCCGGGCGTGGCCGACAGTTCGGTCTGCAGGTCGATCGCGGCGAGGTCGAACAGGTCCGATGCCTCGACGTCGAAATCGATCGCGACCGCCCAGTTGGCGATCAGCGTGTTCACGTCGGGCAGCGCGTAGCCCTGGGTCCCGCCTGCGATGGCAGCGTTGTACTCATCGATCGCGGCCTGGACACCGTCGATGCCGTTGGCCTGGTTCTCGAACAGCAACTTGATGAACAGGTCACCGGCGACGCCGGTGTAGGGCTTGGTGAAGTTGCCGTCCTCGACCTCGGTCGTCAGTGCGCCGTCGTCGAGCCAGCCACCGGCCTGCTCCCATGCGTACTGCATGAAGGTGTAGGAGGCGCCGTAGTCCTCGAGCCCGCCGCCCCACAGGGTCAGCGACGTCTCGCGGTGGAACACCTGGTGGTAGTAGGTGTGACCGATGTCGGCGCCGTAGCCGGTGAGGTACTGGGCGAAGTCGGCCAGCCCCTCGTCGATCCAGCTGAGCTCACCCGGGTCCGAGTAGTTGTGGAGCAGGTGCTCGAGCTCGTGGGCGATCGTGCCCTTGTAGTCGACCAGGCGCTGTGACCACTGGTACGAGTCGATCACGATCGTGTTGAGCCCGGCGTCGGCCAGCAGGTCGGGTGCGAAGTATCCGGCCGTGAACGAGGTTGCCCCGCAGTCGTAGAACGACTCATCGAGGATGTTGTAGGCCAGCACGACGATCGGGTCGTCGCCCTGCACCTCACCGAAGTGGGCCTCGTCGACGGCCACGATGTTCGCGACGCTGTCGCCCAGGCTGTCGATCTGGGCCTGCGTCATCACGTGCTCGTCGCCGTCGACACACGGCTGGACCTCGTCCTCGGTGTCGAAGGCTGCGGTCGGGTCCCAGCCCTGGCTGATGCCGGGCACGAAGGCGCCGTCGGCGGTGGCTGCATAGCCCTCGGGTGCCAGCACGTAGACCGGCCGACCGTCGGCGTCGCCCTGGTAGGCGATCTCGAAGGTCAGGTCGAACTCACCACCGAAACCGGAGTCATTGAGGTGGAACAGCACCGTGTCGTCGCCGTCCAGCAGGTCGGCCTTGACGTCGTGGTTGGCGCTGGCCGCAGGTGCGACCGTGAGGGCCAGGGCGGCAACGATGCCTGCCACCAGTCCTCGTCGTTGGGTTCTGGATGTTCGCAAGACGGATCTCCATGGGTCGTCGAATGGTCATCGGGAGTCGTCGGGCCGCCCCGGCTCGGGACCACGACCGTGGCACCGTATGACGACCAGTCCCTCGATGCACGACCCCGTGGCCACTTCATGCACCATGCGCACGACCAGGTTTGAACACCTCGCCGAGCGGGTAGGTGCCTCGCCGACCCGACCCCGCGTGCACACGGGGTGGATGCCCTCGTCATCGTTGAGAGCCGGATCGGCCAGCGCAGCAGTTCAGCCGTCGGTGAGGGCGGCCAACCGCGGACCCGCACCCCAGGGATCCTCGGGCAGTTGCGCCAGTTGTCGGAACCCGCGGCGGGCAGCCTCGACGTCCCCGTCGGCTTCAGCGAGGTCCGCGGCCAGCCACTCGAGTCGTTGCGCCGGCTCGTCCCCTGCCCGCCGCACCATGTCGGCATCGGCCCGCCGCAACACGGCACGGGCACCCGGCAGGTCACCGGCATCGCGCAGGGCACCGGCCCACACCAGCAGCCCCTCGACCTGGCGTTCCGGGTGCACGCCATCCGCCGCCAACAACCCCTCCACCTCGGTCGCCACTTCCTCGACCGGGTGCCCCAGCCCCCGCAGGCAGTCAGCGATCACGTGGTCCTGGTCGTGACTCGCCGCCATGCGCCGAAACGTCCGCAGTTCGTTGACTGCGTCGCGATAGTCGCCCGCCTGGTAGTGGGCAACGCCAAGGGCCTCGCGGATCTCGGGCACACGAGCGGCGTGGCTCTTGGCCCAGGCCATCAAGGGCACGGCTTCCTCACCCTGGCCCTCATCGATGAGCTCACCCGCAAGGGTCAACGCCCGCTGCACATCGGTGGCGCGTTCCCCGTCGCGGACCTGGTTGTCGATGGCACGTCGCACGCCTCGAGGCAGGTGGACGCGCACGTCGTCAGGGATGTGGGGACGCGGCATGGGCCGCGGCCCCGACGGGCGGATCTCGTCGCCATCGCGTCGCAGCGCGGCCGCCGAGGCAGGACGGGCCCGTTGCGGGCGAAACGGCTTGTTGGGACTGTCAGGCATGAGGCATCCCTGGTGTTGGTGGGGAAACACGACAAAGGCGCCGTCGTCAGACCGTGTGGTCCAACAACGACGCCTTTGCCAGAAAGGATCCCGCGGCGACCTACTCTCCCACTGGGTTGCCCCGGCAGTACCATCGGCGCTGAAGAGCTTAACTTCCGGGTTCGGAATGTGACCGGGTGTGACCTCTTCGCCAAGACCACGGGAAATTTGAGGTCTTGTGATCTTTGTGTGGGCCATCCATGGTGTGGGAGATCCCACGACACATGTCGGCCGTTGTCACGGCGTGCCGCCTGACCCATTGGGTCGGGTGGCGGTCCCGTGAACTTCATAGCGAGCGCGAGCGCAAACGGCAAGTCCTCGGACTATTAGTACCGGTCGGCTCCACACATTGCTGTGCTTCCACCTCCGGCCTATCAACCCAGTCGTCTGGCTGGGGTCCTTACTCCCTTAAAGGGATGGGTAATCACATCTCCAGGTGGGCTTCGTGCTTAGATGCTTTCAGCGCTTATCCCGACCGCACGTAGCAAACCGGCGATGCTCCTGGCGGAACAACCGGCACACCAGAGGTACGTCCACCCCGGTCCTCTCGTACTAGGGGCAGATCCTGTCAAATTACCAACGCGCGCAGCGGATAGAGACCGAACTGTCTCACGACGTTCTGAACCCAGCTCGCGTACCGCTTTAACGGGCGAACAGCCCGACCCTTGGGACCTGCTCCAGCCCCAGGATGCGATGAGCCGACATCGAGGTGCCAAACCCTGCCGTCGATATGGACTCTTGGGCAGGATCAGCCTGTTATCCCCGGGGTACCTTTTATCCGTTGAGCGACGGCGATTCCACTCTCCACCGTCGGATCATTAAGCCCTACTTTCGTACCTGTTCGAGATGTCTCTCTCACAGTCAAGCCACCTTGTGCCTTTACACTCAACGACTGATTGCCGACCAGTCTGAGGTGACCTTTGGGCGCCTCCGTTACTCTTTGGGAGGCAAGCGCCCCACTTAAACTGCCTACCAGGCACTGTTCCTGGTCCGGATCACGGACCGAAGTTAGGAACTCAGCACGTCAAGGGTGGTATTCCAAGGGCGACTCCACAGACACTGGCGTGCCCGCTTCAAAGTCTCCCACCTATCCTGCACATGACGTACCAAGCTCCAATACCAAGCTGCAGTAAAGGTCCCGGGGTCTTTTCGTCCTGCTGCGCGTAACGAGCATCTTTACTCGTAATGCAATTTCGCCGAGTCTCTGGTTGAGACAGTGCCCAAGTCGTTACGCCATTCGTGCAGGTCGGAACTTACCCGACAAGGAATTTCGCTACCTTAGGACCGTTATAGTTACGGCCGCCGTTTACTGGGGCTTTGTTTCAAAGCTTCGCCGAAGCTAACCTCTCCACTTAACCTTCCAGCACCGGGCAGGCGTCACAGCGTATACATCCACTTACGTGTTGGCACGCTGCTGTGTTTTTGGTAAACAGTCGCTTGGGCCTGGTTTCTGCGGCCATCATCAGCTCACCTCGCAAGAGGATCACCAATCATGGCATGGCTTATCCCGAAGTTACGCCATCAATTTGCCGAGTTCCTTAACCAGAGTTAACTCGATCGCCTTAGTATTCTCTACTTGACTACCTGTGTCGGTTTAGGGTACGGGTACTGACACAACTCCCTAGAGACTTTTCTTGGAAGCATGGCATCGGTGACTCGCTCCTTATGGGCTCGCACTCGTGTCTCAGCCTTGTGTGGTCCGGATTTACCTGGCCCACGGCCTACGCACTTGGCCCGGGTCTACCAACGCCCGGGTTCACCTAGCCTTCTCCGTCATCCCATCGGTGACCTACTGGGTGCGGGGTCCGACGTCCGTAGACGTCGTTAGCACACACTGTTCGGTATAGACGCGATGTCAGTAGTGCAGGAATTTTAACCTGCTGTCCATCGACTACGCCTCGCGGCCTCGTCTTAGGTCCCGACTAACCCTGGGCGGATGAACCTTCCCCAGGAAACCTTAGTCATTCGGCGGGGGAGTTCCTCCCTCCCCTTTCGCTACTCATGCCTACATTCTCACTCGACTCGCGTCCACGACTGACTTACGTCGCCGCTTCACTCGCAAGTCGAAGCTCCTCTACCACTCCAGTCAGCTTTCGCTTGTATGACTGAAATCCGCAGCTTCGGCGTTGTACTTAGCCCCGTTACATTGTCGGCGCGGGATTACTTGACCAGTGAGCTATTACGCACTCTTTCAAGGGTGGCTGCTTCTAAGCCAACCTCCTGGTTGTCTGGGCGATCCCACATCCTTTTCCACTTAGTACAAACTTAGGGGCCTTAGCTGGCGGTCTGGGCTGTTTCCCTTTCGAATACGGAGCTTATCCCCCGCATTCTCACTGCTGCGCTCTGACTTGACGGTATTCGGAGTTTGCCTGAATTCAGTAAGCTTGTAGGCCCCTTAGTCCAAACAGTGCTCTACCCCCGTCAAGAAACGCGCAACGCTGCACCTAGATGCATTTCGAGGAGAACCAGCTATCACGATGTTTGATTGGCCTTTCACCCCTATCCACAGCTCATCCGAGCAGTTTGTAACCTACGGCGGTTCGGGCCTCCACGAGGTCTTACCCTCGCTTCACCCTGGCCATGGATAGATCACATCGTTTCGGGTCTAGCGCCACCGACTCGACGCCCTATTAGGACTCGCTTTCGCTCCGGCTTCGACTCAAGTCTTAACCTTGCCAGTGACGGCTAACTCGTAGGCTCATTCTTCAAAAGGCACGCTGTCAGATTCACAAGTGAATCCTCCAACGGTTTGTATGCACACGGTTTCAGGTACTATTTCACTCCCCTCCCGGGGTACTTTTCACCGTTCCCTCACGGTACTGGTTCACTATCGGTCACTGAGTAGTATTTAGCCTTACCAAGTGGTCTTGGCAGATTCGTACGGGATTTCACGGGCCCCGCACTACTTGGGATGACATCACAGGAGTCTCGTCATGACTTCAAATACCGGGCTATTACCGTCTATGGCCAGTTTTTCCAAACTGTTCTTCTGCATGCGAGATTTGTAACTCCCTGGACACTCGACAGCGTGTCCTGGATGGTCCCTCAACCCCGACTGCGCAACGCCTGTCAGCTTTGACACGCAATCGGTTTGGGCTGTTTCCCTTTCGCTCACCACTACTCGGGAAATCACTATTGTTTTCTCTTCCTCCGGGTACTTAGATGTTTCAGTTCCCCGGGTTCCCTGCTCCAGAGCTATGTATTCACTCTGGGCCTGATGGGTTTCCCCATTCGGATACCCCTGGATCTAAGGATGATTGGCTCCTCCCCAGGGCTTATCGCAGCCTTCCACGTCCTTCATCGGCTCTCAGTGCCTAGGCATTCACCGTGTGCACTTGTTACTTGCCGTATAGATGCTCGCGCTCGCTATGAAGTTCTCAAGGACCTCGAGGCAAACCACTCGACACGGCCTGGCGACTCGAATGCGGTCGCTGGTTTCGATGGAAGTGGCATGCCAACAACAAAGAGTGTCTGCGTCACGAACTGCGTGACGCCGTCACTCCCTGAGGGCTGCACGGGGTGCCCAATACCTGGACCTCACTCGCTCGGCCTGGTCACGACTCTGGTTCCACATTGCCATCACGTTCGTCGACGTGCTTGGTGTGGGAGTCCCCCCAGGCGGAGGGTGAGTGCCAAAAACTGAATAGCCAGTGATTCACTTGGATGCTTGCGCGCTTCCATCGAACATTCGCCGATGGTGCACGCATGTGCAAGCTCCAGAAAGGAGGTGATCCAGCCGCACCTTCCGGTACGGCTACCTTGTTACGACTTAGTCCCAATCGCCGGTCCTACCTTCGGCAGCTCCCTCCCAAAGGGTTGGGCCACTGACTTCGGGTATTACCGACTTTCATGACTTGACGGGCGGTGTGTACAAGGCCCGGGAACGTATTCACCGCAGCGTTGCTGATCTGCGATTACTAGCGACTCCGACTTCATGCAGTCGAGTTGCAGACTGCAATCCGAACTGAGACAGGCTTTGTGGGATTCGCTCCCCCTCGCGGGTTCGCAGCCCTCTGTACCTGCCATTGTAGCATGTGTGCAGCCCTGGACATAAGGGTCATGATGACTTGACGTCGTCCCCACCTTCCTCCGGTTTGACACCGGCAGTCTCCCATGAGTCCCCGCCATTACGCGCTGGCAACATAGGATAGGGGTTGCGCTCGTTGCGGGACTTAACCCAACATCTCACGACACGAGCTGACGACAGCCATGCAACACCTGTATAGCACGAACGAATCCACTCTATCTCTAGAGATGTAAGCTATATGTCAAGCCCAGGTAAGGTTCTTCGCGTTGCTTCGAATTAAGCCACATGCTCCGCCGCTTGTGCGGGCCCCCGTCAATTCCTTTGAGTTTTAGCCTTGCGGCCGTAGTCCCCAGGCGGGGTGCTTAACGCGTTAGCTTCGACGCGGAGATCGTGAATTGATCCCCACACCTAGCACCCATCGTTTACGGCATGGACTACCAGGGTATCTAATCCTGTTTGCTACCCATGCTTTCGCGTCTCAGCGTCAGGTAATGCCCAGAGAGCTGCCTTCGCCATCGGTGTTCCTTCTGATATCTGCGCATTCCACCGCTACACCAGAAATTCCACTCTCCTCTACATTCCTCAAGTCCAACAGTATCGGGTGCAGTTCAAGGGTTGAGCCCTTGGATTTCACATCCGACTTACTGGACCGCCTACACGCGCTTTACGCCCAATGAATCCGGACAACGCTCGCGCCCTACGTATTACCGCGGCTGCTGGCACGTAGTTAGCCGGCGCTTCTTCTGGAGGTACCGTCACTTTCGCTTCTTCCCTCCTGAAAGAGGTTTACGACCCGAAGGCCTTCGTCCCTCACGCGGCGTGGCTGCATCAAGCTTTCGCTCATTGTGCAAGATTCTCCACTGCTGCCTCCCGTAGGAGTCTGGGCCGTGTCTCAGTCCCAGTGTGGCTGTTCGAGCTCTCACTCCAGCTACCCGTCGTCGCCTTGGTGAGCCGTTACCTCACCAACAAGCTGATAGGCCGCGAGACCGTCCTTCACCGCCGGAGCTTTCCCACATCGACCATGCGGAAGATGTGGAGTATCCGGTATTAGCCCAAGTTTCCTTGGGTTATCCCAGTGTGAAGGGTAGGTTTCTCACGTGTTACTCACCCGTTCGCCGGTTTCCGCCTGGTGCAAGCACCAAGCTTCGTCCCTCGACTTGCATGTGTTAAACCCGCCGCCAGCGTTCGTCCTGAGCCAGGATCAAACTCTCCGTTGAGAGATTCAAAACCACAAGTGGTTCATCATTCTTCATCAGGAATTTGAACTGGTCGATGACCCCGGAATTGGGGGGTCATCAATTGTTCCCACTCTGAATGGGTTGTATAACTCCATCGACTTTTCGGGACCGAAGTCCTTCCCAATCGACGGGGCTGCATGTCACCTCGCGGTGACTGCGGCACTGGCTTTTGGCACCCTGTGCAGTTCTCAAGGAGCGGCTCGTGGCTGCGGTGTCGGGTTCCCCCCGCTCGTCGATCCTGGTGGATCCGGGGTGGGCTTCCGACGTGCAGCCCGTCACTTCAATCGCAGGCAGGCATCGCCCCGAAGGGGTCTCCCTGAACTGACACCGAAGTGAGCTCTCCAGCTGTCGGGCCCGAAGGCCGTCAAGCGGATTGCGCATCGTAACGTGCGCGCTCTCGTTGTGTCAAATCGCCGACTCGCTGGCCGGCGACTGTGTGCGTCCGGGGCGTGGTGCCCGCGGCGCTTGGTGAACAGTATCCAGCGGGGCACGGTCGTGCCTGTTGGGGCTGCCCTGCCTTCACGCGGTCGTGCCAATGCTCGGTTCTGAGGCCTCTGGGTGGCACAGAGTTGCTTGTTCGCTGAGCGCACGCGCTTCGGGGCGCACCTTGTGAGCCCGTTCACAAGACGTCGAGTGGGTCACGCGGCGGTCGTGTAGACCACCAGGTTGTCGACGTAGTGGCCCGCAGCGCTGTCGAAGGAGCCCCCACAGGTGATGAGGCGAAGCTCGGGCTCGGGCTCACCGAATCCGAAGACCTCCTCGGGCAGTTCGGTCTTGGGGTACTGGCCCGAACCGGTCACCAGGAACGAGGCAGTCGTGCCATCGTCGCCGTGCACGATGACCTCGTCTCCCGGCTCGAGTTCGTCCAGGCGGAAGAAGACGGCCGGTCCGGACTTGGAGTCGATGTGGCCGGCGATCACTGCCGGGCCGATCTCGCCGGGGTTGCGGGTCGTCTCGTACCACCCAGCATCCTCCCAGGCGTCGGGGACCTCAGGATCGCCGTTGCCAAGGGACAGGTCCACGATGTCGGCGTCGACGCCGATGCTGGGAATCTCGAGCCTGACCGGGTCCGTGATGCCGGTGGGCAGGTCGGGCGTCTTGAGGGGTCGCGGCGTCGGGGTCGCCTCGGGCGTCGGGGTCGGTGTCGGCGTCGCCTGGCCGGTGGGAGTCGGTGTGGCTGGTGACGACGACGGACTGGCCACGTCCGTGCCCATGGGCGTTGCCGCCTCGGGCTCGGGCGTGGCCAGTGCCTCCCCAGCATCCTGTGTCGCGGGAGCCGAGGCGCCGGCATCGCCGGCGCTCGGATTCCCGCACGCCCCGGCCGCCATCGCCATGATGGCAATGGCGGCCATGATGCGTCGTGCTCGCGTCGTTCGTGCGCTGCGCGTGGTCACGGGCATCCCCTTGGTTGTGTGACGACAGGACTGGGGTGGGTGGTGTCAGGCGTTGTCGGATGCCGTCCGACGACGACCGGCGAAGAGTCCACCGAGCGCCAGGGCACCGAGGCCCGCGGCTGCTGCACCGTTGATGCCGGTGTCAGCGGTTCCACCGCCACCGGTCTGGACCGGGCCGGCTGCAACTGCCGTCAACTCACCACACAGCGCAGGCGCGGTGGCCTCGCGGGGGAAGTCGTCGGTCAGCGACGAACGGGTCTCCTGGTCCATGTCCAACATGCCGTTGCCGTTCTCGTCGAGGCCGTGGACGACGACGTGCACCTTGTCGATGTTGGGCTTGACGGGAGCAGGGATCGCGATCCCGTCGCGGTAGTAGTCGATGGTCGTGCCGGCGGGGTACCGCTCCACTGCCAGGGCGGAGTCGGGCGAGGTGTCACCGTCGGTGGTCAACGACACCTGGATGCCGCCGTAGAACGGCACACCCTCTGCGACGTCGACGACGCCGTCGCCATCGGCGTCGGCATCCATGGTCGGGCAGGCGGACGCCTGGACGTCGTCGCCATCGACGATGCCGTGGATGTGCATGGCGTGGGGGCCGTCGAGGTTGAGGCCGTCGGCGTCGAGGTCAACGGCGAAGGTCTCGCCATCCTCGGACACGGTCACGGTGACCTCGCCAGAACCGCCGGAACCGTTGAGTTCGCTCAGCGTGCCGTTGTACGACGTGCCTTCGTGGTCGGCGAGGGCGGGGCTCGTTGCGATCAGCAACGCGGCACCAGCCGTCGCGAGGGTTGTCAGTGTCTTGCGCATGCCATCTCCAATTGTTGGTCTCAGGGGCGTGCACAGGAGGTACGGAGCCAACACGCCGGCGGTTTGGTCCGGGACCGATGGGCTGCAGGGCAGGGGCCTGGCGAGTCTGGCCTGGAGGTCGGCCCTGGCATCGCACCCATCGGCTCGCGCTGCGGTTCAGCGACTGGCTCGGGGGCTGCGCCGATAGGCCGAGACGCCACCGCTGCCGGCCAGCCACCACCGCCAGGGTCGATCGGCGGCCTGCGACACCCCGACCCGAGGTCCGACCATCACCACTGGTCGCGGGGCCCGCGGGTCCGGGGCTGCGGCCGGAGCCGGCTCGAGACGCAGACGCCCGTCCCCCAGCAACCACGTGCCGCCGTCGTCCAGGTCGATGCCCAGGGCCGCGCACAGCCGTCCCGGCCCCGCAGCCAGCCAGTCGTCGCCATCCCGGCCCCCGCGCCGCTGCACCGCCACGGCTCGGCCCACCTCGACCACTCCCCCGCGCAGCAACACCGCCGAGCCCCGCCCGGCCACGTCGCAGACCACGTTGGCACAGACATGGATGCCGTGGCTGCGATAGGTGTAGAGATGACCACCCTGCTCGAACATCGCTGCATTGCGGCGTGTCTGCCCGCGAAAGGTGTGGGACGCGGGGTCGTCCTGGTCATAGGCCTCCACCTCGGTGATGCGCACCCGCACTTGGTGGCCGTCGACGTCGTGGGTCACGGCGGCGCCCAGCAAGCGGGGCGCGGCCAATTCGGCCGGCAGCTGGAGCAGCCGAGCGAGCGCATGCGCAGACGCACGGACGGCAGGAGCATCGGGTCCGGGTGACGACGCGACGGCCGCGTCGAGGCTCGGACTCGACACCCCCGGCCCGGTGGTCTCGTCCAGGATGGCCACCACCTCTGGCGGCAGGTCGCGACGGTCCTCGTCCTGGCGCCACACCCGCCCCCGCCCCGCCAGCGGACCGCTCACCCGGTCCGCACCTGCTGGACCCAGTCGGCGAACCGGTCCACCGGCCAGGTGTTGGCCACGCTGGCGGGCTCGAGCCCTGCGCGCCGGGCCTGCGCCGCCCCGTGGTGCATCCGCGCGAGCTCGCGGGTGGCATGCGAGTCGGTTGACACCACGAACGTGACGCCAGCGGCGATGCCGGCGCGGATGACCTCGACGCTGGCATCCAGACGCGGCAGCGCCGCATTGACCTCCAGGGCCGTGCCGGTGTCGACGCAGGCCTCGAAGATCGGTTCGAGGTCGACCTCGATGCCGGGCCTGCGCCCGAGTTTGCGTCCGGTGAGGTGGCCGATGACGTTGACTGCGGGGTTGCGCACCGCCGTGACGATGCGCGCGGTCTGCTCGGCCACGGGGCGATTGAAGTGGCTGTGCACGGAGGCGACACAGAAGTCGAACCCGTCCACGAACGCCTGGTCGTAGTCGACCGTGCCGTCGGCCCCGATGTTCAACTCGGTGCCGTGCATCAGGCGAATGTCGCCACGACGCTGCTCGAGTTCGCGGATCACGCCACGCTGCTCGAGCATCTGGTCGCGCGACAACCCGTTGATGCGCAGGTCCTCGGCGTGATCGGTGATGGCCACGTATGCCAGGCCGAGGTCGACGGCAGCCGCAACCATGTCCTCCATGGAGTCGCGACCGTCGCCCGACCAGTCGGTGTGGAAGTGCAGGTCACCCCGCAGGTCGGCCACGTGCAGGGGCGTGGGCAGCGAGCCGTCGGCGGCCTGCTCCACCTCCCCGCGGTCCTCGCGCAGTTCCGGGGTGACCCAGGCCAGGTCCAACGCCGCGTAGACATCCTCCTCCGTGGCCGCTGCCACCACCTCGTCCGTCTCGGCATCGGACAGGGCGTACTCCGACAGCTTCCAGCCACGATCGATGGCCCGCTGGCGCAGCGCGATGTTGTGGCCCTTCGAGCCCGTGAAGTACACCAGTGCCGCACCGAACGAGGACGGGTCGACCACCCGGACGTCGACCGACAGGCCGTCGCGCGTCACCATCGAGGTCTTGGTCGCACCCGATCCCGTCACCTCGGCAACCAGGTCATGGGTGCGCGCTGCCTCCATCACCGCGGCGGCTGCATCCTCCCCCTGGGCGGCGACCAGCAGGTCGACGTCACCGATGGTCTCACGAAAGCGACGCAGGGATCCTGCCCATTCCACCTGCTGCGCCTGCGGCAGGTCGGCGAGGTCGGCGCGCATCCGGGCTGCCACGGGCAGGACCTGGGCGATGGGGCGTCGCGTGGACTTGGACGACAGGTGCATCCGTTCGATCGCCGACGCCAGGTTCTCGGCGGTCTTGTCCCCCAGTCCGGGCAGCTTCGCGAAGCTGCCGTCGTCGAGGGCGGCGCGCAGGCTCGCGAGGTCACGCACGTCCAGGACGTCGTCGAGCAGGGCCAGCATCTTGGGCCCGACGCCCGGGATGCCAAGCAGTTCCAACTGCCCGGGCGGATACTTGGCTCGCAGGGTCTCGAGCTTGTCGATGTGACCGTCGTCGACGTACTGACGGATCTTGGCCGCCGTGGACTTGCCGATCCCCGACACCTTGGCAAGGGCGGATGCGGACATGTCGGTGACGTCGGTCGTCAGTGACTCGACGGCCCGCGCGGCCTTCTCGTAGGCGCGGACCCGGAAGGAGTTGGGATCCTGCTCGTCGACCTTGGTCAGGCGGGCCAGTTCGTCGAGCAGGGCCGCGACGTCGTCGTTGGTCCGTGGCATGCCAGCCTCCGTGGTCAGGCAGGATCCTGCGGGGGCGTGGCCGCGGACGTGGCCACGGTCCCGGCCGCCAGCACGGCACGGGCTCGTTGCAGTTGGGCCGTCACGCTGACGCGAGACGTGCCCAGTGAGGCGGTCCGGCGGTCCACCGCCTGGCGCACGTCGAGCATCGCGGCGACATCGACGTCGAGGGTCGGATGCGCATCGGCAACCACCTGTGGATCGAGGCCGTCGAGGTCACAGCCCTGGTCCTCGGCCTGGCGAACCAGTGCCCCCACGACCTCGTGCGCATCACGGAAGGGCACCCCGCGCCGCACCAGTTCCTCGGCCAGGTCGGTGGCCAGCGAGAACCCACCCGCGGCCGCGTCCGCGAGTCGTTCGCGATCGAAGGTCAGCGAACCCAGGGTCCCGGCCAATGCCGGCAGCACCAGCGACAACGTGTCGACCGCGTCGAAGACCGGCTCCTTGTCCTCCTGCAGGTCGCGGTTGTAGGTGAGCGGCAGACCCTTTGTGATCACGAGCAGCGCATGAAGATCGCCGATCACCCGCCCGGCCTTGCCTCGCACCAACTCGGCCATGTCGGGGTTGCGCTTCTGCGGCATGATCGACGAACCGGTCGAGAAGGCATCGCCCACCCGGGCATAGCCGAATTCGGCCGTCGACCACAGCACCACCTCCTCGCCGATGCGAGAGCAGGTGACGGCAAGAATGGCGGCAGCCGCCAGGAACTCGGTGGCGAAGTCGCGACTGGCAACGGCGTCCATCGAGTTGTCGGCGACCCGGGCGAACCCGAGCGTGGCGGCATACGCGTCCGGATCGAGGTCGAGGGTCAGACCGGCCAGGGCGCCGGCACCCAGCACCGATGCGTCCATCCGCGCACGAGCATCCACGAAGCGGCCGGCGTCCCGGTCCAGCATCCAGAACCACGCCAGCAACAAGTGCGACAACAGGACTGGTTGACCCCGCTGCAGGTGCGTCATGCCCGGTGCCAGGGTTCCCAGTTCGGCGTCGGCCTGGTCCACGATCGCGGCCTGCACCCCGCGGATGCCGGCGACCACGTCGTCGCACGCCTGGCGGCAGTACAGCCGCAGGTCGTTGGCGATCTGGTCATTGCGGGAACGGCCGGCACGCAACTTGCCGCCCAGGGACCCGAGCCGCTCGACCAACCACCGTTCGATGGCCCCGTGGACGTCCTCGTCCCCGTCCTGGAAGGTGAACGTGCCGGCAGCGAACTGCTCCCCGCACTCGTCCAGCGCCGCCAGCATCGCTGCACGTTCGTCCTCGTCCAGCACGCCGATCCGGTGCAACTCCGCGGCATGCGCCCGCGATCCCGCGAGGTCGTGGCGCCACAGACGACGGTCGAAGTGGGTCGACACGCCCAGTGCCCAGGCGGCATCGGCCGGAGCCTGGGCGAACCGTGCACCCCACAGCCGCCCCTGGGGGGTGGCATCGGCGGCATCGTCCATGGCGTGACCTCAACGACTCGGCGGGTGGCAATGCGACGATCTGTCGCCGGCACGGGGTGGGCAGACTAGTCCTCCACCGACCCCTACCATCTGCTCGACCGCTGCCACCCTCGCACGACTGTCAGGAACGTCATGCGCATCATCATCGTCGGGGCAGGTGCCGTCGGCAGCTACCTCGCCGAGCGCCTGTCCAACGAGGGACAGGACGTGGTCGTCATCGAGAATGACGAAAACCGCGGTGGCATGGTCCAGGAACACCTCGATGCCCTGGTCCTGACCGGCAACGGCGCCAGTCCGGCAACCCTGCGCGAAGCAGGTGCCCACCATGCCGACCTGCTGATCGCGGTCTCCAACTCCGATGGTGTCAACATCCTGGCGTGCCATGCTGCGCACGTCCTGGGGACCAAGCGCACGGTCGCCCGCGTCGAGGACCCGGCGCTGGTGGCCGGGGTCGAGGACCTGGGCGTCGACGTGGTCATCGACCCCGGCGAGATGGCGGCCCACGAAGTGCTCGACCTGGTCGGTCACCAGGGCATCTCGGACCTCGTGGAGTTCGTCGACGGGCAACTGACCCTGGTCGGCGGCATCGTGCGGCGTGGCAGCCCGCTGCTCGGGCGCCGCCTGGTCGAACTGCGGCGTGAACACGCCGACTTCGACTGGGCCGTCGCCGCCATCGTGCGCCACGGCGAGACCATGCCGGTGCGTGGTGACACCGTCATCGACGAGCATGACCACGTCCTGATCATGTCGCAGACCCGCGACCTGCCACGCGCCCGGGGCCTGCTGCGCCGCGAGCGTGAGCCCATCGATCGCGTGGTCGTGATGGGTGCGACCCGGATGGCGGAGTTGGCCACCGACATGCTGCTGGCCAACCGCATGGACGTCGTGCTGGTGGACCATGACGAGGAGCGCTGCCGGCGACTGGCCGACCGTCACCCCCGCGCCCTGGTCATCAACGGGAGTCCGACGGACCCGGCAGTGCTGTCAGACCTCCAGTTGGGGGCCGAGGACGCCGTTGCCGCCCTGTCGGGCTGGGACGACGTCAACCTGACCGCCAGCCTCGTGGCCAAGGCGTTGGGTGCGTCGACCGCCATCGCCCGCTTCCACCGACTCAGCTACGTCGGCCTGATGGTGGGCTCCGACATCGATGCATCGGTGTCGAGCCGACTGGCGGCGGCGAACGCGATCCTTGCCTTCGTGCGACGTGGCCGGATCCACTCCGTGGCCACCTTCAAGGACACGGACTCGGAGGCCCTCGACATCGAGGTGGCGCCCGGCGCCACCGCCGACGGGCTGCGGGTCATGGACCTCGACCTGCCAACGACCGCCGTCATCGGTGGCATCGCCCGCAACGGCGAGGCCGCGGTCCCGGTCGGTGCGACCCGTATCTGCGCCGGTGATCGACTGATCGTGCTGGCCCCACAGGAGGCCATCCACGACATCGAGCAAATGTGCACGAAGTGAGTGGCGCCATGAGCGACCGGCCCGAGGACTCGGGTGGGTTGGGGCGGGCCCGGTTGCGACGCTCACGCGGTCGTCCGACACGTCGGCAGATGATCACGCGACTGGCATACATCGTGGGTGCCGTGGTCACGGCAACCGGCGCCACGATGCTGGTGCCAGCCGGCGTGGCGCTGCTGTACCAGGAGTGGCGCGATGCCGGCATGATCACGCTGGCCTCCGTGCTGACCATGGCGATCGGTGCCGTCACCTGGCGAAGGCTGGGGACCAGTGGCGAACTGACCACGCGCGAGGGGTTCGCCTCGGTCGGCCTGTCGTGGGTCGGCATGTCCGTCGTCGGCACCCTGCCGTACCTGCTGACGGGTTCGATCGGCAGCATCACCGATGCCTTCTTCGAGACGGCATCGGGGTTCACGACCACCGGCTCGTCGATCCTGGCGGACCCGTCGTCGCTGGGCCACGGCATGTTGACATGGCGGTCACTGACGCAATGGGTGGGCGGCATGGGCATCATCGTGCTCTCGATCGCGATCCTGCCGCTGCTGGGCGTCGGCGGCATCGAGTTGGCCCGAGCGGAGTCCCCCGGACCGACCCCCGATCGACTCACCCCCCGGTTCCGCGAGACTGCCAAGCGCCTGTGGTTGGTCTACGCCGGTCTGACCGCGGTCGAGGCAGTCCTGCTGTCACTGGGTGACATGTCCGTCTTCCAGGCCGTCAACCACTCGTTCACCACGATGTCGACGGGCGGCTTCGGCACCGAGGCGACCTCACTGTCATCGTTCAGTGCCTACACCCAGTGGGTCGTCATCCTGTTCATGTTTGCCGCAGGCGCGTCGTTCGCGCTGCACTACCGGGCCCTGCGCGACCCGCGGGCCTACTCGCGATCGGGGGAGTTCAAGTTGTATGCCTCCATCGCGCTCGGCGCGATCGTCCTCATCATCATCGGCCTGCTCGACGGTGGCGACGTGGTGTTCTCGGACACGGGGTTCGAGCCGTTGCTGCGCGATGGGTTCTTCACGGCGCTGACGCTGATCACCACGACCGGGTTCGCGACCGCTGACTTCGGCCAATGGGTGCCGGGCCTGCAGATCCTGGTGGTCGGCCTGTTCTTCGTGGGCGGCATGGCGGGGTCCACGGCCGGTGGCGTCAAGTCGTTCCGCATCGGGGTCCTGTCCAAGTCGGCATCGTCGGACCTGCGTCGCCTGGTGCATCCCCGCGGCATCTTCCTCACCCGGTTCGACGGGCACGCGGTGCCCACCGACATCGTGCGCAACGTCCAGTCGTTCTTCCTGTTCTACATGTTCCTGTTCATGACCGCGACGTTCGCCCTGAGCGTCATCGAGTCGCGGGTGCTGGGTGTGGTCGGCCTCGACCTGGTGACCTCGACGTCCGCGGTGGCCAGTGCCCTCGGCAACATCGGGCCTGGCCTGGGTGCCGTGGGACCAACGGAGAACTTCGCGGTCATCCAGCCACTGGGCAAGTGGTTGTTGGCCGGCCTGATGATCGTCGGGCGCCTGGAGATCTTCCCGATCCTGTTGCTGTTGACGCCCGCCCTGTGGAAGCGTTAGCGCGCATCCGAGGGCCGCAGCACGCGGGACCGAAAGCCACGGGCGGATGCATGGAGTTGCTCGCTGCGCGCGCGCCCGGTGGGAGGGCTCTGCCGCGAAGGGACCACTACCGGGCGCGTTGGAGTTGCTCGCTGCGCTCACAACATCCAAACGGGCATCCGGCGATGACACCTGGCGCTGGCGGCAGTCACCGACGACGGGTCATCAGCGTGGGCGGGGCCTCGAACTCCTCGAACCCGAACCGTCGGTACAACTCGTGGGCGCTCGAGGTGACCAGTGCCCACCGCCCGACGTCGGCAAGGTCCGGTGCCTCCACCAGGTAGGCCGTGACGGCCGTGCCCAGCCCGCGACCTCGATGCTCGGGTTCGACCCACACGTCGGCGAGCCAGGCGTGGCTGACGCCATCGGTGACCGCCCGTGCGAAGGCCGCGGTGGCGCCGTCGGTGTCGAGGGCCACGGCCACTCGACTGTTGGCGAATGCCAGGTCGTTGTCGGCGCGACTGCGCCCCCGAGCCCAGTACGAGTGCAGCGACAGCGCCCGGTGTGCCAGTGCGAGGTCCAACGCCGCGAGGTCGCCCACCACGCGGTAGTCGCCCACCTGCACGGTCCGTCCCATCAGTCGGTCCCTGACTCCATGGCGGCCTCGTCGAGCGCGACCTCCTCGTGCCCGGTGACTGCGGGGTTCTTGGCGATCTGCGCGGCACCGCCGGGCGGCAACTCGCCGATCAGCGTGCCGTGCTCGACGAGCACCTGCCCCTCGTCCAGCGGCTGGGTCGCGTAGGCCTCGAGCTTGTCGCGCGAGTCGGCGATGTCGAGGTTGCGCATGGTCAACTGACCGATCCTGTCGATGGGGCCGAAGGCAGCGTCCTCGACCCGTTCCATCGACAACTTCTCCGGGTGGTAGGAGAAGTGGCTGCCGCTGGTGTCCAGGATGGTGTAGTCCTCGCCGCGGCGCAGGCGCAGCGTCACCTCGCCGGTGACCAGCGACCCGACCCAGCGCATGATCGATTCACGGATCATGAGCGCCTGGGGGTCCAACCAGCGACCCTCGTACATCAACCGACCGAGGCGACGTCCCTGGTCGTGGTAGTAGGCCACGGTGTCCTCGTTGTGGACCGCGTTGAGGAGGCGCTCGTAGGCGATCCACAGCAGCGCCATCCCCGGCGCCTCGTAGATGCCCCGCGACTTCGCCTCGATGATCCGGTTCTCGATCTGGTCCGACATGCCCAGGCCATGGCGGCCGCCGATGGCGTTGGCCTCCATGACCAGCGCGACGGGGTCGTCGGGGGTGGCGCCGTTGATGGTCACGGGACGTCCGGCCTCGAACCCGATCGTCACGTCCTCGGTCTCGATGTCGACGTCGGGGTCCCAGAACTTCACCCCCATGATCGGCTCCACGCTCTCCAGCGACACGTCGAGGTGTTCGAGGACCTTGGCCTCATGGGTGGCGCCCCAGATGTTGGCGTCGGTGGAGTACGCCTTGGCCTCGCTGTCGCGGTAGGGCAGGTCGCGGGCGGCCAGCCACTGGCTCATCTCGGTGCGGCCACCCAGCTGGGCGACGAACTCGGCGTCCAGCCACGGCTTGTAGATGCGCAGGTTGGGGTTGACCATCAGGCCGTAGCGGTAGAAGCGTTCGATGTCGTTGCCCTTGAAGGTCGAGCCATCTCCCCAGATGTTGACACCGTCGTCGTGCATCGCCCGGACGAGCATCGTCCCGGTGACGGCCCGACCCAACGGGGTCGTGTTGAAGTAGGTACGCCCGCCCGAGCGGATGTGGAAGGCCCCGGACGCGATCGCCGCAATGCCCTCGGTGACCAGTTCGCGGCGGATGTCCAGCGCCCGAGCGATCTCGGCCCCGTACTCGGTGGCCCGAGCCGGCACACCGGAGACGTCGGGTTCGTCGTACTGGCCGATGTCGGCGGTGTAGGCGCAGGGCACCGCGCCCTTCTCGCGCATCCAGGCAACCGCCACGGAGGTGTCGAGACCGCCGGAGAAGGCGATGCCGACACGTTCGCCGACCGGCAGGCTGGTGAGGACCTTGCTCATGGGGGCAACCTTCGGGGGGTGGTGCGCAGACGGTAGCCATGGTGCGTCCGGCTTGCAAATTCATGCACGTTCTATGCGGCTGCAGTGCAACCCGACGCAGTGCAACCCGACGCGGGGCGAGTCGACGCGGGGCGAGTCGACGCGGGGCACCCGAGTTGGTGCACGTCGGGTCAATGACCGAGTTGCCGGCGGATCCGTTCGGCCAGTTCTGCACCCGGCACACCCTCGGCCGCCACCACCAGCACGGTGTCGTCGCCCGCCACCGTCGCGATCGCGCCCTCGACCCCACCGAGGTCGATGGCGGACGCCACCGGGTGGGCGCACGCCGGTGGCGTGCGCAGGACCACGATGTTGCCGCTGGCGGTGATGCCGGTGACGAACTGGCGAATCGTGGCCTCGACGTCGGCCCAGCCGGAGTCGACGAGGTCGGCCCGGACCCGATAGGTCTGGCTGCCGTCGACACCGCGCACCTTGACGGCCTTGAGCTCGTCGAGGTCACGCGACACCGTTGCCTGGTTGCAGGTGATGCCCTCGTCGGCCAGGGCAGCCACGACCTCCGCCTGGGAATGCAGGGTGCGGGTGGCAAGCACGTCGCGCAGCACGCGCTGGCGCTCGGTCTTCTCGACGCTCATGACGATCGATCCAACAGGTGGGCGAGCAGCGCCTTCTGGGCATGCAGCCGATTCTCTGCCTGGTCGAACACGCGCGACTGGGCACCGTCGATGACCGATGCCGCCACCTCCTCACCACGGTGGGCTGGCAGGCAGTGCAGGAAGATCGCGTCCGACGCGGCCAACGCCATCATGTCATCGGTCACCATGAAGCCCTCGAACGCCTGCTTCCGGGCCGCGGCCTCCGCTTCCTGGCCCATCGAGGCCCACACGTCCGTGTAGACCACGTCCGCCCCGCCGACGCCGTCCGCCACGTCGGACGTGGCGACGACCTGGGCGCCGCCGATCGCGACATCGTTGGCAGCGGTCACCACGTCGGCATCGGGGGCGTGGCCGGCCGGATGCACGATGCGCACGTGCATCCCGGCCAGGGCACCGGCGAGCATCAGCGAGTGCGCGACGTTGTTGCCGTCGCCGACGTAGGCCAGCGTGCGTCCGGCCACGTCGCCGAAGGCTTCCTGGATGGTCTGGAGGTCTGCCAACGCCTGGCAGGGATGTTCATGGTCGGACAGCGCGTTGACGATCGGCACGTCGGCAACGTCTGCCATGGCCACGAGGTTGTCGTGGGCGAAGGTGCGGATCACGATGGCCTGGACGTAGCGCGCCAGCACCTGGGCAACGTCGGTGACCGACTCGCGCCCACCGAGGTTGATCTCGGTGTTCCACATCGGCAGCGCCTTGCCACCCAGTTCGTGGACGCCGACCTCGAACGACGCCCGGGTGCGCAGGGACGGCTTCTCGAACACCAGCGCCACCGACCGGCCGTCCAGGACGCGCGGCGTCACCGGTGACCGGCCGGCTTCCAGCGCCGCGGCGCGGTCACGCTTCATGGCCGCGGCGAGAGCCAGGATCGTGGCCAGGTCGTCGCTGCTGGCATCGGCTACGGAGAGGAAGTCCTGCATGGTGGCTCCTGGCGTCGTGGTGCTGCGTGGTGACGGATGGCTGCGGTGGGCGGTGCCTCCGGCCTGGATCCCGATTGGCGCGGGTGGTGGGGCAAGTATCGCGGACGGTGACGTCAGCCGGCGGCCACTTCGTCCAGCGCCGCGGTCAGGGCCGTGATGGCGGATGCGATCTCGGCATTGCTGACGGTCAGTGGTGGCGCCAGGCGGACGAGATCGGACCCGACCGCATTGACGATCAGGCCGTGATCCTCGGCCGCGCGCTCGACCGCTGCGGCCACTGGCTGGGTCAGTTCGATGGCCACCAGCAGCCCCCGACCCCGCCATCCCGTGACCAGGTCGTGGCGTTGCGCCAGGCCGTCGAGCGCGGTCGTCAGGCGAAGCGATCGCACCCGCGCAGCGTCCAGGAGCCGTTCAGCACGGATGGTGTCGATGACGGCGTTGGCTGCCGCAGCCGTGACCGGGTTGCCCCCGAACGTCGTGGCGTGGTCACCGGGACCGAACACGTCGGCAGCCGGGCCGTGGGCCACGACGGCGCCGATGGGCAACCCGTTGGCCAGCGCCTTGGCGACGGTGATCACGTCGGGCACGACATCGGTGGTCTGGAAGCCGAACCACTCCCCCAGGCGTCCCACCCCGGTCTGGACCTCGTCGATGATGAGCAGGGCGTCGTGGGCATCACAGGCGGCCCGCGCCGCGGCCAGCACGTCCGGCGAGATGGGCCGCACACCGCCCTCGCCCTGCACCACCTCCAGCAACACCGCGCAGTGGTCATCCGTCACGGCGGCGGTGACGGCGGCGGGATCGTCGTGGGCCACCGTGTCGACATACCCGAGCAGCGGCTCGAAGGGTGTGTGCTTCTCGGGTTGGCCGGTGGCCTCGAGCGTCGCCATGGTGCGGCCGTGGAAGGACCGATCGAGCGTCACGATCCGCACCTTCTGGGCGTCGATCGACTTGCCGTGACGACGAGCGAGCTTGATCGCGGCCTCGTTGGCGGTGGCGCCGCAGTTGGCGAAGAACACCTTGGCGTCGTCCCACCCGGTCATCTCGGCGAGTCGTTCGGCCAGGCCCAGCATGGGCTCGGTGATGAACAGGTTGGAGGTGTGTTGCAGCGTGGTGGCCTGCTCGCTGACAGCCCGAGCCACGGCGGGATGGGAGTGGCCCAGCGCGTTGACGGCCAGCCCACCCAAGAAGTCCAGCCGCGCCACACCCGCTGCGTCGAACAGCACGGTGCCCTGGCCCCGGACGAACACGGGCCGACGGCGGCCGTAGGTGCCCATCACGTGGGCAGCATCCCGCGCATGGGCATCCGCCGTCGCGTCGTCGACTGTCGTGGCTGGGCTGGTCATCAGGGCTGCTTTCGATGGCTCGGAACATCGGCTGCCGGCGTGTGCACCCCCGCGGCCGCACGGGTGGACTCGCGGGGCGCCTGGTGCTCGGGGTCGTGATCGGATGCGAAGGTCAGGCCGTCGCCGCTGCCGGCCTGCCGCGTCACCATCGTGCCGATGCCCTCGTCGGTGAACAGTTCGATCAGCGCGGCGTGTCGCACCCGTCCGTCCAGCAGGTGGGCCTGGGGCACGCCTGCCTCCAGGGCAGCCAACACCGACCTGACCTTTGGCAGCATCCCGGTGTGCAGGTCACCGGAATCCAGCATCTCGCGCAGGCGATCGGGCGTCACCTGGCCCAGCAGCGAGCCGTGGTCGGGCTCGATGCCCCGCGCGGCGTCACCGAAGTTGAGGTACAGACCCGGGACATCGGTGAGGTAGATCAGCTTGGCCGCACCCAGCGCCCCGGCAATCGCCCCGGCGGCGATGTCGGCATTGACGTTGTGGTCGACACCGTCGCGATCGCGCCCGGCCGTCGCCACCACCGGGAGGAAGCCATCGGCAAGCAGGTCCGTGAGGATCGTGGTGTCGACGTCGACGATCTCGCCGACCCGGCCCAGCGACTGGCCCGACGGCGAACGTGCGGGAACGACGGTCAGGAGGCCGGCGTCGGTGCCCGCGACGCCGACCGCCGGCGCGCCGGCCGCCTCGACCATGCCCACCAGTTCCGGATTGACATCGCCGAGCAGTGCCATGCGCACGACGTCCATCATGGCGTCCGAGGTCACCCGCAGCCCGTCCACGAAGCTCGACTCGACGCCCAGGCGACTGGCCAGTGACGAGATCTGGGGTCCCCCACCATGCACGATCACCGGTCGCAGCCCGACGAAGTGCATCAGTGCCACGTCCGCGGCGAACGAGCGCTTGCGTTCCTCGCTCACCATGGCGTTCCCGCCGTACTTGAGCACGACCGTGCTGCCGTGGAACTGGGTGATCCACGGCAGCGCCTCGCGCAGCACGGCGGCCTTGGTCTGCGCGGCCGCCTCACGACTGGTCAGCGCGTGGCCCGCGCCCGCGTCAACGTGGGCCGAGGCGTGGCCTGCGGCCACGTCGGAGTTGCTCGCTGCGTGGCCTGCGGCCACGTTGGAGTTGCTCGCTGCGCTCGCACCATCCGGCTCGGGCATCACGGCGTCAGGGGTCATGTCGTGTACTCGCTGTTGAAGCGGACGTAGTCCTCGGACAGGTCACAGGTCAGGACGGTGGCGGTGCCGTTGCCCACACCCAGGTTGACCTCGATGGCAACCTCGTCGCTGGCCATCGCGATTGCTGCTCGGGCCCGGTCGAAGGCCGTGGCGACGCCGAACCTCGCCACGGTGTGACCGGCGCAGACGACCTGGACCCGGGACGGCTCGAAGGCCACACCCGCGTTGCCCATCGCCATCATGATGCGTCCCCAGTTCGGGTCGGCGCCGTGGATGGCAGCACGCACCAGGGACGACGTCGCGATGGCCCGCGCAATGGCCAGGGCATCCTCGTCGCTCCTCGCGCCTGCGACCGTGATGCCGGCCACGCGACTGGCGCCTTCGCCGTCAGCGATGACCTGCAGGGCGAGGTCGGCGCACACCGCATGGACCGCGCGTGCGACCGCTGCGAGGGCTGGCGGTTGCGTGGCAGTCCCAGTGGCCAGCAGCACGCACTGGTCGCTGGTGGACTGGTCGCCATCCACGGTGATGCGATTGAACGTCACCGCGACCGCCTTGCGCACCAGTTGGCGAACCAGCGCAGCCGGCATCGGCGCATCGGTGGCCAGCACCACCAGCAGGGTGGCCATGTTGGGTGCGATCATGCCCACACCCTTGGCCATGCCCGCCACCGTGCAGACGCCGCTGGAGTCCTGGACGCGGAATGCCACCTGCTTGGCATGCGAGTCGGTCGTCATCATCGCCGCTGCGGCGCGTGGTCCCCCATCGCCGGTGAGGTCGTCCACCACGGCCGGGATGGCATACACGATCTGTTCGATCGGCAACGGCACCCCGATGACGCCGGTGGACATCACGACCACGTCACCGTCATCCAGGTCCAACGTCGCCGCAGCCGTGGCCGCCATGCGGTCCGTGTCGTCGTGGGCCTTCGGGGTCGCGACGTTGGCATTGCCCGAATTCACCAGGATGGCTCGCGCCGAGCCACTGGCGGCGATGCGATCGGTGCGCTGCGCAGACGGCGCCTTGACCACGTTCTGCGTGGTGACGGCGCCGAACGCCGCCTCGCGGTCGGCCACCACCAGGGCGAGGTCGGGATTGCCGGACTCCTTGACACCCGACACCACCCCCCCGGCACGCAGTCCTGCCACGGCGGTGATGCCGCCGTCGACCGGTGTGAGTCCGTCCCGGTCGGACGGTCCCCAGTGTTCCAGGGCGCTCATGGATATGTCCCGACGGTCGCGAGCCCCATGCCCTCGGGCAGTCCGAGCATCAGGTTGGCGTTCTGGATGGCCTGGCCCGCAGCCCCCTTGACGAGGTTGTCGGTGACCGAGGTGATGGTCGCCCTGTTGGTGCGGGGGTCGACCGCGACCGCGATCTGGCAGGAGTTGGAGCCCGCCACGGCCTTGGTGACGGGTTGGCGCCCCGCGGCCAGGACCGTCACGAACGGTTCGTCGACGTAGCGGGCCGACAGCGCGTCGCGCAGGGCGTGGTCGTCCACGCCGTCGGCGACCCGCGCCACCGACGTGGTCAGCAGACCCCGCACCATCGGCATGAGGTGGGGGGTGAACGAGATGGTCGGGGTGTCGACGCCCCCGAAGGCGCCCAGCCAGGTCTCGATCTCGCCGGTGTGGCGATGGCCGGCGACGGCGTAGGCGCCCACCGAACCCGTGACGTGGGACACGTGCATGCCATCACTGGGCGTGCGACCGGCCCCCGACGTCCCGGACTTGCCGTCGATCACCAGTGTGGACAGGTCGAGCAGGCCTGCGACGGGGATCAGGGACAGCAGCGCGGTCGTGACGTAGCACCCGGGGTTGGCAACCACCTGCGCATCCATGACCTCGGCACGGGCGAACTCCGTCAACCCGTAGGCCGCGGGCGTGGCTTCGGGATGGGCGTGCGCCCGTTCGTAGAAGTGCTCGTAGACGTCGACGGGAAGTCGATGCGCCGCCGACAGGTCGACCACGCGCGTCCCCGCCGCCGTGAGGTCCGCGACCAGATCCATGGCCGGACCATCGGGTGTGGCCACGAACACCAGGTCGTGGGCTGCCAGGTCGTCGAGGTCGATCGCTGCGAGCGTGCCGTGGTCGACCAGGTTGGGATACAGGTCTGCGACCGGACGGCCGGCCTCCGAGTGCGCCGCCAGCGTCCCGATCTCGATGCCGTCGTGGCCCACCAGCAGTCGGACCAGTTCGGCGCCGGCGTAGCCGGAGGCGCCGACGATCGCGATGGTTGCCATGATGGGTCCCTGACTGGTGGGCGGCCGACGAAACGTCGCCAGGAGGTCGAACGGCTGGAGGTGGCGCGTGCGTGGATCGGTCAACCGACTCCGCACACTGCACCACATCGCCGTGGGTATTGCAACTTCATGCAACGAATATGCGTACTGTCCCTGCCCGCGGGCCGCCCCCACGCCCCCGCATCACAGGTCACGAGGAATCTCGGGTGACTGTCGCAACCGCTTCTTCTCGCCACGGCGACGCTTGTTCTCGACTCGTCGACGTTGGGAGGCCCGGGTGGGACGGGTGCGTCGACGACGCTTCTCGACCTGCAGGGCGCCGGCCAGCAGCGACGCCAGTCGGTCACGGGCGTCCTCGCGATTGCGATGCTGACTGCGTTGCTCGGACGAGCGCAGGATGAGCACACCGTCCTTGGTGATCCGGTTGCCCAGTCGTGCCTTGATCCGTTGCTTCTCCTGGCGGGTGAACGCACCCGACGCGTCCACGTACCACCGCAACTCGACCTGCGAGTCGGTGGTGTTCACCCCCTGCCCACCCGGCCCCGACGACTTGGACGCCTGCATCTGGATCTCGTGGTCGGGGATCCGATGCCGCTCGTCTATCCACAGCGAGGCCATGCCAGCCCTTCGATTCGGCCCGGTCCAGCGCGGACGGGGTCAGTCCGGCCAGGTGCAGCGCCGCGATGGTCAGCGGCGCATCCGGCCACCGGCATCGGCGACCGCGGTCTCCACGCTGGCGAGGACGGCAGCCTCGTCGTCATTGGTGAGACCACGGTCGGCAGCCTGCAGCCACAGACGCGCCGCGATCGAACGATGGCCCTCGGGCAGGGGGTCGCCACGGTAGACGTCGAAGACCCGCAGGTCAGCGAGCAGTTCGCCCACGGCCGTGCGGATGCCAGCCTCGAGGTCCGCCCACGCGACGTCCTCGGCAGCCTCCACGGCCACGTCGACGATCATGGCAGGCCGGGTCACCATCGTGGGACCCGGGACCGGCTGGCGGCCGCCCATCAGGGCCTGCAGCCACGGCTGGACCACCAGCTCCCCGACGATCACCGGTTCGGGCAGGTCGCGTGCCGCCGCCTCGGATGGATGGAGTTGGCCCACCACCCCGACCTCGACACCGTCGACCTGCAGGCTGACCGTGCGATGGGGATGCAGGCCCGCTCGCTGCACCGGGACCCGCGCCAACGTCATGGCCGCGCCACCCGAACCGAGTCGACGCACCACCTCGTCGAGGATCGCGAGCGCATCGGTCACCTCCCAGTCCCGCGCCGCCAGCCGTCCGGGGGCGAGGCGATGACCCTGCAGCGCCACGCCCACCGCCTTGGGCTGGGTGGGCAGCACCGAATCGTCGGGCAGGCGCCAGCGCCATGCCGGCGCATCCGACGTTGCCAGGTGGTCGAGCACCTCGTCCAACGGTCCACCTGCTGGACGGAACACCCGTCCGAACTCGTAGACGGCGACGCCCGGACGCGACTGGCCGACGTTGCGACGAACCACCCCGAGCAGGCCCTCCAGCAGGGTGGGACGCATGGCGGCAGCGTCCTGGGCCAGCGGGTTGGCCAGGACCACGTGGTCGTCATCGGGCACCACGCCGGCAAGGTGACGGTCACCCACGAAGGGGCGCGTCACCACTTCGTCCAGACCGAACGCCGTCACCGCCCGGTGCAGATCGCGCTCGGCCTGCTGGTCGGCCGTCAGCCCACCCTGTTGCAGCAGTGGCGGCAACAGCGCCGGGATGTGGTCGTAGCCATGCAGGCGGGCAACCTCCTCGGCAATGTCGGCCATGCGGCCCAGGTCGCGCCGCCACGACGGTGGCGTCACGGTCAGCATGTCGTCGTCCGCCTGGGCAGCGACCCCGGCGCGGTCGAGCAGGCTGACCATGGTCCCGGCCGCCAGGTCCAGGCCCAGCAGGGCGTTGATGCGCGCCGTCGAGACCGTCACCTGCGCGCGGTGGCCCTGGGCCGCACCTGCCTCGGCCACGCCGACCACGGTGCCACTGCCGCCGATCTCGCGGAGCAGTTCCCACGCCCGTGCCACGGCCTGGCGGGCACCAGCGGGATCGACCCCTCGCTCGAACCGCAGCGACGCCTCGGAGGTCAGTCGCAGCGAGCGGGCCGTGTGGCGCACCGTGGCCGGGTCCCAGATCGCGGCCTCGAGCACCAGTCGGGTCGTCGCGGCCGTCACCTCGGTCGACTCGCCGCCCATCACGCCCGCCAACCCGACCGCCCCGGCGCCGTCCGCCACCACCAGGTCCCGCGTGGTCAACGTGCGCGTGACGTCGTCCAGGGTCGTCACCTCCTCGCCCTCGGTCGCCCAGCGCACCCGCAGGTCACCGTCGAGGCGATCCGCGTCGTAGGCATGCATCGGCTGGCCAAGTTCCATCATCACGTAGTTCGTGATGTCGACCAACGGCGAGATCGCCCGGACCCCCACCTGCGCCAGGCGATGACGCAACCACCATGGCGACACGGCCGGCACCTGGACGTCGTCCACCGTGAGCGCGACGAAGTGCGTGCATGCCTCGGGCGCGTCGATGGTGACGCCGACCGACGGGGTGTCGTCGTCGGTCGGCGCCTCGATGCCGGCTGCCTCCTCGATCGGGGCAGGTGTCGGCAGTGTCACCGGGACGTCCAGGACGGCAGCAACGTCACGGGCGGCCCCCGCCACCGAGAGGATGTCGCCACGAATGCCCTTGACCTCCAGCGCCAGCACGGGCTCGCCCAAGGGCATCAGATCATGGATGTCCACGCCCACGGGGGTGTCGGGCGGCAACACCATGATGCCGTCGGCCTCCTCCCCGACCTCCAGTTCGCGGGCCGAGCACAGCATCCCGTTGGAGACGACCCCTCGCAGCGCTCGTGCCTCCATCACCATGCCCGGGATGGCCCCGCCGACCGGTGCATGGACCACGACGTCACCCGTGTCGAAGTTGCGGGCACCACACACCAGTTCCACGTCGTCGTCACCGTGGGTGATGTGCACGACCCGCAGCTTGTCGGCATCCGGATGGGGCTCCCACGACAGCACCTGGGCGGTGGTGACGTCGCGAACCCCCGTGCCGGGCGCCAGGATCGCGTCCACCTCGAGGCCGAAGCGCCCCATGGTCTCGGCCAGTTCGGATGCCGGCATGTCGGGCAGTTCGACCAGCGACGCCAGCCAGGACAGTGGCAGCTTCATGGATGGGCCTTGCGGACGTGGTCGGATGTGGGAGGTGCTGGATCGTGCCTGTGGTGCGCGGGACGGGACCTGGCTGACGACGGCCGGGGCGCGACGCGGGCGGCGAGGCGCTGGTCAGAAGGTGGCCGAGAAGCGGGCATCGCCCTCGTACAGGTCACGGATGTCGGACAGGTGGTGGCGCAGCATCGCGACGCGCTCGACGCCGATGCCGAACGCGAAGCCCTGGTGGCGATCGGGGTCGATCCCGCACCACTCGAGCACCACCGGGTCCACCATGCCGCACCCCAACACCTCCATCCAGCGAGTCGTGCCGTCGGGATTGGTGCCCCACGACACGTCGACCTCGGCCGACGGCTCGGTGAACTCGAACTTGGATGGTCGCAGACGGATGTCGCGGTCGGGGCCGAACATCGCACGGGCGAAGGCCAGCAGCGATCCACGCAGGTGGGCCATCGTGATGTCCTCGCCCACGACCAGGCCCTCCATCTGGGTGAACACCGGTGAGTGGGTGGCGTCCACGGAGTCGTTGCGGTAGGTGCGCCCCGGGATCACGATCGCGATCGGGGGGGGTTGGGTGCGCATCACGCGGGCCTGCACCGGCGAGGTGTGGGGGCGCAGGACGACTTCCGGCAGTCCGTACTCGTCCACGCGGCCATCGGCCAGGTAGATCGTGTCCATGTCCTGGCGCGCCGGATGGTCGGGCGGGATGTTCATGGCATCGAAGGAGTAGGCCGCCGACTCGACCTCGGGGCCATCGGCGACGCGCCAGCCGAGGCCGACGAACACGTCCACCATGGCCTGTTCGGTCTGGGTGATCAGGTGTGGTCGCCCCGGTGGCACGGCCGGCGGCGGGATGGTGAGGTCGAGACGCTCGGCGGCCAGGCGTTCGTCCATCGCCGCCGTGGCCAGGACCTCGTCGCGCTGCGCGATCGCCGCCTCGACCGTGGTCTTGAAGGCGTTCAGGGCCTGGCCCAGTTCCTTGCGTTCCGCCGGCTCGATGGCACCCATCAGGCCCTGCACGCGGCCCAGTTCGGACTTGCGACCCGTGAACGCGACCCGGGTCTCGTCCAGCGCCGCGGGCGAGTCTGCCGCCGTGATCGCTGCCAGGGCACGGTCGCGCAGGTCTTCCAACGTGGCGACTGCGGCGGTGACATCGGGAGACGCGGACACTCGGACCACCCTTGCGAGCAACGGTTGCGGATCGGGCGGTCAGCGTAACCATTGCGGCAGGAACGGGTGGAGGGATCGGCCGCAGGCAGGTGCGCGGCGGTGGGTCGGCAGGCTCGCGCCGGCCGGCCGACCAGTGTCTGTCACGGTCGGACATCACCCGTGACCGCGTACAGCGCCAGGGCGGTGGCCACGGCGAGGTTGAGCGACTCGGCGCGACCCCGGATCGGCACGTGTCCGATCGCGTCCACCGCGGCCAGGACGTCGTCGGGGACACCGTGCGCCTCTGATCCCATGACCAGCAGGTCACCGCCGGGATGCCCACCCGTGGCCATCAGGTCGAGGTCGCCGCTCGCGTCCAGCGCCACCGTGCGACGGCCCGCGGCGGTGGCTGCGGCAATGACGTCGACCGGGTCGCGAGCACGTGCCAGTGACAGGTGGGTGATCGACCCCGCGGCTGCGCGCACCGCCTTGGGATTGAAGGGGTCGCACGACCCGGATGTCAGGATCACCCCCGTGGCACCGGCGGCATCGGCGGACCGGATGATCGCGCCGACATTGCCCGGATCGCTCGCCGCGACCAGGACGACGGCCACGCCGGACCCTGCGACGACGTCCTGGATCGACGACCACCGCTGGCGTGCCACGGCCACCATGCCCTGGGGCGCGCGCGCGTCGGACAGGCGCTCCAGGACGTGTGGGTCGACGACAATGACCTCGACGTCGCTCGCACCCGGCAGGTCGACGACCTCCTGGGCGCGCTCCCGGGTCACGAAGACGACGTCGACGACGTCGTCGGCCAGCGCCTCGGCCACCGGATGCTGCCCCTCCGCCAGCCACGACCCGGTCGCCTCGCGGTGTTTGCGCGCCGACAACTTGGCAGCGGCGACCACCCTGGCATTGCGCGTGGATGTCACCACCGGCAGGACCCGGCCGCCCACGACCACGCGGGTGTCGTCGCCCGGGTTGTCCATCCCGGAGACGTGGTCCGGGACGTCATGGTCCGGGACATCGCGATCCGGACCGTCATGCTGCTGATGTCGTGCCGTCACGCCCGCTCCACCCACCTGCGTCATCGCGACCGCGTCGCGGGTCGCGACCGCCAGCCTAGGACGCCGCCGCGTGGCTGCGGTGGGGCTGGCAGGTCGGACACCAGGTCGTGGGACGGGCACCGTCGCCCATGCGAGCGGCCTCGATGCGGGTCCCGCAGCGGCGACAGGGACGGCCACCACGGTCATAGACCCACAAGCCGCCGCTGCGTCCCGGCACGGTGGTGCGATTCGGCGTCCCCAGGTTGGCCCGCAGCAGTCGGGCAGCGTCGGTCAGCATCGTCGTGCGCTCACTGGTCGTCACCAGCGGCAGCGGCGCTGCGGGGTGCACACCCGCCAGGAACGCCACCTCGTTGGCATAGACATTGCCGATGCCCGCCGTGATGCGCTGGTCGAGCAGCACCTCGACCACCGGGCGATCAGGTGCCCCGAGGCGACCCATCCGATCGACCCCCACCGCCACGGCATCGTCGTCGGTGATCAGGTCTGGTCCCAGGCTGCGCAGCACGGGGTGGGCGCGCAGCGCAGCCTGGTCGAGCAGTTGCACCACGGGGGCGTCGAAGCAGACGGCCTGGACGTCGTCGTCGGCCAGCAGGACCCGCATCCGACCTGGTCCCCGGCGCCACCGCTCACCCGCTGGATACGTGTGCCACGAGCCATTCATCCGCATGTGCGTGTGCAGGACGTGGCCGTCGTCGAAGTGCACCAGCAGGTGCTTGCCACGGGCCGTCACCTCGTCCACGCCGGTCCCCGCAGGCGGCATCGCCACCGCCAACCGGGGCGCCTCCAGGCGCACCAGGCGGCGACCTGCCAGGACCTGGTCGAGTCGGTGTGCCGCGCGGTGGATCGTGTCGCCCTCGGGCATCAGCGACCGCCACGCCACGACGCGCCGACGGCACCCCGGTGGGTCAGACCACGTGGCTCGTCGACGAAGCCACCCGCGCGCAGCACCTCGGCCCACGGGGTCTCCAGCACTGGCTCGCCGTCCACCCGGCGAATCTCCAGTTTCGCCATGCGCCCCGACGACACCACCGACACCAGGCCCTCGACCCACCGGTCATCGGTTCCCGCCGCCGGGAAGGTGACCAGGGAACGCCCGCCGCGCTCCAGCACGACGGCGGGGACCCCGTCGACCAGCACCACCTGGGCACCCGCAGAACGCGACGGTCGGCCATTCGTGGGTGGCCATGCCAGTGCTGCGCCCCACGCCTGGGCGGGGTCGGCAGCCGCCAACACCACGGTGGGCAGGGAGCCCGGTTCGCGATGGTCACGCAGGCGGTCCACGACGCCGGGCACCGCGAACTGGGCCGCCCCGAGCCCCGCCACGAACCACCCTCGCCGGATCTGTCCGGCGGCCTCCATCGCCTTGAGGACGGGATAGACCGAGGCATAGCCGCCCCGCACCTTCTCGCTGCGCGTGCCCTCGGCCGTCACGACCCCGTGGCGTTCCAGCAGGCGTGCCGCCAGCGTCGTCGCGACCCGGGTCTCGTCCGGCAACGGTTCACGCAGGATCGACGTCAGCCACCACCGGCCACCGACCGATGGCGGGCCCAGCCGTCGCAGGCGTCCCGGTCGCGGGCGGCCACGTCCGGTGCGTCGTCGACCAGCCCCGGCGGTGGCGAGGCCGCGCACGGGCGCGAAGCCGTCATTGGTGATCTCGCCCGCCCACACGAGGTCCCACAGCGCCGCGATGACCAGTTCCTGGTCGGGGACGCCGGAGGCCGCGAACAGGTCTGGCCAGAACGACGCGCCCGCCCGCTGCAGGTGCGCACGCAACGCGTCATGCACGCTGGCCGCCTCGCCGGTTGCCTCCGCCGCCGGGGCCTGGTCGCCATCCCGCGCCGCCCGGGCCTCGTCGCCATCCTGCGCTGCTCCGGCCGACGCGCCGCCCAGCACGGAATCCTCTCCTGCCCCACCCAGGGCGGGTGCGACGGCAGCCACCGTGTCGCGGAAGCACAGGGCGACTCGTCCGTCATTGGTGCCGATGGAGTCCACGCCCAGCCACACCACCTCGCCACTGGCGAGCACCGCATCCAGGTCGGCCGGTTCGTAGTCGGCCACCCGCGCCGGCAGGACGTCGGCCTCCAGGATGGAGGCCGGGATCGGCACCCCCTCCAGTTGCGCGATGGCGTCGAGCAGGGCGTCGACGCCCCGCCGTGGGCTGTCGATGGCGTGCCACCCCAGCAGGAAGCGCGAATAGGCCTCCGGCTCGACGGGTTCGACCTCGCGTCGCAGGGCCGCCAACGAGCGCTGCCGCATCCGTCGCACGACCCCGGCGTCGCACCATTCTGGTTCGGTCCCGGACGGATGGAACGCACCCTTGACCACCCGGTCGCGGGCGGCCAGCCACGCCAGGGCGGCCTCGACCCGCGGCCGGGGAATGCCCAGTCGCCGCGTGACGTCCGCCGCCACGAACGGGCCATGCGTGCGGGCGTAGCGCGACACCAGGTCCGCCAGCGGGTCGTCCACGGACTCGGTGAAGGCAGCGGGCAGCCCCGGGGGCAGGGCCACCCCGATGGCGTCACGAAGCCGGGCGGCGTCCTCTGCGGCCGCAATGCGCACCTGGTCGGTGACCCGGACCTCGATGGCACGACGAGCAGCCAGCAGCTCGTCGACCCACGCGTCCGGATCGCCGTCGCCACGGGGTCGTGATCGGTCCACGATCTCCTGCCGCGAGAGATCGCCCAGGTCCAGCAGCATCGCATGGAGGCCGTCGACGTCACGGACTCTCCGGTCGATCCCCGTCTCGGCGTCCAGTGGTTCCAGGCGCTGGAGTTCGATCTCGAGTGCCGCCAGCACCTGGGGGTCGATGAGATCGCGCAGCTCGTCGCCACCCAGCAGTTCCCGCAGCAGGTCTGGATCCAGCGACAGTGCGGCCGCCCGGCGTTCGGCCAGGGGCGCGTCGTAGTCGTACATCCACTGCCCGACCCAGGAGAACAGCAACGACGCAGCGAAGGGCGAGGCCTGCTCGGTGTCCACGGCCACGAGCCGAACGGTGCGCGCAGCCAGGTCACGCTGCAACTGCCGCAGGGCCGTGACATCGAACCGGTCCCGCAGGATCTCGCGAGTGGACTCCAACAGGATCGGGAACGACGGATGGCCGCTGGCGACCTGCAGCAGGTTGGCGGCGCGTTGACGCTGCTGCCACAGTGCCGTGCGCTGTCCGGGCCGCCGCTTGGGCAACAGCAGGGCGCGACCGGCGGCCTCCCGGAAGGTCGTGGTGAACATCGCGGTCCCGGCCAACTGCGCGGTCACCAACTCCTCGACCTCATCGGCGTCGACCAGGAACATGTCGAGGTCGAGGTCATCGGCGGCGGCCTGGAGCCGGATCACGATGCCGTCGTCGGTCCACATGACCTCGGGATCAAGGCCGGCATCACCCAGTTGTCGTTCCAGTGCCATCGCCCACGGCGCATGCACCTGGGCACCGAAGTGGCTGAGCAGGCACACCCGCCAGTCACCCAGTTCGTCACGGAAGCGCTCGACGACGATCGTGCGGTCGTCGGGCAACGTGCCGGCAGCCTCGACCTGCTCGGCCAGGTAGCCCAGCAGGTTGTCGGCGGCCCACTCGTCGAGATCGTGGACCGTGCGCAACCGCTGGCGAGCGGCCTCCTCGTCGAGCAGTTGCACCTCGCGCACGAACTGTCCCATGGCGCGCCCGAGTTCCTGGGGCCGCCCGGGGCCGTCGCCGTGCCAGAAGGGCATCTTGCCGGGCCGTCCGGGGGCCGGCGTCACGACCACGCGGTCGTGGGTGATGTCCTCGATGCGCCAGGTCGACGCGCCGAGCAGGAAGGTCTCGCCGGCGCGCGACTCGTGCACCATCTCCTCGTCCAACTCGCCGACGCGCGCGCCGTCGGGCAGGAACACCCCGTAGAGCCCACGGTCGGGAATGGTGCCGGGATTGGTCACGGCCAGCCGTTGGGCACCGGGACGCGCCGTCAGGACGTCGTCGATGCGGTCCCAGGTGATCCGTGGTCGCAGTTCGCTGAATTCGTCGGATGGGTAGCGCCCGGCCAGCAGGTCGAGGGTGGCCGCCAACACGTCGTCGGTCAGGTCGACGAAGGGAGCCGCCCGGCGCATCAGTGCGGCCAGGTCAGCGACCGCCCAGTCATCCATCGCGACCATCGCCACCACGTGTTGGGCGAACACGTCCAACGGCACCCGTGGGTAGTGCGTCGACTCGATCTCCCCGGCATGCATGCGCTGGGCGACCACGGCGATCTCCAGGAGGTCGCCGCGGTAGCGCGGGAACATCCGCCCACGCGACGGCTCGCCGACCTGGTGACCGGCCCGGCCGATGCGCTGGAGCCCGCGCGCGACGGCTCCCGGGGAACCGACCTGCACGACCAGGTCGACCGCACCCATGTCGATGCCCAGTTCCAGTGACGAGGTGGCCACCAGCCCCCGCAACTGTCCTGACTTGAGCTGGTCCTCGATCAGGCCACGGCGATCCTTGGACAGGGACCCGTGGTGCGACAGCACGAGGTCGTCGACGCGCAGGTCGAGCACGTCGGCGACCTCGTCGGGCAGGTCCGGATCCTGCGGATCGAGCGCGTCGGGATCGATGCCCAGCTCTCGCAGCGCATCGCCACGGACCCGACTGGTCCACAACTCGTTGAGACGGGCCGCCAACCGCTCGGCCAGGCGCCGCGAGTTGACGAACACGATCGTGGAGCGATGGTCCAGCACGAGGTCGAGCAGCCGTGGGTGGATGGCGGGCCAGATCGACTTGCGCACGGGCGCCGCCGCGGCCGGTCCCGCCAGCAGGTCGGGTTCGGCGATGACCTGTCCGAGGTCCGACATGTCCTCGAGCGGGCCGATGACCTCGAGATCCAGTTCCTTGGCGACCCCGGCATCGACGATGGTCACGTCACGAGGCTCCGCGCGGCGCGTGCCATCGGCGTCGACGACCTCGCGATTGCCACCCAGGAAGCGGGCCACCTCGTCCAGGGGTCGCTGGGTTGCCGACAGGGCGATGCGCTGGGGCGGCCGGCCCTCCTCGCCACGCTCACGCGCGCCGCGAGCCACCTCCGCCTCGAGGCGTTCGAGGGACACGGCGAGGTGACTGCCACGCTTGGTCGGGACCATCGCATGGATCTCGTCGATGATGACCGTGTCGACGTCACGCAGCGTCTCGCGGGCGCGAGACGTCAACAGGAGGTAGAGCGACTCGGGCGTGGTGATCAGGATGTCGGGCGGGGTGCGAACCATGCGCTGGCGGTCGCGTTGCTCGGTGTCGCCCGTGCGGATCCCCACGTCCAGTGGCCGGAACGGTTCGTCGAGGCGTTCCGCCGCCAACTCGATGCCACGCAGGGGTGCCCGGAGATTGCGTTCGACGTCCACGGCCAGCGCGCGCAACGGCGAGATGTAGAGCACCTTGAGCCGACGCTTCTTGTCGGGTGGGGGCGCGTTGACCAGTCGATCGATCGCCCACAGGAACGCCGAGAGCGTCTTGCCCGACCCCGTGGGGGCGAGAATGAGGGTGTGCGCCCCGTCCGCGATGGCGGGCCACCCCTGTGCCTGGGCGGTCGTGGGCGCCGTGAACGTGGTCGCGAACCATTCCGCCACCGCCGGCGAGAACCGCGCCAACACCGGGTCGCGGACATGGCTGTCCGTGGGCGACACCGGAGCAGACCCAGGCAGATTCATCGTCCCGGAGGCTATCCCCCACCCCCGACACGTCGACGATCGAACCGAGCACCCGGCCCGCCCACCCTGCCAGCCCGCGCGCGACTCAGAACAGTCGCAGGTGGACCTCGTCCTCCTCGCGCAACGCGGCGAGGTCGACCTCGACCCAGCCGATGCCGCGAGCCGTTGCCAACACCCGCGCCTGGGGCTTGACGATCGTTGCGGCGAGGATCCCGCGCACCGGGGCGAGCAAGGGATCGCGTTCCATCCGCTCGAGGTAGCGGGTGAGTTGCTCCACCCCGTCGATCTCGCCGATGCGCTTGATCTCCACGGCGACCGCCTGGCCCTGCGGGTCGCGACACAGCAGGTCGACGGGGCCGAGGTCGGTCGGAAATTCCCGGCGCACCAGCGCCAGGCCGTCCTCGACGTGGTCGGGGTGGTCGGCCAACAACTCCTGGAGATGCTTCTCCACCCCGTCCAGGGTCAGCCCGCGCTCGGTGTCCAGCGCATGGTCGAACTCGGCGAGCACTTCCTCGATGTGGATGGTCAGGACGTCGCCGGTCGAGTTGGTGACGCTCCACAGGTCGTCGTGCTCGACCAGGGTGTTCGGCGCGTTCATCCAGTTCAGGGGCTTGTAGGCCCCGATGTCGGCATGGATGGCGACGCAGCCATCGGCCTTCACCATGATCAGGCGGACCCCCGACGTCAACGTCGATGACAGGCGACCGTCATAGGTCGCCGTGCATCGGGCCACGATCATGCGCATGCCGCGACACGATATCGCTGCCGTGGCAGGACCCGGCTCGATCGGGCCGGTCGGACCGAGCGCTACGATTGCTGCCCACCGCCACCCACCCCGTCCAAGGTCTGCTCCATGTCGCTGCGAGTTGGACTGGTGGGCCTCCCGAACGTGGGCAAGTCCACGCTCTTCAACGCGGTCTCCCGCGCGGGTGCGCTTGCCGCGAACTTCCCGTTCGCGACGATCGACCCGAATGTCGGCACGGTGCCCGTTCCCGACGACCGCCTCGATCGCCTGACCGAACTGTCCGCGTCGGCCAAGACCATCGCCACCACCATCGAGTTCGTCGACATCGCCGGGTTGGTCGCGGGGGCCAGCCAGGGCGAGGGCCTGGGCAACCAGTTCCTCGCGCACATCCGCGAGGTCGACGCGATCTGTCACGTGGTCCGCGCCTTCGAGGATCCCGACGTGATCCACGTGGCCGACACGGTCGATCCGGCCCGCGACATCGAGATCATCGACACCGAGCTCATCCTCAAGGACCTCGATGCCGCCGAGCGACGCCTTGAACGGCTCGGGCGGACCGCCAAGTCCGGTGACCGCGACGCGGTGGCCAACAAGGAGGTTGCCACGCGCCTGGTCGACCACCTCGGTGCCGGCGAGCCGGCGCGAACCTTCGACTTCGGGACAGCCGACGAGTTGCGCCGGGAACTGTCGCTGTTGACCGACAAGCCCGTCCTGTACGCGGCCAACGTCGCGGAGGACGAATTGCCCGACGGTGGTCCGCTGGTGACGGCGATCCACGAGATCGCCCAGGGACAGGACGCCGAGGTCGTGGTCATCTCGGCGCAAGTGGAGGCAGAACTGGCGGAACTGTCCGACGACGAGCGCAGCGGAGTACCTGCAGGAACTGGGGGTGACACGATCCGGCCTCGAACGCCTGATCGCATCGGCCTACGACCTGCTGGGCCTCATCACCTTCTTCACCACGGGGCCCAAGGAGACACGGGCCTGGACGATCACTCGTGGGACGGCTGCCCCGGGCGCGGCCAGCAAGATCCACTCCGACATCGAACGCGGCTTCATCCGCGCCGAGGTCATCAGCTTCGCCGACTTCGACGAACTCGAGTCCGAGTCCGCCGCCCGCGACGCCGGTCGCCTGCGCTCGGAGGGCAAGGACTACCTCGTCAAGGACGGTGACACCATCCATTTCCGCTTCAACGTCTACCCACAGCTGTGCAGAAGGAGCGCAGCGAGTTCTGCACCTGCCCGAGCCCGCGAGGGCAGGCGGTGACACCATCCACTTCCGCTTCAACGTCTGACCAGCCGGCGAGCCACCGAGGAGACCGCCATGTCCCGCACCGAACCGATCACTCGCCTCGAGGTGGCGGCCTGCCCCACGCACCGTGTCGAGGTGCGCCACTACTCCTCCCACGCCGTTGGCTGTGACTGCCTGACCGACGCCAGGCGCGAGGAACTGGCCCAGCGCCTGGACAAGGCGCGCGCCGAGAAGAATCCACTGGCTGACATGATGGAGTGACCGTCGCGATCCGCGACGAGCACGACTGACCCACCTGTGCCACCGACAACGAGGACATCGACCATGGCACGGAAGTCACTGGGAGGTCGACTGGGCCGAGGCAGTCGCCTGGCCCGCACTGGCGCGGCAGGTCTTGCCGGCGCCGCCAACAGCCGAACTCGTCGCATGCTGGGCATGGAGACCGACGAGATGGAGCGCCACGTCCGCAACGCCGAGTCGGTCGCCGCGGTGCTGGGCGAGATGAAGGGCGCGGCCATGAAGCTGGGCCAGTTGTTCAGCTTCGTCGACCTCGACCTGCCCGACGAGGTCAAGGGGATCTACCACGACGCCCTGGCAGACCTGCGCGACGCCGCTCCCCCGATGGACTCGGCAGACATCGAGGCCGTGGTCGCAGAGGAGTACGGGGCACCGGTGTCACGGGTGTTCGCGGAGTGGGACTCGACCCCGCTGGCGGCTGCCTCGATCGGCCAGGTGCATCCGGCGAGGCTGCACGACGGGCGCGAGGTGGTGGTCAAGGTGCAGTACCCCGGCGTGGCCGAGGCGGTGCGCTCGGACCTTGCCAATGCCGAGATGTTCGCACCGTTGGGCCGGCTGCTGTCGCCCAACCAGGAGATCGAGCCGCTCCTTGACGAATTGCGCGAGCGCCTCGACGACGAACTCGACTATGGCCGTGAGGCCCAGTACCAACGCGCGTTCGCGGAGCGCTACCGCGACCATCCGTGGATCATCGTGCCCGACGTGGTCGGCGACATGTGCCGACGACGAGTGCTGGTGTCGGACCGCATCCATGGACGTCGCTTCGACGCCGTCGCCGCGTCGGATGACACCGACCTGAAACAGCGCGTCGGCGAGATCATCTTTCGCTACGCATTCGGTTCGATCGCCCGATTCCGCCTGTTCAACGGCGACCCGCACCCGGGCAACTACCTGGTCACCAGCGACGACCAGGTGGCCTTCCTGGACTACGGATCGGTCAAGATGTTCACGCTGGAGCGGTACCGGTCGATGCGCCGGGTCGACGACGCCGTGGCACGCAGCGACCGCGAGGAGTTCCTGGCGGCCATGCGGGACAACAACTTCCTGCGTGATCGTGCGCGGGTCGACGAGGACCTGCTGTGGGAGTGGTTCCGGCTCTACACGCGGCCCATCATCGCAGAGCAGCCCTTCACCTTCACGTCCGAGTTCGCCACGAAGGTGCTGTCGTCCACCTCGGATCCACGGTCGCCCTACTACTCGATGCTGCGCCATCTCAACCTGCCGCCCGACTACCTGTTGCTGACACGCATCCACGTGGGGCTGAACTCGGTGCTGGGTCGGCTGGAGGCTCGCAACAACTGGGCGGCGATCCATGCCGAGTACGTCGGCGAGGGACCCCCAGCCACGCCCCTGGGCGAAGAGGACGCGGCCTGGAACCGTCGTCAGCACGGCGACTGACGACGAACCCGCCATTGCCTCACAGCTTCCGAACCGAAACAGCTCGGAGGGAGTGGTGGACGGACTCGACGTGCCGCAGGCGCAGCGGACTGCGGGTCTGTCGAGCTTGCGAGGCAGGCCCAAGGGAGCAGCAAGGGCACGTCGAACCGTCCGCCACGACTGACGTCTCAGACGCCGGAGGTCTTGGTTCCGGCGTAGATGTCGGCAACCACGTCGCCGTACTTGTCCATGACGTAGTGGCGCTTGACCGACTGCTTCTGCGACAGCTCCTCGCCCACGACGAAGTCGACGGGAAGGATGCGCCATGTCCGCACCGACTCGGCCTTGGACACGGCCTTGTTGCCGTCGTCGACACCCGCCTGGATGGCAGCGCAGAAGTCGTCGTCGTCCATCAGGGCTGCCAGGTCGGCAGGCTTGTCGTTGGCCTCGCACCAGGCCGGCAGCGCCTCCTCGTCCACGGTGATCAGGGCCGCGATGAAGGGCTCACCGTCACCCACGACCATGACCTGCGAGACCAGCGGGTGGCTGCGGATGCGGTCCTCGATGACGGCCGGGGCGACGTTCTTGCCACCCGCCGTGACCAGGATCTCCTTCTTGCGACCGGTGATGCGCAGGAACCCGTCGTCGAGGCGACCGAGGTCGCCCGAGCGGAACCAGCCATCCTCGGTCATGGCCTCGGCAGTGGCTTCGTCGTTGTTGTAGTAGCCCGTGAAGATGTTGCCACCCTTGAGCAGGATCTCCCCGTCCTCCGCGATGCGCACCGACGCGCCGGGCAGTGGCTTTCCGACCGTGCCCACCCGCATCTCGTGCTCGTCGTTGATGCAGGCGGCTGCGGTCGTCTCGGTCAGGCCGTAGCCCTCGAGGATCGTGAGGCCGATGCCGTCGAAGAAGTGGCCCAGTCGTTCGCCCAGCGCTGCGCCGCCGGACACCGCATGGGTGACGTTGCCTCCCATGGCGTCGCGCAGCTTGGTGTAGACCAGCTTGTCGAACACGACGTGCTGCGCCTTGACGGCGAAGGGGATCTTGCCCGCTGCCTTGCCCTTGGAGTACTCGATGGCGACGTCGGCGGCACGATCGAAGATGGCCCCCTTGCCGTCGCCGTGGGCACGCTGCTGGGCCCCGTTGAAGACCTTCTCGAACACGCGCGGCACGGCCAGCAGGAAGTGGGGCTTGGCCAGTCCCAGCTCCTCGACCAGGTGCGAGATGCCCGATGAGTACACCAGGCGAACACCCGCGGTCATCACCGACACCTGGATCACGCGAGCCAGGATGTGCGCCAGCGGCAGGAACAGCAGGGTGGACTTGCCGGCCTGGAAGAACCCGGCGATCGACAGGGTCTGGGTGACGTCCCACACGAAGTTGCCGTGGGTGAGCACGCAGCCCTTGGGGCGACCGGTCGTGCCCGAGGTGTAGACCAGCGTGGCGATGTCTTCGCCTGTCACCGACACCCGACGGGCCTCGACATCGTCGTCGGACACCTCGGTGCCGGCCGCGATGATTGCCTCGATGCCGCCATCCTCGATGATGTAGCGCTGACCCAGTGTCGGCAGTTGATCGGCGACCTCGGCGACGCGTGCGTCCAACTCCTCACTGCTCGAGATGATGCCAACCGACTCGGAGTCCGAGACGACCCACTGGACCTGCTCGGCAGACGAGGTCTCGTAGATCGGGACGGTCACGCCACCCGCGGTCCAGATCGCGTAGTCCAGGAGCGTCCACTCCATCCGGGTCTCGGACAGCAGGGCAACCCGGTCACCCCGCTCGACACCCAGCGCGATGAGCCCCTTGGCGATCGCCCGGATCCGATCGACCGTGTCACGCGTGGACACGTCGATGAACCGATCCCCCTGGCGATAGGCCATGCAGGGTCGATCGGGGTGGGTGACGGCGTTCTGGAACAACCCCGTGGTCGCATTGTGCGAGGGATCGATCGGGACTTCACCGGGCCGGGTGTATTCCTGCATTGACGGTCTCCGAGTACGAGATGGGTGGGACATTTCCGCAACGGCAGCACACGGCCGCCAGCCGCAGCCTACCCACGAAGGTGGTCCGCGCGACACCCCTCGAGACAGCAAGGTCGGCACCCCCCCGGCCGGATTCGGCGCACGACCACTCGCGGGCTGGCGGCCTACCCTGCCACCACCGACGCCACCGTGCGTCGACTCTGTCATCCACCCGACAGCGAGGCCCACCGTGTCAGTTGCAGTCCACGAGAACCTCACCCGCGCCGAGGCCCGCCAGCGCGCCCAGGTGGTGGGGGTCGTCGCCTACGACGTCGCGCTCGACCTGACCCTCGGCGACGAGGAATTCGGTTCGACCACCACCGTCACCGTCGATGTCGACGGACCCACGACGACGTTCCTCGACTGCACCGCGGCACGCGTGCACCGCGTGGTGGTGAACGGTGACGAGCTGCCCGTGGACGAGGTCGTGTCCGCGACCCGCATCCGCCTGGCCGACCTCGACGCCACGACGACGATCGTGGTCGAGGCCACGATGCGGTACCTGCACGAGGGCCGCGGCCTGCACTTGTTCCGGGATCCCAGCGACGGCCGCGTCTACCTCCACACCCAGTTCGAGCCCTTCGACGCCCACCAGGTCTTCGCCTGCTTCGACCAGCCCGACCTGAAGGCGCCGTTCACGTTCCGGGTCACCGCACCGCCGGACTGGGTCGTGGTCAGCAATGCACCGGTCGCATCGTCGCCGCCCGACGGCGCGGCAGGCACCTGGGAATTCGAACGGACGGGCCCACTGTCGCCCTACGTCACGGCCGTCGTCGCAGGCGAGTACGCGTGCGTGCGCGACACCAGTGGTGACATCCCGCTCGGCCTCTACATCCGCCAGTCGCTGCGTGAGCACCTCGACGACCAGGACCTGTTCACGGTCACCCACCAGGGGTTCGGCTGGTTCAACGCCAACTTCGGCGTCGCCTACCCCTTCGGCAAGTACGACCAGTTGTTCGTCCCGGAATTCTCCGCGGGGGCCATGGAGAACCCTGGCTGCGTCACCTTCAGCGAGTCGTACGTCTTTCGCGGCCCCGTCACCGACAACCAGTACGAACGCCGAGCGGAGACCGTGCTCCACGAGATGGCGCACATGTGGTTCGGCGACCTGGTCACGATGCGGTGGTGGGACGACCTGTGGCTCAACGAGTCGTTCGCCAGCTTTGGTGCGACGCTGTCGCAGGTCGAGGCCACGCGGTTCGACAATGGCTGGGTCACGTTCCTCGACGAGATGAAGACCTGGGCCAAACTGCAGGACCAACTGCCCTCGACGCACCCGATCGCGGCCGACATGGTCGACATCGAGTCGGTCCACCAGAACTTCGACGGCATCACCTACGCCAAGGGTGCCTCCGTTCTGCGGCAACTGGTCGCCTGGGTCGGCCAGGACGACTTCCTGGCCGGTGTGCGCGCCTACTTCGCCGCCCACGCGTGGGGCAACGCCGAACTGGCCGACTTCCTGGGTGCACTGGAATCCGCGTCGGGCCGCGACCTGTCGACATGGCGTGATGCCTGGCTGACGACGACGGGCATCAACACGATGCACCTGGACGCCTCGGTCGGTCCAGACAACCGCTTCACCGGGTTCACGGTCCGCCAGACGGCCGACCCCGAGCATCCCACCATCCGGCCACATCGGATGGCGATCGGCGTCTACGGCCAGCGTGACGATGTCCTGGTGCGCACGCATCGGGTCGAGGTCGACATCGCCGACACCGTCGTGGACATGCCCGAGATGGTGGGCGTGGAGGCAGGCAGGTTCGTCCTGCTCAACGACGATGACCTGACCTACACCAAGGTGGCGCTGGATGAGCGCTCGTTGGCCGCTGCGCTCGAGTCCCTGTCGGCGATCAGCGATCCCATGGCGCGAACCCTCGTCTGGTCGGCCGCCTGGGACATGGTGCGCGACGGGGAGCTGTCAACGACTCGCTGGATCGACCTGGTGATCGCGCACGCGCCGGCCGAGGACCAGATCGGACAGCTCACGCGCCTGTGCCATCGGGCGACCGCAGCCGCTGGCCGCTACGCCGACCCATCGCACGTCGCGGGACTCATGCAACGACTTGCCGACCAGGCCATCGATGAGCTCGCGGCCGCGCCCGCCGGATCCGGGCACCAACTGGCGTGGGCTCGGCAACTGGCCGCCACGGCCACCACGGCGTCACAGCTGGCAGCACTGCGGACGTTGCGCGACGGCAATGGCCACCACCGGGAACTGACCATCGACCAGGACCTGCGCTGGCGCGCCACCATCGGCCTGGCTCGTGCGGGTGCGATCGACCCGGACGAGATCGACAGCGAGGCCGCTGCCGACCCCACCGACTTCGGCGCGCGCAAGGCCGCCGCTGCACGGGCTGCGCGGCCCGAGGCGGCTGCCAAGGAGACGGCATGGGACCTGCTGCTGGGTGAGCCCGCCGTGACGCACACGCTCGCACGCGAACTGTGGACCGGCTTCCAGCAGGCGACCCAGCCGTCGCTCATGGCGAACTGGGCCCAGCCGTACTTCGACGCGCTCGACCAGGTGTGGGAGCGACGGTCGACCGAGTGGGCGATCGAGTTCGCCACGGGCATGTTCCCCCACGCCGCCGCGACGCCCGAGTTGGTGGTCACGGCCGCCGCCGTGCGTGACCGCGACGACCTGCCCGCGCCCCTGCGCCGGGTTCTGGCGGAACAGGTCCACAACCTCGAGCGCGCCCTGCGAGCACGCCTGGCGGACGGCGAATAGGGCGCCACGGCGGCTGGGCGCACGGCGTTCACAGGCTCGCGAGGTCGTCCGGGGTGTCGATGTCCCTGCCGGGTCGGGCCTGCGGTGCCCACGGCCGCCACGTCGACTCGGCCACGGTGGCGACCCCGGCGCAGGTCATCGCCTCGATCAGTCGCTGGCCATTGGTCGCCGCGCAGGACCGCAGGCGGGCCGCCAGCGACGGGGCCACGACCGCGTGCAGGGGCTGGGGGCGACCAGCCACGACCGGCATCACACCCGGCACGTCGACTTGTCGGGCATGCGTCGCCAGGGCGACCAACAGCGCCACGCTGGGCATCACCAGGTCTGCAGCCACCACGGCCGCCAGCTCGCCATCCACGTGCCAGTCGCCGGCGGCCACCGCCGCCAGTCCTGCCACCACGCCCGCGAGCGGCCCCCGCAGGTCGGGATCGTCGACGACCTCGCGGGTGCCGGTGACGCCCAGTGACCGTGCGCCGCAGGCCACGACCACTTCGCCAGAAAGCCCACGCAGGCCAGCGACGACCACGTCGACCTGGCGGTGACCAGCGCGCTGCGCCACCACCTTGTCACCCCCGAAGCGACGGCCCGCGCCACCTGCAACCACGACCGCATCCATGGCCACGCCTCCCGAGGTCGATGCCCACGTCACCGGCAGGATGCCCGACAGCGAAGGTCGCTGCGACACGGCACACTGACCGCCACGCACAAGGACTCCTGGATGGCCACGCACGACCACCTCCGCCCGGCTGCGCCGCGACCGCCCGTGCCCGTGACCATGCGCCGGGGCATGCTCGTCGAGGTGCTCGGCGACGGATTCGCCGGTGCCATCTCGACGGCCACTGCCCGCACCGTGACGCTCACCGACCGCCGCGGTCGCGCCCGCACCTTCGGCCTCGACAAGGCCTTCGTCGTGGACGAGCAGGTCGTCCACCTGGTGCTGCCGGATCGACCTGCGGCTCCCGCCCCACCGGCGACCACGGCGTCGGGATCCATCGCGCCACCTGCCCGTGCTGCCCGAGTGGCGCTGCCATCACGCATCTGGGTCGAGGGCAACCACGACGCCGAGCTGGTGGAGAAGGTGTGGGGTGCGGACCTGCGACACGAGGGCGTGGTCGTCGAACCACTGCACGGTGCCGACGACCTGGCCGCGCGGGTCGCGGCCTTTCGGCCGACGTCGCAGCGCCGTCTGGGCGTCCTGCTCGACCACGTCGTGACCGGTTCGAAGGAAACCCGCATCGCCGCCACCGTCGACAACCCCAACGTGCTGGTCACCGGGCATCCGTTCGTGGACGTGTGGACTGCCGTCAAGCCCGCGCGTCATCGGCCTCGATGCGTGGCCTCAGGTGCCACGAAACGAGGACTTCAAGCAGGGGCTGGCACGACGCCTGGGTCACGACCATCCCGCGGCCGCATGGCAGGCGATCCTGTCGCGAGTGACCCGCTGGACCGATCTCGACCGCCGCCTGGTCGGGGCCGTCGAACAACTCATCGACTTCGTCACCCTTCCCCAACTGGAGACCTCATGAAGTTCATCGGCAACGTGTTGTGGCTGGTCCTGGCCGGCTGGTGGCTGGCGATTGCCTACGTCATCGCCGGGATCATCAACCTCCTGCCCATCATCACGATTCCGCTGGCCATCCAGTCGTTCAAGCTGGCCGGCTACGCGCTGTGGCCATTCGGCCGCACGGTCGTGGAGATCCCGAATCGATCCGGTGGCGTGTCATTCCTGGCCAACGTGGTGTGGTTCATCCTGTCCGGCTGGTGGCTGGCGTTGGCACACATCGTGGCCGGGATCCTGCTGATGATCACGATCATCGGGATCCCGCTGGGCGTGGCCAGCTTCAAGATGGCGGGCCTGGCGCTGGCACCGTTCGGCAAGACCGTCGTGCCCATGGACTCGATCATGGCGGACCAGGTCGTGGTCGGCCCGCAACTGGAGGCCTGACCACCCGCACGAGGCCCCACGAGGAACGGCCCCGCGCAGAAGCGTCGGAGCCGTCGTGTGGTGCAGTTGCCGTCGTGCGCGAGAGAGGACTTGAACCTCCACTCCTGTTAAGGAACACGCCCCTCAAGCGTGCGCGTCTACCAGTTCCGCCACTCGCGCATGGTCGGCCCGCGGGCCGATGGCAAAGGGTAGCCACCCGGTGGGCTGTGGGCGAATGCAGCGTCGTGCGGTCGACGAGCGTGGCCTATTCGACCACCGAGACCTGGGCCAGGTCCACCTGCCCGCTCGGGGACATGCGGAATCCACGCACGCCGTCGGCCACGACCACGTTCAGTCGATACCAGAACACCGGCGCGACGGCGGCCAGGTCGGACACCCGTTGTTCGACGTCCTGCCACAGTGGGATGGCGTCGGATCCACCTGCCGCCATCGCCGTGTCGATGGCCGCGTCCAACGGTCCGTCGGCGAGCCGGACCAGGTTGTCACCACCGATCTGGTCGGACGAGAACGACGGCGCGAGGATGCCCCCCATGGTGGGCCACGACGCCTCCCAGCCGGCGCGAAAGACCTGCAATGATGGCTCGCGCACCCCGGTGAGCCACTCCCCCAGCGGCACTGCGTCCACGATCACGACTGCCCCGGTGGTCTCCCGGATCGCGGTCGCCAGGGCCGTCGCGACCCCTCGATTGGTGACGCCGTCGATCGTGAGGATGTGCATCGGCCCGTCCAGGCGATCGGCAAAGTCCGCAAGGGCGGCTTCGGCGCTCAGCGGGTCGTGGCGACATGGCGCGCAGTCGATCGCCCCACTGCCGGGAATGCCGCCGGGCACGATGCCCGTCGCGCGCGTGCGCGTCGACGCGGCGTAGACGTCGATGAGCCGGTCCCGATCCAACAGTTGACTGATGCCCAGGCGGACCGCAGGGTCGTCGAACGGCGGCATGGCCGTGTTGAAGCCGATCCAGTAGGCCTCGTCGGCATCGCCCTCCAGCAGTCCGGGTCCGGTGTACCCGTCGGGCGAGGCGCCGAACTCGCCGCGCACGCGCTCGGCCTCGACAGGGGGGACGGCCGCGACATCCAGGGCACCGGCACGGAAGTCCTCCAACTGGAGGCTGTCGGGACGCTCGCCGGCATAGATCTGGAAGACCACTTCGCCGACGCGCGGTGCGTCGACGTGGTTGGGGACTGCGGCCACGCGGATGAACTGGTTGTGGGCCCACTCCCCATCCATCCGGAACGGGCCGTTGCCGACGGGTGACTGCATGTCGACGCCGGCACGCCGGCGCGGTGCGAGTGCTGGATGGCTGAGCGCGGCCGGCAGGTCTCCGAAGGGTGTGTCCACCTCCACCTGGAGCGTGCGGGCATCCAGCGCCTGCACGCCCGCCAGGACGGCCCCGCTGTCCTGGGTGGCTGACCAGCCACGGATCCTCGACAGCAGATGGGCATGGAAGGGCTGGGTGCCCCCCGCGTCCGAGGCGACATGCGTCAGCCCGCGCACGAACTGCTGCGCCGTCACCGGCAAGCCGTCGTGCCAGGTCGCCTCCCGCAGCGAGAACGTCCACACCAGGCCGTCCTCGGAGACCTCCCAGGACTCGGCGGCGGCAGGCTCGACGCTCGTCAGGTCGTACGACATGCGCGTGAGGCTGTCGAAGAGCGCGTCCACCACCATCAGGCCACCGTCGTCGATCGACCGCGCCGGGTCCAGCGAGGACGGATCCCGGTCCAGCCCGATGCGCAACCGGGACGTGGTTGCTGCCGGCAGCGGGATGGGGGTGGGCAGGGCCGCGTCCGGGGACGCCGCCGGCGTCGAGGCGCCAGCCGATGGAGCGACGGGCACGTCGGACGTGTCGCCGGAGGTCACGTCAGGACCCGGCTGGGAAGAGGAGTTCGGTGCGGTGGAGCCACCGCTGGACGTGGTGCACGCCGCCACCAGGACGGCCATCACGAACGTGATGGCAACCAGGCGGCCTGGCCATCACGCAGGACTCACCAGAACTTGACGAGCAGGAAGGTCGTCACCATGGCGCCGAGGATGGCCACGATGGTGATCCGGTCGAGGTTCTTCTCGACGACTGCCGACCCACCCAACGCCCCGCCGCCACCACCGAACATGTCGGACAACCCGCCGCCCGTGCCTCGGTGCAGCAACACGAACAGCACGATGAACAGGCAGAAGATGGTCTCGAGGACGATCAGGAAGGCAATCACGGGCGCGAGCTTTCTGGCGGTGTGCGTCCACCGTGACGATCAGGGGCAGACGGGATCGACCCGCAACGATACCCGATGCATGCGTGCCGGACGCTCATCCTCCAGCCCGGCGCACTGCCGGCGGGACGGGGATCGCGGACCCGCCCCCATGACACCCGGGCGGACTCAGCGGGGCAGCGTCGACAGGTAGTAGAAGCGGACGACGGCGTCATCGCCTGCGGCACCGACCTGTTGGGCATGCCAGCGCACGGGGAAGTCTCGCTGCACCAGGACGGGGCTGGGGCGCAGTTGCAGGGTCGACGCCGGCTCGGGCTGGATCCGACAGCCGGCGTCACCGGCGCAGGCGCGCAGCATGCCTGCACCCATCCCGTCACCCGCGTCGTCAGGGTTGCGCACGTCGCCACGGGCGGTCGCAGGCAGTTCGTCGATCGTCGCGCGATAGCTGCTCAGCGCGCGTGGCAGCGCCTCTTCGGGTGCTGCGGGTGACGGTGTCGGCGGCCGCCTGCGTGTCCGACGCCGTCCCGCCGGCACCTGCGAGGTCGTTGGTCGAGGACATGATGTCGACAACGGATGCGGAGCCCTGCTGGGCAGTCGTCGATGCCGGCGGCGACACCATGACGCCGATGCCGGCCTCGGGATCGGGCCCGGCGATCCACCGTGGCACCAGCATGGACGTGGCCAACAGCCCCACGAAGGCCGCGACCACGCTCATCGTCTCGGCCCAACTGCGCAGTGGCCGTGGGGCCGGCTTGTCCTCGCACAGGGTCGCCACGCGTGCTGCGAGCGTGTCGGTGGGCATCAAGGCGGCGCTGGCCTGGTGTGCGGGAGCCGCCTCGAGCACCTTGAGCAGTCCACCCGCCAGCGCACCGGGACGCCGCGTGGCACGGATGGCAGTCTGGTCCGCCGCGAGCTCGCGCTCGACCAACAGTTGGCGCAGTGCCCATGCCCCACCGGGCAGGAAGAACGTCAGGTCGCGACCAAGCCCGAACAGGTAGGCAACCAGGTTGTCATGCCGCGCGATGTGGGCCAGTTCATGGGCCACGACGCCGTCCAGTTCACGATCGTCGAGGGTGGCGATGTAGGCCGCATCGAGCAGCAGCACGGGCTTGCGGATGCCGATGGCGGCGGCACCACCCGGGCAGTCGCCCAGCACGACGGGCGGTGCGGTGACGCCCAGGATGCGCGCGTGCACGACGACCCGACGACGAACCGCGATGGGGGCAACCCCGTTGCGGGCGAGGCGGCGGGCGCTTCGGGCACTGCGCGCGGTCCTGGTCGTTCGCAGCAGGATTCGGATGCTGGCCACCAGGGCCCACGCGCCCACGAGCGCGGGCAGCGTCAACGGCGCCAGGTACAGGTAGTCGCTGCCCAGGCCGACGACCACCTGGCTGGGTGCGTCGGCGGCGGGGACCATGAGCGTGGGCAGGCGCAGATCCGCCAGTGATGCGACGACCACGGCCAGGAAGACGCCCACTGGCAGCAACGCATATGCCACCCGCACACCCGCACGCCGAAAGTCGGCACGCAGCAACACCCTGACCACGACGATGGCGATCAGGGCTGCCAGCCCGAGCCGTACGGCGATGGACTGGGCGGGCAGTGCAAGGAGAATCCCCCCTGCGGGCACTAGGGCTCCTTGCTCCGTCGACGTTCAACTGCTGCCCGCAACTCGTCGAGGTCCGCCCCGTCGACACTGTCGACGACCTCGGTCAGATAGCTGGCAGCAGGCTCGGGGTAGCGTTCCAACGCCCAGGTCAGCACGCGACCCAGGGCGGATCGCAGGTAGGTGTCCTGGGTGACGGCCGGCCGGTAGCGGTGTGCCAACCCGGCGGTGTCACGACGCAGCAGGCCCTTGGTGGCAAGCCTGGCCATCGTCGTCATCACCGTGGTGTAGGCGATCTTGCGCTCCTGGACCAGTTCCTCGTGCACGTCGCGCACGGTCGCATCCTCCAACCGCCAGACGACGTCCATCACGTCCTGTTCCAACGGGCCCAGGAGGGATTCAAGTGGATCCTGCCGCCTGCTCACAGCCACTCCGACGTTTGGGTGTGGTCAGCATACGTCGTCGGGCGGGACGAATCGCGATCATCCGGCCAGGCCGTCGAAACTCCCATGGCCGGCACCCCGGCGGTCAGCGACGGTGCCCGATGAGCAGGGCGAAGTCCTCGGCGTCCAGACTTGCCCCCCGACCAGCGCACCGTCGATGTCGGGTTGCGACATCAGCACCCGGATGTTGCCGGGCTTGACGGAGCCGCCGTACTGGACCCGGACCTGGCTGGCCACGTCGTCACCCGCGATCTCGGCCACGATCGCGCGCACGTGGGCGCACATGTCCTGGGCATCGTCGGGGGTGGCGGTCAGGCCGGTGCCGATGGCCCAGATGGGCTCGTAGGCAACGATGACCCGGCTGGGGTCGGAGAAGTCCACCCCGGCCAGGGATCCGCGCAACTGGTCGGCCACCACCTGCTCGGCGGCACCGGCCTCACGCTGTTGTTGCGTCTCGCCCACCGCCACGATGATGCCGATGCCGGACTGCTGTGCGGCATGTGCCTTGCTGGCCACCAGCTCGTCGGTCTCGCCGGCGTACTGGCGACGCTCCGAGTGGCCCACGATCACCCAGTCGACGTCCAGCCGTGCCAGCATCGGTGCCGACACCTCACCGGTGTAGGCGCCGTGGGTCTCCTGGTGGACGTCCTGGGCGCCCAGTTGGATGGGCAGGTGCTCGGCGTCGATCAGGACCTGCACACTGCGCAGCGACACGTAGGGCGGGCACACGACGACATCCTGGCCCTCGTAGTCCTCCGGGGTGAGGTGGTAGGCCAGCTTCTGCACGAGCTGGGTGGCTTCGAGGTGGTCCTTGTGCATCTTCCAGTTGCCGGCGATGACCGGGTTGCGATCTGGCACGTTGGGCCCTTTTCGTCACGGTTGGAGTGTGGATTGTGGGGACGCAACCGCGGCGGACGATCGCGGCACCTGGTCATCCCGGATCGAGATTCCGGGTGCCGCGCAGCCACCGCAGCCGCAGCCGACGTGTGGCGCGACCCGCGGTCAGGCCGACACCTCGACGGTCTCGATGATCTGGCGCTCCGCGGGGTAGTGGCACGCCGACGGGTGGTCGAAGCCGCGATCCTCGAGCACCGGGTCCTCGGTCATGCACTTCTCGATGCGGCTCTCGTCGCCATCCTCCTCGGCCATCTGGTTGAACAGCCAGCAGCGGGTGCGGAAGCGACAGCCCGATGGCGGGTCCGACGGTGACGGCAGATCGCCTTCGAGCAGGATCCGCTCGGATTCCTTGCGACGACGAGGATCGGCGATCGGCGCCGCCGACAGGAGGGCCTGGGTGTAGGGGTGCACCGGCCGATCGTAGATCTGGACCTCCTCACCGATCTCGATCATCCTGCCCAGGTACATGACAGCCACCCGGTCTGCGATGTGGCGCACCACCGACAGGTCGTGGGCGATGAACAGGAAGGCGATGCCGAACTCCCGCTGGATGTCCTCGAGCAGGTTGACGACCTGGGCCTGCACCGACACGTCCAACGCCGACACCGGCTCGTCGGCGACGATGACCGAGGGGTTGACCGCCAGGGCTCGGGCAACCCCGATCCGTTGGCGCTGTCCGCCAGAGAACTGGTGGGGGAACCGGTTGATGTGGTCGGGGTTGAGGCCGACGAGTTCGAGCAACTCTGCCACTCGGGAACGCTGCTTGTCCTTGGCCAGGATGCCGGCATGGATCCGCCATGGCTCGGCGACGATGTCGCCGACGGTCATGCGCGGGTTCAGCGAGGCATACGGGTCCTGGAAGATCATCTGGATGTCGCGGCGGACCTCACGCATCTCGCTGTTGGACAACGTGAACAGGTCACGTCCCTTGAAGAAGGCCTCACCCGACGTCGGCTCGTGCAGGCGCAACAACGTGAGGGCGACCGTGGACTTGCCCGACCCGGATTCACCCACCAGCCCCAGGGTCTCTCCCGGATGAAGTTTGAACGACACGTCGTCGACCGCCTGCACCTGCCCGACCGTCTTCTTGAACAGGATCCCCTGGGTCAATGGGAAGTGCTTGACCAGGTTGCGCACTTCCAGGACTGGCTCACCTCGATCGAGGTCGACGCGCAGTTCGGACTCGGCCTCACCACCGCCGAGGTGGAGTTCCCTTTCATCGGCGTCGGACATTGATCGCCTCCTCGCTGAAGTGGCACGCCGACAGGCGGTTGGGGATGCCCGGCGCCGGTGGGGTCAACTGTGGGTCCTCGTCGACGCACACCTGCTGGGCATAGCGACATCGTGGATGGAACGCGCAGCCGCTGGGACGTCGCGTCAGGTCGGGCGGTGATCCCGGGATGGGAACCAGTCGCGACCCCTTGACGTCCAGCTGGGGCAGCGACTCCATCAGCCCGATGGTGTAGGGGTGCGCGGGCATGTGGTAGATGTCGTCGATGCTGCCGGTCTCGACGATGCGTCCGGCGTACATGACCGCGACTCGATCGGCGACCTCGGCGACCACGCCCAGGTCGTGGGTGATCAGGATCAGGCCCATGCCAGTCTCGTCCTGGAGTTCGGCCAGCAGTTCCATCACCTGGGCCTGGACGGTCACGTCCAGTGCCGTGGTGGGTTCGTCGGCGATCAGGATCGCCGGATCCAGGGCCAGTGCCATGGCAATCATGACACGCTGCCGCATGCCGCCGGAGAACTCGTGCGGATAGGCGTTCAGGCGTTCCGAAGCGGCCGGGATCTTGACCCGGTCCATCAACTCGGCGGCACGCTTGTAGGACTCCTTCTTGGACGTGCCGCGGTGGACGCGCAGCATCTCGGATATCTGGAACCCGACGGTGAAGACCGGGTTGAGTGCCGTCAGCGCGTCCTGGAAGATGATCGAGATGTGGTTGCCGCGGACCTTGCGGCGCTGGTTCTCGGGCAGCGTCAACAGGTCGATGCCGCGATACCGGATCGCCCCGTCGGTGATGTAGCCGGGCGGGCTGTCGATGATCCCCATGACGGCCTGGGCCGACACCGACTTCCCCGAACCCGACTCGCCGAGGATTGCCAGCGTCTCGCCGGCCTGCAACGAGTAGGTCACGCGGTCGTTGGCGACGACGGTGCCGGTCTGGAGCCTGAACTCCACCCGCAGGTCCTCCACGTCGAGCAACGGAGCAGTCGGGTCGACGTCGCGTCCTGCGATCGTCGTCTCCGACGATTGGGACGTCGTGGGCGTGGTGGTGGCAGTGCTCATCAACGGCCCTTCGGGTCGAAGGCGTCACGGAGCGCATCGCCCATGACAAGGAACCCGAACACGGTGATGGCCAACGCCAAGCCCGGGAAGAACAACAGGTGGGGCGCCTGCAGGATGCGGCTCTGTGCCTGTGAGATCATCAAGCCCCACGACACCGCCGGCAACGCGACACCCACACCCAGGAACGACAAGGCAGCTTCTGCAGTGATGATCGAGCCGATGAAGATCGTGGCATAGACGATCACGGGGGTGATGCCGTTGGGCAGGATGTGGCGCACCATCAGGCGCATGTTCGAGGCCCCGAGGCTGCGCGAGGCAGTCACGAAGTCCTGCTCCTTGACCGACATGACCTGCGACCGCATCAACCGGAGCATCGATGGCCAGCCGAACACCGTCAGCACGAATGCCACCTGCCACATGCCGCGCGTCCCCATCACCGACAGCAGCACGATGCCACCCAGGATGGTCGGAATCGCGAACCAGATGTCGGTCAGGCGCGCGATGAAGGTGTCCAGGGACTTGCCGTAGTAGCCCGCCAGGGTCCCGAACACCAGCGCAATGGCCACCGCGAACGCCGTGACGATGATGCCGATGAAGATCGAGATGCGTGCCCCGATGATCACCTTGGTGTACACGTCACAACCCTGGATGTCGAAGCCGAACCAGTTCGTGGTCGACGGTCGTCCCTGGTTGGGTGCGTTCGGGCTGTTGACCGAGTTCGACAGGCTGCAGACGCCGTCGGGGTTGGGATCACCGTTGTAGAACCACAGGTAGGCCTCGGGAAACACCGCCATGATGATCATGGCCACGATGATCACTGCGCTCACCCAGAACATCGGATTGCGCCGGAGCACGCGCCAGCCCTCGGACCACAGGCTGGCCTCGCCGGTCACCTGCTCGGCGCTGACCGAGCTGACGAGGTTCTCGTCACGCGCAGGCGGCAGGGGCCGCCCGTCTGGGGTGAATTCCTGTCTCGCGTCATGGCTGCCCGGGCGCGTCTCGCCCTCCCCCACGCCGGGGGCGGCATCCCGGTCGACCCGGTTGGACGGTGTCGTGTCGGTCGTGTCACTCATAGCGAATCCTCGGGTCGAGGAGGGCATACATGATGTCCACCACCAGGGTCGACACCATGAAGATCAGGACGAGGAAGGTGGAGATGCCGACGACGACCGCTCCATCCGAGCGCGTGATCGCCTGGAACACCTCGCGGCCGATGCCCGGCACGTTGAAGATGCCCTCGGTGATGATGGCGCCACCCATCAGGGCGCCCAGGTCGATGCCCAGGTACGTGATCACCGGAATCAACGAGTTGCGCAGGGCATGTCGCCCGATCACACGCTTGCGCGGCAACCCCTTGGCCGTCGCGGTCTTGACGTAGTCCGCCGACAGGTTCTCGTGCAGGGAGGTGCGTGTCAGGCGCGCGATGTAGGCCAACGACACGGCCCCCAGCACCAACGCGGGCAGGATCAGTTCGCCGAACGATCCTCCCGAGGCATTGACCGGGGCCCATCCCAGCCGGACGCCGAAGAGCAGTTGGGCGGCATAGCCCAGGACGAACACGGGGATCGCGATCACGGCCAGTGTGGACAACAACACGAAGTTGTCCATGAAGGACCCGCGTCGCAGTCCAGCCATCACGCCGGCACTGACGCCGATGATGAGCTCGAAGACGAAGGCCATGATCCCGAGTTTGGCCGTGACCGGGATGGCGGCACTCATGATGTCGCTGACCGGACGACGGGTCAACGAGAAGCCGAAGTCCCCCTGCAGGACACCGGAGAACCCGGCCACGTCGCTGTTGGGGTCGGCCTCGATCTCGTCCTGCGGCAACAGCCCCATGTACTTGCCGTACTGGACGAACAGCTGGTCGTCGAGGTTGTAGCGATCGTCGAGCACCGCCTTGGTCGTCGGGTCGAGCGGCTTCTCGCCTGCCAACGCCTGGATGGGGTCGCCGGGCACGGCGAACACCAGTGCGAAGAGCAGGAATGTCGCCCCGAAGAAGACCGGGATGAACTGCAGGATCCTGCGGATGATGTACCGGAACACGAACGACTCCTCTGCCGCTGCTGGGTGCAGCCTAGTCCGGCCAGCGGGACCTTTCGGCGAGCAGGTCGAGAATGTTGCCACATGGTCCCCGCGGCCCGACATTGGGCGCGTTGTGCGCGTTCGACGCACTGGCTGCGGACACGCAGGACGGTGCGCCCTGGCCGAAAATGGATCCGGGGAGAGCAGGCGGGTGCCTGCTCCCCCCGGATCACGGGTGGTGCCTGATCACGATCGTGATCAGCTGTTCCACTCCGAGACCAACTCGAGGTCGATCGGGAAGCCCAGGTAGTTGAAGGAGGAGGTTGCCTCCTCGATGAACCTGTCACCGAACTCGGTCTGGGCGTTGCTGATCTCTGCCAACGGCACGGTGTCCATCACGTCCAGTGCGCCGGAGCGCAGGTCGTTGTAGGCCGTGGTGTCCTCGGCGTAGATCTTGTAGGTGATGGCGTCGACCTCGGGGCCTTCGCCCGCGTAGTCGGGGTATGCCACGAGTGCGACCTCGACGTTGTGGTCCCATGCGCCCCCCTCGGGGAACATGAACGGACCGCTGCCAACTGGCGCCTCGCCCCATGCGGCGAGTGCCTCGAGGCCCTCGTCCGATGCTGCGAAGAACGACTCGGGCTGGGGGTCGAACGCGTTGTACAGCAGCACGAGCGGCAGCTGTGCGAACGGTGCGTCCAGCTCAACCTGGATCGTGGTGTCATCCACCGCGGTCAGACCGGCCATTTCGTCGGTGGTCGGCGGCTGGTTCTCGCAGTCCGCGACCTCCTCGCCGACCTCGGCTGCAGCCTCGGCGTCGACATCCTCCTGGGTGGCCTCACGGGTACCGCAGGCCGAGACCTCGTCGTAGCCGACGAAGCCGGGGATGCTGGCGAAGTAGCTGTTGGCCGCCGCGTTGGGCGCGTACGCCAACCAGTTCCACGCGTCGATGAACGACTGCGCAGTGACGGGGGTGCCGTCGTGGAACGTCCACCCCTCGTTCAGGGTGATCGTCCAGGTGGTGTCGTCCTCGGTCTCGATCGACGAAGCCACCGAGTCGAAGACCAGGTCACCGGTTTCCTTGTCGAGGCTGAACAGGCCCGCGGACAGACCGTTGACGACCTCGGAACCGCAGGTCTCACCGGTCATCTGGCCGAACAGCGAGTTCTGCGGCTCGCAGATGTACATCGACACTGCACCGTCGCCATCGACGTCGGTGATCTCGGTCACGTTCAGTGCCTGGAAGGCGTCGAACGAGACGTTGTCGACGTTCTCGGAGTACGGAGCCTGGAGCAGCCCGTAGAACATGGGCGAGATCGGCACCTCTTCACACAGGATGTCACCGGCGCGCTGGTAGGCGTCGATGGACTCCTCGAGTGGCAGGGCGTCGCCCTCGGCCACGGCGGCGTCGAACTCCTCGTTGGTGAACCCAGTGCTGTTGGACGAACCTGCGGTGCCGTGGATCGGACCCAGGAAGTTGCCCGGCGACGGGTAGTCCATCAACCAGCCGAGACGGAAGGGGCCGTTGACCTCGGCCGCGTCGAGCTTGTCCAGGTACTCACCGAAGGGCAGCGACTCGAAGGCGACTTCCTCGACACCCAGGTTGGCCTGGATCTGGTTGGCGACGGCTTCGACCCACTCTTCGTGGCCGGCACCGGAGTTGAACCAGAACGTCACGGGACCCGCGTTGCCGCCAGCCTCGTCCCACAGGGCCTTGGCCTCTTCGGGGTTGAACTGGAGGTTCGGGCAGAAGTCACCGCCGCGATAGCCGGCAAACGTGTTGGGCCAGAAGTCATCGCCGGGGGCACGAGAGCCCTGGAAGATGACGTCTGCGATCTCCTGACGGTTGATCGCCATCGACACGGCCTGGCGACGACGGACGTCGCTCCAGTCGTATTCATCGGAACTCGGCGCAGCGGCCTCGGTCGACTCGGAGGTCATGGCCTCGGTCGCCTCGCCGGTGGCTTCACCGGTGGAGGCATCAGTCGCCTCGACGGTCTCGTCGGTGGTGGCGTCGTCGTCCCCGCTCGAACATGCAGCGAGAACGAGGGCACTCACCGCCACGGCGCCGACCAGGCGGCGCAAGTTGGGTGTCTTCATGTGGTGCGTCCTTTGTTGACGGCAGCCTCCTACGATCCCGGTAGGAGGAGGTGGGGCCACGGTAGCCAATTGCCTGTGCCGGCGCGGGAGCGTGTTCGCTCACCGAACACGGGACATGACGCCTGGTTCGTGGCTCCACGTGATGCCACGCACTGTAACGGACGCCGAACGAACGTTCACGTGCAGTGGCCGCGCGCGCGGTCGCCGCACCATCCAGGACCACGGAGGGGTGACGACTCAGTCGCTGCGCAGTGCCGCCACGCCCGGCAGGTCCTTGCCCTCGAGCAGTTCCAGGGCTGCGCCCCCGCCGGTCGAGACGTGTGACACGTCGTCGGCGAACCCGAACTGGCGAATGGCGGCCGCGGAGTCGCCACCACCAACGACCGTGAACCCACTGGATGCCGCCATCGCCTCGGCGACACCGCGGGTGCCGCCCGCGAAGGCGTCCCATTCGAACACGCCCATGGGCCCGTTCCAGAACACGGCACCGGCGTCTGCGACCGCAGCCGCGATCGCGGCGGTGCTGTCGGGTCCGATGTCCAGGCCCATCTGGTCGGCCGGCATGTCGGTCACGGCGACGGTGGTGGGAGCGGCGTCCTGGGCGAACGTGGCGGCAACGACGACGTCGGTGGGCAACAGGACCTGGACACCTCGGTCGCGGGCCGCGGCCACGAGGTCCCGGACGGTGTCGACCTGGTCGGGCTCGACCCGAGACGCACCGACATCGTGGCCCTCGGCCTGCAGGAAGGTGAAGCACATCGCCCCACCGACCGCCAACACGTCGACGCGTTCCAGCAGGTTGCCCAGGACCGTCAACTTGTCCGACACCTTGGCGCCGCCCAACACGGCCACGTAGGGGTGGGGCGGGTCGGCCATGAGGCCACCGAGCACCTCCAACTCGCGGGCCAGCAGGTGACCGGCTGCGCCCGGGCGGCGCGCCGGGATGCCCACGATCGAGGCGTGGGCGCGATGCACCGCACCGAAGGCGTCGTCGACGTAGCAGTCGCACAACTCGGCCAGCGCCTGGGCGAACGTCGGGATCGTTGGCCTTCTCCCCCGCCTCCCACCGCAGGTTCTGCAGCAACACCAGGTCGCCATCCTCGAGTTCTGCGACCCGGGACCTGGCATCGTCGCCGACCACGTCGGACGCAATCGGGACGTCGCGGCCCAGCAGGTCACCCAGGCGCCTGGCCACCGGGACCAGCGAGTAGTCCGGATCGCCGTAGCCCGCGGGCCGCCCCAGGTGGGACGCCAGCACGACGCGGGCACCACGGTCCAGCAGGCCCTGGAGGGTCGGCAGCGCTGCCTGCAGGCGCAGGTCGTCGCTGACCACCCCGTCGGCTCAACGGGGCATTCAGGTCGGCGCGCAGGAACACGCGCCGACCTCCCACGTCGAGATCGTCGACGCCGGGCAGACGCACCGTCGTCACAGGCTCTCACCCACGAACTCGGTCAGGTCGACCAGCCGGTTCGAGTAGCCCCACTCGTTGTCGTACCAACCCATCACCTTGACGAGGTCGCCCATCGCCATGGTGCGGCCGGCGTCGAAGATGCAGGAGTGCGGGTTGCCGACGATGTCGATCGACACCAATGGCTCCTCGGAGTACTCGAGCACGCCGGCCAGGTCGCCCTCGGCGGCGGTCTTCATCGCCGCGTTGATCTCCTCGGCGGTGACGTCACGGTCCAGCACCAACGTGAGGTCGGTGATGGACCCGTTCGGGATCGGCACACGCAGCGCGCCACCATCCAGTTTGCCCTCCACGGCCGGGTAGACCAACGCGGCGGCGCGGGCGGCGCCCGTGGTCGTCGGGATGATGGACACGGCGGCGGCGCGGGCGCGGCGCGGGTCACGGTGGGGGGCGTCGATGATGTTCTGGTCACCCGTGTAGGCGTGGATCGTCGTCATGAGGCCCTTGGAGATGCCGAATGCCTCGTCGATCACCTTGGCCATGGGCACCACCGAGTTCGTGGTGCAGGAGGCGTTGGAGATGATGTGGTGGCTGTCTGGGTCATAGGTGTCGAGGTTGGCACCCACGAGCAGCGTCGCGTCCGGATCCTTGGCGGGGGCCGAGATGATGACCTTCTTCGCGCCGTTGGTGATGTGCTTGCTGGCGCCCTCGCGATCGGTGAAGAACCCGGTGGACTCGATGACGACGTCCACGTCGCCCCAGTCGAGGTCGGCCGGATCCCGCTCCGCCGACACCGTGAGTTCGTCGCCGTCGACGACCAGGCCGGAGTCGGATGCCTCGACGGTGCCCGGGTAGCGACCATGGACGGAGTCGTTGCGCAGCAGCAACGCCAGCGTCTTGTTGTCTGTGAGGTCGTTGACACCGACGAAGTCGATGTCGGCGCCCTTGGCCTTGGCGGCCCGGAAGTAGTTGCGGCCGATGCGGCCAAAACCGTTGATCGCGACGCGGAGAGTCATGGATACAGCTCCAATGAGTGTGGTTGCCGGCATGCACGCCCGGGTCGTCGTGGTTCACGTCGGGCCCGTCGTGCGCTTCGCATTCGACTCTAGCAACCAGTCCTCGCCTCGACGCTGCCTTGCGAGGACCCCTTCGTCCTGGTCGGGCACCGACGCACCGATCACTGCCCGGCGTCCTCCACCGCCTTGGCGGCCAGCTGATGCAGCGACGCCATGCGCCGATGCACCGTGGACTTGCCGACCGGGGGATCGCACAGCTGACCCAGTTCGCCCATCGTGAGGGTCGGGTTCGCCAGTCGCACCAGCGCGACCTCGCGCAGGTGTTCCGGGACTCGTTCCCATCCGGCGGCGTCGCGCAGCGCCACCAGGTCGTCAACCTGCTGCCCCGCGGCGCGCACGGCCCTGGCGACGTTGGCCTCGTCGGCGTTGGTCAGGCGCACCACGGTGTTGCGCAACTCGCGGCGACCACGATTGTCGGCATGGTCGGCGGCAGCACGTTGGGCGCCCGCGGTCTCCAGGACCCTCACGATGGCGGCTGAGGACTTCGACACCAGCCGATCGTGGGACTCGTCGTGGGACAACGACACCCCGACATGGGCGAAGAGTTCGACGAGGTCGTCGACCACCTGGGCCGAGGGTGGGCGCACCTCGAAGTGCGCGCGCTGCTGGGGGGCCGAGATCGAGGCAGCCACCATCACGACGGCGCGGATGGCCGCCGCGGGATCCGTCGCCCACTCCGGCAGGCCGGGACGAGGCGCACCCGACGTCGTGACGACGTCCAGCGGCCCCAGCGCCCGTGCATCCAACCGGGCAGCCCAGGTCGTGGTGGTCCGCATGCCTCCGGGCGCACGCATGGCCAGCGTGGGACGCTGCAGCCCACTGGCCGCGCACAGCGTGCCGACCCGCCTGACCACGGCGCCCACCGGGGACACCACGACGACGGTGGTGACGCTGTCGGGCCCGCCCCGACGCTCCCACGTCCCGCCGACACGCACGATCGTGGCCAGTTCCACCCGGGCATCCCCCAGTGGCGTGGTCGCGAGTTCCTGGCGCACGGCCTCGATGTCACGTCGTCGCACGGCTCACACCTCCCGCAGGACGGCAGCCAATCGTCGGGCATCGTGGGCGCCCTTCTCGTCCGTCAGGGGTGCGTGGACGACCCGACCGATGCGCGGATGGGTCACCGGGCCGACCAGGGCGCGGTGCCCTTCCAGGGCGCCGGCGGCGACGGGACCGTCGTTGCAGACCAGGACGTCGATCGAAGAGCTCGTCGGGCAGGTGGGCGAACAGGGCATCGACATGGCCCTGCAGGTCCATGCCCTCGGTCTCACCCGGTTGTTGACGGATGTTGGCCACCACCACCCGCGTGGCGGCAGTGGTGGTCAGGGCCCGGGCGACCTCCGTCGTCAGCAGCGGCGGGATCAGTGAGGTGAACAGCGACCCGGGTCCCATCACCACCAGATCGGCCGCGGCGATGGCGGCCACCCCGACGGGGTTGGCGGTCACGTCGGCGGGCACCAGCCGAACGGTGTCCACGCCACTGGTGACCGTCAGACGACGCTGCCCACGCACGACCGAACCATCCGACAGCGTGGCTTCGAGGTCCAGGCCCTGTTCGCACACGGGCACCACGCGACCACGGGCGTCGAACAGGACGGCCAGCATCGCCAGGCCGGCCGTCAGGTCATCGTCCTGCACGGCCGCGCCTGCCAGCAGGACCAGGTTGCCGGCCGCATGCCCGGACAGGGCGCCGCCCTCGAACCGATGCTCCAGCAGTGCCCGATGGACCGGGTCGGGACACAGTGACGACAGGGCGCGACGCAGGTCACCCGGCGGCCCCACGTGCAACTCCTGGCGCAGCCGGCCCGACGACCCGCCGTCATCGGCCATCGACACGATCGCGGTGGGCCGCCAGCCACACAACTGCAGCGCGACCAGCGATCGCGACAGACCGTGCCCACCACCGATGGCGACCACGTTGTGGTCGGGGTCGTCGTGGGATGGCGCGGTGGCCACGCTCACCGTGCCAGGTCCCGGTGCGCCACCACCACGGGTTGATCGGTCGTGGCCTGCAGGTGGCTGGCGACGTGTTCGGCGATGGCCACGGACCGGTGCCGCCCGCCCGTGCAGCCGATGGCGATGGTGAGGTAGCGCTTGCCCTCCCCGACATAGCCCGGGCACGACCACGTCGAGCAATTCCTCGAAGGCGTCCACGAACGGATCGGTCTCGGGTTGGGCGAAGACGTAGTCGCGCACGGGTGCGTCCAGGCCGGTGTGGGGTCGCAGGTCCTCGACCCAGTGGGGGTTGGGCAGGAATCGCACGTCCATGACCATGTCGGCGTCGCGCGGCGACCCGTGCTTGAACCCGAACGAGACCACCTTGACCCGCAGTTGGGCGAACTCGTCGTCGCCCAGCAGCCCGATCACCCGGTCACGCAGTTCGTGCACGTTCAGGTCACTGGTGTCCACGACCAGGTCGGCCATGCCCCGGATCTCCGACAGCATGCCGCGTTCGGCGACGATGCCCTCCAGCACGCCATCGCCCGCGCCCGCCGCCGGGTGCCGGCGCCGCGACGACTCGAAGCGCGTCACGAGCGTGTCGTCATCGGCCTCGAGGAAGACGATGCGGACATTGGCCCCGGCCGCGACCAGGTCGCGCAGGGCCTCGACGAGGTCGCCGAAGAAGGCCCGTCCACGGATGTCGGCCACCAACGCCAGGCGTTCCACGTCGGTCCCGGGACCGAATGCCAGGTCCTGCACCTTGGGGATCAACGCGGGCGGCAGGTTGTCGACGACGAAGTACTCGATGTCCTCGAGCACCTTGGCCACCGTCGTGCGGCCGGCTCCCGACATGCCCGTGATCACCACGATCTGCGGGCGCCGCAGGCCCTGCTCCACCGCTTCCTCGACCTCCCTGGCATGGGTGAGCGACTCGGTGCTGATGCCGGCGACACCGTCCGGGCTGGCGTCACCACCGTCGGCGGTCTGGCCTGAAGGGTCGCGTTCCTGGGTCACGTGCGCTCCGTCGTCGTCAGGCGTGCCGAAGCCAGCCGGGCAGTGACCCGATCCTAACGTCTCGGGCCGCCGCGACCCGTTCCGTGCGGGCCGCGCGTCCGCGCCAGATCAGGCGCCCAGCGCACGAGTTGTCACGATCGAAGTGGAAACCGTAGGACGACATGCTGCTGATCGACTAGGAATGCCATGTAGCGGGAACACCCGCGTCCCCCCCGGCTCGCCCCCTTCGCGAGCCCGCCCAGCGAGGTGAGCCATGCACAGTCCCCCCATCCCCCACCCTGCGATCCTGCTGCGACGCCTGCTCGTCGTCGCGCTGGCCATCGCACTTGCCGTGGCCATGTTCCCACCCATCGCGGCGTCGGCACAGCCCGACGAAGCCGACCTGCCCGACGTCGCCGTCCTGCGCATTCCAGACCGCGACACGCTCGACCAGGTGGTCGACATGGGCGTCGACCTCGACCATGACGTCGAACAGGTGGGCGGTGGTCTCGAGGTGACCGGCATCGTGTGGCCAGAAGAGGTCGCCGCACTCCAGGAACTCGGCGTCGGTGTCGAGGTCACCACGACAGGCGAGGCGCTCGAGCAGCAGCGCGCCGAACTGATGGACGAACGTGCCGCGACGGTCGAGGAGGCCGAAGCTGCCGCCGCCGAGGCGGGCGTGGCCGCGATCGACACCGTCGTCGTCGCCCGAGCCGACCGCTTCGTCTCACTGGGCGACCAGTACCTGTCGGTGGAGGCCAAGAGCACCGATGAGCAGGCCGCCACCCTGACCGTCGAGTGGGACGCCGGCGAGGGAACGGAGATCGGCGACGGTGGGAGTGCGCAACTCGGCGCCTTCGTCGACGCCGGCCAGTACCAGTACCACCGGGGGCAGTTCAACCTCTCGGGGGTCATCACCTTCACCATCGACGAGGGTTCGGCAGCCGGCAGCTACGGCGCCGTGGCCGCCGGCTTCGGGAACTCGATCGACACGACGGGCGTCATCGGACACGGTCGAGCTCGTGAGTGACGGGTCCGGTGCCCCGACCGAGGGGTGTGGCCCGCTGGTCGGCTTCACCCCTGGCAACATCGCCCTGGTCGACCGCGGCAACTGCCCGTTCGTCACCAAGGCGGAGAATGCCCAGGCAGCCGGGGCCAGTGCCATGGTGCTGGCCAACAACAACGGTGGCGCGCCCTTCGCCATGACCGGTGGCACCAGCGCGACCATCCCCTCGGTCATGATCTCGCAGGCAGACGGTGCCGCGATCAAGGCCGGCCTGCCCACGACCGGAACGCTGGCCGCCCAGGAGGCGGTCGTGCCGACCCGGGTGCGGGTGACCAGCTCGATGGGTGGGGCGGCAGAGTCCGATGTCACCGAGTGGCTCGGTGAGCCCACCAAGGACAACTCACCCCGCTACTTCCAGGGATTCCTGGACCACTATCCCGACGCCTACGAGATCAACGAGATGGTCTGGTCGCTGCATGAGCAGTTCCCCGACCTCACCGAGGTCATCGAACTGCCGAACGAAACCAACGGCTACCGCCGCCGGGCCATGGCCCTCTCCGACGGGGGCACGTCCCAGCGGGTGGTCCTGACATCCCATGCGTGGGGTCACGAAGGCGGCAACGACCTGACCATCACCTACGTGAACCCGGGTGCCAGCGCCACGCTGTCGGTCGACGTCTCGGGCGACGACATCGTGGTCAACCTCGGGACCAACGCCGGCGGGACGCCGGTGTCGACGGCTGCGCAGGTCGTCGCGGCGATCAACGCCGCCCCCGATGCCAGCGCACTGGTGGTGGCAACGACCTATCGCGGCAACACCGGCACCGGCGTGGTCGCCGCGGCTGCCACGGCCCAGATGACGGACGGGCTCAACGCGCCCGACCACGTCCTGCGCGAGCCGTTCCAGCCACTGATGCTGCGCATCGGCAAGCATCGCGACGGCTCGAGGACCGGGGTGCTGACCTACTCGCAGGAACACGCCCGCGAGTGGCAGACACCATTGGTCAACCTCGAGACGGCGTACCGGTTGCTCCACAACTACAAGAACGACGCCGAGACGAAGAAGTTGGTCAACAACCTCGACATCTTCATCGTTCCCACGGTCAACCCAGACGGGCAGTTGTACAGCTACTACGACTTCGCCTCGCAGCGCAAGAACATGACCAACTACTGCGGTGACGGTGACGCCAACGACTACAACGCCCGCAACGCCTGGGGTGTGGACAACAATCGCAACTACACGGTCGGTTCTCTCTTCGATGGGTACAACGGCGCATCCACCAGCTGCACGTCGAGCACCTTCGCCGGGCCGGGTGAACTGTCCGAGCCCGAGAGTGCCAACATCCACTGGATCCCCGGCGAGTACGACAACATCAAGTTCGCCATGAACATCCACAGTTCCGGCAACTACTTCATGTGGTCACCGGGGTCATACATCACGCCGGGTCGCGTGACCCTGCCACGACCGGACCTGGGCACCGAGGACTACTTCTTCGCGGCGTCCAAGGACATCATCACCGAGATCCACCAGTGGCGTGGCTTGACGATCACACCCCAACGCACCGGACCCACCGCCGACGTGCTGTACTCGGCAGCCGGCAACTCGGGTGACATGCTGTACTACGAGTACGGGCTGTACGCCTGGAACTTCGAGGTCGGCACGAGCTTCCAACCCGAGTGGGACGAGGCCTACAACCAGATGATGGAGTTCTCCAACGGCGTGATCGAGTTGTACGACGTCGCCAACGACTGGACGGCCGACCGGCAGCCACCCGAGACGTGGCTCGATCCGGCCGGTGGTCGCTACGACGGCCCGGTCGACGTGACCTGGGTCGCCTCCGAACCCGTCGACATCTACTACACGCTCGACGGGTCAGCCCCGACCTGGGACTCCCCGGTGTGGCAGTCGGCCGGCGTGCGCGAGGGTGGTGAACCCATCGTCATCGACGAGACCACCACCATCCGGTGGTTCTCCGTGGATGCCTCGGGCAACACCGAGCGCCGATACACGCCGGGCCGCGGCAACAACGCCCGCAAGGAGACGATCCGGATCAACTGAGCGCCCGATCATCTGAGCGCATGGCGCGTGGCGACCCTCGGAACCGGCAACGGTCCGGGGGTCGCCCGTGTGACGTGGCGCGGACTCGTTCGGTTGCCATTGCACGTGGGAGGTGCCAGACTGCGCCGAGGGGCAGCGGGGACGGACAGGCGGACGCACGGCCGGCACCGCCCCAGCACGTACTGACGGGCCAGGCGACGGGGAACCCATGACACAGGACGCTCGCTCACTCGGCGTGCCGCGACCCGAGCCCGTCACCGACCTCGACTGGTCGTCTGATCGCGCGACATCGCTGGGCCATGCCACGGTGGACCTGTGGGGCGACTACCTCGAGCAGTTGCCGGACCTGCCCATCCATCGCGGGTTCAGCACCGATGACGTTGCGGCAGCGATGGCGTGGGAGGTCCCCGACGACCCCGACGACGTCGACGGGTTGCTCGCAGACACGCGCGAACTCATGCTCGACTGGTCCATGTACCCGGGCAACGGAGGGTTCTTCGGCTACGTGTCGGGGTCGGGCACGGTGCCCGGCGCGGCGGCGGACCTGATCGCTGCGGCACTGAACAACAACGTCGGAGGATGGCGGCTGTCGCCGGGGCTCACCGAGCTCGAACAGCGCCTGCTGGGCTGGTTCGCGACCCGCCTGGGGCTGCCGGACACGGCGGGCGGCTACCTCACCTCCGGTGGCTCCGCTGCCAACCACGATGCGCTCCTGGCGGCGCGTGATGCCAAGGCAGGCTGGAACGTGCGGCGTGACGGTCTTCGAGGTGGACCGATGCTGACGGTGTATGCCGCGACCACGGTGCACGACACGATCCAGCGCGGTGCAGACATGGTGGGCCTGGGGTCTGCGGCTGTTCGGGAAATCCGCGTGGACGCTGGCGACCACCTCGACGTCGCAGCGATGCGCGCAGCCATCGTCGCAGACCTGGATGCCGGGCACCGCCCGATCTGCGTGGTCGCGTCGGCGGGAACCGTGGGCACCGGTGCGATCGACGACCTCGACGCGGTGGCCGACCTCGCGGCGCAGTTCGACCTGTGGTTCCACGTCGACGGGGCCGTGGGGGCCGTGGGGGCCCTGGCAGACGACCTGCGACCACGCTTCCGCGGCATCGATCGCGCCGACTCGATCGGACTCGACCCCCACAAGTGGTTGTACGTGCCCATCGCCTGCGGGATGCTGCTGGTCCGCAACGTGGCCGATCTCGAGCGGACGTTCCACGTCGACGCGACCTACACGGTGGAGGACAAGGAGCGCATGCGTGCCGGGGTCGACACCTACACACGGTCGCCCTTCTTCACCCGGCCGGCCGCGGCCCTCAAGCTGTGGTGGTCACTGCGTGCCCACGGCTGGGGCCCCTACGCCCGACGCCTCGGCCACGACTGCACCCTGGCGACCTACCTCCATGACCTGGCCCAGGCCCATCCCCGACTCGAGGCCACCAGTACCCCGGACCTGATGATCGCCACCTTCCGGTACGTCCCCCGGGACGACCGCGACGATGCCGCCGTCGACGAACTCAACCACCGGCTCATGGAGCGCCTGCAGTACTCCGGCCAGGTGTATCCATCCAACGCGGTCGTCGACGACCGCTTCGTGCTGCGGGCGTGCATCGTCAACCACCGCAGCGAGGCCCCCCACATCGAGGCCCTCGTCGACCTGGCCGTGCAGTTCGGCGACGAACTCGCAGCCACCTGATCAAGCGCCCCGGCACGAATCAGGCGGGCAGGTGTGCGACGCAGATCGCTGTCCCGAGCGGCAGAACGAGCCGCAGCGAGTTCTGCAACCTGATCGAGCGCCCCAGCGCGAGATCAGGCGCCAAGCGCGAGATCAGGCGCGGAGATGGTCCTTGATCCGTTGGGCCAGGGTTTCCGAGATTCCCGGCGTCGTCGCGAGGTCGGTCACGGATGCCTCGGCAACGGCCTTCGGTGAGCCATAGCGACGCAGCAGGGCGCGCCGACGACCCGGTCCGATGCCGCCGATCTCCTCGAGTTTCGTCGTGGTCACCGATCGCCGACGGCGCGTGCGCTGGTGGGTGACCGCGAACCGGTGGGCTTCGTCTCGCACCTGCTGCACCAGGTACAGGGCATCCGACGCCCGATCCAGCAGGACCGGTGGTCCGTCGACCCGATGCAGCTCCTCGAAGCGCTTGGCAAGGGCGACGAACTCGACGTCCATCAGCAGGCCGGTGAGATCACTGCGCACGGCGTCGGCGGCGGTTGGCGGGATCGTGACCTGCGCGAACCCCTTGCGCGCGGCCTCCAACTGCCCCGCTCCCCCGTCGATGACGACCAGGCTGGGCGGGTAGGAGAACTTGGCCGGGTCTGCGTCCGGATCCAGGCGATCGTCCACCAGTCGCTGGAACCGGCGACGGATCACCTCCTCCATGGCAGCGAAGTCGTCATTGCGATCCTCGCTGATCTTGAACCGGCGATAGGCATCCTTGCGGGGCAGCGCGTCCTCGAAGACCACCATCGACGCCACCACCTCGGTGCCGCCAAGGTGGGAGATGTCGTAGCACTCGATGCGCAGCGGGGCGTCGTCGAGGTCCAGTGCCATCTGCAGTTGGTTCAGCGAATCGGTGCGCGTGGTGAAGTCGGTCGCCCGCTTCATGCGGTGCCGCACGAATGCCTGGCGGGCATTGTCGGCGACCGTGGCGACCAGGTCGACCTTCGGGCCGCGTTGCGGCACGACGAAGCGCACCTGCTGCATCCGTCGACCGGGCCCGACGTGGTTGTCGGCGCGCATGTCGGCCAACACCTCGCCCAGCGCCTCCGCGTCGGCCGGCATCGAGTCGGCCACGACCACCGGCGGGACGTCGTCACCACGCTCGGTGTACAGCTGGAGCAGGAACGAGGTCATGAGCTCGTGCTCGTCGAGTTCCTCGACCTTGTCGACGATCCAGCCCTTGCGGCCCATCACCCGACCGTGTCGCACGAAGAAGACCTGGAAGGCGGCCTCCAGCTCGTCGCCGTGCACGGCCACGACGTCCATGTCCTCGCGCCGGTCCGAGACCATCTGTTGTCGCGCCAGCACGCGCCTGGCATCACGGACCTGGTCACGCAGTCGGGCGGCTGCCTCGAAGTTGAGCTCGGCCGCCGCCGCGTCCATCTTCTCCTCCAACCGGGTCAGCACCTCCTCGGTCGTCACGCCGTCCAGGAAGTCGCCCAGGTCGTCGACCAGCTTGCGGTGGTCCTCGATGGAGATCCGACCGACGCAGGGCGCGGCGCACTTGCCGATGTCGGCCAGCAGGCACGGGCGCCCGGAGCGGTGGGCCCGGTCGTAGACCCCGTTGGTGCAGGTGCGTACCGGGAACAGGCGGGTGAGCAGGTCGAGGGTTTCGCGAATCGCGTAGGCATGGGCGTAGGGCCCGAACTTGCGATCGCCCTTGGCGACCCGACCCCGCGCCACCCGGGCACGCGGCACCTCCTTGGAGGTGGTCAGCACCAGGTGGGGATAGGACTTGTCGTCGCGATAGCGCACGTTGTAACGGGGTTTGTGCTGCTGGATCAGCGTGTACTCGAGATGCAGTGAGTCCGGTTCGTTGTCGACCACGATCCAGTCGACCGATCGTGCAGCGCGCAGCATGGCCCGTGTGCGGGGCGCGATGTTGTGCCACGCCTGGAAGTAGTTGCCCAGGCGATTGCGCAGCGACTTGGCCTTGCCGACATAGATCACCTTGCCCGCACCGTCACGGAACTGGTAGCTGCCGGGTTCGTCGGGGATCGAGGACGGCTCGGGGCGAAACTGCAGCGCGGGGTTGTCCATCAGCCGCCCATGGTCCAGGCGCTTGCCACCGCCGTCGCTGCGTGCACGTTCGTCGCCGTCGCTGCGTGCACCCTCGCCACGGTCCCTTCCACGCCACGTCGCTCGATCACGTCAGGCATTGGGCAGCAGGTCGCGCAGGAACTTGCCGGTGTAGGAGGCACCGACCGCGGCCACTTCCTCGGGGGTGCCGGATGCGACCAGCATGCCGCCCCCGATGCCCCCTTCAGGACCGAGGTCGATGACGTGGTCGGCAGTCTTGATGACATCGAGGTTGTGCTCGATCACCACGACCGAGTTGCCCTTGTCGACCAGGCGGTGCAGCACCTTGAGCAGGCGCCGCACGTCCTCGAAGTGCAGACCGGTGGTCGGCTCGTCCAGGATGTAGACGGTCTGGCCGGTCGCGCGCTTGCGCAGTTCCGACGCCAGCTTCACCCGCTGTGCCTCGCCGCCCGACAGGGTCGTGGCGGGCTGCCCGAGCCGCACGTAGCCAAGACCCACGTCGTTGAGTGTCGACATGTACTTGCGGATCGTCGGCTGGTTCGTGAAGAACTCCAGGGCATGCTCCACCGGCAGGTTCAGCACGTCCGCGATGGTCAGGTCGCGATACCGGACCTCGAGTGTCTCGCGGTTGTAGCGCTTGCCCTTGCACACCTCGCAGGGCACGTACACGTCGGGCAGGAAGTGCATCTCGATCTTGATCGTGCCGTCACCCTTGCAGGCTTCGCACCGACCGCCCTTGACGTTGAAGGAGAATCGTCCCGGCTGGTAGCCGCGAACCTTGGCCTCCTGGGTGGACGCGAACAGCTTGCGGATGTGGTCGAAGACCCCGGTGTAGGTGGCCGGGTTGGAACGTGGCGTCCGACCGATGGGTGACTGGTCGACCACGACTGCCTTGTCGACGTGTTCGAGCCCGTCGATGCGTCGATGCCGACCCGGCACCTCACGTGACGTGTAGACATGGCGCATCAGCACGCGTGACAGGATGTCGTTGACCAGGGTCGACTTGCCGCTGCCGGACACGCCGGTGACGCACGTGAATGCGCCCAGCGGGATGTCGACGGTCAGGTCCTTGAGGTTGTGCTCGTGCGCGTCGACCACGGTCAACTGGTGCCCGTCGGTGGCGCGACGTCGTGATGGCGTGGCGATCTCGCGAGTGCCGGCCAGGTAGGCCCCGGTCAGCGACTTGCGGGTCAACTGCTTGAGCTGGGCCACCGAGCCCGAGTGCACGATCTCGCCACCGTGTTCGCCGGCGCCCGGCCCGATGTCGACGATGTGGTCGGCAGCCTCGATGGTGGCCTCGTCGTGTTCCACGACGATCAGGGTGTTGCCAAGGTCGCGCAGGCGGATGAGCGTCTCGATGAGGCGCTCGTTGTCGCGCTGGTGCAACCCGATCGACGGTTCGTCCAGGACGTAGAGCACGCCCACCAGGCCGGCGCCGATCTGGGTGGCCAGCCGGATGCGCTGGGCCTCGCCGCCCGACAGCGATCCCGACGGTCGGTCCAACGTGAGGTAGTCGAGACCGACGTCGAGCAGGAATCGCAGCCGGGCCCGGATCTCCTTGAGGACGCGCGCCCCGATCAGGGCCTGGCGATCGGTCAGTTCGAGGTCGGCCGCGAACCGGTCGGCGTCCTCGATCGACATGCGCGACACCTGGTGGATGCCGGTGTCACCGACGGTCACCGCGAGGATCTCGGGCTTGAGGCGGGCGCCGTCACACGCGGGGCAGGGCACCTCGCGCATGTACTGCTCGATGTTGGAGCGCACATGGTCGGAGTCGGTCTCGGAGTGGCGCCGCACCAGGTTGTCGATGACGCCTTCGAAGTTGGCCCGGTAGGAGCGCACGCGGCCGTAGCGGTTCTTGTAGCGAACGTGGACCTTCTCGTCGATGCCGTGCAGGACTGCCTTGCGGACCCGGTCGGGCAGGTCCTGCCACGCCACGTCGGGGTCGGCGTCGAGGTGTTCGACGACCGCCCGCAGGAGTTGGGCGTAGTAGCCCGACTGGTTGCCCGACGTGGACCACGGGATGATGACGCCGTCGGCCAACGTCGCGTCCGGGTCGCCGATGACCAACTCTGGGTCCACCCGCAACTGGGAGCCCAACCCCGTGCACACCTCACAGGCGCCGTAGGGGGAGTTGAACGAGAAGTTGCGCGGTGCCAGCTGGTCGAAGGACAACGCACAGTGCGGGCAGGCGAGGTGTTCGGAGAAGGTCAGCACCTCGGCCGCAGGTTCCGGTTCGCCCGCGGCCTCGGCGGCCTCGATGGCGTCCCGATCCGGCAGGATCTCGATCATCGCCACGCCGTCCGCCAACTTCAGGGCGGTCTCGATCGAGTCGGCGACCCGGCGGCGGATGCCGTCCTTGGCGACCAGGCGGTCCACGACCACCTCGATCTCGTGCTTGAGGTTCTTGTCGAGGCGCCCGAGTTCCTCGATGGGGTGGACCTCTCCGTTGAGGCGCACCCGGGCGAAGCCCTCGCCGAGCAGGTCGGTGAACAGCGTGGCGTGTTCGCCCTTGCGCCCTCGCACGACCGGGGCCAGGACCTGGTAGCGGGTGCCCGGCGCCAGCGCCAGCACCTGGTCGACGATGATCTCGGAGGTCTGGGAGGCAATCTCGCGCCCACAGTTGGGGCAGTGCGGGATGCCGATCCGCGCGTAGAGCAGTCGCAGGTAGTCGTGGATCTCGGTGATCGTGCCGACCGTGGAGCGCGGGTTGCGCGACGTGGACTTCTGGTCGATGGAGATCGACGGTGACAGCCCCTCGATCACGTCGACGTCCGGCTTGTCCATCTGGCCCAGGAACTGCCGGGCATAGGCCGACAGCGACTCGACATAGCGGCGCTGGCCCTCCGCATAGATGGTGTCGAAGGCCAACGACGACTTGCCGGACCCACTGAGTCCGGTGAAGACGATGAGGCTGTCGCGTGGCAGTTCGAGGTCGACGTTGCGAAGGTTGTGCTCGCGAGCACCTCGAACGATGATGGAGTCGGTCACGGTGGGGCAACCTTTTCAAGCATGGAGAATGGCTTCGGAGTCTACCAAGGTGGACGACAATCGAACATGTGTTCCCCCGTCCACTCGTCCAGCCCCCGCTGCGCCGGGCAGGTCGGCGTGACCGTGAAGACCAGCCAGGGCGGGTGGCCGCAGGCCAGCGTGCCACCACTTCACCATGCCCCTGCGCCGAGACGCGCGCGATGGAGGCTTCGGCCGTCGCTCCCGGCCCCTAGTCTGCCATCAGCGACACGACGACCGAGGAGTCAAACGATGACCCTGGCCGATGCGACGAGTTACGACGGCCGGGTCGAACCCGATGGCGTCTGGCAGGATCGGCGTGACGGGGCCCTGCACGTGCGCAAGTTCTCGGTCGAGGAGATGGACAACAACATCTACCTCATCAGGTGCAGCGCCAGCAATGAGGGACTGCTGGTGGACGCGGCCGCTCGAGCAGACCGTATTCGTCAGGCGATCGCGGATGTCGACGTGCGCGCCGTCGTCCAGACCCACGGCCACTGGGACCACGTCCGGGCGTGGGGGGACCTCAAGGAGGACCCCGGCCTGCCGATCTGGGGGCACCCCGGAGACCAGGACCTGTTTCCGCACCCACTCGACCGAGAACTGGCCGACGGCGAGGTCATCAACGTGGGCCTGCTGCGCATCGAGGTGCTCCACATCCCCGGCCACACGCCGGGCAGTTGCAGCTACCTGGTGCACGGTGACGAACGCGATCACCTGTTCACGGGCGACACGCTGTTTCCGGGTGGACCCGGCAACACCTTCGGCAACGCCGACGCCTTCACCCAGATCATGGACGGGCTCCAGGCGCGCGTCTTCGGACAGTTCGACGACCGGACCTGGATCTACCCGGGCCACGGCAACGACACCACCCTTGGCCGCGAACGCCCGCACGTCGAAGGCTGGCGCGAACGCGGCTGGTGATGCGCGTCACACGGCGCGTTGGGTCGAGCGCCTGAGCAGCCACGCGCCCAGCGGCAGCAACACCGCCGTCATTGCCACCAGCACGCCCACCTGGGGCAGGACGTCCACCACTCCCCCGCCACGTCGCTGGATGTCGGCATAGGCCTGGTAGGCCCAGTGGTGGGGAGTGAAGGCCGAGATCCGCAGCAGGGTGTCGGGGAACAATTCGAGCGGCAGCATCGAGCCTCCGAGTGCCGCGAGCACCAACCCCAGCCCCACGCCCAGCCCGCCGGCCACGTTCGGGCTGTCGAGCATGGCCCCGAACACGATCGCGGCGGCGGCACTGACGGCACAGAAGGCGGACAGGACGAGCGCGGTGGCCCACGGGTCGCCCCAGTCGACGTTGAAGAGCAGGGCCGTCCCGATCACGATGTAGGCACCCTGCACCAGCGCGATGGCGAAGCGGCCGAGCACCTCACCGGCAATCACCTGGTTGGCGGTCATGGGCGCAGCCAGTTCGCGGCGGGTCACGCCGAGTTTCCGCGAGTCGATGAGGAACGCCGCCCCCGACAGTGACGACAGGAACACGAACAACGACAACTGCCCGGCCGCACCCAGGTCGAACCTCCCGAGCCCTGCGAACTCCTCGCCGAGCGAATCGCCGATGGTGGTGACCCGGACCGACGGGCCGACCTCCCCCACGCTGGCCAGGGCCTCATCGGCGGCGGCGGGCGTCATGCCGGCTGCGACCAGGGCCTGCTGCTGGGTCCGGGCGTCGGACACGTCTGCCAATGCGGTCTGGATGGTCTGCTGGGTTGCCTGTCCTGCCGCCTGGCTCCCGGGCAGCACCTCGATGGTGGTCGGATCGCCATCCGCCCACCCCTGCTCGGCGGCGTCGCCGACGATCACGGCGGCATCCGTGCGCCCTCGTGCGACCTGGGTCTGCACGCTGGCCACGTCGGCGGTCGAGGTGGTCACGGCCAGGTCGAGGTCCTCGAGACTCGCCGCCAACTCCGTCGCCAGCGGGCCGTCACCCACGACGGTGACGCGGCCCGATGCCGCCTCGTCCGAGAACTGCACCCCGATCAGCATGATGAGGAACAGCGGGAACACGAACACGAAGAACCAGTTGGACCGGTCCCGCATGAAGCGCCGCAGGCTCGTCTGCGCGATCGCAAGCACCTGTCCCATCACAGGTCCCTTCGTCCGGGCACGAGGACGAACACGATGACCGACACCATCAGGAACCCGGCCATCACCGCCAGTGGACCGGTGAGGTCGGTGACGCCACCGCCGCCGCTGGTGATGCCCAGGCCCCGAATGAAGGCTGCTGGCGGGGTGAGGTCGGCGATCCGCGTGAGCCATCCACCCCCGGCCACCGGGAAGAACGCACCGCCGAGCATGCCCAGCACCAGCCCGATCACGGAGTTGGCGATCAGGGCCTGCTCCGACGTGCGTGCCACCTTGGTCACCAGCAGCACCAGGCTGGTCACGGCCGTCACCGTCGCGACGACCAGCACCGCGATCGGGACCACGTCCCCGAACGACGCGCCGAAGAGCACACTGCCTGCGGTCAGGAGCACGGTCGTGGAGGCGACACCGAGCACGAAGCTGACGACCGTCTTCGCGACGATGATCGACGCCGGCGGGATGGGCATGGACTGCAGCCTGGGCAGGGTGCCGTTCTCGCGCTCCTCGACATAGGAGATGACCCCGAACCCGATGGTGAAGAACATGAACAGGGCGGTCTGGCCCGCCACGAGATAGGCCTCCACCCCCAACTGCTCGTCGCTGGTCTCGCCAACCACCGAGGTCAACGCCGGTGCCTGCGCCCCCGCGACGACGTCACCGGCAACCTGCTGGATTGCCGCGGGGTCGAGTCCCGCCATTCCTGCCGCGGTGGCTGCGCCCGTTGCCGCGGCCACCTGGTTGACGTAGCCCTGGACGATTGCGGTCACGACCTGTTCCTCGAGTCCCTCGTCGGCCGGGACGGTCACGTCGATGTCGGCAGTGCCGCCGGCCATCACCGTGGTGTCGAAGTCCTCGGGCACCACGACTGCCACGTCGATGTCGCCAGCCTCGATCGCGGCCTCGGCCCCGTCGGGGCCGATGTCGGTGACGCTGATGTCGGGTGACTCGATTCCCTCCAGCACCTGTGGCAGCCCGCCTGCCACCTCGTCATCGGCGGGAACGGCGACCCCGACCGTCATGTCGTCGAGGGATTCCGCATCGCCCACGCCTGCGAAGAGGAAGTTGAACACGGTGATCAGTGCGAGCGGCACCGCCAGCCCGAAGATGAACACGGACTTGTCCCGCAACCGCTGGCGCAGGTCACTCGACGCCATGGTCCATATCGCGGACAGGTCCATCATCCGACCCCACGCGCGGCGGCGCAGGGGACACCGGAACCCGTGGGTGTGCGCGGCACGCCGGGCCCGCGACCCGGGCCCAACGGGGGCGCGAGCACATGACGCAACGCCACGGGGCGCGCAGTCCTGGTGCGGTGTGCCTCGGCCTCAGTCACGCAGTGCCCGTCCGGTGAGGAACAGGAAGACGGATTCGAGGTCCGGCCGGGCAACCTCGACATCCGTGATCGCCATGCCGGCGGCCGAGGCGGTCGACACGATGTCGGCGAGCGCGGAGGGGGCGTCGTGCACCGTCAGTTCGAGCGCGCGAGGCTCCACGCCCACGGACACGACGGCCGGCAGTGCCTCGAGGCCGGCGGCGGCGGCCTGGAGGTCGCCGCCGCCTGCCAACGAGACCTTGTCGACCTCACCGGTCAGGTTGAGCAGTTCGTCACGGGTGCCCTCGGCCTGGAGTTGGCCATCGTCGATGATCCCGATGCGGTCGCACAACCGCTCGGCCTCCTCCATGTAGTGGGTCGTGTAGAGGACGGCCATGCCTTCGCCCGACAGCGCCTCGACCGATTCGAGGATGGCGTTGCGCGACTGCGGATCGACGCCAACGGTCGGTTCGTCCAGGATGAGCAGGTCGGGTTCGTGCAACAACCCGATGCCGATGTTGAGGCGACGCTTCATTCCCCCGGAGTACTCCTTGGTGGCGTCGTCGGCGCGGTCGGCGAGCCCCACGGTCTTGAGCACCTGGTCGATCCGGGTGGTCAACGCGGCCTTCTCCATCTTCTGGAGACGGCCGAAGAACCGCAGGTTCTCGCGACCCGTCAGGTCCGGGTAGATGGCGAGGTCCTGGGGCACCAGGCCGATGTGGGCCTTCGCCTCCAGCGCGGACGGGCCGACCGGTGTCCCCATGACCACAGCACGGCCGGCGTCGGGGTCGAGCAGTCCGGCGATCATCGAGATGGTGGTGGTCTTGCCGGCTCCGTTGGGACCCAACAGTCCATAGGTCTCGCCCGGTGCGATCGAGAACGACACGTCGTCGACGGCCACCAGGTCATCGAAGTGGCGCACCAGGTTCTCGCACTGCAACACTGGCGTCATGATCGCTCTTCGACGGGGATGGGCATGGGCCACGACACAGCAACATGCGCCAGCCTAGTCACGGATCACGAGATGACCGGGGCCACAAGGACCGTCCCGGCCGGGGGCAATCGGCACCAGACGGTGGTCGGTCCGTCACCGGTTTCAGACGTTGGCCTGGGCCATCAACCGGAGTTCTCGGCGCAACTCGTTGATCTCGTCGCGCAGGCGGGCGGCGTACTCGAAGCGCAGGTCGGCGGCAGACTCGTGCATCTCCTCTTCGAGTCGGTGGATCAGCGCCTCGAGGTCGGCCACCGGCATGTCCGAGGTGTCGATGGCGGACGGCCCATGGTCGTCGTCGAGTGGGGCATAGTCCTCGCCGGCCTCCTCGGCTCGAACCGCCGCGATGATGTCACCCACGCGCTTTCGAATCGTCTGCGGGTCGATGCCGTGCTCGATGTTGTGTGCGACCTGGATCTCGCGGCGGCGGGTGGTCTCGTCGAGCGCGAACTTCATGGAGTCGGTGAAGTTGTCGGCATACATGACGACCGTGCCGTTGACGTTGCGAGCGGCCCGGCCCACGGTCTGGATCAACGACGTCGACGAGCGCAGGAACCCCTCCTTGTCGGCGTCCAGGATCGCCACCAGCGACACCTCGGGCAGGTCCAACCCCTCGCGCAACAGGTTGATGCCCACCAGCACGTCGAACTCGCCCAACCGCAGCGACCGCAGGATGGACACGCGCTCGACGGTGTCGATGTCGGAGTGCAGGTAGCGCACCCGGACCCCGTTGTCGACGAGGTAGTCGGTCAGGTCCTCGGCCATCTTCTTGGTCAGGGTCGTGACCAGGACGCGCTCGTGGGCATCGGCGCGACGGCGGATCTCCTCCATCAGGTCGTCGATCTGCCCCTTGGTCGGACGCACCTCGATCTCGGGGTCGACCAGTCCGGTCGGGCGGATGATCTGCTCGACGATCGAGGAGGCCTCGCGTCGCTCGTAGGCCCCGGGCGTCGCCGAGATGAACATGCGCTGGCCGATGCGCGTGAGGAACTCGTCGAAGCGCAGGGGCCGGTTGTCCAGGGCCGAGGGCAGCCGGAAGCCGTGCTCGACCAGGGTCTCCTTGCGCGAGCGGTCGCCCTCGTACATGCCGCCGATCTGGGGCACCGTGACGTGTGACTCGTCGATGAACAGGACGAAGTCGTCGGGGAAGTAGTCCAACAGGGTGTAGGGCGCCTCGCCGGCCGCGCGACCGTCGAAGTGGCGCGAGTAGTTCTCGATCCCGGAGCAGAACCCGACCTCGCGGATCATCTCGAGGTCGTGACTGGTGCGCATCCGCAGTCGCTGGGCCTCGAGCAGTTTGTTCTGCCGCTGCAGTGTGGCGAGGCGTTCCTCCAACTCCTCCTCGATCGACACCAGCGCACGCTTGATCGTCGCGTCCGACGAGACGTAGTGGCTGCCCGGGAACACGGCGTACTCGGTGAGGTTGCCCGACACCTCGCCCGTGGTGGTGTCAACCCGGGCAATGCGATCGATCTCGTCGCCGAAGAACTCGACGCGCAGCGCCTTGTCCGAATCGACCGGGAACACCTCCAGGGTGTCACCGCGCACCCGGAAGGTGCCACGCACGAGATTGAGGTCGTTGCGCGAGTACTGCAGGTCCACCAAGCGCCGCAGCGTGCGGTCCAGCCCGATCTCCTCGCCCGCCCGCAGCCACAGGATGTGGTTGGCGTACTCGTGCGGGGACCCCAGGCCGAAGATGCAGGACACCGACGCCACGACCAGGGTGTCGCGCCGCGACAACAACGCCATCGTGGCGCGGTGGCGCAACCGCTCGATCTCGTCGTTGACCGACGAGTCCTTCTCGATGTAGGTGTCCGACGACGGGACGTAGGCCTCGGGTTGGTAGTAGTCGTAGTAGCTGACGAAGTACTCGACCGCGTGGGAGGGCAGGAACTCCCGGAACTCGTTGGCCAACTGGGCGGCCAGCGTCTTGTTGGGTGCGATCACCAGTGCGGGCCGATTGACCCGTTCCAGCACCTTGGCGGCGGTGAAGGTCTTGCCCGTGCCGGTGGCGCCCAGCAGGGTCACGGCCTTCTCGCCGGCGTCCAGCGCACTGGCCAGCGCATCGATGGCCGCAGGCTGGTCACCGGCCGGTTCGAAGTCGCTCACGACCTTGAAGGTGCCAGGTTGTCGAATGGTGCGACCCGGCTCGCCGGTGGCAACCGGCTGCACCGAGACCTCGTCGTGGTCCGGCAGGGTCGGCGTGGTCAACTGGGCAAGTGTGCGCGGGGATGAACTCATGGGCAAACCGTATCCCCCACCTGTGACAGGCGGAGCCGACGAAACTGCACCCTCACGACGACGTCGCCCGTGCACGGATGGCGACGACCAGTTCGGCGACGGCACCCTCGAGGGCCGGCAGGTCAGCATCGTTGTCGATGACCCAGGTGGCGGCGGCGCGACGGGCGTCGTCGCTGGCCTGGGCGGCCATGCGGGCACGGGCGTCGTCCGGGTCGATGCCACGATGGTCCTGCAGCCGGGTCAGCCGGGTGGCCTCGGATGCGAGCACGACCACGAGCGCATCGAACTGGTCGACCTGGTTCGTCTCGATCAGCAGCGGATGGTCCACCACGACGATGGCGTGCGGGTCCGCGTCCCTGGCGAGCTGCTCCCGCCGTGCGATCTCGGCACCGATGGCCGGATGGGTGATGGCCTCCAGCGCCTCGCGCTGGTCGTGGTCCGCGAACACGATGGCGGCCAGCGCCGCACGATCCAGTGCCCCGTCGGCCGCAATGACGCCGGGTCCGAAGTGCTCGGCGATGCGAGCCAGCGCCGGCTCGCCCGGTTCGACCACCTCCCGCGCGACGCGATCGGCGTCGATGACCGTCATCCCGTGGTCACGCAACAGCCCCGCCACCGTGGACTTGCCGCTCCCGATCCCGCCGGTCAGTCCCACGCGCATCACACACCGCCTGCCGCGCCCAGCGAGGCAGGCGTGGACTTCCCGCTCCCGATCCCGCCCGTCAGCCCGATCCGCACGCCGCCCTCCTCATGGTCGCCGGCGCCGCACGACCCTACAACGCCGACGACGAAACACCCCGGCCGTGTGGGCCGGGGTGTTTCGTGGTGCACAGCTGGGGCGAGGTGCCTCAGGCGTCGTCGGACTCGTCGTCCGCGTCAGCAGCGGCGACAGGCTCGTCCTCGGACTCGTCAGCGGCGACGGGCTCCTCGGCAGACTCCTCCGCGGTGGCGTCCGCTGCAGGCGCCTCCTCGGCGGCCTCGTCAGCGGCAGCGGCCTCCTCGGCAGCAGGCTCGTCGGCAGCGACGGGCTCGTCCTCGGCGGCGGGCTCGTCAGCAGCGACGGGCTCCTCAGCAGCGACGGGCTCCTCAGCAGCGACAGGCTCCTCGGGGACCTCGACCGGCTCGGGCAGTTCTGCCTCGGCCAGTGCGATCTCCTCGGGCGACACGCCCTGGTTCTGCACCAGGCCTGCTGCAGCCAGGGCACCGGCCAGCGACGACCCGCTCGATGACGAGTCGTCACCGGACGAGTAGGCGTGCTCGACGCCGCGGGCGTCGTCCTCGTAGCCGTCCTCGTCGCCACCACCGGTGTCGGCGTTGGCCTGCTTGAGCGACAGGCTCACGCGACGACGCACGGTGTCGACGTCGATGACCTTGACCTCGACGGCATCGCCGACGTTGACGATGGCCTCGGGGACCTCGACGTGGCGGTCGGCCAGCTCGGAGATGTGCACCAGACCCTCGATGCCGTCCTCGACCTTGACGAACGCACCGAAGGGCACCAGCTTGGTGACCTCGCCGTCGACGATCTCGCCGACACCGACCTCACGGGCGAAGCGCTGCCACGGGTCTTCCTGCGTCGCCTTGAGCGACAACGACACGCGCTCGCGCTCGAGGTCCACGTCCAGCACCTCGACGTCGACCTCGTCGCCAACCTCGACGACCTCCGACGGGTGGTCGATGTGCTGCCACGACAGCTCCGACACGTGCACCAGGCCGTCGACGCCACCCAGGTCCACGAAGGCACCGAAGTTGACGATCGAGGACACCGTGCCACGACGGATCTCGCCCTTCTGCAGCGAGGTGAGGAACTCGGAGCGGAACTCGCTCTGGGTCTCCTCCAGGAACTTGCGACGCGACAACACGACGTTGTTGCGGTTCTTGTCCAACTCGATGATCTTGCACTCGAGCTGGGTGCCCACGTAGGGGTTGAGGTCGCGCACACGGCGCATCTCGACCAGCGATGCCGGCAGGAACCCACGCAGCCCGATGTCCAGGATGAGCCCACCCTTGACGACCTCGATGACGGTCCCGATGACGGTGCCGTCGTCGGCGTAGATCTTCTCGATGGTGCCCCAGGCGCGCTCGTACTGGGCGCGCTTCTTCGACAGGACCAGACGACCGAGGTCGTCCTCCTTGTTCATCACGAGCGCCTCGACGACGTCGCCGACGATGACGACCTCGTTGGGGTCGATGTCCATCTTGATGGACAGTTCACGGATCGGGATGACGCCTTCGGACTTCCATCCGATGTCGAGGAGCACCTCGTCGGGGTCGATCTTGACGACGACTCCCTCGATGATGGAGCCTTCCTCCATGTTCTTGAGGGTGCCTTCGAGGGCAGCCTCGAACTCGTCGTCGGACAAGTCGTTCTCGACGATCGTGTCGCCGGTGGAGGTCATCGTGGAGCCGGGGTCCTGCATGACCACCACGTTGCCGGCATCCATGCCGGCGGGGGGGGTGGTCGGGTTCTCGGTGGTGGGCTGGTCAGTCATGATGTCGTTTCATGGTCGAGGGTGTCGGTCGCCGGTCTCGGTCCGCCGTGCTCCCGCGCCGCCATCGGTGGCGGCGTTGTGTGAACTTCGCACATGCGTGGAGGTCGACCGTGCGAGGGGCTCGGCGACACCGCGCACCGATGACGTCGATCACCACGGCTGGCGCGATCAACACGTGCATCGGAGGCATGCGACACGGCGGGCGTGGCCCGTCCGTGACCACCCATGGTCCCAGATCCGACCCGGGATTGCAATGTGACCACCACGGTGGCATAGCCTGCGCCGCATGGAACCCACCGCCGTGACCGTCGTCAGCCAACTGATCGTGGACGCCCAGACGCGCCACGGTGCCGCCGCCGTGCGCCGTCTCGACGTCGCACCCGACCTCCTCGACGACACCATGGATGCCGTGCTGGCCCTGGGTGGTCGCGTCGGCATCGACTGGTGCGAGGTGGACCGCGTCGAGATCCACGGGTTGCCCGAGGATGCCGACCTGGTGCAGGTGTGGCTGCACGACGACGACGAACCGCACCCGCTGACCCCGTTGGAGGACCAGGCGTGACCCGGGAGTCGCAGGCGCTGCCCTGGGACGTGCCAACCCCGAGTCGAGTCGTCCTGGACGCACGGGACGTCGATGAACTGGTGGCCGTGGCCTGCGGCCTTGCCGACACGGCCCGCCGCGTCACGCTGCCCCACTTCCGCGCTCGCGACCTGGGTCACCGCGACAAGGACGCATCGACCCCCGGTGGTTGGGATCCGGTCACGGTGGCGGACACTGCCGCCGAGACGGCGATGCGGGATGCCCTGGCGACGCTGCGGCCCGACGACGGCATCGTCGGTGAGGAGCAGGGCCACGCAGCAGGGACGTCGGGCCTGACCTGGGTGGTCGACCCGATCGACGGCACCCGCGCGTTCCTGGCCGGACTGCCGACGTGGGGCGTGCTGATCGCGCTGTTCGACGGCATCGAACCGGTCATCGGCATCATCGACCAACCCCATGTCGACGAGCGGTGGATCGGCGTTGCCACGCCCGACCAGCAGTGGTGCGAGTTCCGCCACGCCGACGACAGCCAGCGCCTGCGCGTGCGGGACGTGGGCGACCTGGGCGACGCCGTCCTGGCAACGACCTTTCCCCGCGTGGGCTCGGAACTCGAGCGACGAGCCTTCGAGGCCGTGCGCGACCAGGTGTTGCTGACCAGGTACGGCACCGACTGCTACGCCTACGCGCTGGTGGCATCCGGCACGATCGACCTGGTCGTCGAGGCCGGCCTGTCGCCCTGGGACGTGCAGGCACTGATCCCGGTGGTGCGGGGCGCTGGCGGGACCATCACGACATGGCAGGGCGACCCCGCCCACGCCGGCGGCCGGGTCCTGGCTGCCGGTGACGACCGCCTGCATCGAGCCGCGAGCCGCCTGCTGACGGCCGCCACCACCTGAGTCCGATCCGCTCGACCGCACAGCACGAGATCCATGGTCGAGCCATGGCCATCCGGACACCCACGGTCGTGCGCCGGAACCCACCTCGGCGATACTTTCGACACCGGCGTCAGGTCCGTCCACCTGCGCCGGACCTCACCGAGGGCCCCAATGCTGACCCGTCTCCGACGCCTCGTCCCCGGCCTCCGCTCGCCCGAGCCCGAGGGGGGTGACGAGTTGCGCGTCGTGGCCGACGACCATCCCAAGGACGCCTTCTTCACCCGCCCGTTGGTGGTGACGTCGCTGACCACGTCGGTCGAGGATGCGCCGACACCATCGGCTGCCCGTGGGGCTGCCGAGACGCCATCGCGGATCCGCGTCACCTTCGTCGCCACCATCAAGGATGCCGACGGCAAGCGCTGCCCCGACATGGCGGTCTACGCCAGCATCACCGGCCCGCATCGCAGCGCCACCGGGATGGGCCACACCTCGATGCTCGGCCAGGTCACCTTCCGCATGTCCGGACCTCCCGGGGACTATGCATGCGTCATCGAGGACGTCGCCGGGGGCGCACTGGGGCTTGACACCGATGCCAGCGTCCTGCACGCCGAGGTCGTGGCGAGTCCCGCCTGAGCGATCACGGCCCGGCCGCGCCACTTCGGCGTGGGCTCAGCCGACCCGTTGGCGGTAGGCGAGCGGGGTCTGGCCGGTCCAGCGCTTGAACGCCCGGGTGAAGCCGCTCTGGGCCGAGAACCCGGTGAAGTAGGCGACCTCGCCGAGCGGGCGGTCGCCGTCGGTCAGCAGTGACCGGGCGACGTCGAGGCGGACCTGGTCGACGACAGCCTGGAAGGTCTCGTCGTGCTCGGCGAGGCGGCGGTGCAGCGTGCGCTCGCTCATCCCGAGCCGACGCGCGATGTCGGCCTTGGTCGGGACGCCGTCGCAGAGTGTGTCGGCGACTGCGGCTCGGACCCGCAGCACCGCGGACCGCTCGGACTGCTCGGCGTGCAGGTCATCGAGCTGTGCGAGCAGGTAGGCCGACAGGCCGGCGTCGCCGAGCCGGGTCCTTGTCGCCAGCGTCCGGCTGGAGAAGCGCAGCGACGTGGCCGGTGCCTGGAAGTGCACGGGGCAGCCGAACCACCGCTCGTGGTCGGCGGTCGTCGGCGGTGGGGCGTGCCGGAAGGTGACCGACGCGGGGCGCACCGGTGACCCTGCGACCTGGCGGAGCACCGAGGTGATGGCGGCGACGGCGCACTCGTTGGCGAGCTGCGTGCCCCGTCGTGGGCCGGTGCGGCCGAGCAGGTGGAACTCGGCGCCACCGTCGACGGCCCGCAGTTCGTACTCGAGCGTGTCACTGATGACCAGGATGTAGCGGGCCAGCCGTTTGAGGGCATCGCCGACGGTCGACGCCGTCGCCATCGCGTGGCCGAGGGCACCGCCCATCCCCGGCTCCAGCCCGTCCCCGTACCGCATGGGCAGCCCGTGGTCGCCGCCACGGGTCGCCCGTTCGAGCATCGTGTAGGCGTCCTCGTCAGGAACGGGCTGCGTGCGCATCGGGTCGGGGGTCAGCGAGTCGAGGCCGACGATCGCGAGCAGTTCGTCGGCCGGCACCGAGTCGTCGGCGGCGGCGATCATCCGCCGGACCAGATTCGCGTCGATGGAGCCCATGAGAGGTGTCTACCAGATCGTCCACTCCTCGTGGCCGGATGGGGCAAAAGGTTGGCGGGCTCGGGGAAGAGGGCGAATCCGGCGTTTCGTAGCGTTCCTCGTACCAGCTCGAACCGACCCGAACGGAGCCACCATGCGTGTCCCCGCCATCCTTGACCGCCTTCGCCCCGCGACCACTGCCACGGCCCGTCGCACCGGCGGTGCCTACCTGGTCGGCTCCCAGGCGCGTCGACGCCCACTGGCACGAGGCAGATCCCGATCCGACCGACGTTCCGCCCGCCCCACCATCACGCCGAGCCATCAACGGACAGCAACAAGACAGGAGATCACCATGGAGACCCTCGCCGCACGCGGCGTCACGACGCTTCTCGGGCTCGTCGCCCTCGTCCAACTGGCCGTCGCCCTCGGCGCACCGTTGGGTGCGCACGTCTACGGGGGCCGCGCCGCCAACGCAGGCGGGACGCTGCCGCCGACCTACCGCGCGGCCAGCCTCGTCACTGTCGGCGTGCTCGTCGCTGCCGGCTGGCTCGTCCTCGCCCGGGCCGGCATCGTGACCACACCAGCAAGGGACTCGACGCTGGCCGTGTGGGGCACCTGGGCGCTTGCGGCCTTCCTCGTCCTGAACACCCTCGCGAACCTGGCCTCGACCAGCCCATGGGAGCGGTGGGGCTTCGGCGCTGCCACCGCAGTGGCCGCGGTCCTGAGCGTGATCGTCGCCCGCTCCTGACCAGCGATCGGACACCACCACACAAGGTGTCAGTGCTTCTGGGCGTCGAACCAGGTGGGGCCGACGGCGGTGTCGACCTCCAGTGGCACGGCCAGGGTCGCCACGCCGCCCATCGCCGACTGCACCAGCGCGGTCGTCGCCTCGAGTTCGTCCGAGGCCACCTCCAGGATGATCTCGTCATGGACCTGCAGCAGCATCCGCGCCGACAGGTCCGTGGCCGCCAACTGCTCGGCCACCGCGATCATCGCGAGCTTGATGATGTCGGCCGCGGTGCCCTGGATGGGTGCATTCAGCGCCATCCGTTGCGCCATCTGCTGCCGGTTGCGGTTGGTGGACAACAGGTCCGGCAGGTACCGCCGGCGCCCGAACAGCGTGGTCGTGTAGCCATCGCGGGTCGCATCCACGACGGCCTGCTGCAGGAACTCGTCAACCTTGGGGAAGCGTTCGAAGTAGGCGTCGACGATCTCTGAGGCCTCGTCGGGTGGGATGCCCAGTTGCTGGCCGAGCCCGAACGGCGTCAAGCCGTAGGCGAGGCCGTAGTTGACGGCCTTGGCACGATCGCGCAATCCCCCGTCGACCAGTTCGAGCGGGAGGTCGAAGACCTTGGCGGCGGTGGTGGCGTGGATGTCCTCACCCGAGGTGAAGGCGTCCAGCAACCCGTCGTCGCGGCACATGTGGGCCATGACGCGCAACTCGATCTGGCTGTAGTCGGCCACCAGCAACTGGTCGAGGCCCGAGCCGTCACCCTCGCCGCCCGCCACGAAGGCCTTGCGAATCTCGCGGCCGTCCTCGCGACGCACCGGAATGTTCTGCAGGTTCGGGTTCGACGACGACAGTCGTCCGGTCGCGGCCGTGGTCTGGGACAACGTGGTGTGGACTCGGCCGGTCTCGTCGTCCACCAGCGGTGGCAGCGCGTCGATGTAGGTCGACAGCAACTTCGTGACCTCGCGCCACTCCAGCACCGCCGCCACGATCGGATGGGCATCGACGATCTTGCCCATCTGGGTGGCGTCGGTCGACCAACCGGTCTTGATCCGCTTGGTCTTGGGCAGGCCCAACTCCTCGAAGAGCACCTCCTGCAACTGCTTGCCGGACCCGACGTTGAACGTCCGTCCGGCCTGGTCGTGGATCGTGAGTTCCAGTTCGCGCGCCCGGGCCGTCATGGTCGCCGACATGTCTGCCGAGCACGTGGCGGTCCACCGCCATGCCAACCGCCTCCATCCCGGCGAGCACCTCGACCAGTGGCAACTCGATCTCGTCCAACAGGGCTCGTTGGTCGCGCTCATCGAGTTCAGCCATCAGCACCTCGCCGAGTTGGCGCACCGCCTCGGCCCGCAGCGCGCGCTGCTCCCACTCGTCGGTCTCCTCCAGTCCCAGCGCCAACTGGGCCTGCGGCGCGCCCTCGCTGCCGGCCACCTCCAGCGTGCGGGACAGGAACTGCAGTGCCAGCGCATCGAGTGTGAACGATCGCTGGGCCGGGTTGAGGAGGTACGCCGCCAGTTCCGTGTCCAGCGTCACGCCGGCCAACTCCACCTCCAGCCCGCTTGCCACGTGGCACAACACCTTGGCGTCGTGGGTCACCAGGGGTCGGTCCGGGTCGGCCAACAGTCGGCCGAACGCGTCGAGGTCGCCCGCCCCGGCATCGGCGACGTGCAGGCTGACCGGGTCGGCGTCGGGGTGCGACAACCCGATGGCGTCCAGGTGCAGGTGCGGGACGCGGTCGGAGGTGTCGACGACGATGGCGACCGGTTCGGCCGACAGCCCGTCCAACCACGCGGCGAGGTCGCCGGCCTCCAACCTGGTGGGGACCCGTTGGAAGCCACTGGCCTGTTCCTCGGCCAGGTCCTCGTTGAGGACCTCGTCGGCGAAGCGGTCGTAGAGGTTGCGAAACTCGAGCGTGGCGAACAGGTCGCGGATGGCGGGCGCGTCCCACGGCGTCAGTCGCAGGGCCTCGAGGTCGACCTCGACGTCCACGTCGCGACGCAACCGCATCACCTGCTGGTTGAGTCGCACCCGCTCCTCGTGCTCGACGAGCATCGCCGGAACCTTCTTGCCACCGATGTCGTCGATGTTGGCGTAGATCCCGTCGATGTCGGAGTAGGCGTTGACCAGCTTGGCCGCCGTCTTGTCCCCGACCCCGGGCACGCCGGGCAGGTTGTCGGAGTTGTCCCCGCGCAGGGCCGCGACGTCGACGTAGGAGCCGGGCAGGATGCCGTAGCGATCGGCGACCGCAGCCGGCGTCATCTCGGCCATCTCCGAGATCCCGCGCAGCGTGTACAGGACGGTCAGGTGCTCGTTGGGCAACTGCATGGCGTCGCGATCCCCGGTCACGATGAACACGTCCCAGCCCATGTCGATGGCACGGGTTGCGACCGTGGCGAGCACGTCGTCGGCCTCGACGCCCGGCAGGGTCATCACCGGCAGGTCGAACACCTCGCAGACCTGTTTGATCAGGTCGACCTGGGGGCGAAACTCGTCGGGCGGCGCCGAGCGGTTCGCCTTGTAGTCGGGAAAGGCCTCGGTCCGGGAGACGTCGCGGCCGCGGTCGAATGCCACCGCGATGCCGTCGGGTTGGCGATCACGCAGCAGGTTCACCAGCATCGAGGTGAACCCGTACACGGCGTTGGTCAGCGTGCCGTTCTGCGTCCGCAGCGTGTCGGGCAGGGCGTAGAAGGCGCGATAGGCCAGCGAGTGTCCGTCCAGCAACAGCAGCGTGGGGCGATCGTCGGTCACGGTGGGTCCTCGTGGGCGTGTCGGGCCAGTCTAGATTCCAGTCGGCCCGGGGTCCGCGGCCACCTGCCGGGGGTCCGCGAGCACCTGCCGTGGGTGCGCGGACGCCTACCATCCGTGGGCGGGTCAACGAACAGGGAGGTTCGCGTGGCGGACGAGGTGCTGGTCGACATCGACGACCGTGGCGTGGCGACGGTGACCCTGCACCGGCCCGAGGTGCGCAATGCGCTGGACCCGGCCACGATGACGGCCCTGCAGGACGCGCTGGCCGACCTGGCTGGGCGCCCCGACCTGCGAGTCGTGGTGCTCACCGGCGCCGGCAACGTGTTCTCGGCCGGTGGCGACCTCAACTGGATGCGCTCGGGTCGCGACCAGGACGCCGCTGCCCATGCCGACGACTCGGCCCGACTGGCGGCGACCTTCCGAGCGATCGACGAGTTCCCGACGCCGGTGGTGGGCCGGATGAACGGCCACGCCATCGCGGGGGGAACCGGCCTGATGTGCGCCTGTGACATCGTCGTGGCCGTGCGAGGGGTCGAAGATGGGCTTCACCGAGGTGCGACTGGGCATCGCACCGGCAACCATCTCGCGCATCGTGGTGCCCAAGATCGGGCCGGCAGCGGCGCGACGCTGGTTCCTGACGGGTGAGCTCTTCGAGGCGACCGTTGCGCGCGAAATGGGCCTGGTGCACGAGGTGGTGGCGCGCGACGATCTCGACGCCGCAGTCGAGCAGGTCGTGGCGGCACTGCTCGAGGGCGCGCCGGCAGCACAACGTCGAACCAAGGCAGCTCATCCCCCGGGTCCTCGCCGGCGGCGACGACATCGAGGCCATGACGGTGGCGCTGATCGCAGCACTGCGCGTGGGCGACGAGGGCCAGGAGGGCATGGCGGCATTCTTCGAGCGACGCCCCCCCGGCTGGTCCCCGCGCGCCCGTTCCTCCGGCGACGCCACCCCCGCCCCCGCGGTCGGAGCCCCGGCGGCCGCCACCCACGACGCCGCCCACACCGACGAGGCAGACGACGCAGTCGACGCCGGGCGGGAGGACGCATGACCTTCGAAACCGTGCTGGTCGCCAACCGTGGCGAGATCGCCCGCCGCGTCATGCGCACGTGTCGCGAGCGCGGCATCACCACCGTGGCCGTGCACAGCGCCGTCGATGCGGGCGCGCTGCACGTGACCGAGGCCGATCGCGCCGTCCAGCTGCCCGGCGACCCCGTCGCGGCCTACCTCGACATCGACGCCGTCGTCGCCGCCGCGGTCGAGACCGGGGCCGACGCGATCCATCCCGGCTACGGCTTCCTGTCCGAACACCCCGACATGCCGGCCGCCTGTGCCGCGGCAGGCGTCACCTTCATCGGCCCCGACGCCGACGCCATCGCCCTGATGGGCGACAAGGCGGCGTCCAAGGAGGCCGCCGCCGCCGCTGGCGTGCCGGTACTCGACTCGATCGATCCGTCCGGGTTGGCACCCGACGACCTGCGCACGGCAGTGGAGGGGATCGGCCTGCCGGTGATCGTCAAGGCCGTGTCGGGCGGGGGTGGCAAGGGCATGCGACGCGTCGATGACCTGGACGAACTGCCGACGGCGGTGGCTGCAGCCGCGCGCGAGGGCGCGGCGGCATTCGGGGACGATCGCCTGCTCATCGAGCGCTTCGTGACCGCGCCCCGCCACGTCGAGATCCAGGTGGCGGGTGACAGCCACGGCGGCGCCACCCACCTGTTCGAACGCGACTGCTCGATCCAGCGGCGCCACCAGAAGATCGTCGAGGAAGCCCCGTCGCCGGCACTGGACCCTGACCTGCGCGAACGCATGGGCGCTGCCGCGGTTGCCCTGGTCCAACAGGTCGCCTACACCAACCTCGGCACCGTCGAGTTCCTGCTGGACACGAGCGACGACGGCGACGCCTTCTTCTTCCTGGAGATGAACACCCGCCTGCAGGTGGAGCACCCGGTCACGGAACTGGTGACGGGGCTCGACCTGGTGGGCTGCCAACTCGACATCGCGGCCGGGGGTCACGTCCCGCAACGTCCCCCACAGCCCGACGGCCACGCCATCGAGGTGCGGCTGTACGCCGAGGACGTCCCGGCCGGGTTCCTGCCCCAGACCGGTCGCATCGAGGCCTTCGCCATCCCCGCCGGCGTCCGTGTCGACAGCGCGGTGGCCGCCGGCAGCCAGGTGAGCAGCCACTACGACCCCATGCTCGCCAAGGTCGTCGCCCACGGGTCCGGACCGCGCGATGGCGCGAGACCGCCTGGCCGCGGCGCTGGACGACGCCGTGGTCACCGGCGTCGTCACCAATCTCGACCACCTGCGTGCGATCCTGGCCACCGATGCCTTCCGCGACGGCGGGTTCACCACCTCCTTCCTGCCCGACCACCTCCCCGACTGGCAGCCCACACCGCCCGACCAGGTCACCGTCGCCGCCGCCATGGCTGCCATGGTGCTGGACGCCACGTCGGCCGGTCCCGGACACCCCGCACCGAATCGGGATCCGTGGCAGGCGCTGGGACCGTGGCGTGGCAGTCGGTCCGGTGGCTGGTCACTGGCGTGGCCGCAGGTCGGCACGCGCCACGGCAACGACGACCCCGGCCGGCATCCAGGTTCGATTCGGGGACGACCCCGACGCCCCCACCCTGCACGTGACGCTCGCGCCCCGCGGCGACGCCGACCACACCGCGGACACCCCGACCTCCTCGCGGCGACACCTGCACGTGGACGGCGAACCGGTGACGATCACGGCGTTGCGGGACGGGGGCCATGTCTGGGTCGCCCGGGCCGGTCATGGCAGCCAACGCGTCGACGTGCCGGCCATCGTGGTCCATCGCGACGCCAGCATGACCGCGGGTGACGCCGCCCTGACGGCGCCCATGCCCGGCCAGGTGCTCCAGGTGGACGTGGCACCCGGCGACCAGGTCACCAGTGGCCAGACGCTGGTGATCGTGGAGGCGATGAAGATGGAGCATCCGGTGGCAGCACCCGGCGCCGGCCTCGTGTCCGAGGTTCGCGTGGCTGCCGGCGATGCCGTTGCCAGTGGTGACGTCCTGGTGGTGCTGCACGCGGCCGACGACGGTGACAGCAGTGCCGGCGACGACGACGATGCTGGCGACGAGGACCGTGCTGGCGGGGACGACGACGGTCAGGAGGCAACATGATGACGACTTCATCCGTGTCCGCGGCGGACCCGGCCATCACGATCGTGGAGGTCGGACCTCGTGACGGGCTCCAGAACGAGTCCACGATCGTGCCCACCGACGTCAAGGTCGAGTTCATCAACCGGCTGTCCACGACTGGCCTGCAGGTCGTGGAGGCGACCTCGTTCGTGCATCCGAAGTGGGTGCCCCAGTTGGCCGACGGCGCCGCCGTCATGGCCGCGATCGACGATCATCCGGGCGTGCGCCATCCCGTCCTGGTGCCCAACGAGAAGGGCCTGGACGCCGCGATGGCCGCCGGCGCCACCGAGGTCGCCGTGTTCGGTGCCGCCTCCGAGGCCTTCTCCCGGGCCAACCTCAACACCGACATCGACGGGTCGCTGGCGATGTTCGCCCCGGTGGTCGCCCGGGCCACGGCGGCCGGGATCCGTGTGCGTGGCTACGTCTCCACCGTGCTGGGCTGTCCCTTCCAGGGCGATGTTCCGTTCGACGATGTTGCCCGCGTGACCACCTCCCTGTTCGAACTCGGGGTGGCCGAGGTGTCCTTGGGCGACACCATCGGTGTCGGCACACCGGGGCGGATGCAGGCGTTGCTCGCCCACCTGGCCACGACGGTCGACCTCGATGCCATCGCCGTCCACTGCCACGACACCTACGGCCAGGGCCTGGCCAACACCCTGGCCGCGTTCGAGGCCGGTGTGTCGATCGCCGATGCGTCCGCCGGCGGACTCGGTGGGTGTCCCTTCGCCCCCGGGGCCACGGGCAACCTCGCCACCGAGGACTTGGTCTATGCACTGGAGGGGTCAGGTGTGCGCACCGGCGTGGACCTGGACGCGCTCGTCGAAATCAGTGCATGGATGGCATCGCAACTCGGGCGCCCGTCGCCATCGCGCGTCGTGACCGCCATGCTCAGCACCCGCCAGACCGAGGCGACCTGACCACGCCGCCCGTGGGTGTCCCTACAGGTACAGCCCGGTGGAGGAATCGGTCTCCGCCGATGCCACTGCGTGGATGTCGCGCTCCCGCACGATCAGCAGGGTGTCACCATCGACGTCGACCTCGATCGCGTCCTCGGGGAGGTAGAGCACCTCGTCGGCGACCTTGACCGAGCGCACGTAGGGCCCCACTTCACGGACCATGCCCCACAGGCCCTTGCGATCGACCGACTGGGCCGTGGCAGGGATGAGGATGCCGCCCTTCGAGGTGCGCTCACCACCCGGCGGCAGCCCGATCAGGACGCGATCCCCCAGGACGGCCACGGTGCGCCGGGGCGCGGTCGCAGGGTCGACCCGTGCCGTCGTCGACGGCGTGGCGTCGGCGTCGGTCTCGGCCCCGGGATCGGGTGCGTGGGAGGTGTCCATGGGCCGAACCGTAGCCGTCGGGGTCCCCGGATCACGGACACGGGCCCGGGCAGGCGGCCCATCGGGCACGATGGACACCCCGGAGACAGGCTGCGCATGACCCCACGATCCCCGCGACCCCACGACCACGTCCGCACAGCTGGCCGCGGCGACCACGGCCATCGATGATGCGCACGCCGCCGTCGTGTTCACGGGCGCAGGCGTGTCGACCGGGTCGGGGCTGCCCGACTTCCGATCGCCCGGAGGGGTGTGGACCCGCTACGACCCACGGCGGTTGACCTTCGACAGGTATGTCGCCGATGCCGACGTCCGGGCGGACTCGTGGGCAATGCGACGGGAGTTCCTGGCCGCCGACGCCAGGCCCAACGCCGCGCATCGCGCGATCGCCGAACTCGAGGGTCACGGGCCGCGTGGCCACGGTTGTCACGCAGAACATCGACGGCCTGCACCAGGCTGGCGGGAGCACGTCGGTGATCGAACTCCATGGGACCGCCCACACGTCCGGCTGCATCGGTGCCGATCCCCGTGGGGGCGATCCGGCCGGGTGTGGCTGGCAGACCACGACCACTGACGTGCTTGCCTCCATCGATGCCGGCGACACCGATCCGCACTGCCCGGTGTGTGGCGGCCTGGTGAAGGCCGCGACCATCTCCTTCGGCCAGTCGATGGACACCGTGGCCGTGTCGGCAGCGTCCAGGGCCGTCCTGGCCAGCGATCTCGTCCTCGTGATCGGCTCGTCACTGCAGGTCTACCCGGCGGCGGCACTGGTCCCCCGGGCCGCTGCCACCGGCATCCCCGTGGTCATCTTCAACGCCGAACCGACCGACTTCGACCACCTCGCCACGGCCGTCGTCCGGGGTCGGGTCGAGGACGTGCTGCCCGCACTCGTCGCCACGCTCCAACCGCGCTGACGACACCCCCGGCCACCGGGCGGCGGCGACCGCGACCCGCGAATGCGGCCCCACCAGCGGGGTGGCTCGCGGCTGGTGAGACGAACGTTCATGTCATCCTGTCCGACCCTGACTATGGTCGTGGGTCCCCCCACGCAAGGATGAAGATGCACTTGAAACGACGACTGACGGCAGGAATCGGCGCCGCGGCCCTGGTGGCCTCCGGGCTGGGTCTGGCCACCGCCGCCAACGCCATCCCGACCCAGTCCCACTGTGGGCTGGAAGCTGCGGGTTCCGGCATCGCCGGCTTCCCCAGCCACGAGCAGATCACCGCCTCGCTGGAGCGCATCGAGCGCACCAGCGGCGGCACGGTCGACGTCTCTGTGGCCGGCTACAGCAACCAGGGTCGCGAGATCTACTCCGCCCGGGTTGGTGAGGGCGACACGGTGATGCTGGTGCAGTCCCAGATCCACGGCAACGAGAACCATGGCACCCCGGCCCTGCTCAAGATGCTGCAGCAACTCGGTGCCGACACGCCCTGGGCCCAACAGATCCGTGAGAACCTCACCATCGTGGCCATTCCGCGACTCAACGTCGACGGTGCCGCCAACGACACCCGGCAGAACGACATGACCTGGGACGAGGTCGTCGAGGACTTCCCCCAGTTGACCGGCGTCGATCCGGCATGGAACTACAGTTCGCGGGTCGGTGGGTTCGACGTCAACCGGGACTTCAACCCGGACCTCGACTACGTGCCCCAGCCAGCCGACTTCCCGGGCAACAGCGCCGACACCGGCTGGTACATCACGCCAGAGGCCCAGACCGTCCGCAACGTCTACGACGCACTCGAGGGCGAGTTCGACACGGTCGACTACTTCGTCGACCTGCACAACCAGTACTCGTGCTACGCCACCGAGGATCTCGAGGCGATGTCACCGCTGTCGATCTCGGGTCGCTTCATCGCGGACCCGTCCGAGTTCGGTGACTGGCCCAAGTTCGACTACGACGCCTCGCGACGTGCCAACCTCGCGGTCTACGACGCACTGCAGGACCAGGGCGACAGCGGCTACGGCGCCGTGACCCTGTACCCCCAGGCGATCAACCTCCCCGGAACCGCACTGGGGTCGTTCGCGTTGCGTGGCAGTGCCACCGTGTTGTTCGAGACATCGAGCCAGACGCAGTACGACGGCCAGAAGCGCAACGGCATGTTGCGCAAGCAGATCGAGATCGGCCTGACCGGCCTGGTCGAGGCGATCGCCGACGACTCCATCTCGTCGCTGGACCCGGACAACTACGACGACATCCCGGCGCGGGTGTTCCTGCCGCCGGACGGCAACTGATCGATCCCGCATGACCATGGAGGCCACCCGAATCGGGTGGCCTCCACGTCGTGCAGGGGCCCTGGCACGGGCTCGGGCGGCAACGTGGCAGGTGGCGTACCCGACATCCTCCGCTTCCGGTCTCGCCCCGCCGCAGCAGGGTCAGGCACCTGCGGGGTCGAGGTGGGCGGGGCTATCGTGGCACCAGCCGACGCGAGGTCATCCGTGGCAGGTTCTCCCGCACCGGCATCGCCGCCCCGCCATGCCTGGGACTGGTTCGCCCGCCAGCGACTCCTGTGGCGTGGCGTGCAGAAGGATCTCGCGACCCAGGATGCCCCGGTGGGTCCTCGCTACCGCCTGGTCGATGCCCGCACCGACGTGGTCGACCACCTGCGCCGTGACTACCCCGTCGACGAGGTGGTCCGCGACATCGTCCATGCGCGCATCAACAGCGAGGTGTTCCTGGGCCACGCCCACCGCGGGCTCGAGGGCCTGGGCATCCGCAACGCCCCCCGGGGGCTGCGGTGGTGGTGGGCAACCATCACCGGTGCCGCCATGCCGACGGCATCGGTGCCGGCTGCCGACGCGGCACAACGTCGCCAGTTGGCCCTGGACCTGTCCCGCCTGGACACCCAGCAGGCCATCGACGACGTGCACACAGGCTGGGGCGACTGAACGCCGTTTGGTGCCCCACTGCCTCCTGCTGCACCACTGCCGGGCCCTCGATCGGGTGTTGCCGAAACAATTCATGCCGTGTAGAATTCTTCGAGCCAGCACAATTCATCAAGCGTTGAACTCCATGTGCTGCACGCGATCGGGAGGACCGACATGTGGGCCATGGTGCGCAAGGAACTGCGTGAGGTGAAGCGGGATCGTCGCACGATGGCGATGATGATCGCCATGCCGATCGTGTTGCTGTTGGTGTTCGGCTATGCCGCCAACTTCGCCGTCGACGAGATCAGGTTGACGCCCGTCGGCGACCAGGTCGCCGCGGCCGCATCGCAACTGCCGCCACCCTTCGTGGTCCAGGCCCGGAGCACGGACGACCCCGTCGACATCCTTCGTCGCAACGAGGCCGACGTCGCCGTGGCCATCGAGGGCGGCACCCCCATTGCCTTCATCGACGGCTCCAACATCTTCACGGCCCAGGCCTCGCTCCAGGCCTTCGGCCAGGCGGCCGCCTCGGGCGCGGCGCCGGCGCTGGAGACCGACGTGCTGTTCAACCCCGACCTGTCGACCTCGGCGGTCCTGGTCCCGGGCCTGGGCGGCCTGATCCTGCTGTTCATCGGTGCACTCGTGACCTCGCTGGGGGTCGTGCGAGAGCGCCAGTCCGGCACGCTGGAGCAGTTGGCGGTCATGCCGCTGCGCGCCAGTGACGTGTTCATCGGCAAGGTTGCGCCCTACTTCCTGGTCGCGGCCGTGGACCTGGTCATCGCGCTGGCCATCGGGGTCTTCGTCTTCGACGTGCCCTTCAACGGCAACCCGGCATGGCTGGCCGTCGGTTCGGTGCTGTTCCTGTTCGTCACGCTGGGAATCGGGGTGTTGATCTCGACCGTCTCCCAGAACCAGGGCCAGGCCATCCAGTTGGCGCTGATGACCGTGATGCCCCAGGTCCTCCTGTCGGGGTTGATCTTCCCGCTGTCGTCCATGGGCGCGGGCGTGCGATGGATCGGCTACCTGCTGCCCCTGACGTGGTTCAACATCATCGCGCGCGACGTCATGCTCAAGGCCTCGCCACTGTCGACGCTCGCCTTCCCCATGAGCGTGTTGGCGGTGATGTCGCTGGTCGTGTCCGGGCTGGCGATCTGGCGCTTCACCATCGTGCTGAGCCCCGCTCGCCGCCGCAGTCGCGAGGCCACGTCCGGCATGGAGGCCGCCACGCCGACGGGAGCGCGGTCATGACCTTCGGACTGCAGGGCGTGACCGTGCGCTTCGGCGACACGACGGCCCTCGACGACGTCGACTGCGCCGTCGAGGCCGGAGAGATCCTTGCCGTCGTGGGCCCCGACGGTGCCGGCAAGACCACCCTGGCCCGCGTCCTGGTCGGCCTGGTCCAACCCCAGGCCGGCGTGGTGACGGCACCCGATCGCCAGTCCCTGGGCTACCAGGCAGAGTCGAGTGGCTCGTGGACGGAACTGACCGTCGCGGAGAACCTCGACTTCGTCGCGCAGGCACACGGGATGGCGCGGGACGCACGCGAGCGCATCGCCCACCTCCTCGACATCACCGCCCTCGAGGACGCCCGAGAGCGGCTGGCAGGCGACCTGTCGGGCGGCATGCGCCAGAAGTTGGCCGTGGCGATGGCGATGCTGGCCAGTCCCACCCTGCTGGTCCTGGACGAACCCACGACCGGCCTGGATCCCGTGAGCCGCGGCGACGTGTGGCGCCTGCTGGCACGGGCGGCACGGGACGGGGCGGCCATCGTGGTCACCACGGCCTACCTGGACGAGGGCCAGCGGGCCGACGACGTCATCGTGCTCGACGAGGGCAGCATCCTGGTGCGTGGCACGGCCCGCGAGATCGAGGGATCCTTTCCCGGGGTCCTGGTGGCAACGCCCACGCGCGACCCGGAGCGACCGTCGTGGCGCCGCGGGCGGACCTGGCGGACCTGGATTCGCCCGGCCGACGGCGACGCCGATGAGGCGACCCGCTCCCCCACGAGCGAACCGCGACTGCAACCGGACCTGGAGGACGTGGCGATGGCCGCGGCCTGGACGCGCCGCGAAGGAGCAGCATGATGGCACGCATCCGCACCATCGACCTGGTCAAGGACTTCGGCGATGCCCGCGCCGTCGACAACGTCAGCGTCGCCGTCGAACCCGGCGAAGTCGTCGGGCTCGTCGGTGCCAACGGTGCCGGCAAGACGACCCTCATCCGGCTGGTGCTGGGACTGCTGGACCCGACCGCGGGCCGGGTCGAGTTGCTGGGCGGTCCGCCCGACCGCTCCACGCGGCGCGACCTGGGCTACATGCCCCAGGGCCTGGGCCTGTACACCGACCTGACGGTGCAGGAGAACCTGGCGTTCCAGGCAGCCGTGTACGGCAACGCGATGCCGGTGCGCGATGACCTGCGCGACGTCGCCGACGTCCTGGTGGGGTCGCTGCCACTCGGCCTGAAGCGCCAGACGGCGTTCGCGGCCGCACTGGGCCACCGTCCCCGGGTGTTGGTGCTCGACGAGCCCACCTCCGGCGTGGGACCGCTGGCGCGCGCCGCCCTCTGGGACACGATCCACGAGGCTGCCGACGACGGGGTCGCCGTGCTCGTCACCACCCACTACATGGACGAGGCGGCCCAGTGCGATCGTCTCGTGATCATGGCCCACGGGCAGGAGGTCGGCACGGGCACCCCGAGTGCGATCATCGGTGACCTGACGGTGGTGGAGGTGTCGACCAGTGACCAATCGGCGCTCGGTCGACTCGAGCACGCCGGATTCACCGTGGTGCCCAGCAGTGGTCGCCTCCGGGTGGTCACGAGCGACCGGGACGCCGTCGTGGCTGCCCTGGACACCCCAGCCCGTGGGGACAACGACCCCGGCGACGCCGACGACACGGCATCCAGCTCCGTGACGATCCAGCCAGCCACGTTGGAAGAGGCGTTCATGGTGGCCGTTGGCTCGGCGCGGGTGGCCGCCTGATGGCGCGGACCGGACGGCGCCCGGGCGACCCGGACACCCGCGGTGACATCCTGGCGGCCGCGCGCACGACCTTCTCGACCGAGGGCTACCACGGCGCCACGATCCGCTCCATCGCGACCGAGGCCGGCGTGGACCCGGCCCTGGTGCACCACTACTTCGGGACCAAGGAGAACCTGTTCGCGGCCAGTGTGCAACTGCCGGTGCAACCGTCCGAGATCGCCGACCGCATCCTGGCGGACGGACTCGACGTGGCGGGGCGTCGCGCGGCAGGCCTGTTCTTCGGGGTGTGGGAGCAACAACCGACCCGTGACGCCCTGTTGTCACTGCTGCGCGGTGCCATGGCGACCGAGCAGGGCAGCAACGTGCTGCGCGAGTTCTTCGGGGACCTGATGCTCACCCGGGTCGCCCCACGGGTCGGGGGCACTGACGCGGAGTTGCGCATGGCGCTGGCCATGTCCCACCTGCTGGGCGCTGCCGTGATGCGCCACGCGATCGGCTTTCCAGCCCTCGACACCGCTGACGTCGACACGCTCGTCGCCAGGGTCGGCGACGCCATCCAGCCCTACTTCACGCCGGACGGCTGAGCCCACCACCGCCAGGCAGGATTGGCCCCGAAACGCACCACGGCCCCGTCATCGACGGGGCCGTGGTCCGGGTGGGGCGTGCAGGAATTGAACCTGCGACCTCTCGCGTGTCGGGCGAGCGCTCTGGCCATCTGAGCTAACGCCCCGGACGGCCTCGAATGGTAGCCACCGGAGGTGGACGGCGCGAACCGTCGGCGCCGGACCCGGTCAGGCCCAACCATTGCCACGATACGCCCAGCCGAATGGAGGCTGCGCCGGGGACGGGTCCGGATCGTTGGAGGCGGGGACGGGAATCGAACCCGTGAATAGAGGATTTGCAGTCCCCTGCCTTACCACTTGGCTACCCCGCCGGGGTTGCGACCGGTCAGGGTAGCGACGGCCGCTCCGAGCCGTCACCAAGCGGCGCCCGATGGCGACTGCTCCAGGGCCGCGTACAACCGCTGGTAGGACTCCCACCGACGCGTGGTGATGACGGCCTGGTCGATCGCACAGCCGGGCTCGCCCAGGTGGGTGCAGTCATCCAGTGCACACGGCAGGTCGGACAGTTCCGGGAAGTGACGCGACAGCGACGCCGGTGTCACCGTGCCCAACCCGAAGGACCGCACACCGGGCGTGTCGACCAGCCAGGCATCCCGTTCGGTGATGTGGCTGGCAACGGCCGCCACGGTCGTGTGGCGGCCACCATGGCGGCCGATGTCGGCGACGGCCTGGTCGGCTGCCGGCACCAGCAGGTTGAACAGGGACGACTTGCCGACTCCCGAGTGCCCGGTGAAGGCGGTCCACTTCCCGGCCAGGTCGTCGCCGAGCGCCTCGACACCCTGCCCGGTCTCGGCCGATGTCAGGTGGATCGCGACACCCAGTTTGCGGTAGATCGCCAACTGCCCGGCCAGGTCGTCGTCCACCAGGTCCATCTTGTTCACGACGACCATCGGGGCCAGGCCACCCGCCGAGGCGGCGACCATGACCCGATCGATGAACCCCTGCGACGGTTCGATGCGGTCGGCGCTCACGACCGCGGCCACCACGTCCGCGTTCGCCACGACCAGGCGTTCGGTGTCGTCGCCGTCGTCGGGCGTCCGGGTCAACGTCGACGTGCGCGGAACCAACGACACGACCCGGGCCACGTCGGAGTCGTGGCGTGCCAGGCGGATCCCGACCCGGTCCCCCACCACGACCTTGGTGCCGCGCATCGAGCCCGCGAACCGGGCCGGTTGGCGGCGGCCGTCGTGGAACACCTCCAGCAGCCCTCGGGCGACCGCCACCACCCGGGCAACCTCGGCGTCGTCGATGCGCTCCTGGGCCTTGACCGAGGGCTTGGTGCCGCGACGGCGGCGGTGCTGGGCCGTGTCGACGTCGTCGAACTCCTCTTCGAGGAGTTCGTAGTCGATGCGGGGGTCGATTCGGGCCATGCACGCATCCAACCAGTCCGACCCCGCTCGCGCCCACCACGACCGCCCCACGGGCAATCCCCCAATTCACGGAATCGATGGCCGAATGGCTGGAACCCCGGTCGGGGTGGCCACTAGCGTCGGCAGCGACGACGCGATCGCGCGGGCACGCGCGAGGACCGGCGCAGCCGGTGACGCACTCGCCACGAACGCCATCCCCACCACGTGCCCCCACCCGCACCGCCGACCACACCGCTGCCTCCAGGAGGACACCTGCAATGTCGGACGCCATCGAGGACCTGCTCCAGGAAGACCGGACCTTCCCCCCGTCGGAGGAGTTCCGGGCCAGTGCCACCATCAGCGACTCCAGCCTGCGAGACCAGGCCAACGAGGACTGGTTGGGCTTCTGGGCCGAGCAGGCCGACCACCTCGACTGGTACGAGAAGTGGGACGAGGTGCACTCGTGGGACGAACCGGTCGCCACGTGGTTCGGCGGCGGCAGCCTCAACGTCTCGGTCAACTGCCTCGATCGCCACGTCGACTCGGGCCATGGCGACCAGGTGGCCTACCACTGGATCGGCGAGCCCGACGACCGGCGCGACATCACCTATGCCGAACTCCTCGACGAGGTGTGCAGGGCCGCCAATGCCCTGAAGGAACTGGGCGTCGAGCGCGGCGACCGGGTGGCCATCTACCTGCCGATGATCCCGGAGTTGGCCGTCATCATGCTGGCCTGCGCCCGCATCGGGGCGCCGCACTCGGTCGTGTTCGCCGGCTTCTCCGCGCAGGCCCTGCGTGACCGCATCAACGACGCCGAGTGCAAGGTCGTCGTCACCGCGGACGGCGCATGGCGTCGCGGCGGCGTGTTTCCCCTCAAGGACTACGTCGACGAGGCCCTCACCGACACCCCGTCGATCACCCACTCGGTGGTGGTCCGGCGCACCGAGTCCGACGTCGAGATGGCCGATGGTCGCGACGTGTGGTGGCACGACGTCGTCGATGGGCAGTCCGACGAGTGCGAGCCGGAGCGCATGGACGCCGAGGACCTGCTGTACCTGCTGTACACGTCGGGCACGACCGGCAAGCCCAAGGGGGTCATGCACACCACCGGCGGCTACCTGACCCAGGTCACCTACACCCACCGCACCGTGTTCGACCTCAAGCCCGACACCGACGTGTACTGGTGTGCCGCCGACATCGGGTGGGTGACCGGCCACTCCTACATCGTGTACGGCCCGCTGGCCAACCGCACCACCCAGGTGATGTACGAGGGGGCGCCCAACTTCCCGGCAGAGGATCGACTGTGGTCGATCATCGAGGAGTTCGGGGTCACGCAGCTGTACACCGCCCCGACCGCCATCCGCGCGTTCATGAAGTGGGGCGACCACCATCCCGGGGCCCACGACCTGTCGTCACTGCGGCTGTTGGGCACGGTCGGCGAGCCCATCAACCCCGAGGCCTGGATCTGGTACCACGAGGTCATCGGCAACTCCTCGTGCCCGATCGTGGACACGTGGTGGCAGACCGAGACGGGCGGGATGATGATCGCCCCGGTCCCCGGTGAGGTGACCACCAAGCCGGGCTCGGCGACGCTGCCGCTGCCGGGCATCTCGGTGGACGTCTACGACGAGCAGGGCGAATCGGTCGGCATCCCCGGTGGCGGCTACCTGGTCATCGACCGACCGTGGCCGTCGATGCTGCGAGGCATCTGGGGCGACATGCAGCGCTTCAAGGACACCTACTGGTCACGCTTCGACGGGGTCTACTTCGCCGGCGACGGCGCCAAGCGCGACGCCGACGGCTACTTCTGGCTGCTGGGTCGTGTCGACGACGTCATGAACATCTCCGGGCACCGCATCTCGACCACCGAGATCGAATCCGCCCTGGTGAGTCACCCCAGCGTGGCGGAGGCGGCCGTCGTCGGCCGCGCCGACGACCTGACCGGACAGGCGATCGCGGCGTTCGTCACGCCGCGGGGCGGCATCGACGGCGACGACGCCCTGGCGCTGGAGTTGCGCAACCACGTGGCCACGGTGATCTCCCCCATCGCCAAGCCGGCCTCCCTGTTGTTCACCTCGGACCTGCCCAAGACCCGATCGGGCAAGATCATGCGGCGCCTGCTCAAGGACATTGCCGAGGACAAGCAGTTGGGTGACACGACGACCCTGGCCGACGCCGGCGTGGTGGACTCGATCAAGGACCGCTACCTCGAACAGGGCGCAGCCGAGTAGGCGGCCACGGGCACGGCGTGGCCACCGTCGACGGGGCCCGCGCGCAGCGCTCGACCTGGCTTGGCTACGTTCAGGCGCAGCCAAGCCAGGGAGCATGATGCGCGGTCTTGACGTCCCCCCCACCGAGGAGGACTTCACGGCCGATCCCGTGGAGCTGTTCTTCGACCTGAGCTATGTCTTCGCCTTCTCACAGTTGGTGTATCGGTTCGTCCACGACCCGACGTGGCCAGGGGTCGGGCGGACGGTCCTGCTCTTCCTGGTCATGTGGATCCCGTGGTCGCAGTTCCACTGGTCGGCCAACGCCGTGTCGGGCAACTCGCGGCTGGTCCGGGCGTGGTTCCTCGTCGGCACCGTCGCCGCCATCCCGATGGGCGCCTCCGTCACGACGGCCTACGCGGATGGCGGTCCCCTGTTCGCCCTGTCGTCGGCAGTCATCCTGGCGATGGGTCTGACGACGATGATGGCCGGGCTGGATCGCGACGACCCGGTGGCTGCCTCCATCCGTGCCTACTCGGTGCCGAACTGGATCGCCATGGCCATCATCGTGGTCGCGTCCTTCCTGCCCGATCCGTGGCGCACCGGCGGGTGGACGCTGGCAGTCGCAGTCGTGTCGATCATCGGGATGCGCCAGGCCGGCGGACGCGAGTGGATCGTGCGGGCCGGCCACTTCGCCGAACGCCATGGCCTGATCGTGATCATCGCCCTGGGCGAGGTGGTCGTGGCAACCGCCCTGGGGGTGGCCCAGGTCATGGGAGGCGACGACGGCGCGACGGCCAGCCTGGCGTCCCCCCAGACCCTGGTGACCCTGTCGGCCGCTGGCGTCTTCGCCGGCCTGCTGTGGTGGTCCTACTTCGACCGGCCCATGCCCGCCTGGGAACACGCTGCCGACCAACTGGACGTGGTGCCCCGCGGCAGGTTCGCCCGCGACGTCTGGTCGTTGTGGCACATCCCGATCGTGCTCGGGATCATCATGGCCGCAGCCGGGCTCGAGGAGATCACCCTGCACCCCGACGACTCGCTGCCGGGAGCGTTCCGACTCCTCCTCGCGGGGGGGCTGATCATGTTCCTGGGCGGCATCGCCGGCGCCGTCTGGCGCGCGTTCCGGATCGTGGGCTGGGAACGGCTGGTGGCGACTGCCGCCATCGTCGCGATCATCGTTGGCCTGGACGTTCGCGGCATCGTCCTGGTGCTCCTGGTCGACGCAGCCCTGCTGGTGATGCTGGTCGTGGAAGCGAGTCGGGTCGACGACCCCCCCGAGGTCAGCCCGGTCGGGCACGAGGGCTGACACCGATCCCACGCACGAGGCGGTGCCGCGAGGCGCAGGACCCGGTCCGGGTCAGGCGGCGGGACTGATCGAGGTCGGGTCAGGCGGCGGCGGGGACGGCGGCGGCCAGTTCGGGCATGGCGGTCAGCGCCAGTGCCACCACGGCCAGGCCTGCACCCATGGTGGGATCGAATTCCGCGCCGGCCTTGATGCGCAGTTGGCTGCCGAACTTCAGGGCCTTGAGCAGTTCGGGGCCACCGAGATCGTCGGTGACGTGCCACTGGAACGGATTGACCGACGCCTTGGAGACTCGCACGCGGTGATTGGCCAGCGTCACAGCACCGACGCGGCCCGTGCCCTGGCCGACCAGGCGAAATGCCGCCACCTTGGCGCCGCGAGCGGTGTCGACCAGCGTCAGTTGTCCGCGGGTGTGGGTCAGGACCATGCGCCGGTCCTCGATGACGACCTCGTCCCCGCTGATCCACGCCAGCACGTCATCGTCGTGGACCAACTCCAGGCGGTCACCCGCACCTGGCTTGAAGGTGACGGTGTCGCGTTCCAGCGCGGCGGCGATTCTGCTCACGGGATGGGGTCCTCGGGACGGGTCGATGGGCGGCAGCCTAACGCCTGCGGCCCCGACGTGACCGCATCGGCGTGGGCCCGACGTTCAGGCCGGACCCTCGGGACGATGGCGAACGACGTTCTTGGCGTCGGGATCGACCACCAGGGTCCGCATGGGCCAGGGAATGGAGAAGCCGTTGTCGTCGAGCGCCGACTTGGTGGCCCGCAGGACGCGATCCTGGGCATTGACGACGTCGGCGATGCGTGGCGACGTCCAGTAGTAGACGGCGAAGTCGACGCTGGATTCACCCAGGGCCGTGCACAGGACGGAGACCGGGGGCGACGCGAGGACGCCGGCGACCGAACCGACCGCCTCCTGGATGACGGTGGCGGCGGCGTTGTGGTCATCGCGGTAGTCGATGCCCACCTGGATGGCCGAGCGACGATGCCGTGCGTGGGTGAGGTTGACGATCGTCTCGCCGAACACGGTGGCGTTGGGAATGATGACCAGTTCGCCGTCGTAGTCGACGATCCTGGTGGTCCGCAGGTCGATGTCGGTCACGGTGCCCTCGAACTCACCGATCGCGATCTGGTCTCCGGCCGAGAAGGGCTTGCGCATGATCAGGATCAGCCCGGCGACGAAGTTCTCCAGGATCGACTGCAGGGCGAAGGCAATCGCCAGTCCGGCGATCCCCAGTGTGGCCAGCGCCGCACTGACCGGGACGCCGGCGATCGAGAGCGCCAACAGGGCGAAGGCGATGAACACGCCAGCCCTCGTGAGCCGCTCGGCCAACCCCGCGACGACCTTGTCGCCCCCGGCCCTGCTGGTCCCTCGCCGTGCCCAGTTGCCCAACAACTTGGCAATCAGCACACCGATGACCACCAGGACGATGGCGATCCCGATCAGCGGCAGGCGCTCGACGAACCCTTCGTACAGGCCCGTCACGGTGTCGATGATGAGGTTGGTGGCCTCCTCGACATCCTTGGGCGGGGCCACGGTGGGGCTGGGGCTCGGGGTCGACGACGGTGTCGGGGTGGCCTGGGCCAACAGGGGGGTGAACAAGAGGGGTCCTCCGGGAGGTCGATCGGCCTGGGGCCGTCGGCGAGCGGCACCGAGCAACGTGGGCCACCACGGTACCGAGACCCTCTCGCCCCGCGTCCTCGTCCCTGTCACCCCCGGCCCCTACCTTGCGCAGCATCCGATGCCTGAATCCACCGTCGAGAAGATCCGTGCAGTGAGTGACTACAGCGCCAAGAACATCAGCGTCCTCAAGGGCCTCGAGGGTGTCCGACGGCGTCCCGCCATGTACATCGGATCGACCGACAGCCGGGGTCTGCACCACCTGGTGTGGGAGATCGTCGACAACGCCGTCGACGAGCACCTGGCCGACGAGGCCGACCACGTCACCGTGCGGATCCTGGCGAATGGTGGGATCGAGGTCACCGACAACGGTCGCGGCATCCCCATCGACGACCACCCGACCGAGAAGCGACCGGCCGTCGAGGTGGCCCTGACGACGTTGCACGCCGGCGGCAAGTTCGACACCCAGACCTACGCCGTGTCCGGTGGCCTCCACGGTGTCGGCGTGTCCGTGGTCAATGCGCTGTCGACGACGACCGAGGTCGAGGTCACACGCGACGGCGCCCGCCACCGCATCACGTTCGCGCGTGGTGAGGTCGCCACGCCACTGGAACGGGTCGCCAAGGCCCCCAAGCGCGCACACGGCACCCTCGTGCGGTTCTGGCCGGACCCGGAGATCTTCGACGCGACCGAGTTCACCTACGACACCATCCGTCAACGGCTCAAGGAAACTGCCCTGCTCAATGCGGGGCTGACAGCGGTGCTGGTCGACGACCGCACCGGCCAGTCCGAGACCATGCACTTCCCCGATGGGCTGGCGGACTTCGTCGCCGAGTTGCTCAAGGGCCGCGACCCCATGGTGGACGTCATCACCATCCACGACGAGGCCACGATCGACGGCGTCCGGATGGCGCTGGACCTGGCGGTCACCTGGACCGACGGCTTCCACGACGAACGACTGCGCTCCTACGTCAACATCGTGCGAACCGCCGATGGTGGCACCCACGAGGAGGGGTTCCGCCGCGCCGTCACCGAGGTCTTCAAGGACGCCGCCAAGACGTCCCGCGCGCTGACCAAGAAGGACCCTGACCTCAATGGCGACGACCTGCGCGAGGGCATGGTGGCCGTGGTCTCGCTCAAGATGCCCGACCCGCAGTTCGAGGGCCAGACCAAGGGTCGGCTGGGTTCGTCGTCCGCACGCACCTACGTCCAGCAGGTGGTCGGCGACCACCTGCGCTCCTGGGTCAACGCCAACAAGACCCAGGCCAACAAGGTGTTGGCGCGGGCCGTGCTGGCTGCTCGCTCTCGCCAGGCGGCCCGAGCCGCCCGCGAGCTCACCCGCCGCAAGGGCCTGCTGGACTCGCAGTCGGCCGGCCTGCCCGGCAAGCTCGCCGACGCGACCTCGCGCAATCCCGCCGACACCGAGCTCTACATCGTCGAGGGTGACTCGGCCGGTGGCTCGTCCAAGATGGCCCGTGACCGCCACACGCAGGCGATCCTGCCCCTGCGCGGCAAGGTCCTCAACGTCGAGAAGGCGCAACTGCGACGGGTGCTCGAGAACAACGAGATCCAGGCCCTGATCAAGGCCATCGGGACCGGCGTGCACCCCGAGTTCGACTACGACAAGCTGCGCTACGACAAGATCATCCTGATGGCCGACGCCGACGTCGACGGCGGCCACATCACCACCCTGCTGCTGACCTTCTTCCACCGGCTGATGCCCGAACTGATCGCGGGTGGCCACCTCTACCTCGCCCAGCCGCCGCTGTTCCAACTGCGCAGCAAGGGCAAGGTCGTCTACGCCATGTCGGACGCCGAACTCGCCCGTGCCCGCAAGACGGAGTTCCAGCCCCGCGCCAAGGTGGACGTCCAGCGATTCAAGGGCCTGGGTGAGATGGACGCCGAGCAACTGTGGGCGACGACGATGGATCCGGAGCGACGCACGCTGCTGCGGGTGGGCATCCCGGACGCGGAGGCCGCCGACGACCTGTTCGACCTCCTGATGGGCTCGGCCACCGCACCGCGCCGCGACTGGATCATCGACAAGGCCGCGTTCGCCACCAACCTCGACGTCTGACCAGGAACGCACGTGCGCACAGCGCAGCTCACGGTCGATTCGAGGTCTGCCACCGCTAGCGTCAGCGACATCGGGCAGCGCCCCTGGGTGATCTTCGGGGTGCGGCCGTGCCAGCCGTCCCCGACCCATCCGGAGCCCCCATGAACGCCCCACGCCGCGGCATGCTCGTGGCCGCCATTGCCGCCACCGTGCTCGCAGTCCCCGCCGTCGCCGCCTCCGCCGCCGTCGATCCCGGTGTGGCGGTCGCCGTCTGCACCGATCCGGCGACCGGGCTGCCGACCTTCGACGCCCCGACGTCCGAACCGCTGGCCGACTGCCAGTGGAACATGGCGATGATCGGTGCCGACATGGACACCTTCGCCACCGCCACCGGCGCGGGCGTGCGCGTCGGCGTGATCGACAGCGGTGTGGACTGGACCCACCCCGACATCGCCCCGAACCTCGACCTCGACGCGTCCTGCTCGTTCATCACGGATTCGGCTCCTGCCGACTCCATGGGCGAGCACGAGATCCCGACCACCGCGGACCCCTGTGACGACAAGGAGGCCGTGCTCGATCGTGGGAGTCACGGCACGCACGTGGCATCCACCATCGCCGCACCCATCAACGGCATCGGCATCGCCGGAGTCGCGCCAGAGGCCGAGATCGTGGCGCTGAAGGCCTGCATCGCCGGGGGCTACTGCATGGCCGACTCGGTCGCCGCAGCCCTGCGCTACGCCGGCGACATCGGCCTGGACGTTGTGAACCTGTCGCTGTACGCCGATCCCTACCACTTCTACTGCAACTCGGATGCCCAGGAGCGCGCCATCCTGCGCGACCTGCAATCCGCGACCCGGTATGCCCAACAGCATGGCGTTGCGGTGGTGGTCTCGGCCGGCAACGACTCGTGGGACCTCCAGCACCCGCCCGAGACCGACAGCGGCTCGCCGAACCCGGGCGAGCCCGTGGATCGTGACATCGAGAACAACTGTGTCGTGGCCCCCGGGGAACTGCCCGGTGTCATCACGGTCTCGTCGGTGGGTCCGTGGGGGTTGTCGTCCTTTTCCACCACCGGCATGAGCCGCGTTGACGTCGCGGCCCCGGGTGGCGACTACTTCCAGGGCGAGACCGCCCAGGACGCATCGGTCCAGAGCGCCATCCTGGCTGCAGCCTCCAGTGTCGAGGACCCGGTGCACGGCATCTACGGGGGCCTCGATCCGCTCACGCCGTTCTATCCGGGCATCACGGTGACTGACGACGGTGCCCCCTACATGTTCATCCAGGGCACGTCGATGGCGTCTCCCCACGCCACCGGTGTGATCGCCCTGCTCAAGGAACTGCACCCAGAGTGGGGACCGGGAGCACTCAAGGCAGCCCTCCAGCGCACCGCCGACGATCGCGCCTGCCCCCAGGCCGGTGCCGTGGACGACTTCTTCTCGAATCCCGACAGCGCGACATACCGCGCCTGCCAGGGTGACACGGGTCGCAACTCCTACTTCGGCCACGGAGTCGTCAGTGCGGCCAACGCGGTCGACTGACGGCCCCAGAGTCACTGACCACGGGGAGCCCGCCGCTTGTCACGGCGGGCTCCCCGTGGTCCATGTCGGGGCTTCCACCGGAGCTGACGTCGGGCGAGACATCGAGGGCGTCCACCAGTTGGTCACGCCGGGTTTGTAGCCTCGCCTGCCACACCCGAAAGGCACTGCCGCATGGCTCGACAACAGACCATCGGTGCGTCGCAGGTGACCGACGTCTCGATCGCCGACCGCATGGAACAGGCGTTCCTGGACTACTCGATGTCGGTGATCGTGGGTCGCGCACTGCCTGACGTGCGCGACGGGCTCAAGCCGGTCCAGCGCCGCATCCTCTACTCGATGTGGGAATCGGGCCTGCACCCCGATCGCCCCTACCGCAAGTGCGCCTCGGCGGTCGGCGAGGTGATGAAGAAGTACCACCCGCACGGTGACAGCTCGATCTACGACGCGCTCGTGCGACTGGCCCAGGACTTCTCCACCCGTGAGCTGCTCGTGGACGGGCACGGCAACTTCGGCTCGATCGACGGCGATCCCCCCGCCGCCATGCGCTACACCGAATGCCGCCTGTCGACGCTGTCCATGGAACTGCTCGCCTCCATCGACGAGGACACCGTCGACGAGGTCGAGAACTACGACGGCTACGAGATGCAACCGGTCGTGCTGCCCGCGCGGTTCCCCAACCTGCTGGTCAACGGTGCGTCCGGCATCGCCGTGGGCATGGCCACCAACATCGCACCCCACAACCTGGGCGAGGCCATCGACGCCGCGATCGCGCTGATCGGCGACCCCGACCTCGACCTCGACGGCCTGATGCGCCACATCCCGGCACCCGACTTCCCCACCGGTGCCCGCATCGTCGACACCGCCGGCATCCGCGACGCCTACGAGACCGGCCGCGGCGCCGTCACCATGGAGGCCATCGCGACCACCGAGACCCGCAGTGGCAACCTCCCGCGCATCGTCGTCACCGAGATCCCCTACCAGGTCAACAAGTCGACGCTGCTCGAACGCATCGCCAAGCTCGTCGCCGACAAGAAGATCGAGGCCATCCGTGACCTGCGTGACGAGTCGTCTCGCGACGGCATGCGCATCGTCATCGAGCTCAAGCGCGGCGAGGACCCCGCGGCGGTCCTCAAGCGGCTCTACAAGTCGACCGACCTGCGCACCAACTTCAACATCAACGCCGTGTCCCTGGTTGCCAACACGCCCGATGACCCTGGGGCTCAAGGCGATGCTGGAGCACTACGTCGCCCACCAGCGCGAAGTCATCACCCGCCGGACCACCCACCGCCTGCCCAAGGCCCGCGACCGCGCCCACGTCGTGGAAGGGCTGCTCACCGCCCTTGACAACCTCGACGAGGTGATCGCGATCATCCGCGGCTCGCGCTCGGCGGCCGACGCCAAGCTGGCACTGGTCGAGCGCTTCGCGCTGTCCGACATCCAGGCCCAGGCCATCCTGGACATGCGCCTGCGCCGCCTGGCCGCGCTGGAGCGCCTCGAGCTCGAAGACGAGTTCCAGGAGTTGCAGGACGTCATGCGCGGGCTCGAGGAGATCCTCGACGACAGCGCTCGCCTCGACGAGGTGCTCGTCGAGGAACTGCGCGAGATCAAGCGGGTCCACGCCACGCCGCGGCGCTCCCGCATCGTGGGCGAGGGCATCGAGGCCGAGGACGTGCTGGCCGGTGGATCTGCCGCCGGGTTCGAAGCCCAGGACGTGACCGCGCTCGTGACCGCCAACGGCTACGTGAAGGTGCTGGCCGACCCGGCGGACCACGCCTGCGCACAAGCATCCCCACGACCCCGTGGTGGCGGTGGTTCGGGCCACGACCGACGACGACCTGCTGCTGGTGGCCGGCAACGGCACCGGCCATCGCGTCGCGCTGGCCGACATCCCCGTCGTCAAGGCGCGACATCGCGGCACCGCCGTGGCTGGCCTGTTGGGCGACGACGTCGACGACCTGGTCGGCGCGGTCCCCCTGGTCGGTGACGCCACGGTCGTGTTCGTGTCCGCCAACGGACAGGTCAAGCGCACGGAGGTGGAGGAGTATCGATCCAACCGTTCCGGTGCGGTGGCGGCAACGGGACTCAAGGATGGTGATCGCGTGGCAGCGGTGCTGCTGTGTGCCGACGACGATGACCTGGTGCTGGCGACCTCGGACGGCATGGTCACCAGGTTCGCGGCCGAGTGAGGCGCGGCCGATGGGCCGGACGGCCGCAGGGGTGGCGGGCATGAACGTCAGTGCGGGCGCGCACATCGTCAGCGCCACCACCGTCGTGCCCACGGACCCCGACCAGGCGATGGTCACGGTCGGGGCCGACGGCCATGCCAAGCAGTCACCACTGGACGAGTACCTGGCCAAGGGCCGCGGCGCCAAGGGCGTGACGACCGGCATCGATCCCACGGCCTTCTGCGGCGTCGCCGACGACGTGCACGTCACGGCCGAGCCACCCGACGTCCTGCGTCGCGTGGCATTGCCCGAAGGCCGGCGCAGCAGTGGTGGCGAACCCACCGGCATCACGGTGACCGGCCCGGTCGTGGCTGAACAGTCGGTCCAACGGACAGGTCAAGGTTGACCGGGATGGGGCACCCCTCGATCTATCCTTGTTCGCGGTGAACCAGGCACACGTGGTCCACCCGTGGCGTCACGACGTGAGGATCGCGACACCGACCGAGACTGCCAGGCACGACCAGGCAGGAGGCAGAGATGGCGTCACTTCCCACCGGGTCCTCCCACCTTTCATCCGTCGACGATGTGGCCGTCGAGGTCGACACCGACGCCACCCGCCATGGCGTGGTCGCGTGGTTCTGCAGCGACCGCGGGTTCGGGCAGCTGCGAACGCGCACCGGCGAGTTGGTCTACGTCGACCAGCGTGACATCCTCCGAGAAGGATTCCGCGCCCTCGAGCCCGGCCAACACGTCACCTGGGTGCCGGGCAACGACGTGCATGGACAGGTTGCTCGTCATGTCGTCGTCCAGGCCTCCGAATCGGCCATCGCGAGCTGAGGCCGCACTCGGCGTTCCCGGGGGCAAGGGAATGACATCGTGGTGCCGATGGTTGGCACGAGCACGCGATGCCAGCCCCGGAGGCCGCATGCCCACCCCGCAGTCAACCCGTCTGGTCGGCGTGTACGACGCCGACGGCACCGTGGTCGGTGAAGTGACCTACGTCATCGGGCACCTGCTGGGGACGCGATCCTGCTCGCTGTGCGACATCACCCACGGGCGCCTGCGACGACGGCCCCTGTTCGACCAACTGGCCGCCGATCTCGATGTCGCCTTCGAGTTGCGCCACCGCAACGAACTCGACCCACAACGAGCGGCCGCGGTCGCCCACTCCGGGCTGCCGGTCGTCCTGCTCGAACAGTCGGGCATCCGCAGCGTGTTGCTCGACGACGCCGCCCTGCGAGCCTGCAACGGCGATCCCCACCTCCTGTTCGCGATGATCCGTGACGCCCTGGCCGCACGGGCCACCGACTCGCCCGAGGTGGCCTGACGCGCGACGTCAGGCCAGGGCGGGCAGGTCCTGGTGCAGGTCGACGGTGCCTGCGAAGAGGTCGCCGAGTCGATCGACCCGGTCCAGGACGTCGGGGATCTCGAAGTGCAGCGGGTGGCCATCGGCCGCAGCCGCCACCTCGTCGCGGGTCACCGGGGTCGAGATGCTCGGTCGTTCGCGTGCGCGCAGGGAGTAGACCGCCACGGTGGTCTTGAGCGGCACGTTCTGGCTCCAGTCGACGAAGACCTTGCCGGCCCGGGCAGCCTTGTCCATCGACGTCAGCACCATGTCCCCGTGCACCCGTTCCAGCAGTTGGCCGACCGCCAGGGCGAACCCCTTGGTCCGGTCGTAGGTGGCAGCAGGGTCGTTGACCGGGACGTAGACCTGCAGGCCCTTCGAGCCCGAGGTCTTGGCGAAACCCTGCAGGCCAAGACGGTCGAACAGCTCGAACAGCCACCCTGCCACCCGGGCGCACTCGGCCATCCCCGCCGGGGGGCCCGGGTCGAGGTCGAACACCGCCATCGTCGGCACGTGGGGGTCGGGTGCCCGTCCCATCGGCACGTGCAGTTCCAACGCGGCCAGGTTGGCCGCCCACACCAGGGCCGCCCGCTCGCGCAGATCGCAATGGCTGACCACCTTGTCACGACCGACCCGACCCAGGTCGACGGTCGGCAGCCAGTCCGGATGGTGTGGCGGACAACGCTTCTCGAAGAAGAACGGCCCCCCGACCCCGTCGGGGTGGCGCACCATGGTCAGCGGGCGACCCCTCAGGTGGGGCAGCATCACCTCGGCCACGCGGGTGTAGTAGTCGATGACCTCGGCCTTGGTGGTGCCAACTGCTGGGTACAGGACCTTTTCGAGGTTGGACAGCCGCAACTGGTGGCCGTCCACGGCAACCATGACCTTCGCGCCCATGCGGCCCGCATCAGCGCCCACGGACAGGCTCGCTCCCGGGCACAGTTTCCGAGCAGGGGGATGCAGCGATGGTCTCACGGGACGATCTCGCCGCCCACCCGACAGCACGTGGACATCCGGGCGGGGCGCCCCCGGCCGGCCGTGCGGGCAGCCTCACTCGGGATGCGAACGCAGGCTCGACACCAGGCTGGCGTGGTCGCGGATCAGTTCCGCCGTCAGCGCCGGTGCCTCCAGCATCGGGAAGTGCGCGACGCCCACGATCGTGGTCACCGTGGCGTTGGGGAGGTGCTCGCCGTAGTGGCGGGCAGTGGCCATGATCGACGGGTGGTCGTGGACCCCGACTGCCACCAGGGTCGCGACGTCCAGCTCGCCCAGGCGCGCCTTGAGCGGTGGGTCGATGGAGGTCGGCTCACCCGCGTCGTAGGCACCCTGCTCGCGCGCCACGCTGGCCATCAGCAGCGATCGCATCCGCAGTCCCAGCGCATCCGGCAGGTCGCCCGGAGTCCGGTCCGGGCCCAGGAAGAAGAACTCGGCGTACGTGTCGACCGCGGTGTCGAACTCCCCCTCGTCGATGGCGATGTCGCAGGCCCGCAGACGCGCCAATGCCCGCGGATCGTCCTGCCAGGTCACACCGGGCAGTGCCGGCCCCAGCAGCACCAGGCCCTGCACGGCCGCCGGGGTCGTGGCCGCGACCTCGGCGACGACTCGACCACCGTTGGAGCATCCCACCAGCACGGCCGATGTCACACCGGCTGCGGCCATGACGTCCAGCACGTCCTGGCGGTCGTCGTAGGGACCGGTCGGGTCGGGCGACTCGCCCTGCCCGCGCGGGTCCATCGTGATCACGCGGAAGTCGGCCGCCAGGTCGGCCGCCACGGCGTCGTACTGTCGCCGCGACCCGATGCCTGCGGGCACCGCCACGATCGGGGGCCCGCTGCCCTGTTCCTCCCATGCGAGGTCCGTCACGCTGACTCCTTGGCGTCGTCGCCCGATGCCTTGGCGTCCTTGGCCGCCTGGAGGCTCTGCTCGAGCGCGGCCATCAGGTCGACCACCTCACCGCCCTCCTCGATCTCGGGTGGCACGGCGATCTCCTGGCCCTCGGCCTTGGCCTCGATCAGGTCGAGCACCTTCTGGCGGTACTCGTCGTGGTAGCGCTCAGGCTCCCAGTCGCTGGTCATCGACTCGATCAACTGCTCGGCCATCCGCACCTCGGCATCCGAGACCTCAAGGTCGTCGGCATCCGGCAGGTCGAGGTGACTGGTCTTGATGATCTCGTCGTCGTAGGTCAGCGTGGACACGGCCAGCGCATCGCCCAGCGGCCTGATCACGACCAGCTTCTCCTTGGATCGGAGCACGAACCGGGCCACGGCCGCCTTGCCGGACTCGACCATTGCCTGGTGCAGCAGCACGTAGGGCTTGCCCGCCGTCTCCTGGGGCACCAGGTAGTAGGACGAGTCGTAGTAGATCGGGTCGATGTCGGCCAGGTCGACGAAGTCGCAGATGTCGATCGTGCGGGACTTCTTGGGATCCAGCCCCTTCAGTTCGTCGGGCTCGATCACGATGTAGCGGTCCGGTGCCACCTCGTAGCCCTTGACGATCTCGTCGTTGGTGACCTCTTCCTCGTCCACCTCGGCCACCTTGCGGTACCGGATGCGAGAACTGTCGGAACGACGAATCTGGCGAAACGACACGTCCTTGGAGTCGACTGCCGTCGTGAGCTTGATGGGGATGTTGACCAGGCCGAAACTGATCGACCCGGACCAGATCGAACGTGGCATCACGGTCTCCTTGTGCGACGCCCACCACGATAGTGCCGCCCTCACGGGCAGGGACGGTCGCCGAGATGTCCGCACGACCTCGACCTTGGGGCACGGGCAGCCAGGGGGACCGGTGGGTGACCGTGCGGGCGCCGCAGTTCAGCGGTCTCGCACCAGGACGTCACCGTCTCGGGTGAGCGCCACGACGCTGCCGTCGACATCGAGATCCAACGCCAGGGCGGGTCCCGGCAGCTCACTGTCGAGTTCGACTGCCCCGGTGGCCGGGTCCAACCGCCACACGCGCGGGTCGCACAGGTCGGTGAAGTAGTAGGTGCCGTCGTCGACGTCGGGCAGACGTGCCACTGCCCCGCCGATGATCGAACAGGCACCGTCGTCGTGCCGGAGTGTCGCGATGGGTGCCACGACGTCGCCCCCACACGGTGCCAGCCGACATTCATCGCCTTCGCAGGCGGGCCAGCCGAGGTCGTGGGGGCCGGCATCCGCGGGGATGATCGACACCTCCTCGATCGCGTTCTGGCCGACGTCCGCGACGAACCACTGATCCCCGTCGTGGGTGATGCGCCATGGATTGCGGACACCGGAGACCCAGATCCTGGGATCACCGCCCCCGTCGACGTACGGATTGTCGGGCGCAGGCAGTGCCGTCGATGGGTCGGTGTCCACGTCCAGGCGGAGGATGGAGCCCAGCGGCGTGTCCAGGTTGTCCCCGTTGCCGAACTGGTCGTTGGCGCCGCCACCGTCGCCCAGGGCCAGGTAGAGGTTGCCGTCCGGGCCGAACACGACCGAGCCGCCGTTGTGGTTGGCAGCCGGCTGGTCGGCGCGCAGCAGCACCGTTTCGGCAGCGGGATCGGCGAGTTGGTCACCGGTGGGTCCGACCGGGAAGCTGGCCAGCGTCGTGGCCCCGTCCTCGCCGGAGTAGTGGACGATCAGGCGCGTGCCATCCGGCGAGGTGGTGGCGTCGAGCAGTCCCTGCTCGCCACCCGAGGTGACCCGGTCGGTCAGGTCCAGCACGGTCGCCCCAGCGAGGGTGCGGATCTGCCCATCCAGTTGCACGACCAGCAAGTCGTCCGTGCGTGGATCGACCAGCGTCGCCACGGGGCCGGCGAACCCGCTGGCGAGGCCCGACCAGGTCGCCGGCGCCGCGTCACCGGTGTCCCCGCCGCTCGTGCTGGCTGCCGCGCTCGTGCTGGCTGCCGCGCTCGCGGTGGCTGCGGCACTCGACGTGGGCACACCGCTCGACGGGGCCGCCCCAGTCGGAATCGACCCGTCACTGGGGAGCACGCGCCCACAGGTCTCGGCGGCGGTCACGTCCCCGCTGCGAGTCGCGGCCCCCGGTGATCCGGTCGACGAACAGCCCGCGGCAGCGATGACACCCACTGCCACGACCGCAGCACGCCGTGCCCACACACGCCGTGCCCACACCTGTGCTCGTCGCACGCTCAGCCTCCGGTCGAGGCGCCAGCGTATGGGCGTCGCCCCTGATGATGGCACACAGGCGACGGAGGAGCCGGGCACCGCGACCGACGCCGCAGGGCGGCAGCGACGTCCGTCACGGCTGGGACGATCACCGCGCGACAGTCACGGTGCGTGGCGGTCACGGTGCGTCGGTCACCGCCGTCGCATCGACGTCTGACCGCTGGCCCTTGTACACGGGGTGGCGGAAGTGGCCGTGGGGCGTGGCCTCGAGGTAGGAGACGCGCACGACCACCTCGGGTGCCACGGCGGTGAATTCGGGTGGCACCGGCAGGTCGTGGTCGCCAGCGACTGCCAGGGGATCCAGCAGCCGCCGCAGCCGGTCCCCCTCGGCGCGGGTGAGGCCGGAACCCACCGATCCCTCCCCCACCCAGGCCTGGGCCGCCGGCTCCCATCGCGCGAGCGCCAGCGACGTCACGGGACCCGTCGTGGCGCCGTCGAGCCCGCGGTGACCCACCACGACGGCGTCGGCCTCGCTGACATGCCGCGTCTTGGCCCAGTCGCGGGAACGCACGCCCGGTACGTAGACACTGCCGACACGCTTGCTCACGATGCCTTCGAGGCCTCGCTGGCGGGCAACTGCCGTCATCGTCGTGAAGTCGGGGCTGGATGGTGGCAGTGCCCATGCCCCCCCGGACGGCAGCACTTCGGCCAGCCGTGCCCGGCGCTGCTCGATGGGCAGGTCGACGACGTCGGTCCCCGCGACGCGCAACAGGTCGAAGGCCATGAACTGGGCAGGCAACGTCCGGCGCAACTCCGTGATGCGATGCTCGTTGCGCACGTGCATCCGGTGCGCGATCCGGCTGAAGTCAGGGCGCAGGTCCTCGTCCAGGACCACCAGTTCCCCGTCGACCACCGTGTCGGGGGGCAACCCGTCGAGCAGGGGCGTCAACTCCGGCCAGGCGGCCACCACGTCATTGCCGTTGCGGGTCGTGACGCGATGCGCCCGGTCCGGGGCCGGGGCGTCCCGGCTCCCCGACCACACGAGCACGCGGATCCCGTCCCACTTGAACTCGTGGATCCAGCCGGGCCCGGTCAGGTCGCGGCTGCCGGCAGGCACGGCCAACATCGGCGCCAACGTGGTCATGTCTCCCCCCCGTGTGGCACGGCCGCGGCCTCGGCAGCCAGGAACGCGTGCCCCCGGGGCGTGAGGCTGTACCCGACTCGATGGCTGGTGGTCAGTCCCAGGGCCTTGAGCTTTCGGACGTCGCGTTTGAGGTCGGCGCGGGGCCAGCCGATCGACGCGGCCAGGTCACCCGCCGCGACCTCTGGCTGGTCGGCGACCAGCCGCAGCACCTGCCTGGTCCATGCCCCCCGGGCCGAGCGTGCGTCGCTGCGATCCAGCCGCGACCGCAAATCCGCCAACGCCTCCGGGTCCAGGTCGTCGTCAGCCGCCAACAACGCCCGGGGATCGGGTTCGTCGAGGACGTGGAACTCGATCCGGTAGCAGCGACCGTCGGGCCGGGATGCCAGTGCGGCGCGCACCTCGTCGGCATCGCCGGCCCCGGCTCGCACTGCCGCAGCATCCGTGATGGTGGCAGGATCGACTTCGTCCAGGGCGGTGATGGCCAGACGACCGGCCGGTGACCGCAGGGTGCCGCCGGCGCGGACGGTGGGGCGGCGCCACCGCCGGAACGCGAGCGTGACCTCGCCACGGGCGATGGGATCCCACAACTGCTTCGGCAGGAGCACATCGTTCCTTCATGGCACCCGAATCGTCGGACGCCTGGGGCACCTCCATGGAATGGTGCAGGGTCGGGGGCGCCATCATCCAACCACGCTGGCTCGAGGCTGTCAGGGCGTCGTCACCACCCTGGCGAGGCGACCACGCATGGGCACGGCGGGAATCAGGCTGCCGGCGCCACGCCCCGAGCGGCGATTGCCGCGCGCCGCAGGACGCCGACACGCTGCGGCATCGCACCAACTGCTCCACGATCGTGTCACGGCAACTGGTTAGCCTCGACCGCACGACCCGGTCGACGCGCCAGCCCCCGGCGTCCACTGATCCCGGCTCCACGACGACCCCGACGTCGGCACGACCCGGACGTCGACCCGACCTCCACCGACCCAGATGCCCACGGCGATCCAGGTGCCACGGCAGACAGCGGATGCAGATGAGCACGGACATTCCCGACGGCGTTCCCGACGAGCCGACCGAGGTGGGTCGCGTCCTCGGGACCGACGACTCGACACCCATGGAGTTCTGGGTGGCGGTGCGCGATGACCAGTACCTCCAACTGGACGACGTCGTCGCGCTCGAACGTCATCCGGCGGGGGCCGATCCGGTCAGGATCTACGGGGTCGTGAACCAGGTCCGGGCGCGTTCCGAGGGCGCCCGCTTCGACTCCGACGTCTTCCTGTCCTCGGACGGCCTGTTGCCGACACAGACGACCGAGGCGGCCCAGATCCACCCGACGCGCTTCGAACCCGAGGTCTACGTGCCGCCGCTGCCCGGCCAGGTCGTGGTTCGGGCCGAGGGCCACGATCGTGACATGGCGCTGTTCTTCGACCAGTTCGACCGCAGGCTGCCGGCGGGGCTGAGCCGCAACGACGAACCGGTCTACATCAACCTCGACTTCCTCGACGGCACACGCGGCGCCCACGTCAACATCTCGGGCGTGTCCGGTGTCGCGACCAAGACGACCTACGCCACGTTCCTCCTCCATGCGCTGTTCACGTCGGGGGTCGTCGACGACGCCGCCAACACCAAGGCCATCATCTTCAACGTCAAGGGCGAGGACCTGCTGTTCCTCGACCACCAGAACCTGGCGCTCAAGTCCGAGCAGGCGGCTCGCTACGGCGCCGTCGGGCTGCCGGCCACCGCATTCGCGTCGACCGCGTTCTACGCCCCGCCACGACGCAACAGCCGTTCGGGCACGCCGGACGTCGCCGGTCGCAGCCACGGGGTCACGTCGTTCTTCTGGACCCTGGCGGACTTCTGCAACCTCGAACTCCTGCCGTTCCTGTTCGCCGATGCCGGTGACGAACGCCAGCAGTACACGATGGTCGTGGCCAACGTGACCTCGATGCTCAAGCGCACGTTCCAACCGCTCGATGACGGCGCAGCCATGGTGGACACGGCGGTCTGTCGCACCTTCCACGACCTGGTCGACCTGATCCAGGACCGACTCGAGAACGAGACCACGCAACTCCAGTGGGCGGGGCGCGCGATCGGCGTGGGCACGATCAACGCCTTCATCCGTCGTCTGTCGGGGGCCGTGCGTGACGTCGCCCACCTGATCAGGGGCGACCTGACCGAACCGGAGCGCCACCGCATCGACACCCAGGCGCAGGTGACCGTCATCGACATCCACAACCTCAACGACCGCGCCAAGCGGTTCGTGGTGGGGGTCGTGCTGCGTCGCCAGTTCGAGGAGAAGGAGCGCGCCGGACGTCCCGACCCGCTGACCTACGTGGTCCTGGACGAACTCAACAAGTACGCCCCGCGCGAGGGCACGTCGCCCATCAAGGAGATCCTGCTCGACATGGCAGAGCGAGGTCGCAGCCTGGGCATGATCCTGATCGGTGCCCAGCAGACGGCGTCGGAGGTCGAACGTCGCATCGTGTCCAACTCGGCGATCCGGGTCGTGGGGAGGTTGGACGCGGCCGAGGCGTCCCGCGGCGAGTACGGGTTCATGCCGGCTGCCCAACGCCAACGCGCCACGATCATCAAGCCGGGCACCATGATCCTGTCCCAACCCCAGATCCCGGTCCCCCTGGTGATCGAGTTCCCGTTCCCGGCCTGGGCCACGCGGGCGTCCGAGGCCGGCGATGCGGTCACGCCACGCGAGGCCATCGACGAGCCACCCGAGGACCCGTTCGCCGCGTTCGCGGACCACGACGACGACCGGCCACCGCGACGCCCGCTGCCAGGCAGTGACCCGGCCAGCGCCACGACGCGCCGAGCCCCGGGCCTGGCTGCACCGACGCCGGACCCGGATGCCCCGTTCTGACACTCGACCGGACGGGTGAACCGATCCCAGCGCCGGGACGTGACACTAGGGTCGGTGCTGCCCACCGAACAGGATGACCATGGCGACGATGAACCCGCTCGACGCCATGTTCATGATCATGGAGGCCCGCGAGAAGCCGGCCCACGTCGGTGGCATGGCGCTGTACGAACCGCCGCCGGACGGATCCGACGACTTCCTCGAGCACATGTACGACGGGGCGATCTCTTCCGACGCGCCCATGCGGTCGGTGTTCACCCAGCGGCCCTACCTGCCCGGTGGCATCGGCCCGTGGTCGTGGCGCCAGGACGACAAGTTCGATCTCGAGTACCACGTCCGCCACTCCGCCCTGCCCAAGCCGGGTCGGTTCCGGGAGTTGTTCGCCCTGGTGTCCCGACTGCACGGCTCCCTGCTCGATCGCAACCGACCGCTGTGGGAAGCCCACCTCATCGAGGGGCTCGAGGATGACCGCTTCGCGATCTACACCAAGATCCACCACGCACTGATGGACGGGGTGTCGGCCATGGGTGTGACCCTCACGGCCCTGTCGACGGATCCTGACGAACGCGACATGCCCTACCCGTGGGAGGTGCGTGACCCGTCGCGGCAGCGGACACCACGACCACGGCCGTCACTGGGCACGCAGCTGGGTGGCGCCGCCCGCACCGCCATCCGACTGCCGTTGGAGATCGCCGGCGCCGGCACGTCGGCGGTGCGCAGCATGGTCTCGGGTTTCAACGAGGAGGCGGCAGCGCTCCCGTTCGCCGCTCCCGAAACGATGCTCAACGTCCCGATCACCGGCGCGCGTCGGTTCGCGGCCGAGTCGTGGTCGATCGAGCGCATGCGGGCGGCCGCCAAACCCCATGGCGCCACGCTCAACGACATGGTGCTGGCGATGTCGGCCGGCGCCCTGCGCAGCTACCTGCTCGAGCACGACGCCCTGCCCGACCAGCCCCTGATCGCCATGGTCCCGGTGTCCCTGAAGGCCCGGGTCGACGGCGACGACCAGGGCGGCAATGCCGTCGGCGTGCTCCTGTGCAATCTCGGCACGCACCTCGAGGATCCCACCGAGCGGCTCGAACTGATCCAGTCCTCGATGAGTCGCGGCAAGCGCAGTTTCGAGGGCATGAGCCCGCTCCAGATCCTGATGATGACCGCGCTGCAGATCGGGCCGGCGGCCCTGCCCACGCTGGGGTTGGGCAACATCGACCTCCTGCGGCCGATCGTCCGTCCCATCTTCAACGTGGTGATCTCCAACGTCCCCGGCTCACCTGTGCCGCTGTACTGGAACGGTGCCCGGATGACGGCCAGCTACCCCATGTCCGTGCTGGTGGACGGCCAGGCCATGAACATCACCGTGACGAGCAACGCCGGAAGCCTCGACTTCGGCGTCCTGGCCGACCGCACCAAGGTCCCCGGCGTGCAACGCATGCTGGGCCACCTCGAAGACTCCCTGGCGGCACTCGAAGACTGAAAACCCCTGCCCCGGACAACTGAAACCCCTGCGCCGGACACACGACAGCGTGCGCGGTCCGGCCTGGTTCGACCCGACACCGCGCACGCTGGATTCGTGCGTGTGCTCAGTCGTTGCGGTTCATCGCGTCCTTGACGGAGTCGATGGCGTCACGACCCTTCTGCTCAAGCTCGTCCAGCTTGCTCTTGGCCTTGCCGGCGGCTTCGTCGCGCTCACCCTCGCGTTCGAGCTCGTCGTTGCCCGTGAGGTCGCCTGCGGCCTGCTTCGCGCGGCCCTTGGTCTTGTCGCCTTCTCCAGCCATCTGGTGCTCCTGTTCGTCGAGGACGTCGGATGCTTCCCAACCAACCTACAGTGCGTCGCGATGGCCACAACCGTCGTTCGGACAGCCCCCCTGCCGGCAGGAATGCGGCTGCCCGAAGTACCCGTCGCACCGTCACCGGGGACGAGTCGGGACGGCCCGACCACTGCACGTCGAGCCTGTCACCCGTCGCCGTTAGCCTGCGCCATGCACGGTCACCGGGTGCGCCGACGTCCACCCGGCCATCGGCAGGATCCGACGTCACCCGACCATGCCCAGCGCCGCCCGACGGGACCCACACGTGAAGTTGCTGCACACCTCCGACTGGCATGTCGGCCGGGCCATCCGGGGACGATCGCGCGCCGACGAGCATCGCGCCGTCCTGGACGAGATCGTGGCCATCGCCATCGACGAGGCCGTCGACATGGTGATCGTGGCCGGCGACCTGTTCGACACGGCCTCGCCGACACCCACCGCCGAGAAGATCGTCTTCCAGACCATCCGGGACCTCGCCTCGACCGGTGCCGAGATCATCATCCTTGCCGGCAACCACGACAACCCCAATCGCTGGCAGGCCATCCGGCGACTCGTCGAGGGCGGCAATGTCCACATCGTCGGCACGGTGACGGCGCCCGACCGCGGGGGCGTGCTGACCTTTCCGGCGATCGACACCAAGGTCGCGGTGCTGCCCTTCGTGTCGCGCCAGCACATCGTCAAGGCCGCCCACCTGATGCAGCGGCGGGCCGACGACCACGAACAGGCCTACCAGGGGCACGTGTCCCAGATCGTCGATGCGCTGACCGCCGACTTCGACTCGTCCACGGTCAACATCCTCACGACCCACCTCACGGTCGCCAACGGCGCTCCCCAACGCGGTGGCGGGGAACGCGAGGCCCACATCTTCGACTACCTGCTCCCGCCCACGATCTTCCCACCGATGTGCACCTACGTCGCGCTGGGCCACCTGCACCAACCGCATCGGCTCGCCGCTGCCTGTCCGGTCTGGTACTCGGGCTCCCCCCTGCACCTGGACTTCGGTGAGGTCGAACGCGACCACAAGGTCGTGCTGGTCATGGAGGCGCAGCCCGGCTTGCCAGCGACGGTCCGCGAGGTCCCGCTGCACACCGGCAGGCCCTTGCGCACCATCCGTGGCACGGTGACGGAGGTCGCCGCGGGCATGGCGGAGGTGGACGATGCACACGTGCGACTCGTCCTGACCGATGGGTCACGACCGGGGCTGGCCGACGAACTCCGCGAACGCTTCCCGACGGTGGTCGACGTCCGCGTCGACAGAGCCGCCGACGACGCCGTGGACGACCCCGACAACTGGGACCTCGAGGACTTCCAGCGCTCCCCCGCCGACCTGTTCGCCGAGTACCTGGCCGACACGAGCCAGTCCGACGACGACGTGCTGGCCCTGTTCACCGACCTGTGGGAGGCCGCCATTGCGCCCGACCAGGCTTGAACTCGAGGGGTTCGCCTCGTTCCGCCAGCCCACGACCATCGACTTCGTCGGTGCGGACCTGTTCGTGTTGTCCGGGCCGACCGGATCAGGCAAGACGTCGATCATCGATGCCATCACCTTCTGCCTCTACGGCACCGTGGCGCGCTACAACGATCGCCGCCTGGTCGAACCGATCATCTCGAAGGGCCGCAACGAGGCCCGCGTGTCGCTGCAGTTCACGGTGGCAGGCAGCGGCTACACCGCCGTTCGGGTCGTGCGCCGTACCCGCAACGGTGCCTCGACCAAGGAAGCACGGCTCGAGGCATGGCGCGACGATGATCCGGCGGACGCCCGCACGATCGCGGGCACGGCCGAAGAGGTGTCCACCCGGGTCCACGACCTGCTGGGGCTTGGCTACGAGCACTTCACCCGCACGGTGGTGCTGCCACAGGGCGCGTTCCAGCAGTTCCTCCACGGCAGTCAGCGAGAACGCGCCGACCTGCTCAACGAGTTGCTGGCGATCGGGGTGTTCGACACCGTTGCCTCCGCTGCCCGGACGCGCGCGAGTGCACTCACCGGGCAGGTGACGCAACTGCGGGCCCGGCTCGACGGGGATCTGGGCACGGTCACGCCGCAACGCGTGGCGACTGCCGCAGCGATGGTGACCCAGCTGGAACGTGCCATCGAGCACATCGACGCCGCCCGGCCAGGTCTGGAGGACGTGCTCGCGCACGGCAAGGAACACGCTCGCCTGGAGCAGGAACTGGGTGCGCAACTGACAGCGGTCACAGCCGTCGTGCGCCCCGACGGCATCGACGACCTGGTCGCCCGTGCTGACCGGGCGCACGCGGCCGCCCGAGCGGCCGCAGACGCCCTCGGGGCGGCAGAACAGGAGCGCGAGGCCGCCGACGAGGCCGTCGATGGCCTGCCGTCCGCCGATGCGATCGAGGCCCATCGTCGGCGCCTCGTCGAACTCGACCAGGCGACCGCCGCCATCGACGAGCGTGCCGACACCGTCACGTCGACGGCCACGGCCCACGACCGGGCGCAACAGGAACTCCAGACCGCCGAGGAACAGGTGGCCACGGCCGAGGCAGGACTGGAGACGGCCCGTCGAGGCGATCTGGTCGCAGCGCTGGTCGTTGGCATCGGCGTCGGCGACGACTGTCCCGTCTGCGCACGACCGCTGGCCGCCCACGTCGAGGTCGACGCCACGGCGTTGGCGCACGCGGAGCAGGTGCAGCGGGCTGCCGTCGCCACGGCGGTGGCGGCACGCAAGGCGGCATCGACGGCAGCAGCCGGGCTGGCTGCTGCCCGGGCGGCCCACGAGGCGGCGGTCTCGCGTCGAGCGCAACTGGCCGAGGCGATCGGCGACAGCGACCTGCCACCGCAGCAGGACGAACTCGACGTCCTCGCGGCATCGGTCGCCGCGACCATCGATCGGCGCTCGCAGGCACGCGCAGCCGTGGCCACGGCCCGTACCCAGGTGCAGCAGGCACAGCAGGCCACCACGGCGGTCCAGGAGTTGACCCGTGCCGCGGCGACCACGCTGGCCACGGCCCGAGACAGCGTCGCCTCCCTGGGACCGCCCCAGGTGCCAGACGACGACCTGGGCCGGGCATGGCGTGGGCTGACGACCTGGGCACGCGAGCAGGAACGGGAGTTGGGGGGGCGAATCACCGAGGTCACGGCAGCCGTGGCGGCCGCGCGGACCCGGTACCGCGACGAACTGGGCGCCCTGCGACGGGAGTTGGCATCATTGGACGTCCAGACCCCGGATGCCAGGCAGGTGGACGAGATCCGCGACGCCGTGGTGGAACAGCGTGCACGGGCCACGACCTCACACGAGGAACTCGTGCGCCTCGAAGCGCAGCGAGCCGAGGTCACCACCGAACTCGCGACTCGCGCCAGGGACGCGGCCGTTGCCGACACCCTTGGCCGCCTGCTCGACAAGCGCAACTTCCAGCGCTGGCTGACCACCCGCGCCCTGCATCGACTGGTGATCGGTGCCACCCACCACCTGCAACAGCTGACCGACGGCGCGTACGGCCTGACCGTGGCCGACGGCGGCGACTTCGCCATCATCGACCACGCCAATGCCGGCGAACTGCGTCCGGCCAGGAGCCTGTCGGGTGGCGAGACGTTCCTGGCATCACTGGCGCTGGCACTGTCGTTGTCGGAACAGGTGACCGACCTGGCGGCCGGGGGTGCCGCGCGCCTCGAGTCCCTGTTCATCGACGAGGGGTTCGGCACCCTGGATGCCACCACGATCGACGTGGTCCGGGCTGCCCTGGAAGAACTGGGCGCAACCGGACGCATGGTCGGCGTCGTCACCCACGTGCCGGCGCTGGCCGAACAACTCCCGGTCCAGTTCCGCGTGCGCAAGGAGGCGCAGACGTCGGTGGTCGAACGCGTCGATCTCTAGCCCGACACCCGGACCGCCGTGGCCCGCTGCGGAACTCGACCACTGTCACACCGGCACGCCACCATCACGCCACCGGGCCGCACCGCCGGACCACCGTGCACGCCACGAGGCATCGGACACGACATGGACTACGCGATCGACAGCTGGGACCCCGACTACGGGGCATCGATCGGCGCCGCCATGGAGGACTCGGACGCGCAGGTCGACCTCGACCGCGAGATGGTCGCCGACACGTGGGCACCGATCGCGACTGACGAGCCACGTGCGCCCACGGTGGTCTTCGTCGACGGGGTGCGCCGCATCGACGCCCGCGTGTGGGCGATCGGCCCGGAGCGCACCGAACCCGCCCTGGCAGTGTCGATCGCGGCCGGGGCGGTGCGGTGCACCGACCGTGCCGAGATCATCGACACCCGCGTGGAGCGCATCCTCGTTGGCAGGGCCGGGTTGGTGCCCATCTCGGGCTCGGGGATCGACTACCAACCCGTGGCCGCGGCCGCGGACGACGAGGCGACCCTGGTCGCAGCCATCCAGCAGCAGATGGGATCGCTGGAGGCCAGGGTCGCGGCCGATCTCGATCCCTGCGACCTGCTGGCCGTCGACGGGCCGCTGACCGGGCGCAGCCACATCCGCGACGCCGTCGGCTACGTGAAGTCGCATCGCACGACCTACCTGCCGGCGACCGTCGAACCCGTCGTGCGGCGGCTGGCTCCCGGCGAGCGCACGCCGCTGTTCCTCCTGTCCACGTCGTGGCAACGGTGGTCGTGGTACCTGCGGCTGCCGGGCGGGACGGGGCATCCATGGGCCGGTGTCGTGCGCCTCGAGGCACCGCCGAGCCTGAACCTCGAGCGGGCCGTGGCCCTGGCCAACCGGACCGCCGCGACCCTGCCCCGCTTCGCGTCCCCACCGCATCGTGATGCCCGGGCGCCGGCGAACCTGTTGCCGATCGCAGGACTGGAGGACCGACTGCACCACCTGCTTGGTGACCGCGACTTGCTGCAGCGGCGCCTGCGTCGTCTCGTGCGCACCGGCATCGGCCTCGGCCTGAGCAACCCCGGGTTGCAGGTTGCCCCCACAGCGGTCGGTCGGTTCGACGATGACCGCGACGCCCGCAGGGGACGGGCGTGACCCAGGTGGCAGCGGCGTCAGGCCGACACGTGGATGGCGGCGAACCCCGCAGTGGCGACGGCTGCCCCCATCCCGTCGTCGTCGCCGGCCGCCAGTGGCATGTCGACGTACAGCTTGAGCTTTGGTTCGGTGCCCGACGGTCGCACGAGCACACGACCACCGCCTTCGAGGTGCCAGACCACCAGCGGCGTCGTCGGCATCCACACCGGGGCATCGGGCAACGGGTCGCGATGATCAACGATTCGGGCGATGGTGCGACCCGGCAGCGCATCCGACGCGACACCTGCCGCCCGATCCACGGCCGCCAGCATGGCCTCCGGGCCGTCGTCTCCCTCGAACCGAACGGACTGCTGGACGTTGACCCACCGGCCATGGCGATCGTCGAGTTCTGCCAGCAGGTCCAGCATGGTGCGTCCCTGCGCAGCGAGCATGCCGATGAGGTCCGCCATGACCACGGCAGCACTGATCCCGTCCTTGTCGCGAACCGACGACGTCACCGAGTAGCCGAGCGCCTCCTCGTAGCCCATGACCCACTGCCACCCGTCCTGCTCCAGTTCCCGACCTGCTCGCCACAACCACTTGAACCCGGTCAGTGTCACCTCGTGCCGGGCACCGAAGGCGTCGGCGACCCGTCCCAGGCGAGCCGACGACACGATGGAGTTGGCCACCAATGGCCGCTCGCAGTCCGCGCCCGAGGTGGACAGCAGGTGATGGGCGAGCACGACGCCGACTTCGTCACCCGTCAGCCGGCGCCAACCACCGCCATCGGGAATGGCGACGGCCAGTCGATCGGTGTCGGGATCGTTGGCCAGCACGGCGGTGGCGTCGACGCGCCGCGCCGTGGCGAAGGCCAGGTCGAGCGCCCCGGGCTCTTCGGGATTGGGGAAGACCACCGTTGGGAACGTGCCGTCGGGCTCCCACTGCTCCTCGACGCGCACGATCGCATAGCCCATGTCGCCCAGCACCTGCTCCACCGGGACGCCACCAGTGCCGTGCATCGGCGTGACCACCAGTCGGATCGAGGTGTCCACCTCGACCGCTGGCCGCGCGGCCGCGATCGCCGCCAGGTAGGCGTCCACCAACTCCTGGCCGAGCTGCTCCACGTCGTCGGGTTCCTGTCCGACGCCCGGAACCTCGTTGGCTGGTCCGACCGCATCGATCGCGGCCGCGATCTGGGCATCACGCGGCGGCGTGATCTGGACCCCGAACTCGTCGTAGACCTTGTAGCCGTTGTCGGCCGGTGGGTTGTGCGACGCCGTGACCACGATCGCGCCGGCGGCATCGGCGCGCCGGGCCGCCCAGGCGACGATCGGGGTGGCCACGGGCTGCGTGAACGCCATGACCCGAATCCCCGCTGCGCGCAGGACCGCGACGACGTCGGCGGCAAACCGCTCCGAGTCGGGCCGGGCGTCGAAGCCCACCGCCACGCCGCGTTCGGCGGCACCGTCGATGCGCGCCAACAGGTGGTCGGCCACACCTCGGGTCGCGCGAATCACGACGGCGCGATTCATCCGGTTCGGACCCGGGCCGACCTCACCCCGCAGTCCTGCGGTGCCGAAGGCCAGCGACTCCCCGACTCGCGCTGCGACCGCATCCACGTCGCCGGTGTCGACCAGCGCCCTGAGTTCGGCCGCGGTCTCCGGGTCAGGATCCGCCTCGATCCATGCCAGGGCCGTCGCCATCAGGTCATCGCTCACGCCGCTTCCTTGCGTCGAGGTCGGATGGTCGACCGTAGCCCTCGGTGCAATGGATCGACGCCCATCGAGGCCGTCCCGCCCGGTCGGGGATCCTGGTCGCTCGAAGCCGCCCCGCTGGCGTCGGCGGACCCACCCGGGGCGACGCCGTCCGCAGGCCAACCAAGGCCGACCGAGGCCGACCGATCTAGGCTCGCGACACGCCACCGACCGAGGACCAGCGCCGATGACCGTGCTCTGGACGCCCGCTGCCGACGCCGCCGACACCACGCAACTCGGCCGGTTCCTGCAGCGATGGGCGCCACATGTGGACCCATCCAGTCAGCAGCAGGCGTGGCAGTGGTCAGTCGACGAGCCCGACGCCTTCTGGGCGGCCGTGTGGCAGGGCTTCGACGTCCGCTCGGACACCCCCACCGGCCCCGCCCTGGCCGACGCGACCATGCCCGGCGCCACCTGGTTCCCGACCGCTCGCATCAACTATGCGCGTCACCTGCTGGCCGACAACGGGCGCGATCCCGATGCCGTGACCATCATCGCCCGGTCGCAGTCCCGCGCGCGCTCGACGATGACACTGGCGCAGTTGCGCGAGGGTGTCGCCCATGTTCGCCGGGGCCTGGTCGATCGAGGTGTCGGACGCGGGGATCGCGTGGCGGCCTACCTGCCCAACATCCCCGAGACCCTGGTGGCGTTCCTGGCCACCGCGTCGCTGGGTGCGATCTGGGCCTCGGTGGCACCCGAGTTCGGCGTGCGCTCGGTGGTCGATCGCCTCAGCCAGATCGAACCGAAGGTGCTGTTGGCGATCGACGGGTACCGCTACGGGGGCAAGCCGATCGACCGTCGCGGCCATGTCGCCGCCATCCGCGAACAACTGCCCAGCCTGCAGGCCGTGGTCGCACTCGGCTACCTCGACCCCCGGGCGACCATGCCGGACGCCGCGACGTGGGCGGAACTGGTCGACAACACCGCATCGCCGTCTGACCTGGACCACCTGGCCGTGCCCTTCGACCATCCCCTCTACGTCCTGTTCTCCTCGGGCACGACGGGACTGCCGAAGGCGATCGTCCATGGCCACGGCGGCATCCTGGTCGAACACCTCAAGACCATGGGACTGCTGCACGACCTGGACTCGCGAGACCGATTCTTCTGGTTCTCCACGACGGGGTGGATGATGTGGAACTACCTGGTGTCGGCAGGCCTGGTCGGTGCCACCACGGTGATGTTCGATGGCGACCCCGGTCATCCCGACCTGCTCGAACTGTGGCGACTGGCAGCGGACGAGGAGTTGACGTTCCTGGGGCTGTCGGCGCCCTTCATCATGGCGTGCCGCAAGGCGGGCCTGGAGCCCGGCACGGCGCTCGACCTGCAGCGTCTGCGTGGCATCGGGTCCACTGGCGCACCATTGCCACCCTCCGGGTTCGAGTGGCTGCACGACCACGTGTCCACCACGGCACAGATCGGGTCGCTGTCGGGTGGCACCGACGTGTGCACCGCCTTCGTCGGCCCGTCCCCGCTGGCCACGGTCCGCAGCGGCGAGATCCCGGCCCGCTCCCTGGGTTGCCGCGTCGAGGCCTGGGACGCCGACGGCCGATCGGTCATCGGCACCCAGGGCGAACTGATGGTCACGGCGCCGATGCCATCGATGCCGGTGAAGTTCTGGGGCGACGACGACGGCAGTCGCTACCACGACGCCTACTTCGCCGACCACCCCGGGGTGTGGCGCCACGGCGACTGGATCACCATCACCGAGACCGGATCGTGCATCGTCACGGGGCGCTCGGACGCCACCCTCAACCGCGGCGGCGTCAGGTTGGGGACCAGCGAGTTCTACGCAGTCGTCGATGCCAGACCCGAGATCGCGGACTCGCTGGTCGTGCACATCGACGACCCGGACGATCCCGATGACTCCATGGGCAGGCTGATCCTGTTCGTGACGCCGACGCCGGGAGCCACGATCGACGACACGGCCGTGGCCGACATCGGGGCAGCGCTGCGACGCGACCTGTCACCGCGCCACGTCCCCGACGAGGTCGTGGTCATGCCGGGCATCCCGCGAACGTTGTCCGGCAAGCGACTGGAGGTGCCGGTCAAACGCATCCTGACGGGGACGCCGATCGACCAGGCGGCGGCCCCCGGGGCCCTGGCCAACCCGGACAGCCTCGATCCGTTCGTCGCCTGGGCCAAGACCAACCTGGGCACCGTCGCCTGATCCGCGCCATCGCCCTGGGGGTGGCTCAGCGAGCGTCAGTGGTCACCCGGCACTCGATGGCGATGTCCAACAGGCGATTGGGCGCGTCGGTGGGCACCGCGGCCTCGACGGGATCCGGGCGCGTGCGGCGCGGCGGCGTGGGCGTCGGAGTCGGGGTCGGCGAGGCTTGCGTCGCCGCCTCACTGGCCGACGGGGCCGGCGTCGGTGTCGCGGCAGCCACGGGCAAGGTCGGTGGCGGCGCTGCAGGTGCCACAGGACTTGTCAGGGTGAGGACTGCGCGGCCGTCATCGCCGGAATCGGCAAGTCCCGCCACCAGTTTCGTCCCAGTCCAGGCGCGTACCCCGTCCGGGGTGGGGCCAGCGTCGACCCGAAGGCGGACCGAATCATCTGTCGTGGCGAGAATCGAGATGGTCTCGTCAGGTGGCCCGACGGTTGCGGTGGCTGCCAGCGTCACGGTTGCGTCCTCGGCCAGCGGGCCGCGCCCCACGGCCGACGCGGAGACGACGCAGTCACCCGTCGCCGCTCCGGTGCGACCGTCCAGTGTGATCGTGCCACTGCCGACGGGGGCCATCGTCGGCTCCGGGGTTGGCGTTGGCAGCGGCGGCGACGTCGTGCGTGCCGGTGTCGGCGACGGCGACGGCGACGCGGATGGCGACGGTGACGCGGATGGCGACGGTGACGCTGTCGCACCAGTGGGAACCGTCGACGTGGCGGCGACGGCGGGTGTCGGTGACGGGGCCCCCGAAGGGGTGGCGTCACAACCGGCTGCAAGGAGGGCACCTGCGAGGACGGCGGCCGCAGCGATCGCGCGCACGAGCACCTGCCTCTCAGGGGTTTGTCACGGGATCGCGACGGTCACCGACGGGGTGCCGGCCACCGTCGAGAAGGCTTGCGACACCTGCACACGACGCACATCGTAACCCCGGGCCAGCGGGGAGCCTCCTGGGCCGACGTGGTCAGCCTGCGGCTGCTTCCTCGACCACGTGCGCAACCTCTTCGTCGTCACCGGCGGCCGCAAGGGCCGGCTGGGACTTCTGGCGCTGCTCGAAGTATTGCGCGATCTTGGCCATCGCCCAGATGAGCGTGAAGTAGACCACCGCGACCAGGACGTAGGCCTGGAAGTTCGTGGTGTACTCGCTGAAGGCCTCGAGCCGTGACCCGCGGGCCACGAACTCGGCGTAGCTGATGACGAACCCGAGCGAGACGTCCTTGGTCAACGTGGCCATCTGGGCAATGATGGCGGGGATCATGCGGCGCACGGCCTGCGGCAGGATGACCAGGCGCATCATCGGCCAGTACCGCATCCCGATGGCCTGTGCGGCCTCGGTCTGGCCCTTGTCCAGCGACCGGATGCCGGCCCGGAAGATCTCCGACAGGACGGCAGAGTTGTACAGGACCAGGGCCAGGATCAGCGACCAGAAGATGCCCAGGTCGAACCCAAGGGCGCTGGCCCCGAAGTACACCATGAAGATCGTGAGCAGCAGCGGCAGGGCGCGGAAGAACTCGACATATCCGGTCGCCAGCGCCCGAGCCCACGCGGGATGGGCGATGCGTGCCATCGCCAGGCCGAAGCCACACAGGATCGACAGCGCGCCGGCGACGACGGCGGCCTTGAAGGTGTTCAGCAGCCCACCAGCGAGGAACTTCACCGTCGCCGGCTCGAACATCTCGGTCCAGCGCTGCGCTTCGAGTTGCCCCTGCTTGCCAAGCGTCCACAGGATCCAGGCCCCGATGGCGATCATGGCCGCGACAGCGATCCAGGTCCACAGGCGCACTCGGGCCTTGCCCTTGGGGCCAAGTTCTTCGATCAGGACGTTGGACATCGTCGTCTCCTAGCGCTTGATCGCGTAGCGCTCTTCGAAGCCACGGAATCCCCAGCCTGCCAGCAGCAGCAGGACCAGGTAGATGCCGGCCACGACCAGCAGGGATCGCCACGTGCCGGCGGCGTCGTTGATCATGCGTCGCGACAGCGCCGTCAGTTCCGGGGAGCTGATCGTCAGGGCGACCGCGGTGTTCTTGGCGTTGGCGATGAACAGGTTGCCGATCGGGGCGATGACCGTCCGAACTGCCTGCGGAATGACGATCAGTCGCAGCAGCGGAACGAATCCCAGGCCGATGGCACGACCGGCCTCGGCCTGGCCCTGTGGCACCGAGTTGATCCCGGATCGCAGGGCCTCGGACATGTACGCCCCGGTGTACAACCCCAGGGCCACGACGGCCGTCGCGAACCCGCTGTAGACCATGTTGAGCTCGCCCAGGCCGAAGTAGGCCAGGAAGAACAGGACCAACAACGGGGTGTTGCGAAAGATCGAGACGAAGATGGTTGCGAAGGTGACCAGCGGCGGAATCGGGCTGACCCGGAAGGACACGATGATGACGCCCACGACGATGGCGATCGCGAAGCTGAGCAACGACATCTGCACGGTTTCCCACGTCGCCTCGAGCAGGCGCGTGCCATACGTGTCGAAGAACTGTGACCAGGACATGGGTCAACCCTTCCGGTGGTCGCCCTGTCGCATCCTCGCGATCGACGATGCGGCTGGTGGTGCAGCAGTTGGGGATGGCGGGGCGGTGGCTGCCGTCCTGGCCAGCCACCACCCACCAATCAATGGCGCGGAACTGCTCAGCAGCCCTCGGTGTTGATCGCCGGCGGCTCCGGGGTCACCTCGGCGACCGTGCCGACGGTGGACTCGAAGATCTCGGACCACGTGCCGTCGTCGTACATCTCCTGGAGGATGTCGTTGATCTGGCAGCGCAGTTCGGACCCCTCTGCCGTGCCGATGCCGTAGGGCTCCTCGGTGAAGGGGTTCTCGACCAGGACGTAGTCGCCACCTGACTCCTCGGCCAGGCCCAGAAGGATGACGTTGTCCGTGGTGACCGCATCTGCGCGGCCCTGACCCATGGCGTCAGCACACTTGGAGTAGGTGTCGAACGTCGTCACGGTTGCGTCAGGAGCCATCTCGTTGAGGTTGGCCAACGAGGTCGAGCCCTCGACCGTGCAGGTCGTCACGTCGGCGCTGTTGAGGTCCTCGATGCCGGCGATCCCCAGGGGGTTGTCGGCGGTGACCATGATGTCCTGCCCGGCGACGTAGTACGGACCGGCGAAGTCGACGATCTCGTCGCGCTCGTCGTTGATCGTGTAGGTCGCGACGACGATGTCGACGTCACCGTTCTCCAGGAAGGGCTCGCGGTTGGCCGACACGGCCTCGCGGAAGTTGACCTCCATGCCCATCTGCTCGGCGATGTGACGGGCGATGTCGGCGTCGAAGCCCACGACCCCTTCCGGTGTCTCCACGCCGAACAGTGGCTGGTCGAACTTCACACCGACCTCCAGGGTGCCGCCTTCGGCTGCCTCGGAACCAGCCTCGGACCCGCCGGCCTCGGTGGCAGCGTCGGTGGCAGCATCGTCACCGTCGTCATCGCCGCCACACGCCGACAGGGCGAGGGAGGCTGTGGCCAGCAGGGCCACTCCGATTCGAGTTGTGCGTCGCATCTTCATCTGTGGTTCTCCTTGGGATTGGCGTGGCCTCTGTCTGCCACAGGGACGTGCAGTTGTCGGGGTCAGTGGGTGATGATCTTGGAAAGGAAGTCGCGGGCGCGCTCGGACTTCGCGCCGCTGTAGAAGGACTCGGGGTCGTTCTCCTCGACGATCTCGCCCATGTCCATGAACACCATCCGGTCAGCGGCCGACCGGGCGAACCCCATCTCGTGGGTCACCACCACCATGGTGGTGCCACCCTCGGCCAGGTCGAGCATCACCTGCAGGACCTCGTTGATCATCTCGGGGTCCAGGGCCGATGTCGGCTCGTCGAACAGCATCACCTTGGGCTCCATGGCCAGCGCGCGGGCGATCGCGACACGTTGTTGCTGGCCACCGGACAACTCGGCCGGGTACTTGCTGGCCTGGTGGCCGACCCCGACGCGCTCCAGCAGGGTTCGCGCCTGCTCGTCGGCTTCTTCCTTGTTCATCTTGCGGACCTTGATGGGCCCCAGGGTCACGTTCTCGAGGATCGTCTTGTGCGCGAAGAGGTTGAACGACTGGAACACCATGCCGACCTCGGCGCGCAGTTTGGCAAGGCCCTTGCCCTCCTCGGGCAGCAACTCGCCGTCGATGCGGATCTCGCCCTCCTGGATCGGCTCCAGGCGATTGATGGTGCGAATCAGGGTCGACTTGCCTGAACCAGAGGGGCCGATCACCACGACCACTTCACGTTCCTGGATGTCGAGGTTGATGTCCTTGAGCGCGTGCAGATCGCCATACCACTTGTTGATGCCGCGCATCTCGACGAGCGCCCTGGTCATGCGAGCCTCCGGAATCGGGGGGTCGTGCCCTGGTCGAGCACGCCTTTCGGCCAGCCTACTAGCACGTTCGTTGGAAACGGCAGCACTTGGTCATTCAGCCTGCTGCTGATCCTTCAGGCCAGATCTGGCGCAACCGTGGCGACTGCCGCACGCAGGCGCGTGGCCAGCGCGGTCCAACGGGCCCGATCGTCCGCGCGCCGAGCAGCGCTGTCCAGCGCACGTGCCTGGCCGACCACGATCAGTGCCCTCGATGCGCGACTGACGGCCGTGTAGACCAGGTTGCGGCGCAACATGGTGGCGTGGCTGCGGTCGGCGACCAGGACCACGACCGGCCACTGCCCACCCTGGGACTTGTGGACCGTGATCGCCCACGCCAACGTGAGCTCCGCGGCGCTGTCGGCGTCGAAGGTGACCGTCCGGGGCCCGATCCTGACGACCAGGGATGCCTTGCCCACGTCCACGACCATGCCGATGTCACCGTTGGACACGTCCAGGTCAGCGTCGTTGCGCGTGACCATGACCCGATCCCCGACCTGGAACCGGAAGGCCGTCGCCTGTCCCCGGTCGGGGTTGAGCCGGGCCTTGAGGGCGGCGTTGAGGGCATCCACACCACACGGGCCGCGATACATCGGCGCCACGACCTGGATGTCGTCGACGTCGACGTCGAAGTAGGCCGGGCCACGTTCGGCGACGGCCTCGACGACACGGGCAGTGACGACTTCGCGACGGGCCTCCTCGGCCATGAACACGTCCCCGTCGACTCCCTTGATCGGACCCACCGCGCCGGTGTTGATCTCGCGGGACAGGCTGACGATGCGCGACCCTGCGGCCTGCCGGTGGATCTCGTCGAGGTGGACCACCGGCACCACCCCGCTGGCGACCACGTCTGCAAGCACGTCGCCCGAACCGACCGACGGCAACTGGTCGGGATCACCGACCAGCAGCAGGTGACAACCGGGCAGCAGCGCCACCGACAACGACCGCATCAGGGCGGTGTCGCACATCGACACCTCGTCGACGACCACCAGGTCGTGGCCCAGCGGGTCGTCGCCGTCACGACCGAACACGAACCCGCCGCCCGGCATCGGCCGAGCCGCCAGCAGCCGGTGGATCGTCGTGGCGCTGCTGCCCACCAACTCCTCGAGGCGCTTGGCCGCCCGCCCGGTCGGCGCACACAGGGCCACGTCGGCACCGAGGGCCTGGGCCGCTGCCACGACTTCGGCGACCGTGCGGGTCTTGCCCGTGCCCGGACCGCCCGTGAGCACCGACACGGGATGGGCCATCGCCGTCTCGACGGCCAGCCGCTGGCCCGCGGTCAGTTCCTCGGCGACGTCGGGGATGCGGCCCTCGGCCAGTTCGACCAGGCAGCCAGTGGCGGTCGCCAGTGCGGCGAGGCGTTCGGCCAGGGTGCGTTCGGCCCGCAGGGCGGCCGGAGTCGACACCACCGCGACCGGCACCTGGTCACCGTGTGACAGCGCCACCACGTCGGCCGCCAGCATCCCGGTGTCGATCGCCTGGTCGACACCCGCCCCGGCCGCGACCAGGTCCACTCCCAGCAACCCGGCTGCCAACTGCATGGCGCGCGGTCGAGGCAGCAACTGGTGGCCATCCTGGCGCCGGGCTGCGGCCACCGCGGCTCGGGCACCTGCCGCCAGCCGAGTCGGGTCGGTCGGTTCGCCCCCAAGAGCGCTGGCCAGCGCGTCCGCGTGCGCGAACCGGGCACGACTCGCTTCCAGAAGACTCCAGGGGTCCGCTCGCAGCATGGATGGGGCATCGGCCCCGTACAGGGCATGCACCGACCGCACGACGCCCATCGGCACACGCGCCGGTTCCAGCAGCGTCACCAGACGGGCGAAGCTGGCGCCCTCCATCCACGCACGATGCAGGTCGTCGGCGGCATCCTCGGCGATGTTGGCCTCGTCGACCAGCCGCGACGGTTCGCGCTCGATCACTGTCCCGGCACGCGGCCCGAAGGTCGTCAGCACACGCTGGATGGCGGCGGCCGGCACCTCCTTGAACCGCTCGGACCGCAGGAACGCCACCAACCCGGCCTCGGTGTCGGGCGCGACCTGCTCGTAGAACACGGCCTGGAACGTGGGCCCGTACTTGGGATGGTCCGTGGTTCGCCCGACCAGGCGAACGTGCTGACCCTCGACCAGGTCGGCCAGCGGGCCGGTGGCACGAACACCGTCGCCGGATGGCGGCACGATCTCCACGACACCGAACCCCGAGGTCGTGTCGCGATAGACCATCCCCTGGACCTCACCGCGCACTTCCTCGTCGCCCAGCAGGCTGCCCGTGGACGCCATCGTCAGCGCACGATCGTGGTCGGCGCCCCCACCGACCACCGCAGGTCCAGACCCGGAGCCATGGCAACGGCGTCCAGGATGTCGGCGGCCCGGTCCGGGTCCAGCGGCCAGCCATGGGTCAGCTGGCCTGCCAGGGCGGCAGCGGTCGCCGCACGATCAGTCCCGTGCGCCCATCCCCGCACCAGCCGGGGACCATCGCCACCCTGGTCGTCGCCGAGGACCTCGACGACCACGGCCCATCGGGCGGTCGAATCCACCACGCCGGCCCCGCGATCAGCCCAGCGTTGCGCCCAGCGGCGACCAGCATCGAGTTGGACCAGGTTGGCAAGTGTCTGGATCGCCTCCGCCTGCCACGCCCGCACCGCGAGGTGACAACGCACGAGTCGCAGGCCGGGGATCTGGTCCGCCAACACTGCCACGATGGGGCTGGGCACGTTCACGGCATGCCGGGGGCCAGTGGGGCGCGGGAACCATGCCAGCCACCGCCGCGACCCCAGCCGTTCCTCCACCATCTGGCCGTCGACCAGCGCGCGCCCGCCAGTGGTCGCGGCCGCGACCAGCCTGGCGCGATCCTGCGCGGGGAGGCCGGCGCCAGGCCTGGCCAGCATTCCGGTGGCCTTGATCTCCCGCGGTCGACGCAGGTTGCCGGCGGCACGGATGGCGACCAGCGCTGCCGCGGCGTCGGGCATCAGCCCCGTGTCCGACACCATCCCGGGGTCGACCGCAGGGTCGGCGCCGACCCCATCGGGCCGGGAGTGCTGCTGGCCCGGGCTGGTCGTGCCCGGGGACATCGGCAGTGGGCACGCGACGGTCCTGGTCGAGGCGGCTGCGGCAGGTCGTGGTGGCGGGAGGCTACACCGACCCCCCGACAGGACCGGTGGACACGTCGCACCGTGCTGCCTGCGTGACTTGCCCGACGCGGGGTGCCAAGATGGGCGCTCCCCACGGCACGCGGAGGTCGCAAGATGCTGGATGCCATGCATGATGACGGGCTTGCTGCGCCGGCTGGCGCAGCCCTCGTTCGCGTGCTGGCCACCGATGGCACCTGGATCGACCGCCTCCCGGACGTGCCGGACGGTGGGACCGTCACCGTGTCGATCGGTACTCGCGCCCACCGCGACGTCTCCGACCTCGACCTGTTGCGCTCGGGCTACCGGCTCGTGGGCCCCCACCCCGGCTCGCGTCTCCCCCAAGGCGTGGAACTGCTGGTACCGGCGGAACTGATGGCCTCGCACCCGGGGTGGTGGCGTGCCCTCCTGGAGGCTGCCGACCAGGCCTTCGACCTGCGGCTCGGGCCCGTCCAGATGGTGATGGGCAACCACCTGACACCGCACCTGGCGGACTGAACCCGGTCTTCAAGGCGGTGACTGCGCGCTCTGCGCACTGATCTACACGTATCCTGATGTGATCCTGATTGGTCACGGTGTGCGTCATCCGGAGAGTGCTAGCAGTCTGCTTGCAATAGCTAGCGCTTGTGAATACCATTACAAGCGCAGCACACAACCTGCCGACAGCAGCTCGGCGGGGGGACGGAGAACCTGGATCGTCCGCGATCCGCCGGCTCCCACCGTCTCCGTCCCCCCTCCCGGCTGCTGCCCAGCCCAGACATCTTCACCCGCCATCCCAAGGAGCATGACATGGCAACCACGACCAAGAAGGCCACCGCCAAGAAGGCATCGGCCAACAAGCCCGTCACCAAGACCACGACCGCCCAGAAGTCCGCCGCCGGCAAGGCTTCGGCCAAGCAGGCCAAGGACCGTCAGGCAACCCCGGTCGAGGACAAGGACTTCGCAACGTTCGCAGAGCAGGCCGCATGGGCCTATGCGGGTCTCGTCACGGACGTCGTGTCCCTGGCAGCCGCAGCACCCAAGCACCTGCCGAGCTCCCGCGAGGAACTGACCAAGACCCGTGACGAGGTCGTCACCGGGATCCGCAGCAACGTCCACACCGTTGCCGCGTCCCTCAACGCTCGGCTCGAGGCCCGCGCCGCGGTCGGTCGCAAGGCTGCCGAGGACCTGCGCAACGACCCCCGGGTCGAGCGCGTGACCACCACCCTCAAGCCCGTCGTCGACCAGGCTGGCAACACCCGCAGCCAGGTCAAGGCCGCGCTGACGTCGGTCTCCAAGACCGCCAACGTCGCCGGTGACGCCGCCACCAAGCAGTTCGGCAACGTCACGAAGCAGGCCAAGGGTGCCGTCACCTCCCTGGGCAAGGTCAACGACGTCGCACTGGACGCCAGCCGCAAGCAGGCCAGCAACGCCCGCAGCCAGGTCAAGGCCGCTCGCACCTCGACGCGCAAGACCATCGACACCGCGGTCGACGCCGGTCGCAAGCTCGCCAGCTGACCTCGGTCACACACCCCCGCATCACCCAGCGCCCCCTCCTCGTGAGGGGGCGCTGCGCTGTGTCGCCATGTGCTCGAGCCGTGGCCCGCCGGTGGTCCGTTCGTGGTCCGCCCATGGGTCACGCCCGTGGCCCGTTCCACGGCATCCCTGACGAGACCGATCGCGTTTGCCGTCGTGTCCCCAGACCTCCGCTCCGGTCCGGAGTCGAGTGGCGGGTGCCAGTCCGGATGGCGGCACGGCCGCAGGGCACCTGGTCCTGCCAGACGGGGACCAGGCGGCCCTGACCCAAGCACCCGTGCCGCGCCACCGTGGTCGTCGTGAATCGCGGCCACCGAACGGCGGGAGGGCCGTCACCCGCTCCCCCGGCCGAGCTGCGGGAATCCGACGACGTCGGGCGACACCCCTGCGGCGGGCGGGCGACGACACGAGAATGGGAGGCCACGTGGCAGGTCCATCGATCGCCGCTGCCGTTGATCTGCACTGGCTGCCCCTGGGCGCGGGCGCACAGGTGGTTCGGCGGGCTGGTCGGATGTACGAGGCCGTCGCGGCCGCGCGCCAGCATCGTCCCCGCTGCGACCTGTACCACGCTGCCCTGGAGGTGCACCTGGACGGTCAGCGGTGGACGATCGAGTCCGCTCCGGCGTGGGACCGATCCGCACCCGACCGCGGCGTGGTTGCCGTCGGTCCCGTCGGACTGGCCTGGCTGGGACGATGGCAGCTGTTTCGCTACGAGGTCCGCTGCTGGCGCGACGGCGTGATCCCCGACCTGGCAGCCGCCGTGTCCAGTCCGCAACGACTCAGCGCCGATCCCGCAGCGGCAGCATGCGTGCTCCGAAGTGCGGCGTCCTTCCCGTCCGCGACGTGGGGTCGCGACGATCACCACACCGGTGACATGTGGAACTCGAATTCCCTCATCGCGTGGCTGCTCACCGTGAGCGACCACGACGTCGACGCCGTCACCCCACCCCCGCAGGGCCGCGCGCCGGGCTGGGCCGCGGGTGTGATCGTGGCGAGGCAGGCCCCGCCACGGGCGTGACGCAGCCGTGCGCGACCCATGGAGGTGGCCGCACCCGGGCCTGAGCCCGCCAAGTCACGAACTCCACGACGGCACTATCGTGTGACGGGCACCGCATGTCCAGCGACCGGTCGAGACCGGTTGGCTGCTCGACTCGACGCCACTGTCCCACCAACCGCAACCGAGGCATCCCGTGAGCCTGCAGCAACAGATCAGCGACGACCTGAAGACGGCCATGAAGGCACGTGACCGCGACCGCATGGGCGCGCTGCGCCTGCTCATCGCGGCGATCAAGAACGCCGCCGTGGCTGCCGGGCTGGGGCCCCAGGGCGAGTTGTCCGACGACGACATCCAACGCCTGGTGGCAGCCGAGACCAAGCGACGCAAGGAGGCGGCGGACGCCTTTCGCGCCGGTGACCGAGAGGAGTCGGCTGCCAAGGAGGACTTCGAGGCCGAGGTCTACAGCGCCTACCTGCCCGCCCAACTCGACGACGACGAACTCGCGGCCATCGTCGACCAGGCGATCGCCGACACCGGCGCGACCGACCGCTCGGGCATGGGCGGGGTCATGAAGCAGGTGATGGCACAGGTCGGCACCCAGGCCGACGGCAAGCGCGTGTCGTCCATGGTGGGTGCACGACTGGGCTGAGGAAGTCGGCAGCGCACGGATCGCGACACACAGGAACGACATGGCGCCAGGACTGGACCAGCCGCCCCGGATCGGCACGCCGGCACATCGCGACGAGGCCTTCGCGACCAACGAATCCCACCATCGCGGTCTTGCCGACCAACTTCGCCGGCGCCATGCCCAGGTCGGGCGGGGTGGGTCGCAGCGGTCACGTCAGCGCCACCTCGATCGCGGCAAGTTGCTGCCGCGAGATCGCGTCGAGGCGCTGCTGGACCCGGCGACACCCTTCCTGGAGCTGTCACCGCTGGCTGCCTGGGACATGTACGACGGCGATGCACCCGGTGCCGGGATCATCACGGGCATCGGCGCAATCCGGGGCACGCGCTGCGTCATCGTCGCCAACGATGCGACCGTCAAGGGCGGGACCTACTACCCGCTGACCGTCAAGAAGCACCTGCGGGCACAGGAGATCGCACTTGAGAACGACCTCCCCTGCGTCTACCTCGTGGACTCCGGCGGCGCCTTCCTGCCACGACAGGACGAGGTCTTCCCAGACCGCGACCACTTCGGCCGCATCTTCTACAACCAGGCCCGCATGTCGGCTGCCGGGATCCCCCAGGTCGCCGTGGTGATGGGGTCGTGCACCGCCGGCGGCGCCTACGTCCCGGCGATGAGTGACGAAACCGTGATCGTGGCCAACCAGGGCACGATCTTCCTGGGTGGCCCCCCGCTGGTGAAGGCGGCGACCGGCGAGGTGGTGACGGCCGAGGAACTCGGTGGCGGCGACCTGCACGCCTCGACATCGGGCGTCGTGGACCACCTCGCCGCCGACGACGGGCACGCCCTGGCGATCGCTCGCGACATCGTCGCCACCCTGAACCGGGCCCCGACGCCGCCCGACACCCTGGTCGACGTGGACGCACCGGTGTTGGATCCCGAGGAGCTGTACGGGCTGCTCCCGACCGACGCACGCACGCCCTTCGACGTCCGCGAGATCATCGCCCGAATCGTGGACGGGTCACGGTTCCACGAGTTCAAGGCGCGGTACGGCACGACGCTGGTGTGCGGGTTCGCACACCTGTGGGGGCGCCAGGTCGGCGTCGTCGCCAACAACGGCATCCTGTTCTCGGAGTCGGCTCTCAAGGGCGCGCACTTCGTCCAGTTGTGCGACCAGCGTGGGATCCCGCTGATCTTCCTCCAGAACATCACGGGGTTCATGGTCGGGCGTGAGTACGAGGCCGGCGGCATCGCCAAGGACGGCGCCAAGATGGTCATGGCCGTGGCCAACACCACCGTGCCCAACTACACCGTGGTCATCGGCGGCTCGCACGGGGCGGGCAACTACGCCATGAACGGTCGCGCCTACCAACCTCGCCTCATGGTGACCTGGCCCAACGCCCGCATCTCGGTGATGGGTGGCGAACAGGCGGCCATCGTGTTGTCCACGGTCAATCGCGACGGCATCGAGGCACGCGGGGGCACCGTGGACACGGACGATGAGGCCGCGTTCATGGCCAGCATCCGCGACCAGTACGAATCGCAGGGCAGCCCCTACTACGCCACGGCGCGACTGTGGGACGACGGCATCATCGACCCGGTCGACACCCGCAGCGTGCTGGGCCTGGCGCTGGCCGCAACCGACGCGCCCACTCCCCCGGCGGCGCGATACGGCGTGTTCCGCATGTGACGATCGGCCCGTCAGCGCGCACCGACATCTCCCTGTCCGCACATCCCGAAGGCAGCGGGTCCGGGCCCCTGGTTGGCAGCGGGTCAGCGCGCGCCCACAGCCTGGCAGCGGGTCAGCGCACGTCCCCAGCATCGAGGTCGATCACGACGACGGTGACGTTGTCATGGCCGCCGGCGTCCAACGCTGCCGCCACCAACCCGGCGGCGCATGCCTGCAGGTCACCGACGGCAAGGACCGCTGCCAGTTCGTCGGCACCGAGCATGTCGGTGAGTCCGTCGCTGGACAGCACCAGCCGACCGGGACCCACCACCTCCACCACGTGTGGCTCCAGTCGATGGTCACCAGCGGCGTGTGACCCGCCCAGCACCTGGGTGATGCCGCCCCAGGCGGCCCGGTCGGGCGGGAACACCGCCCGCACCTCGTCGTCTGCCCACCACAACGCCAGGGAGTCCCCGACGGCGAAGACCAGGGCCGTGTCGGGTGACTGCAGGGCCGCCGCCACGAGCGTCGTGCCCATCGTGGTGGTCTCGGGATGGCGCGCCATGTGCTCGGAAAGGCGCTGGTCGAGGGCATCGACCAGCCCGCCGACAGCGGCTGGCGTGGTCAGTGACGCGGGATCGACCCCGGCCAGGTGGCTGGCAACCATCCCCGATGCCACGTCGCCGGCAGGGTGTCCGCCCATGCCGTCCATCACGGCCAGCAGCGATGGGAGTTCCACGCGCTCGTGGTGCTCGTCGTCGTTGCCGTTGAGGACCCGGGAACCCACCGTCGCGTGGTCCTCGTTGCGACTTCGGACATGGCCGACATGGGTGGCAGCGGCGGCGTGCAGGCTGGGTGTGACCATGGAGCGGAGCACCATCCGTGGGCGACACCATCGACCGTATGCCACGCAGGCACCACCGCCACCGCCCCGATGGACAGGTTCGACTGGTCGCGGTGCGGGTGGGCCGACGCGCTGTTGCGGGTCCCGGCTGGTCAGGCGAGCCGATCGATGACGGCCTGCGCGACCTGCTTCATCGTCTCGCGCCGCTCCATCGCCTGCTTCTGGATGAACCGGAACGACTCCGACTCGCTCATGGACTCGTTGTCCATCAGCAGACCCTTGGCCTTGTCGACCAACTTGCGCACCTCGAGGCGATCCTGGAGGTTGTCGACCTCGGCCTCCAGCCCGCTCATCTCGCGGAACCGGCCCGCGGCAATCTCCACCGCCGGCAGCAGGTCGTGCTTCTGGAACGGCTTGACCAGGTATGCCATCGCCCCGGCACGGCGCGCCTTCTCCACCAGGTCGCGCTGGCTGAAGGCGGTCAGGATCAGGATTGCCGAGAGCCGCTCCTTGGCGATCTCCTCGGCGGCGGCAATGCCGTCCATGACGGGCATCTTGACGTCCAGGATCACCAGGTCCGGCCGCAGTTCCCGTGTCAACCTGACTGCCGACGCCCCGTCGGCCACCTCTGCGACGACGTCGAAGCCCTCCTCGAGCAACATCTCCTTGAGGTCGAGCCGGATCAGGGCCTCGTCCTCGGCAATCAGGACCCGCGTCGGGCGATCGTCGGTACCGATGGCAGTCACGATTGATGTCTCCTTGGCAATGCGGGATGGTGCGGGCAGTGCGGGTGGGACGCGGCGGTGCGGGTGCGTCGGGTGCGTCGGTGCGGCACGCCCCGGGTGTCAGCCGAGGGTTTCGAGCAGGTCGTCGCGATCGTGCATGGCCGTCGCGAGCTCGGCGCGACGATCCCGCAGGAGGCGCTCGAGACCATCGCGGCTTGCGACTGCCCGACGCGCTTCACGCTGCACCGGGGCCGCAGGTCGCACGATGGCGTCCATGGCGGCGTGGTCTGCGTCACCGGCCACGACGCCGAGTTCGGCCTCGAGTTGCGCGATCTCGTCCCGCAGTGATCGAGCGCGTGCGGTCAGCCGGGTGATTGCTCGCTGGGTTCGGCGTGCCCGGATGCTCCCCACTGCTCGTCCTCACCTGCATGGTCATGTTCGTACCTCGGGTGGGATTTGAACCCACACGGCCTTGCGGCCACGGGATTTTGAGTCCCGCGTGTCTGCCAGTTCCACCACCGAGGCGTGTGCGTCGCCACCGAGGTGACGCTGGGGGATGATAGCGGCGCCGGTGCATCGTCGCGTCCGTGCAATCGTCCGGGGCCTGCGCCGAACACAGGTGGGCCGGGGGTACCGTGCGGCCTCGTTGCTCCTCATCGGATGGACCTCCAAATGCGTCGTGCACATCTCGTCGTCGTCCTGGCTGCGGCCCTCTTCCTCCAGGCCTGTTCGGGCGGCGGGGATGACGCTGCGACGACTGACGACGTGACTCCGGCGGCAACGGCGACTGCTGCGGGCACACCTGCGCCCAGCACCACGACCGCGGCCGCAACGCCCACCGCTGCCGCCTCACCCACTGCCGCCCCGGCCGCGAGCCTGGACGACGGCGAACTGACGGCGCTGGCCGTCAACGAGGTCGGTCGCGTGATGGTCAGCGAGTGGCACCTCATCGGGGCCGACGCCGACGGCGACTACAGCAACACGCTCGAGACCTTCCGCTCGCAACTGGAGTACCTCTACGACAAGGGCCTGCGACCGGTCACGACGGCCGAGTACGCCGAGAGCAGTTTCCCGATCCCGGCCGGCACGGCACCCGTGGTCCTCACCTTCGACGACTCCTCACCCAACCACTTCCAGTGGGCGGCCGACGGCGTCACGCCTGATCCCGACTCCGTGGTCGGGGTCCTCGAGGAGTTCGCCGCGACGCACGACGACTGGCGGGCGACTGCCGCGTTCGCGATCAACTGGCCACCCTTCGGTGACTCCGACCCCGACGCCATCCAGGCCAAGCTCCAGTACCTGGTCGACAACGGCTTCGAGGTGTCCAACCACACCGTCACCCACGCCAACCTGTCCGACCTGGACGCCCAGGGCGTGCAGGACGAGGTCGCCGACCTGGTCGCCAACGTGCACGAACTGGTGCCTGACGCCCCCATCACCACCTTCACCCTGCCGTTCGGCGTCCACCCCACCGATGCTGCACTGGCCATCGACGGCACCGGCAGCGACGGCACGACCTACCACAACGACCTGGTGTTCGAGGTGGGGTGGCAGCCCGACAGCTCGCCCAACCACGTCGACTACGACCCGACCTCGGTGATGCGTGTGCCCGGGCACGGGCCCTGGGGTCCTGATGACCTCGACTGGTGGGACTGGGTCGACTGGCTCGACAGCGAACCCAACCGCAAGTTCATCTCGGACGGCGACCCGGCCACGGTGACCTATCCCGTGGGCTTCCAGGACGTTGCCGCCGTGCCCGAGGGCATGACGGCACGGACCTACGATCCCGGCACCACGTCCAGCGAGTAGCCCGACCTGCCTTCGTGCAGACCCCGTCAGTCGCGGACGACGCCACGCCGCAGGTCGGCGACCAACTCCGCGACCCGTTCGGGCGCGCCCGCCGCATCGCCCTCGGCGACCCGACGCACGGCCTCCGAGCCGACGATCACGCCGTCGGCGAACGTGGCGACTGCGGCGGCATCGGCGGCGTCCTTGACCCCGATGCCGACCGCGATGGGCATGTCGGTGTGGGTGCGAAGCCGGGCCACCAGGTCCTCGGTCACGTCACGCGCCACCGTCTTGACGCCCGTGACGCCCAACAGGCCGACGGCATAGACCCAACCGGTGCTGGCGGCCCCGATCTGGGCCAGGCGCTCGTCCGATGACACCGATGACGCCAACAGCACCGAGGCCAGGCCGGCCCGCTCGGCCACTGCCGCCCAGTCCCCCGCCTCGGTGACGGGCAGGTCGGGCAGGATCACGCCGTCGATGCCGGCCGCCACGAGCTCCTCGGCGAAGGCGTCGTAGCCGTGGGCGTCTGCGATCGTGACGTAGGTCATCGCCAGGATGGGCGCGTCGACCTGTTCGGTCAGGATGGCGGCCATGGCCAGGTGGTCGGCCACGGTGGCGCCACGGGCCAGCACCTGTTGGTTGGCGGCCTGGATGATCGGTCCGTCCATGACCGGGTCCGAGAACGGCAGCCCGATCTCGATGATGTCGGCGCCGGCTCGGGCCGCTGCGACCATGCAGGCCCGCGACGTGTCGTGGTCCGGGTAGCCCGCCGGCAGGTAGATGATCAGGGCTGCGCGGTTGTCGTCCCGGGCACGTCGGAAGACCTCGTCGATGCGCTCGGACCCGTCGGGGCGGACGTGGCCGACGGCGCCGACGTCACCGACGCGATCGGCAGGCAGGTCGTCGATGAGCATGCCGTCCTCCTCGGGCACGTCGATGTGGATCGGCTCGCCGCTCATGCGTCACCTCCGGCATCGACCGTGGTGTCCGGGTTGCCGGCGGGTTGGTCGACGAAGTCGACGTCGACTCCCACGTCCCAGCCCGCGACGCGAACCACCTCGTCGACGTCCTTGTCGCCACGCCCCGACATCGTCAGGATCACCCGGGCACCCGGATCCAGGACGCTGCTGCCATGGCGCAGCAACCAGCCGACGGCGTGGGACGGTTCCAGTGCCGGGATGATGCCCTCGAGTTCACAGATCTGGCGGAACCCGTACAACGCGTCGTCGTCGGTTGCCGAGACGTAGGTCGCCCGGCCGATGTCTGCCAGGTGGGCGTGTTCGGGACCCACGCCGGGATAGTCCAGTCCTGCCGACACCGAGTGGGCAGGTTGGACCTGGCCGTCGTCGTCGACCAGCGCCACCATGCGGGCACCGTGCAGGATTGCCTCGCTGCCCTCGGTGATCGTGGCGGCGGAGTGTCCCGACCCGATGCCGTGCCCGGAGGCCTCGACCCCGATCAGCGCCACCGACTCGTGGTCGATGAAGTCGGCGAAGGACCCGATGGCGTTGCTGCCCCCACCGACGCAGGCCACGATCGCGTCCGGCAGGTCTGCGGCACCACCGGGGGCGTCAGCGGCCTGGTCGACGAACTGGGCTCGCGACTCGATCGAGATCACCGACTGCAGTTCTCGCACCATCGTGGGGAACGGGTGTGGGCCCATGGCCGACCCGATGAGGTAGTGGGTCGTGTCGACGTTGCTGACCCAGTCACGCATCGCCTCGTTGATGGCGTCCTTGAGCGTCCTGGTGCCCGACTCGACCGGGATGACCTCGGCCCCGAGCAACTGCATCCGCACGACGTTGAGTCGCTGCCGACGGCAGTCCTCGGCACCCATGTAGACCGTGCAGTCCAGCCCCATCAGGGCGGCCGCGGTCGCCGTGGCAACCCCGTGCTGGCCGGCTCCGGTCTCGGCGATCACCCGCGGCTTGCCCATTCGTCGCGTCAACAGCGCCTGGCCAACGACGTTGTTGAGCTTGTGCGAGCCGGTGTGGGCCAGGTCCTCGCGCTTGAGGTGGACCTCGAATCCACACACCTCCGACAACCGGGCAGCGTGGTACAGCGGGGTCGGGCGCCCGCCGTAGCGGCGCCGCAACAGGTCGAGTTCGGCCATGAACTCGGGATCGTGGCTGGCCTCGTCCCAGGCCCGGGTCAACTCGTCGAGGGCGCCGAACAGTGACTCGGGGACGAACTGGCCGCCGAAGCGACCGAAGTAGCCCGCGCGCGGCGTGGTGTCATCGTCGTGGGTGGTGGACGTCGTGGTGCTCATGGATTGAACCTCGTGTGGTGGTCCGGGTACTGCGGGGCGACGCAGGGGTCGACGCGGGTGCGTCCTCGCACCGCTTCGCCGACCCGATCACCATCGGCGGTCGCGAGCAACCCCGTCGCTCGCGCCGGCAAGGTGGTCACGACCGGCGGCAACCAGGGCCGCGGCGGCTGCGCGAGGCGACCCGGCGGTCACCAGGGACTCCCCCACCAGCACGGCATCGGCACCCTGGCTGGCCGCCCGACGCACGTCGTCGGGCCCCGTGATGCCGCTCTCGGCCACCGCGACGACGTCGGCGGGAATGGAATCCCGCAGCCGCGCGAACGCATCGCGGTCGACGTCGAAGGTGCGCAGGTCCCGGGCATTCACGCCCACGACGGCCGGGTCGATCGTCAGCGCGCGCCGCAGTTCCTCCTCGTCGTGCACCTCGACCAGGCAGTCCAGCCCACAGTCGCGGGCCGACCGTGCCAACTCGGCCAGGTCGTCGTCGTCCAGCGCCGCCACGATCAACAACACCGCCGCGGCACCCGCCAGTCGCGCCTGCAGCACCTGGTGGACGTCGACGGTGAAGTCCTTGCGCAGCGAAGGGGTACCCAGTGCCGCGACGGCCCTGAGGTCGTCCAGGCTGCCCTTGAACCGCGCCGGTTCGGTCAGCACCGAGATGGCGGCCACCTCGGCATCGCGATAGGCCGTCGCCTGCACGACCGCGTCGAGGTCGGGCGCCAGGTCGCCCTTGGACGGCGAGGCGCGCTTGACCTCGGCGATCACGCCGACCCCGTCCGCCGCCAGCGCGTCGACGAAGGATGGTGGGGTCGTGTCCAGTGCGGCCACGTCGGCGCGCAGGGCAGCGGTGCCACGCCGGGCGCGATCTGCCGCCACGCGACTGCGCGCCTCGGCCAGCAGGACGTCCAGGAACGGCGTGGTCACGACTGGCTCCTGTCGCATGGCCTCGGCCGCCGCGACGGCAGCCAGCAGGGCACCGGCCTTGTTGCGGGTCTCCACAAGTTCGACGTCGGGTCGCGAGTCGGCCACGATGCCGGCACCGGCCTGCACGTGGGCGACGCCGTCGACGATGACGGCCGTGCGCAGCGCGATGCACATGTCGAGGTTGCCCGAGAAGTCGACGTAGCCGGCCGCACCGGCATAGATCCCGCGACGCGACGGTTCGAGTTCGTCGATGATCTCCATCGCCCGCACCTTCGGGGCGCCCGACACCGTGCCGGCCGGGAACACCGCCCGCAGGACGTCGATGGGCGACAGTTCCTCGCGCAGGGTCCCCACGACCGTGCTGACGATGTGCATGACGTGGCTGTAGCGCTCGACCTGCATCATCTGGGCCACCTCGACCGAGCCGATCTCGCTGACGCGGCCCAGGTCGTTGCGGCCCAGGTCGACCAGCATCACGTGTTCGGCGCGTTCCTTGACATCGGCCATCAGTTCGGCGGCCAACTGGTCGTCCTCGGCCGGCGTGGCACCTCGCGGGCGGGTCCCGGCGATCGGCCAGGTCTCGACCGCGCGTCCCGTCACCCGCACCAGCGCCTCGGGCGAGGATCCGACGACCTGGAAGTCCTCGAAGTCGAAGATGAAGAGGTAGGGCGACGGGTTGATCACGCGCAACACGCGGTAGAAGTCGAGCGGATCCGCCGTCATCGGCGCCGACAGACGCTGGCTCACCACGGTCTGGAAGGTGTCGCCGGCGTGGATGTAGTCCTTGACCCGCTCGACCATCTCCTCGTATGCGCCCTCGTCGAGGTTGGACGTGGAGGGGGCAGGATCCCCAGCAGCGGGGGGGCGACCGGCGCGGATGACACGGTGGTCGTGAGCCGGGCAACCAGGTCGTCGGTGGCGGCAACGGCCTGGTCGTACTGCGCGGCCGGATCGTCGCCGATCATGACGTTGGTGATCACGCTCATGGTCTGGCGAAGGTGGTCCAGTCCGACCACGTGGCGCGGCACCATCATCAGCACGTCGGGCAGTCCGAGGTCGTCGGTCCCGGTGTCGGGGATGTCCTCGACCTCGCGGACCGCGTCGTAGCCAACGACGCCCACGGCGCCGCCATGCAACGGCAGGGAGGGGAAGTCGGGTGCGCGCAACGCCTGCATCGCGGCATCGAGGGCCGCCAGTGGCCCATCGGCGTCACGGGCGGCTGCCGGCGGGTCACCGATCCACTCGACCTCGTTGCCACGGCCCTTCAGGACGAAGATCGGATCGGTGCCGACGAAGGAATAGCGCCCCCAGCGTTGGCCGTGCTCGGCCGACTCCAGCAGGAACGTGGGACCGTCGCCACGCAACTTGGCGTAGACGGACACCGGGGTCTCGAGGTCGGCGAGCAGTTCGCGGACGACCGGGACGACCGTGTGGTCGGCGGCCAGCGCCAGGAACTCGTCGCGATCGGGGGTCACGGTCATCGGTCGGCATCCTGGCTGCGGGCGGTGGCAGTCGTGGCAGGTCGTGGAGCATCGTGGCGCGGTGCGGGCGGAGCCTGGGCTGATGGCGGCGAGGAAGATGGCGACGCGGTGTCAACAGTCTCGGCGGTGTCGGGAGTGTCGGCGGCATCCACCAAGTCATCCACTGTTCGGAAGAAGCAGGTCGGCGCACCCGTGTGACAGGCGCCGCCACCGTGCTGGTCCACCTGCACCAACAGCGTGTCGCGGTCACAGTCAACCAGCACACGTCGCACGTGCTGGACGTCACCGGACGTGTCGCCCTTGCGCCACACCTCACCGCGGGAACGCGACCAGAAGACCGTGCGCCCTTCCGCGAGGGTCGCCGTCACGGCGGCGGCGTCCATCCAGGCGACCATCAGGACCTCGCGGGAGTCATGGTCCTGCACCACCGCCGGGATCAGCCCGGCGTCGTCGAATGCCAGGCGGGCCACGACTGCGGCTGCATCGGGTGCCACGGTTGCTCCTCCCGGGGGTTCGTGCGAGTCGGCCGGTGCCGCCACGCACCGCCCAAGGCTATCGCCGTCACCACGGGGCCCCCACGTGCGTGGCCGTACGCTCACGGGCCTGCCCCGGTGCCCCTCGTGTGCGCCGATCGCCCACCCGACAGGCCAGGTCGTGACCTCCGTTCCCGCGTTGACGGCCTGCCCGTGCGGCCGCGAGCGCCATGCCAGGGTGGCTCCCACCGTCGAGATGGAGGTCGACGCGGCCGGACTGCGACTGGACGGCGTGGTCCTGGTGACCTGCGACGCCGGGCACGTCGCGCTGGCCGACGACGCCCTGGCCGAGCACATCGGCAGCGGGATCGATGCCGGGTTGCTGGTCGCGACCCGGTCGCGACTGCGACGCGACGACCGCTGTGGGGACTGTGGGAGCGCCCTGACACTGCCGGGCCGTCGGTCCGACACGCCCGTGCCCTTCGCGACCCCGTTCGGGGTGGTCACCCCGACGGTGACGGCCAGGATGCTGCGCTGCCCCGACTGCGGCCGCGAGCAACTCGATCCCGATGCCCAGCGCGGCGCTGCCGACCCTGGTCGACGCCTGCCTGGCCCGGGTCACCCAGCCACCGCAGGCCTGACCCCGGTGACGGCCGGGCCGAGGCCGCGACCGGACGTCGGACGAGACGGACCCCCGTCAGGCTCGTCGAACCGGGATCCCGGCGCTGTCCATCGCGTCCTTGACCGCGCCGATCGACACCTCCGAGAAGTGGAAGATCGATGCTGCCAGGACGGCGCTGGCGCCGGTGCGGTCCAGCGCCTCGACCATGTGGGCGGCCGTGCCGGCACCGCCGGAGGCGATCACGGGGATGGTCACGGCGGCCGTGACGGCGGCCACCAGCGGGATGTCGAAGCCGTCCTTGGTTCCGTCCCGGTCCATCGAGGTCAACAGGATCTCGCCCGCCCCACGGCGCGCCACCTCCACGCACCACCCGACCGCGTCGATCGGCTGCGGATCGCGACCACCCCTGGTGGTGATGTGCCACCCGGACCACGCTGCGGCGGCCACCGAGGCAGGGGTGGCATCGGTGTTGCGGCGGGCGTCCACCGCCACGACGACCGACTGGCTCCCGAAGGCGTTGGCGGCGTCGGTCACGAGCGTGGGCCGTCGGACCGCAGCGGTGTTGAACGCGACCTTGTCGGCGCCGGCATGCAGCATTCGGCGACCGTCGTCGACCGATCGCAGGCCACCGCCGACCGTGAACGGGATCGACACCTGGTCGGCGACCTGCCTGACCATCTCGATCAGGGTGTCGCGATCGTCGGAGGATGCGGTGATGTCGAGGAAGACCAGTTCGTCGGCACCGGCCGCGTCGTAGGCCAACGCCAGCGACGCCGGGTCGCCGGCATCACGCAGGTCGACGAAGTTGACGCCCTTGACGACGCGACCCTCGGTGACGTCGAGACACGGGATGACGCGCGCAGCGACGGTCATGCCCAGGGCTCCGAGTCCGTCGACACCGAGGTGGCGCTGGCACCGGCCGCCACGGCCAACGCCTCGGAAAGTGTGAAGGCACCGGCGTAGAGCGCCTTGCCCACGATCGCCGCGTCCACCCGTGGATGCAGACTGGCCAATGCCTCGATGTCGGCCAGCGTGGACACGCCACCCGACGCCGTCACGGCGGCGTCGGTGGCGTCGGCCACGCGCGCCAGCATCTCGAGGTTCGGGCCCTGCAGCATGCCGTCCTTGGCCACGTCGGTGTAGACGAAGCGCGGCACGCCCAAGGTCGAGAAGGTGTCCAGTGCCTCCCACAGGTTGCCGGCCTCCTCGGTCCAGCCACGAGCCTGCAGCACGTCACCACGTGCATCGAGGCCGATGGCCAGCCGGGGTCCGACGCGCTCCAGCACCTCGCGCACGAAGTCGGGTTCCGTCAGCGCCATGGTGCCGATCACGACGCGCTCGGCGCCGTAGCCCAGGCTGGCCTCGACATCGTCGATCGTGCGGACGCCACCCGAGGCCTGCACCTGCACGTTTGTGGCCGCCACGATGGCCTCGATGAGGTGGCGGTTGCGAGGTTGCCCCGTGAACGCCGCGTCCAGGTCCACCACGTGCAGCCAGTCCGTGCCTTCGTCGGCGAAACGCATGGCCGCGGCCACCGGATCGACGTCGTAGACGGTCTCGGCGTCGGCGGCACCCTGGGTCAGGCGCACGGCACGACCGTCCTTGATGTCCACGGCTGGGTACAGGGTGATGCTCACGAGGTGGTCCTTGGCGTCGAATCGAGGTGAGGTCTGGGTTCGGGACGTCCCGAACCCGGTGCGACCGTTGGGGCGACGTCACGGCATGCCGGACAATCAGGCAGGATACGCCGATGCGGTCGAGGGCCTGCCCCTGGTCAGTATGGTGGCGCGCACCCTGCGACCTGACCGTGTCCCGTCCGACCAACCGATCGGCACCCGATGATGCGTCGACGCCCCACGCCCGATCCGGTCGGGCCCGGCCAGGAGTCCGTGTGGGACTACCCCAGGCCACCCCGCATCGAGCCATCCCGTCACCGCGTCGTGGTCGAACTCGACGGCCATGTCATCGTCGACACCATCGCAGCGCTGCGGGTGCTCGAGACCTCGCATCCCCCGGTGTTCTACCTGCCGATGGCCGACATCGCCCCCGGCGCGCTGCAGCCCAACCCCCGGCGCACCTTCTGCGAGTTCAAGGGCTGGGCCCAGTATCACGACGTGCGGGCCCCCATGGCCACGACGGGCCGCATCGAGGTGGCGGCGGGGTGGTCCTACCCCGAGCCGGCACCCGGCTTCGAGCCGCTGGTCGGCCACGTTGCCCTGTACCCGGGCCGGATGGATCGGTGCACGGTCGCCGACGAGGTCGTGCGAGCCGTCCAGGGCGACTTCTACGGTGGCTGGGTGACGGAGGACATCGTCGGGCCGTTCAAGGGCGAGGGGGCGGGGAGCCAGTGGTGGTAGGCGCACCTGGCGACCCGCGGCCCGATCCCCGGCGCCAGTCCCCCACCGACGTGGGAGACGCGTTCACGGTCAGTGCGCCCGTGTGGACCGGGGCGCGCGAGCGCTGGCGTCGCATCATCTTCGAGGCCGACACGCCGGCCGGCAAGGCCTTCGACGTCGTCCTGCTGGCCCTGATCCTGATCAGCGTGCTGCTGGTCATGTGGGAGACGGTGCCGGGGGTGCGCGAGGGCAACGTGGTCTTCTTCGCCACGCTCGAATGGATCATCACGATCCTGTTCACCATCGAGTACGTGGCCAGGCTGTGGACCGCCCCCAGCGCGGCGCGCTACGCCCGCAGCTTCTTCGGCATCATCGACCTGTTGTCCGCCATGCCCGTCTACATCGCCCTGTTCATCCCGGGTGCCCAGTCACTGATGGTGGTGCGATCGCTGCGTCTCCTGCGCGTGTTCCGGGTCTTCAAGATGGCCCACTGGTTGCGCCAGGCCAACTACCTGGTGGACGCCATCCAGGCCAGCGCCCGCAAGATCGCGGTGTTCCTGTTGACGGTGGTGCTGATCAACGTGATCGTGGGGTCCACGATGTACGTGATCGAGGGCGCCGCCAACGGCTTCGACTCGATGTTCCGCGGGGTCTACTGGTCGATCGTGACGATGAGCACGGTCGGCTTCGGCGACATCGCGCCCCAGACCGGACTCGGACAGGTGCTGGCCGCGATGCTGATGCTGCTTGGCTACAGCGTGATCGCCGTCCCGACCGGCATCGTGTCTGCCGAGGTCGCCGCCGCCCGCGTGGGCGTGGACAAGGTCGACACCTGTCCGGCCTGTGGCACGCATGACCACCCCCGCACGGCGACCTTCTGTCACCACTGTGGCACGGTCCTGCCGCGCCCGGCGACACCGACGTCGACATGACCACGTCCAGTGACCGGGCCGTCGAGGTCCGCACCATCGCCGCAGCAGTCACGGTGGAGACCGCGCGCGTCAAGGGATCGCGATTCCTGGCGACGCTCGCCCCGTCGTCGGACGAGGAACAGGCCCTGCGGGTGGTGGGCGAGGTCCGGGCACGCCACGCCGACGCCAGCCACCACTGCTGGGCCTTTCGGCTGGCCGGTGGCCGTGCCCGCACTGACGATGACGGCGAGCCCGGGAGCACGGCCGGCCCACCGATCCTGCGCCACCTCGACGGCGCCGGTCTGTCCGACGTCGTCTGCGTCGTCTCGCGCTGGTTCGGTGGCACCAAGCTGGGGACCGGTGGCCTGGTTCGGGCCTACGGCGGGGGCGCCGCAGCGGCCATCGATGCCGCCACCATCATCGAGGTGCCACGGCTGGCGCGATTCGAACTCGCCCATCCCTGGGACCTGACCGCCCCGATCGCAGCCGTCCTGGCCGCCCACGATGCCACCACCGTCGACACTGCGTACGAAGTCGAGGTGGAGCTGGTCGTGAGCGTCGCGGTGTCTCGGGCCGCCGAGTTCGCCGATGCAATCAGCGAGGCCACGTCGGGCCGCGTCACCGCGATCCCCGCATGACGTCTCCCCCCGGGTCTCCGGACGCTGTCGCACCAGATGGGTCACCGGTGGCGCTGTACGCCGCGCTGGGGCCACACGACGCGGTGGAGCTGGTCGTGGACCAGGCACCACCGGGTGGTTCGGTCCTGGACCTTGGCTGCGGCGTGGGCCGCCTGGCCGCACCGCTGGCCGCCGAAGGCCTGACCGTGACAGGGGTGGACAGTCACGCGGCGATGGTCGCGGCCCTGCCCGACACGGTGACCGCGGTGCATGCCGACATCGTTGGCCTCGAGCTCGGCTGCCGCTTCGACGTCGTCGTCCTGGCCAGCCACCTGGTGAACCACCCGCAGCTTGGCACCGAGTTCCTCGTGACCTGCCATCGGCACGTCGCCGACGACGGGGTGGTCCTGGTCGAGCGCTTCGAACCGGGCATGCTCGATGAACTCGAGCGGCGAGAAGGCAGCTACGACGGCATCCGGATCCGCCACGAACTGGTGACCCGCGACGGCACCCACTTCATGGCTCGCGCGCACTACACCGTCGGCGCCACCACGTGGGTCCAGCCCTACGACGCCGTCATCCTGGACGACGATGCCTTCGACCAGTCGCTGCACGCAGCGGGTCTGACCCTGTGGGACTGGCTGGACGAGGACCGCCGCTGGGCGGCCGCCGTCCGGGTGCCACGCTGACCGGCTCGTTGGCCCGACCTGCAACCTCGGCGACGCGCCGATCGTCACACTCCACGACCCGGGTGTCCTGACACGCGAGGGCACCCACGACGAAGGGACTGCACCATGCGCCACCGCAACCCCCCGCTCGGACCGCGTTCGTTCGAACGCACGATCCGGTCCCTTGCCGTGATCGCCGCGCTGACGCTCACGATGGCTGGGTGTGCGACCGCGTCCGACCAGGTCGCCGCGGAATCGAGCACCCCGACGCCCGGCGACGCTGCCCCCGGCTCGCCCACGGCGGACCCGCCATCGGCGTCTGGCGGTGACGCTGTCGTGGTCATCACCCATGACGGTGGCTGCATGATGATGGGACCCAATTGCCTGGAATGGTCCGTGGCCTCGGATGGCGCCTGGACGGCGACCCGCGTGGGTGAGGTCGAGGAGGTGGCAGCCGGGCAGGTTCCGGCGCAGCAGGTGACGGACGTGGTCGACGCGGCCGACACCGTCCTGGCCGATGACGGGCTCGCCGGGGTCGGACCGGGCGTCTGCAACGCCTGCGTCGACGGCATCGACCTGCGTGTCCAGGTCACCACGCCCGGTGGTGTACTCACCCTCGACTCCGTGGAACAGGACTTCGGCGCCGACGTCGCGGTGTTCGACGCGATCGCTGCGCTGGAGGCAGAACTGACCGCCACGACCGACGTCCCGCCGGTCAGCCGGTAGCAGACGGCACCCGTGCAGCCGGGTGGCCGACGACCTGAACCGTGCAACTGCCCGGGCCATGGACGCCGCGGGTCACTGCGCCCGCGCTTGTCGCCGTGGCACCGCGCCCAGCCAGTTGCCGAGCAGACGGCGTCCCACCTCGCCGGACTTCTCGGGGTGGAACTGGGTGCCCACGACACTGCCTTCCCTCACCACGCACGGGAACCCGGCGGCGTCCCCGTGGTCGCAGGTGGCCACCACGTGGGTCGGGTCATCGGGCACGGCGAAGTAGCTGTGCACGAAGTAGGCACGACGACCGGCGACACCGGCCAGCAGCGGATCGTCGCGTGCACCGGCTGCCGGGGTCACCACGTCCCAGCCCATGTGCGGGACCGTGGCCGTGGCCGGAAACCGCCGGACGCGTCCGGGCAGCAGCCCGAGTCCGGGCGTGTCGCCCTCCTCGGAGTGCTCGTAGAGCAACTGCATGCCCACACAGATGCCGAAGATCGGCCGTTGGGCCTCGATCCACTCGCCCAGCAGCGCCTGCAGGCCACTGGCCCGCAGGTTCGCCAGGCACGACGCGATGTGCCCGACGCCCGGGATGACCAGGACCTCGGCCAGGTCGGCACGCCGGGCATCGTCGGTGATGAAGGGGTCGCCGCCCGCAGCCGCGAACCCTCTCACGGCGGAGCGGACGTTGCCGGCGCCATAGTCGAGCACGGCAATGCGTGGGCCGGGCGCGGCCGATGTCACTGCAGGACACCCTTGGTGGACGGCACGCCGTCACCGGTGACTGCCACGGCGCGTCGCAGCGCCACGGCCACCGACTTGAAGACGGATTCGAAGATGTGGTGACTGTTGTCACCGGCCAGCCCCTGCACGTGCAGGGTGATGCGGGCATTGGCAACCAACGCCTCGAAGAAGTGCTTGACCAACGACGTCTCGAACGTGCCGATGACCTTGAGTGGCATGGCGACGTCCCAGACCAGGTAGGGACGCCCGGACAGGTCGATCGCGACCCGCGTGAGTGCCTCGTCGATCGGGACCACGGCATCACCGAAGCGCTCGACACCAGCGCGGTCGCCCCACGCCTGGGCCAGCGCCTGGCCCAGCGCGATGCCGGTGTCCTCGACGGTGTGGTGCGCGTCGATCTCGGTGTCGCCGTCGGCGCGGACGGTCAGGTCGAGGCGGCCGTGACGGCCGAGCTGGTCGAGCATGTGGTCGAAGAACGCGACCCCGGTGTCGATGTCGGTGCTGCCGTGTCCATCCAGGTCGACCTCCACCTCGATGGTGGTCTCCTTCGTGTCACGGGTGACCGTGCCGATGCGGGCCATGGCGCTGCTCCTGATGATCGTCGGGCCCGACGTTATCGCGCCCCGTCGCACGACGAACGGCCAGGTCGGCCCAGCTCAACGACGCACGCTCACGACCCACTGGACGATCCCGAATCCCGTCACCTGGGCCGCGACGACCAGCGCCAGGACCGGCACGCCTTCGTTGAACCAGCCCAGCGTCATCCCGATGGCCCCGACGATGACGTTCACCACGCCGACGACGATCGTGGGTGCGCGCCCCACTCCCCCGGCGGCAATGCCCACCAGGATGCCTGTCCACACCAGCAGCACGACACCCAGCACCAGTGGCGTGCTGTCCGGCGCATTGTCGATGGCGCGACCTGATGCCCACGCCACCAACAGGATGATCGCAGCGACGCCGCTGAAGCCGGCGTTCCACAGCAGGGCGCCGCGCCGTGCCCGGGCGAACCGCGCCGGTCCCGGTGCGGTCCCGACCGAATCGGTCGCGTCGTCGACCTGCGCGGTCTGGGCATCCTGCCACACTCGACCGTCATCGCCCGCCCGCGTACCGGCCCGGGCGGCATCGATGGCCTCGCTGGCCGACACCGTCGACCGGTCCGGAGTCTCGTCGTCGCGTGCGTCGAGGGGATCTCGCTCGTTCATGCGGTGTCCTTTCCGTCACGCCTGCTCGAGCCGACCGCATGGTTGGAGCCACCCCCCCGGGCGGCGTCACCGGGAGGCCGGCGATCGAACTGCTCCATCGAGCGGAACCGGCCACACGGTCATGGTGACGGCTTCAGGTGGTCACGTCAGCCAGTGCGGCCAGGAACTCGTCGTTCTCGGGTGTCGTGCCGATCGTGACGCGCAGGCACCCCTGAAGGCGTGGTTTGGTGGAGAAGTCGCGCACCAGCACACCGCGATCGAGCAACTGGCGGAACACGCCGGCGGCATCCGCCACGCGGAACAGGACGAAGTTGGCCACCGAGGGCCACACCACGACGTCGTCCATGGCTGCCAGGGTGGCCATGACGCGCTCGCGCTCGGCGGCGACGCGACTGCGGTGGTCCAGGAAGGTCGACTCCTGCTCGAGCGCGACCGACGCGGCCACCTGCTTGACGGCATCGACGTGGTAGGGCAGGCGCACCCGACGGATGTCGTCCACGACCCACTCCGGGCCGTGCAGGTAGCCCACCCGCAGGCCAGCCAGGCGGAAGGCCTTGGAAAAGGTGCGCGACACCACCAGTCGCTCCCACCTGCCCACCTGGTCCACCAGCGACGTGCCGCCGAACTCGACGTAGGCCTCGTCCATCACGACCAGGCCCGGGTCGACCAGGTCGTGCAGTCGGGCGAGCACCTCGACCGGGACCGGCATGCCGGTCGGGTTGTTCGGGTTCGGGAGGAACACGACATCGGGTGCCGCCGCCACCAGTTCGTCCACGACTCGGTCCGACCAGGCGAAGTCGTCGTCGAGGTCGACCTCGACGAACTCGGTCGCAGTGACGCGGGCGAGGACGGGATACATCGAATAGCCCGGTCGCACGGTCGCGAGCCGCCGACCGGTGCCCCCGTAGGCCTGGAGGAGTTGGGCCAACACCTCGTTGGAGCCGTTGGCGGCCCAGGTCTGGTCGGCCGAGAGGTCGACGCGCTGGGCCAACAGTTCGCGCAACTTCCGGTTGGTGCGGTCCGGGTAGCGATTGAGGTGCAACGACTGGATGCGACGCCCCACCTCGGCCAGGAACGCTGGTGGTGGTGGCTCGGCAGTCTCGTTGGTGTTCAGACGCACGGGCACGTCCAACTGGGGCGCGCCGTAGGGCTCGAGATCGGCGAGGTCGTCCCGGACGGGCGTACGACTCATGATGCACCTGTTGGGGTGTCGCGTGGTGACGCATCTGCCTCACCGGTCCCAGCGCCGGGGGCGACGTCGGCGGTGGCGCGCGTCCCGGCCGCGCTGGTGATGCGTTGCATCCGCACCGCGACCGCGCGGCCGTGGGCGGGCAGGTCCTCGGCAGCGGACAGCGTCATCACCGTGGGGGCCAGTTCAGCCAGCGATTCGTCGTCGTAGGCCACCCAGTTGACGGGGACCATGAAACTGGAGGTGGACAGCCCACCCGCGAAGCGCGCGGTGCCGGACGTCGGCAGGGTGTGGTTGGGCCCCGCGGCATAGTCGCCGAGCGACACCGGCGTCGCGGCGCCGATGAAGGTCGTGCCCGCATAGCGGATCCGTCGTGCCACCCCCTCGGCGTCACGGGTGTGGACCTCGAGGTGTTCGGCGGCGAACTGCTCGGCCACGTGGATCGCGGCGTCGATGTCGCCCACCACGATCGCTGTCCCCTGGCCCGCCAACGCCGCCTCCACGCGTTCGACGTGACGCGTGGAGGCAACCTCGTCCGCCAGCACCGTCTCCACCTGCGCCACCAGCTCGGCACAGGTCGTGATCAGCAGGCACGTGGCCAGTTCATCGTGTTCGGCCTGGGCGACCAGGTCGGCCGCGACCAGCACGGGGTCGGCGGTGTCGTCCGCGACGATCGCGACCTCCGTCGGCCCCGCGTAGCCATCCATGCCGACCAGGCCCTCGGCTGTCAGCCGCTGCTTGGCCAGGGACACGAACAGGTTGCCCGGCCCGACCACGATGTCGACGGGATCGATGGACTCGGTGCCAAGCGCCATGGCCGCGATCGCCTGGGCGCCACCGGACGCGCGGACGTCGGTGACCCCCAACAGCGCAGCCGTGGCCAGGATGGTGGCGTTGGGCCACCCGTCGTCACCGGTCGGGGGCGTGGACAACACGATGGACTCGACCCCGGCGACCTGGGCCGGCACGACGGTCATGATGACCGTCGACGGGTAGGCGGCCTTGCCGCCGGGCACGTACACGCCGGCGCGTTGGACGGGTCGGTGCCACTGGCCCATGCGGGCGCCGTCCCGCTCGTCGGCCCAGTCGACCGGCTTGGCGCGCTCGTGGAACCAGCGCACCTGGTCGGCGGCACGTGCCAGCGCCCGACGCAGGTCGGGCTCGAGCCCGTCGAGGGCGGCCGCGAGCACGTCGGGCGGGACGCGCGTGTCGAGCCTGCCCTGACCATCGAAGCGATCGTTGCAGTCCGCCACTGCGGCATCACCGCCCTCACGGACGGCGGCGATGGTGGCATCGACGCCCTCGCGCGCGGCCGCCAGGTCCACCCGCGGACGGGGCAGCACAGCCTGGAGGTCATCCACCGAACTGGTGGCGTCGACCACGGTCAGACGGGGTGCATCCATGGCGCGAATCCTGGTCGTCCGGGTGAGCGGGAGGAAACCACGCCCGCGGACCGGCGACGGCCGACAGATCACGCTCCCGGCGGTCGCGCTGCACGACCACGGGAGCGAGGGTACTTCGAGCCATCAACCGGTCCCTCACGCGCCGACGCAGTCCGCACCACCCACAGCCGCCGCCGTCTAGGCTTGTCCTCCAGTGCGCTCGAACCCCAACGCACACGTGCCGGCACGTGAAGAGGACCCGCCGAATGACCATCGCAACTTCGATCCTGACCGTGCTCCTCGTGCTCGTCATGGCCCGGTGGCTGCTGACCGGGCGGCCCGAGACGGCGCCGTTCGTGCAGCACCTGCCCGACGGGTCGGTGCCCGACCTGGATGCCGCAGCTGCGCGGCGATCGGCACCGTCGGTCCAGGCAGACGACACCGCGACGGAGCCCGGACCCGGGCCAGCCGAGGGCAAGGGCACGGACGCGGCCGATCTCGTCAAGTCCGGCTCGACCGTGGCACAGGCCGACCCTGCCGACGACGACCAGGCGGGCGACGCCACGGACGGTGACGCCACTGACGACGACGCTGTCGCAGCTGCATCCGACACGACCGACGGCGATGCCGCAGCCAGCCCTGACGATGCCACGGACGACGCCGCAGACGCCGAGGCAGCAGACGCCGAGGCGGGCTCGGCCACCGACGCCGCGGACGCCCCGGACGAAGACCGCAGTGACGACGCCATCGACGACGACGAGGCCCCCGAGGTCGATGCGTCCACCGACGACACGCCGGCCGACCAGGCGGACGCGTCCGACGACGACACGCCGGCCGACCAGGCGGACGCGTCCGACGACGATGCGCCGGTCGACGAGGCTGCGAAGGATGCGCCCACGGCCGGCGATGACCAGCAGCCAGCGGTCGAAGATGCCACTGACGACGACTCGAGCGCAGCCGACGCCGACGCGAGCGACGACGACCAGGGCGACGCGAAGGCGTGAGGGTGGCCGGTACCCTCACAGCCGCAACGCGGGTGTAGCTCAATGGTAGAGCCCCAGCCTTCCAAGCTGGTCATGAGGGTTCGATTCCCTTCACCCGCTCCACCCGCACACGCACGAGGAGCCGATCCTGGTCGCCTCCCCCGATGACGCTCGCACCCTCCTCGGGGTGTCTCGCCGGGCGACTCCCAGCGAGATCCGTCAGGCCTACCGTCGGCTGGCTCGCGTCCATCATCCCGATGCCGGTGGGGACGTTGCCACCTTCCAGGAACTGACGGTCGCGGTCGACCTGCTGACCCATCCGCGCATGCAACAGCCACAGGTCAAGGCGTCCCCGTCCACTGGCCGACGCGCCTATCCCTCCACCACGGGCCAGTACGCCAGTGCCGCCGGCGCCGTGTTCGACACGACCCCCGCGGACACCTCGATGATCGACGGCACACCGCTGCCCGGCTCGGCAGGAGCATGGACACGCAGCGACCTCGCCCGGGCAGTGGCCGCGAGCCTCGACGACGCGCCGTTGCAGGTCCCACTGGTGGGGATGTCACGTCGGCCGGGCTCGTTCCTCAATCGCCACACCAGGCATCTGTCCGACGACCTGCTGTCGCGCTGGCAGATCGCGCCCGCCAGCACCCGAGGGTTGCCCGGTCACGACCTCGAGGTGGTCGCCAGGTTTCCGTCCGGGGCACGCAAGCACGTCGACCGAGCATCGCTGCCCAGCGGATGGTCGACGGTGCGCAATCCCGGTTCGACCCGGTCCACCCTGGTGGTGCATCCCTCCCGCGACCCGGCAGTCACCGCCGTGCATGCCGCCGATGCCGTCGTCGCGTTCTGTGATGCCATCGGCTGGCCGTTGTCGCAGTGGCGCCTGCCGGGCTGACCACAACTATCCTCGGCACATCGCGCCCGTAGCTCAGTTGGACAGAGCAGCGGCCTTCTAATCCGCCGGTCGCAGGTTCGAATCCTGCCGGGCGCGCCCACACTCGCCGGGTCGGGCCGGACACGCCCGCTCGGCATTCCGCGAACCGACGTGCGCCGACCGTCAGCCTCGATGTGCGACGAGCATGCACGTCTATGATTTCTCGCAGCAACGGCGGCCACTGTCGTCGGCGCCGACGACCGCCAGCTCACCGCTGGCCGAGGGGGGGACATGGACTGTCGGCTGGATGCGCTCGACTTCGACATCGCGGCCACCGCGGGGTGGTACTCCTCGATCGCTGGCCTGCTTGCAGGCTTCGCGCTCCTCGCAATCCTCATCCCGCTCGACCACGAGGCCGCCAGCGAGGACGAACGCGGCGCCGACACGGTCGTGATCATGACCTGTGCGTTCTTCTCGCTGCTGCTGCTCAGTTTCAGTTTCGCCATCCTGGCCGGCCGGGTGGGCGATTCGGAACGGGGCCAGGCGGTTCACGAGCAACTCCTCCTCGGAGTTGCGGTGGGGCTGTCGAGCCTGCTGTTGATGTTCGCCCTGAACACCCTCCTTGCCACCTATGCCAGCAACCGGGGCGTGTTCCGCCCCGCGCAGCGAATCATCGTCGTTGCCACGTCGCTGATCGGGCCGGCGGTCGTGGTGGCGGTGCAGTTCAGCAACGCGCTCGACATCGAACGGGTGCGACTCGCGGCCACCACCAGCACGCCGTGTCGCCTGGGTGGGATGCCCGACGGCGTCTGGATCAACCTGGCGATCACGGTCGTGGGGCTGATCGCGCTGGTCGTCACCGCGCTGCTGCACCGGCGAATCCCGCGGACGGCACGTGCCGCGTCGCGGATCGCGGTGTCCGTGCTCGTCTTCACCACGATCGTGGTCGTCTGGACCTCGATCGCGGCGCCGCTGCTGCCCCAGGAATTCCTGACCAACGCAGTCTTCGAACACGTCGCGCTGGCCGTCACCGCGGTTGCCGCGGTGAGCGTCGCGATGGCATCGTGGTCCGGTCGCTGACGAGCGACAACCCACCGTGCGGGCACCACCATCCTCACCGGGCTGGAACCCCTGGGACCAACCACGGCCCACCCGACCACGCGGCGTGGGTGATCGTCGACACGATCGGCCCGGTCACCCCGCCATGCCACGACCAGTCCTGGACCTGCGGCGTCGGGCGCCCGAGGCGAACGGCGCTGCTACGGCGTGAAGACGTGGGTGCCTCCGTAGATGCGGACCTGCGTGCCGTCGGGCATCTGGCCCGCCAGCCACTTGATGTCGGTGCGCGACACCCGGGTGCAGCCGTGGCTGGCCGGGTACGACGGGACGCTGTTGGAGCCGTGGATGGCCCAGCCCGAGTAGAAGTACAACGGGTCGTAGAGGATGCCGAGGTCGGCTTCGCGGACGCCGACGATGCGCCGCTGGATGCGGTAGTCGCCCACCGGCGTCAGAGCGGTGGCGGTGCCACCGCTCTTCTGCTCGTAGGTCTCGCCATTGCCCGAGCTGGTCGGCATCGTGCGGATGCGTTCCCCACCCTTGACCACGTGGATGACCTGCAGGGTGAGGTCGATCTCGATGCGGTTGCTCTCGCCACCCTGCAGCGACGGGGTGCGCGGCGACCGCAACCGGTCCGAGGTGGTGGGCCCCAGGGAGCCATCGGCCGAGATCCCCTCGACCTTCTGGAAGGCAACCAGGGCTGATCGGAACGCGTCGGTGGCGTTGCCGTCGGCGGCGCCCCCGTAGTACTTCAGGTCGATCAGGACACGCTGGGCGTCGGCCACGGACAGGACGCCTTGGGATGGGACGTCGGCGGTCGACGACTTCTTGGACTTGGGCTTGGGTTCCGGCTCCGGTGGCGGCTTGGGCAACGCGTCGTCGGATGCCAGCGCCGCCTTGGTCTGGGGGCCAACCTCGCCATCGACCTTGAGGTTGTTGACTTCCTGGAAGTCCTTGATCGAGGCGAGGGTCATCTTGCCGACGTCACCATCGATCGGACCGGTGTAGTAGCCGAGTTCCTTCAGTTGCGTCTGGAACTCCTCGGCTTCCTTCTTCTCCTCCGCGGCGATGCGGGCGGCCTCCTCCTCGGCAGCGATGCGCGCCGCTTCCTCTTCCGCCGCGATCCGGGCGGCCTCCTCCTCGGCAGCGATCCGCGCCGCTTCCTCCTCGGCAGCGACGCGGGCGGCCTCCTCCTCGGCAGCGATCCGGGCGGCTTCCTCCTCGGCAGCGACGCGGGCGGCCTCCTCCTCGGCAGCGACCCGAGCAGCCTCGGACGCAGCCTCGGCGGCAGCCTCCGACGCAGCAGCCTCCGACGCAGCAGCATCGGCCGCGGCCACCTGTGCGGCCTCCGACGCGGCCGCCTCGGAGGCAGCGGCCTCCAGCGCGGCAGCGTCGCCACTGGCGGTGGTCGCGGGCGAGCACGCCGATGCGGCCATGGCAAGGCCCACCACGATGGCGGCGAGCGGTCGAACGGAACGCATCTCAGGCCCTTGGGGAAGGAGGGAAGAAATCGTACATGGCGACACCGACGCAGGGTGGCATGGGCTGCAATGACACCGCGAACTGTTGCACGCAAGTGCCCATCGATCGCGTGCAGACCCGGCCTCTGGCGGCCGTCACAGCACTGGGAGCACCTCGCTGAACCCGTGACGATACAGCGCCCGCACGGCGGCAGGACGGCCCCGACGCTGGCGCAGGACCTGCGCGCCGACCGCCACGGCGAGGTCCATCACGTCGTCGGGTGTCGCCGACCTCGAGTCCGTCGACGCTGCGCTGGAGATCGTCGAGGTGCACGGCCTGCTCGACGATCCGAGTGGCGAGGTAGTCCCCCAGGCGCATCGAGCGACCCCCGAGCACGCTGACGAGTCGTTGCATGTCGGTTGCCCGCAACACGGCGGTCACCTCGTCCAGGCGGTCGCTGGCGCGGGCCGCCAGCGCCTCGGGGCCGTCAGCGGCGATCGCCGCACTCCGCGCCCTGACGGCGCGATGACCGGCGTCGTCCAGCCCGTCGCTGACCCTGGCGAAGTAGTCGGCGGCCGAGTCGAAGTCGGGCCCGTCGGGCGGCTCCCCGGCGGCCAGGTAGTCGGCCACCAGCCACACGCCGCCGCGCGCGACATGGCCGGCCACGCTCCCCACGGTCTGTTCCTCCAGCACGCTGGGTTCGTCCCACCACAGGGCCACGTCGGGATCGGACACGGCACGCACGACCGCGGCAGCCCCCGCCAGGTAGGTCTCGACGACACCAGCCGGCCCGGCCGCGGCCTGTGCGCCAGGGCCGCCGTCGGCACCGGCCATGGCCTGATCCTCGGCAGCAGCGAGCGTGGTCGCCGCATCGGCCTGCAGGAGGTGGGCCCAGCGCGCCTCCTTCTGACCGGGCCCACGTGGCAGTTGGATGACCAGCCCACGCTCGGCCATCGCTGCCATCGTGGCGTCGACGGCCGCCACGGAGTCGAAGGTGTGCTGGCGCGTGGTCCTGGTCCGCACCTCGCCGAGCGTCTGCGGTCCCCGCAACATCAGGACACTGAGCGCTGCGAGTTCGGCCGAATCCAGCCCGACGACCTGGTCGAACGCGTGACGAAACTTGGTCACGCGGGCGCCGGCTTCACGCACGGGCCGCGCCAACCGCAGGTCGCGCAGCACCAACAGCGCGGCCTCGACCTGGCGATCGTCGTATGCCACGATCGGCTCGCGGCTGGTGGCCTGGTTGCAGGCATTGCGCAGGGCGTTGACCGTCAGGGGGTAACTGCCCGGCGTCGTCGCAGCCTTCTCGACGAGGCACCCAAGCACGCGGACCTGGACCTCGTCCAGCAGGAACCCGGAACCAGCCGTCGTCACTGCTTCCTCCATCCGCATGCTCGATCCCACACCGCTGGGTCACCCGGTACATGCCGTGCACCCCACCGAGGGGTCATTCGGCCACGATGCCGTCGATCCACTGGGCGAGTTCGACGTCCTTGTCGGTGACACTGTCGCCGGCATCGTGGGTCACCAGCGACACGGCCACGCTCCCCCAGCCGACCGTGATGTCGGGATGGTGGTTGCGGCGTTGTGCCTCGAGCCCGATCCGGACTGTCAGTGCCATGGCCGAGCCGTAGTCCGACGTCGAGACGGTTCGGTGGATGCCGTCGTCGCGCAGGTCCCACTCGGGCAGGGCTGCAGTGATCTGGTCATTGTCCATGGGGCAACTCCTGGTCGATGGCTGACAGGACCCCGGCGCGCTCGGCACCGACGGTGGTCGAATCGCCGTGGCCGGTGTGGACCTGCGTCTGGTCGGGCAGGTCGAGGATGCGATCGCGGATGGACGCCAGGATGGTGGGCCGGTCCGAGTACGACCTGCCAGTGGCACCCGGACCGCCCTCGAACAGGGTGTCGCCGGTGAACACCTGTCCGCCGGTCGCGTCCACCAGCACGCAGGCGCCCGGGGTGTGGCCCGGCGTGTGGCGCACGACCAACGTCGTGTCCGCGATGTCCAGTTCCATCCCGTCATGCAGTTCGCCGTCGGGATCTCGCTCGGGGTGGACGACGTCCCACAGCATCCGGTCCGAGGGATGCAGCCAGATCGGTGCCCCACACGCATCCGACAGGGCCACGGCAGCATTGACGTGGTCGTTGTGCCCATGTGTGCAGATGATGGCGACGACCGAGCGATCGCCCACCGCCTCGACGATCGGCCCGGCGTCGTGGGGCGCATCGATGACCACGACCTCGTCGTCGTCGCCCAGCAGCCACACGTTGTTGGTGACGTCGAAGTCCTGTCCGTCCAACGAGAACACCCCGTCGATCGTGACCAGTTCACGAGTCGCCATCGTCATGCCTCCATCGACACGACCGAGCGCAGCACCTCGCCGCGCTCCATCCGGTCGAAGGCGTCGTCGACCTCCTCGATGCCGATGACCTCGGACACGAAGGCATCGAGGTCGAAGCGGCCCTGGTTGTACAGCGACACGAGGGTCGGGAAGTCGCGCTCCGGCAGGCAGTCGCCGTACCACGACGGTTTCAGGGCACCCCCTCGGCCGAAGAAGTCGATCATCGGGATGTCGGGCAGGGCCATGTCAGGTGTCGGCACCCCCACCTGCACGACCGTGCCGGCGAGATCGCGTGCATAGAAGGCCTGCTTGAGCACATCGGGATGGCCAACCGCCTCGACGACGATGTCGGCACCGAAGCCGTCCGTGAGGTCCTGGATGGCCGCAACCGGATCGACCTTCGAGGCATCGACGGTGTGCGTGGCACCGAACTGCCGGGCGAGGTCGAGCTTGCCGGCATCCAGGTCCACGGCGATGATCGTGTGGGCCCCCACCAGCGCCGCTCCCGCGATGGCCGCATCCCCCACCCCGCCACATCCGAACACGGCGATGGAGTCGTCCTGGGTCACGCCGCCGGTGTTCACGGCCGCGCCGAATCCCGCCATCACGCCGCAGCCCAACAGGCCGACCGCCTCGGGACGCGCGTCGGGCACCTTCGTGCACTGTCCCGCTGCGACCAGGGTCTGCTCGACGAAGGCACCGATCCCCAGTGCCGGGGACAGTTGCGTCCCGTCCGACAGGGTCATCCGCTGGGTGGCGTTGTGGGTGTTGAAGCAGTTGCGGGTGACGCCACGTCGACACGCCCGGCACTGCCCACACACCGCCCGCCAGTTCAGCACGACGAAGTCGCCGGGGGCGACGGCAGTGACGTCGGGACCAACCGATTCGACGACCCCGGCCGCCTCGTGGCCCAGCAGGAACGGGAACTCGTCGGTGATCCCGCCCTCGCGGTAGTGGAGGTCGGTGTGACAGACCCCACAGGCCTGGACGGTGACCCTGGCCTCGCCGGGTCCCGGATCCGGCACCGTCACGTCGACGACCTCGACGGGTGCCCCCTTGGCCCTGGCGATGACTCCCTTGACGACGACACTCATGTGGGTGGGCTCCTCGACGAACACAGGATCGAACATGACATGGGGCGCACTGCGCCGATCGCGATCGAGCCTAGCGACGTCCGTGTCCCGGTCCCGGGCCGTCAGGTGACAGGCGACGCGACCGTGCCGAGGCAGTCGGTCGAGGAACACGGGCCGCGGGGAGGCTCGACACGATCAGAAGACCCGCGGCTTGTTGCGGTCGACACCGTCGACGGAGGCAAGCTCACGACGAACCTGCTCGATCCGGTGTCCGAGCACCCAGGTCCCCCAGGCGGCCAGGATCAGGAGGATGGCCACCGCGATGCCCCACAGGAACTCACGTGGGGGCAGTTGTGCGTTGGACAGCCACGAGGCAGCGCCGAACACGAGTGGCACCACCACGACCACGATCCCCATCATGAACAGGCGAGACAGGAACCGCACCCCCATGGCCACCCAGCGAAGTCGCCGGATGCGGCCGACGTCGGCCAGGGGGTTGCTGACCACGAGGAACCCCAGGGCCACGTTGGGATTGGGGACGTGGCTGGCGCGCAGGGCAGCCGGGTCGGGCGCGGCGGGCGGGACCGGTCCCGTCATCTCGATGGTTCGTCGCGGCAGCCGGGCGGGGTGGCCCCCACTGCCATTCGACCCGTTGCCGTTCGAACCCGTTCGACCGTTCGGACCCGTTGCCGTTGGACCCGTTGCCGTTGGACCCGTACCGATTGGCCAGGTAGTCGTTGGTGCCGTGTTCGTCGGGCTCCGGGGTGGCCACGACCCACCTCTTCCATCGGCGCAGCGCGAGTTCGACCGCTGGTGTCCCACGACCATACGCCCGGCGTGCAGGTGCGGCAACGATGGATTCGTCGGAACCGCCGGGCCAGGTCGACGATCCGGCGTGCCTCGAATCCTCCCGTCCGGTCGGCTACCGTGCGGCCATCACCTGCACCACGGGAGAGTCGGGTTCGACCCGACGCCGAAGGGGCAATTCTCCCCGGAAACTCTCAGGCACCCGGACCGTGGCGCAGGACGACTCTGGAGAGCAGCCACCCACGTGGCTCGCCGACGGTGCAAGCCCGGGCAACCGGGTGAACCTCTCAGGCCCCGGGTACGGGTGGGTCCCAACGGACGCCACCAACCGGTGAGGACAGAGCGGGGAGGCTGGTGTGCTGGTGCACGCCACCACCGCGCTGCCCCGGAGGACCTGATGGCCGACACCGATGACCTGCGCCACACCGCCCTGCACGACCTCCACGTCGCTGCCGACGCCCGCATGGTGGACTTCGCCGGCTGGTCGATGCCCGTGCAGTACCAGTCCGCCAAGGACGAACACCTCCACACCCGTGCCGCCACCAGCCTCTTCGACGTCGGGCACATGGCCGTGGTGGACCTGCGAGGTGCCGCCGCCGCCACTGCCCTCGAGCGCCTGACGCCGTCCGCGGTCGCCGACCTGGACCAGGGGCGCTCGCGATACATGGTCATGACCAACGACGACGGTGGCGTCATCGACGACCTCATCGCCACCCGGGTCGCCCCCGACCTGGTTCGCGTGGTCGCCAATGCCGCCCGCGCCGATGTCGACATCGCCCACCTGCGCGCCCACCTGGGCGACGACGTCGAGGTCGTGGTGCGCGACGACCTGGGGTTGCTCGCGATCCAGGGCCCCACGGCCGCAGCCGCGCTCGACGCGATCGGCGAGGACACGGCCGACCTGGTGTTCCTCGACGGTCGCGCGTCGGCCTTCGGGGCGCAGACCTGGATCTCGCGCTCGGGCTACACCGGTGAGGACGGCTTCGAGCTGGTGGCGCAAGCCGAGGTGCTGGTCGACGTGGCGACCCGCCTGCTGGCGCTGGACGACGTTGCCTGGGCGGGTCTGGCGGCACGCGACTCGCTGCGCCTGGAGGCCGGACTGTGCCTGTACGGCAACGACCTCGACGAGGCCACCACGCCGGTGGAGGCGGGCCTCATCTGGACGATCCCCCGGGACCGCCGCAGCGACGGCGAGTATCCCGGCGCCGACGTCATCGCGGCACAGTGCGCCGACGGCCCACCCAGGCGCCTGCGCGGCCTGGCCGTGACGGGGCGACGGCCAGTGCGTGCCGGAGCCACGTTGCGCGGGGATGAGCGCCTGGTCGGCAGCGTCACCTCGGGTGGCTGGGGCGCCAGCGTCGACGCGCCGGTGGCCATGGGGTACGTGGCTGCCGACGTCGCCGTGGGCACCGAGCTGGTCGCCGACGTGCGGGGTTCCGACGTCCCCGTCACGGTGGTGAAACTGCCACACGTTGCCCACCAGTACCGGCGCTGACAGGCCCGCCACCCCGACTGTCCCCGCCGCACACTCAGCCACCTGCCTGCACCCGCCCCGTGTGCCCTGCACCCCTCCCACTCCACCACCTCACGGCCTGCCCTCCAAGGAACCGCCATGACGACCGCTCCCACTGCCGGTCCATCCGCCCCCGCCGCCACCGCCTGGCAGGGCCTGCCGCGTGACGGGTTCGCGCCACGCCACATCGGTCTGTCGCCCGACGACGTCGCGACGATGCTCGACGGTCTGGGCCACGACACGCTGCTCGACCTGGTGACGGATGCCATTCCGGCCACCCTCGAGCCCGGCCAGCGGGCGATCCTGCCGCCGGCGCTGTCGGAACACGAAGCCCTGACGACGCTGCGCGCCCGGGCCGCAGCCTGCAGTCCCGGCACGCCCCTGCTGGGCATGGGGTACGCCGCGACCATCACGCCGCAGGCGATCACGCGCAACCTGCTCGAGAATCCCGCCTGGTACACCGCCTACACGCCCTACCAGGCGGAGATCTCCCAGGGCCGACTCGAGGCGCTGCTGCACTTCCAGACGATGGTCTGCGACCTGACCGGTCTCGACATCGCCAACGCATCCCTGTTGGACGAGGCGACGGCCGCCGCCGAGGCCATGGCGCTGTGCCATCGGGCCACCCGCGGTCGCAGCGACGTGTTCGCCGTCGACCTCGACGTGCACCCCCAGACGTTGGCCGTGGTGTCCACCCGCGCCGACGCCCTGGGGGTCCAGGTGCGCGTGGTCGACCTCGACGAGGTCGCGCCCGACGACGCCGTCGCCGACGCCTTCGGCCTGTTGGTCCAGTACCCGGGCTCCACCGGACACGTGCGTGACCTCGCACCGCTGGCACGGGCCGCGACCGACGCCGGCGCCATGACGATCGCGGCCTGCGATCCCCTGGCGCTGGCAGTGCTGACGGCACCCGGCCACCTGGGCGTCGACGTCGCCGTCGGCACCACCCAACGGTTCGGTGTCCCGCTGTGGTACGGCGGCCCCCACGCCGGGTTCATCGCCACCACTGATCGCCACCGCCGGTCCCTGCCGGGCCGCCTGGTCGGCGTGTCCGTCGACGCCAACGGCCAGGCCGGGTTGCGCCTGGCGCTGCAGGCGCGTGAGCAGCACATCCGTCGCGAACGCGCCACCTCCAACATCTGCACCGCCCAGTCCCTGCCGGCAATCGTGTCCGTGGCGTGGGCGATCCACCATGGCCCCGACGGGATCCGGGCGATCGCCGATCGTGTCCATGGCCTGGCCACCGCCCTGGCGGCGACGCTGGACACGCTCGAGGGCGTCGAGGTGGTCACCCGCCGGTTCTTCGACACGTTCACGGTGGCGGTTGCCGACGCGGACCGGGTGTTGACCATCGCGCGCGAGCACGACATCGAACTGCGTCCGCTGGACGCCACGCACTTCGGCATCACGCTCGACGAGACCACCGATGAGGTCGTCGCACGCCGGGTGGTGTCCGCCGTCGCGAGCGCCACCGGGAACCACGGCGCGACCCAACTGGCCACCGCACCCCGCTCCGAGCTGCCTCGTCGTGATGACGCCATCCTCGACCAGGCGGTCTTTCGTGACCACCATTCCGAGACCGAACTGATGCGCCTGCTGCGCACCTGGTCGGACCGTGACCTGGCGCTGGACCGATCGATGATCCCGCTCGGGTCGTGCACCATGAAGTTGAACGCCGCCGCCGAACTGGCCCCCATCTCGTGGCCCGAGTTCGCCAACCTCCATCCCTTCGTCCCGACGCAACGGGCGGCCGGCCTGCACCAGGTCATCGAGGACCTCGAACGATGGCTCGCCGAACTGACCGGCTTCGCCGCCGTGACGTTGCAGCCCAATGCCGGCTCACAGGGCGAGTTCGCCGGTCTGCTCGCGATCCGGCGGTTCCACGAGGCCAACGGCGACAGCGACCGATCCGTGGTGTTGATCCCCGCGTCCGCGCACGGCACCAACGCCGCGTCCGCCGCCATGGCCGGGCTGGACGTCGAGGTCGTCGCCTGTGACGATCGCGGCAACATCGACATGGAGGATCTGCGGCGCCGGTGCGACGCGCACGCCGAGGACCTCGCCGGGCTGATGATCACCTACCCCTCGACCCACGGCGTGTTCGAGGCCACCGTGGTCGAGGTCGTCGACCTGGTCCATGCCAGCGGCGGCCAGGTCTACCTCGACGGCGCCAACCTCAACGCGATGGTCGGCTGGGTGCGTCCCGGCGACCTCGGTGCCGACGTGGCCCACCTCAACCTGCACAAGACGTTCGCGATCCCCCATGGCGGCGGCGGTCCCGGGGTCGGGCCGATCGGTGTTGCCGACCACCTCGTCGAACACCTGCCGAGCCACCCCGTGGTCGCGCCCGACCACCGGACCGGCGACGACACCGTCACGCCTGGCGGCGCGGTCATCGCCGCGGCGCCGTGGGGGTCTGCCGGGATCCTGGCGATCTCGTGGTCCTACGTGGCCATGATGGGACGTGACGGACTGGCTGCCGCGACCGCCTGCGCCATCCTGTCCGCCAACCACCTGGCACGACGTCTCGATGACGTGTTCCCGGTCCTGTACCGGGGAGATTCCGGGCTGGTCGCCCACGAGTGCATCCTCGACCTGCGGCCGCTGACCGATGCGACCGGCGTCACGGCCGAGGACGTGGCCAAGCGACTCATCGACTACGGCTTCCACGCGCCGACGATGTCGTTTCCCGTGCCGGGCACGCTGATGGTGGAACCCACCGAATCCGAATCCCTGCGCGAACTCGAACGCTTCGTCGAGGCCATGCGCTCGATCCGCGACGAGATCGACGAGATCGCCAGTGGTGGAGTCGCAGTCGAGGACTCGATGCTGCGCCACGCCCCCCACACCGCCACGGTCGTCACGGCCGACACCTGGGATCGCGCCTATCCGCGTTCCCGTGCGGCCTTTCCCGTCGAGGGCTTGCGCGCGGACAAGTACTGGCCACCGGTCGGGCGGGTCGACAACGCCAGCGGCGACCGCAACCCCATCTGCGCCTGCCCGCCCATGACCGAGTGGCAGGACCTGGTCGAGGTCTGACGGCCCGAGCACGAGTCGGGGTGCCGGTGCGCGTCAGGGGCGCTGGCGCACCGACAGGCAGGTGACGCAGCCCTCGAGCTTGATGAACTCGCTGATGTCGACGGTCACGACCTCGAGTCCGCGCGCCCGGAGCATGGCCGCGGTCTGGGGTGCGTCGGCCGCCATCAGGACGGTCGAGTCGTCGATGACCACGACGTGTGCCCCCGACTCCTCCGGGACGGCGAGGAACGACGGGAACGCGCCGGGATCGTCGACCAGGGGTTCATGCCCGATGACCGTGCCGTCCGGCAGCGCCGTCACCGCCGACTTGAGGTGCAGCACCCTGGTGACGGGCACGGGCGTCACCGTGGCGCCCAGCGGCTCGAGGTGGGCTGCCAACTGGGCAGCCCCGTCATCGTTCGTGCGTCCGCCCACGCCGACCCAGACCTGGCTGCCGACCTTCAGCACGTCACCCCCGTCCAGTGTCCCGGGCGCGACGACGTGCGCCAGTCGAACACCCGCATCCGCCAGGGCCTGGGCGACCGCATCGGTTTCGGGTCGGCGTTGGGTGGCCCCGGGGCGGGTCACGACGCCAGCCTCGCCGAACAGCACCACGGTGTCCTCGATGAACACGCTGTCCGGGCAGTCGGGGGCGGGATCCACCTCCGTCACGATCCAGCCGACCTGCTCGAGGGCATCGACATAGGCTCGCCACTGCCCACGGGCCCGATCCAGGTCCACGGGCTGACGCTCGAGATGCGTGAGCAGCCCCTCGGCAAGTCGGGGGCTGGGCGAGCGGACGAAGGCGCGTGTTGTCTCCATGCCCCAAGCATGCCACACCACACGGAGGTCGTGATGTCGACGATGCAGCCAGCCAGCCCGTTGCCGGGCACCCCATGAGTGCCGAGGGGGTGACCGCACAGGATCGGACCGACGCCCAGGTGGCCACGGCATCCCGTCGCCTGGTGGGCACGCTGACCCTCACCAAGATCGGTGACCGCATCATCGATCCCAAGACGGTGCTGGCCTGGTTCCTCGAGACGGTCGGCGCACCGGCGGCAACGATCGGCCTGTTGGTGCCGGTGCGGGAGTCCGGTGCGCTGTTGCCCCAGGCTGCGATCTCGCCGTGGGTGGCCCGACACGAGCGACGAACCAGGGTGTGGGTGCTGGGCGCCATCGGCCAGGCGGTCGCCGCGGCGGCCATGGCTGCGGTGGCCATTGCGGTGACGGGTGCCGCGGCCGGTGTCGCGCTCGTGGCACTCGTGGGCGTGTTCGCCGTCGCACGGTCCTTGTGCAGCCTGAGCATCAAGGACGTGATGGGCCGCACGATCCCGGCCGGCGCGCGCGGCAAGGTCACCGGCTGGGCTGATTCCGCGTCCGGCCTGGTGGCGTTGACGGTCGGTCTGGTCCTGGTGCGCGTGCAGGCAGCACCCGCAACGACCTTTGCCTGGCTGTTCGTCGGTGCGGCGCTGCTGTGGCTGCTGTCAGTCGCAGTGCTGATCGGGATCGACGAACCACGTGCCAGTGAGGACGATGCCAACGCAGAAGGGATCGGGCAGGCCATGGCCCTGCTCCGTGACGACCTCGACTTCCGCCACTTCGTCCTGGCCAGGATGTTGCTGCTCGCATCTGCCCTGACGCCACCGTTCGTCGTCGTGCTGGCCATCGAGGCCACCGGCGACAGCATCAACGGCCTTGGCCCGTTCGTGATCGCCTCGGGCGTGGCGTCGCTGGTGGGTGGTCGGGTCTGGGGCGGCATGGCCGATCGCTCGAGCCGACTCGTGATGGCCACGGCCGCAGGCACCGCGGCCGTGGTGGTCGGTGCCGTGGTGATCGCGGCATGGCAGGACGTCCAACGGTTGTGGGTCTGGGCGCTCCTGTACTTCGTGCTCGCGCTCATCCACACCGGCGCCCGGGTCGGGCGCTCCACCTACGTCGTCGAACTGGGTGACCGTGGCGCCCGGACCTCGTACGTGGCGGTCTCCAACACCGTGATGGGGGTGCTGTTGCTGGCGGTGGGTGCGGTCACGTCGGCACTGGCAGCCATCTCGACGATTGCCGCCCTGGTCGTGTTGGCGCTGATCGGCACACTCGGCGTGCCGGTCTCCCTGCGCCTGCCAGAAACCGGCGTGGGGGCCCAGGACTGACCGACGTCCGCGGCGCGCGTCGGCGCGCGGCCTGCGCCTGTCGTGTCACCTCGATGGTGACCGCCGGTCGTCAGTGCAGCAGAGTGGGAAGCAGGGTGGGACACACGACGACCTTCGTGGGTCCGCGATGCAAGGAGTCCGGGGATGGATGACAGCGGCGCAGCACGTTCCGCCCGCGCGGACCAGCCCACCGGGGACCGTTGGGGCACCCAATCGGCGATGCCCGATCGCGAACTGGCGCCCTGCCCCCTTGCGGATGGCCGGGTCATGACGTCGGCCGAGTTCGGCAGCCCGACCGGGCGCCCCGTGGTGATCCTGGACGGCGCCGGGTCCCGGGTGCAGGGCCGCCTGGGACACGACGTCGGCATCGCCGGCGACCTCCGCATCATCACGCCCGATCGTCCCGGCTTCTTCGGTTCGACACCCGACCCGGCAGCCACGTTCACCAGTGTCGCTGACGACCTGCGTCTGCTCCTGGACCATCTGGAGGTGCCCCAGGTGGGTGTGCTGGCGACGTCGGGCGGCACAGCGTTCGGCTGCACCATGGCCGCCCGCCATCCCGACCGCGTGACGCGACTCGGGCTGCTGGGCCCCATCGCGCCGATCGCCGACGTCGGCGCCACGAAGGGGATGGATGCCTCCACCAGGATGGCCTTCACCCTGGGCCGCCGTGCCCCGTGGGTGTTGCGAGGGGTCATGACGGCCGCACGCTGGCAGACGCGACGCGACCCGGTCATGGCGGCCACGCAGTTCACGCGCCTGCGACCCCCGCCGGACCAGGCGGTCATCCGACGTGGGGACGTGTGGCCGATCATGCTGGCGAGCTTCCCCGATGTGTCGCAGGCCCCGGCAGCCATCGCCCACGAGTTCAGCCTGATGGCTGCGCCGTGGCCCCATGATCCCAGGGCGATCGACGTTCCGACGGCGATCTGGGCCGGCGGCGCCGACACGGTCCACCCCCCACACCACGCCGAGTGGCTCACCCAGCGCATCCCGGACGCGGACCTGGAGATTCGTCCGGGTGTCGGCATCTTCGGATGGCTCGACGACTACCCACGACTGCTCGGCTGGGTGGCTGGTGATGCCGACACGGGTCCCGCCACGTGACACGGCGTCACCGCGCCACCGGTGGCGCCACGCGGGGCGTGGTGGCTCAGCCCGAGGGACCCACCACCAGACCGGTCAGCAGGTTCACGAGGAAGAACCCAGCCCCGAGTCCAGCCAGTCCGAGCAGGACCATCACCCACCGGGGCATCCGTCGACCGGTCGTTGCCGCCACCCACGCCACGCCCACCAGGGGCATGGCCAGGAACGTGACACCGTGCAGCAGGCCCATGGCCAGCAGCAGGCCACCGATGCGCTCCAACACCTGGTCGAGTTGCGCCGCAGCGGATGCCCCGACCGGCAGGCTCCGCTGCCAGGTCACGGTCACGACGACCATGCCGATGAACACGAGGTTCCAGGCGACGTCGAGGAGCCGAGCGAGGTTCGTCGCAGCGGTCTCCGAGCCCCGGAACACGGCCCGCAGGAAGTCACTGCCGGCATCGTCCAGCAGCGGTCGGATGCCGACCACGATCGCGACCAGCAGCAGGGTCTCGACGACCTCCAGCAGGCGCCAGTCGAAGCCACCACCCGGCACGCCACCGGCCAGCGCCACGGCACCCAGGACGACCGCGACGGCAACGACGCCCCACGCCAGTCGCCGGCGACGACGACGACGCGTGGCGTCCTGTGCCATCGAGGCCTGGACCCGCTCCCACAGGTCTGGCGCAGGTTGGAAGGTGTCAGCGGCGGCCAACACGCGTTCCAACCGCTGCTCGACGTCAACCCTGCCACCATCCCTGCGGCCGGCGGGATCACGTCCGTCGTCGTCCGGTGTGGCGGCACCGGGACCATGGTCAGTTGCCATCACGACCTCCCAGGCGCTCCTGCAGCGTGGCGAGACCACGCCGGACATGGGTCTTGACGGTGTTGGGCGAGATGCCCAGCGTCTCGCCGATCTCACGTTCGGTGAGTTCGAGGTGGAAACGCAGGACCAGGCAGTCGCGTTGCCGTTTCGGCAGCCCGCGCAGCGCCTGCATCACCCGCTCGCCCTCACGATCCGAGGCCAGTCGGTCGACGACCTCGACATCCAGCGGTTGCGCGGGGGGATCCGGCGGACGACGGGCATGGTGACGCCGTGACATCAGGCCGCGACGGTTGTGGTCTCGGGCAAGATTGCACACGATCGACCGCAGATAGGCAGCAGCCGCATTCGGGTCCTCGATGCGATGGCGGGAGCGCTGGTAGCGAATGAATGCCTCCTGGACCAGGTCCTCGGCGGCGTTGCGATCATCGGTGAAGATCCGGGCCAACCGGACCAGGGCCACGCCCTGGGCTCGGAACAACGACTCCGCGTCGGGTGGGACGACTGCGGCCGTCGCATGCGTCCGCGCCACCGCGGAGGTCGGCTCCCCACCGACCTCCGCGTGCCCCGCCGTCGACTCCGACATCCCCCGCCGTTCGTCAGTCCAGGTCGAGGCATGCCAGGCGCACGGCCGAGTTGCCGGGCCAGTGGATGACCACGGCCCGCGCATCGTCGCGTGCCACATGGTCGTGGACGGCCGATCCGTGCCCCACGCCGTCGGCGTTGGTGGTGAAGACGGGCCAGATCTCGTTGATCGCGTCCACCGCACCGCCAACGGTGTGCTGGTAGTGCCCGCCTCCGGGCGGGCTGGCCGCGCACGATGCGTTGTGGACGTGCACGCTGTAGGCCTGGTTGGCGTCCAGGCCCTGGACATGCACCGTGACCCGCGTCGTGTCGGTGCCCGGAATGCGCACCATCACGGCGTGGCCGGTGATCTCGTACCCAAGGGCCACACCGCCCTCCAATGTCGTGAACGTGCCCCGCGTCGTGGTGGCTGCCTGCCCGGCACTGGCAGCCGGGGCCATCACCAGGCCCAGCAGCAGCACCAGCAGCAGCAGTGGTCGAAATCGATCTCATGATTCGTCCTTGTCGTCCCCGGGGAGCCCGGCGGGCTCCCTCGACGTGCATGGAGGACGTTTCAGTCCAGGACCTCGACCGGTGGCCGTGGCGCCGGCTCGGCGTCACCGCCCAACGTCAGCAGGCGCCCGACGACTGGCAGGCTGAGCACGTTGAACCCGTGCAGCAGTCCCATCAGGATCATCAGGCCGCCGATGCGCAGCGTGCTGGCCTGCAGTTGGGCCCCCCCGACCGTCTCGGTCCAGCCGGGATCGGGGGTGAACTGCACGACGAACAGCACGTACGCCCCGAAGATCAGGTAGTAGGCGAAGTCCATCAACAGCATGTAGCTCTTGCCGGTCCGTGGGTTCATGCGGAACACGTCGCCCGCGTAGGCCCGTCCGAACCGCTTGATCAGCGGTCCGAGCACCACGATGATCGCCACCAGGATGACGGCCGTGATCACTTCCAGCATCCACCATGGCATCTGCAGCCCCTTGTCCGAATTGCCTCCACGCCCCTACTGACGAACCAGCCCCACCCACGGGTGACACGGCGCCTCCATGTCGGCCCCCGGCGCCGTTGCAGCATCACCAGGACCGCGGCGACGCCCACGCTGGATCCTCCCACCTCGTCCATGGTGTGTCAACCACGCAACGGTCCGGTGTTGGACGGGCCAGGGCAGCCCCGGCCGACACCACCGGGCGCGTGTCCGGTCGAGGTGTGCCCACCCACTAGCGTGGGACGACATGGAGACCATCCGACTGCGGCTGACCGGGCTGCGCGACGCACTCGAATCCAGCCTGTGGCTGTATCCGGGCATCGGCGTGGCGCTCGGCATCCTCCTGGCGTTCTGGTTGGGGAAACTCGGCGACCTGGGCACTGGTCTGCCGTTCGTGTTCGCCGGGTCGGCCGACTCGGCACGGGCCGTGCTGTCGACGATCGCCGGGTCCACGATCACGGTGACGTCGCTGACATTCTCCCTGACCGTGGTGGCCCTGCAGGTCGCCTCCGGCCAGTTCACCCCACGCCTGATGCGCACGTTCCTGTCCGACTCCGGCAACCAGACCGTGTTGGCGATCTTCCTGGGAACCTTCGCCTACTCGCTGGTGCTGTTGCAGGGGGTGCAGGCCGAGAGTGACCGCATCACCCGGTCGATCCCGGCACTGGGCGTGACCGCAGCCACCGGCGCAGCGCTGGCGTCGGTCATCGCGCTGGTCTACTTCTTCCACCACCTCACGGTGCAACTGCGCGTGGACAAGGTGATGCAGTCGGTCGCCGACAACACCATCGCGGAGGTGCGCACCACCTTCCTCCCCGCAGTCGTGGACGAACAGCCGCCGACCGTGCCCGACGTGCCCGACGATGCCGTCACGATCCAGGCGCCGGCCTCGGGGTACCTGGCCAACGTGGCCCTCGACAACCTCGTGGACAACGCGACCAGTGCCAACCTGTCGGTACGTCTGCGCCCGGGTCTGGGCAGCTGGGTCGTGAACGGCACGACCATCGCCTGGACCTGGCCGTCGGGTGACGAACCCGACCTGCACCGGGACGACCTGCCCCGGCTGGACCGGATCGACGACGACGCCTCCGACGACGAGCGGGCTCGCCAACTGGTGCTCGGCAACATCTACATCACGTCGTCACGCACGCTTGATTCGGACGCGTCGTTCGGCATCAGGCAACTTGTCGACATCGCGATCCGTGCCCTGTCGCCCGGCATCAACGACCCCACGACCGCCGTCGAGGCCGTGCGCCAGATCAGTCGGGTCATGGTCGTGCTGGGATCCCACGACCTGGGCACCATTCGACGTGCTGCAGGTGCGGGCAGCGTGGTGGTGCCGCGGCCGGACTTCAGCGAGCACCTGCGCCTGGCCGTCGACCAGGTGCTGCGCTACGGCGCCGACGAACCCGCCGCGTTGCGGGCGCTGGCCATGATGCTTCGTGACCTCGCCGAGACGTGTGACGGCTCGCATCGCCTCGACCCGATCAACGACGAGGCCGACCTGGTCAGGGACGCCCTGGACCGCGCCGACGTCCCGGCCCCCGCTGCCACGCAGGTCGCCGAGATCCTCGACTCGATCAGACCCGCCGCCCAGGGCACGATGACCGCGACGCCACCGCGCGCCGACTGACCGCAACGATGGACGTTCAGCGCGCACCGGAGACCTGACTGCCGAGCGGACCGGCAATAGGGTTGGGGAGGTGCCGCGACACCCCCCAGCGGTTGCACCCGCATCGCCGATCCACCCAATCCCACCGTCCCGGCACGCGGGCCCGGCGTACTCGACGACGCGCCGGAGCCACGACCACCCACCGCCAATCACCACGAGGCCGACATGCCCAACGTCACGTCAACGATGATGGATGACCACCCACTGACCGTGCAGCAGATGTTCTGGCATGGCACCAAGGTCCATGCCGGCCGAGAGGTCGTGACGTGGCACGGCGACCATGCCGAGCGCAAGACCTTCGCCGAGACGGCCGAACGAACCATCCAGCTGACCAACGCGCTGGCGGACCTGGGGGTGGGTCGAGGCGATGTGGTGGCGTCGTTCATGTGGAACAACCAGCAGCATGCCGAGGCCTACCTGGGCGTGCCGTGCATGGGGGCGATCCTCCACACGCTCAACATCCGATTGTTCCCCGAGCAACTCGACTTCGTCATCCGCGACGGCGGCGACAAGGTGATCATCGTCGACGACTCGCTGGTGCCACTGCTGGCTCGGGCCGGCGAGGCGCTGGACATCGTCGAGCACATCATCGTGGTCGGGGATGGCGACGCGTCGGCGCTGGGGCGCGACGTGCTGCGGTACGAGGAACTCATTGCCGGCCAGTCGACCGAGGCCGACTGGCCCGAGGTCGACGAACGAGACGCCTGCACCATGTGCTACACGTCTGGCACCACCGGCAATCCCAAGGGTGTCGTCTACTCCCATCGATCGCAGTGGACCCACACCTTCGGTGCCAACATGGGTGGCCTGGGGGTCGGCTCGGGCGATCGCCTGCTGATGATCGTGCCGCAGTTCCATGCCAACGCATGGGGCCTGATCTACCTGTCGTGGATCCTTGGCATGGACATCCTCCAGCCGGACAAGTTCCTGCAGCCGGAGCCGCTGGCCGCCTTCATCGCCAGCGAGCAGCCGACCTTCGCCGCAGCCGTGCCCACGGTCTTCAACGGACTGCTGCAGTACGGCCAGGTCGCCGACCTCGACCTGTCGTCCATGAATGCCTGTGTGATCGGTGGCGCCGCCGTGCCGCGCAGCATGATCGATGCCTTCCACGAGCGCTACGACGTCGACGTCGTGCAGGGGTGGGGCATGACGGAGATGTCCCCGTTGGGCACGGTGGGGCTGCCGCCGGAGCCGGACATGGACTGGGACGAAGGCGCCGAGTATCGCGCCAAGGCGGGCCGCATCGTGCCCGGCGTCGAGATGCGCATCGTCGACGAGGACGACCAGGAACTGCCCTGGGACGGCGAGGCGCAGGGCGAGGTCGAGGTCCGAGGATCCTGGATCACCGGTCGTTACCACGGTGTCGACGACGACGAGAAGTTCCACAACGGCTGGTTGCGCACCGGCGACGTCGCGGTCATCGAACCGGGCGGCTACATGGTCATCCGGGACCGTTCCAAGGACGTCATCAAGTCCGGCGGCGAATGGATCTCGTCGGTGGACCTCGAAAACGAGATCATGGCCCACGACCAGGTCGTGGAGGCTGCCGTCATCGGCGTGCCAGACGAGAAGTGGGACGAGCGGCCGTTGGCCTGTGTCGTGCTGACCGAGGACGCCACGGTGACGCCCGAGGAGCTGGTGACGTTCCTGGAGGAACGGGTCGCCAAGTGGTGGCTGCCCGAGCGCTGGACCTTCGTCGAGGAGATCCCCAAGACATCGGTCGGCAAGTTCGACAAGAAGGTGCTGCGCGCCGACAACGAACACGGAGACCTGGAGATCGTGCGCGCCGACTGACCGCGTCGACGACGTTCGGCCCGGTCGTGCGTCGAGGTCGCGGCCGGGGGGCCGTGTCCTGCCGACTGGCCGGCCGGGTCAGGCTGGCGTGACCGGTGGCAGGGTGGGTCGATCCACTCGGCTCACCGAAACGCCGAGTCCGGTGCCGTCGCGGGCAGTCGTTCCGGGCCGCGGGCCGAGTCGAGCAGTGCCGGGATCATCACGGCCAGCCCCTCCCCCACAGACGAGCGAGCGCTCCCCGCGGGTGACACCACCTTCTGGTCAGCCGGACAGGACCTTGCCGAGGGTGTCGACCAGGAAGTCGATCTCGTCGGCGGAGATCGTCAACGGCGGTGCCAACCGGATGGTCGACCCATGGGTGTCCTTGGCGAGCACGCCGGCGTCCAGCAACGCCAGGCAGACGTCCTTGCCGGTGCGTCCGCCAGCAACGTCGATGCCCGCCCACAGGCCGCGCAGGCGGACGCCGTCCACGTTGGGCAGCCCCGTCATCCCATCTGCCAGTTGTGCCCCACGCTCGCGTGCCGCCGCCTGGTACTCCCCCGTCTCGAGCAGGTCGATGACCGCCAGACCGACCGCGCACGCCAGGGGATTGCCACCGAACGTCGAGCCGTGCGAGCCCGGGGTGAACACGTCCATGACCTCCCGGTCGGCGGCGACCGCGCTGACCGGCACGACCCCCCCTCCAAGGGCCTTGCCGAGGATGTAGACGTCGGGAACCACGTCCTCGTGATCACAGGCAAAGGTGGTCCCGGTCCGCCCCAGCCCCGACTGGATCTCGTCGGCGATGAACAGCACGTTCGTCGCGGTGCACAGGTCCCGTACACCTCGCAGCCACCCGTCAGGCGGGATGACCACGCCGGCCTCGCCCTGGATCGGCTCCATGAGCACCGCCACGGTCGTGTCGGTGATGGCGGCCTGCAGCGCTGCGAGGTCACCATGGGGGACGTGGACGAACCCCGGGGTGAAGGGTCCGAAGTCGTCACGGGCGTCTGGATCGGTCGAGAACGACACGATCGTCGTCGTGCGTCCGTGGAAGTTGTCGGTGGCGACGACGATGGTGGCCTGGTCGGCCGGCACACCCTTGACGCGGTAGCCCCACCGTCGTGCCATCTTGATCGCGGTCTCGACGGCCTCGGCGCCGGTGTTCATCGGCAGGATGGCGTCCTTGCCGGTCAGGCTCGCCAGGCGTCGGGCGAACTCGTCGAACTGGTCGTGGTGGAACGCTCGACTGGTCAGGGTCACGCGGTCGAGCTGGGCGTGGGCCGCGGCGATCAGCGCAGGATGCCCATGACCGAAGTTGAGCGCCGAGTAGCCGGCCAATGCATCGAGCAGGCGACGACCGTCGACGTCGGTCACCCAGACGCCGTCACCCTCGGTGATCGTCACGGGAAGGGGCGAGTAGTTGTTGGCGGCGAACTGTGTCATGCGACGGCTCCTCGGGATCGGGCGTGGGCACCGGCGTCGGGCTGCAGTCCACGGGTGTGGAGGTCCGGCTCGGCCTGGACACCACGGTCACGTGCATCGATCGATGTGTGCGAGCGGTGCACCTCCATGGTGAGGCACTTCACCCCGCCGCCCGACTTGTTGAACTCGTCCACCGCGACCGGGACGGCGACGAAGCCGGCGTCCTCGACCGCCGCCGCCAGCTCGGTGGCGCGCTCGTCCAGGACGACGTGGCGCCCATCGCTGACCAGGTTGGCGCCCAGGACCGCGGCATCGTGGTCGCTGAGCTCGATCGCGGTCGGGAACCGGTGGCGAACCACGCGGCGGGCATCGGCCGAAAGCGCGTCGGGATACCACACGATGGTGTGGTCGTCGAGCGCCGCCACGGCCACGTCGAGGTGGTAGAAGCGCGGATCGACGAGGTCCAGCGTCACGACTTCGCAGTCGAACACCGCGGCGACATGGCCATGACTGGATCTTGCGGTCCGGAACCCGGTGCCGGCCAGGACCACGTCCCCGACCACGACCAGGTCGCCCTCGGCCTCGTTGACGTCCATCGACGCGTGTGTCTCGACACCCAGGCGAGTGGCCAGCAGGCGACGGAAGTGCGACGATTCTGGCTGGCGCTGCGGATGCGCGAACTGCGACACCAAGGCGCGGCCATCGATGACCAGGGCCCCGTTGGCCGCGAACACCATGTCGGGAAGTCCCGCCACCCCGGGCAGTTCTGTGACGACGTGCCCGAGACCTCGGTAGACCGACACCAGCGTGGCCCATTGCCGCAAGGCTCGATCGCGGTCCACCGACAGGGTCGGATCCATCCACGGATTCAGGCGTGCGTCGACCGTGAAGTGGGTCGGTGCCACCAGCACGTAGTGACGACGCCGGGCGTATCGGCGGGGACGCAACGACACGGTCATGGATGGTTCCTCGGATGCTCCGGTGGGACGGGTCGTGGACACGGTCATGCCACGGGTTGGAGGCGTCCGGCAGCCACGCGCGCAGCCATCGGGTCCCCGTGATGCAGGTTATGTTCCGGCTGTGCAACAATGGGCGGGCAAACCTTGCATCCCGACATGGAATCGTTGCGCATGGACAACATCGACCGCAAGATCATTGCACATCTCACGCGTCGTGGCCGCGCGAGCTATCGGGAGGTCGGCTCCGACGTCGGCCTGTCGGCGCCTGCGGTGAAGCGACGGGTCGACCGCCTGGTCGACGACGGCGTCATCGAGGGCTTCGCCGCCCAGGTCGACCCGCACTCACTGGGCTGGACCACCGATGTCTTCGTGTCCATCTTCGCCACCGGCAACATTCCGCCCGAGCGCATCCGTGCCGCCGTGGCCCCGGTGCCGGAGGTGCAGGCGGCCTACACGGTCACCGGTGACGCCGATGCGCTTCTGCACGTGCGAGTCCGCGACACGCGGCATCTCGAGGAAGTGCTCGAAACGATCCGTCGGCAGCCCTTCGTGGCCCAGACCCGGTCACTGGTCGTGCTGTCACGCCTGGTGGAGCGCGGCGTGACGGTGGCCGAGCACGACTGAGGACCGGCCGCGCGAGGGTGCGTTGGTTGCCGTGCCACAGGTCGGGTAGCCTCCATGGTCGCGCCCGAACCCGTGTCGGGCGTCCCTGGTGGCTGTAGCTCAGCTTGGTTAGAGCGTCTGGTTGTGATCCAGAAGGCCGGGGGTTCAAGTCCCCTCAGCCACCCCAGTGCCGTGATCGGCGCACGAACGCCCACCTCGTGGGATACCGTGCCCGGTCGCGACCTGCGCCGCTAGCTCAATTGGCAGAGCATCCGGCTCTTAACCGGCAGGTTCGGGGTTCAAGTCCCTGGCGGCGCACCACATCGACAAATCGGCCCGACACGCTGTTCGCGTGTCGGGCCGATCTGGTTGCGTGGATCGGTCACACGACCAAGACGTCGGTGGTCTTGCGCAGTGCCCATCCGACCAGCATGAACACGATCCCCAACCCGAAGGCCATCGCGGCGATCCCGAAGGCCACCACGGACGTGAACAAGGAGGTCCGCAGGAACGACGCGTTCATCATCGTGTCGCGAACCGGGTCCTCACGGTCCAACTCCGCGTAGGTCTTCCCTTCGGACGCCTCCAGCGCGTGGTCGTTGATGATGTCGGCTTGGGCGTAGGCAGAGAACGGCCCGTCGACTTCGTCGCCGGCCAGGAAGGACGCATCCTCGGCGACCGTGATGTTCTCGGCCGCGAGCTGCGACTGGACCATGAACCACGTGCCGACACCGGCGATGGACAGGATCGCTCCGGCGACGATGACCAGCATGCCGAGCATGCGGACCGTGGCGCCAGAGTCGGTGGAACTGGCAGTGGCAGTGGGGGTTGTAGTGGCAGTTGCCATGGTGGCGACCTCCTGGGTCATTGGGCACTCGCCTTGGTTGCGGTGCTGCGACCAGCATGCATGATCGGTGGCGACTCCATGCCCGAGAACGGCCCAGCCTGGCGGGCCCATCGGCCCCTCTTGCACGGGACCCTCCGCCGCGTCGACCGAGTACGTGGCGTCCGTGCACTGCCGATATCGTCGGGGGCCATCGTCTGCCAACGAGTCCGGGATGCTGCTGTCGGTCATTGCGTCGACCTGGGAACAGGTGGGTGCCACCCGGTCCCGGGCGTCCAAGATCGCGTTGCTGGCGGCCACCCTGACCGAACTCGCAGACCAGTCCCCCGAAGAGCTGCGCGCCGGGACCGCGCTGCTGACCGGGGCGCCTCGCCAGGGTCGCCTGGGCGTTGGCTGGGCGGCACTGCGTGACATGGAGGTGACGCCGCGCGACGAACGCGACGACGCGGGCCTGGACCAGGCCCTGACCATCGCTGACGTCGACACCGCATTCGACGCACTGGCTGCCACGAGCGGACCCGGCTCCGTGGCAGCCAGGCACGACGAACTCGCCGCGCTGTGGGCTCGCGCAACGGCCACCGAACAGGCATTCCTGCGAGGAGTCGTCCTGCAGGAACTTCGCCAGGGTGCACTGGAAGGCGTCGTCACTGCCGCAGTTGCCCGGGCCGCCGACGTCGACGAGGCGCTCGTGCGTCGAGCGGCGATGTTGACGGGTGACCTCACGACGACCGCCGTCCTTGCCATGGACGTGGGCGCGACTGCACTGGCGGCGGTGTCGCTGGAGGTCGGGCGCGGGGTGCAGCCCATGCTCGCGTCGTCGGCACCGGACGTCGCCACCGCGCTGGCGACGACGGGGCCAGCGCGCATCGACACGAAACTGGACGGCATGCGAATCCAGGTGCACCGCGACGGCGACGACATCCACGTCTTCACGCGCAGCCTGCGCGACGTCACCACCACGCTGCCACTGGTGGTCGCAGCGGCCGGCGCGTTGCCCGTGACGTCGGTCGTGCTGGACGGAGAGGCACTCGCGCTGGATGCCGACGGTCGACCGCTGGCATTCCAGGACTCGATGGCCGGTGACTCCCACCTGCGCCCCGTGTTCTTCGACATCCTCCACCTCGACGGAAACGACCTGGTGGACCAGCCGCTCACGGCGCGGCGTGAGACACTCGAGGCCGTCGCTGGGCCCAACCTGGTCGACGGGATCACGACGGATGACCCGGCCGTTGGCCTCGACCACCTCCGCACCGCGCTCGCTGCCGGCCACGAAGGCATCGTCGTCAAGTCCCTGGACGCCCCGTGGGAGGCCGGACGCCGCGGCTCGTCCTGGGTCAAGGTCAAGGTGGCCCACACGCTCGACCTCGTCGTCCTGGCCGCCGAGTGGGGGTCGGGGCGCCGCCGCGGGTGGTTGTCCAACCTGCACCTGGGGGCAGTGGACGCGGAAACGGGCGAGGCGGTGATGCTCGGCAAGACCTTCAAGGGACTGACCGACGAGTTGCTGGCGTGGCAGACCGAGGCGCTGCTGGCACTGGAGGAATCGCGCGCCGACCACGTGGTGCACGTGCGTCCGGAACTCGTGGTCGAGATCGCCTTCGACGGCGTGCAGGCGTCACGGCGCTATCCCGGCGGGGTCACCCTGCGCTTCGCCCGCGTCAAGCGCTACCGCGACGACAAGTCCGCCGCCGACGCCGACACGCTGCAGACCGTGCGAGCCATCCACCGCGGCGAGATCACGGCCCAGGTCTGACTCGCCCACGCACGGTCGACCCACCAGCCGGTGCTGGTACACCTGTCGCCGCGGTGCGTCCTCTGCGGCGTCTCGTCGTCCCCAATCGGAGGGTTCGTCATGGACACGATCGAGTTGCAGGGACTGGTTGTGTCGGCACAGGGGCTGGGCTGCATGGGCATGAGCCACGGCTACGGCACGCCCGACGACCAGGAATCCATCGCGACGCTCAACCTCGCCCTGGACATGGGTGTCACCCATTGGGACACCGCCGACATCTACGCCAACGGCACCAACGAACGGCTCCTGTCCTCCGTGCTCGCAACACGTCGCGACGAGGTCACCCTGGCGACGAAGTTCGGGATCGCCGATCTCGACACCGGTGACCGCGCCGGCCGCAACGTGGTCAGGGGCCATCCCGACTACGTCGCCAGCGCCTGCGATGCGTCGCTGGGCCGCCTCGGCGTCGACGTGATCGATCTGTACTACCTGCACCGTCCACCCCAGGACGTCCCGCTGACCGAGACGATCGGCGCGATGGCCGACCTGGTCGCGGCCGGCAAGGTCCGTCACCTGGGCGTCTCCGAGGTCGACTCGGACCAGCTTCGGGCAGCCAACGAGGTGCATCCGATCGCCGCCCTGCAGTCCGAGTACTCCTTGTGGACCCGTGACGTGGAGGCAGTCGTGCCGACGATGCGTGAACTGGGGATCGGGCTCGTGCCGTTCTCGCCGCTGGGCCGCGGGTTCCTGACCGGCACCGTGGACGTCGATGACCTGCCCGACGGCGACTTCCGCCGGGGCCTGTCACGGTTCCAGGGCGACGCCGTCGCCCAGAACATGCGCATCGTCGAGGCGGTGCGCGGCGTGGCCGACCGCCACGGCGCCAGCCCGGCCCAGGTGGCATTGGCGTGGGTCCACCAGCAGCAGGAACGACTGGAGATCGCCGTCGCCCCGATCCCCGGCACCAAGCGACGCAAGTGGCTGCGCGAGAACGTGGCAGCCCTCGACCTGAGCCTGGACACCCAGGACCTGGCGGACCTGCGGGGCCTGGCCGACGACGTCACGGGCGCTCGCTACTGACCGAGGCACCATGGAGCGCCTCGGCCCGGTCGGGGCCGTCGCACGGCCCGGCCATCGCACGGCCCGGCCATCGCACGGCCCGGCCATCGCGCAGTCTGGCCGTCGCGCGGTTCGACCGTGGCAGTATCGTCGTGGTCCCCGTCCTGCGAGGCCGTGATGACCACCTCCACTGCTCCCGACGACTCCCCGGCATCGGCGGCGTCAACGGCGTCGAGGGCGGTGGCGGCGGGCGAGGCCGCGACACCGACTGGGGTGCCGACCAGCGACGGCCGCCCGGCACCCACTGAACGCACGGCGGAGGAGATCTGGGCCACGATGCCGGTCGTGACCGACGGCCAGGACTACGTCGACAGCCTCCGGGACCGCGGCACGCGCCTGTTCCTGATGGGCGAACTGGTCGACGAACCTGCCGACCACCCCATGATCACGCCCTCGATCAATGCGCTGCGGGCGACCTACGACCTGGTCGACACGGACCCCGAACTGGCGGTGGCGCACTCCCCCTACACCGACGGGCCGGTCAACCGATTCCTCCATGTCACCACCTCCAGCGAGGACCTGATCGCCAAGCATCGGATGCAGCGCCGGTTGGGCCAGGCCACCGGAACCTGCTTCCAACGGTGCGTGGGGATGGACGCGGTGGCGACGCTGCACTCGGTCACCCACGACCTGGATGCAGCGCACGGCACGGACTACCACGACCGCTTCACGACCTTCCTGACGCGCCTGCAGCGCCACAACCTGGTCCTGGCTGGCGGCATGACCGACCCCAAGGGTGATCGCTCGCTGCCCCCTCGCGCCCAGGCCAACCAGGACGTGTTCCTGCGGGTCGTGCGCCGCAGCGACGCCGGGGTGTGGGTCAGCGGTGCCAAGGCGCACATGACCGGTGGCTGGAACTCGCACTGGGTCGTGGTGATGCCGACCATGCACCTGACCGAGGCGGATGCCGACTGCGCCATCGTGGCTGCGATCCCCATCACCGAGCCGGGCATCACCTTCGTGTACGGACGCCAGGCCTCCGACGGGCGCTCGCTGGAGCCGGGCACCATCGACCAGGGCAATGCCCGCTTCGGTGGCCAGGAGGTGCTCGTCCACTTCGACGAGGTCTTCGTCCCCCACGACCACGTCTTCATGGACGGCGAGGTCGACATGGCGCGCACGCTGGTCCAGCGCTTCACCCGCTACCACCGCTCGTCGTACATGTGCAAGACCGGCCTGGGCGACGTGCTCATCGGCGCGGCGGCGGAGGTGGCAGACGCCAACGGCGTGCCCGGCGCAAGCCACATCAACGACAAACTGGTGGAGATGACCCACCTCAACGAGACCATCTGGTCATCGGGCATCGCCGGTGCGACCGAGGCCGAGGTGCTGCCCAGTGGCGCGGCCATCAACGACGGCATGCTCAGCAACGTCGCCAAGCACAACGTGACGCGCTTTCCCTACGAGATCGCCCGACTGGCCCAGGACATCGCGGGCGGACTGATGGTCACGATGCCCTCGGAGGCGGATCTGCGCAACGACGAGATCGGTCCGCTCCTGGAGCGCCTGCTGGCGGGGCGCGAGGGTGTGGCCACCGAGGACCGCTTGCGCATCATGCGGCTCATCGAGACGATGACCATCGGGCGCAACGCCGTCGGCTACCTCACCGAATCCCTCCACGGCGCCGGCAGTCCGCAGGCCCAACGCATCGAGATCCGTCGCGCGATGGACGTCGACGGCAAGCGCGCCCACGCCCGAGCCCTCGCCGGGATCGACGACACGGCCGAGGCCGGCGGCGAGCAATCCGGCGACGGCCACCCCGACACGACGCAGTAGTGGCGCACACGGGGGAGCGTGCCCGCCCCTGCGCCGTATCCTCGCGACCTGCCGGCGAGCGTGGCGGAATTGGCAGACGCGCTGGGTTTAGGTCCCAGTGGCCCGACAGGGTCGTGGGAGTTCAAGTCTCCCCGCTCGCACCAGCCGACGAGGTGGACTGATGACCAGCACGACCCAGGACGTTGCCGACGTGCTCCGTGAGGTGGACGAGTGGCCGGTCGACACCGTGGCGGCGGGCGTCACCACCGCCACCGAGGTGCTGGCCACCCATGGGCCCGTCGAGGAGCGGTTCCCCCTGGCCAGCGTCACCAAGCCGCTGGCCGCCGTCGGGGTGCTGCTGGCCGTCCAGGACGGGGCCCTGCACCTCGACGAACCGGCCGGACCACCGGACGCGACGGTCCGGCACCTGCTGGCACACGCATCCGGCCTGCCGATGACGGCGGGTGGTCCCGACACCGATGTCGGGCGCCGCAGGCTCTACTCCAACGTGGCCTACGAGACGCTGGGCGAGGTGGTGGCCCAACGGGTCGGAACGGACTTCGCCACGCACCTGCAGCTGGAACTCCTGGGCCCACTGGGGATGGCTGCGACCTCGCTGGATGGTTCACCGGCCCACGCCGCGACCGCGACCGTCAACGACCTGCTGGCCTTCGCGCGGGAACTGCTGCACGCAGACCTGCTGGACGACCAGTTGTGGGACGACCTGGCGACCGTGCAATTCCCGGAACTGGATGGCGTGGTGCCCGGCTACGGACGCCAGACCCCGTGCCCGTGGGGGCTTGGCGTCGAGATTCGCGGTCACAAGACTCCCCACTGGACGGGCGCCTCGCAGTCGCCCGAGGTGTTCGGGCACTTCGGCCAGTCCGGCACGTTCCTGTGGATCGATCGCGCGGCGGGCGTGGCCGCCGTGGCGCTGACCGACAAGGACTTCGGTCAGTGGGCAGTCGATGCGTGGGCGCCGTTCAACGACCGCCTGGCCAGCGCAGCCGACGCATCGACATGAGGATCCTGTGGGCGGGCTGGGGCGACCTGGGCATGCGGGCGACCACGGGGTTGGTCGCCGCCGGCCACGAGGTGCTCGCGCTGCGGCGATCAGCCATCGAGAACCCACCCCCGGGCGTGACCGGCCTGGTTGGCGACCTGGCGGCCCCTGGCGACCTCACCCTGCCTGCTGGCATCGAGGCCTGCATCGCCACGCTCACGCCCGACACACGCGATCGTGCGGGCTACGAAACCGCCTACGTGGACACGATGGCAAACCTTCACCGTTTACTTGAGGTAGATGGTGAGTCATCCAACCCTCGACCTGTACGTGTGGTCTTTGCCTCCTCGACGGCGGTGTATGGCCAGGATGACGGGTCGTGGGTCTCCGAGGGGGGCTCGACCACTCCGACAGGGTTCAACGGTGAGGTGATGCTGGATGCCGAAGCACGGGTCCTGGCCCACAACGCCACGCAGGGCGTGGTCGCGCGTCTGGGTGGCATCTACGGCCCCGGGCGCGATCGCCTGATCCGCTCGGTCCGGGAGGGCCGGCAGACCTCGCAGAAGTGGACGAATCGCATCCACAGTGACGATGCCGCGGCCGTGCTGGTGCACCTGGCGACAGCAGCCGACCCCCTGGTCCCCGACATCGTCAACGTGGTGGACTGCCAACCGGCCCGCAAGCAGGAGGTGACCGACTTCATCGCGGCCGCGCTGGGTGTGCCCGCTCCCCGCGTCGGCACCGACGACGATGCCACGCCTGGTGACCGTGGCAAGCGCGTCGACGGCAGCCGCCTGCTGACCACCGGGTTCGTCCATCGCCATCCCACGTTCCGGGAGGGCTACGCCACATTGCTCGCCGACAACTGAGCACCGCGGGGCGCCCGGATGGCCGGGGCCGCGCCCACCCATCAGCGCTCAGGTCAGGAGTCGGACCAGCACCGGACGGATCGCACGCAGTGCCTTGCCCCGGTGTGACAGCCGATCCTTCTCCGACGGCGTCAACCGGCCGTTGGACACGGTCTGGCCCTGGGTCCGAAACAGCGGGTCGTATCCGAAGCCGCCATCACCGTCGACCGCCTCGAGCAGGTGCCCTTCCATCACCGCCCGCACGACCCACTCACGTCCATCCGCGGTCGCCACCGCGACCGCGCTGACGAACCTGGCACGGCGATCAGCGACCCCGGTCATCGCGGCCAGCACCTTGTCGTTGTTGGCCCGGTCGTCGGCCGCCTCACCGGCGTACCGCGCCGAGCGCACGCCGGGCGCGCCGTCCAACGCATCGACTTCCAGGCCCGAATCATCGGCCAGGGCGGGCAACCCGGACGCCTGCGCCGCCGCGCGCGCCTTGATCAGTGCGTTGTCCTCGAAGGTTGCGCCGTCCTCCACCGGTGACGGCAACCCCAGGTCGGCCAGCGACACGACCGCGACGTCCAGGTCCTCGAGCATGCGTCGCAACTCCCGCAACTTGCCCTGGTTGCCGGTCGCCATGACCAGTTGCTGCGCCGTCATTGCGACGCCACCGCAGCCAGTTGCGCCCGGGCCAGTTCCCCACACCCTGCTGCGGCCAGGTCCAGCATCACGTCGAGTTCCGCGCGGTCGTAGGTCGCGCCCTCGGCCGTCGCCTGCACCTCGATGAGTCGCCCGGCCGCGGTCATGACCACGTTGGCATCGACGTCGGCCGCGGCATCCTCGACGTACTCGAGGTCGAGCACGGGGCGACCGGCGACCACGCCCACGGACACCGCCGTGACCTGGCCCGTCACGGCGGACTCCATCCCCACGCTGCGCAGGGCCAGCACGGTGGCGACCCACGCCCCGGTGATCGAGGCCGTCCGCGTGCCACCGTCGGCATCCAGGACGTCGCAGTCCAGCGCGACCGTGACGTCGTCCAGCGTGTCCAGATCGACCACGGCTCGCAGGGATCGACCGATCAGCCGCTCGATCTCCTTGGAACGCCCATCGGGGCCGTTGCGCTGGCGCCGGGCACGTGGTGTCGTGGACCCGGGCAGCATCGCGTACTCCGCTGTCAGCCACCCACCACCTGCCCGCCACGGCGGCGCGCCCGGCGACACCGAGGCGCTGACCGCCACGCGGGTTCCCCCGAACGAGACCAGGCAGGAACCTGCCGGCGAACGCTGGAAGGCGGGCGTCAGGGACACGGCGCGCATGGCGTCCTCGGCTCGGCCGTTGGGACGACTGGTCATGCTGGTGCCTTTCGGGCCGCGTGTCGCGGCGGGGTCGCGGCGACCGCCTCGATGCCATGACGCATGCCAGGACCGAGGACGCTGGTGGGTGGGGGTGACAGTTCGATCAGAACACGGCCGAGTCGGACTCGCCGATCTCGAGGCGCATTCCCTGGTGGGCAACGACGAGCGGACCCGACCAGGACTGCGTCGCCTGCACGATCGAGGTGGAGGGGTCCAGGTGCGGCCGCAGGTGGGTCAGCACGAGTCGACCAACGCCTGCCTCGGTGGCCACCTCGCCGGCCCGATGCGCCGTCATGTGCCCGTCCCCCGCCTGTTCCTCACCGTCCTGCCAACTCGCCTCGGCCACGAAGACGTCGGCGTCACGGGCGCATGCCAGCAGGTCGCCGCCCCCTGCCGAGTCGGACGAGTAGGCCAGCACGCCGCCCGCGTCGTCAGTGATGCGCAACGACACCGTCGGCACGCCATGGTCACTGTGGTGGGCAGCCACCTTCAGGGGCCCGAACCGGAGTTCGTCGCCGCTGCGCAGGGTGGTGATCGGCAGGCGCTTGCGAAAGGTGTCGCGCCGGTGCGGCGTGACCATCGCCATGACGGTCTCCTCGACCTCCTCGGCGGCGTGGACCGGGACCTGCACGTCGTCGCGTCGCATGACGGCCCAGATGCCGAGCAGGTCGATCGCATGGTCGAGATGGCGATGCGTGACGATGATCGCGTCCAGATCGGCGGGGTCCATCAGGCCGGTCAGCGCGGTGGCCACACCGAAGCCGCAGTCGACCAGGATGGTCGTGTCGCCGCTGGTGACCAGGTACCCAGAGCACGCCCGTCCCCGTCCGGGCTGGGATCCCGTGGCACCGAGCACGTCACAGTGCATCACCAAGCGGTCCGATCGACGAGGCCACGCGCTGCATGCGCGGTTGCATGGGCCCTGCAGCCGAAACACTAGTGGAATGCCAGTCAGGTCGGCAGCAACGCCGTGGGAGCGATCAGGCCCAGAGGGTGGACTCGAGGTCCTGCGCGAGGTCGTCCACGTCGCCGACGTCATAGGCGCCCGTCGACAGGTACTTCCAGCCGCCGTCGGGCGACAGCGCGACGACGTCCGATCCCTGGGGCAGGCGCCCGCACACGCGGGCGGCCACGGCCAGCGAGGCGCCCGTGGACACGCCGGCGAAGATGCCCTCCTCGGCGACGAGCCGGCGGGTCCAGCCCAGCGCCTTGCGCGAGTCGACCTTGATGCGGGAATCGAGGATGTCGGGGTCCAGGACCTCGGGCACGTAGCCCTCGTCGAGGTTGCGCAGGCCGTAGACCAGGTCGCCGTACTGCGGTTCGGCGGCGAAGATCCTGATGGCCGGGTTCGCGGACTTCAGCCGATGGCCGACACCGGTGACCGTGCCACCCGTGCCCAGTCCGGCCACGAAGGCCGCCACGTTCGGCAGGTCGGACAGGATCTCGCCGGCAGTCGTGTCGTGGTGGGCTGCGGGGTTGGCGGGATTGCCGTACTGGAAGGGCATCACAACGTCGGGATCCCCCGCCACCATTCGCTGGGCCAGTCGGACCGCGCCGTTGGACCCCTCCTCGGCAGGCGAGTCCACGATCCGCGCCCCGAACAGCCGCAGCACCTGGCGTCGCTCCTGGGACGTGTTCGACGGCATCACGCACGTCAGGTCGTAGCCACGGACACGACAGATCGCCGCCAGTGCGATCCCGGTGTTGCCCGACGTCGGCTCGAGGATGCGCGCGCCCGGGCCCAGGCGTCCGTCGGCCTCGGCGGCCTCGATCATCGCCAGCGCGACCCGATCCTTGATCGAACCGGTCGGGTTCATCCCCTCCAGCTTGAGCCACACCCGATACCCGGCCGGGGACAGCCGTGGCAGGTGGACCAGTGGTGTGTTGCCGATGGCCTGGGTGATGTCACCGAAGCGCAATCAGGCTCCTCCGGCGACCGCCGGCATGATGGCGATCTCGTCGCCGCCGTCGACCGAGGTCGCCAGCCCGTCGAGGTAGCGGATGTCCTCGTCCTCGACGTACACGTTGATGAAGCCACGCAGCTCGTCGCCGTCGAACAGCGACGCGGTCAGACCGGGGTGGGTGTCGACGACATTCGTGAAGACCTCGCGCACCGTTGCGCCGTCCGCGGACACTCGAGCGGCCCCTTCCGTGTGCTTGCGCAGGATGGTGGGGATGCGAACTGACGGCATGGATCGTGCCTTTGGGACGGTGGGGGTTGGGACGGTGGCCCCGGGGCTGTCAGAACGCGACGTCATCGATGGCCATTCCGGGGACCGTTAGTCTGCCGCCAATCGGCTGGAATCGACCACTCGACGCCGACCCCTGACAGGAACAACAGTGCAAACCTCTCCGCGGCACGGACGTACGGGCGTCACATGACGACGCTCACCCTCGACCAGGCACGTCGCCTGGCTGTTCGGGCCACGGGGCTGGATCGCCCACGTCCGGCCAGGATCGATCGCCGGCACTTCCGGCGGGTCCTGACCGACGTCGACGTCGTCCAGATCGACAGCGTCAACGTCGTGGCGCGGGCACACGAGTTGCTCTTCCATGCGCGACTCGGACCCCACGACACGACCACGCTGGACGAGTGGCTGTGGCGTTCGCGGGATGCCCTCGAGTGCTGGGCCCACGTCGCCAGCCTGATGCCGGCCGACGCCTGGCAACTGCTGGCCCATCGAAGACGCGACAACGAGGTCCATCCGTGGAAGGGCGTCCAGCGCGTCGTCGTGGAACAGCCCGGCTACGTCGAGCAGGTGCTGGCGGAGGTGACGGCCGACGGGCCGCTGACCGTGTCCGACCTGGCCAATGCCGGGGCGAATCGACCCGGGTTCTGGGGCTGGGGTCCCGGAAAGATGGTGCTGCACTGGCTGTTCGTGTCCGGACAGGTCGCGGTGGACCACCGCGACCGCTCCTTCCGGGCGGCCTACGACCTGGCACACCGAGTCGTGCCGGCGGCAGACTTCGACGCACCGGTGATGTCGCGCGAACAGGCCACCGCCGAACTGGCCGTGCGTGCGATCCGGGCACAGGGTGTCGGCACGGCCGCGTCGATCGCCGACCACCATCGCCAACTGGTCAGGTCGGTCATGGCCGCGCTCACCAGCCTCGAGGTGGCGGGCAGGGTCCGGCGGGTCGAGGTTCGGGGCTGGCGCGATCCCGCCTGGGTGCTCACCGACACGCAGATCCCCCGGGTCGTGCGGGGACGGGCACTGGTGGCACCCTTCGATCCGCTGGTGTGGTTCCGTCGTCGCACCGAGCGCCTCTTCGGGATGCACTACCGCATCGAGATCTATGTCCCCGAGGCACAACGCGAGTACGGCTACTACGTGCTGCCGTTCCTGTTGGGCCACGACCTGGTGGCTCGAGTCGACGTCAAGGCCGACCGCGCCACCGGCGTCCTGCAGGTCCGGGGGGCGTGGGCCCAGCCCGGCGTCGACCACGCCCACGTTGCGCCCGAGTTGGCAACCGAACTGCGCTCGTTGGCCCGCCACACGGTCGGCACGGACGATGTCGGCCTGGTTCGCAACGGCGACCTCGCGCCTGCACTGGCCGACCACGTCTGAGCCCGCCGCATCCGGATGGGATGACGGCGGGCCCAGGGAGGTCGCGTTCGGCCGGCAGGCCGGTGCCGTGTCAGGCGTCGGCGTGTTCGGCGGCGTGCTCGGACTCGTGCGCGGCGATCTGCTTGCGCACGTCGTCCATGTCCAGCGCCTTGATCTGGCCGACCAGGTCCCGGACGGCTGCCTCGGGCAGCGCGCCGGCCTGCGAGAACACCATGATGCCTTCACGGAAGGCCATCAGCGTGGGAATGGAGCGGATGCCGAAGCCCTGTCCCAACTCCTGCTCCGCGTCGGTGTCGACCTTGCTGAACACGACGTCGTCGTGCTGCTCGGAGACCTTCTCGTAGATCGGACCGAAGGCCTTGCAGGGACCACACCACTCGGCCCAGAAGTCGACGAGGACGATGTCGTTGTCCTCGACGGTGGCGCGGAAGTCGTCCTTGGTCAGGTTGATGGTTGCCATGTCGTGTTCGCTTTCACCCGGTTCGGGTCGGTGGCGTTCGATGCAAGTTGGAGGACGTGACCGTCGGTCAGGCTCGTCCATGCGCCAGTGCAAACGAGCGTGGCTGGGGGAACATTCCCGCCCGGGCAGGGTTCGGGCAGGGTTGGGGCAGCGATGGTGGGGGCCGATGTCGTTCGAGTACGGTTGAACGCGATCGACGTGAAGGTCGCCCGTGGAAGATGCCCTGAGCCCCTATGCCGCACCATCGGGCTATGACGAGGCCATCGGACCTGACGGGATTCGTCCCGCATACCGCCAGGCCTTCACGTTCTTCGAGCGCATGTCAGCCCGGGAGTTCGGGCGACGGCGGGCCCTGACCGACCTGGCCTTTCGCAACCAGGGCATCACGTTCACCGTCTACGACGACGACCGAGGCACCGAGCGTGCCTTTCCCTTCGATCCGGTCCCCCGCATCATCACGGCCGAAGAGTGGTCCCACGTCGAGTCGGGCCTGCGCCAGCGGGTCACGGCACTCAACGCCTTCCTGGGCGACGTCTACGGCGACCAGGAGATCATGGGCGACGGCGTGGTGCCGGCCAACCTGGTGCTCGACAACCCCAACTACCGTCCGATGATGCGTGGCGTGAAGCCGCCGCACGGCGTGTGGACCCACATCGTGGGCACCGACCTGATCCGCGACCACGACGGCGTCTTCCGCGTGCTCGAGGACAACCTGCGCAATCCCTCCGGTGTGTCCTACATGCTGGTCAACCGCGACGTGACCGCCCGCAGTTTCCCGGGCCTGCTGCGCACGCACGGTGTGCGGCCGATCCGTCACTACACCATCGACCTGCTCGCGACGCTGTGCAGCATGTCGCCGCGCGACGTGGACGACCCAACCGTGGTGCTGCTCACCCCCGGCCAGTTCAACTCGGCCTACTACGAGCACAGCTACCTGGCCCAGCAGATGGGCATCGACCTGGTGGAGGGACGCGACCTGTTCGTCGACGAAGGCCGCGTGTGGATGCGCACCACCAAGGGACGCCAGGTCGTCGACGTGGTCTATCGCCGCGTCGACGACGCATTCCTGGACCCGCAGGCCTTTCGCGAGGACTCGATGCTGGGCGTGCCGGGACTCATGGAGGTGGTGCGCGCCGGACGGGTGGGCCTGGCCAACGCCGTGGGCACCGGCGTCGCCGACGACAAGGCGATCTACGCCTACGTGCCGGCGATGATCGACTACTACCTCAACGAGACGCCGATCATCCCCAACGTCGAGACGTACCTGGGCGCGGATCCCGACGGCCTCGACCTGATGATGCGCGAGGCCGAACGCCTGGTGATCAAGGAGGTGGGTGGTGCGGGCGGCTACGGGATGCTGATCGGGTCGCAGGCCGACGCGCAGGAGCGGGCGGCCTTCCTGGAGGTCGTGGCCGCGGACCCCGGCAACTACATCGCCCAGCCGATCATCCAGTTGTCCAGCCACCCGACGTTCTACCCCGACACCCATGCCTTCGAGCCCTGCCACGTCGACCTGCGACCGTTCGCGCTGGTTGGCGAGGACATCGAGATCGTGCCGGGTGGCCTGACCAGGGTGGCACTGGAGCGCGGATCCCTGATCGTCAACTCGTCGCGCGGCGGCGGCTCCAAGGACACCTGGGTGCTGGCCGAACCGGGCCGGGATGGCGACACGACCCCTCCCCACGACGATGCGTCCGACCTCCTTCGGGCCACCGGCCAGGCGCAGCGACAGTCGAGCCCCGGCCTGTCCGACGCATCGCAGGCGGGTGGCCAGTGAGCCCCACATCCAACCTTCGCCACGCGAGAACGGGTCACTCACCGTGCTGAGCCGAATTGCCGAGAACCTGTACTGGATGGGCCGCTACGTCGAGCGCGCCGAGAACACTGCTCGCCTGCTGGGCGTCAACTACATCGCCATGGCCGAGGCACCACTGGTGCCGGAAAGCACTGCCCTGGTGACCGAGCAATGGGCCCCGTTGCTGGACCTCAACGATGACGAGGAGGCCTTTCGCGCCCACCACGGCTCCCCGGAAGCCGCAGCCGTCATCGAATGGTTCGCGATCGATCGCCGCAACCCCGGTTCGATCGCCGCATCGCTGGCCCATGCACGTGAGAACGGCCGCACCCTGCGGGGCCGCATCTCCACCGAGATGTGGGAGGCCCTCAACCGCACCTACCTGGGCCTGTGCACGCGCACGTCGATCACCGAGGACGAGTTGGGCGAGTTCTGCCTGGCCGCACGCGAGGCGGGCCAACTGTTCACGGGCATCGCCGACGCCACGCTGGTTCGCGACGAGGGCTGGCACTTCCTGCGACTCGGCGCCCTGATCGAGCGCATCGACAACACCCTGCGGGCGCTGCAGTTGCGGTATCGCCACACGGGCACCGACGCCGTGGCCGCGGGACTCGAGGCGCACCGATCGATGGCCCTGCTCAAGTCACTGGGCGCCTACGAGTCCTATCGGCGCACCCATCATCGCGCCCCGACGCCGATCACCATGGCCGACTTCCTGCTGCTGTCCGACGACCTGCCGCGCTCGGTGCGCTACTGCAGCGACACGATCGCGCGGGTGGCTCGTGCCCTGGGTCGCGCGAATCCCAGCCAGGGTGACAAGTTCGCCCGTGATGCCCGGTGGCTGTCAGCCCGCCTGGGCCACGTCAGCGACGTCGCAGAGATCATGGACGAAGAGAACCCGGGCATCGACGAACTGCTCGATGACGTCGCCGGCCTGTCCGAGTGCCTGACCCAGACATACTTCGTCGTCTGAGCACGGCCGGCATGCCCTGGTCACTGCTCCAGTTCGACACTTGTCGCGGGCGCCTCGGTGTTGGGCGCCTGCACGGACCCGGCGAGGTCGTCGGGACCGGCGTGTCGGACGGCGACTTCGACCGTCAACGACTCGGTCGTCGAGCCACGACGCAGACCCCGCACGGGCGGGACGTCGTCGTAGTCCCGGCCGACCGCCAGCTTGACGTGCGCCTGGGTGATCATGCAGCCGTTGGTCGGGTCGAACCCGACCCAGCCGCTGCCCGGGAGGTAGACCTCGATCCAGGCGTGGGAACCCTCGGCCCCGATCAGCGCTTCGTTGCCCGACGGATTGGCGTGCACGTATCCCGACACGTATCGGGACGGAATGCCGACACTGCGCGTGATCGCGAGCATGGCGTGGGCGAAGTCCTGGCACACGCCGACCTGTGACTGGGCGAAGTCGGCCAGCCGCGTGTCCACGGTCGTGGAGTCGGAGCGGTACACCAGGCGACGCTGCAGGTGCGCGGTCAGGTCCGAGATCCAGGTGACGACGTCGTCGCCGGGCATGATCGGGATCGAGCCGAAGATGCCCACCCAGTCGTCGTTGAGCGGCACGCGGTCCGTCGGCGCGAGGTACTCGAAGAATCGATGCCGCAGTTCGGGCAGCAGTTCGCCGGGCACGGGCTCGGGGGTCGGGATGGCGTAGGTCGACACGACCGAGCGTGTCCGGATCTGCATGCGGGGGTGACGATGTGGGAGGTGGAAGTGGTGCACCGTGTTCCCGTAGTAGTCCCGGAAGGTGCGCAGGGATGCGTCCGGATCGACGTCGATCTCGAAGCGCAGCAGCGTCTGGCGATAGTCGTCGGCCGCGTGGAGGCGAACCTCGTTGAACGAGTCCCACGCCTGCCCGTCATAGGCATACGTGGTGGCGTGGTCGATGGACAGGAGCATGGTGGTGGAGCGTACTGGCTCGGGCTGGCGATCTCGGAGCGGGACCGGCGACGTCACGACGGTGCCGCCGTCACGACGGATCGGCCGTCACGACGGATCGGCCGTCACGACGGATCGGCCACCTCGACCGGTCGTTCGCCGACGACCCCGTCGACGATCCGGAAGGCCCGGATCGCGGGATCGCCCGGATGCTGGAGGGTGATGATCGCGTAGGTGGCATCGGGGTAGAAGGCCTGCCGGACGTCGGTGTCGGATGGCCACGCGTGGGTGTGGGTGTGGGAGTGGTAGATCACCAACTCCTGCTCGGCATCCTCGATCTCGCGCATCGCGACCAGCAGCTCACGCGGATTCATGACGTAGTAGGTCATCGACCGCTCGTCGTTGGTGATGCGATGGAGGTGGATCGTGCCGTCACGATCGATGCCCAACAGCCCACAGACCTCGTAGGGGAAGTCGGACTCGGCATGCGCCACCAGCGCCGCCCAGGTCGCGGGATCGAGTCGCAACGGCGGGTGGCCGATCACGCCCACCTCATCCCCCGACGGCGCTGGCGTGGCCGACGATCCGGGACCATCCGCGAGCGTGGGGGCATCCGGACCCGACGGCCCGGGTGTGGCAGGGGGCATGTCACGCGGCCTTTCGTGGTCCGGGGAAGAAGGCGTTGGTGCGCGCAACGTACTCGTCGTAGCCGGCACGCTTGGAGCCCGACGACCCCATGCGATCCTCGGTGATGGCCACGCCGGACACCTTGACGATCAGGACGCCCATCAGGATCGAGCCCAGGATCGCCCACCATGCCCCGGCGGCCACCGCGAACAGCCCGTATGCCACCCACACGACCGTGTCGCCGAAGTAGTTCGGATGCCGGGTGTAGGCCCACAGCCCCCGGTCCATGACCGTGCCGCGGTTGGCCTCGTCGGCCAGGAAGCGGCTCAACTGCCAGTCCCCCACCGCCTCGAAGTACAGGCCCACGGCCCACACCACCACCGCGATCCAGTCCAACCAGATCGGACTGCCCGGGAAGGTGGCGACGGCCACGAGCGGGAGCCCGATCAGGGTCGCCAGCGTGGCCTGCAGCCAGAACACGCGCACCAGGCTGCGGACGGCGAAGTTGCCGTCGGAGCGTTCCCGCATGGCGACGTAGCGCGGATCCTCACCGTCGCCCCAGTTGCGCCACGTCAGGTAGATCGACAGCCGCAGCCCCCAGACGGTCACCAGGACGGCGACCAGCAACGATCGCGTCGACGGGTGGCCGACCAGGTACGACGTCCACGCGATGATGATGAAGAACACGCCCCACACGCGGTCGACGAGGCTGACGTCGGTGCGGACATAGGAGGCGACCCACATCACCGTTGCGAAGACGAGCGTGGCGCCGAAGGCCACACCCCAGGTGGGAAGGAAGTCCATCATTCGTCCTTGCGAGGTGCTGGGCGGGTGGGACCCGCGCCGGCGCGGGCCGGCACGGCGGCTGCGGAGGTGCGGAGGCACGATCACGGCCCGGCGGACCGCCCACGGGCGGGTCGAACGGGTCGTCGGCTCGCTGCAACGGCCGGTGGCCGGCCGGGATTCCCGCACACGGCCGCGGCCTAGGCTGCGGCCATGCCGGCCACCCCTCGACCCGACCACGACGACTTGCTGCCGCAGGCTGCGAACCTTCCCGACCGCCACCGCGCCGTGGCCGGCGACGTCGCAGCCTGCCGCGGCTGCCGCCGGTTGGTGCGGCATCGGGAGCGAGTGGCTCGCGAGCGTCGTGCCGCCTACGCCGACCAAGACTACTGGGGGCGTGGCGTGCCGGGCTTCGGTGATCCGGACGCCGACATCATGGTCATCGGCCTGGCCCCGGCTGCCCATGGCGCCAACCGGACCGGACGGATGTTCACGGGTGATCGCTCCGGCGACATGCTGTTCGCCTGCCTGCATCGCCTGGACCTGGCGAACCAACCCACGGCGACGTCGATCGACGACGGCCTGGTCCTGCGCGACACCTGGGTGACGTCCCCGGTCAAGTGCGCGCCGCCGGACAACAAGCCCACACCCACCGAGCGCGACCGCTGCGTGGGACGGTTCCTGGAACGCGAGGTCGCAGCGGTGGATCCCCGCGTGTTCGTTGCGCTGGGCCGCTTCGCGTGGGACGTGACCTGCCGCCTGGGTGGCTGGGACGGGCGCAAGCCGACGTTCGGTCACGGCGCCACGGCAGCGCTCGCCGACGGGCGCGTGGTGGTGGGCAGCTACCACGTCAGCCAGTACAACACCTTCACGGGGCGTCTCACCGACGACATGCTCGACACGGCCTTTCGGCAGGCAATGGCGGTCGCGGCTTCCTGAGTGCCACACACCAGCACCGGTCGCGGTGGCCTCCGGCATCGACCAGACCGCGCTCAGCGAGCAGACAGCGCCGTCGCCAGGTCGGCCTGCAGGTCCTCGACGTCCTCGAGGCCAACCGACACGCGGATCGTGCCATCGGTGATGCCCATGGACTCCCTGGCCGCGGCGCCGATGCGCTGGTGGGTCGACGTCGCGGGATGGGTCACCAGTGACTTCGCGTCGCCGAGGTTGTTGGAGATGTCGATGAGGGACAGGGTGTCGACGACCTCGAACGCCCGGTCACGCCCGCCCGCCACCTCGAAGGTGACCACGCTGCCACCGCCGGTCATCTGCGCCATCGCCAGGTCCCGCTGGGGGTGGCTGTCGAGCATGGGATACAGCACCCGCACCACGTCGCGTTGGTCCTGCAGCCATGTCGCCAGGGTCAGGGCGCTCGCTGCCTGGTGGCGAACTCGCAACTGGAGCGTCTCCAGCCCCTTCAGCAGCACCCATGCGTTGAAGGCGCTCATCGTCGGACCGATCTGGCCCATCAACGCCTGCACCTTGTTGTCGAGCAGCTCCGACGACCCCAGGATGGCCCCGCCCAGCACTCGGCCCTGTCCGTCGACGTGCTTGGTCAACGAGTACACCACCATGTCCGCGCCCAGCTCCAGCGGACGTTGGAAGATGGGCGTGGCAAAGACGTTGTCGACGACCACGAGCGCGCCGGCTGCGTGCGCAAGGTCAGCGACCGCTGCGATGTCCACGAGCTCCATCATCGGGTTGGAGGGTGTTTCGAAGAAGACCGCGGCGGTCGGCTCGGCCAGCGCCCTGGCCCAGGCATCGAGGTCGGAGCCGTCGACGAACACCGTGTCGACACCGAAGCGTCGCAGGACGACGTCGAGCACCTGGTGGCAGCGCGCGAACAGGCCGCGTGATGCCACCACCCGATCGCCCGCCTGCAGGATCGCGGCCAGCGACGTGTGCACGGCCGCCATCCCACTGGCAGTCACCCGGCACGCCTGGGCGTCCTCGAGCAGCGCGAGGCGGTCCTCGAGCATGGTCAGGGTGGGATTGCGGGCACGCGAGTAGACGTAGTGGTCATCGTCGCCGGCGAAGGATGCCTCGGCCTGGGCGGCGTCGCGATAGACGAAGCCCGAGGTGAGGTACAGCGCCTCGGAGGTCTCGTCGAAGGACGAGCGCGCCAGGCCCCCACGCACGGCCGCAGTGGCCTGTCCCCACGTGGCGGGGACGTCAGGATCGAAGGCCGATCCCTTGGTGGCGTCGGTGGACATGGCGGTGGACCTCGCGAGCTGACACGTGGCAGCGGTGCCGCCGCGCACGGATCGCGACCCTATCGCGCTGCATGCGGGCATCCAACGCCACCAGTGCCAACCGGGCGAATCACCGCACGCTCGGTTGGATTCGGCTGGCGTGATGGCGCGGCAGGGGGGTGTGCCGTCTCGCCTCTGCGCGACGGGCCCGCTGTGCACGGCGTCGGGCCGGGCCGGATTGCCGCTGAAAGGGAGACAGGCCGGGGTCGGTCCCTCGGACAGGACGCTTCCGTGGGGGTGTTTCCGGGGGCAGGCACCGACGTGGGGATCGCCTGGGTCTCAGCCCAATGCAGCGTCGAGCGCGGCCTCGACGGAGGGGTGGGTGAACGCGAAGCCCGACGATGCCAGCACCTCGGGAATCACGCGCTGGGACGCGGTCGCCAACTGAACGCCCATCTCGCCGTAGAGCAACCGGATCGCGAACACCGGGACCGGCAGCACCGTCGGGCGGTTCCAGGCCGATCCCAGCGCCTTGGTCATCCGCACGTTGCGCACCGGATCGGGCCCGCACAGGTTGACGGGACCGACCAGGTCGGACGTGACCAGGTACTCCAGTGCTCGGATCTCGTCCACCAGCGAGATCCACGGCACCCACTGCTGGCCGTTGCCGACCTTGCCACCGATGCCGAGCCTGAAGGGCAACTGCACCTTCTCGATGAGGTCGCCGTCCTGGGCCATGACCACGCCGGTGCGCGGGTGGACGACGCGCAGGCCGGCCTCGCGGGCGGGGTCGGCGGACGACTCCCAAGTCGTGACGACCTCGGCCAGGAAGTCGTCGCCGGCGGACGACTCCTCGGTCAGCACTTCGTCGCCCCGCGAGCCACCGTAGAAGCCCACGGCCGATCCGGACACGAAGACCTCGGGACCGCCGTCCAGGCCCGCAATGGCCCCGGCCAGCAGGGCAGTGCCATCACGTCGCGACGACAGGATCTCGGCCTTGGCCTCGTCGGTCCACCGCTGGCCGATCGGCGCCCCCGCCAGGTGGACCACGGCATTCGTGCCCACGAGGTCGCTCGGGTCCAGGCGCTGGTCGTCGACGGACCACAGGATGTCGTCGTCGCGCAAGTCCGATTCGCGCCGGACCAGGCGCGCAACGGTGTGACCGTTGGCTCGGAGGTGGTCGACGAGTGCGGAGCCGATGAGGCCGGTGGCCCCGGAGACAGCGATCTTCATGGCGATGGTCCTCGGATGGCGCGGGCACAGTCCCGGACCTCGGGCGCGGCACCAGCGTACGCCGTATTCGCGGACCACCACTATCTTGCGCCGTGGCACCTGGCGGACGATGGGAGACACGCGATGAACGCAGCCCTTGACGTCGTCGCGCTGGCGGTGGGCGCCGGGATCGTGCCGGGACTCGTGACCATCACGCTGTTGCTGGTGCGAGGTACCCGCGGCACCAGGACTGCAGCCGGCTGGGTCCTGGGCATGCTCGGCGTCCGCCTGGCCCAGGGCGTGGTCTTCGGCCTGTTGGTGCCAACCGATCCGACCATCAGCGGATCGGCCCGCCCCACCGTGGTGGCCGCTGGGACGTTGGTGTTGTCGATCCTGTTGTTCGCGACCGCGGCGTGGAAGGCGTTGACGGGACAGGACGCACCCACGGATGCACGGTCGGCACGATGGACGACGCGTCTGGCCGGCGTCGGACCGGGTCGGGCAGCCGTGTTCGGCGCGCTCGTCATCCTCCTGGGAGCACGGCAGTGGGTGTGCACCATCGCGGCGATCAGCGCGATCGGCGGGGCGTCGGATGGACCCGTGGTGTCGATCACGATGTTCCTGGTCTTCACCCTGCTGGCAACGGCCCTGCCGCTGGCCATCGTGGTCGTCTCGTGGATGGCCCCGGTCCGGTCACAGGTGCGCCTGGACCAGTTGGCCACGTGGATGCGGAGCCATGACGACGCGATCGTGATCGGTCTGGGGCTCGTGTTCGGCACCCTGTTCGGCGTCAAGGCCCTGTCCGACTTCGGCGTGTTCTGACTCGCTGGCGTCAGGCGCGCGCCACCCGATCGAGGATCGTGGTGGCAACCGCCTCGGCCGCGCCATCGACCCAGTCGAGGTACAGCGCCGGCTCGACCAGTTCGACCTCGCCGACCTGCCATTCGAGGTCGTCGGACGGCAACAGGTCAACCCTGGCGATGGCGGGCACGGACGGCAACTGGGCCACGAGCCACGCCACCATCCGTTCAAGGTCTGCGTCGACTTCGACCTGCTCGTAGGTCCCGCCGACCTCGATGTGGATGCGCCACTGCTCGGATGCCGGCTGCTTGCGCACGACATGGGCCACCCGCCCATCGAGCACGACGAAGGACAACTCGCCCTCGCCTCGCACGCGGTCGAGCAACGGTTGCACCATCACGTCCTCGGCCATCGTCAGGTCGGCGAAGACCTGCTGGGCGGACGCGTCGACAGTGCTGCCCTCGTCGATCGACCCGTCGGCATCGGCGGCGGCAGCGGGCTCAGCGGCGTCGACAGCCGGGTTGGCAGCGGCGTTGGCAGCGTCATCATGGTCTGCGGCAGCGGGCTCAGTGGCGTCGGCAGCGTTGGCAGCGTCGGCGTCAGCGGCGTCGGCACGCTCCGCCAGGTCGACGGGATCGGTCATGTCGAGCACCGTGTCGGTTGCCGGATCGGCCACGAGCAGTCCCCTGCCAGCCGCGCCCACCACGGGCTTGGCGACCACCCGTCGCCATCCGCGAGCCGCCGCGAGGTCACGCAGGTCGACCTGGTCCCCCGCGCCCAGCCAGGCCGTCGGCACGACTGGGGCGCCGCGATCCTCCAACTCGATGAGGTAGGACTTGTGCGTGTTCCACCGGATCACGTCCGCACCGGGCAACAGCAGCGTGGCGGCGTCGACGGCATCAGCCCAGGCCACGAACTCGTCGAGACGCTGCTGGTAGTCCCACGTGGTCCGCACGACGACCGCATCTGCCGCGCCCCAGTCGACGTCGGGATCATCCCACGCGCGCACCTGCACGTCGGCCCCGGCGGCCGTGAGTGCACGGGCAAGTTGGGGATCGTCGCTGTCCAGTCGCGGCCCCGTGCCGTCGACGAGCCACTGGCAACTGGCAAGGATGATGGCAGGCACGGTCGTGACTCCACGCGGTGTCGATCCGACGTCCGACACGACTGTCGGGCGGATCGTCGACCGTAGCCCGGACCCTGCACCTCCCACTACCGTGGCCAGTCGATCCAGACCCGCCCGCGAACGGAGCCACCATGCCCATCGACGTCGAGTCTCTGCGCGTCCCACTGGGCGAGGTGCCCGAACTGGGTGTTCGCGACCGGACACGCGACACGGCGGGGTTGCCCGACAAGGATGCCGGCAAGGCGCTGCTGGCCGACCTCCAACCCAGGATCGCAGAGCTGCAGGATGCACTGTGGGCCGAGAATGCCCGCTCGCTGCTGGTCGTCCTGCAGGGCATGGACACGGCCGGCAAGTCCACCACGTCGGGACGCGTCTTCCGGCTGGTGCACCCCCAGGGGATCGGCGTCGATGCGTTCAAGCAGCCCTCGGACCGGGAACTCGACCACGACTACCTGTGGCGCGTCCATGCGCGGGTGCCGTCGCGCGGCACCATCGGCATCTTCGATCGCTCCCACTACGAAGACGTCGGCGTCGTCGCGGTCAACGGCTGGATCGACCAGGCCACCGTGGAGCAGCGCTACGGCCACATCAACGACTTCGAGCGCATGCTGGCCGACACCGGCACCGTGATCCGAAAGATCTGGCTCGACATCTCGGCCCAGGAACAGCGCAAGGAGTTGCAGGAGCGCATCGACGAGCCGGACAAGCACTGGAAGTTCAGCCTCGGCGACATCGAGACCCGCGCCAGGTGGGACGACTACATGCGGGTGTACGGCGAGGCGCTGGCCGCGACCTCGACCGAGTGGGCCCCGTGGTACCGCGTGCCGGGCGACCGCCGCTGGGTGTCCTCGGCCTGCGTGGCCAGGATCGTGACCGACGCGTTGGAGGAGATGGCCCCCGCCATCCCGGCGGCCAACCCGGACTACGAGGGGCTGGTCATCGCAGCCCACGAGGGTGACGACGCCTCCGACTGATCGCTCGCGCCCGACTGACCGATTGCGGATCCGGCTGTTCGTCAGGACCCCGGTGGCAGGCTGCGACGGTCGTCCAGGAAGCGGAACCGCGCTCGCACGGTCGCGACCTCTTCCGTGTCGATCGTGCCGAGCACCAGGTTGGGTGCCCCCGACGCCGACGCCGTGATGGCTCCCATCGGGTCCACCAGCATGGTGTCGCCGCAGTAGTCGAGGTCACCGCCGTCGGTGCGGCGCCCCACGCCCACTCGATTGACCCCCAACACCCACGCCTGGTTCTCGATCGCGCGGGCGACCAGCAGGCTGCGCCAGTGGGCCGATCGTGCGCATGGCCAGTTGGCTGGCACGATGAAGGCGTCGACCGCGGGGCCGAGCGCCCAGAACAGGTTGGCGAAGCGCAGGTCGTAGCACACTGCCAGCCCGATGCGCACCCCCTCCACATCGACGACCACAGGGCCGTCGCCGCCGACGTAGTGGTCGGATTCGGCGCCGTGGGTGAAGGGGTGGATCTTGTCGTAGGACGTCACCTGGCCCGACGGTGCCGCGACCTGGAGGCGATTCGTGGGCAGGGAGTCGTCGTGGCGGCATGCGAACGTGCCCGCCACCCAGACGCCGTGCGCGGCCGCCAGGTCGGACATCAGCGTGGCGGTCGGTCCGTCGGGCGACTCGGCAACCGTGTCGGTGGCCATCGAGAACCCGCTGGGGAACATCTCGGGCAGCACGACCAGGCCGGCCCCGGCTGCTGCCGCGCGCGCCACCTCGGTGCGGGCCATGGCATGGTTGGCGCCACGATCCTCCCAGGCGAGGTCGGCCTGGATGCCTGCAACCATCAATTCGCTCACCGTGGCATGCCCTCGAAGCGTCGCAGACTGGCCTGTTCCCGGTGGGCCTCGTCATCTGGCTCCACCATGACATCGAGGTCGGCACGCACACCGTCCCCGACGCTGATCAGTTGCGGTGGCTGCTGGCGAAGGTCGCGCAGGCCGTACCACAGCAGGTTCACGATGTGGGCGACGACCAGGTCGCGATCGCGCTTGCCGTCCTCGAGCCACCACTCGCCGACCAGGGCCACCGCACCGATCAGCATGCGGGCATACATCGGGGCGGCGACCTCGTCGAAGCCCTTGTCGCGAAACGTGTGGCGCAGCAGTTGCTCCACGCGCACGGCGATCACCGACATCACGGTGGCGAGCCCACCGGTGCCCTGGCCCATCGGCGTGTCGCGGACCAGCACCCGGAAGCCGTCCTCGCGCTCGTCGATGTAGGTGAGGAAGGCCAGCGCGGCCTGCTCACCCGCCACGCGGGGAATGTTGGTGGACACGGCCGCCCCCATGCGGGCCGACAGTTCCTCGATCTCTTCCTGGACGACCACTTCGTAGAGGCCGTCCTTGCCACCGAAGTGCTCGTACACGACCGGCTTGGAGACCCCCGCACACTCGGCGATCTCCTCCACCGTGGCCGCCGCGTACCCATGATCGGCGAAGACGCTGCGGCCCACCGCGATCAACTGCTCGCGGCGTTGGGGGCCGGTCATGCGCGTGCGTGCCATGGGTGGTCCTGCCTGGGTTCGAGGAGGAAGCGGTCGCCATCGATGCAGTCGAGACGTGCGCGACGGGCAGGTGTGCCGTCAGGGGTTGACGCGGGCGGCCTTGCCGCTGAGGCGCTTGCGCGCCATCTGGTTCTCGCTCGGCAACTTGACGTTGCGCGCGAGGCCGACCAGGTCCATGCCCTTGATCGTCAGCCACGACACGTCGACCTCCCACCACCGCAGGCCGTGGCGCGCAGACGCCGGAAAGGCGTGATGGGCGTTGTGCCACGACTCGCCGAACGACAGCAGGCTCAACCACGGGTTGTTGCGGGATTCGTCACGCGCCTTGAAGGGTTGGGTGCCGTAGAAGTGGCAGATCGAGTTGATCGACCAGGTGACGTGGTGCAGCAGGAAGACGCGGACCAGGCCACCCCAGATCAGGCCGGTCACCGCGCCCTGCCACGACATCGAGATCAGGCCACCCAGCAGTGCCGGGAGCGCGAACGTGCCGATGATGATGGCCGGGAAGGCCCGGTTGACCCGCACGATGGCGGGGTTGTCCAACAGGTCGGGCGCCCAGGTCTCCTTGCGCGTGCCGGCCGGCGTGAACAGCCATCCCATGTGGGAGTGCCACAGACCACGCAGGATGCCCTTGACACCGTCAGCGGCTTCCAGATGGGGTGAGTGTGGATCACCCTCCTCGTCCGAGTAGGCATGGTGGCGCCGATGGGTGGCAACCCAGTCGATGGCCGAACCCTGGACGGCCATGGATCCTGCTGTGGCCCACCCCGCTCGCACCCAGTTGGGGACATCGAAGGACTTGTGGGTCAACAGGCGGTGGAATCCGACGGTGATCCCCAGGCCACTGATCGTGTAGAAGACCAGGAACAGCACGACGTCCAGTCCGGTCAGGCCCCAACCCCAGACCTGGACGCCCGCGAAGGCGATGCCCAGCAACGGGATGATGGAGATCGCCAGCATGGCGCGCCGCTGCCACTTGACGTTGTCTTCGCTGGGGATCTCGATGCCCTTGATGCCGGCCAGTCGCAACCGCATGTCGGCCACGACCTCTGATGGTGAGCGCATGGACTACCTCGGTTCCGAAGGGGTGGCAGCCCCGCTCCGGGGCCGCGCTGCAGGCTCCCCCAGTCTACCTACGCAAGCGTAACCTACGCGACCGACACCTGTCCGTTCGACCTTCCGTCAACTGTGGCTGTCTGCCACTTCGCGACGGTGCCCGGTGGCCAGTTCGGCCAGGGCTTCACGGCGAACCTGGGCGGGTGCAGCCACTGCCACCGTGCACGGGGTGGCCGCGCGCATGGTCGAGGAGCGGTGGCCACCCTCGAGTGCGGCACGCTCTCCCAGGATCGCCCCCGGGCCGACCTTCGCCAGTTCCGCGCCGTCGACCTCGATGGTCAGCACGCCATCGAGCAGCAGGAACAGGTCCTCGCCGGGGTCGCCCTGCTCCACGAGGGTCTGGCCCGGCCGGAGCCGGCGCCTGGTCGGCTTCGCCCCCTCCTGCATGATCGCCACCGACAGCTCCCGCTCCAGGGCCGTCTCGATCGCCGTCACCAATGCCGGCGAGTCGTGGTCGCCCCACGGGCTGTGATCCCCGAACCACGTCTTGTTCCAGCGCTTGAAGTCCATCGTTCCGGACTTCGCAGCGAGTCTGCCAGTCGCGTCGTAGATCCAGTGACGCGGGAACGGGCTGGCTCCCAGGAGCGCGAACTCGGCCCGCCCATCGACATGCAGCGTCAGGGACAGGGTGGTCCACACCGTCGGCGCGGCGTACTGGAAGTACGGGGGACGCGACACCGGGCGTGGCAGCGGCGCGCCGGTCCGACCGCCCACGGTCTGGACGAAGGTCACCCGATCGGCCTCCACGATCGGCGCCGGCCGCAGGTCCGGGTAGGGCACTGCGGCGATGGTCCGGCTGATCGCCCCCACCCGCAGCGTGGTGCCGCCGAGTCGCAGACCCCCCGAGCAGCCGTGGTCGACGATGCGGCCGTCGTCGGCCTCGATCCAGCCCCGCAGCTCGTTGGCGAAGCGGAACCGGTCCGCGGCCACGAGTGCCTGCAGTTGGTCGGAGTCCCTGATCGTGTCGGGCGGTGGCGGGTCCCAGTGGCTGATGCCCAGGTCCATCGGCAGGCGCAGCGGCCCGGTCATGGCTTCCGAGGGAATCCACGAGGCCGAGATGACGGAGGATTCGAATCGCATGGTCGTCCCCTTGCTGGGTTCCGTGACGTGTGAGACCAGCCTCGCCCGAGCACGGCGGCGGGACAAGGGTGGTGCCACCACACCCCGGAGGGATGCGAACCCCACCGACTTCCGGGTCGTCGCGACGTAGATTCGGCATCCGGTGTGCGGTGAAGGGGCCCGTGATGACGCAACCTGGGGAACCGGCAACGGCCGATGCCCGGATCACGGTGATGCTGGCCGACGACAACCTGCTCGTCAGGGAGGGCGTGCGCGCCCTGTTGTCGCTGGAATCCGACCTCGAGGTGGTCGGGGTGGCAGCCGATTTCGACGAACTGGTCGACGGGGCAGCGCGCACCGCGCCCCAGGTCCTGGTCACCGACATCCGGATGCCGCCGACGTTCCAACGGGAGGGCATCGACGCCGCGCGGGAGGTGCGCAAGCGCCATCCCGGCACCGGCGTGGTCGTGCTGTCGCAGTACGACGACCCGGAGTACGCGATCTCCCTGCTCCACGAGGGCGCCGCGGGTTGCGCCTACCTGCTCAAGGACCGCATCGCCGATGGTGACCAGCTGGTGCGCGCGATCCGGGAGGTGGCAACTGGCGGGTCCGTGCTGGACCCGAAGATCGTGGAATCGCTGGTGCAGCCGGTGTCCAGCCACGGCGACCTGTCACCCAGCGAGGAGTCACTGCTGCACATGGTCGCCCAGGGCAAGCCCATCAAGGCCATCGCTGTGACGGAGCGGACGACCCCGGCAGCCGTGAGTGCGGACATCCAGCAGTTGTTCCTCAAGTTGGCGCAGGGAATCAACGCCGGGACCTCGGGCAGTCTCCAGCGCCTCCAGATGCTGCACCAGGCGATCGTTGATCGCGAGGAGCAGGGCGAGACCCTCAGCCGCCTCCTGCCCGGCGGCGTCGCCGACAAGCTGGCCGCGGAGGGTCGCCGCATCGGCGAGACCGAGATGCTCGACGTCACCGTGCTCATGTCCGACGTCCGCAGCTACTCGTCCATCGCCGAGCGCACCGACCCCAGCGCCCTGGCCCACCAGCTCAACACCCACCGGGCAGAGATGAACCATGCCGTCCTCGGCGTCGGGGGGACCGTCATGCAGTTCGTGGGTGACGCCGTCATGGCAGTGTTCGGGGCACCCGTGCCCCAGCCCGACCATGCCGACCGAGCCCTGGCCGCCGCCCTTGCGATGCATCGTGCCCAGGCAGCCGTGAATGCCCGATGGGCGGAGCAGGGCCTCGAACCGTTCGGGCTGGGCATCGGGCTGTCCACAGGGCCGGTTGCCGCGGCCGTGCTGGGCTCCGAGGAACGCCTCGAGTACTCCGTCGTCGGCGACACCGTGAACCTCACACAGCGCCTGCAGCAGTGGGCCGAACCGGGCGAGACGATCCTGAGCGACGCAACCCACGCCGCGCTGTCGGGTGAGCTCGAGGCCCTGCGACTGCCGCCGGCGCTGGTCAAGGGTCGCCAGGCCCCGGTGGCTGCCTATCGCGTGGCGGCCGCTGTGGACGCCTGATCGGTCGTGGCCGACTGCTGGGCCGCGCCGACCGCGGTCCGGTGGCCGCAGCGACCGGGGTGGCGCCGACCACCGGGGCACCGACGGGCAGGGCGTGGGGGGACTCGTCGGTGGCGACCGAGACGGACTCGGCCGTGATCGGCAGGGTGCCGGTGATGGTGCAGCCCCGGCCCGGCGCCGTGTCGACGTGCAGGCTGCCACCGAGGGCGTCGACCCGGTCGAACATGTTCACCAACCCGGACCCCGGGGCGGTGTGGGCATCGAAGCCACACCCGTCGTCACGCACGGTGAAGGTGAGTTCGTCCCCGACGTGGCTGAGCTCGATCGTCGCGGCGTCGGCGTCGGCGTACTTGGCGATGTTCTGGAGCGCCTCGAGGCAGCAGAAGTAGACGGCTGCCTCCAGTTCCTGTGGATAGCGACCGATGGCACCAGCCTCGACCGTCACCGGCAGCGCGGCCTTGCTGGCCTGGCTGGCCAGCGCGACCCCCAATCCCTCGCTCGCCAACAACGGCGGGTAGATCCCCCTTGCCAGGTCTCGCAGGGTGTCGATCGCGTCGTCGGCCTCAGTGGTCAACTGGTCCAGCAGCGCTGCCACCTGGTCGGCCTCGTCGCGCTGGGCCATGGTTCGTGCGATGCCCATCTTGATCTTGAGTGCCACCAGCTGCTGCTGGGCGCCATCGTGGAGGTTGCGCTCCAGCCGCCGCCGAGCGTCGTCCTGCGCCGTGACCAGGCGTTGCCGGGAGGCCCGCAGTTCGGCCAGGCGCTGCACACGTTCGGCAGTGAGGCGCACGTTCCGCACGACCAACCCTGCCTGGGCGGCGAGGTCGGCCAGCAACTTGTCCTCGGTGGCCGTCATTGACTCGCCCCTCGGCTTGACCACGGTCAGGGCGCCCAGCAGCTTCCCCTGATGGGTGACCGGTGCCACCCGGTCCACCGCCTCCAGCGGCGGCAGTCGACCATCGTCCATGGGCAGTCCACGGGGCGACGGCGCTGTGCCGTCGTCTGGGGCATCCATCGGCCACGTCGCGACCGGAGCCAGGCGGTCGCCGATCTGCAGCCACAGCTGTGCCTTGCAGGCACCGGTTCCCTCGGCCAGCAGGCGCACCATTCGTTCCAGCAGGCGGTCGGTGTCCGCGGTCTCACCAAGGCGCTCCGAGAACTGCGACAACACCTCGTACGGGGTGGCACGCACGCCGTAGACCAGCCGGTTGGCGGCACGCTCGAGCCGCTCGCGCACGGGCTGGAAGGCAACCGCCACCACGCCCGTGGCGAGCACCGAGACTGCGAAGTTGGGCTCGGCGCCGCGGTCGGCCACAGTGCCGATGCCTGCGACGACGATCGCGTACACCGCGGTGATGAATGCGGCCATGCCACCGAACACCAGCGTCTTGCTGATCACGACGTCGATGTCATAGAGGCGATGCCGCAGGATGGCGATGCCGGCCGCGATCGGGATCGCGGCACGCGTGAAGGTCGTGAACGCCTCAGCCGACGAGTTGCGCACCCCCAACGGCCCGAGCAGCGCGAACACGGCAATGCCGCCGATCACCAGTGCCCCTGAGTACAGGATCCACTTGACCTGCTGCCGCTCCACCTGGTCGGCGTGCCGGAGCTTGACGAACAGGGAGGCCACGGCGGAGGTGCCGAAGATGCCGAAGAAGACAAAGGTGAGAGCGCCGACTGCCTCGCTGTCGGTGGGCCACCACGACTGCCCGATCGGGTTCACGGCATAGGGGTAGTCGCGCAGCGGCCCGGGAGCCACCGCCAGGCCGACCAACAACAGCGCCGTCCCCGCGACGGTCGCCCACAGCACTGGTCGCCAGCGAGGGGAGGCGAGTTCCCCCACGGGGAACACGAGGTACATGACGGTTGCACCGCCCCACCCGACCACCCACACGAGGTTGCCGAGCCACGCGGCCGCGGCGCCGCCGGGCAACGAACCGGGATCCACGTACAGCGCTCGAACGGCCCAACCGTCGGCGAAGAGCCACAGTGCGGCCGACACCCCGACGAGCGAGAACAGCCACCACAGGCGGTTGTCCGGACAGTGGCTTGCGATCAGGGCCCCGACCACGGGAAAGGCGAGGAAGACCACGTTGGAGATCACGGCGGCGTCTCGTGACCCGAAGGTCGCCGGAACCGGCGTGGAGTGGTTGAGGGCGAACAGGACGAGCCCGACCACCATCCACACGACGCACAGGGCGAGCACGCCCCACGAGGTCGCCAACTTCCACTGTCGTCGTCGAGGGCCCATCCGACACCACCTGGACGTGCGGTGCCCCGCAGCCGTCGTCGTCCGGACGGGCATCGGGACACGTGCACCGGCTGGTGCACGTCGAGATGATCGCCCCCGGCGGGCCACCTGTCAATGGTGTCCACACCTCTCTTCGGTTCGGCTGGCACCACCGCGACTCCACATGGTCACCGGCTGTCCGACGAGCGGGCTCGCGACGCATGCTGCGGGTCGTGTTGCGGTGCGTGTCCCGACCCCGTCGATTCGGTGCTCGCCGCACCTGCACCCCTCATCCAAACGCCGCACCTGCACCCATCATCCGACAAGGAGTCGCGCCATGAGCACACGCCCTGCTTCCACGGACCACCGACGGTCCGTCCTCCTCACGATCGCAGTCATCGTCATCGCCCTCCTGGTCGGGACCGTGAGCCCGGCGCTCGCCCTGCCAGGCGACGACGTCGACGTCCCCGACCTGCCGGAACTGCCCGACGAACCGTGGCCGGTCCCGGACGAGGGCTTCGACTGGTGGGTACCGGAGCGCTTCACGGAACGGTTCCAGGACCGCTACGACTGGCATTGGGACCAGGCGGCCCAGCGCTACGACGACGACTACGTCCGTCCGTCACAGTGGCGCGTGTACGTCAACGGCTGCCGCACCGAAACCGATGGCGCGTCGCCCTTCGCGACCCAGTACACCTACACGTTCATCACCCCGGAGGCGTCGCCGGTCCGCGGCAACGCCTGCGTGCGGTCACTGTCCTTCCCCAGCGAGGGCACCTACGAGGTCCGCATGACCGTGCACGACGCCGAGGGCGTCCTGGTGGGTGACTACACGCACATGGTGGAGGTCAAGGACATCCTGGTCGTCGTGCTGGGAGACTCGTACGCCTCCGGCGAGGGCAACCCCGAGTACCCGCTCTACGGCGAGTGGGGTGACGGAGGATGGGTCGACGACCGCTGCCACCGCTCGTCCCACGCCGGGGCCGCCCAGGCCGCGCGTCAGCTCGAACGCAGCGACCGCAGGTCCTCGGTCACGTTCATCTCCTTCGCGTGCTCGGGAGCCACGATCGACGTCGAGTCGTTCAAGGACGCCGACGTGGGGAACCCGTACCGCCCGGGCCCCGAGGACAAGCGGGTCGGATCAGGCGTCCTGGGTCCCTACACGGGCGCGTACCCCTTCACGGAACACGTGGGCGACAAGATCCCGTCGCAGTTGGACCAGTTGCGAGCCGCACTGGCACTGGACACCCCGGCAGCCAGCGGGACACGCCAGGTCGATGCCCTCGTGATGTCGGCGGGTGGCAACGATGCCGGCTTCGGTCTGTTGGCCACTGCCTGCGGCTGGCACGCCGACTGCACGGACCCCGGCCACGCCTTCACCGGCCTCGACGGCACGACGGTGACGCTGGCAGGTCGGGTCGCGCAGGACCTCGCGGCCCTGCCGGGCCGGTACAAGGCGCTCTCCGACGGACTTGCCGCACTGCCCAACCTCGTCGTCGCCGACACCTTTGTGACCGAGTACCCCGATCCGGGTACGGAACGTGACGCCGACGGCAATGTCGTCCAGTGCCAGGAGATCCTCGAGGACGTGCTCTGGCTCGCGGGGGCGAAGGTGGACAAGGCTGAACTCACCTTCGCTCGCTCCACCTTTCTGCCGGGCCTGAACAATGCCGTGCGCGACGCTGCCGCCGCCCACGACTGGCACTTCGTGGGAGGCATCTCCGATGACTTCGCCGGCCATGGCTACTGCGTCGGTGCCAACGACCAGGTCGAGCCCGAGCGCTACATCCGGACGGCAGCGATCGCGGAGATCACCCAGGGACCCAACCCCTTCGGTCGGACGAGGACCACCGGAACGCTGCACCCCAACGGGCGGGGACAGCGCGTGTATCGCGACCGCATCCTTGCACACGTCGGGCCCCGGGTCGCGGCGCTGGGACCGGACGGGGACGTCGTCCACCGGCTCGACCGCACGCCACCCTCGGTGGCGGCAACCGTCACCCCGGCCGCGAATGCGGCCGGGTGGCACGACGGTCCGGTGACGGTGCAGCTGGTGGCCTCCACCGGGGGCGCCAACGCGCTGTCACACGTCGATCACCGACTCGACGGTGGGGCATGGCACCGAACGGACGGTGACACCGTGTCCGTGGCCATCCCCGACGACGGGATCCACACCGTGGAGTACCGGGCGACCGACACCGCCTACAACGTGGGCGAGGTCGAGTCGGCGGCCGTGCGGATCGACTCCGTGGACCCGGCGATCAGCGTCACGACGCCAGACACCGGTCCCTACCTGCTGGGTGAGGCGATCGTCGCCGACTACACCTGCGACGACGATCGCTCCGGCATGGCCGCCTGCGTCGGCACGATCGCCGACGGTGCCGTGCTGGACACGACGGTCGGCAGCCACACCTTCCAGGTCGAGGCGACGGACGTCGCCGGCAACCGGGCGCACACGTCGCTGACCTACCAGGCGACCTACGGCGTGTGCCCGATGTTCGAGCAGCATGGGTCCTTCAAGGCGGGACGCACCGTGCCGATCAGGGTGCGGCTGTGCGATGCCGCCGGGGCCAACGTGTCGTCCCCGACGACCAGCGTCGTCGCGTTGTCGCTGGTCAAGGTCGACGATGCGGCAGCCACGACGATGATCGAGGATGCCGGCAACGCGAACCCGGACGGCAACTTCCGCTACGACGTCGACCTCGCCGGCTACGTCCACAACCTCTCAACCAAGGGGTTGTCGTCGGGAACGTGGCGCCTGGAGTTCCGGGTCTCGGGCGACGACCTGCTCCACCATGTCACCTTCGACGTGCGCTGACGGCGGTCGGGCTTGGGAGGGGAGGCGCTGCGGCGCCTCCCCTCCCCGTCCCAGTCAGGACCACAGGGTGGGGTCAGGTGCCCACAGCCTGCCACAGGACCTCGAGCGTGGCCGGATCCAGTTGTGACTTCGGCAGGAAGGCCGCCGCGCCGGCCGCGACCGCGCGGGCCGCGAAGTCGTCGGCCTCGTACGTCGACATCACGATGACCACCGACTGGGACGACGACGCGTGCGAGCGGATCCTGCGGGTGGCCTCGAGCCCGTCGATGTCGGGCAGGTTCACGTCCATCAGCACCAGGTCGGGCCGCAATTCGGTCGCCAGCAGCACGCCACGCTCGCCGGTGTCGGCCTCCCCGACGACCTCGAAGGCATCGGCGAGGTCCACCACCATGTGGGCGGCAGAGCGAAACGTGGCCTGGTCGTCGACGATCAGGACGCCGACGGTGACCGTGGTGGGGAGGATCATGCCGGCATGGTGACGGCGGGGGCGGGAACGCGCAAGGTGGCGATCACGTCGATGCGTGGTGTGGCCACCACCACCGACGTGCCAGTGCCCTCAGCGCGCGGCCAGGTACAGCAACACGGCCCGGACACGTCGGTGCCCCTCCTCCTCGGGCGGCAGGTCGAGCTTCGCGAAGATCGCGTTGATGTGCTTCTCGACCGCACGCTGGGTGATCACCAAGGACTCCGCGATGCCGGCATTGGACTTGCCCGCGGCGATTTCTCCCAGCACTTCGGCCTCGCGGGCGGTGAGCCGGTCGAGCCGTGACGTCTGGCTGCGACCCGCCACCAGTGCGTCCAGCACCTTCGGGTCCATGACCGAACCACCGCTGGCGACGGTCTCGATCGCCGTGGACAACTCGTCCACGTCCGACACGCGCTCCTTCAACAGGTAGGCGCGACCCCGGCTTCCGCCGTCGAACAGGCGCAGGGCGAACTCGGGTTCGACGAACTGGCTCAGCACCACCACGCCAAGGTCCGGATGGGTCTCGCGAAACTGGTGGGCAGCGCGGATGCCTTCGTCCGTCTCGGTCGGCGGCATGCGGATGTCGGTCAACACGACGTCGGGGGCATGCGCATCGACGGCTGCCAGCAGGCTGGGATAGTCACCGCAGCTGGCCACGAGGTCGATGCCGTCGATCAGGTCGAACAGCCGGCCCACGCCCTCACGGACGAGGTAGGAGTCCTCGGCGAACACGACGCGGATCGGCATGTGCACCAACCTAGTCACCACCCTCGACCTGGACCCAGCACCCCGACGCCATTTTCCACGCCAGCCCCGCCCGCCACTGGACGTCCTGTCATGGCACCCGGCATGGAGGCCACGCCGCACCGATAGCGTGCGGCGCATGGACAACACTGCGCACGACCACGAACCGGCACCGCTGCCAGATGACGACGTCGCCGAGGTGGTCATGGCCGCGCGGCGTGTCGGCCACGACATGGTCGACGGGCTGCGCGCGGCCGTGATGGATGGCTGGGGCCGGTCACGGCGCCGGGACAAGGCCGACGGCACACCGGTCACCGAAGTCGACCTGTACACGGACCGTGCCATCGTGGCCGGCGTCCGCGAGGCGTTTCCGAGTCACGCGGTCGTCAGCGAGGAGGGGTCCACGGGCTGGGACGGCACCGAGTGGACCTGGGTCGTGGACCCGATCGACGGCACGACCAACTACTCCGCAGGCCTGCCGTACTGGGCAACCTCGGTGGCACTGGCCCACCATGGTGAGGTCGTGTGGGGCATGGTGGACGCGCCGGCACTGGGGTTGCGGTGGGACGCCGTTCGGGGCCGGGGCACCACTGTCAACGGCCAGCCTGCATGGGTGGCCAGCGAGATCGACCTCACCGACCGATCCTCGCGACACTCCCCCCTGGCGGTGTCGGCCGGCACCATCCGCCAGGTCACCGACGGCACCTGGTTCAAGCCGCGCATCCTGGGCGCCTATGCCCTGGACCTTGCGCTGGTCGCCGACGGCACCCTGGTCGGCGCGTTCACCCGGGTCCCCAAGGTCTGGGACGTCGCCGCCGGCACGCTCCTGGTGACCGAGGCCGGTGGCGGCGTCGTCACCCTGGGTCCCGACCATCACCTGCCGCTCGTCGGCGACACGCCCCTGGCCGACCGCAGCGTGCGCACCGCGGCCGGCCCGTCGGCACGGTGGGCCGCCGACGCCGCCAGGCGGTTGTGGCCCCGAGGCTGACGCCGCAGCAGCCACGACGTGTGGCGGCACCGGCGCGCACCGCGCCGTCGCGGACACGCTCGCAGGTGACAGGAGGGCCAGTCTGCGGTTGGCTGGACCCACCCATTCGGATCGGACCGTGGATGTCGATGCCCCCGCCCGAGCAATCCCGGCACGGTGCACGACGCCGGCCGATGTTGACGCGTCGGGTGTTCCTGCTCGATCTCGGAGCAGCCGTTGCCGCCGTCAGCCTGGCTGCCTGCACGGGGTCATCGGGCGATGCCGCCGGCCCATCGACCACACCCTCCGAGGCGCCCGGCAACGACGACGCCACGCCAGGCGGCGACTCATCGGCATCGACACCCGCACCCGACGCGGCAGCCAGCGACCAGCTGACCTGGGAGCGCGTGATCGGTGGCGCGGCGGCTGCCTACGTGCTCGTGCGCGGCGGCGAGGCCACGGTCGTCGACACCGGGCACGACGGCACCGCAGCCGAGTTGACGACGGCCCTGGACGCGCTGGGCACGACCTGGGCCGATGTCTCCACGGTGGTGCTCACCCACCGGCACCCCGACCATGTCGGCGGCCTGGGCCAGGTGGCCGAACTGGCCACCGAGGCCCGCCTGGCGACCGGCGCCGGTGACCTCGACGCGATCTCGGCGCCCCGACCGCTGGTGGCGATCGGCAACGGCGACCGCATCATGGGCATGGAGGTGTTCGAGACCCCCGGTCACACCCCCGGCCACATCAGCGTGTTCGATCCCGGCTCCGGTGTCCTGGTGGCCGGCGATGCCCTCAACAGCAACGAGGCCGGCGACGTGACCGGCCCCAACGCGTCGTTCAGTGATGACATGGACCTGGCGTGGGCATCGGCCGACGTCCTGGCCGACCTTGGTCCGGCCGTGATCCTGGTCGGCCACGGGCCACCGGTCCAAGCCGATGCCGCCAGCCAACTGCGCGAACTCGTCGATTCCCATCAATCCGGCTGACCGCGAGACCACCACCGCGCACACGACGACGCCCCGCCGAGCGAGGTCACCGAGGGTGACCTGCCGAGCGGGGCGGCTGTGCAGTCGTGCATTTGCCAGCTGGCGTGCGCACGGCAACCCGAGGGGCAGGCCGTGCGCGACAGCGTTGACGAAGTCCCAAGGACGGTCGGCAACGAGGCCGGTCCGTCGAGGGACAGGAATTGGGGAGCTTGGGAGTGGAGCTGGCGGGAGTCGAACCCGCGTGCCGCGGTCCCACGAAGGGTGGCTCTACGTGCGTAGGTTCCGGATGATCTCGGATCGCGGTGCTCCGGCGCCAGGCAGCGTCCGCGATCCACACCATGGAAAGATGTCCCACGACACACCATGGTCACCGTGTCGTGGTGGAAAGCCCTGTGTCGTCGCTGCGGCCCCCCTACAGGGCATCAGGGGCGCAACGTCACTGCAATCAAGCAGCGAGAGCCAGGTTGTCCTTGGCGTTTGTGGTTTTCGACCAGTGATTTGCGGGAGTTGGTCGACTCTCCCGGCACGCTCCTCGCAACGTGGACTGACCACGGTCGAAACCGTTTCAGCCCCGTGGGGGTGGACCAGGGTGCTGGTCCGTGCGTCAACGCTGTGGAGTTGTCAATGAACCTTGCGTGGTCGAGGGTACAGCCCGGACCGACACCGACCACCGGTCGATCGTCTGGCAGGCTCAGCGCCGCCGCGACTTCATCGCGCGATCGATCTGGCGCTGGGCATCCTTCTTGGCCGCGTCCTGACGCTTGTCGGACACGTTCTTGCCCTTGCCGGTGGCGAACTCGAGCTTGGCTCGTCCGCGCTTGAAGTAGATGCGGGTCGGCACCAACGTCACACCCTTGGTGGCGACGGCCTTGGCGATGTGGTCGAGTTCATGACGGTGCAGCAACAGCTTGCGCGGCCGCGTCGGATGATGGTTGTTGCGGTTGCCGAACTCGTACTCGGGGATGTGGGCCTGCTCGAGGAAGGCCTCGCCGGTGTCCTTGTCGAGCCGAATCCAGGCCTCCATCAGCGAGCCCCGACCGTCACGCAGCGACTTGACCTCGGTCCCCACCAACTGCAGGCCCGCCTCGTATCGATCATCGAGGAAGTAGTCGTGACGTGCACGACGATTGCTGACTGCGAGCTTGACGCCCTCGGACTTGGTGGCCATGCCGGGCAGCGTATCGACCGGCCACTGGGTGACCGCGGTTGCCGATCGGGCCCGACGCGCGGTCGTGGATTGCGGCCCGACGGTGGCCCACGCGTCGCGAGACGCGCCGGTCACACGTCCAGGAAGCCCCACAGTGCCACGGTCGAGGAGATGCTCGTGATGCCCAGTCCGGGAATGAGCAGCCACGGCCACACCGCCAGGACCTGGGCATTGGTCAGGAACGGCACGAAGGGCAGGGACTCCTGCAGGGTGTCGAGCAGGTACGGGACCGAGAACGCCAGCAATGCCCACGCCACGATCGCGCCGGCGAGCCCCGCCAGGGTGCCTTCCAGGATGAACGGCAGTCTGACGTACCAGTTGGACGCACCCACCAACTTCATGATCTGGGTCTGGTCACGACGCGCGACGGCCGCCACACGCACGGTGTTGGCCACCAACACGGTGGCCGCGAGCATCTGGATGGCCGCGATGGCCAGGGCTGCCCAGCGCACGGTGCTGGCCAACCGCAGGAACTGCTCGATGACCTCCTGCTGGTCCACGATCTGCTCGACACCGGGTCGAGCCTCGTACTGGGCCCGCAGGGCGGCGGCATCGTTGGGGTCGACCAACTTGATCCGGAACGACGCCGGCAGCGTGTCGGGTCCCACGTTCTGGGCCATGGTCTCGAGGTCGGCGTAGTACTCCAGGAAGTTGGCGTAGGCCTCAGCCTTGGACTCGTAGAACACCTCGTCGACCAACGGGTTGGCCTCGAGGTCCTCGCGCAACTGGTCCTGCTGGTCGGTGTTGATCGCCGGGCAGTTCGAGTCGTCACACAGGTAGACCGACACCTCGATCTTGCCGACCCAGTCGTCGGTGGCCTTCTCGATCTGCTGGCGCAGCAGCACGGAGGCGCCGAACAGGGCGAGTGAGACGGTGACGGACAACACCACCGCCACCGTCATCCACAGATTTCGGACCAGGCCGTTGCCGGCCTCCTGGAAGATGTAGCTCCAACGACGCATGAACGTGTGACTCCTGTGTGGGGGTCTGACGAGCGCGGGCCGCCGTCGAGCGGGCGGGGCGCGAGGTCAGTGGCGGCGGACTCGGGGACTGCACCGGTCCGGCCGGGGTTGCCTCAGTTGGCGTAGCCGTAGACGCCGCGGGCCTGGTCGCGCACGACGACGCCGTGGGACAGTTCGATGACGCGCTTGCGCATCGAGTCGACGATGTGCTGGTCGTGGGTTGCCATCACCACGGTCGTGTTGGTGCGATTGATCCGGTCGAGCAACTTCATGATGCCGATCGAGGTCTGGGGGTCGAGGTTTCCGGTCGGCTCGTCGCACAGCAGGATCGGTGGCTGGTTGACGAATGCACGGGCGATGGACACGCGCTGCTGCTGTCCACCCGAGAGTTCGTGCGGCAGGGCGCTGGCCTTGTCCGTCAGGTCGACCAGTTCGAGCACCTCCGGCACCCGCTGGTTGATGACGCTGGACGGCATCCCGATCACCTCGAGGGCGAAGGCGATGTTCTCGTGGACGGACTTGTTGGTCAGCAGCTTGAAGTCCTGGAAGACGTATCCGATGTCACGTCGCAGGGCCGGCAACTTCCAACTGCGCAACGTGTTGAGGTCCTTGCCGGCAACGTGGATGTCGCCGCGATCGGGGCGAACCTCACGCGTCAGCAGTTTCATGAACGTCGACTTGCCTGATCCCGACGGACCGACCACGAAGACGAACTCACCACGGTCGATCTCGATCGTGACGTCGGCCAGGGCGACGATCTCGTCGGAACGCCCGGTCTTGTACGTCTTGGTGACATGTTCGAAGGAAATCATCGCAACTCCTGGATGCAGGTCCGCGGACCACTGTGCACGACCCGGAACCGACGTGCCAAACACGGCCTGCACGAGCGCAGGCCCCGACAGCCTTGCCGAAAGGGTAGGACCCCCGGTGTGCGAGCGAACCGCTGCGGGTGGCCGGTCGGCCAGTGGGGCGGACGAAATGAGCACGCTCTCATGACGACCCGGTGTCTGTCACGCCACGACGCCGGCCCACGATCATCCTCGTGGTGCGTGTGCGCTCCCCCACCCGCGTGCATCGGAAGGTGCCATCGACACCACCAGCGAGGGGCGGCGCGTGGAGTCAGGCCGGCGCCTGGGCGCGTTCCTCGGCCCGACGTCGCAGTTCCGCCTCGATGAACTCGTCCAGGTCGGAGCCGTCGAGCACCGAGTCGGGATTGCCGACCTCGTACTCGGTGCGCAGGTCCTTGACCATCTGGTAGGGGTGCAGGACGTAGGACCGGATCTGTGAGCCGAATCCCACCTTCTGGCGCCCACCGCGCAGGTCGTCCAGTTCGGCCTGGCGCTTCTGGCGTTCGAGTTCGGCCAACTTGGCCGACAGCACCCGCATGGCCGCAGCGCGGTTCTGGTGTTGCGACTTCTCGTTCTGGCACGAGACGACGATGCCGGTGGGCGTGTGGGTGATGCGTACGGCGGAGTCCGTGGTGTTCACGCTCTGGCCACCGGGCCCCGACGACCGGTACACGTCGACCCGGATGTCCTCGTCCGGGATGGACACGTCGGACTCGACGTCGGGCAGCACCGGAACGACGTCCACCATTGCGAACGAGGTCTGGCGACGTGCATTGCCGTCGAACGGCGAGATCCGCACCAGTCGGTGGACGCCGTGTTCGGCCGACAACAACCCGTAGGCGTCGGCGCCGGCGATCTCGAAGGTCGTGGACTTCAGGCCCGCCTCCTCACCGTAGGACTGGTCGTAGACCTCGGCACCGAACCCGCGGATGCCTGCCCACCGCAGGTACATCCGCTGCAACATCTGGGCCCAGTCCATCGCATCCACGCCGCCCTCCCCGGCCTGGATGGACACGATCGCATCACTGCCGTCGTGTTCGCCCGACAACAGCGTGGCGACCTCGAGGCGATCGACTTCGCGTGCCACGGCGTCGATCCCCTGCGCCACCTCTCGGGAGGTGGACTCGTCGTCCTCCTCGCGTGCCAACTCGTTGAGCACGTCGAGATCGTCGATGCGCTCCGTCAGGGAGTCGTAGCGGTCGAGGTCATCGCGAACTCGGGACAGACTGGTCGTGACCTCGCGGGCAGCATCCGGATCGTCCCACAGGGTCGGGTCGGCGGCCTGCCCCTCGAGGTCCTCCAACAGGGCCCGCTTGGCGTCGATGTCGAGGTACCCACGGATGTGGTCGATCCGTGCGCGCTGTGCGTCCAGGGCGTCGGCATGATTGCTGGGCATGGTGTCCACGGTCCTTGCGAAAGTTGGGCATGGCAAGGCTATCGCCGCCTGACCTCGCCCTGGGGGCTCGGACAGGTTGCAGAACTCGCTGGCGCTCCTTCTGCGGCCGGGGATCGGGACAGGACGACTGCGAGACCCATGGCGGTCCCAGTGCGTCCGAGGGATCAGCTGGGCGTGGCGGTGGAGTGCTGGATGACTTCGAAGGACAGCAACTCGGCGCCGGACGCGGCGGGTCGCTGGGCCTGCGTCTCCGACGAAGGCTGCTGGCCGGACCCGCCCGGTTGACCCGACTGGCCCGACTGGCCCGACTGGCCTGCGTGGCCCTGCTGGAACGCCCGCGACGACATCCACGAGTCGAAGGCTTCCTCGGACTCCCACTGGGTCACCACGAAGTAGCGGTCACTGTCGTCGGTGGGGCGCAGCAACTGGAAGGACTCGAAGCCCGGCGTGGTGTCGACCTCGCCCGCACGAGCCCCGAAACGCTGCTCGAGCACCTCTCGCCGTTCGGCGGGGACGGTCAACACGTTGATCTTGACGACACTCATCGGGCACCTCGGCGGCGTTGGCGGTGGGCAGGTCGGGCCACCGGTGTACCACCTGGCCGCACGCACCCGTCACCAGGCTGCCGGTCGGAACATCAGGCTGATCCGGGGTCCGGCCTCTCGTACGCGCGGGACGGCGTGCTGCCACGTCCGCTGGGCGGTCCCGCCCATCACCAGCAGGTCGCCTGCCGCCGGCAGCAGGTGCAGCCGCCCGCGACCATCTCGTTCCCGCAGGCGGAACGGGCGACTGGCGCCAAGGCTCACGATCGCGACGGTGGCGGTGTCGACGTCGCGCGCACCCCGATCACCATGCCATGCCACCGCGTCGCGGCCATCCCGGTACAGGTTGGCTGACACGCGTGTCAGCGCCACCTGGTACCGCTGCGACAACGTCGCCCCCATGGCTCGAAGCAGGGCCAGTTCTGGTGGCAACTCCCCCACCGTCCACGATGTCTGCAGCCGTGGGCAGGTCACGACCTCCTCGAACATCACCATCCGTTGGACATGCCAGTCGGCGGCACGCAGCACGGTCGTGAACAACGACTCGGCGCCCCGGACGAACCCGACGGCCTCGTCGACCCACGCGCCACGCGACAGCTGGTGGCGCCGCACGGCCCCCCCGGTGCGCACGAATTCCCGATCGAAGTCGGGTTCGTCGGCGGGGTCGTCGCCCAGCCGCAGTTGCCGGGGTGCCAGTGCCACGACCGCGATCCGTTCGGGTTCCGGCACCCCTGTGCTGGAGGGCTCGGATGGTCGGGCGCGGGCGTGAGAGCTCATGCCGGCATGGTAGCGCCTGATCGAACACATGTTCGCCCACCCGAGTGGAAGTGTTTCCCTCGGCGCCAGGGCCTTCGCCAGGGCCTTCGCGACTGCCGACGGCCCGGCCGGTCGGCCCGCACCCGCCGGGGGCCTACGCTCGCGGTGCCTGGCCATGGGGACGCACGCCTCCCCGGCCTCGCATGCGCCCATGGCTCGGATCCCGGACAAGGAGTCCTACCAGCGTGCCTGGTCGGAGTTGTCGTTCGGCCAGCGTCGCGAGATCCTCCGCGCCGTGGCCCGCGGTCAGGCCATGCGCCGACGCAAGGACGCACGTCTGGCGGTGTACACGGCCCGCAACCAGCAGAAGTACTGGAAGGTTGCATGGCTCATCGCCCCGTTGGTGGCGCTGTTCGCGCTTCCCGACCTGCTGGCCGTCGCCATCCAGGCGGTGCTGCTGGGCGCCATCACCGGCTCGTTCGCCTGGTACCGGATCACCCGCGCACGCAGGGCCGAGGCCGCGAACCTCGCCCGCCTGGACGGCAAGACCCCACCGCCACCCAAGTCGACACCGGCGGCATCCGGCGGCAACCCGTTCGAACGCGCCTGGGCATGGCTCCGATCGCTGGTGTGATGCGGATGGCCTGCCACCCGGCGGTGCCCTGCTGGGTGCCGGACACCATTCCGGCTCAACGCGAACGCGCGCGGTTCAGCACCCCGATCATGCGGTCGAGTGCATCGAGACTCAGCCTGGACTCACTGCTCATGGCGATGCCACGCAGCGGCATCTGGCCCATGACCGCATTGACCATGTCGACCGAGGGGTCATCCGGATCGACCGCCATGACCTTGGCCATGACCCGCATCAGCGCCCTGCCCGCGGCTCGCCCGACCACCGTCTCGTCGAGGTCCGACAGGGCAGAATCCTGGTGGAAGGGGAGCAACGGCCGCGGCGTGGGGATCGCCCGCCCCAGCATGGCGGCGAACTCGCTGTCCGTGGCGACTGGACTGCCGGGTGTCGGCGCCGGCGTGACGACGTCGTCGGACTCGACCTGAACCGTGATCGTTGCGTGAATGGCCCTGGATGACGATCCCACCCTGATCTCGAAGGCACCCCCCTCGACCAACCAGTCCGACGCGGCGACGTCGTAGATGGCGAAGGAGCGCGCGTCGAGCCGGATCTCGACCTGTGTCGATTCGCCGGGATCGAGGGTCACCTTGGTGAATCCCTTGAGCTCCTGGTCGGGCCGCGTCACGGTCGACTCGACATCGTGCACGTACACCTGGACGACGTCGCTGCCCCGGCGATCGCCCGTGTTGGTCACCAGCGCGCTGACGGTGAGGCTGGTGCCCGTACCGGTCACCGCCACCTCGTCATGGTCGAACGTGGTGTAGCCCAGCCCGTGCCCGAAGGCGAAGCGCGGGGCCACCCCGAACGTGTCGTGGAAGCGGTAGCCGACCCATGGCCCCTCCCGGTACTCGACCTGGGTGGGATGGTTGGCGAAGTTGCGGTCCGACGGCAGGTTGGCCGCCACGATCGGGAAGCTCTCGGCGAGCCGGCCGCCCGGTTCGGCCTCCCCCAGCAGCACGTCCACCAGCGCCGATCCCCCGGCCTGGCCGCCCAGGTATGCCTCCAGCACGGCGGCGGGACGGTCGGCCCACGGCAGTTCCACGGGCGCACCGTTCACCAGCACGACCACGCTGGCCTCGTTGGCCGTCGTCACCACGTCCACCAGGCGATCGTGGTCGGCCGGCAGCGCGAGGTCGGTGCGATCGAACCCCTCGGACTCGTGCGAGGCGGGCAGCCCCACGAGCAGGACGGCAACGTCCGCCTCGCTGGCCGCGACCCGAGCCGCCTCGAGCTGTGCCGGGGTGGATTCGCCCGTGACGACGTCGTAGCCGGGGACGTACACCACGTCGGCATCGGCGCCCAGCCGCTCCCGGAACGCGTCCAGCGCCGTGTCCAGCCGCGTCGGGGTCACCAGGGAACTGCCGTTGCCCTGGTAGCGAGGCTGCGCCGCGAACGCCCCGATCACGGCGATCGAGCCGGGAGCGTCCAGTGGCAGGATCCCGTCGTTGGTCAGCAGCACCGTGGCGGCAGCCGCGGCCTCACGCGCCAGGTCGTGGTGGGCATCGAGGTCGACGTGGTCGCCGGCCTCCTCGTTGCGCACCGACGCGGCCAGCCCCGCGCGCAGCACCAGGGCAACCACACGCGTGCAGGCCAGGTCGAGGTCGACCTCGTCGAGGTCACCGGCCTCCAGGGCAGCCTCGATCCGGTCGTCCCATGTCCCTCCCGACCCGGGCATCTCGAGGTCCATCCCGGCGTGGATCCCGCGGGGACGATCTGCCACCGCGAGCCAGTCGGACATCACCAGTCCGTCGAAGCCCCATTCGTCGCGCAGGATGTCGGTGAGCAGGCGGCGAGACTCGCCGGCATGTTCGCCGTTGACGAGGTTGTAGGCAGACATCACGGTCCAGGGATTGGACTCCTTGACCGCGATCTCGAACCCGGTGAGGTAGATCTCGCGCAGGGTTCGTTCGTCGACGATGGTGTCGACGCGCATCCGGAACGCCTCCTGGTTGTTGGCCGCGTAGTGCTTGATGGACGCGCCAACGCCCTCGGACTGGATGCCGCGCACCAGGGCAGCGGCCGCCTTGCCCGCCAGGAAGGGGTCCTCGGAGAAGTACTCGAAGTTGCGGCCACCGGCGGGGTGACGCTTGATGTTGAGCCCGGGTCCGAGCAGGACCCCGACCTCCTCGGCCCGTGACTCGCGGCCCAGCGCAGCGCCGATGCGTCCCAACAGGTCGACGTCCCACGTCGACCCCAACCCGACCGCCGTCGGAAAGCACGTGGCCGGGACCGAGTCCGCCAACTCCACACGGTCACTGGCGGCAACCTGCTTTCGCAGCCCGTGGGGGCCGTCGGTCAGCATGATGGAGGGCACCCCGTGGTCGGGCAGGCCGGGGCCGTGCCAGAAGTCCGCGCCGGACATCAGGCTGATCTTCTCCGATCGCGACAGCCCCGCGACGATGGTTGCAGCGTCCGTCGTGACGTCTGCGGTCGTGGGCTCCGGGGAGGCAGTGGTGTCCATGGTGGTCTCACTCGATCGGGCGGTGCGGCCAGCATAGGTTGACGTCCCCAGCCCACGGCCCGCCATGGATGGCGCCAACGACCGCGTGCGGCCATCACCTTCGGTGGTGCGATCGACGCGCAACCCGGCGTGTCAGGTCCTGCGCGCCCGGGTCAGGACAGGCGGCGCCACATCCAGATCGACAGCGGCAGGAACACCGCCGTGATGCCCACGATCCACACCAGTGACCACCACACCGGCGGCCACGGATCGGTGCACACCTGCGCGCCACACAGGTATCCGCCCACGGTCAGGGCTCGCGCCGCATTCGAGACGTGGCTGACCGGGTTGATGTGCTCGGCGAAGTACCGCAACGGAGCCGGCATGCCGAGCGTGGGGACGAACACCGAGGAGATGAAGGTGAGTGGGAACAACCAGATGAAGCCCGCAGACTGGGCCGCCTCGGGTTCCTTGACGGCCAGGCCGATCACGGCCGAGATCCACGAGAAGGCCATCGCCAGGCCCGCCAGCAATGCCAGGGCAAGCAGCCCCTCCCAGACCGAGGTGATGATGCGGAATCCGACGAGGTACCCGATTGCCAGCATGACGAACAGGCTCACGGTGTTGATCGCCAGGTCGGCGATCACGCGACCCGCCATGACGGCGCCCGAGGACATCGGCAGCGCCCGGAACCTGTCGATGATGCCACCCTTGAGGTCCTCGGTGATGCCGACCGCCGTGATCGCCGACCCGAAGACCAACGTCTGGGCCATGATCCCCGGGATCAGGTACTGCACGTAGTCGAAGCCCGGGATCGGGATCGCGGTGCCGAACACGTACCGGAACAGCAGCACGAACATGATCGGCTGGATCACGACGAAGATGGCGATCTGGGGTTGCCGTGCGACACGCAGCAGGTTGCGGTGCGCAATGATCGGCGTGTCGCGCAGCAGCGTGCCCTGGTGGTTGCGCGCGACCGCCGCGGTCGAGCGTCCCGTCGTGGTCGAGGTGGCTGCGGTGCTCATGCGTCGATCGATTCGTCGGTGTCGCCCTCGGTGGCCGTGCGCCCGGTCAGGGACAGGAACACGTCGTCAAGCGACGGTCGCCGCATCGCCAGGTCCGCGACCGCGATGTCGGCATCGTCCAGTGCCCGCACCGTGGCGGCCAGACGGGAACTGTCCCCGTGGACCGGGAACGACAGCCTCGAGGCGCGCTCGTCGACGTGCACCTCCTCCCCCGCGATGGCGAGCAGTGCGATGCGGGCCTCGTCGATGCGGGCGGCGTCGACCACCTCCACCGACACCGTCTCGCCACCGACGTCGGCCTTCAACTGGTTCGCGGTGCCGCGGGCGATTTCACGACCGTGGTCGATGACCAGGATCTCGTCCGCCAGCACGTCGGCCTCCTCGAGGTACTGCGTCGTCAGCAACACGGTGGTGCCGGTCGCCACGACCTCGCGGATCACCTCCCACAGGCTGAGCCGACTGGCCGGGTCCAGCCCGGTGGTGGGCTCGTCCAGGAACACGATGTCGGGTGACGTGGTCAAGGATGCGGCAAGGTCGAGTCGACGTCGCATGCCGCCCGAATAGCCCTTCGTGGGTCGATCGGCAGCGTCTGACAGGCCGAACCGCGCCAACAGATCATCCGCCCGCACCCCGGCATCGGACTTGCCCAGGCCAGCAAGTCGACCGATCATCACCACGTTCTCGTGGCCCGTGAGGTGTTCGTCGACGGCGGCGAACTGGCCCGTGAGTCCGATCCTGGACCGCACCCTGGTGGGTTCCGCCACCACGTCGATGCCCGCGACCCGGCCGGAACCGGCGTCGGGCCGCAACAGCGTGGTGAGGATGCGCACTGCCGTGGTCTTGCCGGCACCGTTGGGTCCCAACATCCCCATGACGGTGCCAGTCGGCACATGCAGGTCCAACCCGTCGAGGGCAACCGTCTCGCCGAAGTGCTTGACCAGACCGGTTGCCTCGATCGCCATGTCGGAACGGGTGTCCACGGTCTGCCTTGCGTCGATGTCGCTGCCATTGTCGTTCGCGGCCCGGGCCGGGTGCCGTGGCCACCAGTCCGCGGGTGCAAGGAAATCTACACTGCACCTTCGACGTGCCGGAGTACGTCCGGCCCGATCCTGCCAAGGACCATTCCCATGAACGTGGCAACGACCGCCGTCCTCGCGCTGCACTGGCAGCACAACGTCATCCACCCGGATGGGCTGTTCGGACCGATGCTGGCCGAACCGGTCGCCACGTCGGGGGTGGTCGAGCGCGCCCGTTCCTTCCACGACCGTGCCCGGGATCTCGGGGTGCCGATCGTCTTCACCCGATTCACGATCCCGGTCGGCAACGGCGCCCTGGTCACCAACACCGACTTCATGCGCATGGTTGCGGGCGCCGCGGAACAGTTCCGCCCCGAGTCGTGGGGTGCGGCCCTGGCCGAGGACATCGGCGTGCAGGACGACGATCTGGTCAGCGACAACCAGCGCCTGTCGGGGTTGTCGGCGTGTGACCTGCCGGGTCACCTGCTGGACCGCGACATCGACACCCTGTTGGTGACCGGCGTCGCCACCAATCTCACGGTCGAACAGACCGCTCGGCACGGCACCGACCTGGGCTTCCACGTCCACGTGGTCGCCGACTGCGTCGCCGCGGCGGACCAGGCCACCCACGAGGCGTCGCTGGCGAACCTGGGCCTGGCCTGTGAGGCGGTCGTGACGGCCGACGAGGCACTGGCGCGACTGCAGGGCTGACCATCGGGTGATGGCGTGTCAGGCACCCGACCACAGTCGGGCGACGATCGAGGCCAGGTCGGGGCCTCGCAGGGCGGCCACGTGCGGCTCTGGTTCCGGCTGGTCGTCGGAAGCGACCCACGCCGCCCGCAGTCCCACCGCTGCTGCCCCGGCAACGTCGGCGTGGTGATTGTCCCCGATCATCACGACGGTCGCGGGGTCGGGATCGCCCAACAGCGCCAGCCCGGCCCGGAACATGGCCGGATCGGGCTTCGGAGCCCCGACGTCGTCCGCGGCCACGACCCCGCGCAGGTCGGCCAGGCTTCCCGAGGCCCGGAGGCGACCATGCGCGACCTGGGCGAACCCGTTCGTGACCGCCACCACCGGCACCCGGCGGGCCATCACACGCAACGCCTGGACAGCACCGGGCATCACGGCCGGTGACCGCGTGAGCAGGTCGAGGTAGGTGTCGGACACGCCGGCGGCCTCACCACGCTCGAGGTCGTGCGCGTGCAGCCACTCCTCCCACCGTCGGATGCGCAACTCCTCGGCCGACACCTCGCCACGCTCGTAGGCGTCCCACAGGCCCTGGTTGATCCCGGCATAGATCCCGCGTGCGCGGTCGACGTCGTGCAACCCCAGCCGCATCGCCACCCCGGCGAAGGCTTGCTGCTCCGCTCGGTGGTAGTCGAGCAGCACCCCGTCAAGATCACACAGCACACCGGTGAACCCGGTCGGGTGGCGCGCAACCTCCATGTGTCACCATCCTCGTTGACGGAGTGGGTCCCGGTCATGCTCGCAGGCGGGATGTCGCGGTCAACTGGCCGCGGCAGCGACCGGCCGGCATGACGGAGCGGCGAGTCGAGGGCGCGACGCTACCCGGACGCCGCAGGGCCTACGCTGCAGCGCTGACCAGCCGGCCGGCCAAGGATCACCACGTGCCGCAACCCCAACAGCGCGTCACCTATCGACTCGCGCTCCAGAACCTGCCCGGCATGTTCGGGCGCGTGACCGCGGTCATCGACGAGACCGGCGCCGACCTGGTGGGATCGGAACGCCTGGAGGCGTCGCGCCACGTCATCATCCGCTCCGTCAGCACCGAGGTGGTCGACGAGGACCACGCCCGACTGCTGGGGGCGGCACTGCAGGACCTCGACGGTGTCGAGGTCCTCGACATCGAGGACGACGTCGTCAATGCCCACCTGGGTGGCAAGATCGAGATCGCCAACAAGGTCGTCGTCAACGACGACCGTGACCTCTCGCTGGTCTACACGCCCGGGGTTGCGAAGATCTGTCGGGCGATCGCAGCCGATCCCACCGAGGCCTACCGCCTGACCATCAAGTCCAACGCGGTGGCGGTCGTCACCGACGGCTCCGCAGTCCTGGGCCTCGGCGACATCGGTCCGCTCGCGTCGCTGCCCGTCATGGAGGGCAAGGCGATGCTGTTCAAGTCCTTCGCGAACGTCGACGCCTACCCGATCCTGGTCGACGAGCAGGATCCTGACATCTTCGTCGACACCGTGGCGCGCATCGCCTCGGGATTCGGGGGGATCAACCTCGAGGACATCGCCGCACCCCGATGCTTCGAGATCGAGGGCAAGTTGCGCCAACGCCTCGACATCCCGGTCTTCCACGACGACCAGCACGGCACGGCCGTCGTGGCCCTGGCAGCGCTGACCAACGCCGCCCGCGTGGTGGACAAGCCGCTGGCGGACCTGCGCGTGGTGGTGCAGGGCATCGGGTCGGCCGGTGTGGCGATCGCCAACCTGTTGCAGGCGGCGGGCATCACCGACCTGGTCGGCGTCGACCGGGACGGGATCATCCAGCCCCGCCGTTCCCGGGGCATGGACCCGATTCGGCGCCGCCTGGCCAAACAGACCAACCCTCGCGGCCTGGCGGGGGGCCAGGACGTCGCGCTGGAAGGCGCCGACGTCTTCATCGGCGTCTCGGGGCCGGCCTCACTCCCGATCGAGAACGTCGTGCGCATGGCCCGGGACCCGATCGTGTTCGCCATGGCCAATCCCACGCCCGAGATCCATCCGGACGTCGCCGCTGGCCACGTCGCCGTGATGGCGACCGGACGATCGGACTTCCCGAACCAGATCAACAACGTGTTGTGCTTCCCGGGGTTGTTCCGTGGCCTGCTGGATGCAGCGGCCACGGCGGTGACCGACGAGATGAAGATCGCGGCGGCGAATGCCATCGCCTCCATCGTGGGCGACGACCTCGCGGCCGATCACGTCATCCCCTCCCCGTTCGACCGCACCGTGGCACCACGTGTGGCGGCGGCCGTCGCCGAGGTGGCCCGACACCAGGATCACGTCAGGCCGGGATCACGGGGGTCGCTGGAGCAGGAAGCCGCCCGCGCCGCCCATGCCGCGGTGCGACGGGCCATCACGATCTGACGCGCCCGCGACACACGACACCGCACGGGTCGGGGGCCGCCGAATCGTGGGGTGGTGCTCAGTTCAGCGGGCGGGAGGCGAGCTGGTCGCGGATCTCGGCCAGCAGGCTGGCCTCCTCCGTGCGTGCATCTCCTTCGGTGACCTCCTCCGGACCCTGCATCCGGTTGTTGGCCTTGACGATGAGGAAGACCGCGAACGCCACCAGGAGGAACGACACCAGCGCGGTCAGCACGGCACCGATGGAGCCCTGGCACAGCTGCCCTGCGGCGTTGACGATGCCTTCGGCACCCTCGGTCGGCTCGGCGCAGGCGAAGGTGCCGATGGCGTCGAAGTTGGGCTGCCCGAAGATCACTCCGATGATCGGCATGATCACGCGGTCCACGATGGCGGTCACGATCGGTGTGAACGCGGCCGCCAGGATCACCGCCACGGCCAGGTCGATGACGTTGCCACGGTTGATGAATTCCTTGAACTCACTGATCATGTGCTTGTTCTCATTCTGTGGTGGATGTCTGGCTGGATGCTGTGGTGGATGCCTGGGGTGGCTGCATGGCAGCACGACGGCGTCTGACTCATTTCGGTCCATCGTGATCCGCAGGCTAGCCGGGCACGGGAGCGCCTCGTGTGCCGCTCACGCGTCGGCCAGGCGCTCGAGCCAGCGCACCGTGTCGGGTCCCAGGTCTGCGATCACGGCGGCGGGTGCGTGCGTGGCGCCATCGGTCGACCGTGTCCGCGGCACCCGCAGCGAGTGGTCGCCGCCGGCCACCGACAGCACGGTCGCGGGTGCGCCCAGGCGCGACAGGTGGGGCGAGAGTTCGTCGGGGGCGCCGAAGGGATCATTGGTCCCCTGCAGGAACAGGATCGGTACCTCGACCGCGTGCCAGTGGTCGACGCGAAGACGATCGGGCTTGCCCGGCGGGTGCAGTGGGTACGAGTGGCACAGGACCCCCAGCGGTCGTGGCATCGCGGCGGCGGCGACCACGTCGGTGGCACCCTCGACCCCGGCCGCGAGCATGGTCGCCAGTCGACCCCCGTAGGACTTGCCCCCGATGACCCAGCTCGCAGCGTCAGGGGTGGCCATGGCCACCCCTGCCAGCATGGCCGCGAACTCCGAGAGGCCACGGTTGCCACGGGGTGGCGGACCCTTGGGTCGACGCTGGCGGTAGGGCATGTTGCACCGCACCGCCGTGTGGCCCGCACCGGCGACGACGTCTGCCAGTGCCACGAGTCCGGGATCGTCGAGATTGCCACCGGCCCCATGGGTGAGCACGACCACCAGGCCGTTGCCCCGACCCGAGCCGCTGGCTGCGGGCGCACCGGGAGCACCTCGGTGCCACGCGACCTCGACCTCGTCGATGTCGAGGCCCGCCACCGCGACGGCGTCACGCGTCACGACGATCGCTGCGGAGTCTTCGGGTTGGCCGGCCTGGGCGCCAGTCGGGTCGCGCACCTCGTCGCCGCGTGGGGCCGCCATCACAGTCCCCGGACGGAGCCGCCGTCCATGCGGATCGCGGTGCCGTGCAGGTACCCGGATCGCGGCGACAACACGAAGGCGGCAAGTGCGCCCAGTTCGGCCGGATCCCCGATGCGCCGCAGCGGAATGCCGGCCTCGTCCGCTGCCTGCTCGGTCGCCACGTCGGTCCCGTTGGCCTCGGCGCGCTGACCCCACAGCTGCGTCAGCCGCTGGGTCGCGAACCGTCCCGGCAGGATGGCGTTGACACGAATGCCTCGCGGCCCCACCTCGTCGGCCAGCGCCTTGGCATAGGCCCACACGGCGGGGCGTGCGACGTTGGAACCGGCGATGCCCGCGATCGGCTCCACCGACGACACCGAGGTCAGCACGACCAGGCTCGCGCCGGCCTCGACGTCGCGGGCCAGGTCTCGCAGCAACCGGATCGGACCGGCCGCGGCCAGGTCCAGCGACCGCTCGAGCAGGTCGTCGTCGAGGTCAAGGGGCGAGGACGCTGGTGGGCCCCCATGGGAGATGAAGGCCCCGTCGAGTCGACCCCAGCGATCGCGTGCAGCGGCGATCAGGCGGGCCGGCGCGGTCGGATCGGTCAGGTCTGCCGACACCCCGATCGCCGCGTCGGCACCCAGCCGGGCTGCCACCTCGTCCACGTCGGCTGCCGTGCGCGCCGCGACGACGACTCGGGCCCCTTCGTCCACGAGGGTCTCGGCCACGGCCAGTCCCAGTCCGGACGTCGCGCCGGTCACCACTATCACGCGGTCCCGCAGTGCCAGGTCCACAGGTCTTCCCTTCGTCGCCGTCCCCGGACTGTAGGCGTCCGGCATCCTCCTGCCCCGGTGGAATTCGATGACGTCACGCAGGTGCAGGCACCAACAGGTCGTCGCCTGCAGGTCGGGTGGCGGGATCGAGGGGCGTGTGCTGTCTCGCCTCTCAGCGACAGGGCATCGATCCAACAGGGTGTGGCGCGTCGTGTGCACGGACGAGAACGTGCCCCCCGCGGAGGCGATGACCACGGAGATTGTCGCTCAGAGGCGAGACGGGTCGGTCCCCCGTCCGGGCCACGGAGCCCGGACAGCCATTCAGAGGATGGTCCCAGGCGAGTAGGCCGCCGCCTCGGGTCTGGCTTCCACCAGCGCGTCCACGCGCGCAACGAAGGCCGCGACCTGGTGCGTGGCGGTGCCGACGAAGTCGATCGGTGCCGCCAGCAGGTCGTCCAACTCGTCAGCCGCCAGGCCCAGGCGGTCGTCGCCGGCGAGCCGCTCGAGCAGGTCGTTGTCGGCGGCACCGGCGCGCATGTCCAGGGCGACGGCCACGGCGTGTTCCTTGATCGCCTCGTGGGCAGCCTCCCGACCGGTCCCCTGCTTCACCGCGGCCATCAGCACCTTGGTGGTGGCGAGGAAGGGCAGGTAGCGCTCCAACTCGGCCGCGATCACGGCGGGGAAGAAGCCCAGTTCGTCCAACACGGTCAGGTAGGTCTCGACCAGGCCGTCGAGCGCGAAGAAGGCGTCGGGCAGCACCACCCGGCGCACGACCGAGCACGACACGTCGCCCTCGTTCCACTGGTCCCCCAGCAGTCCCGCCGCCATGGTCACGTGGCCGCGCAGGATGGTCACGAAGCCGTTGACCCGTTCACTTGAACGCGAGTTCATCTTGTGGGGCATGGCCGAGGACCCGACCTGCCCCTCCTTGAAGCCCTCGGTTGCAAGCTCCTGCCCCGCCATCAGCCGCAGGGTCGTCGCATGGTTGCCCGGTCCCGAGGCCACCTGCGCCAGCGCCGACACCACGTCGAAGTCCCATGACCGCGGATACACCTGGCCCACCGACGTGGCCGTGGCCGCGAAGCCCAGGTGGCCGGCGACACGTGCCTCCAGTTCGTCGACCGCCCGGGCGGACCCGAGCAGGTCGAGCATGTCCTGCTGCGTCCCCACGGGTCCCTTGATCCCACGCAGGGGCAACCGAGCCATCAGGTCCTCGATCCGACCCAACGCGACGAACAGTTCCTCACCCACGGTTGCCAACCGCTTGCCGACCGTGGTGGCCTGGGCCGCGACGTTGTGGCTGCGGCCGGCCAGCACGGTGCTCGCCTGCTCGCCAGCCAGGCGGGCCAGGCGCGCCAGCATCGCCACGATCCGGTCGCGCACCACCTCCAACGACTGCCGTACCTGGACCTGCTCGACGTTCTCGGTCAGGTCGCGAGAGGTCATGCCCTTGTGGACGTGCTCATGGCCCGCCAGCGCGTTGAACTCCTCGATGCGGGCCTTGACGTCGTGGCGCAGGACGCGCTCGCGGTCCGCGATCGACGCGAGGTCCACGTCCTCCAGCACCCCTCGGTAGTCCTCGACCACCCCATCGGGCACATCGACGCCCAGGTCGCGCTGCGCCTCCAGCACGGCCAACCACAGGCGTCGTTCCGCCATGACCTTGGCCTCGGGTGACCAGATGGCACGCATGGTGGCGCTGGCATACCGGGTGGCGAGCACGTTGGGGATGATGTCCACGGATGATGTCCTGGCGACGGTGCTGGCAGGCAGGACCGTAGCCGTCGGCCCCAGCGGACATCGGGGTCCGCTGGGGCCGGGCCGGGCTGTGACACCGTCGCGGGGGTCCGCGTGTCAGTCCCGCAGGGCGTAGGTGATGATCACGTTGTCCTGCGGCGTCGACGTGGCCTCGACGAGACGGAGCCGAGTGAGCGGGATCGACTCGTCGAACAGGCGGCGACCTTCGTCGGTCACGACCGGGTGCACCGTCAGTGTCAAGGTGTCGATCACGCCGGCGAGGAACAGGCTGCGGACGGTCTCGATGCCACCGGCAACGAGGATCTTGCCGCCGTCCTGGTCCTGCAGGGCCCGGACGTAGTCGACTGGGTCACCGTCGATGGCAACGCTGTTCCACCCCATGTCGCCGGTCATGGTGGTCGTCACGACGTGCTTGCGAACAGGGTTGATGAACTCGGCGAAGCCGTCGTCGGCGTCGGGGAAGTGCTGCGACCACTCCTCCCAGGCCTTGCGGCCGATGACGACGTCGGTGGCGCCGTCCAACGAGGCATCCATCGCTGCGCCCTCTTCGGGCCCGAACGCGTCGAACTGGAACAGGTGCGGTGACTCGTTGACCCCGTTGGCGCTGGAGAACAGGTGGGCAGTGGTCGTGCGTGCCATGGTGGTGCCTTCATCGGTTGGCTCGAGGCGCGGGATGCGCCCTCACAGGGTCAGACGACGCCAGTCGGCGAAACTGGTCGGTGCTCGGTCACATTTCTTCGGTGACCTCGGCGGGAAGCCCGAGCTGCGCGAACACCTCGGCGCCCATGAAGTGGGTGATGGCAGCGATCCGGTGGTCGCGCATCCGCAGCACGTGCACCGCGAACGGCTGCCACTGTCCCGGGGCCACGGGATGGTAGACCCCGACTGCCGGCTGGCCGTTGGCACCCGTGACGACGGTTCGTGAATTGCGGCACACGGTGCCCGGTCCCCGCCACCACGTCTCGATCGAGTCGGTCCCCTGCAGCCACAAGGTGTAGGGCGGCATCGAGAACTCGGCATCTGCGGTCAGCAGCCCCACCAGTCGGTCGACGTCGTAGGCCTCGAACGCATCGACGTAGTCGCGCAGGAGGGTGCGTTGTGTCTCGTCGTCGGGCGACGCGGGACCCGGGTCGTGCGCCGCCATCGTGCGCCGCGCTCGTGCCAGGGCCGAGTTCACGGCGTCGACCGACATGTCGAGCATCTCCGCGCACTCTCGTGCCGGCCAGTCCAGCACGTCACGCAGCAGCAGGATCACCCGTTGGCGTGGGGGCAACGCCTGCAGCGCCGACAGGAAGGCAAGTCGCACCGAGTCCCTGGTCGCGACCCGCTCGGCCGGGTCCTCGGACCACCAGGCGCGCGTCGGCGATGGGCCCGATCCAGGCGTCGACCGGTGCGGTGGTCAGGCTGGACGGATCACGAGGCACGTCGCCGGGGGCGGCCAGGTCCATGGGCAGCGCCCGTCGCTGCGGGGCCTTGCGCATGTCGAGGCAGGTGTTGGTCGCGATCCGGTAGAGCCAGGTCCGCAACGACGATCCGCCTCGGAACCCCTCCGCGCCGTGCCATGCCTTGACCAGCACCTCCTGGACTGCGTCCTCGGCCTCGGGATAGGACCCGAAGAAGCGGTAGCAGTAGGCGGTGAGTTCGCGGCGATGGGATTCGCCGGCGTCCAGCACCTGCGTGGCAGTGATCGACATGGCCATGAACCTCTCGCCGGGGACCCACCCGCCTGGGCACCTTCCGGGCGCAGTTGGTCCCGGTGGCGCCTGTGCGCCGTGTTCAGGACAGCAGTGGCTCGACGTTGGCCGGGGGCCGACCGACGATGGCCCGATCACCATCGATGACGATCGGGCGCTCGATCAACCGCGGGTGTGCGACCAGCACCTCGATCCAGCCATCGGGATCCTCACGTGGTCGCTGCCGCAGGCCAAGGTCGCGGGCCTCCTGCTCGCCGAAGCGCACGAGTTCCCACGGCGAGACGTCCAGGCGTGCCAGGACCTCGCGGAGTTCATCCGCGCTGGGCGGGTCGTCGAGATAGCGGCGCACGGTGGGATCCACGCCGGCATCGGTGATCAGGGCCAGCGTTTCGCGCGACTTCGCACAGCGGGGGTTGTGCCAGATCTCCATCCGGGTGCCGTTTCGTCTCGTCGGGTGTTCGCGGAGTGGTGTCGAGTGCGGTCAGGTCGGACGCGCCACGACCGGGTTGACCAGTGACCCGATGCCCGGCACCTCGACCTCGACGGTGTCCCCGGGTTCGATCGGACCGACCCCGGCCGGCGTGCCGGTCAGCACGATGTCGGTGGGCAGCAGGGTGATCGACTGCGAGATCCACGACAACAACGTGGGCACGTCGAACACCATGTCGGCCGTGGTGCCGTCCTGGCGCACCTGGCCGTTGACCCGGCACACGACCCGGGTGTCGGAGAGGTCGAGGTCGGTGGTCATCGCCGGGCCGAGCGGCAGGAAGGTGTCCATGCCCTTGGCACGCGTCCACTGGGGTTCGGCCCGCTGGAGGTCGCGCGCGGTGACATCGTTGGCCGCGGTGTAGCCGGCCACACCTTCGGCGGCCTCGGCCACCGAGGCGCGGGTCAGTTTGGCCCCGACCACCACCGCGACCTCGGCCTCGTGGTGGACCACCGACGTCAGGTCCGTGGGGTACAGGATCGGGTCGCCGGGTCCGATGATCGCCGTGGTCGGCTTGGTGAACAGCAGCGGCTCGGTGGGCACGTCCCCGCCCATCTCGTCGGCGTGGGCGGCGTAGTTGCGACCCACGGCGACCACCTTGGTGGGAATGATCGGGGCCAGCAGGCGCAACCGGTCCAGGGGCACCATGCGCGTCGTGTCCGCCCACTCACCGAAGGGATGGCCCTCGATCGCCCGGACCCCCGTCTCGTCGACGATGCCGAACTCGGGGCCGGACGGACCGGAATAGCGCACGAAACGGGGCATGTCGGAGTCCTGTCACGACGTCGTGAGGGGGTGGCGGCGGAGGCCATCACGCTACCGCCCGCGCAGGATGGCCCACCGCCGATCAGCGCCAGGCGCGACGCAGGATGGCGTAGGTCCAGGCGTCGGACAGGGCCCGCCAGGATGCCTCGACGATGTTGGGGTCCACGCCCACGGTGTCCCAGGTGTCCACGCCGTCGGTCGACGTGACGAGGACGCGTGTGACGGCCTCCGTCCCAGCGGTGGCCTCGAGGATGCGCACCTTGTAGTCGCTGAGTCGCACGTCCAGCAGTTCGGGCCAGGTGCCGTTGGCGGCATTGCGGAAGGCATTGGCCAGGGCGTCCACGGGCCCATTGCCCTCGCCAGCGCCCAACTTGCGATGACCGTCGATGGTGATCGCGAGGATGGCCTCGGCCGGAGCACTGGACCCGGCCGCCACGGCGGCAGCCAGGGTGTCGGCATCCACGATCCCGTCCTCGCCGCGCAGTCGAGCCATGGTCGCACGCATGTCCGGGGCGCCCAGGCCCTCCCACCCGCCCCCGACCGACACGCGGAAGTGCAACGTGTGGAAGGGTTCGTCGGTGCGACCGATCCGCCCGGTGACCCGGCGCAACAGCAGTTCGAACGAGGCATCGGCCGCGTCGTAGGTCCACCCGGCGGCCTCGCGCTGCTTGACCTCGGCCAGCACGGTGGCCGCGTCGTCACCGTCGACCTCGAGACCGAACTCGCGTGCCTTCAGGACGATGTTGGACCGTCCCGACTGCTCCGACACGATCAGTCGCTGCCCGTTGCCGACTGCGCCCGGATCGATGTGGTTGTACATGTCCGGCGCCTTGGCCAGCGCGGAGGCGTGCAGGCCGGCCTTGTGCGAGAACGCCGTGTGGCCGACGTAGGGCTGGACCGACGGCGTGGCCTGGTTGCAGATCTCGGCGACGGCATGGCTGACCTCGGTCAGTCGCTCCAGCCGGTCCGGCGAGATCACCTGCACGTGGCGCTTGAGTTGGAGGTCGGCCATCACGGTGAACAGGTTCGCGTTGCCGCACCGCTCCCCCAGTCCGTTGGCCGTCCCCTGCACCTGCACCGCGCCCGCCTCCAGCCCCAGCATCGAGTTGGCCACGGCACACCCGCCGTCGTCGTGGAAGTGCACGCCCACCTCGGCGGTGACGCGCTCACGGACCTCGCGCACGACGTCGACGACCTCCCATGGCATGGCGCCACCGTTGGTGTCGCACAGGACCACGGCCTCGGCACCGGCCTCGGCAGCCTCCTCGATCACGGCCATCGCGTAGTCGTGGTCACGTCGGTGACCGTCGAAGAAGTGCTCGGCGTCGAAGAACACCCGGCGGCCGTTGGCCACCAGGTGGCGGACCGAGTCCGACACCATCGCCAGGTTCTCCTCGCGTGGCACGCCCAGTGCTTCGTCGACGTGGTAGCCCCACGACTTGCCGACCAGGCAGACCACCTCGGTGCGCGCGGCGAGCAGTCCCGCCAGCAGCGGATCGTCCTCGGCGGCGTTGCCTGCCAGCCTGGTCATCCCGAACGCCGTGAGCGTGGCCTGCAGCGGCGCCTCGTCACCGTCGGCGAAGCGACGGAAGAACTCGGTGTCCTTGGGGTTGGACCCGGGCCAGCCGCCCTCGAGGTAGTGCACCCCCAGCCCGTCCATGCGCCGGGCGACCTTGACCTTGTCGGTGACGGTGAGGTTGACACCCTCGCGCTGGGTGCCGTCCCGCAGCGTCGTGTCGTACAGGATCGTGGCAGGGGTCCCCGCGGGCGGGAGTGGGGTGTGGCTCACGTCGTCCTCGATGCTGAGGGGACGAGGCGGACGGGGAGGCGGTGCCGAGGGCCGGCGCCGCTTCCGCAGCCCGGCTCGCACCGGCTACGGAAGCACTCCAATGATGATCACGCTGATCGGGAGGCGGCGCGCTGCGCCGTCGCCGAACACGCCGACGCCAGCCTGCGACCGCAGGTGTGACGTGGTGGCGATGGTGATCATGGCGCCTGACCGTACGTCGTGCGCAGTGTGCGCGTCAATCCTGCACGGCATTCGCCTCGTCGACGCGGAAGCCCACCTTCAGCGTCACCTGGTAGTGCTGCACGACGTTGTCGTCGATCCAGCCCCGGATCTCGTCGACCTCGAACCAGTCGAGGTTGCGGGTGGACTCCCCCGCCTTGGAGATCGCGATCTGGATGGCGTCCTCGATGGATTCGCTGGACGAGCCGACCAGCTCGACCTTCTTGTAGACATTGCTCATCGGCTGGTCCTTGGGGCGTGGCGTCATGTGGAGGTGGCGGTGACGGGTGAAGGGATCGTCATCACGCCGTCGATGCTGCCGCCTCCGTCACCGCGGCGTCAAGCAGGCTGGCGCACGTCTTGCACAGGTCGTCGCCGTGGGCCAAGCGCATCTCGCCACCCGAGCCGCACAGGGCACGGTCGAAGACACTGCCGCCGTCCTGCATGGTTCGCACCTTGTAGGTGGCGCCCTGCTGGTGGCGGAAGACGTGCGCCTTCTCGCCATGGCCCACGGTGACCAGTACGTCTTCGTCCTCGAGGCGGGTGTCCATGCTGGTGCTCCTTGGTGGCCTGCTGACATCGTCGACTGCGAATGGGGGTCGACCACTCAACACTGTAGGCCACCGACCCAAGTCGTGCGCCCATCGCACGGTCCGAGTGGCCCGACCGCGCTGCCCGCATGCCCACCCAGCACCGTCGTTGCCCTCGATCTGGCATCTCGCCCGAGCCCACCTTGGCGTGTTCCCCCGAATCGGCCAGGGTCGACTGCACGAGTGGGCGGAGGCGCTCACTGGCGCAGCCGACTTCAGGACTGGGCGACAACGTGCGTGGGTCGGCCGCGGTGGCGGCGCACGCAGGTGGGCCGCGGTGGCGGCGGCATCCCTGGGGCGGTCACGACGTGGTCGACGACCTCGTCAGCACCAGGGCGGGAATGTCACGCTCGGCAGCGGTGATGGAGCCGTGCATGCCCGCCAGGCGGCCACCGTGGGGATCGACGCGGGGATGGCTCACGGCCCCGACGTGACTGGCCACCACCAGGTCGCCCAGCCGCGCCCCGTGGGCAGGTGGCACGACGGCACCGAACCACCCGTCGGCAACCGCCTGCCGGGTCGCGATCACCGTCGCCGTGTCGCCCAGGGCGACGCGCCACCGCTGGGCGACCTCGGCCGGGTCCGCGTCGGGGTCCACCACCAGCGTGCGCATGCGGGGTTCGCCGGCCACCATCGCCACGCCGTGCAACAGCGGATGTCCGGGACCCAACTCGACCACGTCGGCCGGCGCGACGGGAACCATCCCGTGGTCGGCAGTCACCACGATCGCCACGTCGTCGGGCAGGTCGGCGGCGGCCACCTGCAGCGCGGCGTCGACCTGGGCCACGGCCGCCTGCCACGGCGGCGTGTCAGGACCATGGACGTGGCCCATCGTGTCGACCGTGGGGTGGTGGCAGTACGCGATGGCGGGTCCGGTCGTGGCAGTGGCAGCCGACACTGCTGCCGCCAGCGTGGCCGTCAGTCCTCGGCGCGCCAGCCGCTGGCCACCACGCAGCGCGGCCCTGGTCAGCCCCGAGTCCACGAATGCGGGATCGACCACGACGGTCATCTCCACCCCGGCACGTGCCAGCGTCTCGAACATGGTCGGCCGCGGGACGAGCGACTCCGGCACGACCTCCACGCGTGCATCACCACCACCTCCACGCAGTCCAAATCGCCACACCAGCGGATTGAAGACGGCGGGAACCCCGGCGCCATCCGGCAGCACCATGGTGTAGCCCAGCAGCCCGTGGTCCCCACCTCGGCGCCCGGTCCCGATGGCGGCCAGGTTCGTGACCGTCGTCGATGGCAACTCGGCACGGATCGGCGCCTGGTCGGCCGCGGCCGTCTCCAGCAGTGGGGCATGCCCACACCCGACCAACTGGTGCCATCCCAGCCCGTCGACGACGATGACCACGACCCCCCGCAGGCCCTCACCGTGGGCGGTGAACTGGCGCGGTCGACGGGCCGGCCGCGCATCCGTGGGGACCTCGCCGGTCCACCCGACCATCTCCGCGACCAGCCCGACCAGGTCGGCGCTCGTCCACTCGCGGACGTCCGGCAGGACCGGCTGCATGGTCACCCGCCGGCTGCCTCGGTGGGTGCCGACGTGGCGGTCGGCGCTGCCCCTGGCGATGCCTCGCCACCCGGCTCGCCCGGCAGCGGCGTCGGCTCCTCCTCCGGCACGTCCAGACCCTGCAGCTCGGCAGCCCGGGCCAGTTGCTCCCGAGCCTGGTCATTGAGCGTCTGGTACGCGCCCAGGTCCCCCTCTGCCAGGGCGTCGTCGGCTTCCACGAACAAGTCGAGCGCGTCCAGGATCAACTGCTCGGCGGTGGCGTCGTCGTCGACGTCGGGGTCCGAGGCATCCGTCGTCCCGTCCTCGATGGGCGGTCCGGACTCCACCAGGGCCGCCAGGGCCTCGGGCAGGTTGGGACGCATCACGACGCGATCCTCGAGGACCAGAACGACCTGCCACAACTCGGGAATCTGTGACTGGGGGTTGACCAGGAACAGGGGCTCGACGTACAGGAGTGACTGCTCGACGGGCAGGACCAGCAGGTTGCCGCGGATCAGGTCGGAGCCAGCCTGGTCGACCAGGGTGATCTCGCGCGCGATCTCGGATTCCTGCTCGATGCGACCATGCGCCTGGCGTGGCCCCAGCACGTTGGCATCGGTCGGGAACTGGACGGCGAACAGCTCGCCGTAGTTGGCCGGGTCGGAACGTGCCGCCATCCAGGCGATCATGTTCTCCTTGCCCTGCGGCACGTATGGCTGGATCAGGACGAACTCGCTGGTGGTCTCGCCCGGCAACGTCATGACGAGGTAGTAGGGGTCGAGCGGTGCGGAGAACTCGTCCAGCGACGGGTTGTTCTCGAGCGCGGCGGCGTCACGCGGGATGGCCCACTGGTCGGCCTTGTTGTAGAAGGCTCGGGCACCGGGGATGTGGTAGGTGCCGTACAGCTGTGCCTGCAGGCTGAACAGGTCCTCGGGGTAGCGGAAGTGGGCGACGAGTTCCTCGGGGGCGTCGGCCACGTCGACGAACAACTGGTCCTTGAACGCCTTGCGCCACGCGGCGATGATCGGGTCGTCGGGGTCCACCACGTACAGCGTCACGGAACCGTCGTAGGCGTCGACGACAGCCTTGACGGAGTTGCGGACGTAGTTGACGCGGGTCGGCCCGGTGGCGGTCTCGAACGACGCGTACTCGCTGTAGGGATAGTTCGTGGAGGTCGTGTAGGCGTCCTGCACCCACACCACGCGGTCCTCGAGCACCACCGGGTAGGGGTCCTCGTCCAGGACCAGGTACGGCGCCACCTCGCTGACCCGCTGGGAGATCGTGCGGTTGAAGGTCACGCGCGAGTCGTCGTTGAGCAGGTTGGACAGGACGAAGTTCGAATCGCTGAAGCGCAGCCCGAAGGCGACGCGACGCAGGAAGCCGCCCAGCGCGATGCCGCCGTCACCGGCGTAGTTGACGTTGACCTGTTCCTGGGTGGCCGGACGTTCGTAGTCCAGTTCGTCCTGGTCGGTGTTGAGGATGGCGTAGTCGGGGAAGCCGTCCTCGGCGAAGTACAGGGCGGGATTGTCCGGGACCAGTTCGCCCTCGGGCGCCTGCGCCGGGTTGGTCCGCGGCGGGATGTCGGACGCCAGGAACACCGGCTGGCCGTTGCGACTGGCCGTGTTGACCTGGCTGGCGACCACGCCGAAGCCGTGGGTGAAGGTCAGGCGCTCGTTCTGCCACTGGCTCTGGAGACCGTCACGGTCCAGTTCGCGGGTCGAGAGCATGACCTGTCGCTGCTCGCCGTCGATGGTGTAGCGATCGATGTCGACGTCGTGGAACTCGTAGTAGGGACGCAGCGCCTGCAGTTCCTGGTAGTTGTCCTGGAGCAACTGGGGGTCCCACAACCGGATGTTGTCGAAGGTCGCCTCGTTCGCCTCGATCTGGGCCATGTCGAGGTCGTTGGTGATGGTGAACGGCTCGAGGTCGAGGTCGGTGAGGCCGTAGGCAGCCCGGGTCATCGCCAGGTTCGCCTCGATGTAGGGCTGTTCACGATCCAGCTCCTGGGGTTCGACGCGCAGGCGTTGGATGACCGCCGGGTACGCGCCCTGCAACAGCAGCGAGCCCGCGACCAACAGCCCCAGGGCGATGGCCGGCAACGTGAACGAGCCCTGGCGGGCACCCCACGCCACCAGCGCAATGGCCACCACCGAGATCACCAGGAGGAGGTACAGGGCGGGCAGTTCGGCGTTGACGTCGGTGTACGAGGCGCCCGTGACGGTGCCCCGCTCGGAGAAGTTCAACTCGTAGCGGTCCAGCCAATACCCCCACGCACGCAGGCCCAGGATCGCGACGAGGATGAGGGCGAGGTGCGTACGCACCTGGGGCAGGACGCGGTCGCGCGGGGCATCCGGCCGGATGCCGCCCAGCATCAGGTGCCCACCGATGCACAGGAACCCCACCAGGACCATCGTGGTGACACCCCACGACTGCATCGCCTGCCACCACGGCAGGTCGAACACGTAGAAGCCGACGTCCTGTCCGAACTGCGGATCCAGTTGTCCGAAGTCACCGCCGTTGCGCCACAACAGGTAGGTCGGCCACTCGTAGGCCAGCGCCGCACCCGACGTCAGGCCGAACACGATCGCCACCCCGGCGATGATCCACTTGAAGTAGGGCTCGGCCTGGTTGCGGTACTGCTCGATGATGGCCTGCTGCGGTGAACTGGGCATGACGGTGGGGCGCAGGCGGCGCACCAGGACGAGGTTGGCAGCCACGATCGCGCCGACGGTGACAGCGCCCACGGCACCCAGGCCCAGTCGGGCGAACAGGGACGTCGTGAACACGCTGCCGGCGCCAACCTCGCGGAACCACCAGAGGTCAGTCGAGAACACCGCCACCCGCTGGCTGAACAGCACGACCAGGAACAGCAGGGCGAGGATGACCAGGGGAAGGCGTTTCCGGATGGCGGTGCGCACCGATGGGCTCCTGGCGAGTCGGGCGGGCCCGGCTGCAGCGGTCCCGTTGGATCTGCGGGCACCCAGCGTATGCCGCCCGCCCGCGGGGGTGCGACGACCGCGCTCGACCCGTCAGCCGGCGACTGGCTCGCGACCGTCCGGACCCACCACCACGACGTTGTCGGGGGTGGTGCCCGCGGCCAACGCCTCGAGTGCGGTGACGGCCTGGTCCAACGTCGCCACCCGGACCAGGGTCACGTCGTCGGCCGGCGTGGCCGTCACCGCGGCGTCCCAGTTTCCGTCCGGCACCAGGAAGACCGTGGCCGGTTCGTCACGATCCACCGCACCGGCGACCTTCTGCACGATCCCCCCGATGGGGCCGACCTGTCCCTGGGTGTCGATGGTCCCGGTCCCGGCCACGATGGCGCCGCCGGTCAGGTCCTCCTCCGACAGGCGGTCCACGATCCCGAGCGAGAAGAGCAGTCCGGCGGACGGGCCCCCGATGGCTCCTGCCTCGATGTCGATGTCATACGGCAGCACCTGGTAGTCGCGCAGGAGCACGCCGACGTAGGGCCGGGCCTCGTCCTCGGGATTGGGCGCCAACTCGACGTCCACCTCGGCGGCGCCCTCGCCCTCGCCGATCGTCAGGGTGACCACGTCGCCGGGTGCCAACTGGCCAATGGCCGCCACCGCCTCGTCGGCATTGCCGACTGCGGCGCCGTCGACCTGCGTGATGACGTCACCGGGAACCAGTTCGGCCGTCTCGGCCGGGGTGTCGGGCAGGACCGTGACCACCTCGCCACCGGCAGTCAGCGTCTCGAGGTCGACGTCCAGGTGCTCCAACGCCGCAACCTTGGCCGTCAACTGGCTGTCCGACATCAGGATCTCGTTCTCGATGCGGGCATCCTGGACGGTCTGACCACCCGGGTAGATCGATTCGCGGTCGACGACTGCCGTGTCGTCATCGAGCAGGTCGGTGACGTACTCCCACACCGTGAGCTTGGAGTCCACGACGATCGTGGTGAGGACGAATTCCCCCTCCGAACCGAACGTCTCCGGGGCGTCCACCTCGATCAGGTCGTCCACGGTCTTGGTCGGGCCCGGCAGCATGGCGACGTTGCAGGTCGGCTGGTGCTGGAACGTGTCGCAGCCGACCACGCCGGTCGCCCACGCCACGGCGGCGAACCCCAGCACCAGGATGATGACGACACCCAGGATGGCGAGGGTGGGACGGCGCTGGGGCTGTGGCGTCTCGGTGCGCACAGTCGCAGTGCCGGGCTGGTCGATCACGTCATCCTCGTGGGTTTCGAGTCACGGCCGGCCGCTCGTTGGGCACACCCCGCCGGTGGGAGTGTCAGCGCAGGGTATGCCGTTGTCGGGCGCGGCCGCGAAGCGGAGCCGACGGGGATCAGGGACCGCTCGCCCACCCTGCACCGGTGGCTGCGGGTCACTGGTCACCGGAGTCGTCCTCGCGCCCATCCGTGGGCCCGCGGTCACGACCGCCGGGCATCACGACGACCGGCGGGCGGGGAGCCGGCGCCGATCCGGCGGCGCCCGTGCCCAGGTCGGGCATGGTCCCGACCGGACGAACCCGCCGTTGGGCCGCGATCCCCCTGGTGATGATGGCGATGGCCAACGCGATGGTGGCCACGAGGATCCACGCCATCACCCGGAACGGTCGCGGCGCGGTGGCCTCGACGATCTGCTCGGGCTGGGACACGGCCGGAATCACGTCGACGGCCGCCGGACTGGGTTCTTCGTCCACCACCGGGGGGCGGGCTGCATCGAGCGGACCGGGCCAGCCTCGCAGCGCCGCAGTGGCGGTGACCAGGCCCATGCCGGTCTCGGGATCCGGGCCAGGCTCGCCGATGTCCACGGTCGTCGCGCGCAGTCGTGCCACCGACTCCGCACCCGACAGACCGGCGCCGCGCAGCAACGCCACGAGGCCGGCGACCTGGGGCGCCGCGAACGAGGTCCCGTCCGCGATCCCCTGGTTGTGGGTGATGCCGTCGCAGGTCATGGATTCGGCCGGACGACACCAGGTCGACACGATGTCGACGCCCGGTGCCATCAGGAGGTCGACCCGGCCGCCGTCGGAGAAACCCGCACGGGAATCGTCGCGGTCCGTGGCACCGACCACGACCACGCCCAACTCCGGGGCGAAGTCCGACAGGGGCTCGCCGCGGTTCCCGGCCGACGCCACGACGACCACGTCGGCAGCGACGGCACGCTCGATCGCGGTGATCACGGCAGGGATGCGGTCCACGCCGATGGCCGTGGCTGCCTCCAGCGACAGGTTGACGACATCGGCGCCGTTGTCCACCGCGAAGTGAATGGCCTCCGCGATCGTGCTCGTCGGACCCTGTCCTGCATCGTCCAGCACTCGCAACGGCATGAGCTTCGCGTCCGGCGCCACACCGACGCCCCCCACCCCGTTGCCGGCAGCGGCCGCCAGCACTCCCGCCACCATCGTGCCGTGCCCGAACTCGTCCGCCGGCACGGTGTCGTCGTCGATCCAGTCGTATCCCACGACCTCGCCGGAGGTGTCTCGCAGGATGGCGTCCGCGAGGTCGGGGTGTTCGAGATCGATCCCCGAGTCCACGATGGCGACCACGATGCCCGCACCAGTGGGGGTTTCGCGGGTGCCATCCAGTCCAAGCCGGTCGAGGTGCCACTGCTGGGGGCGGTAGGGGTCGGCCAGGGGCCCGTCCTCCGCGGCAAGGGCCGGATCGGCATCGCCGCCTGCACTGCCGACCACGGCACTGAACGCGGCGGTGACCACACCCGGTGCCCCGGTGCCCGCAAGCAGCACCAGCGCGACCGCCAGCAGGGCGGCCGTGCGGGACACGACAGGGATCGCTGACATCAGGGGTGGCCTCGGACCAATGGGGCAGTGCGATGTCGCGTCACCGTATGACCACCTGTCGACGCCACCGACACCTGCATGCGACGGACGGACGGTGGTCGCTCGACCTCGGGCGCCATCGCGTCGTCGGCGATGCCTCACGCCGGCGATCGTGGCCCATCCGAGCCGGGCCAGGCAATGCGCCCATCCACCAGCTCCTCGCGCTTCCAGACCGGAACGCGTTCCTTCACGAGGTCGATGAGGTCTCCGACGGCGGCCAGGGCTTCCCCACGATGCGGCGAGGACACCGCGCACACGATGCTGACGTCACCGACGCGCAGTGGACCGACCCGATGCACGACGTGGATGGCGCGCACGCCCTGGTGTCGTCGTGCAACCTCGTCCGCGACCTCCGCGAGCGCTGCGGGGGCACGCTCCGGCCAGGCCTCGTAGGTGATGCCCGCCACGGCGTGGCCGTCGTGGTGGTTGCGCACGACGCCACTGAAGACCCCGACGGCGCCCGCCTCCGGGTCGACCACCGCGTCGTGGGCGTGCCCGATGTCGATCGGATCGGTCGTCACATCCACGTGCACCCGCACATCCGCTCGTGGGGGGTCACGGCGGGGATCGCCGGCGGGCTGTACCGGCATCACGATCCTGGTCCGCCACCACTGCCACCGCCGTCAGCACCACCCTTGCCGTCAGCACCGGCCCCACCGTCGCCGCCGTTGCCGTCGCGGTCGTCGGCCGCGGAGGCAGGGGCTGCATCGACGTCAGGTGCTGCCGGCGCCGGCTCGTTCGAGCGGGAGCCGGTCTCCTGGCCGTGGTCGGACCCCCCGCGCCGGGCCAGCGCGCCAAGCGCCAGGACCCCACCGACAACCCCGGCCGCGATGCCGACGCGCCGTACCGTTCGACGATCGGCCTCGATCCCCGCGAGCTGCACGGTCGACGTCTCCTCGGCAAGCAGGGCGGCGGCGTCCCGATTGCCGATGGACGGCTGCCACCCGTGCGCGGCCAGTCGGTCGACCGAGACCACCCACGGCCACATGATCCACGGCAGCCCGGAGGCCGGCAGCTTCGAGATCCCCAGGGCATGACTGCGATCGATCGCCGTCCAGGCGATCTCCTCGGGCACCACCAGGACCCGCCGACGCAGCAATGGGCGCATCTCGTCGCTGGGCAGCCAGCCCTCGCATGCGACGTTGTAGGCGCCGGACATGTCACTGGAAACGGCCAGTTGGATGGCGGCCGCGACGTCGTCGACATGCACGAACTGCACGGGAGGATTGTGGCCCTTCACCGCCAGGATCCGGCTGCCCTGCAAGGCCCGCGTCAGGACGTTCTCACCGTCCGCGCCCACCATCATCGCGGGACGCAGGACAACGGTGCGGGGGCCCGTCGAACCCAGGAGCGGTTCGACAAGGTGTTCGACGGCGACCTTCTGGTCAGCCAGCGCGAAGTCGCCGTCGCCACGCAGGGGCGCCGACTCGAGCAGGGGCACGGGGTTGTCGGGATTCGCGCCGTAGACCATGGCCGACGACATGATCACCAAGGTGTCGACTCCGGCCGCCACCGCCTCCTGGATCACGACGTGCGATCCGCCGACGTTCACGGAGTGGTCCGGCTGCCCGCCACGTGACGCCGTGGCCAGGTGGACGACGGCGTCGACCCCGGCGAAGGCGGTCGCCACGTCCTCGCGTGAGCGCACGTCGGCCTCGTGGAAGACCAGGCCGTGGCTGTCCTCGGGTGCGCGCAGGTCCAGACCGACGACCGTGTGGCCCTGGGCACGGAAGTGTTCGTGCACCCGTCGACCCAGGAACCCACTGATTCCCGTGATGGCGATCGTTGCCACGGTGGTGCCTTTCTGGGTGGGCCGGCCGGTGCCCGCAGGCGACCGAACCGTTGCATCCTCACTGCCGCGAGACTAACGCGCCGCGGTCATGCCCGATCTCGTCGGACTCACCGAACCTGCGTGTCGGGTGCGCAGCGCCGGGTGGTCCAGTTCGCACCGCGACCCACGACGTGCGACACTGCGCCCATGGCTGATGACGACACTCCCATGTTCGGCAACTTCGACGATCTCCCCGAGGAGGTCCGAGAACTGATGGCGTCGCTGTCCGATGGCGACCCGGAACAACTGATGGAGCAGATCCAGCAGATGCTTCCGTCCATCCAGGGCCAGGTCCGTTCCCACATGCAGGCGATGATGGCGAATGCGGGCGCGACCGGCCCGGTCGACTGGGAGATCGCGCGCAGGGTTGCCTTCCAGGTGGCCGCCGATGGCGACCGGTCCCCCACCGCCGCCGAACGCGAGCGCCTCGAACGCGCCATGACGCTGGCCGAGCACTGGCTGGACGCGACGTCGCTGCCGGCGCCGCCGGAAGGCGCCAGGCTGGTGGTCGGCCGTCGCACCGAATGGCTGGAGGCCGCCCTGGACGCCATGCGGCCGCTGATCGAACCGGTCGCGGCCGCCACCGGGCGGGCCCTGGCCGCGCTGACGCCGACCGACGGCGGGACCGAGATGCTCCCGCTGGAGTTCCGCGAACTCCTGGCGGGCGTCGACCTGTCCGCCATGGTCGCGGCCATGGCGGCCTCGACGACCGGGCTGCAGGCAGGCATGGCGCTGGGCAACCTGTCGGGTCAGCTGCTGGCGGCCCACGACCTGGGTGTGCCAACTGCCGGCCGTGGGCAGGCCATCGCGATCGCCGTGAACCTCGCAGAGACGTTCGACGACTGGGACCTGGACCTCGAGGAGGTCGCGGTCGCCGTGATGCTCCACGAGGAGGCCCACCGGCGCCTGTTCCACGCCGTGCCGTGGCTGGCCGCCCACATCGAGTCGCTGGTGGCGCTGTTCGCGAACGGGACCGACGTCGATCCGGACCGCATCCAGGATCTGCTGTCGGACGCCATGGTCGGCATGGACCCCGACGACCCCGAGTCGATGGCGGCGGCGATGCAACGGGCCGGTCGTTTCCGGTTGGAGCCCACACCCTCCCAACGCCGCGTGTTGCAACGACTGCAGGGTGTCACCGACCTCACGCGGGCCTGGGCTCGCCACGAGGCGCTGGCGGCCGCGGACTCGCGGCTGCCCAGCCTGCCCCTGATCGACGAGGTGATGCGCCGGCGACGCGCCGAGGTCGGCGACGGCGAGCGCGTGCTGGCCGACCTGCTGGGCCTGCAGCTGACGGGCGACGACCCGGACGTGGGCGACCGTTTCGTTGCGGTCGTGGTGCAGGCACGCGGTACGGCCGGCCTGCACGAGGCCCTCGCCCACCCCGAGAACCTGCCGGATGCCGCCGAGCTCGCCGATCCGTCCAGTTGGCTCCTGCGCATGGCTGCCGCCGATGCGGTTCCCGACGACGCCTCGGCGCTCTTCGAGGGCCTGGGGGACGCACCGGTCGAGGGATCAGCCGAGCAGCGACGAACCCAGGCGCTGGCTGGCGAAGACGACGTCGACACCGGCAGACCCGATCCGGACGATCCGGACGACGATCCGGACGACACCGACGACCCCAAGCCCCACGACTGAGTCTGCGACGGTGGCTCGGGTGGTTCCCGGGGCGTCCGCCACGGCCATCTGCCGCGTTCGCCCCCGTGGTCCGCGGGTGGCTCAGCCGTCGTCGGTCGGCGTGCGGGCATGTGGTGCCGGGTCGCCGGCCGACACCGATTCGGGCGGCGGCGCGGGAAGCGCCTGGAGATGTTGCACCCCGGCCAGGAATCCCTGGGCCCAGTCGGCATGTGGATAGGCGGCGACCAGCGCGTGGAACTCGGCCGAGTGGTTGGGCACCACGAGGTGCGCGAGTTCGTGGACCAGCAGGTAGTCGATGACGCGATCCGGCAGGGCGGCGGCCCGGTCCGACACCCGGATCCTGCCGGTCGCCGGGGTCGCCGAAGCCCACTGCCGCGCCATCCGCGACGACCACTGCACCGAGGTCGCGGTGACGCCATCGAGCCAGTCACGCCCGACCCTGGCGGCACGGTTCTCCAGCCATTCGTCACCGCCACGATCGGCTGCACGGGCCTGCCCAGTCACCCGCGCGACGAGCGTCGCGATGGTGCGATCGGCTGCATCTGCCGGCAGTGCCGCGGGCAGTTGCACGACGATCCGCCCATCGCGTGCATGGGCGCTGGCGCCACGCCTGCGACGCGTCGATCGCACCACCTCGATGGGCAGACCGCCGGGCTCCAGCGGCGGGCGTTGCTCGACGAACCTGGTCATGCGACATCCTGGGTGGGCAGTGGGCGAGGTGGACGACGGTGCGGACCCCGACTGGACGGCAGGCACGCACGTTCGCACACCTGGGGCAGGCGTCGCGCGATGCCCGCCCGCGCGGCGCAGATGGTAGGTCCATCCGGACTGTCCACAGCGTGGGGGAAACCGACACGACCAGGATGGCACGGAATTGTGGCCTCGGATCATGGACTCTCATTGCAGTGGAAACAGTCCGGGTCGCCCGTCCCCAGGCTCGTCCACATCTCGTCCACAGCCTTGGGTGGCCTGTCGACACCCCCCTGTGGACAACCAACTTGACCTCGTCGAGGGCGCCTGCGACGGTGCACCCACGATCCCCGGTTGCGAGCGGGTCCGTGGCCCTCGGGGAAGGGGGTACGGCACCGCACGTCGACCGGGGATTCGCATGTGCGTGGTGACCACCCGGCCGCCTGGGGCGATCGGGTTCGGTGCCGACTTCACTATCCTCGTCCCCGAACGCATGGCCCATCACGGGACCTTCGCGATCCCGAAAGGGCGCACCATGGAACGGTCCGGGGAACGGTCCGGCGCACCCCCAGCCGAGCCGCATGCCTCCGGCGACGCTGCCGCCGTCGCAGCAGCCGTCGCAGCCGGCGACGTCGCCAGCGACGATGCCGTGACGGCGGGTGCCGACGGGCATGCAGCGACGTCGGCTGGCGTCGCCACCCCCCGGTTCGGGGACACCGTGTCCGCACGGCCCGAGGCGGCACCCGGCCCCAAGGCGCTGGGCGCCGCGTTCTTCGACCTCGACCGAACCCTGATCGCCGGGGCGTCACCGGCAGTGCTGGCCGTGGCTGCCTGGCGTGCCGGCATGCTGGACGGATCGGTGCTGGCCCAGGATGGCTTCCGAGCGCTGGCGTTCCGCCTCTTCGGCGCCTCGGACGAAACGTCGACCAAGAGTCGTGACCGGGCCCTGGACATGATCGCCGGCTCCAACCGCGACGACATGATGGGGCTCAACGAGGTCGTCATCCCGCGCCTGCTCGACAGCATCCGGCCGGAGTCGCACAACCTCATCGAGATGCACCACGACGCCGGTCGCGAGACCTGGATCGTGTCCGCATCCCCGCAGGAGATCGTCGGCGCCCTGGCTGCCGCCCTGGGCATGACGGGCGGCATCGGCACCCGCGGCGAGGTCGTCGACGGCCTCTACACCGGTGAGCTGGACGGCCCGTTCGTCTACGGCGAGGGCAAGGTCGAGGCCATCGACGAACTCACGGGGGAGCGCGGCTACGACCTGCGGCTGTGCTACGCCTACACCGACTCGGTGTCCGACCTCCCGATGCTCGAGGCCGTGGGTCATCCGGTCGCGGTCAATCCGGACTCGGCGCTCGAGTCCGTGGCGTGGCAACGCGGGTGGCCGATCGTGATCTTCTCCCGGCGCACCAAGCGCGCCATCAAGATGACGACGGCCCTGAGTGGTGCGATCGGCCTGGCATCGGCCACCTACGCCGCGGGTCGCCGCCACGGTCGCATCCTGGAGGCCGCGGAGTCCGCTCGCAGCAGCCGACCCTGGCTCATGCGCTCGTGACCCCGCCCGACGCGCCACGCCATCAGTGGTCCCCCAGTCCCCACCTGGGTGTGCTGCTGGAGGACATCGAGCGTCTCGCCACGGCGATTGCCGGCGCGGTCAGCCTGGGCTCCACTGCCCCGCACCTGTGGGACCTCGCGATCATCGCAACCTGTCGTCTCGACGGCTCCCCCATGGTGGCGACCCCGCCGCCGGGCGAGCTCATCGCCCTGGTCGACGACGGTGCCGACCCCATCGAGGTGCAGCGACGCGAGTACGCCGGCGTCGAGGCGGCGCTGCGGGCGGACGATCTGGGGGCGTTGCTGCGACGCGACGTGTTGAAGGCGTTGCCGGCCGTGCACCGCAGGCTCACGACGGGACTCGTGGCCACACCGTCCGCGGGCATGCTGCGACGCAGCCAGCAGGTGGTCAGCGATGGTCTGGAGGGGCGCATCGTGTTCCACCCGGTCGCCCCGGCCGAGATCGCACCGCAGCTGCCGTCGTTGCAGCAGCTGGCCGGTGACCAGACCCTGCACCCCGTGGTCGTGGCGGGACTCCTCCAGTTCGAGATCCTGCGGCTGCATCCCTTCGAATCGGCCAACGGCCGGCTGGCGCGTGTCGCTGCTCGGCTCGTCCTGCGCGATGCCGGTCTCGACCCCGCGGGCATGGCCGTTGCCGAACTGCCGATGTCGGCCCGCCGGGTCGGCAACTACGACGTGCTGGCGGCGGCGCTGCGCAGCGGGGACCTGACCGTGTGGCTCGAGACCTGGGCCGAGGACGTGGCCGCTGGGCTGCGACTGGCCACGGCAGCGCTGGGCATCGCCCCCGACGACGTGCCCGAGGTGCCCGTGGACGAGTTGCCCGCGACCTTCACCCTGGTCGAACTCGCCCGCCAGCTCGCGGGTGTGCCCGCCGACCTGCCGTCGGCTGGCGGCAGTCGGACCACGGACCTCGACCTGGACGAGGCTCGACGAATCGCCATCCGGCTCGCAGATGCCGGGCTCGTGTCCTTCGACACCGGCAGCCGCGGCCTGCGGCTGTCGCGTGGCCCCACGCCACTGCCCGGATGGTGCAATCCGATCAGCAGCGAGGTGGACCGATGAGCCAACCCGACACCGTGGCCCATTCCGGCTGGCTGAGCGAGGACGATCTCGCCCACGTGCGCGATCGTGTCCCCCAGGTCTACGTCGATGCCGTCCCGGTGCGGCTCGACCATCTCGGTCGGGTCACCAAGGTCGGGTTGCTGTTGCGGGTGATGCCCGACGGCAGCATCTCTCGGGCCGCCGTGACCGGCCGGGTGATGCATGGCGAGACCATCCGCGACGCGTTGTGGCGTCACCTGATCAAGGACCTCGGTCCCGACGCCGATCCCCAGATCCCGGCCTCCGCCGCGCCGTTCACGGTGGCCGAGTACTTCCCGGACCCCGACCGCAGCGGCTTCCACGACCCACGCCAGCACGCGGTGTCACTGGCCTACATCGTGCCGGTGACCGGTGAGTGCGCCCCCTCCCCCGATGCCCTCGACTTCTCCTGGATCACCCCGGAAGAGGCCTGCAGCGAGGTGGTGCTCAGCGAGATGACCAGCGGGCACGACCGGCTCGTCAGGATGGCACTGGCCCATGCCGGTGCCCTGCTGTGACCACTGACTGCCACTCCGTGCACGAGGCACCGACATGATGAACCTCCTGATCCGGCTGGCGGCCAATGCCGCGGGTGTCTACCTGGGTGTTCGCCTGGTCGACGGCCTCACGTTCGACGGCTCATGGCAGTCGATGGTCATCATCGTCGTGGTGATGGCGCTGGTGAATGCCCTGGTCAAGCCCGTCGCGAAGTTGCTGTCCCTCCCGCTGGTCGTGCTCACCATGGGCCTGTTCCTGCTTGTCGTCAATGCCGCCATGCTGGCACTGGTCATCTGGCTGACCGGTGACCTGGGCCTGCACAGTGACGGGTTCGGGTCGACGTTCCTGGGCGCGATCATCATCTCGATCGTGTCGTGGCTGGCCACGGCGATCCTTGGTGGCGACGACTAGGCCGACGAGCACGCCGGCCGTGTCAGCCGTCCAGCTGCGCGAGCACCTCGGCAGCCGTCGTGACGGGCAGATGACAGGTGAAGTCTCGACACACCCAGGCTCGCGGCGTGTCGTCGGTGACCTCGCGCCCGACCAGAAGCGGCACCGTCGACGCCGACTCGCCGTCCCCGACGACCGTCACGACGCCGGGCCGCGGCACGCCGACCACCGCCGCCACCAGGGCATCACGGGCCGGCCCATCGCGTCCGACGATCGCGACCTCTCGCTGGTCGGCGGCCAGGAACTGGGCGGCGCGAAGCAGTTCACCGAAGCCGGTGGGGTTGGTGGTCGCCGCGAGATGACCCGCAGCCAGGAGCCCGCGTGCGAGCTCGGCATGGCGCTGCTCGCCGGTGATCCGGGCTGCTCGCACGGCTGCCTGGGCCAGCGACGACGTTCCGGCAGGCTGTGCATTGTCGAACTCGTCACGGGGCCGCAGGGGCAGATCCGATGCATCCGAACGGGTCGTGGCATAGCCGCCGGCATCGTCGCCGAAGGTGGCAACCGCGTGGTCGACCAGCTCGACGGCCCAGGCCACCAGGTCAGCACGCCCCACGACTGGGGCGAGTTCGAACAACGCCACGGCCAGGCCGGCCTCGTCGTCGAGGAACGCGGGAACCCATGACGTCCCGCCTCGGTGCACATGCAGCAGTTCGCCCTGCTCCGTGCGCATGTGGTGGCGGATGAACTCGGCGGCCCGGAGCGCAGCCTCGGCCCAATCGGGCCGGGCGAGCAGCGCCGAGGCGCGCGCGAGGCCACGGATGACCAACGCGTTCCAGGCAACGATCACCTTGTCGTCCAGTCCCGGCTGCGATCGCGTTGCCCGGCGCGTGGCCAGCGCCTCGACCGCGATCCGCGCCTGTACCTGCCACGTCCCGGTCTCCAGGTCGTTGGCCGCGGCGAACTCCTCCAACCCCGTCGGCGTGTGCAGGATGTTCTCGCCCGTGGGCACCCCACGTTCCGGGCGGAAGTTGCCCTCCACCCGGACACCGAACCAGTCGGCCGCCAGGTCGGCGTCCACCCCGGCGGCCGACACCACCTCGCGGAACTCCGCATCGGTCCACACCGTGGTGGCCCCCTCGTGCCCGTCGGTGTCGGCGTCCAGGGCCGAGTAGAAGCCGCCGTCGGGTGCCTGCATGACGTCGAGCAACCAGGCGCCGATGCCCTCGGCGGCAGCGCGCAACTCGCGACTGCCCGTCATCGCGGCCGCGGTCGCGTAGCACTCGAGCAGCAGGCCGTTGTCCGAGAGCATCTTCTCGAAGTGCGGCAGCAGCCAGCGCGCGTCGGTCGAATAGCGCGCGAAGCCGCCGACGACGTGGTCATGGATCCCGCCACGCGCCATCGCCTGCAGCGACGACACGGCGGCCTCCAACGCCATCGCATCGCCGGTGACCAGGTGGTGGTCGAGCAGCCACTGGATCGTCATGGCCTGCGGGAACTTCGGTGCCCGCCCGAAGCCGCCCAGGTCACGATCCCACGCGCGCGACACGACCACCTCCACCGCCGCGGCGAGGGCCGAGGCATCCAGTGGGTTCGCGGCCACGGCATCCGGAGCGGCTGCCTCGGCGGCGGCCTCCGTGTCCGACAGTCCCATGGACGCCACCGCCGGAGCCGGCGCCGAGTCGGGGCCGCGGCGGTCGTTGTGCGCCCGCAGCGCGGCCGTGATGTCGGCTGCGGACGCCAGCACTTCCTCCCGCCGCGTCGCCCACGCCTGCGCCAGGCTCGTCAGCAGTTGGGTGAACGACGGCCGACCGTGGGCGGGTTGGGGCGGGAAGTACGTCCCGGCGTAGAAGGGCCGTCGCTGGTGGTCGAGCCACACCGACATCGGCCAGCCACCCTGCCCCGTCAGGGCCTGGGTCGCGGTCATGTACACCGCGTCGACGTCGGGGCGCACCTCCCGATCGACCTTGATCGACAGGAAGTGGGCATTGAGCAGGTCGGCCGTCGCCGGGTCCTCGAACGACTCGTGCGCCATGACATGGCACCAGTGGCACGACGAGTAGCCGACGGACAGGAACACCGGGACGTCGCGCTGCACGGCCTCGGCAAAGGCCTCGTCACTCCATTCCCACCAATGGACCGGATTGTCGGCGTGTTGGAGGAGGTACGGAGAGTTGCTTGCTGCCAGGCGGTTGGACACGCGGACGACCTTGGGTCGGGACGCCACTGCAGCGTAGGAGCGACCGCCACCCTCCCAGGCCCAGACGCGGCGTCACCACGAGACCTGCCCCGGTCCGTGGCGCGTGGTGACGCCCCTGTCCATTCGGTCGTCACCGGTCGCGACACCGGTGGGGTACCGTGCCACCACGCGTCCAGACGGGGAGTCTGGTTGTCCGCAACAGGACAACAACCCGGGGCGCACCAGCAAGGAACAGCAATGCCAGAAGGTACCGTCAAGTGGTTCAACGCCGACAAGGGCTACGGGTTCATCACCCCAGCCGAAGGCGGCGAGGACCTGTTCGTCCACTTCTCCGCCATCAACATGGATGGTTACAAGTCCCTCGAGGAGGGGCAGCGGGTCAGCTTCGAGGTCGCACAGGGCCAGAAGGGTCCCCAGGCCAACGACGTGCGTCCCGTCTGAGCGGATACCAACGTTGTGGAGAGCCCCGTCCTCGGACGGGGCTTCTTCGTGTCTGGACGTCTTCTTGTCCGGACCCCGGCGCAGCACCGGAACATCGACCCCGCCTGCCACGTTGTGGCCCACCCGATCCCTCATTCGACCCCTGCTGGAGTCCTCATGCACATCGTCATCGCCGGCGGCCACGGCCAGGTCGCACTCGCCCTGACCGACCAGTTGGCCCCCGAGCACCACGTCGTCAACCTCATCCGTGATCCGGCCCAGGCCGACGACGTCACCGCTGTCGGTGGCACCCCCGCGGTCATCGACCTCGAGACGGCCGATGTCGACAGGTTGGCACGCCACCTCGACGGTGCCGACGCCGTCGTGTTCGCGGCAGGTGCCGGCCCGGGCTCCGGCCCTGCGCGCAAGGAGTCGGTCGACCACGGCGCGGCGGTGCTGCTGCGCGATGCCGCCGTGCAGGCTGGCGTGAGGTCCTACGTCATGTTGTCGTCGATGGGCACCGATGACCCCCCCAGCGACGACGACGCGTTCAGCGTCTACCTCCGTGCCAAGGCACGTGCCGACCGGGACGTGATGGCCAGCGACCTGGCCTGGACCATCGTGCGACCGGGCCGCCTGACCGACGACGAGCGCACCGACACCGTCACCATGGCCCGCCACGTCGATCGCGGCGAGATCGCCCGGGCCGACGTCGCCGCGGTCCTCGCTGGAGTGCTCCGCCGCGACGACCTGGCGGGACTGATCTTCGAGGTGGTCGGCGGCGACACGCCCATCGACGTGGCACTCGACACGATCGCGCCACCAACCTGATCAACGGTGGGCGGACGAGTCGACGATGGGGTCGATGACTGCCGCCCCGAGGCACCGACCCCGATGCCGTGTCCTATCGTGCGCATCACACCGGCGCGACGCATGCAGGCGTCTCGGCAGGCTGCACACGAGGATCGAGACACCATGGCCACCGTCACCGCCTTCTCCGTCAAGCCCTTCGACCGGTCGTCGTTCGAGACCGCCATGGACGACCTGGACGACGCGCCGGACTTCTCGTGGATGGAGGCGCGCCTGGACGTCGAGACCGCCCGCCTGGCCGCTGACTCCGACATCGTGTGCGCGTTCGTCAACGACGATCTGTCGGCACCGGTGCTCGAGGTCCTGGCCCGGGGGGGCACGACCGCGATCGTCCTGCGATGTGCCGGCTTCAACAACGTCGACATCGAGGCGGCGTCGACGCTGGGCATCCGCGTGTTGCGGGTGCCCGCCTACTCCCCCAACGCCGTGGCTGAGCACACGCTCGCCCTGATCCTGGCGCTCAACCGCAAGATCCATCGTGCCCACAACCGGGTCCGCGACGGCAACTTCCGGTTGGACGGACTGGTCGGCTTCGACGTCGCAGGCACGACCGTCGCGGTCGTGGGCACGGGCCGCATCGGCGGCATCGTTGCCCGACTGCTGTGGCACATGCGCTGCGAGGTGCTGGCCGTGGACTCGTGGGAGGACCCCCACCTCGTTGATCTCGGGGTGCAGTACACGACGTGGGATGATGCCCGCGCCCGCGCGCGCATCATCACCCTCAACTGCCCGCTGACCGAGGAGACCCACCACCTCATCGATGCCGAGTCCATCGCTGCCATGCAACCCGGCGTCATGATCGTCAACACCGGCCGAGGCCCGCTGATCGACACCGAGGCGGTGGTCGAGGGCCTCAAGGACGGCCACATCGGGGCCCTGGCACTGGACGTCTACGAGGAGGAGGGACCACTGTTCTTCGAGGATCGCAGTGCCGAGATCCTGACCGACGACACCTTCGCGCGGCTCCTGACGTTCCACAACGTGCTGATCACGGCCCACCAGGCCTTCCTGACCAACGAGGCACTGGAGGCCATCGCGACGACGACCCTGCAGAACATCGCCGCGGTTCGCACGGGCCAGGACACCGAGAACGAGGTCCGGGACGCCTGACCCGGGGCGGGACCCCGGCGCCGTCGGGTCGCCGCCGGCCCGACTGCCCGCGGTGGCCACCGGACACGGCGACGGACTCAGCGACGCAGCGGCGCTGACTCCGGCAGGTTCGCGATCGCCGCTGCCGACAGCGGCGCCAGGTCCTGCGTCAACTCGATGGCCCGGTCACGCCCGTAGGCGGCGACGGGCGCCCCGGACAGTTCGTCCGTGCGCGTCTCGATCTGGCTGCGCCATGAGCGTCCGTGTTCGGTGAACTCGCCCGACGACGTGACCAGGTCACGCGCCACGAGACGGTCGACTGCTGCCTGCCAGGTTTCGTCGTCCCATGCCCGGGACTGGCGCAGCCACTCCCGGTCGTAGGCCGGGCCGGCCGCCGCCAGCACATTGCCCTCGATGCCGTCGATGCCGTTCGCGGCCAGCAGTGCCATGTGCAGGTCACCCCGATACTCCCGCGCCAGGGTCGACGCGTGGAAGATGACCGACACCGGCTCATCCGGCCACTCCCGGGCGGCATTGGCGGCGTAGAGCGGGCGACTCGACCGTGCGCCCGGCACGTCGATGCCTTCCGCGAAGGCCCGGCATCGTCGGGCCAGGTCCGCGATGACCTCGTCGTCGATGTCGGCCCAGACGGTCGTCAGCACGCGCGCGACGGCCTGGTCGCGCGCCGCCAGGATGTCGCTCGGCGACGCGAACGCCCAGGCATCCGGGATGGCCCGGCGGATGAGGTGGGGTGCGAACGACGGAAACGTCGCCTCCACCGTCGCCGCCGCGACCCGCCCCATCGGGGCCGCCCGGCTGGCGAAGTAGCCCATCCAGTAGCCCTTCAGCCCAACCGAGCGCCAGGCTGCCATGACCTCGGAATCGAAGTAGGCCAGGGCATGGATGCCCTCGAGCGAGCGCGTGAGCAGGCGAACGTGACGCACCGTGTCTCCGGGGGTCGGTGGGGCGCGACAGTAACCGAGCAGCCGTGGCACCATGGCGCCATGACGACGCCACTGCCGATGTTCCCGCTGGGGTCCGCGCTGGTCCCTGGCATGCTGCTGCCCCTGCACGTGTTCGAACCGCGCTACCGCCAGCTCGTGCGCGACGTGGTCGCCGGCGATGGCCGGTTCGGCGTCGTCCTGATCACGCACGGCCACGAGGTCGGAGGCGGCGACCAACGTGCCCGGGTCGGCACGATCGCCGAGATGGTCGACACACGGGAGTACGACGACGGGCGCTGGGGCGTCGTCGCAGTCGGACGCACCCGGTTCCGGGTCCGGGAGTGGCACCCCGACGACCCGTATCCCCGCGCCGTCGTCGACGACTGGCCGGACGAGCACCGGGGCGACAGCGACCCGTCCACACCCGACGCCACGCTCGACGCCATCGAGCAGCGCCTGCTCACCGTCGTCGACCTGGCGACCCGCCTGGGCATCGAGGTGGAGTACCCCGACCTGGCCGAGGGTCCCACCACCGCGGTGTGGCAGGCTGCCTTCGCCGCAGCCCTGGGTCCCCAGGACATCCAGGGCCTGCTGACCTGTCCGGGGCTGTCGCAGCGGCTCCCGCGTCTCGCCGGGCTGCTCGATGATCGCATCGACGTCCTGCGGTTTCGGCTGGCGACGTCGCCTGACTGACCCGACCAGCCTGCCTGCCCGATCTGGGTGCTGGCGGGTGGCCGCGGGTCGGACCACCGCGCAGTCTGGCCCCAACGTGCACGATCGCCACACGCGCCACCCTAGTATTGCCCCAGTCGAGTCCGGCTCCGGCTCGCCACATCCGCAGCGGCAGGGTGAGACCATGGGACAGCAGATCGAACGGACCACGTTCACCAACGAGGACCGTCAGAACTACCGCAACAAGGTCAAGGCGAACCTCGAGGTACTCGAGGCCATGCTGGAACGCGACATGTTCGAGCGCGAACGCAAGTTGGCGGGGCTCGAGATGGAGTTCTACGTCGTCGACTCCGACGGCCAGCCCGCCAACGCCAACTCGGAACTGCTCCGCCTGCTCGCGCACGAGGACTTCCAGACCGAACTTGCCCAGTTCAACATCGAGTTCAACCTCGCGCCCCACAAGTTGTCGGGCACGGTGTTCCGCGAGATGGAGGAGGAACTGTGCACCTCGTTCGAGTTCGCGCAACGTCGTGCCAACGACATCGATGCCAATGTCGTCATGATCGGGATCCTGCCGACCCTCGACGACCTCAGCATCGACGAGGACACGATGTCGACGGAGCAGCGGTACTTCGCGCTCAACGAACAGGTGCTGGCTGCGCGCGGTGAGCACGTGGTCATCGACATCAAGGGCACCGAGGACCTGCGCTTCGAGGCGTCGTCGATCATCTTCGAGGCCGCCGCCACTTCCACGCAGTTGCACCTGCAGGTCTCGCCCGAGGGCTTCGCGCCGACGTGGAACGCCGCGCAGGCGATCTCGGGACCCCTGGTCGCGGTGGCGGCCAACTCACCCTTCTTCGCCGGACGACAACTGTGGCACGAGACCCGCATCGCGGTGTTCGAGCAGGTCATCGACACGCGCACCGAGGAACTCACCGCCCAGGGCGTGCGACCGCGCGTGTGGTTCGGCGAGAAGTGGATCGACGACGTCACCGACCTGTTCGACGAGAACGTGCGCTACTTCAAGGCCCTGTTGCCGTTGATGGGTGACGAGGATCCCCACGAGGAACTCGACAAGGGCCAGATTCCCCACCTCGAGGAGCTCAACCTCCACAACGGCACCGTGTGGCGGTGGAACCGGCCGATCTACGACGTGGCTCGCGGCAAGCCGCACCTGCGCGTCGAGAACCGGATCCTGCCGGCAGGGCCCACCATGGTCGATGCCATGGCCAATGCCGCCCTGTACTACGGGCTGGTGCGTGGCATGGTCGAGGAGGACACCCCGATCTCGGAGCGGCTCAGCTTCCAGGCCGCGATGGAGAACTTCCGCAAGGGCGCCAAGCACGGGCTCAACGCCACGATGTACTGGCCCGACATGGGCGAAGTGCCCGTCACCGAACTGATCCTGCGCAACCTCCTGCCCATCGCCCACCGTGGTCTCGATGCCTGGAACATCGATCGGCGTGACCGCGACCACTACCTCGGCATCATCGAGCAGCGATGCCTGAAGCGCGTCAACGGTGCCATCTGGCAGATCGAGACCTTCCAGCAGCTGAACCGAACGATGCCGGATCGTCACGAGGCCCTGACCGAGGTGACCAACCGCTACATCGAGCACATGACCTCCAACGAGCCCGTCCACACCTGGCCCCTGACGCGCTGACATGGACGGTTGGCTGGTCGCAATCCTGATCGCTGTCGCCGTCCTGGCGATCGACCAGGCGGCCCTGGCGGCCGAGCGACGGGGCTGGATCCGGTGGCGTCGGTCGCCCCCGTCACGGTCGTCGGTCAGCACCGCCATGCTGTCGGTCCAGGCGCTGTTCGAACCTGATCGCACGCACGTCATCACCCAGCGGGCCCACGACGAGCTCGACATCGACGTCGTCGACGACGACGAACCCCTCCATCCCCGAGGTCGCGCGCCCTCCAACGATGACCCCGACGAGTCGAACACCGCCGGCGCGGGCACGTAACATCGACGGCTGGCAGTGTGGACCCGAGGTCCCGACAATGCCGCCTGCGCCCGGCACGCACCACCCGCCGGGCACGCGTGACCACGCCCCGTTGCACCACCCAAGGATCAGCCGTGTCCCACACGTCGACGCATCGAATCATGCTGGACGGCGTGGACGAGCAGCTCGTCGAACTGTCACCGCTGGAATTCGCACGAGCACTGGAGGTCCCGACCCTGATCCGGGTGCCCGGCACCGGCGAGATGGCACCCCGAGGCTTCGCCTGCCTGCTGCACGGCGACGAGTCGACGGGGATCGAGGCGGCGCTGCAGGTGCTGCGGCGCCGTCGCAAGTGGCCCTTCGACCTCTGGGTCGTGGTCGGCAACGTCCCGGCTGCGATCGCCGACGGCGGCTTCGAACACCGCTTCCTGCCCGGCCAGGAGGACTTCAACCGCATCTGGGGCAGCAACGGCCCCGACACGCCCCAGCGCGTGGCGGCTGCGGCCATCCTGTCGGAACTGTCGGGTGTGGGCATGGATGCCATGGTCGACATCCACAACAACACCGGCGACAACCCCTTCTACGCGATCGTGACGACCGACAAACCGGGCGACTACAACCTGGCCACGTTGTTCACGACGACGATCCTGCGATGGAACCTTGGCGTCGCGACCCTGATGGAGGGAATGCCGAAGCAGGTGCCCGCCATCGCGGTGGAGTGTGGCCTGCCCGGCCTGCCAGAGTCGCGCGCCTTCGCCCTGGATGGGCTGCGGCGCTTCCTCGGGACCCGGCGCTTCCGCAACGACCACGTCCGCGTCGATGTCGACGTGTTCGGCGACATGGTCAAGGTGAAGGTGCCGCCGGACCTGGACTTCGCCATCGGCGGCGACCTGGGCGACCGTGACTTCGTCGTGGCCGACGGGGCCGACCACCTCAACTTCGTCCGCATCCCCGAGGGCCACGTGATCGGGCGCGTTCCTCCGGGCAGTCCCGTACCCCTGATCGCCGAGTCCGCCAGCGGCAAGGTCGTCACCACCGAGCACCTGGCCGTCACGCCCGAAGGACTGGTGGTCACGCGGTTCGCCGAGATCCCCGTGATGATGACCCGGACGGTCGCCGCTGCCCGCCACGACGTCCTGTTCTACTTCGCCGATCGCATCCCTGCCCCCGGCGGTGTCCCCGACTGATCAGCCATTCCAGGCATGCCGCCCACTCCGGCACGCATCTTCGGGCCGCCCGGGTCGCGTGCCGGAACGTGTTCGCTCGCCGGGGCGGATCGCCCGGGCCGACCAGGCGGTCCGATTCCTCAGGCCGACAGGTCGAGGCCGTCGAACAGACTGGTGGCCCCCTCCGGTGCCGGCTGCCCTGCCAACACGCAGTAGGTCTCCCACGGGAATGCCTCCACCTCGATCTCGCGCGGCACGCTGAACCAGCGTCCATCAGGATCGATCTGGGTGGCATGCGCCAACAGGGCGGCATCGCGCCGGTCCAGCCACTTGCCCACGTCCACCACGATGTCGGGGTCACGATCGGCATCGCGCGGGCTGCGATCCTCGAGCCACCCCTCGTAGGGCGATTCGAGGTCGCGCGAGGTCAGCGCGTCGTGGATGGCAACCAGGCGCGTGCGAGGAAATCCCGTCCCGAACACCGTCCGTGGCACCTGCCACCCGGGCGTTGCCCCGTCGTCGGCGGCAGCCAATTCCACGGCCGCCATGGTCGTGTGGAACACCCGGATGTGGTCCGGATGTGGGTACCCACCGTCGGGTGGGTAGGTGACCACGACGTGCGGCCGTTCCTCGCGCAGGACCTGGGCCAGGCGCGTGGCCGACTCCTCGACCGGGATGTCGGCGAAGCAGCCGGACGGGATGTCGGCGAGGTCCTCGGGCAGGCCAGAATCGGGATAGTCCAGCAGGTGGACCCGCGTGAAGCCGATGATCTCGATCGCCCGCGCAAGCTCGCGCTCCCGCACCGGCGCCATCTCGTGGGGCTCCAGTGACGGATACGACGGATTGAGGATGTCGCCGGCCGCGCCATCGGTGGCGGTGACCAGCACCACCTCAGCGCCCTCGTCGGCGGCGCGAGCAGCCGTGGCGGCGCCCTTGGACGACTCGTCGTCGGGATGGGCGTGGACGAACAGCAGGCGAGGAACGGCGCTCATTGGTCAGTCGTCCTGGTCGTCGGTCACGGGGCTCCATGCACGGCGCACGGCCGCACCACCGGGGCTCGCGGTCAGCGTGTCGATCCGGTCGCGCACCACGGCAGCCGCCACCGCCACCTCATCGGCTGCACCAGTCAGGCGCACCACCATCGGACGGCCGGGATAGGACCCAAGTTTCACGTCGGGGACGCGTTCGGCCAACTCGGCGAAGGCAGGATTGAGCAGCGACTCGGGAAACCCATGGGTGACCTCGAGCACCGTCGGGACGGGATTGCGTCCGGCCACCATCGTCACCAGACCCTCACGGGTGATTCGCTCGAACTCCCGTGGGACACCCGGCAACACGGCGATGGTGGTGCCCGCGGCGGTCACGCCGCCATCGAGATCGATGACCACTCCCGGCACCCAACCCGACAGCTTCTCCAACAGGCGGGCGCCGGCAGGGATGGCGGCCATGCGCATCATCGACGTGACCACGATCTCGTCGACGTCGAGGCCCTGGGCACGTTGCCAGTCCAACGCACCGTGCACCCGTTGGGCGATGACCTCGTTGACCTGCGTCGGACGCCCCAGGGCAGCCGCGACCGCCTCGAAGGTGATGTCGTCGGGGGTGGAGCCGATGCCGCCCGAGGTCACGACCAAGCGTGGGCCCGGTTCCTGCAACTCCCGTTGCAACGCCTCGACGATGTCGTCGACCGCATCACGCACGGTGTGCATGCGGTCCAGCACGACGCCGTGCTCCCCCAGTGCATCGGCCAGCACGCGGGTGTTCGCGTCGACCACGTGCCCGTCCAGGATCTCGTCGCCGATGACGATCAGCGCTGCGGTGACCGTCGGCACACCGTGCTCCCGTCGTCGTGGAATGGCTGGGTCGAAGCATCGGCGCGAGGGTAGCGATGGGCGCGTCGCGCCTCGTTCCACTGGTAGTGTCGCCGACCATGTGGATGACCCGTGACACCGCCCTGAGCGACGTCGTGCTCGCCCCCGCCGGACTCGTGGTGGGTGCCGGCGTGGTGTCGTTGCTGGCGCGCCTCCCATTCTGGCCTGGCGGGATTCCGGGCGTCGCGATCCTGGTCGTGGCGGCCATCGCGATCATGATCGTCTGGCCCACCTGGCTGGCACGCCAACGCGACGAGTCCTCGGTGGTCGGCCAACCGCTGCGGCCCGGCGACATCGTGACCGGGCTCGTGCCCGCCCTGCCCCTCATCCTCGGGGGCATCTCGCTGGGACTGGTGGGCGGTGGCTCACCGACATCGGCTGCCACCCTGGTACGTCGCTTCGTCCTGGTGACCACCGGTGTCGGTGGCATGCTCCAGGTGGTGCTGTGGCTGGTCACCGCCACGGGATCGTTCCTGGTCGTGACGTTGGTGGCCAGGCGCGCTCCATCGGCCTTCATGGGTCCTGACATGCCGGCCAGCGGTGCCCTCCGGACCTTCGGCCTGGCGCTGGCCGGGATCGCCACCATCCTGTGGATGCTCGTGTCGATCGCCGGTCCCGACCCGGTGTCCGTCGCGCCGATCATGGGCCTGGCGGTGGCCGTGATGGTGGTGCTGGTCGACCGCCTGCTGCCCGCAGGCATGACCATGACGCGGACAGCGGCCCTCGCGCCGGGTGTGGTCGCTCTGGTCCTGTGGTTGTTCAGTGGCGGGTTGCTGCTCGGGCAGGGCCTGCTCGACAACCTGGCGAGTGGGTCCGTTGCGGCCGCCGTCGCCATTGCCATGGGGTTGTTGGTCAACGCAGACCGCCCCTGGGCGGCCCTGGCCCTGCCCTTCGCGTCCAGCATGTGGCTGGTGGTCAGCGTGCTGCCCGTACTGGCCTGACCGCGCGCCCGCAGCTGCCACCTTGCTGCGGACACACCCGATGGCGGGCGCGTTGGAGTTGCTCGCCTGGCGGCTCGCAACATCCATGGAGCCCGGACGCGGCACGTGACAAGGGCTACTGCAGGTGCTTCCAGTGGTCGCGCGCCCGCAGCTGCCACCTTGCGCGGACACACCCGATGGCGGGCGCGTTGGAGTTGCTCGCCTGGCGGCTCGCAACATCCATGGAGCCCGGACGCGGCACGTGACAAGGGCTACTGCAGGTGCTTCCAGAGGTCGCGCGCCCGCAGCTGCCACCTTGCTGCGGACACACCCGATGGCGGACGGCACATCGCAGGGCTACTGCAGGTGCTTCCAATGGTTGATGTCGTCGGCGTGGCGGGCGCGCAACTCGTCGTCCCGGATCCCCGTGCCTTCCTCGGTGGCGCCGACCAGGATGCCGATCTTGCCGGTGTGGAGGTTGTGGTGGACCTGGTAGGCCGCCTCGCCGACATCCTCCAGCGGGTAGGTCTTCGACAGGATCGGGTGGATCATGCCCTTGGCCACCAGGCGGTTGGCCGCCCATGCCTCGTTGTAGTTGGCGAAGTGTGACCCCAGGATGTTCTTGAGGTTCATCCACAGGTACCGGTTGTCGTAGCTGTGCTGGTAGCCACTGGTCGAGGCACAGGTGACGATGGTGCCGCCCTTCTTCGCCACGAAGACGCTGGCACCGAACGTGGCCCGACCGGGGTGTTCGAAGACGATGTCGGGGTCCTCGCCGACCAGGTCACGGATCCGGCCACCGAATCGGCGGTACTCGCCGTAGTCCGGCTCGCCGTTGTCGGTCCAGAACGAATACCCCTCGGCCTTGCGGTCGATGATGTGTTCGACCCCGAGTTCCTCGAGCAGCGCCACCTTCTCGGGTGAGGAGACGACGCACACCGGGATGCCACCACCATTGAGCACGAACTGCGTGGCGAAGCCGCCCAGTCCCCCGGTCGCACCCCAGATGAGCACGACGTCGCCCTGCTTCATGCGCGCCTCGTTCTGGCCGACCAGCATGCGATACGAGGTGGCCATGACCAGTCCCAGCGACGCGGCCTCCTCCCAGGTCAGGTGGGCCGGCATGGGCATCAGTTGGTTGGCCTTGACCATGGCGACGTCGGCCAGTGCGCCGAAGTTCGTCTCGAAGCCCCAGATGCGCTGCGAGGTGTCCAACATCGAGTCCTCGTGGCCCTCGGGTCCCTCCAGGTCGACGTAGTTGCAGTGCACCGTGACCCGGTCGCCGGGCTTGAATCGCGTGACGCCGGGCCCGGTGCGCAACACCACGCCAGCGGCATCCGAGCCGACGATGTGGTGATCGAGGTCGTGTCGGGCACCAAGTTCGCCCTCACGTGCGAAGCGCTCGAGGAACCCGAAGGTCGGCACCGGCTCGAAGATCGACGTCCACACCGTGTTGAAGTTGATGGCCGAGGCCATCGGGGCGATCAGGACCTCATTGGCACCCAGCGGTGGCAACGGAACCTGGTCCACGTGCAGGGACCTTCGTGGGTCCTTGTCCCGGCTGGCCAACCCGTCGAACATGTCGACATCGGCCTTGCGGATGAACGCCGCACGCATCGTGTCCGGCAACGGCAGTGAGGCGATGGTGGCTGCATCGGCGTCGGCATTGATGGCGTCGTGTATGGCCTGCATGGTCATGGCGGCGTCCTGTCGGCGTCTTCGAGTCGCAGTCCCCCAACGTCTTCGGACAGTGGGGGTGCGCCGGCTCCACGGCTGCGACGGACGCTAGCGGCGACGACGGCCATGCCGACCTGACGGGCGTGTCAAGGTCCACCCCCGACCTGCACAACATGGGGCCGACGGCGTGACCGGGGTCGTCGGGACGGGCATCGTCCAGTGCGACGTCGGCCAACGCGACCCGGACGCGCTGCACGGAGTCTCGATCGCCGACGTGGGTCGGGCCGACCTGCCCGGCAACCACGACGTGGTGTTCGCCTTCGAGTGCATCCACGACATGCCGCGACCGGTCCCTCGACCCTGCGTGCACGCGCGCGCTCGGCGGGCTTCGACGACCTGGAGGTGCTGCCGACGGGCGAGTTCGGGTTCTTCCGCTTCTCCCGGCTCGTCTGGGCGCGCGGTCGTGTGGGCGTCCGCGGTCGTGTGGACGTCCGCGGTCGTGTGGGCGTCCTCGGCCAGGCAATCGACCCGGGTTGCTGCCGTGCACTGCCCAAGGGAGAAGTCGCCGGCGACACCGGGCAGCGCGTCCGCCAGCCGAGACCTCACTGGGCCGTGAGCTCCCTGATGGCGTCGTCGACCCGGTCCAGCGGAACGAGGATGTGGTCGTGGTCGTGGCCTGCCAGGACGTTGCAGGGGATGCCAGCGGCGCCAAGGAGTTGCGAGAAGGCTGCAGTCAGGCCCACTGCCTCGAGACTCGACTGCACGGTCAGGGTGAGCCATGCCATCTCGACCACCACCGCAAGGCCCTCCCGCGCGGCCACCTCGACCGGCAGCACCAGGGTGGTCGAGTCCGACTCTCGGACCATGGCGTGGGCAGTTGCAACGAGGTGTGGCGCGGGATCGGTCACCGCGACGAAGGTGAACACGCCGTCGCGACGACGCACACCCAGCGTCGCAAGCATCCGTGCCAGGTCGGTTTCACCCGGAGCTGCCATGCGGTGCTCCCTTGTGTCGGCGATGCGACCGAGACCCTGCCGAACCGTGTCCACCCGACGACCACCGGCTGCTGGTGCCGCCCGGACACCGATCGGAATCCCCACCGACCGTGGTCACGCGGGCGGGCCGAACGTCGCCACGTTCCGGGGCACCCGGTCAGCCCGCGTCGTCATCGCGCTCGATCCCCAGGACCTCCACGTCGGGAACGTCTGTGCGATCATCATGATCACCCGGCACCGCGCCGGAGCCGGCACCGGGCGCGCTGGCACCGTTGGGAGATGCACTGGAAGGTCGGACCGGACGGCGGCCCTGGCGATCAGTCGTTCCCGACCTGCGCCCGGTCGACCAGAAGACGGTCGTGGCCGACGCCTTGCCCGCCCCCATGCGGCGAGCGGTGACGGTGGCGGCGACGCGCCGCACGAGGACCGACATCGGCGCCCTGGTCATCGGCAGGACGCAGGCCAGCCCCAACGCGTCGGTGATGAAGCCGGGGGTCAACAACAGCGCCCCACCGAACACGATCAGTGCCCCCTGGGTGAGGTCGTCGACTGGTGACCGCACCCCGTCAAACGACGTCGTGAGGTTTCGCCAGGCTCGCACGCCCTCGCGCTTGACCAGCCACGCACCGACCAGCGAGTCGAACACCAGCAGCGCGACGGTCGGCCACGTCCCGATGACCGAGCCGACCTGGATGATCACGAAGATCTCGGCCAACGGCACCACCACGAAGGCGATGAACAGCAGGTAGGGCACGTGGCAGGCCTTGGACGTGGTGGGGGCGATGGTACGAGCCCGGGACTCGATCACCGCGTCCGATCGTCGCAGCGGGTGCAGGCAACCTGCGCCAGGTAGACGCACCCCCGCCCCTGCCTCAACCGCCGCGATAGGCTCCGGGCATCCAGGTGCACCCACCTGGGCCATGAGCAGCAGCGAAGTCCGGTTCGAATCCGGCGCTGTCCCGCAACTGTGAAGCCACCCCCGGAACACCTCGGGAGTGGCCAGCCAGGTCGCCTGCCGCCATGGTGCGACACGACACCCGCGAGGAACGGGGGCGTGCGCGAGTGGCCGTTTCCTGGTCCCGCGTCTGCCGACCCTCGCAGACACTCAAGGACCATGACCATGAAGTCTGCACCCATCCGCCATGCCCTCGTCGGCATGGCCCTGGCCGCCGTCACACTGGCTGCCTGTGGCTCCGATGCCACCACCGAGTCATCGCCGACCGCGTCGATCTCCCAAACCCCCGCAGCGACCGCGTCGGCGGCCACCTCCGGCCCCAGTGAGGCCGCCAGCGATGCGGCAGCGGCCGGCGACCTGACAGTCGTCGACAGCGTCGGCGAGCAGGTGACCCTCGACGCCCCGGCAACGGCCATCGTGTCCCTGTCGCCGACCGCGACCGAGTCCCTGTTCGCCATCGGCGCCGGCGACCAGGTCGTGGCCGTCGACGAGTACTCCTACTTCCCCGATGAGGCGCCCGTCACCGACCTGTCCGGCTTCACGCCCAACGCCGAGGCAGTGGCGGCCCACGAACCCGACCTGGTCGTCATCCAGAACGACGCCAACGACCTGGTGGCACAGCTGGACGCCCTGGACATCCCCACGCTGCAGCAGGCGCCTGCCACTTCCTTCGACGACGTCTACGCCCAGATCGCCGCCCTGGGCGTCCTGACTGGTCAGGACGACGGCGCCACCGTCCTGGTGGAGCAGATGCAGACCGACATCGACAAGGTCGTGGCCGATGCGCCCGCCGATGCCGCTGGGATGACCTACTTCCACGAGATCTCGACCGACTACTACACCACGTCGTCGGCCGGGTTCATCGGCCAGGTGTATGGCCTGTTCGACCTGGTCAACATCGCCGACGAGGCTGCCGAGGAAGCCGGCACCGAGTTCCCGCAGATGTCGGAGGAGGCCATCCTGGCCGCCGATCCCCAACTGGTCTACACGACGTCGGGGGCCACGGCCGACGACGTTGCCGCCCGACCGGGCTGGGCCGACGTCGCCGCCGTCACCAACGACGCCGTGGTGATGCTGCCCGAGGACGTTCCCAGTCGGTGGGGGCCGCGCGTCGTCGAGTTCGTCGAGGCCATCGCGGCCTCGCTGGACGGCGTCGGCGCCACCCAGTGACGGACGCCGGCGTGTCCAGTTCCGACCACGAGTCCGCCTCGGTGGCTGTCGCCGGGCCGACCGTGGTCGACCCGGACACGCCCGAGCCGACACCTCGCCCCCCGCTCGTCGCCACCCACCTGACCCTGCGGCAACTGGCCACGGGGGCGGCGATCCTGGTGGCCGCGATGCTGATCGGGATCACGGTCGGTGCAGTCGACCTGGGCGCCGGCGCGGTCCTGAAAGAGCTCCTCGACACGATCCCGGGAGTGTCGCTGGACTCTGGCCTGGACACCGCCGCCCGCAACATCCTGTGGCAACTGCGGCTGCCGCGGGTGGTCCTGGGCGGCCTGGTCGGGGCCAGCCTCGCCACGGCCGGCGCGGCATACCAGGGCGTGTTCCGCAACCCCCTGGCCGACCCCTACCTGCTCGGTGCGGCCTCGGGGGCCGGGCTGGCGGCAGTGATCGCGATCGCGTGGCTGCCCGACGTCCTGCCGTCTGGGCTCACGCTGCCGGTGTTCGCCTTCGTGGGCGCACTGCTGGGGGTCGGCGCCACGTGGGTCGTGGCGTCGTCCACCGACCGTGGCGCCTCGCCCACCTCGCTGATCCTGGCCGGCGTGGCGGTGACCTACTTCCTGACCGCCGGCACGACCTGGATCCAGCAGCGCAACGTCGAGACGATCCAGGAGGTGTACGGCTTCATCCTGGGTCAACTCGGCACGTCCGGCTGGAGCGAGGTGCTCACGATCGCGATCCCCGGCAGCATCGCGATCGCAGTGATCCTGCTGTACCGCCGCACCCTCGACGTCCTGGCAGTGGGTGAGCGGGAAGCGTCCTCGCTGGGCGTGGACACGGTCCGCACCCGGGTCGTGGTCATCGCAGCCGCATCGTTGGCGACGGCGGCCGCCGTCGCGGTCAGCGGCCTCATCGGCTTCGTGGGCGTCGTCGTCCCCCACGCCGTCCGGCTCGTCGTCGGCGGGTCCTATCGGCTGGTCCTGCCACTGTCGGTGCTCTACGGCGCCACCTTCCTGGTCCTGTCCGACGTGCTCGCGCGCACGGTGGTGGCGCCGGCAGAACTGCCCATCGGGGTCATCACGGCGCTCATCGGGGCCCCGTTCTTCGCGTGGGTGCTGCGTCGTGGTCGCGCCGGGATCATGTCATGACCGCCGACCTGGGCCAGACCCCCCGCCACCGTGGGACCGCACCGGGTTCGCCCGTGGGGGCCACTGGACAGCCGGGGGCGGTTCCGGCGTTGCAACTCGACGGCATCGGCGTCGACTACGGCGACGGTCCCGCCCTCGTCGGATTCGACCTGCAGGTGCAACGCGGCGAGTGGGTGGCACTGCTGGGTCCCAACGGTGCCGGCAAGTCGACCGCTTTGGGGGTCATGACAGGCCTCGTCACCCACTCGGGCAGCGTCACCATCGCCGGCCAGGACCCTCGCACCTGGGATCCGCGCAACTGGGCGCGATCGGTCGCGCTGGTCCCGCAGCGACCCATCATCCCCGCGGGCCTGACCGTGGGCGACTACGTCCTGCTGGGACGCACCGCCCACATGCCACGATTCGGCGTCGAGGACATGACCGACCTGGCCGTCACCGACGATGCGCTGGCTCGGCTGGACCTGCACCAGTTCGCCACACGTCCCGTCCTCAACCTGTCGGGCGGTGAGCTGCAACGCGTCGTGCTGGCACGGGCACTCGTGCAACAGGCACCCCTGATGCTGTTGGACGAACCGACGGCGGCCCTCGACGTCGGCCACGGCCAACAGGTGCTGGAACTGGTCGACGAGTTGCGTCGCGAGCAGGGACTCACCATCATCTCTGCGATGCACGACCTCACGCTTGCCGGCCAGTACGCCGATCGCCTGGTCATGCTGGCCGCCGGCCGGGTCGTGGCCGAGGGCAATCCTGGCGAGGTGCTCACCGCCGCCAGGATCTCGACCCACTACGACGCCCGGGTCGCGATCCTGCACCATGGCGACGGCATCGTCGTCGCCCCGGTTCGTCCCCGAACACCGACGCCCGCCACCCCTGGACCAGCCCACCGACACGACGACGAGGCAGACCGATGACCAGCGAGAATTCCAACGACGACCTCGGTGAGCGCGACGCCGCGACACCGCCGACGGACCACGTGGTGCAGCGGGACCGCGCCCGGCATGTCGAGTCGCTCGTCCTGGTGAACACGGGCGACGGCAAGGGCAAGTCGACCGCGGCCTTCGGCACGATCCTGCGGGCCCTGGCACGCGACTGGCCCGTTGCCGTGGTCCAGTTCATCAAGTCAGGCGACTGGCGTGTCGGTGAACAGGACCTGCTGACCCAACTCGGAGCCCAGTGGTGGGCCATGGGAGACGGCTTCTCCTGGGACAGCGAAGACCTGGACGAGTCCGAGGCACTGGCGCGCGCGGCGTGGGACCAGGCCCGCACGGCCATCACCTCTGGCGACTACCGGCTGGTGGTGCTCGACGAGATCACCTATGCCATGAACTGGGACTGGATCGACGCCGACGAGGTGATCGCGACCATCCACGATCGTCCCGAGACCACGTCGATCATCGCCACGGGCCGGGACGCGTCAGCGGCGCTGATCGAGGTCGCCGACACCGTGACGCGCATGGACAACGTCAAGCACGCCTTCGACCAGGGCATCCTGGCTCGGCGCGGCATCGACTACTGACGATGGCCTCGGTGTCGTTGCAGACGGTGGTGCAGGCGGCGCGGCGTGATCCCGACCTCGCCGTGCTGGAGGGCATCCATGCGCTCAAGCACGCGATCCGCTTCGGGGCATCACTGGTGCGCGTGGCCTCCCCCGACCCCGACGCAATGCGTGCGCTGCTCGCCGACCTCGCCCCCGATGTCGTGCCCGCCGTGGCGATCGAGGCGGTGGACGACGCGACCTGGGCGCAGGTGACGTCGGGTGGACTGCCCTCGCCATCGCTGGCGGTGGCACACCGACCGGTCGACCGCATCGACGAGGTACTGGCCATCGATGACGCTCGTCCCGTCGTCCTGCTCGAACACCCCCGTCACCTCGGCAACGTGGGCGCTGCGGTCCGGGTGGCGGCCGCGGCCGACGCGGCGGGACTGGTCGTGATCGGCTCGGCGGACCCGTGGCATGCGCGGGCGATCCGGGGTGGTGCCGGGCTGCAGTTCGCACTTCCCGTCGCCCGACGCGACGCGCTGCCCGACCGATCACGGCCCCTGGTCGCGGTGACACCGGACGGCGAGGTCGTGGCAGGCAACGACGTGCCACGCGGCGCGATCCTGGCCTTTGGCACCGAGCGCGGCGGCCTGTCGAGCGATCTGGTCGAGCAGGCGGATGTCCGCGTCCGGCTGTCGATGCGACCCGGCGTGTCGAGCCTCAACCTGGCGACCTCGGTTGCCGCCCTGCTCTTCGGCGCCGACCTGGGCGGTCCCGACCGGAACTGACGACTGCGGTCGACTCCCCCCACCTCGACACGCCCCAAGTCATCGGCCGACCCGGGACACGTGCCGCCGCGGGGGTCAGTCGAAGTCGTCGGTGACGTCCACGAACTCGTAGAGATCGTCGTTGTGGAGATAGAGGTACACCCGGTCGTCGAGCAATCCGTAGTCCGTGTCGATGTAGCGGTCCAGGATGAAGCGCCACGTGTTGACACCGGTGATGTCCTCGGGCGGTTCCTGGTCGACACCGGGCAGGTACCACGCCGAGAACGTCGCCAACTTCTCGCGCCGTCCGTCCATGTCGATGTCGGCATAGTCGTTGTAGTCCTCACCTGCGTTCAATCCGTCGGGGTTGGGCCCCTCGTCGGACTGGATCACGATGATCGGGTCGGTTTCCTCGTCGCCGGTCACGACCTGGTCGACGAACTCCTCGAGCCAGGAATCGATGAAGGCCACCTGGTTGCCCAGGTTCTCGTCGTCGTCACGGGATCGCACCGTGTCTTGACGGACGTAGGAGCCGTCGGCGTCGTACACCATCGGTGGGTGGGGAATGGTGAGATGGACGAGCACGAAGCGCGGCCGCTCGTGGGGCAACGCGGCCACACGTTCCAGTTCGGCCAGTTGTGCCCAGCCGATCTCGTACTGTTCGCGACGTCGGTCCATCCCGGCTTCCACGTCCGTGGACGCCAGCCATCGAACCCCGGTGGTCGCCCGCCAGACCGACGTGAACTCGTTGGGCACCCGGGGGTTGAACACGCTCGTCGCGGTGCTCGCCGTGGCGGTCGGCCACCACCAGTTGCCGATGTGCACGTAGTCCGCCCCAGCCGCCGTCATGACCTCGCCCAGCGGGTTCTCCCCCAGCATCAGGTACAGCGGATTGATGCTGGAGGGATCGGCCGGCTCCTCCTCGAACAGGTCCGGCAGGTACTCCATGTACCACGTGGCAGTCAGCGAGTGCGCCGTCCGAGGATAGTTGGCGCGAGCCTTGTCCTGGATGGTGAAGCCGCGCTCGACCAGCGCATCCTGGAATGGTGTGAGGTCGATGCCGTGGTAGGCCTGGGCGGTGTCGGCCCGCGGATGCCGGTCGGGGATGATGTAGTAGACGTCGCGATCCAGGGTGCCACCCGACGATGCGCCAGCGGCGCCTTCGGCCGTCACCGGGGATGGATCGTTGGGCTGCAGCAGCGTCGAGACGACCGGCACGGTCACCATTGCAACGGTGACCAGGGTGAAGACATCCAGAACGGTCGTCAGCGCCGCGGTGGCCGACTGCGAGATCCTGCTCGCCACCACGATGCCCACGATCGCGATGGCAGCGATCGCTGCCAGCCCGACAGCGGGTTCCAGCCCCGAGGCCACACGGCCGGCGAGCAGGACCGCCGCGGCTCCGATGGTGGTGGCCAGCGCAGCGCGCGACACGGGTCGATCGACACCGGCGAATCGCGCCGCGACCGCCAGGACCAGCCATGCGACAGACACGGCGCCCACGGCCATGCCCAGGAGTCGCAGCCCGTCACGTGGTGGGACCTCGTTGACGTTGCTCGCCCACAGCGCCAGCACGGACCAGGCCGCGAGCAGGGGTGGGTGCCACGGCGGCAGCCCACGCCGAGCCGCCGTCTGCGTCCCGGGCCCGGTGCCATCGCTGGCCTGGCCGTCGTCGGCGGGCAGGTCGGGATGGTCCACGATCGTCACCATGCGCCGCCTGCGGTTGGTCGCCCGGCGAGGTCCGTCGCAGCGGGCACGGGCGCCGACCGATCAAGCACGCGGTGGAGCACTGACGACACCCTTCGGATGGCTGCCACGACTGGCGGTCACGCTACTCGCCCGGACGTGGTGTCCACCCGTCCTTCACCTGCGCCGCACTGGCTGCGCAGCGCCGTCGGGGCCGGCACTCGAAGGGGCGTGGGTCCGCGTGGCCCCGCCAGGTGGTCACGAACCGCATCCGCCGACCTACAGCACCTCGTCGCGAACGCGTGGGTCGATCCAGGCATGGGCGAGGTCGGTGGCCGTGCTCACCGCGATCACGAAGACCAGGACGATCATGATCAGGGTGAGCATCAGGACACGGTCCTGGTCCTGGATCGCGCGCAGGAGGGTCGATCCCACACCAGGCGCGTCGAACACGTCCTCGACGACGATCAGGCCCGTCACCAGGACCGCGAGGTTGGCACCCAGCAGTTGCACCATCGAGCCAGCCGCCGGTCGCAGCGCATCGACCCGCACGAGGTGTTCGCGTGGCATGCCCAGGGCCCGCGCAGCCTTCACCCACGGCGTGGTCATGCCAGCCAGCAGTTCGACTCGGCCCACCATCGCCAGATGCGCCGCGGATCCCAGTCCCAGTGCCAGGATCGGCATGGTGTAGTTCTGCCACTTCGGCACGTCCGAGAACTGCCACACCGGTGACGGAAACAGGTCGGTCCAGTAGACCAGGACGGCCTGGACCACGAATGCGGCCACCAGTGCCGGGATCGACACCAGCACGATCACGGCCGTGTCCGCAACGTGGTCCATGCGCGTGCCCGCCCGCATGCCGGCCAACCACACCAGGAACGGGGCGAGCAGGGCCTGCAACAGGAACACCCCGGCCAGGATCACCGCACTGACCGGTAGGCTCGCGCGGATGACGTCGTCCACCGGCACACCAGTGCGGGTGGTGCCCAGGTCCAGCGTGACGAAGTCCACCATGAACAACCACCACTGGACGATCAGCGGTTTGTCGAGGTTGAGCGCCTCGCGCATCTGCTGGAGCAGCAGTGGATCTGGTTGACCGAAGCCGAACAGGCTGCGCACCGGATCTCCGGGCAACAGGTCGACCAGCAGGAACAGCACGATGGACGCCAGCACGATGGTGACGACCCCGGTCACCAGGCGACGTGCCACGAAGCGAGCCAAGGACATTCCAGGTTGGACGGCGTCGAAGTGAGTGGGTCGCGCAGCACCCAGCACGGCTCCGTCGGCGTCGGCCTCTCGACCGGCAGCGGCGGCGCGTCGAATCGTAGCAATGCCGGCAGGGACGGCGACCGCCTGGACCGGGCGCTCGCGACCGTGCGCAGCCTCGGGGCCCCGGGACTCGTCGTCGCCGGCTTCGTCTTCATCGCCATCTTCCCCGGCGCGCTCACGCCCCACGATGTCGACGAGTGCATCCTGGGCAGGTCGCTGGGCACACCGACGTGGCAGCATCCCTTCGGCTTCGACCTGTTCGGCTGTGACTACTGGACCCGCACGCTGTACGGCGCCCGGACCTCCATGCTCATCGGGGGCTCGGTCATTGCCGGCGCGATGGCCATCGCGACCGTGCTTGGCGCGGTCGCCGGATGGACCGGGGGTGTGATCGACACCATCATCACCAGGTCCACGGATGCCGTGTTCGCGATCCCGATCATCCTGTCGGCACTGGTCGTGTTCGGGCTCACCGACGAGCGCACCGTCTGGCAGGTGATCGGCGTCCTGACGCTGTTCGCCTGGCCGCCGATGGTCCGTCTGGTGCGCGGTGCCGTCCAGGAGCGCATCGGCTACGAACACGTCGAGGCCGCCCGTGCCATGGGTGCCAGTTCCGCCTACGTGCTCCGACGTCACGTCATTCCCCACAGCCTGCGTCCCATGTTCGTGTTCGCCATGCCCTACATGGCCACGATCGTGTCACTGGAGGCGGTGCTGTCCTTCATCGGCGCCGGCCTGCAGTTGCCCGCCGTGTCCTGGGGCCTGATGCTGGCACGACTGGGTTCGCAACTGCGTGTGAGCCTGCGCTTCGCGGAGGCACCGCACCTGATCCTGCCGGGATTCGTCCTGAGCCTGCTGATCTGGGCACTCGTGCGCAGTGGCGAGCGCCTGCGCAACGTCCGGGTGCCGCGATGACCACGCCGAACCACCCCAGTGCTGGCCTGGTCGACGACCTTCGCGCCATCCTTGGTCGCCATGTGCCCGTGGACGCGGACGGTCGCTTCGAGGCGGCCGCATGGCAGGCCATGGCGGCCGATCCCGTCACCTTCACACGGGCTGGCAGACCGGCCCACTTCACCGCATCAGCCGTCCCCATGGATCCCAGCACCGGTCGGCTGTGCCTGGTGCTGCACGGCAAGCTGAACCAGTGGGTCCAGCCGGGCGGTCACATGGAGGCGGGGGACGACTCGGTCAGCGACGCTGCCCTGCGCGAACTGACCGAGGAGACCGGCCTGGTTGGCCATGCCGACCCCGTCCCGCTCAAGCTGTCACGCCACGCTGCCCCATGTGGGTCGGGCGACTGGCACATGGACGTCCAACTGCTGGTGCCCACCACTGAGCGTCCCCCGGTCGTGTCAGACGAGTCCCACGACGTTGCGTGGTTCGACGTCGACGACCTGCCCGCCGACCTCGCCCCGGGCGTGGCCGACCTGGTCGCAACCGCCCGGCAGCGCCTGCGGGAGGCGTCCGACGCGCATCGCTGACCACCCGGTACAGTGGCCAACGTTCGCCCGGTGCACCTCGATTCGTGCACATCTCGTTCTCGCAGGCAGTCAATTCGGCGTGTTCGGCCTTGGAGCCCAACGCTGGGGACTGCCAGGTGCCCACCCCCGCGAACACACGCGCGCGACCACCAATTCCTGCGTCGACCGGCCTGCAAGCCGCTCACACCGAAGTGGTCGCATCATCAAGGACCACTGACAATTGAGCACCAAGCCCCTCTTCACTGACCTCGGGCTGGACGACGACCTCAACGCCGCACTCGGCGAGCGTGGGATCGTCCACCCATTCCCGATCCAGGAACTGACCCTCCCACTGGCCCTCAAGGGCCACGACATCATCGGCCAGGCCCGCACCGGTACCGGCAAGACCCTCGGGTTCGGCCTGCCCCTGTTGCAGCGCATCGACACCTCGAAGGCGCAGACCCAGGCGATGGTGATCGTGCCGACCCGTGAACTGTGCATCCAGGTCGCCGACGACCTGACTGTCGGCGCGGCCCGTGGCATCACCACGATCGCCGTGTACGGCGGCGTCGGCTACGACGAACAGATCGAGGCGCTGACCAGCGGCGTCCACGTCGTCATCGGGACCCCCGGACGCACCATCGACCACCTCAACCGGGGCAACCTCGACGTCTCCCAGATCCACACGATCGTGTTGGACGAGGCCGACGAGATGCTCGACATGGGCTTCCTGCCCGACGTCGAGCGGTTGCTCGCCGGTGTCCCCGACGACCGCCAGACCCTGCTGTTCTCGGCCACGATGCCCACCGAGATCGTCAAGTTGGCTCGTCGGTTCATGGCCAAGCCGACCTTCATGCGGGCCGACGAGACGCTGCACGAGACCGCTCCGACCGTCGACCAGCACTTCTTCCTGGTCCACCGCATGGACAAGCCGCGAGTGCTGGCACGACTGCTGCAGAAGCCCGACCGTGGTGGTGCGTTCGTGTTCTGCCGTACCAAGCGCATGTGTGACCGACTGGTCCAGGAACTGGACGGACTCGGCGTGTCGGCCATCGCCGTGCACGGTGACCTGCGCCAGGCCAGCCGCGAGAAGAACCTCGACCGCTTCCGCGACGGCAAGGCCGACGTGCTGGTCGCCACCGAGGTCGCTGCCCGCGGGCTCGACGTCAGCAACGTGACCTACGTCATCAACTATGACTGCCCTGACGACGAGAAGATGTACCTGCACCGCATCGGTCGCACGGCGCGCGCCGGCGAATCCGGCGTCGCCGTCACCTTCGGCGAGTTCAACGAGGTGGATCGCGTCAACGTGATCCGCAAGCGCGTGGCCGTCGAGGAGGAGATGGTGGAGGTCTTCTCGACCTCCGACGTGCTGACCGAACTGTTCGACCTGCCCGAGGAGACGCCCTGGGATGACCTCACGAGTTCCTCGTCGAGTCGCTCCGGGTCGTCGTCGGGCCGCGGGTCGGGCTCCAACTCGGGCCGGGGTTCGGGTGCGCGCAAGTCCTCGTCCGGCACCAACCGCTCCAGTGGCCACGGCAGCGACCGCTCCAGCAGCCGTCGTGCGGGCGGACGCAATCGCGGCAGCGCGTCGGGCGGCAAGGATGCGGGCGGCAGCCGCGACGGTGACACGTCGAAGCAGGTCACCGCGACGGACCAGCAGCGCAAGGCGGATTCGCCGCAGCAGGTCCGCAGTGACGCCGGCGACACTGGCAACGACAACGGCAGCGGCCGACGACGTTCCTCGTCGCGCTCGCGCACGCGCACGAGGTCCCGGACATCCACCGAGGCCGTGGTGGCCGAGGCCGTGGAGTCGCGCGAGTCCGACAGTGGGGCCGCGACCAAGGACACGTCTTCGCGCACCCGTGGACGCCAGGCCTCGGACACGAAGGACACGAAGGACACGAGCGACTCGAAGGACTCGAACAGCTCGGGCGACGCCGGTCGCGGCAGCACGTCCAAGTCGTCATCCAGTTCGACCAGCGATGGTGGTGGGCGCAAGCGGGCGCGGCCACGGGCTCGGCGCAACCGGGACCGGACGGCGACCGGCTCGTCGTCGGGTCAACAGGGTGGCAGCGACACGTCGACGTCCACCTCCAAGACGACAGCTCGCAGCACCAACTCCAACGGCAACGGTGACGAAAGCCGCGCCAGCGGATCACGAAGCAGCACCCGCGGTGGTGGTCGGCGTTCGAACGGCAATGGCCGCGCACGAAGCGGCAGCGACTCGCGGGAAACGACGACCACCACGCGGCGCGGTGACGATGCCCGCGGTGATGGCACCCCCCGTCCCCGGCGGCGGGTCGAGGTCGAGCACCTGCCCTGATCTCCCTGCACCTCTGGTTGCCGGATCGCATGCCCTCGGCAGCCAGTTCGAACGTGATGGCGCCCGTCCATGTGGACGGGCGCCATCGTTGTTGCATGTCAGTCGGGGATCGTCGGGGGCAACGATCCCCGGCTGGCCGTCACGGCGTGACGCCGTGAACTCTGCCCCGGGGTGGTGTCCCGGGGTGTCGTCAGCCCGACCTCACTCGCCCAGGGGCGTGAAGTCGATGACCTGTTGCTCCTCGTTACAGTTGCTGAAGGCGGGGTTGTTGTTCCCGTCGCCCGAGTACGTCACCAGCCACGAGTAGGTCCCGTCAGCGGTCACGTACACACTGTCGTTGCTGGTGTCGTGCGGGCCGAACCCCTCGACCGCAACATCCAGCTCCTGGTAGATCGCCTCCCCCGAGCAGTCCGCACTGGCGAACAGCTCGAAGTCGATCGTCCCGACCAGGTCGCCGTACCCGCCCGACAGCGTCGCCGAGTCGTTGGGCAGCAGTTTGGGCGTCGTGGAGATGCCCGGTGACGCCGGCTGCACCACGCTCGACTCGCCGTCGTCCCCACACTCGCCACTCACGGCGTCGTTGTCGTCGTCACCCGAATAGGCCGCGATCCAGAAGATCGTGCCTGCCGCCGTGGTGGTGTAGGCACCAGACTCGTACGAGTCGTTGCCGTCGACCGCCACCACGTCGCTGAACACCTCGGCGGTGCACTCGTCATCGGAGTAGGCCGTGAAGGTGATCGTCCCGGTCGGGTCGACACCTCCCGACAACGTCGCCGTGTCGGTGATGTCCTCACCAACCGTCACCGGTCCGGATGCCGTCGTGGAGATGTCCGGGGTTGCCGGCTCCACGACACTGGACTCGTTGGGGTCACCGCACGCACCCGCAGCGGGCTCGTTGCTGTCGTCACCCGAGTAGGCCGCGATCCAGTAGATCGTGCCTGTCGCCGTGGTGGTGTAGGCACCAGACTCGTACGAGTCGTTGCCGTCGACCGCCACCACGTCGCTGAACACCTCGGCGGTGCACTCGTCATCGGAGTAGGCCGTGAAGGTGATCGTCCCGGTCGGGGCCGCACCTCCCGACAACGTCGCCGTGTCGGTGATGTCCTCACCCACGGTGACCGTGACCGTCGCGGCCGTCTCGATCGACGGGATCTTCTTGTTCTCGAAGGAGGCGTCGACATCGTCGGACGCCCGGTCGGCACAGGTGCTTTCGCCGTCCACCGTCACGTGCTCGACGGAGGCATCGCCGCTGTATCCGTCGGGGGGCGACGTCTCGACGACGTCGTAGTCACCGAACAGCAGGTCGTCGATGCAGAACAGGCCGTCCTCACCGGCGACTGCCGGGATCGGCGTCTGGTCGTCGGTGGTCTCCGAATCTCCGTCCGCATCGAGCGCGAAGGTTGCCCCGGTGACGCGAGTGTCGGTCGCCGCCAGCAACTTCTCCACCTGGATGGAGCCCCGTTCCCGCGAGTTCTCGAACGTGCACACGATGTCGCTGTCGGGCGTCACCGTCAGCGTCGCGAACGCGTTCGCGACGTCCTCGACGCCACCGTCCGTGCAGGTGATGTCGTCGAGGTTCCATCCGCTGGGGATGGGCGTCTCGGTGACGACGTAGTCGCCGGGCTGGACGTTGACCACCGTACGACTGTCGCCGATGTTGAGGTCGAAACCGGAGGTCGACGGGTCGCCGGCCGCCGGGGTGACGGTGAACGCGAAGTCCACGGCATCATCGCCCGCCATCGGTGTCTCGCCTTCGGTCAGTTCCTTCTCGATGGTGAACTTGCCACAGTTGGACAGGTTCACATCGCCCGGTCCGACCAGGTCCTTCATCTGCGCCTGGCCGCTGTTGCCCGACGAGCGACTGACGGCGAACACGTTCCCGAGGGCCGTGCACTCGCCAGCAGGGAACACGCCGGCATCCGTCATGTTGATGATCGCTTCACCGAACTCACCGATGTCCTGGACCTCGGCGCCCCCCGGAGGCAGCTGCGAGGTGACCGGCGCCGTGGTGTTGACCTCGGCCTCGGCGAATCCGGCGGCAGTGATGTCGAGGGTGTCACCCCAGCATCCGTCTGCACCGTCCCCGACCGGCAGGCCGCCACTGATCTCGCAGGCGAGGGTGTTCCACTTCGGATCGGATGCCTCGAGCCAACGCGACAGCTTCAGGGTCGGTTCGACGCTTCCGCCCTCGAAGTCGTAGACGACCAGGACGTCACCGGGCTCACGCTCGACCAGGGTGCTCCCGCCCGGACAGGGTGCGGAGCCCTGGTTGAACTCGAACGCCACGTGCGCCGAGGCCGAAGTTGAATTCTGCGGGATTCGGGCCCATGACAGCGCCACGAACACGTCGGTGCCGATCGTCTTGCCGGCGACGTAGACGCGTTCGAGGTCGTCCTTGTTGGGTGCCTTCGCCCCCTTGGTCTTGGCACAGAAGTTGTCTTGCTTCGTGCCGCCCGCGAAGCCCGTGTCACTGTTGGTCTCCGCCGCGTCCGACAGTGCCCGGAGGGCCCAGCCGTCTGCTGTCGAGGTACCCGTCTGGTACGGCGCAGTGCCGGCCCAGTCCACCGGCGCGAAGTCGTTCCAGTCGGTGTTGCCCTGGTTGTCGAGGTTGCCGTCGTCGCCTTCGAAGTTGGCGTCGTTGGAAACGGTGCCTGCCGAGGCGGCGATCGCCGTCGCGAGCAGCAGTGCGAGTGTGATGAGTAGGACCGTGAGCCGGTTTCGGCGCACGACAGTTGAACCATGCGTGTGCATCGGAACTCCCCAAGTTTCATGACGACTGGACCGCCGCCCCCAGCGACCCGTCGTGTACGTGGTACTGCCCCGCAGTCTGAGACTGCAGTCCCACTAGAGCACAGGATGGGGGTCCTGTCACGCTCCTCGCAACGTCTTCGACGAACACGCGTCAGTCCCTGACGCCATCTCGCTCAGTCCCACCACATTCTCCAACGCATGCCGTGCGGCCGCCGCGCAGGGAGGGTCACCTCGTCCCCACCGGATCGAGGACGCGTGCCCATTCGTCAGGAGGTGGGCCGGTCCAGCAGTGCGCGCAACCCCTGCCCCAGGTCCAGTGCCAGCCAGCCTCGCCGGCCGCAGTGGGGGCATCGCGTCCACAGCGTCGGGCCGAAGGGATTGAACAGGAAGGGCGGTCGCGCCAGGACCAGGCAGTCCGACATCGACGTCAACCCGGTGGTCACCTCACACGACGGGCAGTGCACCTCGACGGGCGGCGGCGGCGCCGAGGAAGGCGCGGTCGAGAACAACGCCTCCTTGCCGCCGCCGTCACGGGCATGACCGCGCGGTCGCCCCTTGGCGGCCCGATCGAAGGCGTCGTTGGTGCCGGCTCGTTCACTCATTCGTCGGTCCCGAGGATGTCCGAGCGGTCCTGGGGGGTCCACCGCGCCTGTTCCCACAACTCGTCGGAAACCGGTTCGCCCACCAGTTCCCGTGCAATCGTTCGGTACGCGGCCGTCCCCGGAATGCTGCGTCCGGGTGCCGTGAGGACCGACTCGCCCTCAGCCGGGGCCTCGGCGAAGCGCACGGACTTGCGCACGGGCGCACCGATCAACTCCAGCTCGTAGCGTGCCAGGAGGTCGGTGAGCACTTCACGGGCATGCCGGGTCCGCCCGTCGAACATCGTGGCCACCACTCCCCTGACCTGCAGCGATCGGTTCGTGAGGCGGCGCACGTCGTCGATGGTCTCGAGCAGTTGTGACACGCCGCGGTGCGACAACGTCTCGGCCTGGACGGGGATGATGACCTCGTCGGCCGCGGTCAGGGCATTGATCGTCAGCACGCCCAATGACGGCGAGCAGTCGATCAGGATGTCGTCATATGAGTCCAGGAGGTCGGCCAACTCCCCCCGCATGAGGTACTCGCGACCCGTCCGCGACAGCAACGTGATCTCGGCGCCGGCCAGGTCGATGTTGGCCGGAACCAGGTCGACCTGTTCGGTCTGCAGCACCGTGTCCACCATGGTGGCGCGGCCCGCGACGACGTCGTTGAGGGTTGGTTCGATCCCGTCGGGGTCCAGTCCCAGCGAGAAGGTCAACGACCCCTGCGGATCGCCATCGACCACCAGCACGGCGCGACCCAGTTCTGCCAGGGCGATCGCGATGGACTGGGCGGACGTGGTCTTGCCCACGCCACCCTTCTGGTTCGCGAGTGCATACACGGTTGCGGTCATGGGTGGTTGCCTCGATCGATGGCCGGCACGGACCGGTCGGGTGCCTGGACGCCCGGCTGGTCCGCGCCGGGGCGCAGCTTCGGACAGCAGGCTGGCGCGACGGTACGGGGTCGCTGCAACGGGCACCAAACTCGCCTGGTCCGGCGGCGTCGGGACTGCCTCACGGTCACACTGCCGGTGCGCGGACCGCCCGGCTGGCGCGTCCGGCGACGCGTGATGACTCGTCGTCGAGGCCCTCAGCGGGCGCGAGTTCCCAACCAGTTGCGCAGCACCTTCACGCCGCTGCGAACCATGCCCTTCCTGCCATGCGGGGTCACACCGGCAGCGATGTCCTCGATCATCCCCCAACTGCCCGCCGACAGCCCCGAGCCGCGGCGTTTCCCGCCGTCATCGTCGCCATCGTCGCCCGCCGTGCCTGCCCCCGGGTCCTGGTCGGCGGTCGTGTCGACCGGCTCGGCCGCGTCGACGTCCGCGACCTCGTCCTCCTCCACCGCGGCTGTCGACGACGCAGCCAGGCGCGCGGCCAGGACCTCGTGGGCCGATTCACGGTCCACCTCCTGGGCGTACTTGTCCCCCAGGTCTCCCTGGGCCGCGACCTGTTGGGCCTGCTCCGAGGTCACCGGGTCCATCGTCGAGCGGGGCGCGACCATGCGCGTCGCGACGGTGGGGGTCGGTGACCCGTCGGGATCGAGCACCGTCACCAGCGCCTCACCCGTCCCCAGCCCCTGGAGGGTCGCGCGCACGTCGTAGTGCTCGGTCTCGGGGAACGTGTCGGCGGTGTCGCGCAGGGCCTTCTTGTCGTTGGGCGTGAAGGCGCGCAACGCGTGCTGGACGCGGTTTCCCAGTTGGGCCAGCACGCCGTCGGGCAGGTCGGTGGGGTTCTGGGTCACGAAGAACACGCCGATGCCCTTGGACCGGATCATGCGCACGGTCAGTTCGACCGCGTCGAGCATCGACTTCGAGGCATCGTTGAACAGCAGGTGGGCCTCGTCGAAGAAGAACGCCAGCACCGGCTTGTCCGGGTCGCCGACTTCGGGTGCGGTCTCGTAGAGCTCGGCCAATACCCACATCATGAACGTCGAGAAGATCTTGGGCTGGTCCTGCATGTCGGTGAGGTTCATCACCGAGATGACCCCGCGGCCGTCGCGAATGCGCATGAGGTCGGCGACGTCGAACGTCGGTTCGCCGAAGAACTGCTCGGCGCCCTGGGTGTCCAGTTCCATCGCCTTGCGCAACAGGACGTTGAGCGTGGACGTCGCCATCCCGCCGTACTCGGCCTGGACGTCCCTGCCGGCATCGCTGGTCAGGAACTTGATCACGTCGACCAGGTCGACGAGGTCGAGCAGGGCCAGGCCCTGGTCGTCGGCGAACTTGAACACCACCTGCAGGACCGACTCCTGGGTCTCGGAACACCCCATCACCCGGGACAGCAGCAACGGCCCGAATTCAGAGACCGGCACGCGCAGGGCCGAGCCGATGGACCCCGTGATCGACAGCATCTCCACGGGAAAGGCGGCTGCCTCCCACGGCAGCGCCATGCCATCCATGCGCTCGTCGATCTTGGGATGCCCGCCCGAGGGGATCGCCAACCCGGTGAGGTCGCCCTTGAGGTCGGCCAGGAACACGGGCACACCAGCGGCGGACAACTCCTCGGCCATCACCTGCAACGACTTCGTCTTGCCGGTTCCCGTCGCCCCGGCGATCAGCCCGTGCTTGTTGAGCGACATGAGCGGGGCCTTGACCATGACGGTGTTGACCGTCGACTCGAGGTCACTGGAGAGCGGCCGCCCGAAGGCGATCGACGCGTCCTCGAATCCGTAGCCCACAGCCAGGTCTGCTGCCAGGGGGGAGGTCGCGGCATCGCCAGTGGGCGGGGCGACGTCGGATCCGGTGGTGTCGGACATGGAGACCTCGTGGCAGGGTGCATGGATGGGAACACGATGCTACGACCCAGGGCATCGATGGTGCCGACCCGACCCGGCGCCGGCCTGGCGGTGGTGGCGCTCCGCGCCGCCGGTGTCGGTCCGCTCGCCAGTCCTCAGTCGTGCCAGTGCAGCACTGTGCCCTGACCTGTCAGCAGCACGCTGCCGGGCATGACGCGCAGGCGACGAGGTGTCAGCCGCAGCCCCGCGAAGGCTGCCGCGGTGGGACTCGTCCACGGTTCGATGATCGATGGGTCGTAGCCAACCGGCTCCGGTCCGTTGGCGAACCGGTTCCACACCTGGGTGCGCCCCTGGTCGTCGAGCACCCACTCGACGTCGGCATCCACGGTGCAGGTGTCCTGATCCGGGTGCCAGTAGGTCAGGGACATCGACGGATTGGCATCGAGATCCGCGCGCTTGGGCGACTGCGGACTGGTGGCGATCCACCCCGTCAGGGCGGCGCCGTCCCACTCCCAGATCGGGTGCAGGATGCGGGTGCGTGGACGCCCGTCCACCCCGACGGTGGCGGCAGTTGCCCACACGATCCGGTGGGCCATGGCCACGAACGCCTCTGCCACTTGTCCCAGCTCGTCCATGGTGCACTCCCCCACGCCGTCCGACGGCCCCCTGGGGGCCTGTTTCGGCTTCAGGTCCGATTGGCCGTGTCGGACGCTCGCTCGACCTGGCCCGTCCACGCGCTGTCCGGACACGCAAATGCCCGGCTGGTGGGCCGGGCATGTGACCAGACTAGCAGCATGCTCCCCTCGGAGGCAAGCGCTCCACGCACCCATTCTCGATCATCCAGCAGGTGGTCGTCGTGGCCGCTGCGAGCGCGTCGTCGTGGGTGACCAGGACCAGCGCACCCTGGTAGGCCGCCAGCGCCTCCTCGAGCCGCTTGATCGCCTCGATGTCGAGGTGGGTGGTCGGCTCGTCGAGCACGAGCACCTGGCGCGGCACCACCAACAGCCCTGCCAGCCTGACCTTGCGGGCCTCACCCGGCGACAACGAGGCACTGGTCGCGACTCGCTCCGGGTCCACACCCAGGTGGTCGAGGATGGCCATCACGCGAGCGCGCTGCGCCGTGCCGAGCAGGCGGTCACGAGCGGTCGCCCCCAGCGCCGCGTCCTGGGGCAGCACGCCGACCCGGTCCCGGTCCAGCGACGCCACCAGTGCCTGCACCAGGGTGGACTTGCCGACGCCGTTGGCGCCCGCGACCCGGATGCGGTCGCCGGGAGCCACTGCCAGGTCGACGTCGCGCAGCACGACATGGTCGCCTGCACGCAGTTCGCGCGCGCGCACCCGCGCAAGCAGGTCGCCGTCCGCCCGGGACCCACGCGCGATGACGGGGCCGCCACGCCGCCGACGGACCGTGGTCGCCTCCACCGCTCGTTCGGCGCGGCCGACTGCGCTGCGACGAGCCTTGACCGTTGTGGCGAGACTGCGCGCGGCATCGGCAGCATGGGCCTTGGCTGCAGCGCTGCGCGAGTCGGGATCCCCGGAACCCGCGCGCCGCCTGGTTGCGGCGGCTCCCGACTCGACGGCCGACAGGTTCGACCTCGCGTCGGCCGCGAGCCGACGTGCCCGGCCAGCCCGGTGCCGGGCGAGGTCGTGGGCGGCGCGCTCGGCGTCCTCAGCGGCCGTCCATGCGCTCCTGGCCCGCGACCACGAACCCGACCACTGCTGGATCGAACCGTCGACGACACGCAGGGTGGTGTCGGTCAGGTCGTCCAGGACCGACCGATCGTGGCTGACCAGGATGACCAACGGGATGGGGGCGTCGCGCAGCGTCGCGACCAGCACCCGCCGTGCGCGTGCGTCGAGGTGGTTCGTGGGTTCGTCGAGCAGCAGGACGTCGGGTCGCGCAGCCAGGGCCGCAGCCACCCGCCACTGCATGCGCCGACCCGGTGAGCGGGTGTCCCACTGCCACAGGTCGTCGACGTCGAGACCCAGCCGCCGCCGGAGCCGCACGGCCGCACCGTCCCACCGGTCACCGAATCGAACGACGTCGTCGCTGCGGACGTCGGGATCCTGGTGCACGCGCACGACCGGGCCGTGGGCAATCACCTGCACGGCGCCGCGACCGGGTCGACGTGATCCATCCAGGAGATCGAGCAACGTGGACTTGCCCGCCCCGTTGGCACCGACCAGCCCATGTCGGCCGGGTCCGATGTCGCAGTCGACGTCGGTGAAGACGTCGACCGCGCTGGAATGGGAAAAATGGACGCCGCGCAGGTGCGCGGACACGAGTGATGCCGCCATGGCACACCACCTCACCGACATCCACGAGGGTGGACGTCATCGAATCGACAGGATTCGGTCAGGCGAGGATGCGCAACGAAGGTCCAGGTCTCGGGGACAGACGGCCGTGGGACGCCAAAACCGGCCGCGTGAACGCGCACCGGATGGAGGGCAATCCTAGCACGATGCTCGGTGCGCGCACAAGCGGTGCCGGCAACACTGTGGACAACCGGTCAGACCGACAGCGCCACGGCAGGGCCCGACGCCGCGTGTGGTCGCGACACGGCCGTGATGCGACCGCCGCCAAGGCAGTGATCACCGTCGTGGACGACGGCCGACTGGCCCACCGCCACGCCGAAGGCTGGTTCATCGAGCAGGATCGTGACCGCAGACGTGGGCACCGTGTCGGCTGCACTGGCCACGGCGCCGGCAGCAACGACCCGCCCGGGCAGCGGCCGGCCATGGGCACGCAGCTGGACCGTCACGCCTCGCGTGGGATCCGGTGACGACCCGGTGGTCCACGACGGCGCGGCGACATCGACGGTGGTCACGGCCAACGCCTCCCGTGGCCCGACCAGGACACGGTTGGTCGTCGCATCGACATCCACGACGAAGCGTCGTTCGTGGTGGTCCAGTCCGAGGCCACGGCGCTGCCCCACCGTGTAGTGCCAGATGCCGTCGTGGCGGCCCAGCACCTCGCCCGACACGTCGACGATGTCACCCGCGACGACGGGCAGGTGACGAGCCAGGTAGCCCGCGGTGTCGCCGTCCGGGATGAAGCAGACGTCGTAGGAGTCCGGCTTGGATGCCACGCGGAGCCCGAACCGCTCGGCGCGCTGGCGCACCTCGGCCTTGGTCACCTCCCCCACGGGAAACAGCGAATGTGCCAGCTGGTCAGGTGTGGCCATCCACAGCACGTAGGACTGGTCCTTGGCGCCGTCGACGGCGCGATGCAGGTGCGCGGGCCCGCCCGGTTCCGTCACCGGGTTTCCGGCAGGCGTGCGCAGGCGAACGTGGTGGCCAGTGGCCAGCGCGTCGAAGCCGACCTCGCGGGCTCGCGCCAGCAGTGACGCGTACTTGACCTTCTCGTTGCAGGTCACGCACGGGTTGGGCGTGGTCCCGGCGGCATAGTCGGCGGCGAAGGGCGCCTGCACCTCCCGTGCGAACACCTCACCGAGGTCCCAGACGTAGAACGGGATGCCCAGCACCTGCGCGGCACGTCGGGCATCGGCAGCGTCGTCGAGTGTGCAGCACCCGTGGCCGACGACCTGCTGGTCATCGGGAACGGACGCCAACTTGAGGTGCACGCCGGTCACCTCGTGACCGGCCTCCACGAGCATCGCTGCCGCCACGGCCGAGTCCACGCCACCCGACATCGCTGCCAGCACCCGGCTCATGTCGCAACCAGGTCGAAGAGGCTGGCACCGGCCCGCAGCCGCGAGACGACGGTGTCCAACACGTCGATCGCGTGGTCCACCTCCTCGTCGGTGGTGGTCCAGCCCACCGAGAGCCGCAGCACGGCGTCGTCGTCGATGCCGCAGGCCCGGACGACGTGGCTGGCTGCCTGGGCCCCTGACGAGCACGCCGACCCGGTCGAGGCGCACAGGCCGGCCTGGTCGAGCCCGAAGGTCAACAATTCGGCGTCGACGCCGTCCAGGCCCAGGTGGACGTGGGTCGGCAGGCGCATGTCGGGATCATCGGTGCCGTGGACGTGGACACCGTCCATCCCCTCGACTGCCGTCCGGATCCGGTCGGTCTGGGCACGCGCCGTCGCGGCAACCCTGTCGCGATCCGCCACAGCGGCCTCGATCCCCGCACCCAGGGCCGCATCCAGTGCGGCGGCGAAGGTGCCCGAGCGGACACCCCGGTCCTGCCCACCACCGTGCAACAGGGGTTCGACCCCCACACCTCGCCGCAGCACCACGGCACCCACACCCTGCGGCGCACCGAACTTGTGACCCGACACCGACATGGCGTCCAGACCCTCGACCAGGCGCACGTCCCGCGTGGCCACGGCCTGGATGGCGTCGGTGTGCAGCACGGCCGGACGGTCGACCAGGGCGGCCGCAAGGCCCTCGACGTCGTTGCACGTCCCGACCTCGTTGTTCGCCATCATCACGCTGACGACGGCCGTCTGGTCGGTCACGGCATCCAGGATCGCCTCGACCGCCACCCGCCCGTCCGACGTCGGTGCGACCTCGGTGAGGGTGAAGCCGTGGCCGGTCAACCAGCGTGCCGGATTGCGAACTGCGGCATGCTCGACTCCCGAAACCACCACGTGGCGACGGCCTTCCCGGGCGCCCGCCCACGCCAGCCCCTTGACCGCGAGGTTGTCGGCCTCGGTGCCCCCCGAGGTGAAGACGACGTCGGCCGGTCGTGCACCCAGCGCCGTCGCGACCTGTTCCCTCGCGGTCTCGACGGCGACGCGCGCGGCACGGCCAGCGGCGTGGCCGGCCGACGGGTTGCCCAGCACCTCGGAGCCGGAGTCCTGCAGCCACGTCGACACGGCGGCGCGCGCCTGGGGGCGAACCGGCGTGGAGGCAGCATGGTCGAGATAGAGCATGGCCCCATGGTGCCATGGTCGGGGACTTCGCGCGGCCGTCGGACCCGGCCACCCGAGCCCCCGCCCGATATCGTCGGGCACTCCCCAACTGCCCGACAGACAGGCTTTCGGTGTTGCCCCGACGTGTCCTGGAACTGCTGGTCGACATGGGCTCGGCGGCCGGCCATCGCCTGGTGCTGCTGTCACTGGAGGTCTACCCGGACTGGGCCGACCTGCGCTTCGCCCGGATCGAGACGCCGGGGGCAGCGCCGCTGCCACGACGCATCCCTCGGCCCCAGGACTGGCAGATCCTCCTGGACGGCGAAGTGGCCACGATCGACGACGCGGTGGGTCGTGGCGACAGGGCCTTCTCCAACGGCGAGGTGCGCCTGCGACCGGCCCCACGACCGGGCACGCACGTCGACGTCACCGTCACGCTCTCGCCGGGCAGTCCCGCATTGCGCGTCGCGATCGACCTGCCTGCGACGGCACCCGACGACACGGAGGGGGCGTCGTGACGCCGACCCAGGACCACGCAAGTCAGGACCACGCGACTTCCGGAGGCGCTCGGACGAACCGGTGGCTCGCCCTCGCCCTGTTCGTCGGTGGCGCCTTCCTCGCGGCCGGCATCGGGGTGCTGGCGCAGGGGTCCGACGTCCAGGACTTCTACACCCAGCAGTTGACCCTGCCGGCGTGGGCGCCCCCCTCGTGGCTGTTCGGACCGGTGTGGACCGTCCTGTACGCCATGATCGGGGTGGCTGCGTGGCGGGCGTGGGAGCGAGCCGGCTGGACCAGGGCCACGACCGTGTGGGTTGCCCAACTGGCCGTCAACGCGGCGTGGACGCCAGCGTTCTTCGGCCTGCGCAACGTCACGCTGGCTGCAATCGTCATCGTGGTCCTGCTGGCCCTGATCGCCTGGATGCTCAGGCTCATGGCCGCCATCGATCGTGTCGCCGTGTGGCTGCTGGTTCCCTATGCCGCCTGGGTCTCCTTCGCGACCGCACTGACCCTGGCGGTCTGGTGGCTCAACCCCGGTCTGCGCTGACGCGACCGCCTGCCACCAGCACGCGGCGACCACCACCCTGCCGAGTCCGAGGAGCCCACCATGGACGCAACTGATCGCTTCCGAGCAGCCGCGCCGCGGGATCTGCCGATCGACCTCCATCGATACCCGGCCGGGACCCGCACGGCCGCCGACGCAGCCGCTGCCATCGGGTGCGACGTCGCGCAGATCGTGAAGTCGCTGGTCTTCAGCGCCGACGGCGACCCGGTGCTGGTCCTCACGTCGGGCGCGAACCGCGTGGACACCGACGCCGTGGCGACGCTGCACGGTGCGACTGCGGTCACCAAGGCCGACGCCGCGTTGGTCCGCGACGCCACCGGCTACGCCATCGGCGGCACGCCGCCGTTCGGCCACCCGACGACGCTGCCGACCTGGATCGACCGTGACCTGCTGGCTCACGAGGTCGTGTGGGCAGCCGCCGGGACGCCCGACAGCGTGTTCCCCCTGCCGCCGGGACGACTGGTCGAACTGACCGGCGGCACGGTCGCCGACATCGCCGAGTGAGCCACTCAGCCACGCCGCTCAGGCAGCCGCGACTGGGTGCCGCCTGCGCATGAGCGCCTTGCGAAGGTCCTCGGCGACCAGCACCGTGGCCGCCAGGGCGACACAGGTCGCCCAGCGACCGACACCAAGCGGCTGGGTCGAGAAGGCCTGGTTCATCATCGGCAGGTGCACGACCGCGACCTGCAGTGCGACCGTGACCCCGATGGCGGCCCACAACAACCGGTTCTGGAACGGTCGCACGAACGCACTGACGGTGCCGGAGCGAGCGTTCAGGGCGTTGAAGACCTGCGCCAGCACCAGTGTCGTGAAGGCCATCGTCCGGGCGGTGGCGAGGTCTCCCGAGCCACCCAGCACGCCACCCGGCAAGCCCAGGTCCAGCGCGGCAAGGCTGGCAAGACCGGTCGTGACACCGATCACGGCGATCGTGGCCAGCATGGAACGGTCCACGACTCGCTCACCCACCTGGCGTGGCGGCCGCGCCATCACGTCGTCGACGGGCGGGTCGATGCCCAGCGCCAGCGCCAACGCCCCGTCGGTGACCAGGTTGATCCACAGGATCTGCGTCGCGAGCAGCGGGACCGCCAACCCACCTGCCGTCGCTGTCAGTCCGAAAAGGTCGGCAGCGACGACGCCGACCACGACCACCACCACCTCCCCCATGTTGGAAGCCAGGAGGAAGCGCAGGAACTTGCGGATGTTGTCGAAGATCTCGCGGCCGCCGCGGACAGCGGCGAGGATGGTTGCGAAGTCGTCATCGGCCAGGACCATGTCGGCGGCCTCCTTGGAGACCTCGGTGCCGTTGATGCCCATCGCGACCCCGATGTCGGCCTGTCGCAGCGCCGGTGCGTCGTTGACGCCGTCCCCGGTCATGGCCACGACCTGGCCATCGGCCTGCAACGACTCGACGATGCCAAGCTTGTGCTCGGGGGCCACTCGGGCGAACACCGACGTCGACCGCACGACCTCGGGTGGTGCCGCGGCCAGTTGGGCACCCGTGACGACGTGCGACGCGCGCGACGCGATGCCGAGTTGCTCGGCGATCCTGGCGGCGGTGCGTGGGTGGTCCCCGGTGATCATCACCACGCGAATGCCGGCCTCGTGGGCCTCGCGGACGGCTGCCGCCACCTCGTCTCGGGGTGGGTCGGTGATGCCGACGGTGCCAAGCAGGACCAGGTCGTGTTCGAGGGATTCGTCCACCACGTCGGGGCGGTCGACCAGACGGCGAGCGGCCACCGACAGCGTCCGCAGGGCACGATCGGCGAAGCCATCGACCTCGGACAGGATCTCGCTGCGACGGTCCGGCCCCAGCGCCACCACCTCGCCGTCGACCCATTCGTGGCCGCACCGCGCCACCAGCACGTCAGGTGCGCCCTTGGTGAACAGCACGAGGTCACCGGACGCGGGCGAGCCCGGCACGGCTGGGCCGTCGATGTCCCGGTCGAGGGTCGACATCAGCTTGCGAGCGGAACTGAAGGGGACTTCGCCCACGCGGGCGAACCGCCGTCGCCGCTGCTGCTCGAGGCCGAGTTTGCGCTCGGCCACCAGGAACGCCACCTCGGTCGGATCCCCCAGGACCTGCAGGATCGTGTTCTGCTGGTCGGACACGATCGACGCGTCGTTGGCCTGGCTGCCCGCGAGCAGGACCGCCGCGACCTCCCCGCGCAACGACTCGTCGGCCAACGGCCGGCCGTCGACCAGCACCTCGCCAAGGGGTTGGTAGCCGGATCCGGTGACCTCCACGGTGCCCGACGCGGTGGCGATGCGGACGATCGTCATCTCGTTGCGCGTCAACGTGCCGGTCTTGTCGGTGCAGATCACCGAGGCAGCGCCGAGGGTCTCCACCGACGACAGCCGTTTCACGACAGCCTTGCGGGCGGCCAGTCGCTGCACGCCCAGGGCCAGGACCACGGAGAGGATGGCGGGCAGACCCTCGGGCACGGCCGCCACCGCCAACGACACGCTGACCAGGACGGCGTCGAGCACCGTGGCCAGCGACCACGCCTGCACCCCCCACAGGAGCACGACCAGCACGACCAGCGCCAGCACCACGACTGCGCGGCCCAGGACGCGGCCCAGCCAGTCCATCTGCCGCTGCAGTGGCGTGGGGATGGCCACGGCACGGTCGACCATGGCCGCGATGTGCCCGATCTGTGATGCCATCCCGGTCGCCACGACGACCGCTCGTCCCCGACCTCGGGTCACGGCCGTGCCGCTGAACACCATGTTCGACCGCTCGGCGAGTGCCGCCGCTGCCGCCACGACGGCCGGATCCTTGGTGACAGGTGTGCTCTCTCCGGTCAAGGATGCCTCGTCGATGCGCAGGTCCGCCGCCGCGACCAGCCGTGCATCGGCTCCGACCGCATCGCCCTCCCCGAGTACGACCACGTCACCGACGACCAGTTCGGTGTTGGCCACCAACCGTGGCGTTCCGTCGCGCACAACCCGTGTCCGCACCGCCGCCAGTTGCTGCAGGGCAGCCACGGCATCGCTGGCGCGGCGTTCCTGCCAGAAGCCCAGCGCAGCATTCAACCCCACGATCGCAGCGATCACGACGGCGTCGATCGGCACCGTGTCGGCACCCTCCAGCACCCAGACGGCCAGTGACACGACGATCGCCGCAAGGAGCAGGACCACCAGGGGGTCGGTGAACTGCGCCACCAGGCGCCGCCACCACGGCACGGGTGGCGAGGCATCGAGCTCGTTGGGGCCGTCGACTGCCAGGCGTCGCGCCGCCTCCCCGGTCGTGAGGCCGCTGGCGGGATCGCTGCTGAGGTCACGGCACAGGTCGGCGACGGCGGCAGCCCATGGCGGGGTGGCAGGCGCAACTGCCTCGTCCGCCACGCCGCCAGGTCCAGGCGTTGCCGTCATTGCTCGCCACCCGCTCCGGGAACCGGCGCTGGCGAAGCCGGGCCCGGCGTCGCGTCGACGTTCACTGCGGTGCCGGCGCGCTGGCATCCCGGCGCAGCACCTCGACCTTCAGGCAACGGTTCTCGACGTATGGCGTGTCGGCCGCAGCCGCGACCTCGCGGGCTTCCTCACTGTGGAGTCCCAGCTGCACGAAGATGCCGCCCGCGTCGATCGCCACGGCTTCGCGCGCCACCTCGGCCAGGAATTCGGATCGCCGGAACACGTCGACCAGGTCCACCGGTCCCTCGATGTCGGCCAGGCTCGCGACGCTGGGCACGCCCAGGACCTCCTCGACCTCCGGATTGACAGGGATGATCTCCCAGCCACGACGTTGCAGCACGGCCGCTACCCCGTGGCTGTCGCGCCACGGACGGTCGGACAGTCCCACCACCGCGATGCGGCGCGCTCGTGACAGCATGTCGTCGATGACGTCGTCGGGGGAATGATCGGGCACGGTCGACCTCGGCACTCGGGGGGCACCCGTGCCAACGCACACCGGGCTCGCGTCGTTCCCGGCCATCCTCGCAGCGACCAGGCCATCGGGGCTGACCGTCGGGGCTGCCGAGTTCGGCGCCGGCGCTATCGTGGCCACCATCGCGTCGAAGGAGCCACACCCATGGCCCGCTCTGGCAAGCCACGCAAGCATGTCTTCGTGTGCGTCAACCAGCGTGACCCCGACCATCCGCGGCCGTCCTGCCTCAATCGTGGCAGCGGGGACGTCTACGAACTGATGCGCGAGTTCTGCGGCGCCCACGGGCTCGACGACGTCAAGATCGTGGCCTCGTTCTGTCTTGAACCCTGCATGGTTGGCCCCATCGCCTACGTGGCTCCCGACGACGTCTGGTACGGCGGCATCACGATCGAGGATGTCGAACAGGTCGTCGAGCAACATCTGCGCGACGACGAACCGGTCGAGTTCCTGCGGATCGGCGAGCCCGAGTTCGAACTGTCGCCGCTGGCTGGCCGCAGCGACCTGCCGCCGGGCATGATCCCGCCGATTCCACCCCCGACCTGACACCCGCCCTCGGGCGGCCCACGACCATCGACACTCCGTCGAACCCGCAACGCAGGGGCAACGACTCCCTCCACCCAGGACACCGCCGTGCAGCGCGCCATCGAGCAACGCCAGAGTTGGGATGCCTACTTCCTCGACCTGGCCCGCACCACCGCGACCCGCGCGACCTGCCTGCGCCGCAAGCACGGCGCCGTGATCGTCCGGGACCGGCGGATCGTGTCGACCGGCTACAACGGATCACCGTCCGGGTACGGCCACTGCAGTGACGGCGCCTGTCCGCGGGCACTGTCGGACACCCCACAGGGCCACGACTACTCGCGCTGCATCGCCATCCACGCCGAGGCCAACGCGCTGCTGTTCTCCGGGCCCATGGAACGTCGCAACGCCACCCTCTACTGCACCGGCGCGCCCTGCTTCGGGTGCGCCAAGCTGATCGCGAACTCGGGCATCGGGGAGGTCGTGGCCAGCGGCGGCCGCTACGACGGCTGGGAGGAGACTCGCAAGTTCCTGTTGGACTCGGGCGTGCGCGTGCGACTGCTGGACGGGCTCGAGGACTTGCCGACGCTCGACGTCCACTGACGCCGAGCGGTCTGCGTCGGCGTGGTCAGCCGCCCAGGCGTTGCAGCAGGAAGCCCATCACGAGCAGGAACACCAGGATCCACCCACCGGCCTTGATCACCGCGACGACCTCTCGCCCCACCCCGCGGGGCGGGTCCCGTCGGACCAGGCGTCGCCCGCACGAACACATGCCCGGATCCAGGACCACCTCGTGGCCCTCGTCGCAGCGCCATCGCGGCCGATCGACGAGGTCGTACCCGCATTCTCGGCACGAGCCGGGCTCCCCCGTCCGGGAACGACTGGTGCAGCGGGGGCACTGGCGAGCCTGCATCCGGTCGTGGGCAACGAACCCCGTTGCCAGCGCGACCAGTCCTCCGTACACGACTGCGGCCGCCACCAGCTGCCCCACGCTCGCGCCGCCCCAGATGACGAACGGGGACAGCACCAACGCTGCCAGCACGATCGGTGCCACCGTCCACCCGACGACGATGCGACGTTCCGGGCCGGTCAGCGGTCCACGCCGCATCACTCGCGGTGCCGGCGGCGTGCCGGGCGTGTCCGTGGGGATCCAGGTCTCCTGATGCGGCAGTCGGTGGCGAAGTCTACGACGTCACGGCCACGCGTCGCCGCCTAGCCTTGGCGCGACGGGCGAGCAGGCCCGACCCCCGGCCCGGCCCCCACCCGCCCAGGCCACCGTCCGTTCCCCGACACTCGGAGCGCACCCCATGGCAGTGACCACCCGGATCGAGGACGGCATCGCGGTCGTCACCATGGACGATGGCGCGGCCAACGCCCTGAACCCGCAGCGGTTCGACGAACTGCACGCGGCCTTCGACGATGCCGGCGACGACGTCACCGGCTTCATCATCACGGGCCGGCCCGGCATCACGACAGCGGGACTGGACCTCAAGTTCATGCAGTCGGCGGACAAGGACGGCGTTGCCGACCTGCTCGTGCGTTTCGGAACCACCCTCATGCGCGTGTGGACCGAACCCCGGCCGACCGTCCTGGCAGCCACCGGGCACACCGTGGCCGCCGGCACGATGCTGTCGATGGCCTGCGACCACGCCGTCGCCGCACGCGGTGCGTTCGTGTGGGGCCTCACCGAGACCCAGATCAACTTCGCCATGCCGCTGTTCGGCCTGGCACTCGCCCGCGCCAACGTGCGTGCCGACATGGTCGACGACCTGCTGCTGCCCGGCGCCAAGGTCGATCCCGAACGTGCCGTCGAGGTCGGCTACGCCGATGAACTCGCCGACCCCGACGAGGTGATGGCTCGCGCCCGTGCCCACCTGGCGATGCTGGTGGCACTGCCCAGTCGTGCCTACGCCGACACCAAGCGCCGCCTGCGGGGGCCCGCTGCGGACGAGGTGATGGCCACGCTCGCCCAGGACATCGCCAGCATGGACCGCTTCCTCGAGAACTGACCACCGCCATGGCCGAGATGATCGCCGCCTCGCTCGCCCACCTCGACCAGGTGCTGGCGACGCCGTTGGCCGCAGACCGCGACACCACGCCGCCAGCGACGGTGGCGGGCGACGTCAGGCCGCTGGATGCCCGTGCCGCCATCGACGTGTTCACCGACATGGTCCGGTCGCGCGTCCTCGACCTGGCGGCACGGACGCTGCGGGCGGCCGACCTCGGTCACTACACCATCTCCTCGGCCGGCCACGAGCACACGGCGATCATCGGCGCCCACCTGCGCCGCACGGATCCCTGCTTCCTGCACTACCGCGACGGCGGACTGGTCATGGCCAAGGCCCGCACCCATCCCGATCCCGACCACGACGTCATGGCCGCGATCGTGGCCAGTTTCGTGGCCGCTGCGAGCGAACCGGCGTCGGGCGGGCGGCACAAGGTCTGGGGTGACCCGGCAACCTGGATCATCCCCCAGACATCCACCATCGGATCCCACCCGCCCAAGGCCGTCGGAGCAGCGGCGATGCTGTCACGAGGCGCGCGCCTGGGCCACGACAGCGGCCTGCCAAGCGACGCCATCGTGGTCACCACGCTGGGCGATGCCTCCAGCAACCACGCGACGACCCTGTCCGCGTTGACCGCCGCTCGCTGGGCCCACCGGCACGGCAACTCGGTGCCCATCCTCATCGTCATCGAGGACAACGGTCGCGGGATCTCGGTGCCCACCCCCAGTGGGTGGGTGACGGACTCGTTGTCGCACCTGCCCGGCCTGGCGTTCCACGATGCCGATGGGCCCATCGACGACGTCTGGCGCACGGTCGGACAGGCGGTCGACCAGGTGCGCACGCAACGCCGACCCGTCCTGGTGCGACTGGCGACGGTGCGACTGGGTGGCCACGCGGGCAGTGATGCCGAGACCGGCTACCGACGTCGCAGCGACATCCTCGGCGATCTCGAGCGCGATCCGATCGCCCTGGCGGCGATTCGCCTGCAGGAACTCGGACTGGCGACCGCCGACCAGCTGCGCGACGTCGTCACGGCCGTCTCCACCCACGTGGACGAGTTGGTCCGCACTGCCCCGGACCACGACCGACTCGATTCGGCGGCTGCGGTCATGGCCCCGCTGGCACCACACCGTCCGGACGAGGTGACCGCGGACGCCCGCCGTGCCGTCCAGGCCGCACGGGCAACCGGCGTGGCCACCCCGGACGGTCCCCTGACGCTGGCCCAGGCCCTGAACGCGGGCCTTGCCGAGCAACTGGCCGGTCGTCGCGAGGTCGTCACCTTCGGCGAGGACGTCGCCGTCAAGGGTGGCGTCTACGGCATCACCAAGGGGCTGCAGACCCGCTTTGGTCGCGGCCGCGTCTTCGACACCCTGCTCGACGAGACCTCGATCCTGGGCACGGCGCAGGGCGCAGGGCTGGTCGGCCTGCTGCCCATCCCCGAGATCCAGTACCTGGCCTACGTCCACAACGCGCTCGACCAGGTGCGCGGCGAGGCGGCGACGACGCAGTTCTTCTCCAACGGGGCCTTCCGGACCCCGATGGTGGTGCGCATCGCCGGTCTGGCCTACCAACGTGGCTTCGGTGGCCACTTCCACAACGACAACTCGATCGGCGCCCTGCGCGACATCCCGGGGCTGCGCATCGCAGTGCCGACCACCGCCGCGGATGCCGTTGGCATGCTGCGTGGCGCCGCCGCCATGGCGTCCGCGGACGGCAGCGTGGTGGTGATGCTCGAACCGATCGCGCTGTACCACCAGCGCGACCTGTACGAGGAAGGCGACGGCGGATGGCTGGGTGCGTGGCCAGACGACGACCACGTGATCCTGCCCGGCGACGTGGCCATCCACACGGGCGACCGGGCCATCGACACGGGCGACCGGGCCCTCCACACGGGCGACCGGTCCGTCCACGTCGGCGACAGGGCTGCCGCCGTGGGCGACGTGGCCACCCGCGCAGAGGTCGCATCCGACGGTCACGCAGACGATCTGGCCATCGTGACGTGGGGCAACGGCGTGCGCATGGCGCTGCGAGCGGCCCGCACCCTGCGCCGGGACGGCGTTCGGACTCGGGTCGTGGACCTGCGGTGGGTGGTGCCGCTGCCCACGGCGGCACTTCGGAAAGCCGTCGCCGCCAGCGGCGCGGTCCTGGTCGCCGACGAAGCCCGTGCCACTGGTGGAGGCATCGCGGACGCGGTGGTCGCAGACCTGGCCCGCCACGGCTGGACTCGCCCGCTCGACAGCGTCGCCAGCCTGGACTCGTTCATCCCGCTCGGTGCAGCGGCCGACCTGGTCCTGCTCGACGAGGACGACATCGTGGCCGCCGCGCGACGTCTGGTGGCGTCCGGACGTCGCTGATGCCCGCCGTCTAGGGTTGGCCATGCACCGCCGGCCGCCGACGCTGACACGACCAACGCGGCCGCCGACACTGACACCAGCACGGAACAGTCGCACCGCCCCGACCAACCGCCCCGACCAGCTGCACCGAACAACCGCACCGACCGCCGCCACCCCGTTGCGGCGGACCGACGACATGCGATGGCCACAAGGAGTTGCCCGTGGGAGATGTGCACTGGCGCGAGCTGTATCACGAGGTCGTGGACACGGGGCTGTGCACGGGGTGTGCGGCCTGCGTGATGGCGTGTCCACGCGACGTCCTGGGCTACACCGACGACTACTACCCGGTGCAGATCGGCGAGTCGAGGGAGGGGGTGGCGCATGCCTTCGACCAGTGCACGATCGGAGATCGTGGCTGCGACATCTGCACGCGGGCATGTCCGCGGTTCCGCAACTGGGAATCGGATTTGGACGAGGTGCTGTTCGGCCAGCCACGCGATCGCGACCAGGTGTACGGGTTCACCCGTTCGATCCTGTTGACGCGGGCGACCGACAAGGGCGTGCACGAGGCGGGCCAGGACGGTGGGCTGGTCTCGACGCTGCTGATCTGGGGCCTCGAGAACGAGATGATCGACGGCGCGCTGACCAGCGCGATCGTCGACAAGCGGGGTCCGTTCGACTCGGAACCGGCGCTGGTGACCGACAAGGCCGGCGTGCTGGCCACGGCCGGGTCGCGCTACACCTACTCGGCCAACCCGATCGCGATGGCCCAGGCCGACGAGCACAAGCTCAAGCAGATCGCGTTGGTGGGGATGTCGTGCCAGGCGTCGATCAATGGGACCGTGGAGGCGTACGGGGTCAACAAGTACAAGCGCAAGATCGCGTTGACGATCGGGCTGTTGTGTTCCAAGACGTTCACCTACGACGGCCAGAAGCAGGTGTTGGCCGATCACGACATCGCGATCGAGGACGTGGTCAAGGTCAACATCAAGGGCCGCTACATGGTGTGGCTGCGGGATGGCAGCTACCACGAGTTGCCGTTGAAACTGTTCCATCCCCACACCCGGCCGGGCTGCAAACTGTGTCCCGACTTCGCCGCCGAGCATGCCGACATCTCCACGGGTGGCATCGGTGCCGATGACAACTGGACCTTGACCCTGGTGCGCACCGAGCGTGGCGAGGAATGGATGAAGGCCGTGATCGACGCTGGCCTGATCGAGGCCCGACCCGGCGAGGACGACCCCGTCGCGATGAACCTGCTCACCCGCCTGTCCACCGTGTCACGCAAACGCTGGCCCACCGACACCGTCCCAGCCGCCGCGACCGCGCCCGGCCTGCTGCCACTGGCCACCTGAGCCCTGCCCCGGGCTCACCCCAGGATGAGCGCAGCCCTGCCCAGGGCGGCAGCACCCACTATGCCCGAGTCGTCCCCCAGTTCGGCCACGACGAAGTCCCGGTCGTCGAACGGCACGAACACGTGGCGCGCCGCCGCACGCTTGACCTGGTCAGCGAGATCCTGACCCAACTTCTCCGCGACGCCACCGCCGATGACGACGCGGTCGACGTCCAGCAGGTTGAGCACGGAGGCGATCCCGATCGCAACCGTCTCGATCGCGTCCTCGAACACGCGCACGGTCACCTCGTCCTCCTCCTCCAGGGCCTTGGCCCACACGGACGAGGTCAGGCGATCCTTGCCCTTGTCGTCGCGAATGTCGTAGATGGAGGATTCGAACCCGCCCGACGCGACCGCGCGTTCGACGAACAACTCCATGTTGGCGCGACCGGCGTAGGCCTCGATGCAGCCGCGTCGCCCACACCCGCACTGGGCCCCGCCTGCCCGCACGATCATGTGGCCGAACTCCCCAGCAGCACCGGTCGGGCCGCTGTAGGGGCGACCGTCCAGGATCAGGCCACCACCGACACCCGTGCCCATCCACACGCCCAGGACGTGCCGCGAGCCCCGGCCGGCGCCCGCCTCCCATTCACCCAGGATGGCAACGTTGACGTCGTTGCCGACGGCGACGGGCACGCCGAGTTTCTTCGACGCCTTCTTGCCGAAGTTGTACTCGTCGGGCCAGTTGCGCAGGTTGGGCGGGGTGGACACCACGCCGTCGTTGATCGGCCCCGGCATCCCGACTCCGACGGCGTCGGGAGCATCGTCGAACTGGTCGAGCAGGTCGGCGACGGCGTGGATCACCGCCTTGGGGCCATCGGTGGGCGTCTCGACCTTCAGTCGCTCCCCGACGTCGTGGTCGTCGCCGACCATGGCCGCCGTGATGTTGGTGCCACCGATGTCAACTCCAGCGATGCGTGCCACGAGACCTCCGAGTCGTCAGACCTGCCGCTGGTCCCAGTCAACCCGGTGGCACCCGGTCCCGCGCGGGTTGCTGGCAGGGATGCACCCCGGCACCCCGACGAATGGACCCTGCATCCGGTTCACGCCGACGAAGGGCCCGACCCGCCGCAACGCGAGACTGGCCTGTGCTGCGGTCGCACGGCGACGCGTCGTCGGTCGGGGCGTGTCGTCAGTCGCGCCCCCCGGGCCGCCTGGTCGGTGCCGGCGGCAGCAGTTTCGACGCGATCACGTGCTCGACCGCGACCTGGACCACCGCGCCGGACCGCCGCCGGACGTGCCACGACGTGGCATCGGCGGCGATCAACTCCCCGACCACGTCCGTGGGGACCCGGCCGCCAGCCTCGTCGGGGATCATGTGACGCACGGTCACCCGCGACCCGACGTGGTCGGGCGTCACCTCGTTGCGATAGACCGTCACGACGGCATCCCCCGGGGCATGGTCATGCCGGTGGGATCCAGCGGGCAGCCCGGGCGGTCGTGCCGGTCGTGGTGACCCACCACGTCGAACCCTTCTTGCGGCGCTCGTGGGCGAACTCCATGCCCGGTGCCAGGTCCTGGTCATCCTGCCAGTATTCGCACAGGGTCTCGATCACGTCTCGATGCGTGCACAGCACCGCCGTGTCCGGCAACTCCTCGATGAGGCCCAGCACGTCGGCGATGTCGGCGCCCTCGGCCAGGCGCTTGTCCGTGACGACCCGCAGGCCCCGGGCTGCCGCCACGTCCGCGACCGTGTCGCGACAACGGGTGAACGGCGACGTCACGATCGTGTCGAAGTGGTGATCGCCCAACTGGTCGACCAGGCCCTCGGCCTGCTTCCTCCCCTTGCTGCTCAGGGGCCGCTTGTGGTCGGGATCATGGTCGCCGCGGGCGCCGGCATGGGCATGGCGGACGATCAGCAGGCTGCGGCGATCCTCGTGGAAGCCGTCCATGATGCGGCGGTCGGTGCCGTAGGTGAGCTTCTTGTCCAGCTTGGAACCCTTGACCCACTTGATCCGGTCGACCTCGTCGTCGGGCCTGTGGGGTCGTTGCTCGACAGGCACCATCGCCCACCACTGGACGCGCTTGTGGCGGCCGCTGCGGTCGTCGTAGTCGGCCGTGCCGACGTGGGGACCCAGGCGTGCGGTCACCCCGGTCTCCTCCTCCACCTCACGCAGGGCGGTGCCGGCCAGGTTCTCGTCGTCGTCGTCCACCTTGCCCTTGGGCAGCGACCAGTCGTTGTAGCGCGGACGATGCACCAGCAGGTAGCGCAGTTTGCCCCGACGAAACTCCGTCAGGATGCCCCCGGCCGCCAACACCTGCGGTGAATCCATGCTGCCTCCATGTGATGTGCTCGAACTCGGCGCACGACACTAGCGGCGCCCGCTGGCACACCTCACCGGGCGACTCACCCAGCCGCGTCCTGCTCGGCGCCCGACCGCTGGATCGCGAGCTCCTGCAGGCGCGCCTGCGAATCGATTCCGGCGGTCATCGGGACACGGCTCCACGAGCCGTCCGGCGCCTGTTCCCACGCCAACACGTCATCGACGAGCATCAGGTCGAACAGTTCGACGAGTTGCCGTCGGTTGCCCGGGTCGGTGATCGGGATCAGGGCTTCGACACGTCGATTGAGGTTGCGGGGCATCAGGTCACCAGAACCGATCAGGATGTCGATCCGCTCGTCGGGCCCGAAGGTGTAGATCCGGGAATGCTCGAGGTATCGCCCCACGATCGAACGCACGCGGATGGTCTCGCTCAGACCCGGGACGCCGGCTCGCAGACCACAGATGCCGCGCACGACCAGGTCGATCGGGGTTCCCGTCGCCGACGCCGCATACAGCGCATCGATCATCTCGTCGTCGATCAGGCTGTTCATCTTCATGCGGATGCGACCGTCGGGGGCGGCTGCCTCGGCCGCAATCCGTTGCAGGATGGCCGGACGGAAGTCGGCCGGAGCCGTGATCAGGCTGCGGTAGCTGCGCTGGTGGCCGTACCCGGTCATGACGTTGAACAGTTCCGTGAGATCCGCGCCGACCGCGGGATCGGACGTCAGCAGTCCGACATCCTCGTACAGCAGGGCGGTCTTGTCGTTGTAGTTGCCCGTCCCCACGTGGGCGTAGCGCACCATCCGGGGGCCCTCACGACGCACGACCAGCGCGATCTTGGTGTGGGTCTTGAGTCCGACCACGCCGTAGGCAACGTGGACACCGGCTTCCTCCAGCACCCGCGCCCACTCGATGTTGGCCTCCTCGTCGAAGCGGGCCTTGAGTTCGACCAGGGCCACCACCTGCTTGCCGGTCTCGGCGGCCTTGATGAGTGACCGGACCAGTGGAGAGCCCGGGCCGGAGGTGCGGTAGAGCGTGATCTTGATGGCCTGGACCTGCGGATCCCTGGCCGCCTGGTCCACGAATTCCTGCACGGTCCGCGAGAACGAGTCGTACGGGTGCTGGACCAGGATGTTCTCGGCCGCCATGGCGGCGAAGATGCTGCGGCCGTGGTCCGGCGACAGGGACGCCGGCACCATCGGCTTGAACTTGGCGTACTTGAGGTCGGGACGAACGAGGTCATAGACGCCGAACAGCCCGGTGAGGTCGGGGGGACCGGGAATCCGGTCGACCTGCCGCTCGGTCAACTGCATCTCCCGCAGCAGCAGGTCGAGGATCTCCGCCGGGATGTCGGGCGCCACCTCCAGCCGCACCACGCGGCCGAAGCGTCGGCGATGCAGTTCGGACTCGATGACCATCATCAGGTCCTCGACCTCGTCGTCCTCCACCTCGAAGTCGGCATTGCGGGTCACCCGGAAGACGTGGTGGTCCACCACCTCGAGCCCCGGGAACAGGCGATCGAGGTGCACGGCGATGACCTGCTCGAGCGGCACGACGCGTTCGCCGTCGGGCAACACGATGAAGCGCGACAGGATCGGAGGGACCTTCACCCGGGCGAAGCGGGTCGAGTCGTCGTCGGGATCGCGCACGACCACGGCAAGGTTCAGCGACAGGTTGGAGATGTAGGGGAACGGGTGGGCGGGGTCCACGGCCAGCGGTGTCAGGACCGGGAAGACCTGCTCGTCGAAGACGGTCGTGAGCCAGTCGCGGTCGGCAGCATCCAGCGTGGCCCAGTCGCGAAAGACGATGCCTTCCTGGGCCAGTGCCGGTGCCACCTGGTCGCTGAAGATCTCGGCCTGGCGCAGACACAACTCGTTGGCGTAGGCCCGGATCGCGATCAACTGCTGGTTGGCCGTCATGCCGTCGGGTGGTGGGTGGGTGTTGCCGACCGCGACCTGCTCCATCAGACCGGCCACCCTGACCTGGAAGAACTCGTCGAGGTTGGAGGTGAAGATCGCCAGGAACTTGGCACGCTCCAGCAGCGGCAGGTCGGTGCGCTCGGCCAGTGCCAGCACTCGCTCGTTGAACGACAGCCACGTCAGTTCCCGATTCAGGAAGTGGCGCTCGCCGTCGACCGGTGGATGATCGTCCAACACTGCCCGGGTGCGCGGGATGGTCCCGGGCGCCACGCCAGCCACCACGGGACCGTGCCCGTCGGGGGGATCCGGCTCCGCCGACGTGGCCGCGGGCGGGGCATCTGCATCGGCCGACGTGGTCGCGGCCAGTGTCGATGCCGTGGCACCGGCACGTGCGCTGGTGGCCAGGGCCTGGTCGTCCATGCGAAGTCTCGGGATCGTGGGGCGGCGAGCGGGGACGGCGCACACAACGCCGACATCGCCATCCTAAGCCGAGCGGGCGCCGGTCACCGAGCGGTGCCACGACGGCGGGTCGCCGCCACGGTCGTGGGATGTCGACGTGGCGACCACGGTGCCGCCCGTTCTTGCGCTACGTTCCTCACCCCGTGGCCACCGGCAGCACTGAGCGAGGCACTCATGACCTACACGATCGCGGAACCCTGCATCGACGTCAAGGACAAGGCCTGCATCGAGGAATGTCCAGTCGACTGCATCTACGAGGGACCCCGGATGCTCTACATCCATCCCGAGGAGTGCATCGACTGCGGCGCCTGCGAGCCCGTCTGCCCGGTCGAGGCGATCTTCTACGAGGATGACGTCCCCGACGAGTGGGACGAGTTCACCCCGATCAATGCCGAGTTCTTCGACGACGAGGTGTCGGGCCTGGGCTCGCCGGGTGGCTACGCCGCAATCGGGATGGTCGACGTCGACCACCCCAAGATCGAGTCCTGGGACGCCTGAGCGCCACCCCAGTCCACCGGTCGGTTCCTCGGTGGCGGTCCGCCGCCGTCGATGACCACCGCGCCTGCCGAGGAGGATCACCGTGACCTACGTCATCGCCGAACCCTGCGTCGACGTCAAGGACAAGGCCTGCGTCGAGGAGTGCCCGGTCGACTGCATCTACGAGGGTGACCGCAGCCTGTACATCCACCCGGTCGAATGCATCGACTGCGCTGCCTGCGAGCCGGCCTGTCCGGTCGAGGCAATCTTCTACGCCGACGACGTTCCCCCGGAGTGGAACGAGTTCACGGCGTGGAACGCCGAGTTCTTCAACGACGACATGACTGGTCTGGGCTCTCCTGGCGGTGCCGGCGAGGTCGGGGCCACCGGCGTCGACCACCCCAAGGTCGCCGCCTTCGAGATCGCCACTCCGTGATGTGCCCGTCCGGGTGATGCCACTGCCCCACTGACACCGCGAGCCCCCGGAGTTCCCGGGGGCTCCCGATGCTCCAGAGGTGACCCTGGGCCACGTCCTCACCCACGTTCACGCCGATGTCGCGCGTCACGCCCGACAGGCCGACATCCTGCGCGAGGGGATGGACGAGGCTGCGGGATGCTGGTCGCCCGGCGACAACCTCCCCACGGACGACGACTTCCCGGCCCACGTCGACCGCCTGACCGCGCTCGCCGAGCAGTTCACCTGAGCGACCCCCAGACCCAGCACGACGCGCGAGACGATGCCGGTACCAGCCGGCTGTTCGTCGACCACTTCCCCGGCACGAGGAGATTCGACCTTGGCAGATCGCCCCACCGACATGGACGAGCCGTTCGACGATTCGTCGAGCGCCCCGGTGACGCCCGCCGACACTGCGTCGGGCGACCGCACGGATGCGCAACCCTCGCAGGGCACCGATGCCTGGGTGACCGCCGCCGCCGCCGGCGTGTTGCGCGACCAGGCGTCGGATCGGTTCGAACTGCTGTACCGCGACGCCGCCGGCGATGCCGCCGACGTGCCGTGGGCGGCCCTGGCGCCACACCCCCACGTGGTCACGTGGCTCGACCAACCGGGCCTGGACGTCACCGGCGTGGATGCCGTGGTCGTCGGGTGCGGGCTGGGCGACGATGCCGTCGAATTGGCTCGCCGCGGCTGCCGTGTCACGGCGTTCGACGTGGCGCCGTCGGCGGTGGCATGGGCGCGTGCCCGCTTCGCCGACGAGCTGGCAGAGCTGCCGGGTTCAGTGTCGTGGGAAGTGGCCGACGTCCTTGACCTGTCGGACCACCTGGTGGCCGCGTTCGGCCTGGTCGTGGAGGTCAGAACGGTCCAGTCACTGCCCGCATCGATGCGCGACCGAGCCATGCTCGGGGTGGCCTCGCTGGTCGGACCGGGTGGGTACCTGCTCGTGTCGACCCTGCTGGCCACGTCTGACGAGGCGGCACGAACCTGGCAGGGCCCGCCGTGGGCCCAGGCACCGGCGGAGCTGGCCGCCTACCGGGTGGACGGCCTCGAACGGCTCAGCCTCGAGCATCCGGCGACCGACCCGGCTCGCCCCGCCATGGACGTGCGCCTGGTGCTGCACCGACCGGACCCGCTGGGCAGCCAGCAGGGCTGACGCATCCGCTCCCGTCGACGCCTGGCATCGCGTGGCGGCTGGGAGTGCAACGCACCCGGTCGCCGCTTCTGGACAGCACCACCACGGACTGTGGCCACCCGGATGGTCCGATCGTCCACCGTGCGCCACCGTGGCAGGTGCACCCGAAGGCAGGTCCGGCACCGGACCACGACCTGGGGCGAAGCCACCGAGTGGATGGAGGCCCGTGAGCGAGGACATGCTGTCGACGGAAGCGACTGCACCAGCCGCCGCGTCCCACGACGTGAAGCCGGATGCCAGACCCTGGGTCGCCACCGCCTCCTTCGGGTTCCTGGTGATGGTCGGCTGCCACGGTGTTCGGCGTCATCCCCTCGATCATCGACCAGGTGAATGCGTTTTCGCTGGTGTTCTCGGCCATCACTGCGATCGTGGCGCTGCTGGACCGGTGGCTGATCCGATCGGGCCGTCGCTGGCGCATGGTGACCGCGATGGTGCTTGCCACCCTCGGCCGGCTCGCCAACGCTCGACGGGTGACCACGGCAGCGCCGGCGACATCGCGACGCGACGCAGCCGCGCCACGCGTCGTGGCCCCACCGCGGGCCGAGAACCTGCGGCCACATCCGATTCCGGTCGTCCGCCACCACTGCGAAACCCACTTCCGTCGCATTCCGACCTGGGATGCGCAATGATGGCATGACCATGGGGAGCCTGACACCGACCACGGACGTGCGCGGGAGCACCGTCGCACCGGTTCCGGCCGCGCCTGCTCTCGACGTCGACCGCGTGCTGCGTCGCACACTGGTGTACGGCGTGCTGTGGACGACGATCACGGGGGTGTACGTCGCGGCCGGCTCCGCAGTGGGCGTGGCGGCAGGCAATCGCCTGTCGATCGGGTGGGCCGTGACCCTGACGGTCGTGGCCACCCTGGCCTTCCAGCCAGCACGATCGTGGCTGCAGGGACTGGCCGATCGGTGGGTGTTCGGGACCCGCAGTGATCCGGCCCACGTGATCGCACGGCTCGGCAACACGCTGGCCGAGACCTACGACCTCGAGACATTGCTGCCGCGGATGGCGGCGACAGTGCGCAACGGGCTGGGGCTGGAATGGGCACGGGTGACGCTCACCGGCGCCGACCCCGGGATCGGCGCACGGCCACACGACCGATCGGACAACCGCGGAGATGGACCCGACGACGCCGTCCTGGTCGTGCCGATCGTCCTGGACGGCGAATCCCTGGGGATGGTCGAGTGTGGTCCACGAACAGTGGGGAAACTCAGCGAACAGGACGAGGCCGTCGTGGCGACACTGGCACAGCAGGCAGCGCTGGCAGTTCGCAACGTCCGCCTCACGGAGGAGTTGGCACGCCAGGCCGATCGGCTCGCAGCCTCGCGAACTCGGTTGGTGCGCGCGCAGGAGGCAGAGCGTCGTCGGATCGAACGAAACATCCACGACGGTGTGCAGCAGGAGTTGGTGGCCCTGATCAGCCAGGCGGGCCGGGTCCAGGTCCTGGCCGCACGGCGATCCCCACGCCGTGATGCGAGAGCTGGCGGCACTGCGGCGGGGCCTGGGCCGCGTCCTCCGGGACCTGCGTGAGCTGGCGGCCGGCATCCACCCCAGCCTGTTGACCGATCGCGGCCTGTTGGCCGCCGTGGAGGCGCTGGCCGCCGGCAACCCCGTCCCGGTGACACTGCGAGCAGATCCCGGTCTCCGGGACCTCAGGTTGGCCCAGGAGGTCGAGGGCGCCGGCTACTTCACCGTGGCCGAGGCGCTCGCGAACAGCCTCAAGCATGCCGGCGCGTCGCGGGTCGAGGTGGCCCTTGCACGATCCGGCGGATCCCTGTCGATCACGGTCACCGACGACGGCAATGGGTACGAGCCGCCTGTCGCTGACGACCCGAGCGGGTCAGGACTGCACGACCTGGCGGAACGCCTCAGCGCCCTGGGTGGCAGCCTCGAGGTCGTGACCTCCCCCGGCGCGGGCACCACGGTGGCAGCGACGATCGCGCTGACCCCGGTGGAGGTCGGAGCATGAGCGAACGACTGCGGGTCGCCATCGCCGAGGATCACTGGCTGGTGCGTGAGGGAACCCGACGCGCACTTTCCGACAGTGGCCACATCGATGTCGTCGCCGCCGTGGGCACGGCCCACGAGCTCGAGCAGGTCGTCGATCACGAGACCATCGACGTGGTGGTCACCGACATCAGGATGCCGCCCAGCCACACGACCGAGGGAATCGACGCGGCCCACCGGATCCGTGCCGTGCAACCGGGGATCGGGGTGGTGATCCTGTCGCAGTACGCCGACGCCAGCTACGCGCTCGATCTGCTGCGGGACGGCACGGCTGGACTGGCCTACGTGCTCAAGGAGCGGGTGGGCGATCCGGGGCAACTGGTCGCGGTCGTCCAGGAGGTGGCGACGGGCGGATCGTGGATCGACCCCGACGTCGTCGCCGCGCTCGTGGCACAGAACACGCGCCGGACGCAGTCCCCGCTGGCAGCCCTGACCGACCGGGAGCGGGACGTGCTCGAACAGATGGCCCGGGGGCACACCAACGCCGGCATCGCCGAGCATCTCCACCTGTCGGAGTCGTCGATCGAGAAGTACTCCACCCAGGTGTTTCGCAAGCTTGGCCTGGGTGACGAACCGCAGGTCCACCGTCGCGTGGCGGCGGTGCTGGCGTGGTTGCACGAGCAGGGGCATGCCCAGCCGTTGGACCCGAACAACGGGTGACCGTCAGGTGACCAGTTCCCGCGTGATCACGAGCCGAAACACCACGGCGTTGGCCAACCATGGCGTGAGACGGTCGCGATCGGGGCCGTCGTACTTGTCGTGGAACATGGTCAACGACGTGGTGCGCACCCTGTCGTCGGTGACCGGCGCTGCCCGCACGTGCCACGAGCTGGCGCCGATGCGCAGGACGGCCTGCTCCTCGCGTTCGAGGTCCAGGCACCACTGCGTGAGCCCGCCGGATCCCGACATCAGGAACACCCCGCCGTCGGCCGGCACGAACCACAGCTCCGCCGTGCGCCGCCGGGCCGTGACCCGGCCAGCGGTGGTCACCAGGCAGTAGTGCTGGGTGTTGTCGATGACACGATCGGCGATGTCGATCACGGTGCCTCCTCGTACGCGAACGTGGCAACCACCGGGTGGTGGTCAGACGGTCCGGGTGCCGCCACCCAGGCGGCGACTGGATCCAGCCCGCGCGACAGGATCCAGTCGATGCGCACCACGGGAACAGGCACCGGTCGTCCTCCTGCCGGCCATGTGAATCCCGGACCCTGGCCGACGTCGCGTTGGGGATCGTCGAATCCGGCTCGTACCAACTCACGGTACGGCAGCGACCGTTCGTTGGAGTTGAGGTCACCCCCGACGATGGTCGGCAGGTCGGGGTCCAGTGCAGCGAGCACCGCTGCCATCTCCGCGGCACGTGACGAGCCCTCCAACGACAGTCGCTGCGCCGGCGAGTCACCACATTCCAGGCAGGGCGACCGCAGGTGCACCGGCGCCACCTGCACGGTGGTGCCCTCGACGTCGACGATCGCGACCAACGAGGATCGTGCACCCTCGACCGGGGCCACCTCCACGACCTCGATGATCGGGTACCGCGAGGCCACCATCACGCCACCGACACCCTCGGACTGCACCGTGGCCGTGTGGGGCAGGCGCGTCTCGAAGGCTGCCTCCAACTCGGCCTGGCGGGCCGGGAACACCTCCATGAGCATGGCGATGTCGGGGTCCACCTCGTCGACCATCTCGACCACATGCGTGGCGTCCGGGGTGCCCACGAACATGTTCCACGACACGACCCGCAGGTCGGCCGCCGCCGCCATGTCGACCTGCGTGGGTGGCAGCCACGCCGTGCCATAGATCCATGCCCACCCCAGGATGGGCACGAGCAGCCACGCCAGCGCCCGCCAGTTGCGCGTGACCAGCGGGACCAGCGCGAACGCGAACGCCGGCAGCGGCCACCAGTAGGTGGTCAGGTTCAGCGGCTGCAGCCACCAGGCATCCCCGAACAACAGCCACGACACCAGGATCACCAGGGATGCGACGCCGTAGACCATGGCGATCCCAAGGACCACACGGGACGGCCGGCGGGGCGCCTGGCCGCTGTGGCGCGCCGCAGACGACACGATGCCCGCACCGGGCGGGGATGCACTCAAGCTCATCTGGGTGTCAGTCCGGCACGTCGCCAATGTGGTGCACCAGGATGCGGTTGGTTCCCCCGTGCCCACCCGGAATCCCCGAGACGATCACCACGGCGTCACCCGGGTTGGCGACCCCTGCGCGCAGGCACACCTCCTCGGCGGCCAGTGTGAGGGCTCGCGAATCGTCCTTGGTGGCCACCTCGAGACTGCGAACGCCCCACATCAGCGCCATGCGTCGCAGGGCGCGATAGTCCGGTGACAGCCCGATGACCGGGACACCGGGCCGGAACTTGGACACGAGCTGGACCGACGAGCCCGACAGCGAGAAGACCATGAGTGCTCGGGCGTTGACGGCGTTGGAGACCTCGACGGCTGACTGCGCGACGACCCGGGCCACCGAGGCGCCGGGCCCCGACGTGGGCGGGGCGTGGACGAGGTGCACCGACGACTCGGCCTCCTCGATGATTCGCGCCATGGTCCGCACGGCCTCGACCGGGTAGCGACCCGCAGCGGTCTCACCGGACAGCATCACGGCATCGGTGCCGTCGAAGATGGCGTTGGCGACGTCGGAGGCCTCGGCACGTGTCGGTCGCGGACTGCGAATCATGGAATCGAGCATCTCGGTGGCCGTGATGACGGGCTTGCCGGCCTGGTTCGCGGTGTCGATGATGCGCTTCTGGATGGCCGGCACGCGTTCCGGCCCCACCTCGACGCCCATGTCGCCACGCGCCACCATGACGGCGTCGGTTGCCGCCACGATCTCGTCGAGGTTGGTGACGGCCTCGGGGCGTTCGAGCTTCGCGATGATCGGTGCCTGCCCACCATTGGCCTCGGACAGTTCGCGGGCCTCCAGGATGTCGGAGGCGCGTCGAACGAACGACAGGGCGATCCAGTCGACCTCCAGTTCGATCATGTTGAGCAGGTCGACCTTGTCCTTGTCCGTCAGGCACGGAGCCGACACCTCGGCACCCGGCATGTTGAGGCCCTTGCGCGACTTGGCCAGTCCGCCGGCGACGACGCGACAGGTCACGGCATCGCCGTCGACCCTGGCGGCAACCAGCCGCAGCAGGCCGTCGTCGAGCAGCACCAGCGAGCCGGGGTCCACATCGGCGGCCATCTGCTCGTAGACGACGGGAAGCACGGGCGTGCCGGTGCCGTCGTCGTAGGCATCGAGGGTTTCATGGCCGGCGCGCAACACCACCTCCGCACCGTCCTCGAGCATGATCCCCTCGTCGGGCAACAGGCCCAGGCGGATCTTGGGACCCTGGAGGTCGCCCAGGACACCGATCGTGCGTCCCAACTGGGTGCCGATGCGCCTGACCCGATCGAGCCGTTGGGCGTGCTCGTCCAGGGCACCGTGCGAGAAGTTGAGCCGCACGACGTCGATGCCAGCGGCCAGCGCGGCCTTCAGACGATCCTCGTCGTCCAGTGCCGGCCCCAGCGTGGCCACGATCTTGGCGCGTCGCCCCATGTTCAAAACCTCTCCTGCATTGCAGGTGACACGTACCCAGATGCGACGACGCCGCCCTGCGAGACCACCATGTCCTCGGCCTGAAGAGTAGGACCCCGCACGGGCACACGCTGACGGTCGGAGGGCGACCACTTGGCCCCCACCCCTCCACGAACCGGCCTAACCTGCGAGTCATCGAGTGTCTGCGCCCCACAGGAGCATCGCAGTGACCAACCTCACCGTCGTCGACGATGCCGCGACATGCGTGCATCTCAACCGCGTGCGCGATGCCGACACGATTCCCGCCGACTTCATCCGGCATGCCCGCCAACTCGGAGCGCACCTGGCCCTGACCGCCGTTGCGGACCTGCCGACACGGGAAATCGAGGTGACGACACCACTGGGCCCAGCCCCGGGTCGGGAGCCCGCGATGCCCATCGTCGTGGTGCCCGTCCTGCGCGCCGGTCTTGGCCTGTTGCCGGGGGTGCAGGAGGCGCTGCCGACGTCGACGGTCGGCATGATCGGTCTCGAGCGTGACGCCGACACCCTGCAGCCGCGCGAGTACTACAAGAAGCTGCCACCGGTCGAGGGCTCATGGGTGCTGGTCCTGGAACCGATGCTGGCCACCGGGGGTTCGGCCGCAGCCGCAGCGGCGGCGTTGGCCGAGCTCAACCCGACCCGCGTGACCATCATCTGCGTCGTGGCCACCCAGACTGCCGTGGACGCCATCGCCAGGATGGTTCCCGATGCCCACATCGTCACGGCCGCGGTGGATCCCGAACTCGATGACAACGGCTACATCGTGCCCGGACTGGGCGACTTCGGGGACCGCCTGTTCGGCACGACGCACTGAGGGCAGCGGCCAACGCCAGTCCCCGACGCCAGCCTCCGACGCCAGTCGGCACGCGACACCTGACCCGCAATCCACTGCACCCGGTCACCACGACCGGCTCCGTCGGGTGCCGGCCGGCGCCCCTGCCACGACGGGTAGCCTCACTGGTGTCCGCGCAGGGTGTGCATCGAGGACGTCGAAGGGATCGTCGTGGGCTTCCAGGACCGGATGAAGGCGTGGTTCCGTGGTGAGCCGTCCCCGCGCAAGCGCGGACCGTCACCTTCCACGAACCCGGCCAATCGGGCCGCCACGGCAGAGATGGGCACGTTCATCGACGACCGCACCGGCGTCGAGGGGTTTCTCGAACCTGCCACGACGATCTATCCGATGACCCTGTTGCTGGTCGCCGGCGACGGGGAGTACCTGCGCCGACCCGTGGCCGACCGCGCACACGCCCACAAGGTGTGCGAGGACCATGCGATCCCCCTCTACGACGCTGCCAAGGTGGGGTATCCCCGCCGGATGCGTGACTACGAGCGAGGCGTTCGGGGTGAAGCGGTGTCACTGGACGAACTGCCACCGTGGCCCGGCGACGACGAAGTGGGCTGAGGCCGACGGACGCGCGGGCACCATGGGCACGTCGACCGCCCCGCCCCAGGCCGCCGTGACCGGGACGCGCCACCCGTTGTCGGACCCAGGTCCCCAGACCAAGGAACGCTGCGCATGACCGCCACCATCGTTGCCGCCAGGCTGCACGCGACCGATCGTGACCCGACCCGCGCCGACCTGCGCATCGAAGAAGTCCGCGCACCCCTGCCCGAACCCGGCCAGGTCGTGGTCGACATCGCGGCCTGTGGCGTGTGCGCCAGCGACCTGCACGTCGTGCAGGGCATCACCCCGGCAGGCCACCTGCCCATCACGTTGGGCCACGAGGCAGCCGGAACCGTGTCCTCGGTCGGTGACGGCGTCAGCGAATGGCAGGTTGGCGACCGCGTGATCGTGCCGGCCGGTCAGACCTGTGGCACGTGTGCCATGTGTCGGACGGGTCGCGACAACCTGTGCGCCTCGACGAAGGTGCTCGGGGTGGACGTCGACGGGGCCCAGGCGGGCGCGGTGGCGGTGGCGGCGGCACTGCCGCTGCCGATTCCCGGCCACGTGCCGTTCGCGCAGGCCGCGATCCTGGCCGACGCTGTCGCGACGCCCTACCACGCGCTCAAGCGGGGTGGCGCGGGCGAGGGCACGGTGGCCGTCGTCATCGGCATGGGCGGACTGGGCTTCCATGCGGTGCAGTTGGCCGTGCTCGCGGGCGCCGAGGTCGTCGGCATCGACACCGACGAGGTGGCGCTGGAACGTGGCCTGCAGGCAGGCGCCTTCGCGGTCGTCAACGCCCACGACGGTGATGCCGTCGCCCAGGTGCTGGCAGCCACGGAGGGTGGCGCCGACGTCAGCTTCGAGTTCGTCGGGGTCTCGGCCACCGTGGCACTGGCCAGCCGTGTCCTGCGCCCCGGCGGCCGGGCAACACTCGTGGGCATCGGGCGGGATCGGCTGACCGGCCCCCCACTGGGACTGTTCGTGTCCCGCGAACAGGAGGTCGTGGGTTCCTTCGGTGCCACGCTGGCCGACGTCAACGAACTGGTCGACCTGCTGGATGCGGGCCGCCTCGACCTGTCACGTTCGGTGTCCCACACGTTCGGCATCCAAGACCTGCCCACCGCGATCCAGATGCTGCACACGCGTGAGGGCAACCCCCTGCGCATCGTCATCGACCACGAGCGCTGACCAGGCCACGTGCGTGCCCCACGGCCATGGGGGCATCGGAGCGGCCCGACGGCCACCCCGAGGTGGCCCCACCCCGGGTCACAGCACCGCGGCCACGGCCCGCGCCACCAGGTCCACGTTGTCCTCGGTCACGCCCGCCACGTTCATGCGGCTCGACGGGATCGTGTAGACGCTGTGGTCGCGTTGCAACGCCGTCACCTGGTCCGCCGACAGGCCGAGGAACGAGAACATCCCGCGTTCGTGTTCGACGTAGTCGAACTCGGTGGTGCCGGTGGTCTCGCGAAGGTGGGTGCTGAGCAGGGCACGCAATCCGTTCAGGCGGCCCCGCATCGACGCGACCTCGTCCTCCCACGATGTCCTGAGATCGGGATCATCGAGGATCGTGGCCACGATCGAGGCCCCGTGACCTGGTGGCATGGAGTACAGCTCACGGGCGATGTTGGCCATCTGGCTGGTCTGGGTGGCGGCATCCGCGGGCGTGCGGGCAACCGTGATGGCAAGCCCCGTGCGCTCGCGATACAGCCCGAAGTTCTTGGAGGCGGAGTAGGCAACGACCAACTCCGGGACCCGCTGGGCCAACAGCCGGATCCCTCGTGCGTCCTGGTCGAAGCCCTCCCCCAGACCGTGGTAGGCGAAGTCGATGAACGGGGTGAAGCCACGATCCGCAGCCACCTCGATGAACTGGTCCCACTGCTCGGGCGACAGGTCCGCCCCACAGGGGTTGTGGCAGCACCCGTGGACCAGGACGACATCGCCGGGCTCGCGCTGACGCACCACGTCCATCATGGCGTCGAACTCCAGCGTGTGGGTCGACTTGTCGTAGTACGGGTACTGGTTGATGGCCAGCCCAGCAGCACCCAGCAGCGGGATGTGGTTGCCCCACGTCGGGCTCGGGACCCACAGCGGCGCATCCGGACGCGCACGCAACAGCAGCCCGGCCAGGACGCGCAGGGCCCCGGAGCCGCCCGTGGCCTGGACCGCGCCCACGCGATCCTCGACGACGGCTGGGTGCTCGTCGCCCAACAACGTCGCCACCATTCCCGACAGGAAGGCGGGATCACCGGGCGGGGGCACGTAGCCCTTGGTCGTCTGGGCAGCGAGCACCTGCGCCTCGGCAGCGCGCACGGCGGCAAAGATCGGGGTGGTGCCGTGCGGATCCTTGTACTGGCCCACCCCAAGGTCGACCTTGTCGGGGTTGGGATCGTTGCGACAGGCCACGATCGTGCCAAGGATCGGGTCGGCTGGCAGGGCCTCGAGACGTTCCAACACTGCGGTGGCCTTCCGGTGGACAGCACGCGACGAACCCAAACCTATCGCTCGTCCTTCGTCGCTGACACCGACTGCCCCGCCATCGATTCGATGGCGGGGCAGTCAGTCAGGATGCGCGCGGCCGTCAGTCCTCCTCGGTCACCGTGACCGAGGTGATGACGACGTCGTCCACGGGACGATCGCCGCGGCCGGTGGCGGTCGTGGCAATGGCGTCGACGACGTCGAGGCCGTCGATGGTGGTGCCGAACACCGAGTACTGGGGCGGCAGGCCGTAGTCGGTGTGCATGATGAAGAACTGCGACCCGTTGGTGTTGGGGCCGGCGTTGGCCATGGCCACCGTGCCCTTCTTGTAGCCGTGTGAACGCGAGGCATCGAGTTCGTCGGCGAACTTGTAGCCGGGGCCGCCGGTGCCGGTGCCGGTGGGGTCACCACCCTGGATCATGAAGCCCTTGATCACGCGGTGGAAGATCACCCCGTCGTAGTAGCCCTCCCGTGCGAGGAACACGAAGTTGTTGACGGTGTTGGGGGCCTGTTCGGGGAACAGGTGGACCGTGACGTCACCGTGGTTCGTGGCGATGACTGCCTTGTAGGTCTTGGCAGGGTCGATGGTCATCTCGGGTGGAGACGCGTACTGGGCCATGGGAAGGTCCTGGTGTTCGTGGGCGACGGACTGGGTTCGACGCCGGCGACGGGTGCCACGCGACGTCGGGTCGACGGTATCGCCGCGCAATCGTCGATGACGTGCCCCATCGTCCCTTGCGTCGAGGCCGCGTCTGCCAGGTTCCACGGCCGCAACCGGCGCGCACCGCGCCGTCGCGGACCCGCTCGGAAACCTCGACCCGGACCAGGCCTAGAGTGTGCATGACCGCCACGACGTCCAGGAGTTGGCCATGCCGATCGAGTCCGACCTGGGACCCTTTGCCGGATTCGGCCCTGACATGGTGGCGTTCTGGCGAGACCTGGAGGCCAACAACTCCAAGATCTGGTTCGACGGGCATCGCGACGTCTACGAGGACCAGGTTCGCCGCCCGATGGAGCAACTGCTGGCGGACGTGGCCGACGAGTTCGGCGACCATGCCAAGGTCTTCCGCCCGAATCGCGACATCCGCTTCAGCAGGGACAAGACGCCCTACAAGGTGCACTGTGGCGCGGTGGTCAGCGACGGCACGCCAGCCTCCCCGATCTACTACGCGCAGGTGAGCGCCGACGGCCTGGTGGCTGGTTCTGGCTACCACCACATGAGTCGTGACCAGGTCCAGCGCTACCTGGCCGCCGTCGACGACGATGCGACCGGGCCCGAACTGGAGGCGTTGGTGGCAACTGCCCGCGACGCGGGGGCGAGCATCGGTGGCAGCGAGTTGAAGACGTCGCCACGCGGCTACGCCAACGACCACCCACGGGTGGCGTTGTTGCGGCACAAGGGCGTGACCCTGACCAGGTCCTGGGCACCGTTCAAGTGGCTGCAGACCCGCGAGGCACTGCGGCGGGTCACCGACGTGTGGCGTGAGACCGAGCCGATCAACACCTGGCTGGCGACCAACGTGGGCGCCGCACGGGAGCCTCGGTCCAGCCGGCCCTGATCACGACGGGCCGCCATCCCCCCGGTGACGGCCATCAGCGCGCGCCGGGGCCACCGGTTCCTCGAGTTCGATGGCGGTGATGATCGCGGGGTCGACGGCCTGGTCCGCCTGGGCGCCGGTCACGGGGCCGTTGGCGATGTTGTCGACCACGTCCATGCCGTCGACCACCGTGCCGAACGCGGCGTAGGCGGCCGGCCACGGCGTGCCTGGATCGGCCTGCACGATGAAGAACTGCGAGCCGGCCGTGTCCGGTCCCGAGTTGGCCATCGCCAGCGTGCCCCGTGGGTAGAGGAAGCAGGGCTCCTCCGGGTCCTGCGAGCAGGGACCCGGATCCGACTCGAAGGCTGCAACGGGGTCGAGTTCGTCCGGGATGCTGTAGCCGGGCCCACCCGTGCCGGTGCCGGTGGGGTCGCCGCCCTGGATGACGAAGTCCGCCATCACCCGGTGGAACGGGGTCCCGACGTAGTAGCCCTGGTCGGCCAGGAACAGGAAGTTGGCGACGGTCTGGGGCGCGCCGGCGCCGTCCAACTCCACCGTGATGTCGCCACACGTCGTGGCGATCACGGCCTGGAAGACGTCGGGGACGTCGTCAGCAGGTGGCGGCGCGTCGAACTGCATGCTGGTGTCGGCCTCGGGCGCATCGGCAGGCGACGGACACAGGCCCTCGGTGCCGGCAACGACCGGCTCGGTCACACCAGCTGTCGGGGTCGCGGCGGCAGTCGTGTCGGCGGTCGCTGCAGCAGTGCTGTCGGCGTCGTCGTCGGAGGCAAGCAGCCTGGACACCCCGAAGACCACCGCGACGGCCACCACCAGCGCGATCACGGCGTAGACGATCCGGTGGCGACTACGGCTCTGGTCCCGGGCCGCCTCACGCCGAGCGCGCGCCTTTGCCAGCTGCTTCTGCTGGGTCTTCTTGCTCATCCGTGCCTCCGCGGTCGAGGTCGGAAGGCTACTCGTCGAGCAGCCTCGCCGAGGGATCGATGCGCCGCGCCATGAGCACGTCGTCGACCTCGACGCCCTCGAGCACGAACTCGCCGACCAGCACCCCCTCGACGACGAATCCAGCGGCTTCGTACAACGCCCGTGCCGCAGCGTTGCCGGCGAGCACGCGCAGGGTCACGCGGCTGCCACCGCGCCGGCGGGCCTCCTCGATGCCAGCCTCGACCAACCGCCGCCCGATCCCGTGGCCCTGGGCGTCGGGATGGACGGCCAGACCCTCGATCGCCCAGACGTGGGCGTTGGCGGGCAGTCCGGTGGGACGGCCCAGGACGACGTAGCCCACCACGACATCGTCGACCACGGCCACCTGCGTGTCATCGGGCCCGTGCTGGGCGAAGGGGTCGGCCCGGTCGTCCGGATCGGCGGGACCGGCTGGAGACACCAGCACCGTCTGGACGAGCAGGTCGATGGCCACGATGGCGCCGGCATCGTCTCGTCGGGCTCGGCGCACCGCAACGGACGCTCGCCATCACCACACCCTCCCGGCACGTGCGGCCACCCGCCAGCAGTGGTGGTGCCAGTGGCGACGCAGGTCGGGCAACTGTTCCGGCCACGCCACGACATGACCGACCCCGCGATCGATCCGATTGCCACAGTTCGGGCAGACGTAGTCCTTGGCAGCGCGGGTGGCAGGCACGCGACGCACGACCCAGCCGTCGTGGGCGGGCACGTCCAGTGCACTCACGGGCATCCCCGCCTCATGGCCCGACGAGACCCATCAGCAGCGCGAAGCCCTCGTCACTGCCGGTCCAGTGCTCGCGCAGCACGTCGTAGCCGGCCAGGTTCGCGAGGTAGCGCAGCGATCCGACGATGACGAACACGTCGTCGACGTAGCCGGCAGTGGGCACGAAGTCGGGCACCACGTCGATCGGCGAGATGGCATAGGCGGCCGCGGCGCCGGCCACGACCTTGGCACGGACCGGTACCCGGGGATCGCGCATGACCGACCACAACAGTCGACCGGCCGACCCCACGAACTTGGCCAACTCGACCCAGGTCGTGGGATCCTTGGCGTTGGGGCCCGGCGCGATTCGGCCATCCTTGACGATGATGCCCGGAATCAACTCGTACTCGCCATCCTCACCTTCGCGGTCCATCTTCGACACGAGGTGGGCCCAGCCCGAGCCGTCGGTCTTGCGGGACGATTTCCTGCGCTTCCTGTCAGCCATGGATGTAGAAGCCCCTTCCGGCCTTGCGCCCCGAGAAGCCTGCGTCGACCATGTTGGCCAGCAGGGGGGCAGGTGTGAACGATGGTTCGCGGAACTCGCCATGCAGGCGTTGGATGATGGCGAGTGACACGTCGAGCCCAACCACGTCGAGGAGTTCGAACGGACCCATCGGGTAGCCGCACCCCAACTTCATCGCCGTGTCGATCTCCTCGGCCGTGGCATAGTGCGAGTCGAGCATCCTGATTGCGTCGTTGAGATAGGGAAACAGCAGGGCGTTGACGATGAAGCCTGCGCGATCGCCCGCCAGGACGCCGACCTTGCCCAGCCCGTCGATGAAGGCGCGTGCCATGTCGGTGACCACGTCGTCGGTGCGCACCGTGGGCACGATCTCGACCAACTTCATGATCGCTGCCGGGTTGAAGAAGTGCAGACCGATCACGCGTTCCGGGCGATCCGTCACCATGGCGCACTCGATGACGGGCAGTGATGACGTGGTCGTGGTGATCACGGCGTCGTCGTCGAGCACCTCGGCCAACTGTGCGAAGATCGTCCGCTTCACCTCGAGATCCTCGGCAACGGCCTCCACGACGACGTCGCAGCCGGCAAGGTCGGCGAAGTCATCCGTGACCGTGATCCGCTCCAGGCACGCGGTGCGATCGGCGGCGGTCATCCGTTCCTTGTCCACCATGCGCTGGGTGGACACCCCGACCTTCGTCCGCACGGCTTCTGCCTTGGCGGTGCTGCGACCCCGTACCACCACGTCGTGGCCGGCCTTGGCACAGACCTCGACGATGCCGGTGGCCATCGTGCCGGTGCCGACCACTCCGACGCGGTTCCAGCCTGCCACCAGCGACGGATCCGCCGACGGCCGTTCGCCATGGGCCACCACGCGACTGGATCCCGCACGCTCGTAGGTGTAGAAGCCACGGCCCGACTTGCGACCCTTGTACCCAGCCGCCACGAGTTGCTTGAGGATGGGGCGTGGCGCGAACCGTGGGTTGTCGAACTGCGAGTGGATGGCGTCCATGATGCCGACCATGGTGTCCAGGCCCACCAGGTCGACCAGTGCCAGCGGTCCCATCGGCAGGCCGGCGCCGAAGCGCATGGCGTTGTCGACGTCCTCCTTGGTCGCGTAGCCCTCCTCGACCATCTGCACGGCCTGGTTGAGGTAGGGAAACAGGAGCTGGTTGGCGATGAAGCCCCGTCGATCGCCCACGACGACCGGCGACTTGCCGATCGACTCGGCGAACTCCCGGGCCGTGGTCATGACGGCCTCGTCCGTGACGACCGTGCGCACCAGCTCGATCAGCCGCATGACCGGTGCAGGGTTGAAGAAGTGGAACCCCAGGACACGGTTGGGCAGCGACGCATGCACGGCGATGTCCATCACCGGCAGCGACGACGTGTTCGTGGCGATGATCGTCGTCGAGGGGACGACCGCATCGATGCGCTCGAACGCCTGCTGCTTGAGCGCCAGGTCCTCCGGCACGGCCTCGACCACCAGGTCGGAGTCCCCCAGCAGGGTCCAGTCGACCGAGCCGTCGATGCGGGCGGCGATCTCGCTGGCCTCGTCCTCGGTCAGCCGTTCGCGACGCACCTGGCGGTCCAGGGATCGACGAATGCGTGCGAACCCAGCCTCGACGGCCTCGTCGTCGACCTCGACGAAGCGGACCTGCAAGCCGTTGCGCGCGATGATCTCGGCGATGCCCGCGCCCATCGTTCCGCACCCGACGATGCCGACCCGCTCGATGGTGGTAGTCACGAATCATGTCCTTGGCTGGGGCGGGCCCGTGCCGGACCCCGGACCCCTGCAGGATAGGCCCCGCACGGTCGAGGTGGATGCGACGGCCTCGGTCGCCGGTCCATCGTCGTGGACGTCGCAGCCGCCACGTGGATGCCACCCACCGAGGTGGGCGGTCACACGCTGGTCAACTCGGACGGCAGCGCCAGCGACAACCCCAACATGACGGCGTTGAAGGTCCCGTGGGCGACGATCGGCACGATCAGGGTGCCGACCTGGTGGAAGATCGCCGCCAGCCACAATGCCAGCACCAGCAGCCCCCCCAGGGCCGCCAGCGACCCCCACACCTCGACGTGGGCGCCGACGAAGACCAGCGATGACAACACCATGGCACCCGGCAGCCCGATCTTGGATCGAGTGGACTGGAACAACAGCGACCGGTACTGGACCTCCTCGACCAGCGGCGCCATCACGGCGGCTGCCACGACCACGGCGACCGTCGTGACCACGTCGCGCCCGAAGATCTCGAGCAGCGCCTGGCTGGGAGGCTGGAGGTCGGGAAACAGCGCCGTGATCATGGCCGACACGACCAGGACCAGCAGCACGCCGACCAGGCCCAGACCGAAGCCGATGGGCACGTGCACCAGCCGTGGCCGCACCGGCCCCAGGATGCGCCACAACGACACGTGCCGGAACCGCAGGAACGCCAGGATGCCGGCCAGCACGACCACCTGCATCGCGACGGTGAGCATGGCGGTCGCAGGCGTCGACTCGAGGTTGACCCCCACGCCAGCAGCGATCGCAACCACCACGACCTGCCCCAGGATGCCCCAGACCAGCATGGCCAGCGCATCGAGCATGCTCACACCGGCATTGAAGGCGTGCTCGGGATCGCCGGCATTGTGTGGATTGGGCAGTGGCGGCCAGGCGGGATCGCCGGGCTGGGACAGCCACGTTCCGCCCTGGGTCGGCGGTGTGGGCGCCCCTGACGGCGACGGGTTCGCCCTGTCCGAGCCGGAGTCGTCGGGACGAGCGCGGCGCGTCTGTCGTGGTACGTCGGCGCTGCTGCCCGGTGGCGGTGGCCCACCAGCGGCCGGCGCGCCGGCGGGCGGGCCAGTCGACGGGCCGGCAACGGGCGGGCCAGCGGCGGGCGGGCCAGTCGGCGGGCCCACCGGGGGTGGCGGCGTGGCGGGGGGTGGTGGGCCGTCAGCCATCTGCAATGCCGATCTCGGTGGCGGGCAGGCGCCGGACATTGCCACCGAGGGCCTGCATGCGCTCGGCGAATCCGGCGTAGCCGCGGTCCAGGTGGTGGATGTCGTGGACGATGGTCGTCCCGTCGGCCACCAGACCGGCGATGGCCCCGGCAGCGCCGGCGCGGATGTCCAGCGCGTCGATGTGGGTGCCACGCAGCCGGGACGGTCCGCGCACGACCGCGTGGTGGCCCTCGACGGTGATGTCGGCGCCCATGCGTTGCAACTCACCCACGAACGAGTAGCGGGACTCGAACACGTTCTCGGTGCACTGGCTCACGCCCTGTGCCTGGGTCAGCAGGACGAGCAACTGCGGCATCATGTCGGTGGGCAGACCGGGGTATGGCAGGGTGATGATCCGGGTGGCGTTCAACTCGTCGGCGCGCACGATGACGGCGTCCCGTTCGGTGGTGACGCACACGCCGGCGCGATCGAGCACGCGCAGCAGCATCTCGTGGTGGGCCGGGCGGACGTTGTCGACCCGGACGTTGCCGCGCGTGACGGCGGCAGCCACCATCCAGGTGCCGGCCTCGATGCGGTCGGGCACCACGGTCCACGCCACCCCTTCGAGGCGGTCGGCGCCGTGGACGGTCACCGTGGACGTCCCGATGCCGTCGATGGTGGCGCCCATCGCAACCAGCATGCGACACAGGTCCTGGATCTCGGGCTCGCGTGCGGCGTTGTCGATCACGGTGACCCCGTCGGCCAACGACGCCGCCATGACGAGGTTCTCGGTTGCCCCCACCGAGGCGTACTCGAGGGTGATGCGGGCGCCATGGAGATCGGGCGCGGCCACGTCGATGAACCCGTCACCGTGCTCGATGTGCGCGCCCATCTGCTCCAGTCCCATCAGGTGCAGGTCGATCGCGCGCTTGCCGATCTTGTCACCGCCCGGACTCACCAGGCGCGCCTTGCGGGTGCGTCCGACCAGTGCCCCGAGCATCGACGTGGACGCGCGGATGGCAGACATCAGGTCGCGGTCGGGCTGCCAGTCGACGGCATCGGCGGCATGGACACGCACCGTCGTGGCGTCCATCTCGACGTGCGCCCCGACACTCCTGACCAGTCGTGCCATCACCGGCACATCGGAGATCAGCGGCATGTCGTGCAGTTCGACCGGGGCGTCGGTCAGCAGTGCAGCCGCGATCAGTTTCAGGGCCGAGTTCTTCGCCCCCGGGACACGCACTGAGCCCCTCAGCGGGTTCCCGCCCGTCACGGACAAGACCTCCCCGGCTTGCAGGGAGGTCTCGCCAGTGGTTCGTGGCCGGTCGGTCACTCGACCAACGACAGTCGCACGGACTGACGCCTGATCGAGGACTCGACGGCTGCCTCCTCACGATCTTCGTCGCGTTCGAGGCGTTCGCGCTCGGCCCGCGCCCGGTCGACGTCGATGTCGGATGCCAGTTCGGCGATGTCGGCCAGCACGACCAGGTCGTTGTCGCTGTAGTACAGGAAGCCGTTGTGGACGGCGACCGGGATGGTGCCGTCGTCGACCGACACGACCGTGAGCGGTGCGATGTCGAGGGCGAGCAGGGCAGGCTGGTGGCCCGGCAGGATCCCGATCTCGCCGTCCAGCGAACGCGCGAACACTGCCGTTGCCTCGACCGAGAGCAGTGACTTCTCGGCCGAGACGATCTCCACGTGGAAGGTGGGGGCAGCCATCGTCAGTTGTCCATCTCGGCGGCGCGACGCTGGACGTCCTCCACACCGGCGGCGTAGGAGAAGGCCTGCTCCGGCACATCGTCGAGTTCACCGTCGATCAGGGCCTTGAAGCTCTGGATGGTGTCCTTGATGGGCACGTACACACCGGGGTTGCCGGTGAACTGCTCGGCGACGTTGAAGTTCTGCGAGAAGAACTGGCGCGCCTTGCGAGCCCGTGACACGGTGACCTTGTCCTCCTCGGACAACTCGTCGATGCCCAGGATGGCGATGATGTCCTGCAGGTCCTTGTAGCGCTGCAGGACCTCCTGGACACCCGTGGCGACGTCGTAGTGCTCCTGCCCAACGACCTGGGGGTCCAGGATGCGCGAGGTCGAGTCGAGCGGGTCCACGGCCGGGTAGATGCCCAGCGACGCGATCTCACGCGACAACACCGTCTGGGCGTCGAGGTGGGCGAAGGTGGTGTGGGGCGCCGGGTCGGTGATGTCGTCGGCAGGCACGTACACCGCCTGCAGCGAGGTGATGGAGCGACCCTTGGTCGAGGTGATGCGCTCCTGCAGCGCACCCATCTCGTTGGCCAGGGTCGGCTGGTACCCGACGGCCGACGGCATGCGACCCAGCAACGTGGACACCTCGGACCCGGCCTGCACGAACCGGAAGACGTTGTCGACGAACAACAACACGTCCTGGCGCAGTTCGTCGCGGAAGTACTCGGCCATCGTCAGTGCCGACAGGGCGACGCGCAGACGCACGCCGGGCGGCTCGTCCATCTGGCCGAACACCAGTGCGGTCTTGTCGATGACGCCGGACTCGGTCATCTCCACCCAGAGGTCGTTGCCCTCACGGGTGCGCTCACCGACACCGGCGAACACGGAGGCACCACCGTGGTTCTCGGCGACACGGGAGATCATCTCCTGGATGATGACGGTCTTGCCGACGCCCGCTCCACCGAACATCCCGATCTTGCCACCGCGGACGTAGGGCTCGACCAGGTCGATGACCTTGATCCCCGTCTCGAACATCTCCGACTGGGGCTCCAGCGCGTCGAAGTCGGGCGGGTCCCGGTGGATGGGCCAACGGTCCTCGGCCTCGAAGTTGACACGCTCTTCGGGCGGCAGGTCCAGCGGGTGGCCGAGCACGTTGTAGATGTGGCCCAGCGTCGATGCACCGACCGGCACGGTGATCGGGGCACCGGTGTCCATCACCGACGATCCACGGACCACGCCGTCGGTCGGCTGCATCACGATCGCGCGCACCCGACGGTCGCCGAGGTGCTGCGCGACCTCTGCAGTCAGCAGGGTCGTCTCGCCGTCGACCACGCGGTCGAACTTGAGGGCGTTGTTGATCTCGGGCATTTCGCCCGGGGGGAACTCGACGTCGATGACCGGTCCGGTCACCCGGATGATGCGGCCTTCGCCGACGGAGGTCGAGGTGTTGACGGCGGTGTCGGCCATGTCGCTCGCTCCTGCTGTAGGTGGGTCGTGTGGTAACGGTTGTGGGGTCTGGTGTCGCGGTGCTGCCGGCTGGTCGTTCAGCCGTCGGCCAGCGCGGTGGCGCCACCCACGATCTCGGTGAGTTCGGTGGTGACCTGTTCCTGTCGTGCCTGGTTCATCTCGCGTGTGACCTTGTTGATCACGTCCTCGGCGTTGTCGGTGGCCGACTTCATGGCGCGTTGCCGCGACGCATGCTCGGACGCGGCGGACTCGAGCATGCCGGCGTAGATCTTGGCCTCGACGTAGCGGGGGATGAGGAGGTCGAGGATGTCCTCGGGGCTGGGTTCGAAGACGAACTCGGCGGGAATCTCCTCACCGCCCTCGAACTCGCCCTCGTCCACGGGAAGCAACTTGATCTGGGTGGGCACCTGGTTGAGCGCCGACTGGAAGTCGGTGTAGACCAGGTGGACCTCGGCATAGTCGCCTGCGGAGAACCTGGAGATGACCGCAGCGGCCACCGCGGCGGCATCCTTGTACTGGGGCTGGTCCGACACGCCCGACCAGAAATCGGTGATGGGACGGCCGCGGAAGTTGTAGTGCTGTTCGGCCTTGCTGCCGATCAGGTACAGGTCCACGCCCTTGCCGGCATCCTCGAGGTGGTCGATCAGGCGGTCCGCCCGCTTGAGGACGTTGGCGTTGTAGGCACCGGCCAGTCCGCGATCGGAGGTCAGGACGATGACGCCGATCTGGTCGACGCCTTCCCAGGTCGTCAGCAACGGGTGCTGGGAAGTGCTGTTGGAGGCAGCGAGGCCCTTGATGATCGTGGTGATCTGCTCGGCATAGGGACGAGCCTCGGCCACGCGACGCTGGGCCTTGAGGATGCGCGACGCCGCGATCATCTCCATGGCACGCGTGATCTTCTGCGTGCTCTTCACAGTCTTGATCCGTCGCCTCAGCTGGCGGATCTGTCCACTGCCTGCCACGTCATGGTCCTCGGTCGAAGCTTGGGTGGGCGGGGTGCCTGGGTGGGCGGGATGCCTGGGTGTCCGGGGGTCGGCACCGAATTCGAAGTCGGTGCCGTGGACGGACTACTCGTCGTCGTCCTGGGCGGCCATGACGTCCCAGCCCGCGTTGGGCTGCTCCTCCGTGGCCTCGTGGGTCTCGGTGGGCTCGAAGGTGTCGGCGAACTCGTCGATCGCGGCACCCAGGTCGTCTGCCACGTCGCCGGTCACCTTGTTGGTGACGATGCGATCCAGCAGCTCGGAGTGGTTGAGCTTGAGGTATTCGTGCAGGTCGGTCTCGAAGCGGCGCAGGTCCACCACCGGCAGCTCGTCGAGGCGACCACTGGTCACGGCGAAGACCGACGCGATCTGCAACTCGACGGCCAGCGGCTCGAACTGGGGCTGCTTGAGGAGTTCGACGACGCGCTCGCCTCGGGCGATCTGGCGCTGGGAGGCCGAGTCCAGGTCGGAGCCGAACTGGGCGAAGGCCTCGAGTTCGCGATACTGCGCCAGGTCCAGTCGCACGGTGCCGGACACGGACCGCATGCCGGCGACCTGGGCGGACCCACCGACGCGCGACACGGACACACCGGCGTTCATTGCGGGACGGACCCCCTGGAAGAACAGGTCGGTCTCGAGGAAGATCTGCCCATCGGTGATCGAGATCACGTTGGTCGGGATGAAGGCCGAGACGTCGTTGGCCTTGGTCTCGACGATCGGCAGGGCGGTCAGCGAGCCACCACCGAGTTCCTCGGACAGCTTGGCGGCGCGCTCGAGCAGCCGGGAGTGGAGGTAGAAGACGTCGCCCGGGTAGGCCTCACGACCCGGCGGGCGGCGCAACAACAACGACAACTGGCGGTAGGCGTCGGCCTGCTTGGTCAGGTCGTCGTAGATGATCAGCGCGTGCTCGCCCTTCTCCATCCAGTGGGCGCCGATGGCGCAGCCGGAGTAGGGCGCGATGAACTGGAACGGGGCAGGTGCCGATGCGGGCGCGTTGATGACCGTGGTGTACTCCATGGCACCGAAACGCTCGAGCGTCTCGACGACCGAGGCCACGGTGGACCCCTTCTGGCCGATCGCGACGTAGATGCACTTGACGGCCTGGTCAGTCCCCCAGTACTGCTTCTGGTTGATGATCGTGTCGATCGCGATCGCCGTCTTGCCGGTCTGGCGGTCGCCGATGATCAGTTCGCGCTGGCCACGGCCGATCGGCGTCATGACGTCGATCACCTTGATGCCGGTCTGCAGCGGCTCCGACACGCCCTGGCGCTCGGTCACGCCGGCAGCCTGGACCTCCAGGGGCCGGAAGCCGTCGATGCCGGCCTCGTCCAGCGGGCCCTTGCCGTCGATGGGGCGGCCCAGCGGGTCGAGCACACGCCCGAGCATCGCATCACCGACCTGGACCGACAGGACGCGCTCGGTGCGCCGAACGGTCATGCCCTCCTCGACTGCGGAGGACTCGGAGAACACGGCGGCGCCGATGGAGTCCTCGTTGAGGTTCATCGCCATGCCGAACACGCCGTTGCCGAAGTCCAGCAACTCGTTGGCCATGGTGCCCGGCAGACCGACGATCTCGGCGATGCCGTCACCGGTGGAGATGACGCGGCCGACCTGCTCGGAGCTGGTCTGGGGGCTGTAGTCGTCGAGCATCGACTGCAGCGCCGAGGTGACGTCCTCGGGGCGGATGGAGAGATCTGACATCGTGTGTTCCTTGTGTGGACTCGTGGGAGCGAGTGTCAGCCTGCGAGTCGGGTCTTCACGTCGGAGAGGCGACCGGACAGTGACCCGTCGATGACGGTGTCGCCGATGCGGGCGCGGACACCACCGACGACGGTCGGGTCGACGGTGACCTTGATGGTGAGCTTGCGGCCCAACTTGCGCTCCAGGGCAGTGCGCAGGCGCTCCGCCATGTCGTCGCTGATCGGCTGGGCGACCTGCACCTCGGCGACCGCGGCATCACGCTTCTCGGCGGCCTGGTCCGACACGGCATCAGCGATCTCGGTCAGACTTCCCGCCGCCTCGCCCGCGATCACCATGGCCAGGGCGGCCCGGGTGGTCGGGTGTGCGGCCGACAGGGCCTGTGACTCCACGAACTGCAGCCGGACGCTGGCTGGTGTGTGGATGTCGGACAGGCGATCCTGCAGTTCGCGGTTGCCGTTGACTGCGCGCGCGACCGTCGTCAGCTCGGTGTCGACGACCTCGAGGTCGCCAAGACCGTCAGCAAGTGCGACGATCGCTGCTGCGTAGGCATTGTCACTCATGTGTGTCACCTTGTGTGTCACCCGTGCGGCGCCATCCGACGATGCCGGGACCGGACGGCTGGTCGCATGCGACCGTGGCCCGGGCACAGTGCCTGGTCAGTTGGTCCCCGACAGGTTGTTGATGTAGCTGTCGACCAGCGCCTGGTGGGTGGCCGGATCGACTTCCTTCTCGACGATGCGCGACGCCAACTCGACCGACATGCGGCCGACGTCACCACGCAACTCCTGCAGGGTCCGCTCGCGTTCCTGGGCCGCGTCGGCCTGGGCGCGCTCACGGATCGCGGCGGCATCGGCTTCGGCAGACGACACCAGATCAGCGCGGATGCGTTCCGCGTCGGCCTTGGCGGCATCGCGGATGCGCGCGGCCTCACCCTTGGCGTCGGCGATGGAGGCCTCGTACTCGCGCTTGGCCGTCTCGGCCTCGGTGCGCATCGCCTCGGCGTCCTCCATCTTGCCCTGGATGGCGGCGGTGCGATCCGCCAGCATCTTGTTCAGGCCCGGAAACGCGAACTTCTTCATCACGAAGAACACGATCAGGAACCCGACAAGGCCGTAGACCAGTTCGGCGGCCTCGGGGAGGAGCAGGGTGATGCCCCCTGGCTCCTCCACGGCCTCGGTGGCCAGCAACAACACATTCATGGCGTCCTCAACTTTCGTTCATGGTCGGCTGCGGCTGCGTGTCAGATGATGAAGGCCAACACGAAGCCCAGCAGCGCCAGCGCCTCGGTGAATGCGATGCCCAGGAACATGTTGGTCTGGACCAGGCTGGCCGCCTCGGGCTGGCGTGCCATGGCCTCGACGGCCTTGCCGACCAGCACACCGATGCCGATGCCCGGTCCGATGGCTGCGAGGCCGTACACGAGACCCTGGCCAATGGCTGAGATGTCGCCTTCCATGCTTCTTCCTTGTCGTGGGGTTCCTGCCGAGGCAGGTGGTTGATGGTGTGCGACCGGCTGGTCGCGGTGGTGCTCGGTCTGGTGATCGTGGGTGGTGCGGGTGATCGGATGTGGCAGGCCCGGTCGTGCTGGGCACCGCTGGGTGGTCTGCCTAGTGGTCGGGAGACATCGAGCCTCCGATGTACACGGCAGCAAGCATCGTGAAGATGTAGGCCTGCAGGACACCCACGAGGATCTCGAAGGCAACCAGTGCAGCACCACCGATCACGATGAAGATGCCGAGGACGAACGGGAACGCGCCCTGTGGTGCGACCGTGGGCAACATGCCCTCGTACAGCCCGTGGAAGTCGATGAAGTTGTAGTTGGCGGCCAGGAACACGACGGTCAGCAGGATGTGGCCGGCCATCATGTTGGCGAAGAGTCGCACTGCCAGCGTGAAGGGACGCAGCAGGAAGGTCGAGACGAACTCGATCGGCACGATCAGGATCAACATCGACCAGTGCACGCCCGGGACGGACACGGAGTTCCAGAGGTACTTGCCAGCACCCTGGGCCTTGATGCCCACCAGGATGAACACCACGTAGACCATGATCGACAGCATGGCCGGCAGGGCCATCCGTGAGGTCGACGGGAAGTTGATGAACGGCATGACCTCGAAGAGGTTGTTGATGAAGATGAACAGGAACATGCTGGTCAGCCACGGCAGGTAGCGCAGCCCCTCGGGCCCGATGATGGCGCCGATGATGCCCTCGCGGATGAACTCGACCAGTGCCTCCATGCCAGCCTGCAACTTGCCCGGCACGACCTTGGCGTTGCCGAATGCAGCCAGGGTCAGTGCGACCGTGATCGCCGCCGCCAGCAGGTACAGCATCCCGGTGCGGTTCAGGGCGAAGAAGGTGCCCTCGAACAGGAACGCCGGAAAGTCGAAGAGATGGTCGATCGGCGGAAGCTCGAACCCGCCACCGGACTCGGCGGCGACAAACGGGACGGTCACGGGTTGTCCTTTGCGTCGGGCACCAGCGGCGCCGGATCGATCATTCGGAATTCTGGTCGGGTCGCGACTCGCACCTCGAACGCCAGCAACACGAATGTTGCCAGCGGTACGACGATGGCCAGGGTGGGCGTGTCCACCAGGTTGGTCGGTGACAGCGTGACGATGAGGAGGCCGTAGAGCACGAAGCGCGCCAACAGTCCGCCCATCATGGCAGCCTGCACCATAGCGGGCGAACGCTGGGCTGCCCACCGCAGGGCCAGGGCGCTCAGGGCGAACCCGCCGACCACGAGCACGACCGATCCGAGGGCTGTCCAGGCGCCCCGGGTGCCAGCCAACAGGAACGCCACGGCCATCGCGGGAATCCCGACGGCAGCGCCCACCACCAAGGCGGTGCGCACCATCTGCGTGGCGGTGTCGGTCACGGCGTCGTCCTGGGAGGGGCTGGCGTCGGGCAGGCAGAGCAGGCAGGGCGGGAGGAGGTGTGCGAAGTGGTGCACGCCGGGCCGGGTGACACCCGAGGGTGTCGGACTGGCCAGCCTAGTCGGTGTCGCGGTAGCGGAACCGGTCGCGGTCTTCCTGGGTCGCATGTTGGTGGCGCAACCACAGCAGCCACAACCCGAGGCCCAGGCCCAGCATCGTGCCCAGGCCCATCAACCAGGGGCTCGTGCCGAGCCATCGATCGAGCAACCAGCCGATGCCGAACCAGACCAGGATCGCCGACACGAACTCGGCACTGCGGGCCCACCCGGAATCGACGTCGTCCCACATCGCATGCTGGATTTCGCGTCGGTCCATGGTGCGCAAGTTACCGATTTCACAAAGTCACGGCAACCAGTCGTCTGCGCTCAGAACATGAACAGGGCAATGACCCCAACGATCACCAGGGCGATGATCGGTCCCAACCACCACTGGTAGCGCTCCTGGGGCGGATGCGTGCCCTCGGCCTGGCGCACGGCCCGGTCCATCTCGCCGCTGTCCATGCCCATCTCGATCTGTTGGCAGTCCTGCCATGGTGACCCGTCCGGGCCGTCCTGTCCACGCCGCCAGTCGATTGCCCATCCGACTGAATCGTCACCGGCCAGCGCGGTGGTCCCGGGCCACGTGACGACTCGACACGGGTGGCCCAGGTGAATCGGACGACGCGCCAGCTGTCCCGACGACCCGGTTGCGGTCAGTCGTTGACGGACTGGCCGCGTCCGCGGAGTCGCCAGACCCCTCGTCGGTCTCGGTCCCGACGGCTGCCGGATCCGGCCCGCTCCGGGAATCGTCGTCGCCGGACGAGCCGGCAGGAGTCGGGGAGCCGTCGGCGTCGGGAACGTGGCTGGGGGGGACGTACGGGGCCACGGCATGCGCGGCGATGTCGCCTCGAGCCACGCCCATGACCTCCTGGTCGTCCAGCGGTCCCGACCGCAGGATGATCGGTTCGCCCCGGGTCAGGTCCACGATGGTGGAGGGCGTCGTGTCAGTGCGCCTGCCCCCGTCCACGTACACCGCCACGGCGTCACCCAACTGGGTGCGGGCCAGTTGCGCGGTCGTGGCGGCGGGGTTGCCCGACAGGTTCGCAGAGGTCACGGCCAGCGGGCCAACGGCCGAGATGATCGCCAGGGTGGCGTCGTCGAAGGGCATCCGGACGGCCACGGTGCCGTCGCTGTCGCCCAGGTCCCAGGCCAGGTTCGGCTCGCTGCGCACCACGATGGTCAGCGGACCCGGCCAGTACGCGGCCATCAGGCGATTGACCTCCTCGGGCACCGCGGTGACAAGCCCCAGCAGTTGCTTGGGGCTGCGCACCAGCACGGGCAGCGGGGCCGAACGGTCCCGACGCTTGGCCGCGAACACCGCCGCTGTCCCGATCGGGTTGAAGGCATCGGCCGCGACGCCGTACACGGTGTCGGTGGGCAGGACGACCAACTTGCCCGCCCGCAACGCGTTGGCAGCCGCGTCCACGGCGGCATCGAGGTTGGAGCTGGCGACGACGGTGGTCACGAATGGTGTCCTGGACAGCGAGTGGGGGGACCATCGTGCCACGCCACCCGACCCAACGCCCACCGGGCCCACCGCCCCCGACGCACCGCCCACACCAGCGAGTCCGATGCGGGCTGCGCACCGGATGCCAGCGACCACCCGCACCGGGCTGCCTCAGCCCCCAACCGCATCGGCTGGGCGGCGGCCGACGACGGCGCGGTCGCGGCCGGTCAGGTCGACCACCAGGCGGCAGTCCACCAACCCGGCGCGTTCGGCGGCTGCCAGGGCGTCCTGGCCGCGACGATCGTCGATCTCGACGATGACGCTGCCGCCCGGCCGCAGCCACTCCCCCGCCAGCGCCAGCAGCTCCTGGACGATCTCGTGGCCGTCGATCCCGCCGACCAGTGACCGCTCGGGGTCATGGTTGGCGACCTCGGGTTGCCATGACCCCTTGTCAGCTGCCGGCAGGTAGGGCGGGTTGGACACCAGCACGTCGACCGTGCCACGCCAGTCCGCATCGACCGCGTCCAACAGGTTCCCGGCGACCAGGTGCACCGAGGCCCGAGGGGCCAGCCAGTCCCCCGGCCGCCAGGCGGCGGAAGGCGAGGGGCGCGCCTGCAGCAGCTGCAGGTTGGATCGAGCCAGGTCCAGGGCGTCGGGGTCGACCTCGGTGGCGACGACCTGGACGCCCGGAACCTCGGACGCCACGGCCAGGGCGATGGTGCCCGATCCGGTGCAGGCATCCACCACGCGTGCCGGTGGCGACGTGACCGCTCCGGCGGCAGCGATGGCGGCCCCGGCCACCACCTCGGTCTCGGGTCGTGGCACGAACACGCCGGAGCGGGTGGTCAGCGTCAGGTGGCGGAAGGCCGTCGTGCCCAGGATCACCTGGAGCGGCTCCCGCGCCACCCGCCGAGCCACCAGCCGCTCGAGTCGCTCGCGGTCGACGACGACGCCGTCCGGACGCTGAACGCGGTCCCGGACATCGCCTGGCCCCGCACCGGCACCCGCCCGGCGGCCGCTGGGGCGCATCGCACCTGCGTCGTCGGAGGGTCGCGTGGGTTCCGTGGATTCCGTGGGTTCCGTGGCCGCCTCGACCAGCCAGCGCGCATCGGCGTCCGGGGACGGCACGTCGGCCGCGGCCAGTCGAGCCGCCACCACCGCCCGCAACTGGTCGGTCGGCGCCGTGCGCACCCGGTCACCGCCTGCCGACCTCGATCGCTCGCCTGCCGCAGCCATCGTCAGTCGCCCGCCAACTGCTGGGCGCGTTCGACCTCGCGCAGGGCGGCGACGATCTCGTCGAGGTCCCCGCCCAGCACATCGGCGAGGTTGTGGACGGTCAGGTTGATGCGATGATCGGTCACGCGGGTCTGGGGAAAGTTGTAGGTCCGGATCTTCTCGGACCGATCCCCGGTGCCGATCTGGTCGCGGCGGGCATCCGCACGATCCGACGCGGCACGTTCCTGTTCGGCGGCCAGCAGGCGCGAGCGCAACACCCGCATCGCCTTGTCACGGTTCTGGTGTTGTGACTTCTGGTCCTGGGACGTCACCACGACACCCGTGGGCACGTGCGTGATCCGCACCGCCGAGTCGGTGGTGTTCACACTCTGGCCACCCGGACCCGACGATCGGTACACGTCGATGCGCAGGTCACTCGCCGCCACCTCGATGTCCACGTCCTCGGCCGCGGGCAGCACCGCGACCGACGCAGTCGAGGTGTGGATGCGGCCACCGGACTCGGTGACGGGCACCCGTTGGACGCGGTGCACCCCCGACTCGTGCTTGAGGTGCGCCCACGCGTCGGCACCCACAACCTCGAACGTGGCGTCACGGATCCCCCCGATCCCCTGGACGTTCTCGCTCACCGTCGCGGTCGTCCATCCCTGCCGCTGGGCGTAGCGCACGTACATGTCACGCAGTTCCCCGGCGAACAGGCCAGCCTCGTCACCGCCCGCCGCGGCACGGATCTCGATGAGGACGTCACGACCGTCGTTGGGATCCTTGGGGGCCAGCAGACTCGCGAGCTCGGCCTCGGCCACGGCGGCCTCGGCGTCGGCACGGTCGGCCTCCGCGGCCCACACGGCGCGTTCCTCCCCGCTGGCGTCCCGCGCGAGCTCCCGGGCCTCGGCGGCCGTGGCGTGCGCGTCGGCAGCGCGATCCGCAGCCGCGACGACGACGCTCAACTCGGCATGCTCGCGACCCAGGTCGGCGAAGTCGCCGGGATCGGCGTCGGGATCACCCAGGTGGGCTTCGACGTCACGAAGACGCAGGCGTGCGGCGTCCAGCCGCTGCACCAACTCGTCCTGCATGTCGAGACCCTTCGTGGGGGCGGGAGGCTGCGCGTTCATCAGGGCGCCCGCGGCCCGGCGGCCGTGGACGTGGGCACCCGGCAGGGCTCGATCGATCATCTCCCGGGCGCGCTCGCGAAATCGTACTGGCGTTGGTCCGTCCCACCTGCCGTCACTGGCACTGCCACGGATGCGAAACGCGCCGCCCCGGGACCGGGACGGCGCGTGACGGAAGCTGTGGGGTCACTTGGACTGCGAGGCAGCCAGACGACGCTTGAAGCGGTCCACGCGCCCACCGGCGTCGACCATCTTCTGGCGACCCGTGTAGAACGGGTGGCACTCGTTGCACAGCTCGAGGCTGATGGCGTCGACGGTCCCGCCGGTCTCGAAGGTGTTCCCGCAGGAACAGGTGACCGTGGTGACCTTGTATTCGGGGTGGATGCCCTTGCGCATGATGTGTTCCTCGTTGGTGGACCCGCGATGCCCTCAACAGCATCGTCTTATCGGTCGGTGATGGCCGTGGTGGCCGGGTGGTGCAACGACGACGGTCGCCGGCGCATTCCTGCCATTGGCCGACGTCGCGGCGGGGTCATGGCGTGGCACCGCACGGCGGCAGGCTCGACATGAATGCAGGGAGATGGCGCGAACGAACGTCGCGACGGGCGAGGGTACCCGGTGGCCAACCGGCATGACACGACCCACGATTGTGCGGGGCCGGGCCCGGCGGTGGCAATCGCGGCCACGGATACCATCGTCGCCCTCGCGTCATCGCCCACACGTCAAGGATCTCGCCGTGTCGCACCAGTTCCAGTCCGCCCCGTCGCAGGGCCAGTCGCCACCCCCGGCGCCGGTGTGGCCGGTGGCCAAGGAGTCGGCACACGTGCAGCGGACCTTCATGGTGAAGGTCTATGCCCACCTGTTCCTTGCCGTCACAGCCTTCATCGGCCTGGAGTGGTTCCTGTTCTCCACCGACCTGGCGCTGCGGTTCACGATCATGGTGCAGGGCACCAACTGGCTGCTCATCCTGGGCGGCTTCATGCTCGTGTCGTGGATGGCCCAGCGCGCCACCGCCGCCCGCAGCGTCCCCACCCAGTACGCCGGGTTGTTCGGACTGGTGGCCGCGTATGCCCTGATCTTCACCCCCCTGCTGGCATCGGTGGTCTACGGCGGCCAGTCGGAACTGGTCTGGCAGGCGGCCGGCATCACCCTGGTGAGCTTCGTCGCCCTGAGCGGCATCGCCGTCACGACCGCCGTCGACTTCCAGTTCCTGCGGTCGCTGCTGGTGTGGGGAGGATTCCTCGCGCTGGGACTGATCGTGCTTGGCGTGTTCGGCGTCCTCGAACTGGGCGCGTGGTTCTCGGTCGCGATGATCGGCCTGGCCGGTGCGGCGGTGCTCTACGACACCCAGAAGATCCGCCAGTACCTGCCCGTCGGGCGCGAGGTCGGCGCGGCCGCCTCGCTGTTCGGCTCGGTCGCGATGATCTTCTACTACGTGCTCCGACTGCTCTCGCGGCGCTGACCCGCCAGTCCCACCTCCCGATGTCCGGTTCCGCCCTGCCGGCCGTTTCGAGGTGCGGCCCCCGTCCCCGGCTGCCGCCGCCCTGACCCACGGACACCCCCATGGCTCCCGACGACGCCGACGCGCGCCACCTCGTCGGTGCCACGGTGTGGGAGGAGGACGTCCACGAATGGGCGGTCGACGACGTCCTGTCCGACTGGCAGTTCGTCGACTGCGACTTCAAGGGCATCGACCTGCGTGGCGTGACGACGCGCCGCGTGGGCTTCGCGAACTGCGACTTCACCAACGCCGACATGGCGGGTACGACCCACGATGCCTCGGCCTTCACCAACTGCCGCTTTCCGGGGGCCAACCTGGCCACCGCCGGCTTCGACGCCTGCAAGTTGACCGGCAGCGACCTCACCTCGGCCCGCCTGCTGGGGATCACCGTGGTCGAGGGCGACTGGTCCTATGTCAACCTGCGCGGCGTCGACCTGTCCGGACGTGACCTGTCCAACGTCGGGCTCCGCCACGCAGACATGGACGCCAGCGACCTGCGAGCAGCGACCCTGCGCGGCGCCGACCTGTCCCACGCCAACCTCCGCCAGGCCATCCTGACCGACGCGGACCTGCGTGGCGCGACCGTCGACGGTGCCACGTTCGACGATGCCGACCTGACCGGGTGCCACATCGACCTCGCGCTGGCGGTGGCGTTGGCACGGGCTCGTGGCGCCGACGTCGACATCGCCGGCTGAACGATCCGGTGACGCGCGTGCACGCCCGCACGCCCACCGCAGGAGTCTCGAACTGCGGAAGGCCTCTCCCATGCCGATCCACTACCACTCCGACGACGAGGACAGCCGCCGGTGGGACGGCTTTCGCTTCCGCGACGGCGACATCGTGGTGTCGACGCGCTCCAAGCACGGCACCACGTGGGTCCAGTCGATCCTGCTGTCGCTGGTCCACGGGCCGGACCTGCCGGAGCGGCTCGCGACGTTGTCGCCATGGCTCGATGCCCGGTTCGAACCGCTCGACGTGGTCCTGGCCCGTCTCGCCGCCCAGACCCATCGGCGCGTGGTCAAGACCCACACCCCGCTGGACGGCCTGCCCCTGGATCCCCGCGCCCACTGGGTGGTGGTGGCCCGGGATCCACTGGACGCGGCCGTGTCACTGTGGCACCAGGGCGCCAACCTCGACCGCGACCGGATGCGCGCGCTGTCGGGCGACGCCGACGCCGATGCCGATGCCGACGCCGACTGCCGATGCCGATGCCGACATGCTGGCACCGACACCGCAACGGCTTCCGGTGCAACCGTGGCTGCGCCGGTGGGTCACCCGGCAGGCCGATCCGGTGACCAACATGGATTCCCTGGACGGGGTGCTGCACCACTACACGGATGCCTGGCGACGACGCGAGGATCCGGCGGTCGTGCTGGTCCACTTCAACGACCTGCTGGCCGACCTGGCGGGACAGGTGGCACGGTTGGCTGCCGCAACCCAGATGGACGTGACCCGGGATCGGATCCACGACGTGGCCGCTGCCTCGACCTTCGCGGCCATGCGCCCCCGCGCCGAACTCCTGGCACCTGATCCGGCCCAGGTCATGTTCGACCGGTCGGCGTTCTTCCGACGCGGCGCGCCCGGGGCCGGCAGCGAACTCCTCACCGATCGCGAGTTGGCTGCCTACCGGGATCGGGTCCGGGCACAGGTTCCCAGCGACCTGGCCGCGTGGTTGCTGCGCGTCTGACCAGGCCACGATGGACCACGTCCGGCACCGCATCCCGCGTCCGGGACCGAGCCTGCCCGGCTCGGCCTCAGGTCCGGCGCACGCCTTCGAGCAGGTCCGGATCGAAGTCGTTCGCGTCGCCGTGGAGGACTGACACGTCACCGGTCGTCTCGAGGACCACGGCCACGACCTGGTCGAGATTGAGCACGTTCGCCTCTCGCAACTTGGCTCGCAGGTCGCCATGCGTCACGCGCGTGGACGCCAGGTTGCGCTCGAGGATCGTCGCTCCGTCCATCAACAGGATGGGCTGGTTCTCGATCGCGGACGTGGCCACCCGCCGACGTGCGAATGCCACCCCGCCCTGCAGCGCGAACAGGCCAGCAAGTGCGACGACACCCTGCAGCAACGACGGGCGATCCGTCAGCACCACCGTTGCGATCAGTGAGCCGATGGCCACGGTCGTGACGAAGTCGAAACTCGACATCTTGGTGAGACTGCGCAGCCCGTTGATCCGGATCATGACGCCCAGTGCGAGGTAGAGCCCGATCACCGTCACGAGGATTCCGACGACCTGTGACCAGTCGATGGCGTACCAGGCGGAGTCCATTGTCGTCCTTTGTCTGGCGGGCCCGGGTGGCATCGCGGGGGCAGCACCAAGTGGAACGCCGGACCGTCCACCTCCCACACTATGACCGTTCCCACCGACGGACATGGCTCGGCAGCCGGCCGGTGGTCGTGCGAGCGGCACGAACGGGCGGGGTGGCGGAGGTGCTTGCCCTGCGACCAGCGATCGGCTTGGCTGACCACGGCTCCCGATCACCAGTGAGCCGGGAAGCGATGCACCCATGTACACCCTGGCGAAGTTCATCCACGTCGTGGCAGTCATCTCCTGGCTTGGTGCCGGATTGACCTTCAGCATCATGAACGCGCGCGTGGCCGCCAGTCGCGACACCGCCAGCCTCGCCTTCATGGCCGAGCAGGGCGAGTGGTTCGGCAGTCGCTTCTTCTCTGCGACAGCCGTCATCACCTTGCTGTCGGGCATCTGGATGGTCGTCGTGTCGGACGCCCTGTCCTTCGGCGACCTGTGGATCACCGCAGGGTTCGTCGGCATCGCCGCCTCGATCGTCCTGGGAGCGGTGTTGATCCGGCGCGCGACCACGCAGTTGCGCGAGACCGTGGCGGCCGACGGCTTCGGTCCCGCCACGGAGGCGATCCAAGGACGGCTCGCCACGCTCGGCGCCATCGACCTGCTGATCCTCTTCACGGTGGTCGGCCTCATGGTCTACAAGCCGTAGGCGGCTGCGGCGCCCCCGGGACCGCGGCAATCCCCGGATCGCCCGTGCGAGACTTCCGAGGCAACGGGCACCACAATGGGGGCGACGCGCAGCATGGTTGGCGTGTCAGGCGACCCCAACGACCGGACCCCCCATGACAACCATCGCGCACTGGATCGACGGTCAGTCGACCACCGGCTCGGCCACTCGCACTTCCCCGGTGCATGACCCGGCGACCGGGCAGGTGACGGGCGAGGTCGTGCTGGCACCCACCGGCGACGTGGATGTCGCCGTGCGAGCAGCCCGGACGGCGTTCGCAACGTGGCGCGACACCTCGCTGACACGGCGCAGCGCGGTCCTGTTCGCCTTCCGCGAACTCGTCAACCGCCATGCCGACGAACTGGCGGCACTCATCACTGCCGAGCACGGCAAGGTGCTCTCGGATGCCCGGGGCGAGGTCCAACGTGGGCTCGAGGTCGTCGAGTTCGCCTGTGGCATCCCGACGCTGTTGACCGGCGACTACTCCGACCAGGTGTCGCGTGACGTGGACTCGTGGACCTTCCGGCAACCCCTGGGCGTCGTCGCCGGCATCACGCCGTTCAACTTCCCGGCAATGGTGCCGATGTGGATGTTCCCCGTGGCCATCGCCTGCGGCAACACATTCGTGCTCAAGCCGTCGGAGCGGGACCCCTCGGTCAACCTTCGGGTCGCCGAATTGTGGCAGGAGGCAGGACTGCCCGACGGGGTCTTCAACGTCGTCCAGGGTGACAAGGAAGCCGTGGACGCGCTCTGCGACCATCCCGACGTCGCCGCCGTGTCGTTCGTGGGATCCACCCCGATCGCCAGGTCGATCCATGCCCGTGCCACCGCCAACGGCAAGCGCGTCCAGGCCCTGGGCGGCGCCAAGAACCATGCCATCGTGTTGCCCGACGCCGACCTCGACTTTGCCAGCGACCACCTGGCTGCGGCCGCGTTCGGCTCGGCGGGCGAACGCTGCATGGCGATCTCGGCCACGGTCGCGGTCGGGTCCGCCGGCGACGAACTGGTGGCATGGATCGACCGCAAGGCCGCGGCCGTGCAGGTTGGCCCCGGGGCCGACCCGGGCTCCGAGATGGGGCCGGTGATCACTGCTGCCGCCCGCGACCGCATCGTCGACCTGGTCGGGTCGGGCGCGCGCCAGGGCGCCGCCGTGACGACCGATGGCCGCGGCCTGGTGGTGCCGGGACACGAAGACGGGTTCTTCGTCGGGCCGACGGTGCTCGACCAGGTCACCACCGAGATGGATGTCTACACCCAGGAGATCTTCGGCCCCGTGCTGTCGGTGCTGCGTGCCGACACGGTCGACGAGGCCATCGCACTGGTCAATGCCAACCCGTACGGCAACGGCACCGCCGTGTTCACCAATGATGGCGGCGCCGCCCGCCACTTCGTCCGCGAGGTGTCCGTGGGCATGGTCGGCATCAACGTGCCGGTGCCGGTCCCGATGGCATGGCACTCCTTCGGCGGGTGGAAGGACTCACTGATCGGCGACTCGAAGGTCCATGGCGCCGAGGGCGTGGCCTTCTACACCCGGGCCAAGGCCGTCACCGCGCGGTGGCCCACGATCGCCGCCTTCGACCGGGCGTCCCTGGACATGCCGACCGCCACGTGACCGTCGGCGATCAGAAGAGTTCCGGCTGGGCGGGAGGCTCGACGGCGTCGGCGTCACGGCGTTCATGTCGACGGTTCCACGCAGAGAAGCCCGCGACCGAGCCCCCATCGGGTCGTCGCAGCCACGCCCACGGATGGATCACGGCGGGGTGCAGGGCGCGACTGTGGGCGCGCCAGCCCGGGACGGGCGTGAAGGTGACTGCGGGGTCTCGCGTGGCCAGCACCTCGACCGGGCGACCGCGATGCACCTCCAGTTCACGGTGGGTCCCGATGCCTGCCAGCGCCTGGGCCAGGAACACCAACCGCTTGCCGCTCAGGCGCAATCCGGCCAACAAGGGTTCGTCGAACACGAACACCACCGGGAGGTCCGGATGTGCCGCCAGGGCTGGATCCGCATCGCCCAGTGACTCGGCGGTCAGCCAGACCACCCGCGGTGCGCGTCGCTCCAGCACCTCGTCGGGACCGCCAGCCCACCCGGGGGTTCGTTCGGATCGCAAGGTCGACGGCGGCGTCACCACGACGCCACCATCGCGGCTTCCGTCCGCACTCCCAGCACGCGCCCTGCCGGTCCGGCACTGACGGCCATTCCTCGATGGGGCAGTCATCGACCAGCGCACACCCGTCGCAGAGTCCCGGTGCACGCCTGGCGACCTGGCTGCGGGAGAACCCGTAGGCGCGACCGGTCTGCGCGCCGACCACCCACTGCCACCCCAGACCGTTGGCGGCGCGCGACCCGTCCAACAGGTGCTGGAAGAAGTGCTGCTCACCCTCGCGCCAGTCGCCGTGCCCGCGCACCGTGTGCTGGGACGCCATCCACATCCTGGCCTGGTTGACCATCCACCCGTCACGCTCCAGTTCCCCGATCGCCATGTCCACACATGCCATCTCGCCCGGCCACGGCGCGCGCGGCCACGGTTGCGATGCCTGTCGGGGAGGGTGGCGCAGCGGGCGACGCAGGGACGCACCGACCTGGGCATACAGGTGGCGCGCATACTCCTGCCACAGCAGTTCGAAGCGAAACTTCCGGCGGTCGGCAGCGGGCGCGTCGGCCACGGCAGCCCACACCCGCGGCAGGTCGAGCAGCCCGTGGCGAATCCAGGGCGACAGGCCCGACGCACCCCGCCGGTCCGCCGGCCACACCTCGTTTCGACGGCGTGCGTAGCCGGCGATGTCGAGGTCGGCGAGCGCCGCGTCCGCCGCTGCCTGCGACCCGTGGAAGGCGGGCGACGCCTCGACCTCGCCCTGGACCAGGTCACCGAGGTGGACGCGGACCCAGTGCTCGACCGCGCCCACGGGGATCGATGGCAACGGCTCGATCATGGATGTGCACAGGCGCGCGGAGGTGCGGATGCCCACGGTCGTGAACCCCGGTCGCATCCGGCGGTCGAGGGTGCCTTCGCCCTGGGCACTGGCGGCAACGAACTCACGAAGATCCCGGTCATGTGGGCCTCGATCCTAGGCCGGACCTGGACGCACCCACGCCCCTTCGAGATCGAGGAAGGGTCCGACCGTGCAGGGCCGATCGGCCCTCGCGGACACCCCTCGCGATGACCTACCGTTCCAACCAGTGCAGGTTGCTGCACTCGATCGACCAACCGAAGGAGCATCGCGATGACCGACCATGGAGGCGCGCCGTACACCGTCCACATCGAGCAGACGACGCTGGACAACGACACGTTCCGCACGACACTGTGGACCGGCGAGCACCTGCAGCTCACGGTCATGAGCATTCGCCCCGGTGACGACATCGGCCTGGAGGTGCATCCCGACACCGACCAGTTCCTGCGACTCGAGCAGGGTCGAGGACGGTGCCAGATGGGCCCGTCCAAGGACGACCTGACCTTTGACGAGGAGGTCGCGGACGACTGGGTGATCATGGTCCCGGCAGGGACGTGGCACAACGTCACCAACATCGGCGACCAGGACATGAAGGTCTACGCGCTGTACGGGCCGCCGGACCACCTGCCCGGGACCATCCACCCGACCCACGAGGATGCCCGCGAGGATCCCAACGAGCACTGAGCCGACGTCGGGCGTCCACCGCGCCCCCGCGCCTCGCGCACCACACCTGTCAGTCGGTGCCACAGCCCGAGGCATTCGCCCCACGCGGTATCACGCGCGGGGCGTGATGCCTCCGGGCTGCTGCGTGCGTCGGACCCGCCGGCGCCTGCCCAGTCCGGGGGACCACCATGCCAACGAACTTCAGCAAGGATCGCAACCTTCCCGTCATCGCCGAATTCAAGGCCCGCCACGACATGCTGGCGCTGCTGCGGCGTCACGGCGCCCACTCGGTCGGCATCGCGCCCAAGATCACCGACGGCAAGCCCACCGACAAGCTGGCGCTGACCTTCTACGTCCCCGCCAAGCGAGCCGATGGGGCCATCACCGAGCGCGAGCGCATCCCGGACACCTTCTCGTTCGTCCAGGAGAAGTCGCGCAGGACTCGCCGCATCACCACCGACGTCGTCGAGACCCCGGCCGCAACCTTCGAAGTCGACCCCGAGACCCGCATCCGGCCGGTGCCGGGCGGCGTCAGCGGCGGCATCAACGGCTCCACCGGCACCATCGGCGGGTGGGTCTGGGACAACACCGACGACTCGATCGTGATGCTGTCCAACCACCACGTGCTGGGCCACGCGGCCGGCACCGACATCCTCCAGCAGGGCACTGCCGATGGCGGGAGCCTGCCGGCCGACAAGATCGGCGACGTCAAGCGGGGGGTCGTGCGCACGTCGACCGGCACCAACACCGTCGACTGTGCCATCGGGGATCCCGACGATGACAGCATCTACGACCTGAGCGTGCTCGAGATCGGCCCCGCCGTCTACGCCACCGACGAGGCCACCTTCCACATGGAGGTGGAGAAGTTCGGCCAGACCACCGAGCACACCTACGGCCGCATCATCTCGACCAGCTACTCGACGATCGTCGACGGCATCTGGTTCTTCGACGACTGCCTGCGCATCGAGCCCATCGCCCCGTCCGCGGACTGGTCGGCAGGCGGCGACTCGGGTTCGATCGTGTTTCGCCAGGAGCCCACGACCGAGGGTGGCACGATCAAGCCTGCCGTCGGACTGCACTTCGCCGGTGGTGGCATCTACGGCGTGGCCTGCAAGATCGACAACGTGTTCAACGCGCTGGACCTCGACAACCTCTGCTCGGGGGCGTTCGCCAACTTCCTCGACTCGCTCAACGAGTCGGAGTCGGAATTCGAAGGGCGCGTGTCGATGACCTCCGGCGCCACACTGGCCGCCTCCGACCTGCGTTCGGTGCGCGCCGCGACCGACGTGGCCCTGTCGCGTGACATCGGGCTGACCACGCGCGATCTCCCGGTGAGCCTGGATCGACAGGTGCCGTCGCTGGTGGCACGACCGGCCACTCGCGCTGCCAGCTTCAGTGCGAAGGTCCGCGGACGGGCATCGGCGCTGAATCCCGTGCGCGGGCTGTCGCGCGATGTCCAGGCGCAACTGCAGACGACCACGAAGGGGCGCAAGTTGACAGAGGCTGTCGACACCCACCGTGGCGAACTGCTGACCATGCTGGCCAAGGACGGCGACGTCCGGCGTGCGGCCGTGGCAGCCCTGCGGCCCGTGACCAAGGCAGCGGTCACGTCCGACGAGGTCCTGCGCACCGTGCTGACCGACGACTCGATCGAGCGCTTCGATCGGCTGGCCGACACGGTCACACGCAAGGCCAGTCCGCAACTGCGCAACGTGATCGGCGAGCTGCGCGAACTGGCCAGCGACGCCCGGGGTGCCACCCTGGGGCAACTGTTCGGACTCGACGACTGAGGTTCCCAATGGCCGATCAACTGTCGGACCACCCGGCCTGGGCTGCTGCACGTGCAGCCCAGGCCGACCTGGGCAGAGAGCTGCTGGTCGCGTGCAACGCCCACGGACTGGACATCGCATGGGTCGACGGGCCGGACGGCCAGCGGATGCCGGGGCTGGTCCTGCACATGGCGCCACCCAACGACCACCAGGACCACGCACCGTTCGACGTCCAGGACGGACCGGTCGAGGTGCAGGTTGGCGGGCGGACCGCCAGCGTGCCCGGATCTGTCGAGATCATGGTCGATGGCCGTCGACACATCGTCCCGCTGCGTGTGGCCCATTCGCCACCGTCGACGTTCGAGACCGCTCCCGACGGGTGAGGCGCCAGCCCGGCCTGCGGGAATCGCACGGGGTCAGGCGCTGCCCGGCCGGCGGGAATCGCACGGGGTCAGGCGCTGCCCGGCCGGCTCGCCGCTCAGCGGGTGTCGTCGTCCGGATCGTGGTCTGCCCAGCGACCACTGGGCGCATCGGGATCCTCACCAGCCTCGCAGCGGGCGATGGCCCAGGCCGCGTTCACCAGTCCGATGTGGCTGAACGCCTGGGGGAAGTTGCCGAGCAGTTCCCCGGTGGCGGCGTCGACCTCCTCCGCGAGCAGGTCGACGTCGTTGCGGCACGACGCCGCTCGTTCGAAGACGTCGCGCGCCCGATCGAGTTGGCCGGCGCGGGCGAGCGCCTCGGCCAGCCAGAACGTGCACAGCAGGAACGTGCCCTCCTCACCGTCCAGCCCGTCGTCGGCCCGATAGCGGTACACCAGGCCGCGATCGTCGGTCAGGTGGGCCTCGATGGCATCGATGGTGGCCACGACGCGGGGATCGTCTCCGGGCAGGAATCCCACCAACGACATGACCAGGCAGGAGGCGTCCAGGGCGCTGTCGCCGAAGACCTGGGTGAAGGCCCCGACCTCGTCGTCGAAGCCCTGCGCCAGGATCGCCTCGCGGATCTCGTCGCGCGTGGCCGACCAGTCCTCGACCCGGTCGGTCGCATCCAGCCACGCCGCCATGTCGATCGCCCGGTCAAGCGCCACCCAGCACATCAACTTGGAGTGTGTGTGGTGGCGCGGTTCGCCGCGAATCTCCCAGATGCCCTGGTCAGGTTGGCTCCACACCTGTGCAGCTGCATCGGCCATGCCGGCCAGGAACGACTTCTCGCTGTCGTCGAGCGCGCCGATCTGGTGGCGCAGACGGTGGATGGCGTCGAGGAGTTCACCGAAGACATCGACCTGCTGTTGATCCCAGGCACCGTTGCCGACCCGCACCGGCGAACTGCCACGCCAGCCGTCGAGATGGTCCAGGCTTCGTTCGGTCAGGTCGCGCCGACCGTCGATGCCGAACATGATCTGGAGGTGCTCGGCATGCTGGACGGTGGTGGCGGCTGTCGACAGGAAGTCCAGGAACATGCCGGCCTCCGACGGGCAGGCGGCCACCCACAGTGCTTCCAGGGCGAAACTCGAGTCGCGAACCCAGGCATACCGGTAGTCCCAGTTGCGTTCGCCTCCCACGACCTCGGGCAGTGACGTGGTGGGCGCGGCGACCATCGCGCCGGTGGGCACGTGGATGAGTCCCTGCAGCACCCGCCCGCTGTGGTCCACGAGGTGTTGGTAGCGCCCGTCGAAGCGCTGGTGGTCGGCACTCCAGGACTGCCACGCGGCCACCGTGTCGTCGAGATGGTCGCTGATGTCGCCGGCCGCCCAACTCGAGGTCGGGTCCTCCCAGCTCGACGAATACTGCAGGGCGAGGTGGACTCGGTCGCCAGCCCGCAGCGCGGTGCGCCCGACGATGCGCTCCGCATCGGCATCCACGTCGAGGTCGATGTCACCGGACAGTCGCAGCGTGGTCGGACCGCCACGGACCGCGACCGAACCGTCAGGCGCCTCGTGCAGCAGCGGGACCGTCAACCCGTACTCGAGTCTTGGTTTGACCTCTACCTCAACCTCCACTTGACCTTCAGTGCATGCCGCCCGTCGCAGCACCACGTGGGGCGAGTGCTTCCCGAGTTCATGCCCCCGACTCCCCCGGGCCATGGCCAGCGCGTCCGTGACCACCAGCGTGCCCGTCGGCGTCGTGAACGTCGTGGCCAGCACGAGCGAGTCCTCGAGATAGGCGCGCGTGACGGTCGTCGTCGGGGCGACGGGGTCGGCGTCACGCGTGTCACCCGTGCCATCGCCTCTCACCCCATCGGCGCCATCGGCCCCGGCTGGCCCCAGGCGGAAGTGACCAGCGTCGCGATCCAGGATGCGGGCGAACACCGAGGGTGAGTCGACGTTGGGCAGGCACAACCACTCGATCGAGCCGCGCCGATCCACCAGGGCAGTCGTGTGGCAGTCCGACAGCAGTGCGTGCTCGCCGATCGGCTGGTTGCTCACCTCGAAGGCCTGTCGTTCGTCGTGACCGAATACGTCGACCATGCAGCGTCAGGCCCGCCGGCGGGAGCGCGCCGGATTCGACTCAGGCGGGGGCCGGTTCGAACTTCTCGTGCCGGTACCCGTCGGCATCCATGACGGCGACGCTGGACTCGGGCACCTCCTCGAAGACCCCGGGCAGGGCGGAGAGCGGCTCCGACACCACGACGCGGGCGGCCGCTCCGAACCGAGCGAGCTGGGGCGCATCCGGGTAGAGGCGCTGCAGGGTGGCCATGTCGGCCGAGTGGAACAACGTGCGGGAGGCGTGTGCGCTGGAGTATCGAAACGCCCACAGCGTGGAGCCGTCGGCGACGGCGAAGGTCCCCTGGACGGGCTCCGCGACCCCGTGCGCGCGACCCACCTCCTCGACCCGGTGCAGGGCCTGGCGCATGGCCGCGATCGGGTCGTCCTGGAGGCCGAAGGTCAGCGCAAGGTGGAACAGCACCTCGGTGTCGGTCGTGCCGCGCACGTCCGCGAACAGCTCGGGATCGATGGCGAGCATCAGGTCCCGCCGAACACCGGGGAACCCCTGCAGGAACCCGTTGTGCATGAACAGCCAGTTGTCGTACCGGAACGGGTGGCAGTTCGTCTGCTGGATGGGCGGTCCTGCCGCAGCCCGCACGTGCGCCAGGAACATCGGCGTCTTCACCGCCTCGCACAACTCGCGAAGGTTCTGGTCGTTCCAGGCCGGCTCGGTACTGCGAAACTGCGCCGGCCGCACCGATTCACCCTGACCGAGTGGGTACCACCCGATGCCGAAGCCGTCGCCGTTCACCGTCTCGGCGCCAAGCGGCGAGTTGAGCGACTGGGCAACCAGCGAATGCTCGGCGTCGAGCACGAATGTGGACGGGTGAATCGGTTCTCCCGTGTACGCAAGCCAACGGCACATGCAGCACCTCCATCGTCGCCGCAACCATACTCCAACGCACCTCGACGGCATCGTCGACAATCGCAGGCCGGGTGCGAGCCGACCCACGGCGGGCTCCCCCGACGACGCCCGTGTCGGGAGCCATGCCGGCGGCGTCCGGACGCTCCAAGAAAGGTGCGCGAACGCAGGGCGACGCCACCCGGTGGACCATTAGAGTGGTCCGTCCCGCCCGGGCTTCGGCGGGACGGAACCGACCGAGGACCCCCGCCGTGCTCACCTTCTCGCTGCTCCCACGTCCCCAGCGGTCATGGCGCCCCATTGCTGTCGTCGTCGCGCTCACGCTCGCGGCCCTGGTGGCATCCGGCATTGCGCTCGCGCCGCAGAGCGCGGCCGCACCCGGCGGTCCCTGGCAGATCGAGGTGCTGTCGTCACCGCCGGACCTGGTGTCGGGTGGCGACGCCCGGCTGGCCGTGACCACCCCACCCGGCCAACAGGCCAAGGTCCGCATCACCGTGGCCGGCGCCGACGTCACCGGGCAGTTCGCGGCGACCGACGACCGCACGCTGGAAGGGGTCGTGTCCGGGCTGGAGGTGGGCACGTCGACCGTGGCCGTCACGACCGGCAACGGGAAACAGCAACGCGCGTCGCTCGACCTGACCAACCACCCGATCACCGGCCCGATGTTCTCGGGGCCACACCAGGAACCCTTCCTGTGCTCGACCCCCGGCCACTACGGCAACGCCGAACTGGCGGGCCCGATCGACGATGACTGCTCGATGGAGACGGTCGTCACCTACAAGTACCGCACCACCTCTGGTGGCTGGCAGGACTGGACGCCCGGCCAGGCCCGCCCCGACGACATGGCCACCACCACGACGATCGACGACGAGACGGTCGACTTCATCGTGCGCTGGGAGCGAGGCACCATCAACCGGTTCATCTACTCCATCGCCGTGTTGTCACCCGATGGCTCGGCCGACCCGGCCGATGCGCCCGACCTGTCGGCCTGGAACGGCCGTTTCCTCTACCACTTCCAGGGTGGCGTGGGCATCGGTCACTACCAGGGCAACCCATCGAGCAGCCGCATGCTCTACGAACAGGGGCTGGCGCGTGGGTATGCCATGGGCTACTCGACCGGCACCAAGGCCGGCGAGCACTACAACCTGGTCGTGGGCGGCGAGACCGCCATCATGGTCAAGGACCGCTTCGTCACCCACTACGCCGACCCTGACTACACCGTCGGCATCGGCGCATCCGGTGGCGCGATCCAGCAGTACGTCTACGGCCAGAACCACCCCGGGCTCATCGACGCGGCCATCCCGGTCTACTCCTATCCCGACATGATCACCCAGACCATCCACGTCGGTGACTGTGAGTTGCTGGAGCGGTGGATCGACCTGCAGGTGGTTGGCGGCTCGGCCAAGTGGGCGGACTGGAACAACCGGACCCTGCTCGAGGGCATGAATGCCATCAACGGGTTCGACAACGACTACCTGGCGGTGATGCCGCCGGGCTTCCCGGCCGGCAGCTCCGAGTGCATCAACGGCTGGCGCGGGCTGTCACCCCTGGTGCTCAACCCGAACTTCGGCACGGCACCGGGCATCTCGGCGGCGGACCAGGCCAGCACCGAGTGGACCCACTTCGGCGACGCGATCAACGTGTACGGCGTGGGTGACGACGGCTTCGCCATCCGGACGTGGGACAACGTCGGCGTCCAGTACGGACTGGAGTCGTTGGTCGACGGCGACATCACGCTGGCCGAGTTCCTGGACGTGAACGCGCAGGCCGGATCGTGGAAGAACGAACCGGACATGGTGCAGGAAGGCTGTCCGTTCATCTCGCAACTGTGCCCCAACCCGGCCGACCTCGCCGGCCTGGGCTTCGACGACATCTGGCCGACGCTGGTGGACCCGTGGTCGTGGCGCAACATGGCGCTGTCACCCGACGGTGGCACCACGCCGGCACCACGGGCCACGGCCGACGCGGGTGCGATCGAGGCAGCCATCGACTCGGGCCTGGTGTTCCGGGGCGACATGGAGATCCCCACCATCGACTGGCGCAACTACCTCGAACGCGAACTGGACATGCACAACTCGCACCAGTCGTTCGCGTCGCGCCAGCGCCTGCTCGACCACGACGGTGACGCCGGCAACCAGGTGATCTGGTTCACCGACGGCAACGACGACGGTGACGAGTACGACCAGACCGGGCTGGCCCTGGAGGTCATGGACGAGTGGATGGCCAACATCGCCGCGCGGCCGCAGTGGTCGGTCGAGCGCAACCGGCCTGACCGCGCCGTGGACTCGTGCTTCGACGCCCAGGGCACCCTCATTGCGTCCGGCGACGGAGTGTGGTCAGGGATCCTCGACGAGGCTGCACCGGGCCCCTGCACCGAGGCGTTCCCGCTGTACTCGACGTCACGAATCGTGGCCGGCGGACCGATCACCGGCAACGTGTTCAAGTGTGACCTGCAGTCGGTTGCCGCGGCGGCGGCGAGCGGTGCGTACGGCGAGGTCGCGCTCGACGGCGCCACGATCGCACGCCTGGAGGAGATCTTCCCGACCGGCGTGTGCGACTACCCCGACGGCCCGTAGCCCCAACCGATCCGGCCCCGCTGGCGCCTCGCCCCACGAGTGTTGGGGGCGAGCGTGCTCCCACGCGGACACCAGGGACCAACACTCCGGGGCGAGCCCCACATGTCCCGACTCCTGGGGGCGAGCGTGCTCCCACGCGGACACCAGCGACCAACAGTCGTGGTGGCACGGCCCGGCGTGCAGCCATTGCGCTGGGAGGCTGTGGGTACGCCGACGTGGGGACCCAGGTCTCGGGCCCCCACGTCGGCGGGTTGCGCCTGCGGTCGGTGCTGCGACCGACGGCGCGAACGCTGGCCCGAACTACTCGGCGGTCAGCACCACCTTCAGGGCGTCGTGCTCGACCGCATTGCTGAACACGTCGTAGGCCTCCATGATGTCGTCGAGGGCGAACCGGTGGGTCGTGAACTGCTCCGGCGCCAGCGAGCCCGCCTGGATGTCATCGAGCAACTGCTCGGTGGTCACGGCATTGACCAGTCCCGTCGTGATCGTGATGTTGTTGATCCACTGTTCCTCGATCGGGAAGCTCACGGGAGCTCCGTGAACCCCGACGTTGGCGACATGGCCGCCCGGGCGGATGCACGCCAGTGCCGTGTCCCACGTCGCCGGCACACCCACCGCCTCGATGGCGACGTCGACCCCCAGGCCGTCGTCGGACATCGCCTTGAGGGTGGCGACCAGGTCGTCGACCTCGTCGATGTTGACCGCATCGGTCGCGCCGAAGGCAAGTGCGCGCTCCAGGCGGAACGCGTTGCCGTCGACGGCGATGATGCGACTGGCGCCGGCGTTGCCGGCGGTCATGATGGCCGCGAGGCCGACCGGCCCCACGCCGACGACTGCAACGACGTCTCCATCGGACACGTCGCCGTAGCGGACGCCGATCTCGAACCCGGTGGGCAGGATGTCACTGAGCATGACGCCCTGTTCGGCGGTGACACCTGCCGGCAGCGGGATCAGGCCGTTGTCGGCGAAGGGCACCCGGACGTACTCGGCCTGGGTGCCGTCGATCAGGTGACCGAAGATCCAGCCGATCCCGCCAAGGGTCTGGCAGTGCGACGGCATGTCGGCCTGGCAGTAGTCGCAGGTGCCGCACTTGCTGATGCACGAGATGATCACGCGGTCCCCGACCTGGATGTCGGTGACCTCACTGCCGACCTCGGTGACGACGCCCACACCTTCGTGGCCAAGGATTCGTCCCTCGGTGACCGCTGGGACATCGCCCTTGAGGATGTGCAGGTCCGTCCCGCAGATCGTCGTGGTCTCGACCTTGACGATGGCGTCTGTCGGGTCCTGGATGGTCGGGTCCGGGACCTCCTCCCAGGCCTTGTTTCCTGGTCCGTGGTAGACGATTGCCTTCATGGCGCGACTCCTTGTCGGCTGGTGTTGGCTGCTGTCGGCATGGTGTCTCCGCCACCGCACCAGGACCAGTGCCGACCTGCCCACAAGAGTCGGCCATCGGTCCCTGCCATCCGAAATCGGCACCCGCGGCGAGCCGGCACCCTGACTGTCGAGGGCGAGCGTGGTCCCGGGCGGGCTCCCGCAATCACCACCCCGGGTCGAGCCCCACCCCTCCCGACTGTTGGGGGGCAGCGTTCTCCTGCGCGGACACCAGCGACCAACACTCCGGGTCGAGCCCCGCCCCTCCCGACTGTTGGGGGGCAGCGTTCTCCCACGCGGACATCAGCGACCAACACTCCGGCGATCGGACGGGCGGGCCCAACGAGCGCAGACCCGAGCAGCGCAGACCCGAGCAGCGCAGACCCGAGCAGCGCAGAGCCGGGCAGCGAAGAGCCGGGCAGCGAAGAGCGGGTGGCGCCGGACTCAGCGGCGTCGCAGGAGGTGGTGGTCGAGGCCCGGCAAGGCGAACTCCAGGCGGCCGTCACCGGTGGCGCGCAGCAGCCCGTGCCGATCGACCAGTGCCTGTTGGGTCGAGCCCAGCGCAGATGACGTCGTGCCCATCACCTCGGCGATGCCGGCACTGGTACGGCGTGCCCCGGGCAACGACGCGGCCGCGGCCAGGTACTCGCGCTGCCGGTCCCCCAGTTCCCGCAGACGCTGTTCGTAGAAGTCGTCGACCAGTGGCTGGGCGGCCTGGATCCCGGTGCGCACCTGGTCGAAGGTGATCACGTCACTGCTGCCCACGTTGTAGACCTGCTGGCCATAGACGTGGAGGAAGTACGGGTACCCGCCCGAGGCCTCGGCCAGCAGGTCCAGTGCGTCGGCGTCGATGTCGACCCCGCCATCCGCCACCAGCGCCTGCAGGCCCTCCCGCAGGTCGCCGGGCGACAACGGACCCAGGCGCACCATGCGGGAACGCTCACCGAATGTCGAGCCCGCCCGCCGCAGTCGGTCGACCAGTCCCGGCAGTCCTGCGACCACCACGCCCAGCGGGAGGCTGTCCCGTCGCAGCGCGCCGGAGACCCCGTCGCGTGACTCCTCGACGATGCCCTGGACCTCCTGCACGGCGTAGAAGAGTTCGCCGATGGCCTCGAGCCCCACGTTCTGGGCTTCGTCGATCAGCACCAGCAACACGGTGTCCTGCTCCCGCGCCAACCTCGCCGCGCCCTCCAACAGCCGGACCAGTTCGGCACCGCGGTCGACCTCGACGCGGGGCGCCAGGTCCACGGACACCCCGCCGGGCCCGATGTCGATGCCCGCCAGGCGCTGCAGCGCCTCGCCCAGCCCGTGCGACATGGACGCCACCAGGTCCTCGCGAGCAACCAGGTCGGCGAGCTGGCGGCACAGTCGGCCGACGACGGCGTCTCCGCGGGTGGCGGCGGCGCGCACCACCCAGCGACCCAGCTCACGTTGTTCCTGTTCGAACTCACGCAGCAGCGAGGTCTTGCCGAATCCGCGGTCGGCCATCACCAGCCGCGCCTGCTCGTAGGTGCCCGACGCCAACCGGTCCACCATCAACTCGAGGTCGGCGAACTCGGCCTTGCGTCCCGCGAAGACGCGGGGGAGGTTGCCGAATCCTGGGGTGAACGGGTTGTCGTGGGGTGTGCGCACGAGAACATCCAGTCGGGTGACGCATCGGGAACCATACCTGTAGAAGTAATGTTACCTCTGTTCCGCCATCCGGGGCGCATCGCGTCGCCGTCGGCCGGCAGGCACCTCGGCATCGAACCTGCGACGGGCGTCGGGCCTCCGCCTGCTGGAAGGCCCGGGGTGACAGGCCTCGGGGCCAGGCCTGGTGAGAGGCCCGGGGTGACAGGCCCGGGGGTGACAGGCCAGGGTGACAGGCCAGGGTGACAGGCCAGGGTGACAGGCCAGGGTGTCAGGCCTGCGCCTCGACGTGGGATGCCTGTTCCTCGGTGACGGGCTCGCCTCGTTGTCGCCGTCGCACGTACAGGGGCGTGACCACCCAGAACGCCCACGTGACGCCCACGAACAGCCCGGCGACCACGTCGGCCAGCCAGTGCGCGCCCAGGTAGACCCGCGACGCCGCGATCGCCACGACCAGCACCCCAGCGCCGACCACGATGCCGATGCGCACCGCCTCCCGCCTGACCATCGCGATGACGAGCAGCACCAGCGCCGTGTAGACCGCGGCACTGCCGGTGGTGTGGCCGGACGGGAATGCCAGACCCGGCACCTCGCTGATGGCCAGGTCCATCGGGGGCCGCCCGCGACCGACGATCCGCTTGACCGCCGAGTACACGACCAGCGCCCCCAGGTACGACCCGGCCAGAACCTCGACCCCGGCCCAGTCACCGCGTCGCAGCCGCCACGCGATCCCGACGACGACACTGAGGATGAGCAGGGTGATCGTGTCGCCGACATCGGTGACGATCGAGAAGAACGTCGTCAGTGCGTCCGTGCGATGCGCGGCCGCCCACTCGGTGACCCCGAGGTCGAGCCCGCCGTCGGCGCTGGGCGACATCCACGCCAGCAGGAAGCCGGCCAGCGAGGTCACACCGATCAGGGCAACCAGGCCGATCAGGAGCCACGTCGGCGTGGCCCACCTGCCAGTCGCACGCTGCACGGAGCGGTAGTGCGCTGCCAACCACCCTCGGGACCGGTCGATCATGTGTCGATGTGGCGATAGAAGGCCTCACCCAGTGAGAAGGCGGCGAATCCGAAGAGTCCGATCGCCACCGTGCCCAGCGCCCACGACCCGTAGGGCGCATTGGCGAGGCTGGTCAACGCCCCGTCCATGCCCATTGCCTTGTCCGGGTCGTAGGTGATCGCGCCCTGCAACAGGAACCATCCGATGACGGCGAACAACACCCCGCGGGCGATGAACCCGACCACCCCGGCGACGTTGATCGCACGATGGACGGTCGACGACATCCGGCCGGTGTCCAGGTCGTCCTCCCATTTCTGTGTGGCGGAGCGATACCAGTTCCACAGGCCGTAGGCGATGATGGCGGCGCCGATGGCTCCGACGAGCCAGCGTCCGCCCGGCCAGCCCAGGGCGGTGGCCGTCATCGACTCGCGACTGGAGTCCCCGCCGCCGCCGGACGAGGAGCCCGCGCTGGTGACCAGTTTGAACGCCGTCCACGCCAACAGGCCGTACAGCGCACCTCGGATGCCGTAGTAGAACCGCATCCAGATGTTCTTCGCCAGGTTGTCGTCGGTGGTGGTGACCATCTGGAAGAAGCGCCACAGCGCATAGGCGGTCAAGCCGATGGTCGCCAACCACAACAGCACCGAGCCGAACGGCTGGCCGGCCAGCGTGCGAAGGGCGCCGTCGCTGCCCTGGGTCTCGCCGCCCGAACCCAGCGCGAGCGTCAGGGAGGTGATCGAGATGACGGCGTACAGCATCGCGCGAGCGGCATATCCCAGCCGCACCCCTCGCTCCAGCCAGCGCTTGCCGTCCTGGCTGTCAGGAACCATGTCGCCACTGCCAGACATTGCACTCATCGATCAGGACCCTTTCAAGGCTGAAGGCAACGATAGGAGGTCGAGACACCCGCGTCGGCGCGACGCAGTGGACGACCGGGCGAACATTGGAGGTTTGAGGACGCCGAGCGGCCGTGTGCGCGTCATCTCGGCGGCGAGGTGGGCTCGGTCACCACGAGTTCGGCCACGACGCCGTCCAGTGTTCGACTGCCTCGGAGCCTGGACGCCACCTGTGACGACGGGGCCATACACCGGCGCGCCTGCCTCGCGACCAGGTTCCAGGCCCAGCACGATCGATGGCTTGGCTAGGGTGATCGAGGATCCGACGGGCCAGCACGAGGTCGGGCACCAGGGTGGCGGAGAGGGCAGGACATGAGCGCGGACGGGCAACTTCGACTGGCTGGTGACGACCTGGTCGTCCCCCTCGTCGGAGGCGGGACAGCGCCAGCGCTCAACTTCGACTTCGCCGCGAGCAGCCCGTCGCTGGCCGCAGTCGACACGGAGGTCAGGGCCTTCCTGCCCTGGTACTCGAGCGTGCACCGGGGCGCTGGGTACAAGTCGATGGTGTCGACGGCCGCCTACGAGCGCGCTCGCGAGGACGTGGCCCGTTTCGTCGGCGCCCGTGACGACGACGTGGTGGTCTTCACACGCAACACCACCGACTCGCTCAACCTGCTGGCGGCGGCCCTGCCCGAAGACTGCCGTGTCGTCACCTTCGACGCTGAACACCATGCCGACCTGCTGCCGTGGCGTCGCCGACACGTGCAGCACCTGGCCACCCCGCCGGACCCCGCACTGCTGCCCGCGCTGCTCGACGATGCCCTGACCGCATTGGGCACGGGCACGACCCTGTTCGCGGTGACTGCCGTCTCGAACGTGACGGGCGAGTTCTGGCCCGTCGCCGAGTTGGTCGCGGTCGCGCACCGCCACGGCGCCCGTGTCGTCGTGGACGCTGCGCAGTTGGCTCCACACGGGCCGGTCACGCTGGCGGCGTGGGACGCCGACTGGACCGTGCTCAGCGGCCACAAGATGTATGCGCCCTACGGGGTCGGAGCCCTGGTCGGCCGCCGTGACTGGCTGGAGGAGCGCGAGCCGTTCCTGGCCGGTGGCGGCGCGGTCGAGTTCGTGACCCGTGACGACGTCCTGTGGGCCGACGCACCGGAGCGACAGGAGGCAGGCTCCCCCAACGTCGTCGGTGCGGTCGCCCTGGGCGCCGCCTGTCGGATCCTGACCGCGTACGGCATGGAGCGGGTGCTGGCACACGAACGCCACCTCGACGACCTGATGCGAGCCGGCCTCGACACCGTGCCGGGGCTGACCCGTCATCACCTGTGGAGCGACGACCATCCCCGCATCGCGGTGGCGACGTTCACGCTCGCCGACCACCACCACAGCCTCGTCGCCTCCATCCTCAGTGCCGAGTACGGCATCGCCGTTCGCGACGGCTGCTTCTGCGCCCATCCGCTGATGATCCACCTGATGGGCGTCGATGCCGACGAGGTCGAGCGACTGCGTCAGGAGATCAGCGCCGGAAGCCACGCCCATGTTCCCGGCGCCACCCGCGCCAGTGCCGGCATCGCGACGTCCGAGGACGACGTCGACCGCCTGGTGGATGCCCTGGGCCGCATCGTGAAGGATGGCCCCGGGGTCGCCTACGAACAGGACGAGGCCAGCGGCAACTGGAGCCCACGGCCCGATGACCGGCCGCTTCCTGCCATGGCCTGCATGCCCCACCGCTGAGCACTTTGGCCACCACGGATCCAGTGCCAATCATGGGCGTTCGACGGTGTCGAGAACAGGGCGTGCCCCATACGCTCAGGGGTTGCGAGGCGGGCCGTGGAACCTGCAAGGCGGGCCGAGGAACCTGCCTCGACGACGTCCCCAACGACAGGATCACATCATGGCCAACACCTACGACTTCGAGGGAATGGTCGCCCTGGTCACGGGCGCCGGCAGCGGCATCGGTGAGGCATGCGCCAAGTCGCTTGCGGCCGGGGGTGCCAAGGTGCTCGTCGTGGATCTCGACGAGGCGGCCGGCCAGCGCGTGACGGACGAGATCGGCGACAACGCCAGGTTCTTCGAGGCAGACGTGTCGTCCTGGGAGGCCAACGAGGCCATGGTGTCGGCCGCCGTCGAGGCCTTCGGTGGGCTCGACATCGCGGTCAACAACGCGGGCATCGGAGGACCTGCCCTTGCCACCGGTGACTACACCCTGGAGGGCTGGCAACAGGTGATCGGCGTCAACCTCACCGGCGTGTTCCTGGGCATGCGCCACGAGATCCCCGCCATGCAGGCACGAGGCGGCGGCGCCATCGTCAACATCGCCTCCATCCTCGGTTCGGTCGGATTCGCCACGGCGCCCGCCTACGTGGCGGCCAAGCACGGCGTCGTCGGCCTGACCAAGGCCGCGGCCCTGGAGCACGCCGCCGACAACATCCGCGTCAACTCGGTGGGGCCCGGCTTCATCAACACCCCCCTGCTCGAGGCCAACCTGGACGAGGAGACCCAGGCCCAGTTGGCCGGACTGCACCCACTCGGACGTCTGGGGACAGCCGACGAGGTCGCGAACCTCGTGGCGTTCCTGGCATCGGACGGGGCGTCCTTCATCACCGGGTCCTACCACCTCGTGGACGCGGGGTACACGGCGCAGTAGGGCCGCGCGGGGGGTGGGGTCGCGGCGCCACTAGGATCGCGGCGCCCCACCCACCATGCAATCGAAGGCCGACACCGTGGCCGCTGCACCAAAGCCACTGCGCTTCCGCGGGGTGTCGCTCGAGTACGAGGGCGTGGTCGCCCTGGACGAACTCGACCTTGCCCTTGCGGCCGGGTCCTGCACGGTCATGGTGGGCCGCAACGGGTCGGGCAAGACCACCACGCTGCAACTCGCGGCCGGGCGACTGGAGCCGACCAGCGGCATCGTGGAGGTCGACGGCCAGCCGACCTCGACCCCCCAGGGCCGCGCCCACGTCAGGCGAACGGTCACCTTCGCGCTCGACGCACCGGTCTTCTACCCCGACCTGACCGTCGAGGAACACCTGGGCTTCGTCGCCACCGCCCATGGCCTGGACGACGACGAGGCGATCGAGGACCTGCTGGCGGGCTTCGACCTGGTCCGTCGCCGGACCTTCCTGCCTGACCAGCTTTCCAGCGGGATGCGCCAGAAGTTGCAGTTGGCCTGCCTGTTCCTGCGTCCGGGGCACATCGTGCTGCTGGACGAGCCGAGTCGCGCGCTGGACCCTGCCACCCGTGATGTCCTGTGGGCGTCCATGGCCGCCCGCAAGGCCGCCGGTTCTGCGATCCTGTTCACGACCCACCAGTTGGACTTCCCACCCGACCTGGCGGATCGGGCGATCGTGCTGCACGACGGCGAGGTCCGCGCTCGTGGCAGCTACGAGAAGGTGATGGCGGGACGGGCAGCCGCGCAACTGGGCCTGTCGTGAGCGCTGCCGGGGCGGTGTCCAGCGGTGACGAGTCGACGATGGCCGCCGCCGAGGTCGACCGCGTCAGGATCCTGCGGTCGTGGCTGTCCGTGCACTCCCCCGGCCCGTCCCGGCGCGAAATCATCGGCCGCATCTCCTACCAGCTGTACGTGATCCTGCTCATGGGCGGCCTGTGGGGCACCGCGGTCTACAACACGCTGTCCAGCCCGATCACCCAGCCGCCCGCGCTGCCGGCCTCGGTGGAGGTGGTGGTGCCCGCCCTCGCGGCCGGGTTGGCGTTCCTGATGACGGCGACCGGGGCACGCATCGGGACCTGGGCCGGCCCGCTGCTGGTCTCGCGACCGCAGGCGGCGATGCTGCTGCCGGCCCCGCTGGACCGCCGACGCCTGTTCCGGCGCACGTTGGGATTCGGGTTGGCTGGCTACGGCGCGATCGGGGCGGTGATGGGGCTGCTGCTCGGAGTGGTCGTCGCCGTCGAGGCACGGGTGTCACCGTGGGCCACCATTTGGGGCACGCTGCTGGCATGGACGGCGCTGGGTGTGGGCACCGGAGCACTGGCGCTGCAGGTCGAGTCGTCGCGCGCGCTGGCACGCATCGCCCTGCGTGCCACCCCGGTCCTGGCGCTGGTCGGCATCGGCCAGGTGTGGCTGAGCGTGACCCACCCCACGGTCGCGGCATGGGCGACGCCCTGGGGGTGGGCATCCGCTCCCGTGACGACTGCCGTCGGCACCCCGGTGCCAGTGGCGTGGGCGCCACCGATCCTGTTGGTGCTCGTTGCCGTGGTGGCCGTGGCCGTCGCGGTGCGACGGCTCCCGAGCATCCCCGACGAGGAACTGGTCCGGCGGGCAGGCACCGCAACGGACGTGCGCTCGTCGGCCGCGATGTTCGACGCTCGCGCCATCGCACAGGCCAGGCGGTCGGGCCAGCGTCGCCTGGTGGGCGTGCGCACCATCCGCATTCCACGACCGCGCCAACGCTGGCTGCTGGTGGTCTGGCGCGACCTGGTGTCCCTGCTGCGCCGTCCCGGGCTGCCCGAACGGACCCTGGTGGTGGTGGCGGCAGCCGCCGTGCTGGTGGCCTGGGCGTCGGGCGGGATCGCCGCCATCGCGGTCGCAGCCGTGGCCGTGTTCCTGACCACCGGCCAATTGCTCGAACCCCTCCGGGTCGAGTTGGAGCAGCCGATCGCCCGGGAGTTGACCGGACTGACGGCCCGCGATCTCGCCCTGGAGCACCTCGTCGTGCCGTTCGTGACCATGTCGCTGGCGGCGACGCTCAGCGTGCTGGGACTGGCCGTGGCGGGCATGTTGCCGTGGGATGCGACGCCGGCAGGACTGCTGGGCGGTGTGGCGGTCGCCGGCCTGCTGACGGCAGCGGCCGGGTTGACGTCGACTCGTGGCGCGCCACCGCTGCAGTGGTTGCTTGGCGGGTCGGGCGGCATCGGCCGCTTGTTGGTGTGGGTGCTGGCTGGCCCGATCCTGGCGCTGGCGCTGGGGGTGCCGCTGGGCATCGGCGTGGCAAGTGCCCTGCGGGCCGGCCAGGACCCCATGTCGGCGATCGGTGGTCCGATGCGCCTGGCACTGGTGATGACGGCGGTCCTGCTGGCACTGACCCACTGGCGCGTCACCGCCCGAACCACTGCCTGATGGTCCGGCGGCGCCCGGACCAGACTCCGGGCGCGACAGTTCGCCGCGCATGCCGGCGGGCCGGGCCGGGTCGCAGGCGCCTCACTGGGTGGCCGGGTCGGCGACGCCACGTTGCCGCGGACGTGGGTGGCTCCAGCACTCGCGCCAGCACCGACAGCAACAGCGGGGTGGCGATCAGCAGCACCTGCCAGCGTCGTTGCCCGACCAGCCGCAGGAGTCCGCCGACGTGGGGCACCGCACCCACCAGCCTGCCCGTCAGGTAGTCGTCGGCCACGGGGCGCGCATCCACGACCGAGTTTGCGTCACCCTTCATGACGAAGAAGCGGTCGGTGTCACGCTCGATCACCTCCACCACGCGATGCAGCACGACCACGTCGCGCTGGTCGGGCAGTCGGTAGGCCACGACGTCGCCCACACCCACAATGGACGCGTCCACAGTGCCCAGCGCCACCAAGTCGTCGGGTTGGACCGCCGGACGCATCGACCCGGTGGTGACGACGGTGAGTTCGTGGTCGGTGAAGGCTCCGACGCCCATCGCCACCAGGATCCCGAGCGTGACCACGATCCACGCGGCCAGCAGCCCCCTGACCATGGCCGCTGCTGCCCGTCGCACCGTCACGCCGAACCCACCTGCGAACGACTCGCGGATCCGGGCGCCCGGGCAGCCTCACCGGCCTGCTCACCGGTCACGACGGCGTCCCATCGGAGCCGGTCGGTCTGGGCCACGGGGACGTCTGCATCGTCGGCGAGTCGCGCCACCGCCCGGAAGCGGCACACCTCACCGACGGCGATCGTCCCGATCCCCGCGCCGGCCATCGACTCCGTGAACGCGGTCTCGTCACTTGAGCGACAGCTGGTGCGAGCATTCCGCTTCTTGACGACGGTCCATGCCAGCGTCGTGACCTGCCCGAGTTCGCCCACCTCGCCGTCCGCACACGTGACGTCGCCCGCATCCTGCTCGCTCGGCTGGCAGTCGCCGTCCTCGCTGTCGGTGACGTCGCGCCCGGTCACGGTGAGGGCCAGTTCGACCTCGGAGTCGTTGCGCAGGCACAGCACCGGGCCGAGGTGCTCCCAGTCGGTGTCGGACAGGTCGACGTCGCCCACCAGCACCGCCGGGATGGGATCGGAGGTCCACGCGGCGTCGACGCAGGAGCCGTCCACGGCCAGTGCCGCCGCCAGACCCGGTCCCACCTCGATCACGCCCGACGTGAGCGTGTTGTCCCGGCTGACGACCTCGTGGCGCACCTGGGCGACCACGCCGGCGGTCGCGAAGGCCAGTACGGCACCAGTCGCGACGACCCCGATGGAACCTGCCCAACGCGCCTGCCATCGACTCGGCCGGGCACGGCCACGCGACCCGTCAGGCATGCCGCGCCGGGGACCTCGAAGGAGCCCCCGGCGGCCGATGAACGGCGGGTCGGTCATGGCGTGGAGGTCACGGTCAGGTCGTAGCGGGACACGAACAGTGAGTTGGCGTAGGACTCGACGACCACGTAGTAGTCACCGGCTGGCACGGCCGTGGAGATCAACGAGCAGTTGCCGGTCCCACCGTCGTCGTCAAAGGTCACCACCGTCGTGCCGTCGACCTCGTAGAGCGTGAGGACGGTGTCGCCCGTCGTCGGGTCACAGGGACCAGTGGTCTCGGCCACCAGCGTGCCGCCGAAGTGGGAGAAGGCCCACCAGTCCTGGTCAGTCTCCGGATTGATGGTCGCGGACACCGTTGACGACGCTTCGACGTAGGAGTACGCGCTCGTGTCATCGTTGGGCTCGTACGGGTCGTCGATCAGTTCGAAACCGATGTCCCACGTGGCCCGGTCGGTCTGCGCCGCAGCCAACGTCTCGTCCCAGGCCTGGGGCCACACCTGGGGCCGCACCGCGTACCGGCAGGTCGTGCCGGCGGCAATCATCCCCGGGCCGTACGAGACGGTGCTGGAGGGATTGGATTGCACGGCAGGGCAGGTGAGACTGTCGTCCTCAAGCGCATACTCCACCACCGCGGCCAGCTCCCCCTGCTCACCGTCCAGGCACGTGGTGTCAAGTCCGGCGGATGATTCGGTCGGTTCGCACGCCCCCAATTCGATGTCGAGGAGGTTCGTGTTGGTCACGCGCAGATAGGCGTCGAAGGTGCCGGCGGTGCGAACGCACACGTCGGTGGTGACAGGGCCGATCGTGCCGGCGTCGAGGTCAGCCGTGGCCGTCAGGATGGCAGGCACCACCGATGCGTCGTAGGTCGCCGTGTCGCAGGCATCCGCCGGCGCTGCGGGATCGACGAGCGCGACCTCGAGCTCGACGGGACCGGGCGGCGGCTCATACGCGTAGGTCCCTGACTCGGTGCTGTTGCCCTGGCTCAGCACGGTGTTGGACACGACTGCGAACAGCCCCAGCCCAACGACGATCGCGAGCACGATGCTGGCCCCCGTCGCCGTCAGGCCGGTGCCGTTGCCCCGACCGCCGAGCCAGCGTCGCACGCGCGACGGCTGGTCCGGTTCGCCCCCTCCACCCGCTGGCTGCGTCCGCTCGACCTCGACACGTTCCTCGAGTTGCTGGTGCATGGCCCACTCCCCTGGTCATCTGGTTCGGCGTGGGTTCGATGCCGGTCGATCCCCCCGGGTCCCCCGGCCCGGTCCGACCCGGCCGATCACCGGCGACGTCGGAACCTGACGGGATGCACACCTTGGAGGCGCGCGCAACCATGATCGACGCTAGGAACGACGGCACCCGCCCGACCATCCGGCTGTCCACAGTCCCGGTTCCGGACAGCCACAACCCCACGGGTGCGGGCACCGATCCTGTGCCCGGCTGGCGTCGGTCGCCCGACGCGGCACGGCGGTAGGGTCGCCACCGGCCCCCGCAACGAGGAAACCCCATGCACGCGACGCCCCCGCGCCCGATCCGACGCCCGACCCAGGACCGGCTGTGAGCGCGTCGTCAGGCACCGGCATCGCCGCGGCACCACCACCGACGCGTGAGGTCGTCACGCAAGCGCCCAAGGTGCTGCTGCACGACCATCTCGACGGTGGCCTGCGACCCGACACGATCGTGGACCTCGCGCACCAGGTCGGCCACGAGTTGCCCGAGGACGAGCCCGATGCCCTGCGCACCTGGTTCGAGGACTCTGCCAACTCCGGCAGTCTGGAGCGCTACCTCGAGACGTTCGAGCACACGGTGGCAGTGATGCAGACCGCCGACGCCATCCGTCGCGTCGCCCGGGAATGCGTCGAGGACCTGGCCGCCGACGGCGTGGTCTACGCCGAGGTCCGCTACGCCCCGGAACAGCACCTGCGGTCAGACCTCACGCTTGACCAGGTCGTCGAAGCCGTGCGAACCGGGATCCAGGAAGGCGAACAGGAGGTGGCCGCCCGCGGCGGCCGCATCGTGGCACGGCAACTCCTCACGGCCATGCGCCACCAGGCACGATCGCTCGAGATCGCCGAACTGGCGATCGCGCACCGCGACCAGGGCGTGGCCGGCTTCGACATCGCGGGCGCCGAGGCGGGCTACCCGCCCACACGTCACCTGGACGCCTTCGAGTACCTGCAACGCGAGAACGCCCACTTCACCATCCACGCCGGGGAGGCATTCGGGCTGCCGTCGATCTGGGAGGCGATCCAGTGGTGTGGCGCCGACCGCCTCGGACACGGCGTGCGCATCATCGACGACATCACCGTTGACGGCGACGAGGTCAGGCTCGGCCGCCTGGCTGCCTACGTCAGGGACTCGAGGATCCCGCTCGAGATGTGCCCGACCTCCAACCTCCAGACCGGAGCCGCGGAGTCGATCGCCGAGCACCCCATCGGGTTGCTGACGAGCCTGCGCTTCCGGGTGACGATCAACACCGACAACCGCCTGATGAGTGGCACGTCGATGACCGACGAGATGGTGGCTGTGGTGACTGCGTTCGACCACCGCCTCGAGGACCTGCGCTGGTTCACGATCAACGCCATGAAGTCGGCCTTCCTCCCGTTCGACGAGCGACTGGACATCATCAACCGCATCATCAAGCCGGGCTACATGGCGCTCGGGGCTGCGTGACCATGGGGCTGCCGACGTGACCGCGTTGACGTCTGATCGCATCGATGATCGCGGGATCGCGCGATGGCGGCTTGCCTCCCAACACCTGTCACAGGCACGGCTCGAATCGGCGCCTGCGGTCGTGTCGTCGCTGCTGGCGGTGCAGGCCGAGAACCACGCCCAGTCGTCATGGGCCGTGGCGGCCCGCACGACCGGCATCACCGAGCGTGACTTCGCCGCGGCCTTCGACGCCGGCGACGTCCTGCGCACCCACGTCATCCGCCCGACATGGCACTACGTCACGCCGGACGACATCGGCTGGCTGCTGGCTCTCACCGGCCCGCGGATCTGGCGCTCGACGCATCGAGCCGCGATGGCTGCGCACGGCATCGACGAGCGGCAACTCGACCGGGCCGCCGAGATCATGACCGCCGCGATCGGCCTCGATGGCGACCTCAGCCGCGACGACATCGCCGCGCGCCTTGCCGCCGAGGGACTGCCGTCGGACGGGCAGGCGGTGGCGCACCAACTGGCGTGGGCCGAACTGCATGGACTGGTCTGCAGCGGGGCCATGCGCGACGGGACGCACACCTACGCGCTGCTGGACCAACGGGCGCCCGATCGGCGCCGACTCGACCGCGACGAGGCGCTGGCAGAGGTGGCACTGCGCTACTTCACCGGTCACGGACCCGCGACGGAACGGGATCTTGCGTACTGGGCGACGCTCACACTCACCGACGTCCGAGCCGGCATCGCACATGTCGCCGACCGCCTCGAATCCCTCGACCACGATGGCCGGACCCACTGGTACGCGCCGACCGACGTTGGACCTCCCGGACCGGACGTGGCGATCGAAACTCGCGGCCACATCCTCCAGATCCTCGACGAGTGCTACCGCGGCTACCAGGATTCGCGCTGGATCATCGACGCCGCCGGGCTGGCCCCCCGAGGCCGTGAGCCGTCCACTGGCATGCTGCTGGTGGACGCCCAGATCGTCGGCGACATGACCCGCACCCTGCGATCGGAGGTCGTCGAGTTCGCCTGCCGGACCCATCGCGACCTCGACGACACCGACGTCGCGGCGATCGTGGCGGCGGCCGCCCGGTACGGACGCTTCCTCGACCGCACGCCCACCATCACCTGGTCGCGCACCTGACAGAGCAGGCCACACCGCCCGGCCGCCACGCGACATGACCACTCGAAAGGACGGCAGCCATGCGACTCCTGATGCTGGGAGGTTCAGCCTTCGTGGGTCGTGCCGTGGTGGCCGACGCGCTGGCACGTGGGTGGGAGGTCACGACGTTCAACCGCGGCTCGACTGAACCCGTCCCCGGCGTGCGGCACCTGGTCGGCGACCGCACGCAACCCGATGGGCTGACGGCCATCGAGGAGGCCGACGGCGACTGGGACGTGGTCGTCGACACGTGGTCGGCAGCGCCCGCAGTCGTGGCCGAATCAGCGGAAATCCTCGCTGACCGGGCCGAGACCTACGCCTACGTCTCGTCGCGATCCGTCTACGAGTGGCCGGCCGCAGCGGGCGCGGACGAATCGACCGCCGTGGTCGCTGCCGATCCGAGGGACACGACCAGCGACGACTACGCGCGAGCCAAGCGCGGCGCCGAACTGGCCGTGTTGGAGACGTTCGGCGACCGCTCGCTGTTCGCCCGCGCCGGCCTGATCCTGGGCCCGTGGTCCAACATCGGTCGGCTGCCCTGGTGGCTGCAGCGCATGGCACGCGGCGGCGACGTCCTGGCTCCGGGCCCGCCCGACCTGCCACTGCAGTTCATCGATGCACGCGATCTCGCCGGATGGATGCTGACCGCGGCCGCCGGTGGGATGACGGGGCCCTACGACATCGTGTCGCTGTCAGGACACGCCACGATGGCGACGCTCCTGGCGGCATGTGTCGCGGTGACCGACAGTGACGCCCGGCTGCACTGGCTCGCCCCCGACACGATCGTCGCGGCAGGACTGGATCCGTGGACGGAGCTGCCGATCTGGACCCCGCCGGGCGAGTTGCACGATGCGCTGCACCGTTCCGACGTGGGCAGGGCCATGGCGGCTGGCCTGTCGCCGCGGCCGATCGAACAGACCGTCGCGGACACCTGGGCATGGATGGAGTCGATCGGTGGGGCGCCGCCCGATCGGCCAGATCGTCCGGTGCACGGCCTCGATCCTGACAGGGAACGGGCACTGCTGGAGGCTGAGGGCCTGGTCACTTGACCCGACGACCACGGTGCGTCCAGGGCCATTCGTGTTCCGGTCTCCGTCAGGGCGGCGCGGGCCGTCGGCGTGCGGGTCAGTGTCGGGGACCTGCGTCAGCGCGGCTCTGCTGGGCCGACGCAGACTGGAACAACCACGCCGAGCCGGCGGAACCGGCTCGTCGAGGATCAGTACGCCGGGATCTCCGAGCAGCGCGGCGGCGATGCCCAGCCGCTGCCGCATTCCGAGCGAGTAGCTCTTGACCCGGCGCCGGGCGACCGCGGTCAGCCCGACCTCCTCGGCTGGCGACCGCGTCGTCTGGTGGTGGGCCACCAGCACCTGCGTGACGCCCAGGAAGCATCCGGCGGTACCGAGGTAGGTGCAGAACGCGTCGATGTCGCCGTCGATCTGCGCGACGATCTCCTCCCCCATCTCCCGGCAGCCGACCACCATGTCCCGGTTGTCGAACTGGTCGGTCGGGTGGGCTCAGTGCCCCACGGGTCCGACCGCGTCAGCGCTGGGCGGATGGGCAGGCATCTCCTTGAGCTCCACGAACAGCACGTCGGTCGGTGTGTCCCCGATGTTGTGCCCGGCGTGCTCCTGCTGGGGCAGCCACGCCACGATTTCGGTGCCCATCTCGACGTCGCGCTCCTGTCCGGCGGTGGAGAGTCGCCGACGGAAGGAACCAAGTGTGATCATGACACTGTCGGGATGCGTGTGGGGCGTGGTCCTGTCGCCCGGGACGTCGTGGTAGCGCAGGACACGCACTCGCTCGTTCTCGAACACGACGCGGTAGAGGCTGGGGTTCGTGACGACCGGGTCGAGCTCCATCATCTTCTCCATCGACGTGTCGCGGTCCTGGCCGCGACCAACGTTCGCATCATGCCACATGCCACTGCCATCAGGGGCCAAGTGGCGGTCCCATCACCTCGAGTCCGAACCCAGGCGCCGCCGCGCCCCACCGGGCGAACTCATCCGGGTCAGGGAACGTCGGGATCGACCGGCTCGCCGCCGGCACTCCGACCTGCCCGTACAGGTCCAGCAAGCCACCCGGGAGCACCATCGCGAGGATCCTGGCTGGCGAGTCGCCCGTGATCCGGAACCGGTGCGGTACCCCCATCGGCAGATACATCGTCGACCCCGCCGCGAGCTCGTGCAGCTGACCACCAGCCTCGTAGTCGAGCATGCCCTCCAGCACGTAGAAGACCTCGGCCTCACGGGTGTGGAGGTGCAGCGGCGTGGCGACTCCCGGCGGCTGGGTGACCTCGGCAAGCCCGAACGACCCGCCGGTCTCCCTGCTGAGCAGTTTCATCTCGAACAGCGACCCCATCGCCCAGACTGCTTCGCCCTCCCCCGTGGGGCGGTGACGTGCCACGTCGGTTGCATCCATGTCCGCCCCACTTGTTAGAATGTGACTCTAACATGTGCGTGTCACAACGGCAAGGGGCACCATGGCCGACTCGAAGGAGGATCCACGAATCCTCGCCAGCCGTCGTCGGATCGCCCGGTCGGCCGTGCGGCTGTTCCAACGCCATGGCTACGTCGCGACCACGGTGGCCGACATCGCCGACGACGCGGGCGTTGCCGTCCAGACCATCTACAACACCGTCGGGAGCAAGGCCGCCGTACTCAACCTGGTCCTGGACACCACTGCAGCCGGGGACCGATCACCGACACCTGTCGTCACGATCATGCAGGAGCGCACATCCGCGATGGGCGGACCCCACGAGGTCGTCGAGCTGCTCGCCGACTGGTTCGCGGAGGTGCATCCGCGCACGTCCAACGTGTTCCGGATCATCCACGAGGCCGCCGCAGTGGACCCCGAGATCGCCCGACTCCGAGCACGGCGAGAAGAGTCACGCCTGGACAACTATCACCGGGCGGCCAGTGCCCTGCTGGAGCGTGGGGCCGGGAGCGGTGCCAGCCAGGCCGAAATCGCCGCCACGATCTGGAGCCTCGGTCACCCTGCGACCTACGCCATGCTCGTCGGCGACCGTGGCTGGACGGTCCCGCGACTACCGCAGCTGGCTTGCCCACTCGTTGCACGGGTGCATGGGCACCCGACCCGACGAACCCGGTAGCGCCGCAGCACCCTGATCGGGACCATCGCCACCCGGTGATCCCGATCCCTGGACCCTGCGGAGGAACAGCACTGCGGACGAATGCTGGAAAGCTGCAGGAGGAGCGGTTGTCAGGGACCGCCGGTGGACATGAACAGGCCGGTCACGCCGGTCGTGTTGGTCCAGGCATCGAGACGCTCTCCGACCCACTCGAACAGCGTCATCTGGGCGGCCCCTGAGGCGGCCTGCAGGACGTTGAAGACGATCCAGCCGATCACGATGGCGACGACGCCGCGCCGCAGCCACCGCATCGCCTGGGGCCCGTACTCATCCGCCAGGTTCTTGACCGTGGTCTCCAGCCCCGCGGTCGCATCCTTGGCCTTCTGGCCGAAGTCGCTCGTGACACGTTCGACCTCGGACCGGGCGATGCGGCGCATGTCGATGAGCAGTCGCTCCTGGTCGCGCCGGCCGGCCGACGCACTCTGGTTGGCGAGATCCTGGAGGTTGGCCGATGCGGCGGCCGCCGCACCCAGCCGGCCGGAACTGTCCCCGCCGCCGCCTCCGTCGTAGGCGTGGGCGCCGGCCGCCGCCGCGGCCTCGGCGATCTCGGCACCGACATGCAGGGCGGGTGATCGCCACGAGTCGGCCCAGTCCACCCCGTCCCACCAGCGCAGGCGGGTGCCCCCGGAGGGATCCGGGTACCAGCCTTCCGGAGGTGCGTCCTCGCGTTTCACGTGCCGCCCCGCGGTCCGGGCAGGTCGACGCGCTGGCCGGCATCGGGAATCGGCAACCCGCCCTTGGGACGGATCTCGTCGTCGCCGTCGTCACTGCGCAACGCCTCCCCCAGGGCCGACACCGTGCCCAGCAGTCCCGAGAAGTCGGCCGGAATCACCAACTTGGTGGCGCGCCCGTCGCCGATCTCCTCGAGCGCCGACAGGTACTCGACGGTCAGGACGGCCTGGTCTGCTGCCGCGTCCTTGATCCCGGTCAGGCGGGCAAGGGCCGCCGCACCTTCACCCTGGCCGACCTTCTCCAGTCGCAGGCGCTCGGCCTCGGCACGCAGCGTCACGGCCTCGGCATCACCCTCGGCGTCCAGCACGGCGGCACGCTTGCGACCTTCCGCCGCCAGGATCGAGGCCTCCTTCTCACCGTTGGCCCGGGCGATGGCCGCCTCGCGGTAGCCGTTGGCCTCGGTCACGGTGGCACGGCGGTCACGCTCGGCGCGCATCTGCGCGTGCATGGCCGACACGACCTCCGGTGGCGGGTCGATGCGTTGGATCTCGACTCGCACGACGCGCACGCCCCACTTGTCGGTGGCCTCGTCGAGCACCTCCCGCAGGCGGGTGTTGATCGTGTCCCGCGACGTCAGCGCACGGTCCAGTTCGAGGTCACCGATCAGGTTGCGCAGGTTCGTCTGGGCCAGCTTGATGATGGCGGTGTAGAAGTCGGCGACGTTGTACACAAGGCGCTTGGGGTCGGTGGCCTCGTAGTAGACGACGGCGTCGACCGACACCACCACGTTGTCCTCGGTGATGACCTCCTGCGGCGGCACGTCGACCACCTGCTCGCGCATGTCGATCAGTTCGATCGTCTCGATGAACGGCATGATGATGTTGAAACCGGGGTCCTTGGTCGTGCGGTAGCGACCAAGACGTTCCACCAGGCCGCGCTGGTAGGGCCGCACGATCTTGACGGCCATGAACAGGAAGATGATGAAGAGCACGACGATCAGGGCCGCGATGATCTGCCACAGCATGGGACGGGTCCTTCGGGTCGGCGAGTGGATGTCGGCGGGGGTCGAGGTGGACGGGGGGCCTGTGGAGCTCGGCACCTGTGGGCGGGTGGGCAGTGGTTCGCAGGGAGTCGGGGGAAGGTTGGTCGTGGCGGTCAGGAGGGTGGGGTCGAGGAGGGCTCGGGCCGGGCGGTCAGGGGGGCGGGGCCAGGAGGGCTCGGGGCGGGCAGCGCGGACGTCAGCCGTCGCGCTGACCAACAGGCGCGTGCCCTTCACCTCGACGACCCTGGCCGTTGACCCTGCCGGCAACGGCTGGTCGTCGTCGGTCCAGGCACCCCAGGTCTCACCCCTGACCCGAACCTGGCCGACGGGCGCAACCCCCTGGGCGGTCACTTCACGCAGCACGTCGGCATCCATCCCCACCAGCCGCACCGCACCGACACCGGGCGGCAGGGTGTTGCCTTCCGCCACCAACCGATTCCAGCGCCAGAACAGCGTGGTCAGTGCGAGCCCCCCCACGGTCGCAACGACGATGACGGCAAGCGTGGGAGCCCCGACCCACCCCAGGACACCCGCGACCACGCCAGCACCGCCAAATCCCAGCGCCACCACGGAGCGGTCCCACCACACCCAGCCAGCGACGACCACCATCGTGGCGGCCACGGCGAGCACGATGGCGACGCCACCGGGTACCGATGCAGGAATACTCATGTTCTGCACCGTACAGAGTGCCCAATCCGATGGCACCCTCGTCTGGCGGTGCGAGGACCCCTGCCGGGGGTCCATGCGACAGCGGAGCGCCGATCGAGGCCGGTCGGTGGTGCCTGCGCGAACTCGGCATGGCGCCGAATCACGCGTGTGACGACACCCGCGTGTCATGCTCTCAGTCGACGATGTATCACCACCCCGCCCGGCCACCTCCGCACCGTCGCCAGCCCATCGATCGGGAGAACCATCATGACCACACGCCGCCTGCCCTTGGCCATCGCCTTCGCCGCCGCCATCATCGTGTCCGGATGCGGGTCGATCGGCGAAGCCGTCAGTGAGCGCGCCATCGAGGAGGGACTCGAGGCTGCCGGGGCCGGCTCGGACGTGCAGATCGACCTCGACGACGGGAACGGCGGCATCTCGATCGAGACGTCCGAAGGCTCGATGCAGATCGGCAACGCCGAGATTCCCGACGGGTTCCCCAGCGAGATCCCGTTGCCCGAGGATGCGGTGATCGTCGCGGCCATGGCGTTCACCGAGGACGACGGTGCGAACTTCAACGTGACGATGACGACGGCGATGCCCGCCGACGTGCTCGCAGCCGACCTGGAGGATCAACTGATTGCCGCCGGCTTCGAGATCGTCGGCAGGTTCGAGCAGGAACTCAACGGCGAGGCGACACGGTCGCTGCAGTTCCAGGGTCCCGAGTGGTCCGGGCAACTGATCGTCGCCGGAACGGACGGCGACACCACCGTCAGCTACACGGTCACACCTGCAACAGCAGAATGAGGTCGGACGACCCGACTGCGAGTGGGTGACACGGGCATCACAACACAGTCGTGGCGTGGGCGCACGATTTGCGGACAGCCACTGCGGTCGGGCGATGGGCTTCCTAGGGTCGGTGGCACGTGCCAACCCCCCGATCCAAGTCCGTACTGGAGTCCACCATGCGCTGGATGCTGTCCCTTGTGCTTGCCTTCCTCCTGGTCACCACGGCCGCAACAGCCGGCGTGGCCGGGCCTGACGATCCACCCGGTGGGGCTGCGGCCTCTCTCAAGGCCTGGACAGCCGACGTGTCACCCGGCGTGGTGACCGAACTGCGGGCGGCCGGCGTCGACGTCACCTCCGAGGAGGTCATCGACGAGGAGACCGTGCGGATCGAGGTGATCGCCACCAACAAGCAGTTGCAGCCCTTCCGCGGTCCCGACGTGAAGTTCTCCAAGACCAAGGGACAGGAGCGGGTCGAACGGACACCGGACGTCAACACCGGCGACAACGTGTTCCGACCCTATGACGGTCCCGAGGGCCTGGAAGCCGAGATGGTCGCGCTGGCCAGCGCCAACCCCGACCTCGTCAAGCTGGTCGACATCGGCGACACGCTGCAGGGCCGCGACATCTGGGCACTCAAGGTGACCAAGAACGCCAACCAGCGTCCCGACGGCACCAAGCCGGCGGTCCTGTACAACGCCGCCCAGCACGCCCGTGAGTGGATCACTCCCGAGATGACGCGCCGCCTGACGCGCTACTACCTCGACAGCTACGGCAGCGACGGCGAGATCACCGACCTGGTCGACAACAACGAACTGTGGTTCGTGTGGGTCGCGAACCCGGACGGTTACCAGTGGACCCACGAGGACCCGGCCAACCGCCTGTGGCGCAAGAACCTGCGTGACAACGATGGTGACGGCACCACCAGCACCGCCGACGGCGTCGACCTCAACCGCAACTTCGCCTACAAGTGGGGCTACGACAACGAGGGCTCCTCGCCCGACTTCACGTCGCAGACCTACCGCGGCACGGCCGGCATGTCCGAGCCCGAGACCCAGGCCATGGACGGCCTGGTAGGTGCTGTCGACTTCTCCTTCATGGTCAACTACCACTCCGCCGCCGAGCTGATCCTGTACGGCGTCGGCTGGCAGGTGGACACCCCCTCCCCCGACGACGTGGTGCAGATCGCACTGGCCGGTGACGACGCGAACCCGGGGATTCCCGGCTACGACCCCGACCAGTCGGCCGAGCTCTACATCACGAATGGTGCGACCACGGGGCACGTCCACAACGTCCACGGCACGCTGGGCTACACCCCGGAGATGTCGACCTGCCAGACCGCCAGCAACTGGTACCCCGATGACGAGTGGGTCGCGGGCAACTGCCAGTCCGGCTTCAACTTCCCCGACGACGAGGCACTGATCGAGGAGGAGTTCCAGAACAACATCCCGTTCGCACTCGACATCGCCCGTTCGGCCGCCGACCCCAGCAACCCGGAGTCGCACCTGGGCAACGTCGCACCCGAGATCGTCGTGGACGAGTTCACCCAGTCCAACGGCACCGAGCAGGTCGTCCAGATCAACGCGGACCGAGAACTTGGCACCGTGCGGATGTACTACTCGATCAACGGTGGCAAGGCCAAGAAGGTCAACACCAGCGAATGGGACGGTGGCGAGCGCTACGGCGCCGAGAACGACCTCTACTACAACTGGCGACGCGCAACCGTGACCGGCCAGCAATCCGGTGACGAGGTGTCGGTCTGGTTCGAGGCCAAGCAGGTCAAGACCGAACCGTTCACCTACACGGTGGCTGACGACATCGGCGGCGACGTGCTCGTGGTCGCCGACAACTCCCCGGGTTCGGCACTCGGTGGTGAGACGCCGGGTGACCTGTACCTGCCCTACTACGCCGACGCCATCGAGGCCAACGGGCACTCGTGGGACTTCTTCCAGGTGGAGGACTCGGGCGAGGCACCGCACGCCCTGGGTGTGCTCGGGCACTACGACGCCGTCGTCTGGTACACGGGCGACAAGCTCGTGACCGACTACCAGGGCGGCCTGAACACCACCTACCTCGCGCACGAGATGGACATGGTCATGCGCGAGTACATCAACGAGGGCGGCAAGGTGCTCGCGACCGGCAAGAACGCCGGTTTCGGGGAGTTCTTCCCGCTCAACTACGGCGAGAACGCCGACCCGCAGACGCCCTGCGCATCGGGCAACTGCCTGGTGATGACCGACGACGTCCACCAGTACTGGTTCGGCGCCTACACGGGCACCCGACGAGGTGGCCTTGGCCAGGACGGCAACGCACTGGACGTGACTGGCATCGACACCCCGTACACCGGCTTCGACTGGACCCTGGACGGCGGCGACTCCGCCAACAACCAGGGTTCGTCGGACGGCACCAACGCAACCGGGACGGGCACCGTGGCATGGACCACGACCAGTGAGGCACTGCCGGTCGACGAGTTCCCGCAGTTCGAGAGTTGGGCATCCGCAGACTGGGTGTCCTCCGGCGGACCCTTCGAGCCCCTGACCGGTGACTACTACATGGCCAGCCAGTCGGACAACATCGCCTGGAAGCGCCTGGCGACCACGGTCGACCTGACCGGTGCATCCACCGGGTCGATCGAGGCCGCCATCAGCTACGACACCGAGGCCGACTGGGACTTCCTGATCATCGAGGCCCACACCGTGGGTGAGGATGACTGGACCACCCTGGAGGTCCCGGGCCACACCAGCCAGGCGACCGGCCAGTCCTGCACCTCGGGCTGGCAGGCACAGCTGCACCCGGCGATGGAGCGCTACCAGACCCTGAACCCGGACAACACGTGTTCGCCCACCGGCACCACCGGTGAGTGGAACGCGGCCTCGGGTACCGGGTCAGGGTGGGAGACCTGGGACATCAACCTCGACGCCTACGCAGACAGCGAGGTCGAGGTCTCGATCAGCTACGTCACCGACTGGGGCACGCTCAACACCGGCGTGTTCGTCGACGACACCAGCGTGATCGTGGACGGTTCGACCGTTCGGGAGACGTCCTTCGAGGACGGGCTGGACGGATGGGAGGTCCTGGGGTCGCCCGAGGGCAGCGCACCCAACCCCAGTGACTGGATCCGGACCGAGGGTCTCATCGTGACCTGGGCCGCAGTGACGACCCCGGACACGGTGCTGCTCGGCTTCGGCCTCGAGGGCGTCACGACCGAGGCAGAGCGCAACGAGGTCATGGGTCGCGCACTCGACCACTTCGACCTGCCATGACCATCGGCAGTCGTTGACCGAGTCACCACGAGCGGGGAGTCCACACGGACTCCCCGCTCGTCAGTGCCACGCCGGTCCGTCGGGCACGGCGGCGAGTTGCCGCACGAAGTGGCATGCTGGACGCCATGTCCGCACTCGACCGTTCCCGCAACCTCGCCATGTTGGTCGCGGTGCTGGCGCTGGCAGTCGCCTGCACGGGTCGGGAGCCGGCACCGCCGACGGCGCCCTCCCCCAGCTCGTCGCTGGCATCCACGCCCGCCGCATCGCCGACCTCGCGCGGTCCTGGACCCCCCACCGGACCGTCGGCCACGCCGGACACGTCTGGACCAGCGCCAGCAGGTCGCCACGACCCCACCCGGCGACGCACCGACGTTCGACGGCGCGGGACGACTGATCGTGACCGGCGCCGACGGCACCGTGTCGACAGTGGACCCGGGCGACGGGCAGGTGACGCCGCTGGACGGCGTGACGGGTGCCCAGCAGGTCACCCCCTCACCGGACGGCTCGACCCTGGTGTTCACCCAGTTGGACGATGACGACACGCCGGTCATCGCCATCGCCCGCGACGGCGACATCACCCGCATTCCGGTCCCGACCCCGCCCTACTTCCACCTGGTGTCGCCGGACGGGATGCAGGTGGCGTCGCTGGGGGACGCTCCGGACGGCGGCGGGGTGTCGCTGTTGGTCACCGACCTCGCGACCGCAACGACGCGGGAAGTCGACCGCGGCCGGCCCTACTTCCTGTCATGGCGCCCCGATGGAACGCGCCTGGCCGCCAACGTCGACAGCAGTGTGCTCACGACGCTGGACCCGGATGGAACCCGCACGCCGTTGGCGCTGGCGCCGGGGGCGTTCCAGGCACCGGTGTGGACCGCCGAGGACGAGCTGGTCGTCGTCCTGGCACCCCCAGGAGCCCAGGCCGTCCCGATCTCGACTGGACTCGCCGCACAGGCGGTGGACGGATCACTGGCAGTGGTGGACCCGGTGGACGAGTCCACCACGATGCTTGCTCCCGTGTCAGGGGGCGTGTCCTTCGACGTCGGGGCAGACCGAGTGGCATGGGTCGCCGGTGACAGCACGCAGGTCGACAGCCTGGGCCCGCTGGAGGTGATCGGGCTCGACGGCACTGGTCGCACCGTCATCAGCGACGCGGACGTGGCGATGTTCGAGTGGAGCCCGGACGGACAGCACCTGCTGTTCCACGTGATCGAACCGGAAGGTGGCCTGGCGCCCCACGTGTGGGACGGAACCAACGTGACTGCCTACGAGGCGTTCCTGCCCACCGCCACGATGGTCACCCAGTACCTGCCGTTCTGGCCGCAGTACGCGGTGGCGATCACACAATGGTCGCCGGACGGGGCAGCCTTCGCGGTGGCCACAGCCGATCCAGCCAGTGGGTCAGGGACCGTGGTCGTCCAGGCGCTCGACGGTCGTCGCAACGCGTTGACCGCCGGCGCCATGGTCGTCTGGGTCCCGTGACGGCCGGTCAGGCGGTGCAGCCCGAGTCGACTGCCACGCTCACTCGGAGGAGAATGCCGCGTCGAACGAGGCCTCGGAGGGTTCGATCGCGACGATCTTGCGGATGAACTCCTGTGCGTCGGGGCCACCGAGCGCACGGTCCATCCCGGCGTCCTCCCACTCGACCGAGATCGGACCGTCGTAGCCGATCGAGTTGAGCATGCGGATGACGGCCTCCCACGGCACGTCGCCGTGACCGGTGGACACGAAGTCCCAGCCACGACGTGGGTCCCCCCAGGGCAGGTGCGAGCCAAGCCGACCGTTGCGACCGTTGTCCTGGACGATCGCTTCCTTGCAGTCGACGTGGTAGATGCGGTCCTTGAAGTCCCACAGGAACCCGACCGGGTCGAGGTTCTGCCACACGAAGTGGCTCGGGTCGAAGTTCAAGCCGAAACCCGGACGGTGGTCGATCGCCTCGAGCGTGCGAACCGTGGTCCAGTAGTCGTAGGCGATCTCGCTGGGGTGCACCTCGTGGGCGAAGCGCACGCCCACCTCGTCGTACACGTCGATGATCGGGTTCCAGCGATCTGCGAAGTCCTGGTAGCCGGCGTCGATGGTGGCCTGGTCGACCGGCGGGAACATCGCGACGTAGTGCCAGATCGACGAACCGGTGAAGCCGATCACCACGTCGACGCCCAACTTGGCGGCGGCGCGTGCCGTGTCCTTCATCTCCTCCGCGGCGCGTTGCCGCACGCCCTCCGGATCACCGTCGCCCCAGATGCGGGCGGGCAGGATCCCCTTGTGGCGCTGGTCGATGATCGAGTCGCACACGGCCTGGCCAACCAGGTGGTTGCTGATCGCGAAGGTCTCGAGGCCGTGCTCCGCGAGGATCTCGCGCCGGCCGTCGACGTAGCCGTCGTCCTCCATGGCCTTGTCGACTTCGAAGTGGTCGCCCCAGCAGGCGAGTTCGAGGCCGTCGTAGCCCCACTCTGCCGCCAGGCGACAGATCTCGGTGAAGGGCAGGTCGGCGAACTGTCCGGTGAACAGGGTGACTGGTCGTGCCATCGGGATGGTCCTTTGTCGTTGTCTGCACGTCTGCACGGTCGTGGCCGGTCGTGCGAGACCGCCGTGGGTCACGCCTGGGCGTGCTGCGACGGCGGTTGAGCGACCGGCCGGTCCTGCACGAGCGCGAGGCCAGGTTCGGCCCCGCGCCGGGGTTGGGGACGGTGCAACCTCCGCCGGCCACCCGCCCCGTGGTGCAGGCACAAGGCGGGCAGGCCGACGGAGGGATCGATCACATTTGCTGGTACAGGTCGGTCAACGAACTGACGATGACGTCGCGGGCAGTGGCGTCGGTGATCTTGACCGCCGAGTCGAGTGCACGGCTGATCCACTGACGCACCTGCTTGGACTTGTCCCCGTTCTTCTCCGCCATCTTCAGCGCCTTGTCGAGGTTGAACCGGAGGTCGTCGGCCAACTTGGGGCTGATCGCTCCGTCCGCCTCGTAGGCGTCGATGAGGGCGAAGATGTCGTCGAACGACGTGGTCGTGGTGAAGGCGATCGTCACGGTCGTGGTGTTGCCTGCGACGTCGGTCGCCTCCACGACGAGCGTGTGATCACCCAGGGACAGGGACGCGAGGGCGACCTCGAGCGGCACCTCGGTGCCGACGACGTTGCCGTCGATGCTGATCTGGACGGTGGCCAGCCCGCTGGTCGCGTCACTGGCGTCCACGGAGAACGAGCCCGAGTTGCCGGCCTCGTCTCCGTCGGACACGCCGTCAACCGAGACCTCCGGTGCGGTCGCGTCGATGTCGAAGGACACCGACTCGACCTCGGTGGTCTCGTCATCACGGACCGCACGAACCTCCACGGTGTGCGAGCCGTCGGACTCGACGAGCAGCACGCCGTCCTCGTCGGCCACCCAGCCGGCGCCGTCGAGGTTGAACTCGATCGTGGCGTCGTCGTTGGTGGTCGCGGTGACGGTCACCGCGGACGTGTACCACCCGTCGGCACCGTCGGGCTCTGCCGGGTCGACCGTCACGTCGAGCGTGAGCGGGTCGACCGTGGAGCAGTCTGCTTCCACCAGCCCGGCGGCGGTGGCGATGCCACCCCACAGGTGCTCGCGGAACAGGGTGTCGGTCGTGTAGCTGGCATCGGTGTGACCCAGCGCGGTGTACCAGGAGCGGCCACCGTCGTAGTCGTGGCACCAGGACATCGGGTGGTCGCCCATGGCCAGGCCGCCCACGGCGTAGGTCGACTCGTCGATGGTCATGAGGACGTGGACGTCCTCACGCGGGTTCTCCTGGAAGGAGTACCACTCGTCGACGCGCGTCCAGTCCTCGGGAAGCATGGACGTCGACGGGTGGTCGATGTCCTCGACGTGCAGCGTCGCCTCGGGGGTGCCCGGCGGGTGACCCTCGAAGTAGGCACCCACGAGGTCGCCGTACCACGCCCAGTCGTATTCGGTGTCGCTGGCCGCGTGGACGCCGGCGAAGCCGCCGCCACCCTGGATGTAGGCCTCGAAGGCGTCCTGTTGGACTCCGTTGAGGACGTCACCCGTCGTGGACAGGAACACCACGGCATCGAACTGCGCCAGGTACGACGCACTGAAGACGTTGGCGTTCTCGGTGATGTCGACCACGGCGCCGTCGGCGTTGGCCAACTCCGTGATCGCCTGCTTGCCGGCGGCGATGGAGCCATGGCGGAAGCCCGCGGTCTTGGAGAAGACCAGGATGCGGGGCGTGTCGTCGTCGGCGATGGTGAACGACGCCGACGCGATGTCGCTGGTGTTGCTGTCGGTGTCCGTCGCGCGGTACTCGACCACGTGGTTGCCGACTGCACTCACCTCGACCTGGGTCGTGTACTCGGCCCAGTCGCCACCGTCGATGCGGTACTCGACGTAGTCGACCTCGCCGTCGTCGGTCGCGGTCAGGTCGACCGTGACGGTTCCCGACGAGGTGTCCAGGTCCACGCAGCCGATCGGCAGGCCGGTGGACCCGACGTGGATCATGATGGACTGTGCCGTCGAACGCGCGGCCCAGTCGGCGGTCCCGGTCGCGGTGGCGTTGCCGTCAGCGTCCGTGGTGAACCCGGCGGTCGGGTCCTGCGTGGCCGACAGCCACAACTCGTTCGGTGGCTCGGTGGCCCCGTCCGGGTCGTCGCGGTAGTGCGGCCCGGCCTCGCCACAGGCGAGATCGTGCAGGTGCCCGCTGTACTGCGAGTTGGGCTCGAGACCGCCGACGTCGACGCTGATCGTGGTGGAGGCCTCCTCCACGATCATCTGGCCGGTGCCCTCGATCGCGGTACCCGTGGTGGGGACGAACGAACCATCGAAGGTGCCCAGCAAGGTGCTGGTGACCGTCGGCGGGACGTCGTCGCCGCCATCGTCGCCCAGGACGTGGAAGTAGTCGAACGCGATGGGCACGGTGCCGTTGGTCTGGTTGGTCCCGATGGTGAAGGGACCCACCGAGCCATCGGCCGCAACGGCCGCATTGTCGACGGTGTCGGACATGTCGGTGAAGGTCTCGCCGTCCACCGAGTAGGACCCGGAGATGGTGTCCCCGGAGCGGCTCAGGCGCAGCCAGAGCTCGTCGGTCGGCGCCAGGGCGCTGCCGTTGATGGCAGCGTCCACGACCCCGTCGATCTCGCTGAGGAGTTCGACCTGGCCCGCTGGCGTGTTGCCCGCGGAGTTGGTGACGACGTGGTCGAACTTCACGTAGTTGTCGTCGTCGAGGTACAGGATCAGGCCACCCTGCTGGTACTGCTCGTACAGGGCGGAGGTGTCCAGCTTCGCCTCGACGGTCCACTCGTCACCCGGTTGCGGCTGCAGGATGAAGTTCGCCGGCTCGCCGTTCGGGGTCGTGTAGATGTCGCCGTCGGGCGTCTGCATCGTCAGCAGGCCGTCGGCGACCTCGTAGAGGCTGTCGTCGACGCGCACGCTGTCGGTCCAGCGGCACAGCTCGAGGCTCGAGCCGTCGAATTCGTCGTTCGGGTCGACGGGACCACTGGTCCCACCGCCCCCACCGGCACCCTCGTAGCGGAACCAGTCGAAGCTGGCCTCCTCGTCTGCGGAGTTGCCGGTGCCGGACAGGGCGAACATCCCCATCTGCACGTCGGTCCAGTCGGAGATGCCGGTGACGGCATCGACGGGCTGCCAGGCCGCACCGTCCGTGGAGAAGAACGGCGTGACCGATCCGTCCTCGGTGATGCGCAGCTGGAGCTGGACCTCGTCGGGGAAGCCGTCACCCACTGCCGCACTGTTGACCTCGGTCGGGGTGCCGTCGACCTCCCAGAGGAACTGGACGACGCGGGCCGCGGGGTTCGCGGCGCCGGTGTCCCGACCCTCGATCACGATCTTCACGTAGTTGTCGTCGTCCTGGTAGAGCAGCAGACCTGCCTGCTCGTAGGCCTCGTAGGCCGCGACGTCGACGGTCGTGGTGACGATCCCCTCACCATCCGGCAGCGGCCGGACGACGATGTTGGGCGTGTCGGTGTTGTTGGTCCCGTAGATGTCGGTCGCGGAGACCGGCATCACCAGGTTGGAGTCCTCGACGCGCAGGTTGCCGTCGGGACGGATGACGTCCCATGCACTGTCCAGGCTCGAGCCCTCGAAGTCGTCGAGGATCCCGCCGCCGCCGGCACCGGCGTACCTGAACCAGTCGAACGCGGCTTCCTCGTCCGCGGGCTGGTTGTTGCCCGACAGGGCGAAGATGCCCATCTGGAGGTTCTCGAAGTCCGACCGGTCGGCGGTCTCGCCGAAGTCGGTCCACGTGTCCCCGTCCGTCGAGTACGACGGCTGGATGACGTCACCCGCACCGGTCAGGCGCAGGTGGACGGTGTCCGGGAAGTCAGCACCGAGCGGGGACCCGTTGGTCTCCGCCGGGGAACCGCCGACCTCGCTGACCAGTTGCATCACGCGGCTGGCCGGGTTGGCCGAGGCATCGGTGCGACCCTCCATGACGAACTTGACGTAGTTGTCGTCGTCCTCGTAGAGCAGCAGCCCGGCCTGCTGGTAGGCGTCGTACACCTGCGCCGAGACCTTGGTGGTGATCTCGAAGTCACCGGCCGGAAGCGGCGTGTGCACGATGTTGGGCGTGTCGGTGTTGTTGGTCGAGTAGATGTCCGTCGCGGTCAGTGGCAGGACGAGGGTGGAGTCCTCGACCCGCAGGTTGCCGTCCGGACGCAGCACCGACCACCGGGCGTCGAGGCTGTCGCCGTCGAACTCGTCGACGAAGCCGCCGCCACCGGCGCCACAGGAGGGGCCGGGCGGGAAGTCCACCTCGATGTCGAACTCGGCGGTGGAACTCGCACCCGCTGGGTCACTCACGGTCACGATCGCCGTGTAGTCCCCGGGGTTGTCGTAGGTGTGCGAGACGTCGCTGCCATCGGCCACGTCGCCGTCGCCGAAGGTCCAGTCGAACGCCAGGGGCGAATCACCCTCGGGGTCCGTCGCGGTCGCGGCGAAGTCCACGTCCAGCGGTGCCTGGCCCGACATCGGGGTCGCGGTGGCCTCGATCGTCGGGGCGCGGTTGTCGCTGACGCCCACGCCGTCGAACTCCATGTAGTCCGCGTTGAACAGGTAGCCGGACGAGTCGTCGGCGCTCTGTGCCACGAAGTAGATGGAGTCGGTCGTGGTGCCCGCGGGGATGTCGAGGGTCACGGTCTCGTAGGTCTGCCAGCCGCCGGTGGGCGCCACGGTCGCAGAGGCGATCACGGGCCCATCAGGGGCGTCGGCACGCAACTCGAGGATGCCGCCGGCGCCGTTGGAGCCAACCGCGACCTCGACGGTGTCGATGCCCGACAGGTTCGCCGGATCCATCGACCACCAGTCGCCGTCCTGCACGAATCCGATGTGGCTGCCAGCGGAAGAGGCGTCGCTGTCCTCGATCTGGACACCGGGGTCGTCAGTGCCCGCGCCGTCGGCCTGGCGGCCAGTCTCGGCGAAGTACTCGGCCTCGGTGTGGCGCAGGTTGAGCTTGACGACCTCCTGGGTCGTCAGGCTGCCGGCACCTCCCTCGCCACCCTGGTCGGTGTAGGTGAAGGTGATGACACCGAAGATGTCGGCACCGACGTGACCGGTGTCACCGGGGATCGGGAAGCTGCCCTCGCACCCGGTGAACTGGTCGTAGGGGTGGGCGTGCTGGTCGTGGCCAAGAGCGGGCTGCGTGATGACGTCCGCGCAGTCGACCGTGCCGTCCTCGGCGTCGGTGACGTCCAGCTCGTAGCCGACGGTGTCGCCGAAGGAGAAGAAGCCGCCGTCGAGCGGGGCGTTCACGGTGATGACCGGCGCGCTGTTGCCCGCGGTGATCGTGACGCTCGCCGAGGCGGTGTCGCCCTCGTCGTCGGTCACGGTCAGCAGCGCGTTGAACTCGCCACCGGTGGTGTAGGTGTGGGTCGGCTCGAGCTCGGTGGAGTCCACCGAGCCGTCACCGTCGAAGTCCCACTCGACCGTGATGTCGCCGCCGTCCGGGTCGTTGGACCGGGCCGCGGAGAAGTTCACCTCCAGGGGCAGGGCGCCAGCGCGGGGATCAGCGTCGATGCGCGCCACCGGCGAGCGGTCACCGCCGACGTACTCGATCTTGTAGATGCCCGAGTCGGGGTTGTTGTCCCCGTACCCGTTGCCCCACTCGACCTCGTACAGGGCGCCGTCCGGGCCCCAGAAGAAGTCCTGGGTGCGCACGAATGGCACGCCGCGGAAGACCGAGTTGATCTTTTCCGCCTTGTCGACATCGTCGTCGACCTGGAACGACCACCACGCGTTGTTGGTGCGGTTCCAGTCGGCGAACATGTTCTTGCCGTCCCAGTACGCGGGCCACTTGACATCGGAGTCCAGGGCAGCGTCGTAGCGGTACGGCGCGGACGTCATCGGCGCGCCGATCTGGCCCACCTCCGGGGTCCCCGTGGAGCTCTTGCCGAACCACTCGTCGGCCGGCACCACCGGGGGCAGTTCGGTCAGGCCCGTGTTGTTGGGCGACTCGTTGACCGGGTTGTCGCAGTCGAAGGCAGTCCCGGACGTCGACGTCGCGAAGTCGTAGTCGATGTAGGGGACGTTGTCGCTGACGCAGTACGGCCAGCCGTAGTTGCCAGGCTCCTTGATGATGTTCCACTCGACGCGACCGTCAGGACCACGGTTGGCGTTGGCGGAGCCGGCGTCAGGGCCGTAGTCGGCCAGCAGCACCGTGTCGGTCAGCGGGTCGATGCCGAAGCGGAACGGATTGCGGAAGCCCATCGCGTAGATCTCTGGGCGGATCAGCGACTCGTCCTTGTCGGCGGCCCAGTCGGTGTCGATGAGGTTGCCGTCGGGAACGGTGTAGGAACCGTCGTCCTGCGGGGTGATCCGCAGGAGCTTGCCGCTCAGGCTGTTGGTGTTGGCCGAAGTCCGCTGCGCGTCCCATGCCTCGCGACCCGCACGCTCGTCGATCGGCGTGTAGCCGCTGGACGCGAACGGGTTGGTGTTGTCACCGGTCGCCATGTACAGGTTGCCCTGGCTGTCGAACTCGAGGTTGCCGCCCGCGTGGCAGCACTCGGCTCGCTGGGTGGCGATGTTGAGCATGCGGACCTCGCTGTCGAGGTCCAGCGTGTTGCCGTCCATCGTGAACCGCGAGATCCAGTCACCGGTGTCGGCGGAGGGCGACCAGGCGAGGTAGATCCAGTCGTTGTCCGCGAAGTCCGGGTCCAGCGTCATGCCGATCAGGCCGAACTCCTGGACGGTGGTGACCGGCAGGTCTGCGGCGGTGCTGATGGCCCCGTTGGGCTGGATGATCTTGAGTTCACCGGTGCGCTGGATGTAGAACACGCGACCGTCGGGTGCGACCTCCACGACCATCGGCGCGGTGGAGTCGCTGTCGAGGGTCACCTTCTGGAAGTTGTCGGTGAGGGAGGCGCCGCAGTCCGCGGAGGCCGCGCCGGCCGCCGTCTCGATGCCGCCCCAGATCTCGTCGAGGAAGTCCTGGTCGGCGAAGGAGGCCTCGGTGTGGCCCAGGCCGGTGTACCAGGACCGACCACCTTCGAAGTTCTGGCACCAGCTGATCGGGTGGTCGATGCCCATGGAGTTGGCACCGGCCGCGTAGGTCGACTCGTCCAGCGACTGCAGGACGTGGACGTCCTGCCGGGGGTTGGACGTGAAGGCGTACCACTCGTCATTGCGCGTCCATCGGGTCGGCAGGTGCGCCGTCGACGGGTGGGCGTGGTCCTCGGTGATGATCGTCGCCTCGGGCGTTCCCGGCGGATGGCCCTGGAAGTAGGCGCCGACCAGGTCGCCGTACCAGGCCCAGTCGTACTCGGTGTCGGACGCGGCATGGATGCCGGCGAAGCCACCACCCGTCTCGATGTAGGCCTCGAACGCCGCCTGCTGGGTGGCGTCGAGCACGTCACCCGTCGTCGACAGGAACACCACCGCGGCGTAGTTGTCGAGGTTGTCCTCGGTGAAGGCCGTCGCGTCCTCGGTGGCGTCCACCGCGACGTTGTTGGCTGCTCCCAGGGCCTCGATCGCGGCGATGCCCTCGTCGATGTTGCTGTGCCGGAATTCGGCGGTCTTGGAGAAGACCAGGATCGAATAGTCCTCGGCGGCCTGTGCCTCGGCCGGCATGGCAAGGGCAACGAGGGACCCCAGAACCATCGCCAGGGTGGCGAGCATGGCAGTCGTGCGGGTGCGGATGGCGGTCATGGTGTTCGACTCCTGGTGTCGGTCGTCGACGTCGAAGGTGGATCGACGTGTGGTCCAGTCCCGCCGGCCTGACCCGGCGATGATGCGTGCGGTGGTGCCGCCGCCGGCCTGACCCAGCGGTTGCTGCTCTTCGTGCAGTCGCGCCTGTGTGGCGCCCCGGTCCCGGTGTCTGCCTTCACGACCGGGCGTGGGACCACGACCCGTTCGGTTGATGTCGGAAACCTTGGTTGGAGCATGGACTCAGGTCGTGACGTCCTGCCAGCAGCCCGTGGCCGCGGCGGAGCGTTCGACTGCGTCGAGCACGCGCTGCACACCGAGTGCGTCCTCGAATGACGGAGACGGATCGGTGCCTTCGGCGATGTTGGTCACCAGGTCGGCAACCTCGTGGACGAAGGTGTGGTCATAGCCCAGGACGTGACCCGGCGGCCACCATGCACCGGAGTAGGGGTCGGCGCCCTCGGTGGCCAGGACGCGGGTGAATCCTGCAGTTGCGGCGTCGGCGGTCGCGTCATGGATCCAGAGTTCGTTCATGTCCTCGAAGGCGAAGCGAATGGCACCACGGGAGCCGTACAGCTCGATGCCCATGTCGTTCTTGGCGCCCGCGGCGAAGCGGCTGGCTTCGAAGCTGGCCAGTGCGCCCGATCCCATCCGGCCGATGAACAGCGCAGCATCGTCGACGGTCACGTCGCCGTACTCGTCACTGCCCTGCCCCGACAAGCCGTCGTCGGAGCCACTGGGCAACGGGCGCTTGGTGACGAAGGTGTGGGTCAACGCCGACACGCCCGCCACGGTGTCACCGGTCAGGTACTGCGCAACGTCGATGATGTGGGCACCGATGTCGCCGAGCGCCCCCGACCCGGCGTGCTCCTGCTGGAGGCGCCAGGCCAACGGGAACTCGGGATCCAGCAGCCAGTCCTGCAGGTAGCGAGCACGGATGTGGTGGACCTCACCGACGAATCCCTCCTCGACCAACTGGCGAGCCAGGGCGATGGCGGGAACGCGGCGGTAGTTGAAGGCGACCATCGAGCGGACCCCGTGGGCACGGGCGGCGACGGCTGCAGCCGTCATGGCCTCGGCCTCCGCGACGGAGTTGGCCAAGGGCTTCTCGCACAGGACGTGCTTGCCGGCCTCGAGCGCCGCGATGGCGATCTCGGCATGGCTGTCACCCGGCGTGCAGATGTCGATGACGTCGACGTCGTCACGTTCCAGCAGCGTGCGCCAGTCCGTCGTCGATTCCTCCCAGCCAAGCCTGGTCGCAGCGGCGGCCGTGCGGTCGGCGTCACGACCGGCCACGACCACGCGCCGCGGCGTGACCGGCAGGTCGAACACGGCGGCAGCATTGCGCCAGGCGTGGGAGTGGGTGCGGCCCATGAAGGCGTGGCCGACCATGCCGATGCCGATGGTGGAACCCATTGGATGCCTCCTTGGTGGTCGTTGGACGTGTGGGAGTGCTGACCGGGTCACGCTGAGGGTCGGCGCGGCACGGCGAGCCGGCACCCCCAGCGGACCGACGGCGAACCATCGATGTCCGGCGAGCGCGGGACACGCAGCGAAGGATGGGGGTGGAGGTGGGGCCGACCCGGCAGGGCTCCGGCAGTGCTGCGGCCCCACCTCACCCCTGCATCAGGACTCGAAGCCCAGCGGCAGGTAGTCCTCGACGTTGTCGGCAGTGACCACGGCGGAGTACGTCGTGATCGAGGCCGGGACCTCGAGCTCCGCAAGGCTCGGCATGCCCTTGTCCTGCGCGATCAGGCGGGCCAGGTTGACGGCCGAGGATGCCATGGTCGGCGAGTACAGGACCGTGGCCTTCAGGACGCTGTCACCGGACTGGATCTCGCGCATGGCGTTGGCCGAGCCGGCGCCACCGACCATGATGAACTCGTCCCGACCGGCTTCCTCGATCGCGGCCAGCACGCCGATGCCCTGGTCGTCGTCGTGGTTCCAGATCGCGTCGATCTGCGGCTCGGCCTGCAGCAGCGAGGCCGTGACTTCCTGGCCGGACTCGACGGTGAACGCCGCAGCCTGCCGGGCAGTCACCTCGAGACCGTGGGAGGCCAGCGCATCGGCGAAGCCCTGCGAGCGTGCCTGGGTCAGCGGCAGGTTGTCGATGCCGGCGATCTCGGCGATGACCGGGTCATCGATGCCCTCGACCTGCGAGGCGATGTAGTTGCCGGCGCTGACGCCCATGCCGTAGTTGTCGCCACCCACGTAGGTGCGGTAGGCCAGCGGCGAGTCGAAGATGCGGTCGAGGTTGACCACCGGGATGCCCGCGTCCATGGCCTGGCGTGCGACCTCGGTCAGGGCGGCGCCGTCGAAGGGCAGGATCACCAGCGAGTCGACACCCTGGTTGATCAGGGTCTCCACCTGGCTGATCTGCTGGTTGACGTCGTTGGTGCCCTCGGTGACCTCGAGCGTCACGTCGTCGAACTCGTCGGCGGCTGCCTGGGCGTTCTCGGTGATGGCGGCGATCCAGCCGTGGTCGGCAGCGGGCGCCGAGAAGCCGATGGTGACGTCGGGGCCGGACTCGGCGCTCTGGCCGGCGTCCTCCTCGGCTGCTGCGGCGGTCGTCTCGGCGGCCTCGGATGCCGTCGGGTTGTCGTCGGTGGCGGTGTTGCTGGTGCAGGCGGCAATCAGGACGGTGGCGCCGATGGCGCCGATGCCGCGCATCAGAGTGCGGCGTGAGAAGCGGGATGACACATTCATTGCGTGTTCCTTGGTGTGGGTTCGGCCGAGGCCGAGGGTGATGGACGGGTGGATCGTCGTGGTGCGTCACATGATCGGATGGGGTGGGTTCGGCGGCGGTCGGAGCGGGTCAGTCGGGCCCCCGATCCATGTCGGCGGGATGGCCACGGGGATCGACCATGCGCCAGCCGACCGCGCGGCCTGGCCCGAACGGGATCATGTCGACCCCCGCTCGGTACGTGCCTGCAACAGGACGGCCAACACGATGATCACGCCCTTGGCGACGTTCTGGATGTTGGTCTCGAGGTTGTTGAGGATGAAGATGTTGGACATCGTCTGGAACACCAGCACCCCGAGCAGCGTGCCGATCATCGTGCCCCTGCCACCCGACAGCGCCGTGCCACCGATGATGACGGCGGCGATGGCGTCGAGTTCGTAGAGTTCGCCGTGCGTCGACGACCCGGTCGTCGTGCGCGCCACGATGATGATCGCGGCGATGCCGCAGGTGAACCCGGACAGGGCGTAGAGCCACATGGTCTGGCGCTTGACGTCGATGCCGGCGAGACGCGCAGCCTCGGGGTTGCCCCCGATGGCGAACGTCCGCCGCCCGAAGGTCGTGCGATTCAGGAGCACCCAGCCGAGCGCCATCACGACCGCGAGGATCCACACGAGGTTCGGGATGCCGAGGAACTCGCCCAGGTTGATGTCCTTGAAGGCCTCGACCTCGACGATCTGGGTCTTGTTGTCCGACAGCCGCTGGGCCACCCCGCGGGCGGACACCAGCATCGCCAGGGTCATGATGAAGGGCACGATGCGGCCGTAGGCGATGAAGACCCCGTTCACCAGGCCGGTGGCCGTCCCGACCAGCAGCGCGGTGAAGATCATGCCCCACATCCCGAAGGACTGGGTGGCCAACGTGGTTGCCCAGACCGACGCCAGGGCGACGATGGCCCCCACTGACAGGTCGATGCCACCGCCGATGATCACGAACGTCATGCCGACCGACACGACACCGATCGTGGCAGCGCCCTTGAGGATCGTGAGGAGGTTGTCGGAGGTCGCGAAGGTGTCCGGTGCCGTGACGAACCCCGCCAGGCACACCACGACAAGGACCGCGATCAGTCCGAGGTTGTGGAGGTCCTTGAGCCAGTCGAGGAACGATCCGGAGTCCTCGGCAGACGCATCCTGCACATCCGTTGCCAAGACATTCATCCATGTGCGCCTGCATCCTTCCATGACCATGTCCAGGACACGGCGCCTCGTCGAGTTGGTTCGCCGGTCCCTCACCGACGATGCGACCTTCTGCCAGCACGAGCACCCGGTCCGCCATGCCCAGCACCTCGGGCACCTCGCTGGACACCATGACGATGCCCACGCCCTGGTCGGCCAACTGCCTGATCAGGGCTGTACAGCTCCGCCCGGGCACCGACGTCCACGCCGCGTGTCGGCTCGTCCAGGAGCAGCAGCCGGCAATCCTTGAGCAACCACCGGGCCACGACGGCCTTCTGTTGGTTGCCGCCCGACAGGGTGTTGACGGGGCGGATGGGGTTCGCCGGGCGCAACTCGAGCTGGTCGATCACCTCGAGCACGTCGTCCTCCTCGGCGCGCTTGCCGATGAATCCCTTGTTCGAGTAGCGTCGGCAGCGAGGCGAGGGAGATGTTGCGCATGATCGACTGGTCGCCGATCAGCGCCTGCGACTTGCGCTCCTCGGGTGCCAGGCCCATGCCGGCGCGAACTGATGCAGGCACCGAGGCAGACTTCATGTTCTGGCCCCAGGAACGTGACGGTTCCGCTGGACGCCCGGTGCGCGCCGTAGACCGTCTCGAGGATCTCGGAACGACCCGATCCCACGAGCCCGGCCAGGCCCACGACCTCGCCGGCCCGAACATCGAAGCTGATGTCGGAGAACTCACCTTCACGAGTCAGCCCGTCCACCGACAACAGCACGTCGCCGAGGTGGTCCTCGCCCTCGCGCGACGCCGGGAAGACGTACTCCACGTCACGACCGGTCATCAGGGAGATGATCTTCCTGGTCGGCGTCGTCCTTGGCATCCAGCCCGGTTGCCACCGTCGCGCCGTCCTTGAGCACCGTGACCCTGTCACCGATCTCGCGGATCTCCTCGAGCCGATGGCTGATGTAGACGATGGCAACGCCGTCGTCGGTCAGCTCACCGATGACGCGGAAGAGGTTGTCGACCTCGTCACCGTCCAGCACCGCGGAGGGCTCGTCCATGACGATCAAGCGCGCGTCGTGGGACAGGGCCCGTGCCATCGACACGATCTGCTTGCCGGCCGCAGAGAGACTGCCCACCGGCTGGCGCGGCTTGATCTCCGGGTGGCCCAGGCGTGCCATGATCTCGCGAGTTCGCTTGTTGGACCCGCGCGTCTCGACCCATCCCAGGCGTGACTTCTCGTGACCCAGGAAGACGTTGTCCGCCACCGTGAGCCCATCCACGAGGTCGAGTTCCTGGTACATGGTCGCGAGGCCAGCCTCCAGTGCCGCCATTGGGGCGGCGAACGTGACCCGCTCCCCCATCCAGTCGATCGTGCCCTCCTCGGGCTGGTGGGCGGCGGACAGCACCTTGATCAGGGTCGACTTGCCGGCGCCGTTCTGCCCCAGGAGGCAATGGACCTCACCCGCTCGAACATCCAGGTCGACGCCGTCCAGTGCACGCACTCCCGGAAACACCTTGACGATCCCCGACATCTGGAGGATCGGGGAGGTCTCGGCATCGGACATCAGGTCACCTCCTCAGGATGTGGGGAAACGGCCCGCAGGGCGGCAGCCTGCAGGGGCGGTCGGGTCGGTCGGGTCGGTCGGAGCTTGATTAGTTTTGTCATTGATACAAATAGGCGAAGGCACCAATGTCAACCACGTTCTTGCACGCGGGCCCGGGGTTGCCAGCCTCGTCGGTGACGACCGGGGGGCTTCTGGAGTTCGCGTGCTCGACCTTAGTCCATCACTCATGCAAAAGAACCCCATGGAGGAAATTGTTGTGTCCCTCGACAAACCCGATGGCGAGGACCCCCCACGGAACGCCCGGATTCCTGCGCTGACGGCAGATGGTCGCGTCGAGACCCGCTCCCTGGATGGGGGCTTCCCGGCGTCGACAACGCGCGCCTGACAGCGAATCGCAACGGCGGCGGCGCGCCCATGGGGCGCCATTCGTCTCCCTGGAACCCGCTCGTCAGTCACCTATCGAACGTCATTCGGCGACCGCAAGCCAGGATCTTGAGTGTGCGCTCCACGCACGACACCCGGCTGGGCCTCGGAGAGTTGGAACAGGACGGTCACCGCTGCGAGACCGCCCGGGGCACGGCGGACGATCCCGCCGGAAGTTGGTGCAGCGGGCGGCCGCCGTCAGCGAGGTGTGGTCACCTGGACGCTGGCGCCCACCGCCGCGTCCACGGCCCCCGGCAGCAGAATCGACTCGAGGATCATCACCGCGGCGCCCACCACCCCGGCACGATCACCCAGTTCACTGCCCTCGATCCGAAGATCGTGGGTTGCCAACACGGTGGATCGTTCGTAGATGCGCTCCCGGACGCCGGCCACCAATGGGTTCGCAGCCATCGACACGTCGCCACCCAGCACAATCGCCCCGGGGTTCAACAGGTTCACGGCGCCGGCCAGCACGTCACCGATCAGGCGGCCGGCCGAGCGCACCAGGCGGGTGGCCGTGGGATCGCCGGCAATTGCACGCGTGGCCACGTCGCGGGCGTCACGAGCAGGGATGTCGAGATCGCGCAACTGCCCTGCCAGGGCGTCGCCGCTCGCCACCGCCTCGAGGCATCCTCGGTTGCCGCAGCGGCACCGTACGTCGGACGCCGATGGCACCCGAATGTGGCCCATGTCCCCGGCAGCACCGTGCTGGCCCCGATAGATGGCGCCGTTGGCGACGATGCCGCTGCCGATGCCGGTGCCGATCTTGACGAAGAGCAGGTTGTCGATGCGGTCACGCCAGCACGTCCAGTACTCGCCCAGCGCCATGATGTTGACGTCGTTGTCCACCAACACGGGCACGTCGAACGTGGCACGCACCAGGCGTGGGACCTCGACGCCGTCCCAGCCTGGCATGATCGGCGGATTGACTGCGCGCCCCGCCGAGTACTCGACGGGTCCGGGCAGCCCGATCCCGACCCCACGGACGTCGTCGGGCGGACGATCAAGCTCATCCAGCAGGCGCGAGAACGCTGTCATCGTCCACGCGATGACCGTCTCGGGGCCCTGGGCGATCGAAAGCTCGCCCGTGGTCTCGGCCAGGAGGTCACCGGACAGGTCAGCGACCGCGACCCGACTGTGGGTGGCACCGAGATCGGCCACCAGGACGACGCCCGCTGCCGCGTTGAAGGCGAGTGTCTGGGGTGGCCGGCCACCGCTGCTGGGCGCCTCGCCGGCATCGTGGACCAGGCCGGCACGCAGCAGCGCATCGACGCGCTGCGTGATCGTCGAACGCGACAAGCCCGTGTAGCGGGCCAACTCGGCCCGGGTCCGCGCCCGGCCGTCACGGATGATCGCGAGCAGGTCTCCGGCGGTCTCGACCGAACTGTCGCCCACCCGTGTCTCCTCACCGCCCGACCTGCCGATCCGAGCACGAACGCCCGTACCTTTTGCATGTCCCACGACAAAAGTTACCGGTTCAGGCAGAGGCCGTCGTCAACGGAGCGCGCCGGTGGCTCAGGTCCTGCGCGACGCCCGGCGACCGGACAACAACCACCCGATCAGGATCCCGATCGCCAACAACACCGTCGTGATCACCCACAGCGACGCGGTCACGTCGAACAGCACCATGCTGATCGTGGTGTCCTGGCGGTTCTGGAGGATGAACACCACGGTCACGACAGCCAGCACGATGCCGACGACCTGGCGCGCCGACAACCCTCCCCCGTCACGCTCGATCGGGGCGAGGGCGTCCCGAGCCTGGGGCCTGGATTGCCGGTTGTCACTCATGGCGGCCTCCCCTGGTTCCTGTCCCGGATGGACGATCGGTGGGTGCACCCTGGACCGACCCGGCGGTCAACGGTGCCATTCGGTCACGGCGTGATGGCTGCGATGAAGTCGGCAGCGATCGGAGCCGCTGTGGAGCCGCCCGAACCGTCCAAGGTCTCGGTGACCACCACGGCGAAGGCGAGATCGCCCTGGTAGCCCGCGAACCACACGTGCCTGGCGAGGTCACCATCGGCATTGGTGAACTCGGCCGTGCCGGTCTTGCCGTGGACGGGGTCCCCCGCCACCCCTGCCATCACGCGACCAGTGCCATCGGTGACCACCAACCGCGTCAGTTCCTGCAGCGTGGCGGCAACATCGGGCGGGAGCGGCGAGGGGGTGGCCGCCACGTCGTCGGGTGGCGGCAAGGAGGCCGGATCCGGCGCATCATCCGGCATCGTCGGCTCGGTGACGAGCAACGGATGAACCATCGTGCTCGACGCCACCGAAGCCATCATCGTGGCCATGCCCAGCGGGTTCACCAACGACCGACCCTGGCCGAACGAGGTCAGCGCCAGGTCGCGTGCATCCTCGGTGACGGGGACCTCACCGGCGAACGCCGACATGCCCGCCTGCCAGTCGCCGCCTACACCCAACTGGGCGGCGGCGTCTCGCAAGGCCGTCGGGGGCAGGTCGCGCGACAGGTCGATGAACGACGTGTTGCACGAGTTGGCGAAGACCTGGGCGAAGACGGTGTCGCCGAGCGCGAGGCTGCCGGAGTTGGAGATCGTCCGGCCGCCGGCCTCGATCGTGTTGGGACATCCCACCGGCGTGGACGCCGTCACTCCTGCCCCCTGCATCAGCGCGGCGGTCGTGATCACCTTGAACACCGAACCCGGCGGCAGCTGTCCCATGCGCGCGATGTCGAAGGTCGCCTCGGGTGAGTTGGCCAGCGCCAGCACATGGCCGTCGCTGGGGCGCATGACGGCCATGGCCGTGGCATGGCCGGTCTGGGCAATCGCCGCCTCGGCCGCGCGCTGCAGAGCCGGATCCAGCGTGATGGTCACGTCCTGGCCGGCCATCGGGTCGACGGCGTGGAGGACGGGATCGCCGGTGTCCGGTCGCTCCGCCACGAGCGACCAGCCGGCGGTGCCGCGCAGGTCGTCGTCACGCGATGCCTGCACGCCGGATCGGCCCGCCAACTCGCCGGGTTCCCACCGGTCGGGATGTTCCGCCAGTTGCTCGGCGGTCACCTCCCCCACCGAACCGAGCGTGAACCGGGCGAAGTCACCGTCGGGCCCCAGGAACAGTTCGGCATCGCGGAAGGTCGTGCCGACCAACGGGAAGACGACCGGCTCGACGAGTTGGTAGTCCTCGTTGCGCAGGGTGATGATCGGCACGAAGTGGTCGGGATCTGCGGCCTCGACATCCGCCCGGATCGCCGCCGGGTCCAACGTCACGTCCAGTTCCTGGGCCATGACCGTCACGATCGCGGTGATCACCTCGTCGAGGTCCTCGATGCGGCTGGGGTGCAGGCCGACCTCGGTCACACGGTGGGGACCGACGAGCACCTCGCCCGTGGAATCCAGGATGCGACCGCGGGGTGCTGCCTCGCGCCGGAACGCGATGACGTCGCCGGCGACCAGGTCGGGATGCACGACCGTGGGGTCCCACACCGGTGCCCAGCTGGTCTCGCCGGGGAGGCGAGCCAACTGCACCGTCGAGGTCGTGGCCCACCTGCGGTCGCGCGGCAGGTCCCAGGTGACGTCGAACGTGGCCGTGGCGCGCAACTCGTCGTCGGACGGCGTCACTGCCACGAGTGTGGCGGTGGCAGTGACGGTCCCGTCGAGGCTGGTGTCCGGACCGAGATCGCCCAGCAGCGCGTCCAGCTCCGCCGAGGTCGGTGGTGGCGCCATGACGATGCCGTCCCCATCACCAGTTGCCGGGTCTGACGAGGTGGCAGAGGTGGCAGAGGTCGCTGCTGGAGTCGCCGCAGCCGTGGCATCGGCAGACCCGGTCGCAGTGGTCGCCGCAGGAGTGGCCCATGACACGGCCGACAGGCCGGACTCGGTCCAGGCCGAGGCCATCGCAGTTGCGGCGATCGTCGGGTCGTCGATCGGCGGCGGACGCAATGCCCACCAGACGGCGCCTGCCACCAGCGCCAGCACCACCAGGACCGCACCCATGACACGACGTCGCCGGCGCGCCGTCGGCACGCCCTGCGCCGGTGTCGGCCACGCCTGCTGTACCGGTTCCTGTGAGACGTCCTGGACGGTCATCGACTGGCCCGCTCGGCAATCGCCTCGACCCTACCCAGCACGCCCCCGCTTCCCTCGCAACCCCGACCGATGACCCGGCCCGACAACGCCAAAGGGCTCGCAACATCCGCGCACGACCGCGGCATTCGTTGGCGACACCCAGCCGATGGCAGAGTTCGCAATGGCCTGCAGGAACTGCTTGATGCTGCGCGTCACTCGCTGCGCTCGGACGCGTTGGAGTTGCTCGCCCGGGGGCTCGCAACATCCGCGCACGACCGCGGCATTCGTTGGCGACACCTAGCCGATGGCAGAGTTCGCAATGGCCTGCAGGAACTGCTTGTTGCTGCGGGTGGCCTTGAGCTTGTCGATGAGCAGTTCGAGTGCGGCGCCGGTGTCCATCTGGGCCAGCACGCGACGCAGCTTCCACACGACCTCGAGCTCGCCCTTGGCCAGCAACAGCTCCTCACGACGGGTGCCCGAGGCCTGCACGTCGATGGCCGGGAAGATGCGCTTCTGCTCCATCCTCCGGTCCAACCGCAGTTCCATGTTGCCCGTGCCCTTGAACTCCTCGAAGATCACGTCGTCCATCTTGGACCCGGTCTCGATGAGCGCCGAGGCCAGGATGGTCAGCGACCCGCCGTCCTCGATGTTGCGGGCAGCGCCGAAGAAGCGCTTTGGCGGGTACAGCGCGGCCGAGTCGATCCCGCCCGACAGGATGCGCCCGGATGCCGGCGCCGCCAGGTTGTAGGCCCGGCCCAGGCGGGTGATCGAGTCCAGCAGGATGACGACGTCACGACCACGCTCGACCAGGCGCATGGCGCGCTCGCTGGCCAACTCCGCGACCTGGGTGTGGTCCTCGGCGGGCCGGTCGAAGGTGGACGAGATGACCTCGCCATTGACCGAACGCTCGAAGTCGGTGACCTCCTCGGGGCGCTCGTCGACGAGCAGCACCATCAGGTGCACCTCGGGGTTGTTGGTCTCGATCGACTGGGCGAGTTGCTTGAGGATGGTGGTCTTGCCGGCCTTGGGTGGCGACACGATCAGGCCACGCTGGCCCTTGCCGATCGGCGACATCAGGTCCATGATGCGCATCGCGATCGGTGCCTTCTCCTCGGTCTCCAGACGCAGCCGCTCGTTGGGGAACAGCGGCGTCAGGTCCTTGAACTTGGGACGGTGGTCGGCCTGGTGCTCCTCGACGCTCTGACCCTCGATCTCGTCCACGCGCCCGAGCGCGGGGAACTTGTCGTTGCCGCGGTTGTTGTGGCGCACCGGTCCCTTGATGCGGTCACCACGACGCAGGTCGAAGCGCCGGACGTAGTTCTGCGAGACGTAGACGTCCTTGTCCCCGGTGAGGTAGGAGGTGGTGCGCATGAACCCGTAGCCCTCGGGCAGCAGGTCCAGGACGCCCTCGCGGACCTCGGCGTTGTCGAGGTCGTTGTTGTTGCCGCCGCCGGAGTTGCGACCCTTGCGACGACGGTTCTTGTTGCGCCGGTTGCCGTCGTTGCCACCCTGGTTCTGGTTGCCACCACCCTGGTTGCCCTGGTTGCCGCCGCCCTGGTTCTGGTTGCCGCCACCCTGGTTGCCACCACCCTTGTTCTGGTTGGAGCCCTGGCCCTGGTTGCCCTTGTTGGTCCCGGCCTTGCTGCGCCCGCCGTCGCTGTGGCCGTCCCCGTCGTTGCCTCGGGAGTCGGTCGACTCGCTGGCGCCGTCGCCACCTGACTGCTTGCCGTCACCGTCGCGGTTGGTCGAGTCGTCGCCACGTCGGCGAGCACGCGGTCGCGCCCCACCCTGGGCGGCGCGGTGGTCGACGGCTCGGTGCTTGGCGGCGTCGGCCTGGTCGGAGTCGGAGTCCTTGTTCTTGTCCTTGTCCTTGGCGTCCGAGTCCTGCTTCTTCGCGGCGGCCTCATCGCGAGACGACGTGGCCGCGGCCCCGTTGGACGAGGAGGCAGCGCCATTGGATGCTGCGTGGTCGGCGTCGGAGGTCGCGGTGCCGTCCTGGGATGCTGCGCCAGCGCCATTGGTGTGTGACGACGAGCCGCCGCCGGCACCGACGATGAGGTCGACGAGGTCGGCCTTGCGCATGCGCTTGTAGCCACTGAGCTCAAGGGTCGAGGCAATCTCGCGGAGTTCGACGAGCTGCTTCTTCTCGAGCGTCGAGCGATCCATGTGTGGTTCCTTTGTCGGCGACGTCGTGACGACGTCGCGGTCGCGAACGCGACCTGCATCGGCCCGATCCTCCTGCGTTGGAGGTGACAGGCCAGGGTGGAAGTTGGTCAGCCCGCCGAGATGGTGTCCCGCACGTGTGCGAGGCAGATCCCTGCGACGGTGTTCGGCGCTGCGAGCTGGGGAGTCAAGGTGGAGCGGGCCCGCCACGGGGGCGGGTGCGCTGCTGGCTGCCCGCCGATTCCCGGCCCCCTGGAGTGCGGTTGGGAAGTCCGTGCCATGCACGTGGTGGGCTGCCGTCCAGTGCCGGCCGCCGTCGATCGATGTCCTCCCGGCGAGTGTCAGGGCCTGGAGTCGAGCCGAGCGGTCCACATCCGTGGCCACCGTCGGACGGCTGCCACAGCCCGGACGTCAAGCCCGGTCGAGGAGTTCGTGACGCTCCCGCTGCCATGGGTGCATGCGATTCGAGGACGGCTCCGTCAGGAACATGTCGCCAGCGCATGGCACCGGAACTGCGGGGGGGGTTCGCGTCAGGATCCGCGACCGATCGGTGCGGCTGATGCACACACTGTACTCAGTGTTGGAGGTCGATGCCACCTACAGCCCCGAAACGACCACGATCAGGTCGCTCCCACCAGCAACCCGCGCTGACCCGGGCTGCACGTGTCGGGTCACCTCGCCTCGACCGTGGCACCAGCCAGGTCCCAGCCCAGCGCCACGACCTCGTGGCGGTCCTCGGGCGCCGCCGCTGCTTGGTCGAAATCGGCCAGGGCATCGCGGGCGACCGCCACCGCGTGCGCCGTGGCACCGGGATTGGCCTCCACCAGTGCGGCAGCCGTGGGCCCCGCACCGGACAACCAGCTGAACACGCCGGCGTCGCGCCACGCCGTCAGGATCGCTGCGGTGACCTCCATGTGGGGCAGCCGTGCCGGTTCGTGCATGACGTCGCCAGCCAGGCGCACATCCAGCGGCCAGCCCCCCAGCAGGGCACCGGTCACGTGGGCCCCGCGACCGACCTGGGTGATCACGTCGGCCCGCTCCATGCGGTCCGGGACCATCGCGCGTGCGGCAGCGGTGAGTTGCTCCACGGCGGGAATCGCGACGACGGGCTGCAGCGCCGGTGTCGGCTGGGCGTGACGGACGATCGTGGTGCCGTCAGTGCCCACCGCGCCTGCGACGAACCCACCCAGCAGGGCGGGCGCAACGTTGTCGGGATGGCCCTCCATGTGGGTCGCCAGCGCCACCAGCTCCGAGGTGGCGACTGCCACGTCCGTCAGTGCCCTGGCCAGCAGCAGCCCCGCGACGATCGCCGATGACGACGATCCCAGCCCACGTGCCAACGGGATGTCGTTGTGCACGTGCAGCGTCACGTCGGGCACGGCGACGTCGTGATGATCGCAGAATCGGCGGATGCTGGACCACACCAGGTTGTCGTCGCCAGTGGGGACGCGCCGCTGGCCATGTCCGGTGGTGCGAACCCGCACGCCGTCGACCGGCAGGCCGGGGGTGGCCGTGGCCCGGACATGGCGGGCAAGCGCGACGCCGAGGCAGTCGTAGCCGGCACCGAGGTTGGCACTGGTGGCAGGGACGCGCACGGTGACCGACATCGCCTGGCTGCCTCCCTGTGCCCGACGACGGTCGCCGCGACGCGGCGCAGGGTAGGCAACGCCACCGGCACGCGAGGCCGGCACGAGGTTGCCCACCCAACAAAAGGGTGATGCACCGGACCCTGGGGGAGATCCGGTGCATCGGCGGTCACGGCTCGTACCGGGGTGGGCGAACCGTGCCATTTCGTTGTCCGGGTCGCGGGATGGCCCGCTTGCCGGCAACGAAGGGTGGTGTCGACGGTCAGTTGGCGATGCCGCCACACAGGACGGGGATGGTCCCCTCGAGCGGGAAGGCGTCGGTCAACGAGCTGGGGCCGGCCTCGAAGTCGTAGATGCCGTTGCCGTTGATGTCGATGCCGTGCACGACGACCTGGACGGTGCCGGCGTTGGCCAGCGCGCTGTCACTGCTGAAGGTGCGCGAGTAGGACAGGTTGCCGTCCTCGTCGGCCACGGCGAAGCGGGCCAGCGCAAGGGCAGACTGGCGGTCGTGTCACCAGAGGTCGTCAGCGACGCCAGGATGCCGCCGTAGAACGGAACGCCCTCGAGCGTGTCGACGAAGCCGTCGTCGTTCCCGTCGGCGGTGGCGCCGGTCGGGCAGGCGTTGTCGGGCATGGGGCCATCGACGCCGTGCAGGTGCATCGCGTGCGGCACGTTGGGCATGAGCCCGGTTGCCTCGACCTTCACCTGGACCTTGCCGCTGGGCAACGCCTTGATGCGGGTCGTGCCCGTGGCCTGGCTGTTGGGGACGGTGTCGGCCTGGACCGGGTTGAGGTCGTAGGAATAGCTGGCGACCTTGGCCGACGGGTTGTCGTCGTGGGCGGCCATGGCGGTGCCGGCCATCCCGACCGTGGCGGCCAGGGCGATGCCGGTCACCGCGGCCTTGCGAAGCTTCGAACGCAGCGTGGACGTGGATGTCGTACTCATGTGGGTTCCTCCCGATGGCGTCCCGGTGCCGGTTGCAGCGGGGTCATCACGAGGAGTTCGACGCCAACGCGCCTTCGGTTTGGTCGAGTGTCACCACGCGCCGAAGTGACCAGGCCGTGGGGAATCGGGCCGTGCGATCAGGCCCTCTCGATCAGGCCGTGCGATCAGGCCCTGCGCGCCTCGGACTCGACTCGCAGCACGTTGGCCACGGCGCGCACCCCACCGGTGGAGGCCAACGCCTCGGTGCATGCGCGCAGGTTCGACTCCAGGGCTCGGTGGGTGATCAGCACCAACTGGGCGCGGTCGCCCGTCCCCTCCTGCCACACCTGCGCGATCGACACGTCGTGGTCGCCGAACGTCGCAGCCACCGCGGCCAGCACGCCGGACCGGTCATCGACGTCCAGCAGCACGTAGTACTGGGTCGTCAGTTCCTCCATGGGCCGCACCTCGACCGCCCGGTGGGTCGACTCGATCGGGCCACGCACGGTGTTGATGAGGTTGCGTGCCACGTCGACGACGTCGCCCAGCACGGCCGACCCCGTCGGCTCACCGCCGGCACCGGGGCCGTAGAACATCAGCTCGCCGGCCCCGTCTGCCTCCACGAAGACGGCGTTGTAGGCCAGGCGCACACTGGCCAGCGGATGGGTCGCCGGCAGGAAGGTCGGATGCACGCGCACGGCGATGCGACCGTCGACCTCCGAGGCGATGCCCAGCAACTTGATGACATAGCCCAGGCGACGCGCCACCTCGATGTCGGTGGCCGTGACGCGCTCGATGCCCTCGCGGTGCACCTGGGGGTCGGTCACCGCCGAATCGAAGGCCAGCGACGCGAGGATGGCCGTCTTGGCCGCGGCGTCGTGCCCGCCAGTGTCGGCGGAGGGGTCGGGCTTCTCCGCGTAGCCCAGGTCCTGGGCCTGGGCCAGGACGTCGTCGTAGGAGGCCCCCTCCTCGCTCATGCGGGTCAGGATGTAGTTCGTCGTCCCGTTCAGGATCCCCATCACCCGTCGGATGTGGTCGCCCGCCAGCGACTCCTTGAGCGGTCGGATGATCGGGATCGCACCGGCCACGGCGGCCTCGTACATCAGGTCCACGCCTGCCTCGGCGGCAATGGCCTGCAGGTCGGGGCCCTCGTGCGCGATCAGCTGCTTGTTGGCCGTGATCACCGGCTTGCCGTGACGCAGCGCCGTGCGCACCAACGCGCCGGCTCGCTCGCGTCCGCCCATGACCTCCACGACGATGTCGATGTCGTCGTCGGTGACGATCGACTCGGGGTCGTCTGTCAGGATCGACTCATCGAAGGGCAGCCCGCGGTCACGCGAGAGGTCGCGCACGGCGATGCGGGTGACCACCAGCCTGGCGCCGGCGCGAGCCGCGATGTCGTCACCGTCGCGAGCCAGGATCGTGAGCACGCCGGAGCCGACCGTGCCACAACCCAACAGCCCGATGCGGATCGTGTCCATTCCTGCCACCTCCCGGCGTGTCGTCGGTCCGCGCCATCCACCCACGCGACCTCGCAAGAGGCTAGCGCTGGCTGTCCGACCCCCCGGTCCGCACGCAGATGTCGGTCGCCACGGTCTCGAAGCCGAGGCGCTCGTAGAGCCGTCGCGCCGGGCCATCCGCATCGGCGCGGATCACGACGACGTCGTCGGCGTGCGTGGCGAGATGGTGCCGGAGCAGGTGGACGATCAGGGCCGACGCCAGGCCCTTGCCCCGATGGAGAGGATGGGTCACGACGTCCTCCACGATCGCCAGGCCACGGCGATCGTGCATCAGGCTGGCCCGACAGGCCGGGATGCCCATGGCGTAGAGCACCCAGACGTCACAGCGTCGCGCCACCATCAGGTCGCGTTGCTGGGCGACGTGCCAGCGCCAGTAGTCCACGTCGGTCCCCCAGCCGGCCTGCAGGTACAGCGCCCGGGCACCGGCCATGACGTGGTCGTCGCCACCCCAGCGGATGTCGAGCCCTTCGGGATCGCGCACGTCCAGGTCGTCCAGGGCCGCGCGACGCGCAGCAGGACCCGCCTCGCGCAGGTCGGGCCGCCACACCATCGCCGACACCGCTTCGACATCGGCCGTGGCGGGCACGTCGTCGGGCAGGTGGGCAGCGAGCCCGTCGTTCCCATCCGCGACCACGTCGACGGGCACCTCCCAGCACAGGAACGCCCCGGTCACGCCGGGCAGGCGACCGATGCTGTCGGCATGGCGCTGCACCCACGGACCCACCGCCTGCGGGGGGGTGTAGAGGTGGATGGCGTTGCCGGAGAAGTGATCCGGGCGCGTGGGTGTGCGCAGGGCGACGTGGTCGGACGCCGTCGTGATCAGCACGTCGGGCCCATGACCAAGACGCTCGGCCGCCAACCCGATGCCACCCCGGACCATCCCGGTCCGCTGCACGTTGACCATTGCCACGCCTGTCGCCGAGGTGGTCGGTGCCGCACGGCTGGCGTCGATGCGGCATCCTGCGGACAGAGTGTGGCGAGTCCTGCGCCACCGTGCCGAGGCAGACCTGTGACCGACTTCGACCTGAACCTGCTGCCCGACACCGCCACGACCGCCGCCGACGGCAGCCTGGTCGTGGGCGGCTGTCGGGTCGACGACCTGGTCGCACGTCATGGCACACCCGTGTTCGTCTACGACGAGGACCACCTGCGCGCGCGCTGCCGCGAGGCCATCGCCGCGTTCGGACCGGGTGGGGCCATCTATGCGTCCAAGGCCTTCCTGTGCACGGCCATGGCGCGGTTGGCACACCAGGAGGGCATGTTGCTCGACGTCGCCTCGGGGGGCGAGTTGCACGTCGTCATGGCCGCAGGCGTCCCTGCGTCCTCGTGCGTCCTGCACGGCAACAACAAGTCCCGTGACGAGTTGCGCCGGGCGATCGAGGTCGGCGTGCGTCACGTGGTCGTGGACAGCTTCGACGAGATGGCTCGCCTCGACGCGCTGGCCGCCGACGGGGTCGGCCCGGCGCCCTCGGTGCTGCTGCGCATCACGCCGGGCGTGCATGCCCACACCCACGAGTTCATCGCCACCGGCCAGGACGACTCGAAGTTCGGCTTCAACCTTGCCAACGGTGACGCCGGTCGCGCCGTCGACCGCGCCCGGACGTCGCCGGCCATGGACCTTGCCGGCCTGCACTGCCACATCGGCTCGAACGTGTTCGCGGCCGACTCGTTCGCCCGCGCCGTCGAGGTCATGGCGGCGTTCGCGGTGCCGCTGGACCTGCCGGAACTTGTGCTGGGCGGTGGCCTGGGCGTGGCCTACGTCACCGGCGAGTCCGCGCCATCCATCACCGAGTGGGCCGACACGGTCCTGACCGCCTGCGATGACCTGAACGTCAAGTCGAGGGTGAGAGTCGAGCCCGGGCGCGCGATCGTCGCCAGTGCCGCGATCACCGCATACACGGTGGGCACGATCAAGGACATCCCCGGGGTGCGCACCTACGTCTCGGTGGACGGAGGCATGAGCGACAACCCCCGGCCGGTGCTCTACGGCAGTGGCTACGAGGCCGTGCTGGCGCGCGACGTCGCGGCCCCACGACCGCGCCGGGCCCGGATCGTGGGCAAGCACTGCGAGAGCGGTGACGTGCTGCTGTTCGGTGCCAGCCTGCCCGCCGACGTCGCCGTGGGCGACATCCTGGTCACCCCGGTCACCGGCGCCTACGGCCACTCCATGGGGTCCAACTACAACAAGTTGCGGCGACCTCCGGTGGTGTTCGTCCGCGACGGGCACGACCGGCTCGTCGTGCGGCGCGAGACCTTCGACGATCTGTTGACCACCGACGTGGGCTGACGCATGGCCGGTCGGCTCCACGGGCACGACGCCGGGCCGCCACTGTCACAGCCGGTTCGTAGGCTGGCTTCGCCGGGCACCTGATGGCACCGCGTCGGGCGCCGACGTCACCTCGCCCCAACACACCCGCCCGACGACACCGCCCGATGTCACCCGCCCCATGACACCCGACGACATGGAAACCGAGGACACGCCGTGCTGCACATCCACCGTGCGACCCGATCGGACCTGTTGGTCGAGCGGCTCGCGACCGTGCTCGCGACCCCGTTGGCCGATCCGTTCGACGCCGACCTGGTCGCCGTGCACTCCCGCGGCATCGAACGGTGGATCGCCCAGCAACTGGCCCACCGGTTGGGCATCGGCGCCAGCGATGACGGCATCGCCGCCAACATCGAGTTCCCGTTCCCCGGCACGATCGTGCACACGGCCATCGCCAGCGTGGCCTCGAACCAGGGTGCGGCGGCACCGTCCGACCCGTGGCAGCCGGACGTGCTGGCGTTCACCATGCTCGACATGTGGGACGCGGGACTCCTTGACGACGTCGACCTGGCCGGGTTCGGCCATCACGTGGCGCTGGATCGCCACCGTCGCCTGCCGGCGTTCCGTCACGCTGCGGAACTCCTGGATTCCTACCAACAGCATCGCCCCGAGATGGTGCGTGCCTGGGTGCAGTGGGACGGCACCAGCGAGGCCCCGGATGGACGCGGCGGTGCCCTCCCCCACCACCTGTCGTGGCAGCCTCGCCTGTTGGCGGTCCTGCGAACGCACCTCGGCCCGACTCGCGCCGAGTTGACGGCGCGGGCCGCGGCGGCACTGCGCGCAGGAACGGGACCGGTGCCGGGCCTGCCGCCACGCATCAGCGTGTTCGCGCTCACTGCCCTGGCGGCCGGCCACTTCGAGATCCTCGACGCCCTGACGCACCGACTCGACGTGCACGCCTTCCTGCTGCACCCGTCACCCGTGGCCTGGGAGCAGGATCGGTCCGCGGCGGCCAGTGCACCGGCACCGGGCGCACCACGGCCCCGTCGGATCGACACGCCGCTGGGCCGCGGCGGCCATCCGCTGCTGACGGGGTGGGGACGCGACAGCCGCGAACTGCAACTGCTGCTCGGCGACCGGGGCACGGACGATCCCCTGGACGGCGTGGCGAACCCGCCAACCACCCTGCTGGCCCGGCTCCAGTCCGACATCGCTGCCAACGTCGAGCGACCAGCCGATGATGCCTGGAACCTGGACGCCGGGGACGTCTCGGTCCAGGTCCACTCGGCGCACGGGCTCCACCGCCAGGTCGAGGTCGCGCGGGACGCCATCCTGGCTGCACTGGCCCAGGACCAGGGCCTCGAACCCCGCGACATCGTCGTGATGACACCCGACGTCGAGACCTTCGCACCGCTGGTCAACGCGTCCTTCCGCGCAGCCTCGACACCGACCAGCGGCATCCCGGACCTGCGCGTGCGACTGGCGGACCGGGCGCTGCGGGTGGCGAACCCGGTCATGGTCTGCCTCGGGCTGGTCCTGGAGATGGCCGACGGCCGCTTCGAGGCCGGTCACGTCATCGAACTGCTCCGGCGCACACCGGTGCGGTCCCGGTTCGACCTGTCCGAGGACGACGTCGAACTCCTCGATTCGCTGGTGACGGCAGCCCAGGTGAAGTGGGGACTCGATGCCGAGCACCGTCGCCAGCACGGCCTGTCGACCACCGTGAACACGTGGCAGGCGGGGCTGGACCGCATCCTGGTCGGGCTGGTCGCGCCTGACCGCGCCCTGGCCGATCACGTCGTCCCGCTGGACTCGGCATCGATCGATCCCGCCACCATCGGTCGCCTGGCCGAGTACGTCGCGCGACTTCGCCATGTCCAACGCACCCTCGCCGGCACCGACGAGGGTCGCTCGATGCGGGCGTGGCGTACGGCCCTGATCGAGGCCGCCGACCTGTTGTTGGCGCCCGAACCCACGGCCGAATGGCAACGCTGGCAGTTGGACACGGTCCTGGCCGAGGTGACTGCGGCCGCCGGCGACAGCGAGACCCCGGTGACGCTGCGCGAACTGCGCGACCTGCTCGACGATCGGCTGGCGGGGCGCCCAAGTCGCACCAACCACCAGACCGGTGACCTGACCGTGTGCAGCCTGGTGCCCATGCGCACGGTCCCGTTCCGTGTCGTCGTCGTCATCGGCCTGGACGACGGCTCATGGCCGCGACACCGCACTCGTGCGGGCGACGACATCCTGGGCGTGACACCCGTCGTCGGGGATCGCGACCCGGGCAGCGAGGACCGACAACTGCTGCTCGACGCCCTGATGGCTGCCCGCGACCAGTTCATCATCACCCATCGCGGCGCCCACCAGGCGACCAACCAGCCGGTGCCGCCGTCCGTGGTCGTGTCGGAACTGCTCGATGTCATCGACGCCACGGCCCGCACGACCACTGGCGACCGGGCACGCGAGATGATCGTGACGCGCCATCCCCTGCGGGCTGCCGACGCCCGGACCTTCGCGTCCGATCGCCCGCACTTCGACGCACTGGCCGCCGCCGGCGCCAATGCGCTGAGCGGGCCGATGACCGAGGTCATCCCGCTGGCATTCGACCCACCGACCACCGTGCCCGACCCGCCAGATGACCTGTCGCTGGCACAACTGGCACGAATCCTGAAGAATCCGACCAGTGCCTGGATGCGCCACTGCCTGGGCTTCACCGACCGCGACGCCGGCGACGCACGCGACGACAACCTGGCCGTCGAGGCGACCGGCCTGGCCGGGTGGGGGCTGGGCGAGGCGCTCACGGCAGCGCTCATCGCCGGCGAGCCGCTCGCCAGGGTCGAGGAGCGGCTGCGCGACGCCGGTGAACTGCCGGTGGGACGACTGGGCCGGGACGCCATCGAGACCCATCTGCCGACGGCGGCAGCGATCGCCGCCGCCCATCGGGACGCGGTGGCCACGGCACAGGAGGGTGTCGGCGTCGATGCGGCGACTCCGGCCGAGCTCACCATCGACCTGTCGTTGCCGACCGGCACGCTGCGAGGGGTGGTGACACCCACGCTGGGCACCCGACTGGTGCACACGACCTACTCGCGCTTCCGCCCGTCCAACCTGCTCGATGCCTGGATCCGGATGCTGGCCTGTGCCGCCAACGGGACCCCGGTGGACGTCGTCAGCGTCGCCAAGTCGCGCTCGGGGAGCAAGAGCAAGATCGCGGTCAGCCACTGGATCACCCCCCCGGATCGCGACGCCGCCCGCGAGATCCTGGACGACCTGGTCCGGGTTGCGAAGTGGGCCACCTGTCACCCCACACCCCTGTTCACCAACACGTCGGGCGAATACTGGCAGGGCATCACGAACGGCAAGCCCGAGAACGGGGCCATTCGGGCCGCCGAGAACTTCTGGTCGACGGGGTGGCCGGACAAGTACGGCGAGGGGCACGACCTCAATGTCCGCCGGTTGTTCGGTGACACCCCGCTGGCAACCCTGGTGACCGGCCTGCCCACGGCCACCGCCCCGCCCGATGCGCCGTCGTGGTGGGCACAGCCAGCGATGCCCCACGACTTCGGCCGCTGGGCACGTCGCGTCTTCGACCCGCTGTGGGGCGCTGCCGTGGCCAGGGACCATGGCCCCGTCGACGCGGAGGTGGGGGCATGACCGCGACGACCGTCCTGGCCGACTTCGACATCACCGCCCCGCTGCCCCGGGGTCGCGTCAGCCTGCAGGCATCGGCTGGCACGGGCAAGACCTGGACGATCGCGGCACTGGTGACGCGCTACGTCGCCGAGGGCGAGGCGACACTCGACGAACTGCTCGTCGTGACGTTCACGCGTGCGGCGACGGCGGAACTGCGCCATCGCATCCGCGAACGGCTCACCGAGGCGTTGCACCACCTCCAGGCGTCCCTCGAGCCTGCTGCACCGCGTGGGATCGCAGCCGCTGGGGACGACCGGTCCGCCACCATCAGCGTCCGCGCGGCCGCATCCGATGACCCAGTCCTGGCGCTCGTGGCCGACCCCGCCCTGCCGCGAGCGGAACGCATCCAGCGGGTCCAGCGACTCCAGGACGCCCTCGCCGGCATCGATCACGCCCTGATCTCCACCATCCACGGATTCGCCCACCAGGTCCTGCGCAGTGCCGGCCGCATCGGTGACATCGATGGCCAGCGCAGCCTGGTCGAGGACGTGGACGACCTGATGGTGGCCACCGGCCGGGACCTGGTCGTGCGTCGCTATGCCGACGAGGTCGACGACGACGTGGTCGCGGCCCGGCCCAGCCAGCGAGAGATGACGGCCCTGACCGTGCAACGGCTGCGTCACCCCCACGCCACCATCACCCCGGACCCTGATGATCCCGACCCCGCGGCGGCGCCCAAGGCGGTCGAACTGGCCCGGATGGCCGATCTCGTCACCGACGAGATCGCCACGCGCAAGCTCCGGCGTGGCGTCATGACCTTCGACGATCTGTTGCACCAACTGGCCGCGGCGCTGCGCGACGATCGCGTTCGTGACCTGGTGCTGGCCACGTTCCGACAACGATTCCGCATCGCCCTGGTCGACGAGGCCCAGGACACCGATCCGGTCCAGTGGGAGATCATCGAGCAGTTGTTCGAGGGTCGCACCCTGGTCATGATCGGCGATCCGAAACAGGCGATCTATCGGTTCCGGGGCGCCGACGTCGAGGCCTACGTCCGTGCCGTGGGCGATCCCACGACACAGCAGTTCAGCCTCGCGACCAATCACCGTTCCGATGACCGACTGGTCGACGCGATGAACATGGTGTTCCGCGACACCACGTTCGGCCATCCCAGCATCGCCCACGTCCCCGTCCGGGCCAGGCACGCCACGCGCCTGGTCGACCCGGGCCAGGCCGCCGCCCTGCACCTGCACGTGGTCACCAAGGACGGTGGCAAGCTCTACGCCGATGCGACCCGCGACGCGATCGCCCGCGACCTTGCCGGCAGGATCTCGACCCTGCTGGCCGGCGATGCCACGATCGAGGAGGAAGACGGTCCCCGTTCCGTCATGCCGGGCGATCTCGCAATCCTGGTCCGCGCGCATGCCAGTGTCGAGTTCGTCACGCGGGCATTGGGCGACATCGGTGTGCCGTTCGTCGTGACCTCGGTCGGTTCGGTGTTCGAGACACCGGCCGCCGCCCACTGGCGTTCCCTGCTCGCTGCCCTCCAACGCCCGTCCTCGACCCTCCGACTGCGAGCCCTGGCCGGTGGCGCCTTCGTGGGATGGGACGCCCAGCGGCTGGCCGCCGGTGACGATGACGACCTCGACAGCCTGGCGTCCCGGGCACACCAGTGGCGACGGGTCCTGGATGCTGATGGCGTCGCCAGCCTGTTGCGCACCATCCACGACGACACGGGCCTGGGCCCTCGCCTGCTCGGCCGCGAGGACGGCCAGCGCCTGCTGACCGACATCGAACACATCGGCGAACTGCTGCATCGTTCCGAGGCGGGCACCCAGGGGCCGTCAGCAATGGCGGAGTGGCTCGTCCAGCAGACCCAGCGTGTGACTGCCGATGACATCCCGGCCGAGGAACGCAGCCGGCGACTCGAGACCGACAGTGCAGCGGTGACCATCATGACCGTGCACGCATCGAAGGGGCTCGAGTTCCCGATCGTCTACCTGCCCTACATGATGTGGGCGCCGTCAGCGCCATCCATCCCCTTCACGACGACTGGCGACGACCCGGTCCTCGAACTGGGCGGACCGGACGCCGATGTCCACCGGGCCGACGGAAGGCTCGCCGAGGCCGGCGAGAACCTGCGTCTGGCCTACGTGGCCATGACCAGGGCGCGACACCGGGTCGAGGCGTGGTGGTGGGAGTCTGGCGGCTGCGCCCGCGTGCCACTTTCGAAGCTGCTGTTGCGCCGGCCGGCCGCACCTGCGGTGTCGGCCGAGGCGGACGCCGGACGAGTCGCCGGTCTCGCGGCTGCCCTCGATGACCTGGCCGCCCGCAGCGGCGACCGGATCGCCTGGTCGCGACTTGCCCTCGACCCTGCCGCCACGACGTGGGCGCCGCCCGTGCACGACCAGGAGGAGGTCGCCGCCGCACGGTTCGACCGGAGCATCGATCGCACGTGGACACGGGCGTCGTACACGTTGTTGACGACGCCGCTGGAACGCGTGGCTGCCACGGAGATCGGGGTGGACACGGCCGGCATCGCTGCCCGTGACGACGACGATCACGACGCCGGCAGCCGTGACAGGGGTGTCAGCGGCGTCGGATCGCGGCCCGATGGCGAGACCACCCCGGAAGGGGCGACCGGCCGTCCCGCCGCCGCAGGTCCGGTCACGGCACCGCTGCCCCTGGGGGCCATGACCGGTGGCGCCCGCATCGGCACGGTGATCCACGACCTCTACGAGCATGCCGACTTCACGGCTCCTGACGTGCATGCCCAGATGATGGAACGCCTCACCCGACAGGTCGGGGCCGATGCCGAGTCCTCGATGGGCTTGCCTGCCCGCCAGGTGGTGGACGGCGTCGTGGCGACGCTCGACACGCCGTTGGGTGCCGCCTTCGGCGACATCCGCCTGCGCCAGGTGGCGCCGACCGATCGACTCGACGAGATGGCGTTCGAACTGCCGGTGGCGGCCGGTGGTGGGCGCGGCCACGCACCCGGGTCGGGTGCCGACGCGGCCCTGCCCGGGCCACTGCGGGTCGCCGACATCCGCGAGGTGTTCGACATGCTGGATCCCGACGACCCGTTCCGGGCTGGCGCCGGCAGGCTGGACGATCCGGCGTTGGCCCGGACGGTGCGCGGCTACCTCACCGGCTTCATCGACCTGGTCGTGAGACGACGTGGGGACGGCCACGACGTGTTCCACGTCGTCGACTACAAGACCAATGTCCTGTACCGCCGTGACCAGGAACCAACCACGGACCACTACGGCCACGATGCCCTGGTGACGGCCATGGACCATGGTCACTATCCCCTGCAGGCTGCCCTGTACGCGGTGGCCCTGCATCGCTACCTGCGGTGGCGCCTGCCCGACTACGAGCCCGTCCGCCACCTCGGGTCGATCGGCTACCTCTTCGTTCGCGGCATGGTGGGTCCGACAACACCAGTGATCGCGGGCCACGTGTCCGGTGTCATGGCGTGGCAGCCACCCGCGACCTTCGTCACGGCGTTGTCGGACTGCCTCCACGTCGGCGAGGTGCGACGATGAGCGCGACGATCCTCGACGTGCCCGAATCCATGCGCGTGCTCAGCGACAACGGCGTGCTCGACCATGCGGCCGTCCACGTGGCCATCCGTGTGGCTGACCTGGCCGCCGTCGACGACGAACGCGAACGGTTGGCGTTGGCGCTGGCGGTGCGAGCACCGCAGCGAGGCCATGTGGCGCTGGACCTTGGTCAGGTTGCGAAGCTGCTCGACGTGGAGGAACTCGCTGCGCTCGAGGCCAGCGAGGTCACGGCACTGCGTGCGGCGCTGGCGGCGATGGTCGCCCATGTCCGTTCGATTCGCGACGCCATGGCGGCGGGTCCCCTGCCCGGGGCATCGCTGATCGGACTTCCCAGGGCAACGACGGCTGGCGACACGACAGACGCGACACCCACCAGCGCGATGGTGGTCGATGGCGACCTGCTCTACACCACGCGGTGGTTCGACCTGCAACGACGGGCCATCGCCGCCCTGGCCAGCCTGCGGCGTCCCCTGCCGATTGACCGACGTCCTGGCGACGCGACCGTCGACGACGCGGTCGGTGCCGTCCTGGGACCTGAGCACCAGGCGCAACGTGCAGCGGCCCGTTCCTCGCTGGATGCCCGCCTGACCGTGCTCGCCGGTGGGCCGGGCACCGGCAAGACCTGGACGGTGGCGCGCCTGCTGGCCGTGCACGCACTGGCGGCGCCCGACGGCCGGCCGCCGACGGTGGCGCTGGCGGCACCGACCGGCAAGGCTGCCGCCCGCCTGCGAGAAGGCGTCGAGGAGGCGCTGGCCGACGATGGTCTGCCGGCGGCGGCGACCCGGGCGGTCGCGGCGATGCTCGACGGCACGGGCACCACGCTGCACGGCCTGCTTGGGATGCGACCCGGCCGCTCGCCGTGGCACGACCGTCACAATCCCCTCCCCCATGACCTCGTGGTGGTCGACGAGGCGTCGATGGTGTCGCTGCCCCTGATGGTGTCGCTGCTCGACGCCGTCCCGGCATCGGGACGCCTGGTGCTGGTCGGCGACCCGGACCAGCTTGCCTCCGTGGAGGCAGGCACCGTCCTGGGTGACCTGGTGGGGGCGCTGGCTGCAGACCGGGATCCCGCGCTGACCGTGCTCGAGCGGGTGTACCGATTCGCCGGCGACTCGGCGATCGCACAGCTGGCCACGGCCGTCAGGCAGGGGCGTGTCGACTCGGCGCTCGAGGTCCTGGAACAGGGCGGCGAGACCACGTGGCATCGCAGCCTGGATGACGCCGCGGCGTCGCTCGAGGAGCTGACCACCGCGCGCGCCTCGCGACTGGTGGCCGCCGCTCGCGCGGGCCAGGTGGACGCCGCGCTCACCGCCCTGGGTGACACCGTCGTGCTCAGCGCCCACCACCGCGGTCCCACCGGCGTCGAGGCCCTCAACGACGCCGTCGAGTCGTGGTTGGCCGGGTCGGACCTGGGGTGGCGACCGTGGGACGATCGGCAACTGGGCCGCCCGGTCCTGGTCACCGCCAACGACCGCTGGCTGGGGGTCAACAACGGCGACCTCGGCGTGTTCGTCCGGGTGGCCGACGGCACCACGCGGGTGGCGTTCGACCTGCGCGACGACCAGGGTGTGCCGTTGACCGTGCACCCTGACCGACTCCCCGACCACCACGGGGTCCACGCCATGACCATCCACAAGTCACAGGGGTCGCAGTGGGGTCACGTGGTGGTCGTCCTGCCGGAGCGGCCGTCGCCGCTGCTGAGTCGGCAACTCCTCTACACCGCGTTGACGCGGGCCCGCGACCACGTCACCGTCATCGGATCACCCGACATCCTCGCGGCCGCGATCTCCACGCCGATCGCGCGATCGTCCGGCCTGGCCGCTGGCCTGCAGGCCGCCCAGCCGTGATGGCGTGGCCCGAGTCCGTGGCCGTGGGTCAGCGGTCGGGGCCCCGGGTCCACTGCCGAGGCCGGTGAGTCGGCGGCCGCGCGTCCGCTGCCGCAGGTCAGCGACCGTGGACCAGCGCCGCTGCGGTGGTGCCGGGCGTGACCTCTTCGTCGCCTTCGGCCACCAGGATCGCCGGCAGCAGGTCACAGCCACGAGCACAGGCCTCGTCCAGGACGTCGCGACCCGCCACGATCGCCATGTCCGGGCGGTCGTAGGCGACCCGCAGGTGCGGGGCACCACCGGTCACCAGGTCGCGGGGATCCACGACCACGCGCCCGTCGGGCGCGAACTCGTCCGCGCCCAGGCCAGCCAGCCGGGCCGCGCTGCACACCAGGTGCGGCGAGGCAGGGATGTCGTCCGGCGTGGTCACGAAGGCCGCCACCAGGTCCGCCAGTTCCTCGATGCCGGTCACCGATGTGTCGATGACGACGTCGTAGTTGCGCAACCGATCGATGTCCACGTCGTAGGTGGCCCGGAATCGTCGTTGCTCGCTGGCATGACGCTGCTCCGCGTGGGCCTGTGCCTCGGCGACGTCGTCGTAGCCCTCCACCGAGGTCGCCGCCCGGCCGGCCATGCGTCGGGCCGCCACCACCGGATCCACGACCAGGTGGACCTTGAGTGCACCCGGGACGAAGTGCCAGGCCATGCGCGAATCGAAGATGATGCGGTCCAACCCAGCGCCCAACCGCACCAGTTCACCGTCGATCAGTTCGTCGATGGAGGAATCCTGCTCTGCCACGAGGTTCGTCTCGAGCGCCGACTCACCGCGCTGCGCGGCGATGCGACGGTGGATCGCCCCGGTCGACACGACATCCGCGCCCAGGCGCGCCGACAGGGCATTGGCCACCGCCGACTTGCCGCTGCCCAACTCGCCCGAAACCGTGACGTGCTGCACCACTGGATCCCTGCCTCGTCGTGGGGACGGATCACGCCCCGATCTGTCCGTGCACCGGGCGAGGCTACTGGCCGGGCCGTCGGACCAGTCCCCTGCGACAGCCATCCGCCACTGTCCGCTTCGCCCGTCGCCCCCGGGCCCGCGCCCGTGGATGCTCGACGCACCACGCGGCGCATGGGCCGGTCCTTGCGTTGGCCTGTGGCCTACATGCGTTCCGGGGCGCCGACACGCAACAGCCCGAGCACGTCGGCCAGCACCTGCCTGGCAGCGGCAGCCAGGTGGTAGCGGGCCTGGCCCAGTGCCGGCTCGACGTCGTCACGCAGCACCGGGCACTCGCTGTAGAAGCGGTGGAAGGTGGCGGCCAGGTCCTCGGCGTAGCGCGCGACGCGTTGGGTGGCCCGCAACTGTGCGGCGGTTCGCACGACCTCGTCGACCTTGCCCATCTCGCGCAGCAGTTCCACCTCGGCGGGGTTCGTGAGCAACGAGAAGTCGGCCTCGTCCGGATCACCGGCATCGAAGCCGCGCTCGTCGGCAGTGCGCAGCAACGACGAGATGCGGGCGTGGGCGTACTGGACGTAGTAGACGGGGTTGTCCATCGACTGCTGGGCCACGCGTGCGAGGTCGAACTCGATGGTGGTGTCCAGGCCGGACCGCAGGAAGTGGTATCGAGTGACGTCGGCGCCCACCTCGGCCACGACCTCGGCCAGCTCGACGAAGGTGCCGGCGCGCTTGGACATCTTGGCGGGCTCGCCGTCGCGCAGCAGGTTGACCATCTGCCCGATGCGGACCTCCAGTGCATCGGGTTCGTGTCCCAGGCATGCGGCGGCCGCCTTCAGTCGCGCCACGTAGCCGTGGTGGTCGGCACCGAGCAGGTAGATCAGGTGGTCGGCACGGCTGAACTTGTCACGCAGGTAGGCACAGTCGGCCGCGAAGTAGGTGGGCACGCCGTTGGACCGCACGAGCACTCGGTCCTTGTCGTCACCATGGGCTTCGGTGCGCAGGAACAGGGCGCCGTCGGACTCGTAGGTCTCGCCGCCGTCGCGCAGCGCATCGAGCGTGTCCGCCACTGCCGTGGTGTCGTGCAACTCGCGTCGTTCCGAGAACCAGCGTTGGAACTCGACGCCCAGCTCGCTCAGCGAGTCCGCCAGGCGTTGCCGCATGACCTCGGCGCCCAGGATCCCGACCCGCATCGCGAGGTCTGCCGACATCCGGCCCTCCGACGCCGACGCGGAGGCATCCACCGTCGGCGCCTCGTCGTCGCCATGTCCGCCCGTCGGCGCAGCCCCGCTGCCCGTCGACGCACCGCCCAGGTCGGCAACCCAGTCGGGCAGGTCGCCAGGCCCCTCCTCCTCGAAGATCTCGTCGCCCCAGTCCTGCCGCAACTGCTTTGCGATCGCCCGGATGTAGTCACCCTGGTAGTGGTGGTCGTCGAGCACCTCGCCGCGAGCGGACAACACCAAGGTCTCGCCGAAGGTGACCACCTGGCCGCCCGCATCGTTGAGGTAGTACTCGCGGACGACCTCGTTGCCAGTCACGGTCAACAGTTCGGCGATGGTGTCACCCACGGCCGCCCACCGACCGTGGCCGATGTGCAGCGGCCCCGTGGGGTTGGCCGACACGAACTCGACGTTCACCGTCTGGCCCGTCGGAGTCGTGGCACGCAGGGACGACCCAGTGGCCAGGATGGCGCGCACCATGTCGGCGTTGTGGTCCGACGACAACCGGAAGTTGAGGAATCCGGGTCCGGCCACCTCGACCGAGGCGACCGACGACGGCAGTGCCAGGTTGGCCACGACCGCCTCGGCGATCGCGCGGGGTGCCATGCGGGCCGGCTTGGCGAGCCGCAGCGCCAGGGTCGACGCCCAGTCACCGTGGTCGGGGTCCCGCGGCCGCTCGAATCCCGCGTCGTCGATGGCCGGGAGGTCGGCTGCGGCCAGGGCAGCGTCGATCGCGGCGCCGAGGTCGCGCAGGACGGGATCGCTCGTGGTCATGGATGGGCTCGCTGGCAGGTGGGAGTCGGGGCGACACAGGCAGCCACGGGGCTGGCAGCCGCATCCACACCGTGATGCCCGGACCGGTCACGGCGTGCACCCACGACCGGTGCCGAGGCTGGACGCGGGGGCGGCCAACTGTACGCCAGCGGTCGCCCGGTCACCACGGACGACACCTGCCCGGGAGCCACCTGGGGGCGTGCACGGGGCTGTCCACGCGATGTCCTTGCAGCAGCAGTCCAAACCGACGATGATGGCACCACACAAGCAGAGGACATCGCATGGGCCACATCGTCGTCGGAGTCGACGGTTCGAAGCAGTGCGTCGCGGCGCTGGAGTGGGCCGCCGACCAGGCCCGGCAGCGAGATGCCGTCCTGCACGTGGTCAACGTGTACCGCGCCAGCGAGGAGACCAACCCCCACGACGTCGGTGGTGCCGGGGGCGAGTCCGGGGTCGCCTTCCAGGAACAGACCGCCCAGATGGCCGCCAGCTGGCGTGACGAGCACGACCGCCACGAGGAACAGCAGGCCGAGTTGAAGATCCATCGCATGCTCGCGGACCTGGGCGATCGGGTGCCCGACCAGGTCACCACCGCCACGGTCGCCAGCCGCAAGCCGGCGCGTGCCCTGCTCGAGGCCGCCGAGGGCGCCGATGCGCTGGTGGTCGGGACCCGGGGCAGGGGTGGGTTCGCGGGGTTGGTGCTGGGATCGGTGTCCCAGCAGGTCGCCGGACATGCCCCGTGCCCGCTCGTGATCGTGCCGAGTCGAGAGACCGACTGACCGAGGCTCGCAGGGCGGCCCGGCGGCCGATGTCACGGGCGTGGCCACGACCTGCCCATCGACCGCGTTCGCTGCCCTGACGATCCGGGGACCCCAGGCGAGTAGCCGGGACTATGGTGAAGACATGACGCCTTCCAGCCAACGACGACCACGTTGGGTCTACGGAGTCGGCACCGAGCCGGATCCGCGATTCAGCCTGGCCAACGAACGCACCCTCCTGTCGTGGATGCGCACCGCCACGGGTTTCGCCGCCGCCGGTGGCGGTGTGCTGCTCGCCCGCTCCCTGATCGGCCCCTGGGCGGTGCTGTTGTCAGCCGGGGCGTTCATGCTGTCCCTGGTCATCGTCTCCGGTGCCCTGTTGCGATGGGCGCGCATGGAGCGAGCACTGCGCCAGGAACGACCACTGCCGGCACCACTGCTGGCAGGTGCGGTCGCAGGCGCCCTGGTCACGGGCGCAGTTGTCGGCCTGGTGTTCGACACCATCGTGCGGGGGCTGTCCCAATGAACGAGCAGCCCAGTTTCAGCGAGCGAACCGCGTTGTCGGATGCCAGGACGGCGTCGTCATCGATGGTCCTGGTGCTCCTGTTGTCGGTCCGCGTGTTCAGGGCGCCGTACCCGGTGTTCGCCTGGGTGATGTTGGCGCTGGCGCTGACGGCCGGCGTGATCGCGCTGTGGGAGGCGGGCAGTCGCTACGTCTGGCGGGAGGACGACGAGCACCGCACGCCCCGACCGTGGGCGGCGTTCACCGCCGCGATCTCGATCACGTGCTCGGCCATCGCCGGGCTGTCACTCACCTTCCAGGACCTCCCCGACATCCTGATCGACTTCTCGGGGATGTGAGGTCCTCGCGTGGCACCATGGCGGGGCGCCTGTGCGTCGCGACGGGTGCAGAGCGTGGTTGGTATCGTCTCGGACGCAGACTCGCCCCCGTAGCTCAGTGGATAGAGCACCGGCCTCCGGAGCCGGAAGCGTAGGTTCGATTCCTACCGGGGGTACCACGGCACCACCCGCGCGGTGGTGCCGTTCGCATGCGCCTCGCCAGGCGGCTCGGATGGGTGTCCAGAGGTCGCACCCGCCGGGCACGCGGCGACCCGGGCACCCGAGCACGCCGGTCCGGTGATGGCACCAATCCGAACCCGATGGCGGGCACGAACCACGGGTACCCCTCCGCGAGGACGTCGCACCCATGTCGCCTGCCCCTGCCCAATCGATCGCTCCTGCAGGCCCACCCGGCAGCACCGGACACGGGTCCGGTGCGACCCCCTCCGATGCCGCCGAGCGATGGGTTCCCCGCCCGTGGGCCAGTGCCCTGGCCGGAATCGCCGCGGCCGCTGCCGGCCTGGGCGCGGCGGAACTGGTGGCCAGCCTGCGGCCGACGTGGCCCTCCCCCGTCATCAGCATCGGCACGCAGGTCGTCGACCGTGTCCCCCAACCGGTCAAGCAGTTCGCGATCGACACCTTCGGCACCGCGGACAAGGCTGTCCTGCTGGCCGGCATCGTGGTGGTCGTGGCCCTGGCCGCGGCCGGGATCGGCATCCTGGCACGCACGCGGCGCACCGCTGCGGTCGTCGCCACCGTGGCACTGGCCGGCGTCGCCGGACTGGCCGCGGTTGCCGGCTCGACGACCACGGCGCTCGCCCTGGTGCCGGCCATCGTGTCCGCGCTGATCGCCGTCCCGCTCCTGCTGGCGATGACCCCCCGCCCGGACGGACACCCCTCCCGAGCCTTGGGGGCCACGGTTCCGCCAGGCGGACCCCAGCCACCAACAGACGCCCCGGAGCGGAACGATCCACGAGTCCTGGGGGCCACGGTTCCGCCAGGGGGACCCCAGGCACCAACAGACGCCCCGGAGCGCAACGATGCACGAGTCTTGGGGGCCACGGTTCCGCCAGGCGGACCCCGGCCACCAACAGTCGTAGATGGACCTGGAACGGCCGACGTCTCGGACGGAGCGGACGGCCCGGACCGAGCGGAGGCAACGGACGGACCGGAGGCATCAGGCGGGCCAGGCGGACCGGCCGGGCCAGAGGCACCGACTGCACCAGACGGACCGGGCGCGACACCCGACCCTGACGTCGCTGGACTGGGCACGATTCCCCGGCGTCGGTTCCTGGCGCTCGCCGGCGGCTCGTTGGCGTTCGGCGTGGCCGCCCTCGGAGGCGGCCAATGGGTCCAGCGTCGACGCGCGCTCACCAGCCGCGCCGCTGCGCCGGAACTGCCCACGCCGTCGACGGCGGCACCGTCCATCCCTGCCACTGCCCATCCCGAGGTTTCCGGGCTGTCCCCCTTCGTGACCCCCAACGCCGACTTCTACCGCATCGACACGGCGCTGACCGTGCCCCGGCTGGCGGCGGACGGCTGGACCCTTCGCATCCACGGAATGGTCGACAACGAGGTCACCTTCTCCTACGAAGAGTTGCTGGCGATGGACAGTGTCGACATCCCGATCACCTTGACCTGCGTGAGCAACGAAGTCGGCGGTGGCCTGGTCGGCACGGCTCGGTGGCAGGGCGTGCGCCTTGCCGACCTCCTGGACCGCGCCGGTGTGGCAGACTCCGCCACGCAACTGGTCGGACGTGCTCACGACGGCTGGACGGCGGGGTTCCCGACCGAGGCCGCCTTCGACCGCGACACGCTGGTCGCGTGGGGCATGAACGGCGAGCCCCTGCCGGCCGAGCACGGGTTTCCCCTGCGACTGGTGACCCCCGGGCTGTACGGCTACGTGTCGGCGACCAAGTGGCTCACCGACATCGAGGCCACCACGTTCGACGCCTTCGACCAGTACTGGGTCGAACGCGGCTGGGTGGAGGATGCCCCGATCAAGGTCGCCAGCCGGATCGACACGCCATCCGGCCTGGCCACCGTCGAGCGCGGCACCGTTGCCGTGGCAGGTGTGGCCTGGGCCCAGACCCGCGGGATCAGTGCCGTGGAAGTGCAGGTCGACGACGGCGAGTTCCAGGCCGCCGACCTGGCAACGGAGGTCAGCGCCGACACCTGGCGACAGTGGGTGTTCCCGTGGGACACCACCGACCTGGACGCCGGCCGCCACCAACTCACGGTGCGCGCCACCGACGGCGACGGCGTCGTCCAGTCCGAGGAACGCCAGCCGCCGTTCCCCAGCGGCGCGACGGGCTGGCACTCCCTTGCCGTGATGGTGTCGAGCACCTGACGACCCGGGACGGGCGCCCCCACGACGATCGCGTCGTTGGATGCACCAGATCAGCCCACTTTCGACCAATCCGCAGCCGGCTGTCGGGCGAACCTCCGGTCATAGCGTGCACAACAGCACGCTCCACGACACGGGGACAAGCCCGATCCTCCCCCGACCCACGCTGGCCACGGTCCGCGTCACCCCACCCCAAGGAACATCACATGCGCTCCACCTTCCACAAGTCCGCCGTCGCCGGCATCGCCGCACTGGCGCTCGTCCTGACTGCATGCGGGTCCGACGACGACACCGCCGCAGCCGACGCCACCACCGAGTCCATGGCATCCGAAGCGATGACCGAGGACATGACCGAAGCAATGACCGAAGACATGACCGAGGACATGACCGAGATGGCGTCCGAGGGCGAGACCATGGCCATGGAACCCATCGGCGACGCCTGCTCGCAGATCCCCGCCGATGGCGATGGCTCGAGTGCGGGCATGGCCGACGACCCCGTCGCCACCGCCGCGTCCAACAACCCACTGCTGTCCACCCTGGTGACGGCCGTCGGTGAGGCCGACCTGGTCGACACCCTGAACTCCGCCGAAGGCCTCACGGTCTTCGCACCGATCGACCCGGCATTCGAGGCGTTGCCCGAAGGCGCCCTCGATGGTCTGCTCGCCGACCCCGAAGCCCTGTCGGGTGTGCTCACCCTGCACGTGGCCGAGGGCCAGATGGACGCCGCGGCGCTGACCGAGGCCGGCACCGTCACCACGCTCAATGGTGCCGACATCGAGTTCGACGGTGAGGCCCTGACGGTCACCTCGCCTGACGGGACCACCGCCAACGTGGTCTGCGCCAACGTGGCCACCGCGAACGCGACGGTCCACCTGATCGACGCCGTGCTGCTGCCGGCCGGCTGACGACCAGGTCGCAGGACGTGCAGTGGCGGGGCCCGCATGGGCCCCGCCACTGCTGTGTGTTCCGATCGCGCCCAACGCGGACACCCTTGGAAGATTCCTCCAGATGGATGTATCAGCGCCGGATACAGGCGCTCTCCATGCCCGCCGCATGGTCGTCAACCTCGGGGGATGACGCCAGGCGGTGCCCGTGCCGGGCCCCGGGGGGGACTCGGCACGGGCCAGCACCGCACCGACTGGACGCGCGGGGGTGCCGGGGGACGGCAGGCCGTGGCATCTGGGGAGGATGCCACGGCCTGCCTCGGTGACTGCGGTGCCCCCGACGAGCCACGATCATTGCCCGCCCAATACGCTGCAGAAACGCTCTCCACCTCCATCTGCGGATTCCAGCCATGACCGACTTCGACGTGTCCGATCCTGCCCACTACGACCGGGTGGTGGGCCGCCACGTCGACCTGGCGACGTCGCCTCGCCGCCAGCGTGACGAGCGCGGCCGCGAGGTCGCTGCCGACATGCTGGACGTCATGGGCGACACCCCGATGATGGCGCTGTCGCGCTTCTCCGATCCCGATGGCCCCACCCTGCTGGCCAAGCTCGAGATGCTCAACCCCGGCGGATCGGTCAAGGATCGCATCGGGATCACGCTGATCGAGGCGGCCGAGGCAGCGGGCGAACTGGCGCCCGGCGGCACGATCGTCGAACCGACGTCGGGCAACACGGGGGTCGGACTCGCAATCGCGGCCGCGCTCAAGGGCTACCACTGCATCTTCGTGGTCCCGGACAAGGTGTCGGGCGACAAGATCTCGCTGATGCGGGCCTACGGCGCCGAGGTCGTGGTGTGCCCCACAGCCGTCGAACCCGAGGATCCCCGGTCCTACTACCAGGTGTCGGACCGGCTGGCCGCCCGCCCCAACCACTTCAAGCCCAACCAGTACTTCAACATGGCGAATCCCCTGACGCACACCTTCTCGACGGCGCCCGAGATCTGGCGCCAGACCGGTGGGCAGATCGACGCCTTCGTCTGCGGCGTGGGCACCGGTGGGACCGCGACGGGCGTTGGTCGCTGGCTCAAGGAACGAGACCCCTCGATCACGATCGTCGGTGCCGACCCCGAGGGTTCGCTGTACTCGGGCGACGAGATCCACCCCTACCTGGTCGAGGGAATCGGCGAGGACTTCTGGCCGCCCACCTTCGACCGCGACATCGTCGACAAGTGGTACCGCGTCTCGGACCAGGACTCCTTCGAGGCGGCGCGTCGCTGCACCCGCGAGGAGGGCCTGCTCGTCGGGGGGTCGTGCGGCACCGCGCTGTGGGCTGCCCAGGAGTACGCCCGGACCCAGCCCGCCGACGCCACGATCGTGGTGTTGCTCCCCGACTCCGGCCGCGGCTACCTGTCCAAGCTCTACGACGAGAACTGGATGGCCGAGCACGGCTTCCTGGATCGGACCGGACGGGCGATCGGCTCCGCCATGTCACGCAAGTCCGACGAGTTGCCGGCACTCATCCACGTCCACCCCGACGAGACCGTCGCCGACGCCATCAGCGTCCTCAAGGAGTACGGCGTGTCCCAGATGCCCGTGTTCGCGGCGGGCGTGCACGACGACGCGACCATGGGCGACGTCATCGGCTCGATCCGCGAGAACGACCTGCTCGACCTGGCGGTGGCGGACCCCAAGGTCATGGCCAAGCCGGTCGGAGAGGTCATGCAGGACCCGCTGCCCACCATCACGACCGCCGAGACCGTCGACGACGCCATGGCGCGGCTCACGGGCCACGAGTCGGCGTTCCTGATCGTGGAGGACGACCAGCCCACCGGCGTGCTGACGCGGACCGACGTACTGGGGTGGTTGGCAGGCGTGGTCTGACCCTGGCCCGGCCGTCACGGCCCGTGGGGTCAGGCCGCGATCATGATCGTCGCCATCAGGGCAGCACCGATGCCGACCCACTGCGTCGGGGCGAGCCGCTCGCGCAGCACCGTTCGTGCGAGCAGCACGACACCCACGGGATACAGCGACGTCAGCACCGCGACGAGCACGAGCATCCCGGTCTGGGTCGCCAACAGGAACAGCACGTTGGCGACCATGTCCAGGAGTCCCGACACCAGGCCCACACCGATGGCGCGCGCGTCGGGCCCAGCGGGCCGCAGGCGCCCCAGCAGGGTGGCCAACAGCATGAGCCCGGTGATGCGGGCACCCAGCAACGGCCACAGCCCAGCGGTGTCCGGCGCAGCATCCAGGGTCACGAAGAAGGCACCGAAGGCCAGTCCGGCCACCAGCGCTGCCACCAGACCAGCACGCAGGCCGGTCGGCGAAGTCGATCCATCGCCAGACACGTCGAGCGCCGAGGTGTCGACACCCGCGCGCGAGCCCGTGCCGCGCGCTGGGCAATGCGAGGTGTCGGTGGCGTTGGTCACGGTGTCGATCGTGTCGGCCGAGGCGTCGTCGTCGGGGCCGGGCCTGGACGCCAGTGCCACCGCCACCACGCCCAGGGCGATGCCCACGACCGCCATCGGACCGGGTCGCTCCCCCATCGCGACCCCGACGCCGATGGGCAGGGCGGCACCGACGACGGCCGCCACCGGTGCGGTCACACCCATCGGTCCGATCGCGAGGGCACGGAAGTAGAACACCAGACCGCCGGCACCCGCCACCCCCGCAGCGGCACCCCACCACATCGCTGCGGCTGTCGGGGCGACCCCGGACAGGGGCAGCACGACCGCCAGAACGGCCAGGCCGGCGAACTGGGACAGGGCCGCCACGACCAGGACATGGGTTCGCCGACTGGCCAGCCCGCCCAGGAAGTCCGCAAATCCAAAGGTCGTCGCGCTCGCGATCGCCAGCAACGCTGCCATGCGTCGCCTCCTGTCCGGTGCCGACAAGCACCACGTCTCGAATTCTACTGAACTGTCCTGACGGTATACTTCACTGTGCCTCTTGGTCAACTCTGTTGGCCCACCGGTACATTCGGATGCATGTTCCTCGGCAACTCCCTCCCATCCCCGCATGGAAATGGCCACCATGGATTCGACTGGTCTCGCCGCGGTGATCGGTGACAACGTTCGCGCCCTTCGCGACGCCCGCGGCCTGTCCCAGGACGCGCTGGCCGAAGTCGCCGACCTCAGCAAGGGCACCGTCGTGGCGATCGAGGCGCAGCGCTCCAATCCGTCCGTGGCCACCTTGTGTGCCCTGGCCGAGGCGCTGGGGGTCGGCCTGTCCGGCTTGCTCGAACCCCCGTCGGGCCCCATGGTCAAGGTGCGGCGAGCTGACGAGGCGATCACGCTGTGGACCACCGACGCGGGCAGTCGCGCCGACCTGCTGCTGGGCACTGACCCGCCCAACGCCATCGAGGTGTGGGAGTGGCACATCGAACCGGGTGACGGGTTCGACGGCACGGCACATCCACGCGACACGCTGGAATGCCTGCGGGTGTTGGAGGGCACCCTCGACGTGACGGTCGGCGACCACCACATGGTTGGCGCACCGGGCGACACGATCGCCTTCGAGGCCCACGAACCCCACCGCTACGCCGCCCGCGGTGACGCCGCTGCCCGGTTCACCATGTGGATCACGGTCGGCGACGTCGGTCGCCTGCCAAACGTCGCGGCCATGGGCAGCCACTGAGGCACCGTCGACGTGCGGCGCCGCTGCCGGCGACGGCGATACGGTTGCCCACCAGCGCCAGCGTGCGCCAGCTCCTCCGTGCACCGGTGGCACGGAGCTGTCCCGATCACGCCGCCCGGTTGGATCGACCCTCCCCGCGCGCGTCCGCCACGACACCACCGCGTGCGAGGCCCGGATCCCACCGGACATCCACCACGAGACGCCACGACGCACCCGCCCACGCACCACCGCGCGACGCACCACTCGCGCCACGCACCACCGCGCGACGCACCACCCGCGCCACGCACCACCGCGCGACGCACCACCCGCGCCACGCACCACCCGCGCCACGCACCACCGCGCGACGCACCACCCGCGCCACGAACCATCCGCCGACATCACAGGACCAAGCCATGGAGTTCGAAACCCGTGCGATCCACGCCGGCCAGGACCCCGACCCCGCCACGGGGGCCGTGAACGTGCCGATCTACGCGACCTCCACCTTCGCCCAGGACGGGGTCGGCCAGCATCGCGGCTGGGACTACGGCCGCAGCGGCAACCCGACACGCGACGCCCTGCAGACGGCGCTGGCCAGCCTGGAAGGGTCCGAGGACGCCGTGACGTTCGCGTCCGGCCTCGCTGCAGAGGACGCGGTGTTCCGGATGCTCTCCCCGGGTGACCACGTGATCATCGCCGACGACGTCTACGGCGGCACCTGGCGCCAACTGGACAAGGTGCACGTGCCGGCCGGGCTGCTCGAGGTGACGGCCGTCGACCTCACCGACCTCGATGCCGTCCGGGCCGCCGTGCGTCCCCGGACGCGACTGGTGTGGGTCGAGACGCCGTCCAACCCGCTCCTCAAGATCATCGACATCGCCGCGATGGCGCAGATCGCACACGACGCCGATGCACGCCTGGTGGTGGACAACACCTTCGCAACGCCCTACCTCACTCGGCCGCTGGCGCTGGGCGCCGACATCGTCGTGCACTCGACCACCAAGTACCTGGGCGGGCACTCCGACGTCGTGGGTGGGGCCGTGTGCACGGATGCCGAGACCGGCGAGCGCCTGCGCTTCCTGCAGAACTCCGTCGGTGCGGTCGGCAGTCCCTTCGACAACTTCCTCACCCTGCGGGGCATCAAGACCCTGGGCGTGCGGATGCGCGCCCACTGTGCCAACGCCCGCGCCGTGGCCACCATGCTCGTCGACCATCCAGCCGTGACGAACGTGATGTGGCCGGGGCTCGAATCCCACCCGAACCACCATGTGGCCGCCCGGCAGATGGACGACTTCGGCGGCATGGTCTCGTTCCAACTGGCCGGCGGACGTCCGGCGGCGGACAAGGTCGCGATCGGAACCCAGCTGTTCTTCCTGGCCGAGTCGCTGGGCGGCGTCGAGTCGCTCATCGAGCACCCCGGTGCGATGACCCACGCCTCGGTTGCCGGGACCCAGTTGGAGGTGCCAGACGACCTGCTGCGCCTGTCGGTGGGGATCGAGCACGTCGATGACCTCGTCGATGACCTCGCCACTGCGCTCGACACCGTGGCCTGAGGCGTGCGGGCAGTCCTGGTCTTCAACCCGAATGCGACCACGACCGACGCGGCCGTGCGTGACAAGATCGCGCACCGCCTCGACGAGGTGGTCGACCTCGACGTGCAGCCCACCAAGCAACGTGGCCATGCCAGCCACATCGTCGCCGGCGCCGTCGACGAGGGTGCGCGCGCCGTCTTCGCGCTGGGGGGCGACGGGACCGCCAACGAGGTCATCCAGGCCATGGCCGGGACCGAGGCCGTGCTCGGGGTGATTCCGGGGGGTGGCACCAACGTGCTCGCGCGGGCGCTCGGCCTGCCCAATGATCCCGAGTCCGCCACCGACACGCTGGTCGAGTTCGTGACCCGGGGTCGGGTGCGCAGCATCTCGCTGGGGCGGGCGGCCGGCCGCTACTTCTCCTTCCATGCCGGGTTCGGATTCGATGCCGCGGTCGTGCGCACCGTCGAGCAGTCACCCGGCCTCAAGCGTCGCCTGCGCCAGGGCGCCTTCGTGTGGTTGGCGACCCGGACGTTCTTCCAGGACGTGGATCGCCGGGCCGGCACGTTGACGCTGGCGACCACCGATGGCACGACCCTCGGTCCCGGATCGATCTGCGTGGTCGGAAACGTGGACCCCTACACCTACCTGCGGTCCCGCCCGATCCACGTCACGCCCCGGGCATCCTTCGACGCCGGACTCGACGTGACGATGATCGGCCCGGTGGGGGCGTCGCGACTCGTGGCCCTGCTCAGCTCGGCGTTCCGCGGCAGGCTGCAGCCCGGACCCGACGTCTCGATGCTCCACGACCTCGACGGGTTCACGATGACCAGCACCGTGCCACGCCCCCTGCAGGTCGACGGGGACTACGCGGGGGAACACACGCAGGTCCACTTCGAAGCCGTTCGCCAGGCGTTGTTGGTGTACGCCTGACCTGCCGGACGGCGGCGGTCGGTGGCGCCTGGCCACACTGCGACGGCCAAGGTTGCCTGCCGCCACAGTGCCGCGTGACGGATGTCGCCCCCGAGTACCCGAGCTGCCATGCGAGCGCTGAGCGCACACTGTCACGGTTGAGGTTGCCAGTTCACCTTCCGTTCAACTAGCGCCGCCAAGCGGCAAGGATCGCAGGTTTCGGCGGCTGGCGAGGGGTTGATTGCGTGAACAACGACCATGCCCGACCTCGGCGACGTTCGCGCGGCAGAAAAACCTTGTGACAACTTTCTCCAAGACCCTTGTCAGCCACCGCACCCATGGTTACAGTGCTGCCCAGCGGTTGTGACAGTTTTCACAAAGGTCGCAGCGCCGCAGATGTGCAGGATTTCCAACCGACGTCACCACCCCCGACCACCACCAGACGCGACACCGAAGTCCCGACACACGACCTCCCAAGGACGATCACAGCGGAACCCCTCGGCGCCACCATCGCCGCCCCGCCCAGTCGTCACGAAACCCACCGCCCAGGAACACGGGCGGCACCAGGAAAGGCCACTACATGGACTGGCGCACCGAAGCAGCCTGCCGCGACCAAGACCCCGACCTCTTCTTCCCCATCGGTTCGACCGGCCCTGCCGTCGAGCAGGCGGACGAGGCCAAGCAGGTCTGCATGACCTGCGACGTTCGTGAGCAGTGCCTCGAATTCGCCCTCGCCTCCAACCAGGACGCCGGCATCTGGGGTGGCCTGACCGAGGACGAGCGCCGCACGCTGAAGCGTGCCCGCCAGCGTCGTCGTCGCATGGCGAGCTGACCCTCCCACCACTTCGACCGAACCCGCCGAACCCACAGGGTCGGCGGGTTCGTTCATCCGAAAGGTTTCCAGCCATGCACCTTGCCATCGTCACCGGTGCCTCCTCGGGCATCGGCGAAGCCGTGGTGTCCGTCGCGCGACAGGCCGGCGCCCGCGTGGCCACGACGTCGCGACGACCAGCGGCTGGCGACGACCACCTCGCCCTGGATCTCACGGAGGCCGGGCAGTGGCCGCAGTTGCGGGCATGGCTGGCTGACCTGGTCACCGACGACATCGAGCGCATCACGCTCGTCCATGCCGCCGGGACCATCGCACCGATCGGGTTCATGGGCGAGGTCGAGCCAGCGGAACTCGCCACGGCGGCGGTCCTCAACGCGGTGGTGCCGCAGGTGGTCGGCGATGCCATGATCGCCGCTGCCGGCACCCGCCCGACCACCATCGTCATGATCACGAGCGGCGCCGCCACCAGCGCATATGCCGGGTTGGCGTCGTACTGCGCCGGCAAGGCAGCCATGGACCAGTGGGTCCGGGTCGTGGGGGGCGAACAGGACCAACGCGACGGCGACATCCTGGTGTGGGCGGTGGCACCGGGCGTGGTCGCATCCGACATGCAGGTGCAACTGCGAGCCGCCGACCAGGCCGACTTCCCCAACACCACCCGCCACCGGGCGCTGCTCGAGGACGGCGCGCTCGACGAGCCCGGTCCCGTGGCCCGCCGTCTGTGGGCGCTTGCGACGGCCAGGGCCCATCCCAACGGGTCGGTGCTGGACCTGCGCGACCTGTAGGCCGCAGCGGCCGGGATTCAGCCGGGCAGTGGGAGGTCGACGGTGGCGCACGTGCCGCCGTCGGGGCCGGGTTCGACTGCCAGCGTCCCGGCCAGTTCTGAATCCACCAGTGTCAGGGCGATCTGCAACCCCAGGTTGGAGTCGGCCTGCAACGTCCAACCCGGCGGCAGCCCGACCCCGTCGTCGACGATCTGCAGCACCAGTCGGGCCGGCCGGCGATCGAGGTGGACCACCACCTCGCCGGCGCGGTCGGGGAATGCATGCTCGACGGCATTCTGCAGCAACTCCGACAACACCAGGGCCAACGGGGTCGCAACATCGGGCCCCAACTCCCCGGCGAGGCCGTCGATGACGACGTGCACCGGGCGTTCGGGGTCAGTCAGGCCGGTCGTGAGCATGTCTGCCAGTCGACCTGCCACCTTGTCGAACGAGATGCGCTGACGGGCATCCTGCGACAACGTCTCGTGGACCAGCGCGATGGAGGAGATGCGCCGGACCGACTCGCTCAGTGCCTGACGTGACTCCTCGGACTTGAGCCGACGACCCTGGAGACGCAGCAGCGATGCCACGGTCTGGAGGTTGTTCTTGACCCGGTGGTGGATCTCGCGGATCGTGGCGTCCTTGTAGAGCAACAAGCGCTCGTGGCGACGCAGTTCGGTCACCTCGCGCATCAACAGGAGGCCGCCCAACACCTCGTGGTCGCGGGTCAACGGCAACAGCCGGCGCAGCACGACGGCGCCCCGCGCCTCGACCTCCGACTCCATGGGCTCGCCGTCGTGCAGGGACTGGAGCACGGCCACGTCATCCATGTCGAAGTCGGCGAGGTTGCGTCCGAACAGGTTGCCGTGCACACCGAGGCGTCGATAGGCGCTGACCGCGTTGGGCGAGGCATAGGTGACCGCGCCGTCGGGTTCCAACCGCAGCAGGCCGTCCCCGACGCGCGGCGCCAGTTCCCGCTCGGGTGTCTCACCCGGGTAGGGAAATGCGCCCACGGCCAGCATCTCGGTCAGTTCGTCGGCGCTCTGAAGGTAGGCCCGTTCGAGTTGCGACACCGACCTCGTGGTGGCCGGGTTGATCTCGCGCGTGACGACTGCGACGACGATGCCGTCGTACCAGATCGGGATGGCCTCGGTCGCGAAGGGCAGGGCGGTCGCCGACGTCTGGCGTTGGATGCGACCGGTGGCGAAGGCCTCCGCCACTCGGGGCCGTTCGCTGCCACTCCACACCGAGGCAACGAGATCCTCGTGGTGCATGGTCGGGGCGGTGTACGGCCGCATCTGCGCCAGGACGACCACGTGGCCGGACTGGGGAACCTGGCCGAACAGCAGCAGGTCCGCAAATGACAGGTCTGACAGGATCTGCCAGTCCGACACGACGGCCTGGAGGTGGTCGATCTCGCCGTCACCCAGCGACGTGTGTTCGCTGACCAGTTCACGCAGGGTTGACATGGAACGCTTCCTGCGTCAATTGCCGAGCAACTTGCCCAGCTGGTCGAGTGGCACCACCTCGCGGATGTGTTCGAATGCCCGGGCCTCGATGTCGCCGGCCTCGGACTGACCCAGGCCCAGCGCCGCGGCCGTGTCGGCCAGCGAGTGCGGGTGCCCATCGACCAGGCCCATGCGATACTCCAGGACCCGTCGCTGGGTGGCCGGCAGTCGGTCCAGGACCTTGCCCAACGGACCCGCCAGTGCAGCGACGCGATCCTCGGGGTCGGGCGTGCGACCGCGACCCTTCCCGGCGGACGTGGCGCCGCGGCCCTTTCCGCCGGAGGCGCCACCGCGACCCTTCCCGCTGGACGAGCCACCGCGACCCTTCCCGCTGGATGAACCGCGACCACCGCCGTCACCGCCGCTTCGCCCCGACGTGGCGGCATTGCGTCGCGATCGCCCCGAGTCACCCGTGGTGGGTGCGGAGTCGTCCGAACGTGCCGTGTCTGCCATGGCCGCCAGCCTAGCGTTGACGACCACACCACCTGTCGCGTGGGCATGGCATCATGGCGACGCAGGACGCCGGCAGGGTCGGCAGGATCCATCCCACCCCGAACTCGCACGCTCGGAGCACGACTCATGCGTCTCGGTCTGCTGACGGTCGTCATCGGCCTGGCTGCCGGCGTGGTGATGGCTCGCCTGCTGGCTGCACAGCGGCTCTCCTGGCAGGTCGGGCCACCGCTGCGCTGGATGCCCGTGGCATTCGTGGCCGCAGGGCTGGTGGTCGTGTCGACCTGGACCGAGGCAGCCGTGTTCGTGGCCCTCTGGGTGATCGCGACCGCGGCCTTCGCGTCCGTCGGGCTGGTCAACAATGCCCACAGGGGCGCTCGACTGGTGACGGCTGGCGTCGTGGCCAACGGGCTGGTCATCATCGCCAACGCGGGCATGCCCGTGGCAGCAGGTGCCGTGATCGCCGCCGGCGGTGACCCCGGTGCGCTGGGCGTGGCGGGACGTCATCACCTGCTCACCGATGCGAGTGTCCTGCCCTGGTTGGCCGACACCGTGGGACTCGGGTGGCTCTACGCCGTCATGTCCCCCGGCGACCTCCTGCTGGCCGCCGGCGGCGTCGTCCTCATCGCCACGACGTTGCTCGACCTCGTGCAACGCCGGGCCACCACCGCACCCGTTGTCGTCGCACCCGACACGGCGCCCGAAACCGGCGAGCCATCCGAAGCCAGCGAGCCATCCACACCCGGCGAACCGTCCGAACCCGGAGAGCCGTCCGAACCCGACGACGACGGCGACGGCGACCTCGTCGGTCAGGAGGCTCGGCCGCATCCCCTGGCCTGACGCAGCACCAGGTCCAGCGCCCGGTGCCCGGACGGGACGTGGGCAGCAGGGACGGTCCGGACGGCGTGGACACTCCCCCGGCCCATGGTCAGGCCGCCGCTCGGAGCCGCACACGAGCCAGCAAACCGCCACCGGGGCCGCGCTCGAGGACCAGGTCCCCTCCACTGGTTCGCGCCAACTGGCGGGCGATGGACAGGCCGAGTCCTGACCCGTGGCCGGGGCGCGCCGTGCTGGCGCGCCAGAAGCGGTCGAAGGCGTGGGACAGGTCGTCATCGTCCATTCCCGGGCCGCCGTCCGCGACCGTGACCTCCACGTCAGCCCCGTGTCGGCGCACCTCGACGTGCACGGCGGCGCCCACCGGCGTCGCCTCGATCGCATTGTCGACCAGGTTGTCGAGCACCTGGTCGAGATGTCCGTCGACCAGGACCGCCTCGACCGGCTCGTCGCTCGACGAGGTCGAACCCGTGAGGTGGACGTCGTGCTCGGCGGCCACCGGGGCCCACGAACGGACGCGTTCGGCCACCACGGCACGGACATCGACGGTGGTGAGCTCGGGCGCACCACCCTCGGCGCGGGTCAGCACCAGCAACCCGTCCAGGATTCGGCTCAGTCGGCGAGTTTCGTCGACCGCGCGCTCATATCCCTCGGCGTCGATCGTCTCGGCGTCGCTGTCGGCGAGATTCTCGAGTTCGAGGCGAAGCGCCGTGAGCGGACTGCGCAGCTGGTGCGAGGCGTCCGCCACGAACGCGCGTTGTGACTTGATCAGGGCCTCGAGCCGTCCGGTCATCGCGTTGAAGCGCCGAGCCAGGTCACGGATCTCGGGCGGGCCCACGTCCTCGGCAGCACGTCTGTCCAACTGCCCCGCGGCGACGTCTGCCATCACCACGCCGAGCTCACGAGTCGGTCGCGTCACCCACCCGGCCAACATCACCCCAACGGCGGCGGTCGTGGCCAGGACGCCGGCGGCAACCGCCGCGAGCAGGATCCAGTTTCGTCGCACGCGCGCGTCCACATCGGCCCCCGGGAAGGTGATCCGCACCGCCCCGTACACCGTTCCACCCGAGGCCACCGGCACGGCCACGTAGACCAGGTCCTGGCCCAGGGTTTCCGACCAGCGCGATCCGGACGGGCGATCCCCGGCCAGCGCCGCGACGATCTCCGGGCGGGTCGAGTAGTCACGACTGGGCCCGAACCGCTCGTCGGTGTCGAGCACCGAGAGCCCGTCCGCATCGGTGACGACCACCCGGATCGCCGCTGCCCTCGACATAGCCGTCGAGGTCTGCGCGCACCGGAGTGACCTCGGCCTGCAACTGGTCCTCCACCAGGCCCGCGACCACGACCGCGTCCCGCTCGAGGCCGGTGACCAAGGTGTCGCGCTCGCTGCGGGCGAAGTTGATCCCCAACGGGATCTCCAGGACGACCAGCACCACTGCCACGATGGCCAGGTAACTCAGCAGCAGGCGACGTGTCACCGGTCGTCCGTGACGTCGGCAAGCCGGAACCCGACGCCACGCACGGTCTCGATCCAGCCGGGCTCCCCCAACTTTCGTCGCAACGCCGCAACGTGCACGTCGATCGTCCTGGTCGGCCCGTACCACTCCCCGTCCCAGACCTCGTCGAGGATCTCGCTGCGCCGGACCACGGCACCGGCATCTCGGCTGAGGAGTTCGAGCAGGTCGAACTCGGTGGGTGTCAGGGCGATCTCGGCATCGTCGATGAGCACACGGTGTGCTCGTCGATCCACCACCAGCCTGCCCACGACGCTGCGGTCGGCCGCCGCGCCGTGGTCATCGGTGGATGACGTCGCGCCACCGGTCCGTCGCAGGACGGCCCGGATCCGGGCGACCAACTCGCGTTTGCCGAAGGGCTTGACCACGTAGTCGTCGGCCCCCACCTCGAGACCCACCACCCGGTCCACCTCGTCCCCACGGGCCGTCACGACGATGATCGGCACGGCCGAGCGCTCCCGCAACCGGCGACACACGTCGATCCCGTCCATGTCGGGCAGACCAAGATCGAGCAGGACGAGGTCGCCGGGGTCCGCGGCGATCGCCTCCCGCCCCGTGGCGACATGCGTCACCGAGAACCCGGCGCGCTCCAGCACCCCGACCAGGGGCGTGGCGATCCCCGGGTCATCCTCCACGACCAGTACGTGCATGCCGCTCCTGTGACCGGACCACGCGAGCGTACGGTGACCGTGCACGATCACTGCTCCACGAACGCCGGTCTTTGCACAACGTTTGCACTTCGCGAACCCGATCCACACGCACTCCACCACGGTGCTTGGCATGGCCTGTCGTAGCGTGGGTCACACGACCCAGGAGGATCACCATGAGGATGAGCCGCCGAACCGCAGTGGCCACCGCTGCCACCGCCGTCCTGACCATCGCGACCGCGTCGATGGCCGTGGCCGCAAACCTCGGCATGTTCACGGAAGAGGACCCCGTCGGGCAACTCTCGCCGGTGACGAGCACCGCAACGGCGGGAACCGGAAGGGGCGAGCCCACCGATGCGGAGACGATCTACGTCGACGAGCAGGGCAACCTGCTCCCGTTCCCACCCGGTCAGGCCGTCCCACCGGGACCGTCCGGCACGGCCCCCACTGCCGTGGCACCAGCCGATGACGACGCGCCGGGCCGCGACGGACACGACGGCGAAGACCACGACGACCACGAGTCGGATGACCACGACGACCACGAGTCGGATGACCACGAATCCCACGAGGGCAGGGACGATGATGACTGAGCGGCGACGTCGCCCCCATCCCGCTGCGGCCAGCCGCGTCATGGTGGCCGGTCTGTCGACGGCAACGGCCTTCGCCCTGGTGGCCGGCATGGCACTGGAACCCAGCGCCGCTACAGCGACTGCCGCCGCCCCACCCACGGCTGCGGCCCAGCCGGCTGCGCTCCCCGTCCGAGCCAGTCGCCCGGGCACCTCGCAAGGTGGTCGTCGTGGTGGGATCCGACGCCGGCGTTGCCGCCCGGGCACCGATCCCCACACCCCGCCCGTCGCCGTCGCCGGCAGCACCGGCGCCGGTTACCCGGTCCGACGGCAGCTGATCGGCCGATGGCCATGTCGCCCACCCGTACCCACGTCCCCCGTCTGGCCACCGGCCTCGACCTTGGCGACGACACCGCCGAGACCGTGTTCGCAGCCATGGGCACCCAGGCGCACGTCGTCGTGATCGACGGCAGCCCCGACCTGCTCGCCGATGCGCACCGATTCGTCGACGAGCTCGAGGACCACTGGAGTCGATTCCGGCCCGACAGCGACATCTCACGACTCAACCGCGGCCAGGGCGACTGGGTGCCGGTCCATCCTGACACGGTGACGCTGCTCGACCGCGCCCGATCCGGCTGGCAGCTCACCGACGGCCGGTTCGACCCGACGGTCCTCCCGACGATCGTGGCGACCGGGTACGACACCAGTTTCGAGGTCGTGGCCGCACGGTCGGACACGGCACCCGGAGGGCACGCCAGCGCCCCGGCCCTGGACCAGCGCGCCGCCGCGCGGCGACCAGCGCCGGGACTGGGCGGGTTGCATCTCGACGGGCGCCGGGGGCTGGCCCGCCTGCCGCGAGGCGTCGGTGTGGACCCCGGAGCGATCGGCAAGGGCCTGGCCGCCGATCTGGTGGTCGAGCGCATGCTCGAGGGCGGTGCGGCGGGTGCGATGGCCAACCTGGGCGGCGACCTCCGGGTCGCCGGGCGCCCGCCCACCCCGGCCGGCTGGGGTGTCGAGGTCACGATCCCCGGTTGCCCCGAGACCCTGCTGATCAGCCTCGCCGACGGTGGAGTCGCGACCTCCACGCCCGCCTACCGCCGCTGGCAACACGAAGGTCGTGTCGTGCACCACCTCGTCGATCCCCGCACGGGGCGACCGGCCGCGCACCCGGCATGGTCTGCAACAGTGGTCGCCGGAGCGGGATGGCTGGCGGAGGTCCTGGCCACGGCCCTGGTGTTGGGAGCGCCGCAGGAGCACCTGTCGGGCGTCGGTGCCACGGGGTTCACCACCGACGATGGTGGACGTGTCCAGTCCCTGCCACACCTCGAGGAGTACCTGCGATGAACCCTGCCGTCATCAACCCCCAGCTGTGGTGGCTCACGGCCCGCGCCACCGGGATCGTCGCCTGGTCGGTCCTGAGCATCTCGGTGGTGCTCGGCATGGCGCTGTCGACGCGAGCCCTGGGGCGCCGTCCCACCCCGGCCTGGCTGCAGGACCTGCATCGCGGGTCCGGTGGGCTCGCGATCGCCTTCACCGTGGTGCACCTGGCGGCGCTGCTCGCCGACACCTATGTCCAGTTCGACATCGCCGACCTGCTGGTGCCGCTCATGTCGCAATGGCGACCCGTGCCGGTTGCTGCCGGCATCGTCGCGTTCTGGCTGCTGCTCGCGGTCGAGGCCACCTCACTGGCTCGGCGTCGAATCGGCATCACGTGGTGGCGACGGATCCACCTGACGAGCTTTGCACTGTGGGTCCTGGCGACGGCCCACCTCCTGACCGCAGGCACGGACGCCGGCAAACCCTGGCTCTGGGGCATCGTGCTGGCGACGACGCTGACAGTGGCCACCCTGGGACTGCTGCGACTGCGGCGACCCCGTCGACGACGCTCGGGCAACAGCCGCCCGGGCAACAGCCGCTCGGGTGACCGACGCACGGGCGACCGGCGCGGCGGCGAACGAGCGCCGACGGGCCGGGTCACCCCTGGCCCGGGAGTCTCGTGACCGCGGTCATGACGGCCCCTGGTTGGTCCCGTGACGGCCACCTGTGGTGCCAGGCGTCTGGCTCAGGTTCGGCCGGCCCACCACTCGAGGGTGGCGACCAGGCCCTCCTGCAGGGTCGTCCAGGGCTTCCAGCCCAGGTCCTCGGTCGCGCGACGTGCCGACAACTCGCTGTGCGCCACCATGCCGGGCTCCTCGGGGAGCCGGATCGGGTCGAGCTTGAAGCGGGTCGCGGCCGCCAGCGCCCGGAACAGTTGGTTCACGCTGGTCTGGCGTCCCGTGCCGATGTTGTAGCGACGGCCGTGGCCGCGATCCCCGGCCAGCGCCAGCGCATGGACGACGTCGTCGACATAGACGAAGTCCCGCGTCTGGGCACCGTCCCCGGTGATGGTGACGTCGACTCCCCGCAGCATGGCCGAGACCATGGCCGCGACATCACTGCCAGGACCGTCACTGGACTGGCGCGGGCCGTAGGCGGTCCCCAACGCCAGGATGGTCCACTCCAGCCCGTGCTGGACCTCCCATGCGTGCAGCCATGGCTCGACACCGGCCAGGGCAGCACCGTGCGCCGTGACCGGTGCAATCGGCATGCTCTCGACCACTGGCAGATCGTCCCGATCGACCTGACCATGCAGAGCCATGGCGTCTGAAGCGACGACCACCTTGCGCACCTCGGCTCCCGCCACCGCGCGCAACAGGTTGGCAGTGCCGACACCGACGTCACGAGCAGCGCGCACGGGATCGGCGGCAGCACGCTGTGCGGACGGCATCGCACAGTGGTAGACGACGTCCGGTTGCGCGCGTTGGACGATCTCGACGATGGCGTCCGACACCAGTTCCAGACGGTGGAACTCGAGGTCGCCGGCGTGGCGACGGCGAGCACCGTCGAGGTTGGCGAGGTGGCCGGTCGAGAGATTGTCGATGACGACGACACGTCGTCCCTCGGCCAGCAGTCGATCCACCAGGGTCGAGCCGATGAAGCCGGCACCGCCTGTCACCATGACGACGTCGGACGATTCGGTGCTCACCGTCGGGTTCCTGTGACCGGGTCGGGGGCCGGCCAACGACCGACGCAGGTCGCGCGGTGCACGTCCCGTGATGGAGCCTATGCGCCCTGCGTGCTCATCTCGTCGAGGCGACGCATGATCGCCAGGCGCAGGTCGGGTGGCGACGCCTCGGCGCAGCGTTCCTTGACCAGGGCACGAAGTTGCCCCTCGAAGGTGGCTCTGTCGGCACAGGGGTAGCACGCGGCCAGGTGCGCTCGGATGCGACCGAGATCGGTTCCCGGCAGTTCGCCGTCGAGGAACAGTTCCAACTGCTCCAACGCCTCTGAACAGTCGCCCTCCGAACCGGCACAGTTGGAGTCAGTGGTCATCGGTCATCTCCATCGACGTTGATGAGTCCGTGGTTGCTCGCGTAGTCGCGCAACGCGTGCTGGAGCGCCTTTCTTCCACGATGCAGCCGCGACATGACCGTGCCGATCGGCGTGTCCATGATGTCGGCGATCTCCTTGTAGGAGAAGCCTTCGACGTCAGCCAGGTAGACGGCCATGCGGAACGTGTCGGGCAGGTCTGCCAGGGCCTTCTTGACGGCTTCGTCGGTGATCTCGGAGAAGACCTCGAACTCGGCACTGGGCCCGGTGCGGGCCTCGTCGTAGAAGGAGAAGTCGTCGATGGAGTCCTGCAGCGTCTCCTGGGGTCGCCGTTGCCGCTTGCGGTACAGCGAGATGTAGGTCGTGTGCAGGATCCGGTACAGCCAGGCCCGGAGGTTGGTGCCCTGTTGGTACTGGTGGTAGCTCTGGTAGGCCTTGGCCACGGTCTCCTGGACCAGGTCCTGGGCATCCGTGGGGTCCTGGGTGTAGCGCATCGCGGCCCCGAAGAGCCGATCGACCTCGGGCATGACCTGCTCTTCGAACAGCGCGCGGCGCCGGGCATCGGTCAGCTCGGTGCGCACGATCGTGCCGTCGATCTCGACACCGGGCTCGACCGGGGTGGTCGTGTTGTTCTGGTCCACGAATCGGGCTCACTTGGGATCGGTCGGACCAGCCTACTGGCCGCGGGCTCCTCCTCGACGCCGCCTGTCCCCGGCCCCACGGCCACCGATTTCCACACCGGTGCGGTGCCGCCACTTGACCACGATCGCGATCGCGAGTTTACTGGGGAAAGTTGAAAGGGAATGAAATGCATCGAAGGGGATCAGCGCAGGAACCCGGTGCGCGGGCACGGCTCTGGTGGGTGCTCGCGGCAGCCTTGGCCCCCTGGGTCACGGCTGGTGCCATCGTGGTTGCAGAGCGCCTCCAGTGACCGGTCGCGCGGCACGGCCCCGCTCGACGCGCGTCATTCCGCCCGGACCGCCCGATCCTCGTGGGCGCGACCTGCTTGCCCGCGCCGTGATCGCAGCCACCTGGTACCTCGAGGTGCGTGCCGGTCGACGACCGGTGTCGCACCTGCAGGAATGGGTGAGCCCCGCCGTGGCACGACAACTCGATGGCCTGGTTCGGCGCCGCCGGCGACTGCCGCGTGACGGGGCCGCGGCGATCTCGCTGGTCCGGGTGTGGGCCCAGCGGGCAGCGGGAGTCGCGCATGTCGTCGTGGTGCTGCGCGAACACCAGCGCACACGTCCCGTCGCACTGGCCCTCCAACTCGACACACCCGACCCCCAGATCATCGCTCTCGGTCTGCCGGAGGACCGAGCGTCGGCCACGGCAGCTCCCCCAGCCGTCGGTGATGGTGGCGCACCCCGACTCGGGGAGACGCCGGACCGTGCGGGACCACCCACCCTGGACGAATCCGTCCTGGCGGGATCGGGCACCGTCATGCAGCGTCCGGGAGTGGGCACGCGCATCGCTGGCGTCCCGACTCGCCACGACGACGTCATCCGCCGTGTGCAGGGGGCGTCGCCGGAACCGGCGGCCACAGGCTGACGCCCCCCAGTCGAATGCGCCACCGGGTCGCGTGCGCCACCGGGCGACGGTGCTGCCCCCGGCAGCCGCAGTCCCCGGCTGCCGGGGCGCGCCGCGACCGCCGGGCGCCGTCAGGCGCCGTGGCACTTCTTGAACTTGTCCCCGGAGCCACAGGGGCAGGGGTCATTGCGACCGACACCCTTGAAATCGTCGGACGCGGTGGTGTAGGTGCTGCCGGCCGCGACGCGACGAACGGTCGTGCCGTCGTCGCGCTTGGTCACGTCCCCGCCAGCCCCACCGGGAGCAGCGCCACCAAGCGTGTAGTTGGCCGACCCGCCACCCGTCGTCGCGCTGGAGTAGCTGACGCCGGTTGGCTGCTCGGGGGCGTCGGCATCGTCGAAGACCACCGTCGCCCCGTCCTGGTCGGCGGCATCCGGTGACGGGGTCGCACTGGACCCGTTGCCCGACGACGTGGCAGCAGCGGCAGCCGGAGCAGCGGCCTGCCCCTCGGCTGAGGCAGCGGCGGCAGCATCGGCCGCCGTCTTGGCGTCGTCGACATCGGACACAGCGCCCAGGGACACGCCACCCAGCGAGATGCCGGCCGCCGCACGCCCGTCAGTCGTGTCGTCGTCGGCAGTCGCGGCCTCCTGCTGGCGCTCCTGCTCGGTCTTGACGGGCAACTTGAAGAAGTACGTGACGGCCTCCTCCTTGATGGATGCCATCATCGCCATGAAGGAGTGGTAGGCCTCGCGCTGGTACTCGGTGAGCGGATCGCGCTGCCCCACGGCCCGCAGCCCGATCCCGTCGCGCAGGGCATCCATCTCGTAGAGGTGCTGGCGCCACTTGCGGTCCACGACGTTGAGGATCACGCGTCGCTCGACCTGGCGCATGACCTCCTGACCGCCGACGCTGTCGACACGGGCCTGGTACGCCGCCCGGATGTCAGCCAGCATGTCCTCGACCAGGGCATCACGTTCGACGGACTCGAAGTCGATGTCGTCGGGATGCAGCGACGGCTCGTAGATCTGGCGCAGGCGGGTGAACAACGAGTCGAGGTCCCACTCCTCGGGAAACACCCCCGGCGGCGCGTAGGTGTCGAACAGATCGATCACGAGGCCATCGAGATACTCGTCGGCCAGTGTCTGGACGGCGTCGTCGTCACCCTCGACCAGTGCCTGGCGCGAGCTGTAGACGACCTTGCGCTGGTCGTTGAGGACATCGTCGTACTTCAACACGTTCTTGCGGATGTCGAAGTTGCGCGACTCGACCTGTCGTTGGGCATTGCTGATGGCCCGCGTCACCATCTTGGCCTCGATGGGCATGTCGTCGGGCACGTTGAGTCGCGTCATGATCGAGTCGACGGCACTGGCGTTGAACAACCGCATCAGGTCGTCCTCCAGCGACAGGTAGAACCGCGATGCTCCGGGGTCACCCTGGCGCCCGGAGCGGCCTCGCAGCTGGTTGTCGATGCGCCGGGAGTCATGGCGTTCGGTCCCGATGACGTAGAGCCCGCCGGCTGCGATCACCTCGGCCTTCTCCGCCTTGGTCTGGGCCTCGAACTCGGCCAGTGCGGTGGTGTAGGCCTCGCGTCGTTCCTCGACGGTGGCCTCCTCCCCGACTCGCGCCGCCACGTCCTTGGCCATCTCCTCGGGGTTCCCACCCAGCAGGATGTCGGTTCCACGACCAGCCATGTTGGTGGCGACCGTGACGGCAGCACTGCGCCCTGCCTGGGCCACGATGTGGGCCTCTCGGGCGTGCTGCTTGGCGTTGAGCACGTTGTGGGTCACGCCGCGTCGCTGCAGCAGGCCCGACACGACCTCGGACTTCTCGACCGACGTCGTGCCCACGAGCACGGGCTGGCCACGCTCGACGCGCTGGGCGATGTCGTCCACCACGGCGTTGAACTTGGCCATCTCGGTCTTGTAGATCTGGTCGGACCGATCGTCGCGGATGACCGGCATGTTCGTGTCGGTCTCGACGACCCCGAGTTCGTAGATCTCGAGGAACTCGACCTCCTCGGTCTTGGCCGTCCCGGTCATGCCGGCGAGCTTGTGGTACTGGCGGTAGTAGTTCTGGAGGGTCACCGTGGCCAGGGTCTGGTTCTCCTCCTTGACCCGCACGCCCTCCTTGGCCTCGATCGACTGGTGCAGCCCCTCGGAGTAGCGACGGCCCTCCAGCACGCGACCGGTCTGTTCGTCGACGATCTTGACCTCACCGTCGACCACGATGTACTCCCGGTCACGCTTGAACAGCTCGCGCGACTTGACGGCATTGTTGAGGTGGTGGATGAGCGGCGTGTTGACGGACTCGAAGAGGTTGTCGATGTTGAGCAGCTTCTCGACCTTGACGACACCCTCCTCGGTGACGGCCACGGTGCGCTTGGCCTCGTCGACGACGTAGTCGCCGGTCGTGTTGCCCTCGCCCAGGTCCTCCCCGCGCTTGAGGTGGGGCACCACCCGCTTGGCGAACACCTGGTACCACTGCGCCGACTGTGTGGGCTGGCCCGAGATGATCAGGGGTGTGCGCGCCTCGTCGATCAGGATCGAGTCGACCTCGTCGAGCAGGGCGAAGTTGTGGCCCCGCTGCACCTGGGAATCGAGATCCCACGCCATGTTGTCGCGCAGGTAGTCGAACCCGAATTCGTTGGTCGTGCCGTAGGTGATGTCGGCGTCGTAGGCCGCCCGCTTCTCTGCCTTGGTCTGGCCCGAGTGGACGACGCCCACCTCGAGGCCCAGGAACTCGTGGACGCGGCCCATCCACTCGGCGTCACGCCTGGCGAGGTACTCGTTGACAGTGACCAGGTGGACCCCGAAGCCTTCGAGGGCATTGAGGTAGACCGGCATCGTGGACGTGAGGGTCTTGCCCTCACCGGTCTTCATCTCGGCGATGTTGCCTTCGTGCAGCGCGATGCCACCGAAGACCTGGACGTCGTAGGGTCGCTGCCCCAGGACCCGGAAGGCGGCCTCCCTGACGGTCGCGAAGGCCTCGGGCAGCAGGTCATCGAGCGTCTCGCCGCCGGCCAGCCGCTCGCGGAACTCGTTGGTGCGAGCGGCCAGTTCCTGGTCGCTGAGGGCCGCGGCGGCGTCGGACTGGGCGTTGACGCGGTCGACGACGACCCAGATCTTCTTCGCCTTGCGGCCTTCACCCCAGCGCAGGGGATTCAAGTTGACCATGTGGGCACATGCCTTTGTTTCGCTGACGCGAGAGCCACCCGGCTGGCAACGGCCGCCGGGGTGGGGTTCGACCGGTGATGGTATGCCGTTGGACCAGGACCGTGTCGCGCGAAACGTCCCGATCAGCGGAGCTGTCGGGTCACGCTGACACGACGGTCACAACTCCACCAACCCCAGGTGGTGGGCTGTCACGACGGCCTCGGTGCGGGACTGGCAGTCCAGCTTCAGCAGGATGGACCGAACGTGGTTCTTGACGGTGTTGTCGGCAATGTAGAGGCCCTGGCCGATCTGCCGGTTGGTCGCACCCCGGCTGAGGTGCTCGAGCACCTGTCGCTCCCTGGGCGTGAGCGCCCCGCCCGGTTGGTCTGGGCGGTACCCACTGCCGACGGTGGAGCCACTGTCTGGCCGCCCATCGGTGGACCGCTGCGCCCGGCCGGCCCGGCCGTCACGCGCAACTGCCGCCAGATGCACGTCGGCGTGGCCGTCGGTGACCAGTTCGAACTGGCCACCGGCGAGCGCCGCAGCCAGGTCGCTCGGCACGCCGTCGATCCTGACCCGGAGGCGACGAGCGGGCATGGCATTGGGTCCTTGGTCGTCGCGGATGCGAACACGACGTGGCCTGCCCGACACGGCCACTCGTCCAGCCACCTGGGGGCAATCACGTCAGCACAACCGGTGCCGCACCGATGCGGGCACCGGCTGTCGATGCAGCGAAGGTCAGCCGAGGCTGCCGTCGGCGGCCGCGAGGCGTGGCTTCTCGACCAGCTTCGTCTTGAGCTTGCGGACCTGGCGGGTGAGCCGCGCCTCTGCCTGGTCGCACGCCGTCATGGCATCCGGCCCGGCGCCCGATGCGCGCAGGTACTGCCCCTTCGCATGGAGGACCACGTCGCAGGAGACGGTGTTGTCGTCCTTTGCGTTGGTGTCCTCGGAGAAGGTGATCTCCATGTTGATGAAGCGGCCAAAGACCTTCTGAACCCGTGACAACTTGCGCACGGCATCGTCCTTGACCGATTCCGGGAGATCCAGGTTCCTCGACGTCACGCTGATCTGCATCGTGCCTCCTTCGGCTGGGTGGCCGCCGGTCGGCGAGCCACGGGGCGGGCGACCGTGTGGTGCCATGCCCGCCGAGAGCCGAAGGTTCCCGCGTGCCTCGGAACGAGGACGTGTCGGGTGCCGCCTTGGTCCTGCATCGCCGCCGGACGGCGGCTGCGAGGGTGCGGGCGGCTGGCCCGGTGTCCAGGTGGTGATGTCCTCGTCGGTCCGTGGCCTGCGGTGCCGGCTCCCAACGGGTGGTCGTCCGGCACGAGCGACCGTAACACTCCGACTGCGATAGTGGGTGACCAGTGGGGATCGATCGTCAGGGCCATGCGGACCGGTCGATTCAGTGCCGACCGGCCCTGGCCACCGCCCCCACCGACACTCGCTGACACCCCGCGGCGCGCAGCGCGGTGGCGGCGGCCGCCACCGTCGTCCCGGTGGTGACGACGTCGTCGACCAGCAGGACGTGACCACGCACCGGGTGACGAGCCCTGATCGCTGCAGCGGCTGCCCAGGCCGCATCGACTCCCGGACCCGGGCCCGGGCCAGCCTGGCGTCCTCGATCGGCGGCGCGGCCCCGGACCTGAAGGACCCGAACGTGGGGAAGTTCGAGCAGCTCGGCAACTGCTGCCGCCAGCAGATCGGTGTGGTCGAACCCGCGTCGGCGACGCCGCCGGCGATCGGCCGGAACGCCACACACCAGGTCGATGGCTGGCCAGGCGGGATCCACGCGCTGCACGGCATCGACCACGGCCGGTGCCAGCAACCGGAAGACCTCGTGGCAGCCGTCCAACTTGCCCGCGCGCACGGTTGCCGCGACCGTGCCCGTCCACGGGTGGGCGGCCGCGGTGGCGGCCACGGCCGTCCGATCGAGCGGGCAGGGGCGCCTCGCTGTACTGGCCGGCGAGGCACAACGCGCGCACGACGACACCAGCGGCATCACGTCCGCCCCGCACGACGCACACCACGGCAGGCCACGGGCACCATCGATCCGGCACCGACAGACGCTGCAACGCGGCGGGGCGACGAGGTCGACCAACCAGGCCAGTGGTGCCGCGCGACGTCCATCGTTGCCATCCATGCCCACGAGGCTGCCAGCGTCGCCGGGGGTTGCGGCGGATCGATCTGGCGCCGGTGGACACCCCGCCGGAAGGCCGACGGGGCCGAAGACGCAGGCCGAACGAAGTCGCCTGGACGCTGCCGCGCCAGGCTGGCGCGATCAGGCTGCCCAACGCCCCAGGATCGCGGCCACCAGCGCGGTGACGTCTGCGGCGACGGCCGCACCGACCTCGATCACCTCGGCGTGGGTCGTCTCCACGCCGGCGCCGTGCACGTTGGTGATCGTCGACAGGCCCAGCACGCGCATCCCACGAGCCTTCGCGGCGATGACCTCCAGCACGGTCGACATGCCGACTGCCGACGCGCCGATGGTGCGCAGCCAGGCCACCTCCGCCGGGGTCTCGTAGGCGGGTCCGAGCAGCCCGGCATAGACCCCCTCCTGCAGCGACAGGCCCAGCTGCGTACCCAGTTCGTGGGCCAGCGCGCGATACTCGGCGTCATAGGGCTCGGCCATGTCGACGAACACCGGCCCACCATCTCGCACGACGCCCAGCAGGGAGGTGGTGCCGGTCAGGTTGAGGTGGTCACCGATGACCATGACGTCACCCGGTGTCCAGGACTGGTCGAGTCCGCCGGCCGCGTTGGTGACCAGGAAGGTGTGGGCCCCGAGCAGCGAGGCTGCATCCACCATGCGAGCCACGTCGGCGCCGGTGTGTCCCTCGTAGAGGTGCACGCGACCGACCTGGGCGAGCACGCGCATGGATCCGATGCGGCCGTATCGCAGGGTCGAGGTGTGGCCGGGAACCGTGGACGCCGGAATGCCGGGCAGGATCGTGGTGGGGAGTTCGACGGCGTCGTCAAGCGCATCCGCGACGCCGGACAGGCCGGAGCCAAGGGTGACCAGCACGTCGACGCCGTCACCCAGGGCGTGACCGAGCGCGTCAGCGGTGGCCTGGGACTGCGTGTCGGGTGAGATCGCCATGACTGTGCCTCTCGGATGGGTGGCCCGGGTGGGCCGGGTGGGCCGTGGGACTCAGCGCCGGGATGGCTTTGCGCGGCTCACGAGCATGACGGGGATGCCGTCCTCGATCGGATACTGCAACCCGCAGTCCTTGCACAGCACCACCTTGCGGCGGTCCTTGTACTCCACGCCACCGCGACAGTCGGGGCAGCGCAGGACCTCGAGCAGGCGATCATCGAAGTGCGCCACGGCAGTCTCCTGGTCGGCGATCGGGATGGCATGGGCCAGACGGAACCGTGGGTGCCGCCGGCTTGCGGGGGACTGCGACGATAGCGCCACCACGCACTGCCGGGACGCGGCTGGGCAGCACAGGTGGGAGGGGCGCACGGCGCGCACACGCCACGGGGACAGCGTCGACGGTCGGTCACGGACCGAGGAGATCGGTGGTGACGGGTTTCAGTCTCGGGACGGCCGTGCTGCCTGGGCGGTGGAGTCGTCCAGGGACGCCGGCACCGGTCGCGGGCGACGCGGTGACGGAACGTCGGGGGCCAACGACAGTTGCGCGCCGCCAGTGACGGCGTCGTCAGCGACCTCGACGGGTCGAGTCGGTGCCACGTCGTCGGCCGGCTGCGAGTCCTGCACGGACGGATTCGCAAGGGCGGCCGCCATGACGGCGGCCACGCTGGGCCCATCCTCGAGGTCTGTCGCATCCGCGTCCGGGTCGACATCGTCGACGTCATCGACGTCGGACGGTGCCAGCGCCGCCGCGATCACGTCCAGCGTCGACAGTGACGCGATCTCGGCCACCGACGGCGGGCCCTCGGGCACGTCCGCCTCGTCGAGGTGTCGCTCGTCGACCCGCGTCCACCCTCTCGGGACGGTCATCGAGATGGCGTGATCGGCGCACAACTCCATGCGCCGCGGGTCGCGGTCAGGTGCCAGGTCGACCAGCACGGCGACCATGTCCGCGCTGCTCAGTTCGACGCCGGCCCGTGCGGGGGCCGGACAGTCGTTTCGCTGGCAGGGTCGCGTGACCTTCGCGGCCATCGATCCGATGGCGCGATCACTGCCGGAGCCTCGTGCCCGCGCACGGGCAGTGGCACCAGCACGTCGTGACGACGGCATCGCGGAATGTTCGGGGAGCGGTTGGGCAGCCATGCGGGGAAGTGAAGCAGGTGAACGTCACGAACGCCCGCAACCTCGACGCAACGCTGCCACGACCACGATCAGGGCTGTTGCCCCGGACATCGACGACCCGATCGGTGCCACCACCGACGCGACGCCATCGCCGGGACGACGAGCATGACGGCATGGCAGGGAGTCGACCTCGTGCCCGTCGACCTCGTATCGTCGGGGGCATGGACCGTCATGCCCGCCATCGCCGCAGCTCCCCCGACCCGCGCCGTCGTCCCTCGCCCGGGTGGCGGGCTCCGTCGCTGGCGGCATTCGCCCGCCTGGTCGACCGAGGCGTCGACCTGTTGCCCGCCGACATCCGTGATCGCCTCGACAACATCGAGATCACCATCGAGGACGTCCCTCCCAAGGACTACGAGGACGAGATCCTGCTGGGGCTCTACGAGGGCGTGCCGGTGACGGAGCGGACGTGGGGTGCCGCGATGTTGCCCGATCGCATTCGCCTGTTCCGTGGTCCGCTGGAGGCACGCGCGACCTCCGCCACCCACCTCGCCCACGAGGTCGCAGTCACCGTCCTCCACGAGATCGCGCACCACTTCGGGATCGACGACGACCACCTCGACGACCTCGGCTGGGGCTGACCCTGACGGGAATGCCGCCCATCACCGGGAGCAGTGTCCGCGCCGTGGTCAGGGCGTCGCTGCGTCCGTGGCGGAGGCGGAGGAGGTCGGGGCTGGCGGGGACGCACCGTCGGTCGACGTGGGGCCGGTCGATGGACTGCTCGACGGGTCGCCTGACGGGTCGGGCGAGGGCGTGGTCGTCGTGGCGTCGTCGCCGTCGGTCGGTGCGACGGGTGCCGGGGTGGGGGCGGGCGTCGCCACCTCGGTCGGCAGGCCCATCTCGGTGCCCATCCGGTTCACCATGTCCGGGGCCGTGACGACGCCGACCAGGGAGCCGTCCGCCGTCCAGATCGCCAGGGGGACACCGGCCGTGGCCGAATAGGACATCGGCCCAGTGGTCGCCAGACCCCTGATCGAACCCACCACGCTGCCTTCGGTGGCCATCGAGAACACGGTCAGCTCACCGCTGCCGGTCGCCCACCGACCCATGTCAAGGGACAACGTCTCGCCGGGGCCGAGTACGAGTCCGCGCAACGCCTCCGGGGACTGGGACGTGGCCCCGTTCCAGATCCCCAGGTCCACCACGGCCCTGATGCCGAACGGGTTCGCCAGCGTCAACCACTGCTCGCGGTCGTCCAGGGACACCGTGGTCATGCTGAGGACGTCGTCGGCGGCCGGGACCGCGGGCATCACCGCGATGCCGGTTCGTTCGGCCGAGTCACCGTCGGCGGCGATGCTGCCACCCGCCACGGCAATGGGCACGTCGTTGCTGACCTGCACGTCCAACCCGACCTCGCCCTCGACGGCCGGAAGCACGTCGTCGAGCACGAGGCGACGCACCGCCCCTGCTCCCACCTCGATCGTCCCCAGGATGGAGGCAGGCATCCGTCCGGCAGCGGTGAGCCAGGAGAGTTCGACGGTGGCAGGCTCCTCGTTGGGATTGGCCAGCCACACCCACGAAGAGGGTTCGGCTTCGCCTTCCACGACCACGTCGAGGATGTCGTCGGGCGACTCGGTGGCATCGTCGGTCGGTTCCGCGGTGGCCTCGGTGGTGGCCTCGGTCGGCTCCGCAGAGTCCGAAGGTTCGGCCGTCGCGGTGGCACTGTCCGTGCCCGTGGGGCCATCCTCGGTCGAGGACGTTGCCTGGTCCCCCACGGGTCCCGATCCGCGACCATCCACACGGCTGGGCGTGGCGACCCATGGCAGGAACCAGCGAGTCTGGGTGCGCGCCGTCGCGACGAGCGGGCTGCGACCGGCCACACCGCTGACGGTGGGTTCGCTCTCCAACACGGCATCCACGATGATGCGACCGGACCGGGCGACGACGTGCATGCCCAGGTCGGGTTGCTGCGGCAGGAACTCGTTGACGTCCACCTCGACCGTGGATCCTGGCGGCACCGAGATGTTCTGCAGCACGATCGGCGCCTCGCGGCCCTGAGGGGTCAGGCCCTCGATGGCCACCGCGGCCTCCTGGCTGAGCGGATTGGTCAATCGCAGCGTGACGGTGCTGCCGGCCGCGGTCGTCATGCCCGGCAGGGTCCACGAGGCCCCGACCCGCGAGTCGCACGGTCGCGCGAGCACGCCGGCCGGCTCGGCCGAGATGGTCGAGAGCCGGCTGACCGTGACCGGACGATCGGTCCACCGCACCTCCAGGGACGACTCGGGGCCGGTCACCTGCTGGCCAGCGGCGGGGAACACCTCGCCGATCTGGGTGACACCACTGTCGCCGATCTCGCGGGTGGTGAACCGGGCAGGTCGGGTGTCCACAGCCGGGCGCACGGCGACGACACGTGTCTCGCCTTCGGCCGCATCTTCATCCTCGGCGGGGCAGTACCAGGCACCAGCCTCGGCCTCGATGACGACCTGCGCAGCCGGGTCGGCCGGATTCACCAGGTCGGCGGGGGTGGCGGCTGGTTGGGACACCAACAGGGCCACGGCCAGCGCCAGGGCGACGACGGAGGCAACGATGACGCTGGGGCGCATCTGGAAGGTCACGACAGGCTCCCTTCAGGCAGATCGACCCGGTCCACCCGCGCTCGTCGCAAGGACGTCGCCGACGCGGAGCCGGGGGGCCGCAACAGGATCGACACCATGAACAACACCGCCAGCAGCTCGACGAGCAACTGGCTCGTGCGCAACGACTGGTTGCCGGCCTCGACCCGCACGTCGCTGCCCGCGGGCACGTCGAACCACACCAACCCGTTCTCGGCTGTCGGCGCGACTGCGACACCATCGACGGTCGCGCGCCACGGGCCGTTCTCGGCTGCGCCCACGAGCGCCACGCGGTCGGTGTCGGCCGGAGCTGCGGTCCACGACGAGGCGCTCACGGGCTGCAGCGGTGTCGCCTCGAGCTCCGGCGGCAGGCTGGCCGTCGCAGCAACCTCGCTGATGCGGTCGGCGGGGACCATGCTCACCACGGGGGCATCGTTGACGAGGCGATAGACCAGGCCACTGCTGACCGGCTCGGAGCGCAGGTCGAACTGGCGGTCGAGGCCGGCTCGCAGGTCCTCGGTCATCCCGGCTTCCGGCACCCACACGTAGCGGATGTTCAGGAGCCCCAGGCGACCACTTGCAGCGGGATCGGCCTGCCCGACGATCTGGGCGACGATCGTCCCCACGGTCACCGACGTGCCGGGTGACTCGGGCACGCCGTAGGACGCCATCGTGTCGCCGGTCGTGGACGTCAGGTCCCAACCCACGGCGTCGTCGCTGGCGGCAAGCGTGAGGATGAGGTGGTCCTCGCTGGCCCCGTCGGCGTCGGCCGACGTGAGGAACAACGGCAGGGGCGGGTCGCCGCGGCCGAAGGCCCACCCGTCGCGTCCGATGTTGACCGCGGTGGCCACCATGCCGACGACCACGATGCCCAGGGCAAGACCCGCCACCGGCTGTCGCCAGCCGAAACTGTGGCCGTGCATGACCGCCGCGACCCAGCGCAACCCCATCGCCAGCAGCACGGCGAGCATGGCAGCGCCAACCAGGCTCGCGGTCCCCGCCCACATCCGGGAACCCAGCCCCATCCAGTCCAGCATGGCGGCCCCGACGGACGCGACGACGAACCCGATCGCCAACACCAGGGCGGCCACCGGCTGGCGACGACTCGCCAGGGCGAGGCCGAGCAGCCCCGCCACAACGACCCCGATGCCGGCAAGCAGGCCCGGGAACCCGAACTGGTCGGGGGCCAGGACCAGCCACTGCCACATGGGTGACGAGGCCTCGTCGATCGGCATGACGCTGGAGGGACCGGGGACCGGCGGCGCCGACACGACCGAGGTGATCCAGGGATACAGCACTGCCGGCACGCCCAGCGCGACCGTCGCGAGTCGAGTCAGGGTGCGGGTCCGCGCTGCCGCGGTGTCGCGGCGAATCCCGGCCACGATCGCCAGGGTGACGACGGCGACTGCCAGCGGGGCGATCATGACGGGGTCGAAGGCCACCATCATGGCCCCGGCAAGCACGGCCAGGGCGGTCCCACGCCAGGCGGCCTCCAAACCGCGATTGCGTCCCGTTGCGGCCAGCAGTCCCATGGTGACCAACGGGAGCATGGCCAGCGTCACCAGCACCCCGATCCGTCCGGTGCGCAGGGCGGCAATGGCCGGCGGCGACAGGATGTAGACCGTGGCACCGGCCACACGCGGGCCACGCGTGGGGATGAACGGGACCAGTGCGGCCTGTGCCAGCACCCACGCCAGCAAGGGCAGACCGAACAACAGCACGCGACCGACCAGCCACTCGTTGTTGACCAACAGCACCTGGACAGCGCCCAGCACAGCCTGGGCCGGCGAGGGTGATCCGGCAGTTCCGGCGGCATCGACATCGTGCCAGGAGGACAGGAAGTCCCGGATGGCGGTCGTGCCGGAGGCCGGGAACGGTGCGAACTGGCCCAGTCGGAAGGCACCCGGCGCCAGCAACGGGATGGCGAGGAACAGGCCCACGACCACCAGGGCGATGCCGGTGATGCGCATGGGCCGACGGCGGATCAGGCGGCCGATGCGCTGGCCCGGGGACAGGTGCGCACCCTCCGGGATCGGTTGCACCGGCACGTCGTCGGTTCCCAGGACCCAGTCGCCGATGACGCTGAACATGTGGCGCACCTGCGGACCGACCTTGGCGAACAGGTGCTCGATCTGGGCGGTCGTGCGGCGTTGGTGTCGCCGCACCTGGCCGCGCCGACGCAGGGTGCCCGGGAGGTGGGTCAGGTTCCAGCCCCATGCCTGGATGGTCTGCCACGACTCCTGGAAGCGACGAGTCGCGGCGTACCAGACCGACCGCACCAGGGCGGCCACCAGGAACCCGACCACGGCGGCCACGATGCGAGGGCCGGTGACGTTCTTGATGATCGATGCAAGGGTGTTGCGCTCGCGGAAGTAGTGCGGTCCCGTGAACGCCGACCGATCGTCGCGCTGGTCACTGGACCCGGCACGGCGATGGCGGACGCGCGTGGCGGGGACCACTGCCACGTCCCAGCCCCCCAGCCACACGCGCCAACACAGGTCGAGGTCGTCGCGATACATCTCGAAGCGCGGGTCGAACCCGCCCAGTGCCCGGAACACGTCGTTGCGCACCATCATCGCAGCACTGGTGACGGCCAGGTGGCGTGAGCCGTGCAATCCCTGGCCCTGGTCGAGCTCGGCATCCTGGACGTCATCATGGACCTGCCCGAAGCGGTCCAGGGTCATGCCCATGGACTGCAGGATGCGGGGGTTGTCGTGGTCGACGACCTTCGGTCCCGTCACGCCAAGACGCGGATCGGCGTCGAGTGCCTGGGCGAGTCGTTCGACCGTGTCGGGGTCCAGCACCACGTCGTCGTGGAGAATCAGCAGGTAGTCAGCCTCCGGAACGGCCGCGGCACCCATGTTGACCGCAGCCGGGAACCCCATGTCCTGCGAGGACGGCAGGACGCGATCCGGCCCCAACTCGCGCACGAGCAGGTCGCGCGTCCGGTCACCGGAGGCGTTGTCGATCGCCAACAGCATGTCCAGCGGCCGGGTCTGTTCGCGCAGGCTGGCAAGCAGTTCGGGCACCCACTGACTGCCCTCGGTCGCAACGACGACGGCAGCAATGGTGGAGTCGAACTCGGTCACGTGGATGTCCGGCGGGGAAGCGGGAAGGGAGGACGGGCGGGCTGTCGCATGCCGCCGGCGTGTGCCACCGTCAGGGTGGCAGTCACGGCGTGGCGGTCACTGGGTGTGGCGGTCACAACGCCGTCCGAGTTCGGTCGCGGGTCGGTTCGCGCCAGGGCGACCTGTGTCGGGCTTGTGGGGGCAGTTTCGCCCCACCGATCGTTCCTCGGGTCCGGGTCTGTGTCGTGGTGACCCGACTTGGGCAGGGACCACGACGTGCAACAGCGGGTGGACGACTTGACGCTATCACCCTGGTGGGTGGCGCCATGGGCATGGGAGTGCCCACGCGGACAGGGGTCGCCGGCATCGATGCGGGACCGTCAAGCGGCGTCCCACACGGTCCTGTCGCTCAACCTGCCCGGTGCAGCCGCTTCAGGCGACGACGTTCGCGCTCGCTGAGTCCACCCCAGATGCCGAATCTCTGGTCGTTGGCCAGCGCGTAGTCGAGGCAGTCCGACTGGACCGGGCAGATGCCACAGATCCGCTTGGCTTCGCGTGTGGAGCCGCCCTTTTCGGGAAAGAAGGCTTCGGGATCGGCATCGAGGCAGCGGGCCTCGAGCATCCAGACCTGATCGTCGTCGTCGAATGCCAGCTTCGCACCAAGCTCAGTCATCGGCAGCACGCAGGTTCCTTCCAGCAGGATCGGTGAGCGAGACTCGAGTGCACCCGAGGCCATCACCTTCGGACGGCCCGCCCACATGCAGTGCCGGCGGCCACCATCCCTGCGACGGCCGTGGTGCGGGGATGTCAGACGTGAAACTACACGACCGTCATTTTGGCGTACGGCAGCACAAACGTCAAGCCGAACAGAGAACTCGCCTGGATTGCCACGGGCCGGCGCGGGCCGACTTCAGTCGACGTCATCGACGTCATCTCGACGTGGTCGTGACCCCGGCGCGACCTCGCGATCGGCGGGTGCCCAGGGCCGCGACCGGCCGGTGGCGGGGCCGCGGCGAGCGACGACCGGGCCTTCAGTCGTCGCCGTCCGAAGCCTGCGCCGACCCGCCGAACAGCCGCGTGAGGAATCCGGGCCCACCCGTCGAGGCAGGCGGTGGTTCGAGACGATCGAGCCTGCGAGTGATGGAGTCGGTGTCGGCGGCCACCTGTGCAGCCACGGCATCCACCATCGCTGCCGTGGCCACGGCCTCCCGACGCACCTGTGGCAGGTGCGTGTCCAGCGACGCGGTCATGCCCTCGATGCTCGTCTCGAGTGCCGCCAGGCGCGTGGTCACCTGGTCCAGGTGCCGCTCCACGCTGCCCAGTCGGCGCACCACGGCTGCCAGGGCGACGCCCGTGTCGGAAACGTCGTCGGGCGGGTTGTGCGGTACCACGTCATGCCCCCATGATCGGCTGATGCCACTCGGATCGTGACCGCAAGGGATCCTAGGGTGTGGGCCCTGCCCAGCGGTGCACCACCACCCGTTCAGCTCGACTCACATGCTGCCCGGGACCACTGCCGACATCCCGGGGTCCGGGCATCGCCGTTAGCCTCGCGCCACCACCTTTCCCGGGATCATGCTGGATCTGACGGCTGCACCGTGAGCGCGGATGGAGAACGCCTTGGACGCTCGCACGCCGACCACGCCGGTCTCCATCACCGCGCTGCCCACGGCGACGCTCATCGAGGTGGGCGACGACCTCACGCGGGCCGTGGTGGACGCGCTGAGCGGGGCAGGCATCGAGCTGCGCGACGGCGACGTGCTGGCGGTCGCATCGAAGGTGGTCGCGCTGTCGGAGGGCGCCGTCGTCGAGGCCGGCGCCTCCACCGACGCCGGGTCGGCGCATGACGCGCGACGAGCCGCGGCCCGCGCCCAGGCCAGTCGAGTCGTGGCCGATGCGCCCCAGGCACTGGTCGTCGCCACCCACCACGGCTTCGTGTGTGCCAATGCCGGCATCGACGCCTCCAACGTCGCCGAGGGACTCCTGCTGTTGCCGGCCGATCCCGACGCCTCGGCCGTTGCGCTTCGAGACGGGCTGGCATCCGCGCTCGGCAGGGATGTCGCCGTCGTGGTGACGGACACGTTCGGGCGGCCCTGGCGCATGGGCCAGGTCGACGTCGCGCTCGGGGTGGCGGGCATGGCCCCGCTGCGCGACGAACGCGGCGGCAACGACCTGCACGGCCGGCGTCTCGATGTCACCGTGGCAGCCGTTGCCGATGCCGTCGCCGCGGCCGCCGACCTGGTTCGGTCCAAGGCCTCCGGGGCGCCATTCGTCCTGCTACGGGGCCTGGAGACCGGCGGCGCCGGCACCGGCCAGGACCTGGTTCGCCCCGTTGCCGAGGACCTGTTCCCGGCAGGCGGTCCCACGTTGTTCGACCATGCCGTCACCGCGCAGGTGCGTGGCCACCACGGTCGCGACGACGACGAGCTCGCGGAAGTCCTGTCGCAGGTGGCGGCCACGATCGCATCTCGGCACGTCGCCGACGTGACGATCGCCACGGTCGTCGAACCGGGCCCGGCCATCGCGGTCACCGCACCCACGGCCGTGGCTGCCGGCATGGCGGTCGAGGCCATCCGCATCGTCCTGGCAGGGCGCGACATCGCCATGGCGGCGCCGGTCGTGCAGGACGCGACCGGACCAGGCCGCATGGTGCGGGTCCTGGTGCGGGCCGCGGGGCCCGATTCCACCTGAACACCCCTGCAGGACTTCAGGCAGCCACGCGGCTTCCGGTCGACAGGTCGTCATCGAGGGCCACCTCGACACCATCGCCCACGACGACGTCGGCCACCGGACCCAGGCCCGCGGCGAGCACGGCTCCACGACCCAGGATCGAGTCCTCGATGGTCGTGGCCGGCCCGATGCTGGCGCGATCGAGCAGCACACTGCGCCGGATCCGGGCACCGTCGCCGACCCGGCTGCCGGTGCCGAGCACCACGTGGGGTCCGACCCGGGCTCCCAGCCCGATCTGGGCACCCGCCAGCACGGCCACGGGGCCGCGCAGCACGGCCGTGGGGGCGACATCGGCGTCGGGATGGACCCGCACCCCGTCGCCACGCTGCTCCAGGTCGTCCATCCCGGGCCACGGCATGGCCTCGTCCAGGACCAGCCAGTGCCCACGCAGGTATCGCGCAGGTGTGCCCAGATCTGCCCACACGCCCTCCCACACCCGACCCTCGATGTGGCCACCGCCGGCAAGGATGCCGGGGAACACGGTGCGCTCGAACGACAGGCGGCCCTCGGGGAAGGCCAACAGGGCGGACGGCTCGAGGATGTAGGTCCCGGCATTCACGGTGTCCTGGCCGGGCAGGGTGCCGGGCGCGGGCTTCTCGACGAAGTCGACGATGCGCGTGCCGTCCCGCACGCACACCCCGAAGGTCGAGGGATCATCGACGCGGATCAGGCTCAGGGTCGCGGCGGCTCCCGAGGCGACATGCGCCGCGACCAGGGCTGTGACATCGACATTGGTGAGGATGTCGCCGTTGCACACCACCACCGGGCCGCGGGCCGCGGCGATCGCGCTGCGGACGCCGCCAGCGGTGTCCAGGGGCTCCGGCTCGGGGACGAGCACGACCTGGACACCGTGCGCCGCCATCTGCGCAACCAGCGGCTCGAACGGCGTCGTGTCGGCGCCCACGATCAGCGACACGCGTTGGATCCCCGCGGCTGCCAGTCGGCGGATCTGGCCGGCCAGGAACGGGAGGCCGACCAGGGGCAGGAGGGGCTTGGGGCAGGCGTCGGTCAGGGGCGCAAGGCGCGTGCCCCGCCCGCCCGCGACGATCATGGCATCGCGCACGGTCACGGCGCCACTCCCCCTCGTGCCGAGCCCGGATCGGATGCTCCGGGACCACTCGTGCCACGCACGATGCGGGTGTGGAGGTCGTCCAGCTGCGGCCCACCGACGTGCCATGTGCCCGACCGTCTTCCCGCAGCCGCCCACGTCACCACGTCGGCGACGGCCGCCGTGTCGACGGTGGCATCCGAGCCGCCGGTCGCATCCGTGGGGCCCGTCGCATCGGCCGCACCGACGCGCACGACGGCTCCCCCGGCGGCCACCACGATCGTCTCGGCTGCGCGCCAGGCACGGCCCGGCATGCCGACGGGCGTCGATGCAGTGAACTCGTCCGGCACCGGCGTCGTGTTGTCCGAGAAGACCATCGCCGTCGAGACCAGCACGACGAATGCGCCCGTGACCCGGGCAGCCTCGCACCACCAGCGCGTGCGCTCGGCAACGGCGCGATGCACGGCGGTCGCATCCTGCGGCTCGCCCTGGCCGGTGCCGGCATCGGCGGCGGGGCCGACCACGAGCACGGCCGGGTCGAGGCTGGCGACGACGTCCACGGCATCCGGCGCCGTGCGAGCCGAGCGACTGGCCGCCCGTGTGCCCAGGGCGTCCCGCACGGCGTCGGCCATTGGTCCCGGCGCCATGTCGACCAGGACGGCACGGGGGCTCACTCCCATGCCGATCCCACCGTCATGACCACGTTGACGCCACCTTCGTCGAACACGCACTCCGGGTTGTCGGGCTGTGGCGGCATGGCCTCGACCTCCAACTCCTCGACTGGCAACGACCCCAGTGCCTCGATGACCAGCTCCGCCAACACCCGGTCGCTGGGCAGGTACTGGAGCACGACGTTCTCCTGGGACTCGTCGAACCCGGCGCGCGGGTCGAGGTCCGACGGGTTCACGGCGCAGGCCACGGTGAAGCCACGACTGGCAAGATAGCTCTGGGCGCTGCCCGCCAGTCCCGGGGTTCCGACGCCGTTGACCACCACCACGGTGACGTCCTCGGGACCGAGTTCGTCGCTCGTGGTGATGCCGACCCCGGTCAGGTCGTCGCCCTGGCGAACGGCCTGGAACAGGGTGGTGGCCTGGTCGACGTACACCAGCGTCTCGCCGCCCTCGCTGCGGCGGTAGGAGGGCACGACGCGCACGATCAACTCGTCGCGGTCGAAGTCTGCGATGTCGCCCGCGACCTCGAACATGCCTCGCAGGCCCGGGTCGATGTCACTGGCCACCGCCTGCTGGAGCGAATCGAGTTCGTCGTTGACCCGGAAGGGGTTGGTCAACACGGCGGTCAGGCGCATGCGATCGAGGACCTGGCCGATCAGGTAGTGCTGTTCGGCGATGCGCTGGCGCTGGACCTCCAGGGGCTGGTTGGCGTCCGCCCGACTCGACAGGAAGCCCGCAGCCGCAGCCCCGTCGAGCAGCTGGCACCCGGCGGACTGACCGGTCAGGGCGGTCGCCCCCGATGTCGGTGCAGTCGTCGCCGATCCAGTCGCGGCATCCGCCTGCGGCGTCGAGTCGGCTGGCGTGGCGGGACTGGCCGTTGCCGAGCTCGCGCCGGCCGACGCGGGGCTGGGGCTGCCGGCAGTGCCACTCGCGGCGTCGGCGGGGGCCGTGGACGGCGCGGTCGATGACGGCTCGACCGCCTCGGTCGCGGCCACGGTGCCTGGCTCGGGACCCAGGATCACGTCGTCGAGGCACACCTCGACACCGCCCACCGCGTCCACCACGCCCACAACGCCGGCAAGATCCACCTCGACGTAGTGGTCGATGGGCATCTGGGTCAGGTCCTGGATCGTCGCGACCAGGGCATCCGGGCCGCCAAGCGCCTGGACCTGGTCGAGTCGGGTCGTGCCGATGTCGAGCAGTCCGGGTGGTCGCACCTCCAGGTCGGCCGGGAAGTTGACGACGACCGTGCCCTCGCGTTCGGGCGACGTCTGGACGAGCGACACCTGCAGGGCCAGTGCCGCCCCACGAGGATCGGCCGTCGACGATGCGATGCTCTCGGGCTGCACCGCTCGCCGATCGACTCCGACCACCAACGTCGTGGAGGTGCCCTCGACGACGTCCTGGGGCGCGTCGGGGTCCATGTCGTTGAGCACGAGGGTCTGGATGTCGACCGGTTCCAGCGCCGTCGCCGCCTTGCGCACGAGCAGTCCGACCACCACGACCAGGGCGATGACGGCCACCACGATGGCCCATTTCAGCAGGCGCCATGCCAGCGTCCGCCGGCGTCGATCAGGCCGGCGCACGGAGCGGAAGACGGAGTCGTCGGACACGGGATGGCTCGTCGGGACGCAGCGGAGGAACGGACACGGACCGGTGGCGCCAGCGCCCATCGCGCCCGACCGTGGCACCGGCAGCCACGACCGCGGCCACGATGACTGGTGGGCCCCCGTGGGGGCAGGTCAGGCGCCATGACCGGCGGTCGGTGACGGTACCAGTGGCCTCGCGATCACCTCCGGCTCACGGCCCGGTCGAACGGGGGCCGGACAACAGGTCGGCCCGTCGGGGCGACGTCCCCGAGATCGCGGTTCGTGACGTCGCCTCACGCCAACTGGGCAGCGTCCAGCTCGAACAGGTCGCGTGCAGTCGCGGTCACCTGGGGTGCCAGCGCGTGGACCTCCGGCAGCAACTGCTCGGCGAAGAACCGTGCCGTCGTGATCCGGGCCCGGTGGAAGTCGACGTCGTTGCCGGCATCGACCTCGTCCAGTGCGGCGGCCGCGCCCTTGGCCAGCAACGCGCCCGCCACGGTGGTGGCGAACAACCGCAGGTAGGGCGTCGCGCCCGCGAGCACGTCCTGCATCTCGTCACGCTGTCCGAGCAACCACTGGGTGGTCTCGTCGAGCACGTCCAGCGCCGCGGTCACGCCGGCCATGGTGGATGCGAGCTCGTCGCGGTCGTCGGCGGCGTGGGCACGCAGCGACTCGACGTGATCCGTCACGAACGACCCACCGTCGTAGCCGAGCTTGCGACCCACCAGGTCGAGCGCCTGGATCCCGTTGGTGCCCTCGTAGATCGGCGCGATGCGAGCGTCGCGCCAGTACTGGCCGACGCCGGTCTCCTCGACGTAGCCCATCCCGCCGTACACCTGGATGGCGGTGGAGGTCAGCTCGACGCCCAGGTCGGTCGACCACGCCTTGGACAGCGGCGTGTACAGGTCGGCGATCTTCTGCCAGTGGGCGGCCTCGTCGCCCTCCAGGGCGTGGGCGAAGTCCAGCGCGATCCCGTTCATGTACGTCAGCGCACGCATGCCCTCGATCCGCGCCTTCATGGTCATCAACATCCGACGCACGTCGGCGTGCTCGATGATCGGCGACGAGGTGCCACGCGGGGCGCCCAGCGCCGATCCCTGTTGGCGCTCCTGGGCGAACGCCAGGGCCTGCTGGTAGGCCCGCTCGGCCACCGACAGTCCCTGCATGCCCACGGCCAGCCGGGCATCGTTCATCATCGTGAACATGGCCCGCATGCCGTCGTGCTCCCCGCCCACGAGCCATCCGATCGCCCCGTCGGAATCGTCGCCGTAGGCCATCACGCAGGTCGGGGATCCGTGGATGCCGATCTTGTGCTCCACCGACACGCACTTCACGTCGTTGCGCTCGCCGAGCGATCCGTCGGCCGTCATCAGGAACTTGGGCACCAGGAACAGCGAGATCCCCTTGGTCCCGGGAGGGGCGTCGGGCAATCGTGCCAACACCAGGTGCACGATCTGGTCCGCGAGGTCGTGCTCGCCGTAGGTGATGAAGATCTTCTGGCCGCTGATGCGGTAGGTGCCGTCGCCGTTCGGCACGGCCTTGCTGGTCAGGGCCCCGACGTCGGACCCGGCGCCGGGCTCGGTGAGGTTCATGGTGCCGGTCCACTCCCCCGACACCATCTTTGGCAACCACTCCTGCTGCAGCTCCTCGGACGCATGGTGGACCATCGCGTAGACCGCGCCGGTGGTCAGCAGCGGACACAGGGAGAAGCCCATGTTCGCCGAGGTCAGCATCTCCTTGAACGAGTTGGCGACCACCAGCGGGAAGTCGCCGCCCCCGAACTCCTCGGGGTGCTGCAGGGCGCCCCACCCGGAGTCGACGTAGGACCGGTAGGCGGGCTTGAACGAGTCCGGCGTCACCACCTCGCCGTCGACCAGGCGTGACCCGACGGTGTCACCGTCGCGATTGGTCGGCGCGATCGCCTCGGCCGCGAAGCGACCGGCCTCGTCGAGGATGCCGGTGACGAGCTCTCGGTCCACGTGGGCGTAGGCCGGGAGGGCCAGCAGTCGGTCGAGGTCGACGACGTGGTCGAGCACGAAGCGGATGTCGGTGAGTGGGGGTGTGTAGGTCATGGTGCCCAGTCTAGATCCTGACGACCACCGCGGCGCCACGCCCACCCGGGTGCGACGTCTCGTCGATGCTCGGATCGTACGGATTGCGTCGATCGCCCTGATCGCCCCGATCTCCCGGTTCGTCGCGATCGACCCGGATCGCCCGGTTCGTCGCGATCACCCGGATCGCCCGGATCGCCCGGCCCGCTCGGGTTGCCGCTGTTGCCCGCCACCCTGCGTGCCCGGGTCATGCCGGTCGAATCCGTAGGCTGCCCGCAGGTTCGGGACCAGCCCGGATCTTCGGCCGACCCCGTCGTGGCCGACGTCGAGGTGAGGAGGGCGCGATGGCACGACCCCGCATCCCGGCCCCACGCCTGCGCCGGCCCACCCTGCCCGAGCCGGTGATGGTGGTCCTGCGATCACTCGGCCTGCCTGCGACCGAGATCGGTCGGTACTGGACCCAGGAGGCCAGGTCGATCAGGGCGTCGTCAGGCGCGTTGGCAGTCGGCCTGCTTGCCACCCTGGTGGCGGGCGTGGTCCTGGGCAGCGCCCGCGACACCCTCGCGGCCAACCCCGGCCTCCTGGTGCTGATCCCGGCAGCCATCGGCATGCGAGGATCCCTGTTCGGCTCGCTCGCGGCCCGCCTGGGCACGGGCATCCTCACCGGCCAGATGGGTGACGAGATCAGCCGGGAGTCGTGGGTCGGGCCACCAGATCAGGGCAACCGTGCTCCTGACGATGTCGACGGCGGCCGAGGCGGGCCTCATCGCGTGGGGGATCTCGGCGCTGCTCGGGCGTCCGGTGATGCCCCTGCTCGACCTGGTTGCCGTGTCGGTGGTGGGTGGGCTGCTGGCCTCGGCCGTGCTGCTGGCCGTGACCGTGGCGATGGCACGGTCGTCGCGGACCAGTGGCTGGTCGATGGACGACGTCGGCGCGCCCACCATCACCGCCACCGGCGACCTCGTGACCCTGCCGGCACTGCTGCTGGCCACCATGATGCTGGCGATCCCGGTGCTGCCGGCGGTCCTGGGCCTGGTCGGCATCCTGGCGGCGGTCCTGGCCGCCGTGGTCGGGTGGCGCGACGAGGATCCGACGGTCGCACGGATCGTGCGCGAGTCGCTGGTGGTCCTGACCGTGGCCGTCACCATCGACGTGATCGCGGGTGTCGTCATGGACACGCGACTGGACTCGCTGCTCGCCGACCCGGCCCTGTTCGTGATGATCCCGCCGTTCGTGGCCGCCTGTGGCTCCCTGGGGGGAATGCTGTCGTCGCGCATGGCCTCCAAGTTGCACGTGGGGTCGATGCAACCGCGAGCATGGCCCACGCGCGAGGCCGGCCTGGACATCTCGCTGACCTTCCTGCTCGGATTCCTGGCCTTCATGGGCGTCGGCAGCGTCGGGTGGGTCGGCGCGCAACTGGCCGGCATGGCACCGCCGCCGGCGTGGCAACTGCTCCTGGTGGCCAACATCGGTGGGTTCATGGCGACGCTGCTGTTGTCGGCGGTGGCCTACCTGGCCGCCGTGGCCACGTTCCACTTCGGACTCGACCCCGACAACCACGGCATTCCAATCGTCACCGCGACCATGGACCTCTTTGGCATCCTGTGCCTTGTCGCGGCAATCGGCCTCATGGGCCTGGGAGGATCGTAGAGATGCGACGCACCGTGAAGGAATTGCTCGTCGACGCCAAGGACGCGGCCGAGTTGATGGTCGACCTGGCCTACGCGGCCGTGTTCTTCGGCGACGACGACCTGGCCCGGGAAGTCCTGCGCCTGGAGGACCAGGTCGACGACTCGCTGGTGGAGTTGCGGATGGTGTGCATGTTGGCAGCGCGCACGCCCGACGACGCCCATGCGCTGGCCGGGGTGCTGTCGCTGGCAATGTCGATCGAGGGCATCGCGGACTCGGCCGAGGACATCGCGCGCGTCCAGTTGAAGGACCTGGGCGTGCCGTCGGTCCTGCGTGACGACCTGCGCTTCGCCGAGGAGGTGACGGCACGGGTCACGGTCCGTGAGTCCAACCAACTCGAGGGTCGCACGCTGCGGGAATTGCGAACTGCCTGCCGAGACCGGCATGTGGGTGATCGCCATCCGCCGCGACGTCGAATGGATCCACGGCTTCTCGCCCGATGACCAGTTGCGCGAGGGTGACGTGCTGTTCCTGCAGGGGCCCGGCGAGGGCGTCGACCAGATCCGGGAGCTGGCAGGCGCGCCGCCACTGGCAATCACCGAACCCACCGACGGAGGCAGGCTCACCAACCTCGACCGCGCCGTCGACCTGGTGGTCGAGTTGAAGAACGTGTCGGAGGTGGCCGTGGGCCTGGCGTACTCGGCGATCCTGCTGCGCGACCGGGCCCTGGCATCGGAGGTCGGTGTCATCGAGGATCGTTCGGACGACCTCTTCCACGGGCTCGAGGGGTGGGTGTTGCGGGCAGCGCGCGAACTCGACGATCCCGAGCAGTTGCGGGGGTTGCTGCACCTCGCGGCGGCGTCGGAGCGCATCGTGGACGCAGCCCAGTCGATGACGCGAGTCATCGAGACCGACGAGCCGCCACATCCCATCATCGCGGCCGCGCTCAGCGAGACCGACGAGATCACCGCTGATGCCGTGATCGCGCCCGGATCGGCGCTGGACGGCTCCAACCTGCGCGAGCACCGGGTGCACACCAACACCGGGATGGAGGTGCTGGCGGTCGACCGCGGGGGTCGCTGGATCTATCGCCCACGCTCGCGTCGGGAACTGCGCGCGGGTGACCGCCTGTTGGCCCAGGGGCCGGAGGAAGGTGCCCTGCGCCTGCGCGAACTGGCCGGCGACCATCGTCCCGAGGGCGACGAGGGCGAATGGGTGATGCCGCCCGAGGACCACTGATGCGCGACGACGGTGGGCAGCAGCCGGCCTGGATCATGGTGGACGTCGAGACCTCGGGACCGAGTCCGGCCCACCATGCCCTGCTGTCGCTGGGGGCATGCGCGGTCGACGATCCCGAGTCCAGGTTCTACGTCGAGGTGCGACCGGAACGCGACGGTGTGGACGACCGCGCCGTCGCCGTCAGCGGCTTGTCGATCCAACGACTCGTGCGGGAGGGCGTGCCCGAGGTCGACGCCATGCGATCGTTCGCTGCCTGGGTCGACCAGACCGTGGCCGGTGCACGTCCGGTGTTCGTCGCCCACAACGCGCCGTTCGACTGGATGTTCGTCGCCGAGGCGCTGCATCGCCACCTCGGGCACAACCCGTTCGGCCACAGCGCCCTGGACACGAAGGCCCTGTTCATGGGGCTGGCCGGCGTGCCGTGGTCGGCCACGTCCCTGCAGGACCTGGCCACCCATGTCGGCGTGACGGTCGACCTCCCCCACCATGCACTGGCCGACGCGGTGCTGCAGGCCGAGGTGTTTCGAGCACTGCTCGCGCAACGTCGGCGCGACCCGGCCTGATCCGGCAGCATGGGTCGCGGGGCACACCGGACAGAGGACTTCGTCATGACGCAGGCATCCATGGACGAGCGCGGGGGCAACGGGCACCCGGCGCCGGCCGACGACCTCGAACGGATCGTGGCGTCGGCTCGGCGGCTGGGCGTCGAGTTCGACGAGGTCGAGGCGCTGCAGTGGTTGACGGCGGTGGCACTGACACGGGACAGCCAGGACGTCGTGGTGGACGTCACCGCCGGGGTGTTCGGCCACAAGGTCACGATGCTGGACTTCAGCGACCGCGACCTGGCGTGGTTCCGCGAGGTCGGCGACATCGTCGGACTGCCCGACCTCGACGACGTCGAGACCGCGCTGGCGCTGTCGGGCTCGGCGGCCCAGTCGAAGGTGCAGACCTACCCCGGCGACTGCGACTACTTCGAACGCGTCAACATCAAGGCCGCCACCGCGCGCCGCAGCCTGCGCTCGACTGGGCGAGGTGATGCGCGCCAAGGCCATGGACGCGGCCGTGGGCGAGACCTGGCGGCTCGTGGAGGTGAAGTTCGGCACGCTGGCCGCCGACGTCGTGCGCGACGGCCACGTGGTCACGGCCGGCAGCCCGATCAGTTGGAGTCCCGAGGAGGTGGCAGCGGGCCGGATCACCGCGACGACGCCGGCCGGCGACCCCTGGGACGGTCGCGTGGGAGGACGCGTGCGACGATCCCGGCTGGTGCAAGCTCGACTGGGTGGTCGCCGATCCGGTGCGGCGCAAGGTGTCCCGGGCATCCAACATGCTCGACGTCACCTGGGAGGCCCCCGATGGCTCCATCACCCCGCTCGACGGCTACCTCGATCCGTACTTCCAGGAGGTCTACCTCGAGGCGGACTCGGTGCCGCTGTTCACCAAGTTGGTGCACGAACTGTCCGGCGACGCACTCGATGGCTACGTGGATGCGCTGGAGGGCGAGGTCCGCAAGTACGTCGGTGGGGACCATCCCAACTACGGCAAGGCGGCCAAGCGGATGTACAACATCTTCCGCCTGACCGGCAGCTACGAGGAGGCGGCGTGGTTGCGCGAACTGTTCGACGAGCCGACTGCCGTCCTCTACCAGGTGGGGGCGGTGGTGGGAACCCTGGACGAGGCTTCCCGCGCACGAGGACGGGCCTGGCCCGCACCACGCATGCTGGCGACGCTCGACGACCTGGTCCTGGCCGTCGTGCGCACGCTCGAGGGCGACGCCGGAGTACGAGATCGTGCGCAACCTGCTGCGCCTGCGTGCCGCGATCACCGACGGCACGACCCGGGACGGCAGCGACGGCGATATGCGGCCGAGGCCGCGCGGGCAGCAACTGGCCGGACTCGTCAACGACTTCTTCCAGCGACAAGTTGCGTGGTCTGCCGGCGATCGATGCCTGGATGCGGCCGTTGTCGAGGATGCGCCTGCCGGCGGTTGACCACCAGGCGACGTACAGGGCCTCGAGGCCCATCACGACCGATCCTGCCCTGGACCCCGAGCTGGGACCACCTATGTGCGCTGAGCGCACGAACTAGTTGTGCATGCATCCATCTGGCGAGGTCGGCGGCAAGTGAGGGTGCATGGCGAACACGAAGCCATGCGACGCGCCCCCTTCGCGTCCACGCCCCACAACCAACCCAGAAGGCAACTTCACATGCGATCACTTCGCGCCCTCGTCCCCGCCGCCGCACTGGCGGGGCTCATCCTCGCCCCGACCGCGGCATCCGCCCAGGACGCCACCGGCACGGTCACCGTCGTCCACGGCATCCCCGACACCACGGTCGACGTCTACGTCAACGGCGACCTCACGCTCGACGACTTCGAGTTCGGCACCGTGACCGACGCCCTGGAACTGCCGGCCGGCGACTACACCTTCGACATCACCGCACCTGACGCTGCCGACAACAGTGCCCCGATCCTGACCGCGGACGCCACCCTCGAAGCCGGCGCCAACGTCTCCGCAGTCGCCCACCTCACCGAGGGCGGTGACCCCACCGCGTCGCTGTACGTCAACGACATCTCCACCATCGCCGCCGGCGAGGCCCGCGTGACCGTCCGCCACGACGCCGCCGCTCCTGCAGTTGACATCCTCGCAGGCGGTGACGTGCTGGTCCCGAACCTCTCCAACCCGGACGAGGCAGTTGCCGACGTTCCTGCTGGTGACTACGACCTGGCCATCAACGCGGCCGGTACCGACACCGAGGTCCTCGCCCTGCCCGGCACCACGCTGGCAGAGGGCACCAACACCATCGCGTACGCCGTCGGTGACCTCGAAGGCGGCAGCTTCGAGATCCTCGTCCAGGCCATCCCCGGTCTCCACGACGCCCCCGAGGGTGTCCCCGCCGGTGACGCCGGCCTCGACCGACACCGCACCCGTTCGGTGCGATCGTTCTCGGCCTGATGGGTCTCGGTGCACTCGCACTGGCTGCCCGTCGCCCGGCGACCGAGCGCAACTGACGCCACGCTTGCCGGGTCGACGCGGCACACGTCGACCCGGCGCCCGTTGCCGATGATGGTGCGGCACACACCATCACCGGCACGACCTCCGGGGCGGGTGCGGCACACACCCGCCCCGGAACCCCCGACCAGCATCGCACTTCCCCGTGCACGGCACATGCGAGCCCTCCCCGCCTCGCCCCAGTGCCCGCGCAGCCGGGTCGCGCCGATCCCCGGGCGTGACCCGGCTGCTGCACGTGACGGACCCACTGGGTCTCGAGCAGGCAGAGCCGCACCGGGGGGTGCGCTGGACACGTCCCCGCCGCGACGCACTCCACGATCGCGCACTGCACACTGGCAGCACCACGGACACGACCACACGACGACACGACGACCACCGAACAGGACGATGAAGTGGACCGCAGACTGCTGGCAGGCACCGGGGCTGTCGCCCTGGCAGCCGCGGCATTCCTGCTCGTCGGCGGCGCCACCGCGCGACGTGGGGACGGTCGACCTGGCAGGATCTGCGGCAGCGGCCTCGGCGTGGAGGCCACCCACGTCGACACCCGCCAGCCCGACCCCGACATGCCACGACGCCGCCCCCACCGCACCCACACCCCACGACGTCCAGCCCCTCCGCCGCGCGCCGACAACGCCGGCCGCAGATCCCACGCCGAACCGCCCGCCCACCCCGGTCGTGGACGTCGCCACGAGCTCCGCACGCCTGGCGGACCTCGACCTGCACCCAGGCACCGGCCCCGACCCGACTGCGCATCGCCTCCATCGACGTGGACGTGCCGATCGTGGCCCTGGGCATCGACGGCGACGGGCAGATGGCGATCCCCGAGAACGTCAACGAGGCCGGGCTGGTACCGCTTCGGCCCCACTCCGGGCCAGGCCGGCAACGCCGTCATCGCCGGCCACGTGGACAGCCGCAGCCAGGGACTGGGCGCGTTCGCTCGCCTGACCGACGTCGCGGTGGGCGACGTCGTCACCGTGACGGCCGCCGACGGCACGCACGACCGACTTCCGGGTCACGGGCCGACAGGAGATCCAGAAGGACGCCCTGGTCACCGATGACCTGTTCCGACGCGACGGACCGGCCCAGTTGGTGCTGGTCACCTGCGGAGGTGATTTCGATGCCGACGCTCGCTCCTACCGCTCCAACGTCGTGGTGGTCGCCGACCCTCTATAGTCAGGCCCCGAGCCGACGCACCGCAGCCACTGCATGGCCGCGGACGATCCAACGCCCCCGGGACTCGGTGATGGAGCGAGCCATCGACGACGCACGACGAGCCATCGACGACGCACGACGGGCCATCGACACCGATGCCTCCACCGCTGACGCCCAGTCGACGATCGATGCCGTCGAGCGGCGCATCGCTGCCGGCCTGCTGGCCGGCAACCGCGACGCGCTTGCTGACGCCTTCTCGACCTGGGGTGCCATGGTCCATGCCTTCTGCACCAGCAGGGTGGGCCACGACGCAGCCGACGACCTCACCCAGCAGGTGTTCGTCGCCGCCTGGCGCAGCCGCACGACGTTCGATCCCGACCGCGGCGTGGTGCCCGGATGGTTGATCGGCATCGCCCGCAACCTCACCAATCGCTCGTTCCGTGGGGTGCGCGAGATCCCCACGGCGACCCCCGTCGCCGAAGGCGTCGGCACGCCGGCACGTCGCGGCGCGCGACGGCGCCGAGGACGCCGACGGCGTGGCCGACCGCCTCCTGCTGGGCCAGGCGCTGCAACGCCTGTCCCACGACCAGCGCCAGACCCTCGAACTCGGCTACCTCGAGGGACTCACCCAACAGGAGGTCTCGGACCGACTCGCGATGCCGCTGGGCACCGTCAAGAGCCACCAGCGACGGGGCCTGCAGCAACTCCGGCTGCGTGTTGGGAGGTGCGGCATGACGCACCCACGACCGCTCCCGAATCCCCGACGAAGAACTGGTCACCATGGCACGTCGACGGGATGGACGACCTGGCAACGGGTCGACGACGCCCATGTCGCCAGCCTGTGGGACGCCATCGCGGCCGAGGCCTTTGCCGATGACGACGCAGAGGCCACGCCCGTGGCTGCCCGCCGACGTCGACCGCGGCATGCCCCGCGACTCACGGTGGCACCCGACCTGCCCGCCGACGACGCCACGGACCCATCCGACCGCACGACGCCCCGCCTGGCGATGCCACACCCGCCGACGGTGACGGGTCAGTCGTGCGCCTGGATGACCGACGCGCTCGGCGCGAGGGGTGTCGCCGATGGCCTGGATGGCGGCAGCCGCAGCAGCCATCGTGCTGGTGGTCGGTGGCGTCTGGGTCGTCAACCAGCCCTCGACGCGACAGCTGGCCACGTTCGCGATGGCAGCCGCTCGACGACCGCGTCGCCACCGAGGTGGACGGCGACATCGTCGTGGACGGCGACACCACGATCGTGGAAGTCGACCTGTCCGCGCTGCCCGAACTGACCACCGGCGAGTTCTACGAGTTGTGGCTGCTGGACCTGGACAACGGGGAACTCGTCAGCCTGGGCGAGGTGGACGCGACCACGACGGCGGTCCCGATCGACGCCCCGGTCAACGCCGACCGCGTTCCCGGTCATCGACGTCTCGGTCGAACCAGCCGATGGCGAGCCAGCGCACTCCGGTGACAGCGTGCTGCGCGGCCCGATCACCGCCGCCGACGACCCCGAGCTGACGAGCGCCTGCGATGCGTCGTCACCGCTGCGGGCTGCACGATTCGGTGCCCGTCAGGTCTCGAGGTGCGTGGCGACACCGACGATGTCGGTCTTGTAGCGACCGAAGCGCGGCTTCGTGAGCACCGAGACCGTGGCCCTGGGACCGTCCAGACCCGGGCCGCGTTCCTGGCCCGCCCGCCCGACGCCGGGCCAGTCCAGCGGCAGTGACTGCCACGCCTCGAGGACCGGCACGAGGTAGACCTCGGTCCCGTCCGGCAGCGTCAGTTCCGCCCGCTTGAGCCCCTTGTCGAGCAGCTGGTCGTGGAGGTGGCCCGCGGCCGCGATGGCGCCGTCGACCTGTGGTCGGTGCAGGCCGTAGAACTCGAGGTCGGGCACGTCCAGGCGTGCGGCCCCGTGGGTGGCGACCCAGTGGGTGCCGTCGCCGCTGGTGACGGCGACGATCGCATCGTCACGCCGGACCGACCCGATCGCCAATCGATTCACCCACGCCAGGTCGTGGTCGCATGCGAGCCGACAGGTCACGCACGCCAGTGACGCGTCCACGCAGTTGTCGTGCCAGTCCCTGGAGCAACTGCGCCTGGCGCTGCATGCCGTTGGTCAGCCCGTCGCCCGGCGATCGCCGCCTCGATGCGCACCAGGTGGTCGTCGTCCGTCGACGACCCGCCGTACGACGGCCTTGTTCCATGCGGCCACCCCAGTGGACCTCGGCGGCCTCGGCGGCATCCCGAATCGCCCGCTTGCGATCGATGTCACCGGCCTGGATCGTGGCATCGACCAGCGCGCCGATGTCGACCTGCTCGTCGACGACGAGGGCGAGTTGCGAGGTGTACTGCGCGGCCATCCACGATCCTTCACGCTGCCGGAGGGGTCGACATCGTATGGCGACTGGGCTGCACCCCGCGTTCGTGCCACGGACACGCAACGCCCGGGTACCGCTGGCCTGACGACGGCCACGCCCGCCGGACCCGATCGCGATCCGCGTGCCGAAGCACTGCCCAGCGTCGCCCGCGGTGGGCACGGAGACTCCGCCGTCGGGCTCTACCTGCACGTGGAGGGTGTCACTGACCAGGAGGACGAAGCCAGGCGTGTCGCCGAAGCCCGGGGCTATCGGGCCAGTTCCGGCGAACTGGGGTGCGACCAGGGCGCTGCGGAGGCACTCGGCATCACCATGGATGATGACCCGCCCTTGGCTGCCGCCCTCTACTTCGACGATCGCGCGGACGCCGAGCAGGTGCGTGATGTGCTCGAGGCAGACGGCCTCGACACGGTCGGCATCGCGTCAGTCAGGATGTACTGCGCCGACTGACGAGCATTGCGCGTCGGCCAGCGAGAGGATGGCTGGCGCACCCGCGACCTAGGGTGAAGGCCACACGACGATCGAGGACGACATGAGCACCGAAGCATGGCAGGGACGCGGCGACGAACTGGATCCCTCGACGTGTCGCCAGTTGCTGGGATCGGCCACCCTCGGCCGCATCGCGTTCAACGGCGACCCCAGTCCCACTGTCCTGCCCGTCAACTACACGATGCATGAAGGCGCCGTGCTGTTCCGCACCGCGGTGGGCAGCAAGCTCGAGGCGGCAGCCCGAAGCGCCGCCGCCACCTTCGAGGTCGACGGTGTCCAGGCCGACCGCGATGCCGGCTGGAGCGTGGTCGCGTACGGGCACCTGACCGAACTGGCTGATCCTGACCACGACCTGGTCACGGCCGCGGAGGCCATCAGGCCGCTGGTCGGTGGCAGCCGGCCCTACCTGGTCATGATGACCGTGGAGCGGATCTCCGGCCGCCGCATCCTGCCCGACGCCGCCTGGGTGAAGGCACACGGCGGCCCCACCTGGACCGGCACGGACGCCAGCGACCTCATGGGCTGACTTCCGCCAGCCGGGCCCACCCGCGTGGACGGATCCGAGCCCCGGGCGTCCCATCCGGTCTGCGCCCACCGACACGCGCCTGCCTCCGGATGGCCCCCGGTCGACGGGATGGCACGCACACCGGCCGCGTGGGATCACACGCCGAGGTCGCGGGCGATCAGCATGCGCTGGACCTCGGAGGTGCCCTCGCCGACCTCGAGGATCTTGGCGTCCTGGTAGAAGCGCCCGACCCGGTACTCGGTCATGAAGCCGTAGCCACCGAAGACCTGGCTCGCCTCGCGGGCCGCGGTCACGGCAGCCTCCGTCGACACCAGCTTGGCGATGCAGGCCTGGCGCTTGTACTCCAGTCCCTCGTCACGTCGCCATGCCGCCTCCCACGTGGCCAGCCGAGCGGTGTGGGCGGCCGCCTCCATGTCGGCGATCTTGAAGGCGATGGCCTGGTTGCGACCGATCGGCTTGCCGAAGGCCTCGCGCTCGTTCGCGTAGCGGACGCATTCCTCGATGCACCCCTGGATCAGGCCCACGGCCAGGGCCGAGATGGCGATGCGACCGTCGTCGAGGGTGGCGAGGAACTGGCGGAAGCCGTTGCCCCGCTCGCCCAGCGTGTTGGCCACCGGCACGCGCACGTCGTCGAGGATGACCTCGCGCGTGTCGGAGGCGTGCCACCCGACCTTGCGGTACTTCGGTGCCACCGAGAAGCCCGGCGTGTCGGCCGGCACGATGATGGAGGTCATCTCGTCCGGGCCGGTCATCGCGGTGACGGTGACCAACGAGGTGATGTCGGTGCCGGCGTTGGTGATGAACACCTTCGAGCCGTTGACGACCCAGTGGTCGCCGTCCACCTCGGCGCGCGTGCGGGTGGCACCGAACACGTCCGAGCCGCCGCCGGGCTCGGTCAGCCCGAAGCCCGCCAGGGCGCGACCGGTCAGCAGGTCGGGCAACCATCGTTCGCGCTGCTCGTCGGTGCCGTACTCGGCGATCGGGGTCGCCCCCAGCCCGACCGCCGCCTCCAACGTGATGCCCAGCGACTGGTCGACGCGGCCGATCTCCTCGATCGCGAGGCACAGGGTGAACAGGTCGGCGCCCATGCCACCGACGGCTTCGTCGAACGGGATCGCGAACAGCCCCATGTCGCCCATCTGGGCCACGATGTCCAGTGGCAGTTCGCCCGCCGCGTTGAACTCGTCGGCGCGCGGGGCCACCACCTCGTCGGCGAACCGCGCCACCGTGGCGCGGAACTCCTGGTGCTCGTCGGACAGGGCGAACGAGGGCATGGCGAGACCTTGGTGCGGACGGATGTCGCGGGCGGTGGCCGTGGGCGCGATCAACCTCCGCGCCGGCGCACGTCGAGCCTAGGACACCGTCGCCCCCCGGCAGTGCGCCGGGAGGGCGTCTCGGCCGCGCCGAGGGATGCTGCTGTCGGATCAGCCGTGCGGCACGCCCGAGGCATCCTCGATGATCGCCCTGGCAGCCGTCCGGGCCCCCCCGGCCGATGTCGCGGCCAGTGCTGCCTCGGCCGCTGCCTGGCAGGTCGCCAGGTCCATGAGCCCAGCCGCATGCCCACTGCCGGCAGCGCGGCCGTGGCAGCCGACAGCGTCGCGATGCCCATCCCGATCAGCACACAGGCCAGGAAGGGGTCGGCAGCAGCCTCGCCACACACGCCAACCTGCTTGCCGGCCCGTTGCCCGGCCTGGGCCGTTTGATGCACCAACTGCAGGACCGCGGGTTGCCACGGATCGGTGAGGTCTGCCAGGCCGGGAGCCATGCGGTCCGCGGCCATCGTGTACTGGGTCAGGTCGTTGGTGCCGATCGACATGAACTCGACCTGCTCGAGGATGGCATCGGCCAGCAGCGCCGTGGCGGGAATCTCGACCATCACGCCCGGGACCATGCCGCGCGCCCGGACCTTCTCGGCGAACCCGGCAGCCTCCTCGACGGTGGCCACCATCGGGGCCATCACCCAGGGCGTGGTGCCCGTTCGCTCACCTGCCAGTGCGATGGCGTCCAGCTGGTTCACCAGCAACGCCGGCTCCGCCGTCGCGATTCGCAGTCCCCGGACCCCCAGCGACGGGTTGGGCTCGTCCGGCAGGCCCGCGAACTTGAGGGGCTTGTCGGATCCGGCGTCGAGCGTGCGCACGACCACCTTGGATTCGGGGAATGCCTCCAGGACCTGGGCATAGATGGCGGCCTGGTCCTCGACCGACGGCTCGGTCTCCGCTCCCAGGAAGCACAGCTCGGTGCGGAACAGGCCCACGCCCTCGGCCACCGCCGCGGCCGCGGCTCGCGCGGCCGCCCCGTCCTGCACGTTGGCCAGCAGCGGCGTCGGCGTGACCGTCGGACGTCGCGCCCGGACCACGCCAGGACGCGATCGAGGCCGCGTACTCGCCGGCCTGTTCGACCTGTGCGCGAGCCGCGGACGGCTCGGGGTCGACGACCACTTCGCCGGTGAACCCGTTCACCAGCACCTGGACGCCGTCTTCGAGGTCGGACAGGCCGTCCACCGCAACCACGCAGGGCAGGCCGAGTTGGCGGGCGATGATGGCGGTGTGGCTGGTCGGCCCGCCCAGCTCGGTCGCCAGCGCCACCACCTTGGTGACGTCCAGACCGGCGGTGTCGGCCGGCGCAAGGTCGTCGGCCAACAGGACCGACGGCTCGTCGGGCATCGGGAATGCCGGGCTCCGGCGCGCCCTGGACCTCGGCGACGACGCGATCACGCAGGTCCTTGAGGTCGGTCACGCGCTCGGCCATCACACCGCCGACCTGCATGAACATCTCGGCGAACTGTTCGGTCGCCGCGACGACCGCGGCATCGACCGGGGTGCCCTCCATGATGCGCTGCGTCACGGCCTGTCGCAGCCCGCGGTCGGTCGCAAGCCCGGCGGTCGCGGCCAGCACCTCGGCGGCCACGCCATCGGCCAACTCCGATCGCGCCCGCAGTCGGTCCGCGACCGTCTCGGCAGCTGCGGTGTAGTGGCCAACGGCCTCCTCGCGGTCCGACTCGGCGATCTCGGGTGCGTTCGGATCCGCCTCCGGCCGGGGAGCGGGCCAGACGACGGGTCCGTAGCCGACTCCCGGCACGACGGGGGTGCCGGTCAGCGAGGGGGATGCGTCCACAGTGGGCCTCCATGAGGAGCCTGGATCGATGAGCAGGCTCGAATGTTGCCGATCATGCTCGGATCTCTTGACAAAGTCAACGCCATCGGACACACTCAAAGATATACACAGCGAAACACAGTGAAGCGGGTGGGTACGCAGCCGCCCCCGACGCCGGCCAATCGGAGCCCACGTGTCCAGCCACCGACGCAACGTTGCACCGCAGGAGCGGACGCATCAGGATGGTCGCCGCATGATCGTCACCGTGACCGCCAACCCAAGCCACGATCGCAGCGTCTCCCTGCCGGGCGAGTTGTCCCGCGGCGCGGTCATCAGGGTGCCCGTGGCCACCGTCGAACCGGCGGGCAAGGGCGTCAACGTGGCTCGTGCCGCCACGTCCGCCAGACGTCAAGGCGGTCGCTGTCCTGCCTGCGCGGGCAGGACGATCCCCTGTTGGCCGCCCTCGACATGCTCGGGGTTCCCCACCGCGCCGTGGCGATCGACGGTGCCGTCCGCACCAACATCACGCTGATGGAGCCCGACGGCACCACGACCAAGATCAACGAGCCCGGTCCGACACTGACCGACGACGATGTCGACGGCCTGGTCGCCGCCGTCGTCGACGAGGCAGCGAGTGCTCGGTGGGTCGTGTGCGCCGGTTCCCTGCCGCCCGGGTGCCCCCGCTGACCTGTACGCCACGATCACCAGTCGCCTGGCCGGCCACGACGTCCGCGTTGCCGTGGACACCTCGGGTGCGTCGCTGCAGGCCGTCGACCGCGGCGACCGTGAAGCCGACGCTCATCAAGCCCAACGCCGAGGAACTGGCGACCATCGTCGGTGGCGACGCCGACCAGTACGAAGCCGATCCCGCGGCAGCCGCCGCGGCCGCCCGGCCGCTGGTCGACGACGGGATCGAGATCGTGTTGCTCACCCTTGGCGCCGCCGGAAGCGTCGCGGTGACCGCGACGTCGAGAGCCTGTTCGCGCCGCCGCTGCCGGTCGAACCGCGCAGCACCGTGGGTGCCGGCGACTCGGCGCTGACGGGATGGGTGCTTGCCGACCTCCAGCGGCCACGACTCGGCCACCTGCCTCGCGTGGGCCACTGCCTGGGGCGCGGCCGCCGTGTCCCTGCCGGGCTCGACGCTTCCCACGCCCGACGCTGGTCACCCCGGACGCAGTCGTGGTGCAACGCCTCGCCGGAGCCACGACCTGAGATCACACCCTCCCACGCAACCCCGCCCAGCCGACCCCCCACGCATCCCCGATCCACCGCCGGCGCATCCCCGACCCATCCGCCGGGCACCGCCACGACGCACCCACGGACCCCGACCGCACCCACGACCGCCGCACCCGACCACCCGCCATCGACCTGCCCCCCCACCAGGAGCGCCACATGGAACCGCTGATCACGCCCGACCTCGTCGCACTCGACGCAGACCTCGGCCCCGACAAGGACGCCGTCATCCGAGGCCTGGCCGGCCTGCTCACGCAGGCTGGCCGCGCCACCGACACCGACGGGCTCGTGGCCGACGTCATGGAGCGCGAGACCAAGGCCGCCACCGGCCTGCCGGGCGGGATCGCCATCCCCCACTGCCGCTCGGCCCATGTCGCGACCGGCTCCCTGGGGTTCGCCCGCCTGGATCCCCCGGTGGACTTCGGCGCCGACGACGGCCCCGCCGACCTGGTGTTCCTGATCGCCGCCGCCGCGGACGGCGATGCCGACCACATGAAGCTGCTCACGAAGTTGGCGCGCGCCCTGGTGCGCAAGGAGTTCACCCAGTCGCTGCGCGACGCCCAGTCGGTCGACGAGGTCGTGGCGCTCGTCAGCGACGTCGTCGCCCCCGACGAACCGGCTGCCACGACGGCCACCACGACCGCTGCGCGCCACCGGCCACCGCGGGAGCCGCCGCCACATCGGGCAGCGCGCCGGGCAACCGGGACGGCAACGGATTCCGGGCAGCGTCGCCGCATCGTCGCCGTCACCGCCTGCCCGACCGGCATCGCCCACACCTACATGGCAGCAGACCACTGGCACAGGCGGCCGAGGAGGCCGGCGTCGAACTCGCTGGTCGAGACGCAGGGATCGTCCGGTGCCACCCCGTTGACCCGCGACCAGATCGCCGGTGCGAGCGCGGTCATCCTGGCCGTCGACGTCGGCGTGCGTGACCGCGAACGCTTCGCCGGCCTGCCGGTCGTGCAGTCCGGGGTCAAGCGTGCCATCAACGAACCCGACGTCATGATCGCGGAGGCGCTGGCCGCCGCCGACAACCCCAACGCCCAGCGTGTGGAGGGCACGGCATCCCAAGGCGACGCCGAAACGAGCACCGAGGGGGCCGGAACCAAGCTGCGCAAGTGGCTGATGACCGGTGTCAGCTACATGATCCCGTTCGTCGCCGCCGGTGGCCTGCTGATCGCGTTGGGGTTCCTGATCGCGGGCTACGACATCACCGACACGGCTGGCGCCGTGGTGATCGACAACTCCCTGCTCAACCTGCCCGAAGGCGGCCTCGCCCAGTACATCGGCGCCGTTGCCTTCCAACTGGGCTCGCTCGGGTTCGGGTTCCTGGTGCCCGCGCTGGCCGGCTACATCGCCTACGCCATCGCGGACCGACCAGGCATCGCGCCCGGCTTCATCGTGGGCCAGGTCGCCGTCGTCGTCGGTGGCGGATTCCTGGGAGGACTGATCGGAGGGTTGCTGGCCGGCGCCGTGGCACTGTGGATCAGTCGCTTCAAGGTGCCGGACTGGGCCCGGGGCCTGATGCCGGTCGTGGTGATTCCGTTGGGCGCAACCCTGGTCGCCGGTGGCCTCATGTTCATGGTCCTTGGCCAGCCGTTGGCCGCGATCACCACAGGCCTCGAGAACTGGCTGACCGGTCTGACCGGTTCCTCCGCGCTCCTGCTCGGGGCCGTCCTGGGTGCCATGATGGCCTTCGACATGGGTGGCCCCGTCAACAAGGCCGCCTACACCTTCGCCGCAGCTGGCCTGGGTGCAGCAGCGACCGCCAGCGGTGGCGACTCCGGTCCGTTGGTCATCATGGCTGCCGTCATGGCGGCCGGAATGGTGCCCCCGTTGGGACTCGCCCTGGCGACCGTGCTGCGGCCATCGGTGTTCACCCCCGCAGAACGAGAGAACGGCAAGGCGGCCTGGCTGTTGGGCGCATCGTTCATCACCGAGGGCGCCATTCCGTTCGCCGCCGCCGATCCACTGCGCGTCATTCCCCCGATCATGCTCGGGTCGGCCGTCACCGGCGCCATCGTCGCCGTCACCAGCACGACGCTGCGCGCTCCCCACGGGGGCATCTTCGTGCTGTTCGCGATCGAGGGCATCGTGTGGTTCCTGGTCGCACTCGCGGTCGGCACGGTCATCTCGGCCGTTGGCGTGATCTTCGCCAAGGGGTTGGGCCGCGCGCCCGTGGAGGTCTGAACCTCCACGTCTGGACAACACGTCATCGCCCCAACTGCACCACCGCCCAACGGGCCGCCGGCAACGAGCCGGCGGCCCGTTCGGCCGTGTCCCCCATCCACGATCGACAGGGCGCGCGTGTGCTCCCGCCCAGCGTCCTCGCCGTGACCGCATGCCCGACCGGCATTGCCTCCCCGAGTCCCTCATCTCGGCCGCGATCGCCACTGCCGACGACGCCGAAGCCGAACGCGTCGAGGGCACGTCGCAGGATGCCGCCGACGCGGCCACCGCGGGTGCCACCCAAAAGAAGCGGAAGTGGTTCGGCAGGTCCTGACCACCGCGTCCGCAGCCACGCAGAGCGCGCGCGGCACCCGCTGCGTCACACGTCGCCGCGGCGCCCCGCCTGGTTGCCGCTCCCGGTTCCAGAAAAGATTGTCGCCATTCCGGCCCCCAACGGTCGCTCGATCCGCTTGTCTGGTCCGGAACCCACCGACGGTGCAGGCTGCCGGGGGCAGGTTCGTCGCCGAGCGCAATGGCGACAGTGCCTCGACAGGGCACCTCGGCCCGCATCACCCACCGTCGATGACGACGGCGCGGTTCACCACCCGGGACGCGACCGAGCAGCACCGCGCAAGCCGCCACGAGACCGCCCCCAGGAACAGGAACCCGCCATGAGCAACGACCTTGTCCGCCCCCTGTCCGACTTCGGCAACGACGACGTCGGCGAAGTGGGTGGGAAGAACGCGTCACTTGGCGAGATGTTGTCTTCGCTCAAGCAGCAGGGAGTGAGGGTCCCCGAGGGCGTCGCCGTCACGGTCACGGCCTTCAACCACTACCTGACGCACAATGACCTCCACGGCGTCATAGAAGCCGAGATGGGCCGGCTCAACTCGGGCCAGGCGGACCTGCGTGAGGTCGGGACCAACATCCGACGCAAGATCGGTCGCGGCGAGTTCCCCGAGGACCTGGAACAGGCAATCATCGAGGGGTACGCCAGCCTGTGCGAGATGTATGACCAGGCGGAGGTCGACGTCGCCATCCGGTCATCGGCAACCGCCGAGGACCTGCCCGACGCGTCGTTCGCCGGCCAACAGGACACCTTGCTCAACGTCACCGGTGAACGCGACGTGCTCACCGCCATCCGCCGCTGCTACACGTCGCTGTTCACCGACCGCGCCATCCACTATCGCGCCGAGACCGGCTACGACACCCAGGCCGTTGGGCTGTCGGTCACGATCCAGAAGATGGTCCGATCCGGGTCGGCCTGCGCCGGTGTGATGTTCACACTCGACCCGGACTCGGGATTCCCCGACGTGGTCGTGATCAACGGCGCATGGGGCCTGGGCGAGCACCTGGTCGGTGGCAGCGTCGAACCGGACGAGTGGGTGGTCTACAAGCCCCGCATGAGCAACCTCGACCTGCACCCCATCATCGACCACATCCGGGGGGCCAAGCAGTCCAAGATGGTCTACGGCACGGGTGAACTGGACCCGGTCAAGGTCGTCGACACGCGTCGCCGCGAGCGCGAGACCTTCGTGCTCAACGACGACGAGGTCATGCAGTTGGCCCGCTGGGCAGTCGCGATCGAGGACCACTACGGCCACCCGATGGACATCGAGTGGGCCAAGGACGGCGACACCGGCGAGCTCTTCGTCGTCCAGGCCCGACCCGAGACGGTGCAGTCGCAGGAGGGCGGCCAGACGATGAACAGCTACTCGCTGCACACGACGGCCCGCCCCATCGTCGAGGGCATCGCCATCGGTGCGTCGATTGCGGCCGGCCCGGTCAAGATCCTGACCAGCCTCGACGACGCCGATCGCTTCGAGGACGGCGACGTGCTGGTGACGGAGATGACGGACCCGGACTGGGTGCCGCTGATGTCACGTGCGGCAGCCGTGGTCACTGATCGTGGTGGCCGGACCGCCCACGCCGCCATCATCAGTCGCGAGCTCGGCGTGACTGCCGTGGTCGGAACCGGTGAGGCATCACGGCTGCTGGAGGAGGGCCAGCAGGTCACGGTGTCCTGCGTCGACGGCGACACCGGCAAGGTCTTCGACGGCGTGCAGGACTGGGACGAGGAGGAGATCGACCTCACCGACGTCCCCGAGACCAAGACCCAGATCATGATGAACCTCGCCTCCCCCGGCGCGGCCCTGAACTGGTGGCGCCTGCCGGCCGATGGGATCGGCCTGGCACGCATGGAGTTCATCATCAACGACCACATCAAGGTCCACCCGCTGGCATTGCTGCGTTTCGACGACATCACCGACGCCGAGACTCGGCGCACCATCGAGGAACTGGTCGTGGGCTACGACGACCTGTCGGACTACTTCGTCGATCGGATCACCCACGGTGTCGGACGCATCGCCGCCTCGCAGTATCCCAGGCCCGTCATCGTTCGCCTGTCGGACTTCAAGTCCAACGAGTACGCCGACATGATCGGCGGCCGGCAGTTCGAACCCGACGAGGAGAACCCGATGCTGGGGTGGCGCGGTGCCCGGCGGTACTACTCGCCCGAGTACCGAGCCGCCTTCGACCTGGAGTGCCGGGCCCTGGCACGCGTGCGCAACGACCTGGGGCTGGACAACGTGATCATCATGGTCCCGTTCTGCCGCACCCCGCAGGAGGCCGACAAGGTCCTCGAGATCCTGGCGAGCAACGGCCTGGCACGTGGCGAGAACGGCCTGCAGGTCTACGTCATGTGCGAGATCCCCGCCAACGTGCTGCTCGCCGACGAGTTCGCCGAGCGCTTCGACGGGTTCTCCATCGGGTCCAACGACCTCACGCAACTCACGCTGGGGGTGGACCGAGACTCCAGCCAACTCCAGGACCTGTTCGACGAGCGCAACCCGGCGGTCAAGAAGGCGATCGCCATGGTCGTCGAGGCCGCCAAGCGCACCGGCACGAAGGTCGGCATCTGTGGCCAGGGACCCAGTGACCATCCCGACTTCGCCGAGTTCCTGGTCGGGCTGGGGATCGACTCGATGTCCCTGAATCCCGACGCCGTCATCCCGACCCGCCACCGCGTGGCCGCACTCGAGGCGGCGGGGATGCGACCCGACTGACACGCGCCGTCAGGGGGCCGGTCGCAGGTGGACGAGATCGCCTGCGGCCACGGTGACGTCGCCCCGGTCCGTGGCCACCACCAGGCAGCCGTCGTCGGTGACGCGGGTGGCGATGCCCACCAGACGGCCGGCATCGGTGCCGTTGGCGGTGTCCACGCCCAACTCGACACCCACCCGCTGCCCAAGGGTGGCACAGACCGCGCGGTAGTCGTGCAGCACCCGGTCGGGGTCCGCCTGCACCTGCTGGTGCCATCCCTGCAGCGCTGTCACCAACGCGACGACCAGGTCCTCACGGTCGACGTCGCCATCCACGGCTTCGGCCAGTGAGGTCCAGTCGTGGGCCTCGTCGTGGGCCGGATGGCGATCGCGCCAGTCGACGTTCACGCCCACCCCGATGACCGCGACCGGTGGGGTCGCGCCGGGGTGGCCCTGGACCAGGATCCCGGCCGCCTTGCGCGGGCGCCCGTGCGTCACGAGTCGCACGTCGTTGGGCCACTTGAGCGAGGGCGTTGCCCCTGCCCGGGTGAAGACGTCGCGCAGTGCCAGGGCCGCGGCCAGGGGAACGAGTCCCACGGCCCCGGTGGGCAGCGCCACGCCCAGTGACACGGCGACGTTGCCACCGGCCACGTCGTGCCACTGGCGGCTTCGCCGGCCCCGTCCTGCTGCCTGGCGCGACGCCACCACCACCACACCCACGCCCGACCCGGCAGCGACGAACTCGGCCACCCGCAGGTTCGTCGAATCGACCGTCTCGGCCACGCGAGCACGACTGACCCCGTCGATTGCCAACAGGCGTGCGTGCAGTCGTGCGCTGTCCACTGCGGGCGATCCTTGCGACGGTGATCGGGTGGCACCGGTGGTCGGCGTCACTGGCTCGGAGTCCGGAGGTCCCCGGAACACCGGAGACTAGGATGCCACTGGCGTGTCGTGGACCTGCCCCAGCCGGGTCCCGCGTCCGACGTGCACGGTGTGTCGCCGTGCGTCGGACCGCCTCCGCCGACGAAGGTGCGATGAAACCGTGAAGACGACTGCAGACAAGATCGCCGACCTGGAGCGACGCCAGCAGGAGGTTGTGGCCGGCGGCGGCGAAGCAGCAGTCGCCAAGCAACACGACAAGGGCAAACTGACGGCCCGCGAACGCGTCGACCTGCTCCTGGACGAGGGGTCGTTCGTCGAGACCGATGCCTTCGCCGTCCATCGTGCCAGTGGGTTCGGCCTCGAGGAGAGCCGGATCCTGGGTGATGGTGTGGTCACGGGTCACGGCACCGTGGACGGCCGATCGATCTGCGTCTTCAGCCAGGACTTCACGGCATTCGGGGGCTCGCTGGGCGAGGTCTTCGCCGAGAAGGTCGTCAAGGTCATGGACCTGGCCGTGACCATGGGGGTTCCCGTGGTCGGGCTCAACGACTCCGGTGGGGCGCGCATCCAGGAAGGGGTCGTCAGCCTGGGTGGCTACGGCGACATCTTCCTGCGCAACGTCCGTGCCTCCGGCGTCGTCCCGCAGATCTCGGCGATCATGGGCCCGTGCGCCGGCGGGGCGGTCTACTCCCCCGCCATCACCGATTTCGTGTTCATGGTGCGTGACACCTCCCACATGTTCATCACGGGGCCCAACGTCATCAAGACGGTCACTGGCGAGGACGTCACCATGGAGGATCTCGGCGGGGCGTTGTCCCACGCGTCGACATCGGGTGTGGCCCACTTCGCGTCCGACGACGAGGAAGCCTGCATCAAGGACATCCAGTACCTGCTGTCGTTCCTGCCGTCCAACAATCTCGATGATCCCCCCGCCTGGGAGCCGGCCGATGACCCCGCGGCGGACGTGCCCGAACTCGACGCGATCATCCCCGACAACAACAACGTCCCCTACGACATGCGCGAGGTGGTGCGCCTGGTCGTCGACGACGGCGACTTCTTCGAGGTGCACCAGGCCTACGCCCAGAACATCATCTGCGGCATGGCTCGCATCGACGGTCGCAGCGTGGGCGTGGTCGGCAACCAGCCCGCCTACCTGGCCGGCGTCCTGGACATCGAGTCCTCCGAGAAGGCGGCACGCTTCGTGCGCACCTGCGACGCCTTCAACCTCCCCATCGTCACCTTCGTCGACGTGCCGGGATTCCTGCCGGGCACCGACCAGGAGTACGGCGGCATCATCCGACGTGGCGCGAAGTTGCTGTATGCCTATGCCGAGGCCACGGTCCCCAAGCTCACCGTCATCACCCGCAAGGCCTATGGCGGTGCCTACGACGTCATGGGGTCCAAGCACCTGGGTGCCGACGTGAACCTCGCCTGGCCGACCGCCGAGATCGCCGTGATGGGCGCGCGCGGCGCCGTCAACATCCTGTATCGGCGCGAACTCGAGGAGGCCGAGGACCCCGAGGCGATGCACGGCGAGTTCGAGGAGTCCTATGCACGCGACCTCGCCAACCCCTGGCGCGCGGCCGAACGTGGCTACATCGACGCCGTGATCAAGCCGTCGGCGACCCGCGCGGAACTGATCAGGGGGCTGCGCTTCACGGCGACGAAGCGGGAACCCGGACCGCGCGCGCAAGCACGGCAACATTCCCCTCTGAGCGACACGAACGACCTCGAACCCGTGAGAGGCACCACCGTGGACGGCATGCGACTGGAGTTCGTCGGTGGCGGCGATCCCGGCCCGGAGATCGTGGCCGCGGTGACGGCGCTGTTGACCCGACCCGTCGTGGTCATCGACGATGCCGAGGAGGAGCCGGCGGCGGCGGGCATCACCCCCTGGGTGCGCGCGGCACGACTCGAGGCCATCGTGCACGGGCGCCGGATCACGACGCGCGCGGACCTTGCCTGGCGACGCTGAACGCGTGTGCTGCGCACACGATGGAGTTGCTCGCTGCGCTCGCAACGTCCAGCGGTGTTTCGGTGCGCACACGGTTGGAGTTGCACGCTGCGTGTGCTGCGCACACGTTGGAGTTGCTCGCTGCGTGTGCTGCGCACACGATGGAGTTGCTCGCTGCGCTCGCAACGTCCAGCAAGGCTGCGTCGGGCGCGTCCTTCGGATCGGCACGGTGGCGTTCGTCCAGGCGAGATCGGTCGGCACAGACGGCGTCGACCACTTCGAGGGTTCGGCCCAGCGAGTTGGGGTGGCCCCCAGACAACATGGACTCGAAGCTGCCCACCTGGGGCACCCGACCCCTACTCCAGGCCGATGGCCGTGACGACCTCGGTCACCTCGGTCAGTTGCGGCGTCACCGTCAGCGTGCCCTCCATCCCGGAGGCCCGGTGGCCCGGGATGCTGCAGTAGAAGACGTACTCACCGGCGAAGAGGTTGACGGTTCCCTCGGCCTCCTCACCGCCATTCGCCTCGATCGGCTCGTCGGAGCCGGTGTTGGCGCCCTCGAACACGATGTTGTGCGTGGTCGCGGGAGCAACGTTGTGCAGGGTCACGGCGATGTCGCCCTCGGCGACCTCGCCGGCGAAGTTGTCGAAGTAGAAGTCGCCGGCATCGGCGGACATCATGCCACCGTCAGCAGGCGCGCGGGGCGGGTCGTAGCAGTCGCTGCCCTCGGGGCAGACCTCGACCGCGGCACCTGCCAACTCGTCGGACACGCCATTGCTGCATGCCGCACCAGACAGCGCCACGGCCGCGACTGCGATCAACAGGCTCCGTCGAGCACGCAGCATGATGAGGGTCTCCCGGGTCGTCGCGAGCGTTGCGGTGGACAACGCTACCGCACCTTTCGGCTGGCCGTCACCCGACGGCAATGGTGCCCTCCATGCCCGCCGCTCGGTGGCCGGGAATGGAGCAGAAGAAGACGTAGCTTCCGGCCTCGAGGTCGACATCGCCCGCCTCGGTCTGACCACCCGAGCACTCGACGACGGTCTCCTCGCCGTCTGCCACCTCGACGACGAGATCGTGGGGCAGCGACGGCCCGCACTGGAGCGCGATCGTGGCACCATCGGCAGGGATCTCGACCTCGCCGGGCTCGAATTCGAAGGAATCGGTGCCGGCCACGACGGCATCGGCGTCCGTGGGGACCGCCGCAGGCTCACTGGAACTCGACGAACAGGCGGACAGACCGATGGCCAGGGCGATGGCCACGGCCAGTCGCGCCGGGGAGGACGAGGTCATGGGTGGGCTCCTGGTTCGCGAGACGGGTCGTGAGGCAAGCGGGCGTCGAACGATACCGGCCCGGCGGCGCCGGTCTTCTGCAGGCCCTGCGCCCGGTGCGCCGGTCACGGTCGCCCTGACACCGCAGTGCCTGACCCGACGATGCGACAAGCCCTAGGATCGCAGCCACGCCCCGATGGAGACCACCGTGTTCGATGCCGTCCTGATTGCCAACCGTGGCGAGATTGCCCTGCGAGTCATCCGCGCATGTCGGGAACTGGGCGTACGTGCCGTGGCGGTGTACTCCGAGGTCGACCGCGATGCGCCCCACGTGCGGGCGGCGGACGAGGCGTACCTGCTGGGCCCGACCCCGGCGGCCCAGTCCTACCTCGACATCGACAAGATCCTGGCAGTGGCAGCCGAAGCCGACGTCGACGCCATCCACCCCGGCTACGGGTTCCTGTCCGAGAACGCCGACTTCGCGACCGCCGTCGCCGATGCCGGCCTGGTCTTCGTGGGGCCACCGCCCGAGGCCATCGCCTCGATGGGCGACAAGTTGACGGCGCGTGGCGTGGCCGAGGCCGCGGGCGTGCCCGTGGTGCCGGGCACCAAGGACCCGACCGATGACCCCGAGGTGGCGCGCGCCTTCGGAGAGGAACACGGCTACCCGGTGGCGGTCAAGGCCATGTTCGGGGGCGGTGGCCGCGGCATGAAGGTGGTGCATTCGGCCGACCAGATGGCAGAGGCACTCGAGGCCGCCGAGCGCGAGGCAACGGCCTCGTTCGGGCGTGGCGAGTGCTATCTGGAGCGCTACCTCGAACACCCGCGCCACATCGAGATCCAGGTCCTGGGCGACCTCGACGGCACCGTCATCCACCTGGGCGAACGAGACTGCTCGTTGCAGCGCCGTCACCAGAAGGTCGTGGAGGAGGCACCGGCCCCCAACATCTCCCAGGAGGTTCGTGAGGCGATGGGCGCCGCCGCCATCAAGGTGGCCGTCGAGATGGGCTACCACAACGCCGGCACCTGTGAGTTCCTGCTCGACGACGACAACGAGACCTTCTACTTCCTCGAGATGAACACACGGCTGCAGGTCGAGCACCCGGTCACGGAGTTGGTCACCGGGGTCGACCTGGTCCACGCCCAGCTGCGCATCGCCGCGGGTGACGGCATGGGCATGGTCCAGGACGACATCTCCCTGACCGGCCACGCCATCGAACTGCGGCTGAATGCCGAGGACCCCGCGATCGGCTGGGTGCCCTCCCCCGGGCTCATCACGCGATTCGTCCCACCGTTGGGTCCGTGGGTGCGACTGGACTCGATCGCAGAGACCGGCTACGCGATTCCCCAGGCCTACGACTCGATGTTCGGCAAGTTGATCGTGTGGGCCAGCGATCGCGACGTCGCCCGGGGACGCATGGTGCGGGCCATCGACGAGATGGTCGTCGAGGGCATTCCCTCGACGGCAGGCTTCGGTCGGCTCGCGATGACCAACGAGCAGTTCGCCCGCGGCGAGCACTCCACCGTCTCGATCGAGCGCGAGTGGGACCTGTCGTCGTTGGAGGCACATGGTCCCGCGGCCAACGCGGCCAGCGACGACGCCGAACCTCGTGAGGTGACGGTCGAGGTGGGTGGACGCCGCCTCCAGGTGCGCATCCATGGCGACGCGCCCATGGTTGCCAGTGGTGCCGGCGGCGGTGCCGGGGGCGACGTGCGGCCCAAGCGCGGCTCCTCGGGGTCGGGCAGCGGTGGGGGCACATCGTCCGAGGACCTGTTGGCGCCGATGCAGGGCACCCTGGTCAAGTACGCGGTGTCGGACGGCGACGCGGTCTCGACCGGCGACCTGGTGGCCGTCCTCGAGGCGATGAAGATGGAGAACAACATCACCGCCCATCGAGACGGCACGGTCACGGGTCTGGCCCACAGCCCCGGGGACAGTGTCGACTCTGGCGCCGTCATCGCCCGCATCGAATAGGTCACGAGCGAGAGCAGGCCGGCATGGACCTCGACGAGTTGCGACGCCTGCGGCGCGCCCGCGACCAGATGGATCGCGAGTACGCCCAGCCGCTGGACGTGGCTGCGCTGGCCCACACGGCCCTGATGTCCACCGGCCACTTCAGCCGTCGCTTCCGCGAGGTCTACGGCGAGACCCCGTACTCGCACCTGATGACCAGGCGGATCGAACGTGCCAAGGCCCTGCTGCGCTGGGCCGACATGAGCGTCACGGATGCCTGTTTCGCGGTGGGCTACACCAGCCTGGGATCGTTCTCGGCGCGCTTCACCGAACTGGTCGGCGAGAGCCCCAGTGCCTATCGCGCCCGCGAGCACGGTGGCGTCGAGGCGATGTCGGTCTGCCAGGTGATGGTGCTGACCCGGCCGCGAAAGCCTGCCTGACGAGGCGAACCAGACGTCGTCTGCGCGTACCCCGGCAGCGGCTGCCAATCGATCAGTTTCGGAGAAGCATCGGCAGGCCGGCAGTGCCTAGTGTCGTGCGCGACACGCCCCCTCACCCAAGGTTTGCACCCATGACCGTCTCGCTCAGCACCGTGCACATCCTCACAGAGGACCAGGATGCCGCGATCGCGTTCTATCGCGACATCCTGGGATTCACCGTCGTCAACGAGGTCGCCAACGGTGACTACCGCTGGACGACGCTGGCGACCGCGTCGCAGCCCGAGATCTCCATCGTGCTGTCCCCGCCCCGCGCCGGTCGCTCCGCCGAGGACGGCGATGCCGTGGCCGAACTGCTCGCCAAGGGCGAACTGGGCACGCTCAACTTTCGCACCGACGACCTCGACGCAACCTTCGACAAGATCGCCAGCGCACCCGGCACCGACGTGGTGCAGGAACCTGCCGACCAGTTCTGGGGCGTGCGCGATGCAGCAGTTCGCGATCCCTCGGGAAACCTCCTGCGCATTGAACAGGCCCGCCCGTCGTGAACACCATGCTCCGTCCCAGTGCACCATCCGGGCGGGTTGGAGTTGCTCGCTGCGCTCACAACGTCCAGGCCCGCCCGTCGTGAGCGACCATGCTCCGTTCAGTGCACCATCCGGGCGGGTTGGAGTTGCTCGCTGCGCTCACAACGTCCAGGCCCGCCCGTCGTGAACACCATGCTCCGTCCAATGCACCATCGGGACGTGAGGACCATGCCCCTTCCAGGACGCCATCCGTCGTAGCATTCGCGCTGCGTCCACCTCACGACGAGGAACACGACATGCCCACGATCGACCACATCTCGGTTCGCGGTGCGAGGCAGAACAACCTCGCCGGCATCGACATCGACATCCCGAAACACCAACTGGTCGTGTTCACGGGAGTCTCGGGATCGGGCAAGTCATCGCTGGTCTTCGGCACGATTGCCGCCGAATCACAGCGGCTCATCAACGAGACCTACACCGGCTTCGTCCAGAACTTCATGCCGATGCTGGCCCGGCCCGAAGTCGACGTGCTCGAAGGCCTGACGGCAGCAATCGCCGTGGGCCAGGAACCGATGGGAACGGACGCCCGCTCGACCGTGGGCACGGCGACCGACGCCGACGCGATGCTGCGCATCCTGTTCAGCCGACTGGGCGAACCCCACATCGGCCCGCCCAGTGCGTTCTCGCCCAACGTGCCCTCGGTGTCGGCCAAGGGCGCGATCACGGTCGAGCGCGGCGATGCCAAGACGGAGGTCGTCAGCTTCAGCCGCACCGGTGGCATGTGTCCCCGCTGCGAAGGCCGTGGCGAGATCCGCGACCTCGACCCCGACGAGGTCGTGGACAAGAGCCTGTCGCTTGACGAGGGCGCCGTCCTCGCCCCGATGTGGAATGCCGGCGACGCCGGCGAACTGGGGCTGGTCGACCCGACCAAGAAGGTTGCGGACTACACCCCGCAGGAGTGGGACGATCTGTGGAGCAAGCCCGCCACCAAGCTCGAACGCGAGGATGGCTCCGGCACGACCTACGAGGGCCTGTCGGTCCGCATTCACCGGGTCTGGCTCGGCGAGCGCACCCCCAAGCAGAAGAACATCGTCGCGTTCCTGGAGCGGGCGGTCACCGACCAGCCCTGCCCCGACTGCGACGGGACCCGACTCAGCGAGGCCGCCCGATCCGTGCGACTCCACGGCCTCGGCATCGCCGACTGCTCGGCACTGCAGGTCAGCGATCTGCAGGACTGGCTGGCCGACGCCGACACCGCCACGGTGGGACCGCTGGCCGACAACCTGGCCGCGCTGCTGGCGGCCCTGGTCGACATCGGCCTCGGCTACCTGAGCCTGGACCGCGAGGCGGGCACGCTGTCGGGCGGTGAGGCGCAACGCGTCCGCATGGTGCGTCACCTCGGATCAGCCCTGTCCGACGTCACCTACGTGTTCGACGAACCCACGGTGGGCCTGCATCCCCACGACATCCGACAGATGGTCCACCTGCTCGAAGGACTCCGGGACAAGGGCAACACCGTGTTGGTCGTCGAGCACAAGCCCGAGGTCATCGCCCATGCCGACCACGCCGTCGATCTCGGCCCCGGCGCCGGGTCCAACGGTGGCGAGATCACCTACCAGGGCGATGTTGCAGGGTTGCGCGACTCCGACACGGTCACCGGGCACCACCTGGACACCAGGATCGCGGTGAAGGACTCGGTGCGCACCCCCACCGGCCACATCACCATCGCCAACGCCAACCTGCACAACCTCGACGACGTCACCGTGGACGTGCCCCTGGGCGTGGTGTGCGTCGTCACCGGCGTGGCGGGGTCGGGCAAGACCTCGCTGATCCACGGCTCGATGCCCGACCGCGACGACGTCATCGTGGTCGACCAGTCGGCGATTCGCGGGTCACGTCGCTCCAACGCCGCCACCTACACCGGCATGCTCGACAACATCCGGGCCGCGTTCGCCCGCGACAACGACGTGTCGGCGTCGCTGTTCTCGGCCAACTCGGACGGCGGCTGCCCGGTGTGCAACGGACTCGGGATGATCTACACCGACCTGGGCATGATGGCCGAGGTGAAGTCGATGTGCGAGGCGTGCGAGGGCCGACGCTTCACCGACGAGGTGCTGGTCCACACCTACCACGGCAAGGACATCGCGGAGGTCCACGACCTCGCGATCGACGATGCGTTGGTCTTCTTCGACGAGGCCGGCCTGCCGTCCGTTGCCACGACCCTGCAGCGCCTGGCGGACGTGGGGTTGGGCTACCTGACCCTGGGGCAACCCATCAACACGCTGTCGGGTGGGGAGCGACAACGGCTCAAGTTGGCCGTCCACATGGCCGACGACCCCGCCACCTACATCCTCGACGAGCCCACGTCGGGACTGCACCTGGCCGACGTCGAACACTTCCTGGCCCTGCTCGATCGCCTGGTCGAGGACGGCAACTCCGTGATCGTGATCGAGCACCACCAGGCCGTGATGGCCCACGGTGACTGGTTGATCGACCTGGGTCCGGGGGCCGGCCACGAAGGTGGCCAGGTCGTCTTCGAGGGCACACCGGCCGACCTGGTCGCGAACCCGACGACGATCACCGGGAAGGAACTCGCCGAGTACGTGGCATGACGGGTCGCCGTGGCACTACTCCGGGTCGTCGTCGCGCCGTGACCGGGCCGCTGTGGCGGCGACGACGAGGATGGCGGCGACCACGGCCAGCGCGATCAGCCCGAGCGCCGCAATGGCGATGATTTCCAAACTGCCGATGCTGCCCATGGTGGCGCCTCTCCGCGGTGACGTTGGAGCCTGACCGAGCCGATGCCAGCGCTGACCCGGGGGTGGGACGTGGGCGTGCGTCAGGCGTGGCCGACCTGGCCCATCAGGACGCGACAGACCTCGGTGACCGATCCCTGCATGGAGGGATAGACCGAGATGGTGTGGGCAAGTTGGCTGACGGTGAGCCGGTTCTGGACCGCGACGGCCAGTGGCTGGATGAGGTCGGACGCCGACGAGGCCACGACGACGGCTCCCACGACCATCCCTGACCCGACCATCGCGTGGACCTTGACGAAGCCATCCGTGCCGCGGATCATCTTGGCCCGCGGGTTGCCCTTGAAGTCCAGCCGCGCCGTCGCGACGGTCATTCCGGCAGCCTCGGCCTCCTCGCGTGACCGGCCCACCGTCGCCACCTCGGGGTCGGTGAAGATCGTCGCGGCGACCGCGTCCCAACGGATCGGGGTCACCGCCTGCCCAAGGGCATGCCACATCGCGATGCGACCCTGCATCGCGGCCACCGATGCCAGCATCACGCGGCCGGTGACGTCGCCGGCCGCATAGATCCATCGACACGACGTGCGCCCGACTCCGTCCACGTCGATGGCGCCGCGCTCGTTGGGGGTGACGCTCGCACGTTCCAACCCCAGGTCCTCGGACACGGGCACCTGGCCAACCGTGAACATGACATGGCTGCCGGACACGGTCGAGCCGTCGACCAGTCCGATCTCGACTCCATCCTCGGTCCGGTGGCAGGTGGCGGCGCGGGCGTTGCGAAGAATTGTCATGCCGCGGCGTTCGAACACGTCCTCGATGACCTGCGCCGCGTCGGGATCCTCGGTCGGCAGGATCAGGTCGCGTGAGGACACCAGGGTCACCTTGGCGCCGAAGCGAACGAACGCGTGGGCGAACTCGGCACCAGTGGCACCGGACCCCACGACGATGAGGTGCTCGGGGACCTCGTCGAGCCCGTAGACCATGTGGCCGGCCAGGACGCGTTCGCCGTCAGGTTCGAAGAACGGCAGCACCCGGGCGGTCGACCCGGTCGCAACCAGCACGTAGTCGGCGGGGAAGGTCCGGGTGCCCCCGTCGGCCAGGTCCGCGGTCACCTCGTGATAGCCCGACACGCGCCCCCGGCCACGCACCAGCGTGACCCCGGCGTCGCCGCACACCTTCTGCTCGATGTCGGCCGACTGGGTGGCACCCAGGTCCAGGACGCGGGCGCTCACGGCCGGGAAGTCCACGATCGTGCGGTTCACCTCCGTGCGATCCTTGATGCGCACACCCATCGCGTGGGCTGACCCCAGCCAGCCCATCGCCTCGGCGGCCACGATCAGGGCCTTTGACGGCACACAGTCCCACAGCACCGAGTTGCCACCCAGGCCCTCGTCGGTGATGACGGTGACGTCGGCACCGAGTTCGGATGCCACGAGTGCGGCCTCGTATCCGGCGGGGCCACCCCCCAGGATCACGACGTTCTGGCTCATGCGCTGTCTCGCTTCACGTTGGCGATGGGTCGTGGACGTGGGCCCAGACCCCCGGCAGGACCGTAACGCACCCACGCAGTGCAGGCATTGGCCCCGCTGGCCATGGGCGTCAGCCTGCCAGCAGGTCGAGGTGGGCGCGCACGGCTGCCGCGCGCGACGTCGCTGCTGCCAGGGACTGGGTCACGGTGTCCTCCACCACGTCCTGCACCTGCGCCTCCAGGCGCCGTCGGACGCGCCGTACGGCCCGTTGCGACCCGACCTTGGCAGCCTGGTTGGACACCAGTCCCACCAGCAGTCCGGCAACTGCGCCCCCGACCGCCATCATGGTCGCGTACGGGATGCCCTCCCAGCCCGGCAGGGGCAGGTCGGGCAACTGGAGCCAGGCCACGACGAACGCGGCCAACAGCCACAGCACGCCGCCGAGCATGATGGCGGCCAACGCCCACTGGAGGGCACCGACGGCCACCCACCACCCCGGTGTGCGGCGATCCTCCAGATCGGTCCCGGCGATGGCTCGATCCAGTCGGATCGGCAGGCCGTCGACGACGTCGTCCAGTCGTCGCTCCACGGGCTCGCCCCACGCCTGGGGCCACCCGGCCGTGGCCCGGTCGACCTGTTCTCGTACCGCAGTCGACAGCGTCGCCGTCGCGACTCCGTGGGGCAGTCGCCGCGACGAGCGCGTCCCCACCTCCCCGTCCGAACGCGATCGACCGAGGCCGAGCCGTCGCAACGGATCACGACCGCGGGCCTGGACCCGTCGCAGGACCGGCCACCCGGTCGCGCGGCGGGCGCGATGTCGGTGACTGTGGGCAACCGCCTCCAGCACCGTTGGCACGCCGGCCGCGGCCATGGCAGCCGGCACCAGGTCCGCGGTGCGGGTGTCGTCGCCCGGCGGCGGCAGGTACGGGCGCACGCGGGAAGCCAGCGCCGACAGGTCGGCGGCGATGCGCCGATTGGCGGCCTGGTGATCGGCGATGGAACGTTCCAGCGACTGCGTCAGGTCACCGAGGCCCTCGCCCGTGACGCGCCGACGTGGGCATGACCTCGACGCCGCCCAGTCCCTCGTGGGCCAGCAGGCGTCGCAGGTCGGCGAGCACGTCACCACGATCGTCAGCGTCGATGCGGTCGATCCGGTTCAGCACGACGGACAGGACGCCGGCATGGTCGCGCAGGGGTGCCAGCAGGTCGTCGTGCACCGACGCGTCGGCGTACTTGTCGGGATCGACCACCCACACCAGGCGGTCCGCCACCGCGACGACCGCGCCAGCCCGTTCGCGATGGGAGGGATCGACCGAGTCGTGGTCGGGCAGGTCCACCAGGACCAGTGACTCGAGGGCGGGATGGCTCGACACGGCGACGTTGTGCCATCCGCCCAGGCCCAGGTGTGCCATCAACTCGGCCACGGGTCCCGTGCTCACGACGGCTGCCGTGGGCTGCGACGTGGTTGGCCGCCGGACACCGGTCTTGGCGATGTCGGCGGCAAGGACCGCGTTGAACAAGGACGACTTGCCGACGCCGGTGGGCCCCGCGAACGCGACGACGGTGTGGTCCCCCGCCACCGACAACCGTCGCGAGGCCGTGGTGACGACGCCGTCCAGGTCGGCCCGCAGGTCCGGGGGCAGTCGGGGACCAGCCGTCTCTGCGAGGTCGCGAGCCGCCTGCAGTCGCTGGTGCAGGGCTGCCGCCGCCGGATCGCGCTGGGGTGTGCTCACAGTCCCACCTCGAGCCTCGCGCCCTCGATGCGCAGCAGTCCCTCGCGCAGTCGTGGCACCCAGGCGGGATCGACTTCCAGCGCGTCCAGGCGGGCGCGGAACTCCTCGGCCTGGGCATCGGCAAGTGCCGTGACCCGACGGATCAGCGCGGCGTGGGCCTGTTGGGTCATGCTCCGCACGGCCTGGTCGCCCAGCACCGCCTCCAGGAGCCGCTGCGCCATCACCGACGTACCGGCGGCCACGCCCACCTCGGCACCGGTCAGGCCACCCGTCGACGCGAACACCGCCACCATCAGCACGGCCGCCGCGCCGTTGAGCCCGAGCGCCATCACGCGCGCGGAGGCGCGTTTGTCGCCGGCCTGGTCGCGCACCAGATCGATCACCTCGTCCTGCCACTGGCGCACCAGGCGATGGGCGTCACGCTGCAGCGAGCCCGGGGTGGCCGTGTCGAGGTCGGCCACGAGCGGCTCACCCGGGCCTGACCGCCACGACCTGATGATGTCGCGACGCGCTCGTTCCATGGCGTCCACCACCACCGCGACCAGTCCCTCCTCGACCGCTTCCGTGAGCGGCTCCTCGGGACGACTGCCACGCCGCAGCATGGCCGACACCCGATCGCGGATGCGTCCGATGCCCTGCTCCAGCCAGCGCAGCAGGTCGCCGGCACCCACGAAGTCGTGCCAGCGGGCCAGCACCTCTCCACGCAGCACGCGACCTTCGTCGATCGCCGCGATCATGGTGTGCACGGCGTTGGCGTGGGCGGCATCGATGCGCCCGTCGAGTTCCACCAACGCCGAGACCTGGTCGGTGACACCGTCAGCAACGACCTCCACTCGGGGCACGAGGCTGTCCAGGGCCCCGCGCAGGGTCCGGTCGGCCACGGCACGACGATCCTCCGCCGTGCCAGCGAGGTCCCGCAGATGTTCCATCACCGTGGTGATGGCGGCCGGCGGCAGGATCCCGTCGACGTCATGTGCAGCGGGCACGACCAGCAGCGCAGCCCGGCGCAGGCCGGCTTCATCCAGCATCTCGCGCAGGTGGGCATGGATGGTGGCCAACTCCTCACGCTCGACCCGGTCGAGCACGACCGCCACCTCGGTGCCGCGCTCGGCCGCCTGTGCCAGCAGGTCCCACGGCACGGCGTCGGCATAGCGAGACGGCGTGGTCACGAACAACCACAGGTCGGCAGCAGCCAGCAGTTGCCGACTGAGATCGCGGTTGGCTGCGGCGACGGAGTCGACGTCGGGCGTGTCGAGCACGCCGACGCCGGCGGGCAGCCGCGTCGACGGCACCAGCGACAACACCGAGGGATCCTCGGAACGTGCGTTCGGCGCGCTCCCGCTGGCGCGCGACAGCGATCCCAGGATGCGATCGCTCGCGAACGCCTCGCGGTCATCGGGATGGTGCACGAGCACCGCCGACCGGGTGGTGGGCCGCAACACCCCGGTGCGCGACACGACCTCACCGACGATCGTGTTCACCAGCGTCGACTTGCCGGCGCCAGTGGATCCTCCCACCACGACCAGCAGCGGCGCATCGCGGTCACGCAGGCGTGGCAACAGGTGGTCGCGCAGTTGATCGACCAGTCGCCGCCTGACCTCCCTGGCAGTTGCAGCGGAGGGGAGTTCCAGTGGCAGTGCCGTGGCCGCCACCGCACCGGCAAGCGACGCGGTGGCAGCGACCAACGTCTCGGTGTCTGCCATGGTCGGCCATGCTAGGAGGTGGCCGGATCCGTCCGTTGGATGGCAGTCGGCGTCATGGCCACTGGCCGGTCGTGGTCATCGACCTGCGCCGACGCCGGTTGCCCTGCCGCCACCCATCGCCGTCCAGACCTACACTCGGGCGCTGCTCGCGGCCGCCCCCTGCCCCCGGACGTCTCGTGTCCCACGCCTCCCGTCACCGCCTGCCACCGGACCAGCCGGCCCGCCCGGGACACCCGGGACACCCGGGACACCCGGAGCAGCCGGAGCAGCCGGACCAGCCCGCGCACGGTCGCGCCACCAGCCCGGCCGTGCGCCCGACCCGGCGTCTCCTGGACACGGGCTGGACGGTTCGCCTCGTGGCGGCCGGCGACCTGGCGGCGCCCGAGCATCCCGGCCTGGCAACGGGGATCCCGGCCACCGTGCCCGGATCGGTGCACACCGACCTGCTCGCGGCCGGCATCATCGACGACCACGACATCGGCACCGCCGAGGACGATCAGCACTGGGTCGGCCGCGCCACGTGGGCGTGGTCGTGCACGTTCGACTGGGATGGCGGTGGGCACGAGCACTGGGACCTGGTGTTCGAGGGCATCGACACCCTGGGCGAGGTCGTCTGCAACGGCACCTCGGTCGGCACCACCACCAACATGCACCGCCGTCACCGATTCGACGTCCGCGATCTGCTGGTCCCCGGCCGCAACGTGGTCGAGGTGATCATCCACCCGATCATGGCGGCCGTCCGGGACAGTCGGGCGCAGGTCGGTGAGTTGCCCGCCGACGGCGCCGACCACTACAACCACGTGCGCAAGATGGCCTGCAACTTCGGTTGGGACTGGGGGCCGGTCCTGGTCACCGCGGCCCTGTGGCGACCCGTGGTGCTGCATGGGTGGTCGACTGCTCGGATGGGCGAGGTGCGACCACTGGTCACGATGGATGGCGACGACGGCACCGTGGACGTGGCGGTGCAGGTGGTCCGCCGGGCGGGATCCTCGACCCCACTGCAGGTGCGCGTGGCGCTGGCCGACGCCGCCACCACCGTGGACCTGGTGGGTGACGGTGCCACCGCGTCGATTCGGATTGCGGCCCCCGACCGGTGGTGGCCGATCGGGATGGGCTCCCAGGCGCTGTACGACCTGCAGGTCCAACTGCTCACCGAGGGCACGGTGATCGACGAGGCCAGCCGGCGCGTCGGGTTTCGAACCGTCAGCGTCGAGGAGCCACCGGACGAGGCCGGTACGCGCTGGATGATCGTGGTCAACGGCCGCCCGGTTGCCGTCAGGGGCTACAACTGGATCCCGGACCGGCCGTTTCCCGGATCCATCCCCCGCGACCGGCTGCGACGTCGGATCGACCAGGCCGTCGCCGGCAACGCCAACCTGCTGCGAGTCTGGGGTGGCGGCATCTTCGAGTCCCCCGACTTCCACGACCTGTGCGACGAACGCGGGATCCTGGTGTGGCAGGACTTCCTGTTCGCATGTGCGGCGTATCCCGAGACACCCGACCTCGCCGCCGAGGTCGCGGCGGAGGCGCGCCAGGCGATCACCGACCTGTCCCACCATCCGTCACTGGTGATCCACAACGGCAACAACGAATGCGTGTGGGGCTGGCACGACTGGGGCTGGCAGGACCAGCTCGACGGACGCGCCTGGGGGGCCGGCTACTACGTCGACCTGCTGCCCCGACTCGTGGCCGAACTCGCCCCCACCACGCCATACCTGCCCGCAAGTCCGTGGTCGGGCGCCATCGATGCGCCGCCCAACGACGATGCGCATGGCGTCTCCCACCTCTGGGACGTCTGGAACGAGGTGGACTGGTGCCACTACCGCGACCATCGGCCCGCGTTCGTGGCCGAGATGGGATGGTGTGGCCCGGCGACCTGGGCGACCATGCGCCGCGCGGTTCCCGACGGGCCCCTGGACCTGTCCAACCCGGTGATGCGCCACCGAGTGCGAGCGACCGGCGGTGTCGCGAAGCTCGATCGTGGCATGGAGCCGCACTTCCCGTCCGTGGCGAACGACGACGACTGGTTGTTCCTGTCGCAGGTCAACCAGGCCCGGGCACTGACGGCCGGGACTGATCACCTGCGCGCGCTGGATCGCTGCAGCGGTGTGGTGGTGTGGCAGCTCAACGACTGCTGGCCGGTGATCTCGTGGTCAGCAGTGGATGGCGACGAGCGTGTCAAGCCGCTCTGGTACGGCCTGCGTGACGCCTTCGCCCCACGCCGTGCCGTCGTGATCCCGGCTGACGACGCACTCGTGCTGGCCGTGATCAATGACGCCGCCACCGAATGGACCGTCGAGGTTGGACTGCGACGCGTCGGCTTCGACGGCGAGGTGCACGCCCACGAGCAGTGGGCCCTGGCCGTCCCCGGCGACTCGACGGTCCGCATCGACCTGCCGTCGACGCTGGCCCTTCCCGACCACCCGGAGGCGGAACTGGTCGTGGTCGACACTCCCGCCCAGCGCACGACCTGGTTCTGGCGCAACGACATCGATCTGGACCTCCCGGCTGCGGACTGGGACGCGATCGTGGCACCGACCGCCGATGGGGTGGCGGTGGAGGTGACGGCACGGACGTTCCTGCGCGAGTTGTCGCTGTTCGCCGATCGACTGCTCGTCGATGGCGTGCCCCTGCCGGCCGATGCCGTGGTGGACAGCATGCTGGTCACGCTGCTGCCGGGCGAGTCGCACACCTTCGAGGTTCCCGGCGCCGACATGTCGTTGCACGCCGACGCGATCGTTGCGCGCCCGGTCCTGCGTGCCGTCAACGACGTTGCCGAACTGGGTGGTGAGTTCCCGCCGACGTGATGCGACGGACCAGCGGCGGCGACCCGAGGGGGACGCCGCCGCGAGGGTGCGGGGTGGCGCGGCCCGGTCAGTCGCCCTGACCAAGCGTGACGAGCAACTTGTTGTCGATCGGCTCGCGCATCGAGCGCTTCAGTTCCGCGAACGACGGCCATTCGGCCAGCGTCGACACCGCCTCCCACAGGCGCACGGCCTCGTCATCGGTCGGGGTCGACGAGATCACGGGACCGAAGAAGGCCGGTCCGTCGCCATCCCCCCACGCCAGGATCGGCGTGCCGACGTTGCCGCCGGTGCGGTCCATCGCCTCGTCGGTCGACGCACGCAGTTCCTTGTCGAACGACTCGTCGGTACGGGCGTCGGCCAACTCGGGCGGCAACCCGACCTCGGCCAGGATGGCGGGCAGGTCTGCCACGACCGCCTGTTGGTGCGTGGCCACGATCCGCCCCTTGTGGTCGCCGTCGACGGGGCCGTCCAGGTCCGGTGCGGTCTCCCACAGCCGGTGCCCCATGGCTTCGTACAGCGGCCCGACCACGTCGGGTCCATGGGCATCCCTGGCCGCAGCCGCGACCCGCAACAACTGGGTCCCGATGGCGTGGCTGTCGTGCGACGAGGTGCCCGGGACGTCGGACTCCTCGTTGAGGATGGCCAGGGAGATGAAGCGCCACACCGGCTGGACGTCGGAAAGACGCGCCACCTGGCGGAACCACTTGGAGGTCTGCCAGCAGAACGGGCACACGGGGTCGAAGAAGAACTCGACGGACTGCGGCGGCGCAGTGTCCGATGACGCCGATCGGGGGGATTGACTGGAGGTCATGGAGAACTCCGGAGGGTCGATGGATGGCTGGGTGGCGGACCGTGCCGACGTGGTCCTGACAGCACCGTGTCCGCGTCCGACGCAACGGGACTCGGGCGCGGGTTGTTCCCACGCCGACGTCGCCAGCCGGGCGTCCAGTCGGCCCAGTCGGGCGCCCCGTCGCCCAGTCGCGCCCCAGTCGGGCGCCCCAGTCGGGCGCCCCAGGAGGCCAAGGCGCCGGTCGGGCGCCCTGTCCCGCCGCAGCCCACTGCTCACCGACCGAGCACGTCCACCAGCCCCGCAGCCAGGCGATCATGGTCCCGCGCGACGGTGTAGGCATGGCACGAGATGCGCAGCAACAGGTCGCCTGCGAACGGGGTCACCTTGGCCTCGATGCCCTGCTGCCACAGGGGCTGCTCGAGGTCCCGAGCGCGCGCGTCCAGATCGGTGACCGACCTCGCGCCGGCTGCCGCAGCCTCCGGCAGGCGGATGGTCCGCATCCACCCGCGGCCGGGCAGGACACAGCCACCGACCTCACCCGCGACGTGGTCGGCGCCGGCGACGGCACGCGCCTCGATCTCGTTGCCGCGGGCCAGGATGGCCAGCGCCTGCTCGACGACCTGCTCTGCGACCAGCATCGGACCGGGGTCACTGGTCCCCTGCCACGACGAGTTGGCCGGGAAGTCGAGGTCGTCGTACCACGAAGCCACCACCGAACCGACCACGTCGTGATGCCGCTGTGCCACCACGAGTGCTGCCAGCGACGGCGGCGCGCAGGCCCACTTGTGGAGGTTGCCGGTCCACGCGTCGGCAGCGGGTTGTGCCGCCCCCGGTGCGAACTGGCCCGGCACGTGGGCACCGTCGACGACCACGACCACGTCGCGCGCGTGCGCCATCGAGACCAGGTCGTGCACGGGGAACGGCATCGCGGTCGCGGATGCGACCTGGTCGACGACCAGGCCGGCGGGCCCGCGACGACGGGCACGATCGATGGCGTCACCCAACCGGTCCAGGACGTCCCCAGGTCGCATGGGGTCCACCGCCACCACCTCCACGACGGCACCGCTGCGACGACCCCGACGATGCAGGTTCGCCGTCACCGAGGGGTAGGCCTGGTCGGTGGCCACGATCGTGGCGTCGGGTCCCCAGGGCAGGATGCGCAGGGCCACGTCCATCCCGATCGTGGCATTGGGAACCAGCGTCGTGTCGCCGGCCCGGGCGCCCACCAGCCGCGCGACCGCGGCAACCGCCCGTTGCTGTGCCGCCGGGAACTCGCGGACGAAGAACTCCATGGGGTTGGCTGCGACCCGATCCCTGGCAGCGGTCACGGCATCCCGGGTGGCGAGCGTGATGCCACCGAAGGACCCGTGGTTGGTGTGCACGATGTCGTCTGCCAGCGCCCAGCCACGAGTGGACCCGAACAGTGCGTCGGGCGCAGCTGCGTCACGAGTGCCCTCGGCCCCACGAGTTCCCTCGGACCCCGGACCCGAGTCGGGCCGTTGCCCGACATCACGGCCTCCCGAATCCGACCGGTCCACGGTCACCTCGCCCGGGGTCACAACGTGTCGCTGGGGATGTAGCCGCCCCACTCGTCGCGCAGGACGTCGCAGACCTCCTGGAGCGTGGCTCGCCGCTTCAGTGCCTCGCGCATGGGAGGAAGCAGGTTGTCGTCGCCGACTGCCGCCGCTCGCACCTCGTCGAGCGCGGTCGTGACGGCGTCGCCGTCGCGGTCACGCCTGATGGCGTCGATGGCCTCGATCTGGGACTGCCTGATCGATTCGTCCACCCGCTGCAGGTGGGGTTGGACCTCCTCGTCGACCCGGAAGGCGTTGACTCCGACCACGATCTGGTCCCCGCGTTCGACGGCGCGGGCGATCTCGTAGGCGGACTGCTCGATCTCGCGCTTCTGGTAGCCCTCCTCGATGCCGGCGACAGCCCCGCCCATCTCGTCGATCGTGTCGATGTGGGCACGGGCCTCCGCCTCGATTCGATCCGTCAGCGCCTCGATCGCGTAGGAGCCCGCAAGCGGGTCGACCGTGGCCGCGATGTCGGTCTCGTGGGCAATCACCTGCTGCGTGCGCAGGGCCAGCCGTGCGGAGGTCTCGGTGGGCAGGGCCAGGGCCTCGTCGAAGCTGTTCGTGTGCAGGGACTGGGTGCCGCCCAACGTCGCGGCCAGCGCCTGGATGGCAACGCGGACGAGGTTGACCTCGGGCTGTTGGGCGGTCAGCTGGACGCCGGCAGTCTGGGTGTGGAACCGCAGCATCATCGACTTCGGATCGGTCGCCCCGAACCGTTCGCGCATGATCGTGGCCCACAGGCGCCGGGCTGCCCGGAACTTCGCCACCTCCTCCAACAGGGTCGATCGGGCCACGAAGAAGAAGCTGAGTCGGGGTGCGAAGTCATCCACGTCCAGCCCGGCATCGATGGCGGCCTGGACGTAGGCGATGCCGTCGGCGATGGTGAATGCGATCTCCTGGACAGGGGTCGCCCCGGCCTCACCCATGTGGTAGCCCGAGATGGAGATCGTGTTGAAGCGTGGCATCGTGGTGGCGCAGTACCCGAAGGTGTCCGAGATCAGCCGCAGCGACGGCGCCGGGGGGTAGATGTAGGTGCCCCGTGCGATGTACTCCTTGAGCACGTCGTTCTGGATGGTGCCGCGCAACCGGTCGGCCGAGACACCCTGTTCCTCCCCGGCGATCTCGTACATGAGCAACAGCAGGGCCGCCGGCGCATTGATGGTCATCGAGGTGGAGACCTCGCCCATCGGAATGCCGTCGAACAGGGTCTTCATGTCCTCGACGGTGTCGATGGCGACGCCGACCTTGCCGACCTCGCCGTCGGCGATCTCGGCCCCCGAGTCGTAGCCCATCTGGGTGGGGAGGTCGAACGCGACCGACAGTCCCGTGGTCCCCTGGGCCAACAGGTACTTGTAGCGCTCGTTGGACTCCGCAGCGGTCGAGAATCCCGCGTACTGCCGCATGGTCCAGGGGCGACCCCGGTACATGTTCGGGTACGGCCCACGCGTGTACGGGTACGCGCCCGGATCTCCCAGGTCCGTGGCCGGATCCAGATCGGTGATGTCATCGGGGCCGTAGACGGGCTTGATCGGGAATCCACTCACGCTGTGGATGTCGTGGTCGCTCATCGGGAACCCTCCCGCGGACGGCCGGGGAAACGTCCGCGTCGCTGCGCATGCTAGGCCGACGCCGAACCCGAGCCGACCGTCCAGCAGGTTGCCGCGGACGGGGCCCAGCCCGTCCGCCGGCGCTGGCCGGGGTGGAGGACTGATCAACGATCGGGCATGCTGCTCGTGGGTCAGGGGATCCAGTGGGAGGCTGACGATGGCGTCGACGAGTGTGAGCTTCACCGAGATGCAGCCCGCGGAGTGCTGGCAACGTCTTCGGGAGGCCGATCCAGCAGTTGGTCGTCTCGGCTTCCTCCAGGACCAGCACCCGATCGTGCTGCCGGTCAACTACGCCGTCGATGGCGAGGCGGTCGTCGTCAGGTTCTCGGGCGACACCGTGTTGGACGATGTCCCCGGCACCCGCGTCGCCTTCGAGGTCGACGAGGTCGAACCAGCCTGGGAGCAGGGCTGGAGTGTGCTCATCCAGGGACTGGCCAAGGAGGTCGTGAACGAGGGCGAACTGGCAAGGATCGGCCGATTGCCGCTGCGGGCCTGGGCCGCTTCCGATCGGGTGCTGTTCCTGCGCATCGACGCTCGCCACGGGATCAGCGGACGCATCATCCGTCGGCTCTGAACTCCCGCGGTTCCCTGCGACCCATGCGAGCGTGTTGCCCACCCCCGGATGCGTCCTGATCCGACGGGGGGCACGCCTCACTCGGTGACGACCCGTTCGACCGTGCCGTTGCGACGGGACCGCTCGGCCGCGAACGCGATCCGATGTGACACGAGACTCGAACCCAGGTCCGACCTGATCGTGTCGGGTCGCCCCGACCACAGCGCCCGCAGCACACCCTCGATCAGGCCGGCGTCGCCACCTCCGTGGCCGGCATCCGCCGACGACGTCGACGTCACTGCGGGCAGGGTGTCCAGCGTCCGCGTGGTGCCAGAGCGGAAGTCGGTGACCTCGAGCCAGCGGCCATCGGAGACCACCTGCCCGTGGGTGCCGAACAACCTGCTTCGGCGGCCCTCGAGCGGCGTGAAGGCTGTCAGTTGGAAGTCCACGGTGACGCCGCCCTGGAAGGCCAGCGCCACGACCTGGTGGTCCACGACGTCGTTGTCACAGTCGTAGACACAGCGTCCGTAGGGCCCCGTGGCCAAGGCATGGTCGACCGACTCGTGGGTGGGGTCGACCCCGCCAACGGCGATCCGCGCGAAGTACGCCGCCGTCGATGGCGACACCCGGTGGCGATCGGGGTGCTGGAGGGTGATCGTGGCATCGGATCGTCGACCGTCCCGACCGTCGCCACCGGCTACCGGTTGACCGAGTTCGGCATCGGTCGACGCGGCTGGCAACTCCTGGTCCGCCCCGCCGGCCGCCACCCACTCGGCCCCCAGGTGGTAGAGCCGGACTGCCGAGTAGGGACAGTCCGGCTCGATGTCACAGGCATTGCAGCGCTGCCCCGCACCTGTCGGTGCGGCCTCGCGTCGAAAGTGGGTCAGGCTGCCGAACGACGCAACCTGCTCGATGGGTCGATCGATGATGTCGCACAGCCAGTCGAGGTCGTGGCACGACTTGGCCAGCAGCAGGGAGGACGCCTGGTCCTCACGCCGCCAGTTGCCACGCACGAACGAGTGGGCGAAGTGGTACCACCCGATGGGTTCGAGATGCTGGACTGACACCAGGTCGCCGATGGCGCCTTCGGCCAACAGAGCACGGACTGCTCGCGTGTGGGGGGTGTAGCGCAGGACGTGGCACACGGCAGCCGTGACGCCCGCCTCCTCGACAGCTTCGCGGATCGCCGCGATCCCGGCCTCGTCGGGCGCCAGCGGCTTCTCGATCAGCAGGTCGTAGCCCAGTCGGGCCAGTGCGGCCGCTGGGCCGACGTGGTCATGGTCCTGCGTGGCGATGATGGCGAGGTCGGCGAGCCGTGGCCGATCGACCAGCTCACGCCAGTCCGACAGGCTGCGGTCCGTCGGGATCGCGTGCCGCTGGGCAACGGCGGTGCGAACCTCATCGCGTGGTTCCGCGACCGCGACGACACGGGCGGGCGTGGCCACCGATGCGACCAGCTCGGCATAGGCGCCGCCCCTGGCCCCCGCCCCCACCACCACGACGGTGACCGGTCGACCCAGTGGCACCCCGACGTGGGCAGCCAGGTTGGTGGGCACCGGCACGCCGGTCGGTCCGTCCAGCCCCGCGTCCATGCCCCTCATCACCCCACCCCCGCACCCGTCGCGACCGCCACCCGTCGCGACGAAGCCCCGCCGGACGCTCGGACCGCAGCCGGCCACGCCAACTCGCGCGCACCGCTCGTCTCGACGGAGCCCCGCTGGACGTTGCGAGCGCAGCGAGCAACTCCATCGTGTGCGAAGCACACGCATGCGCGCACGCGCCATCGACGCGAAGCACCGCTGGACGTTGCGAGCGCAGCGAGCAACTCCACCGCGTGCGAAGCACGCGCCCTCACTGGTAGCTGATGAAGTTCGGCTGGGGTTCGACGTCCGCGGTGTCCTCGGGCGTGCGCAGTCCGACATCCTCGTCGTAGAAGTTCTTCCAACCCCACCACAGGAAGTCCGGACCGGCGCTCGTGATGCTCTCGTAGGTCGCGTCCTTGGCGTCCTGCGCACCCTGGCCGTCGACATGCACCATGATCGCCAACTCCGGGTGCGGCTCGAGCGTCTCGCGTTCGGTCAGCATCGCCAGCCGGAAGTTGTGGAGGATCAGCAGTTTCTGCGGCAGGTTGTTGTCGCTGACGATCTGGGCCAACCACTCACTGACCTCGTTGACCTCGGCCGTGGTGACCGTGCCGATCTGCTCGAGGTGGACCTGGTCAGGCTTGAGGCGCCACTCTGGATCCAGCGCCAGCCCGACGTTGGGACGCACCAGCAACTCCTCGATCTCCTTGGCCTGGGTCAGGAAGTCGTCGCGACCCGGCTGCAGGTCCAGCACCACGTACAACCCGGCCTCGGTCGCGGCGTCGACCCACTCGGTCAAGCAGGTCGAGGTCCTCGCGACGCGAGTACGAACCGTCCTCGCCTGCGGATGCCGATGCGATCGTCGCGATGATCTCGAAGGCTGGCTGCGCCTGGACGTCGGGCCCGAACAGCCCGTCGTACTCGGCGGCGAGTTCCTGGATGTAGGCGATCGACCCCGCAGCATCCCGCTCTCCCAGCACGCCCAGCGCCGGGCCCGAGGGGTTGCCGTAGGACGCGATGAAGACCCGGTCGGGGAACAACACCAGTCCGCCACCGGGCAGCTCGGGAGCGGTCGCGGCAGCCATGACCACCCCACTCCAGTCAGAATCCGTGGGCTCGGGTCGGTCGGCAGTCGGAACGGCCAGCACCCAACCGGCCGACGCCCCGGCCACTGCGGACCGCAATGCGTCGTCTCGACGGGGGTCGTCGTCGGTCCAGACTGCGGTGGGCGCGCCGATGGTCGCCAACGTGGCGATGACGTCGTTGCGCATCGCCAGTGCCCCGCCATCGTCGTTTCGGACCACGACCAGCGGGGCGGTCGAGCTCGTCGTACCCGGAGCCGGCGTCGCAGTCGTGTCGACCGACGTCGTCGAGGACGTGGGGGCGGTGGTGGCGGTCGGAGGTGTCGTCGCCGCCGGCGCGGTCGTGGCCGGCGCGCTGGTGCCCGCCGCGGCAGCGTCCTCGATCATTCGTGTCACCTCGTCGGGGATCTCCACGGTCACCGCACCGGCCGAGGGCTGCGCCGACTCGGCGTCACTGTCGGCGGTCGCACCCTCGGAGGCGGGGGCACCGGTCGCCGGCGCCGCCTCGGCGACGACCACCTCGTGGACCGTGGCACTGGTGGGCGGCGGGGTCCCGATGGCGACCACCGTGGTGGTCCCCCACTGCCCCAACAGGTCCTCGACACTGCCCACCGAGACGGCCTCGGCGGCATCCGACGCGCTGGCGGCGGTCGTTGGCATCGCTGGCAGCGGTCGCAGTGGCCGCATCGGACGCAGCATCGGAGGCCGAGGCAGTCGTGTCACCGGCTGGGCTGACACCGGTGTCGACGATCACGACCGGTGCCGACAACTGGCTGGCCAGGGCCGAGGCCTCGTCGAAGCGTGGCCCGGCGGGTTCGTCGACGGTCACCACCACCGGCGCCGACGCGACGGTCACGGCCAGGGTCGCACGAGCGACCTCGTCAACCGACCCGCCCAGGTCCATGTTCGTCCCGGTGGCCATGGACGCCGGCGTTGCGGGTGCCCAGCCGCTGGCAGCTGCGCCATCGGAGGCGCTGTCGGTGCCACCCGAGAAGATGCCACCACCACCGCCCGAGTCCTGACTGGCCATCCGGTTGGCGCCCCACAGGACGCCCATCGCCAGCACGACCAGGCCAACGACCAGGGCAACGCCGCTGCGTGCCCCACTGGGGTTGCGACGTGCCATCAGGTCGACGTCGGTCCGGGACCACCCGTCCCGTCGACGCCATCGGCGTCGCGTTCGGAGTACCACTGCCAGGCGATCCAGGCCACTCCCACGGCCACCAACGGCAGGCGCAGGACCGGTGGTGCGTACCTCCATGCTCTGCGCACCACCGGGACGGCGGCGATCATGGCTGGGATGTCCATCGAGGGCCCTTGGTTCAGCGGTGGGTCAGGGTATCGCCGTGGTCGTGATTTCGGACGCGGCGCCACTGGCCATTCGCGTCCGGGGTGCCGGCCGTCGGAGCGAAGCTGGTGATGGTCAGGCAGAGGCGCGCGACGAGCGTTGCGCCTTGAGCCAGTCCTTGTTCATCATCGCGATGAAGTCGATGGAGATGCCCTTGGGGCAGGCCGTCTCGCATTCGCCCATGTTGGTGCACGATCCGAAGTACTGCTCCATCACCGTCGACCATGCCATTGGTGCGCTCGTAGCGTTCCGCCTGGCCCTGGGGCAGGACGTTGAGGTGGGCCAACTTCGCCGAGGTGAACAGCTGGGCAGCACCGTTGGGACAGGCTGCCACGCAGGCACCGCAGCCGATGCACGCCGCGGCGTCCATCGACAGGTCCGCGACCTCCTTGGGGATCGGTGTCAGGTTGGCATCGGGCGCCTGCCCGGTGTCGACGCTGATGTAGCCGCCCGCCTGCACGATCTCGTCCAGCGGCGACCGATCGACCACCAGGTCCTTGATGACGGGGAAGGCCGTGGCCCGCCATGGCTCGATGACGATCTCGTCGCCGTCGGCGAACTTGCGCATGTGGAGTTGGCAGGTGGCCGTGCCCAATTGGGGACCGTGCGGGATGCCGTTGATCATGACCCCACACGTGCCGCAGATGCCCTCGCGGCAGTCGTGGGCGAACTCGATCGGCTCGCCGCCGTCGGCGATGATCCGCTCGTTGACGATGTCCAGCATCTCGAGGAACGACGCGTCCTCGGCGATGCCGGTGGCCTCGTAGGTGACGAAGCTGCCGGGCGCATCCGGCCCCGCCTGCCGCCAGACCTGCAGTGTGAGGTTCACTTGTAGCTCCTCTGTGTGAGCTTCACGTAGTCGAACTCGAGTGCTTCCTTGTGCAGCTGCTGGGCCGTGCCCTCGCCCTGCCACTCCCAGGCCGACACGTAGGAGTAGTCGTCGTCCTGGCGCAGGGCCTCGCCCTCCTCGGTCTGGGACTCCTCACGGAAGTGGCCACCGGCCGACTCGCGACGATCCAGCGCATCCCGCACCATCAACTCACCCAGTTCGAGGAAGTCGGCGACGCGACCGGCCTTCTCCAGCGACGAGTTCAGCGTGTCGCCGGATCCGGGGACACGTACGTCGGCCCAGAACTCCTCGCGCAGGGCCGGGATCTCCCCCAGTGCCTTCCTGAGGCCGGCCTCGTTGCGGGCCATGCCGCAGTAGTCCCACATGATCTTGCCCAGTTCCCGGTGGAAGTGGTCCACGGTGCGCGTGCCGTCGATGGCCAGGAGTTGGTTGGTCCGGGCCACCACGTCTGCCTCCACCGCATCGAAGGCCTCGTGGTCGAGGTCGATGACGGGTTCGTTGAGCTTGGCGGCCAGGAAGTCACCGATGGTGTAGGGCAGGACGAAGTAGCCGTCGGCCAGCCCCTGCATCAGTGCCGACGCACCCAGGCGGTTGGCACCGTGGTCGCTGAAGTTGGCCTCGCCGATCGAGTACAGACCGGCCACGGTCGTCTGGAGGTGGTAGTCGACCCACAGCCCACCCATCGTGTAGTGGGGCGCGGGAAGATGCGCATCGGCACGCTGTAGGGGTCCTCGCCCGTGATGCGCTCGTACATCTCGAACAGGTTGCCGTACCGGTCCTCGACGACGTCGCGACCCAGCCGCGCGATCGCGTCGGCGAAGTCCAGGTAGACGCCGTTGCGCAACGGGCCGACACCACGGCCCTGGTCGACCACGATCTTGGCGTTGCGCGACGCCACGTCTCGCGGCACCAGGTTGCCGAACGAGGGATACTTGCGCTCGAGGTAGTAGTCGCGTTCGGCTTCGGGGATGTCGCGCGCGCGCCGCTCGTCCCCGGCCTTCTCGGGAACCCAGATGCGGCCGTCGTTGCGCAGCGATTCGCTCATCAGGGTGAGCTTGGACTGGAACTCGTCACTGGCCGGGATCGCGGTCGGGTGGATCTGGGTGAAGCACGGGTTGGCGAACAGTGCACCCTGGCGATGGGCGCGCCAGGCCGCGGTCACGTTGCAGGCCATCGCGTTGGTCGACAGGTAGTAGACGTTGGAGTAGCCACCGGTGGCCAACACGACGGCGTTGGCGGTGTGCCGCGTCATCGCGCCGGTCACCAGGTCGCGACACACGATCCCCGCGCCCGACCGTCCACCGTCACGATGTCCAGCATCTCCTTGCTGGTGTGCATCTTCACCGTGCCCAGGCCCACCTGGCGTTCCAGGGCCTGGTAGGCCCCCAGGAGCAACTGCTGGCCGGTCTGGCCGCGGGCGTAGAAGGTGCGCGACACCTGCGCGCCACCGAATGAACGGTTGTCCAGCATCCCGCCGTACTCACGTGCGAACGGGACCCCCTGGGCGGCGGCCTGGTCGATGATGTCGTTGGAGACCTCGGCCAGGCGGTAGACGTTGGCCTCGCGGGAGCGGTAGTCGCCGCCCTTGACGGTGTCGTAGAACAACCGGAAGATCGAGTCGCCGTCGCCCTTGTAGTTCTTGGCAGCGTTGATGCCACCCTGGGCGGCGATCGAGTGGGCGCGTCGCGGCGAGTCGTGGAAGGTGAAGGCCTCGACCTCGTAGCCCAACTCGGCCAGGGTGGCCGCAGCCGACCCACCCGCCAGGCCTGTCCCCACCACGATGATCTTGAACTTGCGCTTGTTCGCCGGGTTGACCAGCTTCATGTCGAACTTGTGGTCCTCCCACATGGTCTCGATGGGCGAGTCCGGGACCTTGGCGTCGAGGAGGGGCGATGCGTCTGTCATTGCGGGTCCTTGCCGTTCACGGTGGGACGGGGCTGGGGCGTGGTCGGGCGGCGCGGCGACGTGCGGACGATCGCCGGGCGGCTGGCGTGCTCAGCCGATGGCGCCGGTGAGCGCAGCGATCGGGAACGTCAGGTTGCCACCGATCACGATCACGGTGAAGCCGATGGCGAGCGGACGGGACACGTCGAGCAGACGCGTGCTGGACGCGCCCATCGTCCGGAACAGGCTCCAGATGCCGTGGTAGATGTGCACGCCCAGGGCCAGGTTGGCGAGCAGGTAGAAGGCTGCCACCGGCGGTCGTGACAGCGATGCCACCAGGTTGTCGTAGGTGGCGCCACGCACGAACTCGCCGTTGACTGCCTCCACGCCCCAGGTGAGGTCGGCCAGGTGGAAGCCGATGAACAGCAGGACGATGACACCCGTCCATCGCATGGTGCGCGCCGCGAAGTCGGCGGCCACGAAGTCCCGGTTGGACTGGTAGCGCGTCGCCCTGGCCTTGCGATTGTCGACCGTGAGTGCCCAGGCAGCGTGCACGTGGACCACCAGGGCCGCGATCAGCACCAGTCGCAGCAACCACAACGCCACCGTGTGGGGCAGGATCGGGTAGAGCAGGCCCTCGCGCAGCCACTCGCCATAGTGATCGATCGACTCGGCACCCAGGTAGACCTTCAGGTTGCCGACCATGTGGGCGAAGATGTAGCCCAGTCCGACGATGCCGGAGATCGCCATCGCGTACTTCTTGCCCAGCGACGACCCGTAGAACTGCACGATCCAGGGCTTGCGCGAGGGAGTCGGACTCGATGCAGGAGCCTGCACCTTGGGTGGGGCCGCACTCGACATGTTGCCTGCCTCCTGTGGGGCGGTCCGCCAACCGGCGAGGGTGGCGGCGACAAGGACACGGGCCCGCCACAACCCTGCGAGCGCCGTGCTCGACTCTAGCAGCGTGGCGAGGTCGGGACCGTTGCCCGGGCGCGGCGGGCGGCCACCACGGCGGCCACCACGGCGGCCACGTCGGCGGCCGGATCGGCCACGGTCAGGGTCGATCACCCGGCGCTGGTGGGCATGACGTCCCGCCGGTCGGCCCCGGGACGGCGGCCGTGGCCGACACCATTGTCGACATGGACGTTTCCCGCCGACGTTTCTCGCTCGGCCACATCCGGGTGTGGCGGTTGCTTGACTGGCACCAGACCCGACTTCCGACCGAATCGAGTGCTCCATGGATCTGCGCGAGGACATGTCCCAGTTCGAGGGCGTCAACTACTTCTTCGGCAAGGCGGCCCAGATCGACCACCTGTCCGACGCCGCCATCGCGGTGCTGTCCTCGACCTACCGCGAGCTGCGGGTGCAGGTGCCGGTGCGTCGCGACGACGGCAGCATGGACGTGTTGGTCGGGTACCGCGTGCAGCACAACGGGGCCCGCGGGCCGTACAAGGGTGGCGTGCGCTACCACCCGCATGCCAACCTCGACGAGGTCCGCGCGCTGGCATCGCTGATGACCTGGAAGACCGCCCTGGTCGACGTGCCCTTCGGCGGCGCCAAGGGCGGGGTGCAGGTGGATCCCACCCAATACTCGATGACCGAACTGGAGCGGCTCTCCCGACGCTACTTCGGGCAGATCGCCCACATCATCGGGCCCAGCCGTGACATCCCGGCACCGGACATGAACACCAATGCGCAGGTCATGAGCTGGTTCATGGACGAGTACGGCCGTCGCAATGGGCACACGACCCAGATCGTGACCGGCAAGCCACTCGCGTTGGGGGGATCCGAGGGACGTGAAGCCGCCACCGGGCGCGGGGTCGTCGAGGTCACCCACCAGGCGGCCGAGGCGCTGCGGATGGGGGCACCGAGTGATCTCACGGTGGCGATCCAGGGGTTCGGCAACGTCGGATCATGGGCAGCCGTGCTGGCGGCGGAACTTGGCTACAGGGTCGTGGCGGTGTCCGACGTGCATGGTGCGATCCATGCCCCCGGTGGCCTCGACCTGCCCGGCGTGATGGCCCACCTGGCGGAGTCTGGATCGGTGGTGGGTGCACCCGGCTCGGTCGCGCTGGACCCCGGCGGCCTGCTCACACTCGACGTCGACATCCTCATCCCGGCCGCCATCGGTGGCGTGATCGACCACCACAACGCCGACCAGATCCTGGCCAGGCTGATCGTGGAGGCGGCGAACAACCCCGTGACCCCGGTTGCCGACGCCATGCTCACCGAGCGCGGCGTGACGATCGTGCCCGACATCCTCGCCAACGCCGGCGGCGTCACGGTCTCCTACTACGAGTGGGTGCAGAACAACCAGGAGCTCCAGTGGGACGAGGAGGAGGTCAACCGTCGGCTCGCACGCAAGATGGGGGCGGCCTTCAACTCGACGTGGGCGTTCTTCCAGGCCGACAACGACGCGACCTCGATGCGCGAGGCCGCCTTCGCCCTGGCCGTGAACCGCGTGGTCGAGGCTGCCCAGTTGCGCGGCTACCTCTGAAGCCTCGGGTCGCGCGTCCGGCTGGACGTGCCCTTGGTGCTCCCTTGACACGGTCCAGCGAGCGACGACCCGTGGAGTGTTGGGGGGCAGCGTGCTCCCACGCGGACACCAGGAACCAACAGTCCAGCGTGAGCCGGCCACCCGTGGAGTGTTGGGGGGCAGCGTGCTCCCCCGCGGACACCGGGAACCAACAGTCCAGCGTGAAGCGGGTGTGGGCCCGTTGCGGAGGGGTCAGGCGCCGAACATGCCGGAGCGGAGCGTCAGGCGCCGAACATGCGGGCCAGGAATCCCGGCTCGCGGGGCTCCCACCCGTCGGGCAAGTGGTCGGGGGCGACCTCTGCGACCGTGCGCAGGACATCGTCACCGGTCGGATTCACCAGGGCGTGGTCGCCGATGACGACCGTGGGGACGGTCTCGTTGCCATTGGCGACGGAGCGCACGAAGGCGGCGTCGTCCTGCGAATCCCAGATGTTGCGAAGCTGGACGTCGAGGCCGGACCGCTCCAGCGATCGCAACAGCCCCGAGCAGAACCCACAACCGGGACGCCAGTAGACGGTGACGGGGCTTGCAACGGTGGAATCGGCATCCACGAGGTACCTCGATGCGGTGGGGGGCGGCCGAGGATCGGCCCGGGCACGTTGGTGGCGCCGACGAGGGTGGTGCCTCGTCGACGCCATCCCATGCAACCCACCTCCACCACCGATTGTTCCCCGCCCACCAGGTCGACGGCGAGGGTCCAGATCGGCCCGACGGGGCGCGCCCGTGCCACCCTCGCACGGCGGCGAACGACTTCAGGCGGGCAGGAAGCCCATGGCGTCCTTGGCGCGGGCGAGCACCGGGGCGCTCACCGCGCGGGCCTTGGCGGCACCTTCGCCCAGCAGTCGGTGCGTCTCGCCCGGATCCTGTGCGAGTTCGGCATACCGCTCCTGCATCGGGCGCAGCATCTCGACGATGGACTCCCCCACCGCCTGCTTGAAGGTCCCGTACCCGGCATCGGCGTACTCGGCCACCAGGTCGTCGATGCTGCGACCGGTTGCTGCCGACATGATCTCGAGCAGGTTGGAGATGCCGGCCTTGGCGGCGCGATCGAACGCGACCTCGCGCTCGGAATCCGTCTGGGCCGACTTGACCTTCTTGACGATGCGGTCGGGGTCGTCGAGCAGGTTGATCCGGCCCTTGTCGGACTGGGCGGACGCAGACATCTTGCTGGTCGGGTCCTGCAGGTCCATGACACGGGCCGCTGCCTGGGGGAAGACCGCCTTGGGCAGCACGAACACCTCGCCGAACCGGTGGTTGAAGCGGCCACCGATGTCGCGCGCGATCTCGACGTGGTGGCGCTGGTCCTCCCCCACCGGAACCTCTTCGGCGTCGTAGAGCAGGATGTCCGACGTCTGCAGGATCGGGTAGGTCAGCAGACCGGCACTCACCTGGGCGTGCGCGCCCTCGACGCGGGCCGACTTCTCACGAAACTGGGGCATCTTCTGCAGTTCGCCGACGCCGGTCACCGAGCTGAACAGCCACGTCATCTCGGCATGCACGTCGCCCACGTGCGACTGGACGAACAGCGTCGACCGCTCGGGGTCCACGCCGGCCGCGAGGAACTGCATCGCCAGGCCCAGCGTCCGGTCCGCCAGCACGGCCGGGTCGTGGCCCATGGTGATGGCGTGCAGGTCGACCACGCAGTAGGTGACGTCGGCGGTCTCCTGCATGCGGACCCAGTTCACCAACGCACCAAGGTGGTTGCCGAGGTGGAGGTCGCCGGTCGGCTGCATGCCGGAGAAGACACGAGTCATGAGGTCTGTCCTGGGTGGGCTGTGGATGGGATGGTCCGCGACGGCGCGGTGACACCCATTGAACCACCTGCGCAGAACCGGGGTGCCACGCGCTCGAGACGACGAACGGGGGTGCATCGATGGCCGACGACGTGGCGACCACGCCGGCGGGTGCCCCCCTATTCCCCTGCGATGGTGACCCCGGCCATGTCCTGGACCAGTTCGACGTAGGCGTCGACGTCGAACTTGCGCTCGAGGCCGCCCCTGGTCATGGTTCGAACCTTGCCGAACACCGGCCGCTCCTGCCAGGCGCGATCGTGCAGCCCGTAGCACCATGCCACGCCGACGGCCGAGTTCGGGATCCCGGCCGTCCAGCAGGTACCGGTCGTTGAGTTCGCGCGTGACCCGGAACCCGTACTCGGGCGTGTTGGTCCAGGCCAGGATCTGCTTGGCCCAGTACATGCGCATGTAGTTGTGCATGTAGCCGGTCTCGCGCAGTTCGACCTGGGCCGCGTTCCACGCTCGATCGTGGGTCGCAGCATCCTCCAACTCGCGACGGGTGTAGACCACGTCACGGGGGTCGTCACGATGCTCGGCCAACGTCGTTCGCGCCCACTGCGGCAGCGCGGCGAAGTCGTCGTGGCGATCCTCGAACCAGCAGTAGTTGTGCGACAACTCGCGGCGCACGACCAGCTCCTCGACGAAGGTGTCGAGATCCTCCGCAGGTGCCCCTGCGCCACGGGCGGCCAGCACCGCATCGATGGGCGACAGCTGCCCGAAGTGCAGGTATGGCGACAGGTAGGACACCTGCATGTCGGCGGGCTGGTTGCGCCCGTCGGCATAGCCGACCAGTCGCTGCGCGACGAACGATCGCAGCATGCGCTGGGCAGCCCGCTCACCCCCGTCGATGCGGTCGACCGGGGCCACGTCGGCGTCACAGTCCAGGTCCGCCACCACTGCATCCGGATCCGACACGTCGATGCCGCCGGCCGGCCCCGTGCCACTTGCGACGTCCACCGGCGTGGTCAACAACTCCACGGTGAAGTCGGACAGGTGGCGATGGATGCGAGGTCGGATCGTGCGGGCTGCGTACTGGCGCTTGTCGGTGACCACGTCCACCGGCACGACGAGGTTGGTCTCCACCTCGACTGCCTCGACGTCCACCCGCCGGCCCAACTCGGTGCCGCCAACGGCGGGCCGCGACCATGTGGCCCCGGTCGGTCACCACGGCGGCAGCCCGACTGGCCGCGTCGACGGCCACTTCGAGGGGCTCACCGCGACGCACCTCGAACCCGATCGAGCGACGTGGCAGCCCGGCTGCCACGTCGCGCAGCCCCTGGGCGAGGAAGTGGAAGGTCCGGGCCGTGGCTGCCGGGTAGCCGTCCCACAGCCCGAAGACCACCAGCACCGGCACCCCGAGGTCGTTGGCCCGTTGCACGGCGAGTTCGAGCGCGTGGTTGGACTGCGTACGAACGGCGGCCTGCATCCAGTACAGGACGTGGTCCCCCTCGCCGGGCCCCGCGTCGTTGAGGGCACGCAGACGTCGGTCGTCGACCAGGGATGTTGCCACCAGGGGGCCTCGTCGCAGTTCGGGAGCAGGGTCGGCCACGACGCTAACCCACCAGCGGCGCCGGGCCGGGAGCGAAGTCACCACCTGTGGATCGCGGTTGCTACGTTTCCGAGGATCACCCGATGACACAGGGAGGTGGCATTGACCGACGATCACCCCTACCTGGTCGCCGACGTCGCCGGTCGTCCTGGCCCATCGCGGGTTCTCGCCCGATGGGCTCGAGAACACCATGACCGCCTTCCAGGCCGCCGTCGACCTGGGATGTACGCTATGTCGAAACCGACGTGCACGCAACCGCCGACGGCGTGGCAGTGGCGTTCCACGACGACACCCTGGACCGCGTGACCGACATCCGTGGCCGCATCGACGCGCTGCCCTGGTCGCGCGTGGCCGATGCCCGCATCAGCGCCCGGGAACGCGTCCCCACCCTGGAGGAGGTCCTGGTCGACCTGGCCGCACCTGCGGGTCAACATCGACGTGAAGTCGGTCGGCGCCGTGGGGCCGACCGCCGCCGTGGTCAATCGCCTCGGTGCCCACGATCGGGTCTGCATCGGCTCGTTCAGCGACGCCCGGCGACGGGCCACGCTGGCGGCCATCGACGGTCGGGTGGCGACGTCGGGCGGCAGCAGCGTCGTGCGTGCATTCGTGGGTGCCGTGCGACTCGGGAGCCAGGCCCTGGTGGCGCGTGCCCTGCGCGACGTCGACTGCCTCCAGGTGCCGGAACGGTCCGGTCGCATCACGATCGTGTCGTCCCGCGTCGGTGGACTGGCGGCCAACGTCGACGTTCCGGTCCATGTCTGGACGGTGAACCGACGCACCGACATGCACCGCCTGCTGGACATGGGCGTGGCAGGACTCGTCACCGATCGAGCCGACGTCGCCCTCCGGGTTGCGCGACGCCAGGCCCTGACCAGGATCGCACCGGGGCCGAACCGATGCCGAGGCCGACTGTCAGGTCCGGCCGACTCGGGCGGCCGCGATGGCGCTCGCCGGGCAGCCACGCATCGCCGCGGGCCCGCACGAGCATCGGCAGGCCGCGCAACAGCATGACGACCTCGTAGGAGATCCACAGCCACAGCAGCCCGGCACCCAGCGACACGCCGACCTGGGCCATGACGGCGCCCAGCACCGAACCCGTGACCGTCCACGTCCGGATGAAGGCGTAGTCCTCGGCGCCCATCAACAGGCCGTCCAGCACGAACACCAGTGCATGCAGCGGCATGGCCACTGCCGGCAACCACCACGCGGTCGCCACCAGGCGCCCCGACCGCGGCGTCGTCGGTGAAGGCCGCGACGAACAGTGGCCGTCCCACCAGCAGGATCACCGCGAGCACGTGCCGACACACCAGCGCCCACCGGATGCTGTCGGTGACCGTGTCCCGCAGCACGCCACGCTCACCGGCACCGGCTGCCCGACCCATGATCGTCTGGGCCGCCACCGCCAGCCCGTCCAGCAGGAACGACAGCAGCAGGTAGACCTGCCAGATGACCTGGTGCGCTGCCGCCGTCCCGGTGCCGACCCGTGGCCGCAGCAGCGCTGATCACCATGATCGCGCCGACCAGCGCGGCGGTGCGCAGGAACAGGTCACGCGACACCACCGCCAGTGCGGCGATCTGGCGCCGGTCGGGCAGGCCATGGCCGCGCAGTTCGAAGCCCAGGTTGCGGCGAGCCATGACCGCCAGCCACGCCGCGGTGATGACCTCGGCCACCACCGTGGCCAGCGCGATGCCCTCCAGTTCCCAGCCCAGGCCGAACACCAACACCAGGTTCAGGCCGAGGTTGACGACGTTGGCGACCAGCACGACGACCAGCGGACGGGTCGTGTCGCCGGCGCCACGGAACGCCCCGTGTCCGACGAACGCGGCCAGCATGAACGGGACGCCGATGGCGCGGACGCGCAGGTAGGCCACCGTCGGCTCGACCAGTTCGTCGACGGCCCCGGCCAGCGACACGATCGCCGGGGCCAGCACGGCGAGCGCGATGGCCGCCACCACCCCCAGCGCGATGGCCACGATGGCGGCATGGGCCACCCGACGCCCGGCGGCGTCGCGGTCACCTCGACCCAGCGCCTGCGACACCGTCGACGTCGTGCCGAACACCAGGAAGTTGAACACCCAGGTCAGTCCGGCCAGCAACGACGTCGCCAGCCCGAGCGCACCCAGTTCGACCGTGCCGATGCGACCGGCGATGGCGGTGTCGACCACGCTCAGGATCGGCTCGGCCATCAGCGTCAGCGTCGCCGGGACGGCCAGGCGCAGCAGCAGTCGCCGTCGCCCCCTCGACGTGGCGGGCACCGACTGGTCACGCATGGCGGACGCTCCCGGTCACTGGCTCGTCCTGGCGGGCGCGGTGGGCGGCAACGTGGTGGCGGGTCGAGCACCGTGTCGAGCAGAACCGACGTCGAGCGTTGCGGGAGGTGTCGACGAAGACCTGCTGGCAGTCGTGGGCGTCACAGGTGCCCAGCCGCAGGCGACCACCGTCGCACAGGACGGCAGCCAGTCCCATCAGGGTGTTGGCCCGCAACCGCTGGAGCGTCGAGGCGTCGCGGGGCTCCACGTGCAGGTGCGGACCACGATCGCCGTGGGTGGAGATGCGCGGCGCCATCGGGCGTGTCGTCGAGCAGACTCGTTGAGCACCGCGATCGCCTGCGTCCAGGTCCGCGGGCGACGAACACGCCTCGCAACTGGCGTGCGAGTTCGCGGTGCTGGTCGATCGTGCCGTCGCGCACGTCCAGGTCCAGGTCGTAGTCGGCCAGGAGCACGCGGATGTCGTCTTCGTCGGCCTGTCGGCCTCCTCACCCACGACCAGCAGGTTGACCAGGTCGGCGGCCAACTCGCCGGCCGTGTTGGCGTACCTGTCGAAGTCCACCACCTGCTCCTGTCGCGCGTCGGTCACCACGTCCCGACGCCTGTGCGGCCCGCACGCCCGGCCGGATGCAGAAACCCTATCGCGTACTGTGCTCAAACTGCTTCAACCCTTACACGCGGGTGTGGACCCAGTGCGCCGCTGCGTCATGGTCGCACCCACGCGACGCCGCCTGGCACCCGAATGCATGAGAATCCTCACAGGAAGGCTCGTATGGATGTGCGAGTCGAACCAATGGGCTGGATATGGTGCCCTCGGCAACGCGCTCCACGCTTCCCCCGGCAGTGGTGCGCAGCCAACAATCGGCCCGCCGGCTTCGTGCCGGCGGGCCGTTTGTCATCGTGGAGTCGTCACAGGCGTGGCGCGCACACGAGGCGGTTCAGCTGTCGCGAGCGTCCAGTTCCGCTGGCGACATCGGCCGGGAATCCGCCGGTCGCGATGGGGCCCCAGCGCGTCGGCGTGATGCGCAGCAGCGACTTGCCCTGCACGACCATCGCCTCCCGGTACTCGTCCCAGTCGTCGTGTTCGCCGGCGATGCAACGGAAGTAGTCCACGAGTCCCTCGACGGCCGCATCGTCGGGCGTGTCGAGCACCTCGGCCGTGCCGTCGACCTGCACCCACGCGCCGCCGAAGTCATCGGACAGGAACACGACCGACACATCGCGGATTGGCGCGGACGTTGGCCACCTTGGCCCGCGACGGATAGGTGGCCACGACGATGCGGCCGTCATCGTCCACACCTGCGGTCACCGGCGAGGCCTGCGGGCGGCCATCGGATCGACGCGCCGTGATCACGATGGCGTCGTGCCGGTCGGAGAGGAAGTCCAGCAGTTCCTCTCGCGACGGCTTGTCAGTGGTCGCGATGGCACGAGTCATGGGCAGTCCCTGGTCGATCCGTTGCCGTCGGTCAGAGCATCTCGGCGACGGCGTCGCGTTCCTCGGACAGTTCGGTGGTGGATGCCTCGAGCTTGGTGGTCGCTGCCTCGCTCAGTTCGACCCCCTGCACGATCTCGTAGGTGCCGGCACCGTCCGTTGCGCACCGGGAAGCCACAGATGAGGCCGTCGGGGACGCCGTAGGACCCATCGGATGGCACCGCCATCGACACCCAGTCGCCGTCCGCGGTCGGCTTGCCGCCACACCAGTTGGCGACATGGTCGACCAGGGCATTGGCAGCCGACGCCGCCGACGAGGCACCGCGCGCCTCGATGATGGCCTTGCCCCGCTGCTGCACCGCCGGGATGAAGGTGTCCTCGAACCAGGCTTCGTCGTCGATCACCTCGGGTGCCGGGCGACCACCGATCAGTGCGTTCTCGTAGTCGGGAACCATCGTGGGCGAGTGATTGCCCCAGATGGTGAGATTGGTGACCTCGGCCACCGGCACGCCTGCCTTCTGGGCCAACTGCGTCGCCGCCCGGTTCTGGTCGAGCCGAACCATGGCCGTGAACCGCTCGAGGGGCACACCGTCGGCGTTGGCGGCGGCGATCAGGGCGTTCGTGTTCGCCGGGTTGCCCACCACGGCAACCTTGATGTCATCGGCCGCGCTGGCGGCGATCGCGCTGCCCTGTCCCGTGAAGATGCGCCCGTTGTCGGCCAACAGGTCGGCGCGCTCCATGCCGGGACCGCGGGGCTTGGCCCCGACCAGGCACGCGACGTTGACGTCGGCGAAGCCTTCGGATGCATCCGCCGTCATCACGATGTCCGCCAACAGCGGGAACGCACAGTCGTCCAACTCCATGGCCACGCCTTCGAGGGCACCCAGTGCGGGCTCGATCTCGATGAGGTTGAGGGCCACCGGCTGGTCGGGCCCGAACATCTGTCCCGATGCGATCCGGAACAGCAGGGCGTACCCGATCTGGCCGGCGGCACCGGTGACGGCGACGCGGATGGGTTCGGACATGGAAGGTCTCCTTGGAGGCTGCGCAGACCACGAGCGAGGTGGTCAGGTGTGTCTTCGAGCCTAGCCCCGGGCTCGCACCGACCACGATGGTGTCGGTGCCGCGACTCACCTCACCGGGCACGCAGCGCGTGGTGTGCCCGGGCGATCGCGCCAACTGTGCGGTCGACGTCGTCGACGTCGGTCGCCCAGTGGCTGAACGACAGCCGCATCACCGGCAGTCCGTCCCAGGTTGCGTGGCTCGGGAAGGCGATGCCCGAGGCCTGGACCGCCGCCAGCACCGCCGGGGTGTGGGCCATCGCGTCGCCCTGGCCGTCCCAGCACCGCACCATGACCTGGTTCAGGGTCACCTCGTTGCACACCTCGATGCCCTCGACTGCGGCGAGTTGTCTGGCGCAGCGTTTTGCCATGTGGTGACTGCGCTCGACCAGTTCGACGACCCCGGCGCGACCCAGCGTCCGCAACGTGGCGTACAGCGACGTCGCACGGGCACGGCGACTGAGTTCGGGTGTCCAGTCCATCGGGTCACGTCCGGCCTGCCCGTGGGTGAGGTAGTCGGCCCCCACGGCCGTCGCCCGGCGATGATCACCCGGATGGGCCACGATCGCGACCCCGGAGTCATACGGGGTGCTCAGCCACTTGTGGGCGTCGGTGGACCACGAGTCGGCGCGTTCCAGACCGAGGTACTGGGGCCGCAGGACCGGCGATGCGACTCCCCACAGGCCAACTGCCCCGTCGACGTGGAGCCACACCCCGCCGGGTGGCCGGTCGGCACGAACCTCGTCGATGACGTCGACGATCAGGTCGAAGCGGTCGACACCGCCCGTGTGCACGTCACCGGCCTGGACCGCGACGATGACCGGCCCCTTGGTCCGCGCCAACTTCGCGGCCAGGGCCGCCGGGACCATCCTCGCCTGGTCGTCGTGGGCAACCGTCGTGATGCGATCATGGCCCAGGCCGAGCAGGCGCAGCGCCTTCGGGACCGTCGAGTGGGTGTGCTTCGTCCCCACCACCGTGATGGCTGGCCCGCCCACGATCCCACGGGCATCGACCTCCCAGCCGTACGCGCGCGACACCCGTCCCCGCGCGGCCGCCAGGCACACGAGGTTGGCCATGGTGCCGCCGGTCACGAAGCCCACGGAGGAGTCCTCCGGCAGCATCAGCAGTTCCAACAGCCACGTGGCCGTGACCTGCTCGATGGCCGCGATGACCGGGCTCGTCATGGTCATGCCGGAATTCTGGTCCCAGGCGCTCACCAGCCACTCGGCGGCCACGCCGGCAGGCATCGCTCCCCCCATCACCCATCCGTGGAAACGGGGAGAGTTGATCGCGAGGAGGCCATCGGTGGCGGCAGCAGCCAGGTCCGCCACGACCGTCGTGGGATCGGTGGGACCGGTCGGCAGGTCCGTCAGCAGTTCGTCGAGCATCGACTGGTAGTCACGTGCGGGGGCGATCGGGCGATCGGCGACACCCTCGAGCCAGTCGAGGGACGCCGCATGGGCGATCTCCAGTGCGGCCGCCCAGTTCGCGTCGTGCGCCCGATCCATGCCTGCCCGATCCGTCCCGATCACCACACCCTAGACCCGAACAGGTGCGATTTCGGGCAGGTCGGCATGGCTCGCAACGGCGGTCACCCATCCGAGACCCCCGTCAACACGGCATCGGCAGGACCGCGGGGCACCCCGAACCAACGTGATCAGACGGGGGAGGCGGCGGGATGCCCAGTCGATCAGGCCGCTGGGCCACGACGAGCACGTGCAGCCTCGAGCGTGTTCTGCAACAACATCGTGACCGTCATCGGACCGACGCCGCCTGGGACGGGCGTGATGGCACCCGCGACTTCCTTGACCGCATCGAAGTCCACGTCGCCAGCCAACGTGCCCTCGTCGGTGCGGTTGGTCCCGACGTCGATCACGGTCGCACCTGGCGCCACCATGTCGGCCGTGATGAGGTTGCGACGACCGGCCGCCGCCACGACGACGTCGGCCTCGCGACACACGGCTGCCAGGTCGGTGGTCCGCGAATGCGCGATGGTGACGGTCGCGTCGCGACCCTTGAGCGTGAGGATGTTGGCCAACGGACGGCCCACGAGGTTGGAGCGGCCCACGATCGTGACCCGCGCCCCGGCGGTGTCGACACCGGCCTCCTCCAACAGCATCAGCACGCCGTAGGGGGTCGCCGACAGGAACGTCGGGTCTCCCACTGCCAGTCGGCCGGCCGTCAACGGGTTGAGGGCGTCGACGTCCTTGGCCGGATCGATCAGTTCCTGCACCGGCTTGGGGTCGAGATGGTCCGGCAGCGGCAACTGGACCAGGATCCCGTCGATGGCGTCGTCGGCATTGAGCTCGGCGACGACGTCGTGGAGTGCCTCCTGCGTGGTGTCGGCCGGCAGCACCACCTGGCGCGAATGCATGCCGACGGCCTCGGACGCACGGTGCTTCATGCCCACGTAGACCTTGGAGGCGGGGTCGTCGCCCACGATCACGGCAGCCAGGCCGGGGATGACACCCACGGCGGCGAGTTCGGCCACCTCGGCAGTGATTCGCTCACGCGTGCGCGCTGCCAGCGCCTTGCCGTCGATGATCCGTGCCGTCATGTGGAGGCCTCCGCGGGAGTCGCAATCGTGCCCGCCACGCTACTGCGGATGGCCGCGCTGCCTCTGTCACGATGCCGGGTTCGCCAACTCCCGTCCTGATCGCCAATGGCGGTCTAGGTTCGGCAGCGGCGGGAGGCATGGGCATGTCCGAGATCAGGATGGCAGCGATCGTCATCAATGCAGTCGAACCGGACCGGGTTGCCGACTTCTGGAAGGCGTTGCTGGAGGTGGGTGAGCGGCAACGCATCCCCGGATTCGTGTGGCTGGAACGATCGGCCGGCAGCGGCGTCAGCCTGGCCGTCCAACACGTCGAGGAACCGACCGAGGGCCGCAACCGCATGCACCTGGACTTCGGTGCCACGGACATCGAGCGGGCCAGGCGACGGGTCATCGACCTGGGTGGGACCGAGGTCGAACGCCATGCCATGGGCGACTTCGAATGGGTCGTGTTCGCCGATCCCGAGGGCAACGAGTTCTGTGTCGCCCAGGCCGATCCCGACGAGCACGCCTGAAAGCACCACGGGTGAGCCGGGGCACGAGCCGCCGGCACCATCACCAGGCCGCAACCGATCCTACGACGACAAGGACGACACATGGTCGACTACACGACCCGCGAGACCGCCACTCGAATCGTGACGCCGGACACGCCCAACGAGTGGATCATGCTGCCCGGCGCGGCCGTCTACGTGAACGACCACCCACCCGGCGACGCCGCCGACCTCCACACCCACGACGAGGACCACGTCCTGGTGATGCGGTCCGGGCGGATGCGGTGGCGCGTGGACGGCCAGACGATCGATGCGGTGGCCGGTGACGTGATCGTGGCCCCTGCGGGCACGGAGCACGGCTTCGAGGTGCTGGGCGACGAGCCCGTCAAGCTGCTGTGCATCGAGACGCCGAACCCCGAGGCCGACAAGCTCGACGAGCACGCCTGAACCGGCGTCCTCGGCCGCCTCGACGGCCACACAGGCGACCCTGCACCACGGCCTTGGGACCTGTGATCCACCTCCCGGTCACGCGGCCGGTGCGCCGGGACCCGCCCGTCGGTGCAGGGTCGGTGGCGGTCGGTCACTGGCCACGCAGTTCCTGGTCGAGGTCGGCCATCCGTTCGATCTCGATGCGCTGGTCGCTGTCGATGTGGCTTGCGAGATGGAAGATGCCGATGTCCTGGCCGCTGCCGTCCTCACGCGCCCACAAGTCGGCCACCATCTCCAGTGCCCCCTCGTGGTGCAAAGTCATCAGTTCCAGGAACAACAGGTCGAACGCGGGCCCCTCGGCATCCGCAAGCGTCTGCATCTGTGCGCCCGTCAGGATCCCGGGCATGTCGTGGGCCATGCCGGCGTGGTGGTCGTCCACGGTCTCGCCTCGTTCTGCCAGCCATGACTCCATCGCCTCGATCTCGGCATCCTGGGAGATGTCCATGCGTTCGGCGAGCAGCCGCAGTCGGTCGCTGTCGGCCCGCTCGTCCAGCAGTGCGGTCATCTCCAGCGCCTGGGCGTGGTGGTGCAGCATGTCACGGACGAACGCCACGTCACCCGGCGTGTGGACCGGCAACTCCAGGGCGGCCACCTCGTCGGCGGTCAGGCTGCGGGGCTGGTCACCTGGTGCGCCGGCCTGCAACACCTGGACCGCCGTGGCCGAACCGGCGTCTGCGGTGGCAACCGGCGAGGACTGGCCCGTACAGGCCGTCAGGCACAGCACCACGCCCAGGAACAGTCGTTTCGAGATCATCGTCGAACCTCTGGTCGGGCCGGCCACCGACGGTCGTCGGTGGCCGGCCACATGTCGTCCATGCGCCGGGATTCGCCCTGGCACTGGCCGGGATCGGGCGTCGTCGGCTAGGCGGCCCGTTCACACGAAGTGACGGTCTCCGCGTCACAGGCGTCGGAGCCGGCACGTCCATCCGCCGCGTCCTGGCCCAGGTCGCCGACCAGGCGATCGTCACCATTGCCACCGTCGAGCACGTCGTTGCGACTTCCCCCGTTGAGGGTGTCGTTGCCGTTCTCGCCGAGCAGGGTGTCGTCACCGGCACCACCGGACAGGACGTCGTTGCCGTTGCCACCACAGATGATGTCGTCGCCACCGCCGCCATCGACCGTGTCGTCACCGTTCAGAGCAACGATGACGTCGTTGCCGGTCGTGCCGACCAATGACTCCGAGGCGCTGGTGCCCACGATGGTCGCCGTGTGCCCCATGCACGATGGCACCTGGGCGGCCATCGTCTCGGCCAGTGCGAGCAGCGACGCGCGCAGCCCAACTGCTTGCGACGAGCTCCCCGTGACCGTTGCGGCCACTGCCACCAACTTGGCGCGGGCGTCGCCGTACGTCTTCGGATTCGACGCTGCCGCCGCCTGGTCAAGGGCACCCGACACCGAGGTCGACACCTCTGCAGGCAGGTCACCGACGCGCTCGACGGATGACTGCCAGGCGCGGGCGGTCAGGATCGTTGCCGGCCACGTGACCACCTTCTGGGACTGGACGTTGCTCGTCGTCGTGGTCACCTGGCGGGCGGCGGCCAGTTCGACCGGTGACAGGTGCTCGCTGGACGTCAACCCGAACGTGTCGAACCCACGCCGGATCTCGTTGCCGAAGATGTTGCCGTTCCACCAGTAGGTGGACCAGAACCCACCCAGGACGAGCGAGGTGGAGCTGACCGGACCGCGGTCGAAGTAGGCGATCTCGACGGGGTTCGCCGAGTCGGTGAAGTCGATCACGGTGTTGCCACCCTGGTACCACGCCTGGACCATGATGTCGCGGCCGGGCACGGGCACCAGCGAACCGTTGTGGGCAACGCAGTTCTCCTGGTTGGTCTGCACCATCGGCAACTTGAAGTAGCTGCGCCATTCCAGCTTGGGACCTTCGGCAGTCTGCACGATGTCGAAGATCGCGTCAGCACCCCAGTTGAGCGGGTCGGTCGGTCGGCACCGGGCGCCCGAACCTCCACCCCACTCGTCGGTGAAGATGATCTTCGTGCCGTCGTTGTTGAAGGTGGCCGAGTGCCAGTACGCGAAGTTGTAGTCCCGCACTGCGTCGATGCGACGAGGGTTGGCCGGGTCGGAGATGTCGATCAGGAGCCCGTCGCCCTGGCACGCGCCCGCCGCCAGGCCGATGGCCGAGTAGGCCGTGATGTCATGGCAGGCTGACGTCTGGGAGACGCTCTGCCCGCCCGGGGCCCGCGGGCTGTCGACTGCGTAGGTCGGCTGGGTTCCGGGCGGCGACAGGCTGTTGAGCGCACCCGATGCATGGTCTCCCTCGCAGCTGTTGTCCCCACAGGTGCTCATGATGCGGGCGTTGCGGTTGACGATCGCTGCCTCACCGCTGGGCACCTGCACCTCGATCACGGTGATCGAGAAGTTGGACGTGTTGGGGTCGACCAGTGAACTCGCGGACGAACAGATCGACAGCTCGGCGCTGGACCGGATGGAGGCCGTCCCCGAGACGTAGATCCACAGTTTGTCATCCACGCCGGGCTTGGTGACGATCGTGTGGGTGTGCGACCCCTTGCACGTCTGGACGCCGGTCAGCTGGACCGGGGCTGCCAGGTCCGACAGGTCCCAGATGCGGACCCCGCGGAAGCGGTTCGCGGCGTTGGCGCCACCCGAGGTGCAGTCCAGCTTTGCCGCCGTCGACTCGACTGACATGAACAGCAGGTTCCCGACCACCGACACGTCGTTCTGGCTGCCGGGGCAGATCACCGAGGTCGCCAGGGCGGGCTCGGAGGGTTCCGTGACGTCGTACAGGTTGAAGCCGTTGTAGTTGCCCGACACCGCGTAGGACCGTCCGTCACGGGTGAAGAAGGCCAGGTCCGAGTTGGTGTTCGCCCCGGGGGCCAGTGGCATGCTCGCAAGCCTGGTGAAGTTGCGGGCAGCCTCCTCGGCGGTGTCGACACCGGCACCCAGCCCGACGCGGGGGTCGTCGGTGGTCGGGAAGTCGGGCGCCATCTCGGCCTGCTCCACACCGATCGACTCGAATCCCGGCTGGCTGTCGAAGGGTTGGGTCTCGCCCTCGAACACGGCAGCCTCGTCGATGCGCTGGCCGTCGGCGTCGTACTCGGCGGTGTCGTCGACGGGCTGCTGGTCACCCGGGGTGGCAGCGGCGGGCATCACGCTGGCAAGGAGCAGGGCTCCCAGCAGCAGGAGCAGCAGTGGCAGGGTCCTCCCCCGGACCAGGCGGATGCGAGGGACTGCGGGTGCGGGTGTCATGAATGGCCCTTCAGAGGTTCGCGCCGGGGTTCCCGGGGCGGTCGATGGGGTCACGGGCCAACGGTGCCCGCCGGTTCACGGCGGTGGTCCCCAAGCGTCGGGGCCTCACGCCACCAACACCACGACTGGAGGGAGGTGATTGCCCGTCCACCATGCACCGCCCCCAGTCGTAACTTGACGAACGTACGGCAACATAGACAAGAGCTCGCCGTTGGTCAATACTTGACGCACGTCCATTTCTGCGAGCGAGGACCACCGATGCCCCGACCCAGCCGACGCGACGACGTACTCGCCGCGGCACTTCCCCTCTTCGTGCAGTGGGGATACGAGGGGACGGCGATCTCGACGATCGCCCAGGAGGTCGGCATCACGAAGGCTGCCGTCACCTACCACTTTCCTTCGAAGGAGGACCTGCTGGGCGCGCTCGCCGCACCGCTGCTGGATGCCCTGGACGCCGTGGTTCCCCCACCCGGCGCCGCGCCCGCATGGCCCGACGGCGTCCACGACCTCGTGGACACCTACCTCGAGATCCTGCTCGCCCACCGTGAGCTCACGGTGTGGCTGGAGGGCGACCGGGCAGTCCTGGTCAACAGCGCCGTGGGCGCGCGCCTGCGCGACAACCACGACCGGATGCGGGCAGCGCTGGTGGTGGGCAGAACGGACCCCCGGGCACAGATCGCCGCCAGCATCGCGCTGGGCGCCCTGTGGCGACCGGTGCGCAAGATCGACCCCGCCGACGTGGACCAGCACCGTGATCTGCTGGTCGAGTCAGCCATGGCCCCACTGCGCGTCCTGCACTGACGGCGCAACCGGCGTCATGGGTCGTGCCGACAGCGCCAGGTGTCAGTGCTTGAAGTGACGACGTCCGGTCAGCACCATCACCAGGCCGTGCTCGTTCGCAGCCGCGATGATCTCGTCGTCGCGGATCGACCCACCGGGCTGCACGATCGCACGCACACCGGCCGCGGCGGCGGAGTCGGGGCCGTCGCGGAACGGGAAGAACGCATCCGAGGCCAGCACCGACCCGGTGTGGCGTCCACCCGACTTCTCCACCGCCAGGCGCACGGCGTCGACGCGGCTCATCTGGCCGGCGCCACAGCCCACGATCGCCTCGTCGGTCACCAGCACGATGGCGTTGGACTTGACGTGCTTGGCGGCGACCCAGGCGAACTCCAGGTCAGCGCGCATCTGCTCGTCGGGCTGTGCCTCGGTCACGACCTCCCAGTCGTCGAAGGGCTCGGCGCCGACGTCGCCGTCCTGCACCAGCATCCCGCCGTCGATCGTGCGCAGGGTCCGCGTCTCCTCCACCCGGCCCACCGGTGCCTCGAGGATCCGCAGGTTCTTCTTGGTCGACAACACCTCCAGCGCGTCGGCGTCGTAGCCCGGCGCGATCACCACCTCGGTGAACACCTCGATGATCTTGTCGGCGGTGGCCTTGTCGATGGTGCGGTTCGCCGCGACGATCCCGCCGAATGCGGACACCGAATCACCGGCAAGCGCACGTTCGTAGACGGTCACGAGGTCGTCGCCGACCGCCAACCCGGCCGGATTGGTGTGCTTGATGATGGCGACGCAGGTGCGGTCGAAGTCGTTCGCCATCGCCCACGCCGCGTCGGTGTCGATGTAGTTGTTGTAGGACAACTGCTTGCCGTGCAACTGGGTGGCGGCGGCCATGCCGGCACCCGGATCGGCCGTGTCGACGTACAGCGCAGCCCCCTGGTGGGGGTTCTCGCCGTAGCGCAGGGGGCCACCGGACCGGGTCAGCGACACGTGCAGGGCGGCGGGGTGCGGCTCGTCGCGGTGGAACCAGTTGGCGATGGCGGCGTCGTAGGCGGCCACGTGGTCGAAGGCCTTGGTTGCCAGCGCGCGCCGCTCTCCCAGCGGCAGGCCGTCGTGGGTCTCGAGCACATCGAGGAGGTGGTCGTAGTCCTCGACGTCGACGACGACGCCGACACTCTGGAAGTTCTTGGCGGCGGCCCGGACCATCGTCGGCCCGCCGATGTCGATCATCTCGATGATCTCGTGGTCGGGCGCGCCCGAGGCCACCGCATCGGTGAACGGATAGAGGTTGGCGACCACCAGGTCGAACGGCTCGACCCCGAGGTTGCGCAACTCCTCGAGGTGGTAGTCCTTGGTGCGGTCTGCCAGCAGCCCCGCATGGATCTTGGGGTGCAGGGTCTTGACGCGCCCGTCGAGGCATTCGGGGAACCCGGTGACGTCGGCGACGTAGACCACGTCGACACCCGCGTCGCGGATGTGCTGGGCCGTCGAACCGGTCGACACGATCTCGATGTCGCGTGCGGCCAGGCCCCGGGCGAGTTCGGGGAGACCGGTCTTGTCGAAGACACTGACGAGGGCACGACGGACGGGGGCGACGTCGGACATGGGCGATGCCTTGGGGCTGGACGGGACGGGACGAGGGGCGCGGCGCCGAGTCTAGGACCCGACCGTCGCCGACACGGCTGCGGCCCTGGGGCGCGGCCGGGGAGTGGCCTGCGGCGTGGTTTGCGGCGTGGCTTGTGGCGTGGCTTTGGCGACGCGCCCCGAGTCAGGGCAGGCGGGCGCACAGGGCCTTGACGGCTGCCGGCAGCAGGCGGTGTTCGACGGCCTGGATGCGGGCATGGAGGCGCTCGGCGTCATCACCGGCCTCGATCGGGACGGCCTCCTGCACCAGGATGGGACCGTGGTCGACCAGCTCGTCGACCAGGTGCACCGTGCACCCGGTCGTGGTGGCCCCGGCAGCCAGCGCGTCCTCGACGGCGTGGGCACCGCGGAAGTCGGGCAACAGTGACGGATGCACGTTGACGACCCGGTCGGGCCACGGCGCCAGGAACGTCGCCGTGACGATCTTCATGAACCCGGCCATCACGACGACGTCGGGTTCGTGGGCCCGCATCGCGTCGGTGAGCGCCACCTCCCACGTCGGCCGGTCGGGGTGTTCGGCGATGGCGGTGGCAAAGGTCGGGATGCCCCGCACCCGCGCCCGCTCGAGGCCGCCGGCCGACGGGTTGTCCGAGCCCACCACCACGACCTCAGCACCGAAGTGCTCGTCGGCGTCGATCGTGTCGAGGAGTGCCTGCAGGTTGGTGCCGGAGCCCGACACCAGGACACCGATGCGTGCAGCCATGGCGCGGATCCTCCGGGTGGTCGACGGTGGGGGCGGTGCAGGAGCGGACGGTGGGGTGATGCAGGGGCGGTGGTGCAGGAGCGATGATGCGGGTGGGGCAGCAGGGCGGTGATGCAGGTGGCGGGGACCACGACCAGCCCGTGGCCGGCGCTGGCCGGGCCGCGCGCTGGGAGACATGACCTCGCGGACGCGGCCTCACCCCATGCCGTCGTGCAGCCTACGTGGCGACGGTCACGGCACCAGTGCACCGTCCCACGCGGTACCCGTGCCCGATGCCACCCGGTACCCGTGCCCGATGCCGCCCGGTCACCGTGCACCTTCACGAGCAGGTCACCGTGCAACCGGCACCACCGGTCACCGTGCACCTTCACGACCAGGTCACCGTGCAACCGGCACCACCCGGTCGCCGTGCAGTTTCAAGGCCATGGCACGGTGCCCATCACGACCAGGTCACCGTCCACTGTGGACCGTCGACCAACCGGGTCACGAGTTCGCTGCGACGGCCACCAGCGTGACGCCCGGGCCCGCCATCGTGACTCGGACGCCGTCGTGGTCCACCGTGACCGTGCCGGGACCGAACAGGTGGTCGGCGTCGCGTCCCCCCAGCGGTGACCGCCACGTCGACTGCGGCACGAGCGGCAACGACCAGCACGTCACCATCCGGATGCTCGCGCAGGAAGGCCAGGTGGTCGGGGCCGGTCGACGCCCAGCGAAACCCACCCAGCCGCAGGGCGGGGGTGGAGCGTCGCAGCGTCCCCAGCTCGGTGACCGTCGCCAACAGGTCGCGGTCCCACGCCGCGCCGTCCGACCACGGCATGGGCAGGCGCGATCCGTCGCGCGTGCGGGTGGTCGGGTTCGTCAGCCCGAACTCGTCGCCGGCAAAGATCGACGGGATCCCGGGCATGGCGAACAGCAGGCCGAAACCGGCCACGACACCGTCTCGTGCGGCCGGCACCTGCGCCCACCGCGACGTGTCGTGCGATCCCAGCAGGTGCACGCGGTGGCGGTGGGCCTGCCACGACGCATTCGACCGGAAGGCGTCCATGGTGGCGCGCACAGCATGGCCGTCTCGCACGGGCGGCTGGACCGGCTCGTCCAACAGGTCGAGGTCGGTGGCGGTGGGGTCGCGCAACCACTGCCACACCGGGCGGGTGAACCCGGCATAGTCCATCGTCGCGTGCCAGCCATCCTCGTCGAGGTCGCCGCTGGCGTCGTGGCAGTGCTCGGCCAACAGGAACCCGTCGGGGCGTTCCTCGGCCAGCACGGCACGCAGATCGGCCGCGATGCGGTGGGTGAAGTCGTCGGTGGCCCCGCGTCCGGCGATGTTGGCCGCGTCGACGCGCCATCCATCGAGTCCGATCGGGTCGCGCAACCAGCGGCGGGCCACCGAGTCGGGGCCCGTCAACAGGCGCTCGCGCAGGGCGGTGCTGGCGTGGTCGAGGCGCGGCAGCGTGCCCACACCACCCCACGACTCCCACGAGTCGGGTTCGTCGATCCAGCGGTAGAACCCGCGCTCGGGCTCCTGTCCGGCGCGCGCTGCGGCGAACCAGTCATGGCTGTCACCGGTGTGGTTCGCCGTGAGGTCGCCGATCACCCGGATTCCACGGTCGTGGGCCGCGCTCGTCAGGGCGGCCAGGCCCGCGTCCCCACCCAGCAGCGGATCGACGCGGTCGAACGACGCCGCGCAGTAGCGGTGGTTCTCGGGGGCGGGGAAGATCGGGTTGAGGTAGATCGCGGTGGCACCCAGGGCCGCCACGTGGTCGAGGTGGTCGGCCACGCCGTACAGGTCGCCGCCGTACCACTGCGACATCGAGGCCGGGTACTGCGTGATCACCGGCTCGTCCCAGTCGGCCAGGCCACGGTCTGCCTCCACGCGGCCCGATCGCGCGAACCGGTCGGGAAAGACCTGGTAGAGGATGGCCTCGTCCAGCCAGTCCGGCGGTGCCCCGAACGCCACCAGGCGATGGTCGCCGGCATCGGGCACGTCGTGGTCGAACGCGCCTGCCTGGTTGACCCACGTCGCCATGCCCGATCCGGTGACCAGGAATCGATAGCCGTTGACCGGGTTGCGCACCGCGACCGTGCCGGCCCACATGTCGTCACCGCGATCGGTGCCGTCGCGGGTCAACCTCGCCATGTGGGGCTCGGCGTCGGGTGTCGTGCGCAACCAGACCTGGTCCACGCCGTCGGCGATGGCGGCAGGCACGCGCAGTCGCACCTCCACCTGGTCGCCCGGCGACGGCGAGTCCGTGGCCGCGTACACCGGCGATCCGTCATGGTGGGGACGAGTCAGGTCGTCGCGCGGAGTCATCCAGCAGCCTTCGTCGAGTGTCGCCACCGACGGGGTCAGGCGGTCGCGTGCACATTGTGGCCTGCCCGACGCGCCCGCGGCGACCGCACCATGCCCACGCCCCCGACCCCGACTCTTGGGGGGCAGCGTGCTGCCACGCGGACACCAGGCACCAACAGTCGCAAGGCCACCACCCACCCCACGGACTGTTGGGGGGCAGCGTGCTGCCACGCGGACACCAGGCACCAACAGTCCAGGGCCGCCTCCCACCCCACGAACTCTTGGGGGGCAGCGTGCTGCCACGCGGACACCAGGCACCAACAGTCGGGGAGGCGGGCGCGTGCAGGTCACGCTGGCCCCAGGGCCGGTGGTGGTGCGGGCGGTGGGATTCGAACCCACACGAGCTTGCGCTCGAGGGCTTTTAAGGCCCCTCTGTCTGCCAGTTCCAGCACGCCCGCGCGGCCACGAACCTAGGCGCTCGACGCAACGAGAGCCGTCGCGCCGACGATCTCCCCGCAACGCAGTCCCCGCGACCCAGGCAACCCGACGAAGTCAGCGCCGCCCAGGCAACCCAGGCCACCCGACGCAGGCAGCGCGACCCCGGCAACCCGACGCAGGCAGCGCGACCGAGGCGACCCGACTCGGTCAGGGCCCTCCAGCGCGGGCGCGCACGATCGTGAGCACGCCCAGGCCAGCCACGGCTGGACCGATCATCGCCCACAGTGTCACGCCCGACATGAAGGAGCCACCGATCCACCCCAGACCCTGACCCGTCCAGACCAGGCCGATCACGATGGCCAGGGCACCCAGTCCTGCTCGCAGCCAGTTCATGATGCGCACTCCCATCGGTGACGGCCATCCGTGTGTGGTGGCATGCGGCTCACACGCCCTGGTCGGGGGTACCGGCATCCCCTGCGACCCCGACGTCGGGAACCAGGCGAACCAACGGCCCGGCACTGAACAGGTCCGGTGGCACCTCGACGCCGACCTTGGCCCACAGTCCCGGCGGGATCCCGAGGTCAGCGAGGTAGAGGTCGCCCACGTAGGGCGACACGATCCGTTCGGCCAGGCCCTGCTTGGGCAGCCCGACGGTCACCGTCACGTCAGCCGTCACCCCGGGCCCGCGCAAGCCGATGTCGCCACCGAGTCCGGACGGCAGGTCGACGCTGACCACGCGCGAGGTGTGTGCCCGCAGCCAGCCGGCAGCCTCGGCTGCCGGCCCCCGCAGGGGCGGGTCCGCACCCAGGCCGACCATCGCGTCGATCACCCCGGTGCCGGGTGTCCGCGTCGCGAGATCCAGGTCCCCGACCGTGGCAACCGGGATGCCGGACGCCTCGAGCAGCGCTCGCTGGCCGGGGATCGCCACGGTGCCGCGACTGCCGACCAGCACGACCTGGACCTCGGCACCGGCCGCCGCCAGCAGTCGCGCCGCGACCAGGCCACCAGCGCCATTGCCACCCGATCCGACCAGGGCCGTGATCCTGGCATCCTGCAACGACCCGGGTGCCAGCAGTCGTCGCATGGCGTGGGCGACGCCTCGCCCGGCATGCTCTGACATGGCCTCCAGTGGCCAGCCGGCCGCACCCGCGGCGGCATCGACCGCCCGCATCGTGGCGACATCGATGACCGGCACGGACGACAACGCCCGCGTGGGCAGGTCGCCCTCCAACAGGTTTCGCGGGGCCTGCATGGGCATGTACTCCCACGGCCGCACCTTGCGATCCTCGGAGAAGCCACTGGGGTGCTCGTCGTCGTGCCACCCGGGCGCCACGACATCGAGCAGTTGACTCACCGTGATGGCGGTCGCGCCCCACAACAGGTCGTCGTCCAACTGCCATGCCCAGGTGCCGCCTCCCGCCGACAACGGCACGCTGCGCCACTGGACACGATCCACGAGGTGGGCCAACGGCACGTGGAGGATCTCGTCGACCTCGTCGGGGCTGGCCCGCAGCTGGTGTGGATTCGTCCAGCGAGCCAGTACCGGGGCCACCCAGAATCGCGAGGGTGGGATGTAGAACACGGGACCGCGTCCGATGACCTCCACCGACGACGGCTCGAGACCGATCTCCTCGTTGGCCTCCCGCAACGCCGCCTCGACCACGGTTTCGCCCGGGTCCACGCGGCCACCCGGAAACGACACCTGCCCGGGATGCGAACGCATGTCGCGCCGCCGCCGCGTCAGGACCAGTTCGGGACCATCGGCGGTGTCACGCAACAGGACGAGCACGGCGCCGACCTTGGCAGTGGCCGGGACCGACACGACGTCGTCGTCCAGTGCGTCCAGGGCGGCACGAGCACGTGGCCACAGGCCGTCGAAGACCTCCGTGGTCACGTCCGATCCAGTCGTCATCGTCGTCGCCGCCCTGCGGGGGCGCCCCGGGAACCGTAGCGCTCGTCCCACGACTAGGGTCCGTGATGCCTGGGTTCCGCAGGGGGCGCCGCCACTCCCCGACACCGCCATCACTCGGCCAGCCCAGTGACCCGCGCCGCCGCGAGAAGGCCACCGGGCACGACGTTCGCGAAGGACCTTCGACATGCTCCTCATCGCGGTCTTCCTCGTCGCACTCATCGCGTTGGCGGTGGTTTCGCGCAGGTTCGTCGACGGCCCCATCACGCCGCCCGCCATCATGATCGCTGCCGGCATCGCGACCGGCCTGGCCACCGGTACCTCAGGACCCGACCGGGGAACGCTGATCCTGCTTGCCGAGGTGACCCTCTCGGTGGTCCTGTTCAGCGATGCCAGCCGGATCTCGCCCGGGCAACTGCGTCACGGTGCCGCGCTGCCCGGGCGACTGCTCGGCATCGGCCTGCCGCTGTCGATGCTCCTGATCACCGTGACCGCGATGCTGACGCTGGACATGGAACTGGGTCCGGCCCTGCTCTTGGGTGCATCCCTGTCGGCCACCGATGCCGCGCTGGCAGGCATCATCGTCAAGGCCGAGTCGCTGCCCCGCCGACTGCGGCAGGCGATCAATGTCGAATCCGGACTCAATGACGGACTGGCGTCGCCAATCGTGACCATCGCCATTGCGCTGATGATCGGCGAGGAGGCCGGCACCACGTCTGACATGGGCAGTGAGATCCTGGTCCTGGTGATCTCGGCCGTGCTCATCGGTGCGGTCGTCGGCACGGTTGGCGGATGGCTGTTGCATTGGGGCCGGGCCCACGACCTGGTGGATCCCGCCTGGGCCCAACTGGCCACGCTGGGCATCATCGGCGTGGTCACCACCGTGGCGATGGCCGCGGGTGCGGTGACCTTCGTCGCTGCCTTCGTCGCAGGTCTCGCCTTTCGGGTGCAGATGGGCGAGATGGTCGACGAGGTGTGCGACTACTCCGAGGACACCGCCGAGTTCCTCACCGTCGGCGCGTTCTTCCTGTTCGGCCTGCTGGTGCCCGCGAGCCAGCTGGGCCCGGTCAGGTTGGGCGACGTCGTCTTCGCACTCTTCGCCCTGACCATCGCACGGATGCTTCCGGTGGCCATCGCCATGCTGGGCACCGGCGATGCGTGGCAGACCGTGGCAATGATCGGCTGGTTCGGACCCCGTGGCCTGGCCACCGCGCTGTTCGCCCTGATCGCGCTCGAGGAGGCCGGCGCAGCCGTTCCCGATCGGGCCGTGTGGGTCCTGGTCCTGACGGTCCTGGCCAGCGTCCTGGCGCATGGCGCCAGTGCCGCGCCGCTGACCCGTCGCTACGCGGCCTGGGCCCAGCAGCGGGCTGCCGCCGACGAGTTGCCGATGGACCCGATGCACCACCCCGATGCCGCCCAGATGCCGGTGGGTCGCACCCGGCGCTGACCCCTGCCAGCGGTGCACACTGTCGAGGATCATCGTCCCCACGGATATTCACGACACATGCGGAGTAAACTGCCGACCAGGTCTGCGCGGACGAGTGCGAGGAAGGGACGTCGGTGGACATCCCCCAACGGCAGCCCGAAGTGTGGGACGCCGACATCCACCAGGCACTGTCCAGCCCGGTTCGCACGCGAATCATGGCGCTTCTGGGTGCCAACGACGACCTCTACGACGTACCGGCGTTGGCCGACGAACTGGGCCTGCACGCCAACACGGTGCGGTCCCACCTGACCATTCTCGAACGAGCGGGCCTGGTGGCTTCGCGAACAGTGCCCCGGCATGGCCCCGGCCGCCCCCGCCACGCCTACGGCGCAACTGCCCGCGCCAACCAGGTCGCCGACGCTCGCGCCTACCGGATGCTGGCGAGGATGCTGGCCGGACAGGTCGCCGGCACGCAGCCCGACCCGGAGGCTGCGGGCGTCGCCACCGGCCGGGCCTGGGGCCGCTCACTGGTGGCGGAGTCACCGCTTGACACGACGGGGCAACCACGCGCCGCCCTGCGACAGGTCGTCGAATTGCTCGATGACTTCGGATTCGCACCCGAACTCGTGGACGCCGAGTCCCCGCGGCCGCAGCTCCACCTCCATCGCTGCCCATTTCTCGACGTCTCGCGCGAGCACCAGGACGTCGTGTGCTCCATCCATCTCGGACTCATGCGGGGAACCCTCGAGGAACTGGGTGCCGACATCGTGGTGGACGATCTCCTTCCGTTCGTCGAGCCCAGCCTCTGCATCAGCAACCTGCACGTCACCATCTGAACCTGGTGGCCTCGCACCGGCATCGCACCTCAGTGGCGGCCCGCCGCCGTGGCCCCCCAGCCAGCCCTGGCGCACCTGAAGTGCCCTTCGGGTCCGAGCGGCTTGTTTACACGAATATCCTTGTGTAAATTTGGCAACGCACCCTTCCGTTGCTCCTCAGCCCGCATCGAGGTCTTCTTGGAACCCGTCCCGGTGCTGGCCGCACACCCGGACATCTCGGTGGCGGCGCTGCTGGACCGGATGCACGATGCCATGCCGGCCACCACCACCGACCATCACGCCGACGCGGCAGGCGAAGGCCATGCCTGTGCATGCGGCGAAGCCGACGAGGCCAGCCCGGAACTCGACGGGCGTCTCGTCCCCCACGCCATCCGCCACGCGACCGTGTTCGGGGCGCTGTCGACCGTCGCGGACGGGACACGGCATGGTCTTGGTGGCACCCCACGACCCGCTGCCACTGCTGGCCCAGGCAGAAGAACGGTTTCCGAACACCTCCACCGTCGAGTACCTGGAGCGAGGTCCCCAGGCCTGGCGCCTGCTGTTCACCCGCGCAGCCTGACCCGCCGCACCACACCACCGGAGCCCACATGACCACCACGACCACGCGACGTCGTGATGCCAGCCCGACCCCATCAACCGACAAGGCACCGAGATGACGTACACGATCGCCGAGCCCTGCATCGACGTCAAGGACAAGGCCTGCGTCGAGGAATGTCCAGTCGACTGCATCTACGAGGGACCTCGGATGTTGTACATCCATCCCACCGAGTGCATCGACTGTGGCGCCTGCGAGCCGGTCTGCCCGGTCGAGGCGATCTTCTACGAGGATGACGTCCCCGACGAGTGGGACCAGTTCACCCCGATCAATGCCGAGTTCTTCGACGACGAGGTCACGGGCCTGGGCTCACCCGGTGGTGCCGCCGCCGTCGGCATGACGCCAGCAGACCACCCGACCGTGGCAGGCTGGGACACCGTGTGACCTCGCACTGGCGGGCGCCGTCCCCCACTCGCCCAGCGCACGCCCGGGCGGGTGGTGTGACACCCCTTGCCATCGGCGACAGCGCACGACGATTCGTCGTCACGGGTGCCATCGCGATCGTGGTCGGCGGCCTGGTGGCGGCAGCAAATGCCAGCGTCCCGACCGAGAAGGGCAGTTGGCTGGCTGCCTACCTCGTACTGGTGGTCGGCGTGACCCAGGTCGGACTGGGCGCCGGGCAGGAGATGCTGGCAGACCCCGCCCCGACCGTGGGACGACTGACCTTCGAGTACGTCGCCTTCAACGCCGGCAGCCTCGGAGTACTGGTGGGCACGCTGCTGGGCCCACCGCTGCTGGTCGATCTGGGTGGCATCGCGCTCGTGGCTGCCCTGGTCACCTTCATGGCCTCGGTCCCCCGCCACTGGACGCCATGGCCACTGGTCGCCTATCGGCTGCTCGTCATCATCGTGGTGGCCAGCGTCCCCATCGGACTGGTCCTTGCGCGGGTCGGCTGACCGCGACGACCCTGGCCGCGGCAGGTGGGCCCGACACCGCGCCCGCTCGATGCCCCGGCAGTCGGCCGTCGGTCGGGATCGATCAGTCGAAGGGCCACAGCGCCGCGACGCCGTCCATCACGTCGTGCGTCGAGATCGTGATGTCAGGTCCCCCGAGCAACGTCACCAGTTCGTCGAGGATGATGGCGCCGGCCGCGATCACGTCCGCCCGGCCGGGGTTCATCGGACCGATCTCGAGTCGTTGGTCGGCGCTGCGAGCGGCGAGGTCCCGGGCCAGTTCGGCCAGGCGCGCTGCCGTCACCACGTGTCCGTCGATGCGCTCGAACGGGCTGTCCTCGCCGCCGCCCAGGTCGAGTCCGGCCAGCGTGGTGGCCGTGCCGGCCACGCCGACGACCTTGATGGGTCGCTGCACGTCGATGTCGAGGTGGGTCAGGCCCTCGGTCAGGATGGCACGGGCCGTGTCGCGCGCGAAGTCGACCTGGTCGGACGTGGGCGGGTCATCCGGCAGGCACCGCTCGGTCAGTCGCACCGTGCCCAACTGTGTGGACGTGCTGCGAAGGTCGTGGCTGGTGCCCGGCACGCCCGTGACCAGCTCCGTGGAACCTCCACCGATGTCGACGACGACGACCTGGGTGTCGGCCGGCACGTCGTCGCAGGTCGGTCGTGGCGCCGACGAACGAGGCAGCTGCCTCCTGGTCGCCCGACAGGATGGTGGGGGTGACACCCGTCAGGTCGGCGACGGCGGCAACCCAGGTGTCGCGATTGCTGGCGTCGCGGACGGCTGACGTGGCGATCACCACGACCTCGTCAGGGGCCACACCGGCCTCGCGCCACTCCCGGGCGTAGTCCGCGATGGTCGCCACGGTGCGGTCGATGGCCGCCGGGTCCAGGCGACCGCTGGCATCGACCCCGGTGCCCAGCCGCGTCACGCGCTCGCGGTGCAGCGGCGCGGTGCCCGGCTCGGGCCGCAACCACAGCCGCGTGGAGTTGGAACCACAGTCGACGACGGCGCGCACCGCGGTCACGACGTCGCCCCAGTCGCCTCGGGCAGGTCGTCGGGTGTCAGGTCGTCGGGTGCACGTCGTCGGGTGTCACGCATGGTCCCGCGCATGGCACCGGGCGAGCAGCCTCGATGGTCCAGTCCCCGACCGGGGAGTCGTTGGTCGCCAGAGCATGTCCGGCGTGGACGTGCAGGCACTTGACGTACCTGGGGTTGCCACCGGCGTACGGGTCGCCGGGCAGCGGGCCACCGAACTGGTCGCGCAGGTCGCGGTAGCGATCCTGGGCGGCTTCGTGTGCCGCCTGGAAGTCCGGTTCGGTGTCGAGGCGCTCGTTGATGCCCACCATGCTGCGGTCGGCCTCGAGGCGGCCGATCTGTGACCGCAGTGCCGGACAGGTCTGCCAGAACAGGGTCGGGAACGGCGTGCCGTCGGGCAACCGGGCATCCACGCGGATCACGGTCGGCAGCCCCCAGGCGCACCGATGGACCACGGCGGAACGGCCACGTACCGGTCGCCCGATCTGGCGCGAGATGACCGCGCGCTCGACCTCGTTGGCATACGGCAGGCTGGCACTTCGGTCCAGCGACGCGGCCGGGTCCGGCACGACCGGGTCAGCGGCCGAGGCGTGGGCGGGAATCAACCCGTCGTCGCGACCCAACGACGCCAGCGACACGTGGTCGCTGGCGTGGTGGTGGGAAGCCGACGACGCATGGTCGCCGGGTTCGGGATCGTCGGAAGGCGGGAGGGTCAGATCCGACCTCGGCGCTGTCGACGCGCCTCGCCCTGGATCATCTGCGACTTGTGCATGAATCGACGCAGCTTCTTGTTGAAGTCCTTGTCGAGCTTGGGACGCAGGTTGGGGGTTTCCTCGTCACGCCAGTCCGGATCGGCCTGCTTGATCGACAGGTCGACCTTGCCGTCCTCCTTGACGTCGAGGATCTTGACGTCGACTTCGTCACCCTCGGCCAGGTAGGCGTAGATGTTCTCGACGAAGTCGGCATCGACCTCCGAGACGTGCACCAGCCCGGTGACCGGACCGTTCTCGGTGGCGATTTCGACGAAGGCCCCGTATTCCTCGAGGCGGACGACCGTGCCCTTGATGATGTTTCCCTGCAGCGCAACCAACTCCTTCGGCAATCCGGTCGTCGACGCCCCGGCGACTTCCGAATGCATGGGGTGACCGGCTTGCGAGCCGGAATCGAAATGATGGGAGCGAATCCGTCGGTCCGTGGCTGCTTGGAAGCCAGCGCCGGGGATCCATGGGGCGTGGTGAGCGCGTGGCCCACGGGAGCCAAGGTATGGCGTCTGGAGGTGCGGGGCAAACCTCAACCGCGGAAGGCGTCCACCAGGCGCGACCACCACGACGAAGCCGCGCCGACCTCGTCGACTCGCGTCACCTCGGGTTCCGGCTCTGCCGGTGGCACCAGCGAGTAGGCCACCTGCCCGGGCCGGGCATAGCCGAGTTGCTCGCGAGCCAGGACCTCGATGTGGTCGAGGTCGGTCAGGTCGGCGGCGCGTTGCTCCAGCGCGGCGTTGGCGGCATCGAGCGCCGCGAGCTGCTGTTGGGCCAGTTCGACGCGTCCACGCTGGTCAAGGAACGAGCGCGTCGGCCCGGCCAGCACCAGCGCGGCGAGCACGAGGATCCCGACCAGGCCCAGCCACAGGGCGCGGTCGCCGGCCAACGCACGACGCACGCGCTCGATGCCCACGTGCGCGGCATCGTCGACCTTGCGGGCGGCGTGTTGCACCGGGACCGGGGCCACGTCCTCGCGGCCGCGAACTCGGCGCTTGGACGCTGACCGCACGTAGCGCCACTTCTCGACCCGACTCATGTCGGGGACGGGACGCAGTTGGGTGCTCATGCCCGACCCGCCCGCGGGAACGCAGAGTGGCCGGCATAGCGGGCCTGGTCGCCCAACCGCTCCTCGATGCGCAGCAACTGGTTGTACTTGGCGACGCGTTCGCTGCGGGCAGGTGCGCCTGACTTGATCTGGCCAGCGTTGGTGGCGACGACCAAGTGGGCGATGGTCGAGTCCTCGGTCTCACCCGAACGGTGCGACACCATGCACGTGTAACCCGCCCGATGCGCCATGTCCATGGTGCGGAAGGTCTCGGTCAGCGTCCCGATCTGGTTGACCTTGATCAGGATCGAGTTCGCGACGCCCAGGTCCAGGCCACGCTTGAGACGCTCGACGTTGGTGACGAAGAGGTCGTCGCCCACGATCTGGATGCGATCACCCGACCGCTCGGTGTGGGCCTTCCAGCCGTCCCAGTCCTCCTCGTCCATGCCGTCCTCGATGGAGACGATGGGATAGGCCTCGGTGAGCTCGGCCAGGAACTCGGCGTTCTCGGCGGAGGTCAGGGAGCGCCCCTCGCCGGAGAGCTCGTAGGTGCCGTCCTGGAAGTACTCGCTGGAGGCCGGGTCCAGCGCCAGTGCCACGTCCTCGCCCGGTTCGTAGCCGGCCTGCTCGATCGCCTGGACGATCAGGTCGAGGGCCGTGCGATTGGTCTCGAGATCCGGGGCGAAGCCGCCCTCGTCACCGAGGCCGGTGGACAGGCCACGGTCGTGCAGGACCGACTTGAGGGTGTGGTAGACCTCCGCGCCCATCCGGAGGGCATCGCGGAAGGTCGGGGCACCGACCGGTGCGATCATGAACTCCTGCAGGTCGACGCTGGAGTCGGCATGCGAGCCACCGTTGAGGACGTTCATGCACGGCACCGGCAGGACGTGCGCCGACGGACCCCCGAGGTACTGGTACAGCGGCAGCCCGGTGGAGTCGGCCCCGGCGCGCGCCACGGCCAGCGACACTCCCAGCAGCGCATTGGCGCCCAGGTTGGACTTGTCAGGGGTTCCGTCGAGGTCGAGCAGGCGCGCATCGAGGGCCTGCTGGTCGGTCACCGGTCGCCCGCGCACCTCGTCGGCGATCGTCTGGTTGACGTTGTCGACTGCCTGCTGCACGCCCTTGCCCAGGTAGCGGTCGCCGCCATCGCGCAACTCCATGGCCTCGAATTCGCCGGTGGAGGCACCAGACGGGACCATTGCCCGCCCGAATGCGCCGTCATCGGCGGTCACCTCAACCTCAACCGTAGGGTTACCACGGGAGTCGAGGATCTCGCGAGCGTGCACGTTGGCGATGCGGGCGGAGAAGTCCATGCGGGGGCCTCATGTCTGTGTTGTCGTGCCGCTCCCGGCGAGCAGCATGTCCAACCATAGGCCCAGAACACTGGTCAGCACAACTGTCAATCACGCCACCCGGCCGCGTTCGACGCCGCCCATCGCGTCGTCAGAGCCCCGAGAGCAACCCTTGACCTCGACTCAACCCCTTGTGGGGCCGGCGCCGACGCTTGTTCGGGCCCATTCCGCGTGCTCGGGTTCGAGTTCCCACACGCGCAGGACCACGGCCGCCGTCGTCGTGCCGACCAGCGCCCACGCCAGCCCTCGACGCAGCCCCGTCCCGCCCGACGCGAGCCCCGCCACGAGCCCGGCCAGCCCTGCGAAGCCACCGAAGCCGGCCAGGACCGCCCACGTGGGCGGGGGCGGCATCGCCACCTCGACGACGGCACCCGGCGCATCCCAGCCCGCCAGCGGATCGCGCTCGTCGGGCGAGGGTGCCTGCGGGCGGACCTCGGCGAGGTGGTCGGGTGGGCGCACGGAGGCCGGCGCGGCCGCCTGACTGCACTCGCTGCAGGCGCCGTCGACCAGTTCCTCCGCCGGGACCGAGCGGTCACACACCGGGCAGGTTGCCGTGGCGATGTCGGTCACGTGGCAGTCCTTGGTCTGGTCAGAGCGTGGGTGGAGGGCGAAAGTCTAGAAGCCGGCGGCGCGGACGTCGTCGAGCAGATCCTGCCACGCCATGGTCGTCGTCGGGGGTGCGGACCGACGCTGGCCACGACGGTCGGCGGCCTCGAACTGGCCCATCAGGTCCGTGACGCGCCCACGCAGCACCAGGTCGGGATCCCGTCCCAGCGCCCGCGAAACCAGCGTGAAGGCCAGCGCCAGTTCACCGAGGGCCTCGTCCAGTGCCCTGTCCAGCGCAACGTCCTGGCCCGGGCCAGCAGCCGCGCTGCCTGCCTGCCGTCACCGGCCGCGTCGACCTCGGAGCTGTCGTCGCCATCGCGGTGGCCATCGTCGACCAACTCGAGCACCTCGGCAACGGCACCGGCCAACAGGTCGGTGGCGACCGCCACGTCCGGTTCGTAGCCCTGCCTCGCGGCGCGGCCGAGCACCTTGTCCGCCAGCGCCAACGAGGGCAGCGACCGCGGCACGCCGTCGAACACGCTGGTGCGTTCGGGCTTCTCGGCAGACTTGATCGTCTCCCAGTTGGCCTTCACCTCCGCGGCGTCGGCCACCTCCACCTCGCCGAACACGTGCGGATGTCGGCGCACGAGCTTGTCGGTGATGCCAGTCGCAACGGCGTCGATGTCGAAGCCCCGGCGACCCTGGGCGAGCCGTGCATGGAAGACGACCTGCATCAGGACGTCGCCCAACTCCTCGACCATCGCCTCGTCGTCACCCGCCGTGATGGCGTCGATGGCCTCGTAGGTCTCCTCGACCAGGTGCGGGGCCAGCGACTCGTGGGTCTGTTCGAGATCCCACGGGCAGCCATGGTCCGGGTCCAACAGGCGATCCATCACCCCGACCAGGTCCAGCAATGCGAGGCCTCGGGGGGCGCCGACCAGGAACACCCACTCGACCTCGACGTCGGCATCGCGGGTCGCGGCAATCCCGACGTCGCGAGCCAGTTCGATGTCGTCGGGTGGCAGCAGGACCACGACATGGTCATGCGTGCGGGCGGCATCGAGCAGGCCGCGAACGATGTCGTCGTGGGCCGAGGGGGCGGGCGCCAACAGATCCCGACCGATCATGGGTTCCGCCGAGGCTGGCTCGATCGCCGCCACGTCGATCCCGAGGCCGGCCACGGCGGCAGCCACAGGATGTGAGCCGGGATCGACGGCCACGACCCGGGTTGCCGACGTCAGTGCCTGCCACGCAACGGCCGGCAGCAGGCCCGGCAACGCGGCGGCCGACTCCACCATGGTCAGTCGGGGCAGGTCCGCCGCAGCGGCCCACGATGCCGGCAGCGTGTCCTCGGCTGCCGTGTCGTCAGACCCCGTGTCAGGCGTGGTCACTGGTCGCTGGCGTCCTCGGGCTGTGCCGGCACGGTCGCGTCGCCATCAGCAGGCACGTCGGGCGCGTCGCCGACGGCCTCCTCGGCCACGACCCCACCGACCTCGCCATCCCACACGCCCACGCGGGAGGGCACGATCACGACCGCGTCGAGGAAGGCTGCCGACAGCATGTCCTGCGCCGTGCCCTGGGCCGCCTGCTGGCGCAGCTGCGGCTCGAGGTCCTCGAAGGACTGCGCGGTCAGCGAGTCCACGCGCAGGACGTGGAAGCCGAACTCAGTCTCGACCGGATCGGTCAGTTCGCCGATTTCGGCGTTGCGGGCGGCCTCGGCAAACGGCTCGACGAAGGTGTTGAGGGGGACGTCGGCACCCAGGGAACCGCCGTTCTCGGCCGAACCGGGGTCGATCGACACGTCCGCTGCGACCTCCTCGAAGGTCTCACCGCCAGCCACGCGGGCGATGGCGTCGACCGCCTCGGCCTCGGTGGGCACCAGCAGGTGACTGATCGTGGCCACCTCGGTCTGGCCGGAGGCTTCGAGTTCGTCGTAGGCGGCCTGGATCTCCTCGTCGGGGACCTCGTCGCCGATCTGGGTGTACAGGCGCTGGACGACCTCGTTGGGCACCAACACGTAGGTCAGGTAGTCCTCGTCGCTCATGCCGAACTGCTCGGTCTCGGCAGCGACCTGTTCGGCGTTGTCGTCGCGCAGGGTCGCGATCTCGTCGTCGGTCAGCTCGATGCCCTCTTCGGCGGCCAGGTCCGTGGCGATCACCGACTGGATGAGGCTCGACAGGACGCTGCGCTCCACCTCGACCGTCTCGGGCGCCTCGCTCGCCTCGGGCGCAACGGCTGCGACGATCCCGTCCAGCACGTCGGCCGGGATCTCGGCGCCGTTGACCTCGGCAGCCACGTCCTCGGGCAACAGCGAGTCGGAACTGTCGCCACAGGCGGCGGCTCCCAGGGCGAGGACCAGCGGGATGGCCAGGAGGGCAGAGCGACGCAACACGGAAGTTCCTTGGAGACGGGGTACTCGAGCGCCCCGAAACCGCGGTGTGCGTGGGGCCGAGTGGCTGGGTCGGCATGGTATCGGTGCCACGCGCCTGCTCCGCTGCATCGCCGATGGCCGACCGGACAGCCGGCCGCACCGGCGGCGGCGGTGCCCGCCCATTGTCGCGGATGCGTGGCAGCCGACCGCGTCGGTCACAGGCCCCCGGCGGCACCGGACAGGTGCTGGACGAGGCTGCCCCCCACGACGTGGAAGTGCAGGTGGAACACGGACTGGCCACCCTCGGCACCGATGTTGGTTGCCACCCCGTAGCCGTCCGCGACGCCTTCGTGCTCGGCGACCTGTTGCGCCAGCGCCACACACCCGGCCAGCACATCGGTGTCGTCCGCGGTCAGTTCGTGCAGGGACCGGACATGGTGACGCGGGATGACCAGCAGGTGCGTCGCGGCGACCGGGTTGATGTCACGGATGGCGATGGCCCGGTCGTTGTCGACCACCACGTCCGAGGGCACGGAGCCGGCCACGATCCCGCAGAACAGGCAGTCGGGTTCGGTCGCCATGGGTGCCTCCTCGGGGCAGCGGTCACCGGGCGTGGTCGGGGTGCCCGCGTGGTGCTCGACCCTAGTGTCTCCACGTGGTGAAGTCGGCGAGCAGGGGGGCGTGGTCGGATGGCTTCGTGCCCTTGCGGAACTCCCGGTCGATGCCGGCAGTCTCCACGTCGCCGACCAGGTCCTCGGTGGCCAGGACCAGGTCGATCCGCAGGCCGTTGCCCTTGTGGAAGTTGCCGGCGCGGTAGTCCCACCACGTGTAGGCAGCCCCGGTGGGATGGAGGTGGCGCACGACGTCGACCCAGCCCGTCTCCAGCATCGCCCGCAGGCGACCGCGCTCGGCCTCGGTCACGTGGGTCGATCCCACGAACAGCGCCGGATCCCACACGTCCTCGTCGGTGGGTGCGATGTTGAAGTCTCCCCCGACGACGGCTGGGCCCATGGCTGCGACCACGTCCAACCGGGCTGCCAGCGCGTCCAACCACGCCAACTTGACCGGGAACATGGGATCGTCGGGGCTGCGACCGTTCACGACGTAGGCACTGGCGAAGCGGACCCCGTCGACCGTTGCCTCGACCCACCTGGCGTCGTCGGCCACCGGGGAGTCGGGCAGGCCGATCTGGACCGAGGATGCGTCGAGATCGCGGTCGTTGCGCACCAGCAGCGCGACGCCCGCCCAGCGGCCACCCGAATGGTCCACGGCCTGGTAGCCCAGCGCCGCCAACTCGAGATGCGGGAACTGCTCCGGGGCCGTCTTGGTCTCCTGCAGGGCGACCACGTCGGGTTCGTGGCGTCGCAGCAACTGCTCGACGCGCGGCATCCGCGCCCGCAGCGAGTTGACGTTCCAGGTGACGAACTTCACGATGGGAGATCCTTGACGACCGGGTGGGACACCGGGACGGCGGGCACGGAGGCAGGCACGGTTGCGGCCACCGCGGCGGGCCGGCGAACAGCCGTGCGGCGTCCGACCGACCCCGTGCACGCATCCGATCGGGGACCGTCACGACGCTAGCGTGACCCACACCAACGTCCCACAGCAGCCCCCACGCCAGCCCCACACCACCCACGGATCGGGATCACCATCACCGACGGTGCGGACCTCACGACGGTCATCGACCATCTCACCACGCTCGTGGCCTTCGACACGACGTCGCTGACCCCCAACCTCGACCTCGTCACCCACGTCACCGACGCCCTCGAGGGCCACGCCACCGATGTGCAGGTGCAGCCATGCGCCGACGGCACTCGCGCCAACGTGATGGCCCGTTTCGGCCCCGACGGTCCCGACGGCGTGGTGCTGTCGGCCCACACCGACGTCGTCCCGGTCGCCGGACAGGACTGGGACTCCGATCCGTTCGAGGTGGTGGCCGACGGGACGCGCCTGGTCGGCCGTGGCACCACGGACATGAAGGGATTCATCGCCTGCCTGCTGGCGGCGACGCCACGCCTGGCCGCCGCCGACCTGGCCGTGCCGGTCTGGATCGCGCTGTCCTACGACGAGGAGATCGGTGCCCTGGGCGCGGCACCGCTGGCCGCTGCCATGGCCGACCTGCCCCATCCCCCGACACGCGTCGTGGTCGGCGAGCCGACGTCGATGGGCATCGTGAACGCCCACAAGTCCGTGCGCGGCCACGTCGCCACGTTCCGAGGTCGCGGCGGGCACTCGTCGCAACCCGACGGCGGCGCCAATGCGTTGCGAGCCCTGATGCTGCTCGGCGCGTTCATCGACGACCTGGCGCAACAGGAGCGCACGATCGTGGACGATCGCTTCGAGCCGCCGTTCACCACCTTCAACCTCGCCATGGCGTCGGCCGGCACGGCGCTCAACATCATTCCCGACACGGCCGAACTGACCTTCGAGTACCGCGCGCTGCCCGATCGCGACGGGCCCGAACTGGCCAACCGCATCGAGGCGCACGCTCGCGAGGTGCTGCTCCCACAGCTGCAGGCCAGCGCGCCCGAGGCGTCGTTCGAGCTCGGCGTCAAGGGCATCCTGCCGGCACTGCGAGCGGACACGACCCGTGCGGCGGCCGAATTCGTGCGCGCCGTGCGTGGGGGCACCGACCCGGCAACCACGGCCCCGTTCGGCACCGACGCAGCCAGGTTCCAGGACGTCGGGATGTCGGCGGTCGTGTGCGGTCCGGGCGACATCGGCATCGCCCACCGGCCCAACGAGTGGATCGAGCGTGACCAACTGGCGGCATGCGTCGACTTCGTCGATCGACTGGTGACCCACGTGTCCGCCGATGGCAGCGCCACGGGTGTCAGCCAGACGTGATCGAACCTGCGGTCTTGTTGCCGCTGGCACGGGTGAGCAGGCACGTGACCGTGCGATCCCCCTCGGCCCACGACTCCACCGACGGCCGGATCGCCTTGAGTTGCCACCCCGGGTCCAGGCCCACCAACTCCGCACTCGCCGCCGTGCGACACAACTGCGCGGCACGGCCGTCGACCTCGTCGTCGCCCGGGTACGGCCCGTCTCCGGGCATCCCGACCAGTGCATAGGCCTCGACCTGGTGCAGGTCGGCGCAGTCGACCCGGGTGACCTCGACGATCGGCGACCCGTCGAAGCCCACGTCGTTGGCGCACTGCCCGACTTCCAGCACCGGGGGCACCGATCGGCTGCCGAGCAGGTTCCACCCCAGCAGCGCGAGGCTGGCCACCACCGACACGGCGATCACGACGATGACCGCACGCTGCCAGCCCGGCATCGATCGGCGGGCTGGGGGCATTGCTGCCTCGGGGTCGACCGCCGGCCGCGAGCGGGTGTCACGCCACGGAGGCGACACCGGCGTCGGGACGCCACTGGATGACACCGTCGGTCCCCTTCCTGGCCGCGTGCAGCCGTGTGCTGTCACGACCACGTCAGCCTATTGCCCGCACACCTCGAGCCCCAGCCCGGGCGCCACAGGCGCCTCCGTCACATCGATGGGGAACAATCACGGGGCGGGCCGGCGTTGGAGGCCCGCGCAGCACACGACGACGAGCGGGCACATCCTTGCCATCACCATGGGCACTGCGACGGCTGGGCGATCCCGACAACCTCGGCGACCGTCCCCTCGATCGCGAGACGATCCGGCGCGCCTGGCGACTGGCACGCCCGTTCCGCGGGCGGCTGGTCGGCTACCTGGTCCTGATCATCGCCGCCGCCTCGTTGGGAGCGCTGCCGCCGTTGCTGATCCGACAGATCGTGGACGTCGCCATCCCCGAGGCCCGGCTGGGCCTGTTGCTGACCATGGCGGCAGCCATGGTCGGGGTCGCGGTCGCCATGGCCGGCCTCTCCCTGGTCGAGCGTTGGGTGTCGGCGACGATCGGGGAACGGTTCATCCTGCGCCTGCGGGTCATCCTGTTCGACCACGTCCAACGCATGCCGCTGGCCTTCTTCACGCGGACCCAGACGGGTGCACTCATCACTCGGCTCAACAACGACGTCATCGGCGCCCAGCGGGCGTTGACCGGCACGTTGGGGGGCGTGGTGGACAACGCGATCTCGGTGACCGTCACGATCGTCGCGATGTCCCTGCTGGACTGGCGCATCACGCTGCTGGCGCTGACGCTGCTGCCGCTGTTCGTGATCCCTGCGCGCATCGTGGGGCGACGCCTGCAGGAGCTCGCGCGCGAGGGCATGGGGCTCAACGCCGACATGAACACCGTGATGACCGAGCGATTCAACGTCTCCGGCGCCCTGCTGGTCAAGCTGTTCGGCCGGGCCGACACCGAGGTGGCCAGCTTCGAGGACCGGGCCGGCCGGGTTGCGGACATCGGGGTGCGAACGGCCGTCTACGGCCGCACCCTGTTCGCGTCGCTGGGACTGGTCGGGTCGCTGGCAACGGCGCTGGTGTACTTCCTGGGTGGTCGCCAGGCCATCGCCGGCACCCTGCAGGTGGGGACCGTGGTGGCGTTGGCGATGTACGTGACGCAGCTGTACGGGCCACTGGCCCAGCTGTCCAACGCCCGCGTGGACCTGATGACCGCCCTGGTCAGCTTCGAACGCGTCTTCGAGGTCGTGGACCTGGTGCCCAGCATCACCGAGCCCGACGACCCCGTGGCGCTGCCCGAGCCCAGTGGCAGCGTGGCGCTGACCAATGTCTCGTTCCGCTACCCCAGCGCCGAGGGGACCTCACTGGCCTCGCTGGAGGGGCCGCGATCGACCCACGGCATGGAGGCGAGTGACTGGATCCTGCGCGACGTGGACATCGACGCACCCCAGGGGACGATGACGGCACTGGTGGGGCCCTCCGGGGCCGGCAAGACCACCCTGGCAATGCTGCTGCCTCGCATCCACGACGCCACGTCCGGGGCCGTGACCATCGATGGCGTGGACGTGCGCGACCTGTCGCAGGCCGACCTGAGCCATGCCGTGGGGCTCGTGACCCAGGATCCGCACCTGTTCCACGACTCCATCGGCAACAACCTGCGCTACGCCCGGGCCGACGCCACCGACCAGGAACTGGTCGCCGCTTGCCGAGCAGCACGAATCCACGACGTGATCATGGCCCTGCCCGACGGCTACGACACCATCGTGGGCGAGCGCGGCTACCGCCTGTCGGGCGGCGAGAAGCAGCGCGTCGCGATCGCCCGGGTCATCCTCAAGGACCCCGCGATCGTCGTGCTCGACGAGGCCACCGCCCACCTCGACAGCGAGTCCGAGCGACATGTCCAGGCTGCGCTGGCCGACGTGCTGGCCAATCGAACCTCGTTCGTGATCGCCCACCGCCTGTCCACCGTCATCGACGCGGACCAGATCATCGTGCTGGACGACCACCGCGTGGCCGAGCGTGGGACCCATGCCGACCTGCTCGCGCGCAATGGCCTGTACGCCAACCTCGCTCGGACCCAGCTGGCATCTGCCTGATCGCCCAGCGTCTCCCTCGTTGCCTGGGCCCGGCCACTGGGACGGTGGCGCCTGCCCGACCGACGCCCCTGGGTGCGACGATCGCGCGAGGGTGCCGGTGATGGGCCATCATGGCGGCATGCCCCCACCTGCCCCGCCCCAGCCCGGACCCCCGGAGCGCCACGACCTCGACGACCTGCCGATCGCCGAGGTCCTGGACGACATCGCCGGAGGCGGCCCCACCGTCATCGTCGAGGCACCCCCCGGGGCGGGCAAGACGACGCGGGTCCCACCCAGGTTGCTCGACGAGGTGGATGGGCGCGTCGTCGTGCTCGAACCGCGACGGGTGGCTGCGCGGGCCGCGGCACGACGGATGGCCTCCGAGGCCCATGGCAACGTCGGTGAACTCGTCGGGGTCACGACCCGCGACGATCGTCGCACTTCCCGGGCCACGCGCATCGAGGTGGTCACCGAAGGCGTGTTGGTCAACCGGCTCCTGCGTGATGCCAGCCTCGATGGGGTCGGCGCCGTCGTCCTCGACGAGTTCCACGAGCGATCGCTCGACGCGGACCTGGCACTGGCGTTCACCCGTGAGGTCCAGCAGGTGCTGCGTCCCGACCTGCGGATCGTCGTGATGTCGGCAACGCTGGACCAGTCGACGCTGGCCCGGATCCTGCCGGATGCGACAGTGGTGTCCTCCGCCGGCAGGCTCCATGACGTGGAGGTGCGGTGGTGGCCTCGCACCGGGGCCGACGCCCTGGCGGCCGATGTGGCTGCGGCCGTCGACGAGGCCCTGGCCACCACGACCGGCAGCATCCTGGTGTTCGTGCCGGGCTGGCGCGAGATCCGCGACAGCATCGCCGCCATCCACGCGCCCCCCGACACCGACGTCGTGGCCCTGCACGGCTCGATGACGGCGCAGGAACAGGATGCCGCCCTGGCCCCACCCCGTCCGGGCCGTCGCCACGTCGTCGTCGCGACCGACGTGGCCGAGTCCTCACTGACGGTGCCGGGCATCGCCGCTGTCGTGGACTCCGGGCTGGCCCGACAACCACAACTCGACCCGCACACCGGCCTGACCCGGCTGGTCACGGTGCTGACGTCGGAGGCATCGGCACGCCAACGGGCGGGACGGGCCGGGCGACTGGGTCCGGGCCTGGCCATCCGGCTGGGGGCGGGCACCCAGCGCCGGCCAGCCCATGCCACGCCAGCCATCCGCCAGGTCGACCTGACCGGGATGGCACTGCAGGTGGCGGCGTGGGGCACGCCGCTGGACGACGTCATGTCGTTGACCCTGGTCGACGCCCCCCCACCGACCTCGTGGGACGCGGCCATCGCGACCCTGCAGGACCTCGACGCCCTCGAAGACGACGTGATCACCGATCACGGTCGCGAACTGTTGCGGGTTCCGGCGGACCCTCGGGTTGCCAAGGTGCTGGTCACCGCGGTCGCCCACGGCCAGTTGCCCGCTGCCGCCGATGCGATGGCGGCGCTGACCGAGGTGGATCCACTGCGGTCCGCCCGGGAGGTGGACCTGGAACGGCGGGTCGGCAGGCAGTCCGGTCCCAGTGCTCGCCGCCATCGCCGCGAGTCCGCCAGACTGGCCCGATCCGTGACGCCAGTCGCCGAATCCGACCAGGCGGCGCCGGTGTCACTGGGTGCGCTGGTCGCCACCGGCTTTCCTCGTCGCCTGGCGATGCGACGCCGCCGCGGGCGCTACACCCTGTCGTCCGGGCGCGGCGCGCGACTGTCCTCCCATGATCCGTTGGCAACCGAGGAGTTCCTGGTCGCGCTCGACCTGCACGACCACGGCGACGACGCCCGCATCCACCTGGCGGCCGCCCTGGACCGCGACGAGGTCATGACCCTGCTCGCCGGACGCATCACCACCACGACGTCGGCGCGCTGGGATCCCGAGCGCTGCGATGTCGTGGCCGAGACCATCCGCAGCCTGGGTGCCATCATCCTCGACCGATCCCCTGCCGACGTCGCCCTGACCCAACGCCACGTCGCGCTGGCCGAGGGGATCCGCGACCGCGGACTGGGCGTCCTGCCGATCGACCGGGACCTGCGCCGCTGGCTGGCCAGATGCGAATGGCTGCGTACGCAGGGGGCGGAGGATTGGCCGCACATGGATGACCAGTCGTTGCTGGCCGACCTCGACGACTGGCTGGTGCCCTTCATGGGCTCGGCGGCACGCATGGCCGACCTGCGCAGCGTCCCGGTCAAGGCGGCGCTGCACCACCGCCTTGGGCGGGCACGGATGGCGCAACTGGCGCGCGAGGCCCCAGAACGTGTCACGGTGCCGTCGGGACGAAGCGTGGCGATCGACTGGGGCGACGAACGCGGACCGGCGATCCGCGTCAAGCTCCAGGAGATGTTCGGCACCGACACCACGCCATCGGTGGCCGGGCATCCACTGGTGCTCGTGCTCGAATCGCCGGCACAACGGCCACTGCAGATCACGCGCGACCTCGCGACCTTCTGGCGCGAGGGCTATGCCGGGGTCAGGGCCGAGAATCGAGGTCGCTATCCCCGCCATCCGTGGCCCGAGGATCCGATGTCGGCGACCCCCACTCGGCGGACCACACCCCGCTGACTCGCGAACCGACGCGACGGGATCCGACCGGTCACCGCCCGATCGAACGGTGTGTCCTGCTTGGAATGCCGACCCGCCGCGGGCACCATGGCCGACATGTTGCTCCTCTGGCTTGCTGTCGGTGTGGGCGTGGTGGCCCAGCTGCCTCGCCTGCGGTCCCACTATGCCCAGAAGAATCCCACGCTTGCCTGGGACCACTTCCTGGTGGCGTCCGGTCTGCGCCCCGTACCGGCCGCCATGCCCGACGTCGTTGCCGTGGCCGAACTCGTCGACATCCCGCCCGGCATGCTCGATCGCGCTGCCCTGGGACGCACCCCAGGAAAGGCACTCGTGTTGGTGGCCACGCTCACCAACGATCGAGTGTTGATCGCCGTCCGCCGCCGCGGACCCATCCCGGCAGTCGAGGGCACCACCGTCGCCAAGGGCTGGCATCTCCAGGTGCTCCCGGGTCCACCCCAGGCGGCCTGGGAGGCGACTTCCGTTCGCCGGGCGCCCGCGACCTCCTGACCGACGGCCCGCCTGACCGACGACACTGCCGGGCGCCCGCGACCTCTGATCGACGGCACAAGCGGCCGAGCAACTGTTGACCGACGGCCGAGTCAGATGAACCCGTCGATGAGCTTGGTGGCAGCGGTCTGGATTCGCTCGACGATCCCCCGCTCGTCCCACCACTCCTCGTCCACCTCCACGCAGTGCAGCAGGTCGGCCTCGAAGTCCTGGTCCAGGATCCCGGTCAACTCCCGGTCGAATGCCACGACGTCGATCTCCTCGTCGTGGGCGATGGATCGATCGTTGTAGTTGGACGACCCGATGTCGGCGATGCAACCATCGATCGTCAGGATCTTGGCGTGCAGCATCGTGGGCTCGTAGGACCACAGGCGCACGCCGGCCTCGAGCAGTTCGGGATAGGCGAACTCGCCGTTGGCCTGGGGCATGCGCTTGTCGATCTCGGCACCCGGGAACATCACCTGCACGTCCACACCCCGTTCGGCGGCGACCGCGAGCCACCCGGTCATTTCCGCGTTGGGCGAGAAGTACGCCGTGGTCATCCGGATCTGCTCGGTCGCACCCTCGATGAGGACGCGCTTGAGCAGTTTCACTGCCGAGGGACCGACCTCCGACTCGCCCAGGATGGTCATCGCGCGGACCGGACCTGACCGGTCATGCGCCGGGAACTCGTCGGCCGACGTGCACAGTTCGAAGTCGCTGGTGGACCAGTCGTCGAAGAAGCCCGCGCGAATGCCGTCCACGCACGGACCGGTGATGCGGAAGTGGGAATCGCGCCACTCCCCCGGACCACTGGCGTTGCCGTCCCACTCGGCAGCGATGCCCACGCCTCCGACGAAGGCAACCTCCTCGTCCACCAGGCAGATCTTTCGATGCGTGCGCTTGCCGATGTCGAGCCCGTTGGTCGGGACCTCCGACAGCGGCCGGAACCACAACACCTGGGCACCCGCATCCTCGAGTCCGGCGACCAGGTCCCGGTCGATGTCACGCGCGCCGAAGTAGTCGAGGACGACCCTGACGCGCACGCCCGCCCGCGCCTTGTCCTGCAGGGTCTGGCCGATCACCTGCGCCGGCTGTCCGGTCCAGTAGACGAAGGTGAGCAGGTCGATGGACCGCTCGGCTGCCTGCATGGCCCGGACCATGGCAGGAAAGATCTGGTCGCCGTTGCGCAGCCGGGTGACGGTGTTGCCGGGCTGCATCGGGCGCCCCAGCAGGCCCTCGAGACGGCGGATCCGGGCAGCGTCTTCGGGCATCCAGCGCCTCCTGCGGCGCGCTGCTGTCGGCATGCGAAGTGGACGTGGTCATGGATGGGCCTCACGGACGGTCGGTACTGCCGGGTCGACGGTAGCCCGTGCGGCGGTGGTGGCCGGATCCCGGGGCGGCGCTCACGGCTCGTTATCCTGCACCCTCCCCCTGCAAAGGCCCGGCACGTGCCCGACGCCATGATCACGCTGCGCGACGTCACCAAGCGATACGCGGGCACTGCTGCGCCGGCAGTCGACGGCCTTGACCTCGAGATCAACGAAGGCGAGATCGTCACGCTCGTCGGGCCATCGGGCTGCGGCAAGACCACGACGCTCAAGATGATCAACCGCATCATCGAGCCGACATCAGGGACGATCACCGTCGATGGCGTGGAGGTGACCTCGCGCCCGGCGCACGAGTTGCGCCGTGGCATCGGGTACGTGATCCAGCAGATCGGCCTGCTGCCCCACAAGACGATCGAACAGAACCTGGTGACCGTCCCGCGGCTGCTGGGATGGGAATCCGACCGGATGGCCGCGCGAGCGCGCGAACTGATGGACATGATGGACCTGGATGCCCACCTGCTGTCGCGGTGGCCCTCGGAGTTGTCGGGCGGCCAACGCCAACGCGTCGGGGTGGCCCGGGCGCTGGCCGCCGATCCGCCCGTGCTGCTCATGGACGAGCCCTTCGGCGCCGTCGATCCGATCGTTCGACGACGCCTGCAGCAACAACTGCTCGACCTGCAGGGTGATCTTGGCAAGACCATCGTCTTCGTGACCCACGACATCGACGAGGCGACCCTGTTGGGCGATCGCGTCGCCATCCTGCGCGTTGGCGGGACCCTGGCCCAGTACGCCACCCCCAAGGACCTGTTGCGCGAACCTGCCAACGACTTCGTCACCGACTTCCTGGGTGACGAGCGCATGCTGCGGCGCCTGTCGCTGGTCACGATCGGCGACCTCGACCTGCAGTCCGGACCAGTCGTCGACGCCGATGCGGACATCGCCACCGCCCGGTCGGCCGCCGACGACTACGACGCCAACTGGATCGGGGTCACCGACGGAGGCCACCTGCAGGGCTGGTTGTGGACGTCGCAACTCAAGGATGGACGCAGGGTGGGCGACCACGCCACCACCGACTTCCGTGTCCGGACTCGACCCACCGACTCCCTGCGCACGGCGCTCGACGCCATCGTGTCCTCGCACAACAACGTGGCCGTCGTCGAGGACGAGTCGGGCTATCGAGGCATGGTCTTCACCGACCAACTGACCGCCGAGTTGATGGCATGAGGCGCCCAGCCGACGATCCCACCCGTCCCTCGTCGATCCGTCATCGTCCCCGCGTGGCGGTGCGGCCATGAATGCCGGCGTCGTGCTTGGCCAGGACCAACCGCTGGTCGACTGGACCTGGATCGCCGACAACATCCCGCTGATCTGGGATGCGACGGTCGAGCACGTGATGCTGACAGTGGTGTCGGTCGCCCTGGGCATGGCAGTGTCGTTGCTGCTGACGCTGGCCGCGCTGCGCTGGCGTTGGATGTACGGCGGCATCCTGGCCGTGGGGGGCATCCTCTACTCGATCCCGTCGCTGGCAGCGCTCGCCCTCCTGGTCCCGATCTTCGGCATCGGGGCCACCGCATCGGTCATCACCCTGGCCACCTACACGGTGCTGATCCTGGTGCGCAACATCATGACCGGCCTGGACGGCGTGTCCGCTGACACCATCGAGGCCGCCCGCGGCCAGGGATACACCGAACGTCAGGTGGTGCTTGGCGTCCAGCTTCCCCTGGCGCTGCCGGTCATGATGGCCGGCCTGCGCGTGGCGACCGTCACCGTGATCGGGTTGGTCACGGTCACTGCCCTCATCGGACAGGGGGGACTGGGTCAGCTCATCCTCACAGGTGTCCGACTGTTGCCGCCCCTGCCGGTGATGATCGTGGTCGGGACCGTCCTGTCGGTGGTGCTTGCCATCCTGTTCGACCTGGCGCTGTTGGGCCTGACCCGTGTGCTGACCCCGTGGACGCGTCGTCGGAGGAGTGCCTGATGGGCGACGTGCTGCAACAGGCCATCGAGTTCATGAGCCAGCCCGGCCGCTGGAGCTTCACCGAGTCGGGCGGCATTCCATTCCGGATCGTCGAACACCTGTGGCTCACGCTTGCGGCCATGCTGGTGGCGATGATCGTGACGCTGCCCCCGGCCGTCTGGCTGGCCCACCACCACCGCGCCGAGGCCCTCGCGAGTTCCATCGTCAACATCGGGCGCGCGATCCCGTCGTTCGGGTTGATCATCCTGTTCTGGCTCATCGCCAGCCGCAACGGCATCTCGAGCAACTGGGCACTGATCGCCGCCCTGGTGGCCCTGGCCATCCCACCGCTGTTCACCAATGCCTACACCGGCGTTGCCGAGGTGGATGCGTCCCTGGTCGAGTCTGCCCGCGGCCAGGGACTGACCGACCGTCAACTGCTCTTCGATGTCGAACTGCCACTGGCAACCGAGGTGATCCTGACGGGGGTCCGCGTCGCGATGGTGCAGGTCATCGCAACGGTGGGCATCGGCGCCATCGTCTTCAACGGTGGCGGACTTGGACGCTTCATCATCGACGGGTTCGCCAAGGGCCCCAATGGCTACGGCGAGGTGGTGGTCGGCGCGGTGCTGCTGGCGGCACTCGTGCTGGTGGCCGAAGGCCTGTTCAGCGCCGCCATGCGACGATTCGTCCCGCGCGGGCTGCAGGACCGTCGAGTCCCCGACGAGATCGACGCGGCCGTCGCCTGACGCCTGCGTGGCGGCATCATTGCGTGCGTTGGGCGCGCGTACTGCACCTGCAGCCGGCAACGCGCGCAATGCTGTGGCCTGAACGGAACAACTGGACCATCCACGCCGGTTCCTCGACTGAGCATCCGACCTCCATCGACCACCACACAGGACCATCATGCGCTTGTTGACCCGCTCGCTCGCCGTTGGCGCCGCCCTGGCGCTCACGCTGTCCGCCTGTTCGTCCTCCGACGAGGAGGCAATCACCATCGGTGGCTTCAACTTCCCCGAATCCTCGATCCTGCTCGAGGTCTACGCCCAGGCATTGGAGGCAAACGGCCACACGATCGAGCGGGAGCCCGACCTGGGATCGCGCGAGATCATCTTCCCGGAACTGACCGAGGGCAACATCGACATCATGCCCGAGTACGTGGGCGGGGCCATCGAGTCAGGATTTGGTGAGACGCCTGCGACCAACCTCGAAGAGGCCGTGTCCCAGTTGTCCACGCTGTTCGAGGACGTGAACGTCGCGGTCCTGAACGCCTCAGCCGCCGAGGATGCCGATGTCTTCGTCGTCAGCTCGGACTTCGCCGAGGCGAACGGGACGAGCCTGGCAGACCTGGCAGGTGCCGGTGAGGTGGTCGTCGCGGGCCCACCCGAATGTGAGGAGCGCGACACCTGCTTCGCGGGTCTGCAGTCGGCCTACGGCCTCGACAACATCACCTTCACCAGCATCGCCGAGAAGTCGCCGCGACTGGCAGCACTCGAGAACGGCGATGTCCAGGTGATCACGCTGTTCTCCACTGACCCCGTCTTCACCGACGGCACCCTGGTCGCGTTGGAGGACCCCGAGGAGTTCACCCCGCCACAGAACGTGATCCCCGTCGTGAACTTCGACGTCGTCGACGGCAACCGTGAGATCGCCGAGACCCTCAACGCCATCTCTGCCGCAATGACCACCGAGGAATTGACCGCCATGAACGCCGCGGCCGCAGAGGGCCAGCAGCCGGCGGACATCGCCGCGGAATGGCTGGCCGACAACGACCTGGCCGGCTGAGTCCGGCTTTCCGCCCGCCTGACGAATCCGGCCCACCACTTCACGTGGCGGGCCGGATTCGTCGTGTGGGCGGGATTGCGCACCGCGGTCAGGCTGGTGGCGACTTGTCCGGGTCGGGGGTCGCCGACCCGTCATCGAGGTCGGGCTGGACCGGAGCATCCTGGCCGGGTTCCGCACTGAGCGGCTCCGGCGTTTCCGGTGCGCCCTGCGGGCCGTCGGCGGTCGAGTCACCATCGGCGCCGGTGTCTGCCACCGAGTCCGCCTCCGGGTCTGGCTGGGCGGCCGCCACGCTGGCTGCTGCGTCGTCGCCCGCGCTGGCTGCTGCGTCGTCGCCCGCGTTGGCTGCCGCGTCGTCGCCCGCGTTGACTGCTGCGTCGTCTCCCGCGTTCGCTGCCGCGTCGTCGGCAATGCTGCCTGCCGCGTCTTCGCCCACGGGGGTCGCTGCGGCGACACCGGGCGGCGTCACCGCCGGTGCAATTGGCTCCGACGTGCCCGGGGCGGCTGTGCCGGGGCCAGTCGGATCGGACTCGATGACCTCGGTCGCCCCCGGTTCCAGCCCGCTGGGCTCAGTCGACACGTCGGTGGGGGCGGCCGTGTCGGCCGCGGACGCGGCAGTGTCGGCGGCAGTGGAAGCGGCTGCCGTGTTTGCGGCGGCGGGCGCAGTGTCGACCGCCGAGGCCGCCGTGTCGCCAGTCTCGGCTGCTTCAGGCTCGGAGCCCGACGCTTCGGCAGCGCCTTCGGCGGGATCCAGCACGTCGGCTTCACCAGGGGTGTCCGGCAGCCTGCGCTGGGTCTCACCCGAGGCCCAGGCGAGCGCCTTCTCGTGCCGGTCATCGGCGGTGATGCCTGCCGCCGTCATCATGTCCAGCACGGCCTTGGTGGCATCCGCACGCCCCTTGCGGGCAAACGCCCACATGAGCTCGCGGTAGGTCGGCTCGTCGACGGTGACCTTCACCTCCGACAGCGTCGCCAACAACTGCTGCGCCTTGTCCAGGGCGCTGGACTTGGTCAGGGTCGCGACCGTCCGAGAGGCGTCCGAGACCGTCGGCACGACCTTGTTGGCGACCATGTCGGTGAGCAGCGCGACGACCTCGTCGATGCGCTTGCGACGTGCCAGGGCGGCCAGCAGCGGGCCCCATGCCTGTCCCTTGGTCAGGACGCGACGAACACGCAACTCGTTGAGCAGGACCTGGGCCTCCTCGACCCGGTCGGCCTTCACGAGTGCCTCGACCAGTTCCTCACCGCGGCGACGATCCGGCGTGACCTCCAGCCGGATCACCTCGCGATACAGCGACTTGGCCAGGTCGAGATCACCCTGGCGCAGCGCCAGGCCCACCAGTTCCGCCGCGCGGGCGGGCGAGGGTGGCACGCCAAGCATGATCATCCAGTCCCACGCCGAGACCGACAGGGCCATGTCCTTGCGCTTGAGCGCCAACTCCATCATCCGGTCGAGGTTCTCACCCGACGGGATGCCCGTCTCGGTGATGGCCAGCGCCTCGCGCCAGGCGCCCTCGAGGTCACCGTTGCCGGCAACGGCCGAGAGCACGAGGTTGCGATGGTGACTGGTTGCCTCGCCTCCCGACGCGACGAGCGCGTCGATGGCACGGCGTGTTGCCTTGAGGTCGTTGGCCTTGGCGTAGGCGTCCACCAGGCTGGCCCGGGCCTGGGAGGACACGTCCAGACCGGCCGCCTCGAAGGTGGCGATCAACTGCTCGGCACGATCGGCGTGGCCGGACTGCGCCATCATCTCGACCAGCCGGGTCGACGTCCCCGTCGATGGTGGCGCGCCCACTGCAAGCAGGTGCTCGACGAGCGCCTCGGCGTCCTTGATGGCATTGCGATCGAGGATGTCGACCAACATCGGCCGGTAGTCGTCGTTGCCGGCGGCGACTCCCGCCGTGCTCATGCGACGCATCGTCGACTTGGCAGGCCCGAGCCGGCCGGCGCGCACCTGGATGCCGAACAGCTTCGGCAGCACGGCGTCGGGGGGTGGCGTCGTACGGGCGAGTTCGTCGAGGAGATCCGACGCGCCCGGCACGCCTGCACGGGCACGGGCCAAGGCCAGCCGCCACGTGGTCCCTGCGTCGGTGGTGATGCCGGCTGCGCTCATGGTGTCGAGGAGTTCGGCGGCCGCGTCGACGTCGTTGGCGGCCAACAGGGCGTCGAGATAGCGCCGGTGGTGCAGGGGGCGACGTTCGACCCCGCGCTCAGCCATCGAGTCCCACACCTGGCGCGCCATGCGGGGGTCACCCGAGAACCGCCGAAGTGCCAGCGAGTACCGGTCCTCCGGTTCGGGTTCGGGTTCCGGTTCGGGTTCGGGCGCCGGCTCGGGTTCGGGCGTCGGGGCCGGCTCGGGCGTCGGGGCCGGCTCGGGCGACGGGGCCGGCTCGGGCGACGGGGCCGGGTCAGACGACGGGGCCGGCTCAGGCGTCGCGGTGACGTCGGCCTGTGTCGGGGTCGACGGTGCGGCCGGAGCGGGACTCGACTGGTCGGGCTGTGGGGATGCTGGCGTGGCGTGGGAATCGGACATCGTGAAAGCGATCCTTTGACGGTGCGCAGGACTCCACCTGCGCGTGGGGGCCGTCCTTCGGCCGGAGCACCCCACACGGTACTCGCATGGCCTTGCCCATCGGCCCGACCGCCAGGTGGTGGCGTCGGGCGCGACGAGGCGCTAGAGCAGGTGCTCGAGCCCCACGACCACCGGGCTCGTCTGCGACGCGATGTTGCGAATGGCCAGCAACACTCCCGGCATGAACGACAGTCGGTCGATGGAGTCGTGTCGGATCGTCAGGGTCTCACCGGCACCACCAGCGATGACCTCCTGGTGGGCGACCAGGCCGGACAGCCGCACGGAATGGATCGGCACCCCCAGGTGGCTGAAGCCGCGGGCGCCGGGATGCGATTCGTCACCCCCGACCACGGTCGGGGCCTCACGACGAGCGTTGGCGACCAGTTCGGCCGTGCGCAGGGCCGTGCCGGAGGGGGCATCGACCTTGCCGTCGTGGTGCAACTCGATCACCTCGATGGTTGGCAGGTGGCGAGCGGCGGCCGCGGCGAACTGCATCATCAGCACCGCCCCGATAGCGAAGTTGGGCGCCACGAAGACCCGACGCCCGGCCTGGGCGGCCGCCGCCGAGAGGGTGGCGAGGTCATCGTCGTCCATGCCGGTGGCACCCACGACGACGTCGACCCCGGCACCGATCAACTGCTCGACATTGGCGCGCACGGTGGCCGGACCCGTGAACTCGACGGCAACATCGACCGCCTCCCAGTCCACCTCCTCGAACGAACCCTGCACGACTGGGCCGTCCTCGATCCCGGTGGGCCGCGTGCCCACACCGTTGCCGTCCACCATCGCCGCCAGGACCAGGTCGTCGGCCGCGTCCACCGCCCGGCACACCTCGGCCCCCATGCGCCCGTTCGCCCCGATCACTGCCACCGTGCTGGTCACCATTGCCTCGTCTGGTCGATTGCCCCAAACCTATCCCCCACCAGCCCTGCACCCGTTGCTCCAGCACCGTGACCCGGCGAGGGCCGGGACATGACGAAACGCCCGGACCGAATCGGTCCGGGCGTTGCTGTTGCAGGGGTATCTAGTCGCGCGACCGCGTGCGGGTGCGCGAGCGGCTCCGGCTGCGGCTGCGACCGGAGTCGCCGCCACTGCTGTCGCCACCGTTGTCGCCAGCGCTGTTGCCAGCGCCGTCGTCGTTGCCATCACGACGACGTGCACGGCTGCGCGAGCGACGGCCGCTGTCGTTGCTGCCACTGTCGCTGCTGCCGTTGCCACCACGGTCACCGCGGTCTTCGGACCGGGTCTCGGTGGCTGCCTCCTCGGGCTCGTCGTCACCGTCATCGTCGGACTCGGCCACCTCGGCCGGGTCGACGTTGGGTGCGTCGGTGAGCAGGTCCAGCTTGAACTTGCGACCACCGTCGAGCACCTCGAGGATCTCGACGAGCAGCTTGTCGCCCACGTTGACGGCTTCCTCGCCGTGGTCCAGACGACGACCGTCCGACAGCTTGCGCAGCTGGCTGATGTGGACCAGCCCGTCGGTGCCAGGCGTCAGCGAGACGAAGGCGCCGAAGTCGACCGTCTTGACGACGGTGGCGTTGAAGCGCTCACCGACCTCGGGGACGACCGGGTTGGCGATGGCGTTGATACGCGACACGGCGGCTTCCGCGACTTCCTTGCGGTCGCCGTAGATGCGCACGACACCCTGACCGCCCTCTTCCTCGACGTCGATCTGCGCGCCGGTCTCCTCGGTGATCTCCTTGATGATCTTGCCGCGGGGACCGATGACGTCACCGATCTTGTCCTGGGGAATGAAGACGATCTCGACACGCGGGGCGGTCGGAGCGACCTCCTCGCGGGGCTCGGCGATCGCAGCCTCCATGACGTCGAGGATCTCCATGCGGGCGTCACGGGCCTGCAGCAGGGCTGCGGCCAGCACGTCCGACGGGATGCCCGACAACTTGGTGTCCAACTGCAGGGCGGTCACGAAGTCACGCGTACCCGGCAACCTTGAAGTCCATGTCGCCGTAGAAGTCCTCGACGCCCTGGATGTCGGTCAGCGTGGTGTACTTGCCGTCCTCGTAGATGAGGCCCATGGCGATCCCGGCGACGTGGCCCTCGATCGGGACACCGCCGTCCATCAGTGCCAGCGAGGAGCCACACACCGACGCCATCGACGTCGAGCCGTTGGACGACAGCAGATCGGACACGACCCGCATGGTGTAGGGCCACTCGTCCAGCGGGGGCAGCACCGGGCCGCAGCGCACGCTCCGACAACAGCCCGTGGCCGATCTCGCGACGCTTGGGCGACCCGACACGACCGGCTTCACCAGTCGAGTAGGGCGGCATGTTGTAGTGGTGCATGTAGTACTTCTCCTCGACCGGGTCGAGGGTGTCCAGACGCTGGTTCTCACGGGTGGTGCCCAGGGCCAGCACGGACAGCGCCTGGGTCTCGCCACGCTGGAACAGCCCGGCGCCATGCGTCATCGGCAACACGCCGACCTCGGCACGCAGGTCACGGATCTCGTCGGCCTAGCGGCCGTCGATGCGCACGCCGTCGGTCGACGATCATGCGACGCACGACCTTCTTCTCGACCGCGCGCCACGCGTTGCGGGACTTCTTGGCAAGGTCCTCGGTGTCGACGTCGTCACCGGCGTCGGCGACCAACTGGTCCACGATGGCGTCACGAGCGGCGAACAGGGCCTCGTTCTTGGCTCCCTTGCCGGTGGAGGTCATCCGAGTAGATCTCGGTTGCCTTGTCCAGCCCGGCAGCCTCGACCTCTCGTACACCTCGTCGGTGTAGTCCAGGAACAGCGGGAACTCCCGCAGTTCGCGGCGGCCGACCTGCTCGATGAAGGCCTCCTGGGCCTCGACGAGCTGCTTGATGATCGGCTTGACGTTCTCGATCGCCTCACCGATGAGCTCCTCGGTGGGGGCCTGGGCACCCATCTCGAGCTTCAGGTGGCGTCGGGCGCAGCCTCGGCCTCGATCATGAGGATGGCGACGCCGCCATCGGCCTCGACACGGCCGGCGACGACCATCTGGAAGACGACGTCCTCGTCGAGTTCCTGGAAGGTCGGGAAGGCGACCCAGTTGCCATCGCGCAGCAGCGCGTAGCGGGTGGCACCGACCGGGCCCTCGAACGGGACACCGGCAAGCATGGTGGCCAGTGACGACCCGTTCATGCCGATGACGTCGTAGGGGTCTTCCTGCGTGGTCTGCAGGATGGTGTTGACGATCTGCAACTCGTTGCGCAGGCCCTCGACGAAGGTCGGACGCAGCGGGCGGTCGGTCAGGCGGCACGCCAGGATGGCGTTCTCGCTGGGACGGCCCTCACGCTTGAAGAACGAGCCCGGGATGCGGCCGTTGGCGTACATCCGCTCCTCGTACTCGATGGTGAGCGGGAAGAACGGCAGGTAGTCCTTGGGCTGGCCCGAGGCCGTCGTGGTGGTGAGGACCTTGGTGTCCCCGACGCTGGTGACGACGGAGCCGCCAGCCTGCTGGGCCAACAGGCCCGCTTCGAATGTGATGTCGCGGCCGTCGATCTCGACGGTCATTTCGTGTGTTCCGAGTGCACCCACGTTGGTGCCTCCTTGGGTTGTGGTGGTCCACGACCGTTCGGGCGCCGCCAGGCCCTCGACCCGGTCCAGCGTTCGGACGGGGCACGACGGCGGCGACGTCGGACACGCGCAGCGGGAAGGCCGGTCCATCAGTGGGGGTGCCTCGGGTCGCGACGGGCTGGGTGGGCAGCGCGTGCGGACCGAGACACCTCCACTGACGTCCGACCGCGAAGTCGCGGCAGTGTCAGTCGGGGACGCGGAATGTTGTTGTCAGGTGGTGCGGATGGTGCGGTGGTGCGAGATCGTGCGATGCTGCGGTCGTGCCGTGCATGCGACCGGACGTGGCGCCCGGCCAATGCGATCGGCCGGCCCACACGTGGTGGCCCGGCCGAGATCTGGATTCAGCGACGCAGTTCCAGCTCTGCAATGAGCGAGCGGTAGCGTTCGATGTCCTTGCTGCGCAGGTAGTTGAGCAACCGGCGACGCTGACCGACCATCATCAGGAGTCCACGGCGCGAATGGTGATCGTGCTTGTGGAACTTGAGGTGTTCGGTGAGGTGGCCGATGCGTTGCGTGAGCACCGCGACCTGCACCTCTGGTGAGCCGGTGTCACCCTCGTGGGTGGCGAAGCGCTCGATGATTTCCTGCTTGTTGTCTGGCAGTGTGACAGCCACGTGTTCTCCTTGGACGTCCTGCGCCGCCGGGCATCGACTCGCCATCTGTGGCGGACCGATCTGGGGGTGTGCGGTCGCACTGCGACCGATCGACACGATTGCAGGCCGTTGCAACGTCGTTGCGGTGGTTGCTGCGAATGTGGTGCCGACGAACCCCGACGCCCGAGCGGGCACGGCGATTGGCCTGTTCCTCAGGCCGTGGAGGCAGTATCCCCCATGCGGACCGGGGATGCAAACCTGCAACCCCGGTCGGATGGCCGCATCAGCCAGCCGGATACCGTGCCACGACAACGACACGAGGCTGGCCATGGGCAATTCGACGGCGCTGCGCGACGGCCTTGGCGGCGATGGCATCCACCCGGTGGTGGTCGACCATCCCCGCAATCGCATGGAGGCAGAGCTGCGCCGTGGTGCGCTGGAGGCGTCGGGCATCCAGGTGCGTGTTGCCACCGACGATGCGGGCGGCATGCATCCCCACCTGGCACCCTCGATGGCGGCGCTGCGACTGATCGTCGCCTCGAGCCAGGCCGACGAGGCACGATCGGTGCTCGCAGCACTGGATGCCGGCGACTGGGCCCTGCCCGACGATCCCCCCATGCCCGGGGATGCACGGCCACTGAGCTGACGATCTTTGGGCCCAGCGGACGGACGTCACTGCAGCGCGTGCCGGGCGTCGTCGATGTCGGCGTGGATCTGGCTGACCAGTGCATCGATGCCATCGAAGCGCTGCTCGTCGCGCAGCCTGGCGGCGAAGTCGACCGCGACGGGCCGACCGTAGAGGTCGATGTCGACGTCCAGCAGGTGTGACTCCACCGTCACGTGGTCGCCCCCGAAGGTGGGTCGATTGCCGATGTTGGTGACCGAGTCGTGGACGTCGTCGCCGACCACGGTCCGGGTGGCGTACACCCCAACCGCCGGCATCGCGATCCCGTCGGGTACTGCCACGTTGGCAGTCGGGACACCGATCGTCGCACCTCGGCCGTCACCTCGCACGACTGGCCCGCGCACCCGATGCAGACGTCCCAGGCCCCGCGCCGCGCTGGCCACGTCGCCATTGGCCAACGCCTCGCGAATGGCCGTGGAGGACACCTCGAGGCCATCGACGTCGACCAGGTCGATCGCGCGCGCCGTGAACCCGTGCCCAGGCCCCAGTTCCTGCAGGAGGTCGAGGTCCCCCCGGGCGCGGTGGCCGAAGCGGAAGTTGGCGCCGATCATGACCTCGCGTGCCGCGATCGGACCAGTCAGCACCCTCGCGACGAAGTCCTCGGCGGACTCACGGGAGGCCTCGACGTCGAAGGCCAGCACGTGGACGAGGTCGACACCCGTGGCCGTCAGGGCAGCGAGCTTGTCGTCGAGCGTCTGCAGCGCCGGAGGCTGGTGACCGGGCCGCACGACCTCGATCGGATTGCGATCGAAGGTGACGGCGACGGAGCGGAGGCCGTCGCGCTCGGCATCTGCGATGACCTGCGACAGGAGGGCACGATGACCGACATGGACGCCGTCGAACACCCCGATCGTGGCCACCGACGCCACGTCGTCCACGTCGTCGAGGTGGCGTGTGACGACGGGTGCACCGACCGGGTGCAGGTCACCACCGGGCCCAGCCCCGGTCATCGGCGAGCCTCGCCAGTCGCGCCGATCGCATGCGGTTCGTCGGACGGCCCGGGCTCGACGGGCGTGTCGGTGACCTCGGCACCGGCACCCGCGTCGGTCGCCTCGACATCGGCCGTCGATTCGGGCTCCCGGGGCGGGCCAGACGCGGCCACGTAGTCCTCTGGGCGCGCCATCACGACGTTGGGCTGGAGCACGCCCTCCCCGGGCGTGAAGATGCCGACGAGGGAGCCGTCGTGGTCGACCACGGCGACCGCGGCATCGGACAGCGGTTCATGGGTGAGTTCCTCCAGCGGCACTCGCTGTCCATGTGCCATCCGCAGGGCGACCTCGGCGCTGACCGGAATGCGCGGCAGGTGGGCCGTGGCGGCGGCGGGCGACATCAGGCGCGTCCGCAGGTCGTGGTCGGCACCGCGTGCTCGCACCTCCTCGAGCGACATGGCGTGGTCGAGCGTGAACGGGCCGTTGGCGACCCGCCGCAGTGCCACCAGTGAGCCTCCCACGCCCAGTCGTGCACCGATGTCGTGGGCCAGGGTGCGCACGTAGGTTCCGGCAGAACACGTGAGGAGGAACGACACGCGCGGATGGGGACCCGGCTCCCAGTCCTCCATCACGAGGTCGTGGATGATCACGCTGCGGGCGTCGCGCTCGACCTCGATCCCGGCTCGGGCGAGTTCGTGGAGACGCCGGCCACCCACCTTGACCGCCGACACCATCGGCGGCACCTGTTGGATGGCTCCGATGAAGGTGGTCATGACCTCGCACACGACGTGTTCGGTCAGGTGCGACGCATCGGTCTCGGCGACGACCGTGCCGTCGGCGTCCTGTGAATCGGTCTCGACGCCGAACACGGCGGTGGCGGCATAGGTCTTGCGGCCCGCCTGCAGGACCGGGACGAGCCGGGTGGCCCGCCCCACGGCGCAGACCAACACGCCCGTGGCTGCGGGGTCCAGCGTCCCGGTGTGCCCGACCCGGCGCATGCCAAGGGCACGGCGGACCTCACCGACCACGTCGTGGGAGGTCATGCCGCTCGGCTTGTCCACCACGACGACACCGGCGATGTCAGGGTCTCGCCGTCGACTCATGACCCGCCGCGACCAGCGGTCAGATCGGTGCCCGCGCCAGCTGCGTCCTCGTCGGCGTCGCCGGCATCGCCATCGGCGTCGCCGGCATCGCCGCCGTCGCGCACCTTGCGGATCAGCGCCTCGACGCGCGCCGCCTGGTCGGCGACCGGATCCGGTTCGAAGGTCAACTCGGGTGTGCGTCGCGACGTGAGGCGATTGCCCAGCAGCCCCTGGATGCGACCGTGGGCGGCATCGAAGGCCGCCGCGACCTCGTCTTCGCTTCGGGGACGATCACCGCCGGTGCTGCGGGGGTCGCCGGTCAGGACGTCGTCGCCCAGCGTCGTGTACCAAACCGTGGCGTAGGACTGGTCCGACGTGACGTCGGCGTCGGTGATGGTCACCATTCGCAGCCGCGGATCCGAGATCTCGGTGCGCAGGATCTCGGCGACGGCCTCCTTCACGACTCGCGACAGGCGTGAGTTGCGTGGCATCGTTGGCATCCAATCGGTGGTGGGCAGGCGACTGCCGACGGTACCAACGGGTCCGTTCGCGAGACGTCCGCCACAGGCGGAGGTCACGAAGGTGGCGGCCAGGCTGCGGGCAATTCGCCGAAGTCGGGGTGGACGGGCTGCGGACGCGGCACCTCGAGCAGTCCGGCAGTGGGATCCCCGTCCAGGGCCAGGGGTGCCCGGTCGACTCGCACCCCGACGACCACGACGCGGGGGTCACGCTCGATGACGGCGACCACGCGATCCAGGACACGATCGACGCCCGCGGGTGAACTGGCCACGACTGCGACCGCCACCGACGCCCGTTGCCACTGGTCGGTGGCGTCCACCTGCGCCACCGAGACATCGAGGTCGCGGCGAAGTGCGGCGATCGCCTTGTTCAGGACGGCTCGTCGTGCCTTGAGCGATCCGGCTTCGGGCATGTGCAGGTCGACCTGCATCGCGCCCACGTGTGCACTCATCGTCCGGCGACGCTCGACGACAGTCGCCTCGGTCAGTGTGCCACCTTCCTCGACGTCTTCGCAGTCCCCCACCGACGTGTTCCCCGTGATCGGCCGCTCTGCCTCGCAGACACGGACCACGGCCGTCGCCCCGGTGCCCGACGCCACCGGCCATGTCCCCGAGACGTGCGGGGGGGCAATCGCGCCGCGGACTATCGTGCTGCCCATGTTCACCGATGATGTCGCCGCCACGTTCCCACGCGTCCCCGGGTGGTGCAACACGGCAACGGTGGGTCTGCCGCCCCGCCGGGCCGTGGCGGCACTTCGTGCCAGTCTCGACGCGTGGGAGACCGGGACCCTGGACACGGTGGGCTTCGACGTGGACGTCGAGGCCGCCCGTGCGGGCTTCGCAGCGCTGGTGGGGACCAGCGTCGACCGCGTGGCCATGCCCGGTGCCGTCTCGATCACGGCCGGCCTGGTCGCGTCGTGCCTGCCCGACGGTGCCCGTGTCCTGTGCGCCAGCGAGGACTTCACCTCCGTCCTGTATCCGTTCCTGGCAGACGACCGACTGGACGTCGTGTCCGTGCCCCTGGCGGAGTTGGTCGACTCGATCGACGCCCGAGTCGACCTGGTCGCTGCCAGCATCGTGCAGTCGGCCGACGGTCGGGTCCTGGACCAGGGCGATCTGGCCACGGCCGCATCCCGGGCCGGCGCCCGCACGTTCGTCGACCTGACCCAGGCCGCCGGGTGGTTGCCCATCGACGCCGACCGCTTCGACGTCACGGCCTGCTCGGCCTACAAGTGGCTGTGTTCCCCGCGTGGTGTCGGGTTCATGTCGGTGCGTGACGACGTCGACTGGATGGTGCCTCGCCTGGCCGGGTGGTACGCCAGCGACAGCCCGTGGACCTCCTGCTACGGCCCGCCGCTGCGCGTGGCGCCGGATGCTCGACGCTTCACGATCTCGCCCGCGTGGTTCGACGTCCGTGCCACCGCCATCGCCCTCGAAACCATCGGCGGCCTCGGAGTCGAGTCGATCCACGCCCACGACGTGGCGCTCGCGAACCGCTTCCTGGCCGCACTGGACCTGCCGCCATCCGACAGCGCCATCGTCAGTGTCGCCACCGGAGCCGGGGCGGCTGCAGCCCTGGCCGAGGCCGGGATCGCCACGGCCGTCCGCGCTGGTCGCACCAGGCTGTCGTTCCACGCCTACAGCACCGACGAGGACGCCGACCGTGCTGCCGCGGTCCTGCGCCCCCACCTGGCCACCTGATCCCAACGAGCGAGCGGCCGACCTCGAAGGAGGCCGACCGCTCGCCGGATGTCAGTGCTGACGTCGTCAGACGCGCTCGACCTCGACGACCTCGAAGATCTCGAAGTAGTCGCCTTCCTTGACGTCCTGGAACTTGTTCAGGCCGATGCCGCACTCGAAGCCCTCGCGGACCTCCTGCACGTCGTCCTTGAACCGGCGCAGCGAGGACATGGTGTCCTCGGCGACGACCACGCCGTCGCGGATGACCCGGACGCCGCCTTCGCGCTTGACGACACCGCGGGTGACCATTGACCCGAACACGAAGCCGGCCCGCGGGACCTTGAAGATCTCGCGCACCTCGGCCTCGCCGATGACCTGCTCCTCGAACTCGGGACCCAGCAGGCCCTTGACGGCCCGCTCGATGTCCTCGAGCGCCTCGTAGATGATCTTGTAGAGCCGAACGTCGACCCCGGAACGATCGATCGCCTCGCGGGCCTTGGCACCCGGACGGACGTTGAAGCCGATGATGATGCCGTCGGACACCTCGGCCAACTGGACGTCGGACTCGGTGATCGCGCCGACGCCCTTTCCGACCACGCGCACGACGACCTCGTCGAGGTCCATCTTGCCCAGGGCATCTTCCAGCGCCTCGGCAGAACCGGACACGTCGGCCTTGATCAGGACGTTGAGCACTTCCTTCTCACCGGCCTTGACCTCGGCGGTCAACTCCTCGAGGGTTGCCGGACGGGCCTGGCTGGCCAGTTCGGCACGACGCTCGCGGGTGCTGCGACGCTCGGCCACGTCCCGCGCGAAGCGCTCCTCGTCCACGACACGGAACTCGTCGCCGGCCTCCGGGACCTCGTTGAGGCCCACGACCTGGACGGGACGGGCGGGGCCAGCTTCCTGCACCTGCTCGCCGTGTTCGTCGAACATGGTGCGCACCTTGCCGTCCGCCGTGCCGGCGACCAGGATGTCGCCGCGGCGCAGCGTGCCGGCCTGGATGAGCATGGTGGCGACCGGACCACGGCCCTTGTCGAGATGGGCCTCGACGACACGCCCGCGTGCGGACTTGTCGGGGTTGGCCCGCAGCTCGAGCAGGTCGGCCTGCAGCAGCACGACCTCGAGCAGTTCGTCCAGGCCGGTGTGGGCCTTGGCCGAGACCTCGACGGCAGGAACCTCGCCGCCGTACTCCTCGATGATGACCCCGTGCTCGGCGAGCTGGCCCTTGGCCTTCTCTGGGTTGGCCTCGGGAAGGTCGATCTTGTTGACGGCCACGACGATCGGGACCTCGGCCAACTGGGCGTGTTGGATCGCCTCGACGGTCTGGGGCATGACGCCGTCGTTTGCCGCCACCACCAGGATGACGATGTCGGTCACGTCGGCACCGCGGGCTCGCATCGCCGTGAAGGCAGCGTGACCGGGTGTGTCGATGAAGGTGACGGGCTTGCCGTCATGGCTGATCTGGTAGGCACCGATGTGCTGGGTGATGCCACCGGCTTCGCCGCCCACGACGTCGGTCTCGCGCAGCGCGTCCAGCAGCAGCGTCTTGCCGTGGTCGACGTGGCCCATGACCGTGATCACCGGGGCGCGAGGCTGGAGGTCCTCGTCCTCCTCGGCCTCCTCGATCCCGAACTCGGCCTCCTCCTGGGACAGGAAGTAGACGTCGAAGCCAAGCTCGGCTGCCAGGATCTCGAGCGTGTCGTCGGGCAGCGACTGCTGCACCGTGACCATCTCGCCCATCTCGAACAGCTTCTTGACCAGGGCGCCACCTGCGACGTCGAGCTTGTCGGCCAGCTCGCCAAGGGTCACACCGGGCAGGACCTCGACCCGATCGACCTCGATCTGCTCCTCGATGGGCAGTTCGTGACGCTGCGGCCGACGCATCAACTCCTGCTCGGCCGGGGAGGTCTTCTCGCGACGGCGACGACCGCCGCCGGTGGGCCGTGGCCCACCGGGAGCGCCACCGCCGGGCTTGTCGCCGCCGGGCGCGCCACCCTTGCCAGTGGGCTGGCGGTACGGCGAGTTGCCACCGCCGCCCCGGTTGGGGGTCCCGCGACCGGGGCCGCCACGCTTGGGGGGAGCACCACGGCCTGGCGGGCCACCACGGCTGGGCTGGGCGGGCTGGGCGGGCCGCGCCGGCGCCTTCTTCAGCGGCGGCGGAATGTGGCGCTTGCCCGAGCCGGCCTTGGGCATCTGGACCTCGACGCGGCGACGCGCCTCGGTGCCCTCGCCGGTGACGGAACTGGGAGCGGACGACTTGGGTCGCACCGGACGCAATGGCGCCTCGCCCTTCACCAGGCGGGGTGGCGGCATGCCGGGCATGCGACGGGTCCCACCCGCGCTGTCGGCATCACCGCTGCCCTGGCCACCATCGGCGTCGCCTGCGGCCGGGCCGTCGGACTCGGTCGTGGTGCCAGCGTCATCGCCGGCGCCGGTCGCAGCCGCAGTGGCGGGGGCGTCGTCGGTGGCAGCAGGCGCCGCAGCGTCGTCGGCGACAGCGGGGGTCGCCGCATCGTCGCCGGTGTCGGGGGTCTGGGCGTCACCCATCCCGGGCGGCGGCACCATCCTGGCCTTGGCGGCGGCCGTGGCAGTCTCGCGCGCCTCGGCCTCCTCCTGCTGCTTGCGCAGGTGGGGCGGCAGGACCTTGGCCGCCTTGGCCTTGGTCGGCGCCTTCGCCTTCTCGGCCAGGGCGCGATACCGCTCCAGCTCCGCGGCCTCCTTGCGCTTGACCTTGTCGGCGGCGGCCTGGCGCTCGGCATCCGAGCGGCCCAGGGACTCCTTGAAACGCTGCGCGTCGCCCTTCGTCACGGATGACGAATGGCTGCTGGCGTCGATGTTGAGTTCTTGCAGCCTTCGGACGACCTCTTTGTTCTCGAGGCCAGTTTCCTTGGCAAGTTCGTAGACGCGGACCTTGTTGCTCACGCGTTGTGCTCCTTGTGGCGCGGGGCGCTTGTCAGGTGGGTTCGTATGACGTTCAGCGCGCGCTGCACCTGGTTGGTGGTGCCGCCCCGCAGGCTTGCTCGCAGGGAGGCGGCGTCGCGGTGGTGGGCCCGATCCACACACGCGAGGTCGGGGCAGACGTAACTGCCACGACCCGGAAGTGTCTGGGTGAGATCGACGGCCACGGTGTCGCCATGGCGGGTGATCCGGATCAGGTCCTGCTTGTCGCGAGGCTGGCGGCAGGACACACAGCGTCGTTGCGGCCGTGAGGACGCAGCAGTCTGTGGTCCGTTGGCCGGACTCATGGGATGGTACTTCCTCCACTGGGCGGCGTGCACCCACGCATTTCGAGGTTGCAGCACGGGGCCTTGCTCGTGGCGGCCACGTGCCAGCATCGGTGGTCTGGAGGGTGGATCGACTCGGCCGGTCGTCCGGACCCGTTCGGCACCGGACGATCCGCCCAGGATCAGTCGGTGGACTCCTCGTCCTCGTCTTCCAGTGCCGCGGCCATCGTCTCCTCCGCGGTTTCGTAGGCAGCCGCGATGGCGGCTTCACCCTCCTCGTTGAGGGGGTTGCCGAACTCGTCGATCAGGCCCTGGTCGAACGCGTCCTGGAACGCCTTCTGCTCGGTCTCGAACTGCGACTCGGACTTGATGTCGATGCGCCAGCCGGTCAGACGTGCGGCCAGGCGGGCGTTCTGGCCCTCACGGCCGATCGCCAGCGACAGCTGGTAGTCGGGCACGATGACCATGGCGGTGCCGTCCTCCGGGTAGAGGTAGACCGCCGAGACCTTGGCGGGCGACAGGGCGTTGGCGACGAACCCCTCGGGCTCGTCGGACCACCGCACGATGTCGATGCGCTCGGTCTCCTGGTTGTGGAGCTCGCGCTGCACGCCCTTGGCACGTTCGCCGGCCGGGCCGACACAGGCGCCGACGGCGTCGACATCGGGGTTGTTGGACGAGACCGCCACCTTGGAACGATGACCGGCTTCGCGGGCGATGGCCTTGATCTCGACGGTGCCGTCCTCGATCTCGGGCACCTCGAGGGCGAACATGGCCGCCACGAAGCCCGGGTGGGAACGGGAACAGATGATCTGGGCGCGACGCGGCTCGCGGCGCACCTCGGTCACGATCGCGCGGGTGTGCTGGCCATGGTTGAGGCGCTCGTTGGGCACCTGCTCGCCGTAGGGCAGCAACGCCTCGGTGCGTCCCAGTTCGATCAGGGTCACGTTGCCCTGCAGGGAAACGGTGCCGGTGACGATGTCACCTTCGCGCCCGATGTACTCGCCGTAGGTCGCCTCGCGCTCGGCCTCACGCAACCGCTGCAACAGCACCTGGCGGGCGGTCTGGGCGACGATGCGGCCAAGGTCAGTGGGCGTCTCCTGCCATTCGGAGACCACGTTGCCCTCGTCGTCGAGGTCCTGGGCATAGACGGTGATGTCACCCGTGCTGCGGTCGACGTGGACGCGCACCTCGTCGGCCTCGAACTGGCCGGCACGCTTGTAGGCGGACTGCGAACGCGGTCTCGAACGCCTCGATGACCGTGTGGACTTCGAGGTCCTTCTCGCGGGCGATCAGGCGCAGGGCATCGATGTCGATCTTGTTGGGATTCACAACATTTCCTCCTGGGCGAACGATGGGGAGATCGCGCGGGCTGCGGCACGCGGGGACGGGTCGCATGCTTCACGGGCGCGATCGAGCAGGGCGGGGCGAGGACGGGTCACCATGGCAGCACGATCCTGCCTTCGAAGATCTCCACGTGCGGGATCGTGACCGGCGCCCTTGGCGGTGTCCAGCGTGACGTCGGTGTCGGTGACCTCGGCGATCGTGCCGGTGGTCTGGGTGTCGGTGTCGCCGCGGGCATGGCGCACCTCGACCTTGCGATCGAGGTTGCGACGGAAGTGGCGCGGGGTGGTCAGCGGCCGGTCCACGCCGGGCGACGACACCTCCAGCGTGTAGGAACCCGGCACGACCTCGTCGGTGACCTCGCTGATGGCCGTTGACACGGCAGCGATGCGGTCGACGTCGAGTCCCTCGTCGGTGTCCAACGAGTCGGCCACCACCTTGACCACGCGCTTGTTGCGTGGGCCCTTCACCGACACCGCCACCAGTTCCACGTCGAGATCGGCCACGGTGTCGGCGATCGCGTCCCGAAGGGTGTCGGACAGGTCATCCGGACGTTGCGGCCATGTCGAACTCCCTTCGGGGTGTCGCGGTCGCGACCTGGTTGGGCCGTGCCGGGTGGTCGGCGTGGGTCGTGGATCAATCGGGCGGTACAGACGACGGTCGGCCCGACGAGGGGCCGACCGCACGTGAACTGCATGTTCATGCTGTCGTGTGGCTGGTGGCCCGTCGAACTGGGCGGCGGGGCACCGTCGGCGTCGACTTCCGGCATTCGGCCGGTCGGCGACGCTCGATCAACCGTATCAGCCACACCTGCGCACTGCCATGCCGGTCAGGGGTGTCGAACACCGCCGATCAGGCGACCGTCGACGTCGAAGATGTGGAACGCGCGCGGCCGCAACCCCACGAGTTCACCCACGCGAGGACCCGGTGACGGGGCAATCGCCTGGATGGGAGGATCCGGGTTCACCGTGGGCATGTCGTGCTGCGGCAGACCTGCTCCAGCCCCGTCTGACCGGCCCACTTCGGCGGCTGGATCATGACCGTGTCGGGCCGCCCCCGTCGCCGATCCTGCCAACTCGACGATGACGTCCGCACCCATCGGCGCAATGCGCGAGACGACTGCCCGCAGGTCGCCATCGGCCGGTGCCACCACTTCCAGTTCCTCGGGACGGATGCCGATGAGCACCGTGGTTCGATCGCCGACATCTCGTTGCCAGGTCCGCAGGTTGCCCACGGCGGTGGCCATCCGGACGCGTTCGCCCGGAATCGTCGACACCTGGGCCGGCAGCCGCACCAGCGAGAATTCCCCCACCAGGTCGGCAGCGCCGATGGTGGCCGGTTCGGCCCAGACCACCTGGAACGGCGCACACTGGACGATCGTGCCGTCCTCGATCACGGCGACGCGGTCCGCCAGCGCGGCGGCGACGCGACGATCGTTGGTCGCGACCAGCAGTGTGGATCCATACCCCCGACGCACCTCGTCGATCTGGCGCAGGACGTTGTGGCGTGATGCCGCATCGACCTGGGCACACGGTTCGTCCATGAGCAGGACGGATGGTGCCCGCACCATCGACTGGGCGGTCGCGGCCATGTGCCGCTCCCCCGATGACAGGGTGGGCGGTCGCCGTGCGCCCAGGGCATTGAGTGCGAAGGCCCGCAGTTCCGCGGCGATGCGACGACCACGCTCCGCCCGCGGCGTCTTGCGCAACTCCAGCGGAAAGGAGAGGTTGCCCGCGACGGTTCGGTGCGGGAGCATCCACGCCCCCTGGAACACCATGGACATGTCACGATCGCGGGTCGGAATCCCGGCGACGTTCGCGCCGTCCAGCAGGATGCGACCGCTGGCCAGGTCCTCGAGTCCGGCCAGCACCCGCAGGGTCGTGGACTTGCCGGAACCCGAGGCGCCGAGCAGGGCCACCGACCCGCCGGCAGGCACCACCAGATCGACCCCGCGAAGCACGGTGCGGCCACCACGAACGACATGCACGTCGTCGAACTCCACGGAAGCCATGCGGCCAGTGTTGCAGAATCCGTGCCGGGCCACAGCGGGCGGTCGGACCGCGGGCAGCCGTGGCCCGTCACGCCGGCAGGAGCGCCAGTCGGTGGGTGCCGCTGACACGGCGATACCCCAACCTCTCGTTGACGTGGCGGATGCGTTGGCAGGTCCACCAGGTCGAGTCGCGAGTTGATCGCGTGCATCATCGGTCGCCAACGTGTGCGCAGCACACGCAGCGTGCAACTCCAACTTGACGCCGCAGGCGACCAGCCGCTGGACGTTGCGAGCCCCAGCGAGCAACTCCAACCTGACGCGCAGCGTCAGGCAGCGTCAGGCGACGACCGGCTTGCCCTCGCCTCGCTCGGCGCGGATCTCGTCGGCCATCTCCTCGGCAAAGTAGACGATGGTCTCGACGATGTCGGCCTCCTGCACGGTGGCGATCGTCTGGCCCTTCTTGATGATCTGGCCCTTGCCGTTGCCGGCGGCGACCCCCAGGTCGGCCTCGCGGGCCTCGCCGGGGCCATTGACGACGCAGCCCATGACGGCGACCCGCAACGGCACGTCGATCTTGCCGTCCAGGGCCTTCTGGACGTCCTCGGCCAGCGTCCACACGTCGACCTGCGCGCGCCCACAGGACGGGCACGACACGACGTCGAGTTTGCCTTCACGCAGGTGCAGGGCCTCCAGCATCATGATGCCGGCCTTGACCTCCTCGACCGGGTCTGCACTCAGCGACACTCGAATGGTGTCACCGATGCCCTCGGCCAACAGCGTGCCGATGCCGATGGCGGACTTCACCGAGCCCGAGTACTTGGGGCCGGCTTCCGTCACGCCCAGGTGCAACGGATAGTCGCACCGCTCCGCCAGCAGGCGGTAGGTCTGGATCATCACCCAGGGATCCGAGTGCTTGACCGAGATCTTGGTGTTGAAGAAGTCGACGTCCTCGAGCAGGCGGACCTCGCGCAGCGCCGACTCGACCATGGCCTCGGGTGTGGGGCCACCGAACTCGGCGAGGACCTCGTCCTCGAGTGAGCCACCGTTGACCCCGATGCGGATGGCGATGCCTCGCTCGCCGGCCATGTCACCGATCAACTTGACCTTGTCGTGCTTCTTGATGTTGCCCGGGTTGATGCGCACGGCGGCGCACCCGGCCTCGATGGCGGCCACGGCGTACTTCCACTGGAAGTGGATGTCGGCGATCACCGGGACCTGCGAGTGCGCGGCGATGTCGGCCAGGGCCGCCGCGTCCTCCGGGCGGGGCACCGCGACGCGCACCAGGTCGACGCCGGCCGCCTGCACCATGGCGATGGCCTGGAGCGTCTCGTCGACCTTGTGGGTGGGGGTGACCGTCATCGTCTGGACACTGATCGGCGAGTCGGAGCCCACGCCCACGGGGCCCACCGTGATCTGGCGGGTGACACGTCGGGTCGGGCCGTCGGACTCGGTGGTCGCGGCCGGGTCGGCGCTCAGGATCGGCAGGGACTGGCCCATCGGCATTCCTCGGTTGGTGCCCTCGACGGTACCCCTGCGCACGGTCGTGGATCGTCCGGCCGGTACGGTCGGGCGGCCCCCGACGCCCCGTCACCGAGCGCCAGGAACCGACGTGGCCAACGTGCGTCCTGCCGTCGCCAGCGATCGACCCGACCTGTACGAAATCTGCCTGCAGACCGGCGACTCGGGCAGCGACGCAACTGGCCTGTACGACGACCCCGACCTGCTGGGGCACGTCTACGTCGGCCCCTACCTCGCAGTGCCGGCAACCCTGGCGTTCGTCGCCGAGGATGGGAGCGGGGTGGCTGGCTACGTCCTGGCGGCAGTCGACACCGCTGCCTTCGAGGCCGCTTGCGAGCGATCCTGGTGGCCTCCCCTGCGGGCCACCCATCCTCGCAACCCGGCCGCTGGAGGTCGCGATGGCGCACTCGTGGAGGTGATCCACCAGCCACCCCGAACGCCCGACTGGATCACCCGCGACTGGCCCGCGCACCTCCACATCGACCTGCTTCCGCGTCTGCAGGGTTCAGGGATGGGACGTGGCCTCATGGCGGCAGCGCTCGACGCGTTGCGTGGTCGCGGTGTCAGTGGCGTGCACCTGGGTGTGGCACCGGCCAACCGGCGCGCCATCGGGTTCTACCGCCACCTGGGATTCGAGCGCCTGGCAGCCGGCGAGGACGCAATCGTGATGGGACACAGGCTTGGCGCAACAAATGGGTCGCGCGACTGACACCGCGACGGTGTCGTCCGGCCGCCGGGCAGCGCGCGCTCCCATTCCCGGTGGCGGGGTTCTCAGGGCAGCCGCAGGGGCATGGCCTCGGACGGGTGCACGGCGTCGAGTCCGTCCAACAGCACCGTGGTCGCGACATCGGCATCGGTCATGTGACGCATCCGGCCATCGTCGCCCAGGTGCCAGAACTGGTCGAGTGTGTCGAGGTGGGCGCGGTCGTGTGACACGCACAGGACCGCGCCGTCGAAGCCCTCCAACGCCTCCTCGAGGGCCTTGGCCGAGTCGATGTCGAGGTTGTCGGTCGGCTCGTCGAGCAGCAGCAGGTTCACGCCAGCCAGTTCCAACAGCAGGATCGACAGCCGTGCCTTCTGGCCACCCGACAGCGTCTCGTAGTCCTGGCGCGCCGTGCCGGACAGGCCATAGCGAGCCAGTGCGCCCATGGCCCGTTCGTGGTTGCCGGCAGCATCCATCGCGATCTCCAGTGGCTGACGGCCCACGAACTGCGGTTGCTCGTTGATCTGGGCGAAGTACCCGGCGCGCACGTTGGTCCCGACCTCGACGTGGCCGTGGTGCGCGCGATCGATCTGTGCGGACCCGGTCGCATCGCCGTCGGCTCGGCCGGGCAGTTCGCCGGTGTGGTCGGGGGTCGAAGCCACCAGCACCTTGACGAGATGGGTCTTGCCCGTGCCGTTCGGCCCGATCAGCCCGATCCGGTCCCCCACCCGCACGTCGGCCGAGAACTCCTCCACCAACCCGTCGATGGCGACGTCGGCCACCTTCAGCATGCGCCGGCCGGCCCCGCCACCACGGATGCGAACCTTGACCTGCTGGTCGGTCACCGGGGCCGGGGGCGGACCAGCGGCGACCCAGTGCTTCCAGCGCGTCTCGGCGGCGTCGGCCTTGGGGGCGAAGTTGTCGTAGTAGCGCGCACGCTCCTTGAGGAGCTTGTAGTAGCGATACAGACGCCGCTCCTCGTCCTCCCACCGCTTCCGGGCGTCGCCCAGCCGACGTTGGCGTTCGGCCCGAGCGTCCTCGTAGTCGGTGTAGGAGCCCGGATGGACCCACGCGCCGCCCGCCTCCAGGGTCACGATGCGGTCCGGGCCAGCCGACAGCAGGGCGCGGTCGTGGCTGATCACCAGGATGGTCTGGCGCGCGGCGCGAAGGGCAGCCTCGAGCCGGCGCTTGCCGGGCACGTCGAGGTAGTTGTCGGGCTCGTCGAGCAGCAGTGTGTCGATGCCCGGCGCATCGAGGATCACGGCGAGCACCAGGCCCTTGCGCTCGCCGCCCGAAAGCGTCGTGGCATCGCGGGCGGCGACGTCGTCGAACCCCACCCCCAGGACGGTTCGGCAGGCCGCGTCCCAGCGACCTTCCAGTTCGTAGCCACCCAGGTCACCCCAGCGCGCCAGTGCCTCGCCCAACCGCACGCCGGCCATGTCGTCACCGGCAGCCAGTTCCTCCTCGGCGTCCTGGATCGCGGCGTTGATGGCGTCGAGTGGGGCCGGGGCGAAGCGGCCGAGCATCCGCCGGACGTCGCGGTGGGTCGCGGACGCATCGAATCCGACCTCCTGGGGCATCCAGACGGATGCGCCGGGCACCTGGACCGTGCCCTGATCGGGTTCGAGGTCACCGGCCAACAACCGCATCAGGGTGGTCTTGCCGACCCCGTTGACGCCGATCAGCCCGGCAGTCGCGCCGCTGGGCACCTTGAACGACACGTCGCTGAACCCCCCGACGTCGCCGGGGTGGGTGAATGCGAGGTCGGAGACGGTGATCATCTGGCGAAGTCTACGTGCGTGCCCTCGGCTGGTCGACTAACCTATAAGCATATGCTTATGTATACTCAACGCCTCCGACACGACGACCACGGACACATCATGACCCCACAGGATCCTGCAGCGACCGCCGGCCTCGTGACCCGCCAGGTCCGCACCGGGACACGTGACGGCACACTCACCCGCGTCGCGGTGGCCCGCCGCACCTACGCCACCGACCAGGCCGACCTGTGGAACGCCGTGACCGACCCGGAGCGGCTGCGAAGGTGGTTCTCCCCAGTGACGGGCGACCTGGCGGAGGGTGGCCACTACCAGGTCCAGGGCAATGCCGGTGGCACCGTGTTGCGCTGTGACCCACCTCGCTCCTTCTCCCTGACATGGGAATTCGGACCCATGACGTCGTGGGTGACCGTCAACGTCGCGGAGGACGACGACGGCGCCAGGCTCGAGCTGTTGCACGAGGCCCCGGTGGACCCCGACATGTGGGAGATGTTCGGGCCCGGTGCGGTCGGCGTGGGCTGGGACCTGTCGCTGATGGGCCTCGGCATGCACCTCGAGTCCGGGGCCAGTGTCGACCACGACGACGCCGAGGCGTGGGCCATCTCGCCCAACGGCGTCGAGGTGACCCGCCAGTTCGCCGGCGCGTGGGCTGATGCCGCCGTGGCCGACGGTGACGACCATGACCTGGCCCACGAGGCGGCGGCCAGGACGGTGGCGTTCTTCACCACGCCCCCGGATCCGGCAGCGACGTCCGGTGACGACGATGCCGCACCCGCTGCGACGTGATCGATGCCACCCTGGATGCACTGGGGTCCGGCACCCGCCGGCGCGTCCTGCGCTGCCTGGTGGCCGGCGAACGCAGCGTCGGCGACGTCGTGGCGCAGCTGCGCGCGACCGCGCCGATCTCGCAGCCGGCGGTGTCGCAGCACCTGGGCGTCCTGCACACGGCGGGGTTGGTGACGGTCCGCGCTGACGGGCGACACCGGCTGTACAGGCTTGACCCCGTGGGTGTCGACCGCGTCATGTCCTGGGTCGCCAGCCTTGTCGAGGATCCGTTGGCCCCGATGGCCCAGCCGCTGGATGCGCTCGCAACCGAGGTCGCCCGAGGTCGGCGCTCGCGCCGCGGCGCCGGCACGCAGTCGTCGAACACCCGCACGCCCGACGCCCGGGGGGCCTGAGCCTCAGGGCAACTGCAGTGGGTTGGTGATGTCGAGCCAGACCAGTCCCAGCCCGACGGTGCCGATCAGGAGCAGGACTGGCAGTGCCACGGCTGCCACCGCCTGGTGGCTGACGGCGAAGTCAGGGGTGCGCCCGCGCAGGCGTCGCCAGCCAGTTGACGACCTTCTCGACGCCGAGCACTGCCAGGTGGCCCGCCGTCCAGTGGTGGCAGCGGCAACAGGTTGAACACACCGATGAAGATGTTGATCGACACCAGCATGGACAACAGGAACATGATGCCGTAGGTCGAGACGCCCTGACCGGTCACGGCCGCGCCACCGACCATCGAGATGCCCCCTTCCAGGCCTCGTTCCTCGGTGCCCGCGATCTGCCCGAACAGCGCCCCGACGCCGTCGGGACCGAACACGTCGACGATGGCACCCATGCTCGCCCACGTCATGGCCGGGATCGAGGACGGACCGATGAAGGTGGCCTCGAAGGCCTGGACCGACGGGAATCCGGGCCGTGGCCTCGGTCGGGAGGAAGCCCACGACGCCGACGACCTCGCCGGTTTCGGGGTCCTCGGCCGTACCGACGGTCGGCGTCATCACGATCAGTTCGTCGCCGCGCTGGACCTCCAGTTCGATGGGCTCGCCGGCCTGGTCACGGATCACGTCCCGCAGCACGAAGAAGTCGTCGGAGCGCACCCCGTCGACGGCCAGGATGACGTCGCCGGATTCCAGCCCCACCGCGGCGGCCGGCGAGCCGTCCTGGACCATGTCCACCTCGTTGGTCACCTCGCCGGTCGGCTGCGGGATCAGCAGCAAGCCGAACAGCATGAGCACGATGGCGATCGTGAAGTGCAGGCCGGATCCGGCCGCCAGCACGATCGCGCGTTGCCAGGGCGGCTTGTCACCGAAGAAGCGATCCTCGTCGCCGCGCACCAGGCGGTGGTGGAGGCTGGACGAGTCGGCCTCGGCAGGTGCCGGCACATGTGCCTCGATGGCGCTGTCGAGCATCGCGCCGGCCTCGTCCGGGGTTGCGGGGGCGGCTGCCTGGGTGTCTGCGATGATGGCCTGGGCAGTGGTGGCCGGTGTGCCGCGGGCCGCAAGGATGGTGGCCAGTCGCTGCCACGACGGCGCAGCGATGGCGGGTACGGTCAGGAGATCGGTCCCATCGTCGTCGGCCTGGGCACGCCGTTCCGCGGCCAGGGTGTCGCGGTCCAACCACTCGTCTCGCACCGCAACACGACGCTCGTCACCCGGCGACATCCCCAGGATCCGGACGAACCCGCCCAACGGCAGGGCCTTGACGCCGTACTCGGTCTCACCCCGGCGGGTCGACCAGACCGTCGGGCCGAATCCCAGGAAGTAGCGGTCGGCGCGCATCCCGAACTTGCGAGCGCTGGCGAAGTGACCCCACTCGTGGATCATGATCGACACGATGATGCCCACGACGAACAGCAGGATGCCGGTGGTCTGGGACATCGTCGACGACTTTCGAACCGGGGTGGCGCACGTGGCAGGATTCCCAGTGTGCCGGATGTGGTCACCACCGTGACCACCCCGACGTCCGGCCGGGCGGTCGGTCTGGCCTCAGGACGTGACGCCGGCCGGCGACCACTTCTCGGGCCCGGCGCGAGCCCACTCGTCGACGGCCACGACGTCGGCCACGTCGCGTGGTGCGGTGGGACCCGCGCGTCGTGGGCGGCCAGCACGCGCTCGATGGTCGCGGGAATCCCCAGGTAGCCGACGCTGCCCCGCCAGGAAGGCCTCGACCGCAACCTCGTTGGCCGCGTTGCAGGCCGCAGGGAACGTGCCACCACGACGGCCGGCGGCCACCACCAGCCCCAACGTCGGGAAGGCGTCGTGGTCGACGGGTTCGAACGTCAGGGTCGACGGCGAGGTCCAGTCCATCGCGACGTGGGCATGGTCGAGGCGATCAGGCCACCCCAGTGCCCACTGGATGGGCAGGCGCATGTCGGGAGGTGACAGTTGCGCGATCGTGGAGCCATCGACGAACTCGACCATCGAGTGCACGATCGACTGGGGATGCACCACCGCCTCGATGTGGTCGAAGTCCGACGTCGAAGAGCAGGTGGGCCTCGACGAGTTCGAGACCCTTGTTGGCCAGGGTCGACGAGTTGACGGTGATCAGTGGCCCCATGTCCCAGGTGGGATGGTCCAGCGCCTCGGCCGCCGTGACATCGGCCAACTGGTCACGCGTGCGACCTCGAAAGGGCCCGCCCGACGCGGTGATGACGAGCCGGGCCACCTCGTCGCGACGACCAGATCGCAGGCACTGGGCCAGCGCCGAGTGCTCCGAGTCCACCGGCAGCAGGTGCGTGGCGCGGCCACCGGCCGCCTCGGCGGCGGCCACGACCAGGTCGCCACCGATGATCAGCGACTCCTTGTTGGCCAGTGCGACGGGGGTCCCGGCCTCCAGCGCGGTCATCGTGGCCACCAGGCCCGCGGCGCCGTCGATGCCGTTGAGCACGATGTCGGCGTCGCGGCCGGCCAGTTCGGCCACGGCGGTCCGGCCCGCCGGCGACCTGGCGCTCGCTCGGGGCCGCTCGCCGCCGCATCGGCATCCGCAAGCGCCACGTCGGTGACCCCGAACTCGTCCGCCTGGGCCAGCAGCAGATCGACGTTGCGCCCGGCCGCGAGCCCGACCACCTCGAACCGGTCGGGATGGGCCCGCACGACGTCCAGCGCCTGGGTGCCGATCGACCCGGTCGAACCCAGGATGACCAGTCGCCGCGCCGTCACGCGGAGTCACCCCGCTCGGCCTGGTCGTCGAGCCGGGAGTCGAGGCGGGTGTCGATCCGCTCGGCCGCACCAACCGCCACCGGCAGTCGCGCGCCCTCCCCCAGGGTGTAGGACGCCAGCAATTGCCCGCAGGCGGCGTCGGCATCGCGTCCCCGGGTGTCGCGCAGCGTGGCGTTGGCACCCTGGCGCTCGAGCGTCGCCATGAAGCGTGCGATCGACGGCGTCGTCGGGTTCCTTCCAGCGCACGCCCGGGGTCGGATTCATCGGGATGACGTTGACGTGACTGCGGGTGCGCCGCGCGATGCGGGCGAGGCCGATGGCCTGTTCCTCCGAGTCGTTGACGTCACCGATGAGGCACCACTCGATGCTGACGCGTCGGTTCGTGGCGGCGCGATACTCCTCCATCGCGGCTTCCACGGCGGCCAACGGATGCTGGCGATTCACCGGCACGAGGTCGTCGCGCAGGGCGTCGTCGGACGCATGCAGGGACACCGCCAGGGTCACCGGCTTGCCATGGTTGGCCAGTCGACGCATCGCCGGCACCAGCCCCACCGTCGAGACCGTGATGTTGCGGGCCGACAGTCCGAGCCGCTCATGGAGGTAGTCGATGGTCGCCAGCGTGGCAGGCATGTTGGCCATCGGCTCGCCCATCCCCATGAACACCACGTTGGTGACGCGCGCGGGGTGACCGGTCGGCAGTTCGAAGCGATCGTCGCCGGCAACGTCGACGGCCGCCGAGAGCTCGCCGGTGCGAAGCACGGCGTCCGCGACCATGACCTGGCGGATGACCTCGCCGGCCGACAACTGGCGCTGGAACCCTGCCTGGCCCGTGGCACAGAACGGACACCCCATGGCACAGCCGGCCTGCGTGGAGATGCACACGGTGGCCCGGTTGGGATACAGCATCAGGACCGTCTCGATGGCGACGCCGTCGCGGTACTCCAACAGGAGTTTGTGGGTACGACCACCATCAGCGACGGTGTGCGCGACCAGTCGCGGGCGTGTCGGCGCAGAACCGCTCGGAAAGGGTGTCGCGCAGTGCCAACGGCAGGTTCGTCATCGCGTTCGGGTCGTCGACCCCCTGGTCGATCCACGACACCACCTGGTCCGTGCGGTACGAGGGCTCACCCCGCTCCTCCATGAATGCACGGATCTCGTCGGGCGACAGGTTGTAGGGATCCAGCGGTGCGGCGGCAGAGGGTGCCTCGTCGGTCATGTCAGGACCAGGATGACATAGCCAACCGGCAGCGCGGCAAGGATGGCGTCCACACGATCGAGCACGCCACCGTGCCCGGGCAGCAGGCTCCCGAAGTCCTTGATCTCCAGGTCGCGCTTGATCATGGACTCGAACAGGTCACCGGTGAACCCGGCCAATCCACAGGCCACGGCCACCATGATCGCCCGACCGTCGTCGAACTCCGGGAACAGCCACGTCGCCAGTCCCAACCCCGTCAGCGCGGCCACGACCAGTCCACCCAGGAAGCCTTCCCACGACTTGTTGGGTGACAACTGGGGAGCAATCTTGTGGCGGCCGATCTGGCTGCCCACGGCATAGGCGCCGATGTCCGCCATGGCGGTGCACGCGATCACGAGGAGCAGGGCGAAGCGGCCGTCGTCGAGGCCGGCGATCATGATGGCGAACGAACCCAGGAAGGGCATCCACAGCCCCAGCAAGGTGGTGACACCCATCGTCATCAGGGCATCGTGGCGCTCGCGGTCGGCCAGCATCCACAGCGCGGAACCCAGCATGATCACGAGCATGCCCAGGACCTGGCCCAGGTAGCCGACGCGCCAGGTCGCCCCTGCGATCACGAAGGTGCCGGCGATCAGCACCAACACCAGCGGGGAGATGCCTCGGGTGCGCAACTGTGCCGACGTCTCGACGACACCCAGCACCATGAAAGCGCAGATGAAGACCGTGACGGCACCGTGGCCCAGGTACAGGCAGGCGATGAAACCCACCGCCAGCACCACACCGAAGACGATCGCCATGGGCAGGTTGCGCCCCGTCGAGGGGGGCGAGGTCGGCGTCGTCATCGAGTCCGTCACGTCGGGTCAGACCTCCAGGAGGTCTGATTCCTTCTTGCCCAGCAGTTCGTCGATCCGGTCGACGCGTGCCGAGGTTTCGCGGTCGAGTTGGTCGGCAGCCCGATGGTGATCGTCCTGACTCACCTCGCTGTCGTCCTCCAGCGCCTGCATCTCGTCGCGAGCCGAGCGCCGGACGTTGCGGATGGCGATGCGACCGTCCTCGGCCGCCTGCTTGGCGATCTTGATGAAGTCGCGGCGGCGTTCCTCGGTCAGTTCCGGGAACACGCACCGGATGATGATGCCGTCAGTCGACGGGTTCAGCCCCAGCCCTGACTCGCGAATCGCCTTCTCGACGTCGCTGACGACGGACTTGTCGAAGGGATTGACCACCAGGATGCGCGGCTCGGGAACCGAGAAGTTGGCCATCTGGTACAGCGGCGTGCGGGCCCCGTAGTAGTCGACCATCACCCGGTTGAGGAGTTTCGGGTTGGCGCGACCAGTGCGGATCGACCCGAAGTCCTCGATGACCTTCTCGACGGCGAGGTCCATCCGGAAACCGGCGTCTTCGAGGATGTCTTCCAGGCTCATGGTTGCCTCTCGTGTGACATGTTTCGACGAATGGGGTGACCGGGGGTGGATGCCACGGTCGGCGGCGCGGGTGCAACACCTGGCTGGCACCGCAGCCGCGTCATGGTGCGACCTGCTCCAAGGTAGGCGCTCGCTGCAGGTCGGGAGTGCAGGGGCGACCTGTCACGCGTCCACGTGGCTCGAGACCAGGGTGCCGACGTCCTCACCCGCGACGACCCGGGCGATGTTGCCCTCCTTGAGGAGTTCGAACACGACGATCGGCAGGTCGTTGTCCATGCACAGGCTGATCGCCGTCGCATCCATGACCTTGAGGCTCTGGTTGAGCACGCTCAGGAAGTCGATGTGGGTGTAGCGAGTGGCCTCGGGGTCCTTCTTGGGGTCGGCGCTGTAGACACCGTCGACCTGCGTGGCCTTGAGGATGACGTCGGCCTCGACCTCCAGCGCGCGCTGGGCCGCGGTCGTGTCGGTGGTGAAGTACGGCGCACCCAGACCTGCTGCGAAGATGACGACGCGGCCACGTTCGAGGTGTCGCATGGCACGTCGACGGATGTAGGGCTCCGCGACCTCCTGCATGTTGATCGCGGTCTGGACCCTGGTGTCGAGGCCCTCACGCTCGATGGCGTCCTGCAGGGCGAGGGCATTGATGACCGTGCCCAACATGCCCATGTGGTCCGCCGTCGAGCGGTCCATGCCGCGCTCGGCGAAGGCGGCGCCGCGCACCATGTTGCCGCCACCGACCACGATGGCCACCTCGGTCCCGCGAGCCGCCACCAGCGCGGCGACCTCGCTGGCGACCCGCCGTGCGATCTCGGGATCGACTCCCGAGGACGTTCCGGGTTCGGCGAACGCCTCGCCGGACAGCTTGAGCAGCACTCGTGTCATGGGTGGGCGTTGAGGCACGCGCAATCTCCCCGCAAAGGAATGTGGGCGACGCCAGATCCGCGTCACCCACATCCTAGATGCCTCATCCCCATCTCGTCGCGACCGCACCAGCCCGGACCAGCGAACCGGTCTCGGCAACGGGCACGTTCGTCACATGGAGACACCGAGACGGCAGTCGCCACGACGGCGAACGTGAACCTGATCGCCAGGAGCCCCCCGAGTCACCGGCCCGAGAACGAGCGCAGCGAGTTCTCGACCGTGACGCGAAGCGTCACGCGCCGACCTCGAAGCGGGCGAAGCGGGCAACCTCGATCTTCTCGCCGAGCACACCCTGGGTCTCGGAGATGACATCGGCCACGGTCCTGGAGTCGTCCATGACGAAGGGCTGGTTGAGCAGGACCCAGTCCTTGTAGACCTTCTTGACCTTGCCATCGACGATGCGCTCGACGATCTCGGCGGGCTTGCCCGACTCCTCGGCCTCCTTGCGCGCGAACTCGCGCTCCTTGTCGACCATTGCCGGATCGACCTGGTCCTCGGACACCACGAGCGGCTTCATCGCGGCGATGTGGAGGGCCAACTGGTGCGCCAGGGCCTGGAACTTGTCGTTCTTGGCGACGAAGTCGGTCTCGGACGACAACTGGATCATCACGCCGACCTTGGGAGGCTGACCGGGCGTGGGGGTGTGGGCGTAGGTGTAGACGATGCCGTCGGCAGCGGTGCGGTCGGCAGCGCGGGCATCCATCTTGGCCCCGGTGCGCTCACGCACCAGGTCGGCGGCCTTCTGGAGGTCGCCGTCGGCGTCGTCCAGGGCCTTCTTGCATGCCATCATCGGGGCGTCGGTGAGCTCACGGAGCTTCTTGACGTCGGCAGCGGAAATAGCCATTGCGGTGGTCCTTTGCGGTGGATCGTGCCTCGACGGGCACTGGAGGTCGTCGCCCTCGGTCCGCAGCACGAGACTGCGGTGTCGGCGACGAAGTGGAGCGAAACAGCCGTGGCGTCCGTGGGCAGACCCGAGCGAGGCTCGGGCCCACCCACGGTGACGTCACTCGGCTGGTGCCGACTCCTTGGCCGGTGCGGCCGCGGGGGCTGCACCGGCGGGGGCAGTGTCGGCAGGGGCCGCAGTGGCCTCTTCGGCAGGTGCAGCATCGGCCGGCGCGGCCTCTGCAGCATCTTGGGCGGGGGCGTCATCGCCACCAGCATGGGCGGCCTGTTCGGCAGCCTGCTGACGCTCGAGTTCGATCTCCCACTCGGCCTTGGGCTCGGAGATCTCCAGGCCGCCGCCGGCGGACGACGCAGCCTGCATGGCCTGCACGCGCAGTTCCTCGTCGGGTGAACGCGAGGCGCGCAGCAGCAGCCCGTCGGCGCAGGCGTCACCGATGATCCGGGTCAGCAGGGCCGACGACCGAATGGCGTCATCGTTGCCCGGGATCGGGAACTGCACGACGTCGGGATCGCAGTTGGTGTCAAGGATTGCGATGACCGGGATGCCGAGGCGGTTGGCCTCCTTGACCGCGATCTCCTCGATGACCGTGTCGACCACGAACATCGCGTCCGGGGTCTTGGTCATCTCACGAATGCCGCCAAGGTTGGTCTGCAGCTTCTCGTGTTCACGGTCAAGCATCAGGACCTCCTTCTTGGGAAGGAGTTCGTGGGTGCCCGAGGCCTCCATGGCCTCCAGTTCCTTCAGGCGACTGATGCGACCCTTGATGGTCTGGAAGTTGGTGAGCATGCCACCCATCCAGCGCTCGGTCACGTACGGCATGCCGACGCGGTCGGCCTGGTACTCGATGACCTCGCGGGCCTGCTTCTTGGTGCCGACGAACAGCACCGTGCCGCCGTTGGCGACCAGGTCACGGGTGAAGGTGTAGGCCGACTCGATGTAGCCGACGGTCTGACGAATGTCGATGACGTAGATGCCATTGCGTTCGCCGTAGATGAATCGCTTCATCTTGGGGTTCCAGCGTCGGGTCTGGTGTCCGAAGTGGACGCCGGCCTCGAGCAACTGGCGCATGGTGACGACAGCCATTGGTGATCCTTTGCGGTTCGGTTGGGCCTCCGCCCGCGTCATCCGTTCGACCCACCCGAGTTGCAACTGCGCGCGAACGCGCGAATGCAGTGCACGGGCACCGGGGCCGAGTCGTCGGCAGGCGTGTGGAGTGAGGTGGTCGCATGGTGCGACCGGGGTTGTCGTTGGTGCGTCCCACCAGCGCTGCCGGCAGGACGCGAACGAAGGCCCGGTGCAAGACTCGGGCCTTCACGTTCGACCAGTGTACGGCCCGGGCGGCGGGGCGCACGACGCCCCAGGGGCTGGGTCGCGCCGGTCTGGACCACCCACGCCCTAGCATTCGTCGGGTCGGGGAGGACGCGACCGTGGCAAATCGAGACCAGTTCATCTTCGCAGTCGACCTCGACGGGGTCGTGGGCGACCACACGCGACGGTTCCGCGAGATCTACGCCGACCTGAAGGGCATCGATCCCGACACGCTTCCACTGGAGCGGGACTGGCAGTTCTCGCAGTGGGGATTCGGTCCCGACGACTACACGACCTACCACGAAATCGCCGTCAACGACTACGACCTGTTCCGGACCATGCCGTTGATCGACGGTGCGGCAGATGCCCTGTGGCGTCTGTCCGACGCGGGCATCTGGATCCGGATCGTCACCCACCGCCTCTACATCAACTGGGGGCATGAAAAGGCGGTCGGCGACACGGCCGCATGGCTCGACAGCAATCGCATCCCGTATCGGGACCTGTGCTTCCTGGGCGCCAAGCCCGAGATCCAGGCCGATGCCTACGTCGATGACGCCCCGCACAACATCACGGCCCTGCGTGCAGCCGGCAACGACGTGATCGTCTTCGAGCAGCCCTACAACCGTGACATCGACGGGTTGCGTGCCACCGACTGGAGCGAGGTCGAGACGATCGTGACCGAGCTTGCGGCAGCCAAGTTGGGTGCCATGCCCCAACAACTCCCCGGATTCGATGCCGGCGCCGAACGGCTCGACCGCCGCCACGGCACTCCTTCGTCACGTCCGCCGGGCGCCACCTGAGTCGCCACCCGCCGAACCACGCACCGACGCCCTGGCGGGACCGACCCGCCTGGCCCGATGCCGGCTTGCCACGAGGCGAACACCCGCCGCGCTCGCGACGATGGCGCCACAGCCCCCGGCCGGACCACTTCAGGACTGAGGCGGCAGCAGCGTGGGCACCAGTCGACCCACCAGACTCGCCGGATCCACGTAGGTGCCGTCGATTCGCACCGACACGTGCAGCGCGGTGGGCACGGCGTGGAGGTGACCCGCGTGTGCTGCACCCGTCGCCGTGCCCAACGCGGTGTCCACACCAACCACCTGCCCCGCCGTCACGACGATCGTGGCCATGGGGCCCACGGTCGTGCGCACGCCACCGGCGTGGTCGACGCTGACCCAGGCGGTGCCGGCAACGATCCCGGCCCAGCCCACCACGCCCGCCCCCATCGCCGCGACCCGCTGGCCGGGGTCGACGGCCAGGTCGACGCCGCGATGACCGGGGCCGTAGGGACCGGCCGGCTCGTCCCATGCCCCCACCACGCTGCCAGACACCGGCCAGACGAGTCCTGGCAGCGCCGTGACGTCAGTGGAGCCGCGCGTCGGCGTCGATGGCACGTCAGTGCCCCCACGGCTCCACGCATCCGTGACGCTGCCGGTCTGCCCGACCGTCGTGGCACCCGTACCTGCTGGATCTCCCTCCAGCATCCGGGCCTCCGCGCCGTGCCCGCCCAACGGCCATCCGAGCGGGCCGATCGCAATTGCCGTCGCCACCACGCCCATGGCGAACACCGGTCTGACACCGAGCCACTGCCGGGCGGCCACACGTTGCTTCGCCACCAACTGTTTCCGATCACGACAGTCCACCCACGGGCACCGCCTGCCCGCCAGGTCGGGCAGCCGCGGTCAGTTCGACGTTCTGGCAACCCAACCTAGAACGAGACGACGCGACCGCACCCTCCACTCCGCCGCCTGTGGACACCGACACGACCGTCGCGGCAACGTCACCACCCCGACACCTCGGCAACGACGAATCCACCGAGCATCGGACCGCGGCAGATGTGCGCCGGCACCCAGGACCCAGCACCCGATGCCAACGACGAAGTGGCACGTCCTGCCGCTCGACTCGATCTCAATCGTTGCGTCTCGAGACCGGCAGGGCGGCCCCGATCGCGTCCAGCGCAACGCCCACCACGGCGTCGCCCGAGAGGTGCCCGGCAGCAACCCGGAGGGCCTGGGTCCGGTCGCGGCCCAGGCGTTGCTCGACGGCCTCGCGGGCGCGACGCACCCGTCGTTGCTCCGCGGGAAACAACCCGATGTCGCCGGCCGCTGCGCCGTCCAGGGTGGCGGCGGCCTCGTCCTGTCCCATCCGCGCCAGCAACACCGCAAGGTTGCGCAGCGTGGTGTCCTGCACGCGAGCCCCGGTGTCTGGCCGCCAGTGCCGCAGCGCCTCGCGATACTCCGACAGCGCCTGGGCGGGCGCACCGTGGCGAGCCAGGATGGCCGAACGCACCGTCCGGGCCACCCCCACGATCAGGTGGTTGTCGACCGAGGCAGCCACCTCGATGGCGCGATCGGCTTCGGCCAGTGCGAGGTCTGGGTGGTGATCAGCCTCGACCTCGGCATACGTGAAGTGCACCCAGGCCACGGCCGACGGGTTGCCACTGGCTTCGGCAAGGTCCCGGGCGCATCGGGCGGCGTCCCGCGCGACCGCTGGATCCCCCGCATAGGCCTGGACAAGGCCGACACCGACCCAACCCTCGGTCTGGCAGACCAGGTCGTCACCCAGACGGCCGACCTCGACCTGTCGGCGGTAGGCAGCCTCTGCCGCGGCTGCCTCCCCTCGAAACAGGTGGGCATCGCCCACGGCCTGGAGGGCCCGGCCGGCCACGACGACATCGCATGCCGGGGCCTCGAGCACGTGTTGCGCTGCTCGCTGCACGTCGTCCAACTCCTTCGTCCACAGCGCGTGCAGGGCGGTGGTGGCCCACGCGCCGAGACGATCGTCCTCGTCAGGCTGGGCACCCGGCGGCCCCGGCGCACGTGTCGGTGGCGACGACAGGTCCGAAACGGCCTCCTTCGGCTGCGCGCCCAACCGCGTCGCCACGGGCCCGGCCGCCAACAGGTCGAGCCGTTGTGTGGAGTTGGCGTAGCCGCCGATCACCGCCGCCAACGCCGCCGCCCGTGCGGGGTCACCCAACTCCTCGGCGTGGGCCACTGCAGCCTGGAGTGTCGGCACCATGCGATTGAGTCGCCTGACCGCCGCCGCCTCGTCCGGCCCCCGCAGGACCTCGGCCTGGTCGCGCATGATGTCGACGACCGTGTCGACGTGGGCCGCGTGCAGCGACGCGAGCTCCCCGCGCTGCTGGGCCTGCTCGATCGCAACCGACCGGATGCTGTCCAGCAGGCGATGGTGATCAGGCGGCACGTGCAGGACCAGGGACACCTCGACCAGCCGGGCAACCGCGGGGGCGACTTCGGCCCGCCCGTGGCCCAGGCGTGTGACGAGGGACTCGATGGTGTCGAGGTCGATCTCGCCGGCGAACGTGGCCAGCGCCCGCAGCACGTGGTGGTCACGCTCGTCGAGCATGTCCGTGGACCACGAGATCAGGTCCCGGAGATCCCGGTGCGCAGGATGCGACGACCGCGAGCCGACCAACAGATCCAGGTGCTGGTCGAGGCGGTCGTGGAGCCCGGCCACCCCAAGATTGGGCACCTGTCGGGCTGCGAGCTCGAGTGCCAACGGCAGCCCGTCGAGGTGGCGCACGATCCGGTCGGCGAGATCTCGCTGCGTCGGGTCGTCGCCATCCACGGCAGCGCCGGCACGTTGGAGGAACAGCGCCAGCGCATCCGACATGCCATCGGCGCCGTCGGTGGCGCGAACCGGCAACGGGGGCAGGCGCACCACCTCCTCTCCGTCGACGCCCAGTGGTTCGCGGCTGGTCGCCAGCACGCGCACGTCGACCCGGGTCGTCAGCAGCCGATCGACGAGATCGGCCACCCCCGCGGCCACCTGTTCGCAGTTGTCGACCACCAGGACTGCATCGTCACCCAGGGCTGCTGCCAGCCACGCCGTCGCGGGATCGGCCGGCGAGCCGGTTCCGACGGCCAGCGCAGTACGAGCGACCACGTCGAGGTCGGTGCGGGCAGCAGTCAGGTCGACCCACGTGCACACGCGCTCCGACCCCAGGCGCGCTGCGACCTCCACGGCCAGGCGGGTCTTGCCCACCCCGCCCGGCCCCACCAGGGTGACCAGCGGCCGTTCGCACGCGCGACCGAGCACGTCCGCCAACAGGTCCCGACGACCCACCATGGGCGAACGCGCCACGGGCGGTCGGGTGCCGGCGACCTGCCCATCCATCCCGCTCGACCCGGCACGGTCGCGGCCCGAGGTGGCCGTCGCAGCGCCGCGCACGAACGCCGCGGAATCGGACGGCGCGGCGTCCAACTCACCGCGGAGCAGGCGCACGTGGAGGGCCTGCACCTCGGCCGAGGGATCCAGGCCCAGTTGTGCTGCGAGCTCGTCGCGATACTCGCGGAAGCGCTGGTCGGCTGCGGCCGTGCGACCACTTGCGGCCAGGGCCCGCAGCATCAGGCCCATGGCACGATCCCGGAAGGGGTCACGGGCCAGTACGGCCTCGAGATCGGCGACGGCTTCGTCGGGGTCACCTCGGCGCAGGTGCACGACGCCTCGCGCCTGAAGTGCGTCGGTGCGCAGCCGCGCGAAGTGGCGCAGGTCGGCCGCGAAGGGTTCGTCCTCGAACCCCCCAAGTTCACTCCCCCGCCACGTGGCCAGGGCGTCGTCCAGGCACGTGAGGGCACTGTCGGGGTCATCGGTGGTTGCGGCCGTGGCGAGCAGGTCCTCGACCCTGGCCACGTCGACGTCGCCGCGCTGGACGTCCAGGCGGTAGCCGGGAGCCTGGCCGATGACGACGTCGGACCGACCGAGCACGTGGCGGAGGCGAGCGACGTGGGACTGGAGGCTGTTGCGGGCCGATGGCGGCGGGTCCTGACCCCAGACACGCCCCACCAGCTCGCTGGTCGAGACGACACCTCCGGTGCGCAGCGCGAGCGCGACGAGCACGATGCGTTGGCTGCGGCTGGTGACCAGCTTCGTGCGACCGTCGACCTCGACCGCCAGCGGACCCAGCAGATCCACCGAGAGCCCCGCCGTCGATGCCATGTCTCGTCCTCGTTCTCGCGATCAATCATTGCACATCGTGGCGCGGTGTTGCGAAAGGCCGTGGGCGAGTCACGGGCGCCGTCACGGCCGGCTGCGCGTCCACAGTGTCCACCGCAACAGGGGCACGTACCCGAGCCGCTGCGCCAGGGGTCGGGAGTGGTCGGAGAAGAGCGAGGCCGAGGCCATGCCGGCCGCAGCGTCGATGCGAGTGCGTGCCAATGCCGTCCAGGCGCCCCGCCCTCGGGCCGCGGGCAAGGTCGCACCCATGGCCAGCACGTTGAGCCCATGGGCAACCTGGTTGGCTCCTGCAGCCACGGCCACGTCGCCATCCCACGCCAGCCAGCGGCGGTGCGTGCGGTCGTCGAGCACCTCGTCGCCCAGCCAGCACGGGGCTGGCACGGTCGCCAGCCCTTCCAGCGGGTAGCCGACAGCGACCACCGCCTGCCATGCGGCGAGCTCGGCGGTCGTGGTCACCGGCCGGACAGTCAATGCGCTGGGGCGCACATCGGCAGGCAGCGGCCCCGCCGGGCGGAGCATCACCGGCGGGTGGCCGGCCAGTTCCCAGCCCCGGTGAGCCAGGTCGGGCGTGGGCCACGGGCTCCACAGCCAGACACGACCGCCATGCGGCACGTCCAAAAGATCCTCCAGCTCGTCGAGGAGCCGTCCCCACCCATCGTGGTCGGGCGGTCGGAGCAGCGTCGCGCCATTCTCGAAGGCGGCCGGACGTCGAAGATCATGGACGACCCAGCCGTCGTCGTGCACGACGGTGCCCCCAAGCCGTGCGACCGGGTGCCACAGCGAGGCGGCGTAGGCGTGGACGAAGCGTCGGTGCAGGCTGTCGTCGAGGCCCAGCCACGGTTCCCACCCGGTGACCAGGTGGGCTCCATCGGTGGGCTCGGGCGGGAGCCGCGATGCGCCAGTTGTGGACATGGAGGAGGTCATGACAGGATCCGTTGGGGGTGGTCGGGAGCACGCGAGGCCGGGAGCACATGGCGCCGCCAGCAGCACGATGCCGCCAGCAGCACGTGCCGCCCGTCTGCGGCACGTGCCCGGCCACGGGCTGCTGATGGCTGACAAGGTGGTCCTGACCCGCCTCAGGGCAGGCGACCGCGTGCGACGGTCAGGGGGTGGCCAGGTAGAAGCGCCACATGTCCTCGTCGATGTCGACCACCTCCCCCGAGGCGAAGCCGGCTCGTTCGATCCATCCGAGGACGTCGGCGCGGCGAACGACGGGACCGTGGGCGTGGGACGCGTCCTCGGAGCGGGTGGCCGGGATGCAGTGCAGGACGGCGAACCCGTGCAGCATCCGCTGGTAGGGATCGGCTGGGGTCTCGAGGTGGTCGGCGCCCCGGTCGTCGCCCACCAGGACTGCGCCACCCGGGGCAAGCAGCCGACGGGCCGTGGCCAACGTCGCCACCGGGTCCGCGGTGTCGTGCAGCGATTCGAAACTGGTGACCAGCTCGAAGCGGTCCTCGGTGTCCCACGTCGTGGCGTCGCCCGTGACGAAGGTCACCCGGTCCGCCAACCCGAGCTGCGCGGCCAGGTCCCGCGCTTCGGAGATCGATGCCTCGTCCAGGTCCAGTCCGCACACCGTTGCATTTGGGAAGGCCCGCGCCAGCTCGACGGTCGTCCGGCCGAGCCCGCAGCCCAGGTCCAGGATGCGCGGCGCCGCGGTTGCGACCAGGTGGTCTCGCACTCGTGGCACTGCCGGCAGCCAATCGTCGACCAGCCCTGCCTCGATCATGGGCCGGTTGAACGCGGCGATGGCCCGGCGCAGTTCAGGCCCGTAGTCGGCGTAGGCGACTCCTCCGCCGGTGTGGAAGGCGTCGACCACGCCGGGCGTGGCCCGGCCCACGGAGACGGCGAACGGGCCGGCCGGTCCCATGTGGTACGGGCTGGTGTCGTCCAGCAGCACTTCGGCGGTCGCGGGCTGGAGGTGGTGGCGGCGCTGTGCCGGGGCTCGGTCCGGGTCGTCGACGACGACCATGCCGGCCGCGACCTGCTGGTCGAGCCAGGCGGCGACGTAGCCACCGTCGAGGCCGGTCGCGGACACCAGATCGCTGCCGGAGACCGGGCCGTCGACAAGCGCGTCGTAGAGCCCGGTGGCGCGACCGACGTGGATGGCGAACAGTTCCAGGGCGCCCACGAGATCGCCGAAGAGCCGCTCGGACAGTGCCTCACGGGGATCGGGCAGGTCTGTTCGGGAATCAGGGCCAGCATCTGCGTGCGATGCGCCCGCCACCAGGTGGTCGGCATCATCGGTCGTCGTGGTCATGGTGTCATCGTCGGTCGTCGTGGTCATGGTGTCGGAATTCATGGGTGGATCCATGTCGTCGGTGGGTGTGGATGACACCGTGGCGTCCACGACGTGCAGCCCGCGTGCAGGTCGCGTGCACCCACGACTGGGCGCAACTGTGCCGGTGCACGTCACCGGCACCTCGACCGCAACCAGGCCCGAGCACAGTGTCTCGCGAACCCGGCATGCGTCGACACACGCCCACGGTCCGGGTCGGGAGGACGAGACGATGGATCCGCGCGCCGTGGCACCAGTGATCGGAATCGCGCTGTTGGCGACCGGGAACGTCGGACTGTGGACCCTGCGGGTCGCGCTGGCGGCGTCAGGGCGCCGGTTGGGCGCCGCGGCCGTGGCCACCGCGGAGGCGGTGCTGTTTGCCCTGGTGTTCTCGACCGTGCTGTCGTCCCTGGACGCGCCGGTGCGAGTCATTGCCTACGGCGTCGGCGTGGGTGCAGGCACGCTGCTGGGGATGGTCGTGGATGCGCGCCTGCATCGCGGACAGTCCCAGGTCACCGCCGTGCTGGACGGCGACGGGGCCGCCGCGCGCCACGCCCTCCACGACCTGGGCTGGCCAGTCACCACCGCAGCAGCGACCGGAGTGCGGGGAGAGGTGGTGATCCTGTCGGTTGCCGTGGATGACTGCCTGGTGGACCAGTTCGAGGCAGACCTGCGTGCGATCGACGTCGATGCGGAACTGGCCGTCGAGCGCTTGCACCACCTGCGTCCAGCCCGCCTGCCTGCCGAGATGCGGCATGCAGGGAAGTGACCGGCGCCCACCGGCCGGCACCGGCCGTTCGGGCTGACCGTTTCGAACCAACGTCAGCGATTGGGGTCGCGGCACAACCGCAGCCCGTCGAGGTCACGAGTCACCTGGCCCGCAACCTGGGCCGCGGTGACGGCGGCCAGCAGCGGACCGACGGCGACCCGTGACCTGGTGGCCAGGTCGGCCATGGTGACGGGGCGAGGCCACGCCGCGGCCAGGACGGCCCTGGCCGCCTCGGGGAGGCTGGACGCGATCGGCCGGCGTGCCACATCGCGTGCTGGATCGTCACCGGGCCCGCGGCGACCGATGGCGCCACCTGCGCCATGCGGCAGGGCGGCCAACAGGTCGTCGGGCGAGGCACACACGCCCGCCCCGTCGCGCAGCAGCCGCAGGGGTGCCGCCGACCCCGGCGCCCGGGCGTCACCAGGCACCGCCAACACGGTGATGCCGTAGTCGGCCGCCCAGGTCGCCGTGACGAGCGCCCCGGACCGGCTGCCACCCTCGACGACGACCACGACGTCGACGAGTGCCGCGATCAGACGGTTGCGAGACCGCACGCGCCACGGGCGTGGTGATTCATCGGGCAACGATTCCGACACCAACGCGCCCCCGGTTTCCATGACCTGGTCGAACAACCGACCGGCGCCGGCATGTGGTCGCGGGTAGGCCACGTCGTGGCCGCAGCCGAGCACGACGGTGGTTCCTGCCGGGGACGCCAGTGCGGCGCCATGTGCTGCGGCATCGATGCCGACTGCCCCGCCACTGACCACGTGCACGCCGGCCGCACCGGCTGCCTCGGCCAGCCAGGCCGCCATGCCCCGTCCGTAGTCACTGGCCTTGCGGCTGCCCACGATCGCCACCGCCGCCGTTGCGGCCGGTGGCGGCTGGCCGCGCATCGCCAACCACGGCGGCTGGGCGGCTGTCGCGACCAGGCGCGAGGGCATGGCCGGGTCGCCCGCCAGGGCGACGACGACGTCACGGCGAGCCCAGGCTGCTGCAGCAGCCCGGGGCCCCGATGATCCGGCGAGCACCCCCTGCCCCGCGACACTGTGGATGGCATGGCAAGGGTCGTCGTTGCGGCGTACGGCATCTCGCCACGCATGCTCGAAACCGCGGGGATCGACGACTGCGCGGGTCACGATGGCGGCCAGGAGATCTGGATCAGTGCCCGGTGCAACCACTCGGTTCCACACGGCGTCCACCACGTCAGCGTCCCGATGGGTCGTCACGATGGGCCAGTCAGGTCGATGCGGTGCGCCACTGCCTCGTCGATGTCGCTTCGCTCCACGCGGTCACGGTCGGCGACGTCGGCGATGCTGCGGGCGACCCGCAGGCAACGGTCGAAGGCCCTGGCCGACCACCCCATCGTCTCGATCGCCCGGGCCAGGCGACGCTGGGCACCCTGCCCGACACACCTGCGGACCAACTCCGACGGCACGTCCCGGGTGAGCAGTGCGCTGCGTCGCTGCCGTTTCGGTGCCAGTTCGGCCCAGCGCGATGCGGCCAGGGTGCGTGCCGCCATGACGCGGGCGGCGACCACGTCGGAGCGTTCGCCGTCCGACGGTCCGACCAGCAGGTCCTCGGCCACCGGATCCATCGCCAGGTGCAGGTCGATGCGGTCGAGCAGCGGACCCGAGAGTCGAGCACGATGCCGCTCGACCTGGTCGACCCGGCACGTGCACGAACCTGCGGCAGTCCCGGCACGGCCACACGGACACGGATTGGCCGCCGCCACCAGTTGCACCGACGCCGGGTAGGCCACACGGGACTGCGACCGCACCAGCACCACGCGCCCGGTCTCGAGGGGTTCCCGGAGGGCATCCAGTGTTGCCCGCGGGGTCTCCAGCACCTCGTCCAGGAACAACACCCCGCGGTGGGCCCGCGACACCTCGCCCGGTCGGGCGACGCCGCTGCCGCCACCGATCAGTCCCGCCGTGGACGTGGCATGGTGCGGGTCACGAAAGGGGGGTCGCAGGTCGAGACTGACGCGCTCCCCCATGATCGAACGGATCGCTGCAACCTCGAGTGCGTCCTCGCGCGCCAGTGGCGGCAGGATCGACGGCAGCCGCCGAGCGAGCATCGACTTGCCGCACCCGGGCGGTCCGATCATCAGCATGTGGTGGCCCCCGACGGCAGCCAGTTCGAGGCACCGACGGGCAACGTGCTGGCCGCGGACGTCGGCCAGGTCCGGGCCCGACGAGGTGAACGCAACAACGCTGGGGGCCGGGTGCGAGCCCGACGCAGTGCCGGCTGCGACGGCAACGGCCTCGCGCAGCGTGTCGATCCCCACGACCTCGAGACGCGACACGAGGGCCGCCTCCGCCATCGCCGGGCTTGCCACCATCAGGCGACCGGCGTCGTGGCGGCGTGCCGTCGTCGCCACCGGCAGCGTGCCGGCACTGGGGTGCACGCCGCCGTCGAGTCCGACCTCGCCCCACGCGACCAGGTCTGCCAGCCGATCAGGCGGAATGTGGCCGGCCGCGCACAGCACGGCCAGGGCGATCGGCAAGTCGAATCCCGAGCCCACCTTGCGGATGCCCGCCGGGGCCAGGTTGACCACGACCCTGGCACCCGGCAGCGAGAACCCGGACTGCTGGCACGCCGACCGGATGCGGTCAGAGGCCTCGCGCACGGTCGCGTCCGGCAGGCCCACGATCCGGATCTGGGGCAGGCCCCCGGCGATGACCGCCTCGGCCGTGACCATGGCGCCGTCCAGGCCGGTGAGTGCCACGGCCCCGACGCGGGCCAGGACCCGTGGCGGGGAGGGCGCTTCGGGAGCCCCGCTGACCACCACCGTGAACGACGCGTCGGCGGTCACAGCGCTGCCACCACGTGATGCAGGTGCCGGGTGTCCAACCTGACCCCGATCACGTCCATCCGGACTTCTCGGTAAGGCAGCTGCGCCTGTGCCATGAACGCCATGGCCAGCCGCCGAAGCCGCGCTCGCTTGCGTGCGTCAACGGCGCCAAGGGGCCCGCCGAAGCCCTGGCCGCGGCGAGTCTTCACCTCGACGATGACCACCAGTGCATTCAGGTGGTCGAGGGCGACGATGTCGAGTTCCCCACGCAGGTCGGCCTGGTTGATCCGCCAGTTGCGTGCCACCACCTCCATGCCCATGGCAGCCAGGTGTTCGGCTGCCAACTGTTCGCCGACCGACCCCGTGGTCGCCTGCGAGGTCGAGTCAGCAGCAGAGGGGTCGCGGCGCGGAGGCGACGAGGAGGGCGCGAGATGGTCGTGTGTGGTCATGGCCATCACGCTACGGACGACCACCCCCGCGGCGACGGTCGCGGTCGCCGCCTGTGGACAGGGGCACGGGAAGCCCCGCGGATCAGACCGGGTCCATCTCGCGACCGGTGCGCAACGGGCCGGCAGCCACGATCAGCGCCAACACCAGCGTCGCGATCAACCCGTCCACCAACAACGGCCACAGTGCCCGTGGTTGCTCGGCCATCAGGAAGCGCTGCGGATCCACCTGCACCAGTTGGATCTCGGGGGCGATCAACTCCTGCACCAGGCCATTGCCGGGCTCCGCGAACTCCACGGGTTGCACGACCGCCACCCACTGGATGCCGAGTTCGGCCAACTCCCTGCCCTCGAGACCCTCGGGCCAACTCGCTGCCAGGGTCCGCACCACCGACGGCGTCGGGCCCTGCGTTGTCGGGACCGACGACGGGTCAGGTTCGCTGGCATCGGCGGCATCGATCACGACGGTGGGTTCGGACTCGTCCACCCCACCCGTCGGTTCGGCCACCCCGGCGTCGACCGCACTGTTCGCGACCGGAGGATCGTCGTCCACGACCAGCACGGTGCCGTCACGCACCACTCGCCACTGGGAGTTGCCGAAGACATCGGTGGCCACCAACTCCTGCAGGGGTGGCTGCACCTCGACCGGCGCCATCGAGAAGTCCTGGTACCGGGTCGGCGGCACCAGCAGCACGCTGCCGGTCTCGGGCTGCTCGTTGACCATGCTGGCGGCGAGCAGCCAGGATGCCGGGACCTCACCGGTGGCTGGCAGGGGGCTGGCGCCACGAACGTCGGGCATGAGCAGGATGACGAGCAGGATGCCGGCCACGCCGACTGCGTACCCCACCAGTCCTCGCACCACGCGGTCGGCATCGGCCGCCACGCCACGTCGCAACCACACGACCATGCGCCATGCGAGGTGGCCGAGACCGATGGCCAGCATGAGCACCCACGGCGCCAACAGGTTCGTGGAATCGCGCATCGCCACCAGCCACGGCACCGCCGTTGCCAGGCCGCCGACAATCGCCTGGCCCGCGCTCGTTGCCATGAAGATGACACCGACGAAGCCCACGATCGCGGCAAGGGCAAGTCCGCTGCGGGTCCGCCAGTCGTGCAACAGGCGTGGTGCGCCGCGCCATCGACCCGCGCCGTACACGGACGCTGCGGCCACCAGTGTGGCCACCATGGCCATCAACCAGGAGTTGCGCGACGGTGCCGCCACGGCCGGATTCCAGTACCCGCCGCCCGTGAAGACGCTGGTCAACAGGCCAGACGGGAGATCCGCCGTGGCAGACATCGCCTCGAATCCGACCGGGTCGACGGCAAATCGTCCCGCCGCGATCACACCGGGAACGGCCGAGACCGCCAGCACCAGCAACGCCGGCACGGCCGCGCGGAGGCGGCGGCCCACGACCGCCACGATCAGCAGCGTGGGCAGCACGATGAGCCACCCCGCGGCACCGGCGATGCCGGCGAACACCGCGGCACGGGCAAGACGCCAGCGATGGTCGGCGCGCAGGTGGATCACGACCCATGGCAGCGCAGCGAAGGCCAGGATCGTGAGCCACGCACCCTGGTCGAGGCGGGACCACACGAACGGATTCCACGTGGCGGCGATGGCAGCGATCGCTGCGGCCACGCGCGATCCGTTCGTGCCGGCCAGGCGCCCTGCGCCGGCACCCAGGGCGACGAACGAGGCGACCAGCACGACTCGGACCAGGTTGTCCATGCCCACCACCTGGCCGATGAGCACCGCCAGGGCGTTGCCGAGCAGGTCCCATGACGGGCCGGACCCGCGCGCCAGCGATTCGAGGTTGCTGACCGGGTGGGCCACCGCGGTGAGGTCTCGGACCAGGATCTCGCCCGACCACAGCCACGGCCGCAACATCACCAGGCCGGCCACCAGGCCCACGAGTCCACCCACTCTCGACTGGGTGACCGGGGACGAGAGCGGGATGCGGACCTCACCATCGGGCGGCCCGTCCTGGTACGACCAAGCCGGAGCGTCGTCGCCCTGACCCGCTGGACCATCGGGCTCGGTGCGCATCTCGAGGTCGGTCGATCCCAGCCCCGTCGTGCGCGCCTGCTCCCCACCCACGTCCTGGGGCAGACCTGCATCGGGTTCGACGTCGTTCCCAAGTCCACGCTCGAACGCCACGATCTCCTGTGTGGGCTCCGAGGCCGACCCACCGACCCGGTCGGACTCGGCATCTGCTCCCGAGCCGACAGACGGCCCCGCTGCCGACGGTGACGTCGCGTCTCGGTGAGGTGGAGCGGGAGGCGTGGTCACGGTGGCTGGTGCCAGTCATCTCGTCGAGGACAGCGGTCTGCGGCGGCCTGGCACACCGCGACGGCGCCCGGGGCGCCCCCGGGCACCCCGGCCACCCGGCACAACATGTGTGCGTGCGCAAGGATAGGCCTGCAGCACCTCGTTCGTCTGGATCCCCGACGGGGAGGACGCCGACCGCACACCGATGCCCCCCGAACATGACAACGCCCCCTGCGGGGCAGGGGGCGATCGACGACGGGGCTGGGTCCGTCAGCCCTCGCGACTGCCGTACACGACCAGGACGGAATCCTGCGCAACGACCTCTTCCGGCGCCACGGTCGATGCCAGCGCCAGCGAGCCCATGATGGCCAGGAGCACCCCGATCACGAGCGCGATGCCGACTGGTGCCAGTCGTGCCGTCATGTCGAGCCTTCCGGGTTGCGCACGCCGAGTCCGGTGAGGAGCGAGCGTGTCAGGGGGATCCAATCACTGCTCGCTGAGTCGTCCACGTCTCCAGCAACGGGTCGAGGTCCAGCATACCGATGGTGGGGTCAGCGACAGTCGATTCCTCGCAGGCGCCGCCACGGCAGGCACAGCGCCAGCGCGCCCAGCAGCACCACCCCATCGACCCAGAAGACCCACCCGCCGACACCGACATCGAGGCCGTCGGGGTCGGGCGCCCCACCGTCGACCCGACCCGTGGCCTGGACGACGACGAGGCTGTCGTCCGCGACCACGACATCCAGTCCCGACGCCAATGACTTGCCGGCGACCAGGCTGGGATCGGTCACCACGATCCAGGCCACACCATTGGCCGCCATGTCCTCAGCCGTCCACTGCGACGGATCCACGCGGGCCAGCGCGGCCCACGGTCCGTCGTCGACACCGTCGTCCACGACACCGTCGTCCACGACGACGTCGTCCACGACCAGTTCGGAGCCGACCAGGACGGGGCGGTCGACCAGTCGACGCCACGGCACCGCGACGGGGCCGGTCGTGAACGGATACTGCTGCACCTGGCCGTGCGGCACCACCAGGACGGCACCCGGCGCGCTCGACGAGTCGATGGCCTCGGCCGCACCGACCCAGCTTGCCGGTAGCTGCGATGGACCGGGCAGGCGCGGCCCGACGAGCGGGTCGGGCACCATGATGACGACCACGCCAAGTCCCGCCGCCACGATGCTCCAGCGCATGGCAGGCCCGGAGGCCCGGACGCGCCCTGTGAGGTCATCGACCAACAGGCCGAGCCCGATCGCCGTCACCACTGCCAGGGGCGCGAGCAGCCGATGCGTGTCGCGCATGATCGCCACGGCCGGCACGCGTGCGGCAATGGCGGCGAGGGTCGCCACGCCCCATGGCGTTGCGCCCACCACGGCAACGGCCCACCCGATCGCACCGGCGACCAGCAGCCCCCGGATCGCCAGACCGGACGCGTCGCCGCCCACGTCGGCCGTCCGTGACCGCGCGGCCCGCACGAGGGCCACCAGGGCCACGATGGTCGCCAGGACTGCGAGCGGTGCCAGCCCACGCCACGGCGATGCGACGGACGCGTTGAAGTAGCCGCCGCCCGACACCAGGCTCGCGGCGACGCCCAGCGGGGTGTCGGCATTCGCCGCGAACACTGCGAACCCATCGGGATCGATCCGGGCCGGACCCGGCAGGACCAGCCACGGAAGGGCCGCGATGACACCCACGGCGAGGCCCATGCCAAGCACCCGCCAGCGTCGCCCCAGCACGCCAGTCACCACCAGCGTCGGCCACACCACGACAAGGGCGAGCACGCCGGTCACTGCGGCGCCCACGATCGACCTGGCGGTCGTGAGCGCATCGTCGCGGGCCACCCCCGAGGCAACCCAGGGCAGGCAGGCCGCGGCGATGACGACCAGCCACTGCCCTTGCTGGAGGTGGGCCCACATCCAGGGATTGGCGACGGCAGCGACGGCAGCGACGACAACGGCACCGCTGGCCCGACCAGCCAGGATCCGACCCACTCCCCCGCCCAGCGCGACCGAGGCGAGCACCAGCGCCACGCGCACCACCCACGCGCCCCCGATCACCTGACCGAGGCCGGCCGCCATGACCTCACCCGGAACGTCACGTGCCAGGCGCAGACCACCCTGCAACAGGTGGGGACTCCAGCCGGGCGCCCCGGCAATGGCCACGAGGTCCCGGGTCAACAGCGACCCGGGGGCTCCCAGCCACGGCCACAACACCACGAGCCCGGCAACACCACCCGCAATCCCACCGACCACCCCGGTCGAGGGACCGTCACGCCGAGTGATTGCGCTGCCGAGCGTCGGGTCGCTCGGGCCACCACGATCCGGCACGACCACCTCGCTCAGAGGCCGGGTTCGTCCTCACGGTCACCCATGGCCAGCCAGACCCCGACGGCAGCCAGCACCAGTCCCAACAACGGACCCAGCCACGATGCCGTGGAGAGCAGGCCCAACTGGGCCACGTCGTCCTTGCCCAGGGCGACGTTGCCGGCCAGGGTCTCGTCGGACACGCCCAACACCACGTCGGCCGCGTCGGCCACCACCGCGCCATCCTCGCCGACCAGCCACTGATGCACGGCGTTTTCCGAGTCGATGATCCTGCCGGTCATCGGCTCGACCCAGTAGTCCTTGGTGGTCTCGTAGAACACGCGTGGGAACTCGCCGTCGTCGGTCGCGGGACCCGTGTCCGTTTCCGGGACCTCGCCCGCGAAGCGGTACACCTCGAGGCCATCGATGTCCTCGACAGCCATGAAGTTCATCGTCACGGGCGCACCCAACGTCCCGTCCCACAGTTCGTAGGATTCCTGCTGCACGTCGAAGGGCCACTTGACGGTCAGTCCGACGATGTCGTCACCGCCGCAGCAGTCGACGGGTTCCGCCGAGACACGATCAATGGCGACGCGTGTCTCCTGGCCGATCGAGATCGGGAACCCCGGGTAGTCGACCGGGCTGTCATCGGGTGCCGGGCGGCCGGTGTCGAAGAGGTCGCTGCGCTGGTCGTAGACGGCCACGTCATCGGCGATCGGGGCGTCGCCCTCGTAGACGCTCTGGTCCGACACGGTGGAGACGATCGACTGGATCTGGTCGGACTCGATGACCTCCTGCGTGCCCAGGTCGGTGTAGGAGCCGGATCCCACCGACACGGTCCGGCTGTTCTGGTCGATCGGGGCCTGCTTGGCCTGGGGACCGATCCACAGCCACGCCATCAGGCCGATGGTGAACAGAAATGCACCCACGAGCACGAGAATGGGGGGCAGGAAACGTCGCATCGTGAGTTCCTTGGTGTCCGTCACGGTCGGGGCACGGCAGACATGACTGGTTCGGGAGGGGCTTGTCTCCAACCACACCAGAGCTGTGACGGGCAGCCAACCCCGGTTCGTGTTCGCGCCGATGGTAGTGACTGACTGCATCTTCGGAGCAGATTGTCCGCGGCTGGGCCCGGGGCACGACCGTTCGGACCGACGCGCTTGGCGCTAGGCTCGTGACGCTGTTTCCGCCGTCACGCACGTCGTGGCAGCCCCACGACCTGCTGTTCGGCCGCCCCGCCGATCATCGGAGCAAGCCCCGCGCCGACCGGATCGACTGGCCTGTGCGTACGGGGGCACCGAAGCGGCCCCGCCGAGCCTGCAGGTCCTGATCCCATGCCAACCGACGCCTCCACCATCGCCTCACGGCCGGATGCCCCCGGCGGGTCGGCCGGTCGGCACTGGGCCGTCGGTGCCGTCACCCTGGCACTGCTCACGTTCGTGACCCACGCCGCCAACTTCGGGTTCACCTTCCTGGGCGCTCGGCTGTTGTCCCCCGGCGACTTCGCCACCCTGACCGCGATGCTGGGCATCGTGCTGGTCGGCATGGCACCCGGGATGGCACTGCAGGCGCTGACGGCCACGGGCGTGCTGGGTGGACCGGCAACCATCGATCCACCGATCGTCCGGCGTCTTGCCCTGGTGTTCGCCACCCTGGTCGGTGGCATCATGATCGCGCTGGGTCCTGCGTTGGGAACCTGGAATCCCGTGTCGGTCGTGGCGATCGGTGCGGCGGCCGGGCTGCTGCCGATGACGGCGGCCAACGAAGGCGTGTTGCAGGGTCGACGCCAGTTCGCCCTGTTGGGGCTCGTCCTGAGCACTGGTGCGTTGGTCAAGTTGGCAGTCGGCGCCACCGGCATGGCCGCCACGAGTGCGGTCTGGGCGGCGGCCTGCGGGATCGCGATGGGCTACGCGGCCCAGCTTGGCCTGTCCCGCTGGATGGTGCGCCACCGCAGCGGGCCGCAGACCGGGGCCACCCACACCCCCAGGGTGATCGGCAAGGAGGTCGTGGATCCCGACGGCGTCCTGGGGCTGCCCCGATCGGTGGTCTCGGCGGTGATCATGATGGGGCTGCTCCTGGTCGTCATCCACATCGACGCGGTGATGGCCAGACTGCTGCTGGACGACCTCTCGGCCGGGTTGTACGCGGTCGGGGCAACGGCGATGCGAATCGTGTTCTGGGCACCGCAGTTCATCGTGCTGCTGCTGTTCCCGGTCCTGGTCACCGACCCACGCCGTCGGATCGTTGCCTCGGCGATCGGCGGTCTCGCACTGGCGGGTGCGATCGGCACCGCCGTCGCCTGGTGGGTCGGCCCCACCCTCGTGCCGTTCGTGTTCGGCCCGGACTACGCCCCGATCGGTGCCGACCTGTGGCGATTCGCGTGGGTCGGGACCGCAGCCGTCGGCCTGCAGGTGCTGAGCCTGTCGGACCTTGCCACCGGCCGTCGCGAGGCGTTGTGGCTCCTGGCTGCCACGGTGTCGACGATCGTCGTGACGCTGGTCGTGATGCAGCCCAGTGCCCCCGTCACGATCGTGACCACCGTGGCGATCATCCTGACCGGCTACGTCGCCATCGGCACGCTGCGCCGACTGATGCACCGATCACCCACTGACCGCGCGACCACGGCGACGACGGCGCCGTGACGACGACCGTGTCCACGACCACGTCCGAACGCACGGTCACAGCCTTGCGACGCCGGATCGGCGCAGTGGATGCATGGACCTGGGCCTGGATCGGGCTGGCGGCGGTGACCCTGCTGGTCGTCGTGGGCAACGACTTCGGGGTCTTCGCACCCGACACCAAACCCGAGCTCTACCTGAACCCCGACCGACTCCTGCGCCGGTCGTTGTCGGCATGGCAGCCCGACCCGCAGTTGGGCCAGTCCAACTACAACACCGGCATCCTGCCCGTGGCGGCGTTGATGACCGGCGTGCAGGTCCTGGGTCTGCCGCCTTGGCTGGTGCAACGACTCTTCATGACTGCGCTGCTGCTGGTCGGGGCAGTCGGCATGGGCACGCTGGTCACGCAACTGACCCGGCAGCGCGGCGCGGGGCCGTGGCTGGCCGGCGTCATCTACGCCTGGCATCCCTGGGTGGTGGTGGGGGCAGCCACGTTGCCCGTGCGGCTGCCGCATGCCCTGGTGCCATGGGTGCTGGTGTTCCTCCACCGAGCGGCCACCGGTCGCGACTGGCGCAACGCCGCCTGGGCCGCGCTGGCCTACAGCGCGATGGCCGGCATCAACGGTGGCGTGGTCAACCTCATGATGGTCGTGCCCGTGGTGGTGATGGTCGGGTGGCTGGTCGCGACGAGGCAGGTGGGAGTCCGACCTGCGCTCGCGAGCCTCGTTCGGGTCGCCACGCTCGCCATCGGCATGAGCCTGTACTGGCTGCTGCCCAGCCTGGTCTCGATCGGCGGCGGCGCCGGCAGCGTGCTCGCGGCAACCGAGGCCCCGGCGGCCATCGGCCGCCTGAGCCCGGCCAGCGAGGTGATCCGTGGCATGGGCATGTGGACCAGCTACATCGTCATCGACGGCCAGGTCGAGAACCCCGAGCAGTTGGCGTTGTTGACGTCGGGCGCCGTGGTGACGGCGGGGTTCCTGTTGCTGGCAACGAGCATGGTCGCCCTGGCCGCCGCGTCACGCCAGATCCAGTCACTGTGCCTGGCGATGGGAGGGATCGGCATCGGCCTGATGCTGGGTCTCACGACCTCGGGAGGCCCGACACCGCTGGGGCGTGCACTGGCGTGGAGCTTCGAGACCTTCCCGACGCTGGCTGCGTTCCGCACGACGAACAAGTGGGGGTCGATGCTGGTGCTGGCCGTGGCACTTGCGGTCGGCGCCGGGGTCGGCACGGCCCGCTGGCGGCAGTTGATGGCGCTGCCCGCCTTCGCCGCGACGCCCACGTTCACCGTGGTCGGCATCGCCATCCTCGTCGGGGTCGCGGCCGGCCCGTTGCTGCCGGGACAACTCCACCCGTTGCAGGTTCCGGTCCCGGACTACTGGTTCGATGCCGCCGCCTCGACGGACGAGATCCCCGGAGGTGACACGACTGCGGGCAACGGCGACGCGGCGAGCGTGGGGGACGACGTCGACCGGTCGAACCACAGACTGCTGTTGCTGCCCGGCAATGCCCAGACCCGATACCTGTGGGGCCACCGCGGCGTCGACGACCTGGACACTGCCCTGTTCGACCACCGCTCGGTGGTCTGGCGATCCACGATCCCCCAGGGATCGGCAGCGGCGACCAACATGCTGACCGCGTTCGACGTGGGACTGCAGCAGGCGACGCTCAGCCCTGACGGCTTCGTGGCCCACACCCGCCTGCTGGGTGCCGATGCGGCCCTGGTGCGCACGGACACGGACTGGCTGCGCAACTTCGGACGACCCACCAGCGAGGTCCTGGCCGACGTCACCGCCAATCCGGGGATCGACGTCACGACGACGTTCGGACCGACCGCCTCGACACGGGGCATCGACGCCGAGGTCGTGGATCCGGATGATCCCGCCCTCACGCTGGTCGCCCTGCCCCAACCGGTGCCCTCGGCTCGACCACTCGTCGCGCCCCTGCTCGTGGTGGGCGACGCCACTGCCATCGACCCGATGGTGCGTGCCGGGCTGGCGGTCACGGACCGGCCGCTCCTGTGGGTGGACGACCTGTCCGCCGACGCCCTCGCAGCGGCCCTGGACGCCGGCGGCCACGTCGTGCTCACCGACACCAACCGGCGACGCGCCTGGTCGATCTCATCGGTGACCGACAGCCACACGCCGGTGCTGACTGCGACCACCCCGGTCGCACCCAGTGATCAGCGCAGCCGCACGTTCGACCAGGCCACCCAGACCGTGGCCGAGCCATCGGCCGTCACGGTCACTGCGAGTCCCGAGCCCTATGCGGTGATCCGACGGCGCGCGGCCGGACACCCCGGGTTGGCCTACGACGCCAACCCCCTGACGGGTTGGCAGTACGGGACCCAGACGGACGGGATTGGCGGGTGGATCGAACTGGCCAGTGCCACGCCGGCGTTGGTCGACGATGTCCAGGTGGTCGTCGGCACCAGCGGCAAGGCCATCACCGAGGTGCTCGTCGAGACCGAAGACCGCAGCGTCGTCGTCCCCGTCGTCGACGGCAGCGCGCGGGCCCAGATCGGCGAGGCGACCGACAGGATTCGGGTCACGATCGCCGACACGTTCGGCTTCAGCACGGCCCCTGCGACGATCCAGGAGGTGATCGTGTCCGGCGATCCCGACGTCTGGCGGCCACTTGCGCCAACGCTGCGCCTCCCGATGACGTTGCCGTTCTTCGCCACCGCTGCCCCTGACCTGGTCCCGGCACTTGCCGCGGCCCCGACCACGATCGTCCTGTCCCGCCTGGCGGGCAATCCCACCGACCCGTTCGACGACGAGGAGGCCAGGCTGCGCCGCACATGGACGATGGCCTGGGACATGGAGTTGGACCCGGCGGCAACCGTCGGCAGCGTGGTGTTCCCCGACGACGTGCCTGCCGACGTGTGCCGCGAGGTGGCACTGGTCGGCGACGGTGCCGTGCTCCACGCCGTGCGGGCGGCACCGCTGACGGCAGCAGTTGCGGGTGAAGCGGTCGACGTGCGGGGCTGCGGGGCAGCGGTCGAGTTGCCGGCCGGCACCTGGACCCTTGCGGCCACCGACCTGGTGTCCATCGAGCACCTGGGAGTCGGCACGGCGCCACCTGCCGCCACGTCCCGGGTCCCATCCGCGGGCCCGGACGACGCTGCCGCCGTTCGGACCACCACATCACCCACCAGTGTCCGGCTTCGCCTGCCAGCCAGCGCGACCCCCACGGTCGTCTCCTCGGGCCAGGCGTGGGATCCGGGATGGCGGGCACAGGCCAACGGCATCGACCTCGGGGCCCCGATCACCGTCGACGGGTGGGCGGCCGGTTGGATCGTGCCCCCCGACGTCACCGACGTGGTGATCAACTTCGGTCCCCAGCGCGTGACTCGGCTGGGCCAGGCACTGGCGTTGCTCACCCTGGGTGCCAGCCTGGCACTGGCACTGCGACGGCGACGGCCATGACGACGACCCACCTGCTCGACGAGCCCACGACCGACGCGCCCTCGCTGGCCGCGCGATTGGCCATCGTCGTCGCGGCTGCACTCCTCCTGGGCTTCCCCGGTGGGATCGCCGCCATCGCGGTCCTCGGATGGAGTGTGTTCGGTCGGCCGACGCGGGTGCGAGTCCTGGCGCTGGCCGGACTGGTCGTCGTGGCCGTGACGGTGTCGTGGCTGGCAGCCGGGGTCCCGACCCCGCAACAGGTCGGCGGCTTCACCAACCTTGGCGGCCGCGGGTGGCTGGACGCCATGGCGCGCGCGGCACTGGGGATCGCCGCCGGGGCGGCATGCCTGCCCGCTGCCGGGCGCGCCGCAGCAGACTGGCTGCCGACGACAGCCGGCAGGGAGCCGACAGCGGGGCGGCAGTCGACCGCCGGCTTGGAGGCGGCCGCCGGTACCGAGGCGGCAGCCGCCACGGAGATGGCAGCCGGTACGCAGCCAGCAGCCGGGACGGAGCCGACAGCCACCACGGAGGCGGCGTCCACGGTCTCACCACGGCCACGATTCCCCGAGGTCGACCGCATGCGAGCGGTCGCGATCGTCGCCGTGGTCTTCATCCACGGGCTGCCCTTCCGGGCACCGATCACCGACTACCTCGACTACTGGCTGTCCGACCTGACGCGATTCGCCGTCCCGACGTTGTTGGTGCTGGCAGGGTGGTTGGTTCCCATGCACGCCGTGGGCGGCCGGTGGGTGAGGCGGCGACTTGGGCGGCTGCTGCCGGCCTACCTGATCGCGGCCACCTGCATGATCGTGCTGGCACGGCTGACCCCGGCGATCGACGCACGCCCGATCCTTGGCTCGATCCTGTTCGGCGACGCCGTCGGTCCCTACTACTTCATCCCGGTCCTGGTGCTGCTCGTCGTGCTGACGCCGGTGTTCACCCGCCTGCCCACGCGCGTGCTGGTCGGCCTGACCATCCTGGCCGCGGCGGGCTCACTGGCCATCGAGGTCGCCGACCTGTCGCTGTATGCCCACAATCACCTGCCGTTGACCTGGCTGCCGTGGTACCTGGTCGGCATGGCGGCACGGCCCCATCGCGAGCGGCTGGTCGCGCTGGCTCCGACGTGGTGGTTGCCCGCGGTGCTCGTGGCGACCACTGTGGCACTGCTGCTGGCCTTCCCCGACATCGAGACGACGCCTCGACGCATCCTGACCTGGGTGGCGATGTGGACGACGGTCTCGGCGTTGGGATTGGTCTCCATGCGCGGCCAGCACCCCGTCAGCGCCGCCACCGGCGCCATCAGCAGGTCCAGCTACGTGATCTACCTCTACCATCCGCCGGTGATGGCCGGTCTGACGGGCCTGTTCGGCAGCGCGATCGTGACGATGCGCCCGCTGACCGCCACGGGGGTCGCTGTCGTCCTGGGCGTCATGGCAACCTCCCTGGCAGTGCTCGCCCTGTCCCCGCGTGGTGCGCGATGGTTCGGAGCCACATCATGAGTGCCGAGGATCCGGAGGCAACAGCGCTCGAGCCCGAGTCATCCGAGGCCACGACGGCGGACGATCCCGGGTCGTCCGAGCCCACGACGGCGGGCGATTCCGGGTCGTCCGACCCCACGACCCCGGGCGATTCCGGCGCGACCGCGGGCGCGCGGCAGCTCTCGGTGCACATTCGCGGCGGCGGTGCACCCTTCACCACCGAACCCGACACACCTCCCCCGGCGCACGGTCCCGACACGCTCGACACCGAGACTGCCGACCCGGACACTTTCGACACGGACACTCCCGACACGGACACTTCGGACATCGCGACCGCCGGCAGCGACACGCTCGACGGCGTCGCTGCCGACACCGCGACTGCCCAAACCGACCAGGATGACGCGGCAGACGCCACGTCGACCGGGGCTGCGATCCACGCTGGCAATGCGCGCGACCAGTCCGATGCCGACGCCATCGGCGCCGCCGGCATCAGCCCACGTCTGTTCGGGCTGGTGGTGGCGGCCAGCGCCGTGCTCGCCGGTGTCGTCTCGTGGATCACGACCCACCCCATGGGTCCCGTCAACGACGACATCACGAACATGCGACTCGTGGACCAGGCCGGGTCGGCGTTCGACGTGTTGCTCGCACCGGTGTTCTACACCCAGGTTGCCCCCGGGCATCGACTCCTGACGGCCCTGCAGTTGGCGGTGGGACCGCTCGATCGCGTCGTCATGCACCTGGTCATCGCCGCCATGGTCAGCGGCTGCGTCGTCGTCGGCTCCCAGATCATGCGCCACCTCTACGGCCGTCAGCCCTGGGCCCCTATCGTCGTGTGCCTGGTGATGGTGAGTCCGGCAGTCATCCAGGCCAACATCTGGTCCGCGAGCGCCTACCACCAGACCCCATCGCTGCTGTTCGGCCTCGCCGCAGTGTGGGCGTGGTTGATCCATCGCAGGTCCGGCCGGCGTGGATGGTTGTGGCTGTCCGTGGGGCTGTTGGGATGTGGCCTCTCGTTCAGCGCCAGGGCCGTGATTGCCCTGGTGTTCATGATGGCGGTCCAGCACGTCCTGCTCGATCCCGTTCCCCCGGGCGACATCCTGCAGCGGGTGTGGACCAAGCGTTGGACCTGGTTCCCCTACTCGATCCCGGTGTTCATCTACTGGGAACTCAACCGGTCGGGTGGCACGCTGGGGCTGACCACGGACGCCGGCGTCGTGGTGGCGGCCACCGCGCGTGGCGTCGTCGAGGCCTTCATCCCACTGCTGGTCGGCATTCGGGCAACCGGGACAGGGGAATCGCTGAGCGCCGTGCGACCGGAGATCGTCGTCATTGCGCACGGCCTGGTGATCCTGCTCGTCGTCATCCTGACACGGCGTCGCAGGGATGCGCTGCGTGGCGTCGTCGTCGCGGCGGTGGTCGCAGCCACCGGGATCGGACTGAGCACGATCGCCCGCGGTGACTCGCTGGGCGCCCTGGCCGGACTCTCCCTGCGCTACCACATGGAACCCCTGGCCTACGCGGTGATGGCGCTGTTGTGGGGGCTGCGTGGTGCCCGCGACCAGGATGCCTTGCAGGGCGTGGACGCGGTCCTGCTGGGCAAGTGGGGGAAGGTCGCGGGCGTCGCGGCGATCATCCTCATCGCGGCGGCCAGCGTCTGGTCCACCACGGCGGTCGTGCGTGCATTCTCGGGGGCGCAGTCGGCGCGATGGCTCGAGGCCGTCGAGGCGTCGGTCGACGAACTCGACGCCCCGCCCGACGCCGCCACACCCATCCTCGACGTCCCACTGGATGCCGCCGTGCAGCCCGACTTTCCTCGACGACGGTTCAACGACATCGACTGGTTGTACGACGGCGTCGCCGTCACCACGGACAACGCCACCGGCATCGATGCACTGGCAGTCGTCACGGCCGACGGCGACATCGAGCCCATCCGCACCACCGAACTCTTCTCACAGGCGGGGGGCGCCTACGCCGACAATGGGCTGGTCTCGGCCGAGGGTTCCATGGAGGTGGTGGGGGCGAATCTGTGCACGTCCTCGAGCATGAGCCTGACCGTGGTGCTCGCACCCCATGACGCCCCCCGGTGGATGGAGATCACGACGACCGGGCCGGCGTTGCTGCAGGCCGACATCATCCCCACCGGCGAGGACCTGGCCCAACCGGTTGCCACGGCCGCCACGACGAGCGCCAGGCCGGTGGCCATCCTGCCGATGGACCCCTTCGGCGACGTCTTCGGTGCCCGCCTGACCGTCCGATCGCCGGCCGCGTCACCGGCCTGCATCGAGCAGGTGCGCTTCGTGGCGGTGGACAACGACCTGCCGGCCACACCGCTGGGCTGACCCGACGCAGGGGTCGGCCGTGCGATCGACGTGGTGGGGTCAGGACGTCCGCGTCACGATGGCGAAGAAGTCCAGGCAGTCGTCGAGGTTGCCCGCCCGGACGTCGAAGTCCGCGACGGTGATCGGGGATCCGGCGTTGTCACCGGTCCCGGGCGAGCCAGCACCGGCATCTCCGGCTCCTCCCGTGGCGCTCGCGCGACGTCGCACCAGCGTCGACAGCGTGGCGAACGCGAACTCGACGATGGGGCGAGGCAGTCGATCACGCAGCTTGAACGGGTCCAGTCGCAACCATCGCTGCACCTCGGCCTGCCTGCGACGATCGAACGCGGTCACGCGATCGTTGCCGTAGACGCCCAGCACCTCGACCTCGTCGCTGTGCCGCGCCAACAGCACCTCCAGTTCCTCGGGCCGGTACTCACGGACGTGGTACGGGTTCTCCGAGAACGTGTGGATCACGTTCGGCGTCGTGATCAGGACGCGGCCACCGGGCACGACACTGGCGAGGGCGCGTTCGACGAAGCCGTCGTCGTCTTCGAAGTGCTCGATGATCTGGAAGGCGACCACCACGTCGGCATCGTCCACGGGCCATGGCTCACCCAGGTCGGCATGGAGGAAGGTGACGGTGGGCCCACCATGGGCAGCGGTCGCGGCTGTCACGGACGGTTCGTGGTAGTCCAGTCCCGTCACCTGGGCGGCGGTGGTCGCCAACAGGGCAGTCCCGGCACCGTCGCCGGACCCCGCATCGACCACACGCCGACCGGAGACCAACCGGTTCGCGTACTCGTAGGCCACCTGGTGGCGGCTGTCGTCGTACTCGTAGCCAGCCCCACGGCCGGGCCGTTCCCCACTGAAGGTCGGCATTCTCGAACTCCCGTCCTCGTGATGGTCCGGCGGCGGCCTCGGGTGATGGCCAGCGACGATGGGTCGGCGACGATTGCCTGCCGGCCGTGGCGTGATGGCTCGGCGCCGTCCACGGTCGAGGTGGCCCGGCGGCGAGCGGACCCTACCCTACGTCCAATGCCAGCCGCCCCCGTCCCGGCACTCGACGCCGGTCGTCCCCATCTCGTCGTCAAGTCCTGGCGCGACCGCTTCAACCCCGATGCCGGCGGCGCCGAGGTGTGGCTCGACGAAGTCCTGACCAGGCTCACGACCCGCTGGGACGTGACCGTGCTGACGCAGGTCGATGACGGGCGACCCGACGACGAGGTGGTGGCGGGAATCCGCTACCGACGCGATGGGGGCGTGCTCAGCCAGTACGCGCTGGCCCATCGCAGCCAGCGTCGCCTCGACCGCGAGCCCGACGTCATCCTGGACATCTTCAACGGCGTGCCCTTCCTCACGGCGCTGGATCGCCGCAAGCCGGTCGTCGTCGTGGTCCACCACGTGCATCGAGAGCAGTGGCGCATGATGTTCGGTCCGGTCGTGGGTCGGACCGGCTGGGTGCTGGAGCGCGCCGCCGCCCGGGCGCAACGCCACCACCGCCACATCACGGTGTCGCAGTCGTCGGCCGACGCCCTTGTCTCCACGTACGGCATCGCCCCGAACGCGATCAGCATCGCCCACAACGGCTTCAGTCCGGCCCCGCACGCACGCGCGGCCAGCGACCTGGTGCCGGCTGCCACCCGACTGGTCAGCCTCGGCCGCCTGGTGCCACACAAGCGCGTCGAGTTGGCGATCAGGGTCCTGCAGCGGTCACGCTTGCACGGCGTTGACACCCATCTCGACATCGTCGGCGATGGTGAGTGGCGACGCGATCTCGAAACCTTGACCGCGGACCTCGGGCAGCAGGACCACGTGACGTTCCACGGCCACGTCGGCGAGGACCGCAAGCACGCCATTCTCGCGGCGGCGGACGTCCTCGCGCTGCCGTCCGTGCGGGAGGGCTGGGCCATCGTGGTGATGGAGGCCGGCCAGCACGGCGTTCCGACGGTGGCCATGGCGGACGCCGGCGGCACCACCGAGTCGGTGGTGGACGGGGTCGGCGGGCTGCTGGCACACACCGACGACCAGTTCGTGGCGCACGCGATGACCCTCCTGGTGGACGACCACCTGCGCGAGGAACTGGGCGCAGGGGCACGGCACCTCGCGCAGCGACACACCTGGGGGGCTGCGGCCGACACCGTGGACGAGACCTTGCGCACCGCCATCGCCGAGCATCGCCCCGGCAGGACTGGTTGACCTGCCCGCCGGCGACGGCCATCCTGCCGCACCAGCGCCTGTCGTGCACCACCCACGTCGCGCCATCCGAACATCCGACAGGAGCCCTCGTGGTCGACAATCCGAATCCCGACGAACTGTTCGCCACCGATGCCTACCTGCGGACTGCCGAGGCCACCGTCAGCGCCGCCGACGGTGACCGTGTCACGCTCGACCGCACGGTGTTCTACCCGGGCGGTGGCGGACAACCAGCCGACCGGGGCACCATCACCTGGGACCCGGCGGACGGTGGCACGGGCCGAGCCGACGTCGTCGGGGTGGGTCGCAGCGCGGGACGCATCCAGCACCAGTTGGCCGTCGCAGACCCCGAGGCCGCCCCGCCAGTCGGCACGGCGGTGCACCTGGACCTCGACTGGGACCGTCGTCATCTCCTGATGCGCACCCACACGGCCCTGCACATCCTGTGTGGCGTGATCTGGGAGGACTTCGGGGTGGCGGTCACGGGTGGCAACATGGAGCCGGGCCGGGGTCGTCTCGACTTTGCCCTGGATGCCGTCACGGCCGAGTTGGGCGCTGCCATACAACGGCGCCTCAACGAGGAGGTCGAGCGCGCCCACGACATCGTGGTCGAGTTCGTCGACCGCACCGCCGGTGACCTCGATCCGGCGCTGATCCGCACCAAGGCAGACCTGATCCCGGCATCCATCAACCCGCTGCGCGTCATCGACATCGTCGGACTTGACCGCCAGGCCGACGGCGGCACCCACGTCGCCGCCACGACCGAGGTGGGGCGCATCGAGGTCACCAAGACCGAGAACAAGGGCAAGGACAACAAGCGCATCCGCCTGGCCATTCACGACGCCTGGCCGGAGTGATCATTCCCCGTGGACGAACCCGCTTGACGGCCAGGTTCAGGTTCCCTCCATCCGACGAGCCGCCCGATTCGGTCGACGCGACCGGGAAACCTGGCAACGACGTGCCGGGCTCGAAGACGCCTGGCCGGAGTGATCATTCCCGGTGCATGCCCCTAGAAGGCGCCGATGGCCCACGCGACCAGGACCCCGACGATGGCAACGGCTGCAACCAGCAGCCACACGTCACGGTTCTTGCCGTCGCGATAGCGCCGGGTGGCGTTGAACCCCATCGTCAATCCCCGAAGATCGGTGGGAACTCGGTGTCGTCGTGGGACAGTTCCTCGATGTTGACGTCGCGGAACGTCAGGACCCGCACCTGCTTGATGAAGCGCGCCGGGCGATACATGTCCCAGACCCACGCATCCGACAACGTCAGTTCGAACCAGACGTCGTCGCCCTCGTTGTGGGGCACGACGTCGACGTCGTTGGTGAGGTAGAAGCGGCGCTCGGTCTCGACGACGTAGCGAAACGTCCGCACGATGTCGCGATACTCGCGATACAGCGCCAACTCGGCGCCGATCTCGTACCGCTCGATCTCATCTCTGTCCATGCTGCGGATGCTACCGGCGCGATCACCACAGGCGCGGCGTCGTGCGGCTCACGATGGGGTTCCACGAGTGGCGGTGCAGGACGCAGGGCCCCGTCATGTCCAGGGCCTCGACGTGCGCCGGGGCCGGGTAGCCCTTGTTCGTGGCGAACTCGTAGCCCGGATGCGCCTTGTCCGCGGCCACCATCAGGCGATCGCGCGCGACCTTGGCAACGATCGAGGCCGCCGCGATCGAGCTTGAGTGGGCGTCGCCCTTGATGATGGTGGTCACGGGCGCCGCGTGTGCCGCGAGGTAGTCGAAGTTGCCGTCCAGCAGGATGACGTCGACCTCGACACGCAGGTCGTCGACGGCGCGAGCGGCAGCCACCCGGAGGGCCTGGGTCATCCCCCACCGATCGATCTCGTCGTTGCTGGCATGACCGACCCCGACCGCAACGGCCCGCTGCCGGATCCGCGCGTCCAGCGCCTCGCGACGGGCCGGGTCGAGCAGTTTCGAGTCACGCAGCTTGTAGATGCGGCGCTCGGGCGACAACACGACTGCGCCGCACGTGACCGGACCAGCCCAGGCACCGCGACCCACCTCGTCGACGCCGGCCACGACGCGGTCCGACTCCCAGTGCTCGCGCTCGTGGTGCACGCTGGGCACCTTCGGCAGCTTGCGACGTCGGCCGGTCCGACGATCGACGTAGGTGCCACGAGCGTTCGAGGCACGCATCGTCAGTTGGGATCGGGAATGACGTCCCAGTCCACACCCTCGACCGAGCCGACACGGTCCAGCGGCCAGATCTTGGCGACGGCGCGACCCACCACCTCGTCCTCGTCGATGAAACCGAGCGACGTGCGCGAGTCACCCGAGTTGGGCCGGTTGTCGCCCATCATGAACAGCGAGCCCTCGGGGACCTCCCACACGCCGTTGGACGAGTCCAGGATCGCGTAGGGCTCGTCCAGTTCGACCCCGTTGACCGACACGATCCCGTCGACGATCTCGATGGTGTCACCGGGCAGGCCGATGACGCGCTTGACGAAGTCCTCGGCGTCGACGGGCACCACGCCCAGGAACTGCCCCACGCCGGTGAGCACGCGTTGGCCCGTCGACATCACCTCGTCGGCACCGAAGGGCTCATCACCGGCAAAGACGACGACGTCACCCCGCTCCACGTCGCGGAAGTACAAGGTCACCTTCTCGGTCGCGATGCGGTCGTTGATCTCGAGCGTCGGGATCATCGAGCCGGACGGCACGTAGAAGATCTGCACGACGAACGTCCGCAGCAGGAAGGCCAGGCTGAAGGCCAGCAGGAGCATGAGGGGAACCTCGTACCACCGCCCACCCGACGACTTGTCGGCGCGCTCAGCCGTCACCTCGACGTCCTGTCGGTCTGCCAGGGGCACCGGGCGACGCCCGACCGCGTGCATGACGTCGGTGTGGGCGTCGTCCCAGCGTCGGATGTCGCTGGGATCCAGGGTGCCCACGCTCTGCGCGGCCACGGCACTGCGCCCATCGGGGACCGGACGCCCATGGCCGAGCTGGCCGACACCTGTGGCTGCACCACCTGCGGCCGCAGCGATGACCGGTGTGCGCCACCCTGCCTTGATTCCGGCATCCACGACGTCGGTGCCGGGCACGCTCGGGTTGGCGCCGCCGGCCGTGCCGTTGCCCGATGCAGCCGATGCAGCCGGCGCGTCCGTCGGGTCGCGGTCCACGGACTCCGTGTCCATCGGTTCCGATGCGATGGTGACCACCAGGCGATCGGCGGGCTCCTCGGCATGTCCGTCGCCGTGGGCGTCGTCGACGACCGTGCCGTCGTTGCCACCGCCGGGATCCGAAGTCGCGGTGTCACTGGGTGGCGACTCGAACAGACGATTCGAGGGTGCGGGCGCAGATCGGCCCGGAGCGGGAGCATCGGCCGCGGGCACAACTGCTGGCAGCACCTCGATCACCGGAACGTCGGCCACGGGGGCGCGCACGACGGGCGCGTCGTCGTCGGGACCTGCCACGATCGGGGGGAATGCAACCGGAGCGGCATCATCAGGAGCAGATCGCTGCGCGGCAGCCACATCCGAACCAGGAGCCCGGGCCTCGGGGGCTTCGCCGCCAGGCTCACCGGCGGCCCCGTCCGCACCGGGCACGTCGCCAGCCGAGGCGGTGCCCCGTGCCTCGTCCACCGAGGTCGGCGCGTCGCCGTCGTCGACCGGACCCCATGGTCCGAAGAGCCGCTCACCAGTCACGTTGCGTCCTCGATGCTTCGCCTGCGGGTGGTGCCACCGATGCCATGCAACCACATCGGCGTCATCCCGGCTGCGCACGACGCGGACATGGCAAACGGGGCACCGATCGGTGCCCCGCCGCTGTCACGCCACCATCAGTTGGCGGTCGCCGGGTCGCGCTTTTCCTTGATCCGGGCCTTCTTGCCCACCCGGTCGCGCAGGTAGTACAGCTTGGCACGACGGACCCGACCGCGACGCGTCAGTTCGATCTCCTCCAGCACGGGGCTGTGCACGGGGAACGTGCGCTCCACGCCGACACCGAACGAGATCTTGCGGACGGTGAAGCTCTCACGCATCCCGCCGCCCTGGCGACGGATGACGACGCCCTCGAACATCTGGATGCGCGAACGCCCACCCTCGGTGACGTTGACGTGCACCTTGACGGTGTCGCCCGGACGGAAGTCGGGGATGTCGTCGCGCATGCGCGCGGATTCGACGAGGTCGACCTTGTTCATGCTCATGCCTTTGCGGCGTTTCGAATGGGGCGGTGCGACGACCTCGCGGGGTCACCACGACCGCCGATTGCACGGCGGGACTTCTCGGGAGCGGCAGGGCGCGGGCAGCGGTCACTGTCGTTGCAGCGTCGCTGCGAGACCGGGTGTGCGGCGCCACCACCGCATGGAGGAGTTGCGACCAAGGATCATACGGCATCCCATCTGCGGGTGCCAGCCGACGACCGGGGTCGATCGATCACTGACGCCGGGTCACGACGGCGGCGGCGGACCCGGTTCGTCGTGCTCGGACGCGAGCAGGTCGGGGCGACGACGACGCGTCAACGCCAGCCGCTGCTCGTGGCGCCATGCGTCGATGCTGGCATGGTTGCCCGACAGCAGCACGTCGGGCACGTCGTGGCCGCGGAGGCTGGCCGGGCGGGTGTAGTGCGGGTACTCGAGCAGCCCGTCACTGAAGGACTCGTCGGCCGGCGAGGCGGCATTGCCCATGGCCTCCGGCAGCAGCCGCACGACGGCCTCGAGCAGGGCGAGGGCGGCCACCTCCCCGCCGAAGGTCACGTAGTCGCCCAGTGACACCTCGTCGGTGGCCACCAGGTCGTGCACGCGTTCGTCGATGCCCTCGTAGCGGCCGCAGCACAGCACCAGGCGTTGCTCGGTGGCCAGTTCGGCCGCCAGGCCCTGGTCGAGACGGCGCCCGCGCGGCGTGAACAGGATCGTGCGTGGCCGATGGCCACCGGCCACGTGGGCCAGATCCGACACGCCGACGTCGTGGTGGGCAGGCAGGTCGTTCCACACCGCCTCGGCAGCAGCCACCCAGACGTCGGACCGCATCACCATGCCGGCGCCACCGCCATAGGGCGAGTCGTCGACGCTGCGATGCACGTCGTTGGTGTGGTCGCGCAGGTCGTGCAGGCGAAGGTCGACCAGGCCCGAGTCCACGGCCTTGCCCAGCAGTGACAGGCTGGCCGGCCCGGCGATGTAGTCGGGAAAGATGGTGAGGACGTCGATGCGCACTCAGGTCGCCGCGTCGGGATCGTCGGGCACCAGTCCCGCCGGCGGATCGACGACCATCAGGACGTCGCGGCCGGTGTCGTCGGTGGCCACCTCGACGAGCTCGTCATCGGATGGCAGCAACCAGGTCTGCCCGTCGAAGTCGACCTCCAACAGTTCGTAGCCCGCAACGCTGGGCAGTTCGATCACCTCGGTGACCGTGCCGAGCCAGCGCGCGTCCTCGGTGACCACGTCCATGCCGACAAGTTCATGGGCGTAGTAGACGTCGGCGTCGTCCAACTGGGCGGGTGGCGCGGTGATCTCCGCACCCCGCAACTCCTCGACGGCATTGCGGTCGTCGAATCCCTCGAACGCAACGAGCAGCCGTCCCGCATGGGGACGACTGCTGCGGATGTCGAGGTCGCGCGTGCCGACGCGCAGCCGGGTGCCGGGGGCGTAGCGCCCCGGGACGTCTGACTGCGACCGGACCACGACCTCACCGCGAATGCCGTGTGGCTTGACCACATGGCCGATCACGATGCCGTCACCGGTCGCGGCGTCGGTCACTGGCTCAGTCCTCGATCTCGACGTTGACGTTGACGTCGTCGAGCGACCCCGCCGCCTTGATCAGCGTGCGCAGGGCCTTGGCGGTGCGGCCACGACGACCGATCACCTTGCCGATGTCGTCGTCGTGCACGATGAGGTGGAGGGTGACCCCGCGGTCATCCTCGGAGACCTCGACGCGCACGTCGTCGGGGTGGTCCACCAGCTGGCGGGCCACGAAGTCCAGGGTGTCCTCGGCGCGAACGCTCATGCGTCACCCTCTGCTGCAGCCTTCTTCGCCTTGGCCTTCTTGCTCAGCTTCGGGCTCTTCTCGGAGCGGTCACGCACGGGCTTGTCGCCCGGCTTGAACTCCTCCCAGATGCCCTGGATGCGCAGCAGCTTCTCGACCTGCGACGACGGCTGGGCACCGACGCCGAGCCAGTACAGCGCGCGGTCACGGTCGACCTCGATCGTGGAGGGCTGGTCCAGCGGGTGGTACTCGCCCAGGATCTCGATGAAGCGACCATCGCGCGGGGCGCGGGAGTCGGCCGCGACGATGCGGTAGTGGGGACGCTTGTGGGTGCCTTCACGACGAAGGCGCAACTTGACTGCCATGGTGTGGTGCCTTGTGGAGTTGGCCCAGGCGACACACCGCAGGAGCGGCTGTGTCCGGGCGATGTCGGGTCGGCCCGTACCGACCGGGACACACTGCGAAGATGGCGGCAGGCGGCGCGGCGGCGGAGGTCGACGGTGAGGTGGGTCGTCGAGGTGCGCGAAGCACGATGACGACTGGCCGCAGTGTAGCGAGACGCCGTCGTGGCGACGGTCGCGGCCACGGTCGTAATGGCCGGGCCAGACGCGAGCGGTCGGGCTCAGGCCCGGCTGTCGCGTGGGTTGGGACGCGGTGCACCGCCAGCCACGATGACGCCGGTCAGCCACCCGACGGCGAAGGTGGCCACCAGGATGGCGGCCGTGACCAGCCAGTTGTCGGGCTTCGCGGTCATGACCCAGACGAGCCCGACGCAGACGCCGATGAGGCTGTGGACCGGGCCCCAGATGGCGGCCGACCGGGCAGAACGTTGCAGGCCGGCCAGGTCATCCGCCGTGTCGCGGTGGCGAGCATGTTCCTGGATGCGCCGCAGTTTCGCCCCACCCATCATCGGACCGATGGGAGCCAGCAGCAGCAGTGCCACCGCGCCGAGCGTGATGAACGGGAACGCAAATCCTGACTTGGCGTCGGTGGTCCAGACCGCCCCCGCCAGGTGGCCGCCGGTGAACAGGCTCACCACGGCCGCGGACAGGGTCACGATGCCGCCGGCCCGCGCGAACGACGCCCACTGCGCGATGTCGTCGACGGTGTGGGCGTTGCGCATCCTGGCACCCGCCATCATCGTGACCACGCCGCCAGCCACCATCCCCGTGGCGGCCAGGACGTGGAGGAACACCGAGATCTGGTCGATCATTGTGCGTTGCCTTCAAACGATGGAATGGTGCGGCTGTGGGTCAACGCTAGGCGAACCTGCCAGCGACACGGTGGATGCGGAACTGCGCCAGAAGCACCACGTGGAGGACTTCCGGGACGACGTCCCGGACTGCAATCAGCTATTTCTTGGACTGCAGTCCACCTATTTCTTGGACTGCAGTCCACTATTTCTTGGACTGCAGTCCGGGGAACCCACCAAGCCCCCCGGCGGCCCCGGGCGGTCCGCCCGGCAACTGCCCGGACTTGAGCATCTTGCGGGCAGCCTGGGCCTGCGCGGCCTTGGCCTTGCGCCCCTTGGGATTCATCGAGTCCATGCCAGCCATCTTGGACACCGACTTCATCATCGTCCGGGCCTGGTCGAACTGCTTGAGGAGCCGATTGACCTCCTGGACCGAGCGTCCCGACCCGGCCGCGATGCGACGGCGGCGACGCGCGCCCGCCTTGGTCAGCAGCTTGGGATTGCGACGCTCCTCGAGCGTCATCGAGGTGATCATCGCCTCGACATGCGCCAACTGCTTGTCGTCGACGTCGACGTCCTTGAGCGCCTGGCCCATGCCGGGCAGCATGCCCAGCACGCCCTTGAGCGGCCCCATGCGCTTGACCATCTGCATCTGGGACAGGAAGTCCTCGAAGGTGAAGTCCCCCGAACGCAGGGTCTCCTCGGCCTTCTCGGTCTCCTCCTGCGTGAAGGTCTCCTCGGCCTTCTCGATGAGCGTCATCATGTCGCCCATGCCCAGGATGCGGTCGGCCAGGCGGTCGGGGTGGAAGGCCTCGAAGTCCTCCATCTTCTCGCCGATGGAGGCGAACAGGATCGGACGACCGGTGACCTCGCGCACCGACAGGGCTGCCCCGCCGCGGGCGTCGCCATCGAGCTTGGTGAGGATGACGCCGTCGAATCCGACGTCGTCGAGGAAGGCCTTGCCGACGTTGACGGCCTCCTGGCCGATCATGGCGTCGATGACGAACAGCGTCGCGACCGGATCGACCGCCTCGCGGATCTCACGGGCCTGGTCCATCATGTCGCTGTCGACGTGCAGGCGCCCGGCCGTGTCGACGATCACGACGTCGCAGCCGGTCTGGCGGGCCTTGTCGAGCGAATCGCGTGCCACGGCCACGGGATCACCGGACTCGACCGGGGCGTAGACGTGCACGCCGACCTTCTCGGCGTTGACACGCAGCTGTTGGACCGCTGCCGGTCGCTGCAGGTCGCAGGCGACCAGCATCGGGGTGCGACCCTTCTTCTTGAGCTGCTGGGCCAACTTGCCGGCGGCCGTGGTCTTGCCCGAGCCCTGCAGGCCCGCGAGCATGATCACTGCCGGCTTTGGCCCCGACAGGTCCAACGCCTGGGATTCGCCGCCAAGTGCACGCACCAGTTCGGCATGCACCGCCTTGACGACCTGCTGCGACGGGTTGAGGGCCTTGGAGACCTCCTCACCCACCAGCACGTCACGAAGGCGGTTCACGAAGCCGCGAACGACCTTGAAGTTGACGTCGGCCTCGAGCAGGGCGAGCCGGATCTCGCGCAGGGTCGCGTCAACGGTCGCCTCGTCGAGCCGACCCTTTCCGCGCACCTTGGACAGGGCCTCGTCGAGACGTTGACCGAGGGATTCGAACACGTTCAATCCGTTCCGGGTGGACAATCCACGCAGCGTCGCCGAGCGTACCGATCGGCCCATCCGAGCCGTCTGGCGCGGTGCGACCTACTCGAACAGGGAGTCGACGAACGCCTGCGGGTCGAAGGGGGCGAGGTCGTCGATGTCCTCTCCCAGCCCCACGAGCTTGACGGGCAACCCCAGTTCCCGCTGCACCGCCACGACGATGCCGCCCTTGGACGAGCCATCGAGCTTGGTCAGGACCAGTCCGGTGACGTCGACGGCATCCACGAACGCCCGGGCCTGGTTCAACCCGTTCTGGCCGGTCGTGGCATCCAGCACCAGCAGCACTTCCTCCATGGGACCTGACTGCTTCTCGACGACGCGCTTGACCTTGCCCAGTTCGTCCATCAGTTCGCGGCGGTTGTGCAGCCGGCCAGCCGTGTCCACGATCAGCACGTCGGCATCCGTTGCCCGTGCCGCCATGTACCCGTCATATGCCACTGAGGCCGGGTCAGCACCCTCGTCCTTGCGGACCAGGCGGGCGTCGGTCCGGTCGGCCCACAGGCCAAGCTGTTCGGCGGCGGCGGCGCGGAAGGTGTCGGCGGCGGCAAGCACCACGGAGTGACCAGCGCGTGACTCGATCGCGGCGAGCTTGCCGATCGTGGTGGTCTTGCCGGTGCCGTTGACCCCGGTCATCATCCACACGGTTGGTTCGTCGTCCGTCGCCCGTGCCAGGGACCGGTCACCGGCATCCAGGACCATGCGCAGTTCGTCCTTGAGGATCGCGACGACACCGTCGGCATCGGTGACACCCTCGGCACGGGCACGATTCCGCACCTGCTCCACCACCTCCAGGGAGGCCGTGACGCCGACGTCGGACGCGATCAGGGTCTCCTCGAGGCCCTCCCAGGCGTCGTCGGTGACGCCGCGGCCGAACAACTCCGCCACCTGGACACCCAGCACGTTGCGCGTGCGGGCCAGTCGCTGGCGAAAACGCTGCCCCAGGGGCATCGTCTCGGGCTCTGGTGCCTTGGGCGGCGCGGTGGGTGTGGCCGGTGGCTCGGCGACCGCAACGTCGCCCGCCGGCTCATCGGGTCCACGATCGGCGGCCGGGGGCCGTTGCTTCGTTGCCGTCGTCCCCGTGCTGCCGGGTGCACTGCGATCCGGTCCCTCCGGACCACGGCGACTCCGGATGAGGAAGCCCGACAGCGTGGTGACGACCACCAGGACGATCGCGCTGATCGCGAGGATGATCTCGATTTCCATGCAGACCTCTTGGGCGTGGGGCGGGCGGGGGCATCGGGCACCCGACGCCCTGCGAGGCTATCTGCCGTGTCGCAGCAGCCCCGACCGCACGCCGACGCACCGACGACCCGGATCACCTCCGCGCCGCCCGCAGCCGACAGCGGAGTTCGGTGCGTGGCCGCCCGCTGTGGGCCCCGTCAACGGGGTTCGGTCGGCGGCTGCCCGCTGTCCGCTCCCGGCTGCGACGACTCGCCAGGTGGCGCCGTCACATCGGGATCTGCGACGGCCGTGTCCGCCTCCGCACCCGTGTCGGCTGGCTGCGCCGCAGCCGGCGCGGGCTCGAGCGGGCCCCATGCGCCCAGTCCGACGCCCAGGAGCATCCCCACGATGGGCAGGATCCAGAACAGCGGCGAGTCGAGCGCGGTGAAGCCGAAGGCGAACAACGAGGCCGCGCCCATCAGCCCGAAGAAGAACCCCGAGACGGCGCCCAGCACCGGCCGACCGGTCCCGGCGCCCTGGTCGCGCCCGGCGGCGAAGGTGCCGATGGCACCCAGCAGCGTCAGCAGGAGCAGCAGTGCCGACTGGGCACTCCACGGCGACCCGTCGACGCTGACCCGGAAGTCTGCCCGGCACACCGTGTCGCCCTGCACGTGGGTGACCTCGAGTGGGATCGCGCCGGAGCCGCGCGGCACCCAGGCCGGGGCGCGGTAGGTGTGGGTGCCCTCGACGGCCACGAGCGTGGTCTCGTCCGACCAACTCGCGACCTCCCACTCACCGATCGGCAGCGTGATCACGACGTCACCCTCGGCCGTCTCCGGATCGGCGGGGGCGTCGACCCCCAGGGTTGCCGAGTAGTCGACCGTCGCCGTGGCCGGGACCACGATCGTCGTGTCGGCCGGCGCACTCGCCTCGATGGTCGTGTCGGTGTCCTGGATCGTGACGGCCCCGTCGCAGGAACCCTCCACGACCTCGGCAGCACTCGGGCTCGCCGCCACCACGACCAGGGTGCCGCTGACAAGCACCCATCCCGCCGTCCGGAGCCGCTGCCGCATCGAAATGTTCATGACTGTTCCGTTCACGTTCGGGAGCGGGGTCGCCGCCAAGGAAGGACCCCGGCGAACGATAGTCACGACGGTGGTGCTGGTGGGCCATCCGGGACGCCACCCCTGATGCTGCGGTGGTCGGTCCGTCGTGGGATCGACCGTCTGCCGGACGTCCCCTCCCCCGCCGACGGACGCGCCGGCAACCCCGTCACCCGGCGGCGTCCAGGACACCGCTCGCTTCGAGTTCGCCCAGGCGCTGGGCCACGACCTTGGTGACAGCCTCGGGGCCCATGGTGATCCCGTACAGGACGTCGGCGATCTCCATCGACCGCTTCTGGTGGGTCACCATGATGATCTGGCTGGACCCACGGAACGACTCGATGACCTGCAACAGCCGCTGCAGGTTCACGTCGTCGAGGGCTGCATCCACCTCGTCCAGGACGTAGAACGGACTGGGCCTGGCCATGAAGATGGCGAAGACGAACGCCAGGACGGTCAGGGACCGCTCGCCACCCGACAACAGCGACAGCCGCGTCACCTGCTTGCCCGGCGGGCGCGCCTCGACCTCGATGCCGGCCGTCAGCGGGTCCTCCGCACCGACCAGCCGCAGGCGCCCGTGCCCACCGGGAAACACCACCGAGAAGATCCGCTCGAAGGCCTGCTCGATGTCGGTCCAGGCATCCATGAACACCGTGCGGATGCGATCGTCGACTGCATCGATGACGCCCTCGAGGTCGCGCCGTGACTGGCGCAGGTCGTCGACCTGGGCGGCCAGGAAGGCGTGTCGCTCCTCGAGCGCCTTGAACTCCTCCAGGGCCAGTGGATTGATCCGACCCAGCAGCCCGACGCGTCGCACCAGGGTGTCCTCCTGGGCCACCAGTTCATCGCGATCGGCCGCAGCGGCGTCGGGGTGATCGGCCATGACCTCGTCGATCGACACCGCGAAGTCGGCGCGCAGCCGATCGGTGATGGCCTCGATGCGGTGGTCCAGATCGGCTCGTGCCAACTCGGCGGCATGGCGCAGTTCCCGCACGTCGGCAAGCCCGGTCTCGGCCCCGCCGAGTGCTGCCCGAGCAGCCGTCAACTCGGACCGACGGCGGCCCAGCCGGGTGCTGATGGCGTCGCGCTCGGCGGCCGCATCGACCAGGGTCGTCTGCATCGCCTCCAGGGCGACCTGGCACACCGTGGCCAGCTCTGCGCATCGAGCGATGTCGACGCGGCGCCGTTCCCGACGTCGCGCAGCAGCCGCCAGGGCAGCCTCCACCTCCAGTGCCTCGCTGCGCAGCTGCCGCGCCTGCTCGGCCAACCCACGCACCTGCTCGGTGACACGCTCCACGTCGACGCGCGCATCCAGTTCGCGCTCCCTGGCCAGTCCGACGACCTCGTCCAGGTCGGCGGCCTCCTGCCCGTCGACGTCCTCGTCGGTGAGTTCGTCGAACGCCGGTGGACCACCGCCCCGGAGCGTGACGAGTTCCTGGCGATCGGCCTCCAGACCAGTGGTGATCTCCTCGCGATGGGCCGTCACCACTTCCAGTTGCCGGTGCACGGACTGTTGTTCGACCGCCAGCCGGGCGGCCGCATCGCGGGCACCGTTGGCCTCGGCTGCGGCCCGATGGCGCTGGTCGGTCGCCTCGGCATGGGCGTCACGAGCCTGCACCAACCGGGTGCGGGCCTCCGTGACCTGCGTCGTGACGGCATCGACCTCACCCGCGAGTTCGCGCGCTCGGACCTCGGCCTCGTCGGCTGCCGTGGCCGCCAGCACGGCCGACGTGATCCCCGAGGATGCCGCGATGAAGCCCCGTGGCGAGGCCATGTCGCCTGCCGTCGTGACCACCGTCAGGTCCGGGTGCGTGCCGTGCAGGGCAACCGCGCCACGCCAGTCGTCGATGATCACCGCATCCCGCACGGCCGCCGCCAATGCCGTCACCACGGCATCACCGGACGCGGTGCCGGCTGAATGCAGGTAGGCAGCGACGGGCACGGCACCGGCGGCATCGCAGGCGGCCCGGGTCACGTCGTCCAGTGGCGCCGGACCGTTCGTGGTGGCCTCGGCGGCCTCACCGGCAGCGGGCGCGATCACGGTCACGCCGCCCCCGTCGGTGCGCCTGATCCAGGCGACCGCGTCGGCGGCCGCCACCGGGTCGGCCGCCACGACGGCCTCACCGAGACTGCCGAGCACTGCGGCCACGGCGGCACCCATGGACTCGTCGACACGCACGTGGTCCGCGACCTGGCCGACCAGGTCCACTCCGGCCCCCGCGGCATCCTCCAGGAGCGCCTGCGCACCATCGCCCTGTTCTGCGGCCGCGGCACGCAGGGCCTCGGCGCGTGCAACCAGTCCGGTGCGCTCACGCTCCAACGCCCGTTCGCGCTCGAGCAGGTCGTCGACGGTGGCCTGGGCTGCGTCCAGGGCTGTCCGTGCCGCCGCCACGTCCTGCTCGGAGGATGCGACCGCCTCGTCGAACTGGGCACGGTCGTCTGCCAGGCGCGACCGGTCGGCCTCGATCGCCCGGCGCCGGTCATCGATCTCTGCGAGTTGGGTCGTGGATCGGCCCAACTCGGCCTCGGCCGCGGACACGCTGCCGGCCAGCGCCGCGACCTGCCCCTCCCAGCGCACGTGGCGCTCCCGGGCCAGCGCACGTTGCCGGGCCGCTGCCGCGCGTGCCTGCTCGTGGGCACGACGGCGCGTCTCCACCTCGCGACGGTTCCCGCTGGCTTCATCCAGCCGCTCGTGCAACCGGGCCAGTTCCTCCTCCAGCCCGGCGCGCGCCTCGTCGGCGCGGTCCGCCGCCGCCCGCAGCTCGTCGGGGGGGCGTCCGGCCAGTGGTTCCTCGACGTGTTCGGTGAGGTGGCGCCGGCGCGCCGCCACCAGTTCGGCGGTGCCCTGCCAGCGCTCCTTCAAGGAGTTGAACTGGTGGTAGCGGGTCTGGGTCTGCTCGGAGGCCGGGCCCAGTTCATCGACCTCGGCCTCGGCCTCGGCAACTGCGGCGCGCAGACCCTCCACCAGTTCGCGCGACTCCTCCTCGCGAGCCCGGGTCGCCTCGTCGGTGTCGGCGTGACGAGCGCGCTGGTCGAGCAGGCCGTCCAGGTCGTGGGCGGCCAACTCCAGTCGCACGGCCCGCAACTGGCCCTGGAGTGACTTGTGACGATCGGCCTGCTCGGCCTGGCGTTGCAGGGGCTTGAGCTGTCGCGACAGTTCCCGCAGCACCAACGACAGTTGGTGGATGTGCTCGTCGACCTGCTCGAGCTTGCGCACGGACCGTTCCCGACGACGGCGGTGCTTGAGGATGCCGGCCGCCTCCTCGATGTAGCGGCGTCGGTCCTCGGGACGGGCGTTGAGGATCTCGTCGAGCTGGCCCTGCCCGACGATCGTGTGCAACTCCCGACCCAACCCGGTGTCGGACAGGAGTTCCTGCACGTCCAGCGCGCGCACGACCTCGTTGTTGATGCGGTACGTGCCACCACCGTCGCGCTCGATCTCGCGGCTGACGCTGACCTCGGTGAACTCCTGGGCCGAATGCGACGTGCCCACGCCGCTGTGGCCCAGCACCCCAGCCGAGTTGTCGATCGTGATCTCGACGCGGGCCGACGATGCCGGGCGCCGGTCCGGCGACCCGGCGAACACGACGTCGGTCATGCTGCCGCCACGCACCTTGGACGGTGAAGCGGTGCCCAGGACCCACGACAGCGCGTCCACGACGTTGGACTTGCCCGAGCCGTTGGGACCCACGATCACCGTGATCCCCGGCTCGACCTCCATCGTCGTGGCATCGGCGAAGGACTTGAACCCACGCATCGACAGGGAGGTCAGGAACACCGGCAGGTCCTCAGTACTGCGACTGGGGATCGAAGTACGTCACGATGCCGTCCCCGATCTCCTCCATCACGATCGGTCGACGCGAACGGAAGCTCGGCATGCCCTCACGGCCATAGACCTTGAGGTGCTCCGCGGCCTCGCCCTCGTCGTCGGTGACCTCGTCGGGATCGTTGTCGTCCAGCGACGACCCGCGGTACTTCATGGCGGCGGCGATGACCTCGTGCATGGCACGAAACAGACGCCGGATCTCCTGGGAGGTGAGCGTGTCCGACGGACGATCCCACTTCAGACCGGCCTCGTAGAGGATCTCGTCGGAGTAGACCGGGCCGATGCCGGCGATGACGTCCTTGTCCATGAAGGCCAACTTCAGTGGCTTGCCGGCCTTGGCCAGCAGCGCCCCGAAGTCCATCCACGTGATGTTGTCGTCCAGGGGGTCGAACCCGTCCGTGGACAGCCCGACGGCCTCCAGGGCCTCCTCGGTGGGCACGACGCCGACCGACACGTCCGGTTCCCTGGACGCGTCCGACAGGTGGATGGCGCCTCCGATGGTGAAGGTGACCGCCATGTGGGTGCCGGGGCCGGGCTCCTCCGTCGCAGTCTCGCGGTGCAGCGAGGCCGGGCCGCGGGCGTCGATCACCCACGTCTGGTCCTCGTCGAGGTCGAGGAAGATCGTGCGTCCCCGGCGTCGGGCGTCGACGATCTTGTGCCCCTCGAGGGCCTTGACGAAGTCGGGACGGGTCCGGTGGAAGGGGCGCACGATGCTGGCCGTCGTGATCACGACGTCCTTGACACGCTTGCCCACGACCTCCTTCTCGAGATCCTTGCGCAGGACCTCCACTTCGGGCAGTTCGAGCACGGGGTTCTCCTGGCAGGCTGATTGGTGACGGTAGCGGGTCGGCCGTGGGGTCCTGGACATCGTCGACGAGGCTCCGACAGGCCCATTCGGCTGTTCGACATCGTTCCCGCGGAGATCCGGACCCGCCAAGTCGTCACGCCCACAGGGCACGCGGGCCGGCAGGGCATGCCGGGTGGAGGGTGGCCGTTGCGCCCGGTCAGTGGCTGTCGTCGGTGCTCGGCGTCCGGCCTCGTCCTCGCGACCCCGCCAGGCCGACGGGCGCGGCCGGCACCGGTCCGGTCAACAGGTCGGGTGCCAGGTCGACGAGCGCCGCAGCCGCCGCGGCGCGCTCGGCTGCCTTCTTGGTGGGACCCTCCCCCTGGCCGACGACATCGTCTCCGACCCACACGCGGGCAGCGAAGGTGGGTTCGTGGTCCGGCCCGCTGCGGGTGGTCTCGTAGCGCGGCGGCATGCCGAACTCGGCCTCGGTGTGTTCCTGCAGGGCGGTCTTGGCATCCAGGGTGGTGGCACGTGCGAGCAGGTCGGCCAGGGACGCGGCCAGCAGGCGCTGGGCCAGGTCATAGGCCGTGGTGAACCCCAGGTCGAGGTGGACGGCACCGAGCACGGCCTCGAGGGTGTCCGACAGCAACGAGTCCTTGTGGGCACCGCCCGATCCGGCCTCCCCGATCCCCAACTGGAGGAAGTGGCCAAGTCCGAGCCTGCGCGCGATCGCGGCCAGGGTCGGTTGGCTCACCACGGCCGCTCGCAGGGAGGCCAGTCGCCCCTCGGGTTCGCCCGGACACAGGTGGAAGATCTCGTCCGCGGCCACCAGCCCCAACACCGCGTCGCCGAGGAACTCGAGTCGCTCGTTGGAATCGGTGTCGTGTTCGAAGGCCCACGATCGGTGCACCAGCGCACGTGCCAGCAACCCACGATCGAGGTCCACGACGCCCAACCGACCTGCGAGGTCGTCGAGTTCGGCAGGCTCGAGCCCGTCGGTGGTCACCACGTCGCGACCGCCGGGACTGCGGTTCGCGGTGCTCGGATCACTTGGCGTCGAGGATCTGGACGCCCTTGTAGGTCCCGCACTCCTCGCACACCGTGTGGGGCCGCATGGCAGCCTTGCAACGGGGGCACGTGGTCAGCGTGGGGGCCGAGATCTTGAGCCACTGGGCCTTGCGGTGGCGGGTGCGGGAACGGCTCATCTTGCGCTTCGGGACGGCCATGGGCGTCTCCTTGTGATGGTGGTTCGAAATCGATGGGTGGGGTGATGTGTGCCGTGGGGCCGCACTGGCGGGAGTGGCGGCAGCGGCTCGATGTGGCCAGGACGTGGTCCTGGAGCTGGTCGTGGGGCAGGTGAAGGGTCTGGTCGGGATGCGCGTGGCCGGAACAACCGCTCCTGGGCCCACAGACGTGGACGTCAGGATAGGCCAATTCGGGATCAGCCGCCGTGGGGTTCCCGGTTGGGTGGTGCGGTGTGGGAGGGGTCGGTCTGGGCGTGCGATCCGGATGCGACGTCGACGTTGACATCGTCGTCATCGTCGTCTTCGAGGTCCAGTTCGGCCAGCGCCGCCCAGCGCGGGTCGGGCCCGGACTCGTCGCCGTGCCCGCAGTCGTCGACGTTGCGGTCGGCGCCGCAGGTCGCACACAGCCCGGCACAGTCGGGGCGACACAGCGGCCGGCTGGGGATCGCCAGGGTGAGCGTGTCGCGCAGGGCGCGCCCGAGATCGATGTGGACCAGGTCGGACTCGACGAGGTAGTCGTCGCCCTCGGTGTAGTCCTGAACTTCGAGCTTGCGCGGATCGTGGAACAACTCGGTCAGCGCGAGCGTGGCCTCGTCGGTGATCTCGGTGAGGCATCGTGAGCACGGCATCACCAGGTCCACGTCCACGGTGCCCCGGGCAAGGATCCCGTCGACCACCGACGACACCCGCACGTCGAGGTCAAGGGCACCGTCGATGACGGCCCCCGGTGGGTCCCAGCGCAGGTCGTCCTCGTCCGCCGGAACCAGCTCAGCAGGATCGACCGACTGGACCAGGTCCTCGGACTGACCTGGCCGATCGATGAGCTTGTGGACGTTGACGAGCACGGCGAACACCTCTGGGGATGCGGGGAGAAGCACGATGTGGTGCGCACGACCGGTGCGTCGGGAGCGAACCGGTCCGACAGCGGGGTCGTGACCCGGTCGCCCATCCTATCACGAGGCGTCGCATAGCCTGCCGGCACACGACCCCGAACGGCCCGATGGCGGCCACTGGAGACACGCGATGGATCTGGAGTTCAGCGCGCAGGAACAGGCGTTCCGCGACGAGGTGCGAACCTTCCTCGACACCCACCTGCCCGAGGACATCGCCGAGGCCGTGCGAACCGGTCACGAGTTGTCCCGGTCCGACCACGAGCGCTGGCATGCCGCCCTGCAGTCGCGCGGGTGGTTGGCCCAGACCTGGCCACGCGAGCACGGCGGGCCGGGTTGGAACGCCGTCCAACGCCACATCTTCGAGGAGGAGGCCGCGCTCGCCAACGCACCCCGCCTGGTGCCGTTCGGGCTCAACATGCTGGGCCCGGTCCTGATCGAGTTCGGCACGCCAGCACAACAGGCCGAGTACCTCCCGCGGATCCTGGACGGCACCGACTGGTGGTGCCAGGGCTACTCGGAACCGGATGCCGGTTCCGACCTGGCCTCCCTGCGCACCCGCGCCGAACGCGACGGCGATCACTACGTCGTCAACGGCCAGAAGACCTGGACCACGCTCGGCCAGCACGCCAACCGCATCTTCTGCCTGGTCCGCACCCGCGCCGAGGGCAAACCACAGGCCGGGATCTCCTTCCTCCTCATGGACCTCGATGATCCGGGCATCGAGATGCGCCCGATCCGCCTGATCGAGGGTGACCACGAGGTCAACGAGGTGTTCTTCACCGACGTCCACGTCCCGGCGGCAAACCTGGTCGGCCAGGAACACGACGGCTGGACCATCGCGAAGTTCCTGCTGACCCACGAACGCACCAACATCGCCGGGGTCGGCTACGCCGTGCGCGGACTCGCCAACCTGCGGGCCCTGGCCACGACCACGGTGCGGGGCGGCAGGGCCGTGATCGACGACCCGGTGTTCGCCGCCCGCCTGGCCGAGCTCGAAGTCGACCTCGAAGCCATGAAGATCACCAACCTGCGGATGCTGTCCGCCGTACAGGATGGTGCGTCCCCCGGTGCCCAGAGTTCCATGCTCAAGATCAAGGGCACCCAGATCCGCCAGGCCATCAACGACCTGGCCCGGCGGGTGCTGGGGCCGGCGGCCGGCCCGTTTCCCTTCGACGTCCTGGACGAGGACCTTGCGCTGGCACCGCCGGAGGCCCGGGCCAACGCCGGGCACTACTTCAACAACCGCAAGCTGTCGATCTACGGCGGATCCAACGAGATCCAGCGCAACATCCTCGCGCCGCAGATCCTGGGAGGCTGAGCCATGGACTTCACCATCGACGAAGATCGCCAGATGCTGGCCGAGACCCTGCGGCGATTCCTGGCCGACTCGTGGGATCCCGAGACCCGTGCCCAGGCGGCCTACGAGCCGCCGTTCCACCTGCCCGAGGTGTGGACGCAGTTGTGCGAGATGGGCGTGTTGGGCGCCCTGGTCGACGAGGAGTCGGGTGGCTTCGGTGGGAGTGGACTGGACATCATGGTGATGTTCGAGGAGGTCGGGCGAGCGCTGGCGCCCGAGCCGCTGTTGGGCACGTTGCTGGCGCTGCGCCTACTCGTGGCGGCGCAGGCCACCGACGATGTCGACGCGCTGGTGTCGGGTGCACGACGGGCCGTGGTGGCCTGGGCCGAGCCCGCCGACCTCGAAGCCGTCGACGACGACATCGCCACCACGGCATCACGCGTGGGGGAAGGCGATGACGTGACCGTCACGGGGCGCAAGAGCGTGGTCTCCGGCGGTCCCGGGGCTGACGTGGCGCTGGTGACGGCCATGCTGGACGGTTCGCTGGCGCTGGTGTCCATCGACCTGGCAGATGCCGAGGTCACCGACTACGCCCTGATCGACGGTGGTGGGGCTTCGGAGATCGTGCTGTCGGGCGTGCCCGGGCGCGTGGTCATGGAGGATGCAGCCCCCGCGATCCATGCCGCCCTGGACGCGGGGCGTCTGGCACTGTGCGCCGAGGCCGTGGGCGCCGCCGACCGGCTCTTCGAGATGACAATCGGCTACCTCAAGGATCGCAAGCAGTTCGGACGACCGCTGGCGACCTTCCAGGCGCTGCAGCACCGCGTCGTGGACCTGTCGATCGAACTGGAACAGGCGCGCTCGATCACGATCCTGGCGGCCAGCAGCCTCGACGGTCCCGACTCGCATCGGCACGTGGCGATGGCCAAGCACCTGGTCGGGAAGGTGGCGCGTCTGGTCGCCGAGGAATCGATCCAGTTGCACGGCGGCATCGGCATGACGTGGGAGTACCCGGGCAGCCACATCGCCAAGCGCCTGGTCATGCTCGACGCCCAGTTGGGCGACGCCGACATGCAGTTGCGCGAACTGGCTGCCACGGCCGGACCCGGCGTGAGCGAGAGTGCGTGAGGAGCAAGACCATGGCTGACCAGCCTTCGGCGCCCACCACCGACCCGGCCGACGTGAGAGTCGTGGTGCAAGGCATGGTCCCGTAGCCTCCCCACATTGACGACCACCACACCGGATCGATCTTGATTGCCGCCACGCGGGAGTGGTACTCGCCAGAGATCGTGTTTCGGCGGATCCGCCCCTGGGCCCCTGCGTTCAGAGCCTTGGTGCATGGGCCGCTTCAGCGGCGACAGCGTCAATGTCGGGGCGGCCGGTTTCAAGATCGTGGGCGCCGCCAACTTCCTCATTCGCCGACGATGCCGTGGGCCGGGAAGGTGTCCACCGCGACGTCGACCAACGTGACGTCGGTGTCGGCGCACAGCAGCAGCGCGGGTGCTTGGGAGTGCGCGGGCAGGCGACAGGTCAGTGCTGTCCCGCAGTCGGTGAACACCTCGAGGATGTTTCCATCGACGTACAGGGTCACGGTCAGCGTGGCCGCATCGGGCTCGAGCGGACCGACGTAGTCGTCGCGTCGATGGTCGACGCCGTGCACACGGTCGACGATCCCAAATCGGCCATGGCCCCGATCGACCCTGACGATGGTCGCTTCGTCTCCGTCCGGGTCCCACCCCAAGGCGAGGCCCACCACGGCGTCGGTGTCGGGAAGGGTCGCGACGACACGGAAGTGGTGTCCGGCCTCGGGCAGGGCCAGGGGCTCGCCGGCCGCGAGTTGGACTGCTGATCCACCGACCACCGACGTGCCGAACCTGCCCAGCTCCGGGACAGGTTCAACGACCATCCGATCTCCGTCCAGGCGGAATTGGCGTGGCAGGCTCAGGGCGCCGGCATGGGTCGTGTCGTCGTCGGGTTCCTTGGCGTCTTCCTGGAGCCAGCCCCACATCAGGTGGCGGCCTGTCGCGTCGGTGGTGACGGCCGGGGCGTAGAAGGTCTCCCCGTGGTCGACTCGCCCCATCGACGTCATCGTGAACTGGCCGTCGACCACTTGGCCCACGGCATACACCGCGTAGCGCAGTGACCGTTCCGACAGGGGGTCCTGAACGGACCAGATGAGTACGTCGCGTCCGTCGATGCGCACCAGCTGGGGGCATTCCCACATCGAGAAGGTCGCGAGGCCGGTGGCGTTCGCGGGTCGTTGGAACAGCGGTCCGACGTAGTCCCACTCGCGCAGGTCGGCGGAGTGGTAGCGAAGGACGGCCCCGGCCGCTTCGGGCGTCCCGGCCCCCAGGCCTGCGCCCAACAACAGCCCCCACCCGTCGGCCTCTCGCACGAGGTAGGGGTCGCGGTGGCCGAGCGTGGCCAGCTCGGGTGGCGGACCGGTGATGAGCGGGTTGTCGGGCGACCGTGTCCAGGTGCCGAGGTCGTCGGAGCCGTTCGCTCGGCAGACCGATTCGACCCGGTCCGCATCGGTGAGTCCGGTGACACCCGTGTAGAACAGGGCGACCTGGCCATCGATGTGGCGCGCGCAGCCACTCCAGATGCCATCCGCATCTGGGCCGGTGCCGTCTGGGCTGAGCGCCACGGGATGCCGATCCCAGTGCACCAGGTCGACGGAACTGACGTGACCCCAGTGGGGAGATCCCCATGACGGTGCATCGGGGTTGTACTGGTAGAAGACGTGATAGCGGCCGTTGTGGTGAATGGGCCCGTTCGGATCATTGAGCCAGTTCCGTGGGGCCGTGATGTGGTAGCTGGGGCGAATTTTCACGTCAGGACCTTGTCTGGAACGCCGCGCGACGTCGTCACGCGCGTCACGTCGTGCCGGCCACCATCCACCTCCCGGGCAGCGCCTGGTCGTCACGATCCGGACACGACCACCCATGTCGTCGCCACGGCCCCACTCGTGCTGACGGTGCGTCAGCCCGAGGTCGAGAGGGAGATGGTGTTCCCCTCGCTGTCCTTGAACCATGCGGACTTGTTCTCGCCATCGGGCGAGGCAATGACAGATGCCACACCGTGCTCGGATTGGTAGACGCCAGGAACTCCTCCCCCCTCCTGTTCGGAATCTCAGGTCGCCGTAGTCGTTGACCTCGACCGGTTCGAGTCCGAGTTTCTCGGCGTACCACCGCGTTGCCCGCTCCAGGTCAGCAGCTGGCAGCACCGGGGTGAAGAGCGACGTTTCCGAACATGTGGAACCTCCTGTTGATTCGCCGACGGAATCCTGTTCCATCGGGCTTCCCGGTAGGAGTGATCGGGCCGGGGTCGGCACGGCGTCCTGCCGACCCCGCGCTCGCACTGGGGTCAGGCGGGTGAAGGGGCGGGGGTGACGCCGAGCTGGCCGAGCATGCCGGCAACGTCCATGATGATGCGGCTCTCGACGAAGATCCCGTCGCGGAAGCGGTCGATGGTCCAGGCCTCGACCGTGGCGGGGCGTCCGGTCGCTGGGATGCCCATGAATTCGCCGTCGTGTGTGCCTGTCCAGGTGGAGAAGCCCAGGACCCTGTCGCCCTCCACGAGGGTGTCGTGGATCGTCCAGTGCATGTCCGGGAAGCCGGTGAACATCATGCCGAGGACGTCGGCGAGGCCGGTCCGGCCGGGGCCCTGGCCGGGGAACGGGTTCAACTCCACGAAGTCCTCGGCGACGATCTCGTCCAGCGCCCCGTCGAGGTCCTGGGCGTTGATCACGTCGTCGATGAAGCGTTGCTGAAGGGCCCGGACGTCCTGCTGGACGGCGGAGCTGGTCAGGGTGGTGGTCATGGTGGTGCCTTTCGGTCGAGGGGTTGGGGGGGATGGTTCACAGGGGCAGCGGGTGGCGCATCACGCCGGCGCCGGGAAGTCGTCCGCACAGGGTGCGGATGAAGTCGAGTGCGTCCATCTCGACGTGCTCGCCGCCCTCGCCCTGGCTGAACGTGCCGCCGGCGGTGCCGGTCAGGTGCATGTCGAACGGTTCTCCGTGGAGTGCTGCCCACTCCCGAACGATGTCGGCGACCAGGCGGCCGTCGTGGTCGATGTGCAGGTCCATGGGCCGGCCGATGGCGGCGTGGATGTCGACGCGGTGCGCCCACACGTCCCGGGTGAAGCCCACTTCGAGGAGGTAGTTCACCGGCTTCCAACCGATCGGGGCGCCGAACGGCACCGGCGTGTAGCGCATCGGCAGTGGTGTGCCGAACCGGCCCTTGACCGCCTTCCCGCCGACTGTCGCGAGCTGCGCGACCACCTCGGCGTTGCTGAGCTCCGAACGCTCACGGATCTGGAACTCGTTGAGGCCGTCGACCCAGTGGTGGGCGTCGATCTCCTTGTTGAGCGCCAGGCCACGTCGCAGCTGGTGCGCGAAGACCAGCGGGGAGGCCTGGGCATCGGCCGAGCCCAGGACGTGCAGGACCATCCGGCGAACGTCCCACCCGACACAGGCGGTGTCGGTCGCCCACTCCTGCGGGGTCAGCGAGGCGGCCAGGACCGCGAACCTGTCGAACTCGTCCTGGGCGAGCACCCGGGCCTGCCTGCGGTCGATGCGGATGGCTCCAGTGGTGGTCGTGGGACTCATCGGGCGCTCCTCTTCGTGGCATCGTCGACCAGGAGGTCGATCATGCGGTCCAGGTGCTGCAGCCAGCGGTCACCGCCCGGCTCGTTGCTCATCTGCGAATCGATCAGACCGGCGGTCACCGCGACGAGGCAGTCGATGTCCCCACGGTTGGTCACGCCGGCCGCGTTCGCCGCGACGACGACGTGGCCGAGCACCTCCTGGGCCACCGCGTAGGACTCGGCACTCGGCTCGAACCCCGGGATCACGCGACTGAACAGCAGGGAGTAGCGCTCCGGATCTTCGACGGCGAAGTCGGCAACGACACCCAGGCAGACCTTGAGCGCTGCCTCCGCGTCGTCGGGGAGGTCGACCGAGTCGAGCGTCTCCAGCAACTGCTGGTTGCCGTCGGCGAACATCGCGTCGTACAGGGCGTTCTTGGAGTCGAAGTAGGTGTACAACGACGGCTGCTGCACCCCGACCTCCGCGGCCAGGTCCCGCAGCGAGAACACCTGGATCCCCTGCTCGTGCGCAAGTCTCCAGGCCGCCTCGACGATCGAGGCGATCCGTGCTTCCCGACGCTGCGCGACCTTGCTGGCGACCACAGGGCTCTCCGCTCTTGTTTCCTATCAGTGATAGGCATCATCACCTATCACTGATAGGAAGTCAAGCCCCCGAGGCAAACTGGCTCTTCGGAAGTTCACGCGACAGGGCCAAGGCCGGCAACTCCATGACGGCCCCTTCGACGCCGCGGTGTCAGGGCTGACGTGGATGTTCCTGCCTGATCCTGTGGGTGCGGCGTCGGTGGTGCGGGAACTGCTCAAGCCAGACGGCCGCTTTGCTGCCTCGGTGTGGGGCTCTCCCGACGAGGTTCCCATGGTGTCGGTGCCGATGGGCGCCGCGATGCGGGAGATGGATCTGGATCCACCGCCGAGTGAGGCGCGAGCCGGCCCGGACCTGTCTGACCCGCAGGTCTTCCATGACGTGCTGGTCGACGCGGGCTTCGAGGACGTGACCGTGGAGGCCTTCAGGTTCACCGTGACGTGGCCATCTCCGGCGGTCTATGTCGAGTGGGCCAAGGACGTGCTCATCAACTTGGCCGACCTGATTGGCGAGCATGCTGCGGACCGCCGCGAACAGGTGTATTCCGCAATCGCCAGTGCAGTGGCTGACGACGTTCGCGCCGACGGGCGCGTCACCTACCACAACACCGCGCTCATGGCGGCAGCCCGGCGAGTTCCATGACCCACAACCTGATCGCAACACGTCGCGAGGCTCACACCTCTTTGCCCGAATGTGCTCGCGTTCGGTCGGCGCCGACAGCTCAAGCACCCCAGTCTTGACCCGGACTGGCGTGCTCAGTTCTGGTCAGCGGGACACCGACACTCTGGCCGCCAGAGTGGATCCGTCGGGAGCCAGGGGATCTCGACAGTTTCGCGGCTGGGCACGGGCGCGACTTCACGACATCTGTGGCACCAGGAGGCTGTGGCCGCTCCAGTTGCTCGTGGGCCTGGTCGAACAACGTGGACACGTTGGTCCAAGGGTCTTGTGCGAGGGCCGCGTCCCTTCAAGACCAGGCCCGGCGTGGCTAGTGTCGGTCGCGCATGCCGACACTGGTGACCTCCGGCCGGAGAACGTGATGACGCCCCTTCCCGGGATCGGGGATCTGCGACCCGCCACCAATGCTGACCTCGAGGCCGTGGCGGCAGCAGTCGTTGCGAGCCAGCGCGCCAACGGCGTCGACGTTGTCATCGCCACTGAGGAGGACTTCGCCGGTTCCTGGTCGCGTCCGAGCATGGACCTGGCAACCGACACCCGGGTCGTCGAGGACGAGACGGGCCGGGTCGTGGCATACGCCGACTACTTCGGCGGGTATTCGTTCATCGATGTCCACCCCGACGCGCGCGGACGCGGCATCGGATCCGCCCTCGCGGCGTGGAGCGAGCAGCGGGCACGCCAAGACGATCAGGCACAGGTCGGCCAGACCATCCCGAACACCGCGACGGCGGCACGCCGCCTGCTGCAGGCACGCGGGTACGTCAAGCGGTGGGACACGTGGGCGCTGGCGTACCCGCTGTCGGGCGCCCCGCCCTCACCACGACCGATCGAGGGAATCGACATCCGGACGATCGTCCGGCCCGACGACGACCGTGATGTGTACGACGTGATCGAGGCGGCCTTCTCGACCTGGGACGACCGGGACGACCCGATGACGTTCAAGGACTGGCGCGCGAGCCACCTTGACCGTGCCACGGACCTCGACCTGGTGCTCCTCGCGGTCGAAGGCGAAAGGGTGGTCGGTGCCTCGCTCGGCACCGTCGAGGAGGGCGACGGCTGGGTGGACCAGCTCGCCGTCGCACCGGACGCGTGGGGTCGGGGTATCGGTGGTGCCCTGCTCATGGCGTCGTTCGGTCGGTTCCACGACCGCGGTCTGGCGACGGCGAGGCTGATGACTGAGTCGCGCACCGGCGCGCTGGACCTCTACCTCCATGTCGGCATGGAGGTGGACGAGACCTTCACCCGATGGACGCTGTCACTGCTCTGAGCAGGCCTCCAGAAGAGCAGTCGTCCCGACAAGACCACGATCCGTTCACCCTCGGGGATGAACGAGTACGAGTCGTCCGACGGTCCGTCCGCGGCCGTGTCCTTGGCGACCCGACCACATCACCGAGCAGCTTGATTGTTCCGATCACCACCAAGCCCCCCGGCCCCTCACCTGCCACCCGCGTTTCGTCGCCGAACATGGACGACGACGTAGAACACGACCAGTCCAGTCGCGGCCGCCACGACCAGGACCACGACGACCCCCCGGGCACCGAAGGGCAGCCCCAAGAGGTAGTCGCCCACCAAAAGGGTGAGCAGTGACAGCGTGAGGACACTGGCCAGTGTTCGCTCGACGATCTGCAGGATCGGTGACGTTCGGATCAGTTCAACGTCGCGTTGAAGCCGCATGGTCATGAAATGATCCGGGCATCTGGGTGAATGAACAGCATAGAAGATCACCCAATCCCGCCACGTTCAAGGTCGTCGGCGAGTCCTCGGTCAGCCGCCGATGGACTTCCCTCGTTCTGCACAACCTCAGGGACGTTCGGGGGCTGCAGCGCTGTTGATCACATGGTGTCGTTGAAGGTGCCCTGTTGGAGGGCGTTGTCGTACTGTTCGGGGCTCCACAGCACGTCACGGGCCTTGGATCCCTCGTTGGGACCCACGACACCCATGTCCTCGAGCTCGTCCATCAGGCGTCCGGCCCGGGCGAAACCGATCCGCAACTTGCGCTGCAGCATCGACGTCGACCCCAGCCCCGAGTTGACCACCTGCTCGGCGGCACGCACCAGCAGGGCCTCGTCGGAGTCGTCGTCGCCGCGGGAGGTGTCGGCCTTGGCCGCCTCCTTGCCCTCCTTGATCACGCCCTCGACATAGTCGGCCTCGCGCTGGCGCTTGGTGTAGGTGACCACCGGTTCGATCTCGCGCTCGGTCAGGAAGCAGCCCTGCAGGCGGGACGGCTTGCCCTGGCTGGCGGGCTGGAACAGCATGTCCCCCTTGCCAACCAGCTTCTCGGCACCCTGGCTGTCCAGGATGGTGCGCGAGTCGGTGCCGGACGCCACGGCCAGGGCCAGGCGGGACGGGATGTTGGCCTTGATGAGGCCGGTGATCACGTCGACCGAGGGGCGCTGCGTGGCGATGACCATGTGGATGCCGACCGCCCGTGCCATCTGCGCGATGCGGCAGATGGCGTCCTCGACATCGCGCGCGGCCACCATCATCAGGTCCGACAACTCGTCGATGACCAGCAGGATGTAGGGCATGTGCTCGTGCGTGGTCGTGACCTCGTCGGTGATCGGGTCGACCTCGTCGGGCAGCTCGCCGCGCGCCACGGCGTCGTTGTAGCCGTCGATGTTGCGGAACCCCAGGCGAGCCAGGGTCTCGTAGCGCATCTCCATTTCCTTGACACACCACTGGACGGCGTCGGTGGCTCGCCGCGGATCGGTGACGACCGGTGACAGCAGGTGGGGAGCGCCGTTGTAGACCCCCAACTCGACCCGCTTGGGGTCGATGAGGATCATGCGCACCTGGTCGGGGCGTGCCCGCATCAGGATCGACGCGATCATGGCGTTGAGCGTCACTGACTTGCCCGACCCCGTGGCGCCTGCGACCAGCAGGTGGGGCATGGTGGTGAGGTTGACCATGGCCGGGTTGCCGGCAATGTCCTGGCCCAGCGCCACGAACAGCGGATGGTTGTCGCTGGCTGCGGTGTCGGACCGCAGGATGTCACCCAACGTGATCAGGTCGCGCTGGCGGTTGGGCACCTCGACGCCGATGGCGGACTTGCCCGGAATCGGCGCAACGATGCGCACATCCGGCGCGGCCAGGGCATAGGCGATGTCGTCGCCCATGTTGCCGACCTTGTTCACCTTGACGCCGGGTCCGAGCTCGATCTCGAAGCGGGTGACGGTCGGGCCGCGCGACCACCTGGCCACGGTCGCGTCGATTCCGAACTGGTCGAAGGTCGCCTGCAGCGCCTGGGTCTGGGCCTCGATGGTGCGCTCGGACTCGGCCTGCATCGACCGGCCCTCGCCGAGCAGGTCGAGCGGGGGCAGTTGGTAGTCCGCCCACGACTCGACCGGCTTGATCTTGGTTGCCTTGCGCGAGGCCCGCTCGGCGGCAGTGGTGCGCAGCGGTGCCGGCGGGCTGGGGGCACGACCGGCTTCACGGTCGGCGGCCGTGAGGCCACCACCGATGGCACCGGGTGACACGGTGTCGCTGTCGGCCGTCGCATCCGGTGTCGGGGCGACCGACTCGATGCCCGCCAAGGTCGCTCGCATGTCCTTGACGACCTCGGTCTCGGCGACCTGCTCGGGTTCTGCGGGCGGGATCGACGGTGTCGAAGGGGCCTTGGCCGGCGCGGTCTCGCCACCCACGGGTGCCAGTGGTGTGTCATCGGGCTGCACGGTGGCGCGCATCGTCGGCGCCTGGTCCTCGTCCGAGGGGGCAGACGCATCCTCCACGGCGTCGTCGAACGCCTCGTCGCCCCGGGTCGGCGCGAGCACGCCGAGGGTTTCGGGAACCGCCAGGAGGAACTCGCCGACCCGCTCGAACACCTTGGCCACCGTCGTTCCGGAGGCCAGGACGGCGCCCAGGAAGGCCAGCACGACCAGCACGACCTGCGCCCCCCAGACCGACAGTCCCGCCTCCAGCGGCGTGGCCGTCGCCCACCCCAGCAGTCCGCCGGCGGGCCACAGCAGGCGGATGCCATCAGCCGGCTGCGGGTCGCCCGCGATCAGTTGCCACGACCCCAGCAGTGCCAGCGTGGTGATCGTGGTGCCCAGGGCGATGCGCGACACCACCTTGTTCGGTCGGTCGAACACCACCAGGGCGCCGAAGACCACCAGTCCGATCGGCACCAGGCCGCCCAGCACGCCGAACAGCCCGCGCCAGATCGCCTCCAGGAAGTCGCCGATGGGACCGGCGGCATTCGCATAGATCGCCAGTCCCGAAACCAGGCCGACCACGATCAGGGCAAGACCGTAGACATCCGCCCGGCGGTCACCGATGTGCGAGCGCATCACGGCGAACAGCTGCCGACCGCCCGAGCCGCGCCCGCCGCCGGACTTGCGAGCACTGGACGAACGGGCGGGCTTGCGAGCCGGCTTCTTGCGGGCGGCCGATTTGGATCGAGTCGACTTCGAGCGTGACGTGGCCGCCGCCTTCTTCTTCCTGGCCGTCGACGTCTTCGACGACGCCCTGGATGATCGGGGCTTGGTCGTTGTTGCCACAGGTCTGCTCCAGTCCGCCAGACTGCTCGGTCCCACACCCTACAGAACCAACTTGCGCACCACACGCAACTGCTGGTGATGCTTCGTGTTGTTTCGGGGAGTCAACCACAAACCTCTAGTTCAGGTCAATGGTTTGCCACCTCCAGCATAGGTGCCGCGAGAGAGTGCAGCCACCACCAGTGTCGGCCTGCGCCGCCCTCAGGGGTCTACTGCTCTTCGTGGAACCGGGGGTCGCCGTCGAACAAGCGCCCGTCGGGCCGGCCCAGGTCCGTGATCGCGGTCACCTCGTCAGGGGTCAGCGAGAATCCATCGAGGGCCAGGTTCTCGGCCTGGCGATCGGGCGAGCCGGACTTCGGGATCGGAATGGCACGAAGGTGCTGGTGCCATCGCAACACGACCTGACCGGGGCTGACCCCGTGGGCCCGTGCCGCCGCCGTGATCGGCGGCTCGTCGAAGACCGCCTGCTTGGCGAGCGGGGACCACGACTCGGTGCGAACGCCCAGTTCTTCGTGCACCGCTCGCAGGTGCACCTGGGGGAAGTACGGGTGCAATTCGACCTGGTTGACCAGCGGCACGACGCCGGTGTCGTCGATGACTTCGTGCAGGTGGTCGGCGGTGAAGTTGGACACGCCGATGTCGCGGACCAGGCCTTCCTCCCGCATGGCCACCAACGCCCGCCACGCCTCGCGGTAGCGACCAACGGAGGGGTTGGGCCAGTGGATCAGGTGCAGATCGAGGTGGTCCAGGCCCAGGCGGTCCAGCGACTCATGGGTCGACCGGATCGCGTCGTCGTGGGCGTGGTGGCGGCCCGGCAACTTGCTGCACACCAGCACGTCGTCACGGTCGACCTCCGCGCGCCGGATCGCCTCGCCGACTTCGGTCTCGTTGCCGTAGTTCACGGCCGTGTCCAGCAGGCGATAGCCCAGCTCCAGGGCCGACGTCATGGCGGCGACGCCCTCGCGCCCGTCAGCCGGTAGGTCCCCAGGCCGATCGACGGGAGTTCGAGGCGGTCGGTGGTCGTGGGTGAAGTGTCCATGGCAGCGACCATATCGATGCCGCGTCGCGTCGCGTGGTGTTCGAATGGTCGACCGGGCAGCCGAGAGAGCCCCTCACGCGGCACCGGCGACGCACGGCCGATGAAGTCCAGCCGAGAACGAGCGCAGCGAGTTCTCGAATCTGACCGAGCGAAGCGAGGATCAGACGTCGAGGATGATCGGCATGATGAAGGGGCGTCGGCCGATCTCGTGGCGCCAGTATCTGCCCAGCGCCTGCACCACGTGCCGCTCGACCGCCTTGGCGTCACGGAAGCGCTCGGCGGGCATCGACGCCATCTCGGCGGCCACGGCAGCAGTCGCCTCCTCGAGCACGTGCGAGGACTCGTCCTCGTAGACCACACCGTGCTGTTGCACCATGATGTCGCCGACCACGGCGCCAGCCTCGCTGTCGATGGTGACGACGGCCACCACGACCCCGTCCTCGGACAGGCGGGTGCGATGCCGCAGCACGGCCGGGCCGACATCGTCCAGCAGGCCGTCGATGTAGACCTTGCCGGCTGGCACGCGGTCGCCGCGGGTGACCTCACCATCACGCAGGATGACGGTGTCGCCGTCACTGCACACCAGCGCATGCTCGGCCGGCAACCCCGTGGCCAGTGCCACGTCGCGGTGGGCGGTCATGTGGCGGAACTCGCCGTGGACCGGGACGAACCACTCGGGCTCGACGATGTTGTGGAACAGGATCAGGTCCTCGCGCATGGCGTGCCCGGACACGTGGACGTCGGCCAGGCCCTTGTGGACCACCCGGGCCCCACGACGTGCCAACCCGTTGATCGAACGGAACACGGCATGTTCGTTGCCCGGGATCAGGCTGGAGGCCAGGATGATCAGGTCCCCCTCCCCCACGGCCACGCGACGGTGGCTGCCGGCGGCCATCAGCGACAACGCCGAGTACGGCTCACCCTGCGATCCGGTCGAGACGATGATCAGCGACCGCGGGTCGTGGCGATCGATGTCCTTGAGTTCCACCTCGCGCTCCGGATCGAAGCGCAGGTAGCCCAGTTCGGTGGCGATCTTCATGTTCTTGACCATCGAGCGGCCGACGAACACGGGTCGTCGGCCGATCTCCTCGGCCGCGTCCAGCACCTGCTGGATGCGGTGCACGTGCGACGCGAACGAGGCCACCACGATCAGGCCCTCGGCGCCACGCATCTCGGATCGCAGGGTGGCCCCGACGGTCCGTTCGGTGGGCACGTGACCGGGCAGGTGGGCGTTGGTCGAGTCTGCCAGCAGCAGGTCCACGCCCTCGTCGCCCAGGCGGGCGAAGTGGGCGAGGTCGGTGGGCAGGTCGTCGACCGGCGTCTGGTCGAGCTTGAAGTCCCCGGTGTGCACGATCATGCCGTGCGGCGTGCGGAAGGCGAAGGCGCAGCCGTCGGGGATCGAGTGGCTGACCTGTACGACCTCGGCCGAGAACGGACCCTGCTCGATGATGTCGGCCGGCGCCACCTCGACCAGGTCGACATCGTCGATGTCGTCCCACTCCGACAGGATCGCCTCGACGAAGGCCAGCGTCAGCCGGGTGCCGTAGACCGTGACGTCGGGGAAGTCACGCAGGAAGTAGGGCAGCGCCCCGATGTGGTCGAGGTGGCCGTGGGTCAGGAAGACGGCGGTCACGTTCTCGTCGCGCAGCACGTCCCAGTCGGGCAGGATCAGGTCGACGCCCGGGTGCTCCGGATTGGGGAAGAAGACGCCGACGTCGACCACGACGGTCTCACCCTCGCACGTCAGGGCAGCCATGTTGCGGCCCACCTCGCCCAGCCCGCCCAGGAACGTGACGGTCACCCCGCCACGTTCCAGTCCCTGCGCAGTGTCGTCTGTGTCGTTGGTCATCAGGTCTCCGGAAGTTGGAGGTCGTCACGCTGGGATTCGAGTTCGTCGCGGACGTCGTGGAGGTGGGCGCGAACGGATGCGAGGTCGTCGTCGTGGAGCACGCCAGCGTGGACCATGGCAAGTGCGATGGCCATGGTCGCCTCGGGCGAGGCACCCGTGAGCGGGCCCCGCACCGGACCGGCGGGCACGTCGAGCAACTGGAGGGCGGCCTTGAGCGGCGCGGGCGACGCCTCACGGAACAGCTCGCGGTGGATGGCCATGCAGCGCAGGTGGATGGCACGGGCAGTGGCGAGGTCGCCCGCGTCGACGGCCCGGCACATCTGGGCCAACTGGTCACCGACCAGGTGCGCCGACACCGACACCAGTCCCGCGGCGCCAAGCGCCAGCATCGGCAGGTTCAGCTCGTCGGCACCGCAGTAGACCTCGAAGCCACCCGGGACGTCGCCAGCGGTCAGGTGCAGCAGGTCGGCGGTCTTGCCGAGGTTGGACGCAGCGTCCTTGACACCGACGATGTTGTCGACGCGCGACAGGGTCACCAGCGCCTGCAGGTCGATCTCGCGACCGGTGCGGTGCGGCACGTCGTAGAGGAGCACCGGCAGGTCCGTGGCGGCGGCCACCGCGGTGAAGTGGCGCACCTGGCCGGTGGGATCCGGGCGGTTGTAGTAGGGCATCACCACCAGCACCGAATCCGCCCCCAGGTCAGCCGCTTCGGCAGTGCGTTCGACCGACGTGCGTGTCGAGTTGGTCCCCGTGCCCAGCATGACGCGCGCACCGTCGCCGACCTCCTCGCGCACCGCAGCCACCAGGCGTGCCACCTCTTCGGTCGTCAGTGACGGCGACTCCCCCGTGGTGCCGTTCAACACCAGGGTGTCCGTGCCGTGGTCGACCAGGTGGCGGGCCAGCCGGGCGGCGCCATCGGTGTCAAGCGACTCGTCGTCGGCGAATGGCGTCGCCATCGCGGTGGCCACGTGTCCGAACAATGGCATGGTCCAGCCTTCCCGGTTGCCGGCGACGACGCGACGGTGGCCGCAGGTCGCAGCCAGCCCTTCCACGGCAGCGTAATCGGCGCGGTGACCGGGGGAGCATCACCATCACGGCCGAACGCGCCACCGGGGGTAGCGTCGAGCGTCCCGACCGACACGGAGGTGGCCCATGGTCGTCCTGGCGCATGCTGGAGCCGGCGCCACGTGGCAGGCGATGGTCGTGCTGTGCTCGTTCGGTCTGGTCGCGGTGTTCCTGGGGGTGGTCTTCGGGCGAATCCGCATCGAGGACCCCGGCGATCTCGTCCTGCCCGTCGCCGCCACCGCGGTGCTGGCATCGCTTTCCGGCGCCGTCAACGCCGTGCTGTCCGACTGGGTCGGGTGGGTTGCACCCATCGGCGCCTGTGCGTTGGTGGGCATCCTGGTCCACGCCTTCACGCCGCTCGAGCTGACCCGTCGCTCCCCGTTGACCTGGGGACTCGTCGCACTGGCCGTCGTGTCCTCCTTCCTGCTGCACACCCCGATCGAGGACGCGTGGCATCCCCCGGCAACGGGCATCCAGCGCGACGACCTCGAGATCTCGATCATCACGCCGGCCGACGGCACCGATGTCCCGATCGGGCCCACCGTCGTCACGGTCGAGGTCGTGGGTGGCACCATCGGACCCGGGCCGACGGCCCAACGGCCCGACGACCCCGAGGAACTGGGTGTCGTGCAGGTCTTCGTCGACGGCATCCTGGTCACCGACGCCGACGGCCGGGCGGTCGCACCCAACGAATCCTGTGACGATGGCTGCACGACGGCGACATTCGACGCCGACCTGGAGCGTGGGTCGCACGTGGTCAGCGTGGAATTCCTGGCTGCGAACATGGAGTCGTTCGCAGCCAACGCTGCCGGGTCCCCCACCGTCGACCTCGTCGCCATCGAGGCCCGCTGACGCGCACTGCCGCCGGTCCTGGTCCGTCGCGGTCGGACCCGCCCGCCCAATGGTCCCGCGGCCGAGGACCGATGGTCCCTCGCAAACGGTGGGGACATCCGCAACAATGAAGCCAGTCATCCCCGTCATCACCCGTGGCGTCGATGACCTGGAGGCAGCCATGGCGTTGACTGCGAACTTCGATCGAACTGCATTCGGTGTGATCGGAACGATCGTCGGCACCATCGCCGCAGCCTTCATCGTGGCTGGCCTGGGAGGCATGCTGGTCCACTTCATCCAGGAGCCAGACGGCATGGACGTCAGCTCCCCGGCACGACTCGAGTCCCCGGCCCAGGCCGTCATCACGCCCGATCTTGCGATGGGCGCCTCGATCGGCGAGTGGATTCCCGTGGGCGAGGCCCAGGACTACGCCATCTCGATCGAGCCCAGCACCGATGAACCCGTGTTCGCCGGCATCGCCCGCGCCACCGACGTCGACCGCTATCTCGACGGAGTGGCCCACACGCTGTTCATCGAGGTGGGCGACGACGGTCGCCTGTGGCAGGAGATCGAGGGTGACGAGACGGCCACGCCGCCGGGCGACCAGGACTTCTGGGCACTGTCGGCGGAGGGAACCGGACCCCAGACCCTGCGGTGGGACGGGCAACCGGGCGCGTGGAACCTCGTTGTGATGAACGCCTCGGGCGCCCCGGAGGTCGATGTCGACGCCAGCGCCGGGGTGATGCTTGGCCCGGCGCGAACAATTGGCATCTGGCTGCTTGCCGTCGGCCTGGTCTGCGGCATCATCGCCTCGGTGCTGTGGTACCTGGGGTCATCGCGCGAGTCGCGCCAACGGTGGCTCCAGGGCGTGCCTGGGCGGCGGGTCACGACGCCCGAGCAGAGCTGACAGCGCTCAGGGCCGCGCCGCCCGCCGTCGCTCGGCCGACTTCTCGGACTCCAGTCGCTCCAACTCGGCCGCGCCGTGGTTGACATGCGTCATGGCCTGGGCGATCGCGGTGTGACCGGCCTCGTGGGCGATCAGGCGATGCATCTCCTGCACGATGCTGCGGTAGGCGGGGTGGCCCTGGGGCGTCGAACGCAGTTCGATCATCTGCATGGCGGCGCGCGCGTTCAACTGGATGCTGTAGCGGATCCGGTAGCCGAAGCAGACGGCGTACTGGGCCTGCACGGGGTGGTCGGGCAGCAACGTCTCGTACAGGTCGGCCGAACGGGCCATGGCAGCCCGGTAGTCGTCCGCGACACCCACCTCCTCCAACTCCGCCGGCACGTCGTGGCCGTGGCGCGTGGTCAGGTCCTGCCACTGGATCGTCAGCATGCGGTGACGCTGCAGGTCGCGGAAGCCGCCGTAGTCACCCAGGACGTCGAAGCGGTAGGACACCCGCTCGAGCGCGCGACCGGGCTTGTGCCGTCGGTTGGCCCGCTCCCCCACGAACGCGGCCAGGACCTCGCCGCGCTGCTGGTCGGTCAGCGTGGCCACGTGGGCTGCCACCTCCACCTCTGGGCGGTCGGTGTGGGGATGGAGGATGGCCGTGACCAGCGCCCGTTCAGCCTCCAGCGGATCACGCGGTGACCAGTCGACCAGGGTCACGCCGGCAGCAGTCGCCAGTGCCGTCTCGCCGGTGGGCAGGAAGCCTGCGGCCAGCGTCCTGACGTCGTCGCGCGTGGTGGCCAGGTAGTCCGACCAGGCCACGCCGCGATCGGGGCGGTCGACCCGGGTCAGGAACGACGGGATGAGGTGACGCAGTTCGGCGAGCATGCGGGTGCCCACGTGACGAGCCTCGGCCAGCGGGGACGCCTGCAGGCGCAACAGCAGCATCTCGTAGGACTGGCCCGACGCGAACATCCCGACATTGGAGGTCGTGGCCGCCGGCAACAGCCCGCGCACCAGGTCCAGCGCCTTGGCCTTGGTCGTGTTGCGGTACACGAAGTCCGAGGTCGACTCGTCCTGGGGCCAGGTGGCGCGCACCCAGTCCAGTACGAGCGGGATCATGCGCGCGTACGTCGCGAAGATCTCGTCGAGCGTGTCGACATAGGCGGCGGCGTGGGGGCCGGCCATGACGTCGGGATCCCGGTAGTAGCGCCAGCGACCGTCGACCTGGTGGTCGTAGGCGATGTAGCGCGTCGACTGTTCGAGGTAGGCGGCCAGGCGGCCCCACTCGACCTGCTTGGTCATCAGGTTGGACAACTCCTCGATGGCGACGTGGGCGCCACCGAGTTGTGCCACCGAGTCGTCCCCGTACTGGCTGAAGACCCGCTCGTAGAGTCCCTGGGCCCGGGCCAGGCCGCTTTCGGGCTCCGCTGCATCCACGCTCGCCGGCGCTCGTCTCGACACCGTCCGGAGCGGTGTCGTCGGAATCCAGCAGGTCTGCGAACTCGTCGACGAACAGTCGCCGGATGGACTTGCGCGAACGCGAGTAGCGCGCGAACAGGGCGCCCTTGACGACCTCGGGGAGGTCCACCAGGCCGGCCACGTGGTCGTCGACGTTGGTGAAGTGGCGCTGCAGCACTGCACGCTCGGCGGGGGTGAACTCGTCGGCCGGCGGCGGGACGGGCCGGGTGTCGAGGGAGTCGGTCACGTCGGATGCCTTGAACTGGTGGCCCTGCCCGGTCGGGGGCGCTGGGCCGGGGACTGCCGCGGCATCGTAGTGCTGCCTCCCATCGGAACCTCCCCAGGGTCTCCCGACGGGGTTCACAGATCCTTCACAACCCGACCCCACAGTGATGGTCACCCCGACGGACACGCCCCCCAACCCGGGAGCGGAGCGCCCGGGATCCCCGAACGAACGGCATTGCAATGAGAACCAGCGTACGCATCGCCGTCGGCCTGCTCGCCCTGCTCGTCGGCACCGTGATCGCCGCGGTGGCCCCGAACGGCGGCGTGCCGTTCGGGTTGGGGTGCGCGGGCTTTGTCGCGGGCGGGTGTCGGCGGGGCGGAGGGGTGGCTGTGGACAGTTCGGGCGGTGGCGGGCAGGGCGGGAGGTGCCGGCGGGTGGTGAACGAGCCGGTGGCGGCGCGTCGTCCTGGTCTCGGGCGTCGTCGCATCGGGTGGGCGAGGTTGTCCGCCTGGCGTCTGGGTGTTTGCTGGCCGGACCGGGGCGGGTTCAGGGCACGCCCGTCAACGTCGGTTGGGGTGGTGTCGGCTGGTCTGGGGGTGATGTGTGTGGCGGGCCGGCGCGTGGGGGTCGTGTGAGGTTTCGGTGGGGTGGGGCGAGGCGGAGGGTCCAGCCGTGGCGGCGGTGGCGCCAGGTGGTGGATCCGTCGTCGGCGCGGGTCACGGTCCAGGTTCTGGTGGTTTTGTGGTTGTGCCAGCGTCGTCCGAGGGGGTGGAGGTTGGTGACGTCGGTTGTCCCGTCGGGCCATTCGACGTGGTGGTCGAGGTCTGCGCGGCGGATGGGACATGACCCGTCCGGGTCGCGGACGGTCAGGTCGCGGGCCCAGATGGCCTGACGCAGCCAGCCGGGCGGGACGCGGGTGGTGTGGCCGACGCCGACGACTTGGCCGCAGTCGTCCAGGACGATGCCGCGCAGGTCGGCGCCGCGTTCATCGACCAGGCGTTGCAGGGTGGTGGCGGACACCTTCATCCGTCCACCGGCCAGGGTGTGGAGCAGCCAGCCCGGGGTGCGGGAGCCGTCCAGCAGCGCGTCGACGTCGATGGTGGCCAGCAGCATCGGCCTGGCCCGGCCGGGGGCAAGCCTGTTCGCGACGTCCCCGCCTGACCCGACCGGCGCCAGGGCGTGTTCGCACAGGTCGACCAGTCGGGCGGCCATGCGGGCGCCGTGGTCGCGGGTGTGGATGAGGCGCTGGTCATCCAGCGTGGCGAACAGGTCTTCTGCCTCATCGGGGTGCAGGCCGTGGGGGTCACGGGCCGGGGGTGGGGCAAGGGCAGCGTCGAGGGCCTCGGCGATGGTGGCGAACGACACCGGCCCGAACTCGCCACACATCGAACCGCCACCGAACAGGCGTGGGCTGAGCGACACGAACTCGGCGCGGTCCGCGGCACGCTCCGCGCGTTCCAGCCGTGATGGGCGGGCGGCATCGACCCACTGCCACACGTCGTCGACGATGGCATCGGGTTCGAAACTGGCCATGTCGACCATCGCCGAGGCCACGAGGTCGTCGAGTTCACCCAGCCGGCCGACAGCCACACCGCGGGCGGCACGACAGATCGCGGCGACCTGCAGCCACGACAGCCACCCGTCACACAGCCCCACCCGCATCGACGGCATCCGTTCGAGCACGTCGATCGCACCCAGCAGGGCACGGGCATCGGCCCCGGGGATGCGGCACACGTGCTCCAGCCACACCTGCAGGGTCATCCCACCCAACCGGTCATGGATCCCCTCGGCATGGCGAAGATCAACCAGCAGAACCGCGACACGGCCCATCATCCGGTCCCGACCCGCAACCAACCCCGCCACCTCACGCAGCCGTGCACCAACCGGGTCACCCACACCGGCCTGCACCCCCACCGACAGGCCCGACCGAGCGGGCAGCTGCGTTGCCACACCCCCGACCACACCCCCGACCGCGAGACCGACCGCGTCACCGGCCGGGCAGGCAGTCGAAACGCCGATCGGAACCCCGGTTGGGGCGCCGGGCGGAACCCCGCTTGGGGCGCCGGTCGGGACACCCATCGGGGCGCCGGTCCGGTCGGTGGTCGGGGTGGGGTGTGGAGTCGAGTTCATGCATCGAACATACGTTCTCACTGTGACATCGTGGACACCCTGATGTCTTCCTGTGGAACGTGACAGCACCGGCCGCAGCAATGGGCTGTCGAAGGCGGGCGGGCAGCGCAAGATCGCCGGGGTCGAGGCGGAGGAGACCCGGCGAACGTCGCAATCCAGGCCTCGGAGCGTCGTGGACCTCAGGCGAGGCCGGGCGCCACCGCTGCTCGACCTGCGCGGCGCGTCATGAGCAGCACCGGACCGGCCAGCATGACGGGGAACATGTCGCCGACCAACCGATAGCCCAGCGCCGCCACGGCGGCGGCCCCGGGGTCGACTCCCATCGCCACGAAGGTCCCCGCCAGGCCTGCCTCCACCAGGCCGACCCCGCCGGGCGTCAACGGCACGGCGTTGGCCAGGTTGGCCATCCCGTAGGCCGCGAGGATGCCGGTGATCGGCACGTCGACGCCGACTGCGTGGGTCACCACGCCCAGCACGGCCACGTCCAACGTCCATGCTGCACCTGCCCACGCCAGCGCCGGCAGCAGGCGGCGCGGCGTGCGCACGATGTCGACCTGCCGTTCGATCGCCGCGATCCATGACTGCTGCGCGGACGGACCGCGGCCCGTCCGCGTGGCCACCCACGCGACCAGGCGGCGACGCCGCGCCGGATCTCGCAGCGCCGCGACCCCCAGCACGGCCGCGATCACGGCCAGCAGCGTCGCCGCCCCCGTGACCAGCGCCACCGTGGCACTCCCGGTGCCCAGGGCGGCCGACGCCAGGCCGCCAACGGTCACGATGGCTCCGAGCATGCCGAGACTGCACGCGGCTGCCAGTACGACCGAGGTGGCTGCAGTCACCCCGTCGGTTCGTCGCGTCAGGCGACGGGTCGCGAACACGCCGCCTGCCGCCCCACCGGCCGGCAGCAACTGGGACAGGCTGAAGGACCCGAGGGCGACGGCTGCGGCTTCCGCGAACGGCAGTCGCCCGGCCGTGATGCGGAACGTGGCCACCTGCACCCCGGTCAGGCACACCAGTGCCGCCAGTTCCAGCAGGGCGGCCAGGACCAGCCACCCGGGTGCCATCCCTGCCACTGCCGCCACCAACTCACCCGGACCGACCCACCATGCCAGCAGCGCGGCGACGATCGTCACGAGGCCGATGCCCAGCGCGACCCATCCGGCCAGCGCGAGCCGTCCGGGCGCGGCCGACTCGCTGCCGGCTCGGTCGACGGACACGGCCTGCGGGGGCAGCGCCGGGGTGAGCGTTGGAGCCATCACGGACGTGGCGGAGGGCGGCGGCATGCAGGTCCCGGCAGTGGTGGACGACGATGCTGTCGACGCTAGGAAGGCATGCGGGACCGCCAGGTGGGGGTTGTCCCTGAACCTTCGGGGTGGAACCCCCGAACCGAGTCAGGGCTGCCGCGACTGTTCAGGCGTTGCTGCCCGGCCCCGCCGTCCCGCCGGCCCGCAGCACGCGCCACACCTGGGGTGGCCCCTCGACCCGCGAGAATCGGGCGTGGCTCGTGATCGCGTCGTCTGGCACCAGCACGGGGACGCAGAAACTGACCGCTTCGCCCGCGGGCACGTCGATGCTGGCGGTCCCCCGGCAGTCAGCGGCCGTCTCGTCGAGCAGGCGGGTGCGTTGCACGCCGTCGGGCGACAGGGCCGCGAACATCTCCGGTTCCAGGCGCACATCGAACAACGCGACGTCGGAGGACATCTCGACGGTGACGCCGACCAGGCGGCCATCGTCCTCGTCGACCACCTCGGCGGCCGTGACCGCCATGTCCACGGTGGCATCCCCAACCGCGGTGTCCACCTCGACCTCGACGACTTCCCCCAGCGCCAGGGTCGACTCGGGCACCCCGATGTCCAGTGCCTCCATCGCCGACAGCGACGTGACCACCGGCAGGCCGTCGGCGTCGACGGCGGCCTCACCCCCGACCGCGGCCACGGACACGGCGGCGACCTCGGCCGTTCCCGGCACGTCGAAGACGGCACACGTGCGTTGCCCCTGCCCCGCCCGGAGGATGATGCGCCGCTCGACTTGTGCCGGGCACTCGACCGTCGTGGCTCCGGTGAACACGCCCAGTTCGTTCAGCACGGCACCACTGTCCAACTCCACCTGCACGTCCACCACGTCGATGACGGCGGCGTCATCGGCGGGTGGATCGCCGTCCTCGCCCTCGACGGTGTCGGCCTGGGCGTGCAGGATCACCACCACGGGTCGCTGGGCGAACACGTTGAGGACATCGGCGCGCGCCGGGTCGATCAGCCCCACGACCCGCAGATCCCATCCGTCGAGTTCGAGGTCCGGGGGCGGCACCTCGACCTGGGAGGCATCCTCGGACGGCTCGTCGCTGGCGTTGTCGGATGGCTGGTCGGACGGGACGTCGGTCGGGGTGTCGGATGGCTGGTCGGTGGCATCGTCGGGCGGCGACGTCTCGGGAGCGGGCGGCCTCGAGGCCTGGGGTGGCGTGCCGGGCGTGGCCCCTGCCGTCGGGTCCTGGGCAGCCGCCGTGACGGTGTCCAGCGGCCCTGCGTCGGTGCCGACTCGGGCTGTCGCCTGGCCGCATGCGGCCAGGGTCACGGCTGCGGCGAGGCCCAGTGCTGCGACGCGCCTGTGCACCTCGAGCCCTCCTCGATCACGGTCCGTGGGCACAGTGTGCCGTGACGCGTGACCACCCGGGAGCTGCCTGGCTCAGGTCAGGTCGGACAGGCGCCGCTGGATCCGTGCCTTGGACATCGAGGAGGTGACGTCCAGACCGGCGTTGCGTGCCTGCTGGAGCAACTGCTCCTTGGTGGCGTCACCAGCCTGTTCGCCCATGTGGTCGTCACGACTGCGGATGAAGGCCTCCCCCAGCTCGTCGCGTCGCTGGTCGGAAAGCTGCGTGCGCAGGCCCGGCAGGACGGACTCCTCCTCTTCCTCGATGTGGTGGGAGACCGCCTCCATCAGTTCCTCGAGGACGTCGTCGAACTCGGAGCTGGTGTGATCGAGGTCCTGCAGTCGTTCGAGGAGTTCCTCGGCCTCGATGTGTTCTTCCTGGCTGTGCGCGACCTCGTCCGACTCGCCCGCTTCGTCACGAGCAACCGGGTAGACCTCCTCCTCCTCGGCACGGCTGTGCGCGACGAGCAGGGCAGCGACCACGGGGACCAACATCGGGCGCTCGTCCGGCGTGCTGCGCATGCGAGCGAACTTGTCCTGCAGTTCACGGTGGTCGGAGATGATCAGGTCAACGACGTCTGGCATTGAGGCTCCTGTCGGTGGGGTGGCACGCGCGTGCACCCTGTCGGTGCATCGCGCGGGAGCGTGCCCCCGATCACGACAGCCCAAACCCCACAGGGCCCGACCTCGCCCACCCGATGGCCGTGGACCACGCTCGCGTCACCGACACGGCCGTGACTGGGCGGTCAGGGGCCCATCGAGCGGCATCGGGCGCCAGCGATCACCGCGACGTGACATGACGGTCGGCGACGTCCAGGGCCTCGTCGACGACGTCGACGACCCAGGCCAACTCCCTGCGCGTGGCGACCAGTGGCGGGGCGAACTGGATCCTGTTCTGGTGGGCGAAGGGCCACACGCCACCGGCCCGGCAGGCCGCCACGACGTCGGTCATCGGTGACTGGAGACCGTGGACCAGTGGCACCAGGGGTTCACGGGTGGACCGATCGGTCACCAGTTCGATGGCCCAGAACATGCCCAGCCCCCGGATGTCGCCCACACTGTCGTGGCGCTCGGCCAGCCCGGCAATCTCCTCCTCCAACCACGGCTCGATCGACCGCACGTGCTCCAGGATGTCGTCACGCTCCATCACCTCGATGGTGGCGACCCCGGCCGCACAGGCCAGCGGATGACCGGAATAGGTCAGCCCGCCGGGATATGGCTGGTGGTCGAACGTGGCCGCGACGGCGTCCGACATCACCACCCCACCCAGGGGCACGTACCCGGAGTTGACGCCCTTGGCAAAGGTGATGAGGTCGGGTTCCACGTCCCAGCGCTGGACCGCGAACCACTCACCGACGCGGCCGAAGCCCACCATGACCTCGTCGAGGATCAGCAGGATCCCGTGGGCGTCGCACAGTGCTCGCACACCCTCCAGGTAGCCGTCGGGCGGCGCCAGTGCGCCGTTGGTCCCGACCACGGTCTCGAACGCCACCGCCGCGATCGTGTGGGGTCCCTCGTTGCAGGATGACGGCCTCGAGGTGGGCAAGCGCGCGCTCGGACTCCTCCTCCCAGTCGTCGGCGTCGAACACCGATCGGTACAGGTGCGGGCGGAAGAAGTGCACGAACCCGGGTGCCTCGTCGATCATCCAGCCGCGCGGTTCCATCGTCATCGCCATGGTCACGTCGGTGCCACCGTGATAGCTGCCGTAGGCGGTCAGCACCTTGGTCCTGCCCGTGTGCAGGCGCGCCATCCGCACGGCGTGCTCGTTGGCGTCGGCACCGCCGTTGGTGAAGAAGACCTTCGCCATGTTGTCCGGGGCACGCTCCACGACCATCCGCGCCAGCCGTGACCGCATGTCGTTGGCGAAGGCAGGTGCGACCATCGTGAGGCGGTCGGCCTGGGCCTGGATGGCAGCCACGATGTCGGGGTGGCGATGGCCGAGATTGACGTTGACCAGTTGGGCCGCCAGGTCGAAGTAGCGAGTGCCCTCGTCATCCCAGAACCAGCAGCCCTGGGCAGCCACGATGGGCATCGGATCGATGGCGGCCTGCGCCGACCAGCTGTGGAACACGTGGGCGCGGTCCTCGGCGCGGATCGTGGCACCGTCGACGGCACCCGACGTCCGGTCGCGGGGGTGCGCTCGAGGGCAACGAGGAGGATGAGGGGTTCGCGTGCGACATCTCGAGGTCCTGTCTGCCCGGCAGACGACCTGGTCGGCATCGTCGCACGGGCTCGGGGGCAGGGTCGGGCGGCCAGGTCGGGCGGGCAGTCGTCGGGCAGCGGGCGTCGGGCAGCGGACGTCGGGCAGCGGGCGTCGGGCGGACGGCCCGGCGGGCAGGTGGCAGGTCAGGCCGGGCCGGGCGTCCGACCCGACGGCGCGGGCGGGTCCAGGTCGGCAACGCCGGGCGGCGGCCACGTCGGCGTCGCCGCCGGCGGTCGGTTGCGCTCCCACCAGGCCCCGGCCGCCAGGACCCCGGCATCGTCGAACCTGGGGCCCGCGATCTGCAGCCCGATCGGTGCACCGTCGTCGGTGAACCCGGCATTCACCGACAGGGCGGGTTGGTGGGAGAAGTTGTAGGGGACGGTGAACGCGATGTGGTGCATCGCCCGGGACACGTCGTTGGTGGGACCGGGCCACTCGGCGGGGAACGCAGCGTTGGGCGACACCGGCGACAGGACCAGATCGTAGGGTCGGGTCGCCGCGACGGTGACGCGGCCCACCTCCAGTTGCTGGTTGGCACAGCGCATGACGACGTGGCCGTCGACGTCGGCACCACCACGACACCAGTCGGCGATGTAGGGCAGCACCACGCGCTGGGCGTCCGGGTCGAGACTGCGGAAGACCTCCCACCCGCGCACGCGCCAGAACAGGTCGAGGTCCGCGAGGAACTGGGGCGTCATGAACGGGTCGATCTCGTCGACCTCGGCACCGGCGTCGGCGAACACGTCCACGGCGGCACGCACGGCCGCGGCGATCCGGGGGTCCACGGCCATCCCGGCGCCGGCATCGAGGTGGAACCCGATCCGCATCCCGGCCGGGTCGAAGCCATCGAGGTCGGCAGTGGCGCGGTCTGGCCCGGGCGGTGGCAGGCTGAGGTGGTCACGATCGTCGGGGTCAGGGCCCGACAACACCCCCAGCAGCAGCGCACAGTCGGCGACCGTGCGCGCGATCGGACCCACGACCCGGCCCCAGTACGGCGGCGCCACCGGCACGCGCCCCCACGTGCGGCTTCAGCGCGACCAGGGCCGTCCATGCAGCCGGCAGCCGCAGTGATCCGCCGATGTCGGAACCCACGTGCAGGGGCCCGTACCCGGCTGCGCCGGCGGCACAGGCACCAGCGCTGGACCCACCGGGATTCCAGGCCAGGTTCCACGGGTTCCGGGCCAGCGGGTGGAAACTGGACAGGCCCGACGACAGCATCCCCCAGTCGGGCATGGTGGTCTTGCCCAACAGGACGCCGCCGGCCTCCCGCACCCGTGCAGCCGGCGGCCCGTCGGCAGGCGCAGGCTCCAGCACGGTCGCTGCCGTGCCCGACGGGACCGGCGTGCCGCGCGTCGGGATGTTCTCCTTGAGCGTGATCGGGACCCCGTCGATCGCGCCGGCCGGGGTGCCGGACTCCCACCGTCGGGCCGAGGCCGCTGCAGCGATCCGCGCCGCGTCCGGATCCGCCGCATACAGCGCCTGCACGTGGGGTTCGAGCGCGTCGATGCGGGTCAGGACGTCGTCGAGGACCTCGACCGGCGACAGCGAGCCGTCCGCGAAGCCCGCCACCAGGGTCGTGGCGGACCGGTCGGCCGGTCGCGCATCGGCCACATCGGACTCCGTCCCGTGTCTTCGACCGGGCTGCCGTGCGGTCCTGCCCGTGGCGCGCCGGCGGTCCTCGCAGCCTAGATGCTTGCCACCCTGGTCGCGGGTGGATCCGCGTGTCGGCGGGCGAGAAGGGCGTGCGGATACGGTCGACGCGCCGCCACAAAACGGATCCACACACATGGTGACCCGCGCTGGGGACACGATTCGCACTCGCTGCACCGCACGATCTCACCGCCGTGGCGCTGCCCCGCGTCTGGCGGTCGCAGCCCTGATCTCGGCCCTGCTCGTGGGCTGTGGCGCCAGTGGCGACCCCGTGACGCCTGCGACAACCGATGCGTCGACCGCGACCGCTGGTGCCAGCGTGACGACGGCGCCGACGTCGTCGGGCGCTTCGTCGCCGGGTGCGTCGTCGTCGGACGCGTCGTCGTCGGCTGCCGCCGTCGACCCCGACGCCCAGGAGTTCCCCGACGTCCTGGCCGTCGCGGCCACCGCCACGGACGGCGCCTGGACGGTCGCGGCAACGATCTCCTCGCCCTACGACACGCCGGAACGATACGCCGACGCCTTCCGCGTGCTGGCACCCGACGGACGGTGCTGGGCGTGCGAGAACTGACCCACGACCATGCTTCCGAGCAACCCTTCACCCGCAGCCTGAACGGGCGTCGACGATTCCGGCCGACGTCACGACCATCACGGTCGAGGGCCGCGACCTGGTCAACGGCTGGGGTGGTGCGACCGTCACCATCGACCTGGAGCGCTGAGCGCATCCTGCTGCGAGCGGGCGACGCCGTGGCCCGCGACGTCAGGCGATGTCGGGGCCGGCGAGCAGCCGTTCGGCCTCGGCTTCCAGGCGCGCGAGGGCGGCGCGGTCGGGCTCCGGTCGCAGGGCAGCCAACGACTGGATGACCTGTTCGTAGATCTCGGCCTCGACGCTGCAGCGATCACACTCGGCCAGGTGGGCCCTGACGAAATCGGCGTCGTCTGGGCCCAGTTCGCCGTCCAGGAACTGTTGCAGGACCTGGAGGACCCGATGACAGGTCGGGCGACGCCAGCGCAGGAGGAAGTTCATCCCAGCCCCCTTCCGAACGTGGCCGCTGCTTCTCCAGCGATCGCCGCAGGTTGGCGCGGGCGCGATGCAGGCGAGACATGACGGTCCCGATCGGGACGTCCAACATCTCGGCTGCCTCCTTGTAGGACAGGTCCTCGACGTCCACCAGCGTCACCACGGCGCGATGGCTCTCCGACAACCGGGCGAGTGCCTCGACCACGGCGGGATCGGCGATGCGACCGAGGGCATCCTCGGCGACGGTGTCACGGCCCTCGGCCTCGGGCAGACGTCCGAACAGGGCATCCGGATCGAATGCGAGCACGGGAGATCGTTTCCGGACGCGATTGATCTGGGTGTTGCGCAGGATCGTCAGCAGCCAGGCTCGGGGGTACCGACCATCGAATCGGTCGATGGCACGGTGGGCACGCAGCAACGTGTCCTGCACCAGGTCCTCGGCGTCATGGGGGTCACGCGTCATCCGCATGGCCATGGCGTACATGAGTTGCAGTTCTGGCATCACGTAGCGACGAAACAACACGTCGCGCTCGCGATCGACGGCGTCGGCTCATGCGGCGACCGCGGGGCGGGCCCGGGCACACGGTGACCACGCGGTGGCGGTGGCGATCGCCGCGTGCGCGTGAAGGCCGTCGGGTGCATGGCCAGGAACCGCGCAGGACGACCTGTGCGCATGCCGACGGCTGGCCGGCGTCTGCAGTGCAGGCGGCGGTGGATCGAACGCGGTGGCCATGGCGTCCCAACGTCATCGGCGCGTCGACGATGCAACCCTGTCGGAGGGTCGAAACGCAAACCCCACGTTGCATGTGCATGCCTGTCATCGCCTGCGGCCGGCCCCGGACCGGCCACCAGCGAATGCAACCGTCGAGCGGCCTGCATGCTTCCATCCGCCTGCACGACTGCCGGCCATGCACGACGGCGGGCTGCGGCGCCCGATCGTGGCGGCTCGCCCGGCGGTCACGACCGCACTGGTCAGACCCGGCCGTGGTTCACGCCGTGAGCGGGATCATGGCCATCCATGCGACCAGCAGCACGAGCCCCTCGCGCCGACTGACCCGCTTCCCGGTGAGCATGAACAGGCCGGCAACCAGCACGACCCCGACCATGAGCAGCACTGCCGTGACGGTCAACGAGACGTCGTCGATCATGCCGGGCCCGAGCAGGGCAGCCACTCCACCCACCGCCAACGAGTTGAAGATGTTGGACCCCAGCAGGTTGCCGATGACCAGGTCGGTCTCGTTCCTGCGGGTGGCCTGCAGCGAGGTCGCCAGTTCGGGCAACGACGTGCCCACGGCCACGATCGTCAGGCCGACGAAACCCTCCGCCAGGCCCAGCGTGGACGCGATCGACAACGCCGAGCTCACCAGCAGTTGGGCCGCACCAACGGTGCCGACGAGTCCGATCAGCGCTCGTCCCAGTTCCCAGCCCAACCGCACGTCGCCGTCGCCGACGAACTCTTCCACCTCACCACCCAGGACCTCGTTGCCGGCACGTCTGGCACTGATGACCAGCCACGACACGGCCACGACGAGCGCCACCAACAGCAGCACGCCCTCGGCCCGGGTCAGGCCACCCTGGACCACGACTGCGAACAGGAGCACCGAGGCGATGGACAACGGCGCCTCGCGTTGCAGCGTCGACGACTGGACGGTCAGCGTGGCCACCAGCGCCGCGGCGCCCAACACCAGCGAGACGTTGGCCAGGTTCGAGCCCACGATGTTGCCCACGGCGATCTCGAGGTTGCCACCGGCCGCCGCGGATCCCGACACGACGATCTCGGGAGCGGAGGTCCCGATCCCGATGACGACCGCGCCGATCACCACCGGCGACATGCGCAGGCGTTTCGCAGTTCGGGCCGCGCCGACCACGAACAGCTCGGCGGCAAGGGTCAGGATGACGAGTCCGACGAGCAACCCCGAGGCGGGGAGGAGCATTGCCATCGGCGGCGCCGTTCATCGGGAGGCGGGAAGGTTCGACAGGCTACGTCGCGTCGTCGGATCCAGCGCCGGGCGTCACCGGCGGGCGTGGGGCCGGCCCGACGGGTGACCGGGTGTCGCGGCCCCCGGGGCACCTAGGATGACCAGCGGCGTGACCCGCGCCCCCGACGAGTTCGACACCCGTGCGTGCCCCTGCCACCGGAGCCATTCATGACCACCGTCGCACGCACGCCCGACGAACGCTTCGAAGGACTGGCGGACTGGCCCTGGGATGCACACCACGCCGACATCGAGGTCGACGGCACGGCCCTGCGCGTGGCCTGGATCGACGAGGGGCCAGCCGATGCCGACCCGGTCGTGATGCTGCACGGCGAGCCCACGTGGGGCTACCTGTGGCGCCACGTCGTGCCACCCCTGCTGGCCGCCGGCCATCGGGTCATCGTGCCGGACCTGGTCGGCTTCGGCCGTTCGGACAAGCCCCAGGGTCGCGAGTGGTACTCCTACCCGCGCATGGCCGATGCCCTGGACCAGACGCTGGCCGCATGCCTGGGCGACGACACCTGCACCCTGGTGGTGCACGACTGGGGCGGGATGCTGGGGCTGCCGTGGGCGACGACGCATCGCGACAAGGTCGACCGCCTCGTCATCTGCAACACCGGCATGTACCGGCCCGGCGTACGCATGAGCGAGGACTGGCAGCGGTTCCACGACTTCGTCCAGCGCATCGACGAGTTCCCGGTCGCCGCCATGGTCGAGGGAGCCCAACTGTCGGAGATGACCGAGGACGAGGCCCGTGCGTGGGAGGCGCCCTTCCCGGACTCGTCGTTCCACGGTGGCCCCTTGGCGATGCCCGGACTGGTGGTGCGGGCCGACGATGATCCCGGGGCGGCCGAGCACGCGGCGGCCTGGCAGGTCCTGGCCGAGTGGGACGATGCGCCGGTCCTGACCCTGTGGGGTGACAAGGATCCGATCATCCCACCCGTGGTCGGTGACCGCATCGCGGCAGTGATCCCCGCCGCCGTACCACCCCAGACCGTCGAGGGCGCGCACTTCCTCCAGAACGACGCCGGTGCCGAGATCGGCGAGCGCATCGCCGCCTTCATCGACCAGGGCTGACCACGACCACCGGCCGAGACGTAGGCCGAGGCCGACGGCCGTGGCTGCAGGCCCACGCGCCAGGTTCGTCAGCCCCGGTCGCGACGCAGATCCAACGACAGGAACCATCGTGGCCCCGAGCCAGGACACCCCCGATGCTGGTCCCGATGCCACTGACCGGGCCACGGGCGTGGTGTTTCCCCGAACGGATGGGCGGCGCAGCACGTCCGCGCTGGGCAGGGCCGTGGTGGCCACCGCACTCGCCCAGGTCGATCCGACCGGCGCGGATGCCGTGCGTCGCACCACCGCGTGGCGCTCGGGCTATCCCCCGCACTTTCGTCGGCTGGTCGAGGCTGGCATCGCCTCACCCGCCGACTGGGTCACGATCGCGCGCGACGGCCTCGACGCCACGCTTGACGGCATGCAGTTCGCGACCACCGGTGTGCCCGCGGGCGACACGACGACGTCCGGCATGGCCCACGACTCCGTGCACCGGGAAGTCAGCCTTCGCGACGCCGTCGACCTGCCGGCGGGGACCCACCTGACCACCCGAGAGGTGACGGGCACCGCCGAACCTGGCGAATTCGTCCTGCCGTGGCGCGGTGAACGGTTGGTCGGGGACGACATCCGTCGACGCGTCGACGCCTGGATCGCCGACGGGGTGGTGGAACCGTCGGTGGCGCCTGCGATCGACGAGGTGATCGAGCATCCCGAATGGCTCCGGCTCGACGGCTGGACCATGGTCGTGTGTGGTGCGGGGGCCGAGATGGGGCCACTCCAGACCCTGCTGCGGTGGGGCGCGACGGTCGCGGCCGTCGATCTGCCACTGCCACACGTCTGGGCGCGCATCCTGGCCACTGCCCGGGCCTCGGCCGGCCGCCTGCTGGTCCCGATTCGCGACGCCGACCAGGATGGCGGGGAGGATCGGCACGGCGGCCCGGATGGGGCCGAGGACACGGAACTCGCCACGTTGGCGGCCACCGCCGGGATCGACCTGGTCCAGGACCCGATGGCGGTCGCGGACTGGATCCTGCAGCTGCCGGGCCGCGTCGCCATCGGCAACTACGCCTATGCCGATGGCGGCGAACACGTCCGGGTGTCGGCCGCCGTGGACCTGGTGATCCGCCGCGTGCAGGCGCGCCGGCCTGACGTTGCGCTGGCCTTCCTGGCCACACCGACGGACGTCTTCGTGGCACCACGCGACGCCGTCCGACATGCCACGGCGGCCTATGACGGGCGCACGACCACGGCACGGCTGCTGGCACGACCGCTGCGGGCCGTGAGCCGGGGCCGCCTGCTGCAACGCAACCACCAGCCCGACGCCGATCCCGGCATCGCCGACGCCCTGGTTCCCGCCCAGGGGCCCAACTATGCGTTGGCCAAGCGCCTGCAACGGTGGCGCGCGACCGTGGCACGTGACGAGGGGACGCGGGTCTCCTTCCACGTCGCACCGTCCTCGCGCACGCACTCGGTGACCAAGAACCGCGTCCTGGCTGCCGCGTTCGCGGGTGCCCACCGCTTCGGCGTCGAGGTGTTCGACCCCGCGACGGCCAACACCCTGATGGCCGCGCTGCTGGTGCGCGATCTGCACGTCGCCCCCTCGGCCCACGACCACCCGTGGCAGGACGAGGCCCACGAAGCCGTCCACGGCGGCCTGTGGCGGTCGGCCTGGGCCCCCCGCAGTGCGCTGGGACTCGCGGCAGTGCTTGGGTACGCCTCGGCCAAGTCCTGAGGGACACCATGCGTCTGCGCACGGATCGCGCGGCTGCTGTCCAATCCGCGAGTGACGAACTCGAGCAGGTGTTCCGGCGCGAGGCCGGAGCCTGCACGGCCACGCTCGTGCGCGTCCTCGGCGATGTCAGCCTCGCCGAGGACGCGGTGGCCGACGCGTTCGAGACGGCTGCCCAGCGGTGGCCGCGAACCGGCATTCCCCCCAACCCGGGCGGATGGATCATGACCACCGCTCACCGAGCTGTCCGGGGCGGCAGCCACCGCGATGGGGCGGGCGGCGTCCGTGAGACCGCACCCGGGCGGACATACCATCGGGCAATGCGTGCGCGCCGGATCCCGGGCTGGCCCCGATGGCGCACAGCCCGCCAGGACCATCCATGCCGAAACCTGTCTCCACGACCGCGATCTACCTGCCGGGCCTCGATGGCCTGCGGTCGATCGCCGTGGCTGCAGTGGTGGGCTACCACCTCGACATCGCGTGGCTGTCGGGCGGTCTGCTGGGTGTCGGCATGTTCTTCACCCTGAGCGGGTACCTGATCACGATGATCCTGCTGCGGACCTGGCAGCGCACTGGTGGACTCGATCTCAAGACCTTCTGGCTGCGTCGCGCCCGACGGTTGCTGCCAGCCGTCATCCTGGTCCTGCTCGTCGTGCTCGCTGCGACCCTGCTGGTGGCACCGTCCGACCTGGGTGCGCGGTGGTGGGAATCGGTGTCGGCGATGTTCTACGTCAGCAACTGGACGACGATCGCCGCCGACGTGTCCTACTTCGACCGGTTCGGCGGTCCGGGTCCGCTCGACCACCTGTGGTCGCTGGCCGTGGAGGAGCAGTTCTACCTGGTGTGGCCGTTGCTCCTGCTGGCGATGCTCAAGGTGTTCCGGGGCAAGTTGTCGCGCGTGGCCACCGCGACCCTGGTGCTGGCCCTGGCATCGTTCGTGCTGATGGCCGTCCTGGCCGAAGCCGGCTTCGACAACACGCGTGCCTACGAGGGCACCGACACCCGCGCAGGCGGCCTGCTGATCGGCGCAGCCGTCGCGATGATCTGGCAACCGCAACTCCTCACCGCCGCGATCCCACCTCGTGCCCGGGCCATCGTCGACGGCGTGGGCGTGGTGTCACTGGCCGTGATCGTGTGGTTGTTCGCCGTCACCAACCCGTTCTCGCTGTCGCTGTACCGCGGGGGGATCCTGTTGCTGTCGGTCGCGACGGCCTTGTTGGTGGCAGTGGTGGTGCATCCGGCCTCCCGCCTGGCAAAGGTCATGTCGATCGCCCCGCTGGTCTGGATCGGTGAGCGGTCCTACGGCATCTACCTGTGGCACCTGCCGATCATGGCCTTCACGCCGGCCAGCGTCCTGGCGGACTCGCCAGCCCTGCGCGGTGCCCTGCAGGTGGCCGTGACGGTGGGCCTGGCGCAACTGTCGTGGGTGTTGTTGGAGGACCCGATCCGACGTCACGGTCTGCGTGGTGCCCTCGAACGTGGCACCAGTCGCCTGCGACTGCCGACAGCCATCGGTGACCGGCACCTGCCGCCACTGGTCAGCGGCACGGCGGCGGTCGCGTTCCTGGGCATCCTGGCCCTGGTCGCCCCACCGGTCCTGGGTGGCACCGCGCGCCAGCCGGTGGCGGAGGCGGCCGATCCCCTCCAGCCCCTGGTGCCGACACCCGATCCCACGGCCACCCCCACCGCTGGGGCGACACCGCCGGCACCCGCGACGACTTCACCGGCCACGCCGACGCCCACCTCCAGCGCGGCGGCCACCGTCACACCCACGCCGACACCCACGATCGACCCCGGGGTGCTGCAGACCTCGTGCACGGGCGTGGTCCACATCGGCGACTCGACCTCGGTGGGGCTGGTCAGCGATGACTTCCTGCCCGACCCCGCCACGCAGGTGGGGGCCCAGTACGCGCGGGTGGGCGCCGACACCTTCATCGACGAGATCGACGGTGCCCAGTCGATCATCGAGACCTTCGAGGGCCATGCCAATGCCCAGGAGCGCGTGGACCGTCAGCTCGCAGACGGATTCGACCAGTGCTGGGTGTTCGCCATGGGCACCAACGACGCGGCGAACCAGGCCGTCGGCGCGGGCCATCCGTCGGCCGAGCGCATCGCCCTGCTGATGGACCGCATCGGGGACGCGCCGACGCTGTGGCTGACGACGAAGTCGTTGGAGACCAGCGGCCCCTACGCCGACGTCGAGATGGCGGCATGGAGCGAAGCCCTGGTCGAGGCCTGTGCCCTGTATCCGAACATGCGCGTCTACGACTGGCGATCCGAGGTCGCCGACGAGTGGTTCCTCAGCGACGCCATCCACTTCACGACCGAGGGCAACACCGAGCGTGCCAGCAGGATCGCCGACGCCCTCGCGGTCGCCTTCCCCGCGTCGGGGTCGTCCCCCGACGGCTGCCTCGTGAGCTCCGCCCCCTGACCCGCCCGTCCGGGGGCTGGTTCCCCCGGGGACGTCACCAACGGTGTGCCAGTGCCGTTCTGGGCAGGATGCCGATTGGGCGGTGGGCCGTCTCGCACGGTCGGCACGGTCCACCTCCATTCACCGCACGTGGATGCACCTCCATCCATGTGTTCAACCAATCAGTTGACAAGGCAGGACCGCTGGTCTACCTTCTTCTTCAACCACTGGGTTGAACAAGGAGCACGCACCATGGGAGCAGCGCAACTCGACGAGATGTTCGCTGCCCTCGCGGATCCGACCCGGCGCGACATCGTCGCCAGGCTGGCGGAGGGTGATGCCACCGTCAGCGACCTGGCAGCCCCCTACGACGTGTCGATCCAGGCGGTGTCCAAGCACATCGTGGTCCTCGAGCGCGCGGGCCTGGTCTCCAAGACCCGGGACGCGCAACGGCGACCCGTCCATCTCGAAGCGGAGGTGTTCGACCTGATGACCAAGTGGATCCAGCGCTACCAACGGCGCGCCGAGGAGCGCTACCAGCGACTCGACCGAGTGCTGGCAGCGATGCCTGACGAGCCCCCCACCACGACGACCGACACCGACACATCGTCGCAGTCCGACACCCACGCCCACGGAGGCAGACCATGACCACCACGACACATGCAACCCAGATCATCATCGACGAGGAGATCCCGGCGGTCCGGATCATCCGAGAGTTCGATGCCAGCCCCGACCAGGTCTTTCGCGCCCACGTCGACCCCGACCTGTTCGTCCAGTGGGTCGGTCCGGACAGCCTCGAGTCCACCCAGGTCGACACCTGGGACGCCCGCAACGGCGGGTCGTGGCGCTACGTCTCCCGCCAGGACGGTGACGAGCACTGGTTCCGTGGGTGCTTCCACGAACTGCGCCCGGGCGAACTGATCGTCCAGACCTTCAGCTACGAACCATGGCCCGACGCGGTGGCGCTCGAGCGGCTCGAGTTGACCGACCTGGGTGACGGTCGCACCCGCCTGGTGGCCACGTCGCTGGTCGACAGCTTCGAGGCCCGCGACGCGTTCGTGGCCTCCGGCATGGAGGTGGGCGTCGAGGAGGGCTACCGCTCGCTCGACGACCTCCTGGCCTCGTCGGGCCAGCTGTGAGCACCATCGAATACCGGCTGGAACTGGTCGTGCTGCCCGTGGCCGACGTCGACCGAGCCAAGGCGTTCTACGAGACGTGCGGCTTCAGGTTGGACGTGGACCACGACACCGGCCCGGACTTCCGCGTCGTCCAGTTCACGCCGCCCGGATCAGCCTGTTCGATCGGGTTCGGCGTCGGCTTGACGACAAGCACCGCTGCGGTGGTCGGGCTGCACCTGGTCGTGACCGACATCGAGGCGGCACACCGGGACCTGGTGAGCCGCGGCGTCGACGTCGACCCGATTCGTCACATGACCCCGGACGGGTGGCGTGACGGTGTCGATCCGGCCCACACCCGCTACAACTCGTTCGCGCACTTCACCGACCCCGACGGCAATGGCTGGATGTTGCAGGAGGTTCCCGCCGAGGAGTAGCCACCGGGCGCCTGCTGGCCATCTCGCGATTGCCCGCAGCGCATCCGCGTCGACGCGCGGTCACCTCGCCATCACCTGCACGACACAAAGAAGACGGCCCCCTCGTGAGGGGGCCGTCTTCTGAAGTAGCGGGGGCAGGATTTGAACCTGCGACCTCCGGGTTATGAGCCCGGCGAGCTGACCGAACTGCTCCACCCCGCGCCGTTGGGTCGGCAATCGTATGACCCCACCCGCAGGCATGCAAATCGATGGAGGCACTATCGTCGCCCAACCCGACACTGCTGGAGCGCACGCGATGACGGATCCCACCTTCCGACCCGGCCTGTTCGACGACACCGTGGCACTTGTCACGGGCGGCGGCAGCGGCATCGGGTTGGCAACGGCGCGGCAACTTGCAGGTCTGGGCGCCCACGTCGTGCTGACCGGACGCCGCCAGGACGTGCTGGACGAGGGCGCGGCGCAGCTCATCGACGCCGGTGGCCAGGTGTCGGTACAGGCCGGCGACATCCGTGTCGACGACGACGTCGCGGCCATGGTGGCGGCCGCGATGGCACCCACCGGCCGCATCGACGTGCTGGTCAACAACGCCGGTGGCCAGTTCTTCGCCCCGGCCGAGTCCATCTCGCGCAATGGCTTCGAGGCCGTGGTGGCGACCAACCTCACCGGGACGTGGTTGGTGTCCCAGGCCGTGTTCGCGGCATCGATGCGTGACCACGGCGGCGCCATCGTCAACATGGGGATGCTCAACGACCGAGGGTTTCCGGGCATGGCGCACTCGGGTGCCGCCCGGGCCGGCGTGGCCAACCTGACCCAGACGCTGGCGCTGGAATGGGCACCGTCGGGGGTGCGCGTCAACGGCGTGGCGCCGGGCTGGATCGACTCATCGGGCACGCTGACCTATCCCGACGAGGTCCGTGCCCTGCTGGCAGGCGTGGTCGAACAGACCCCTGCCCAACGAGCAGGCGCCGAGTCCGAGGTCGCCAACGTCATCACGTTCCTGGCATCCCCGGCGGCAACCTTCGTGACGGGGGTGACGGTGCGCATCGACGGCGGGGCCGAACTCGCGCGTCCGAACTGGATGACCCCACCCCACGACAACTGGCCCGCAGCAGTGCCCATCGCGCAGTAGCACGGCCCCAGATTCACGTTCCACGCCGTGCGGTTCAGTCGTGACGCTCGAAGGGCACGTGCTCGGACTCGGCCAGGTCGAACACGACCCGGTCGATGACGCCACCGAACGGGAACTCGTCGGTGTAGTCCGGACTCACCGCGGTCAGGGCATCACGGCCCACGTCAAGGCCCTCCCAGCCCAGGAAGAACGGCAGGGTCCGCGCCACCCGGCCGCGCCCGACCTCGACGTCGTGGACCGACAACGTGACCGTGCCCCCTCGGTCGGCCGCATCGGCATCCACGTCGAAGGCCATCGCCAGGATCAAGGCGTCGGCCGACACCGGCTCGCGCGATCGCACCTGCTGGTGGGTGCCCAGGAAGTTGTAGTGATAGACGAGATGGCCACCGATCACGTACAGGGCGTAGCCCGCGCTGATGCCGCCGTGGGCGACCAGCACGCCGTCCGGCAGGGTGTCCGACGGTGCCTGCAATCCATCGGTCTCCGCCCGTGCCGTGGCCGTGTCGAGGGTCACGGTGATCCGGTGGGATCGTTGCATCACCGGCGGAGCGGCGGCCCCGGGCAGGTGCCCCATCCCCGCGTGGTAGGTGAACCGGGTGCGGTCCCGGGGTGACCCGGGCCGCGGAATGCGGGCGCGATCCGCGAAGCCACGGTCGTCCAGGGGCAGCACCCCGTGGGTCTCGGCCTCCACCCAGAACCGATCGACCATGGCGTCGAGCCGGTGTGGTTCCTGGGCAGCGAGATCACGGGCCTCCGCCGGATCGGCATCCAGGTCGTACAGCTCCCAGACGTCGTCGTCGAACGAGGTGCCCCGCTCGTGGAAGGCAACCGCCTTCCAGCCATCCCACCACAGCCCTCGGTGACCGAACATCTCGAAGTGCTGGACGTGGCGTGGGGACGCTGCGGTCGGATCCGCGAGCGTGGGCGACAGGTCGAGGCCGTGCACCGGTTGCTGGACGATGCCCCGGCGCACGATGGGTGCCTCGACACCAGCGACCGCCAGCACCGTGGGGACGATGTCGATGACGTGGAGGAACTGGTGACGCAGCCCGCCGGGATCCGCGATGCCGGCTGGCCAGTGCACGACCAGCGGATCGCGCACACCCCCTTCGTCCGTGTTCTGCTTGTAGCGCTTGAACGGGGAGTTGGAGACCGCCGCCCAGCCCAGCCCGTAGTTGGACTGGGCATCGGGGCCGCCGGCGAGGTCGCGATTGGCGACCAGTCCGTCCAGGGGCTCCGGCTGGCGATTCTGGAACGCGGTGGGGTTGAGCGACCCGTTGACACCGCCCTCCTGGCTGGCGCCGTTGTCCGACATCACGACCATGAGCGTGTCATCCAGTTGGCCCAGGCGTTCGAGTGCCGCCACGAACCGCCCCAGCTGGACGTCGGTGTGGGCAACCATGGCCGCGTAGGCCTCCTGCAGACGCAGGTGCACCGCCTGCTCGTCGGTGGACAGGTCGCTCCAGGCAGGCACGCGTGGATCCCGCGGGGGCATCACGGTGTGGTCCGGCAGCAGACCCATGGCCTTCTGGCGCTCCAGACGCGCCGCGCGATGGACGTCCCAGCCCGCATCCCAGCGCCCGCGTTGGGCGGCAAGGAACTCGGCGGGTGCCTGGTGGGGTGCATGCGGCGCCGAGAATGCCAGGTGCAGGAAGAAGGGTCGCTCGGGGGCGACGGACACCTGGTTGGTCACCATCGAGATCGCCTGGTCGACCAGGTCCTCGGTGAGGTGGGAGCCCGGTGACCGCGGTGGATCCACGGCGTGGTTGTCCCGGAACAGCTCCGGGTGGAAGGCATCCGTCTCGGCCTCCAGGAAGCCGTGGAACCGTTCGAAGCCCCGGCCCAACGGCCACTGGTCGTAGGGTCCGGCGGCCGTGGTCGCCTCGGTTGGTGCCAGGTGCCACTTCCCGACGCACATGGTGTTGAACCCGACGTCGAGCAGCATCTCGGCGATCGTGGCGGCGTCGTGGCCCACGCGACCGCGCCCGCTGGGATACCCGGTGTCGAGGTTTGACAGCATCCGCATGCCCACGCTGTGGTGGTTGCGCCCGGTCAGCAGCGACGCGCGGCTGGACGAGCACAGCGCCGTCGTGTGGAAATTCGTGTAGCGCAGGCCGTTCGCGGCCAGGCGGTCGATGGTCGGCGTGGCGATCTCGGAGCCGTAGCACCCGAAGTCCGCGAATCCGAGGTCATCGAGCACCACGAACACCACGTTGGGCGCGGCAGCGGGAGGGCGGGGCGGCCGCGGCCAGTGCGGCACCGAGTCGTGGTGGGTCCGGCCGATGGTGCCGGCGAATTCCGAGGCGTCGGTCATGCCTGCGCCACGTCCGGATCGCCCTGCGTCCCTCCATCCCCGTCGCCACCGGAACTGTCGGCACCGTCGCGACCACCGCCACCTTCGCCAGCGTCCCCGGGCACGATGTTGGCGGCAAGCTCGGCTGCGGTCTGGCCGTGCAACGCTGCGGCGATGGTTGGCACGGCCCCCAGCAACTGGCGGGTGTAGGGATGCTGAGGATTCGTCGTCACGATCTCCGTCGGGCCCTGTTCGACGATCCGGCCCTCCTGCATCACGGCGACGACGTCGCACACGCGCCGGACCACCGACAGGTCGTGGGACACGAACACCATCGTGAGGTCGAACTCGCGCACCAGGCCGGCCAGCAGGTTCAGGATCTGGGCCCGGACCGAGACGTCCAGGGCACTCACGGGTTCATCCGCCAGCAACACCGCCGGCTGGGTCGACAGGGCACGGGCGATGGCGATGCGCTGGCGTTGCCCGCCCGAGAACTGATGGGGATGGCGCCGAGCAGCCGCCGGCGGCAGACCCACCGCAGCCAGCAGTTCGTCGAGTCGTGCCTGGTTGTCCCGACGTCCGAGCGCCACCAGGGGCTCGACGATGATGTCACGCACGCGCATCCGCGGATCCAACGAGCCCATGGGATCCTGGAAGACGAACTGCATGTCGTCACGCAGGAACTGCAGGTCGCGCTCCTTCCTGCCGACGATCTCACGCCCCTCGAACGTGATGGAACCGGCCGTCGGCTCGTCGAGGGCCCCGATCAGGCGCAACAACGTCGACTTGCCCGATCCGGACTCCCCCACGATCCCGAAGCGCTGGCCACGACCCACCTGCAGCGACACGTCGCGCAGGGCGTGCACCGTTCCGGGCGCCGAGAACAGTGAGGTGCGGGGCTTGCGAAACGATCGCGACAACCCCGTGACCTCGATGATCGGCGCCGCAGGATCCTGGTCGCCACGGTCAGTCGTGCCCGTCGGGACAGCCGTCTCAGACGTCATCGGTGATGCCTTGCCCGGTCATCGTGTCTCGGGACGACCCATCACCAGCGTCAAGTCCCGATGACCCCGCTGCCGCAATCTGCGGTTCCCACGACTCGTACGGATGCACACAGGCCCAGCCGTCCTGGGCGACACCCTCCCAGGGCGGCGGGTCCTCGCAGTCCTGGTCGGCACGGTCGCAGCGGGTCCGGAAGACGCACCCCGACGGGAACTCCCCGGCTGCCGGGACCGATCCCGGGATCGTCGGCAGTTCGCCCGACATGCCCGCGGCGTCCCCGCCGCCCAGGTCGGATGCCCGCACGAGTCCGTGGGTGTAGGGGTGGCGTGGCCGCGTGAAGACCCGTCGGGTCGGTCCGGACTCCACGATGTGGCCGCCGTACATGACCATGACGCGCTCGCACACGGTCGCGACCACGGCGAGGTCGTGGGTGATGAACAGGAGGGCGGCATCACGCTCGGCAGCCCCTCGGACCACCAGGTCGAGCATCTGGGCCTGCACCGTCACGTCCAACGCCGTGGTCGGCTCGTCGCAGATCAGCACGTCGGGCTCATTTGCCAGGGCGATCGCGAGCATCACGCGCTGCCGCTGGCCACCCGACAGTTGGTGGGGATACCGGTCGGCGACGCCGGCCGGGTCGCGCAACTGGACCTGGCCGAGCAACTCCACGGCTCGCCGCATGGCCTCGCGCCGAGACGCCGTGCCGTGCACCTCCATGACCTCCGCCACCTGGCGTCCGACGCGCATCACCGGGTTCAGGGCAGTCATGGGTTCCTGGAACACCATCGACATGACTCGTCCACGCAGGTCGGCGCGAGCGGCCTCGCCGGCCTCGACCAGGTTCGCGGCGGCCGCCGACTCCCCGGTCGCCGACGGGAGCGTGACCACGCCGGAGGCCGTGAGCCCTTCAGGCAACAGGCCCATGATCGCCAGCGCGGTCAGGGACTTGCCCGACCCTGACTCCCCGATCAGGCCCAGTCGATCTCCCCGGCCGAGTTCGAACGACACGTCGTGGACCAGGCCCAGTCCTGACCGCCCCGACGTGCAACCCGTCCACGACCAGCGCTGCCTCGGGCGTGGACCCGGCGATGGCTGGCGATGCGGACGCACTGGTGCTCATCGCATCCCTGACAGTCGCGGGTCGAGACGGTCACGAAGTCCGTCACCCAGCAGGTTGAATCCCAGGACGGCGATGGCGATCGCCGCCCCCGGCCACAGCGACAGCAGTGGGTCCACCAGCAGCACCGTGTAGGCGTCGTTGAGCATGTAGCCCCACGAGGGCGTCGGCGGCTGCGTGCCGACACCCAGGAATGACAGCGCAGCCTCGGCCAGCACCGCGATCGCAAAGGCGACCGAGGCCTGGATCAGCAACAGACTGGCGATGTTGGGCAGCACGTGGCGCCTGGCGATCGCGACGGGCGAACGACCCGCCGACCGGGCCGCCAGCACGTACTCGGTGCTCATCACCTGCAACGTGCCGCTGCGCGTGATGCGGGCGAACACGGGGATGGTGCCCAACCCGATCGCCACCATGGCCGAGGTCGTCGAGGCCCCGAAGACCGCACCGAACATGATCGCCAGCAGGAGTGCCGGGAAGGCCAGCAGCAGGTCGTTGAGGCGCACGAGGCCAAGTCGCAGCGAGGGCGGTGCCATCCCCATCACGATCCCGAGCGGAATCCCGACCACTGCAGCCACACCGACGGAGACGACGCCGACGTACAGCGTGGTGCGGGCACCCACCAGCAGCCGGCTGAACACGTCGCGGCCGAACCGATCCGTGCCCATCCAGTGCTCGGTACTGGGGCCCGCCAATCGGTTCATCCCGTCGACATGGAGGGGGTCCCAGGGCGTCCAGACCAGCGAAACCAGCGCCATGAGCACCACCAGGCCCACCAGGCTGGCCCCGATGCGCAGTGACCAGTTGCCCTTGCCCGGGTGATCGACCACTCCCCCGAGCGGCAGGTCGACGGTCTCCGCGGTGTCGGCAGCGGCGCTCATGCCGTCGCCCGCAGGCGTGGATCCAACACGGTGTACAGGACGTCCACCGCCCAGTTGATCATCAGGATCGCCACGACCAGGACCATGACGACCCCCTGCACCAACAGCAGGTCACGGTTCGCCACACCGTCCAGCAGGAGCGAGCCCAGCCCCGGGATGACGAACACCTTCTCGACCACCACCGCACCCACCAGCAGGGTCGACAACTGGATGCCCAGCACGGTCACGACCGGGATGGCGGCGTTGCGCAGGCCGTGGCGGACCATGGCCTGGCGAGCCACCAACCCCTTGGACCGTGCGGTGCGGATGAAGTCCTCCCGCTGCACGTTGAGGACGGTCGAACGCACGTAGCGCGACAGCACCGAACCCTGCACGAGTCCCAGGGCCAGCGCGGGCAGCACCAGGCTCGACAGGAACGCACCCACACCCTGTGACGGCGGCGTCCAGCCACCCGACGGGAACCACCCCAGCCCGACCGCGAATACCGACACGAGCAGGATCCCGGCAAGGAAACTGGGGATGGCGATCCCGATCTGGCTGACCGCTGCCAGCACGGTGCCACTGGGATCTCGATGTCGAACCGCGGCCATCGTGCCCAGCGGCACGGCGATCAGCAGCGCCACGAGCATGCCGGCCCCGACCAACCACAGGGTGACCATCAGCCGATCGACGATCTGGGGTCCGATTTCGGCCCGGGTCACGTGGGACGTGCCGAACTCTCCCGACGGCAGTCCCGACACCCAGTCCCAGTACTGCTCCGGCAGCGGTCGGTTGGTCCCGAACTCGGCCTCGAGCTGTTGCACCGCCTCCTCGGTCGCATTGACACCAAGCTGAACCCGCGCAGCCGAACCCGGCAGCACGGTCATGAACCCGAAGACCAGCAACGACGCGAGGACCAGGGTGACTGCCAGGGTCATGGTTCGGACCAGGATCTGCAACACCATCAGGCGGCGTGGACTCCCTCGTGTGGCGGATCAGAAACCCGGGCATGGTCGTCAGGTCGCCGGACCGAACATGGTCACCGGCGTCACTGCGGCGCCAGGGTGGTCAGGTCGAACGACTCCCCGACCCGGTTCTGCGGCAGTCCGCCCACGGACGGGTTGGCAACCAGCAGGTTGGGTGCCAGGAACAGGAATTCTGCCGCCGCGTCCTCGGAGATGATCCGGGCGGCCTCGGCGGTCTTGGTGACCTGTTCCTCGGGGGTGCCCGCATCAGCCTCCTGCAGCAACTGCTGCACCTCCGGACTGTCGTACTGGAAGTAGTAGTCCGGGTTGGCGAAGCGGTCGATGTCGCGGGGCTCGACGTGGGCGATCACCGACATGTGGTAGTCGTGGTTCGTCAGCACGTCCTCCAGCCACACCGCCGGGAACTCCTGGGTCTCCACCTCGGCCGAGATGCCGACCTCGGCGAGGTTGGACTGCACCGTCTGGGCGGCGGCCACCGCGTAGGGGAGATTGGGCACCTTGAAGTCGAGCGTGATGTCGCTGGCCCCGGCCTCCTCGAGCAGATCCATGGCCTGCTGCTGGTCGAGCGGATACATGCCGGTCAGGTCCTCGTACCACGGGTCGGTGGGCGGCACCATGCTGCCGATCATCGTGCCGTACCCGGCCCATGCAGTCGCGCGGACGGCTTCGTTGTCGATGGCGTAGCGAATGGCCTGGCGCACGCGGACGTCGTCCAGCGGTGGGTTGGTGTTGTTCAGCGACAGCACCACCTCACCCTGCGAGGTGCCCTCGATGACCTGGTAGTCCTCGCCCTCGAACTGGCTCATCGCCTCGGGCGCCTGCACGGTCGCCACGACGTCGATGTCCTCGCTGAGCAGCGCGTTGTTGAGCGCATTGCCGTCGTCGAAGTAGCGGAAGGTCACGTCGGCGTAGGCCGGTGCCTCGCCCCAGTAGTCGTCTCGACGTTCGAATTCCAGGCGGTCGCCACGCACGAAGTCGGTGACCTCGTAGGGCCCGGTCCCGACCGGCGTGTTCGCGAGGTCATCGACCCCGTCGGGCGAGAACATCGCCCCGATCCGGGTCGTCATGGCATACAGCCAGTTGTTGGAGGGCGCCGAAAGCGTCACGACGACCTCGGTCGGTGACGTGACCTCGACCGACTCCACGATGTCCATGGCCGACTTCAGTGACGTGGTCCAGGCATCCGACTGCACCCGCTCGATGCTGAACTTGACGTCCTCGGCGTCAAAGGCATCGCCATTGCAGAAGGTTGCGTCCTCGACCAGGGTGAAGGTGTAGGTCATGCCGTCGTCGCTGACGGTCCAGTCGGATGCCAGCGCGGGCACGATCTCGCCGTCCTGGTCCACCTTCACCAGGCCCTCGTAGACGTTCACCAGCATCGCCTCGGGGATGGCTGCGCCATCCGTGGTGGTGAAGTCGAGGTTGAGCGGGTCGGCCGCGAAGCCGATGACCACTGCCTCGTCGCCGGCATCGGACGGGGTGCCCGCGTCGTCGCTGCCCCCGTCGCTGGTGCTCGCCGGCGCGTCGGTCGCGGCTCCGGTGGGGTCCTGCGCGGTTTCACCAGCAGTGCACCCCGCCAGCACCAGGCCGGCACTGGCCAGCACGAGTCCGAGTCGCGTGGTCGTGTTGCGCATGGCACCATCCTTGCGTCGTCCTCGGGCAGCTGGAGGCGTGGGCGCCACGGGCGGGTCGAGGAGGAGCGTCGCGCGCGGCTGGAGGTCCCACGTCGACGACGATGCTAGTGCCGTGGGCTCAGCCCAACAGTGCGAGGGCCGGATTGTGGGCTGCCGGCACGACCTCGTCGGCTCGTGGCGGTGGCGGTGGCGTGCCCACCCCGAACGGGCTTCCGCCCAGCTGGTCGCGGTCATGCGCATCCGCCCAGTTGGCCAGCGCCGGACCTGCCGGCACGATGCCGGTCGGGTTGAGGTCACGGTGCACCTCGTAGTAGTGCGACTTGATGTGGGCGAAGTCGATCGTGTCACCGAACCCGGGGGTCTGGAACAGGTCCCGGGCGTAGTCCCACAACACCGGCATCTCGGTCAACTTCGACCGGTTGGCCTTGAAGTGGCCGTGGTAGACGGCGTCGAAGCGCACCAGGGTGGTGAACAGGCGGACGTCGGCCTCGGTGATGGTGTCGCCGACCAGGTAGCGCTGCGTCGCGAGGCGATCGGCCACCCAGTCGAGCCGGTCGAACAGCCGTCGGTACGCCTCCTCGTAGGCCTGCTGGCTGCCGGCGAAGCCGCACTGGTAGACCCCGTCGTTGACGTCGCGATAGACGACGTCGTTGACCGCGTCGATCTCGTCACGCAGGTGGCGTGGATACAGGTCGGGTGCACCCTCTCGGTGATGGGTGGTCCACTGCGTCGACAGGTCGAGCGTGATCTGGGGAAAGTCGTTGGTCACCACCTGCCCGCTCGCCACGTCGACCATGGCCGGCACGGTGATGCCCTTCGGGTAGCCCGGGATGGCGCGTTCGTAGGCGTCCTTGAGACGAGGAATGCCCAGCACCGGGTCCACCTCGCCGGGGTCCAGATCGAAGGTCCAACTGTCCTCGTCGTGGGTGGGACCGGCCACGGCCATCGAGATCGCATCCTCGAGCCCGACCAGGCGCCGCACGATGATTGCCCGGTTGGCCCACGGACACGCACGCGAGACCGCCAGGCGATAGCGACCGGCCTCGACCGGCCATTCGGCATCCGGGTCGTCGACGATCCGGCGGGTGATGTAGTCGGTGTCACGGTTGAATCCACCCGACGGGTCAGTGCTCACGTACCCGCCCGCAGTGGTGTCGGCTGCCGGCGAGCTCGCCGCCGGCGTGTCAGCATGGTCTGTGGTGGTCGGCATCACGGACGAGTCCTTCGAATGGTTGTTCATGCAACCAATGTAGTGCCGCCGCTCGGTGCGGCCGCGTCCATCCGGCCAGTGAGGATCGGGTGCGCGTGCCTGGGGGCACGCCCACCGGATTCCCGGTTCTGGGTCCTGTCCGGTGCGATGGGTTGCATCCGAGGTCCGTTGCCAGTCCACTGCGCGGCACCGGCGGCGGATCCGATCTCCACGCTGCCCGGCAGCCGCGAGGTGACGCGCCACGGACCCCAGGACACCACATGACCATGACCGCCTCACAGCTCCAGGACTTGCGCCGGGACCTGCACCGACATCCGGAGCTGGGCCTCGACCTGCCGCGCACCCAGGCCTGCGTGATCGACGCCCTGTCCGGACTCGATCTCGAGATCCGGACGGGCACATCGCTGTCGTCGGTCACGGCCGTACTGCGCGGCACCGCCACGACTGGCGACGACGGCCACCGCCCGTCGGTGCTGTTGCGCGGCGACATGGACGCGCTCCCCGTCACCGAACTCGTCGACAGCGACCATCGATCCACCATCGACGGACGCATGCACGCATGTGGGCACGACCTGCACACCGCGATGCTCGTCGGTGCCGCCCATGACCTGCACGACCGGCGCGGCGACCTGGCGGGTGACGTGGTCTTCATGTTCCAGCCGGGCGAGGAGGGCAACGACGGTGCTGCGCACATGATCGCCGAGGGCGTGCTGGACGCTGCCGGCCGCCGACCCGACGCCGCCTGGGCCCTGCACGTGTTCTCCTCACGACTGCCACGCGGGATCGTTGCCTCACGCAGCGGCCCGCTGTTGGCAGCCGCCAACGAGCTGTACGTCACGGTGCAGGGACGTGGCGGGCACGGATCGGCACCGGAGCGCGCCCTCGACCCGATTCCCGTGGCCGCCGCCATGGTGACCGGGTTGCAGACGTTGCTGTCGCGAATCGTGTCCCCGTTCGATCCGACGGTGCTCACGGTGGGCGAGTTCCATGCCGGCACGGCGCCCAACATCATTCCGGACTCGGCCCGCTTCGGGGCCACACTGCGATGCTTCGACGCGGACGTGCTGGACGTGCTGGAGCGCGAGACCGTGCGCTACTGCCGCGACCTCGCGAGTGCGCATGGCCTGACCGCGGACGTCGAGTTCCAGCGCAACTATCCCGTCACCGTCAACGACCCGGACGCCGTGGCGACGGCTCGGCGAGTCGTGGCAGCGACCCTGCCGACCGACGACCAGCCCGACCAGGGCCGCTGGCTCGACCTGCCCACGCCCGTGACCGGCAGCGAGGACTTCTCACGCATCCTGGAGGCCGTCCCCGGCGCCATGCTCTTCCTGGGTGCCTGCAGCGACGGGGCAGACCCGGCCGACGCACCTGACAACCATTCGCCCCTCGCGAACTACGACGACGAGGTGATGGCCGATGGCGTTGCGGTGCTGAGCGCCCTGGCAGTCGAGACGCTGACGGCCGCCCCGGCCCACACGCGCGACTGATGGATCCGTACAAGGTGCTCGGCGTCGACGACGACGCCTCCAATGACGAGATGCGCGTGGCGTATCGCCGCCTGACCCGCATCCACCATCCCGACCGTCATGCCAACGCCTCCCCGACCGAACAGGCGATGCACGAACGGCGCATGGCCGAGGTGACCGGCGCCTGGCGACTGGTGAACGACCCAGCGGCGCTGGCGCGCCATCGTGCCCGGACCTCGCCCGGCTCCTCGCAGGCCGCAGGCACCCGATCGACCGACGCGACCGGGGGGAAGCCTGGCGACCGGCGACGTTCGAGCGGCAGCGGCGGTGCCACCGCACCCACCAGCAATCGCCGCGCCGGTGGCTTCGACTACCGCGACGCCGCGGCGTCGGAGTTCACCGTGACCGACCAGGGGCGGTGGGCACGCACACCAGATCCCCCCGGTGCCACGGGAACGGCAGGGAGGTACCCGGGCGGCCGACCGACCGCCGGATCGCCCGCCACGGGGTCCGATCGGGCCTCCAGTCGCCCCTGGGGACGACGCCTGCTGGGGTGGGTGTTCTGGCTGCTCGTCATCGCGGTCTTCGCCGGCGGTGCCTGGGTCGCCTTCACGGCCCAGGGCCAGGATGCCTTCGACCGGCTGGTGGGGAACGACTCGGGCACCTCGGTCGATGGCGGCGTGCCCGCCGGTGCCCCACCGGGAACTGCCGCCCCGGGAAGCGACCCGGCAACCGGGGCCGAACAGTTCGCCCCCGACGCCAGCGGCATCGTGGACCTGGCGGCCGGCTCGTGCTTCAACCTCGACGTGACACCGGACGACCCCGCCGACCCGAGCGGTTCCGGACGGGTGACCGACATCAGCCCGGTCGCGTGCGCGCAACCCCACACCGACGAGGCCATTGCCGCCGTACGCCTGCCGGGTGGACCGAACGCCGCGTGGCCGGGTCGGTCGACGGTGCTGGCCGAACTCGACCCGGTCTGCGACGAGGCCTTCCGGGTCGTCATGGGGCGCGATCCGATCCCGCAGGACCCATGGCAGATGTCGCGCCTCAGCCCCTCCCCCGACTCCTGGGCAGCCGGCGACCGTCGCGGCGTGTGCACCGTGGCCCGCACCGACCGGACAGCCAGTGTCGGGTCACTGGCCGAGGGCAGCCTGACCCCCTGAACGGCGCAATCCGGACCCCTTCACGGACCGGCGCACGGCGTGGCGCCGGGCTCTGGGCCAGGCGTGGCTCGTGGCCGGACCCGGGGCAAGGCGTGGCGCGGCTCGTGGCGCCGCACCCGGGATCAAGCGGTGATCGTGACCCAGTCAGGATGACGCGCCACGACACCGTCGCCCGACGAGGTGCGACGGACCCGTCGACCCACCCATGGGTACAGGTGGGTGCGGCGCCATTCGCGGTCCTGCTCGCTGGTCCACGCCACCGTGCGTCCATCCAGCGGTGCGGCCCAGTCGGAGGCCGGCAGGCCGAGCGCCGCCGCCAGCCCCTCGGCGATGCGCCGATGTCCCTCGGCGTTGGCATGCAGCCGATCCTCGGCCCACAGTCGCGGATCGACCGCGATCGGGGACGCCGCCAGGTCCGCCACGATGACGCCGTGGTCGGCGCTGGCGCGGATGCCGTCGTTGAGCCGATCGACACGACCGCGCAACGGACGGGCGATGGGCACCACCGAGGCCAGGTCCGGCAGCGTCAGGGTTGCCACCGTGGCGCCCACTGCCTGCAGCGTGGTCCACATCGTGGTCAGGTCGGCCAGGACGTCGTCGACCGGCCGAACGAAGCGCAGGAGGTCGTTCATCCCACCGAACACGGTCGCCACGGTGGGACGCAGCGCCACTGCCGGCGCCAGCTGCGTGGTCAGGATCTGGCGACATGTCAGGCCCCGCACGCCCAGGTTCGCCCATGCCACCGACCCGTGGACGCTGGCGTGGCGACGGGCAAGGCGCTCCGACCAGCCGATCCAGCCGCCGTTGCCGTCGGGATCGCACATTCCCTCCGTGGACGAGTCGCCCAGCGCGGCGTAGCGAACCGCGGGAAGCGCATCACGTACCCGCGTCGGATCGGCGGGCCGCTGGGTCGAGCGCGTGGCCTGCCTCGTCACGAGGCACCGCCGCCGGTCGCCAGCGCCGCAGCAAGGCGCCGCAGTTGGCTGCGCAGGACCGCCTGTGCCCCCAGGTACCACGCCACCTGCAGCAACGGGTTGGGCAGTTGGACGGTGTTGGTCTGCACCACACGGGTGCGATCATCATCGCGCACCTCGAGACGCATGGTGGACCGGTGCACCACCCCCGACTCGGCCTCCCAGGCCAACTCGGTGGGGCGATTGGCCACCGTCGTGCGCATCGTCACGGTGATGGGTGGTTGGCCCCGACCCTGTGACTGGGCGTAGCGATACAGCGCACCCTCCCCGGGCTCCCCCTCGACCAGTTCGCAGTCCGAGACCATCGGGCACCACTCCTCGTCGTTGCGGCCGTCGACCACGAAGGCCCAGACGTCCTCGATCGGGTGGTCAAGGGTCTTGTTCACAGTGACCGAGTGCAGCATGTGGGCTCCAGGGGGTGACGACACCAGGGTGGATGGCGATGATGTGGTGGGCGGAAGGGCGGTGGGTGCGGCGACCGGGCGGTCGCGTCGCGGCGGGCTGGTCAGGCCACGGCAGGTCGGGTCAGGTCAACAGCAGCGTGGACAGTCGGCGGCGGGCAACGAACAAGCCGATCGCGGTCATGACCACCAGGACGGCGATGTTGCCCAGCATCGTCCACGTGAGCTGGCCCAGCACCAGGCCCCGGACCAGGGTCGTGCCCTGCCACAGCGGCGAGAACCGCGCCACCGTCTGCAGCCAGTCCGGGTAGACCTCCAGGGGGTAGAAGGTGCCCGAGAACAGGAACATGGGCAGCACGACCAACTGGACCAGGTCGAAGTCCTTCCACGTCTTCATGAACGTGGTCGCCGCCATCCCGGCCGCACCGAAGGCCATGCCGATCAGCACGGTTGCGGGCAGCGCCAGGATCCAGGTCCAGCCCGTGGTCAAGCCCATCGCCAGCATCACCACCAGGAACCCCAGCGAGTACGCCGCACCTCGCAACTGCGACCACCCGATCTCGCCGATGGCGATGTCCATCGGCGTCATCGGCGTCGCCAGCATGGCGTCGTAGAGCTTGCCGAAGCGCAGCTTGAAGAAGATGTTGAAGGTCGACTCGGTGATCGCCCCGTTCATGGCAGACGCCGCCAGCATGGCCGGTGCGACGAACTCGACGTAGCTGACCGGCGTGCCGTTGGGTCCCGGGACGTCGCCGACCAGGGCCCCCAACCCCACGCCCAGGGAGAACAGGTAGAAGACCGGTTCGAGGAAGCCGCCGAAGAACACCGACGGGGAGCGCCGGGCGTCCAGGAAGTTGCGGTACAGGATCGTGTGGGCTCGACCCGACCCCAGCAGCGCGGTCGGGGTCAGGCGCAGCGACAGGCCGGCGCGATCGGCAGTCGGCGCGCTCATGCGTACAGCCGGTCTTCGAGTTTCCTGGCCCCCCACACGCTGCCCGCGATCAGCATCACGACCAGGTAGACCAGGTGGATCCACATCGGCATCGAGGACACTGCCGGTGGCTCGACCCCGGGCAGTGCCACCTTCCGGGTCAGTTCGACACCGTGGTACAGCGGCGTCGCGACGGCCACGACCTGCAGGTAGCCGGGCAACTGGGTGATCGGGAAGAACGTGCCCGAGAACAGGAACAGCGGCATGATGCCGAACCGGTAGGCGTTGGTCAGGCCGCTGTCGTTGGACAACCCAGCCGTGTAGCCGGTGGCGGCCGCCTGGAAGGCCACGCCGGTGAGCAGTGCGGGCGCGATGCCCAGCAACGCCGGGACGGGATCGAGCGCGCCGAAGGCCACGGCGATCACGGCGAAGGCCACGAGGTTGGCGAAGAAGTTGACGGTCCCCCACAGCAGGCGCCCCAGCATCAGGTCGCGCGGCCGCACGGGCGTGACCATCATCGCTTCGTAGTTGCGCCGCCACTTCAGGCCCGCCATCACGGGCCAGGCGCCCTCGCCGAAGCCGTTCTGCATCGCGCTGGCAGCCAGCAGGCCCGAGGCCACGAAGGCGACATAGCTGACGTCCACGGTCGCGGCGCCACCGCCCTGGTCCACCAACGTGCCCGAGCCCGAGCCCCATGGCGGCCAGGAACGCGATCGGGTTGCCCAGCGACGACATGATCCAGCCCCGCCAGTTGCGGCGGAAGGCCACGATCTCGGCTTCCAGCACCGCCACGGCCGGCCGTCGCACTGCCGCCGTCCGGCCACCACCGGGTGTTGCCTGGGCGGCCATCAGTCCACCAGCTGGCGACCGGTGAGGCGCAGGAACACGTCCTCGAGGGTCGCCCGGCGGGTCAGGTTGCCCACGCGGGTGGAGGTCGTGGTGGGCCGAGTGCGCCCAGCGTGGCCTCGGCATCGTTGGTGTAGACGATCGCGCGCTCGGCCAGGGCCTCGATGGCCTCCACCTCGGCCAGGTCCAGGTCCATCAGCCGCTGGGTCGCCTGCGCCTGGTGCTCGGAGCCGAACCGGACCTCCAGCACCTCCCGGGTCACATGGCGCTCGATCAGTTCGGGTCGGCGACCCCAGGGCGATGATCCGGCCTGCATCCATGACGACCAGGCGATCCGCCAACTGCTCGGCCTCGTCCATGTAGTGGGTGGTCAGCAGCAGCGTGACGCCCCGGGAGCGCAGTTCGTGGAGGCGATCCCACAGGACGTGGCGGGCCTGGGGGTCCAGGCCCGTGGTGGGCTCGTCGAGCAGCACCATCTCGGGATCGTTGATGAGCGCGCGGGCGATCGTGAGCCGTCGCTTCATGCCCCCCGACAACGCATCCACCGGTCGCGTCCGCCTTGTCGGTCAACTGCGCGAAGGCGAGCAGGTCGACGATCCGTTCCTGGATGGTCCGCCGTGGCAGGCCGTGGTAGAGGCCGTAGACCAGCAGGTTCTCGTGCACCGTCAGTTCGAGGTCGAGGTTGTCGTCCTGTGGCACCACGCCCAGCCGCGCACGGATGGCCTGGCCATCGGCGGCCGGGTCCATGCCCAGCACCTGAGCGTGCCGTCGCTGACCGGACTGACCGTGGCGATCATCCGCATCGTGGACGTCTTGCCGGCACCGTTGGCGCCCAGGAACGCGAAGGTCTCGCCGGGGCGCACGTCCAGGTCGATGCCGTCGACCGCCGTGAAGTCGCCGAAGCGCTTGGTCAGGCCCCGCGCGGTGACAGCGGCATCGATGCGAGTCGACGGCTCGGACGAGGACTGCAGTGGAGTGGACATGGCGGGAAAGGCTATCGAACCGGACCGACAGGCCGTCTGTGCGAAACGTGGTGTCCAGCCCCTCGGCCTCCCCCATCCGGCGCACCGAGCCGCTGGGCCCCGCGATCCGACTGGGCCACTGGGCCATCGGCAGGGCCGTCCGCCACGGCTACCGTCGACGTCCGTGCCTCGCCGTCCCCGCCTCGCGCCCTGGAGCGTCACATGCAATCCGGATTCCACCCCCAGCACGACCGCAGCGATGCGCTGGTGCTGTTCGGCATCACCGGCGACCTCGCCTACAAGAAGTTGTTCCCGGCCCTGCATGACCTCGAGGCCCACGAGGACCTCGACTTCCCGGTCATCGGTGTGGCCCGATCCGAGTGGACGCTCGACGAGCTGAAGCAACGCGCCGAGGACTCCATGCGCGAACACGTCGAGGATCTCGACGAGGACGCCATGCGCACCGTCATCGACCGCCTCGAGTACGTGCAGGGTGACTACGGCCACCCCGACACCTTCGACCGCCTCAACGAACTGCTCGAGGAGTGCAGCAGTCCGCTGGCCTACCTCGCCATTCCCCCGTCACTGTTCGACGACGTGGTGCAGGGCCTGGACGCCATCGGGGCCAACACCCGCGGTGGTGGGGTCGTGGTCGAAAAGCCCTTCGGCCGCGACCTCGATTCGGCCCAGGAACTCGACGACCTGCTCCAGGCCAGCTTTCCCGAGGAGTTGATCTACCGGATCGACCACTTCCTGGGCAAGGAGACCGTGCTGGACGTCATGATGTTCCGGCTGGCCAACCCCGTGTTGGACACGCTCCTGCACCGCCACGAGGTCGACCACATCCAGATCACGATGGCCGAGGACTTCGGCATCGATGGTCGTGGCGGCTTCTACGACTCGGTGGGTGCCGGTCGCGACGTCGTCCAGAACCACCTGCTGCAGATCATGGCCCTGTTCCTGGCCGACCCCCCGGTGTCCGACGACCCCGAGGCGCTGCGCGACGAGAAGGCCAAGGTCCTGAAGGCCATGCGACCCATGGATCCCGACGACATGGTGCGCGGCCAGTACGTGGGCTACCTGGAGGTCGACCAGGTCGATCCGGAATCGACCACCGAGACATTCGTGTCGCTGGTCGCCCACGTCGAGACGTGGCGCTGGTCCGACGTGCCGATCCACATCCGCGCCGGCAAGGCCATGGCCGAGACCCGCACCGAGATCGCGGTCGTGTTCAAGCGCCCACCGTTGTCGCTGTACCGCGGCAAGGGCATGGACGAGCCGCCACCCAACACGCTGCGCTTCCGCATCAAGCCCGGCGAACGCATCGACCTGGGCATCCAACTCAAGTCCCCCGGCGAGGAGATCGCGACCCACGGCGTGCACATGACCTACGAGTGGACCCCCAGCCAGGGTCGCCACACCGAGGCCTACGCACGCCTGCTCGGGGACGCGATCAAGGGCGACCGGACGTTGTTCGCACGATCGGACTCCGTCATGGCGGCGTGGCGCGCCGTGCAACCCCTGATCGACGAGCCCGGCCCCGTCTTTCCCTACCAGCCGGGCGACCAGGGGCCACCTGAGGCGGCGCGAGTCGCCCCGCCAAATGGCTGGCTGCGTCCGTTGTACGGCGACGACTGAACCGTGCCCGCGGATCGCACGGCCACCTCCCACCTCTCCCCACGAGCAAGGACGCGCACATGCAACTCGGAATGATCGGACTCGGACGGATGGGCGCCAACATGGTGCGTCGCATCATGCGGGACGGCCACACGGCCGTGGGCTACGACGTCGATCCCGACGCCGTGGCGGCGTTGGTCGACGAGGGTGCCGAGGGCGCCACGACCCTGGCAGAACTGGTCGCCAAGCTCGAGGCACCGCGGCACGTCTGGGTCATGGTGCCCGCAGCCATCACGAACCAGGTGCTCGACGAGGTGGCCGACCTGCTCGATGACGGCGACGTCCTGATCGACGGCGGCAACAGCTTCTACGTGGATGCGATGGAGGAGGGTGCGCGCCTGGCCGAACGCGGGGTCACGCTGCTGGACTGTGGCACCTCGGGCGGCGTGTGGGGCCTGGAGCGTGGCTACAGCCTGATGATCGGTGGCACCGAGGAGGCGGTCGCCTCGCTGGCACCGATCCTGGACACGCTGGCGCCGGGCGTCGAGGCCGCACCCCGCACACCCGGACGCAGCGGCGATCCGGCTCCCGAGGAACGTGGATGGCTGCACTGTGGACCGGTCGGCTCCGGCCACTTCGTCAAGATGGTCCACAACGGCATCGAGTACGGGATGATGGCGGCCTATGCCGAGGGCTTCGCGCTGCTGGCGGCCGCCAACTCGGGAACGCGGGATCGGGCCGCCGACGCCGAGACCGCACCCATGACCAACCCGGAGCACTACCAGTTCGACCTGCCCGTGGACCGGATCGCCGAGGTGTGGCGACGCGGCGCGGTCGTGGGATCGTGGTTGCTCGACCTGACCGCTGCCGCCATGCAGGCAGACCCCAACCTCGACGGGTTCGAGGGCCGCGTCTCCGATTCCGGTGAGGGCCGTTGGACCGTCAAGGCGGCCGTGGACGTCGGCACGCCGCTCAACGTGATCTCGTCAGCGCTGTTCCAGCGGTTCGAGTCCCGGCACAACGGGCAGTTCGCGGGCCAGGTGCTGTCCGCGATGCGGTCCCAGTTCGGTGGTCACGACGAGCGCAGTGGCCACCACGACGACCTCGGCGAGGGCGAGGGTGGTGGTGACCCTGAGTGAGCACGGCGAGCAGGGCATGACCGCGCTGCCCCCGGTCGCCGTCGCGACCCACGTCCCGGTCGCGGCCACCACGATGGTCGAGCCCGACCCGGGCGTGCGCGACCGGTTCACGGCCCGGTGGATCGGCACTGCCCTGGCCGACGTGATCCAGCGACGTGGACGAGCCGTCCTCGGGCTCGTTGGCGGGTCATCGGTCGCGGGCGTGCACCAGGCACTGCTGGACGTCGAGGTCGACTGGTCGCGGGTGATCGTGACCCAGGCCGACGAGCGGGCGGTGCCGGCCGACTCGCCCGAGCGCAACTGGCGAGTCGTCGAACCGCTGGTCGAGCCACTGGTGACCTCAGGGCGCCTGCCGGCGGCCAACCTGGTGCCGCTGGGTGACGTGTCCGCAGCCGTCACCCGGGAGGAACTCGAACGTGTGCTGGACCCGCTGCGCCGGGCGGTCACCCGGATGGACGTGGCGTTGCTGGGCCTGGGCCCCGACGGCCACGTGGCGTCGCTGTTCCCCCAGCACGCCGGACTGCATGCGACGGGGTCGTTCGCCGTCGTCGACGATGCCCCCAAGCCACCACCGCTGCGCATGTCCGCGACCATCTCGATGCTGGGTGGCGCCGACGCCATTGCCGTGGTCGGGTTCGGCGACGCCAAGGCGGCTGCAGTGGCCGCCACCGCGTCGCCCGGATCGTTGGGCGAGACCCCCGGCCGCATCGTCCACCTGGTGCGTCGAGGGGTCATCGTCACCGACCGGCTGCCCGCCGCCTGACGGCCACCTGACGCGAAGTGGCCGGCCACCTCACGGCAGCCGGCCATCTGCCTGCGCGACGGCAGGCCGGTCCTAGAGCAGTCCGAGCTTGGCAGCCTCGGCCACCGCGCCGGCGCGATTGCGCACCCCGAGCTTGTCGTACAACTCCTGGGCATAGGCCTTGACCGTGCGCTCCGTGACCCCGAGCTGGTCACCGATCTCGGAGTTGGTCATTCCCTCGGCCATGAGTTCCAGCACCTGCTGCTGGCGTGGCGACAGGTGGGGCCCGGTCTCGACCTTGGGCACCTCGAGGACCTCGGTGGTGTCCTCGCCCTTGGAGGCGGCGGCAGGGTCCTCGAACACGCCCGCGACCGGCCCGAATCCGACCTTGTCACCGTGGGTCAGGACGGTCGGCCCCGTGATGGCCTCGCCGGCCACCGTGGTACCGCCGGCAGACCCCAGGTCGGTGATGATGACGGCACCGGCCTCCTTGCGGAACTCCGCGTGCACTCGTGACACCCGGGGGTCACTGATCACGTAGGCGTTGTCGGTCCGTCGCCCGAGCGTGGCCTCGTCCTGGTCCAGCCGGATCACGGTTCCGGCCAGCGGCCCTTCCGCGAAGTGGATGGTCGGGACTGGCACGATCTTGCTGGCCTTGCGTACGGGCATGTCGGACACGGTGGGTCTCCTCGGGCGTGCACGTCGCGGGCGCAACCGCCGTCGCGGCGATGGCGCGATGACTGGTCAGGGCGTGCTGCCCCTGTGCGGCGCCGGCGACGATCGACGGCTTGCCACGACACCAGCCAAGATAGCCGCGCCACGGGCACATATTGCGTTCGTCGCTGCGATCGGCATCCGGCGACGGGTGGCCGGCCCGTGTCAGTCGCGGCGGCTGCGCAGGGCCGCGACCACGTCGGCATCGACGGTGGCGGCAGCGAGGTCCTGCTCCTTGGCGCTGCCGTGGTAGTCGGAACCGGCCGTCACGACCAGGTCGAGCCTGGTCGCCATGTCGCGGTAGTGCCGTCGCTGTGCGTCGGTGTGATCGGGATGGTCGGCCTCGATGCCGACCATGCCAGCCGCCGCCATGGCCTCGACCACCTCGTCGGGCATGGTGTCGCCCGTCCGACTGCCGAACAACCCCGGGTGGGCCAGCACCGCCACGCCCCCGGCCGCCCGGAGCAGTTCGACCGCCCGCACCGGATGCACGGCGTGCTTGGGCACGTTGGCAGGACCACCATCGGCCAGGAAGCGGTCGAACACCTCCCGGGTGGACTCCGCGGCTCCGACCTCCACCACCGCCGCAGCGATGTGGGGCCGCCCGATGGGGGCGTTGCCCGCCAGTTCCTCCACCCGTGCGAACGCCACCTCGATGCCCAGGTCGTTGAACTTCGCCACGATCTCCTGCGCGCGCCGCCGCCGTTCGTTGCGCAGGCGGTCCATCTCGTCGGCCAGATCGTGGTCCTGGGGGTCGGTCCAGTACCCCATGACGTGGACCGACACGCCGTCCAGTTCCGCCGAGAACTCCGTGCCGGGCACGATCGTCAACCCGGTGCTCCGGGCGGCTGCCTCTGCCCTGGCGACCCCGGCCATCGTGTCGTGGTCGGTGACCGCCATGCCCTCCAGGCCCAGTTCGATCGCGCGAGCGACGTTGTCCTCGACGGACGTGGTGCCGTCGCTCTCCGTCGAATGGGTGTGCAGGTCCCAACCGGGCATGGTCATCCTGTGTCGTTGTCGAGTCGTGGCGTGTGGTGTCCCGGCGCTGCGACTGTGGCGGAGCGTGGGGGGTCGCGCGGCGTGGGACTCAGGGTGCCACGACACGACTATCCTTGCCGTCACGACCAGCCCAGCCACATGCGAACGAGACGTCATGCCCGTCGAACTGCTGTCCGCCATGGCCTACGACGCCGCGACCTTCGACGAGCAGGGCTATCCCGATCCGGTCCTCAGGGTGGTCGGGGAACTGCCCGGCAGCGCTCGGCCCTTCCACATCAACCGGGTCTACAAGGGTGCGCAGGGACGCTACGAGGAGTCGATCCTCGTCCTGGACGGCGACGACGTGGTGGTGTGGCAACGCCCCTGGCGCGTCATCGAACTCCGGGGCCAGATGTTCGAGGACCTGTTCCGCGACACGATCCGCACGCCGCTCGAGATCGCCAGCGCCGACGAGCACCGGTTGGTCTTCCTGATGGACGGTGCCGAGATCGGTCGCGTCCCCCTGTTCATCGATGCCGACCAGTCCGCCAAGGCGCTGGGCGTGGTCGGAGATGCCGCCCAGACCGCCCTCAAGAAGGGCTCGATCGCCTGGGTGAGCATTCCCCAGCCTCGCGGCGGCAACGTGACCCGCCCGGTCTGGTACGTCCAGCAGGGCCGTGACCTCTACCTCATCCATGGTGGGGGCGAGATGGAGCTGCCCAACATCGAGCGCACGACCCAGGTTGACGTGCACATCAAGTCCAAGGACGTCAAGGCTGCCATCGGGGTCATCCCCGCCGACGTCCGGATCGTGGAACCGGACTCGGACGAATGGGAGAAGGTCGCCGCCCTGGGCATGGGCAAGCGCCTCAACCTCCAGGACGGTCCCGATGCGCTCGAACGCTGGCGCACCGAGGCAACCATGGTGGCCCTGACCCTCCAGCCAGCCTGACACCGGCGGCGACCGACCTCAGCGATCCAGCCGCATGCGATCGACACGCCCCAGTGGCGCCTCGACCCGCCGACGTCGGCTGCGCCGGGCCACCACGACCGTCACGAGCAGCAGCACCAGCAGTGCCGCGCCGGCCGCCCACCGCAACCATCCCTGCTGCCACAACGACGGTGGGGCACTGGCGGCCGTGACCGGTTGCAGCGAACCCACCGCCAGGTCCCACGTGGCCGTGCGCTCGTCGACCGTGGTCGCATTCGACTCCTCGACCGTTCCCGGGAAGGTGACCGCCAGCGATGCGGTCACGTCGCCGGCCAGCGCCTGCAACTCCTCGGCAGTCGGCCACCCCGCGGCGTCAGCACCCGCCGAGGACGGCAGCCGCAGGCCGGCCATCCCGTCGAAGGTGGCGGCGCCGTCGTCGGCGACCACCAGCGTCACGTCGGTCAGGACGGCGGGGTCCTCACCGTCCAGGCCCAAGGACAACTCGTCCACGCGCGCGGTCAGTTCCTCCGGCGTGGCGAACGACGTGCTGACCACGACCTCGTGGGCATCGTCGCTGGTCGACTCCTCGGATTCCCAACCTGCCACGGCGGCTGGCCGCAGCGACAGGCCGAGCGCCGTCAGCGTGGCAGCAGTCTCGGTGTCGACCTGCACGGTCACCGCCAGCGTGCCGGTGCCCGTGTCGGTGATGTCGATCTCGCTGGCGACGTCCACACGACAGCCCGCCAAGGTCACGGCCAGTGCCGCGGCACCGGTCGCGAGGCGGAGCGAGTGTGGATGACGTGGCACGGCCAAGGTCCCGGTCGGCTGGCGCGACCCGGTCGGCTGACCACGGGTCGGATCGGGGCGCACCCTACTGGCTCCCGCCACTGCGGGGCGCATGGGTCCCACGGGCCCGGCGATACGATGCCGATACCGGTCGCCGGCGTGGGAGCACACGCCGACATCACCATCCACGGAGGTTTCAGTGCCCACCAAGGACGCAGTACTCGAGCAACTCGCCACCGTCGACGACCCCGAGATCGGCAAGCCGATCACCGAGCTCGGCATGGTCGAGGAAGTGGTCATCGAGGGCTCCCGGGTGGGTGTCAAGATCAAGCTGACCGTGCCGGGGTGCCCGCTCAAGGACACCATCACGCGCGAGGTGACTGCCGCCGTGCAGCGACTCGACGACGTCACCGACGTCCAGGTCGCGTTCGGAGCCATGACCGAGGAGGAGCGTTCGAGCCTGTCGTCGTCCCTGCGCGCCGAGCGCGGCAGCGGCAACGCCGACATGAACATCCCGTTCGCCCAGGCCGACTCAAAGACCCGCGTCGTCGCGATCGCCTCCGGCAAGGGCGGCGTCGGCAAGTCCTCCGTCACCGCCAACCTCGCGGTGGCGCTGGCCAGGCAGGGCAAGGAGGTCGGCATCCTCGACGCCGACATCTGGGGCTACTCGATCCCACGCATGATGGGTGCCGAAGGGCGCCCCGTCGCGTTCGAGGGCATGGTGATGCCGCTGCAGGCCCACGGGGTCAAGCTCATCTCCATCGGCTTCTTCACCGACCCGGACCGCTCGGTCATCTGGCGGGGTCCGATGCTGCATCGTGCGCTGCAGCAGTTCCTGGCCGACGTCTACTGGGGCGAACTCGACTTCCTGCTGATGGACCTGCCACCGGGGACCGGTGACGTCGCCATCTCGCTGGCCCAGATGCTGCCCAATGCCGAGATGCTCGTGGTCACGACCCCCCAACCTGCCGCCCAGAAGGTGGCGCTGCGGGCGGGCAAGGCCACCGAGGAGACCGGCATGAGCGTGGCCGGCGTGATCGAGAACATGACCGGCTTCACCGATCCGGCCACCGGGACCGTGCACGAGATCTTCGGCTCAGGTGGCGGCCAGTTGCTGGCCGACGAACTGGGGACGAAGCTGCTGGCGCGCATCCCGATCGACCCGCGACTGCGAGCGGGCTCCGACGAAGGTGTGCCGATCGTGGCCGCCGATCCCGACGCCCTTGCCTCCATCGAGATCACCAAGGTCGCGGACGACATCATCGCCCGCGCCAACTCCGTCATCGGCCGCTCGCTGCCCCTGAGTGTCTGACCGGGGTGCTTGAGCCCGACCGGCCCGGGCATCTGACCAGGGTCTGACCTGCGCACGTCCGACCCGGGGCTCGACCAGGCATCCGGTCCTGCGTGCCTGCCCGGGCCACGCGTTGGTCACGTGCGCCGGGACAGCCCCCGGGCGATGATCCGGGCAGTGAGCCCCGACAGCACCCCGATGCCGGCACCGCCCACGACGTCGGATGGATGGTGGGCCCCCACGTAGACCCGCGTGACGCCCACCCATCCGGCCAGCAGGCCGGCCACGGTGGTCGTTGCCGGTCCCCGCGCGGCCAGCACGGTCGCCACGGCACTGGCGACGGCGGTGTGCCCGGACGGCCACGACGACCCCGCTGGCGGGTGCACCAACAACGCCGCCAGGCCCGTCTCGTAGGGCCGCTGGCGCTCGGCCAGCGGCTTGGTGGCCTGGCCCAGGACCCACCCGATGGAGCCAGCACCCGCCACCTCGGCGGCCGTGTGACGATCGATCCCCATCGCGACCGCGGCGGTCATGCCTGCCAGTCCGAAGACGGAGCCGATGTCGGTGGTGGCGGCCACGACCCAGTCGACGAACGTGCCTCGTGGCGTGCGAATGGCGTCGGCAACCGCATCCAGGGCGTTGTCCTCGCCGGCGTTGGCAAGCCGCCAGGACACCGCGATGCCACCGATGGCGGCCACCGCGGCCACGGCTTCGCCAGCACGTCTGCGCCGGCTCACGTCGCCTCGAGATCGACCGGCGGCGGCGCATCGGCGCGGCGTGGCGCATCAGTCGAGGCGCCGACCGGATTGGTGACCATGTCACGCATCCGGCGCATGTCGGCCGAGACTGCCTTGACCTCGTCCTCGATGTCGGCGATGTCGGCCGCGCGGCGCAACTCGTCGACCGCCTCGGAAGCCTGGGCGCGGAACTTGGCCAGCCACTGGGCACCCTTGCGGGCCATGCCCGGCATCTTGTCGGGGCCGAAGACGATGAGGCCGACGATCACGATGACCAGGATCTCCTGCCATCCCAGGGCATTGGTCACGCGGCGTCCTCACGTCGGTCCCGGCGACGGCTGCCGGCCGTGTCCAGCCTACGAGGTCGCCGCAGCGACGACCATGCGCGCCGCCGGTGCGATCGCGTCACGAGTCCTGCTCGCCGAGCACGATCGACACCGTTTCTTCCTCGCCGTCCCGGTAGTAGTGGATGTCCACCTCGTCACCGGGTGACTGACTGCGAATCGCCACGACCAGGTCGGTCACGGTCGTGATCTCGATGTCGTTGACGCCCACGATGATGTCGTCGACGCGCAGCCCGGCCTCGTCGGCGCCGGAGCCCTGGGTGATCTCGGTCAACAGCGCGCCGGCATCCTCGGGCAACGCCATGCGGTCGGCCACCTGCGGGGTCACGTCCAGGCCGCTCACACCCAGGAAGGCATGCTGGACCTCGCCGGTGGCGATGAGCTGGTCCGCCACCGCGAAGGCCTGCTCCTCGGGGATGGCGAACCCAACGCCCTGCGAGCCGCCCGACTCGGTGTAGATGGCGGTGTTGATGCCCAGCAGGCGCCCGCGGTTGTCGACCAGGGCACCGCCGGAGTTGCCGGGGTTGATGGCGGCGTCGGTCTGGATGACGGCGGGCACCACCTCGACGCGTCCGGAGACGGGGTCGGGAACGGTGATGTCGCGACCGACGGCCGACACGACGCCGGCCGTGACGGTGGCATCGAGGCCGAAGGGTGACCCGATCGCGATGGCGGTCTCACCGACGACGGGTGGTTCGTCGTCACGCTGTGGGATCGGTGGGAGTCCCGTGGCCGCGATCTTGACCACCGCCAGGTCGGAACTGGGGTCGGTCCCGATGACCTCGGCGTCGAACTCCTCGCCGTTGGCCAACTTGACCGTCACGACCTCGGCGTCCTCGACCACGTGGTTGTTGGTGATGATGTAGCCGTCGGACGTGTACACGACCCCCGAGCCCAGGCCCAGGTCCTGCTCGGCACCACCCACGGTTCCGGCGATGTTGACCCGGACGACCGACGGGGTCACGGCGGCGGCGACCACGCTGACCGCGGACGCATCCTCGAGGTTCTCGATGACGATCGGTGCCCGCGCCCCGATGGTCGACGATGCCGTCTCGTCCTGCTCGGCGGCGGCCTGGCCGGGGAACTGGTCGGTCACCCCCAGCGTGATGAAGGAACCGACGACCGCACCCACCAGGGCAAGGACGAAGGCAAGGAAGCGGCCGCTGCGAGGCTGACGGGACGGCGGGGAGACGGTGCCGGTCGAGTCGGGCGGACGCACCGACCCCGAGGGTGAGCCCGGACCGGCGTGTCCGGACTGCCACGAGGCCGGCGGTGTCATGGCGCGCGGGGCGGCACCGGGCACGGGGGGACCCACCGGCCAGCCCGGTGTGGGCCCACCATTGGACGACGCTGACCCCGACGGGACACGACCCGAGGGTCGTGCTGGTGGAGGCGGCACAGGTGATGGCGTCTGGTGGGTGCCGGTGTCAGCCGGCGACGATTCTGGAGACATCCGTTGCCTTTGCAGTCGCGCCGCCAACGTACCCCCGAGCCGGACACCGCCCGCTGCCCCATTGGCCTGTCCAGCGCCCGCGCCGTGGTGCCGGCGAGCGACCTCCAGGCGGTTTGCCCCCGCACCGTGAACCACAGCGCTATCGTTGCGCAACAACCGTGCCATCGACCAACATGGACGCGGCACGAACTCGCGCACCACACGAACTCGCGCACCATTGGAGCAACCGTGGACATCACGACCCTGCAGGCAACACTGCATCCCGAGGACGAGGCGATGCGCTCGGTGCGCGCCCGAGTCGGCCAGGCGGTCGAGGTTCCGGACGCCGGCACCGGGGCGCTGTTGGCGCACATCGCCGACCAGCACGGCGTTCGCCACGCCGTCGTCGCGGGCAGCGCCGGCGGCATCGCCACGGCCTGGTTGCTGGCCGGCATGGTCGCTCGGGGCATCGTGACCTGCATCGAGCCGGACGGCCGCCGCCACGCCCTCATGACCGATGCCCTGGGTGACCTGGGCATCGCGGACCACGTTCGACTGATCCAGGGCGACCCGGTCGAGACCGCCGTGCGACTGTCCGACGGCAACTACGACCTGGTGCTGCTCCAGGGGCCCGTCGTGACGGCGGAGTTGGTGGACACGGCCGCGCGGCTGCTCAAGGTCGGTGGGATCGTGGTCATCCGTGCCGAGGGCGAGGTCGACGACGACGCGGCGGCAACACTGGCGGGGTCACCGTGGGTCCAGCGCGTGGCGCTGGACTCGGACGGCGGCCTGGTGATCTGCCTGCGTGACCACGACGACGACGCCTGAACACCGGTCACGGCAACAAGGACCGAAGCCTGAAGTCGGCCGCCGGCGCTAGAAGAACCGAAGCTTGGCCGCGAACTCGGCGGCCGGGGCCAGGATCACGGCCAGGTAGAACATTCCCGTCGACGCCTGGATGGAACGGCCACCCTCGTTGGCGAGCTTGAGGTTGAAGCCGGCGATCACCGCGATCAGTGCGATGACGCCGTAGCCGATCCACAGGGTCAGGTTGCCCACCGTCAACAACGGGGAAAGGGTGCGGGCGCACACGTCCAGGTCGGCACCGCTCAAGCCCTCACAGGGCACCGCGTTGATGCCCGACAGGGCCACCGATGCGAGTCCGGCGACGACCGACCCGATGTTGAACTTGGCCATCCACACCATGTACCGGTTCGAGAGGCGCCGCTCGACCAGGTACCAGTGGCCCAGGATCATGCCGGCCCAGATGCCACCCAGGAACACCGAGCCCAGCACCAGCTCCAGGACGCCAATCCCCCAGCTGCCGTTCGTCAGCGCCCGCAGACCGGCCAGTGGCACCAGCGTCGCGACGCCCACGAGTGCGCCCAGGCCCCCGGCGATGCGCGCGATGGTCGCCGACTGCCGCAGGGCCAGGACCACGACGGCCACGGCGGTGAGGATCGCTGCGGCAGCCAGTCCGCGCGACGTCCACAGCACCAGCGACGCGGCCTCCGCCGACTCGTCCACCACGGTTGCCATCGGCGTCTGCAGCGCGGCCCATGCCCCCCACAGCATCAGCGCCAGGGAACTGCCCATCAGCATCTCGTAGCCATGGCGCACGTTGCCCCAGGTCGGGGCGAACCAGGTCAGGACGAGTCCGCCGACGGCGAACTCGACCAGGATGAGCGACAGCACTGCGGCGGGAGCGTCCACGACGAGGGGCCTTGGTCGAAGGAGGAGTGGCTGCGGGCCCGGTGTGGCGACCGCGGGAGCGTTCGATGCGACCCGGGATTGACGACCGCGACGGGGTGCGACGCGGTGGGGTGGCCCGGGCGTGGCGATGGGGCAGCATCGACCGGACAGGGTGCCAGTCCGACCGTCCAACCGCGAACTCGTCCCCCGCGCTGCGCCGGCGGGCCCGCTCGCTGTGGTGCGCAGGTGGTCAGCCGGCCTGGCCCGCCACCCAGTCCAACAGCGTGCGCACGGGCACGCCGGTGGCGCCCTTGGGCACGTAGCCACCCCAGGGACCCGCGTCGTTCCAGGCTGCCCCAGCGATGTCCAGGTGCGCCCAGGGCGTGCCCTCGGGAACGAAGCGCCGCAGGAACAGCGCGGCCCTGATCGTGCCGGCAGCGCTGCCGCCGGTGCTGCGGATGTCGGCGATGTCGCTCTTGAGGTCCTCGTCGTACTCGCGCACCGCCAGCGGCAGGCGCGCCATCGGCTCGGCGGCACCCTCGGCAGCAGCGAGCAACTGGTCGGCCAACTCGTCGTCGTTGGCCATGAGTGCCGTGTACTTGGGACCGACCGCGTGCAGGGCAGCACCGGTCAGCGTGGCGGCATCGACCAGCGCGTCCAGTTCGTAGGTCGCACTCCAGGCCAGGCCATCAGCCATGACCAGGCGACCCTCGGCATCGGTGTTGAGCACCTCGACGGTGGTGCCGCCGTGCATCGTGATCACGTCACCGGGGCGCGTGGCGGTCCCGGACGGCATGTTCTCGGCCATGCACAGGAAGCCGGTGAGGTTGACCGCCAGGCCTGCGGTGGCAGCCGCCCACACCGTGGCGACCACCGTGGCCGACCCTGCCATGTCGATCTTCATCCACTCCATGCCCTTGGGCGGCTTCAACGACAGGCCACCCGAGTCGAAGGTGATGCCCTTGCCCAGCAGTCCGAGGTGGCGCGAGGCCCCGTCCGGGCGGTAGCGCAACTGGACGAACCGCGATTCCACCTCGGAACCAGCTCCCACCGCGAGGTGACCGCCGAACCCCTCGGCCTCCAGTCGTGCCTGGTCCCACACCTCGACCTCGACCGGCAGGTCGGCGAACAGCTCCACCACACGCTCGGCATACATCGGGGGCCGCTTGTCACCCGACGGGGTGTTGCCCAGGTCCCGGGCCAGCAACGTCGCGGCGGCACTGGTCGTGCCGTACTCGATGCCGGCAGCGATGGCATCGGCGTCGCCCCCCACCACCAGCACCGTCGCCAGCGCGCGCACGTCGTCGTCACCCTTGTAGGTGCGCAGGCTGTGGTGGGCCAGGCGGGTGCCCTCGACGATGGCACGCGCAACGTCCCGGTCGGCCAGGTCGACGTCCGTGTGCACCAGGGTCGCCAGCGTCTCCTTGCGCACCGCGATGCTGGTGGCGGCGGCACTGGCGGCACGCACGGCATCCAGGTCGACGTCGCTGGCGGCGCCCAGCCCTGCCACCACGACCAGGGACACGTCCATGTCCCCGCCGCCGGGCAGCAGTGCGGTCGACCCGACGGTGCCATCCATGCCCACGGCCGCGCAGGCTGCGGCGATGTCCATGCCGATGGCGGACCCGACCGCCGCTGCGTTCGCACCCACCTCGACGCCGTCATCGCCCGACGTCACGCCGATGACCACCACGTCGGCGGTCAGTGCCGGGATGGCTTCGGAGGAATGGCTGAAGGCGGGTGTGGGCGCGCTGGTCACGATGGATCCCTGTGGTCGACGTCCGTGCGAGACTATTCTCCTGACGCCAGCCCTGACGCCCGCCCCCGACACCAGCGCCGACACACCAGCCGTCCGGGTGCGTGACCGGCGGCGGAGGACACGCTCCAGCCACGGACGGGCGCAACCTATGCTGGCGGCCATGGAGATCCCCGACGAGCACGCCACACCCACCGCCCGACCGCCTGTTGGTCCAGATCCGAGCGGTGGCACCACCTCGGTGTCGGACCCAGCAGCCGAGCAGGATGCAGCCACCGGACCGGGTCCAGCCACCGAACCGGGCGCAGCCACCGAACCGGGTCCAGCCACCGAACCGGGCGCTGGGCGATCGGCCTCGACGACGGGCACGGACGGGCGCTCACCCACCCAGGTTGCCAAGGCGCTGATCGCGACCACCCATCCCCACATGGCGATCGCGGACGTCGCGGCCAGTGGTGATCCCGTCCCGGTCGACCTGCGCGACTACGTCGTGTTCGAGGCCGACCACGCCACGCGCGTGCGCACGGTCGCCGGTGACCACCTCGCACTCGACCTGTGGTGCGTCGAACCTCAACAGTCCACCGGCGTCCTGCAGTACGCGGCCCACGACGTCGTCTACACCGTCATCGGCGGTCGCTGCTGGTTCGTGACCGAGGCTGGCGACGTGGGCCTGGATCCCATGGGCGCACTGCTGGTTCCCGCCGGCACGGTCCACGGAATCGACAACCGCGGTGCCGACCCGTTGATCCTGTCGATGGCGATGGCACCACCCGACGACGTCGACGTCACCGCCCCCACCGGTCCGGGACTGGCCATCCGCGACGACAGCCAGTACGGCAACTTCGGCAGGAAGGTGCGGGCCACCTTCGAGCGACTGATCGGACGATGACGTTCGGTTCGCTACCGTCGCCCCAGACGTCGCACTTCTCCCCATCCACATCCGACCGACGAGCCTGCCATGAATCCCGGCCCGCCACGTGGTGCAACCACGACCACGACCGTGGCGATCACGCCCGAAATGGTGGATGCCGCCAGCCCGGACGACCACGCCATCTGCAGCCTCGAGGCCATGGTCGCCGCCATGGGCCAGGCCAGCCGCGACCTGGTGGCGCCCCATCTCGACACCGGTGAGGTCCAGGTTCCCGACCAGGCAACCTTCGTGTGGCGGGCACCGGTCCCGGTGGGCGTCGAGGTCGAACTGGCCGCGACCGTCGCCCAGGTCAGCCGTGGGGACGTCATGTGCGAGATCGTGGTGCGCCGGGAAGGCCGCATGGTCGCCCGTGGGACGCACACCCAACGCGTGATGCAGGGCAGTGACTTCACCACCGAGGTCGCCGGCGCCGGCTGACGACCACCCCGGCCGATCTCCGCCCGGAACCACACCGGCATCGGAGTCGGGATCACTGCTCCTCGGGACGCAACTCCCGGACGTTGAACGACCCTCGCAGTGCATCGCCATCAGGGAATCCCAGGTCGAACGCGGCCGCAGCCCGCTCCCCCGGCACGGCCGCCACCTCCACCCATCCGGTCGTGGCCCGCCGCGTCTCGCCATCCACTCGCAGGTCGACGACGACGCCGTCGGTCACGTCGTCACAGTCCTCACAGGTCGAATCCACCACGTCGAGCCGCACGTCGGGGGCCAGGAGCGCCGGGTTCTCGATCACGAACGCGATCGACAGTCCGTCGATCGTGCGCGCCACCCAACAGATGTCGGCGTCCACCCCGACGCCGGGATCGCAGTCCCCGAACACGACCTCGGGCACACCACGCGAGATGGCGACGCGCGACCCGTCGATGACCCCGGTCGCCTGCACCCCGTCGTCGACCGCCTCGGCCTGGCGATGGTTGGGGTTGGAGGTGGCGCATCCGGCCAGGAGCGTGGCGGCTGCGAGGATCGCCACCAGGCTCCGCACCGCCCGGGTGCGGTGGCCAGTCCGCCCGACGGCGTCGTCGGGGCCGTGCCCGCTGGCAGACGTCATGCGGACGTCCCGACGCCATCCTCGACCAGCACCCGGAAGCGGTCCAGTGACCGGCTGAAGATGGCACGCAGGACCGGCAGGGCGATGCGCGCCCCCTGCTCACCCAGCGCACCCAGCGGGGCCACGATCTCCTCCCACCACAGCAGGTGCGTCACGTCGTCGTCCACCGGCGTCAACTCGAATGCGCCCACGCCCTTGATCAGGCGGCCGAGGTGCGTCGCCTCCAGTCGCCGCGGCGGATCCCATCCGGTGACGCGCATCACGTCCAGCACCGGCAGGCCGAGCAGCGAGGTCGGCACGTGGATCGTCACACCGTGGCCACTGCGTTCGGGCGAGACGACCACGACGTCCTTGGCATCAAGCATCCAGTCACGCTGGGCCTCCCAGTCGACCAGCACGTCCCAGACGTCCTCGATCGACGCGGTGATGGTGGTGTCGACCTCGAGGCGCATCGAAGGCTCCTGGACGGGGTGGCCGGGTGGGCGGACGGGATGGTGGACTCGGGCCGGGATGCTCGGGCCGGGTGCCGGGGCGGGGTGTTCGGGCCGGGTGCGGCGACGGCGACCGGGCGGCCGGCGTCGGCCGCGGCGACCCTGCCCGACGCGTGCCCAAGGGTCCGCAAGCGTATGGCGTGGCGCCATGGGCCACGGACCGGGGTACCGGGCCGGCACGGCTACCCTCGCCAGTCGAGCAATCGCGTGCGCCACGACGCTCGGCCACCGCGCCGGATGCCGTCTGCGTGCCTCGCGAGCACCCGCCACGACGTGCCATCTGCCTTCCACAGGTGGCCCGTGCCACGCGCCCCACGCCGCCACCGCACCGCCACAACTTCCGTCTTCCCGACCTGTCTGCGAGTCCCCACATGTTTGCTTCCGTCAACGGCACGACCCTCAACTACCGCAGCATCGGCGAGGGCCCGCCGGTCGTGTTCGTCCACGGTCTGGGTGGCTCGGCCAACGTCTGGCACGGCGTCGTGGCCGCCATGGCCCAGCACCACCACTGCATCGCCATGGACCTGCGCGGGCACGGCCGCAGTGGCGCCAGCGGGACGATCTCGATCGAGAGCATGGCCAAGGACGTCGAACTGCTCATCCGCCACCTCGACCTCCCGTCGGTCACCCTGGTGGGCCACTCGATGGGCACGTTGGTGGCGCAGTACCTGGCCCAGGACAAGCCGGAACTGGTGAGCAAGCTCGTGCTCATCGGCGCCATCAGCCACTTCGACCCCGACACCCAGCAGGCCTACCGCGATCGCGCCGACGCGGTTGCTGCCGACGGTCTCGACGACCTCGTCGACGCATGGCTGGAGGGGGCAGTCAGTCCGCAGACCCACGCCATGCAGCCCGGCGGTGTCGGCCTGCTCCGCGAGCTGTTCCAGCGCAACGACCCGCAGTCCTACGCCAAGGCAACACGGGCGATGGCCGAGGCCCCCCAGATCCGACGCGACGAACTGGGCCAACAGGTGCTGGTGATGGTCGGCGCACACGATCGCTCGACGCCGCTGGCAATGGCCGAGGAGTTGCACCGCACCATCCCCGTGAGTCGCGTCGAGGTCGTGGCCGATGTCGCCCACTGGATGCCGGTCGAGGCACCGGGACGAGTGGCTGCCTCCATCCTCGAGTTCCTCACCTGAGCCGGACGTGACCGATCCCGTGACATCGTCACCCCTGCCGGCCGTGCCGGACCTGCCGGCGATCCCGGCACCAACCTGCACCCTGGTCATCCCGGCCCTCGACGAGGCCGACTCGATCGAGGGGCTGGCTGCCCTGGTCGCACGGGTGCGGGCCAGTGGGTCCTTCGACCGCATCGTGCTGGTCGACGGCGGCTCCACGGACGACACGGTGAACCGCGCGCGTGACCATGGCATCGAGGTGGTGACGGCGGCCAGCCTGGGCCCGGCCGGTCCGGTCCTGGGCAAGGGCGACACCCTGTGGCGGGCCAGCGACCTGCCCGGCGACATCCTGGTGTTTCGTGACGCTGACGTGGACGGGATCGACGTCGCGCACCTGCAGGCGCTCGCTGCGGCGGCGTGTCGTGGGGGCGTGGCCCTGGCCAAGGGACGATTCGAACGGCTCCAGTACGCCGATGGGCCGGCCCGACCCACCTCGGGGCGCATCACCGAGTTCGTGGCCCGTCCCCTGCTGGGACTCCTGGCCCCGGAGCTCGGACACGTCGACGAGCCGCTCTCGGGCCAGTTCGCGATCCGGCGCGACGTCCTGCGCGCCATCGAGGTCGTGACCCGATACGGCGTGGACGTCGGCCTGGTGCTGACCGTCGCGGACGCGTACGGGGCCGACGCCGTCGGCTCGGTGGACGTCGGCTCGCTGACCCATCGCGCCAAGCAGGACGCGTCACTGGTGCCCATGGCCCACGACGTCGCTGCGACCATCCTGGGCCTGCGTGGCGCCAACGAGCATGCGACGGCACCCGTTTCGGCGGCACCCACCCAGCCTGCCACCCCGGCCGTCATGGCGACCCCCAACCCGGACGCCAGTCCCACCGCGGCCTCCGACCGGGGTCACCTTGGACCCGGTCGGCACTTGCCCTGTGCCGGACCACAGGGTTTGCTGGTCGTGCGACCGCCACGGGGGACGGTCACCGACGCACCCGCCTGACGAACCCGGCCACCACACCGCCGCCGGGACACCGCCGACGACGACGGCGCATCGGGAACCTCCGATCGCCTCACTGCCGGGAGCGGAGCCCCACACCACCGTGCCGACCTCCACCACTCCAGGATCCCCCGTGACACCCAGCGTGCCCTCGTGGCTGTCCTCCCGTCATGCCACCCTGATGGGCATCGTCAACGTCAACGCCGACTCCTTCTCGGATCCTCGCCGCAGTGTCGACCTGCAGGAACGCGTGACCGTCGCGCGACGACAGGTCGCCGACGGCGCCAGCGTCGTCGACCTGGGGGCACAGTCCGCGGCCACGCACCTGCCGGTGGTGGATGCCGGGGACGAGATCGCCGCACTGGTGCCGATCGTCACGCAACTGGCCACAGAGGGCATCGTCGTCAGCGTCGACACGTACAAGCCGGCCGTCGCCGAGGCCGTCCTGGACGCCGGTGCCTGCATCATCAACGACTACTCGGGTGTCGAACACGACGAGGTCGTCGACATCGTCGCCCGCCACGATGCCTGGTACGTCCTGACCCACAACCGCGGCAAACCCAAGCAGCGGCTGACCGAGGCGCGGATGTACGACGATGTCACCGGTGACGTCATCACCTTCTTCGAACGCCACCTCGACACCCTCGACGACGCCGGCCTGGCACCCGATCGAGTCATCCTCGATCCCGGCGTCGACCTGTCCAAGACCCCCCAGCAGACCCTGGACGTGATCCGCGAGGTGGACCGGATCAGTTCGGCGTTCGACCTGCCCCAGCTCTGGGCCATCTCACGCAAGGACGTGCTGGGTGTCGCCACCGGCCGCGAACCGGCCCGGCGTGACCCCGCCACGCTGGCCGTGCTGGAGCACTTCGTCGATCGACCGAAGACGTTGCTGCGCGTGCACGACGTCGCGGGCGCGGGTGACTACGTGTCGCTGCGGTCGCTGTTGCGTGGCGAGACCCAACTGGGCGAGCACGCGCTGCTCGACCCCCGGCTGTACCGCCAGGCCCCACCGGGCGCCTGACGTCACCCGACGGCGCGTCATCGGGCGGCCGTCGCGAAGGACACCGGGCGTCACACCGACTGCATTTCACCGGATCCACGCCCACCGGCGCTCCCGGCCGCCACCGGGCGTCACACCGACCGCATTTCACCGGATCCACGCCCACCGGCACGCCATCCACGCCCGCTGGCTTGCGTCGAGCGCCCGTGGGCCGGCGCTCCGGTGGTTCGGTCGGACGTCGTGGGAGTATCGTTGCCGCCATGGACGACTCCCCACCGAAGCTCACCCCCGACGACCTGCCGGATGACCCGATGCAGGGCTACCTGCAGTGGGTCCGGGATGCGCGCGAGGCCGGCGTGGTCGATCCCGACGCCGCCATCATCGCCACGGCGACCCCGGACGCCGCCCCCTCCGCACGCGCGGTGCTCTTCCGCGTGGTCGACGACCAGGGACTGATCTTCTTCACGAACCTCGACAGTCGCAAGGGTGTCGAGTTGGCCGCCAACCCCCAGGTGGCGGTGACTGCGGTGTGGACGTCCCTGCACCGATCCGTGCGCTTCGAGGGCACCGCCGAACGCGCCACCGAGGCCGAGTCCGACGCCTACTGGGCGACCAGGCCGCATGGCTCCAGACTGGCGGCGATCGCGTCACCCCAGTCCCGGGAGATCACGCGCGACGACCTCGAGACCCGGTGGGCGAGGCTGTCGCAGGAGTATCCCGAGGGGACGACCATTCCCCGCCCCGACCACTGGGGTGGCGTCAGGGTGCGACCGAGTCGCGTGGAGTTCTGGCAGGGACGCCGGTTCCGGATGCACGACCGGCTGGTGTGGACGGCCACGGACCACGGCTGGACGACCACGCGGTTGGCGCCCTAGTGTCTGTCTCGTGGACGGGTTGAGCACCGAGGTTGTCGCGGCGCTCGCGCCACGAGGCGCGGTTCGCGTGGCAGACCGGGTCTGTCTGCGAGTGGATCGCAACGATGTGACGTGAGATGCAGCGGCGACCGAATGCCAACCAAGTTCGCGAGACAGGCACTGCATGAGTGGGCAGTCCGGCAACGGCATGGGTGGACCCACCGACCCCTTCGGCACCCGCCGACGTCTCAAGTCGTCGTCGCGACCCGGCTCCTATCGCCGCTCGTTCCTGTGGGGGTTCTGGAGCATCATCGTCGTCGCCGCGGTCACCCTCGTCGACGTGGTGCTGCGCCAGGCGTGGCCGTCGTTGATCACGCCGGTGCTGCTGGTGCTGGCGGCGTGGATGCTGTCTCGGACCCATCACCACCAGCAGGCCGTTGCCGACCTGCCACCGGCGGACGGTGAGGCGTCCTTCCGCCAGCGCAGTGACGCCCGGGACATGCACGAGCGTGCCGAACTGGTGTGGGGCGTGGCGACGCTGGCAGCCCTGGTGGCGGCGATCGCATCACCGATGCTGCTGTCCTGAGAGTGCTGTCCTGACGCTGGCACCCCGAGTGCCCCCGTCGTCGGCGGCCGACGCGGCGGAGGACCGCGCAGGGCTGCGAGGTGGTCAGCCCTTGCGGTCCTTGAGTTCCTCGACCAGCGCCGGGACGACGTCATAGAGGTCGCCGACGACGCCGAAGTCCGCGATCTGGAAGATCGGGGCCTCGGCGTCCTTGTTGATCGCGACGATGTTCTGGCTGGTCTGCATCCCGGCACGGTGCTGGATGGCACCCGAGATCCCCGACCCGACGTAGAGCATCGGCGAGATCGTGCGGCCGGTCTGACCGATCTGGTAGCGGTGCGGGTACCACCCGGCGTCGGTGGCGGCCCGGGATGCACCCACGCCGGCACCCAGCACGTCGGCCAGTTCCTCCATCAACTCGAACCCGTCCTCGTTGCCCAGGCCGCGGCCGCCGGCGATGACGATGGCGGCTTCGCCGATGTCGGGGCGGTCGGCGGATGCCTGCTTCTCGACCGATGTCACGACTGACTTCGTCGCGGCGTCGGACAGGTCGAAGTCGATGTCGACCAGTTCTGGCAGGTCGCCGTCGACCTGTTCGCGTGGGAAGGCGTTGGGCGCGATGCCGAAGATCGGGAACTTGCCCTCGGCGACCCGCGACTTGGTGATCGTGGCACCACCGAAGACCTCCTTGGTGGCCACGATCGTGCCGTCCTCGACCGCGATGTCGGTGACGTCGGTGATGACGCCACCGTCGATGCGGATCCCCAGACGCGCCGCGACGTCCTTGGTGTGGTTGGACGACGCGAACAGCAACGCCGACACGTCGTACTCGTCGATGATGGTCGCCAGCGCCTCGACCTTGGGCAGTGTCACGTAGCCGTCGGCGTCCTCGGAATCCCACCAGTACAGGACCTCGGCACCGTTGGCGCCCAGTTCCTCCTCGGCGTCGTCGGCATCCTCACCAAGCCATGCGGCCGCCACCGTGTCACCGGTCTCGGCGGCGATGCGGCGGGCAGCGGTGAGCATCTGGAGGCTGACCTTGCGGGGACCGTCGTCGTTGTGGTCGATCAGGACGAGAATCTGTGCCATTGCGTTGTTCCTTCGTCAGTGCGTCTGGGGAGCAGTGGTCGTGGAGGTGGGCGCGCGCCACACGTGCGGCGCGGTCGACCTCAGATGAACTTCTGCTCCTCCATCCAGTCGGCCAGGTCGGACGCGGCCGAGCCGGAGCCGTCGTCCTCGACGATCGTGCCGGCGTCCTTGGGGGGACGCGGCTTGAACTCGTACATGGTCGCGGCGGCGTCACCGGCACCCACAGCGGCGGCGTCGACACCCAGGTCGGCCAGGGACTTGACGGCCAGCGGCTTGTTCTTGGCCGCCATGATCCCCTTGAAGTTGGGGTAGCGGGGTTCGTTGATGGCCTCGACGACCGACACGACGGCCGGCAGCGTCGACTCGACGACGTCCCAGCCCTCCTCGTGCTCGCGGTGCACGGTGACGCTGTCACCGTCGACCTCCAGGAAGCGGGCGTAGGTCAGCGACGGCATGTCGAGAAGTTCCGCGACCGCGGCCGGTACCAGCGAGGTGCGGGCGTCGGTGGACTGGTTTCCGAAGATGACGAGGTCGAACTCCTCGTCGGCCAGCGCCGCGGCCAGGATGCGAGCAGTGCCCAGGGCATCCGAGCCGGCGATCGCGTCGTCGGTGATCTGGATCGCCCCGTCCAGCCCGTAGGACAGCGCCTTGCGAATCGTGGTCTGGGCCGCCTCGGGGCCGATCAGCAGGACCGTCACCTCCGCACCCGTTGCCTCCTTGAGCTTGACCGCCTCCTCGATGGCGAACTCGTTGACGGGGCACAGCACGGCGTCGCCGGCATCGCGATCCAGCGTCAGGCTGGCCTCGTCGATGACCTTGTCGCCAGCAGTGTCGGGGACACGCTTGACCGGAACGATGACCTTCATCTGCGAGGATCCTTTGACGCGGGAACGGGTGGAGGATGCGAGTGGCGGGTGTGCGCGGTCGGACGTCCCGGATTGCACACGGGATGGTTCGACCAGGCGCCCGCTGACGGCCGTCACGCTACCGCTGCAGGCGTCCGGCCAAGAATTGTAGCGTGCGCTCCAAAGTCACGCGAAACGGCTGGCTGGTGTGGCATGGTCGCGGCTGGTCGGGGCGTGCGGCCAGTGTCAACCGCTGGGTGACCTGGCGAGGTCGGGCACGACCCGGGCATTGGGCAGGGCGGCCAGCGACGCCGGCGGGACCAGCAGTTTGCGATCGCGTGAGCCACCACCGACGATCACCTCGGGCACGGCCATGATGCGCTCGTCGATCCACAACGGCAGGTCGGCCGGCAGGCCGTAGGGCGTGACCCCGCCGATGGCCATGCCGGTGAGTCTGCGGGTCTCGTCGGCCGACGCGAACGATGCCTTCTTGGTGCCCAGCCGCTTGCGGACCACCCGGTTCACGTCCAGGCGGGTGGTCGCCAGCACCAGGCAGGCCGCGTAGACGCGTGGGTCCGACTTGCCGACCACGACGATGGCGTTGGCCGACTGCTCCAGGGCGTAGTCGTAGGCGGCACAGAACTGGGCGGTGTCGGCAAGGGCGGGATCACACGCCACCACCGTGAAGGCCTCCCCGGTGGCGGTGGCGGCGGCGAGCACCGGATCGGGGGTGGGGGGACCATTCGGCACGTCGTTGCCCGTCATCAGTACAACCCCCGTGGCCGGAACAGGCGATCGTGGACGTTGAGGGCATAGCTGTCGGACATGCCCGCGACGTAGTCGACCGCCTGCTGGAGGGCATGGTCCGAGCCGCTGGCGTAGCCCGGCGGGATCTCGTCGGGGTGCTCGCTGAAGTGGTCGACCAGCGAGCGGATCAGCCGAATCGCCTTGACGTTGTGTTCCTGCGACTCGTCTCGCAGGTAGACGTCGGAGAACATGAAGGCGCGCAGGTCGTGGAAGGTCTGCAGTTGGCGATCGTGCATGGTCACCTGGCCGGCCTCGGCCGAGGCGACGATCACGTCGGTGGTCATGGCCTCGATCCAGTTCGGCGGATCGCCGAAGGTCGCCAGCACGTGGTCGGGCACCATGTCGGTCGTGAGCACACCGGCGCGCATCGCGTCCTCGGCATCGTGGGACAGGTAGGCGATCCGGTCGGCGAACCGGCAGACCATGCCCTCGGCCGTGTCGGGCGGCGGGTCGTTGCGCCAGGACGAGCCGCGGATGCCGTCACGGACCTCGAAGGTGAGGTTCATCGGTTCGAGCTTGTCGACGATGCGCAGGGACTGCACCGCGTGCTGCCACTCGCCCAGCGGTGCCCCCAGCGTGACCATGTAGGGCGACAGGGCCTCCTCCCCGGTGTGGCCGAACGGTGAGTGGCCCAGGTCGTGGCCCAGGCAGATCGCCTCGGCCAGGGCCTCGTTGAGGCCGAGCCCGACCGCGATCGCACGCCCCACCTGGGCAACCTGGAGGGTGTGGGTCATCCGCGTGACGAAGTGGTCACCCTCGGGATTGAGGAAGACCTGGGTCTTGTGCTTGAGACGACGGAAGGCCTTGGAGTGCAGGATCCGGTCACGGTCGCGCTCGAAGGGTGTCCGCCAGCCGTGGTGGTCCTCGGGGTGCTCACGACCGCGGGAGGCATCCGACAGGGTCGCGGCGGGCGACAACCACTCGTGTTCCCAGGCCACCCGGGCCGCCCGATCCCGTGCGATCATGCGCCCGGTCGGCGAGGCCGGGACTGCCGGTTCGGGCAGGCGCGTCGCCGTCCCGGTCTGGAGCGGTTTCTGGAAGGTCACGCGCGCACTCCTTGCGGTCTGTGGATCCGGTCACGGCTGCCCCACCGACACACGGCAGGGCACCCGATCAGGCAGGCGCTCCCGGTTGCTCGTCGGGGGCCAGCACCTTGGCGGCATCCATCGCCTGGGGGTCGATGGTGGTCATGTGGATCGAGCCGCCCGGTCCGGCCACGATTCGCCGGCGGATCCGACCCGACACCGCGTCGACCGCGATCGTCGCCAGGATCACCACGACCAGTGCGAGGCCGGCACGATCCCACACCTTGAACGAGATGTACTGGGACAGCAGCGTGCCGATGCCACCGGCACCCACGACCCCCAGCACCGCCGACGCGCGGATGTTGACCTCGAAGCGATACATCGCGAACGACGCCAGTTCGGGCACCACCTGGGGCAGGACGCCCCATCGCAGACGCTGCACACCCGTGGACCCCACCGCATCGGCGGCCTCGATGGGGCCGTCGTCCAGGCCTTCGATGATCTCGTAGCACAGCTTGCCCAGGGTGCCGACCGAACCCACCGCGATGGCCATCACCCCGGTCCGGGCGTTGAGACCGAACACGGGGATGAACGCCACGGCCAGGATGAGTTCGGGGATCGCTCGCAGGATGTTGAAGACCTGGCGGGTGATCACCGAGACGGGCTTGGGAACGAGGTTCTCCGCCGCCAGGAACGACATCGGGATCGCAACGACCGTGGCCAGCACCGTGCCCAGCCAGGCGATGGCGATGGACTCCCACATCGCGCTCAGCAGACCCGGCAGCGCCGACCAGTCCGGATCCTTGAACATCAGCCACATGATGTTGAGGAACTCGGGGATCGCTCCGACCAACCGGTTCCAGCGGATGTCCGCCGACAGCCCCCAGGCCAGCAGCCCCAGGATGACCGCCGTGACCACCCAGCGGAACACCTCGAGTGGCTTCTCCGGGCGGAGCATGGCCTCGACGCGCGCCGCGGCGTCGTCACTGTCGGGCCCCTGGTCTGGCTGGGTGGCATCCCCGTCGGGCGCGGCGGGGTCGGGGCGGGTCGGTGGACGGTTGGGAGCGCTCACACCAACCTCCGACGCAGCACGACCGACAACTGCTCGACGATGATCGTCACGATCAGGAACAACACGATGATGCCCCACACCTGCGGCCAGGCACGAGCGCCCCGGTAGAAGTCGATCAACTGGCCGATGCCGCCGGCACCGACCAGTCCGAGCACGGCCGAGGCGCGCAGGTTGAGTTCGAAGTTGTAGAGCAGGAAGGACACGTAGGACGGCAGGATCTGCGGGACGATGGCGGTGCGCAGCACCTGCGTGTGGCGAGACCCCACGGCGCGAGCCGCCTCCACCGGTCCCATGTCGATGCCGTCGAGCACGTCACTGGTCAGTTTCGACGTCACCGCGATCGAGAAGAAGATCAGTGCGAGGATGCCCGGCAGCACACCGATGCCCACCATCGCCACGAACAGCAGCGCCCACAGCACGTCCGGGATGGCTCGCACGATGTTGTTGAACGTCTTGGTGATCCACATGACGGCGGTGCTCGGCGCGCCCACCCGGCTCGCCCACAGCGCCAGCGGCAGCGCCGCGAAGCCACCGACGATCGTGCCGACGACCGCCATCTGGACGGTCTCGATGAAGGCCGACAGGGCGCGTGGATTGGTGACCTGCGACCAGTCGAGGTGGATCAGTCCCTGGAACGACGAGTTGGGCCGTGACAGGTCCTCGATGATCCCGGCCAGTGAGAAGTCCGTGACGAAGATCGTCACCACCGTGAACACGACCACGCCGACGGCCATGGCGATGGCGAAGCCGGATGGTGGCGGCTTGCTCGGCCGCACGACCGGAGGCCGCGCGTGGTCCGGGCTCGACGAGCCGGACGTGGTCACGTCGGTCATGCCGGCGCCTGCGGATCGACCTCGCCGTCATGGCCTGGCCCGCCCGTCGACGTCGCCGCGTCGACGCGCACGGGGGTGGGGGCATCGTCGGCACCCAGGACGTCCTCGGCCGTGAGGCTGCGACCGTAGATGTCGCGGAAGACATGCTCGTCGGCCTCGGAGCCGGGCCCGTCGAACACGAGTTCCCCGTCTCGCAGACCGACGATGCGGTCTGCGTAGGCCGTCGCCAGGTCCAGGAAGTGCAGGTTGACGATCGTGGTGATCCCCAACTCCCGGTTGATCTGCTGCAGGTACCGCATCACCGCGTGCGAGGTGGGAGGGTCCAGCGACGCCACGGGTTCGTCGGCCAGGATGATCGAGGGTTCCTGTGCCAGTGCCCGCGCGATGCCGACGCGCTGCTGCTGGCCGCCCGACAGGTTGGCGGCCCGCACGTAGGCCTTGTCGACGATCTCGACCCGCTCGAGCGCCTGCATGGCGATCTCGACATCGGCCTTGGGGTACATCCCGAGCAGGGTGCGCCACGTGGCCACTCGGTGCAGTCGCCCCATGAGCACGTTGTTGAGCACCGAGGTGCGCTTGACCAGATTGAAGCCCTGGAAGATCATCCCCACCTCGGCGCGCAGGTCGCGCAGGTCGCGACCCGACAGGCCGACGACCTGGTGGGTGCGACGACCGCCCTGGCCATCCGCGGTCTCGACCTGCAGTGACCCCCCCGTCAGGGGGACCAGGCCGTTGACGGCTCGCACCAGCGTGGACTTGCCGGCGCCCGACAGCCCGACGATCACGACGAACTCACCCTGGTTGATCGTGAGGTCCAGGCCCCGCATGGCCGAGACCCCGCCCGGATACGTGACGGACGCGTCAGAAAACTGGATCATTGCTGCTCCCACGGTCCGGCCGACGGATGTCCAACGGTGCGCGCCATCGTGATCCCCCAGGTGCGGATCGTTGCAGCCGGGGGACGTCAGCAGCACGTCGACGGCCCGGCGGTGGCCCGATGACGAGGCCACCCTAGCGCTGCCAGGGTGGCCTCATCGGGGTGCGTCAGTGGATCAGTTCAGTCCGAGCCGGTCGGCCAGTTCGGCCTGCAGGTCACGAATCGAGTCGAACTCAGTGTCGTTGACCGGGGCAAGACCGTCGATCTCGTACAGCTCGTTCATCACCGTGGCGCCCTCCTCGGTCGCGATCACGGTCTGGAGCGCCTCGGCGATCGCCTGGGTGCCGGCCTCGTCGATGTCACCGGCAACGGCGAAGCCATCGTTGGGAATCGGGCCAGACCAGCCGAACACGACGACCTGCTGGCCGACGTCGGGCGTCTGCTCGACCAACTGGCCGCGCGCATCGTTGAAGGACACCCCGACGATGGCATCACCGTCGTAGACGGCCTGCACCGAGTTGTCGTGCGAGCCTGCGAAGATCCCGTCGACGTCGTCGATCGGGTCGACACCGGCGTTGAGCAGCTGGAGTGCCGGCACGGCATAGCCGGAGGTCGAACCCTGCTCGACGAACGAGATCGTCTCGCCCGACAGGTCGGCGAGCTTGTCCTCGCCAATGGGTCCTTCGGAGGCGTCCGAGGCCTGGTCGACACCGTTGCAGTACAGGAAGGGCTCGCCCTCGTCCTGGTCGACGGCAACCGGCTCGTCGTCGCAGAAGCGGTCAGGGTCGTTGGTGAACCACTGGGTGACGTAGCTGAAGGAGCCGAAGCGCTCCGACTGCAGGATCAGGGTCGACCCGACCTCCTCGGCCTGGACCATCTGCAGCGGGCCGAGCCCGCCGGCGACGTCGGCCTGGCCGGACTCCAGCGCAGCGATGACACCGGCGTAGTCGGTGGGGACCTGCGCCTCGACGGTCACGCCGAGTTCCTCGGAGAGCAGGTCGGCCAGCGGCTGCGCGGTCTCGATCAGGCCACCCGTCTCCTGCGACGGCGTCAGGGTCAGGATCAAGGGGTCCGGCAACTCCGACGCCGCCTGGGCGTCCGAGCCCGCCTCCGAAGCCGTGTGGGTCTCGGAGGCCATCTCGGTCTCGGAGGCCATCTCGGTCTCGGAAGCAGCGTCGTCGGTGGCGTCGTCGTCGCCGCCACAGGCAGCCAGGACGAGGGCGCCGGACAGTGCCAGCGCGGTGAGTGCGCGTCGCTTCATGGTGCATCCTTGGTTGGGTTGTCAGGCGCCGACAGCGAGCATCGGCGCTTCGCGGAGCGGGAGGACACCGGGGTGCCGAGCCGAGCCGGACTGGGTCTGGGCCGGGCGTGGGGCTGGGTGCATCCTGGTGCCAACGATCGCGATCGTAGTGGGCTCCACGGGACCGCATCCCGCGGGCTGGGCACGGGGCGTGGCGGTCCCCCGTCGCAATGGCTGGACCGAGCACGCCTGCGTTGACGTTGGGGGTGTCGTGGGTCCTGTTGCCGGTGTGGCCCGATCGGGGGCCGCGCTGGCGGGAACGACGGGGGGCACGGCCGTCGTCGAGGGTGCGCACGGCGCACGAAGCAGCAGCATGCCGTGACACACTGCCACGCACGACGAGACCTGCGAACCTTCGGACTGCGGGTGCTGCATACGCTGGCTGCGACGGAGGTGGAGGACATGCGCGAGCGTCGGGCCGATGCCGTGACGATCGACGTCGGCGTGGTCCAGGACCCTGCGACATCGCAGGTACCGCAGGCGGAACACGGCGCACCCGACCCCTCCCGGTCACCCCACGGGGACACCTCCATCCGCTGGTCATGGGTGGCCGCGCTGGTCGTGGTGGCAGTGGTGGTCGCGACCGTCCTTGGGTGGGCGACGGCCGCGTCACCGCCTGGTGCGGTCACCGTCTCGACGCTCTTCCTGCGCGATGGTGTCGTGGCACCCGACGCACCCGAACACCAGGTCCTGCGCCGCTGGTTCCATGCCCTGGACGCCGACGCCACCCTGCTCGGGATCGGGGTGACCGAGGACCTCGTCATTGCCCAGGTGGCCACCGCCGATGGCAGCGACGTTGCGACATCGACCGTGCAGGCACTGGCCAGGGCGGATGGCGCACCCTCGTGGATCCGAGACCTGTCCGACGAGGCGCCTGCCACCTCACGCCAGGCCCCGATCGTGGTCGTGCGAACGACCGGCGACACCCCGGTCGTGGCCCTGGCACCCGAGGCTGGGGGCGCCATGGACAGCTCCGGAATCGTGGCCCTGGACGCCGTTGACGGTTCCACGGCCTGGCGTCACCCCATCCAGCGGGCCAGCCGGGTCCAGGTGCTGACGGAGCGGGACCGCGCAGTCGTGCACTACGTGGACGCGGCCCGACCGCGCACCGAGGTCATCGACCTGGCCAGCGGCCGGGTGGTCCTGTCCGACGACTCCCACCTCATTGCGATTCCCGGCGGCTGGCTGCGCGAGCACCCCGACCAGGATGGCGCCTGGGAAGTGCTGACCGACGACGGCACAGTGCGCACGACCGTGGTCTCCGACACGGCACCGGTCGTGCGCACGAGTCAGCGCGGTGACATCGTGATCGCGTCGGTCGGGACCAGCGTGACCGCCACCACGATCGACGGCATCCAGGTGTGGACTGCGACGCTGCCGGGAACGGATCCGATTCCTGCCACCGACGTCGATGTCGACTTCGCCCCCGTCGGCGACGACATGGTGTTGGCGGGCGCATACCGGGCATCGGACAACGCGGTCGGGCGTCTGGAGGAGTACACGACCAGTGTCGTGTCGGCCACCGGACAGGTGACGCCGCTGGACAGCGAGGTCGTCGCCGGACTCGCGCGGCAGGTCGGACTCACCAGCATCCTGGTCGATGGTCGACCACTGCTCGCCTGTGCGAGCGGCCCGACGTCTGCCAGCACTGCCTGTCCGGCGGCGCTGGCCCTGGTGCAACTCGACGGGACGGTCGTCGCCCGGGTGGACGGCGTGGTCATCGAGCCCGAACTGCTCGCTCCGTTGCCACACTTCGGACTGGTCACGGCTGCGGGGATCATCGTCAGCGAGGACGATGTCCTGCGCCTGCGACGATGGCCGGACCTCACCTCGGTGTGGGAGGTGCAACTGCCCCCGGACGCCGGCGAGTTCCTGGTCACACCCACCGATGACGGGCTGGCAATCGCGCACGACGGCGCCCAGCCCGGGATCACGTGGCTGTCATGATCGGCCGCACACGTCGCGAATCCGACGGCGCCGAACACGACATGCACGTCGGCGTGGTCGTGGCGCATGCGGATGGCGGCGACGGACTGGATGCACGGCCCGGTGCGGCCGCACCGGTCCCGTCGTCGCGGCCCTCGCAGCGGCGCCTGGCCGTCGCGATGGCGGCAGTGATCGTCGTGGCGCTGGTGGCGGCAGTCGTGACGCTGGGACCGGGCACCCGACCCGACGTCATCGTCACGCATCAGTCGGGGGTGTCGACGGTCGCGCCGGATGCACCCATGCACCAGGTCCTGCGTCGCTGGGAATGGGCGGCGCCGCCCCGCACCGGTCTCGCCGCCCTGGGCGTGGTCGACGATGTCGTCGTTGCCCTGACCACGTCCCTGGACAGCGGCTTGGTCAATCCCGGTGCCACGGTGACGGCGCTGTCCACGGCGAGCGGGGAGGTCATGTGGGTCACGACTGTCCTGATGTCGCAACCCGGGGGTGAGCGGGCGCTGATCGTTCCTCCGACCATCCACGTAGTCGGTGACGACGTCGCAATCAGGCTGGCCCCGACGGTCAGCTACCTGCCGCCGGGCAACTCCACGGGCCTCGACGCCGCCACTGGCGAGCGCCTGTGGTCGCGGGACCTGTTCCTGGGCGAGGCGAGGGAGGTGGGCGACGAACTGGTCGCACCCGGCATCGACATGCGCGTGCCCAGCGGTTCGCCGCCTGCGGTGGCCGACGACGGGCTGGCGGGGCCTGCGGTGGCCGACGACGGGCTGGCGGGGCCTGCGCCAGTCTGGACCAGCACGGCAGTGAACCTGCACACCGGCGAAGACCTGTTCACGACGACCGGTGAGCTGTACCCCACGCCCACCGGATGGGCGGTGCGCAGCCTGGAGGACAACGACGCCCGCACCACCCTGCTGACCCCGGACGGGGCACCCCTGGCGACCCTGCCGACGCTGGCACCGCCCGTCTTCGCAGGCGACCTCGTCCTGACGACGTCCGGCGCCATCGTGACCGCGCACGACCGCGACGGCACAGCCCTCTGGGACGTCTCGCTGGACGACCCGGACGTCGCACCGGGCTTCGAGCACTTCACCGATCTGCTGCCCCTGGGCGATGGGAAGGTCCTGGCCACCGTGCACCCGATCGCCGGCTCGGGTGCAACCCTGCGCGCGACGCTGTCCCAGATCGCAGCCGATGGGACGGTGACGCCCGTGGACAGTCCGGCCCTGGAGGCCCTGTCGCGACAGGGTCGCCTGGTGGCGGTGGGAACGGCTGACCAGACGCGGCTCATCTGCACGCGCGACGCACTGGTGCTCTTCCGAGGCGAGGAGCCTGCCTGCCCTGACGACGTGGCGGTGCTCGATCTCGGACGGCGACGTGGTCGCTGCCGTCCCCGTCGACGGTGGCCTGGGTCGACACCTCATCGTCGGATGGCCGCTGGGCGGGATCGTGACGAGGCCGGGCATCGTGGTCGGGGAGGACGATTCGGTCGTGCTGCGCAGTTGGGACCGATTGGCACCCCTGTGGCGGATCTCGGTCGACAGTCGGATCCCCGACGACGTCATCGTGGCCACGTCGACCTCCGGCGTGGCGGTCGGGATCCGCTCCCCCCATCCCAGCACGGTCACGTGGCTGTCCTGACTTGGCCGTCGCCCCGGACAGGAAATCGGCCCGCCGCTGGCCACGGTCACGCAGTCACGCCCCCATGCCGGCAACGTCGGCGATGTCGGCGACCGATCGCTACAGGGCATCGACGATGCGGGCGAACTCGGCCCAGTCGTGGACGTCGGTGGCCCCCTCCACGGGGGCGTTCCACGATCGCACGAACCGGCACACCGTCCGATCGGGCCGGTGGACGGCCAGGTTGGGCAGCACCTTCGGTGAGTCGTCCAGGTAGACGTCGCAGTCGACCCGCCACTTGTCGTCCAGGAAGTGCACCTCCCGGGTCGGCATCAGCGCATCGGCCAACCAGTGGAGGGTGTCGGGAATCGCCCAGTCCGGCTTGGAGGTGAGCACCACGATGTCGTGGCCCTGCCGGACGAAGCGGTGCAGGGTGTCGATGGCACCCGGAAACGTGTCGAGGTGACGGAAGATGCTCGGGCGATCGCCGCCGCCACGTGCCCAGTGCCAGAAGTGGCCCATGTGGGCGAATCCGCCGACTTCGTGGAGGTTGTCCCAGCCCTGGACCATGTCCACGTCCAGGTCCGAACCGAACTCGTCGGCGTGCAACTTCATCCATCCGGCGTTGAAGTCGGCCACCACACCATCCAGGTCGATGCCCAACCGCATGTCCATCCATTCATGGTCAGAAGTCGCGGCCACGACGGCGCAACGCCGCCCCAAGGTAGTGGGGTCGCCATCACGGCACGGCGCAGGTCCCGAGCCGGACTGGTTGACTCGCGGCATGGATGATGACCGCCAGCGCCCAGCCGCTCCTCCGGGTGGCGACGCACTGCCGGTGGGCGGGGCACGCACCGGTCCCGACGCCCCCGACCACAACTGGGTCTTCCAACGCCACGTGGCGATCTATGACCACCTGGCCAATCGGATCACCGGCACGGTGGTGGATGCAGGCTGCGGCGAGGGCTACGGGCTGGCCATCCTGCGGGTGGCCGGAGCACGTGGCGTGATCGGCGTCGACGGCGACGAGGCAACCGTCCTGCACGCTCGTGCTCGCTACGCCAGCGAACACGTCGAAGTCGTGGAGGCTGACCTGGGCGACCTGCCCCTGGTGGTGGACACGATGGATGCCGTGGTCGCAGTGCACGTGGTCGACCGGGTGGCGGATCTCGACGCCATGCTCGAGGAGGTGGTGCGCATCACTCGGCCAGGTGGGGCGATCGCGCTGGCGACCCCCAATCGCCTCACCGCACAACCTGCCGGCACCGATGTGCCGACCAATCCCTTCCAGGCACGGCTGTTCACCGCGAACGGACTGGCTGCCACGATGACTGCGGCCGGGATCAGCGACGTCCGGATCGAGGGGATCGGCCCCACCCGCGACCTGCGCGATCGGCTGGCACCCGTCATGGACGGGCGGCCACTGTCGTCGCTGGCCGACCCGACGTCGTGGGACGACGACCTGCGCCGATGCGTCCACGCCATCCGGCCCCGGGACTTCGAGATCTCCCGGGACAGCCTGGACACCAGCATCGACCTGATCGGGTGGGGGCGAGCCTGACCGCCCGGTGCCGCGACGACGGCTGCCAACGTGTCCCCGTCAGGACGACGAGTCCTCAGTCACGGCCTCGACGGACCAGCCAGACGATCAGGCCGATCACGGTCAGTGCCGCCAGCAGCGGCACGGCCTTCTTCACGGGTGAGTCGGCCATCACGTCCAGGACGTCCAACGCCTCGACTTCCGGCTCCCGGGCGGCAACCCTGCGTGGCCCGGCGGACGACGGTGTCGTCGCCGCAGCACTCGCACCCGCCGCCACGGCCGCCGCCGAGGCGACCTCGGATTCGCCCCCACTGGACACCTCCGACACACCTGCGTCGCCGGCATCGGCCGACTCGACTGCGTCGTCTGCATCGTCGTCGCCCGTGGCGTCCGACGCCTCGTCGCCACTGGCCGCCGCGCCGGCGGCGTCTGCGGCATCGTCGCCTGCGGCGGCATCGTCGTCGGACTCACCGAGTCGTCGCGACAGGCAGTCGGCGAACTTGTCGATGATGCTGGCACCGACGTCCGCCATGACGCCACGCCCGAACTGGGCGGGCTTGCCGGTCACGTCGATGTTGGTCTCGACGACGACCTCGGTACCGTCATCCACGGCCGTCATCGTCGCGGTCACGTCGGCGTTGGCAGTGCCACCGCCCCGGGCCTCACTGCCCTTGGCCCGGATCGTCGCGGTGTGGGTCTCGGGATCCCGTGTCCACGATCTCGGCGGTGCCCTTGTAGGTCATGGTCATCGGCCCGACCTTGACCTTCACCCGCCCGGCGTAGGTGTCGCCGTCGACGGTCTCGAGCTTGGCACCCGGCATGCACGGGGCAACCCGCTCCAGGTCGGTCAGCACGGCGAAGGCCTCGTCGATGTCGACGGGAATCGTGAACGTGTTGGTGAATTCCATGCCGGGCTCCTGTATGGGCGAGTGCTGGTGACGAGACTAGGGCCGTCCGAGTTCGCACGGGACCCGATCACCCGTGATCGGCCTCCAGGTGCAGCCAGCGGTACCCGTAGCCGGCCAGGTCGACGCGCAGGCGAGCCCCCTCCGGTGTCACGTGCTGGTTGCCCAACAGGTCACGTGCCCGCGTCCACTCGACGTCGGACACCTCGACGTCGACGTGCGACGGGGTCGTGGCCAAGTTGTGCAGGGTGATCACGGTGTCGCCATCGAACTGCTGAATGAGGGCCAGCACACTGACATGGCCTGCCTCCAGGACCTCCCACTCACCCCAGCCAAGGATCGGCAGCTCGCGACGACGTCGGATCATGCGTTCGAACCAGTTGAGCAACGAGTCGGGATCAGCCTGCTGGTCGCGCACGTTCACGCGGTCGGGTCCGTACGGCCCCGAGGGCAACGGGCGACGCAGGTCGTCCACCTCGGCCGTCGAGAATCCGCCGGTCGCGCCATCCTCCCACTGCATGGGCGTCCGCACCGCGCGACGTCCCTCGACGTCCAGGTTCTCGCCCATGCCGATCTCCTCGCCGTAGAAGATCGTCGGTGTCCCGGGCAGCGCGAACAGCAGGCTGTACACCACCCGGATCCAGCGATCGTCTCCATCGAGCATCGGCGGCACCCGACGGCGCAGGCCGCGATCGAACAACTGCATGTCCGGATCAGGTCCGAAGGCCGCAAAGACCTCCTCACGTTCGGCGTCCGTCAACTTGTCCAGGGTCAACTCGTCGTGGTTGCGCACGAAGGTCGCCCACTGGGCCTCACGAGGGATGGCCGGCAGCGATCGCAGCGCGGATGCCAGCGGCTGCGCGTCGGCTCGCGCCAACGAGAGGTACATCGCCTGCATGGCAGCGAAGTTGAACAGCATCTGCAGTTCGTCGCCGTCCTCGTCACCGAAGAACTCGCGTTGCTGGTCGGGCTCGAGATTGACCTCGCCGAGCATGATGGCCTCGCCACTGCGACGAGTCATGAAGGCACACAGGTCACGCAGGTAGTCGTGCGGCGCGAGTTCCATCTCCTCGGCGATCCCGTCGGTTTCGAGGAAGAACGGGACGGCGTCGACCCGGAAACCGGACAGCCCTTGGGCCAACCAGAATCCGATGACCTTGCGGATCTCGTCACGCACGGCCTCGTTGGCGACGTTGAGGTCGGGCTGGTGGGCATAGAAGCGATGGTGGTAGTACTGCCCGGCCTGCTCGTCGAAGGTCCAGGCCGCCTCCTGCTCGCCGGGAAACACCACGCCGTGAGGGCCCTCCTCGGGGATCTCGTCGCGCCACACGTACCAGTCGCGGCGGGGCGAATCCGGATCACTGCGCGCCTGCTGGAACCACGGATGCTCATTGGAGGTGTGGTTGACGACCAGGTCGGCGATGACGCGCATGCCCCGATCCCTGGCAGTGCGCATGAAGTCGGTGAAATCACCGAAGCTGCCCAGTTGTGGATCGATGGCGTAGTGGTCGGTCAGGTCATAGCCGTCGTCACGATTCGGCGTGGGATAGAACGGCATGAGCCACAGGCAGGTCACGCCCAGGCCGGCCAGGTGGTCGAGGCGTTCGGTCAACCCGACGAAGTCCCCGACGCCGTCTCCGTTGCCGTCGGCGTAGGTCTCGACGTCGAGGCAGTAGACGATGGCGTTCTTCCACCACAGGTCGGACGTCCTGACCGAGTTCATGCGGACACCGATCCGTCGTGACGAAGTCGAGGCAGGACCTGGTCACCGAACACCTCGATGAACCGTCGCTGCTGCTGGCCGACGTGGTGGATCCAGATGCCGTCGAACCCCAGCTCGGCCATCTCGGTCAACCACACCACGTGACGGCCGGGATCCGCCGACACGACGACGGCCTCCGCCACCTCGGCGGGGGTGACGTGCTGCGCCGCCACGTCGAAGCCATCGACGTGGTCGACGTCCCAGCACAGAGGCGGCGCGAACACGTTGGATCGCCATTGGTCATGGGCGATGGCGAGCGCCTCGTCGTCGGTGGGCGCCCATGAGACATGCGCCTGGAGGTAGACGGGTTTGCCTTCGCCGCCGTTCGAGCGGAAGGCATCCAGCATCGCTTCCAGCTTGTCGAGTGGTTGCTTGATCGTGACCAGCCCGTCAGCCCAGCCGCCGACCCACCCGGCGGTCTCGATGCTGACGGCGGCCCCGATGAGGGGTGGTGGGGTTGCGGGCAGCGTCCACAACCGGGCGCGATCGACGGTGACCAGGCCGTCGTGGCTGACTTCCTCGCCGGCGAACAGGGCCCGGATGATCTCCACGCACTCGCGGAGCCGATCGGTGCGCGTGGCCTTGTTCGGCCATTGATCGCCGGTGATGTGTTCGTTGGAGGCCTCGCCGGTTCCGAGCGCCACCCACAGTCGATCCGGGAACATCTCGACCAGGGTTGCCGCCGCCTGGGCCACGATTGCCGGGTGGTAGCGCTGCCCCGGTGCGTTGACGATGCCGAAGGGAAGTGACGTGGTGGCCATCGCCGACCCAAGCCACGACCAGGCAAAGCCGGATTCGCCCTGGCGCTCGCTCCATGGCGAGAAGTGGTCCGAGGACATCCCAGCGTCGAATCCTGCCTCTTCTGCCAGTTGTGCCGCGACCAACAGCTCGCTTGGGGGGATCTGTTCGTGCGAGGCATGCCAACCAAACGTCGTCATCCGAGCTCCGGGGTCGCGGGTGCGTTGTCGGCATCCAGCCTAGGCAGTGCACTTCGCAGTCTTCCTGCCCTCCGCGGCCGACCGGACAGCGTGCGCACAGGCGACGACATCCCGTCCCGCCTGCGCGCACACCTGACGACGGTCGCCACCCCGAGGAGTTCGGAGTGGCGACGGAGGAGGTGGCGGGCGGACAGCGTCCGGAGCGGCCGTGGAGACGCCGTCGGGGGCGGTCAGCCGTTCACGGCGGCATCGAGGGCACGTCGGGTCAGCACGGTCGCCAGGTGGCGACGGAAGTCGGCATCGGCATTGAGGTCCGACGGTGGCGACGTGTCGTCGCCGGCAGACGCGGCCGCATCGGCAATGGCGTCGGCGCCGTTGCCCCGCAGCGCAGCCTCGGTCGCACTGGCCCGCAGCGGGACGACACCCATGTGGGTCAGCCCCACGCGAGCGTCGCTGATCGAGCCATTGGACTTGACCAGGGCCAGCGCGCCGACGATCGCCCACGCCTGGGCGACCCGGTTGAACTTCTGGTAGTTCCAGGACCAGGAGTCGTCGAGTTTGGGCACCCGTACCTCGACCAGGACCTCGTCGTCGGCCACCGCAGTCTCGAGGTAGTCGACGAAGAAGTCGGCGGCCGCAACGTCTCGGCGACCACTCGATCCGGCGACGACCATCGTGGCGTCCAACGCCAGCACCGCGGCCGGCAGGTCACCGGCGCTGTCGCCATGGGCCAGTCCCCCACCGAAGGTGCCGCGATGACGGACCTGGGGGTCCCCAACGGTCTCGCTCACGTGCGACAACACCCCGCAGTGGGCGCGCACCAACTGGTTGGTGACGACCTCGTGGTGGGTGGTGGCGGCGCCGATGACGAGGTGGTCGCCATCCTCGCGCACGCCGGTCATCTCCTCGACGCGACCGACGTCGACCAGGACCTCGGGGTAGGCAAGCCGCAGCCGCATCATCGGCAGCAGGCTGTGCCCACCGGCCAGGATCTTGGCCTCGTCACCGTGCTCGGCCAGCGCCGCGACGGCAGCGTCGACGGAGTCGGCCCGGACGTAGTCGAACTCGGCGGGAATCATGCGTCACCTCCGGTGGTCGAACCGGCGTCGCCACCGGCATGTTGCGCCTGACCTGCGTTCTCCGCCATCGCCCCGTCGGGTCCGGCATCGGCTGCCTGGTCGCGGGCGGTCTCCATGGCATCGTCGGCGGCGGCACTGCCGGTGGCCGCGGCCTGTTGGATCGCCGTCCAGACGTTGCGCGGCGACGCCGGCATCAGCACCTCGTTGACACCCATCGGGCGCAGTGCATCGATGACGGCGTTCATGATGGCCGGGGTCGACGCGATCGTGCCGGCCTCGCCCACCCCCTTGACACCCAGGTCGTTGGTCGTGGCCGGCGTGACGGTGCGATCGGTCCGGAAGTTGGGCAGGTCTGGCGCGCCGGGCACGTAGTAGTCGACGAACGACCCGGTCTGGAGGTTGCCGGCGTCGTCGTACACGGCGCCCTCGTAGAGCGCCTGGGCGATTCCCTGGGCGAGGCCGCCGTGGACCTGCCCCTCCACGATCTGCGGGTTGACGACGTTGCCGACGTCGTCGACCGACACGTAGTCGAGCAACTCAACACGCCCGGTCTCGGTGTCCACCTCGACCAGTGCGAGGTGGGTGCCGTGCGGGTAGGAGAAGTTGTCCGGGTCGACCGACGCGTCGGAGTCCAGCGACGGCTCCATCCCGTCCGGGAGGTTGTGCGCGACGAAGGTCGCCGTCGACACCTCCTGCATCGTCATTGACGTCTCGGGCGAGCCCACGACCCGGAACGCCCCATCGGAGAACTCGACGTCGTCGACGTCCGCCTCCAGCAGGTGCGCAGCGACGCGGCGGGCCTTCTCCACGACCTTTCCACACGCCGCGGACAGTGCCGCGCCACCGACGACCAGCGATCGTGATCCGTAGGTGTCCAGGCCTCGGTGTGACACGGCGGTGTCCCCGTGACGCACGATGATGTCCTCGAACGGCACGCCCAGGGCATCGGCCGCGATCTGGCTCCACGCCGTGTCGTGACCCTGGCCGTGCGGGCTGGTCCCGGTGATGACCTCGACCTTGCCACTGAACAGCATCCGCACCTGGGCGTACTCCCAGCCGCCGGCGACGTAGCGCAGGTTCCCCAGCACCCGGGAGGGCGCAAGGCCACACATCTCGGTGAAGGTCGAGATCCCGATGCCAAGCAGCTTGGTGTCACCGGCGTCGCGCCGACCGGCCTGCTCGGCGCGCCTGCCGTCGTAGTCGAACATCTCGATGGCTCGGGCGGTCGCGGCCTCGTAGTTGCCTGAGTCGAAGGTGAGCGTCCCGATCATCTCGTAGGGGAACTCCTCGTGCTGGATCCAGTTTCGCTTGCGCAGCTCCATCGGGTCGACGCCCAGCTCGTGGGCGGCCTCGTCCACGATCCGCTCGATCGCGAACGTGGCCTCGGGACGTCCCGCCCCGCGGTAGGCGTCCGTCGGGGTCTTGTTGGTGAACACACCGCGACAGGAGAAGTCGTAGGCGTCCATCTTGTAGATCCCGGAGTACATGAAGGCGCCCAGGATCGGGATGCCCGGCGTGAGCAGCTGCATGTAGGCGCCCATGTCGGCCAGCAGGTCGACCTTCAGGCCGCGGAAGCGACCGTCGGCGTCCATGGCAAGCGAGATCTTCTGGATCTGGTCACGGCCGTGGATGGTGGCCTGGAAGCCCTCGGAACGGGTCTCGGTCCACTTCACCGGTCGTCCCAGCTTCTGGGCGAGCACCAGGGCGAGGATCTCCTCGGCGTAGATGTCGAGCTTGGAGCCGAACCCGCCACCGACGTCCGGGGCGATGACGCGCAGCTTCTGTTCGTCGATCCCGATGACCGCCGCCAGGAACACGCGCACGAAGTGGGGCACCTGTGTCGCCGACCACACGGTCAGCTCGTCCGACACTCCCATGGGCGCCGCCACGACGGCTCGCGGCTCCATGGCCGAGGGGATGAGTCGCTGCTGGATGAACTCGCGCTCGACAACGACGTCGGCGCCGTCGAACGCCGCATCGATGTCGCCGTTGACGAGCGGCCACTGGTAGGACACGTTGGTGTCGAGTGTGGACTGGGCGAGGTCAGCACCCTCGGTGATGGCGGCCCTCATGTCGACCACGGCCGGCAGCGGGTCGTAGTCGACCAGCACGCGCTCGGCGGCATCGACGGCCTCGGCCGCCGTGGACGCCAGCACCACCGCCACCCCGTCACCGACGTATGCGACCTCGTCGATCGCGAGCGCCTTGTGCTCGGGCGCGACCATGTCCTCGGTGACGGGCCACGCGCACGGCAGGCCACCGGCGTCGTCGGCCAGGTCGGCTCCGGTGTAGGCGGCCACGACCCCGGGCATGTCCATGGCACCCGACACATCGACGGACGCGATCATCGCATGCGCCATCGGGGACCGCACGACGACCATGTGGACCATGCCGGGCAGGCGGATGTCGTCAGTGAAGTTGGTCCGGCCCGTCACCAGGCGTGCATCCTCCTTGCGCAGGCGAGTGCGACCGACGTTGGGGGCGGTGGCATTGTCGGTGGCGGTCATGCGGACACCTCCTCGGCAGTGGGGTTGTCGACCGGCTGGCCCGCGGCCTGCTGCACGGCCCGGACGATGTTGACGTAGCCGGTGCAGCGGCACAGGTTGCCCTCGAGCCCGTCGCGGATCTCCTCCTCGGTGGGATCGGGGTTGTCCTTGAGGAGGTTGGCCGCGGCCATGATCATCCCCGGCGTGCAGTACCCGCACTGCAACCCGTGCTGTTCGTGGAACGCCGTCTGCAGGGGGTGCCACGTCGACTCGTCGGCCTCGTCGGAGGCAAGGCCGTGGATGGTCGTGACATCGCGACCGTCTGCCTGCACGGCCAACACCGTGCAGCTCTTGACCGACTGACCGTCGAGATGGACCGTGCAGGCACCGCAGTTGGAGGTGTCACATCCGACGTTGACGCCGGTGAGCCCGACGTTCTCGCGCAGGTGGTGCACCAGCAGGGTGCGGGCCTCGACGTCCGAGGTGTGCGTCGAACCATCGACATTGATGCTGATTTCCATGATGGCGGTTCCTTGTCCGAGGAGTCGGCCCGACTCGTCGGACCGCCGCATCACGACCTGCGCGACGATGGCGAGGGCGGCGACGGGTGACGACGACGTGGCCTGTGGAACCACGACCGACGTGGCTGCATCCCCCCAGGACGCATCCACGTGGCGTCACTCACCAACAGTAGGCAGCGGGTTTCTCGCCGTCAGTCGATCGACCGGGGAAGTTCTCTGCGCACGAAGCGGTACCCCACGCCGCGCACGGTCTCGATGCGGTCGTGACCGACCTTGCGTCGGAGGTAGCCCACGTAGACGTCGACCACGTTGGATCCCGGGTCGTGTTCGTAGCCCCAGACCTCCGACAGGATCTGTTCGCGCGTGAGGGTTGTGCCAGGTGACGTCATGAACAGTTCGGCGAGCCCGAACTCGCGCGCCGACAGTTCGTGGTTGCGTCCCCGGGCGTGCAGTTCCCGTGACCGCAGGTCAAGGCTGACGTCGTCGATCTCGAGGCGACGCACGGGGGTCGCAGACTGGCGATCGCGCAGGCGCACGTTGACGCGAGCCAGGAGTTCCTCGAACCGGAACGGCTTGGTCACGTAGTCATCGGCTCCACCGTCGAGCCCACCGACCTTGTCCGCGACGCCGCTGCGCGCCGACAGGATGATCACCGGCAACTGCTCACCCCGGTCCCGGATCCCGGCAAGCACCGCCTGCCCGTCCATCCCCGGCAGGCCGAGGTCGAGGATCACCAGGTCGAAGGCAACGTCCCTGGCGGCCGCATGGGCGCTGTCGCCGTTGTCGATCACGGCCACGTCGTGGCCGGCCGCGACCAGGCCCTTGGCGATGAAGGATGCAATGCCGGGTTCGTCCTCGACGAGCAGGATCCGGCTCATGACACGACCTCGAGATCCCGACCCGCGACGTCGGCATCGCCCGCGTCGCCATCGTGTGCCGGTGCATCGGACTGCGGGATCACCACGGCGATCGTGGTCGCGCCGGGCTCGGACTCGATGGTGATGAAGCCACCGTGGGAGGCAGCGATCGCGTCGACGATGGCCAGGCCCAGCCCGGCCCCGTCGGACCGCGGCCCGCGACTGCCGCGTCCGAAGCGCCGCAGCACGGTCGCAACCTCGTCGGGCGGGATGCCCGGACCTGCATCGTGGACCCACAACTGCAGCGTGGTGTCGGTGATCCGCGCACCCAGGGAGATCTCGGTGCCAGCGGCAGTGTGCTGTTGGGCGTTGCGAACCAGGTTCATCATGGCCTGGATGATCCGCTGCTGGTCAAGCATGACGATGGCAGGCGGGCTCGCGGCCACGGTGACCTCGTGTCCCACCAGCGCCTCGGCCCGCCGCCCCAGGTCCGTGACCAGGTCGGCCAGGTCCAGGGGGCGCAGCACCACGAAGTCGGGCTGGTCCTGTCGCGCCAACACCAGCAGATCCTCGACGATGCGCGACATCCGATCGAGTTCGCTGTCCACGATCGCCATGGCGTCGGCATTCGCATCGGGGTCGTCGTCGAGCATCTCGAGCTGGCCCCGGATGATCGTGATGGGCGTGCGCAGTTCGTGGCCGGCGTCGTCGACGAACTGCCGTTGGAGCGAGAAGGCATGCTCGAGTCGATCCAACATGCCGTTGAAGGTGTTGGCCAACTGCCCGATCTCGTCGGTGCGATCGATCCTGATCCGTGCCGTCAGGTCCTCTTCGGAGATTCTCTCGGCAGTGCTGCGCAGGTGGCGAAGCGGCCGCAGCACGTTGCCGGCCGCCCACCATGCTGCCAGCGAGGCCAGCAGGAAGACGGCGATCGATGCGGTCGTGGCCAGCCCGACGGCCCGTTGGACCTCGGCCAGGCGTGGTGCCATGTCGATGGTCGCCACCAGCACACCGGCGCCACGATCGCTGGCTTCCACGGGTGCAGCCAGCAGGCGCAACGTCGCGCCGTCCAGGTCGGCCTCGCCACTGGTCGGTTCGGTCACCGTCGCCCAGGGTTCCAGGACCCCGGACTGGACGATCTCGAGACCGGGCAGATCCGACGCCCACGGCTCTCCGTCCACGAAGACCACGACGGCGCTGCCGGTCACGCCGACCCGGGCCGCGAGGTAGGTCTCCACGATCGCCCCGACGTCACCACCGAACGGCTCGCCCGTGGCAGGATCGACCCCACTGGCCAACTGCTCGAACTCCGTGACCGTGCGGGACAGTTCAGCGTCGACGTCTCGGTCGACACGGTTGAGCAGGAATTGCCGCTGGGCAACGAGTGCCGCGACCAGTGCCACCCCCAGGAGCACGACGTACCAGCCCAGGATCCGACCGCGTGCTGAGCGGCTGCGGGTCAGCATGGCATCCCCCTGCCGGTGCACCGTTGGACGGTCGATTGCGGGACAGACCCTAGCATCGGGCGACGTGCTGGCGGCCTCCGGACCTCCCGTGCCGACACACCACTACTGACATGTCCAGGCATCCGTGCCCAGGGGTGGTGTGGTGCCACCCAGCACGATGTCGCGCCCGACATTGCCCGTGCGATCGAAGACCAGGCGCAGCGGCTGCGACGCCACGTCGTGGGAGGTGTCGAAGACGACCAGGACAGCGGTGTCGGGGCTGTCGGCGCGCGGCGCACTGGCGGCAGCACGCCATGTGCGCACGCCGGGCTCCGTCGAATCGACGGCTTCGACGGCGGTGCCAGGCGACAGACCGGAGCCCATGCGGGTGTCCACGCCCAACTGCTCGTGGCCGGCATTGCCGGTTCGATCGAGGTCGAACACGCCCATCGCGGACGTGACGGCGACGCGACTGGACGACCAGGGTGCCGCTGTCCCCGGTCGGACCGCGCCCGCACGGTGGAACGACACCTCGACGACCAACCGGAACGGACCACGCTCGTTGCCGGGGTTGCCCCGCAGGACGACGGCACCGGCGCTCGCGGCGAAGGGTGGCCGCGCGTCGGTGATCCATTCGGCGCCGGGCGCCAGCGGGTGGGTCGACTCGACCACCCGCAACACGACGTCGAAGACGCCTCGCCGCGTCCTCGCCGGCGTTGCGGGCGACGGTGACCCGGGCACCCGTTGCGTCGGTGAAGGAATCACGACTCGACAGGTCCAACCCCGGGAGCCGATCCGTCGTCGGCCATGGGCAACTGGCCCAGGGTGACCCGGTCGGGGTGGGCGGGGTGGGGTCGGGACTGGGGGTGGTGGTGGGCGCCACGGTCGGTTCGACGATCGGTGGGACCGGTGTCGGCACGACGACTGGGGGGGCCGGCGTGGGCACGACCACGGGAGGGACGGGCGTGGGCACGACCACGGGAGGGACGGGCGTGGGCACGACCACGGGTGCGTCGCCGGGTTCGAGTGGCTGCGAGTCCGGTCGCGACGCGGCCGGCGCATCGCCGGGAGTGCCGGAACTCCCGGGCACCGCTGTGCCACCGGGCAGCGTGTCGACGCGCGGGATGACGGTGCCGGACTCCCCGAGTCCTCCGCCCTCGATCGGCCCCGCCGCCTCGGTGGCCTGGCCCCCGTCGTCGCTGGGCAGGTCCGACCCGGCCGTGCCGGGGGCTGCCGGGTCATTCGACTGCACCGAGTCTGACGGTTCGGCGGTTGGAACCGCACTGCCTGCGTAGTCGATGATGGCGGGAGGAACCACGCGGAAGCCGGGCTCGGGTGCCACGAATGCCCCGCCCAGGGCCACCACGTCCGGCAGCGAGTCATCATCGAGCATGCCAGAACCCACCGCGATGGCGACCACAGCGGCAAGGGCGATCGCTACGGGGAGGATGAACTTTGGCATTGTTGGCCTGTACCGGCCGGGAGCACCACCAAGCCTACATGTGCCACTGGGCCCGCAGGGTGGCCGTGGCGACATCGGCCAGCCCGTCCCGACACCGATGTGGACTTCGGCGGGCCGACACCGAGGCCACGCGCCAACAGCCACGACAGATCGGCGGAATGACGTGGATTCGACGTCACGATGAGGATTCGCTCATGAAGCCGGCGACGGACGCGATGGTGCCCCGATTCCGCTTCACCGTCCGCTGCGCCTGCGGCGTCATCCGCCGATGTAGGACATCTCCACCCGGTGAGATGGCGACGTCGCGTCCGTGCGCATCTGCGAGTACCGGTCGGTGCGCCCGGCCCAGGCGGCGGTGATCGCGACGCGCAGCTCCTGGTCGCTGGCTCCCGACCGGACGGGCCCGAGCAGGTCATGGCCATGGGTGCCGAACAGGCAGGTGAACAGTTCACCGACCGAGGACAACCGGGCGCGCGAGCAGGTCGCGCAGAACGGTCGCGTGACCGAGGCGATCACGCCGACTTCACCCGCGCCGTCCAGCCACTGGTACCGCTCCGCCACTGCCCCCGACGTCGTCTGGCCGCCACCGCCATCCGTGGCGCCATCCTTGGCAGTCCCTCCGGGTGCACCGCGCCAGTGGTGATGGGTTCCAACGACGCGATGGATGCGAGCATCGCCACGACTTCCGCCGCCGGCACGACGTCGTCGAGGCGCCACCCGTTGCTGGCGCCGACGTCCATGAACTCGATGAACCGCACCGTGACGCCCAGGTCGCGGCCCCACCTGGCCAGTGGCACCACCTGGTCCTCGTTGACGCCACGCTTGACGACCGTGTTCACCTTGACCGGCAACCCGGCCGCACGCGCCGACTCCACCCCGGCCAGCACCGCCGCGACCGGGACACGGGTGTCGGAGATGGCGCGATGGACCTCGTCGTCGAGTGCGTCCAGCGACACGGTCACCCGGTGCAGGCCGGCGGCAGCCAGCGCCTCGGCGTGACGGGGCAACAACGACCCGTTGGTCGTCATGGCGAGGTCCTGGACGCCTGCGATCGCTGCGAGGTCGGCCACCAGGTCCGGCAGTTGCTGACGCAGCAGCGGCTCACCGCCGGTCAGTCGAAGCTTCGTCACACCCAGGTCGACCATGATCGTCACGAGCCGCACGATCTCCTCGAACGACAGCAGTTCGTCGCGTTCGAGGAACGCATGGTCGGGGCCGAACACCTCGCGTGGCATGCAGTATCGACAGCGGAAGTTGCACCGGTCCGTGACCGAGATCCGCAGGTCGGTCAGCGGCCTGGAGAAGGTGTCCATGACGGGCAGTGAGGTGGGAGCAGCCATGGCCGCCAAGGTACGGCGTGGTTGCACCGACGACACCACGTCCCGGCGCACGACTCCGGCATCCCTCCCGCAGCGCGCGGTCCTGGAAAGGGAATGTCGCGCCACGCCCTGCCCGTTCCCGACAACGGTCGACCAGACCACTCGAACCCCACCACAGGAACCGCACCCATGGCACTCGACGACACCGTCCGCGAATTCATCGGCAGCGGCAGGAACTTCGCCGCACTGACAACGCTGTTCGAGGACGGCACGCCCCAGACCCAGGTCATGTGGGTGGGGGCCGACGACGACCATGTGCTCATCAACACCGAGATCCACCGGGCCAAGTTCCGCAACGTCGAAGCCGACCCCCGGGTGACGGTGACGGTCTGGGACCACGACAACGCCTACCGCTACGTCGAGGTGCGCGGTCGGGTTGTCGACACCATCGGCGGCCAGGCCGCCCGTGACCACATCGACGAACTGTCACGTCGCTACATGGGCACCGACTACGGCACCACGATCCAGTCGGAGCGTGTCATCCTGCGCATCGAGCCCGAACGTGTCATCGAGCGCCTGTGACGTCGCCCCGAATCGGTGACCGGGCCGGTCGTGCCACTCAGCGACCTTCGAACGTCGCCTTGCCGGGGCCATGTTCGAGGAACGACGTGACCCCGATCTGCTTGTCCTGGGTGGCGAAGCTGGCGGCGAACAACTGCCGTTCGAGTTCCAGCCCGTCTGCCAGGGCCAGGTCCGCTCCCTCGTCGATCGCCCGCTTGGCGAATGCCATCGAGGCAGGGCCGGCGGCATACCGGGCCGCGGCCGCCAGGGCCTTGCGGAACACGTCCTCCGGGCTGTGCACCTCGTCGACCAGCCCCAGTGCTCGAGCCTCCTCCGTCGCCACCATGCGGCCCGAGAAGACCAGCTCCTTGGCCCGGGTGGGCCCGACCAGTCGCAGCAGCCGTTGGGTGCCACCAGCGCCCGGGATCAGGCCCAGGGTGATCTCGGGGAACCCGACCCTGGCGTCGTCGGCCGCGAAGCGGAAGTCACACGCCAACGCCAGCTCGAAGCCGCCGCCCAGGGCAAAGCCGGTGATGGCCGCGATCGTCGGCATCGGCGCGCCGGCCAGCAGGTCCATGGCCGCATGGAGGACCTGGGCCCCGGCCAGGGCCTCGTCGTGGCCCCAGTCGGGAAACTCCTTGATGTCGGCGCCGGCGGCAAAGACCTTGGGCCCACCCCACACGACCAGCGCTCGAACGTCGTCGTCGGCGATCGCCGTGGCAACGCACTCCTGGAGTTGTCGGCAGACCTCGCTCGAGATCGGGTTCATCGGCGGTCGCTCGAGCCGAATCTCGCCCACCATGCCGTCGCGCACGTGCAGTTCGACGAGATCACCCATGGTCATGCTCCTGGTTCGAAGTCGAGGCAGTCGTCGCGACTGGTCGCGACGGACCGGCTGCCTGCTCGCGTGGCGAGCGTAGGCCGGACGGGGGCGTCCCAGCCCAGCGCCGCAGCGTCACTGTGGCCACAGGAGTCGGACCACGGCCACCAGGCCCACCACCACGATGACGAGTCGCAGCGTGGTCGGCGACAACCGCCGCCCGATGCGGGCGCCGACCTGCCCGCCGACCACCGAGCCCAGCGCGATCAGCACCGCGATGCGCCAGTCGACATCCGCCACCAGGATGAACAGGATCGCGGCCACCCCGTTGACGACGGCTGCGACCACGTTCTTGATCGCATTGTTGCGTTGCAGGTCATCCGGCATGGCGACGCCGAGCAGCGCCAACAGGATGACACCCTGGGCAGCGCCGAAGTAGCCCCCGTAGACGCCCGTCAGCCCGACCCCGAGTGCCAGTGGCCATGACACGGACCCTGCTGACCCCGGCCTCGCTGCCGACGGCGTCGTGGTCGCCTGGCGTGCCCGCCGCCGGGCCAGTGCGGCGGCGAGTCGAGGTTGGGAAACGACGGCGATCAGCGCCACCACGATCAGGACCGGCACGATCGTGTCGAAGGCTGCCGAGGGCAGGGCGAGCAGGAGCACGCCACCGACCAGGCCCCCGACCCCGCCGGCGAGTGCCAGCACCTTCACGACGGGCCACCGGCCGGACAACTCGTGCCGATATCCGACGGCCCCGCTGACGGATCCGGGCACGAGGCCGACGGTGTTGGACACGTTGGCCGTCAACGGCGGCACGCCCAACAGGACGAGGATGGGAAAGGTGATGAGGGTGCCGGACCCCACGATGGTGTTGATCGTGCCGGCCGCCATGCCGGCCAGCAGCACCACCACCTGCTCCCACCCGCTCATCAAGAGTCCGACCGCAGATGGGCGACTGGTGCCGGGCCATCGGGCGACGATTCCGGCCCTGTCACGGGCGAGGCTGGTGAAATGCCCTCTCGGTCCGGCCACGACGCGATGACCTCCTCGAGGTCCTGGGGCGTGTCGACGTCTGGTGGTCGGGCATGGAGGACCTCGATCTCCTCGACATCGAGATCGTCCAGCACGTCGCGCCCAGTGGCTGCGGTGCCGGCCAACGCCACCAGTGAGGCATGGGCACCGGGTCCGAACCCCACTGGATGGCCGGGGCCGTCCGGGTGCTGGATGCGCACCGCGCCAGCGCCACGCACCAGCGCCGCCGTGACGGCGCCCACGTCATCGTGGACCAGGCCGGGCTGGTCGGCCAACGCCACCACCAGGGGTCGTGCGCCGGCCGCCGCAGCCGCCACTGCCAGCGATGTCCCGATTCCCTCACCGCCCTGGGCTCCCACCTCCACGATCCGGACGCGGGCGACGCGATCGGGTCCGGCCGCGGCCCGCGCTGCAGCCGCCACGGCATCCGCGCCGGCCGCGACGGCGACCACCACGTCGAGTCCCGTGTCGAGCATCGTGGCCACGACATGCGCGACCAGGGGCCGCCCGGCGATCATGGCGAGTTGCTTGGGACCGCCGAAACGACGCCCTGCGCCCGCCGCCAGCACCACGCCCACCGGCTGCTCGCGATCCCCGCTCAGTGGTCGGCCTGGCGGTCGTCGCGGGGCTCGGCTTCGGGCGATGAGGAAGCGGTCGCGCTGGCGTCGGCGGCATCGGCGGTGGATGGGCTGCCCGAGGCCGTGTCGTGGTCGGCGGAGTCGGGATCGACCGGCTCCCACGAGTTCGGCAGGTCGTCGGTGTCGACCCCGGGTGGCGTGTGCACCGGCGGCGGATGGATGGGGCCGGACCGTGCCCGCAGGAATCCGGCGCCACGACCCCGCGTCGCGGCCATGATCTCGGCGACGATGGCGACTGCGATCTCGTCGGGCCCCTCGGCTCCCAGGTCCAGCCCGGCCGGACCATGGACTGGGACCAGCTGCGCGGGCGTGATCTGGATGTCCTCGGTCGCGAGGTGGTCCACGAGTCGTCGCAGACGCTGCGATGGGCCCAGCATGCCCAGGTAGGCCAGGCCGACCGGGGCCAACGCCGCCAGGTAGTCGGCGTCGCGCATGAAGTTGTGGCTCATGACGACGGCAGCAGTGCGTGCATCCGCGCCGGTGGCCCTGGCCGCGTCCGCGGGGGCCGCTTGGACCAGCTGCGCAGCGCCGGGGAACCGCGTCGCCGTCAGGAAGCTGGCACGATCGTCGACGACCACCACCTCCCACCCCATCGAGGCCGCGCGCGCCACCAGCGGCACCGCGTCGTGCCCGGCGCCGCAGACCAGCAGTCGCTGTGGCGGCGTGACGCGCTCGACGAACAGTTCGAGCCCGCCCACCTCGACGACGACCGTGCGGTCCTGGGCAGTCACGACCGCCTCGACCTCGGGCGCCAGCCCCTCGACTGCGTCGTCTGCGTCTCCCGTGTCCAGGCCCGACTCCGACCGACCCACCGATGTGCCGTCGACGATGAGGTGGTGACGGCCGAGCCCCGGCGCATCCACCGGACCGATCACGGTGACCAGGCGGAACGGGTGGCCACTGCGGCGACCCGCATCGAGCAAGTCGAGGTGACGCCGACCCGTGGCCGTCCCGGACTCGACGATCACCTCCATGGCCCCGTTGCAGCCCAGGCCCCAGCCCCAGATCGCCTCCTCGTCGGCGGTCAGGTCGAAGACGCGGCGACGCAGCATCCCGTCGTCGATGCTGGCTGATCCGAGCTCCAGCACCTCTCCCTCCAGGCAGCCTCCCGACAGGTTGCCGACCCACGAGTTGTCGTCGCGCACGAGCAACCGCGCGCCGGGACGCCGGTACGTCGACCCGGCCACGGACACGATCGTCGCCACCGACCACGGTCGCCCGATGGCATCCATCTCGACGGCGGCGGTCAGCACTTCCTGGATCTCATCCATGCGATGGTGCCTTCCCTTGCCAGTTGCGATCACACACCGGCGATCACCTCCGCCAGCACGTCGAGACTCGCGACGTCGTGTCCACTCAGGAATCGATCGACGCTCGGCAGGGCTGCCGCCATCCCGCGCGCCAGTGGCTCGTAGCGCGGATCGGCCTTGAGCGGATTGACCCACACCACCGCGTGCGCCTGACGGTGCAGCCGCTCCATCGACGTCGCCAGCATGTCCACGTCACCCCGCTCGAGACCGTCGGAGACCAACACGACCACGGCGCCACGCAACAGGCCCCGTCGCCCCCAGTCGCGATGGAGTCGGTCGAGGCTCTCGCCGATGCGGGTGCCGGCGTCCCAGTCATGCACGGCCGTCGTGGCTGCGTCCAGGGCCTGGTCCACCGTGCCCGCCTCGAAGGCACGCGTCAGGCGGGTCAGGCGCGTGCCGAAGGTGAAGACCTCGACCCGCTTGGCCCGCACCGAGGCGGTGAAGGCGAACTGCAGCAGGGCCCGGCTGTACTCGGCCATCGACCCGGACACGTCGAGCAGCAGCACCAGGGTTCGCTGGCGGCGGCGACGACGACGCCACACGCGGTGCACGACCTCGCCGTCCGTGCGCATGGCATGTCGCAGCGAACGGCCCAGGTCGATGCGATGGCCGCGCCGTGCAGCCTTCGTGCGGCGATGGCGCTGCAGTGGCACGACCACGTCGATCGTGGCCATGAGTCGGCGCATCGCAACGAGTTCCTCGGCCGTGGCATGGTCGAAGCGGCGATGGCGCAACTGTTCGTGGGCGCTTGCGACCGCACCCGGTTGGGGCTCGTCGTCCGGCTCGTCGTCCCCGTCACTCGACGGATTGTCCACCCAGACGGTGTGCGGTTCCGCCGCCTCGTCGCTGCTGGGTGGCGGCTCGCCCAGGACGCCGATGAAGTGTGTGCGGAATCCGTGGTCGTAGAGCGCCCGATCACCTGGTCGCGCGACCAGGGTCGCCCGACCCGCCCAGTAGACGTCCAACAGGTCCACGGGCGCCAACTGTGCCGTGGCTGCCAGGAACGTGACGATGCGATCGGTGGTGATGGACATCCCGCAGGCACGCAGCGTGGTCACGAACTGGTGCAGGTCGGCTCGCAGGTCGCGGCCTCCCGGGGCCAGGGGCACGGTCGGGGCGGACGTCACCGCCGGCTTCCCACCCACCTTGCCCGGGCAGCCACCAGGCGACGGCGATGTCGCCGTCGGATGCCGAGGCGGCGCCGTCTTCCATGGTCACCCCGCCAGGAGATCATCGAGGGCGACGCGAACGGCATGGTGGTCGTCTCGATCCTTGATGAGCGCCGAGAGGCTGTCGAGCAGCGCCTGTTCATCGATCTCGGTCACGTCCAGGAGCGTGAGTGCCCGGGCCCAGTCCAGCGACTCGGCCACACCGGGCGGCTTGAACAGGTCCAGTTGACGAACGCGCGCCACCACGTCTGCGACGCGTGCGTGCGATCCCAGCCGGCACCTCGGGCGCGCGCAACTCGATGATGCGGGCCTCGGCCTCGAGCGTGGGATGGTCGATCCAGTGGTACAGCGCTCGGCGCCGCAGGGCCTCGTGCAGGTCGCGTGTGCGGTTGGAGGTCAGCACCACCACCGGGGGCTGGGCGGCGTGCACCGTGCCGAGTTCCGGGATGGTCACCTGGAAGTCGGACAGGATCTCCAACAGGAACGCCTCGAACTCGTCGTCGGCACGGTCCACCTCGTCGATGAGCAGCACGGCTCGACCACCGGCCCGCAGTGCCGCCAACAGCGGTCGCTCCAGCAGGAACCGCTCGGTGTAGAGCAGATCGGCCATCTCGTCGAGGGTCGCGGCAGCACCGGCGTCGCTGAGTGCCTCCATGGCCCGCAGTTGCAGCAGTTGCCGGGGGTAGTCCCAGTCGTACAGCGCCTGGGATGCATCGATGCCGTCGTGGCACTGGAGGCGGATCAGGTCCAGGTCGAGCATCGCGGCGAGGACCTTGGCGACCTCGGTCTTGCCGACCCCGGCATCGCCTTCCAGCAGCAGGGGCCGCCCCAGACGCAGTGCCAGCGAGATGGCGGTGGCCAGGCCACGGTCTGCCAGGTAGTCATGGTCCAGCAGCTGGCGCTGGATGCTGGCGGGGTCGCGTCCTAGAGTGGACGCGGCGACGTCGCTCGATGCCGTTGCGGTCAGTCAACCGCGAACCCTTTCGAACCTGCCGGAGCGGTGCGCCGGACGGCCCCCGGCCCGGCCCGAACCGAACGCAGTTCCTGGTCAGCCGCAACGACGTCGTGACCGGGAGCGTGGATCGGGCGTGACGGCCACGCTACCGCCTCGACCGAACGGAACGTGCGAGATGACCGATCCCGGGCATGGTTCCGATGCCGGCGAATCGACCCTGCTGGGCGACCGCACGGCGGCCGTCATCACGGCCTCGGACGGGGTCACCCATGGCACTCGGGAGGACACGTCCGGGGCATGGCTGGCAACGATGCTGATCGCGGCCGGCGCGACCGTTGCAGAACGAGTCGTCGTGCCCGACGAGGTGGCCGCCATCCGCGCGGCGGTCACGGCGGCCGCGGACGCGCGGCGCCCGGGTCGTGGTGGTCACCGGCGGGACGGGCCTGGGCCCCCGCGACGTCACGCCAGAGGCGATCAACGGCATCACGAGCCGGACGATCCCGGGCCTGGGTGAGGCCATGCGCGCTGCCGGCCGGCGGTCGACACCGTTGGCCGATCTGTCGCGCTCGCTGGGGGCGGCGGTCGGCAGGTCCCTGGTCATCGCCGTCCCGGGCAGCCCCAAGGGGTGCCAGCGAGTCGCTCGACGCCGTCATGGGACTGATCCCCCACATCCTCGACCTGTTGGCGGGTGACACCGCCCACGACAGCGACGACGCAGACGATCCCACGGTCGCGATGGCGACCACGGCGCCGGCGACCGACCACGACACGCCCGACCACCATGCGCACGACCACGACCACCCGGACCACGGCACGGCCGCGCCCGACACGCACGACCACGACGCCGCTCGACCACGACCACCCGGACCACGTCCATGGGCCGGAATGCGACCTCGCCCACGGTGTCGGGCAACAGCCGTCGGCAGGGACGCTGATGGCCGTGTTCGCATCGCCACTGGCCGCGACCCTGCTGGCGTGGGGTCGGGAACTGGGCTACGACGTCGTGCTGGTGGATCCCCAACGACCGCCCGACCGATGGCGCCGATGGCCTGCGAGTCGTTGCGGACCCGGGCTCGGCCGACGACGCCACGGACGTCGTCGTGACCGACCACCACCGCCAGGAACTCGCCGACATGCTCGACGTCGCGCTGGACACGCCGGCAAGGTTCATCGGACTGATGGGCACGCGACGACACGAGGGCCCGCACGTCGGGCCCCTCCGCGACCGCGGTCGCAGCGACCAGGACCTGGACCGCATCACGCGACCGATCGGACTCGACATCGGTTCCCGGACTCCGCCCGAGATCGCCGTCGCCACCCTGGCCGACCTGATCGCCCGTCGCACGGAGCGGCCGGGCACGCCCTCGACGGTTGGCGTCACTCGGGCCGGTGGCCGCCACCGCCGGCGCGCAGCCAGTTCTCCAGACCGCGAACGGCGCGGTCACCCACCTTCTCGAACCCCTTCTGCACGAAGCCGTCGACCCAGGCGCCGGGGCCCTTGAACTCGAAGGTCGCATCCCAGGTGAGTTCCACCGCGCCGTCCGTGCCCGCGATCGTGACGTCGTCGACGCCGTGGGCGAACCAGGTGTCGGTCTCGTGCACGACCCGTCCGGGCCGCTCGTACACCGTGGTCACGTAGGTGAAGTCCATGCCCACCCCGCCACCCAGCAGGACGTCGAGATCCCACGTGGCACCCTTGCCGATCCGGGGACCAGCGTCGCCCACGGACGACGAACGCACGCCCGGGTCCCACTGGGCAGCCTGCGAGAAGTCGGCAATCGCGTCGAACACCTCCTCGAGCGAGCGTTCGAGCGAGATCGTGCGAGTGATCCTGGCCATGGGCGAAATCCGGGCAGTCGGGGCCTGACACGATATGGCACTTGCCCACCGACGGCTGTGCGGCCCTACCGCCCGGGCCGGGTCGTCGCCATCGGTCGAGTCCCCCGTGCCACGGCCGCTCGCACGGCGTCGGTGTGCTCGCCCAGCCGGCGGTGGTGGCGCACTGGGGCGATCGGGGTGGTCCGACCACCGCACCGGGGCGCCCGGCAGCCGCAAGCAGGCCGGCAGTCGGGTGCTCGACTTCCTGGATCGCACCGATGTGGTGCACCTGTGGGAGGTCGTAGACCTGGTCCATCGTGTTTATGCGGCCGGCCGGCACGCCAGCCTGTTCCATGCGCTGCATCCACTCGTCGACCGAGTCCGTCGCGGTCGCCTCGTTGATCAGGGCCTCCAGCTCGTCCCAGTTGGTGACACGATCGAGGTTGCTGGCGAAGCGAGGGTCCTCGGGATCGATCCCGACGCTCGGGGCGAACCGCCGCCACAGGCCCTCGGAACCCACGGCGATGTTGATCCACCCGTCGGCACACCGGAAGGCGCCATAGGGGGCGATGGAGGCGTGCCGATTGCCCTCGAGCCCGACGATCTCGCCACCCAGCGTCCAGCGCGTGCCCTGGTAGGCGTGCACGGCCACGGCCGATGCCAGCAACGACGTCGCCACCCGTTGGCCGCGGCCGGTGCGCTCGCGTTCGTACAGCGCGCCCACCACACCCCAGGCGCCGAACATGCCCGACAGGATGTCGGTGATCGGCACGCCGAACTTGGTGGGCTGGCCACCGGGATGACCGGTCATCGCCATCAGGCCGGCTTCGCCCTGCACGATCTGGTCGAACCCCGACCGGGTCCCGTCGGGACCGCCCTCGCCGAATCCCGTGATCGACAACACGACCAGGCGCTCGTTCAGTGCGGCCAGCGCCTCCTCGCCCAGCCCCAGTCGGTCCATGACACCGGGACGGAAGTTCTCGACCAGCACGTCGGCAGTTGCCAACAGGTCCCGCAGCACGCCCAGGTCGTCGGGGTCCTTGAGATCCAGCGTCACGGACATCTTGTTGCGATTGACACTGAGGAAGTAGGAGGACTCGCGCTCGTCGCCCTCCCCCAGGAACGGCGGACCCCACCCGCGGCTGTCGTCGCCACCGTCCGGACGCTCCACCTTGATCACCTGGGCACCGGCGTCGGCCAGCATCAGCGTCGCATAGGGCCCGGAAAGTGCGCGCGTGAGGTCGATGACCCGGATCCCGGCCAGTGGGCCGGACGCGTCGGGGGCCGGCATGGCCTCGGCTGGAATGGATGACGACACGCGAGCCTCCTGGGTCGGGGCGACGACCGTGGTCGGCAACGGTAGGCGGCGCGCCCAGTACTCGGGTGCCCCTCGACGGCGGCAGGCACCATGGACGCGGTGGGTCGCGCCGAGATCAGCCCCCGGGCTCGAGGCCAGACACGACGAGTTCCTCGCGGCGGCGGCGGGCCAGGTAGGCGTGCCACACCAGGCGTGCGGCGGTGGACCGATGCGGCGCCCAGCGCGCCCCCACGGCGACCAGGTCATCACCCACCAGCGGCTCCTCGAGGCCGACCACCTCGGCGGCGCCGACCTGCAACGCCCGATCACCGATCGGCCACTCGTCGGGCAGTCGACGACACGACAACAACCACACGTCTGCCGTCCACGGCCCGATGCCCCGGATCGCCAGCAGTGCCTGCCTGCTGCGTACCCGGTCGCCGGCGGTGATGGCGTCCCAGTCGACGGCACCTGCAAGGATCCCGGACGCGAGGTCGGCGATGTAGGCCGCCTTCTGGCGGGTCGTCCCCGCAGCCCGCAGGCCCTCGATGCCCAGGCCCGCCACCGTCGTCGGCGTCACGGCACCGACGGTGTCTCGCACGCGATCGAACACGGCCTTGCCAGAGGCCAGGGACACCTGCTGCTCGAGGATGAACAGGACGAGCGTGGCGAAGGTTGCCGGTCGCGACCAGAAGTCGGGATGCCCGTGGGCCGCCACGACGGCTGCCAGGTCCGGATCACCGGCCACGAGCGTCGACACGGTGGCGTCGAAGGAGGCCCGGTCCAGCACGTCGGGGGCCATCACCAGTCCGGCAGGACCGGCAGGTCGCCGCCCGACACGACCAGGCGGGCACGGTCCTGTGCGGTGGAGCGCCCCAGCAACCACACCAGCAACGCGGCTGCCGGACCACGAATCTCGCCCACGGACCCGGGCCCCGATGGCGATGGGAACGTGGTCACCACGTCGTCGTCCTCGGCCACCAGCACCGGCATGTCCTCGACTCGTGCGGCCATCCTGGCGGCGGCTCGCGGCAGCGCCTCGTCGACGTAGGCCCGTGGCCAGTCCCGCACCGTGAGCCCGTCGTCGAGATCATGGTGATGCACGACGACCTCCTGCAGTCGCAGGAACGGCAGCACCCGGACGGGATGGGCCGGCCCGTTGACCGGATCGCCGCCCAGTCGAACCTCGAACGCCGCCACGGCGGGATCGACCGCCACCCGACCTTCCAACGCCCCGAACGCCGCCAGCACCCGATCGTTGCTGGACACCACGTCCGCAATGATCTCGTCGGCCGGACGCGCAGCGCCTTCCTCGATGTCGGCGTTGCGCCGGTCGCCGGACTCGTACATCGCCACCACGTTGCCGGTCTGGGCCCATTCCGCCAGGTTCACCATGCCGTCGGCGTTGCGCGCGATGTGGGTGAGCACGTGCGCGCGGGTCCAGCCAGCACACCGTGACGGCGCCCGCATCGCCTCGTCGTCGAGGCCACCCAGCGACGCCACCAGCTGGCCCTGGGCCTGCGCGATGTCGAGTGAGGAGATCACCATGGTGCGACCTTCATCCGAGCGGGGAACGGATCCACCATCCAACCATCAACGCTCCGGCTTCGCCCGTGCCAGAATGGATGTGCCGGCCCGTGCATCGAGGCAGGGCCGGGGACCCCGGGAGCGATCATGGCGCCTGTACCGGCCTCGCACTGCACGACGCGCCAGCGGCGCCGAGCACACGATCGTCGCCGCCGCCGCGCGCTGGTGGGTGCCGTGGCGACGGCCGTCGTCCTGGCAGGCTGCAGCGGCGACGGCGCCACTGGCTCCATCCGACGCTCCCCTGACCGCCTCGTCGACCACGGCTGGCACGCCCACTGCGACAGCCCCCACCGGGGCGACCACCGAGATCTCGACTCCCGTGCCGACGGCCACGGCCACGTCGACCACGACCGCCGGCACGGCGTCCGCGGTCACCACGACGTGGGTGTTCGACCGAGCCGTGGTGCCCTCGGATGGCGCGTGGGCGGCACCCTACGGAGTCGACGTCGCACCGGACGGCACCATCTGGGTGGCCGACACCGGCAACCAGCGCGTGGTGGGAGTCCACCCCGACGGCAGCGAGACGGTGATCGGCGAACAGGGCACCGGTGACGGCCAGTTCATGACCCTGGGGTTCGGGTCCCTGGCGATCGCCCCGGACGGCACCATCCATGTCGTCGACAACGGCAACTTCCGGATCCAGTCCTTCGCCCCCGACGGCACGTTCCTTGGCGCGTGGGGTTCGGAGGGTGACGGTGACGGCCAGTTCGTGCGCGCCATCGGCATCGCGGTCGACGACGACGGGCTGGTCCACGTCACCGACGACGAGCGGCCCGAGGTCCAGGTCTTCACGTCGGACGGGACGTTCGTGCGGTCGTTCGGCGAGGGTGGGGACGGACCCGGCCAGTTCCTCCACGCCACCGGCATCGACGTGACGGCGGCCGGCGAGGTCTGGGTGGCCGACTACGAGGCCCAACGGGTGCAGGTGTTCTCCCCCGAGGGCGAGTTCCTGGCCGAGCACGCCAGCCCGGGTGCGGCCGGGTCCAGCGCGACCCTCGAAGGCGTCGAAGTCACCGAGGACGGCGGCGTGCTCGTGACCTCGTACCGGGGCGGCGAGATCCTGGCGGTGCCGGGGCCTGACGCCGACCCCGACGACGACTGGGCGATCGTGGCCGGCGAGTCGGGCACCGGCGACGGCCAGTTCTCGGCCCCGGTGGACCTGGCACTGGCACCCGACGGCAGCCTGGTCGTCACCGACCAGCGCACCAACTCCGTCCAGGTGTTCGTCCCCGCCGAGTGATCGGAGCCGGGTCGGTCGGCACCGGCGCCGTGACAACGTGCCGCCCGAGGCCCGCCGGTGCAAGCATGGGCGGTCGAATCGTCGTCATACGACGGGATGGCTACCCGACCGCAAAGTCGCGGCAGCCGCGACTGGCAGCGTCAGGCAGTGACTGGTGGGTTGTGGTCGAGGGCGTCGACTGCGGCATTGGCGTGGCCCTGGGGATGCAGGCGGGCAAAGCCCGGGCCGCGATCGAAGAACGGCGACCTCGCCGCGTTCGTCGGCCATGTCGGCCCGCAGCGACGTCGTCGCCGCGTCGTCCACCATCGGAGCCGCGGCCAACGCGGCGACGTCGAGGTCGGACAGGTCGTCGGCGAACACCACCCCATAGTCAGCACGAGCGCCTGCGATCGACACCTTGTCCCACAGCACGTCGCGGGCCACGGCCGCGGGGTCCCGGGCCAGCGGGTCGCCCCACCCACCTCCCCCGGTCGTGCGGATGCGGATGACCTCACCGGCACGAACCGGTTCGTCGTCGGCCAGGGCATCGACCTCGCGTTCGTCGGGACCACCAGGATCGATCGTGACCTGGAACGGCCGGCCTGCACGCCCACCCTTGACCCCCCAGCACGCCAGGATCGAGCGGTCGGCGATCGACATGAAGTGGGCGTCCTCGAGCATCCGGATGTGCTTCTCGTAGCCCAGGCCGCCGCGGTACTCGCCCGGCGCCGCCCGAGTCCCGTGCCAGTCGCAGTGCCTCGACCCGGAACGGAAACCGTGACTCGGTGAACTCGGTGGGCAGGTTGCGCGAGTCGGGCACGACGTGGATCGTGTCCTCGCCGTCGGCGTAGTGGCGACCACCCGACCCACCACCCAGGACCTCGCGCATCAGGTAGGAGGTGCCGTCGGCCCGTTGCCCGTACACACCGGTGTAGCGAATGGTCTCCTGGTCGGCCGGCATGCGACCGTCGACCGCCTTGGCCAGCACCCCCGCCAGCACGCCGAGCAGGCGCAGGATCACGAAGGTGCGGGCGTTGGTCGGCGCCGGGAACACCGGCGTCAGCAGCGTGCCCTTGGGGGGGAAGCGCATCTCGATCAGGTCGACGATCCCCTCGTTGACGTCCAGTTCGGCCATGCGCTCGGGCGTGTCGGCGAGGTTGCGCAGGATCGGCGCCAGCCACTTCTTGAGGAAGTTGCCATCGGAGTAGTCGCCGCAGTGGTTGATCGGTCCGCGGGCCTGGGGCGAGGTGCCGGTGAAGTCGATCACCAGGCGGCCGCCGTCGTCGGACGTCTTGGTCAGGGTGATGCGCTGGGCATGCAGTCGTGGCTCGTCGACGCCGTCGTGTTCGGCGTAGTCCTCCCACACGTAGGTCCCGTCCGGGATCTTGGTCAGGATCTCGCGGCGGTAGGTGTCGGTGCAGTCCGACACGATGCGATCGAACGCGGCCTCGACGACGTCCGGTCCGTAGCGGTCGAACAGTTCGGCCACGCGGCGCGAGCCCATCAGGCACGCCGACGCCTCGGCCTGCAGGTCGCCGGCCAGCGAGTCCGGCATGCGGGAATTGCGAGTCATGATCGTCAACGCCGCCCGGTTGGGCACGCCGGCGTCCCACAACTTGATCGGGGGCACCATCAGTCCCTCCTCGAACGCCGAGGTGGCGTGCGACGGCATCGACCCCGGAACTGCACCGCCGATGTCGTCGTGGTGGCCGAATGCCTGCACGAACGCCACGACGACGGACGCGCCGTCGCCATCCGCCACCCCGAACACCGGGACGGTGATGCACAGGTCCGGCAGGTGCCCGATGCCACCTTCCGACTGGTAGACGTCGTTGTGGAAGAACACGTCCCCGGGGACCATCTCCTCGATCGGGAAGTCCCGCACGACCGGCTGCACCAACGCCGAGTAGGAGCGCCCGGTCAACTTGCGCAGGTGGCGGTCGTAGATGCCGGCGCGGTAGTCGTGGGCGTCGCGGATCATCGGCGAACGCGAGGTCCGCCCGATCGCGTCCTCCACCTCCTTCTCGATGGATCGCCAGGGTGCCGGCAACGATCTCGAGGACGACCGGGTCCACGCTCGTCGAGCCGTCGGTCAGTGGGCCGCCGTTCATCGCAACTCCTCCATGGCCACGGCCGGTGCGCCAGTCGCCGCCACCGGGTGGCTCGTGCGCGGCACCGTCGAGGGTCACCACGACGTTGGCGAAGTCGTCGACCCGCGCGGTGAAGCCGGGATGGACGGGGATCGTCGATCCGAATTCCTCGATGACAGCCGGTCCGGTGATCTCGTCGCCCGCACGCAGGTCGTCGCGCCAGAAGATCGGAGCGTCGTGCCAGCCGTCCACGAACACCTGACGCGTTCCCGTCCGGGCGGCTGCGACGTCGTCACCCCCACGTGCCGGCAGGCGGGCGAGGTCGGGGCGAGTGATGGGACCGATGCCCGACACCCGCAGGTTGACCCACTCGACGGGGTGGCGCGGATCGTCGACGTAGGCGTAGCCGTAGAGCTGGTCGTGCGCCTGCGTGGAAGGCGGCCACGACCTGGTCACGAAACGCCCGGTCGATGGCGCCGGCCGGGGCGGGCACGCGGACCTCGAAGGCCTGCCCGTCGTAGCGCAGGTCGACGGTGCGCTGGAACACGTGGTCGGCACGTTCGAAGCCTTCGCGATCCAGCGCGTCGGCAGCGCGATCCTCGAGGGTGGCGAACACGGCGGCCACCGCGCCCAGGTCGACGTCGGTGTCGGTGGTCACGTGGGTCTGGACGTAGTCGTTCTTGACGTCGACGGTCAGCAGGCCGAAGGCGGACAGGTTGCCGGGATCCTTGGGAACCACGACGGCCTGCACGCCCAGGATGTCGATCAGGCGGCACACGAGCAGCGGTCCCGAGCCCCCGAACGCAGCCATCGCGAATTCACGCACGTCCAGACCGCGCTTGACCGTGATCTGGCGGATCGCGTTGGCCTGGTTGAAGGCCGAGATCTCGAGGATGCCCGTGGCGCACTGCTCCGGATCCATGTCCAACAGCCCGGCCAGGTCCTCGATCCCGGTCCGAGCCGCCGCCACGTCCAGCGGGATCTCGCCACCCAGCAGATGGGGCGGGATGCGACCGAGCATGACGTGGGCATCCGTGATGGTCGGGTCAGTGCCGCCCTGCCCGTAGCACAGTGGTCCCGGATCGGCGCCGGCGGACTCGGGGCCGACCTTCAACGTCCCGGCGGGTGAGATCCACGCGATCGAGCCACCACCAGCACCGACGGTCACGATGTCGATCATGGGGATCTTGGAGGGAAAGCGCCCAACCGATCCCTCTGTGGTCAGGGTCGGTTCGCCGTCAAGCACGACCGAGACGTCGGTGGACGTGCCGCCACCGTCCAGGGTCAGCAGACGATCCCACCCGCCCGCACCGGCGATCATCGCGGCACCGAGCGCGCCCGCCGCCGGCCCCGACAACACGGTGGTGATCGGTTGGTGCACGACCTCGGCCGCGCTGATGACTCCTCCGTTCGACTTCATGATGAAGAACGGCACCGCATGTCCTGCGGGCATGGTGGATGCGTCGTCGGGGGCACCACGGTCGGCGGGGTCCTCGCCCAGCGTGTAGGCGTCGAGGCGTTGCTTGATGGCGCCGATGTAGCCGGCGACCTTCGGCTTGACGGACGCGTCGACCAGCGTGGTCACGGTGCGCTCGTACTCGCGATACTCGCGCAGCACCTCCGACGACAGCGAGATGGTCGCAGCCGGATGCTCCCGGGCCAGGATGTCGCGCACGGCCTCCTCGTGGGCGGCGTTGGCGTAGGAGTGCAGCAGGCACACGCCGAGCGTGTCGATGCCCTGGTCGCGGAACCACCGTGCCACCGTCGCCACCTGTTCGACGTCCAGCGGCCGCACCTGGGTCCCCGTGACGTCCAGGCGGCCACCAACCTCCCTGACCCGATCAACGGGCACGATGCGATCCGGCTTGACCCAGAAGTAGGAGTTGCCATACCCGTCGGGCACGCTCTGGCGGGCGATCTCGAGGATGTGGCGGTAGCCCTGGGTCGTGATCAGGCCCATGTGGGCGACCTTGTCCTCCAACAGGTCGTTGGTGGCCACGGTCGTGCCGTGGCTGACCGCCGAGACGTCGCTGCCGTCGCGACCGATCTGGCGCAGGATCTTGTCGACGCCGTCCATGAACCCGGCTGCGGGGTTGGCGGGAGTCGACGGCGTCTTGGTCGTGGCCAGCGTCCCGGTCTCCTCGTCGAACGCGACGACGTCGGTGAAGGTGCCACCGGTGTCGATGCCGATACGGATGCGACGGGCCATCTGGACTCCTGGAGATCTGGTCGGTCGACCGGGTGCCAGCGACCCTAGTTGGCCGGCAGCCACCCATCGTCGGCGGACGCCGGGGAATCTGGTCCGCAGCGGGTCTGACGCCCGATGGCAGCAGTCCGGGCCGGAGTCCGTCAGGGTGGGGACCCCACGTCGACGAGACGGGCTGCGCTATGTTCACCCATCATTCGGGTTCGGACAGCCTCGGGGCACCACCGCGGCGGGGAGCGCAGCATGGGCGAAGCGCGCAAAATGGGCGAAGCGCGCAGCACCGGGCAATGGGGGCCGCTGGTGGCGTTGGCCATCGCACAGTTCCTGATGGTGCTGGACCAGTCGGTCATGAACGTCTCCATCAGCCAGTTGGTGGTGGACTTCGACACGTCCGTGACCACGATCCAGGCCGTGATCACGCTGTACTCGCTGATCATGGCGATGTTCATGCTGGCAGGCGGCAAGATCGGCGACATCATCGGTCGCCGCAAGGCGTTCGTCATCGGCCTGGTGATCTATGGCACCGGGTCGGCCGTGACGGCTGTCGCCCCGACCGTGGCCATCCTCACGCTCGGCTGGTCAGTGCTGGAGGGTCTGGGTGCAGCGTTGGTGTTGCCGGCCCTGGTCGCCCTGGTCGCAGGCAACTACCGGGGATCGTTGCGTGGGGTGGCGTATGCGGTCATCGGCGGGATGGCCGGCGCCGGCATCGCGGTCGGTCCCATCCTGGGAGGGTGGGCGACCACGGAACTGACCTGGCGAGTGGTCTTCGTCGGCGAGGTGGTCCTCGTGCTGGTGATCCTGGCCATGAGCAGGAAGATCGTGGATGCGCCCCGCACGGGGCCGCCGGTGCAGCTGGACGGTGTCGGCGCCGCCCTGTCGGCCGTCGGGCTGGGCACGATCGTCCTGGCCGTGCTCATGGCGAGCACCTGGGGATGGGTCCAGCCGAAGCAGTCGCCCATCGAACCGTTCGGGTTCGCCGTGACCCCGTTCGTGCTGGCGGCCGGCGCGGCGGTGTTGTGGCTGTTCGTGCGGTGGGAACGCCGACGCGAAGCCGCCGGCAAGGATCCCCTCGTCCACCTCGACCTCCTGAAGGTGCCGACGCTGAGTTCTGGCCTGTCCGGGCTGTTCGCACAGAACCTCGTGCTGATGGGCGTGTTCTTCGGTCTGCCGCTGTACCTGCAGCTCGTGATCGGTCTCGACGCACTCGAGACCGGTGTGCGCATGCTGCCGGTGTCGTTGGCCATGCTCGTCACGTCGGCCATCGGGTCGAAACTGTCGAGGACGCAGGGGCCACGCAGGATCGTGCGTACCGGGCTGTCGGTCACCGTGCTTGCCATCCTGGGCCTGCTCGCCACGATCCAGCCGTCCCTCGCCGACGTCGCATTCGGCGTCTCGATGGCCCTGTTGGGGGTGGGCATGGGGCTGATCGTGTCGCAGCTGGGCAACGTGGTGCAGTCCTCGGTCGACGCCTCCGGTCGCGGCGAGGCTGGCGGCCTGCAGTTCACCGGCCAGCAACTGGGCTCGTCGCTTGGCATCGCCCTGGTGGGCGCAATCGTCCTGGGTGGGCTGTCGACGTCCTTCCTGGCCAACATCGGCGAGAACTCGCAACTCGACGCCGAGGTCGTGGCCCAGGTCGAGGAGCGCGTCACCGCCGCCGGACTCGATTTCGTGACGGTGGCAGCGGCGGAGGAGGCAGCCACCGCTGCCGGACTGGACCAGGCGAGTGTCGATCTGCTGGTCGAGGACTACCAGGCAGCACAACTCAAGTCACTCAGGACGGGGCTGCTGGTCGGCGCCGCGCTGGCGCTGCTCGCGCTCCTGTCGACCGCCAACCTGCCGCGCCGGACGCTCGAGGAACCCGCAGAACCGGCGGCAGAACCGACCTCAACGACCTGACGCAGTCGCGCTCAGTCGACGACCATGCCCTGCAGGACGGCCGCGGTGTGGTCATCGACCGGGAAGAACGTCTCGATGCTCAACTCGTCGACCGTGACGTCGGCGGGGGTCCCGAACGTGGAGATCACCGTGAACAGCGACAGGTGGCCTGCCGGATGGCGCAGGCGCATCGGGATGACCACGCCCCCGGATCCGGGTGCCGGTGTGGCGACGGCCCGCGCGACGTCGGGATGGACCATCACCTCGTCACGCAGGGCAAGAAACGCCGGATCGCCAGTCGCCGCGACACCACGACGCAACTGCGCCACCAGGTGATGGCCGAACTCGGCGAAGTTGACGAGGTGGGGCGCGAGACCGTCGGGGTGCTGGGCCATGCGGGAGACGTTGGGCCGGGGCTGACGGAGGTGGTCCGCCACCGGCCCACCCAGGATCCCGGCGGCAGCGTTCAGCGCCACGATGTCCCACGCACGGTCGACGGCGATGGCCGGATTCGGTGCATGGGCCCGGAGGACGGCCGCCACAACGATCGCCTGTGGCGCACCACCCTGGCCTTCAACGCCCTGTCGTCCGGCCTGATCGGGCTGGGAATGGCGGTGGCGGCCGCCCCCTCTCGGACCTGCTGGGCTACGCGGTCCTGCAGTCGATCGGCCTGCACCGCCTGACCCACTCCCCGGCGGGAACGGCCCGATCGGTTCCGCAACCCATCGCGTCCGACGCCACCTCGTGAACACGCGGAGAATGCAGCGGTGGCCGTCGCGATGGCCGGGGGTCAGAACAGCCGACGCTCAGGTGCCGCCCCGGCCGGCCACGGTGGCTGCACCCGACGCAGCGCGTCCGTGGCCAGGAAGGCCTGCCGGAGGTCAGGTGGCATGACGTCGTACGGCGGCGTCTGCGAGCGGTGCAGCGAGATGGCCTGCTCCCGCAGATCGAGCAGGCCACTGGTGTCGATCTGGGTCGTGATGTCTCCATCCGGGGTCCCGAGTTCCCCCAGCGCCAGGTATGACGCGTCGGGATCGCGGCGCTCGAGTTCAGCCACCCAGCGCCGCATCAGTCGCCGCGGCAGGCAGTGCAGGTAGACGCGGTCGGGCGACCACGACGCCGCCTCGACCCCGGCGAGGGTCGCGTCACGCATGCGCACGTGGTCGCGGTGTCCGTCGCTGCCATCGAGCGCGACCACGGTTGTCGGGGCGCGATCGTCGACCAGGCCCGCAACCACGGCAGTGACGTCCTCGAGCGGGGCCGCGCACAGGGTGCCGGGTTCGGGGGTTCCCTCCATGCCCGAGTCTCGCCAGTCCCAGACCACCACGTCGTCGACGCCCAGGAGTTCGGCGGCGGCACGCAGTTCCGCCTCGCGGACCTCCGCCAGCCCCATGCCGGGCGGGACGCTGCCCGGGGTCGGCTCGCCGGCCTCACCTCGGGTTGCACAGGCCACGGTGACGGTCGCACCGGCGCGGGTCGCGTGCGCAAGCAGTGAGCCCATGCCGAAGGTCTCGTCGTCTGGATGGGCCACGACGACGAGCACGCGCTCGTTCGTCCCGGGTGGCATTGCGTCTCCTCATCGCGCGGACCCCGGAACCTAGCGGCCGTCTCGTCCCGACACCGGGCACGAATCGCACGGCCCGACCCGTTCGGCATATCGTCAGGTGTCAGTGACCACCCGAGGCGTGATGACGAGTTCACGGAGCCCTGCAGCACCCGGTCTGCGCCTGGACGAGGCGCAGGGCCGGTGGGTGCTGGCAGCCACCGTCGCCGGTTCGACCAGTGTGTTCCTGCTGGCCACGGTGGTGAACGTGGCACTCCCCGCGATCGGTGCGGAACTGGACGCCGGCGTTGCTGGTCGGCAGTGGATCGTCACCGGCTACCTGCTGACCCTGTCCGCGGCGATCCTCCTGGGCGGCAGCCTGGGCGACCGACTCGGGCGGCGCCGGATCTACATCGTGGGCGTCGTCTGGTTCGGGGTCGCCTCGGTGCTGTGCGCCGTGGCCCCGACGCTCGAACTGTTGATCGCGTTCCGCGTCCTGCAGGGCATCGGCGGTGCGCTGCTGACCCCCGGCAGTCTCGCGATCATCCAGTCGACCTTCGCCCCCGACCAGCGCGCCCGGGCGATCGGGGCCTGGTCCGCGTTCGGATCGATCGGCCAGTTGATCGGGCCGGTCGTCGGCGGCCTGCTCGTCGACACCGTCGGATGGCGGTCGGTCTTCCTGCTGCCACTGCCACTGTGCGTGTTCGTGGTGTGGGCGGCGCGCCGGCATGTCCCCGAGACCCGCGACGACACCGTGACCGGGAGCCTGGACCTGGCGGGGTCGACGTTGTCCGTGGCCGCCCTGGCCGGTGTCACCTACGCGGTCATCGAGGTCCCCAGCCGCGGCCTGGTCGACCCGGTCCTGCTGGCCGCGCTCGTCATGGGCATCGGCGGTGCGATCGCATTCGTCGTGGTCGAACGTCGCCGGCCCGATCCCATGCTCCCCGTGTCGATCTTCGCGTCCTCGCAGTTCACCTGGGCCAACATCCTGTGTTTCGTGGTCTACGCCGCACTCGGTGGGGTGAGTTTCCTGCTGGTCCAGCAGTTGCAGATCGTGCTGGGCTACTCGGCAACCCAGGCAGGGGCCGCGTTCCTGCCGGTGTCGATCCTGATGTTCGCGCTGTCCGAACGCTCCGGCGCGCTGGCCCAACGAATCGGTCCCCGACGACCCCTGGCCGTCGCATCGCTCCTGCTTACTGCTGCCATGGTGCTGATGGCCATGATCGGGCCCGGCGACGACTACTGGACGTCGGTCTTCCCGGCCGCGATCGTCTTCGGCCTCGGCCTGGCGGGCCTCGTCGCGCCGGTCACCGCGGCCACCCTGGCAGCCGCCGACGAACGCCACTCGGGCGTGGCGAGTGGCGTCAACAACGCGATCAGCCGCGTGGCGCAACTCCTGGCCGTAGCGGCACTGCCCGTCCTGGCGGGCCTCACGAGCGACGCCGCGGACATCCCCGCCGACGAGTTCGCGACCGGATTCACACGGGCCATGTTCATCACGGCGGGCCTGACGCTCCTCGGTGCGTTGATCGCCTGGACCCGGATCAGTGACGACGTGCTCGCCGACGGCGACAGCACGGACGAGGGTGCGGAGCGGGGGCAGCGCGAGCCGACCGGCGACGAACTGCCAATGGGCGACCGCGCACCGCTGGACCGCTGGCACTGCGGCATCGATGGTGCCCCGACGCGAGTCCACGCCGACCACCCGCGCCACCGCGACTGACGACCGGCGGCGCGGACCGGCGAGCACGCCGCTGCGACCACGAGCACGTCGGCCACCCGTTGTCGCAGGCTCAGATGGCCGTGGAGTCGGCCCACAGGTCGACATCGTCGCTGTCGTCGCGATCCGCCAGGAGCTCGTCGATGGCCGACAACTCGTCGTCGCCGAAGTCAAGGTGGTCGGCTGCGGCCACGTTGGCACGCAACTGGTCGACACTGCTGGCGCCGATCAACGCAGTGGTGACACGCGGATCGCGCAGGGTCCAGGCGATCGCCATCTGCGCCAGCGACTGACCCCGCTCGGCAGCCAGGTCGTGAAGACCACGGATCCGGCCCAGCATCTGCTCGGTCAGGGTGTCCTTGTCGAGCGACTTGTCCTGGGCCGCACGCGAACCCTCGGGGATCCCGTCCAGGTACCGGTCGGTCAGCAGCCCCTGGGCGAGCGCCGAGAACGGGATGCACCCCACACCCAGATCCTCGAGCGTGTCCAGCAGCTCGTCCTCGATCCAGCGGTTCAGCATCGAGTAGTTGGGCTGGTGGATCAACAGCGGCGTGCCGAGATCCTCCAGGATCGCAGCGGCATCGCGGGTGCGTTCGGGTGAGTACGACGAGATCCCCACGTACAGCGCGCGCCCGCTGACGACGGCGGTGTGCAGGGCACCCATCGTCTCCTCCAGCGGCGTCGACTCGTCCGCGCGGTGCGAGTAGAAGATGTCGACGTGGTCCAGTCCAATGCGTTCCAGGCTCTGGTCGAGGCTGGACAGCAGGTACTTGCGTGATCCGCCGAACCCGTAGGGCCCGGGCCACATCTCCCAGCCGGCCTTGGTCGAGATGACCAACTCGTCCCGGTACTCCGCGAAGTCGGTGGCCAGGACCCGCCCGAAGTTGACCTCGGCCGACCCGCTCGGTGGGCCGTAGTTGTTGGCCAGGTCGAAGTGCGTCACGCCGAGGTCGAACGCCTCACGCAAAATGGCGCGTTGGTCGTGCAACGCCCGGTCATCACCGAAGTTGTGCCACAGGCCCAGGGACACCGGTGACAGGTCCAGGCCTGACCGCCCGGTCCGGCGATACTCCAGGTGCTCGTAGCGGTCGTCAGCGGCGTCCCAGGGCGAGGAGGTTGCGGGCATGTCGAGTCCCTTTCCGGTTCACGGTTCGTGGCACACGATCGGCGAGTCGAAGTCGCCAAAGGGTGCCATGGCAGGACCGCAGCCGCATTGCCGGCGTGCGGAAAGCTGCTGTGCCACCCGGCTGGTCAGCCTTCGTCGAGCTCGAGGGTCGCCGCGGCGACTGGCTCGGCCTCCTCGGGCATCAGGATCCACAGCACGATGTAGACGAGCACGTTGGGACCGGGGACGAACAGGAACAGCACTCGGGCCAACCATGGCGAGATCCCGAAGCGGTGTCCGAGACCGGAGCACACCCCGGCGATGAGACGGTCATCGCGGGTACGGACGAGTTCATGCGTGGACATGGGCAGCACCTTCGGATCGGCAGGTCGTTGGCGCACCGCAGTGGCGGAGCGCACTCACGAGGGTGCCGTATCGCGACCCCTCGAGAGCCGGCGCACCACCCACGATCGTCCCGGACACCGTCCGCAGCCGCCCGGTCGGCCCCCGGTCGGCCCCCGGTCTGCCCCCGGTCGGGCCCCGGTCGCTCGCCAGTCGGGCCCTTGTCGTGGCCGCGGGTCGGGCCCCGGACGGGACCGGGACGGACGGACCGGGCTCAGGGGTGCAGGGCGTTGTCACCGGCACGCACCCAGCATGCCGCCTGGTGGGAACGGTCACCGGGCACGGGCATCAGCGCCGGATCGTCCGTGTCGCACAACCCCGGTTCCGAGATCGGGCAGCGCGGATGGAACCGGCACCCGCTCGGTGGGTTCATCGGGGAAGGGATCTCGCCCTCGAGCAGCACGCGCGGCCGCCGTCGCCGCGGGTCGGGAATCGGGATGGCCGACAGCAGCGCCTGGGTGTAGGGGTGGGTGGGGTTGCGATACAGCGATTCACGGTCGGTGACCTCGACGACGCGTCCGAGGTACATCACGGCAACCCGATCCGACACGTGCTCGACGACGGCGAGGTTGTGGGCGATGAACAACAGGGTCAGGTCGAGTTCGGTCTGCAGGTCCTTGAGGAGGTTGAGCACCTGGGCCTGCACCGACACGTCCAGGGCCGACACCGGCTCATCGGCGATGACCAGGTGGGGCTTGAGGATCAGTGCGCGCGCGATCCCGACTCGCTGCCGCTGCCCACCCGAGAACTCGTGTGGATAGCGGTCGGCATGCTCGGGCTTGAGGCCCACCAGTTCGAGCATGTCCCGGATGCGCTGGCGGCGCTCGGCCTTGTCACCGATGCCGTGGATGCGCAGTCCCTCCCCGATCGAGTGGCCGATCTGGGCGCGAGGGTCGAGGCTGGCGAACGGGTCCTGGAAGATGAACTGCACGTCCTGGCGGAAGCTGCTGAGGTCCTTGGTCCTGGCATGGGTGACGTCGCGGCCGTCGAAGGTGATGGTCCCCGAGGTGGGTTCGAGCAGCCGCACGAGCATGCGGCCCAGGGTGGTCTTGCCACAGCCGGACTCCCCCACCAGGCCCATTGCCTCACCCTTGCGGATCGACAGGTCGACGCCGTCGACGGCTCGCACCTCACCGATCTGGCGTTGCAGCCATCCGCCAGTGACGGGAAAGACCTTCGTCAGACCCGCCAACTCCACGAGCGGGGGGGCCACCGTGGCAGTCGCATCGGCCGTCGGCGCGCCCCCGGATGGCGGGGAGGACGCGGACGAGGCGGAGGAGTCGGCAGGCTGGGTCATGCGCTGTCCCCTCGCGCTCCGGCATCACCGGGGCCGTCCATCGACGAAGCCGGTGCGGTCGCATCGGGCGCGAGCGGCACGGGGGTCGGCAAGGTGCGCGGGTTGCCGTCGACGTCGTGGTGGAGGAAGCACCGCACCACCTGGTCGACGCTGCCGCCCGCGACGGGAAGCAGTTGCGGGTCCGCCTTCGTGCATTCCGTGAGGCCGTACTCGACCCGCGCCTGGCACCGGGCAGCGAACCGACAGCCGACACCGGGCTCGACCAGGCTGGGCACCACGCCCGGGATGGTGTCGAGGTCGTCGCGGATGTCGCCCAGCACCGGCATCGACCCGATCAGACCCTGCGTGTACGGGTGGCGCGGGTCCTCGAACAGCGTGATGACGTCGGCCTCCTCCACGACCTGGCCGGCGTACATGACCGCCACGCGGTCGGCCATCTCGGCCACCACGCCCAGGTCGTGGGTGATCAGCACCACGGCCGTCCCGGACCCGGAGACGAGGTCCCGGATCAGGTCGAGGATCTGGGCCTGGATGGTCACGTCGAGTGCCGTGGTCGGCTCGTCGGCGATGAGCAGGTCCGGTTCGCAGGCCAGCGCCATGGCGATCATGACTCGCTGCGCCATGCCACCGGACAGTTCGTGCGGATACGCGTCGGCGCGCCGGGCCGGGTCGGGGATGCCGACCCGTCGCAGCATCTCGACGGCCCGTTCGGTGCGTTCGTCGTCGGGATAGTCGCGATGGAGTTGGTAGACCTCCTCGATCTGCTTGCCAGCCCGGAACACCGGATTGAGGGCCGACGTCGGCTGCTGGAAGATCATCGAGATGCGGTCGCCCCGCAGGCCCGACAACTCCTTCTGGTCCATGGCCGTCAGGTCGAGGCCGTCATAGGTGACGGTGCCCTCCACGATCTCGCCCGGATACGGCACCAGGCCCAGCACCGACAGGGACGTGACGGACTTGCCGCACCCTGACTCGCCGACCACGCCCAGGACCTCACCGCGACACACCGACAGGTCGACGCCGTCGACTGCCTGGACCGTGCCGTTGCGGGTGTGGAAGTGGGTCTTGAGCCCGACGACGTCGAGCAGGGGCGTCTCGTCGGGGTCACGACGTCGGGGTGGGAGCGCCGCCGAGATCTCGGCTCCGGGCAGGTCGATGTCGGGGTCCTCGGGGATGGCATCGACGACCGGTGGATCGCCCACCGTCATCGTGATCTCGTCGCCCATCGCCGCCTCAGTCGTTGAGGCTGGGGTCGAGGGCATCTCGCAGCCCGTCGCCCAGCAGATTGAAGCCCAGGACCGTGATCATGATCGCCACGCCCGGAAACAGGACCAGGTGCGGCGAGGTGCGCATCAGCGTGTACTCCTGCGCCAGCATCGCGCCCCACTCGGGCGTGGGTGGCTGGGCGCCCAGGCCCAGGAACGACAACGCCGCCGCCTCGAGGATGGCCCCCGCAATGCCCAGGGTGCCCAGCACGACCAGCGGTGTGACCGAGTTGGGCAGGATCCGGGTCGTCAGCAGTCGCTTTCCCGATGCACCCAGCGCCTCGGATGCCGCGACGTAGTCCACTTCCCTGATCGACAGGACCGACGCCCGCGTGACACGGGCGTACTGGGGCAGTGTGACCACCGCCACCGCGATCAGGACGTACTGGATGGCGTTGCCCAGCACGTAGGCGATGGCGATTGCCAACAGCAGGGCAGGGAACCCCAGGATCACGTCCATGAATCTCATGAGGACGTTGTCCAACCACCCCCCTGCGTACCCCGCGATGGCACCGATGCTGGCACCGACGATGATCGCCACCAGGACGATGGACACGCCCAGCGGCAGGCTCACCCGAGCGCCGTACACGATGCGCGAGAACAGGTCCCGGGAGTTGGAGTCCAGACCCATGATGTGCTCACGCGACGGCGGGTCGCGCCGCTGCACGTCCTCGGTGCGGTCGAGCTGTTCGAGCGGGTCGTAGGGTGCGATGACGGGCGCGAAGATCGCGACGACCGTCAGGGCCGTGACCATGAAGAGCCCGACCATCCCGAGCTTGCGTCGCCGGAATCGCCGTGCTGCCAGTCGCCAGGTCGATGCCGGGTCGTCGAGCAGTTCGTCGGGATCGGGGATTTCGCCGTCGTCGACGCTGTTGGTGTGTCGCCTGGTCTCGCGTTCGAGTCGCTGCTCACGCGTGGCCTCGCCGGCAAGCGTCTCCGACATGCCCACGTCACCAGGTCCATAGATCGGTTCGCTCACTTCAACCTCACACGGGGGTCGAGGTACCCATAGGAAATGTCCACCAACAGGTTGACGATCACGTACGTCGACGCGATGACGACGGTGAAGCCCTGCACGATCGGGAAGTCACGGGTGTCGATCGCGTCGAACAGTGCCGACCCGACCCCGGCCAGGCCAAAGATCGTCTCGGTCAGCACCGCGCCGCCCAACAACGCCCCCAGTTGCAGGCCGATGATGGTCACGACCGGCAACAGCGCATTGCGCAGGGCATGGCGACGGATCACGCGAGGTTCCCGCGCACCCTTGGCACGAGCGGTGCGCACGTAGTCCTGGGACAACACGTCCAGCAACGACGATCGGGTCATGCGCGCGATCACCGCCATCGGGATGGTCGCCAACGCGATCGTCGGCAGGATCAGGTGCTGGATGCCGTCCCACATGCCCGCCCACTGGGCCGAGATCATCGCGTTGAAGATCCCGAAACGAGACACGAAGAGCAGGAAGCCCGCCCCGAAGGTCTCCGGGGTGACGGTCCATCCCCACACCTCGTAGAACGGTTCCGGGGTCGCACCGGGTGAGAAACTGCCTGTCGGCGGCAACGCCAGGATGGTGTCGCCCAGCACCACCGAGAAGAGGTAGGAGAGCATCAGGCCGAGCCAGAAGATCGGCATCGACACGCCGATGTTGGCCACTGCCATCGTGGCGACGTCCACTGGCGAATTGTGCCACCGCGCCGCCGCGACCCCCAGCGGCACGCCGACCAGGATGGCCAGCGTCAGGGCCAGGATCGCCAACTCGATCGTCAACGGCAGTCGTTCCAGCAGGATCTCCATGACCGGACGCGAGAACTTGATCGACTCGCCGAAGTCCAGGTGGATGACGCCGTTCATGTACGTCATGAACTGCTCGAGGATGGAGTCGTTGAGCCCGTTGGCAGCGCGGAACTGTTCGCAGGATGCCTCGGTTGCACGAGGACCGAGCACGGCCCGACAGGGATCCCCGAACACGACTCGGGGCAACAGGAAGACCGCCACCAGCACGCCGAACAACACCGGAATCGACGTGAGGATGCGCTTGGTGATGTAGGCGCCCACTCACCCTCCTCGACGTCCATGACGACTGGCCGGTCATGCTCGGGCGGACGGCCAGCATCCCGTGGTGGTGCGCCGCCACCCTAGTGAACGCTGCGTGGCGCGGCGCGGGTTCTCGCCCCCAGCCACGCCCGCAAGGCCGCCCCCGAAGCCGCCTGCGCGCGCCAGACGCCGACGGGCCGGCCCATCGCTGGACCGGCCCGTCGGAGATGTCGTCGCGTTGCCCGCAGGCAGACCACGACGGTCGAGGTGTCAGCCCTCGGTGGGCTCTGCCTCGGGGGCGTTCATCAGCTCGCCCCACAGGTAGGTGAAGTACTCGAACCCACCGGTGTTTCCGGTGTGGTACGGGTTGGACGCATCGATGCCGGCGGCCCACGACGCGACCACGTCGGTGGAGTCGAACTCCGAGCCGTCGTGGAAGGTCACACCCTCACGCAGGGTGCAGGTCCACACGGTGCCGTCCTCGTTGGGCACGCACTCCTCGGCCAGGGCCGGTTCCACATCACCTTCCAGCGTGTAGGAGTACAGACCCTCGAGCACCTGCTCACAGGCCGACAGCGACTCACCGTCGGACTCGTCAGCGCAGTACAGCGAGATCGGCTCGGCGTTCTGGACGAACACCAGGGTGTCGTTCGCGGGGCTCATCGTCTTGAACTGCGGCGCGCCGAACGGCGGCGACTGCGCGTTGCCGAGGGTGTCGATGGCGACGTCCGCGGCCGCGCCCGAAGCGATCGGGACCATCGGGACGTGCTCACGGATCAGGTTGTTCGCCTCTTCGTAGATCGGCTCGGCCACGGCCGGGTCGGCGGTGGCTGCACCTTCCAGCAACAGGTCGACGATGTCGGGGTACGGGTCGCCGAACTGCACGTTGCCGTTGAAGTGGTAGTCGAGGAAGTTGGTGACGTGCGGGTAGTCCGCACCCCAGCCCAACAGGTGGATGCCGTCGAGTTCACCGGCAGAGACCTCGTCGATGAAGGCGCCCGACTCCATGACCTGGATCTCGGCGTTGATGCCGAGGTTCTCGGCCAACTGCGTCTGCAGTTCCTGGGCCACGGCCTGCGGCTCGGGGAGGTAGACGCGGAAGACGTCGCGCAGGTAGATCGTCGTGTCGAACCCGTCCGGGTAGCCGGCGTCGGCCAGCATCTGCTTGGCAGCATCGGGGTCGAAGTCGTACCAGACGTCACCGACACAGCCGTTCTCGATCGTGCACGGGGTGAAGTAGTCGGGCACCACGGAGCCGGTCGGGTAGTAGGTGTCGACGACACGCTGACGGTCGATGCCCATGGCGATTGCCTGGCGGACCATCTCGTTGTTGAACGGCTCGAAGGTGTTCGTGAAGCCCATGTAGAAGACGTTGGGGTTGGGGTCCTCGAGCAGTTGCAGGCGTGTCGTCACCCTCGACGATCTCGTAGTCGGGTGCCGACAGCGCGTGCCGTAGTCGGCGTTGCCCGACTGCACCTCGGTGATGCGCTGTGCGGACTCGGTGCCCCAGCGGAACACCAGCGTCGAGAACTCGGGTGCCTCACCCCAGTAGTCCTCGTTCTGGACCATCGTCAGCTCGGAGCCACGGTTCCAGCTGTCGAGCTTGAAGGGACCAGTGCCGATCGGGTCGTCCAGCGGCGAGCCATCGGTCGCGGCGATGTGCTCGGCCGGCTGGACCGCGAACGGGACGAAGGCGGCCTTCTGCAGGAATGCAGGGTCGGTCGAACACAGCGTGAACACGACCTCGTTGGGCGCCGTGGCCTCGATGCTCTTGATCTTGCCGTCGTAGTCGTCGCAGCTGTCGACGCCGACGTAGGAGTTGTCGACCTCGCCGGCTGCCTCGGTGGCCGTGCCGCCCTCGCTGGCCATCTCGCTGCCGGTCTCGCTGGCCATGTCGGTCGCGGTCTCGCTGGCACCATCCGTCGCCTCTGCGCCGTCGTCGTCATCGCCGGCACAACCGGCCATGACCAGTCCGAGCGCAAGCAGCCCTGCTGCAAGTCGCTTGTGGATCTTCACATCGTCCTCCTGGAGTGGTGGCATGTGGCCGCCGCACAGCGCCACATGGGACAGGTGCCCCAAGCCATCGGTGCTGCGCACGCTAGTCGAGTCAACTACCGGTGTCGGAGGATGGCGCGCGACGAGCGCGCGACGAGCGCGCGTGAGCGCGCCTCGCGTTGCGGGCCGTCACCACCGCCGACAGGGCCAGGCGGCGAGCGTGGACGAGCGCGCGAAGGTCCTACATTCGTCCGCAGCGGGCACCGCGCCAGGCCGGGCGGCGCCAGGCCCACCCCTTCCCACCAGACCACCGCCAACCACAGGACCCTGACGTGACCGAACTTCGCGACGCCGCCATCGTGGCCGGCAACCGCATTCCCTTCGCCCGCTCGGGCACTGCCTATGCCCGGGCGTCGAACCTCGACATGCTCACTGCGGCGCTCGACGGGCTGGTGGCGCGGACCGGCCTGGCTGGCGAGACCCTCGGGGAGGTGGCCGGTGGGGCCGTCCTCAAGCACGCTCGCGACTTCAACCTGGTCCGCGAGGCCGTCCTGGCCAGTGCGTTGGCCGACGACACGCCTGCCTTCGACATCCAGAAGGCCTGCGACACCTCGCTGGAGGCAACCGTCGCCGTGGCCAACAAGATCAGGCTGGGCCAGATCGACGTGGGCATCGGCTGTGGCGTGGACACCACCTCGGATGCCCCGGTGGCCGTCAACGACGACCTGCGCAAGGTGTTGCTGGCTGCACAGGGCGCGTCCGGCCCGGGCGAGTGGGCGAAGCTCGTCGGACAACTGCGACCCAGCCAGATCGTGCCCGAGGTGCCACGCAACGAGGAGGCCAGCACCGGACTGTCCATGGGTGCGCACCAGGCGATCACGACGAAGGAATGGGACATCTCGCGGGAGGCCCAGGACGAACTGGCCCTGCGCAGCCACCAGCGCATGGCTGCGGCGTGGGATCGTGGCTTCTTCGACGACCTCGTCACCCCGTACCTGGGCCTGGCACGGGACAACAACCTGCGGTCCGACTCCACCATGGAGAAGCTGGCCAGCCTCAAGCCGGTGTTCGGTGATCGCGAGACCGGCACGATGACCGCGGGCAACTCCACGCCACTCACCGACGGTGCCGCCGCGGTACTGCTGGCCACACCCGAATGGGCCGACGACCACGGACTGGCCGTCCTGGCACGATTCGTCGATGCCGAGTCGGCTGCGGTCGACTACGTCCACGGACACGAGGGCCTGCTGATGGCGCCCGTGTACGCCGTGCCGCGCCTGCTCGCCCGCAACGGCCTGACCTTGCAGGACTTCGACCTCTACGAGATCCACGAGGCCTTCGCCGGCACCGTGTTGTCGACCCTGGCGGCGTGGGAGGACGACGAGTTCAGTCGCGACCGCCTGGGGCTGGACGCACCGCTGGGCCCGATCGACCGGGAGCGCCTGAACGTGGCTGGCTCGTCGCTGGCCGCCGGGCATCCGTTCGCCGCCACCGGTGCCCGGATCGTGGCGACGGCCGCAGCACTGCTGGCCGAGCGTGACGACTGGGAGCACGGCGGACGTGCCCTGGTCAGCGTCTGCGCCGCCGGCGGCAACGGACTCGTGGCCATCATCGAGAAGTGACCGCACGCCACCACCCTCGACCCCTCTTCCTCGAGGGTGGGCAGCCCAACACGTCACATGTGACCAATCGATCACCCACCGGCCGCAGCGGCCAGGAGCACGCCCATGAGTGACCTGTACACCCGGATCGCCACCCACGACATCGGCGAGCGCATCGTCGACCTCGTCGGCCTGCCCAAGCCAGTGGTCCTGCGGCGCCACGAACCCGGCCAGGCCCTGCTGGACGGCCCGTCGTGGTCGTGGCTGGATCGGGTGCCCTCGCCCCGGTCGCCCGGGACGTCATCACCGACGCCGGCCTGGTCGTGCACGACGCACCGGCCTCGCCCGAGGACACGCCCCGCTATGCCGGCCTGGTCTTCGATGCCTCCGACCTGGCCGATTCGCGGCGAACTCGTCGCGTTGTACGAGTTCTTCCACACCCTGGTGCGACGACTCGGCGCCTCGGCACGGATCGTGGTGCTGGGCCGCCCACCCGCCACGACCGATTCCGCCGCCGCTCACACGGCCCAACGCAGCCTCGAGGGCTTCACCCGTTCGCTGGGCAAGGAGATGCGGGCCGGCGGGACCGTGAACCTGGTCGAGGTGGCCCCCGGTGCGGAATCAGGACTGGCCGCACCCCTGCGCTTCCTGCTGTCAGGCCGTTCGGCCTTCGTTGCCGGCCAGCGGCTGACCGTCTCCGCACCGGCCACAGGCCCCGCCCCGGATCCCGTCCGACCGCATGCCGACACCGTGGCCGTGGTGACCGGTGCAGCCCGCGGCATCGGCGAGGCGATCACTCGCACGCTGGCCCGCGATGGCGCCACCGTGGTGTGCGTCGACCTCCCGTCGGCCGGCCAGGACCTGGCGCGCGTCGCGAACGACGTGGGCGGCACCGCCCTGCAACTGGACATCACCGACGAGGATGCCGGCGAGACCATCGCCGCCCACGTGGCCTCCCGACACGGCCACCTCGACCTGATGGTGCACAACGCCGGCGTGACCCGGGACAAGACCATGGCCGGCATGGACGAGCGCCAGTGGAACATGGTGCTCGCGATCAACCTCACCGCGATCGAGTCCATCAATGCCGTGCTGCTGGACGGCGACGTGCTCGGGACCGCACCGCGGATCGTCTGCGTGTCCTCCATGAGTGGCATCGCCGGCAACCGTGGGCAGACCAACTACGCCACCTCGAAGGCGGGCGTCATCGGCCACGTGACGGCGCTGGCGGCCGACATGGCGGCGCGCGGCGGCACGATCAACGCCGTCGCGCCCGGGTTCATCGAGACCGAGATGACGGCGCGGATCCCGCTGGGCACCCGCGAGGCTGGTCGCCTGCTCAGCAGCCTGTCGCAGGGGGGCCTGCCGATCGACGTCGCCGAGACGATCGGCTTCCTGGGCTGGCCCGATGCCGACGGGGTCAACGGGACGACGCTGCGTGTGTGCGGGCAGAACCTGCTGGGAGCGTGACCATGGACGTCGTCGAACTCGACAGTCTGCCCGACCTGGGACCGCTGCTGGCCCGTGCCGGCCGGTCAGCGCTGCCATCCCTGGACGCCGTGCCATGGCGCCGGTCCGGCGCCCGCGATGAGGCTGGCGGGGCCAACGCTGGGAAGGCCAGCGCAGGCAGTGGCGTCGCGGCAGTCGATCCCGCGACCACGGGCGGCCTGCCGACCCGGCAGGTCGTCGTGCACGACGTCGCCATCGAACTCGACCACGTGGCCGACTACGCCGACGTGTGTGGGTTCCGATTGTCATCGGACGTTCCCATCACGTTCCCACACGTCCTGGGGTTCCCGCTGTCGGTGTGGCTCATGACCCGCGACGACTTCCCCCACGACCTCCTGGGCATGGTGCACACCCGCAACCAGGTGGTGGCGCGCGACCACGTGCCGGTGGGCTCGCGCGTCGACCTCGCTGCCCACGTCGTCAACGAACGCAGCCACCCCAGGGGCGTGGTGTTCGACAGCGTCCTGCAGGTCCGGCGCGATGGACGTGTGGTGTGGGCCTCGACCAGCACGTACCTGCGTCGCGGCGCCACCGCCGCAGGCACGACGCCGCAGCCGTCCGGGACCGGCGCGGATGCTGTCGACCTCGATGGACTCCCGACGACTGCGACATGGTCGGTGCCCGCCGACATCGGTCGTCGCTACGGCGCCGTCTCGGGGGATCGAAACCCCATCCATCTCAGTGCCCTGACCGCGAAGCCGTTCGGGTTCCCCCGGGCAATCGCCCACGGGATGTGGACGAAGGCAGCGGCACTGGCGGGGTTGGGCACCCTGCCGCGGCCGTCCACGGTCGACGTGGTGTTCCAGCGCCCGGTGTTGCTGCCGGCAACGGTGGAGTACGCCACCCAGCGGACGACGGCCGGCTGGGACTTCGGCCTGCGTGGTCGAGATGGCACGCCCCACCTGCGTGGTCGAGTGGCCTGACGCGACCGCCCGAGCCCGCGCAGGAGCCGGCGGCTTGCAGCACCTCGCGACATGAGCGCGGCCTGGCGGCAGTGGGCCGCCAGGCCTCGAACGCGTCAGTGTCCACTGGTGATCCTGACCTGGATCGTCGCCGCACTCGACCTCATCTCCGGTGTCGTGCCCATCATCGGCACCCACCTCGAATTCATTGCTGGCCGCACCCGGGGATTCAGCAGGGACGCCGCCGGACGGGGGGATCATGGAGAGCATGGGCAACACAACCGTGCATCTGCAACATGCAGCGGCTGGCCGTAGGGTCTCCCCCACCACGATCTCCTCCGCCGCCTGTCGACCGCAGCCCGTCGGAGGGTGCGCTCTGACCCGGCACCACCGACCTCGATCCGTTCGGCACGACCTTGCGCGAGTTCCACGACCACCTCACCCACGCCTGGGCACGAACCGACTCGATGCTGTGTGTCGGGCTGGACCCACTCCCCGATCGGATCCCCACTCACCTCGGATCGGGTCGCGCCGCCGTCACCGCCTTCCTCGACCAGATCGTCGCTGCGACAGCCGATCTCGCCTGCGCCTTCAAGCCACAGATCGCCCATTTCGCAGCACTGGGAATGGAGGAGGAACTGGCCGGGCTGTGTCGCCGCATCCGCAGCGACCACCCCGACGTGACGCTGGTGCTGGACGCCAAGCGCGGCGACATCGGATCGACCGCCGACCGCTACGCCATCGAGGCCTTCGACCGCTACCACGCCCATGCAGTGACCGTGAACCCCTACCTGGGCACGGACGCCGCGACCCCGTTCCTCGAACGCGGTGGCGTGATCGCGCTGTGCCGCACCTCCAACCCCGGCGCACATGAACTGCAGTCATTGGAGGTGGACGGGACCCCGATGTACCTGCGGGTGGCCGACATGGTGGCGACCCGCTGGCAGGCCATCGGCGACGCGGCCGTGGTCGTGGGCGCCACTGCACCCGAGGAACTCGGCATGGTCCGCGACCGCATCGCAGACCTGCCGATCCTGGTCCCGGGGATCGGTGCCCAGGGTGGCGACCTGGAGGCATCGGTGCGCGACGGCGTGACGGCCTCGGGCACCGGCTTGCTGCTGTCGTCGTCACGGGCGATCCTCTACGCCGGCAGCGGACCGGACTTCGCCGATGCCGCCCGCGTCGAAGCGAAACGAACGCGCGATGCCATCCGTGCCGCAGTGCCGGGCGCCGGCTGACCCACGCTTCCTCGCAGCCGTGTCGACGGTCCGGCATGCTGGAGCCACCAGGGACACACCCACCACCCTCGGGCTCGCGGGCCACCATGTGGTCAGCAACGCCTGCACCCACAGGACAGGGAAGGACGACACATGGCGGATGCCGACGCGATCGTGGTTGGAGGTGGGCTCGCGGGCCTGGTGGCGACACTCGAACTGACTGCGGCCGGACGCCGGGTCATCCTGGTCGACCAGGAGCCACCGCAGTCGCTGGGTGGCCAGGCGTTCTGGTCGTTCGGCGGACTCTTCCTCATCGACTCCCCCGAACAGCGTCGCATGGGCATCAAGGATTCCTACGAACTCGCGCTGGCCGACTGGATGAACACCGCCGGCTTCGATCGCCCCGAGGACGCCTGGCCACGCAAGTGGGCCTCGGCCTACGTCGACTGGGCCGCGGGCGAGAAGCGCGCCTGGCTGCTCGAGCGAAAGATCTCGTTCTTCCCGATCGTCGGGTGGGCAGAACGAGGGGGCGGCAGTTCGGACGGGCCCGGCAACACCGTCCCGCGTTTCCACATCGTCTGGGGCACCGGTCCGGGACTCCTGGAGCCGTTCGTGAACGGAGTCCAGGCCGCCGTCGAGAACGGCCTGGTCGACCTGCGCTTCCGTCACCGAGTCGATGAACTGCTCGTGACCGACGGGGCGGCCTCCGGCGTTGCAGGCGCGGTGCTGGAGCCCGATGCCGTCGAACGAGGGGCCGCATCCTCACGAGTCGAAGTGGGCTCGTTCGAGTTGTCGGCGCCCGTGGTGATCGTCACGGCCGGTGGCATCGGCGGCAACCACGACCTGGTGCGCAAGGCGTGGCCCGAGCGTCTGGGCACACCGCCCGAGCGGATGCTGACCGGCGTGCCCGACCACGTCGACGGTCGCATGCTCGGGATCACCCACGATGCCGGTGCCAACCTGGTCAACGGGGATCGGATGTGGCACTACGTGGAGGGCATCGAGAACTTCGACCCGATCTGGCCCGGCCACGGCATCCGGATCCTGCCCGGTCCATCGTCGCTGTGGCTCGACGGCAACGGCACCCGGTTGCCGGTGCCGCTGTTCCCCGGCTACGACACGCTCGGCACGCTCGCACACCTGCGCACCACCGGCCACGACCACTCGTGGTTCATCCTGAACCAGTCGATCATCACCAAGGAGTTCGCCCTGTCGGGCTCCGAACAGAACCCTGACCTGACCGGCAAGAGCATTCGCGGCGTGGCGAGTCGAGCACTCGACCGCGACCATGCCCCTGGCCCCGTCGAGGCGTTCAAGGAACAGGGCGTCGACTTCGTCGTGCGTGACAACCTCGAGGCCCTCGTCGCCGCGATGAACCAGTTGACCGACCAACCCCACCTGGACTTCGACCACGTTCGCCGCCAGGTGCAACAGCGCGATCGTGACCTTGCCAACGACTTCGGCAAGGACCTCCAGATCGCCGCGATCCGGTCCGCACGCAACTACCGCGGTGACCGGCTGATCCGCACCGCGGCACCGCACCGCATCCTCGACCCGTCACACGGGCCACTGATCGGCGTCAAGCTCAACATCCTGACTCGCAAGTCGTTGGGAGGCATCGAGACCAACCTGGACAGCCAGGTACTGCGTCCCGGCGGTGCGGTGTTCGACGGGCTGTACGCGGCCGGCGAGGTGGCCGGCTTCGGTGGTGGCGGGTATCACGGGTATCGGTCGCTGGAGGGCACGTTCCTGGGCGGCTGCCTGTTCTCGGGTCGGGCTGCCGGACGCGCCGCCGCCGCCGCACTGGGTGACTGAGGCGCCGAGGGCGTCCCCTCCTGCTCACGCGGCCGCCGGTGTCGCGTGCTGCTCGCGCGGCCGCCACGAGCAGGCGCACGCCGGTTGATCGTCTCAGTCGTCCGGACGCGGCTCGAACCGTGCGACGGCCAGGGCCGACAGGCGCCGGAGTGCCACGTGGCAGACGATGGCGTAGGCGACCGCCCACACGGGCACCTCGATGACCAGGCGGCACTCGGCGTCGGCAACGTGATCGACACGGTGGCCGGTGGCGGGCACCGGCCCGATGTGCCAGGTCCAGCGATGGCCGGGCTGGACATCGTCGACGGTGAAGGGCAGCCACACGCCCACCGGTGTCCGGACACGACCGACCATGCCGGCATGCACTGATCCCGTCGCGGGATCCACCGCCGTGACGCTGGGGCCCCATTGCGGCCACGAGGCCAGGTCGGTGCTCACCTCCCAGGCATGCGCCGCAGGAACCGGGCATGACACCGCGACGTCCACAACACTGTCCTTCCTCTGCAGCGGCACTGCCGACCGAGACCGACAGCGACACCGTGGGTACCGCACGGGCCGAATGCTGGGCGTGCACACGTCGGCGATGCTCGGGCTGCCCACCTGTCATCCGGGTGGTTTGCCGACCGGTGCCCAGTAGTCTCCCGGCCACGGTGGCGCCGTCCGTGCACCGTTGGGCCGACGTCCTGCGACGCGGAACTCGACCACCACCCGGACTGTACGGAGGGACGACCGGATGAACGAAGCGGACCTGCACCGCTTCGTGCGACTGACCGAGGAGATGGTCAGTCCGCGCGAGGTCGGCCGGCTGTACCAGCGGGCCGAGATGCTCGCCCGCCTCCCGGTCCCACTCCAGAAGATGATCGTCGCGCGGGCCGGCGGTGATGATCCGTCCATCGGCTTCGTGGTCGAGCCGTACTGCTTCTTCCTCGCCTACGAGATCGAGGACATGACCGAGGCGTCCGGGCAGCTGCCACCGCACTACGAACTCGTTCCGGCGGCCATCTTCGACGACACCGAACCCAGGTACTGCGCCATCGTGGGTGCGTTCAACATCCACACATCGGTGTTCTGGGGCAGTCGGGTCGAGCTCTACGTCATCGCCCAGGACCAGCGCACCGGCATGATGACCTGGATCATCTGTGACTACGAGTCCAACACCATCAACTACGACCCGGGTCAGGGCTTCTCCGGGGCGACCACCAGCCGCTCGGTTGTCACCACCACCCACGCGGGCGACGTGGTGGTCGACGTGTCCGGGGCGTCGGGCTCGAACCGAATCTCCTGCATCGCGAACCTGCACGCGGCGGCGACCATGCCCCTGGAGCAGCGCCTGTGGGTCGAGGGCAACCTCTCGGTCGACTACGGCGGGCGGTTGATGGACCCCGGCTCGCAACCGTTCGGCCTGGTCTTCGACCCCGACGAGATGCGACAGGCCATGCAGATCCCCCTGGACGCCGTCGCCATCGAGGAGAACACGTTCGGCGAGTCCTTCATTGCCGCCGAGCCGTTCGAGGCAGCCTGCTTCCCCTATGCGCAGCACTTCCTGACCTCGAGCTTTCCCACCTCGACCCCCATCCGGGACCGAGCCGACCTCGAGCAGGCAGTCAGCCAGGTCATCGATGGATCGCCGCAGGGTTCGACGTGATCGGAGCGTCAGCCGTGGTGCAGGAAGTCCACGGCCCGGACCACCAGCTCATCCGGCGGGCGTGACGCATCGAGACGGAGGTCGGCGAGCCGTCGGAGGTGAGGCCGCCGCCGGTCGTCCAGTTCGGCGAGTTCCTCAGCGGTGATCGGGCGGCGATGGGGACCACGCTCGATGCGGTCGAGGAGGTCGCCCACGGGCAGGTCGAGCCACAGCACCGTGGACTGGGCCAGCGCCGCGCGGGCTGCAGGTGCCTCGATCACGGCAGCGGCCGCCGACACGACACTGGCCTGCTCGCTGGCCAGGTGCTGCACCAGGACGGCAACCTCGAGTTCGTGGAGGGCGGCGACGCCGTCGCGCCGGGCGATGTCTCGACCGGTCATGCCCGTGTCGTCCTGGATGGCGAGGTCGGAGTCTCGATGTGGTCGTCCCAGCGCCGTCGCCAAGCCCTGGGCCAGCGTCGACTTGCCGACACCCATGGCGCCCACGACCACGACGTGCCCGCTGGGCGCTGTCACGCTCCGTGTCCCTTCGCCGATCCGGACGCCAACTCGATCCGCCGCCTGCTGGCGACGGATCGAGTCGGACACGAAATCGCTACGGGACGACCACGTCGTCGGTCTTCACCGGCACCTCGATCTCACCGGCCACGACCTGGTCCCACAGTTCGGTGACCTGGGCGGCCACGTCGTCGGGGGTGTTGTGCAACTCGCCGAGGGTGATGAGGCCGGACGCGGGGTTCATGGCGACGACGCCGGACGTGGATCCGGACTGGACGCCCGCGATGGCCTCACCGAATGCACCGGTGAAGTCCCACAGGGTCGATTCGAGGAAGGTGTCCGGCGCGATCGAGGACTTGTCGGTGAACGAACTCGTCATGAAGACGGTTTCGCCAGCGGCCTCCGACGCCTCGGCGACACCGTAGATGGCGTTGTTGAGTCCCAGCACCAGCACGTCGGCACCCTCACCGATCAGTGCCTCGGCGCTTTGGCGTCCCGTCACAGCGTCGTTCTGGTCTCCGGTGAAGTTGTAGAGCAACTCCACGTCCGGATTCACCGATCGAGCGCCGGCGAACATCGCGTTCGCGCTGGCCTTGTAGTCCGGGATGTCGATGCCGCCCAGGAACGCGATCGTTCCCGACTCCGTCATGAGGGCCGCATGCGCACCCTGGACGTAGAAACCGGGTGCAAACTCACGGGCGATGTTCCACACGTTGTCCGGCTGGTCCTCCATCTGCCCCGATGACTCGGCAATGAAGACCGTGTCCGGGAACTCGGCCGCCAGGTCAGTCGCGATCGTGAGGAACTGCCCTCCGTGGAAGGCCACCATCGTCGCCCCGGAATCGATGTACTCACGGGCGACGCGCTCGGCATCGGCGACCGCCACCTGTTCTGAATACTCGGTCGTGATGCCGAAGTCCTGCTCCAACTGCTCCAGACCCTCGTAGGCGATCGCGTTGTAGTCGGCATCCTGGATCGGACCCGGAAGGATGAGTGCAAAGACCTCGTCGCCACTCGCCGCCGAGCCATCGGCAGTCGCAGTGTCGTCCGGAGCCGACGACTCCGTTGCGTTGTCGGTGGACGCGCCGGCAGCCGTCTCGGTTGAACTGGCGTCCGACTCCGCGTCATCCCCGCCGCCACATCCGGCGATCACGAGGGCGGCGATTGGGAGCGCGACGAGCCAGCGTCGCAGGTTGGTGTTCGATCGCATGGGCAGTGCCTTTCCGGTGCCTGGAGCACCTGTCTTGGTCGTGACGAGGACGCGGTGGCACTGTTCGTGCAGGGCACGAACTGGGTGCCACTCCCGTTCCGTGTTCAGAATCGCGCCTCTCGGTCATAGGGCTTCGTCAGTGCAGCCGGCGCCTGAGCCTTGCCGTACACGCGCACGAGCACGACGATCGCCAGCACGTAGGGCAGCATCCGCAGAAACTGTGGGGGGATGGCCTTCGTCGTGACTCCGAACTGGAACTGCAGCGCTTCCACCCAGGCAAACAGCAGCGCTCCCGCAGCGATGGTCCACGGACGCCAACGACCGAAGATCACCAGCATCAGGGCCAACCAGCCTCTGCCGGAGGCGATGTCATCGGAGTACCCACCCACAAGCGACAAGGGGAAGAACGCGCCGGCGATGCCGATGAGCGCCGAACCTGCTGCCAGAGCAGACCAGCGCAGGCCCATCAGGGGCAGCCCGAGGCTGTCGACGGCCTTCGGGCTCTCACCTGTGGCACGCACTCGCAGCCCGAGCGGCGTTCGATACAGGACCCACCAGACGGGAACGACGGTCAACAACCCCAGGTACACGAAGGGGTCATGTTGGAAGAGGATCCGACCGACGTAGGGCAGGTCCGCCAGGCCCGGTATGCGCCACACCGGCAGCGTGCCGATGCTCGGCGGCGTGGTGGTCACTCCGACCACTGCCCGGTACAGCAGGCTGGAGGCGCCCAGCCCGAAGATCAGCAATGCCAGGCCCACAGTGATCTGGTTGGCCTGGAGTTGCAACGTCAGGCCACCGTAGATCGCACCGATCACCACCCCCGACAAGGCCGCAGCCAGGATCGCCAGCACCACTGCGCCCGCTGACTTGCCGACGAGGTAGACCACCGAGAATCCAACGACGGCACCGACCGCCACCATCCCCTCGATGGCGAGGTTGAGCAGACCAACCCGTTCCAGCAACAGTTCGCCCAGCGCAGCCAGCAACAGCGGCGTCGCGACGACCAGGGTGGTGCGCAGCATGTCCGGGTCGACCAGGCCAGCGAGAAAGTCGATCACGGTGTTCCTCCCATGATCCGTCTGAGCAGTCGCCGACCCTTCGGCGTTTCGAATGCCAACACCGCCACGACCACCACGGCCTGGAACAACAACACCGCCGACGCGGGCAACTGCACACTTCGCTGGAGTGAGTCTGCTCCCACGATCAGCACCGCGAATCCAAACGCCACAGGGATGGTGGCCATGGGTCGACGACGGGCAAGGACCGCGATGAGCACGGCCATGTACCCGAAGTTCGGCGTGAGTCCGGTGAGGAGTCTCGAGTGCACGCCGGCCACTTCGATGGCGCCCGCGAGCCCACCGAGGGCACCTGCCACGACCAGCGCAACGATGCCCACGCGCACCAGGCCGACACCACCGAATCGCGCGGCCAGCGCGTTGGAGCCGGCAGCCCGAAATTCGAATCCTCGACGTGTGTGCAGCAGCCAACGACTGACGATCACCGCGATGGGAATGGCAATCAGGATGCCGACGTGGCCCGCTCCCCACCGCGGCAGCTCGGCGGCTGCGGGAATGGGCACGGTGATGGCCTCACCTGCGACCGGGTCGGTCCAGGGTCCCGTCGCCAGGTATTCGGCCAGGAACAGCGCCACGAAGTTCAGCATGACCGTGACGAACAACTCGTTGATGCCCCGCGTGGCGCGCAGCCATGCCGCGATCGAGGCCAGCAGCCCCCCACCCACGACGCCCGCGACCAGGACGACGGGCACGAGGACCAGCGCGGGTGCCCCGTCCAGCGCGAAGGCCACACCAGTCGCCAAGATCGCGCCGGCATAGATCTGGCCGTCGGTGCCCAGATTGACGTAGCCGGCTCGCATCGCGAAGGCCACACCCGTTGCCCCCAACAACAGCGGCGTCATTCGATTCAGGGTCTGGGCCACACCCGACAGGGATCCCAGTGACGACGACAGGATGGTCCCGTACGCGGTGATCGGGTTGGCCCCGATCGCAACCAGCAGCAGCCCGTTGATGAGCAGGGCAACCAGGATGCCGGTGATGTAGATGATCGCGGTCTCGGCGACGTCGCGACCTCGCCGCAGTTGCCCCGGGTCCTGGATCGAAATGGGATCGGCGACCTGCGAATCAGTCACGGCTGGCCACCATCATTCGCCCGAGTTCGAGGCGGTCATAGCTTCCGGCGACCTGGCTGCCGACGAAGCGACCGTGGGCCAGTACGACGACTCGGTCGCACAGCGCAAGCAACTCGTCGAGGTCTTCACTGATCAGCAGGACTCCCCCGCCGGACTCGCACGTGCCAACCAGCTGTTCGTGCACGAAGGCAGCAGCCCCCACGTCGAGTCCACTGGTCGGGTTCATGACCACCATGGCGCCGCCACCGACGTGCGTCGAGATCGACAGCGCACGAGCGACCAGCACCTTCTGGATGTTGCCGCCCGACAGGGAGGCCGTCGGAGCCAGTTCGTCGGGCGTCCGTACGTCGAACTGTTCGATCATGTCGCGCGCCTGCGACTTCATCCACGAGGGGTCGAACCCCTCGTGGAGGAGATGACGACCAAGCCCGTAGGTTTCGAAGAGGGGGTTGGCGGGCAGCACGCCCTCACGCATGCGGTCTCCGGGCAGGACCGCGATGCCTGCCCGGATGCGCTGGTTTGCGCCCGCCTGGGTCACGTCCTCGCCGCTGGTGCGCATGTGGCCGGATGCGATTGGACGGATCCCGGCCAACAACTCCAGCAGCTCCCGCTGACCGTTGCCGGCGACGCCGGCGACTCCGACGAACTCCCCCCGCCGCACCGACAGGTCCAGGGACTCGAGGGACACGTCAACGCGATCGCCCGGGGCCGTGACCGATTCCAGGTGAAGGACGACCTCGTCCTGGATGGCACACGCCTTGGGTCGAACCCGAGGCACCTCCCGGTCCGCCCCCATCATCATGGCGACGATCTCGCCGTGTTCGACCGCTGCGACATCACGGCTCCCCGCGCCCACGCCGTGGCGAAGCACCGTGATTCGATCGCACACGGCCATCACCTCGTGAAGCTTGTGGGCGATCAGGATGACGGACAGCCCGGTTGCGGCGAGCTCCCGAATCGAGGTGAACAGCTGCCCGACCTCGTCGGGAGTCAGGTGTGTCGTGGGCTCGTCCAGGATGAGGATGTCCGTCCCGCTGTACAGGATCCTGAGGATCTCGACCTTCTGTTGCTGGCCGATCTCGAGGTCCGCAACCCGCCGGTCGAGGTCGATGTCGAAGCCATACTGTCCAGCGAGCGCAGCAATGGCCTCGCGGTGGGCACGTTGGTCCATGGACCAGTTGCCCCGCTCGGAGCCCAGCAGGATGTTCTCCAGGGCTGTGAACGCCTGGACGAGTTCGAAGTGCTGGTGCACCATCCCGACGCCGTTGGCGATGGCGTCGGCCGGCTGGGTCAGCGCCACCGGTGCGCCGTGGATTCGCACATTGCCGGCGTCGGCCCGATACAGGCCCGTCAACACGTTCATCAGCGTGGTCTTGCCCGCGCCGTTCTCGCCCAACAACCCGTGGATCTCGCCGGGCCGCACCACGAAGGTGACGTCATCGAGGGCCTGGGTCTCGCCGAAGCGCTTGGAGATCCCGGACATCTCGACAGCCGGTGGACCACTGGGGGCGGCAGCATCGACTGGAGACTGGTCAGCCATGTTTGCCCACCTGCCAGCCGTTGGGTGCAAGTGTCTCCGACGCGAAGGCCAGCGGCGACGACTCGAGAGTGGTCGCAACCGTGTCGTTCCAGCGATTGAGATAGCCGAACACACTGAGAGCCGCCACGATCTCGACGACCTGTTCGTCGGTGTAGTAGTCCCGCAGGGCGGCAAACTGCTCGTCCGTGACCGTGTTGGGGACATGGCCGGCCCCCTCGGCCACCGTGAGCACAGCACGCTCGGCATCCGTGAACAGCGGTGACGCTTCGTAGTCCCAGATGGCCTGGATCTTCTCCTCGGCGACGCCACGTTCCCTGGCGACATGGGACGAGTGTGCTTGGCAGTATCGACAGGTCGCAGCCGACGACACCATCAGGACTGCCAGCTGCTTGAGGCCCGCATCGACGGTGCCGGGCCCCATGACGGCTTCGTTGAGGGCGGCGAAGGCGGCCATGATCTCCGGCCGATGCGCCATCGTGAGGGTCGAGTTGGGCAACACGCCCAGGTGCGATTCGACTTGCCGGAAGAGCGGCTCGTACTCGGGCAACTCGGCGCGTTCACGGGTGGGGAGACGGGGCATGGCCACTCATCGGTTGGGTTGGTCGGCGTCCCCCTGACACTAATCCAAGGCCATCGGCCTCGTCCTCGGCACCGCAAATCGGTGCAGCACCATCGCTGCGGACAGCGGAGGCTCCCACGCCAGAATCCAGGGAGGCCGGTCGGGCACGGACACGAAGCGGGGAGCGGCACGTGGCCACTCCCCGCGACGGACGTCACTTCCGGATCCGCGGCCGGTCAGCGCCGCAGATCCGAAGGACTACTTGGGTGGGTTGGGAACCAGGCAGTCCACCGGGTCAGACACGTTGCCGGATCCGTCGACCGCGGTGACCTGGGCATCGCCCTGGCCCTTGATCCGCCACTCGACCTGGCCCGGGCCGGACTTGATCGACGGCTTGGCGCCGTTGGCCTCGGTGTACTTGATGTCGTCACCGACACCGAAGGGGCCAAAGACGGTTCCCGTGCCCGTGTCGGTCACGAAGACCTGCAGGTCCTCGTCATCCCACACGTCGTCGGTGGCATCCAGGGTGTAGAACCCGTCCTGGTTCTGTCCCTGGCCGCCCTTGCCGGGTGCCGCCGGCACCTTGCCACCGGGGTTGGGACCCTCGGGGCAGGCAGCCACGGGTGGCGTGGTGTCCTGCCACAACTTGGTCACCTCGACCGACGTGCTGTCGCCGTCGATGGTGATGGTCGCGGTCAGGGTGTCAGTCCCCAGCGACGACGACGCGATCGGCACGGTCCACGTGAAGGTGACCTGGCCACTTGCGTCCGTCGTGCAGTCAGCCGGCACACAGGTCCCGGCGGTGCCCGCATTGGGACCGTCGGTCACCGCGAAGTCGACCGGCCAACCGGCCAACTCGCCCGCCGGTCCCGACAACGTCGCCGTGACCGTGTGGCTGTCGTCGACACCCAGCTCGTTGGTTGCCTCGGGCGGGGTCACGTCGAAGGCGAACACGCTGATCACGACACAGTCCGTGATCGATTCCTCCGATGACGGGTCCGAGGCAGGACCGGTGCCCGTCGCCGTGATGCAGATCTCGTGCGTTCCCGGTCCGAGGTCGGCTGCGACAGCCGAGACGTCGACACTCACGGGTCCGTCAGCCGGCAGGCCCGGCACCAGCGTGGCAGGCACCGGCGAGCCATCGACGGTCACCTCGACCTCGAGCAGTTGGGTGCTGACCAGGTCGGCCACGATGTCGGGCAGGTCCGCGGGGTCCGGGACCTCGACGCAGTCCGTGCCCGTCGCGGCCGCCATGTCGTCCAGGGTGCCCTCGGCACCCCCGGCGCAGCTGACACCAGCGCCGACTGCGAACGGATGGATGGTGACACCCTCGGCCACATGGTTGGCCAGGGCCGCCCCGAAGCCGGAGTCGTCCTCGTTGGATTCACCGTCGGAAAGGAACACCACGTTGATGGTCCCGGCGGTGCTGGCCTGGGCAGGGGACAGCGCGGCATCGAGCGCGGCCGCGTAGTCCGTCGAGTTCGACCCGACGTTGCGAGCTGTGTGCTGGTTCATCCCGGCAGAGAACACCGACTGCAGGGCGATGTCGAAGTCGGGGTCGGCGACGGCCACCAACGGTTGGTCGCCTGCAGCGGCAGACATGTCGCCGGCTGCGCCTCCCTCCCCGAAGACCACGATCCCGGCGTCGACGGCCGAGTTGCTGGCGACGACGGCGGCATGCAGGTTCGCCACGGCGTCCTTCTCACAGTCGAGCACGACCGTGGCGCCACACGCATTGAAGGTGGTGCTGCCGGAGACGTCGATCACGTAGATCCAGGTGACGTCCGGCGTCCCGACACCCACGGCTGCCGTGCCCGTGATGGGCACGTCGACCGAGGTGTCGGCCGCGTCGATCAGGACCGTGGCCCCACCGGTGGGGCTGGTGACCTCGGCTTCGAGATCAGCGCCGTTGGGAAGTTCGATCGTGTCGGCTGCCGCCGGCACCGCGAACACGAGGGCCGCGAGCGTGACTGCCGCGGCGATGGACTTGGCTCGGCGACGCCGAGCAGCATGTGCATGCATGGAGATTCCCCCCTGTGGAGATGGCTGGTGAGGAGGAGCAGCCTGCCGAGCGACTGATACCTGCCACCGCACAACGGTCGGGCCAGGGCGTTCGCATGGGCGGCGACGGCTCCCAGACGAGGCGGCCGGTCGCGGGAGGTGTCGACGGTCGTGAGCGCACCCGCTCACCAGCGCACACCACTTCACCCCTCGAAGAGCAATGAAGCGCCCGGGCGAGCGCGAGGTGGCGCAGTGGTCAGCGGGTCCGGCGGCCCACCAGCACGCCGACCAGGGCAACGGCCGCACCGAGCAGGAATGCGCCGACCAGCTTGACGGTGTCGTCGCCGCCCCCAGACCCTGCGGCCCGGCCGGCGCCACCAGCGAACACCGTGCCGACCGTGGGCGGCCCCGCCAGATCGGTGCCGGCACCCCCGCGACTGACACCGGCCACCTCGTCGACTCCGACCGGCACGTCGGGCGGCCCCTCGAGGATGTCGGCCTCCAGGTTGCCGAAGAACTCGCCGGCCATGCGCTGGGAGACCCCCACCAACATGCGCTGACCGACGCCACCGATCGTGCCACCCACGATGGCCTCGGCCTCCCACACCACGGCCGTCGCCCCGTCCTCCTGCGTCAACACCACGTCGACGTCCGCACCGATGGTGCCCGCCGATCCGGCGCCCTGGGCGGCCAAGGTGAGCGACGTCGGTTCTTGGCGGTCCGACAGCACGACCGTCCCGGTGTAGGTCCCGCGGATCGAGGCGACGCCGGCGGTGACGGTGGCCCTGTACTGCCCGTCGCCAACCACCTCCAACGACTCGCACCCCGGCAGCGTGCGGGCCAGCACGGCCGGGTCGTTGATCGCGTCCCACACCTGCTGTCGTGGCGCGGCGATCACGTTGCGACCGGAGATCTTCATGGCTGCTCCTGGTGGTCGTTCCCGGTCAACCGCAGGCGGTGCAGTTGTGACGGCGAGATGGGCATGGCGTCGATCGACACACCGACGGCATCCTCGATGGCCGACGCGAACACGGCGGCAGACGGGATCACGCCGGCTTCGCCCGCACCCTTGATCCCCAGCGGGTTCAGCGGTGACGGCGTTTCGAGATGGTCGATGTCGATGGTGGCCGGCACCTCGGTGGCATAGGGCATGAGGAAGTCCATGAACGAGGCGTTCATCAACTGGCCGTGCTCGTCGTAGGCCATGCGTTCGTAGAGCGCGCCGCCGACACCCTGCCCGACGCCGCCGTGCACCTGGCCCTCGACGATCATGGGATTGATGAGCCTGCCGCAGTCGTGCACCACTGCGTACTCGAGGATCGAGATCGCCGAGGTGTCCGGGTCGACCTCCACGATCACGGCATGGACGCCGTTGGCGAACGTCGAACGCACCGGGGAGTAGAAGTCCGTGCCTTCCAGACCGGGCGCGAAACCGACCGGGACCGGCGGGACGTCGGGGTCGGGGGTCGAGGCGAACTGGGTGGCGGCGGTGGCGTCCTCGTCGAACGCGTAGCGCAACGGGTTGGACAACGTCGCCAGCATCTTGAGCGCCAGGCCGGTCTCGGGCGAACCCTTGACACGCACCTGTCCGTCGGCCAGTTCGAGGTCCTCGGGGTCCACCTCCAACGCATCCGACGCCAGCGCCAGGGCCTTCTCACGGACCTTGTTGGCGGCCAGTCCGATGGCGTTGCCGGACATCACGGCCGCCCGCGACGCGAACGTCCCGACGGCGTACTGCATCCGCGACGAGTCGCCCACCACGACCTCGATGTCCTCCAGGGGCACGCCCAGGATGTCGCCGACGATCTGGGCGAAGGCGGTCTCGTGGCCCTGGCCCTGGCTGGACAGACCGGTCGCCACCTGGACCTTGCCGGTGGGCTCGACCAGCACGTGGCCACCCTCGTAGGGGCCGACGCCGGTGCCCTCGACGTAGGCGGCCACGCCGATGCCGAGCAGGCGTCCCTCGGCGCGCGCAGCCGCCTGCCTGGCGGGGAAGTCCTCCCACCCGACCAGGTCGAGCAGTTTGGCCAGCGATCCCGGGAAGTCGCCGGAGTCGTAGGTGTAGTCACGACCGTCCTGGAAGGTGAGGCCGAAGGCGTAGGGCATCTGGTCGGGCGTGATCAGGTTGACCGCGCGGACCGCGGCGCGGTCCTTGTCCAGCGTCGCAGCGACCTTGTCCATCAGGCGTTCCATCGCGAACACGGCCTGGGGTCGCCCGGCACCGCGATAGGGCGTCACGGGGACCGTGTTGGTGTACAGCGAGGTGAACTCGACGCGGTAGTCGGTGATGGCGTAGGGCCCCAGGAACTGCGTGGAGGTGATGATCGGCACGATCAGGCCGTACGGGATGTAGGCACCGTGGTCGTGCAGGATGGTGAAGTCGACCCCGAGGATCCGGCCGTCGTCGTCGAATCCCACCTCGAGCTGGTGCACCTGTTCGCGTTCGTGGTTGGCCGAGATGAAGTGTTCGCGGCGGTCCTCGGTGAACTTGACGTCGTGGCCGAGCAGCGTGGCGGCCCACGGCACCAGCACCTCCTCGGGCCACGGGTGCATGATCTTGACCCCGAAGCCGCCTCCGACGTCGGGCGCGATGCACTCGACCTTCTGGAAGTCCATCTCGAGGATGGTGGCCACGGCGGCCCGCACCGATGTGGGTGCCTGGGTCGACGAGTACAGCCGCAGGTGGCCCTCGTCAGCGTCCCAGCGGGCATACACCCCCCGCGTCTCCAGGGGCGTGGAGGCAGAGCGTTCGATGTCGAGGCGGAACGTGAGCGTGTGGGGCGCGGCATCGATCGCGGCCCGGGCGTCGCCGATCTCCTGGACCAGGTGGGCGGCGACGTTGTCGGGGATGTGGGAGTGCACGGCATCGTCGGCGGCCGCGGCCCGCTCGACCCCGACCACCGGGGCGCGGAACTCGTAGTCGACGCGGATGCGTTCGGCGGCGTCCTCGGCGGCGTAGCGATTGCGCGCAACCACCATCACGATGGCCTCGCCGACGTGGTTGACCTCGTCGTTGGCGAGCGTGAACTGGGTGCGCGGCGCGGTCAGGGCCGGGTGCGGGATGAGCAGCGGCATCGCCTGCTGCATGCGCGGAGGCAGGTCGTCGTAGGTGTAGATCGCGACGAGGTCCTCGACGTCCAGGGCATCGGTCACGTCGATGTCGACGATGGTCGCGTGTGCATGGGGACTGCGAACCATGGCGACTTCCCACGCATCGTGGGACAGGTCGTCGACGTAGCGTCCGAGACCGGTCAGCAGGCGCCGGTCCTCCTTGCGCTTGATGGGGGCACCGAACAACTTCGTCGTCATCGGCCGTCCCCGTCGCCGTCGCGGTCACCATCGCCGTCGGCGGCGCCAGCGCCCGGCTCGCCATCGCCGTGGCCAGCGCCCGGATCCGCGCCGCGATCCCCGGGATCGCCGCGATCATCCGACTCGCCGGCGGGTCCGCCCTGGCCATGGGGGCCTCGACCGCTGGTGCCGGCGGGATTCGGCGTGGCACCCAGCCCCGCACGTGCCCGCGCACCTGCACCGGCGTCACCAGCCTCGGAACGCGGGCAGCGCGCACGCGGATCCATGCCGCTGTCGCGCACGGCGACCGCGGCCGCCTCCACCGCGTCGATGATGTTCTGGTAGCCCGTGCAGCGGCACAGGTTGCCGCTGATCCCCACTCGAACCTCCTCGCGCGAGGGCTCCGGATTGTGGGCCAGGAAGTCACAGGCGCTCATGACCATGCCGGGGGTGCAGAACCCACACTGCAGGCCGTGATGGTCGTGGAAGGCCTGTTGCACCGGGTGCAGCCCGCCGTCCGCGGCCGCCAACCCCTCGATCGTCGTCACCTCCATGCCGTCGACTCCGACGGCCAGCAACAGGCACGCCCGCACGGCGTTGCCGTCCAGCAGCACCGTGCAACAGCCACACACGCCGTGTTCGCAGCCCACGTGCGTGCCGGTCAGCCCGAGATCGTGGCGCAGGAAGTCGCTGAGGAGGCGGCGGGCCGGGACCTCGGCACTGCGCAGCCGGCCGTTGACCATGACCGTCACGGTGTGGACGGACTCGTCGAGGCCGGAGCCGGGCGCAGTCGGGACACTCATGCGGCCACCTCCGTGGACGGCCGTCCCACCGCGTCGTGCAGGGCACGATCCAGCAGGATGCCAGCGAGGTGACGGCGGTAGTCGGCGGTGGCGTGGATGTCGTCCACTGGGTCGATGGCGTCGCGGGCCGCAGTGACTGCGGCCATCGTGTCGAGTGTCGCCGGCGCCTGGCCCGCCAGGTGGTGCGACAGGTCGACGACGGCAGGGACGTCGGTGACACCGATGAACGCACAGCGGGCCGACACCACGGCGTCATCGACCACGTCGACGGCCACGGCGACTCCCGCCATGGCATAGTCCCCGTGACGCCTCGCCAGCTCGTGCACGGCTGTGGCGGTCGAGGCGGGCAGACGTGGGAACGTGGCGGCAACGGCGATCTCGTCCGACCGGATCGACGACTCCATGGGGGCGAGGAAGAAGTCGCCGGCGGCGACGTCACGTTGCCCGTCGGGCCCGGCCAGCGTCACCGACCCCTCGACCAGCGCCAGCACGGCGGGCAGTTCGGCGGCCGGGTCCGCGTGGACGATCGATCCCACGACGGTGCCACGGTTGCGAATCACGGCATGGGCCACGTGCTGGATCGCCTGCCCGAGCAGCGGCAGGGCGGCCGCGACGTCAGGGTCAGCCAGCACCTGGGCGTGACGCGCCGTGGCTCCGACCGCCACGGCATGCTCGGACACCGTGATGGTGTCGAGGCCTGCAACACGGTTGATGTCGATCACCGTCGTCGGACGCGCCAGTCGCATGTTGAGCAGCGGCACCAGGCTCTGGCCCCCGGCCAGCACCTTGGCGCCCGGCCCGGCGTCGGCAAGGGCAGCCACGGCCTCGTCGAGGCTCGTGGGTGCGAGGTACCGAAACGGCGGTGGCTTCACGTCAGCCCTTCGGTTGCGCGCAACGGGATTCGTCGTCACCCTTCAACCGTAGTGGCGCGAGGCGTCGTGCTCACGGCCACGCGCCGGATTCTGCACCACCGCCCTCCTCGCCATCGTTGGATCGTCCGCCGATCGCAGGCGCGCTCGACAGCCGTGGAGCGAGGTCGGACTCCTACACTGGCAACGCAGGCTTCGAGGCGCGGCCGTGCCCGATCGCGACGTCCGCCGCGAGCCAGGACCCGCAGGTCACTGCACCGGGAGGCGGGCGGCATGGCGCCAACAGCATCACTTGAGGTGGCACGATCGGCCTACGACGGACACCAGTGGGGTACGGCCTACGACACGTTCCGCGCGGTCGACGCCGACGATGCCCTGGGGCAGGCGGACCTCGAGCGTCTTGCGATCGCGGCCTGGCTCACTGGTCACGAGGTGGACGCCTTCGCGGCGCTCGAGCGGCTTCATCACGGGTTGTTGGATGCCAGCGATGGGGAGGGTGCCGTGCGGACCGCGGTCTGGCTGGCGCTCCTGCACTTCCTCCGGGGCGAGGAGGCCCAGGGGGGCGGGTGGATGGCACGGGCACAACGGGTGGTCGCCGACCTCCCGTCGGATTCGCCAGCACACGGCCTGGTGCTGGTCCCCCAGGCCTTCCACGCAATGGAGTCGGGCCACCCCGACGCGGCGCTGGCGCTGTCCCGAGAGGTTGCCGAGATCGCCCAGCGATCCGGCACCACCACCCTGATGGTCCTCGGACTGCTTGGCCGCGGCCAGTCGTTGATCATGATCGGCGACGTCGAGGCCGGGCTCGGCCTGCTGGACGAGGCGATGGTCGCGGCGACCACGGGCGACGTCATGCCCATCCTGGTGGGCCTCGTCTACTGCGCCGTGATCGTTGCCTGCCACGCGGTCTTCGACCTCAGGCGGGCCCAGGAGTGGACCGCAGTCCTCAGCCGGTGGTGCACCCGCCAGACCGATCTCAAGCCCTACCGCGGCCAGTGCCTCGTCCACCGCTCGGAGATCATGCAGTTGCGGGGCGACTGGACGATGGCGAGGGACGAGATCGAGGACGCCTGCAGCCACCTCGCCACTGTCCCCGGCGATCCTGCAATGGGCATGGCGCAGTATCAGCAGGCCGAATTGCTCCGACTGGTCGGCGAACTCGACGAAGCCGAGGAGGCCTATCGCCGCGCCGGGGTGTGGGGGCACCCGTTGCATCCGGGACTGGCCCTGTTGCGTCTGGCGCAGGGCAACGTGACAGATGCGGCCACCGCGATCCGCCGCGAGCTGGCAGAGGCGCAACACGACCGAGTCCGGCGGTCAGCCGTGCTGGCCGCGTACGTCGAGATCATGCTGGCCGCGGATGCCGTCGCGGAAGCCGAGGCGGGCGTCGACGAGCTCGAGGGGATCGCCGCAGACTTCGACTCGGTGTGGCTGGAGGCGCGAGCGGCAGGCTGTCGCGGCGCCGTGTGCCTGGCACTCGGGCGGCCAGCCGAAGCGCGCACCGCGCTGGCGAGGGCGTGGCGATGCTGGCACGAACTCGACGCGCCGTACGAGGCCGCTCGCATTCGTGTCCACATGGCCCGAGCGCTGCGAGCACTTGGTGACCACGACACCGCCGACATGGAGCTCGACGCGGCGCTGCAGGTGTTCGAGGGACTCGCCGCCACCCCGGCCCGCGACGAGGTCGTGCGCATGGCCGGTCCATCGCGACGCTCGATCCCGGGCGGGCTGACGCCGCGCGAGGTGGACGTCCTTCGACTGGTGGCAACGGGCGCCACCAGTCGCGCGGTGGCCGACGAACTCGTCATCAGCGAGAAGACGGTTGCTCGCCATCTCAGCAACATGTTCGTGAAGCTGGACGTGTCGTCCCGAGCGGCTGCCACCGCCTGGGCCTACGAGCACGACATCGTGTGACTGGCGCGGCCGCGGCCACCCGACCAACCCGCAGGTGTTCTTGGCGTTCCAGCCCGCTGGTCACAGCCGCACCACCGTCGTGTGCACAGAACTGCCCATGTCGGCCCGTCGTGAAGATGGGTGGTTCGCCCGACGAAGGCGACGTTGCGATCACGCAACCTCGATGCAGGCACCCGCAACAGCGAGGCGCAGCACGAGGAGGCAGTGATGGCACGGGACACCACCCCCATGCAAGGCCACACCCAGCAAGGCCAGCCCCAGCCAGCCAGCGAGACGAACCCGGCCGCAGCCGCACGGCAACGGATGGTGGCGGCCTCCGGACTCACCGAACGACACGTCCGGCTGGCGGGCATCGACACGGCCATCCTCGAAGGCGGCGCGGGACCGCCCATGGTGCTGGTGCACGGACAGGGCGAGTGCTGGGCGGTGTGGCTCAACGTCATCGACGACCTGGCCATGACAAATCGCCTGGTGATCGTGGACCTGCCGGGCCACGGGGCCACCGGGGCGGAACCCGGACCACTCGACAGCGACGCCATGGTGGCATGGCTCGACGACCTGTTGTCGGCAACCTGCGACGGACCCGCGATCGTCGTCGGCCACCTGCTGGGCGGGGCGATCGCTGCCCGCCATGCCATCATCCACGGCGATCGGCTCGCCCACCTCGTGCTGGTCGACACGCTCGGGCTCGGGTGGTTCCGACCCGCGCTGCGGTTCGCCCTGCCGATGGTCCGCTTCCTCGTTCGTCCCACACCGCTGTCACGCGATCGTCTGTTTCGCGAGTGCTTCGTGGACTTCGACCGGGTCGGGACCAACTTCGGCGAGCACTGGGATGACCTGCGCACCTATGCGCTGGATCGCGCGAACCAACCGGCGAACCAGGCAGCGCTGCGGTCGCTCATGCCCCGGGTGGGGATGCCGGCGATCCCGCCCGACGACCTTGCAGGCATCGCACGCCCCGGTCTCGCTCATCCATGGTCGCCACGACCTCCAGGTCGACCTGTCCCTGGCCGAGGCCGCAAGCACGACGGCACGGGTGGCCGCTGCACGTCATCGAGGATGCTCGCGACGACCCCGCAGCCGAGTGCCCGACCGAGTTCGTCGCGGCGCTGCGCACACTCCAGCACGACGAGCAGGCCGCGGACAGGAGGACGGCATGAGCACCGGCGGCACGATCGAGCGCAGGGACACGGTGATCATCGGCGCAGGCCAGGCTGGACTCGCCACGGGCAAACTCCTGGCGGACCACGATGTGGACGTCGTGATGCTCGACTCGTTGGACCGGGTCGGTGACAACTGGCGGCGCCACTACGACTCACTGCGGCTGTACAGCCCTGCGTGTCTCGACGGTCTGCCCGGGATGGACTTCCCGGCACCACGCCATCACTTCCCCACGCGCGACGAGGTCGCGGACTATCTCGAGGAGTATGCCGATCACTTCGGGTTGCCAGTTCGCAACGGGGTCGAGGTCGGCAAGGTGGTGGCCCGCCACGGCGGCTACCTCGTGACCACCGAGACGACCTCGATCCACGCCGACAACGTCGTCGTGGCCACCGGCACCTTCGGACGCCCACACACGCCTGCGTTCGCCCGGAACCTGGATCCGACCACCCTCCAACTGCACTCGAGCCAGTACCGCAACCCGAGCGACCTGCCTCTGGGTCCCGTGCTGGTCGTGGGCGCCGCGCATGCAGGAGCCGACATCGCACTCGAGGTGGCACGGGCGGGCCACGACACCACGCTCGTCGGGCGAGACACCGGGCAGATCCCCGTTGACATCGAAGGTCGGGCCCTGCCGCTGCTCACGCGCCTCGAGCCATTGGTGTTCACCAAGATCCTGACGCTCGACACCCCGATGGGACGCAGGGCGCGGACCGCGGTTCGCGGTCACGGCGGGCCGCTGCTGCGAGTCCGACGCAAGGACCTCGAGGACGCCGGCGTTCGTCGTCTCACCCAACGAGTGGATGCCGTTCGCGACGGGTGTCCGGTGCTCGACGATGGTCGGATCATCGACACCGCGACCGTGATCTGGTGCACCGGTTACCGGCACGACTTCGGTTGGATCGAGCTTCCCGTCTTCGCCTCGGACGGCTGGCCCCGCGAACGCCGGGGCATCGTGGCGGAGGCACCGGGGCTGTACTTCGTCGGCCTGGCGTTTCAGTACTCGTTCGCGTCGATGCTCCTGCTCGGCGTCGGTGACGACGCACGCCATGTCGTGGATCACGTGCTCAACCGGACTGCATCGACTTCGGACGTGGTTCGCTGACACGGGGCACACGCACGCATCGGGCGCATGCCTGATCCAGCGCGTGCCTACCGGATGGCTGCGGGGAGCCACTCGGCGAAGCTGAGGGGTGATCGCCCCAGCAGGCGGGTCGCCGTCGCCGGGTCGCCCGGGGACCCCATCTGGTCGTAGCAGGCGAACATCGCCCGGAGCCGCGAGCGAGATCGCCGCGGGGCCATGTCGATCACCTCCTGGACATCCCGCCGCTCGGCCCGGACCGGGCGACCCAGCACCCGGCCGAGCACGACCGCGGCGTCCACGGGTGCCAACATCTCGGGACCCGACAGGTCATGGACGGCATCGCCGTGGCCGGGTTCGGCGACCACGGTCGCTGCCACCTCGGCCACGTCGGACAGGGCGATCGAGGCCAGTGCCGACGACGTGTCATGGGGCACCCGGTACTGGCCCGTCGCCATGATCGCGTCCACTTGGCCCAACACGTTGTCGTGGTAGGCATTCGGTCGCAGGATCATCGTCGACAACTGCGACGACCGCAGCAGTTCCTCGACGCGCGCCTTGTCGCGATGGTGGGGCATGCACTCCAGGTGGGGGTTGATGACCGAGTGGAACACGACTCGCGACACGCTGCCGCGGCGACAGGCGGCAACCAGTGCTGCGCCCATCGCGACCTCCTCCGGATGCATGTTCGGCGCGATCGCATAGACCACCTCGACGCCATCCACGAGACGAAGGACATCGTCGACGTGGCGCTGATCACCCACGACGACCCGGGTGGCCCCGGCACTGCGGACCGCGTCGACCTGGGCCCGTCGATGCACGAGGGCCGCGGGCACCAGCCCTCGTCGGGCCAGTGCAGCCAGGACCGCGCGGCCGGTCTTGCCGCCCGCGCCCGTCACCGCCACCGAGCGTGTCGCCTTCACCAGGTCTCACCCCTCGGCGGTCGTGTCCTCGGGCGCGGCGATCGTGTCGGCCAGTGCCGTCACGGCATCGGTGAACACCTGCATGGGCGGCGACACCAGGCCGGCACCGACCTGGCCGGTGCCTGCGACCTTCCCGGCGATGCCGGTGTTGACGAATGGGACGACGCCCGTGCGAACGATCCGGGCCGCGTCGATGCCGGTCGGGGTGCCCCGAAACTCCAGGATCGGGATCTGGAAGGCCGGGTGCTCACCGATGGTGATCCCGTACATCGACTGGGTGGCGGCCAGGGCGTCAGCGACCTCGCCACCGATGAACCGAACGATCGCCGGCGCCGCAGCCATGGCGAATCCCGCCGACGCCGGCCGTCTCGGTGATCGTGGAGTCACCGATGTCGGGGTTGGCGTCGGCGGCCGAGTAGTCACCCAGGAAGAGCCCGTCGGGAACCTCGGCCGGGCGCGGTGAACCAGGCGTCGCCCGTCCCGGCCAACTGGATGCCGAAGTCGGTGCCGTTTCGTGCCATCGCCACGACCATGGACGACCCCTCGATGCCGCGACACGGATCGGTTGCGGCCTTGGCAGCCGGCATGACGAGGTTGAGGAAGAAGTGGTCATTGCCATTGATGAACGCGGCGATCTCGGCCAACTGGTCGGTCGGCGCGGCCAGTCGACAGCAGCGCGGGCATGAACTCGCGGACGAACAACGAGGTGGCGGCGCGATTGCGGTTGTGCAGTTCGTCACCCATCTGCAACGCATTGGCGATCAGCGACCGCAGGTCCAGTGGCCCGTTGCGGTCGATCGCATCCGCAAGCGCCGGACCCAGGACCTCCTGCATCCACACGAGGCGCTCGATGACCTCGTCGGCGTACGCGCCGTAGCGCAGCACCTTGCCCAGGCCCTCGTTGAGCGTGCACCAGGCGTCGTTGCCGAAGGCCTCGTTGTGCACCCGGAACATCGGCATCGACGGCGACACCACGCCGGCCATCGGACCCACCGCGCTGGCCGAGTGGCACGGCGCCAGTTCGATGTCGCCCACGCTCGGCGATCGCGACCGCCTCGTCAGGCGTTGTCGCCATGCCCTCGTAGAGCATCGCTCCGATCAACGCGCCCTGCATCGGACCCGACGCGCGTTCCCACGTCAGCGGTGGGCCAGCGTGAAGGAACTGGCCGGTGTCGATGCCGACGACGTCGCGAGCGGTGTCGATGCCGACCCACATCGGCTCGGCTGCGACCAGTCGATCGAAGGCCTGGCTGTTGGCTTGCTCCATCTGGCTGGCTGCCAGCCTGGCCAAGACGGTCGCGTCCAGCGACGGCGGCCGCCAGTCGACGGCCGTGACGGCGACGCCCTGCGACGTCAGGGCCTGCTCGAACAGCTCCGCGCCCACGGTCACGACGTTCGGGCGTGTCGGTCAACAGTCGGGTCGTCATCGGTCAGCCTTCGATCAGGGCGACGGCAGCGCGAACTGCGGCGGCATTGGAGAGGTGGACGGACGCGCCGACCCGGTGCAGCGCCGAGGCCTGGGAGGAACGACCCTGGGGGTCACCCGTCGCGCCGCACAACGACACCACGACTGCGAGGTCCGGATTGCCGACGCGAGCAGCCCGCAGGGCAGGTGCCAGTTCACCGGCCGGATCGGGGTGGGCAGCGTGGCCCAGCACCACGTCGAGCAGCAGCACGGCGGCGGTGGGAGCCTCCGCCTCGATGCGCTCCAACCGGACGGTCTGGTCGATCATCGGATGCGGTCGGCCACGGGTCCACTCATCGGCACCGAGATCGACGACCAGGTGGCCGTCCGCGGTGACGGCACCATCGAGCGCCGTGGTCACGTCCGCGGCCACATTGGCGTGGATGGGTCCGTCGAGGGCATCGCTGGCCAGCAACGCCGCCTCGGTGGCCAGCGTGCCGCCGGCGAACAGCCCGACCAGGCGCCCGGGGCGGGGGTCGGGCTGGGAGTCGGCCGGCCATGAGCCGGGCGTGTCGGCCGCCTGGCCCAGCGTGGCCAGGATGCGCTGGCTGATCGCCGTGAGGTCGTCCTGCCCCGGACCGAGCAGGGCCATCTCCACCGGCGTGGTGGCGGCATCGGCTGCGGCCGCGACTCGCTCGGCGACGGCGGCGTCCGGCGGCTTGGAGAGGATCACGATCAGTTCGGTGGCCGGGTCCTCGTCGAGCATTGCCAGCGCCTGGAGGGTCGAACGCCCGCCGACGGCGGCTGACAGGTCGCGACCGCCGACGCCCAGGACGTGGCTGACACCGACGCCGGCATCGTCGAGCAGGCAGGTCAGGTGCTGGGCTCCGGTGCCCGAGGCCGCGACGATGCCGACCGGTCCCGGTTGCACCACGTTGGCGAAGCCCAGGCCGACGCCCCCGACCATGGCCGTTCCGGCATCGGGCCCCATGACCAGGACGCCGGCCGTGGCCGCGTCGACCTTGAGGGCGACCTCGTCGGCCACCGACACGTTGTCGGAGAAGACCATCACGTCGACGCCCGCAGCGATGGCGTCACGCGCCTCGGTCACGGCGTGTTCCCCCGGCGTGGACACCAGCACCAGGGTCGTGCCGGGCCGGATCGCGTCGGCGGTGGTGCGCGCCGGCGGGGCCACCCCGAAGCCGACCTGGTCACCGACCGCCGCGGGTGGCGGCCAGCGCGCTGTCCACGGCGTCGAGCGCAGCCGCCAGCGACTCGTCGTCGCGTGCTCGGACGGCAACCACGAGATCGTTGGGACCTGCATCGAGGTCGTCGAGGTCGAATCCCATGTCGGGCAGCAGGTCGAGATTGAGCGGGGTGCCCATCGCCACGAGGACGGCCTCGACCCCGTCGACGTCACGAACCTGCTGGGACACCTGCATCAGGCTGACGGAATCGGCGTAGATCCCGTGGCGGGTGGCGAGGTGGGTGGCCAAGGTCGGGCCTTCCTGTCAGCGGGTGGTCCGTCCACCATGATGCCCGATTCGACACCGCATGCGGCCGGTGCACCGCGACGGGTTCGCGCATCAGCCCCGGCGGGGCCCTGCGCCGACCGTGGTGGCGAGGTGGGCGTGGACGGCGCCCACGATGCCCAGGGCGAGGTCACGGCCCGAGGTGTGACCGATCCTGGCGAGGTGGTCGAAGGCCGCCCGAACCCGGTCTGGGCTGGTCGTGTCAGCCAACAGGACCTGCAGGAACCCGGCGGCCGGAACCGCCATGGCGCCGTCGGCCGCGCACACCAGCAGGGTTGCCGACAACGACGTCGTGCGAGCTCGAGCGTCCCGGAGCATGAACTCCGACAGCACCGCCACGGTGGGGCGCAGTGGCCCGTCGAGTGCCACACCGGTGGCGACGAACCCGGCCAGCAGGTCGTCGCCGGACGGGGTCGATCCCGGTCCATGGCCGACCAGTCGGTCGACGACCAACTGCGGGTCCCCCGTGGCCGGCGTGGTCGCCACCTCGATCAGGTCGCTGACGCCACGGCCCAGCACCGGGTCCAGGTCGGGCCATCGCCACTGCCACCACGGTCCCCTGCGCACCATCCGATGGGCGGTGCGCGGACCCAGGAGCACGGCCAGCCGCGCGCCCAGGTCAACGGGATCAGGTGCCACGACCGCCGGTCGACAGCGATGCCATCGCAGCACCTGCAGCCGGGTCGGGGGCTCGGTCGCCAGTGTCACGACGTCACCGGCGATCGTCACCCCCATGCCCGGCCGGACCTGGCCCAGCACTGCCGCATGTGCCGCCGGCAGTCGAACTCCACAGGGCAGCCCGACGCCACGATGGTCCTCGATGGCCAGCGTCCAGGTCCCGCCCGACGTGGCATGGTCCTGTGACTGCACCTCGATGTAGGCCGCTCGCGGCCCGGCACCCACGACCCGCCCCGTGCCTCGCCGGAGCCTGCCATGCAGCCAATCCGCCGCCACCACGCCGATCGGACCGCCGGCATGCTCGTGGTCACCCATCGCCTGCCGCCGGCCCCGTTCTGCCTCCCGGGCCGGGCACGGTCGGTACCGCGGACGGACCCACGACCCGGGTCCCCGCTCCCCCGGCCACGGCGGCCGTCCCATCGTCCAGGGAGCCGATCACGGCACGGCCACCCGTCGCCTCGACGAAGCGGATCGCGGCATCGACCTTGGGGCCCATCGAGCCGGCCCGGAACTGCCCCGCGGCTGCGTGTCGTCGCAACTCGGTCACCGACACCTCCTCCAACCACCGCTGGTCCGGGGTCGCGAAGTCGACCGCCACGCCCGGGACGTCGGTCAGGATGACCAGGGCGTCGGCACCAAGTTCGCTGGCCAGCATCGCGGCCGCCAGGTCCTTGTCGATGACGGCCTCGACGCCCTCCAGTCCCTCGTCCGGGGTCATCACCATCGGAATGCCGCCACCGCCGTTGGTGATCACGATGGCACCATCATCGATGAGGAGTCTGATTGCCGGCAGGTCCAGCGACTCACGCGGCCGAGGTGATGCCACCACCCGACGCCACCCACGTTCGCCCTGGCTGGCATGGGGGTGGCCGGTCCGGGCCTGTCGATCGGCGGCATCCTCGGCAGTCAGCCACGGCCCGACCGGCTTGGACGGCGACGTGAAGGCCGGGTCGTCGGCGTCGACGCGCACCCGCGAGATCAGCGGGACGACCGGTCGCGTGATGCCCCGCATCAGGAGTTGTCGGGTCAGTGCCGTGGCCGCGACGAACCCGATGGTGGCCTGGGTGTTGGCGACGCACCAGTCCAACGGCACCGGCGGCACCTGGTCACGTGCCAGTTCGTTCTTCAACAGGATCGCCCCGACCTGGGGGCCGTTGCCATGTGTCACAACCAGGTTGGTGCCGGCCGCGATGACGTCGGCGAGTTGCGCCATCGATGCCCGCAGGTTGTGGGTCTGTTCGGCCGCCGTCCCGGTCCCACCGGCAGGCGAGATCGCGTTGCCTCCCAGGGCAACCACGGCCAGTTCGGTCATCTTCTCCTCGATTCTTCACGGTCCACCCGGCTCGGTCGCCGGGCGCACCGAATGCCGGGCGCGGCGCCGGCCGAGTGGGGTGGACGTCCGCGTGCACGGCGCGGGTCCGGGCCGGGGCGCACGCAGGCTCCCCGGTGCCCTGGCCTCACCCGACCTCGCCATGGGTCTCGAAGGGCAGGTCCGCATGGATCCCGCGCTCCTTGTCGGTGCCCGGGATCACGTTGTCGAGGAACAGGCCCAGAACGGCGGCAACGGCGATGCCCGACGAACCGACCGAGCGCACGATGTCAGCGAACCAGTCCATGCCGAACAGCGTCCAGTCCGGCGGGACCTGGGAGAAGTAGTTGGGCACGGCCAGGCCCATGAACAGGATGAAGCCGGCGATCAGGAGGTTGCGTTGGCTGTCCATGTCCGCACGCTGGAGGTTGGACAGCCCGACCCCGGCGATCAGGCCGAACAGGGCCATGTAGATCCCACCGACGATCGGTGTCGGGATCGTGGCGATGATCGCACCGATCTTGGTGACGAAGCCCAGCAGCACCAGCAGTCCGGCACCCAGCAGCACGACATAGCGGCTGGCCACCTTGCTGAGCCCGATCAGGCCGATGTTCTCGGAGTAGGAGGTCGAGGCGAAGCCCCCGACCATGGCCGTGCCGATGCAGCCGACACCCTCCGCACCGATCCCGCGCGAGACCGTCGTCTTGTCCGGTTTGCCCAGGCCTGCGATGCGTGACACGGCGTTGTAGTCACCGATGGATTCGATCGCCGACGCCATGTAGGCCGCCAGGATCGCGATGAAGAATCCGAAGTCGAACTTCGGGGCGCCCCAGGGAAGGATCACCCCCTGCTCACCGACGACGTTGCGCACCCACGACGTGTCGCCCACGCCCGCGAACGACACGTAGGCCCGGTTGGTCTCCTCGATGAGGCCCGTGAGCGACAGCGCCAGCGCCACCAGGTAGCTGACCACGACGGCCATGAGGATCGGAAACAGCGCGAAGAACCGGTTGCGTGGCGCCATGACCAGCGAGAACACGAACACCAGCACGATGACCAGCAGCGCGATCCACCAGTTGCCCTGGGACACGACGTTGCCGTCGGGGTCTGCCAGGGTCACGATGTTGCCCACGGCCGCACCCGCCAGGCTCAGGCCGATCAGGGCGATGACGGGCCCGATCGTGATCGGCGTGATGTAGCGCTGCAACGTCCCGATCAGGCCGGTGTAGCCAACAAGGACCTCGACGAGGCCGCCCAGGATGATGCCGCCGGCGATGTACTGCATCGCCTGGGCACCCTCGTGCGACCCGATGATGGCGAAGAAGGCCCCCAGGAAGGCGAAGGACACGCCCTGCACGATCGGCAGGCGCGACCCGATCGTCAGCTGGATCGCGGTGGCGATCCCGGAGGCGATGAAGGCGGACGAGATCAGGATGGCGGTCTGCCCGGCGTCGAACCCCAGTGCCGGGGACAGGATCAACGGCACGGCGATCGTCGCGCCGAACATGGTCAGGACGTGTTGCAGGGACAGGCCCAGGGCCCGTCCGAAGGGCTTGGGAACATCGTCGACGCCATAGTTGAGGTCATGGGCAGCGGGGGCAGCGGGGGCAGCGGGGGCGCTCATCCAGGCTCCAGGGTCGGCACACCATGGACCCTAGGCGAGCACGCGCCCTCGAACGGGCATTCGATCCGACATCCAGGCAACGCATCGCGTTCCGGGAGCCGGAGCAAGCCGCCCGCTCGCGGCCGGTCTCCGGGTCCCGATCGCCGCAGACCGGCCGGCGCCGGATGGCGAAGACGTGGCCGGGTTCGGCGGACCGGGTGGCGCTGGCGGCGACAACCCACTCGTCGAGCGCTTCCTGGCCGTGGACACCTGGTCCGACCTGGTCGACGCCCGTGAGGACGAACTGCGACGTGCGCTCCTGGACAGCGGGACGGCCGAGCAGGTGCTGAGGGACTGGACCGACATCCGTCGCGTCGTCCGGGCTGGTCGATGGCGACACCGTCGACATCGACATCGAGGCCATCCGCACGTTCATCGATGTCGCGCCATGACCGCCGACGGGCCTGCAGGCGTGATGCCGGCCGGTCTCAGTCGAACTCGCCCGTCACCTCGAAGAACTCGTAGAGGTTGTCCTCGTTGGGAAACACCCACACCTGGTCGTCGACCGGCCCGAAGTCGGTCCCGAAGTAGTGGTCGAGGATGAAACGCCAGGTGTTGACGCCGGTCGTGTCCTCGGGCGGGGCCTCGTCGATGCCGGGGAGGTACCACGCCGAGAACGTGCGCAGTTTCTCGGCGCGCTCCGCGGTTGACACGTCCAGCCACTGGATCGGTGTCTCGTACTGGATGTCGGGATGGGGGCCCTCGTCGGACTGGATGACGACGATCGGATCGCGCTCGGGATCGCCGGTCACGAGCCGATCGACGAGCGCCTCGAGCCGCCCGTTCACGTAGCGGGTCTGGTTCACCGTGTTCTCGTCGCGACTGCGTGACTGCTCGGTGGCGGCGTCGACGTAGGAGCCGTCGGCGTCGAAGACGTAGGGCTCGTGCGGCAGCGTGACGTGGGCAATCACGAGTCGCGGGCGATCGTGCTGCTCGCCCACCATCCGGTCCAACTCGTCGAGTTGGTAGGAGGTGACGTCGTACACGTAGCGACGACCGTCGAACTCCTCGTCCGCCTCGTCCGCCCCCAGCCATCGCAGTCCCGTCGTGGGACGCCAGACCGACAGGAACTCGGTGGTGTCACCCAGGTTGCGCACCTCGGTCGCCGAGGCGGCCGTCTGGGTGGGCGTCCACCACGACCCCAGGTGGACGTAGTCGAAGCCGGCCTCGGTGACGATGCGTCCCAGCAGGTGGTCGTTGAGCAGGTCGTAGAGCGGGCGCCAGTCCGACCCGTCCTCGGGAGGATCGGGCACCAGTTCCGGGATGGTCTCGAGGTTCCAGGTCGCCGCCAGCGAATGGGCGGTCTTGGGATAGTTGGCGCGGGCCTGGTCCTGGATCGTGAAGTCTCGATCCACCAGGAACTGCTCGAACGCGCTGTTGTCGAAGTCGAAGTCGGCTGCGAGCGTGTCGTGGCGTGGATACCGGTCGGGGATGATGTACCAGATGTCACGGGCTGCTGGCAGTCGCGCCCGTCGACGGCGAGCTGGACGGGTTCTGCGCGCGACGGGGTCAACGCCGGCTGGAGTTGGAACAGGGCCAGCGCCACGGCCACGACGGCGAAGACGTTGACGATGATCGTCACGGATCGCGTGAGCGGCGTCGCCATGCGGGTCGCCAGGACCGCCGTCACGATGCCGACGATCGCCACGGCACCCAGTCCCGCGACGGGGCCGAACCCGGGCATGAGGCGACCTGCCATCAGGAACAGGCCACCGGCCGCGGAGGCGACGAGCCCACCCCGTGCGACCGGGTTCGACTGGCGCGCCGCCCACATCAGGCCGGCGATGACCAGCCAGATCACCAGTGCTGCGACAACGACCGGCCACAGGATCGCGACAGCGTCGCGCGTCGGGACCTCGAAGACGTTCGCACTCCACAGGGTCAGGACCGAGTACGCCGCGACGAAGGGCGGGTGCAGTGTCAGGATCCAGGATCGACCCCGGCCGGCTGGCGACTGGCCGCGACGGGACACCGTCGCGTCGGACGGGTCGGTCGAGCCAGATGGGTCGATCGAGTCAGACGGGTCCTGGGAGGACGTGGCCGCACCAGATCGGGATTCGCCACCACCGCCATCGGAGGCGGCTTCGCGGTGGTCGTCGCGGGAGGTCACCGGCGGTCGAGCAGGAACAGTTCGCGATGGGTACCGGGGACCGGGACGACCTCACGCGTGGCGAAGCGTCGGTCGATGGCCGCGACCAGGACCTCGCGTGTGTAGTCGTCGAAGACGTCCTCGCGGGTCGACAGCAGCACCTGCACCTTGGGATCTGGCTTGGGCACCCATTCGAGGATGACGTGGTCGGCGACATCGGCCAGCATGTCAACGACGTCCGGGAGCGGCACGTTGCCACCGATCGCCAGGTGGTGCACCAGGGCCAGTGCCATGGCAAGGTCGACCGGTCCGCGGTCGGTCAGCGACTCGCGTTCACGATGACGCCAGCCGAGCCCGGGCGAGGGGTTGCCCAGGTCGAGCACCAGTGGCAGCAGCGGCTGGGGGTCCTCGGATGCCACGGCCTGCCAGGCCTGTTCCACCGCGCCGACGTCGATGTCCCATGCCACGGTCGAGGCGCCGGCCGCGACTGCCAGCCGGGAGAAGCGACCGGTGTTGGCGCCCAGGTCCCACACCGTCTGCGGTGCCACCGCGGCGATCTGACGGGTGACGATGTCGACCTTGGCCTCCATGGCCTGTTCGTCGTAGTGGTCGATCTCGGCGTAGTAGTTGCCCCACACGGTGGGACCCGGATCGAAGGTGAGCCCCTCGACGGTTCGACGCAACGAGTCCGCCACACCGACCAGGGCCGCCAGCGAGAACTTCGCCGTGCGCGGCTTTGCATCCGTGGGAGCGGATGCCCCACCGGACGCGCGCCCCTGCGACTTGGCGTGCATGTGCAGGTGCTGGGCGAGTCCCGGACGCAGCTTCGTGCGGCCCGGCAGGATTGCCGAGGCCAGGTCCAGTTCGACCCCGTCGATGCGGCCGACCAGCAGGCGGCGCAGTCGTGGATCAACCAGGACCTGCACGGCCAGGGGGGCCAGGAAGTGCTCGCAGAACTGGCCGTATGCGACCCATGGGGCGTCCGGCTCGATCGGGGCGAACGACAGGGTGTCGATGAAGACCGGCCGACCCATGTGGAACTGGATGTTGTGCGCCGATGCGTCGCGCAGGATCATCCCGTGGTCGAGTGCCACCTTCTGCACCGCCAACGTCGTCAGGGCTGCAGCACGCAACTGGCCCGGCGCCCACTCGTGGGGCTGGGACAGCGACGTGATGGGTTCCGGCGCGATCACCACGTGGGCGCGCTCGTCACCCAGCGCGACGTCCACCTCCTCGTGGGGGACCAACAGGCCCTTGTCCCACAACGCTCCGAACAGACCCGAGGCCACCACCTCGTCCCAGATCTGGGCATGTGATGCGTTGACCTGGCGCAACAGGCGCCCGTCGCGGCGGTAGACGAAACCAGCAGGATCGCGGAACGATCCCGGAATGCGATCGACACTCATCGACACGTCCTCATTGCACGACGGCGCCGCCGAGGAACAGGCATCGCCACCGATGTTCGGGCGACCACCGGGGTCACTTGCTCTCGGTGCCATCGGTGTCGCGGTGGAAGAAGGCCACGATGCGACTCCAGAAGACGGTGATGGCCGTTCCGGCGGCCGCCAGACCGGCAATGACTGCCTGGAACAGGATGGTCGTCGTGCCCGGATCGATGTAGGCCGAGGCCGCGGGGATGACGACCAACCACGCAGTCAGCGTCCACAGGACCGTGAGGATGACGCGGCGTGGGCGTCGAGAGGCGTGGCGGGACATGCACGGGACCTTTGCGTTGGCGCGAAGCGGCAGGAGATGAGGGTATCGCACTGCCAACGACGACTTCATCGGTCAGTTGGCCCAAAGTCGGTCCCCGGCAACCACCCCGCAACGTGACGGCATGCCGGGACGACAGGCCCCGACAGGCCCCCGTCAGACCTTGACGATCGCTGCCACGGGACCCCCGCCCTGGGGGCCCTGGTGCAGGGCTGCGACCGACACGAACACGGCGGAGTCTCCCACCGTGGCCGCGGTCACACCGCCGACCGCACCCTTGATCTGGCGGTGGTGGTGGACATCGGAGTCGTCGAGCGGCAGTTGGCGACGGCCACGCAGCGTGCCGCGCGGGTCGGCCTCGCACTTGAGGAAGACGTTGACCAGGCGACCGTCGAGATCGGAGTGGTGGGGGCGATCGGGCAAGTCGAGCCCGGCCGACCGGATGGCGTCCCAGATCCCGTCCTGGTCGATGGCGTCACGCATGACCGCATGGCCGACGCGATAGTTGGAGCCGGCACCCGCGGCGTTGCCCACGACCACGATCTGGGCGCGGTCGAGTTCCACCCCTGACGAGCACGAGGCGACCGCCGAGTAGAGGTCGTGGTCGACGCCGATCTCGTCAGCAGCGGGGACGCCGTCGATCTCGCCGAGGGCGTGGGCGATCCCCAACGCGGTCGTGCCGTTGGAGATGTCCATCGAGTACAAGGTGTCCTCGGTGTACACGGTCTCGCCCCGCGAATGGGCGTCCTGGATGGTCTCGAGCACCAACAGGGGCGTCTTGGTCTGGACGTAGTGCACGTCGTCGACGTCGGTGATCCCGGCCTTGTCCATCGCCAGGCGAACACCCCGCGACACCTTCTCCACCATCGCCGGTCGACCGATGTCCTCGGGCAGCAACTCCTCCGACATCGCGATCCCCACCGACAGGCGCTTGGCGGTCGCGTCGGCATCGTCGGGGGTGGCGACCTCGGCGAACACGGTTGCGTGAGGCGTGATCACGCCATCGCACCCGCCCGACCACGCCATCGGGATCTCCTCGATCTCGGCCATGCTGCGGGTGCCGTGGTCGGCCAGGACACCACGAAACGCCTGGTCCGCCAGGATGCGCGTGAAGTCGTTGACGCCGCCATTGCCCTCGGTCTTGCCGATGACGGCGACGACCTCGTCGGCCGCGAACACGCCGTCACTGATCAGGTCGGCGAGCCCGCTGGCATCCGCCACGCTCTTGATCTCGACCTTGCGGACTTCGAATGCCATGACGGTTCCTGTCTCGAATACGGGTGGGGCGTGCGATGGCGATGGCGACGCAACGTGCGACGCAGCGGACCGGTCATCGGAGCGCATTGCCACACCTGCCACCCTAGGAGCAAGTCGACCGACGCGACCAGCACTTCGTTGCCCGATCGACGCCCTGCCGCCGTGTGGCTGGCCGGCACCTCCACGACCCCGGGCCACCATCGCGGCCGAGCCCCACTCGCCCCGGCGCCGGCCTGCCGGGCGGACACGCGGCATCGGTGGCATCCTTGGCCTCGCCGATCGAGGAGACCAGGCATGGGCGACGAGGACACTGCGACCAACGAGGGTCGGGCGGCCACCACTGCCTACGAGCCCCCGGCGCTGAGTCGGGTGCGCGAGACGTGGCACGGTCCCGACGGGCCGATCGACCACACGGCCACGGCCGAGTGGGTGGTGCTGCGCGAGCGCGACGAGCCGATCGCCGAGATCTTCGCGGTGTCGTACGTCGCGACCGAACCCGACCGGGATGCCCAGCCCGGGACGGAGGAAGCAGCGCACCAGCGCGCCCCGACGACGCCCAACGATCGACCGGTGACGTTCGTCATGAACGGTGGACCCGGCGCGTCGTCGGTCTACCTCCACCTGGGGGCCGTGGGTCCTCGCAGGGTCGCCTTCGCGGCTGACGGGTCCAGCCTGCCACCCCCGAGTCGGCTGGTCGACAACACCGAGTCGTGGTTGGCGTTCACGGACCTGGTGTTCGTGGATCCCGTCGGCACGGGGTTCAGTCGCGTCATCGAGAAGGGCGCCACGCGCGATCCACGTGGTGGGAGCGGCAACGCCACGGGTTCGGGTGGCGACGGCGGCTCCGCAGGCGCCGGAGACGCCGGCAGCAGTTCGGGCGATGCGCCCGACCCGCGCGCCTTCTTCGGGGTCGAGCGCGACCTCGATTCGCTGGGCGAGTTCGTGACCCGGTGGCTGTCACTGCACGGGCGGTGGGGCTCGCCCGTCGTGGTCGCCGGAGAAAGCTATGGCGGCTTCCGCGGGGCGAAGTTGGTCCGGCTCCTGCCCGAGAAGTTCGGCGTCGGGCTGAGTGGTGCCGTGCTGATCAGCCCGGCCCTGGAGTTCGCCACGCTCGACCCGACCGACTACGACGTGCTCGCCTGGGTCGACCTGGTGCCCACGATGGCTGCCGCGGCCGTGCACCACGGACGGTCTCGGGCGTTCGCGCCCGGCACGCCAACCGACGAGGTGGTCGATGCCGCCCGCGCGTTCGCCACCGACCGGTATGCCACCGCCCTGATCCGCGGTGCCACGATGCCACCGGAGGAGCGCACGGCGGTCCTGGACGAACTCGCGGACCTGATCGGGCTCGACCCGGCGATCGTGCACCGCAGCGAGGGCCGGGTCGGCCTGGAGCGCTTCGCCCGCGAACTCCTGCGTGACGAGGGCCGCACCCTCGGGCTCTACGACGCCTCCACCTCGGTGCGCGATCCCTTTCCCGACCGCGACGCCTTCGAGGGGCCCGACCCCTCCCTGGCCGGGATCGATCGGGTGTTCGGCGCCGGCATCAACCAACGACTGCGCGGTGAACTCGGCGTGGAGGTGGATCGCCCCTACGAACTGATCAGTCTCGACGTGAACAAGCGCTGGAAGATCGACATGGATCGGCATGCGCTCGAGGGACCGATCGGTGCCACCGACGACCTGCGTCACGGCATGGCCCTGGATCCGGCGGTCCAGGTCCTCATCACCCATGGCCACTTCGACCTGGTGACCCCGTTCGCGTCCTCGGACCGGCTGCGCAACCTGATGCGGCTGGATCCCGACACGGCGCAACGCATCCGATCCCAGCACTTCGACGGTGGCCACATGTTCTATGCCTGGGAGGACAGTCGTCGCGAGTTCCGCACCACCGTCGCCGCCTTCTACGACGACGCCGTCCAGGTGCCCCCGTCCACCTGAGCGACGCGTCGGGTGCGCATCGGACTGGGCTGTCGGGCGTCGGGCCCGGGTGACGGACGAAGCCGGACCGTGGTGGACCGTGTGTGATCGCGTCGAGCGACCACGCGGCACCTGTGACCGATCGGCCGTGACCGCAATGGTCCACGCGGGGTCACCAGTCAGGTAGCGTGGCCCTCACGATCCGTTCGAACATGGATCGTTGAACACGAGCGCCGGCCGTTCCACGCGTCACCAGACGCCCACAGCGATCGCCGGGCCCGGATCCCGCAGACTCCCCACTCGCCATTGTCGCGACGGAGCTGCAGTCTCCAAGCCGTGCGTGTTTGCCACGTACGCAGCCTTTCATCGTCGCCCCCGACCCCGTCGGACCGCGCGACCGTGCCTGAACGCGTGCACCGTGGCCGCGGACTGTCCGCGCCACGTCCCACGAAACGCCTGCCCCATTCATCGCAGGCCACTGGACCACTTCACCATGACCACCACCTTCGCCGAACTCGGCGTCCCCAACGACCTCGCCCGCGTCCTCACCGACGCCGGCATCGACTCCCCCTTCCCCATCCAGCGCGACAGCCTCGCACCCGGCCTGGCCGGCCGTGACCTGTGTGGTCGCGCGCCGACCGGATCCGGCAAGACCCTTGCCTTCGGCATCCCGCTGGTCGCCAACACCTCCAAGGCCCGTCCGGGCGCACCGCATGCGCTCGTCCTGACCCCCACACGTGAACTCGCCGGCCAGGTTGCCGACACCGTGGCACCCCTGGCCTCGGTCCGCCGCCTGCGTGTCGCCACCTTCTACGGCGGCACCAACATCAAGCGTGACCAGCAACGCCTGCGCAAGGGTGTCGACATCGCCGTCGCCACCCCGGGACGCCTCGCGGACCTGGTCCAGCGTGGCGACATGGACCTCTCGGCAGTCACGCTGGTCGTGCTGGACGAGGCCGACCGCATGGCCGACATGGGCTTTCTGCCCGAGGTCAAGCGCCTGCTCGACCGCACCAACTCGAAGCGCCAGACCCTGCTGTTCTCGGCCACGCTGGACGGTGACGTCGACGTGCTCGTGCGTCGCTACCAGTCCGACCCGGTCGTGATCGAGGTCGACGCGCCGGCCATCGAGACCGGCGACATCCACCACCTCTTCTGGCCGGTCGAGCGCCAGGACCGCAAGTCCATGACCGCCGACATCGTGCGTGCCTCCGGCCCCGCGATCGTGTTCACCCGCACGAAGCACGGCGCCGACCGCCTCGCCAGGCAACTGGCCAAGGCCGGGATCGCGACCGAGCGCATCCATGGCAACCGCTCGCAGAACCAGCGTGAGCGTGCACTGGACAACTTCTCCACGGGGCGCTCCAGCACGCTCGTCGCCACCGACGTGGCCGCCCGCGGCATCCACGTGGACGATGTCGCCGTGGTCGTGCACTACGACCCGGCCGGCTCGGACAAGGACTACGTGCATCGCTCCGGTCGCACGGGTCGCGCCGGCGCCACCGGCACCGTCGTGTCGCTGGTCACGCCCGAGGACCACGTCACGATTCGTGACCTGCAACGGGCGCTGGACATGCCGACCGGCCTGCACGCCCCCGACACCGACCACCTGACACTGGACCAGGCGCCGGCCCCCGATGTTCGGCTCGACACGTCGGGGTCCAGCTCCACGGGCGGCCAGGGCCGCGGATCCGGCTCGCAGTCCCGCAAGGGTTCCGGCGGCGGCTCCCGCAACGGCTCCTCGTCGCGCAACGGCTCCTCCTCACGCAACGGCTCCTCGTCACGCAACGGCTCGCGCACCACGTCCGGTTCGAGGTCTGGTGGCCAGTCCAGCAGTCGCTCGGCACCCAGGGGTGGCGCCCGGGCCCGCAACCGGCGCGGCTGACACCTCCAACGACTGCCCGTCGTCTCGAACGACTGCCTGCCGTCCACCCGGACGGCAGGCAGCGCCATGTCCGGCTTGACTGGCCATCACGTCGGCCGACAACGAGGGCGTGGACATGGCCCGGGATGCATACTTCACCACCGCGGACGGGACGTGGTTCACGCCCACCGACCTCGCCCGTGGCCCCTGGGACGTGGACTCCTGTCATGGTGGGCCACCCACGGCCCTGGTCCTGCGGGCACTCGAGGGGCTCGGCCTCCCCCATCGCCTGACCCGTGTGACCGTGTCGCTGTCCCGACCGGTCCCGATGGCAGGCTTCGCAGTCGAGGCCACGACCGAGCACGTCGGGCGCACGACCGCCACGACGTCGGCCACGATCGTCGACGGTGACGGCAGCACGTGCGCAATGGCCACGGCACTGCACATCATGCCCAGCCCCACACCCACCGTGACGGCTCCGATCGACGTGCCGGTGCTGGCGGCGGCCGTGCCCGGCGGACTCGCGGTGCACCTGGACCGCCATGGCGGCCAGCGATTCTTCAGCCACTCGGTCGAGGTACGCGAAGACCCGCAGGGCGAGCTGCGAGCCGGTCAAGGAGTGGACTCGGACTCCCGACCCCACGGCCTGGGACCCGCGACGGTGTGGATGCAGACCGTGCCGATCGTGGCCGGAGAACGGCCCAGCCCACTGCAACGGCTCGGGCCGCTGGCCGACAGTGGGAACGCGCTCTCGTGCAACGTGCCCCTGGAGCAACTGGCCTGCGTCAACCCGGACCTGACCCTCACCGTGCTGCGTGAACCAGTCGGTTCCTGGTTCGCGAGTCGCGCTGCCACGCACACGAGCGACGATGGCATCGGGTTCTCCGACGCCCACCTGTTCGACACCGAAGGCCTGGTCGGTCGCGTGACCCAGAGCCTGGTCCTGCGCGCCACCTGATCCCGCACGCGCGCACGCGGCGACGAGCCGACCTCCCCCCATTTCGGCACGCCGACACCAACGACCCGACCGACCCCAATCCGCACGCCGGTGCCGTCGCGCGATCAGACGCCGGTCGCGCTGCCCGGAGCGGCAACCACGGTGGCCAGGTCGGCTGCGAACGCCGTGGCCGCAGCCTCCTCGGTCACGGCTGCGGCGGTCACGCGGATGCCCGGCGGACTGTCGAGCCGATATCGCGCTCCGGGTGCCACGCCCCAGCCCCTGGCCAGCAGCCCGGCGACGACGATCGTCTCGTCGGCCACCGGGATCCACAGGTTCAGCCCGCTGTGACCACGGGCAGCGACGCCTGCACGCCGCAGCGCGTCGCGCACCAGCGACCGCCGGCGTGACAACTCGACAGCGGCCCGCCCGACCGTCGCCGTGGCCGCTGGATCCGTCAACAGGGACCACGCGGTGTGTTGCAGCAGCCGACTGACCCACCCCGGTCCCAGCCGCAGTCGCCCGGCCACGTGGTCGACGGTGGTGCGATCCCCGAACATCGCGGCCACACGCAGGTCGGGGCCCCACGACTTGGACAGCGACTGGACGATCATCCAGTGCGCGCCGACGCCCGCCAGGGGTGCCAGGTCGACCCCACTCGCCTCGCCACCGTGGTCGTCCTCGACGACCAGCCCACCCCACCCGTCCAGTGCCTCGGCCACCTGGTCGCGCCGCTCGTGCGACATGGCGGCTCCGGTGGGATTCTGGGCTCGCGAGGTGACGACGACGGCATCGACACGTGCACGCACGTCCACGATGGCCGCGACCGTCGGGCCCTGGTCGTCGACGGCCATGGGAACAGGTCGCAGCCCCATCGCCGCCACGAGGTCCATGAGGTTGGGCCAGCCGGGATCCTCGATCGCGACCGCGTCGCCGGGGCGGAGGTGGACTGCAAGCGCCCGCTCGATCCCGTCCAGCGCACCCGACACGATCGTCAGGTGGTCGGTCGGGATCCGACTGGCCGCGGCCCGGGTCCGCAGCACGTCGGCCAGGCCGGGGTGCACGTGCGGCATCGGGTCCTCTCCGTACAGCCCTGCGGCCGCGGCGGCAGTGGCCAGATGGGGGCCGAGTTCGGGCAGCAAGGCCGGATCGGGATTGCCCCGGGAGAGGTCGGTCGCGCCCGCGGGGACGGCGAGCCCGAGGTGTTGGCGGGGCGTCACGACCGAGCGAGCCCGAATGCGAGTGCCCCGCCGACCATCCGTCACCACCACCCCGCGATCACGCAGGCGGGCGTAGGCACGGGCAACGGTGCCGTCGGCCAGGTCGAGCGACGTGGCCAGGGTGCGGATGGGCGGCAGTTGCTGCCCGCCGTGCAGCGCCCCGGACTCGACCCCGTGCTCGACGGAGTCGGCGACTTGCTCGGCCGTGGCACCACGGATAGTTTGTATTGGATCCATACAACAAATGTATCACTACAAAAGAACCGCCGCCACCTGCACCAGGACCCACGATGTCGCAGACCACCTATCCCGTCGGGCCGGACAACCTCCCCACCCGTGGCCGCAATCGGGCGACGTGGGACCGTGCCACCGTCCACGCCATCCTGGACGCGACGCCGGTGTGCCACGTGGCCTACATCGACGCGGACGACCGCCCGATCACGATCCCGACCACCTTCGCCCGGGTCGACGACCACCTCGTGCTGCATTCGTCGTCGGGTGCCCACCTCGCCCGATTGGCGCGCGGCCGTGACAACCACGTCGAGGTGTGCGTGACGGTGACCATCGTCGACGGCTGGGTCCTGGCCCGCTCCGGCATGCACCACTCCATGAACTACCGCAGCGTCGTGGTGCGGGGGGCCGCCGCCGTCGTCACCGACCCGGTCGAGGCCTGCGCGGGACTGGCAGCCATCCTCGACAGCGTCTGGGCTGACCGGTCCCAGCACTGCCGACCACCCGATGACAAGGAACTCGCGGCCACGACCGTCTTCCACCTGCCGCTGGACGTGGTGGCCGCCAAGGTTCGTGCGGAGGGCGCGGTGGACGACCCGGCCGACGTCGACCTGCCGTACTGGGCCGGCGTGGTCCCGATCACTGCGACGGTCGGTGCACCCATCCCCAACGACGACCTGCGCCCGGGCATCGAGCTGCCCGGTTGCTGATGGCGCCGCAGTCGAACTCGTCTCCTGGACCACGACGAGGAGACGACTGATTCCACGCGGTCGGCCGGTGCCCGGTCATCGGTCTGCAACGCCCAGCTCGTCCATCAGTCCGCGGACTCGGCGCTCGATCTCGTCACGCACCGGGCGCACGTCCTCGACGCCCTTGCCCGCCGGATCGTCCAGGGGCCAGTCGAGGTAGCGCGTGCCGGGCACGATCGGACAGGTGTCGCCGCACCCCATCGTCACGACCACGTCGGCAGCGCCGAGGGTCTCGTCAGTCCATGGTTGCGGCTGGGCCCCCGAGATGTCGATGCCCACCTCGGCCATGGCGGCCACGGCAGCCGGGTTGACCTGGTCGGCCGGCTCGGAGCCACCGGACATCACGAGCACGCGGTCGCCGGCAAGGTGCTGCAACCACCCCATCGCCATCTGGGACCGCCCGGCGTTGTGCACACACAGGAAGAGCACACCGGGTCGGTCGGACGTCGTGGCACTGGTCCCTGTCGTCATTGGAAACTCCTTGGTGGATCGGGGGTTGGTCGATCGGGGTCGAAGTGGGCGCCGGTGACGGGCAGCAGCACGACGATCAGCGCCGCCAGTGCCACGCCGACACCCATGGCGTGCTGGAACACCTGCGTCGATGCGGCCCCGTCGACCGAGGTGGCGATCCCGGATCCGACGATGGCGACGAGCAGCACCATCGTCCCCGGGAACTCCCCGGCCTCACGCCGCACAGCAGGCCCGGGCCGCTTCGTCGTGGGTGGCACCTGCCGCCACCGGCAGTGCCGATCCCGTCGAATCCCCGGCCTCGTCGACACAGCAGGTCGCACCGTCGCCGGCCACGTCGTCACCCTCGACGTCGGCAGTCTTGACGTAGAACTCCCACCTGGTGGCATCCGGGCCATGGATCCAGGTCTCGACCTTGTCCGCGTGACAGCACTGGGTCTCGACGACCGTGGTTGCGTCCAACCCTGCAGCCACGAGCCGCGCGTGGGCCTCGTCCACCTCCGTGGTGGTCTCGACCTCGACGCCAAGATGGTTGATCGTCCCGTCTTCCGCGCCCTCGAACAGGACCAGCTTCAGTGGTGGTTCTGCGATGGCGAAGTTCGCATAGCCCGGCTTGCGCTTGGCCACCTCCACGCCGAACAGACGCTCGTAGAAGTCGACGGCGGCGTCGAGGTCGGACACGTTCAGGGCGAGTTGGAGTCGCATGGCATGGCCTTCATATCGATAGATGTCGATTCGTTCCGGGCACACTATCGTCACAGATCGATGACTGTCAATATGATGGACCCGCCCTGCAGGAACAAGCAAGGAATCGCACCCCATGCGCACGCCACGATCACCTGGCGACACCGATGCCGCCGCGGCAACCATCGCGTGCTGCCAGCCGCTCCAGACCGATCGCGCGCTCGACCGCGACGACGCCACCACGCTGGCCGCTGCCTTCAAGGCACTGGCCGACCCCGTGCGACTGCAACTGGTGTCGCTGGTTGCCGCCGACGCCACGGGCGAGGTCTGTGCCTGTGACCTTCCGGCCGCAGTCGACCGCTCGCAGTCGACCGTGAGTCACCATCTGTCGATCCTGGTGGCCGCCGGGATCCTGCATCGGGAACAGCGTGGCAAGTGGGCCTGGTTCACGCTCGACCGCGCCATGCTCGCCCAGTTGTCGGCCGCGCTGGTGACACGGGCGGACTGAACAGGTCCCCACGAGGGGGACACGACTGGCCCCACGGCGCCACGACGGGCCAGAACGGACCACGATCAGGCCAGCCGGGCCGGCTCCCAGCCACGCACGCCGTTGAGTCGACCCAGGGCGTCGGCACGGTGGAGATCGGCGATGGTGACGACCTGCTCCACCAGTTCTCCTGCGGCCAGTCGCGCCCCTCGTTCCGTCCCGGCGAGCAGGCCCGAACCCAGCGGAGGCGTGAGCCAGCGACCGTCGACGAGCACGACAAGATTGCCGATCGTGGTCTCCGTCACCTCGCCGCGATCATTGACCAGGACCACGTCGTCGACGTTCGGATGGCGTACAGCCGCCTGCTCGTAGACCGCCCGCACGGTGGTCTTGTGATGCAGCCAGACGTCATCGGGATCGACCGGTTCGGTGTCCACCGCCAGCGTGACCGCCGACAGCGACCCACCCGACCCGGCACCTCGTGCCAGGCGACCGGGCGGTGGACCGGGATCCAGCCACCCCTCACGTGTGGTGATGGCACTCGCCGTCACCACCACCGCGCCGGCACGATCGACCAGCATGCGCAGGCGCAGTGGCATCGGATCGCCCACGGTTGCCGCATCCGTCGTGGGGACGGCCCCCTCGATGGCCGCAGCCACGTCCTCCATGTCAAGGTCGATGTCGAAGTAGCCGGCCGACTGCTGCACCCGCGCCAGGTGGGCATCGCGATGGCGAATCCCCTCTCCCGGGTCCCAGCGCATGGTCTCGAGCAGGTGCATGGCCCCCGAGCGACGCCGCAACACCTGTGCCTTGAGCAGCGCCTCTGCATGTTCGTCGTCGGGCCGCGAGTCGATGGTGATGCCGCCGCCGGTGCCGTAGTGGGCGCGGTGGGTGCGGCGGTCGATGGTGACCGTGCGGATCCCGACGTTGAAGGTCCAGTGCGCACCGCTGGGACTGGGCCCGCCGAAGCCGATCGCGCCGCAGTACGCGCCCCGTGGCACCGGTTCCAGCTCGGCGATGACGTGACTGGTCGCGATCTTGGGAGCGCCCGTGATCGACGCCGACGGGAACAATGCCGCGAAGACGTCCACGAGCGTGACCCGGGGCCGACTGGTGGCCGCGACCGTCGAGGTCAACTGCCACAACGTGTCGTACTTCTCGAGGGTGAACAGCGCCGGAACCGTCACACCGCCGACCGTGGCGATGCGCGCCAGGTCGTTGCGAACCATGTCCACGATCATGACGTTCTCGGCGCGGTTCTTGGTCGACTCCTCCAACCACCGTCGTTGGGCCGCGTCGCGTGTCGGCGTCGGTCCCCGCGGTGCCGTTCCCTTCATCGGTCGGCAGGTGACCACGCCGTCGGCCCACTCGAAGAACAACTCCGGTGACGCCGAGGCGACCACCCACTCGCCGGTGTCCACCAACGCGCCGTAGCCACCCGACTGGGACGCCACCAACTGGCGGTACAGGTCAGCGGGTGACCCGTCGAAGCCGGCCGACAGCTGGAACGTGAGATTGACCTGGTAGGTCTCGCCTGCAGCGATGTGGTCGCGGATCCGGGCAACGGCTGCGGCGTGGTCTGCAGCCGACGTCGCCGCCTCCCATTCCCGGAGGTGGACGGGCCCGGACGACGGCGCGTCGACCGGCACGTCCACCGGGCCACGACCGTCGGCAACGGCGAACCAGGCCAGCGGCAGGTCCTCGAAGACAGTCCCCGCGACCGGCACCACGGCCAGCGCCGGATCGAAGGCGCCCGCCGCTTCGTAGCCCACCCACCCGCCGACCCAGGCACCGTCGGCCACCGCCTGTTCGGCCGCGGCGACCACTCCGACGACCTCGTCGAGGTGGTGCGCGACCAGCACCTGGCGGATGTCGGTCAGGGCGAAGCCACGGCGTCGGCCCGGTCGGGCATCGTCGAACCGCACCTGCACGGTCATCCCTCGCTGGTCGTCGTCGCCGCAGCCTATGCCGGAACGGGGGGTTCTCCGGGGTGTCCCCCACGGGATGCCCCCCAGGCATCGGGGTGGACCGGGGGGCACGACCGGCACGATCCCCCATCGTGCGACGGTGCCCGGGGGACGAGTCTGCAGAGAAGCCGTCGGCAGCCGCCCCGGTCCGATCCGTCGAGGACGCACCCATGCAGTCACCACTTCGCCCACCTGACCCTTCCCTCGCGCATTCGCCGGCGCCGCGCCGCGCCGCCACGGGCGCGCTGGCCAGCGCCGCCGCCCGGCACCCCGCTCGAACGATCGTGGCATGGCTGGTCGTCCTGGGGGTGTCGATCGCGGCCACCGTCACCTTCCTGGGCGATGCGCTGACCCAGGACGGCGACGTCACCGTCGAACTCGAGGCGGCCGTCGCTGCCGACCTGGTCGACCAGGCCCGGGGCACGAACCCCGATGAGGCCGCCGCCACCGAGTACGTCGTCATCGAGTCGCCGGCGGGCACACGCGTCGACGCACCCGGCAACATCGGCGTCGTCGCCGATCTGGCCACCACGCTGCGGACCACGCCCCACGTGACCTCGGTCACGAGTCCATCGGACGGCGTGCCGGGTCTGATCGGGGCCGACGGTCGTCACGCCTTGTTGGTGGTCGCACTCGACCAGTCCGACGACGCCGAGGTGACGCCACTGCTGCAGGCACTGGACACCGCCCAGCCAGACGGGTGGCGGTTCGCCGCGCTGGGCAATGCCTCCGTCGGCCACGAGTTCGACACACTGGCCGAGGACACCCTGGTTCGCGGAGAACTGCTGGGCCTCTCGATCGCCCTGCTCGTGCTCGTCGTCGTCTTCGGTGCACTGGCGGCCGCACTGGTCCCCATCGGGCTCGCGATCGTGTCGGTGATCCTGGCCCTGGGTCTGGCCAGCCTGGTGGGTCTGACCACCGACCTGAGCCTGTTCGTCGTCAACATGATCACGATGATCGGGCTGGCAGTCGGCATCGACTACTCCCTGTTCATCGTGCAGCGCTTCCGCGAGGAACGACGTCACGGTCACGACACGGTCACGGCGATCACGGTCGCTGGCTCGACCGCCACCCGCGCCGTCGTCTTCTCCGGGGTCACCGTGATCGTCGCCCTGCTGGGCATGATGCTGATGCCCGACACCACCTTCCGCAGCCTGGGCATCGGAGCCATCGTGGTCGTGCTGGCCGCCGTGCTCGCTGCCCTGACCCTGCTTCCCGCGATCCTCGGCCTGCTGGGTGACCGCGTGAACGCCCTGGCGCTGCCATGGCGTCGCCGAGCCGCCACCGGTCGCCGTCCGGTGCGTCCGGTGGCAGGCGTGGGCCCGCGTCGCGCGGACCGTCATGGCGCGGCCGGCACTGTCAGCGGCCGTGTCGGGTGGCCTGCTGGTGGCGATGGCCGTCCCGTACCTGTCAATCCAGCTTGGCAGCAGCGGCATCGCGTCCCTGCCCGAGTCCTCCGACATCCGGTTCGCCCAGGAGGTCCTGGCCGACGAGTTCGGGGATGGCCTGGCCGCCACCCTGGTCGTGGTCCACGCCGACGATGTCGACACCCCCGCGATCCGTGACGGGGCGGCGACCCTGGTCGCCGCACTGGAGGCCGACCCTGACCACGGGGCGGTCGAGGTGACCACGCACCAGGATGTCGACGGTGGCCACCTCCTGGTCGTGGAGGCAGTCGACCTGTTGGACCCGTCGACCATCGCGGGGCGTGACGCGGTCATGCAGGTCCGCGAGGAACTGGTCCCTGCGGCGTGGGCCGGGCAGGAGGTGGAGGTCCTGGTCACGGGAGATGCGGCGTTCAACGCCGACTACTCCACGCTGGTTGCCGACCGCACGCCATGGATCGTCGCGTTCGTGCTGGCCCTGAGCTTCGTGCTCCTGCTGGTGGCCTTCCGTTCGGTGGTGGTCCCGCTCAAGGCGATCGCCATGAACCTGCTGTCGGTCGGGGCCACCTACGGCCTGCTCGTCGCGGTGTTCCAGTGGGGCATCGGTGCCGATCTGCTGGGCTTCCAGACCGCCGACGTGATCGAGGCGTGGGTGCCCCTGTTCCTGTTCACCGTGCTGTTCGGCCTGAGCATGGACTACCACGTGTTCCTGCTCAGCCGGATCCGGGAGCGCTACGACCAGACCGGTGACAACGCCGGCTCGGTCGCATTCGGGCTGCAGGCCACGGGTGCAATCATCACCGGCGCCGCGCTCATCATGGTGGCGGTGTTCGGGGGCTTCGCCATGGGCGACCTGGCCATGTTCCAGCAGATGGGCTTCGGCCTGGCCGTGGCCGTGGTGCTCGATGCCACGCTGGTGCGCTCGGTGCTGGTGCCGGCGACGATGGCCCTGCTGGGTGACCGCAACTGGTACCTGCCGGACTGGCTGCAGTGGCTGCCCGACCTGCAGGTCGAGGGACCGCCTCACGCAGCCCCCGAGTCCGAACTCGAGCCGCCAGTGGCACGTGTGCCGGTCGGTGTCGGGGTGCGACCCGGCCGCTGACCTTCCCTCGGGCGGATGCGCGGCCAGGCCCCAGTGGTCGTCGGGCCGCGCATTCGCCTCGTCGGCGATGTGGTCGTAGGCTGCCGCAGCGCACCGCATTCCCTCGAAGGACTCCACTGTGGCCACGATCTTCTACGACGACGACGCCGACCTCTCCCTGATCCAGGGCAAGAAGGTGGCAGTGCTGGGCTACGGCTCCCAGGGGCATGCCCACGCCCTCAACCTGCGCGACTCCGGGGTCGACGTGCGCGTCGGCCTGCGCCCGGGTTCGTCGTCGCGCCAGCGCGCCGAGGACGAGGGCCTGGTGGTCATGGACACCAACGAGGCCGCGGCCGAGGCCGACGTCATCGTGATCCTGCTGCCCGACACCCACCAGAAGGCTGCATGGGAGAACGGGCTGGCGGACGCGGTCGAACCCGGCAACGCCCTGGTCTTCGGCCATGGCTTCAACATCCACTACGGGTTCGTCGAGCCGTCCGAGGACGTCGACGTCTTCCTGGTCGCCCCCAAGTCGCCCGGCCACATCGTGCGGCGGCTCTACGAGCAGGGCCAGGGCACGCCGGGCCTGCTGGCCGTGCACCAGGATGCCACCGGGCAGGCCCAGGAGTTGGGCAAGTCGTATGCCGCCGGTCTCGGCCTGACCCGGACCGGTGTCCTGGAGACCACCTTCAAGGAGGAGACCGAGACCGACCTGTTCGGCGAGCAGGCGGTGCTGTGCGGCGGTGTCTCGCACCTGGTGCGCGACGGCTTCGACACCCTGGTCGAGGCGGGCTACCAGCCCGAGGCTGCCTACTTCGAGTGCCTCCACGAACTCAAGCTCATCGTCGACATGATGTACGAGGGCGGCATCTCGTGGATGCGGCACTCGGTGTCCACCACCGCCGAGTGGGGCGACTACGTGTCCGGGCCCCGCGTCATCAACGACGAGTCACGCGCCCAGATGCGCGAGATCCTGGCCGAGATCCAGGACGGGTCGTTCGCGGCGAACTTCATGGCCGAGTGGGAGGCCGGTGCCGACCAGTTCGCCGGCTACCGCAACGCCGGACGCAGCCACCAGATCGAGGCGGTCGGCAAGTCGGTGCGCAGCATGATGCCGTGGCTGGACGAGCCGACCGAGGCCCTCGAGGAGCTCGACAGCTGAGCACGCCCCCACCAGTCGGGCACCCATCCGACGTCGACACGCTGGCGCTCGAACGCCTGGCGATCGGCGCGTGGGTGCCCGAGGTCATGGAGGAGGTGGGCGGGTGGCTGCTGCGCGCGAGCCACGACGTCACCGTCGATGGCCGGGCCGAGGGATTCACCGGCCGCGGCAACAGTGCGCTCGTCCTGACCGATCCGGACGGCGGTGATGTCGGTGCCACTGCCAGCCCCGGCGAGGGGCTCCGAGCCCGGTTGGAGGTGGTGCGCCGCTGGTACGACGCGCGGGGGCTGGAACCGCGCGGGCTGACGCACCCGCCCCACGACGCGCGCGGCGAGGTGGGCCCTGTCCGGTGGTCGCCAGCCGCAGTCAGCCCCCAGCGCGCCAGCCGCCGCAGGTCCGCCCGGTCACTGCAACGACGTGATCGTGCGATCCGCGGCAGCCAACTTGCGCGCCAGTCGCCGCGCGATGAATCGGTGCAGGTCCAGCGCCCGTGCCGGGTCCGTCTCGCTCAGGTGGGCGACCGTGTCCGCGTCCAGGTGGCGGACCTGGCAGTCGGTCTCGCAGACGACCGTGGCATTGGCCGGCCGATCGGAGAGCAGGCTCATCTCGCCGATCACGGTGCCGGGCAGGAGCAGGGCGTGACGCTGTTCATCCGACGACTCGATGATGACGGCGGCGCGACCACCCGTCAGCAGGAACAACCCGACGTCCCGGTCCCCCGCGCGCACGATCGTGTGACCTGCTGGAAGCTGCATGGGCGCGACATCGCGCCACACCGCCGGGACCGCCGCTCCCCGGGTGGCGTCCGGTGACGACGCGCCGGAAGTCCCGTCCCCGTCCACAGCGGTGTCGACCCCCGCGTACGGGGCCGCGGCGTCGACCGAGGGCACCGCGGCGAGCACCCGTTCCTCCCCCATCTCCAGGGCGCGATCGAGGTCGGGGGCGGCGGTGAACGTGCCCTCGCCGAGCAGTGGGACCACCAGCGCCTGGACGGCTGGTGATCCACCGCTGAGGACCACGTCGACGCCGCGATCCTGGGTGTGGCGAGCGAGCCGATGCAGCGAGCCCACCGCCGAGGAGTCGACACCCGTGACCCGCTGGAGATCCACGACCAGGTACTGCACCTGCGGCAGGGTCCCCAGGTGGTCGAGGATGGCGGCCACGGCCTGTTCCGCCGTTCCGAAGAACAGGTACCCCTGGAGTTCGACGATCGCCGCGCGGTCCCCGACGGCCTCGAGCTGCAACTCGGTGGCGGCATCCCGTTGCACGCGACTGCGTCGCACCCGCAGGGTCGACATGGTGCGCACCGCGCCGACCCTGCTGGACCGCACGACGTACATCGCCACCGCGGCCAGGATGCCCAGGCCCACCCCCTGGAGGAACCCCACCGTCGCCACGACCACGACGATCGCCAGGATGACCAGGTGTTCGACAACGCCGACACGTCGGCGGACCTCCCACACCCAGGTGATCATGAAGTCAAGTCCGATGGTGAGCAGCATGCCACCAGTCACCAGGACCGGCACGAGTGTCAGGACGTCGGCCCCGATCACCAACACGATCGCGGCCAGGCCAGCCGCGACGAACGGTGGGACCCTGCTCGGTCCACCGATGCGCCGGCCGACCATCGTGTCACCCAGCAGGACGAAGCCCGGCAGCCCGACGATCGGCGCACCTGCGAGCAGGCCGATGCCCGTGGCCACCAGTTCACGATCCGCGTCGACATCCTGGTCCAGTTCCTGCTCCAGTGCACCCACGTTCAGCAGCAGTGCCAGGACCGTCAGCAACCCCAGCACCAGCATCGCCGGGACCTGCGTGAGCACCTCACCCCAGTCGGCGCGGCCGAGCAGCCCCAACGTGTCCAGGTCGAGCAGCCTGCCGGGCGGGAAGGGCCCGAGGACCAGCCCGCGGGACGTCGCGACCGCGGTGTCGATCCCCATGCTCCAGGCCACCACGTGGTAGCCCACCACCGCGCCCACCAACAGCAGGGCCGGCAGTGCGGGGCGACTACGACGTCGGCCCAGCCACACCAGCGCCACTGCCACGGCAATGCCCGGCACGAGCCGCAGCCATGGCGCGTCACCGGGTCCGGCGCCGACCAGCAGGGACAGTCCGGCCAGGCTCAGCACCACGCCTGTCCCACCCAGGAAGCCCGCCACCACGGGGTAGGGCACGTACCGCACGAGCCCACCGAGTCGCCTGCGACCGACGACCACCAGGCCCACGCCAGACACCAGGCTCGACACGACGACGAAGGCGGCCAGCGTCGCCAATGGATCCGCCGTGTCGCGGGCCACCAGGTCCACGGCCACGGCAGCCACGACCACCGTCGGCACGTCCTGTGGACCGGCGGCCACGCCGCGGACCGAACTCGCCAGGGCAACGACCATGCCCATCGCGGCCATGCCTGCCAGTCCCCATCCGACGCCCACGGCGAAGTCGTCCGCCAACGCACCACGAAACACCAGGGAGCTGAACGACAGGGCGATCGAGATGCCCATCACCCCGACCACTGCACCTGCAGCCAGTTCGCGAGGCAGGTGTCGCACGCCCCCGTGCATCGCTGCCCTTCCCCATCGGCCCGTCGGCGACTGTCCCGGCGCGAAGCTAGTGCATGCGATGTCGCGACCCCGGCGGAGCGGGCGCGATCCCGACCCGTTCGGCGCTCGGCCCATGCCGGGCCGGGTCATGGTTCGTGGATGGACGGGCCACGGGCCCGGCAGTTCAGTCCCAGCCAGCCAGTTCGCCAACGGCCACGACCGTCTCTGGCCGCAGGCGGACCAGCAGCTCACCCGCGACGGCGTTGCGGTCCGTGTACGCGTCGACCTGGCCGTGTGGGACGTAGCGAGCCGAGATCGTTCGCGTCCACTCGCGGTAGACCTCGGGATCCTCCTCGATCGTGACCGGGCCCTCCAGGTGCACGAATGCGTAGGGGTGGACCGGGAGATCGACGGACAGGCTCGCACGACCCGTGCGCACAAGGTTGCGACCCTTCACGCTGGTGGCGGAGGTGTTGAACACGACGTCATCGCCGTCGAGCGTGAACCAGATCGGTGCGACGTGGGCGCGACCGTCGGCTCGCACCGTGGCAAGATGACCGGTGCGACCCGGGGCGAGGAGGAAGGCACGTCGTTGTTCGTCGGACATGGCATGGGGCATGACAGGCTCTCGGGTCGAAGGCTGCGGACGTGGCCCGCAACGCCCCCGACAACGAGGTGCTTCCCGCGGCCCCCGACCGGGGTGGACACGGACCAAGCCCGACGGACGACGGCGGCGAACCCCCTGTACGACATCACGTTGCCAACCTTGGCGGCCTCGACAACAGACACCCACATCGACCCGCATCGGACGACGACATGACCACCCACCGCCACCGCCTGCTCGCGCTCTCCCTGACCGTGGCCGTCGCCATGGCTGCCTGCGGCTCGTCCGACGACGACTCGACCGCGATCGCGACTGCATCCCAGACGGCACCACCCGCCACCCCCGAGCCCACCCCGACTCCCTCCGCGCCGGCCGACACGATGACGCCCACGACCCCGCCCTCGGCTGCGGCCACCACTGATGCGCCGTCCGACGACCCAGCCGCAGCGGCCCCCGCCTCGACCACAATCGCGATCTCCGACTTCACCTTTGCAGCGCCCACGTCGGTGGCGCCCGGCGCCGAGGTCACCGTCGACAACGCCGATGGCGTCCTGCACACGGTCAGCGCCGACGACGACAGCTTCGACATCCAGGTGCCCGCATCGAGCACGGGTTCGTTCACCGCGCCCAGCGAGCCGGGCGACCATGCCTTCGTCTGCAACCTCCACGCCAACATGTCGGCGACCCTGACCGTGGGCTGACGAGCCAACTGGCGCCCCTCCCGTCGGTCGCCGGCCATTGCACGTTGGCACCCGTCCGGGTTGCCCGGCCGTCCTGCCCAGCCGTCCTGCCCGGCCGTCGCACAGTCCGGCACGGCACACTGGCACCCGGTCAGGCCGTGAGCAGCGATGCAGGAGCGCTCGATCCATGATCCTCCCCAAGGTTCGCGACCCCCGCTTCATCACCATTCGTCGCGGGGGCTCGCTGACGGACTCGGACCACTGGCTGGTGGCGTCGTGGGCGGCCGACTGCGCAGCGCACGTGCTCCACCACTTCGAGTCCGCCCAGCCCCTGGACGCCAGGCCGCGCCACGCGATCGACCAGGTTCGCGCGTGGTCACGCGGGAAGATCACGATGTCGGAGTCCCGGGCCGCCGGTGGTCATGCCATGGCGGCTGCCCGCCCACTGACCGGTGCCGCCCGCCACGCGGCCTTCGCCGCCGGGCAGGCAGCAGTGGTGGCACATGTCGCCGCCCACGAGCTGGGTGCCGCGGCCTATGCGATCAAGGCCGCGCGAGCCGCCGCGCCGGACGGCGAGGGTGCGCGCGCAGGTCGACGCGAGTGCCAGTGGCAGCGCGACCACCTCCCGGAGGAGATTCGCGAGTTGGTCCTGGACGATCAGCGGCTGCGAAACGACATCTGCTGGTCGGTGTTCGACTGATGACTCGAGGTCCCGCCACCGGACGTGGTGGCGGGCGATGTCGACCAGGCAGTCCTGCTGTCGAGGATCGCTACGGTTGCGGGAGCCTCTGGCCGCTCCGGGCGGCTGTCCAGTCACGCGCTGCAGGAGTCCACCCATGCGATTCGGTGCCCACGTGCCGGCAGCAGATCCGCTGGCGGCAGCCAGCGCACGCGGGGCCGAGGTCGTGCAGGTGTTCCTGTCGCCTCCCCAGTCGTACAAGAAGCCGGCGGAGCGTGACGACGCCGACGTGCTGCGCGCCTCGGACATCCCCGTCTACGTCCACGCTCCCTACATCATCAACGTGGCGACCACGAGCAATCGCATCCGTCACCCCAGCCGCTCCAACCTCGTCCAGACGGTGCGGGCGGCCGAGGCGATCGGGGCAGCCGGTGTGGTCGTGCACGGCGGCCATGTCACCGACGATGACGATCCCCAGGCGGGCTTCGACAACTGGCGGACCACACTGGACCGACTGGAGACGTCGGTGCCGATCCTGGTCGAGAACACCGCCGGAGGCGGCAACGCGATGGCTCGCCGGGTCGACGCGATCCTGCAACTTTGGGACACCCTGGCCGGCACCGAGACCCCGTTCGGGTTCGTCCTGGACACCTGCCACCTCCATGCCGGCGGAGAGGAACTGGTGACGGCCACCGAGCGGCTGCTCGCGGGGCTCGGACGCATCGATCTCGTCCACCTCAACGACAGCAAGGACGAGCTGGACTCGGGTCGCGACCGACACCAGAACCTGGGTGCCGGTCTGATCGACGAGGAGGCGTTGGTGGAGGTCGTGCGACTGGCCGACACCGACGTCGTCCTGGAGACGCCCGGCGAGGCCACCGACCACGTCACCGACCTGGCATGGATCCGCGAGCGCGCCTGACCCACCGCCCCGCCGTCGGCTGGACGACCGATGGCCACCGACCGCAAAGGGGAATCGTGATGGTCCCACAACAGCCCACTGACCCCAGCCACACCGGCGTCGCGGACGAGTTCTTCGTCGCACCCTCCACCCTGACCGTGGACGAGTTGACGATCCGGACCTGGCGGCCGGGTGACGGCGCCACGCTGGCCGCCGTTGCCAACGCCTCCTACGAGCACCTCGCTCCCTGGATGGACTGGGCCACCGCTGACGACCCGCCCGAAGCAGCGGAGGTGCGAGTCCGTGACTTCGCCGGTCAGTACCTGTCGCGGACCGACTTCGTGCTGTCGATCTGGTCGGGCGACGAACTGGTGGGTGGAACCGGCCTGCATCCCCGCTGGGGGCCGCTGGACCACGGCATTGCCGAGATCGGGATGTGGATCGCCGGAGGGCACGCCAACCAGGGGCTGGGCACGCGCGTGCTGCGGGCCCTGGCCGACTGGGCGTTCTCCGACGAGTGGGGCTGGCAGCAGCTGTTGTGGTTGTGCGACCCCGCCAACGTCGCCAGTTCACGGACCGCCGAGAAGGCAGGCTTCCGACTGGAGGCCCAGCTGCGCGGAGGGTTGGGTCGCCACGCCGGGGCCGAGGCCACCAGGGTCTACGGGCTGCTGGCCAGCGACCCCAGGCCGTCCTGAGGCGTGACTGGTCAGGACACGACGAGCGTCGCCAGGGCGGTCAGCACGACCACCATCCCCACCAACACCAGACCGACACCGGACCCGGTCGGGATGGCGGCCTGCAACGACAAGTCAGTGGCGACGTCCCCGGTCAGTTCGACGCCGGTCCGGCGCGTCGAACCGGGCCTGCGCACGCGGATCGCGATGCCCCATGCGATCAGGACGCTGCCGACGGCGATGGCGATGATGACTGGCATGGTGTGGTCCTCACGTGGTCGCGACGTTGTTGGTCGCGACGTGTTGGTCGCGACGTGTTGGTCGCGATGCGTGGTTCGTGTCAGCCCCCCCGAAGGATTGCCAATCGATCCACCCTCGACACTTCCCCACGACGCCGGTCGGCAAACATCCGGCATCGGGTGGGGCCAGGGAGGCACGAGCGCCGACGGTGATACACCCACGGCCGGTCAGGCCGACGTGACCTCCAGGAAGGCATCGATGCCGAAGAGCGACGACACCAGCCGGTCACCGCTGGGCAGTGCCGCCCGCACCTGGTCCAACGAACGCACGCGCGGGGCGGTGACCGGCACATCGGCACCGGCATGGGTGATGGTGGCATCGCCGGCGGCCAGCACGTTGCGCGCCCAGTCCGATTCCGGCCCGTAGGGCAGCGGGATCACGAAGCCGTCGTCGGTGGCCACGGGGACGACCGGCGTGCGATAGGCACGGCCGGAGGTACGGCCGACGTGGTGCACGATGGAGGCATAGGCATCCTCCTGACCCGCGGTGCGCAACTGCCGCGGATTGTTGACGTCGCGGTTGAACCGGCGCACCCGATCGACCACCGGCGCGAAGTTCGTCCGCATCGCCAGGACGAAGGCGACCCCGACCACGGCCACGCCGCCAAGGATCCCTGTGATCGCCGTGGTGCGTGCAGTGGACATCGTGGACTCGATCTGCTGGTCAGCCAGCATCGCCGTTGCCTGCAGGCACACTTTACCATACGACGTAAGTCACGCCTCTGCCACGTGGCACCAGCGCCAGTGGGGGCGAATCATCCCAGCAGCGTCCTCAGTTGGCTCGGCTCGTCGACGACATGGTGTGCGCCGGCGGCCGACAGTTCGGTCCGGTCCCCGGCACCCCAGGTGACCCCGATGGTCGCCGTGCCCACGGCGAGACCGGCGTCGACATCATGGCGACGATCCCCGATCATCACGGCCGTGCCCGCCGTGGCACCCACGCTGTCCAACGCGCGCGCCAGGGTCGCGGTCTTGGGCTCCACGACCAGGTCGGTGCTCGGCCCGAACAGGTCGTCGAAATGCACCATCAGGCCCATCGCAACGGCCAGTGGCCGGGCGTAGTCGGCGGGCTTGGAGGTGACGATGACACGACGTTGGGGCAGTTGGGCCAGGACCGCATCGATCCCCGGCACGACCGTCGTCAGCTCGACCGACACCGCGGGGTAGGCCGCCCGGTACCCCTTGATCGCCGTCGCGATCTGGTCCTCGTCATGCACCCCGTGTTCTGCAAGCAACGTCGTGAAGCTCTCCGACAGGGGTGGCCCGATGCACCATTGCAGGGCGCTGGCGCTCCGGGAAGGGAGTCCGACCGCCCCCAGGCCGGCATTCACGCCCGCCGGAATCGCCCGTGACGAGTCGATGAGGCATCCATCGAGGTCGAAGCAGGCCAGGGCCCGCGTCGACAATGGCTGGTTGCGACGCGACGACTCGATCGAGGCAGCGGCATGGTCGACGTCCGTCACGTCGTGAGCTCCCACAGGTCGGCACCGACGACGGCGGGCGTCGCTCGACCGCACACCGCCGCCACCAGGCCAGCGCGACGATCGGGCGGCATCCAGCGCCGGCCCACCAGGGATCCCCTCCCGTCGGCACCCCCACCAGCACCGTCGCCACCACCGGGACCATCGCCGCCACCGGGGCCGCCGCCACCGGGGCCGCCGCCACCCGGCACCGCGCGGGCCCGTGCCAGCATCGATCCCGGACCCGAGCGGGCGGGGTCGACCCAGTGCCGTGAACAGGGCATGACCGCCGCTGCGACCTGACCGAGCCGCATCCAGGGCGACCAACCCACGCACCAGGTCAGGCCGCTCCACGGGCGCCATGACCGCACCGTCGCAGTCCGACACGGTGGACAGGATCGCCGCGACGTCGGCGTGACCGTCCTCGACCACGCCGTCCGTGCGCACGACCAGGGTCTGGGGTGCGGCCGCCACCAGGTCGGTCTCGACCGCACCCAGGGCGGCCAGCAGCGGCAGGGTGGCATCGGGTGCGGCCCCCACCAACGACACGACGACGATGCGGGAGACCTCGGCCTGGACCGCCGCTCGCACGATGGTCGGCCAGTCCCGGCTCACCTGCGTGGCCGACGTCAACCATCCGACGTGGGGCACCACGACCGTGTGGGCGTGGGTCATCGCCGCCTCGAGGTGGCCTTCGTCATCGTGGTCGCCGAGCGCGACGATGGCCCCGGCGTCGCGCACCGCCGCGACGTCTCCCTCCCCCGATGCGAAGGCACGCACGTCGGCGCCATCGCCAGTGAGCGCCTCCACCAGGGCAACACCGACGGCCGTGTCGGCATGGGTGACGAAGACCGGCACTAGGACCCTTCCTCGAGGCTGGCCCCGACCGACTTGCAGCCTTCGACCAGGTCACCCACCTGGTCGGTGGCCCCGTTGGTCGTGGTCAGCAGGTCGCCGGCCGGACCCACCACCTCCGGGGGCAACCCCAGGGCTTCCGCGAGCTCCACCGCGACCTCCAGGCGGCCCCGCTCGGCGCTGGTCAGGCGATCGTCGGCAACCAGTTCGCAGACGCGGTCCGCATCGATCGAGCCGCCGTACTCCCGGACGGCCGACTGGACCCGCTCCGCGACCTCGTCGCCGACCCGGTCGCGCACCTCGTCCACCTGTTCCTGTGCGCGTCGCTGCGCCTCGGACCGCACCTCTGCCGGCAGGCGGCCGGCTGCGTCCGACACCTGGTCGCACCCGCCAGCACCGATCGTGAGCACGGCCACCGCGAGCACGGTGGCCCGTCGGGCGAGCACGGTCGCAGGCCGGATCGGGCGCCCGCCTGCGCCGAACGGACCGCCGCCGGACGGCGTGTCCATGCCTCGACGAACTGTCCGTCCCGTGTGGTCCCCGCGTGGCAGCATCCCAGGTCCTCCCGTGCCCCGGGCACATGCCGTGCCCCGGTTCCAGCGCCGATTGTGCCACTGGCGGCAGGTCGGCGTCGCGCCGAACCCACGCGACCCGCCCCGACGGCAGTCCGACGTCGCTGGGCGCGGCGGCCCGTCAGCCCGTGTTGCGCAGACCAGCGGCGATGCCATTGATCGTCAGCAACAGGGCACGCTCGGCGGTCGCACCGCCGGTCTCGCGCGCGTGCAGAGGCTGACTCGATGCCCGCGATCGGGCCAACATCTCGACCTGCAGGGCATGCAGCGGTTCGAGATACAGGTCGCGCACCTGCAGGGTCCGGGCCAGCACCGGATGCTCGCCGAGCAGTTCGTCGTGCCCGGTCAGGCGCGTGACCTCGGCCACGGTGCGGTCATACTCGCAGCGGATGACCTCGAAGAGGTGGCGATGCTCGGGCGGCACCAACCGATTGACGTAGTCGGCCGCGATGCGCAGGTCCGTCTTGGCCAGGGTCATCTCGACGTTGGACACGAGGGTGCGCAGGAACCACCAGTCATTGGCCATCTCGTCGAGCAGGTCACCGTGACCGGCCTCACGAGCGGCGGCCAGGCCTGACCCGACGCCGAACCAGCCCGGGATGATCTGGCGCGACTGCGTCCATCCGAACACCCAGGGAATGGCGCGCAGCCCGTCCAGTCCCGAACCGGTCGTGGAGCGACGGGCAGGACGGGAACCGATGTTGAGGGCACCCAGTTCGTCCACCGGGGTCGACGACAGGAAGTAGTCGACCAACGAGGGATCGTCCACCAGTTCGCGATAGGCCCGACGCGACGCCTTCGACACGACGTCCATGACGTCGTCGTAGCCGACCACCGTCGAGGGGTCATGACGCGACTCCGTGTGCAGCAACGCCGCCTCGGCCGTCGAGGCCAACAGCAGTTCGAGGTTGGCGCGCGCCAGACCGGGCAGCAGGTACTTGTCGGAGATGACCTCCCCCTGCTCGGTCAACTTCACTGCACCCTGCACGGCGCCGTAGGGCTGTGCGAGGATGGCCTGGTGGGCGGGGCCGCCGCCGCGACCCACCGACCCGCCGCGACCGTGGAACAACCGCAGGGCAACGCCGTGGCGTCGGGCGACGTCGCGCAGTGCCCGGATGGCCGTGTGGATCGACCAGCGCGACGTCACGATCCCGCCGTCCTTGTTGGAGTCGGAGTACCCGAGCATCACCTCCTGCACGTCGCCGCGCACCGCCACGATCTGGCGGTATGCGGGGATGGACAACAGGTCGTCGAGGATGGGGCCGGCGGCATGCAGTTCGTCGACCGTCTCCAGCAACGGGACGAACGACAGCCGGGCGACGCCTGCCTCCACGTCCACCAGTCCCGACTCCCGCGCGCACACGGCGGCGGCCAGCACGTCGTCGGGTCCCCGGGTCATCGACACGATGCAGGTGTCGACGACACCGTCGCCGTAGCGGTCCAGCGCATGGCGCAACCCGGTGAACAGTTGGCCCGTGCGGGCGGCGTCGGGCCCGACCTCGGTGGTCACGGCCGACAGCGGGCGACGCTGGGCCAGTTCGGCGGCCAACAGCTCCTGACGCGCGGCCGGCTCGGTGGGATAGGTGCCACCATTGATCTCGACGAGTTCCCGGACCAGGTTGTGGAACATCTTGGCGTGGTCGCGCACGTCCAGGACAGCGAGGTGGAAGCCCGCGGCGGACACGACCCGCATGGTGCGATCGACCACGCCGGCTGCGATCAGGTCACCGCCGTTGGCCGACAGCGAGTCACGAATCAGCGCCAGGTCTTCGAGCAGGCCACCGGCATCGAGGTAGTCGACCCCGTCGGTGTGGTCGCGTCCCTCCTGGATGCGCCGGCGCGTGGCACGCAGGCGCTCGAGGCAGTACGAGACCTTCAGGCGGTACGGCTCCTGGGCGTTGAGGTGGGCCAGTCGCCGCCACACCTGCGGCATGACACTGCGGTCCGCGGCCAGCGACGCCAGCAGCGCCCCGGATGCGGGCCGGACGCGGCTGGACGGTGACAGGCGCTGACCCAGTCGCAGGAGCACGTGCTCGATCAGGCCGATCCCGCGCTCGTGCATGCTGACGAGCACCGCCTCGGTGACCTCGGGCGTCACGAACGGGTTGCCGTCACGGTCACCCCCGACCCACGAGCCGAACCGCACCGGCGCCATCGTCGAGGGCAAGGCGACATCCAGACGTGCAAGTTCCGCAGCGACGTCGTCGAGCAGCCCGGGCAGGACGTCACGCAGGGTCTGCTCGACGTAGAAGAGTGCCGACGCCGCCTCGTCGACCACCCGGGGACGCTCGACGCGCAACTCGTCGGTCTGCCACAACAGGTCGACCAGTTCGGCCGTGCGGCGGTCGATGCGGGCACGATCGGTGGCCGAGGCGCGAGGATCGCGACGCTGTTCGACCAGTTCGGCGATCGAGGCCAGCTTGGACAGGATGGAGCGTCGCGATGCCTCGGTGGGGTGCGCGGTCACCACCGGACGCACCTGCAACGCCGACAGGATCAGGGTGATCTCCTCGGGGCGCATGCCCGACGACGCGACCTTGTCGACGGTGGCGGCGAACCAGCCGCGGCCCGACTCGTCGGGTGCGCGCAGGAGTTCGACGCGATGGGTCTGTTCCGCCACCGTGGCCAGGTGGAAGTAGGCCGTGAAGGCGCGGACCAGGCGGATCGCGACGTCGGCGTCGATGCCTGCCAGCAGTTCGCCGAGCCGCGCCCGTGCGGCCGGATCCTCGTCGGCGATCGCGACCGGGAGCGCATCCGCCGCCGCGTCCGGCGTCGCGGCGGCAGCGGACGCGGCCGCCTGCCGTGTCAACGCCCGGATCCGCTCGACCAGGTCGTAGAGCTCCTGGCCCTCCTGTCGCAGCAGGCTGCGACCGAGCTCGACACCGAGCCGACGGATGTCGTCACGCAACCCGCGATCGACGGCGGCGAGTTCGGGGTCGTCCAGGACGGCGTCGACATCGACCATGGGCGGGTGTCCTCGGGTCATCGAATGGCACGGCGTCTGCCGCGCACGGGGTGGCCACAGCGGGCCGGGGCGGGGGCGCAGCGACAGTGCTGACGGTGGGCACGGCGAGGTACCCGAGTCGCGATCCTACAGAATCGGGTCGCGACGACGACACGAGCGGTGGTCCTGCTGGACGAGTTCCTGCTGCGCGGGGTCCTGCTGCGCGAGGTCCTGCTGCGCGAGGTCCTGCTTGGGGGCCCCCGGCCAGCGGCCACGGGGCTTCAGTCGATCACGTCGAGGGTGGGCGCGGCCTGCCGGACCCGGTCCATGCGAGCCTGGACGTCGGCGCCGGCGGCGGCCATGTGGGCCAGCACGGTCTCGAGGCCGGGATCGCCGCGGCCGACGTCCCGGATGAAGCCACCGATGCGACGGGTGACGTCCGGCACGGTCCAGGCCTGCACCCCGTCCGGCAGGTGCAGTGTCACCAGGCCCGGCACCACGGGCAGGGCCGCACCCAGGGCCGCGACGTGCAGCATGACGGTCATGTCGTCGGTGGTGAACTGCATCTGTGGCCCCGTGACACCCAGGCGACGGATCACGTCGCGGGTGCCAGGTCCACACTGGGCGCAGGGATGCTCGATCCACGACGCCTCGGCGCGGACGAGTGGGTCGTTGAGGTCGAGGTGGTTGGGCGCCACGACGTAGACCGGTTCGCGACACAGGGCGACGACGTGGAGGCCGTCGATGTCGACTTCGTCCACGTTGGACCATCGGTGTTCGATGGCAACGTCGACGGTGCGATGGCGCAGGGCATCGAGCATGTCGTCACCGAGGTGACGGACGTCCAGGGTGAGGTGGGGTGCGGCGGCGTGCAGGCGGGCGATCGCGAGCGGGACCAGGTCGACGATCGTCGAGCCGAGCGCACCCACCAGCACGGTGCCCGAGGCCACCTCGGCGGCCCGGCGGGCAGCGGTCTCGGCCGCCTCCAGGGCGTCGAAGACCGCGTCGGCATGCTCGACCAGCGCCTGCCCGGCGGCGGTCAGCACCACGTTGCGACCACGGCGATCCAACAACTCGATGTCGAGATCACGTGCCAGGGCGGCCAACTGCTGGGACGCCGCCGACGGCGAGTACCCCATGGCCTCGGCCGCGGCCGTGACGGTCCCCCAGTGGGCCACCTCCACCAGGAACTGCAGTCGGTGTGGGTCGATCACGTGCGCGCCGATCGTTTTGATTTGCTTCACGAAAGCGTACACAAACTGTCGATGGACACGGAAGGTTCAGGCCGACACACTGTCCCCATCGACCGGCAGCCCCGGCGGTCACCCAATTTCCCCATCCACAGAACACGACGAAGAAAGGCAACAGGATGTTCCTCGTCACCTGCCCCATGACCGGTTCCGAGCACGTTCGCAGCGTGACCCAGATCGTGGACCACGCCAACACCGAGCGCGGCGGCGTGCTGACTGCGGTCACCTGCGCCTGCGGCGGCCAGGCCATTCTGGACCACGGCAGCCAGGTCGCCCACGCTGCCCCCGGTGGCACCTTCGTGCCCACCGCCTGAACCGGCACAACCCAGCACCACGAAGGACCGCCCGATCCGGGCGGTCCTTTCGTCATGGTGGGCGTGCCGTCCGAGCCTGGCGGCGTGGGATCAGCGGCGAGCAGCGAGCGACGGGCCGACGAGGCGAGGTCAGGCCGACGTGGCGGGCGTCATCGTCGGGTCGAGCACGATCCTGCCGCGGGCGTCACCACTGGCAAGCAGGGCCACAGCGTCGGCAGCGGCCTCCAGCGGGAAGGCGTGGCCGACGATCGGTGCCATCTCGCCGCTGCCGAGCACCTGGGTCAACTCGTCCATGAGCGTCGGCTTGTCCGGCGAGTCGAACGCCATCGCCACCCGTGGGTCCGAGCGAGCACGCACCATCAACCCGAGCATGCGGGGCATGCTGCCCAACATGCGACCCGCGATCCCGTACCCGTCGTGGCCCACCAGCACGTAGGCGCCGTCCGGCGCCACGACCCGCTGCAGGTCCTTCCAGGCGTGGTTGCCCGGGATGTCGAACACGACATCCCAGGTCCGACCACTGCGCGTGAAGTCCGCCTGGGTGTAGTCGATGACCTCGCCGGCGCCCTGTCGCCTGACCAGGTCCAGTTTGTCACCACGATCGACACCGGTGACGTCCGCCCCACGGGCACGCGCGATCTGTACGGCCATGCTCCCCACACCCCCGGCCGCGCCGTTGACCAGGACCCGGGATCCGGGACCGACCTCGACCTGCCGTGGCCAGTTGGACAGCACGATCAGGGCGGCGGTGGGCACCGTCGACGCCTGCGCCGGGGTCATGCCGTCGGGCACCCGCGCCAGCCAGGCTGCCGGCACCGCCACCAGTTCCGCCCACGCTGCCCCGTTGCGCCATTGGAGACCGGCAATGGTCTCACCAAGCACCAGGTCACCGACTGCCAGCGTCGACACCCCCGAGCCGATCGCGACCACCTCGCCCGCCATGTCGGTGCCCGGCACGGGCGGCGACGGGCGCCACACCCCAGACCCCATGACCCGCAGGACGTGGGGCAGCCCACGCAGCACGTGCCACACGTCGGGATGCACCGACGTGGCCAGCACCCGCACGAGCACCTCGCCGTCGCCGGGCACCGGATCCGGCACCTCGGCAACTCGCAGCACTTCGCCCGGGTCGCCGTAGCCGTCCTGGACTACTGCACGCACACTGGCTTCCGATGACCGTCCCCGGATGGTCCGGCGAGCGTAGACCGGTCATCACCAGGAGGCCGTCGTGGGCGTGCCGGGGTTGGCCGATCTCCTGCGCGTTGCATGCCCCGTCGTACGACGACACGGCGCAGCCGTCACCGGTGATCGACGCACGGGGTGGGCGCGGAACCGCCGACCGGTTCAGCCCATGGCCGCAGGTGTGCCCGCGTGCGCCAGGGTGGTGCGCAGGTCTGCCATGAAGCCATCCCAGTGACGGTCGTACTCCATGTGCCCGATGCGCAGAACCTGCCACCCAGCGGCGTGGTAGCCACGGTCCTTTCGGTTGTCGACCATCAGTTCACGCTGACTCGAGTGGGCGAGCATCGAATCGCACTCGATGGCAACCGACTGGCGCGCAAACGTGATGTCGGGATGCAGGCGACGGCCCGCTGCCTGCACGACTGCGGGAGCGGGATCGGGGCGCAGTCCTGTTCGTCGCAGCCGCCGATGGACCCGGTCGCTGAACGGTGAGTCCGCATCCACCTCCACGACATCGGACAAGGCTCGTCGCAGGACATTGATGCCGGGGACCCCGCGAGCTTGACGGATCGCACCCTCCAAGGCCGTGAGGTCGACGCATCGGGCCTGGCGAGCCGTGACCAACAGGTCTCGAACGTCGCTGGCCGGAGGCGTCGGCGGGATGCACAGATCTATGAAACAGCGGCTGGGGCTCGCGACGGCCAACCGCTGCACGTACGCGGCATCGTGGGACCGAAGGGTCCGACTGCTGATCAACTTCAGCCCGGGACCGAGGTGGCGCGCTGCGTGGGAGCCCATGGGGAGCACCAATCGTGGCACCCTGGGCAGCCTGACCTGCAATCCCGCCAGCCACAGGCCGTCCACACCGGTGACAAGTGCGTCCGGGCCTGCGGCCAGGGACCAGGCCGACAACTGGTGGCGGCGATCGCGCTCGACGCCGGGTGGGGACCACACCCCCGCCACCTCCCGCTGCCAGCCTTCCCTGCGACCTCGACGACGGAACACGTCGCCCGACATCCCCTGTTCCTCCACCTGCCAGACACCCAGGACTCCATGTTGACGCCATGCCAGTGCCAGGATCGTGCCCCAGATGTTCATGCCGACAAGGCTGCCACTGGCCTCGGAGCCCAGCGTCGGTTCTCCCAAACCTGTGGACGACGGGTCGGCACCACCCGTCGCCGCGACCATGCTGATGTGAACGACCGACCCCGATGTGAATCCACCCCACCACGCGACGCCAACCCACATCACGATCGCCAACCCACATCACGATCACGCCACCCCAAACACGCCCCGGCACCAGCGTCGCCGGGCCCATCCCGATGTGAACGACCGACCCCGATGTCAATCGACCCCACCACGCGACGCCAACCCACATCACGATCGCCAACCCACATCACGATCACGCCACCCCAAACACGCCCCGGCACCAGCGTCGCCGGGCCCATCCCGATGTGAACGACCGACCCCGATGTGAATCGACCCCACCACGCGACGCCAACCCACATCACGATCGCCAACCCACATCACGATCACGCCACCCCGAACACGCCCTGGACCGGTGGGCGTGGTGAGCCGGGGGCGGAATGCCGGGTACCGACCCGGGATGTCGTCCGTGATCGGAGCGTCCGTGGGGCGAAGCGCCGTGACGGCAACGTCCGTGATCGAAACGGCCGTGCCGGGGGAGGTCGAGCGGGGCGACTACAGGCGCGGGACCTCGGTGTAGGTCCCCCAGATCTCCTGGAGTGCCGTCGTCAACTCGCCCACGGTCGCTTCGGCTCGCACCGCCTCCATCATCGGCGGCAGCATGTTGTCGTCGCTGCGCGCGGCAGCCTGCAGGTCCGCGATGGCGCGGGCGTGCCGTGCCTCGTCGCGATTGGCGCGGACTTCGGCCACGCGCGCCGCCTGGCGCGTGCCCACGTCGTTGGAGATGCGCAGGATCTCGAGGTCCTCGTCATCGTCGTCGACGTGGGAGTTGACCCCGACCTGCTTGAATCGCCCCTTGTCGAGCTTGTTCTGGAAGACGAAGGCGGCCTCGGCGATCTCGGCCATGAACCAGCCGTCGGCGATGCCGTTGAGCAAGCCGGACGTGACCGAGCCGTCGTCGCCCATGTCGATGATCGTGGCGAAGATCTCCTCGACCTGGCGTTCCATCTCGTCGGTCAGCGACTCCACGAACCACGAGCCACCCAACGGATCGATCACGTTGGTGACGCCGGTCTCCTCGGCGATCACCTGCTGGGTGCGCAGCGCCACCTTGGCAGCATGGTCGCTGGGCAGTGCCAACACCTCGTCAAGGGCATTGGTGTGCAGCGACTGCGTGCCACCCATCACGGCTGCCAGTGCCTCCACGGCCGTGCGCACGATGTTGTTGTCGGGCTGCTGACCGGTCAGGCTGACGCCGGCAGTCTGGGTGTGGAAGCGCATCAGCATCGCACGTTCGGCGGTGGCGCCATAGCGGTCGCGCATCCACCTCGCCCAGATCCGTCGGCCTGCGCGGAACTTGGCGATCTCTTCGAAGAAGTCGATGTGGGCATCGAAGAAGAACGAGAAGCGCGGCACGAACTCGTCGGGGTGCAGGCCGCGCTCGATGCCCAGTTCGACGTAGGCGAATCCGTCGGCCAGCGTGAACGCCAGTTCCTGGGCAGCCGTCGAACCGGCCTCGCGAATGTGGTAGCCCGAGATGGACACGGGGTGGTAGCGCGGCACCTCTCGGGTGCAGAACTCGATGAGGTCCCCGATCAGGCGCAGGTGCGGCCCGGGCGGGAACAGCCACTCCTTCTGGGCGATGTACTCCTTGAAGATGTCGGTCTGCAGGGTGCCACCCAACTGGTCCAGACCGAAGCCCTGGCGCTCTGCCGCGACGGCGTACATGGCGAACAGCGCGACGGCCGGCGCGTTGATGGTCATGGACGTGGTGATCTCGCCCAGTGGCAGCCCGTCGAACAGGCGCTCCATGTCGTGGATGCTGTCGATGGCGACGCCGCAGTGTCCGACCTCGCCCAACGACCGCTCGTCGTCGGAGTCAAGGCCCATCAGCGTGGGCATGTCGAACGCGACCGACAGGCCATGCTGCCCACCCTCGACCAGGTCGTGGAAGCGCTTGTTGGTCTGGTCCGGGTCGGCGAAGCCCGCGAACTGGCGGATCGTCCACGGGCGCGTGCGATACATCGACGAGTACACGCCGCGCGTGTAGGGGAACTGGCCCGGCAGGCCGATGCGGTCGTGGTCGATGACGGTGTTGTGCGGCCCGTAGAGGGGCTCGAGCGGGATGCCGGACAACGTCTCGAAATCGGCATCGCGTTCGCCTGCAGCGGCATACGCCTGCTCCCACCGTCGCACCGAGTCCCCCGTACCGCCATCCCCGGTGGCACTGTCGCCAGCACCTCCTTCGCCCAGGGCGTCGTCGGGCTGGCTGCTGTCGATGGTGGGCATGGGATCTCCGGGCACGCGCGAACGGGCGGCCGAGGTGCCGCACCGGAAGTGCTGACCACGGTATCGGGCAACTATTTTGACGTCAAAGGAAATGGGCGGAACCGGGCCGGCGGGCCGCTGCAGCGGCCCCGACCCGCGCCGCACGCGGTCCAGCCATGGCCATCCGGACAGGGTGTCGCCTGCACGTACGGTCTTGTTTCTCGGGTGACCCGACCACGAAACATGGATGAAACACTGCAGATGTCCACTCGCGTCGCGCTGCAAGAGACGCTCGACCTCGTCCCGTCCCCGTGGGCGGACCGATCAACGGCCTCTCGACCGACCGAAACGCAAACCCCGACCGAATGTGACAGGAATCTCCATGGCGTATCGCGCTGAATACCTGTGGATCGACGGCACCGTTCCGACGACCGAGATCCGCTCCAAGACCAAGATCCTCTCCGACGGCGCCGAACCGGGCATCTGGGGCTACGACGGATCGTCCACCAACCAGGCCTCCGGCGACAACTCCGACGTCGTCCTGCAGCCCGTGTTCACCTGCCCGGATCCCATCCGCGGCGGCGACGACATCATCGTGCTGTGCGAGACCGCACTGACCAAGGACCTGTCGCCGCACCCCAGCAACACGCGTGCACTGGCCCGCGAGGCGCTCGACAAGTACGGGGACCAGGAACCGTGGTTCGGGCTCGAGCAGGAATACACCATGCTCGACGTCACCACGAACTGGCCCGCGGGCTTCCCCGCCGGCGGGTTCCCCGGACCCCAGGGTCCGTACTACTGCGGCGTCGGTGCCGTCAAGATCCACGGTCGCGAGATCATCGAGGAGCACACGCTGCTGTGCATGGACGCGGGGCTGGCGATCGCCGGCACCAACGCCGAGGTCATGCCCGGCCAGTGGGAGTTCCAGATCGGCCCGGCGGACACGGTGGCCGTCGCCGACCACCTCTGGATCGCGCGCTACCTCCTGTACCGGCTCGGTGAGAAGTACGACATCGAGATGTCGCTGGCTGCCAAGCCCATGAAGGGTGACTGGAACGGCGCCGGCATGCACACCAACTTCTCGACCAACGCCATGCGTGAGGGCTACGACGCCATCATCACGGCTGCCGAGGCGCTGGGTGGCCCCGGCAAGGTCGACGAGCACCTCGCCGGCTACGGCATCGGCATCGAGGACCGCCTCACCGGTGAACACGAGACCCAGCGCTTCGACATGTTCAGCTATGGCGTGTCCGACCGCGGCGCCTCGGTGCGCATCCCGTGGCAGGTCGAGCAGGACAAGAAGGGCTACATCGAGGACCGTCGGCCCAACGCCAACGCGGACCCCTACGTCGTGACCCGCCTGATCACCGAGACCTGCTGCGCGGCCCTCGCGGACTGAGCACGGTTCCCACTCGTCCACGGCCCCTGCCTTCGCGGCAGGGGCCGTGGTGCGTGCGCATCCATCGGAGCTAGACTTCGGCGCCGGCACGTGCGGACCCGGTGCGTCGACCGGTCGGTCGCGAGTCACGGAAGAGGTGGCGTGACGGACATGGCGGTGCCGGGCGGGGACTGGGTGGCTGACACGCTGGCCGCAGCGGGGTTCCTGGCGCCACACGACGAGGCCGACCACCTGCGCCGGGCGGCGGCTGCCCGTGGCATCGCAGTCCGGGACCTGCTCGCCCGGCGGCTGCAGGGTGAGCCGCTCGCATGGATCACGGGCACCACCCAGTTCTGTGGCCTCACCCTGCAGGTCGCCCCGACCGTCTACGTGCCGCGGCCGCAGACCGAGCTGTTGGTCCGCCGAGGCATCGACCGCCTGCCGTCGACCGGGGTGGCCGTCGACCTGTGCACGGGTTCCGGGGCGATCGCCGCCGCGCTGCTGATGGCTCGCCCCCGGGCCCGGATCGTGGCGTCCGACCTTGCATCCACCGCGGTCGACTGTGCCCGAGCCAACGGGGTGGACGCCCACCACGGCAGCCTGTTCGAGCCATTGCCCGATTCCCTGCGGGGCCGGGTCGACCTCGTCATCGGCTCGCTGCCCTACGTCCCGACGTCCGACCTGGCTGCCCTGCACCGCGACACCCTGACGTTCGAGGAACCGCTGGCCTACGACGGTGGGTCCGACGGACTCGACGTGGCCAGGACCGTGGTCGCGACCGCACCTGCGTGGCTGCGCCCGACCGGTGTGCTGATCCTGGAACTGGGGGGCGACCAGGCCGGACGGCTGCTGGACGCGCTCCGGCAGGCCGGGTTCGACGACGTCAGGACGCTGGTGGACGAGGACGGCGACACCCGCGGCATCGAGGCCACCCTCGCCGGGCGCCCATGACGGCAGCGGCCTCGGTCACGGCGGGAAGTCCCCGGCGGCGGCTCGCAGGGGCTGCACCAGTTCGAACAACGCCCGAGCCCGATCCTCGTCCATGCCCGCAAGACCGAAGTCGACCGCCACCAGTGCGGCCGTGGCAGCGTCGGTCACCTCGCGACCGGCGGGCGTGATCGCGGCCAACACGGTTCGTCCGTCCGTGGGATGTGGTCGACGACTCACGAAGCCCGATGTCTCGAGTCGGCCGATGGCATTGGTGACCGACGCCGGCGACACCTGCAGGCGCTCCCCCACCTTGCCCATCGGCAGTGCCCCGGTCCGCGTGAAGGTCAACAGTGCCAGCACCTCGTAGCGGGCGAACGTGAGGTCGAGGTCGCGCAGGGCGGCGTCGCAACGGCCCAGCAGCAACTGGTGCAGCCGCACGACCGACGTGGCCGCGGCCATCAGGCTGGGCGCGCCCCACCCGTGGGCGGTCCAGTTGTCGCGGGCTGCCGCGATCGGGTCGAAGGGCAACGCCGGGTCGGATGCAGCCTCCGCGCCACCGGCATCACTCATGCCTCGTGCAGACCGGCCACGACCTGGTCGGCGGCCTCCCATGGATCCACCTCGCGTGCCGCCACCTGCACGGCCAACGACGACAGCAGGGCATGATCGCCCTCGCCGACGTCGTCGAGGCTGGCTCGCAACCGGGCCAGGGCCAGTTCTCGCACAACCTGGGTCGCTCGATCGAGTCGACGCTGCTCGCCGGCGCCGGTGGCAGCCAGGTGGGCGTCGTGGTCGTCGATGGCGGCAAGCAACTCGTCCAGTCCGTCCTCGCGCACGGCCACGGTCCGAACGATCGGCGGCCACCAGGCGTCCTCGCTCCCACCGACCGCCCCACTGGCGTGGCCCATCTCGAGCATCCCCCGCAGTTCCGACTCGAGTTTGCCGGCGCCTGACTGGTCGGCCTTGTTGACCACGAAGATCGTGGCGATCTCGAGCACCCCGGCCTTGGCTGCCTGGATCGAGTCGCCCATGCCGGGTGCCATCGCCACCAGCGTCGTGTCCGCCGTTGCGGCCACCTCGACCTCGGACTGACCGACCCCGACCGTTTCCACCAGGATGTCGTCGAAGCCGGCCCCGTCGAGCACCATGACGGCCTGGGGGGTGGCGAACGAGAGGCCCCCCAGGTGCCCGCGGGCAGCCATCGAGCGGATGTAGACCCCCTCGTCGGCGTGGTGGCCCTGCATGCGGACCCGGTCGCCCAGCAGCGCCCCGCCCGAGAACGGCGAGGATGGATCGACGGCCAGCACGGCCACGCGCCGGTCACGCGCCCGCAACCTGCCGGCCAGGGCATTCGTCAGCGTGGACTTGCCGACGCCGGGCGCACCCGTGATTCCGATGATGCGGGCGGTGCCGCCCAGGGGATGCACGCGTGCCACCACCTGTCGCAGGCGTTCGGGATCGCCGTCCTCGACGATCGTGAGGATCTTGGCCAGGGCACGCCGTTGGCCCGCCAGCATGTCGTCCAGCAGGTCGTCGAGGCGGGTTCGAGCGTCATCGTCCACGTTGTCGTCCAATGCCGGTTCGGGGGTCGCGCCGGCGTCCTGGTCCCACGGCATCGGGGTCGTCCTCTCGCGATGCCGGGGAGCTCGGTGGCGGTCGCCATCGGTGACTCAGGCATACGCCTCGACGATGAGCGCGTCGCCCTGCCCGCCCCCGCCACACAGTGCAGCCGCGCCCATGCCACCGCCTCGGCGACGCAGCGCGTTGATCAGGGTGATCGTGATGCGCGCACCGGTGCACCCCAGCGGATGGCCCATCGACACGGCACCGCCGTTGACGTTGACGATGTCCTCGGACACGCCCAGGTCCTGGGTGCCGGCCATCGCCACCGACGCGAACGCCTCGTTGAATTCGTAGAGGTCGAGACTCGAGGGATCGAGGTCGAGCTTCGCGGCGGCGTGACGGATCGCGTTGGCAGGCTGCGGCAGCAGCGACAGCGGGCCGGCCGTGGTGCCCCAGGCCTTCACCGAGGCCAGGATCGGCAGCCCGCGGGCCTCGGCCTGTTCCCGCGACATCATCACCACGGCCGCCGCCCCGTCGGAGATCTGGGAGGCGTTGCCTGCCGTGATGGTGCCGTCGGGGAGGAAGGCCGGCCGCAGACGGGCCAGCGAGTCAGCCGTGGTGCCCGGCCGAATGCCCTCGTCGCGGTCGACGACGACCGGGTCGCCCTTGCGCTGGGGCACCTCGATGGGGACGACCTCGTCATCGAAGGCACCGTCCTTCCATGCAGCGGCCGCACGCTCGTGCGAGCGCGCAGCCCACTCGTCCTGGGCCGCCTGGGTGTAGGCGTGTGACTCGGCCTGGTAGCCGTCGGTCGCCTCGCCCATGGCCTTGGCGTCGAATGCGCAGGTCAGGCCATCCTCCATCATCGTGTCACGCAACGTGCCGTTGCCCAACCGGTAGCCGAACCGGGCCTTGTCGAGCACGTACGGGGCGTTGGACATCGACTCCATCCCCCCGGCGACGATCACGTCGAACTCCCCGAGCGCGATCAGCGACGCAGCGCGCGCGATGGCGGTCATGCCCGATGGGCACACCTTGTTCATCGTCTCGGCCGGGACCGTCAGCGGCACTCCGCCCTTGTGCGCGGCCTGCCGCGAGGTGATCTGGCCGAGGCCGGCCTGCAGGACGTGGCCCATCACCACGTAGTCGACGTCGTCGCCCGCCAACCCGGCGCGATCCAGGGCGGCCGCGATGGCGTGGCCACCCAGATCCGTGGCCGACAGCGACGACAGGCCGCCACCGAAGCGACCGATGGGCGTGCGGGCGATGGAGGTGATCACGGCTTCGTGCATGGCAACGCTCCTGCAGGCGGGGAGGTGGGATGGCACCGCCCAGCGTAGTTGCCCGAGGGCCAGTCGGGCCTTCGCCGATCCCCCGACCGGGACCGCGGCTGGGCGGTGCGGTCTCCTACGCTGGCCGCCACCCGACCCACCCGACCCACCAACCCACCAGGCTGTGCACGGACGTCGTGAGGATTCGCACGACGGAGCTCGAGGAGACCATCGTGGATGTCACCCGCATCGACCAGATCGCCATCGCCGTCGAGGACCTCGACGCCGCACTCGACCTGTGGGAGCGTGCCTTCGGGATCACTGCGTCGCATCGTGAGGTCGTCGAGTCCGACGGCGTCGAGGAGGCGATGCTCGACGTCGGTGGGGTCTGGATCCAACTGCTGCAGGCGACGCGCGACGACTCACCGATCGCGAGGTACCTCGCGAAGAACGGTCCCGGCCTGCACCACCTCGGCCTGGGGGTGTCCTCGGTGTCGGATGCGCTCGATCACCTGCGCGACCAGGACGTGCGGCTCATCGACCAGGCACCTCGACCCGGCGGCAGCGGCCACACGGTCGCGTTCGTGCATCCCAAGGGCACTGGTGGCGTGCTCGTCGAACTGGTCGAGGACGAACAGCACGACTGACGCCTGCAAGGTGGCAGTCGCCCCTGCCCGCGGCCCGGTGGCGGCCCACCAGGTCGATGTTCGAGCCACTGCGGTGGTCTGGTGATGGTGACGACCGACCGGACCCGCGCCCAGCAGGTGCGGTCAGGTCGTCGGACCCCCGATGCGGACGTAGCCGTGCTTGAAGTAGCCCAGCGCATCCTCGTCGCCCGCGGTGCCTGCGGCCACCACGTTGCCGACCACGATCAGGTGGTCGCCGCCGTCATGGATCGCAGCCACGGTGCAGTCCACCCAGGCGATCGCCGCGGTCAGGATCGGACACCCCGTGGTCGCCGTCGTGATCGCCACCTCCGAGAAGGCACCCCAGCCCCGCGAGCGATCCGGGTCGGCGAAGTGGTTCGACACGTCCTCGCCATCCGCAGCCAGCATCGACAGTGCGAAGCGCCGACCAGACGACACCCGCGTGGCCATGTCGGTCTCCTGCCCGACGCACACCAGCACCAGCAGCGGATCCAGCGACACCGAGGTGACCGCGTTGGCCGTCATCCCGGATGGCTCGCCAGCAGCATCGAGCGAGGTCATCACGGTGACACCTGTGGCGAACCGGGCCATCACCGAACGAAAGGCGCGGTCGTCCAACGGTGGTGTCGCACCCAGGCCCGCGCCATCGGCCACGCCGGGGGTCGTCACGCGACACCCGCGAACAGGTCCGTCGCCATGGCGTCCAGTTCCTGCTGCCCCAGGGGTCGGGCACTGGACACCACCGCGTAGTGCTCGACCCCCATGAACTCGAGGTACAGGTCGTCGGGGAAGTTGAAGAAGAACGAGTCCTCGCCAACCTGGCTGCGATGGGCGAGCATGGCGACCTTCTTGGCCGGCACGTGGTCCGGCGCCTGGAGGACGGTCACGACCTGGTCGTCCGGGGTGCCGAAGTCGCCCAGGTCGTCCGGGTCACCGAAGGGCGACTCCAGGCCGCGCTCGACCAGGCCATCGTGCAGCCGCAGCAGACCGCCCCTGGGGATGGCATGGGACACGTGCAGGTCGACGACATGGACGTCTCCGTCGACGTCCGCGTCGGGGTCGGCCGCCAACTCGATGGCGCGCACGGTCACGCGATGGGCCATGACGTGGTCCGGATGGCCGTAGCTGCCCTTGGCATCGTCGCTGATGACCACCTGTGGTTGCAGCCGCCGGATGTGACTGGCCAGGCGGGCACCGGCCTGGTCGAGGTCGGCATTGGTGAAGGCGTCGGGATGCTCGTTCTCGGACGTGCCGACCATGCCGGAGTCGCGATAGCCGAGCCAGGCATGTGACGTCAGTTGCAGCGCGTCGGCAGCGGCGGCCATCTCGACGCGGCGCTGCTCCTCCATCGGCAGGTCGAGTTCGATGCCGGCGAGATTCTCGCCGTTCTCGCCACCGGTGCACGTCACGACATGCGTCGCCACTCCGTTCGCGGCGCTGTGCAGCAGCGTCAGGGCCGCCGCGATCGACTCGTCGTCCGGGTGGGGAAACACACCGAGCAGACAACGAGGTGGCGTGGGACCGACATCGGGCACTGCGAGTCCTGACTGGGACGACGAGGTGACCAGCAATCTATCGGTCGCCGGGACCGCGCTCGGTCGACGACCGGCCCGCCCGAGCCGCCGGTGCCACCGGGCGCGGCAGGTCCGCCCGTGCCGTCGGTGCCTCCCGGTGCGACCGGCCGTCGTGGCCGCACGGGCAGATCGGGAGCGCACGGCGGGCGCGGTGACGGCGAAACCCGCAGGCGCATCGGACCGACCACGTGGCCGGCGAGGCCTAGGGTTGCACTCGCTCCCATCATCAGCAGTCGAGGAATCACCGTGCACCAACTCGTCGACGAGCCTGGCCAACTGGCCCCGGCACTCGCCACCATCGACCAGCCAGTGATCGGGGTGGACGTCGAACGCACGGCTGCGCCGAGATACCACAAGCCGGCCGCCCTCATCCAGGTGGGCACCGCGGACCGCGCCATCCTGGTTGACAGCCACGTGCTGGGGCCGACCCCCGAACTGGGCGACTTCCTGCGCGCGCGAACCGTGGTCGCCCATGCGGCCACCAACGACATCGAGTCGCTGGACTGGGCTGGCGTCGAACTCGACGAACTGGACGACACCAGCATCGCCGCAGGCTTGCTGGGGCTGCCGACCGGACTCGATCCGCTGTTGCAGGAGTTGCTGGACGTCGCCCTGAGCCCCGACAAGGACAAGTACCAGCGGGCCAACTGGGAACGACGACCACTGCCCGACGAGATGGCGGCCTATGCGGCCGGTGACGTCCTCCACCTGGCGGCCCTGATGGAGGAGTTGCGCGACCGGCTCGACCGAACCAATCGCACCGAGTGGTACGACCAGGAGCGCGCACACATGCTCGTCAGCACGCGCGCCGCGACCCGATCCTGGGAGGACACCAAGGGAAGCGGGCGGCTCGACGCCAGGCAACGTGCGGTCCTGCGCGCCCTGTGGGAGTGCCGCGAGGAGATCGCCCGCCGCCGCGACCTCGCACCCAACACCGTGCTGCGCGAGGAGATCCTGGTCGACCTTGCCGCCACACCCGCCACGTCGACGCGAGAACTGCAACGCCGCAACGCGCGTCGCGGCAAGCCGGACGACGATGCCGCCGAGTTGTTGTTCGACGCCATGGACGCTGGCCTGGCCGCGCCACCGGAGCCACGGCCGCGCCAGGCAAGCAGCAATGCCAGTCGATCCGTCGACAGCGACCGCCATGCAGCGATGCGCAGCGCCCGCGCGGCGGTCGCCAAGGGCCTGGGTCTGGATGCCGGCGTGCTGTGTCCCGGACGGGTGCTGTGGGGTCCGGTGCATGCCAACGTGACGAGTCCGGACGAACTGGTCGCGGCGCTGGACCTGCGCCCGTGGCAACTCGACCTGCTCGGTGATGCCCTGTGGGCCGCCTGGGAGTCAGTGGACGCCGACGGCGACTGACGGGGTCAGGCAGGGCGGGTCAGGATCGGCGGGTCAGAATCGGCGGGTCAGAATCGGGCCGGTCAGAATCGGGCCGGTCAGACCGGGCGGATCAGACCTGCGCGAGCTTGCGTGCCAGGTTCGACGGCAGCGCGAACTCGACGTCCTCGTCCACGACGGTGACCGTGCGAACGGTCAGCAGGCCACGGTCCCGGAACCATTCGATGACCTCGTCCACCAACACCTCGGGGGCGCTGGCGCCCGAGGTGAGCCCCACCACTCCCACCCCGTCCATCCAGCCGGCGTCGATCTCGCTGGCATCGTCGATGAGGTGGGCTGCCGTGCCACGATCGCGGGCAACCTCGACCAGGCGCTTGGAGTTGGACGAGGTCTGCGAGCCGACGACCAGGATCAGGTCGCACTGCGCTGCGAGCGTCTTGACGGCCTCCTGGCGGTTCGTCGTCGCGTAGCAGATGTCGTCCTTCTTGGGCTGCTGCAGCAGCGGGAAGCGCTGTCGCAACCGGTCGACCACCTGGGTGGTCTCGTCCATCGACAGGGTCGTCTGCGTCAGGTAGGCGATGTTGTCAGGGTTGACGTCGTCCAGGGAATCGACGTCCTCGGGGGTCTCGACCAGTGAGATCGACCGCGGTGCCTGGCCCATGGTCCCGACCACTTCCTGGTGCCCGTCATGGCCGATCAGGACGATGTCCTTGCCGGCCGCGGCATACCTGCGGGCCTCGTTGTGGACCTTGGTCACCAGCGGGCAGGTGGCGTCGACCAGGACGTGGTCGAGCCCACGGGAGTTGGCGAAGGCCTCGGGCGGCGATCCGTGCGCCGAGAACACCACGACCGCGCCTTCGGGCACCTCGGTCTCGTCCTCCACGAACACGGCGCCGCGATCGGCCAGCGACTGCACGACGTGGGTGTTGTGCACGATCTCGTGGCGCACGTAGACCGGGGCGCCATAGGCCTCGAGGGCCTTCTCGACGATCAGGACGGCGCGATCGACCCCGGCGCAGAATCCACGGGGGGCGGCCAACAGGAGGGTGTGGGGCGTGGAAGATGTCATGGGGGCAGCGTATCGACCGCCCCCACGACTCCCCGTCGCCCATGGCCCAGCGTCTGTCTCGTGGACGGGTTGAGCACCGAGGTTGTCGCGGCGCTCGCGCCACGAGGCGCGGTTCGCGTGGCAGACCGGGTCTGTCTGCGAGTGGATCGCAACGATGTGACGTGAGATGCCGCGGCGACCGAATGCCAACCAAGTTCGCGAGACAGACCCTACTGTTGGCGAGCGACGGGACAGGGTGTCCCGGGAGCGCAGGACTGCCGTGCACATCATCATCGGTGGGAGTGGGCAACTCGGATCGCAGGTCGCCGAGCAGTTGTCCGACGACCCGGACCTCGACATCGTCGTGGTCGACCTCGACGCACGCGCACTCGAGACCCTCGGGACGGCCTTCAACGGCGAGACCATGGTCGGCAACATCACCGACCGCGACGTGCTCGAGCAGGCGGGAGTGTCGCGCGCTGACGGGCTGCTGGCCGTCACGCGATCGGACAACGCCAACCTGATGGCCGTCCAGATCGCCCACCACCTCTATGGCGTGCCACGGGCGGTCGCCCGCCTGTTCAACCCCAGTCGCGAGCAGACCTACCGCAAACTGGGGGTCCGCTACGTGTCGGCGACGGGCATCCTGTCCAAGTTGTTCATCAACGAGTTCCGCGACAGCGACTTCCCCCACCACGTCCGGCATGGCACCGGCGATGTCGAGATCGTCGACCTGTGGTTGGGGGGCGCGGTCGAGGGCATGTCGGTCCGGGAGTTCGAGGAGGTCGGGCGCCTGCGGGTCGCATCCATCGCCCGGGGCGACACGGTGTCGGTCGCCCGCAGCGACGACCTCCTGCGCGACGGCGAAACCGTCACGGTGGCCCTGCGCCGAGCCGATCGTCGGTACGTCAAGTCCCTGCTGGCCTCCCAGCAGGAGCGCCTCGCCGATCACCACGACGGGAGCTGAGCATGTACGTCGTCATCGTCGGCGGGGGCCGCATCGGCCGCCACATCGCCATGGACATGGTCAGCAAGGGCAATCGCGTCACCGTCATCGAACGCCACGCCAGCCGGTGCGAGAACCTGGTGGTCGACCACGACGTCCTGGTCATCGAGGGCGACGCCGGCGACATCGAGACCCTGCGCCACGCCCGCAGCGAGCGGGCCGACGTGTTCGTCGCAACGACCCATGAAGACGAGGACAACCTCGTCGCCTGCCAGCTCGCGATCGCCGAGTTCCGGGTCAAGCGCGCCATCGCGCGGGTGAACTCACCCAAGAACGTCGAGATCTTCGAGGTGCTGGGCATCGAGGCGGTGTCATCGACACGGATCATCTCCGAGATGCTCGAATCGGAGTTCTCGGTCGGCGACCTGGTCAAGCTCACCCAGGTGCGCGAGGGCCGCGTGGTCGTGCTCGAGGTCCAGATCCCCGACGGCACGAACCACCACGACGAATCCGGCGACCTCCTGCCGGCACCGTCGGTGCGCACGGTCGAGAGCCTGCAACTGCCCGAGAGCGCCGTGATGGCCGCGGTCTTTCGCGGCACCACGACGATCGTGCCGCACGGGGCCACCGAGATCCGCCCCGGTGACGAGGTGCTCGTGCTGACCGCACCCGACGTCGAGGACGAGGTCCGCACCGCCCTGGTGGGACGCTGATGGCCGCCGGCCGTCGTGGAGGCGCGGGGCAGGAGGCCTCGAGTCACGGGCCGCGCGATGAGCGGTCCTGGCATCGACCCGAAGAGGCCCCGACGTGGCGACGAGCACTCAATGGCATCGGCTGGGTGGTGGCCATGGCCTTCGTGGTCGCCGTCGTGGGCCTGGCGCTGTCGTGGCTGGCCACGCTCGTGCTCTAGATGCTGCTCGCACCCTCACTCGACGACGTCAAGGCCATCATCCGGGCCTGCGCCACAGGCGTGCTGGCCTTCGCGGCCGGGATCGCGGTGTTGGCGCCAGTGGCGTTCGCGTTCGGCGAGGTCAATGCCGCGACCGCGCTGCTGGCCGGTGCCGCGCCCGCCGTGGCCATGGGCGTGCTGGGCCGCCGCATCCCGATCCAGGCAGCGCAGCTCACATGGACGCGCGGCATCGTCACGGCGACCGCAACCTGGCTGGCCTGTGCCAGCGTTGCCGCCGTCCCCTTCTACCTCTCCGGCCACTTCGTCGACGCCAACGTGGCGTTCTTCGACGCGGTCTCGGGGCTCACCAACACCGGGCACAGCCTCGTCGCCGATCTCGACCACCTGCCTCGTTCCCTGGTCCTGTTGCGCAGTTGGTTGGAGATCGCCGGGGGCGCGGCGTTCCTGTTGATGGGTCAGTCGCTGTTGGAGGCGCGACGGGCGCTGGCGTCGAGCCTGTCTCCCGGCGATGCCATGAGCGAGCACGTGATGCCGCGCACACGCAAGGGGCTGCATCGCACCGGACGCACGATCGGGGCGCTGGGCATCACCGGGATCATCGGCGTGGGTGCGGCGCTGCTGGTTGCGGGCGTCCCGATCGCGACCCTGCCGGTCACCACGATCAGCCTGGTGGCCGCAGCGGCGACGACCGGGGGCTTCATCCCCAGCAGTGGTGCCGTGGGTTCCTACCACTCCGTGCTGGTCGAGTTCATGCTCGTGACCCTGATGCTCGGGGCGGCCACGAGCGTCGGTGTGCTCGCGGCAGCTGCCCGACGGCGCGACGACCGCATCCGCAACGACCTCAACTTCCGCGTCTACGCCGGGATGCTGGTCGCGGTGCTGGCCGGCACGGTCGTGGGCCTGGCCCGGGCCGGCACCTTCGAATCGGTGCTGCCGATCGCCCGGCACGGGACCTTCGCAGCCGTCGCGGCCGTGACGACGACCGGCCTGTCGACGGTGGCTCCTGACGTGTTCTCCAGCGACTTCGGCATCCTTGCGCCGGCTGCCCTGATCATGGGCATGACGGTGGGCGGCATGCTCGGATCCATGAGTGGGGGCATCAGCACGCTGCGCGCCGGCCTGTTGTCCAAGGGCGTCATCGGCGACGTGAGGAAGGTGCTGCAACCGGAAGGCGCGGTGTCGACGACCTCGTGGAAACGACTCGGACGGCGAGAGGTGCTCACCGACGCCCATGTCAGGTCCGCGGCGACGACGGTCATGCTGTTCCTGATCGCCATCCTGGCAGGTGCCACGATCCTGCTCTGGGCCAGCGGCACGATCGGTCTGCGTGGGGCGCTGTTGACGGCAACCTCCGCAGTGGGCAACGTCGGCCTCGACGTCGGCGTGCTCGAGCCCGGGCAGGCCTGGTACGTGACCACCTTCTTCACCATCCTGATGCTGCTGGGTCGACTCCAGTGGCTGGGCATCTTCGCCGCGGCCGGGTTCGTGGTCGCCATCTTCCGAGGTCACCGATGAGCACCAGCCACGACAGGGGCCACTCGATGCCCACGGACTCGCCGGTCCCGACCCCGGAGGTGTCGCCATGAGGATGAGGACGCTGGAACCGCGCCTGCGTCGACGGCTGCTGGTGGTCGGGTTCTTCGCCACCATGCTGGCGATCGCGGCGAGCGTCCAGTGGGCGCACGAGGCCGCACCGCACGTGCCCCTGGAGGTGGTGCCCGCAGGCCCCGAGGATCCCGACTCGGTCGCCGCCCGGACGCTGACGTGTGAACGCACGCTGCCGGATGCGCCGACGAGCGACCTCGAGAACGTCACGCCGGTCGGACGGGTGTCGTCGGTCGCCGTCAACTCGTGTCCGGACGCCTTCGACGGCCAGGTGGTGATCTACTTCGGCGAGGTGGTCGGCGACGTGCTCCAGCGCGACGGCGGCGCCTGGACCCTGGTCAACGACGACGCCTATGGACTCGACCTCGGACCGCTGTCGGGCCACGCCGACTTCCAGGGCGGCAACAGCGGCCTGGCCGTCTGGCTGCCCGGTGAACTCGCCACCCTTGCCGACGAGCCGGGCAATGCATCGCGGCGTGGCGACGTGTTGCGCGTGCAGGGCGTCGTCAGGCGCACCGACCCCGACGACGGCGGCGGCCTGACCCTGCGGGCGATCCAGGCCGAGGTCGTCGTGGAGGCCCAGTACCTCGAAACACCCGTGAACAGGGTGCAGTTGGTGGTGGCGATCGTGTTCACCCTGGTTGCCGGCGGCGTGATCGCCTGGGACCGCCGCACACGCTCGCGACGTTGAGATGATCTTTCGCCCCGACCGCGAGGACCTCAAGGTCATCGGCTACTACATCGGCATCATCACGATGTCGTTGTCGGCGGTCATGGCGCTGCCGCTGGTGGTCGCCATCGGCCAGGGCCGCGCCAACGACGCCTCGTCACTGGTGGTCGGCATCGCGGTGGCGGTGGGGCTCGGCCAGTACCTGCGGACACGACTGCGCACCACCAGGGAACTCGAGTGGTCACATGGTCTGGTCACGGTGGCACTGGCCTGGATCCTGGCCACAATGGTCACCGCCATTCCCCTCTACCTCACCGGCCATTTCAGCAGCTACTTCGATGCCGGCTTCGACGCCATGTCCGGCTACACGACGTCGGGCCTGTCCCTGCTCCAGGACCTCGACCACCTGTCCGAACCGATGAACCTGTTGCGCCATCTCACCCACCTGGCCGGTGGCCAGGGCATCGTGGTGGCGGTGCTGACGATCATGACGTCGGCCGGTTCGCAGATCTCCACGCTGTACGTCGGCGAGGGCCGCGACGACCGCATCGTGCCCTCGATCGTCCAGACCGCCCGCTTCATCTGGATCGTCGCGGCGATCTACACCGTGGTGGGCACGACTGCCCTGTGGGTCACGGCCCGGTTTGCAGGCTTCTCCCCCGGTCGCGCCCTCTTCCATGGCTTCAACCTCTTCATGGCCGCCTTCGACACGGGCGGCTTCACCCCCAACTCACCGTCGATGGGCTACTACCACTCGGCTGCCATGGAGACCGTCGTGCTGGTGCTCATGATCGCCGGCACGCTGTCGTTCGGGATGCACTACCTGCTGTGGAATCGACGAGCCCAGGGTGCGTCCAGGAATCTCGAACTGCGCTCGCTGGCCGTCACCACGACCGTCACGGCGACGATCGTGGTGTTCGGCCTGGTTCGGGCGGGCACGTACGACACCGTTGCCGGCCTGTACCGCAAGGGCATCCTGACGCTCGTGTCGGCCCACACCGGGACGGGCTTCGCGTTCAACGCCGGCTCCCTGTACGTCACGGACTGGGGCCTGATCGCACCGGCGGGAATCGTGATCGCGATGGCGTTGGGCGGGATGGCCTCATCCACCGCCGGCGGCATGAAGGCCATGCGGATCGGGCTGGCCGCCAAGTCACTGTCGCGCGACATCAAGCGGTCCATCATGCCCGACGCGGCCGTGGTCATGAGTGGGTACACGGGCAAGCGTCGCCAGATCCTGCGTGACGACGTCGTGCGTTCGGCCGTCACGATCCTCGTGCTCTACATGCTGATGTACCTGGCTGGTGCTGCGGCCGGTGTGTTCTACGGCTTCGACCTGACGATGGCGATGTTCGAATCGACGTCGGCTGCCGCGAACGTCGGCCTGACCTCGGGACTGCTGGCGCCCGACAACCCGATTCCCCTCAAGGCCATCTACTTCATCCAGATGTGGCTGGGACGACTGGAGTTCATGGCAGCCTTCGCCCTGATCGGCTGGACCTGGACCCTGGTGCGCGCTCGCGTGTGAGCGACTCGACGCAGCGCCAGGCTTCCTACGGCCGCGCGGCCGCCAACAGGATTCGACGCAACCAGCAGGCTTCCTACGGCCGCGCCCGCACCGCCGGAGTTGCGAGCCGCCAGGCGAGCACACTCCCACGCGGCCGCCAACAGGATTCGACGCAACCAGCAGGCTTCCTACGGCCGCGCCTTGTCAGTGCGATTCGCGGTGGCGTCCGACGGACACAGGTCGGCCACGACACACGCACCGCAGCGCCGGTTGCGGGCATGGCACACGCGCCGACCATGGAAGATCAACAGGTCGGACACGTCCAACCACTGCTCCGACGGAAACAAGCGCATCAGGTCGCGCTCGATCTTGACCGCGCCTTCCTGGGTCGTGAACCGCAGTCTGCGCGCGACCCGGGTGACGTGGGTGTCGACCACCACCCCCACGTTGTCACCCCAGGCGTTGGACAGCACCACGTTGGCCGTCTTGCGGGCGACCCCGGGCAACGCCGTCAGTGCCTCCATCGACTGCGGGACCTCGCCGTCGTGCTCGGACACCAGGATGCGAGCGGTCGCCTGGAGGTTCTTCGACTTCTGGCGAAACAGCCCCAACTGGCCGACCATCGACTCGAGGTCCTCCCGGGTCGCCTCGGCCATGGCGAAGGGATCGGGGTAGGCAGCGAACAGCGCTGGCGTGACCTCGTTGACCTTCACGTCGGTCGACTGGGCCGACAGCATCGTCGCCACCAACAACTGGAACGGCCCGTCGAAGTCCAGGGCGATCTCGGCGTCGTGGTGCTCGCTGGCCAGTCGCGCCATCACGACGGGTGCGCGTCGCGTCTTGCCCGACATCGCGGTCAGTGGCGGGCTGTCGCCAGGATCGGTCGGGGCAGTGGCCTCGCTCATGTCTGTTCACTCATGGCCGTGACCGTAGCCACATGGTCTCGGTGTCGATGATGCCGTGCAGCGACCCGGCGCAGGTCATCCGTCGACTGTTGCCCCGGCCTCGCTGTCGGACTGCCCGGGATCGGGTTGGCCGGCCGGCAGCAGGGCTCGGAACACGCTGCCACTGCCCAGCAACGACTCGACCTCCAGGCGACCACCGTTGCGCTCGACGGCGTGGCGCACCATCGACAGGCCCAGGCCCGTCCCACCGGTGGCCCGCGACCGCGCCACGTCCACCCGGTAGAAGCGCTCGAAGACCCGGTCCATGTCGGCCTTGGGAATGCCGATGCCGGTGTCGGCCACCTCCAGCACCACCGGCCACCCGCCGGTCACCGTCACGACCACGGTGCCGCCCGGGCGGTTGTACTGGATCGCGTTGGCGACCAGGTTGCGCACCGTCAGGTGCAGGTCCTCGGGATCCATGATCACGCAGGCGCGCTGCGGCACGCGAACTGACATGGCCACCTCCCGTTCCGTGGCCCACGCCTGCATGTCGTCCACCTCGGTGGTGACGACGTCGACGATGTCGACGGCATCGCGCACCACCTCGACATCCTCCTCCAGTCGGCGCAGGTCGAGCAGGTCGTGGACCAACCTGACCAGCCGATGCGACTCACTGTTGAGCCGGTCGACCAGGCCCGGCACGCGGGCGGGATCCCTGCCGACCATCACCACCAACGCCTCCGCCAACGCCTGGATGGCCATGGCCGGGGTCTTGAGTTCGTGCGACGCGTTGACCACGAAGTTGCGACGCACATCCTCGACTCGACGCTCCTGGGTGCGGTCGGTGATCATCACCATTCGCTGCTCCCCGACCCCGACGACCGTGGCACGGACCAGTTTGCCACCCACGTCGGCATCGACCGTGACGGCCTGGTCCGTGACCCGTCGCACGGCCGCCGCCAACTGGGCATTGCCCAGGGCAGCGAGCATCGTCGTGCGCTCCCCGTCCGCGGGCACCCGCAACAGGTCGGCCGCCCCGTCGTTGGCAGTCACCAGGTAGCCGTCGTCACCGAACAGCACTGCTGGGACGGGCAGAGCCTCGATCAGTTCGCGACGCCACGGCAGGTCCTGGTGCAGGGCAGCCAGGGACGCGTCGACGTCCCGACCGACGCTGTCCAGTGCGTCGCCGAGCCCACGCAGGGCGGTGAGGTCTCGACCGCTCACGGTGCGGGGTCGCGACCCGTCCTGCCACCCCTGCACCTGCGACGTCACCACGCCCACCTCGCGGTCCCACGCCACCTGCAGCCGCCATGCGAGCACGACGCTGGTGACGGCGCCGACCAGCAGGCCCACCCAGGCACCCGCCACGGATGCCGCGACCACCGTCACGATCGCGACCGTCACCATGGCCAGCAGCAGACGTCGCATCAGCGGTCCCCGAGACCGGAACCCACCCGGGTCATCGGTCGGCGAACTTGTAGCCCACGCCGCGGACCGTCAGGATTCGACCAGGGGTGGCAGGATCGATCTCCACGCGGGTGCGCAGTCGGCGGACATGCACGTCCAGGGTCTTGGTGTCACCGACGTAGTCGGGGCCCCAGACCGCTGCCATGAGCGTGTCGCGGGTCAGGACCCGCCCGGCGTTCTCGACCAACTCGGCCAGCAGGTCGAACTCCTTGGGCGGCAGGTCCACCAGGTCCCCATCCACCGCGACCTCGTGGCGGAGTCGATCGACGCGCACGCCCGCGGCCTCGACGGGGGCATCGAGGTCCATCACGTCGATGATCGGTGCACGTCGCAGCACCGCCTTGATGCGTGCGACCAGTTCCCGCGAGGAGAAGGGCTTGGTCAGGTAGTCGTCGGCCCCGAACTCGAGGCCCAGCACCCGATCGACCTCCTGGTCCTTGGCCGTCACCATGATGATCGGGACGTCGGACCGACTGCGGATGGTCCGACAGACATCGGTGCCACTGATCCCGGGCAACATCAGGTCGAGCAGGATCAGGTCCGGACGGACACGCTCCCACTGGCGCACCGCGTCAGTCCCGTTGTCGACCCACTCGACCTGGTAGCCCTCGGCCTCGAGGCTGATCGTGAGACCCTCGGCGATGGCGGGCTCGTCCTCGACGAGCAGCAGGGTCGGCATCAGGCCGGGCCGCCATCGACGTCATCGGGGACCTGGCCGTCGTCACGACCCCGGTCGTCGGTCTCGGGGGGCTCGGATGGCTCGGGGACCTCGGACGCCGCAGCCTCGGCGGCAGCGACCTCGGCGTCCTTGTGGCGACCGACGCGCACACGCTGGCCGGTGGCCACGAACGCGGCATCCCGGGCGATCTCGACACCGTGGTCGGCGATGCGCTCGAAGTAGCGCGCCAACAGGCCCAGCACGAGCATGCCCGGCCCGACGTCCTCGCTGCCGCCCTGGGTCTCGCGCAGCAGGACGCGCTGGAGTTCATCGACGTTCTCGTCGAGCAGGTCGACCTCGGCCACGGCCAGGGCGTCGCGGCGACGCCACGCATCCATGCCGGCGGCGAACACCTCGCACGACTGGGTCGCCAGTTCGTCGAGTTGGGACCGCAGCGGATTGGCGAGGAATCGGGGATCGAAGGTGTCCAGCGTCATGCAGGCATGGCGCAGCAGGCTGGCCGAGCGGTTCACGTCGACCGTCATCCGCAGCAGTGCCACCAGGCGACGCAGGTCGCCGCCGACGGGGGCCTGTCGTGCCAACAGGATGAAGCCGGCCTCGTCGACGAGTTCACAGGTGTTGGCAGTGGCAGTCGCCAGGGCCTCGGCCTCGGCCATGATGCTGCGGTCACCAGTCAGGAAGCCGGCCGACATCCGGGGCAGTGCCTCGGCCACGTGCAGCCCCGCCGTCACGAACGCGTCGTCGATCGCGTCGAGTTCGTCGTGGAAGGCGTGACGCACGTCGTGCCCGACCTGGTCGTTCATTGCCACCATCCGTTCACGCGTCGGGCCCTCGGCAGGCTCGCGAGATCCACTGGCGGAGCCGTTGGGCTCCTGCGAGGCACCGTAGCGGTGCTGGGTGCGGTCAACCATGGTGTCGACTCCTGGGGGATCGGGTGGCGGGCGGACTCACCCGGACTTCTGCTTCTCGAAGTGGTTGCGCAGCAGGATGGCCATCGCGTTCAGCGTCAGCGTGAACAGCAACAGGATGAGGATCCCCGCTGGCGCCACCTGGTCGCGCCATGCCGCCTGGGGCTGGCGCGCCCAGTTGAAGACCACGATCGGGATGGCGGTGAAGAACGGGTCGACCCAGCCGGTCATGACGCGCACGTCGTTGGTCATGAAGGTGGCGGCGCCGATGACGATCAAGGGTGCCGTCTCGCCGATGGCACGAGCCAGCGCCAGGATCATGCCGGTGAGGATCCCGGGGGCGGCGCTGGGCAGGGTGAGTTGCCTGGTCACCTGCCAGCGTGTGGCGCCCAGGCCGTAGCCGGCCTCGCGCAGCGATCGTGGCACTGCGCGGATGGCCTCGGCGGAGGCGATCGTCACGATGGGCAACGCCAGCAGTGCCAGGGTCAGGCCACCGGCCAGCACCGAACTGCCACCCAGGAACGACATCAGTTGCACGAACAGGGCCAGGCCCAGCAGGCCGTAGACGATCGACGGCACCCCGGCGAGGTTGCGAATGTTGATGTCGACGATGCGGGTGAGCAGGTTCTTCTCGGCGTACTCCTCCAGGTAGATCGCGGTCGCGACACCCAGCGGAAACGCCACGAGCATCGTGATCAGCCCGATCTGGATCGACCCGACGATGGCCTGTCCCAGACCGGCCCGTTCAGGACGAGTCGAGATCGGATCGGTCGCGAAACCCGCCCAGCCGCGTTCGGCCAGGAAGGGCAGGGCCGCCGAGAGGATGTCCCACAGCAGCGCGACCAGGAAGCCCAACGCGATGAGCAGCGCCAGCAGCATGGCCCCGGCGAAGGCGGTTTCGCGCAACCTGGCGCCACCTGCCCGGCCGGACAGGTCGACGGGTGTGCTGGCAGCAGCAGGGGTGGCAGGCGGGGCAGCAGGCGTGGCAGCAGACATCAGTAGGCCTTCCGGAAGCGACGGACGACCCGGTCACCGAGCACGTTGAGGCCGAAGGTGATCAGGAACAGCAGCAGGCCGATGAAGTAGACGCTGTCGACCTGGTAGCCGACGGTGACGGCGTCCGAGCCCAGGGCCAGGTTGGCGATCGCGGCCGTCAGGGTCTGGCCCGGGCCCAGCGGATCGGCGTTGAAGGGGGTCCCACCGGCCGCACCAGCCGCGATGGTGACCACCAGGGTCTCACCGATGACTCGGGACAGGGTGAGGATGAAGGCAGCCACCAGGCCCGACAGCGATGCCGGCAGGACGATCTGCGTGATGGTGCGGCGCTTGCGTGCGCCGAGCCCGTAGGAGGCTTCACGCAACTCCATGGGGACGGCGCGCAAGGCGTCTTCGGACACCGAGGCCATGTAGGGCGAGGCGAGCACGCCCACGGCCAGGCCGGCCGACACCATGTTGAAGATGTTGGCCCCGCCGAAGACGGCCTGCACGATGTTGGGCGTGATGAAGGTCAGGGCGAAGAACCCGATCACGACGGACGGGATCCCGGCCAGGATCTCCAGGATCGGCTTGAGGATCCGGCGGACGCGACCATGGGCGTACTCGGACAGGTAGACGGCCGAGCCCACGCCCAGCGGCACGGCCACCAGCATCGCGATCAGGGCGATCCACAAGGTCGGCACCAACAGGGTTGCGAGGTCGAAGTGTTCACTGCGGACGAACCAGCCCTCGGACGGATCCCACAGCAGTGACAGGCTCGGAAGGCCCGTCAGGAAGTTCACCGCGCGACCGATGAGGCTCAGGACGATCGCGATCGAGATCAGCACGGAGATCACACCGGCGCCGCGGAGGATCCAGCGCACGGCGTTCTCGCGTCCCGCATTGCGACGATTCGGCGCAAGGGAGAAGTCGTCGTCGGGGGTGGATGCCGACATGCAGTGCTCCTCGTGGTGCGTGGGTCGTGGTGGTCACGAGACCGCAGGTCTGCGGCACGTGGCGAGGCTCGGGCGGTGCGGGTGTCAGGGAGTTCGGGTGCCAGAGGTGCGGGTGTCAGGCTGCGGTGTGCTGCGTACGGGGTGTGGGTCGGATCCCACCTGGGGTGGGACCCGACCCTGACGGCGGTGTCAGCTCGCGGGATCAGGCACCGACGTTGGGCTCCTGTGCCTCCCACGCAGCCTGGGTCTCGGCCCACGCCTCGTCGGTCAGGGCCACGTAGCCGACGTCGGAGACGGCGCCGTAGCCCTCGTCACCCATGTAGAAGTCGAGGTAGGCCGCCAGCGCCGAGCCATAGTCCTCGTCCAGCTTGTCGAGGTTGACGTAGATGAACAGGGGCCGCGACAGGGGGTACTCGCCCGATGCGATGGTCTCGTCGCTGGGCTCGATGCAGTTGCCCTCCTCGTCGGCGATCTCGAAGGCTCGGATCTGGTCCTGGACCTCGAGGTAGTAGGCATACCCGACCCAGCCGAACGAGTACTGGTTGCCGGTGATGCCCTGGATGATCACGTTGTCGTCGTTCTGGCCGGCCCAGTCGGGGCGGACACCCGGTTCGACACCCTGCTCCTCGGCGATGCCCTCGAGCGCGATCTCGATGAACGAGTCGTAGGTGCCCGACTCGGTGCCGGGGCCGGTGGTGGACAGCTCCACGTCCGGGAACTCCTCACCGGACGCGTGGGCGCCGGTCGCAGCCACGATGTCGTTGGCGTCGGCCCACGAGTCGACCTCACCGGACTCGGGCCCGACCAGGGCATACAGCTCCGCGAAGTCGAGGCAGGCGGCGATCGCGTCGTTGTCGATCGAGGTCATCACGGCCATGCCGTCGATGGCGACCTGCAGTTCGAGGATGTTCTCGACGCCGTTCTCGGCGCACAGCTCGATCTCCTCGTCCTTGATGGCACGGGAGGCGTTGTTGATCGCGGTGTCCCCGGTGCAGAAGTTGTCGGAGAAGCCACCACCGGTGCCGGTCGACTCGACCGTGGCGTTGGCATCGGGGTGGGTTGCCGCGAAGTCCTCGGCCACCCGTGTCGAGATCGGGAAGACGGTGGAGGAACCGGCGATCGGCACGGTCCCGCTGACCTCCGACCCACCTCCTCCGTCGCCATTGTCGGACGCGGCAGCGTCGGTCGAATCGGTGGCATCGTCGCTGCTGCAGCCGGCCGCGATGAGCGACAGGGAGAGCAGGACGCCGGCGAGGGCGGTGCCACGCAGTGGTGTACGCATGTGGTGGACTCCTGTGGATTGCACGGTGGTGCGGTCACGACCAGCAGGTCGCGGCGACGACGGATCATCGTGCCGTGGCGCACGGTAGGAAGCGCTGCTGGCAGGGCACTTGCGGGTCGGTGAACGTTGGGTGAACGCCCTTCCGTCGAGACCAACATGCTGCGGCGAGGCCCACTCCGGAAGGGATGGAGTTGCTCGCTGCGCTCACAACGTCCAGAAAGGCGCCCTTCCGTCGAGACCAACATGCTGCGGCGAGGCCCACTCCGGAAGGGATGGAGTTGCTCGCTGCGCTCACAACGTCCAGAAAGGCGCCCTTCCGTCGAGACCAACATGCTGCGGCGAGGCCCACTCCGGAAGGGATGGAGTTGCTCGCTGCGCTCACAACGTCCACGAAGCTCCGTCGCGACCAACAAGCTGCGGAGGGGCTGCAACCAGAAGGGATGGAGTTGCTCGCTGAGGCGCAAGGTGCCCGGTGTGGCAACCCGGGGACGTGTGGACTCAGCCGAAGCGGCCGGTGATGTAGGCCTCGGTTCGTTCGTCGCTGGCAGCGGTGAACAGGGTCTCGGTCTGGGCGTACTCGATGAGTTCGCCGGTGCGCATGCCGGTCGTGTCGTCGATGTCCACCGACAGGAACGCTGTCCAGTCCGACACCCGCGACGCCTGCTGCATGTTGTGGGTGACGATCACGATCGTGTAGTCGTCGGTCAGGCCGCGCATCAACTCCTCGATGCTGAGCGTGGCGATCGGGTCGAGGGCGGAGCACGGCTCGTCCATCAGGATGACGTCCGGTCGGGTCGCGATCGTGCGAGCGATGCACAACCGCTGTTGCTGCCCACCTGACAGCGCCAACCCCGAGTCGTCCAGGTTGTCCTTGACCTCGTCCCACAGCGCGGCGCCACGCAGGGATTCCTCGACCAGGTCGTCGAGGTTGCGGTTTCGGCCGGTCAACCGCGGGCCGTAGGCGACGTTGTCGTAGATCGACTTGGGAAACGGGTTCGGCTTCTGGAACACCATGCCCACCCGCCGCCGCACCTCGACGGGGTCGACGCCGTCGCCGTAGATGTCCACGTCGCGATACGTGACGGTGCCGTCGACACGGGCGCTGGGGACCAGGTCGTTCATCCGGTTGAAGGTGCGCAGGAGGGTCGACTTGCCACAGCCCGACGGTCCGATGAGTGCCGTGATCTCGTTGCGGGGAATGGCGAGGTTCACGTCGCGCACCGCCGTGAAGTCCCCGTAGTGCACCGAGACGTCGATCGCCTCCATGATGGGGTCGGTGACCGTGGGCCGGTCCGCGGCGGACGCGCCCACGATTGCCGTGCTGGCGAGGGCGTCGGATGTCATGTCGGTCATGGTGTCGTCCACGGCGGTTGTGGCGGTGGCTCGCTGCATTCGCAGCCCCTTGCTGACGTTGGGGCGACGACCACGGCCGCGACTGGCGGCGCGCGTGCAGTCGATCACCCGAGGCGGTGGTGAGATGGCAGTTCGGGAATGCCAGAGGTGTACCGCCCGCAGGTGAACGCGGGGTGAACATGCGCATGCAGGAGGGGAAGGTGCCTCGGGGATGGCACCGAGCGGGGCTCGCGGGCCACCGCGCAGGCTGGTGTCAGACGCGCTTGTCCTCACGCTGCGGCTCGCCACCGCCGTCTTCCTGGTCGGTGTATGCCGCCAACTTCTGCTGGCGATGACGGGCCTCGATGACCCGCACGGTGCCGGACTTGCCACGCATCATCAGCGACTCGGTGACGGCACCGTGACGATCGAAGGCCACGCCCTTGAGCAGGCCGGCCGCGGTGATCCCGGTGCAGGCGAAGAAGGTGTCGTCCGAACTGACGAAGTCGTCGGTGTCCAGGATGCGGTCCGGGTCGTGGCCGAGGTTGCGGATCTCGGCCAACTCGCGATCGTTGCGCGCCCACAGGCGGCCCAGGATCCGCCCGTCCAGCGCCTTGACGCCGCAGGCGGTGGAGACACCTTCGGGCGTGCCACCGATCCCGTACAGCAGGTCCACGTCCTGGCGCGACGACCAGGCAGCGAGCAGGCCACCGGCGACGTCGCCATCGCTGATCAACTGGAGCCGCGAGCCCACCTCGCGGATCTGGCGGATGAAGTCCTCGTGGCGAGGTCGGTCGAGCATGATGACCGACACTTCCTCGACCCGCTTGCCCGTGGCCCTGGCGATCCGGGCGAGCATCTCGTCGATCGGCATGTCCAACTCGACCACGTCGGCCGCCTCCTCCCCCACGACCACCTTGTGCATGTACACGGCGGGCCCAGGGTCGAACATGGTTCCGCGTGGCGCGGCTGCCAACACCGCCAGCGCGCCTGGTCGCCCCTCGGCCAGCAGGCGCGTCCCGTCGACTGGATCGACGGCGATGTCGACGGAGGGTTGGGCACCCGTGCCGACCCGCTCGCCGTTGTAGAGCATCGGGGCCTCGTCCTTCTCGCCCTCGCCGATCACCACGACACCGTCCATGTCGACGCTGGACAGCATCTTGCGCATGGCGTCGACCGCCGCCTGGTCCCCGGCCTCCTTGTCACCGCGTCCCTGCCAGCGTGACGATGCGAGTGCCGCTGCCTCGGTCACGCGCACGATCTCGAGTGCGAGGTTGCGATCCGGATGCGACGGGTCTGGCACGAGGACTCCTGTGATCGCTGATGGACCGGTGGCTGATGGCATCGAGCCTAGACGTCCGGCGTGACCGGGCGAGCCGAGGCGTGCCTGACGACGAACCTGCCGATGACGTGACCGCCATGCCACCACCCGGTGGACGACGAGTCGGAATCCGGCGAGGACTCGACCCGGTGGCACCGACGGCGGCGGACCAAGGAGCGAGCCGTGACACGGGTGATGGTCGCGGTCGGTCAGTCCGTGCTGTCGGGCGAGTCCTTCGACAGCCCGGCGTCATGCTGGCCCCGCCGACCGGCGCATGGTTCTCGTCCCGTCAGGAATCTGCGTCACAGGTGGTGTCAGCGACGTCGCGGCCTGACGGTCCGTGGCAGGTCGACGTCCAGGCCCGGTGGCAACTGGCCTGACTCGGCCGTCGCGCGCAGGGCGTCGTTCTCGAACATGGTGCGGTCACGCAGGCCCGACGAGTCATTGAACATCCGTTTGAGCAGTGCGACCGTGTCGGGGTCACGACTGGCCACCACGGCCAGCCACTCGAGTGCGGCGGCCATGCCCTCGCCGGTGCCGACCGCACGCTGGACGAACCCGGACGCGACCAGTTCACCTCGCCGCACGTCACGTGAGGACAACACCCAGTCCTTGGCCGTCCCCAGCCCGACCAGCCCGATCGTGCGGGCAGTGCCGACCGGCACCCGCATGATGGCACCGGGGAACCGGATCCATGCGCTCGGTTCGGCCACCCGCAGGTCGCACGCGGCCGCCACCTCGACGCCCCCGCCCACGGCAGGCCCCGCCATCACGGCCACCGTTGGCACCTGGCTCAGGGTGAGACGTTCGTAGAGCACCGTGAACAGTTCCATGCGCCGGCGTCCACCGTCGGACAGGTCCTCACGGACGTCGGCGCCGGCCGAGAAGACCCCGCCGGCACCCGTGATCACCAGGCCAGCCACGCGGTCGTCGGCCTCGGCGTCGTCGATGACGTCCACCAGTTCGGTCAGCATCCGTGTCGACATGGCGTTGCGGGCCGACGGTCGGTCCATCGTCGCGACGACCGCATGGCGAACGGCGTCACCCGGGGTCGCCGTCTCGGTCACCGAATCGGTCGCCTCGGACAGCGGACGGGTCGTTGCCCCCGGCGCCACGACGGCAGCCGGATCGGTGCGCACCGCCGCGGGATCGGGCAGGGCGAGACGCGTGATCGTGACGAGTTGGGACATCGACGGCCTCGCAGCAGTGGGGGTCGGCCGGACGGTAGTGCACCCCATGCCTCGACGGCATCGCGCAAGGCTGCGCGGACACAGCACAGTGCTTCCCACGCGAGACCTGCCTTGTTAGGGTCGGCGCCGTTGGACCGCATGGATTTCGAGCCGGGGAGAAGGCCATGCCGCGTCGCGTCGTGTCAGTGGACGACAACCTTCGTTTCGCCGCTGGCTGGCGTCTGGCGCTCGACCACGTCCCGGTGGAGTTGCACCCGATCCTGCCCGGGGGGCCGCCCCAGGACCCTGCTGCCGCCGACGACGCCATCACCGTCGACATCGTCCGCGCCCGCGACCTCGTGGCGCTGGGTGTCGCATTCACCGGCTGCGAACTGGTCACCGGTGACGGCCTGCCGCCTGCCGTGCGTCCGCGGGCCGGGGTGGATGATGCCCGGTTGTTCGTCGACCATTCCTTCCAGCACGGGTTCGAACGGGCGGTCTACGAGACTCCTGCAACGATCCAGGACCCGATCACGGGCGCCGCCCAACTCCCCGCTGACCAGGACCTGTCGAACCCGGTCAACGTGGACGACCCGCCCGGCACGACCGTCACGGCGCCCGTCGAATGGCGCCCGGCCCGCACGAGTCGGCTCGTGTTCGCCATCCCGGCCGACCTGGAGATCGAGTTCTCGTCGGTCGGGATCCTGGCCGCGATGCGCATGCTCGAACTGGTGGTCCACCCGCTGGCGGCGCCGGGCGACGCCCCGACGATCGGACGGACCGGAGCAGGCGGCCGGGGGCTCGTGGGCATCGATCCCGGGATCATCCACATCGGTGACGGCCTGGTGCTGGAGATGCACAGCACCGGCCCGGTGATCAGGACCGCCACGCGCGCCATCCTGCGTGCCAACCCCGCACCGGACGTGGCGACCGCAGCCGGGCGTCGGGTCCACAGCCGCAACCTTCGTCGGGCGCGCGAGGTCCTGGCCACGGCCACCCCGACGATCGCGCCTCGCACTCGCATCCCGGACAACTCCATCTTCCGCCCCGGTGGTGGCCTGGTCCCCAACCTCCCTGACATCCGGGTCTCGCGGCAGAAGCTCAGCCGCCCCCCCACGCCGTCCGAGACCGGCATCGAGGCCCCGTATCGGCTCGTGATCTCCCCCAGTGCCGAGGCCCGCTTCGCCCACGCCCCGGCCCCGGTGGGGTCCGTCGACGACGTCCACCACGTCGAGTTGTGGCACAGCCGACTGGCCCACGTCCCCACCGAGGCAGGTGGGCTGCCCGACGAGAAGAACGCGACCCGGCGCATCGTGCGAGCCCTGTGGGCGCGCGACCGCGACTGGGTCGGAGACGACTGGAAGGCCAGCGACCAGGACAACGACAATTCGTTCTCGCTGAGCCACACGGTCGACGACTCCGCCACGCGCGGACCAGGTGTGCGGGGATCGCTGGACCGGTTCGATCGTCACATGCTTGTGCGCCAGAGCGCCGAGACCTGGCTGGGCGAGGATGACGCCCCCATCGCCCCCGTGCCGGTGGCCGCGGACGCGTTGTGGTTGTCCAGCGTCGGCGCGTGGCTGGACCTGCACGGAGCCTGGACCACCAAGCCCTACTCCGAAGTCCAGATGCAGTCGATCCTGTCGTGGGACCATGTCGCACCGATGGGTCGCGACCAGTTCGTGCGCGTCGTGTACCCCGGCTATCTCTATCCGTTCGGTCACCAGACCGCGCTGGTCAAGCTGACCGAACGCAAGATGAAGACGTCCACGAACTCGGTCGCGGGCCTGTACCAGCGCATGTTCCTGGTCATCGGGCAGCGGCGGCGCACGTCGACGGCTCGCAACCTCCCGTTCGAGCAGGTCGACATCCGACCGCTCGTGTCGCCGGTCATCGACCCCCTCACCGAGACCGAGGGCGACAGCCAGGTCAACTGGTTCTGGCCCCGTGTGGGCGGACCACGCTTCGCCTTCACGATCGACACGCTGGACGCCCAACGTCGCCCGGTCCGCCTGCACACCCCCCTGATGTGGGTGTCAGAGGCCTTCAACAACGCGGCCGCGCGGACCAAGGTCAACAACGCCTACGCCGGCGATCCCGATCGCAAGGTCGCGCTGGATGGTCAGAAGGTGGCCTACGTCGACCGCATGGACGACGGCCCGGACACGCAACTCGAAACCACCGCGATGTGGCTGCTGGGCGAGGCGGCGCTGGGCACGTCGACCCCGCGCCTGTCGGCGGCGACGGTGGTGGTGCCGGCGGTGCAGCAGGTGTCGCGCACTGGCCCGATCTCGATCAGCTATCGCGACGAGTACGTCGCCAACGACTTCGGTGCGGGCGATGTCGGACAGGTGTGGGCCCGGGTCAACGAGGGTGGGGGCAACGAACTGCCCCAGGTCGATCCCACGACGATCCTGCCGCAGATGAAGTTCGGCGCCGGTGCCGACGCAGGCAGCGACAAGGCCGGCGGGTTCGTCGCACCGGACCTGCCCATCCGTGCCCTGGCACGCGACAGGGGTCCCGTGGGCGACGCTGCGAGTGCGGTCACCAACGACTTCGACCCGGCCGCGTTCCTGGCCGGGGCGCTGCCCAAGTTGTTCGGACTCGTGAAACTGACCGACCTGATCCCGGTCGACGGGTCGGCCTTCCCCTCGGTCGTGTCCGACACGCTGGGACGGATCGAGTCCTTCTCGCGAGACCTCGAACGCGTCGTCGCCGAGGCCCAGGCCGCCATCGGCGAGGCCGACGCGCTCGTGGCCCGGGCCACCTCGAAGAGTGCGGACCTGCAGGCCAGGGCCCAACAGGCAGTGACCGCGGCTGCCCAGGTGGCCGCGGACGCCCAGGCGGTCGCGCAGGCCTTCGATGACCTGCTCACCGCGCTGGCGGGGATGGAGCTTGCCGACATCGGCGACGAGGTCGGCGACTTCTTCGACGAGGTCGATGACCTGGTCACCGGGATGCGCGCGCTGGCCGACCTGCTGCCGCCCCAGGCCGCCACGGTCCTGCGCCAACTGGCCGATGCGCTGGCGGCAGTGGCCGCCGCCGGCGATCTCGTCGAGGACATCTTCGACTTCGTCAGTGGCTTCGATCCCAAGAACCTCGAGCAGGGCTTCAGTTTCGAGTGGACGCCGGCACTCCAGCAGTGGCCGGCGACCGATCCGATGTTCGTGCTCCAACCCCCGGGCGGCGCATCGGACCACGACCACCTGGTGTTGGCCGTGCGTGGCAAGGTCTCGGCCGACGGGACCGCGGACGTCACTGCCAGTGCCGAACTGCGCGACTTCGCACTGGTGCTGTTCGGGGTCGAGCCACTGATCAAGGTCCCGTTCGACCACATGTTCTTCAAGGCCGGATCCTCGGGCAAACCCGAGGTCGACGTGGTGCTGGGCGAGATCGAGTTCCTGGGGATCCTGTCATTCGTCGAGACCATCAAGGACCTGATCCCGTTCGACGGCTTCAGTGACCCGCCCTACATGGAGGTGTCCCCGTCCGGGGCGGTGGCCGGGTTCACGCTCGAACTGCCCAACGTGGCAGTCGGCGTGTTCAACCTCTCCAACATGGCCCTGGGCGCCGACGTGCACGTGCCGTTCCTGGGCGAGACCGTCACGGTCGGGTTCAACTTCTGCAGCCGTGAGCGCCCCTTCTGCCTCACCGTCATGTGCCTGGGCGGCGGGGGCTGGTTCCTGATCCGGGTCGCACCCGACGGCCTCGACCTGTTGGAGGTGGGACTGGAGGCGACCGCGTCGCTGTCGGTGGACTTCGGGGTCGCATCCGGGTCCATCTCCGCCGCGGTGGGTCTGTACATGCGGTTGGAGGGTGAGACGGGGTCGTTGACCGGCTACTTCCGACTCCGTGGCGAGGTCGACGTGCTGGGCCTGATCAGTGCCTCCATCGAGCTGTACATGGAGTTGGTCTACCACTTCGACACCGGCAAGATGATCGGCCGCGCCACGATCACGGTGACCGTCGAGGTGCTGGTGTTCTCCGGGACGGTGAAGATCTCGGCCGAGCGCCAGTTGGCGGGCTCCAACGGCGATCCGTCGTTCCGGGAGATCCTGGGTGCCGAGGACGGAACGTCGCCGGCATGGACCGACTACTGCATGGCCTTCGCAGCCGAGGAGTGAGCGATGCAATCCGAGACCTGGGTCGTCTGCGCCCTCCCCCACTCGGTCCGACCACGGTCCCAGTTCCACGTGTCGATGTTCGTCGCACCCCAACTGGTCCCCGACCAGCCCGGTGATCCGCTGTCGGACGCGGCGGTGTTCGACGACTGGGGCGCGGCGGTGGTGGACGCCACGTTCGAACTGGCCGACCAGGCCGGCCCGATCGACTGCGAACCCCTGCTCGATCGCGTCGTCCCGGCCGTGTGGCCGCAGTTGTTCGGGCCGACGACGCCGGTCGCGTCCCAGGAGGTGCCCGACTGGTCCGCCCGAACATGGCGCTCGTTCAACACGGCCAACGTGTCGACCCTGGGCAAGGTGTTGCACCTCGCGACGATGTACTACGGCGCGATCGATCCGCCGAGCCCGTCGTCGCACCCGTTCAGCAAGCCGCTGTCGGGACTGACCGGCCAGCACACCGGTTCGACCCATGGAGGTGGCCGCGGCTTCGACGAGACGCGGCTGACCGAACAACTCGACGAGATGCTGTCGGGGATGACCCTGGCGGAGTGGGCGGACACCGATCGCGTGGTCGCTGCCAGTGACGACGGGCAGGACCTGCTCGAACGGATGCTCATCGAACTGCACCGCGTACGGCGGTTCTACGAACGTCCCGAGTCGCAGGGCCAGTACCGCGGCCGCCCCGATCCGGACGCGGTCGCGGCCCCGCTGGAGCCCCACGAACCCGAGTTCCACGAACGCGTCACGATGTGTGGAGACCATCCCGCCCTGCTGCGTCGACTGGGCCTGGTGGTGGACGTGACCGCCGACACCGACCGGTTGCGCCAGTCGCGCTGGCTCACCGGGCGCATCACCCTGCCCAACGGCCCCGCCGGATGTCGCACCACCCGGGTGCGCTGCCGCACGACCCGCGACGACGCCCTGGTGACCGTGCCCAGTGGCACCGACTGGCACGACGGCGCGCTTGTGCTGGGCGACGAGGACCGGTTCACCGTCCTGGACACCGACACCGACGGCACCGCGATCAAGGCAGAACGGTTCCTGTGGAGCCTCCCCCGCCTGTTGAAGGTCGAGGCCAATGGCGATCCCGCCCACGCCGCCACACCGGCCCTGCGTTCCAGTGGCCTGACGGTCGCCCGGACCAACCAGGCGCTCACGGCCCAGGAGCGGCTGACGCGCCAGACCGCCCTGACCGCAGAACTGACCACGAACGCGTCGCCGTTGCTCTCGACGGAGGACGTGGCCCGGGGCATGCGTGTCGAGGTGTGGGACGACACCACCCGCCGATGGCGCTCCCTGCACCAACGCCTGACCGACGTCGCCGTCGCCGGTCACGGCACGGTCCTCGACAACCTCGAAGAGGACGGGTTCATCCAGGGCACGGCAGCCCACGAGACCCCGGAGGTCATCGATTCGCCGGTCCACGTCCACGAGGCGATGTTCGGGTGGGAGGGCTGGAGCCTGTCGGCCCCGCGACCGGGCAAGCGCATCCGCAAGGCCACCCCCGCCGAGGTTGCAGCCACCGGCGAGGACGAGATCGTCGAGGACACCCCCACCACGCCCGACGGTGCCGCCCCCCACCCCATCACGATCACCAACGAGGTCGCCGCGAACAGCCTGCCGCGGCTGCGCTTCGGCCGGTCGTATGCGTTCCGGGCATGGGCCGTGGACCTGGCAGGCAACTCGCGACCCCACGACCTGCGGCCTGACCTGATCGCTCCAGTTGCCGACATCCAGTCGCTGGTCGCGGCAACCACCCCGACCGCGTCGCCCCTCGAGGCGGCACCGCTGTGGTCGCCGGCCGTGCGCTTGACCACCCACACGGCGATCGCCGCTCGCGATCTCGACCTCGCCGCACCGGTCGAGGGGATCGAACCCCCCGACGACCTGGTGGCTGCCCTGGGCCCCCACCTGCGGGCCCGTCGGGCCGACATCGCGAGCGGTGGCAGTACGGCGGGCGCCGGCGGGCGCGCGACCGGGGGCGGTGCCGGAGTGGGCGGGCGTACCGGGGGCGAGATCGTTCGCGAGCGCCTGGGCGGAATCGGTGGGGTGGCCGGTGACCTGGTCGGGACCACGCGACTGGCGAGTCGTCGATCCATCGTCGACGAGGCGACGGCAGCGGCGATCGCCGACGAGGCCCAGCCACTGGTCCACGACACCGCCGTGACCGACACGAGCGCCATCGCGGCGCTGGCCACGGCACACCTGTCGACGCTGCATCCGGACGTCGCGGTGCCCGACCTGGGCGACCTGGTCGCACAAGCCCAGTCGACGGTGACCCGCCTGCGTCCGTTCCTGCGCTGGGACCCGGTCCAGCCGCCTGCCGTCGTGGCCCGCCACCGCTTCACCGAGGGCGAGTCCGTCCGGGTCGTCGTGGTCCGATCCGGCGTCACCCAGGACCCCGACACGCTCGAACTCACCGTGACCCCACCGGCCGACTACGCCGCGTCGGTGCCCGCCGAGCGGGGCTACGGCGCCACGTCCCAACGCCATCTCGCGCCACCCAAGACCACCCAGATGACGGCCGAACTCCATGGACGCTTCGACCCCGGGATCGGCACCACCCCGGCCGAGGCCGCCACCATGCTGGGGTGGGCCATTGCGGAGGACGGTTCGTTCCTTGACCTCGATCGGGCCGATCTGGACAACCCGCCCACCCGCATCAACCAGCCCGGCGTGTCCCTCGCACACGATTCCGAGACCCCGCAGGCCGAGCTCAAGTCGTTGCCGCTGGCACCGGGCGAGGCGCCAGCCCCGGGCCAGTACGTCATCCACGACACCGACGAACTGGCCGTTCCCTACCTCCCCGACCCCATGGCTCGCGGGGTCGCGTTCGTCTTTCCCGAAGCCGGCCGGGACCGCACGATCGCCTTCCCGTTCGGCGGCGAGGGGTTCACCGCTCGCTACGGCGGGGAGTGGCCGCGGGTGGCGCCGTGGCGACTGGTGATCGGCGGTGCCGACGAACTGGGTGCCGACGTCGACGACGGGGCCATCCGCTTCAACCTGCCTCCCGGCGACATGCAGCGTGCGCGCCTGTCCTCGTCGCTGCGACGCCAGGACCTCGACCTGATGGGCCCGTGGCGCAGCCTGGCCCCGATCGTGCGTGACAATGACGACGTCGCCGAGGCAGCGAGCGACGGATGGCTGTGGGGGCTGACGCCATCGGACGACGTGCTGATGGTGCACGCGGTGCCGCGGCCACTGGAGGCCCCCCGCGCGACCGTCCTGGTTCCCTTCCGCGGGCGCGGTGGCACCGAGGCCGTGCTGGTCGGCGGCGTGGACGTGCACGGACCCAGCACCGACAGCCTGGTGGCCCAGGCCTCGTGGGTCGACCCGGTCGATGACCTGCTCGAGACTCGCCCACAGGAGCGGCCCATGGCAGCGGCCGCGTTCCAGTCCGCCATCCTGCCCGACGAGGACCTCGCGGTGCTGTCGTTCACCGATGGCCCGCTGCTGTGGCCGGGATTCGACGGGCTGCGCAGCCACGAAGCCGTCCACAAGTTCGGTGACACGAAGCATCGGATGGTGACCTACCAGTTCCGCGCGCTGACCCGGTTCCGCGAGTACTTCCACCCGTCACTGCTGGCACCGACGCACGACGGCGACGACGGCCAGAGCGTGGTGGGGCCGCCGGTGGAGGTCGACGTTCCCTCCACCGCGCCCCCGGCTGCCCCGAAGGTGCACTCCGTCATCCCGTTGTTCCGCTGGGACTACGGCGAGGAGCCCGAACAGCCCATGGCGCGACGCCACGTCCGGCGGGCCGGCGTGCGCATCTACCTCGAACGCCCGTGGTACTCCAGCGGCGAGGGCGAGTTGCTGGCGGTCCTGCTGGCACCCGGGCTCACCGACGAGTTCGGGCCCGAAGCCGCCGACGAGTCGGGCTACCCGTTCGTCAGCAAGGTCGGCCAGGACCCGGTGTGGATCAGTTCTCCCGTGACCACCCGTGCGCTGAACCTGCTGGCGCTGGACAACCTGCTGCAGGTGATCGGCCTGGACGACCGCGACGAGCCGGGCCGACCGGTGGCCATGGGCACCCACGAACTGCCGGGCGTCGGCCACGACCAGCAGGTGCGCGCGGTGGGCTACCGGCCGCGCTTCAGCGAGGACCGGGGCATGTGGTACGTCGACGTGGCCATGGACCCCGGACGCACGCTGTGGGCATTCGTGCGACTGGCCGTGGCGCGCTACCAGCCGTCGTCGGTTGCCGGGTGCCACCTCTCGGCGCCGGTTCGCTGCGACTTCGTCCAACTGCCCCCCGAACGGACCGCCTCGACGTCACGGACCGACGAGTCGCACGTCCGGGTCGTCGTCAGCGGGCCCATCGGCATCCGCAGTCTCGACCATCCCTCGTCGACGGGCGTCGCCGGCCCTGCCAGCGCCCTCGGAACCCTGCTGGAGTCGATCGCACGGCACCGGACGGTGGTGGCTCGACTCCAACGTCGCGACCCCGACCTGCCCACCGACCTGGGCTGGAAGACGGTCGACACCGTGCCGTTGGAGATCAAGGGCATCGGCAAGAACGAGGTCGAAGCCGCCTGGGTCGGCGAACTGGCTGCCGGCCAGGACATGGCGCTGCGACGCCCCAACGACCCGGTGACCGGGGAGGAAGGCGGTGGCGCCGACAGCGGTGCCGACGCACAGTGGCGCGTGACCATCGAGGAATGGGAGCGCTTCCCGGGCGATGTCCTGGCCGCACGCGAGATCGGCCCCATCCACGCCCCCGTTGCCAAGTGGGAGCAACGCCTGGTGTTCGCCGACGAGATCATGCTCTAGTCCGTCACGCCGGGCTGTCGGGCCGGGCAGTGGCGCGCGGGAGCCAGTCGGTGGCGCGCGGGAGCCAGTCGGTGGCGGGCGGGAGCCAGTCGGTGGCGGGCGGGAGCCAGTCGCCGGCGCGGTGGCGGGTGCCCGTGTCACCCCTGCCGACCTCGATCGGCCTACCCTCCCACATGTGACGCCCGCCACCGGAGGTCCACCGATCGAGGTCCCACGCCAGGCCAGTCGAGCCCGCCTTGCCAGGGTCGTGCGACAGGCCGATGCCGACCTGGCAGAGGCCGCCCTGCTCGTGGAGGTCGAGGCCGACGCAGACCTGGATGTGGACGTCACCCTGCTGCGCATCGACGCCCTGGCCGATGCCTTCCTGACGTCCTGGGGCGGCGGGGACGCCGCGTCCGGTGCCGAGGTCCTGCGTTCGTTCATGTATGGCCAGCAGGGTTTCTCGGGGCAACAGGAGGACTACCACCACCCCGACAACGCCCTGCTCAGCAGGGTCCTCGAGCGCCACACCGGACTGCCGATCCTGTTGAGCGTGCTCTACACGGCGGTGGCTCGCCGGGCCGGACTGCCGGCATGGGGCATCGCCCAACCCGGCCACTTCTACGTCGGGATCGGGGACACCTCCCGCCCGATCGTCCTCGACCCGTTCAACGACGGCCAGCAGGTCAGCCACGAGGAACTGGCCGAACGCCTGCGGGTGGCGACGGCCGGACGCGTGTCGTTCGCCCGCGCGCAACTGCGGCCGGTGTCACCGGCGATGACCGTGCGACGCATCCTCAACAACCTGACCCGCGACTACACCAACCGCGGCGAGGTCGGCAGTGCACTCTGGACGGTCGAGTTGAAACTGGTGTTGCCCAACACCGTGCCCGACGACCACAAGGCTCGTGGGGAACTGCTCAGCCACGTCGGTCGCTACGCCGAGTCCGCCGATGAGTTCGAGGCCTACCTCGACCTGTCACCCGACACGGGCGACGCCGACGACATCCGTGCACGTGCCATCCGGGCGCGGGCCAAGCTGAACTGATCGGCACCACCCCGTGCGGCTCGAACGTGCCCGGCGCGACGGTCACCCGGTCGTGGTCAAGCACACCGACCACCCCGCCACGTTCGAGGCCGAGGGGCTCGCTGCCCTGGCTGCCGCCGGTGCCCCGGTCCCGGCCGTGCACGAGGTGGGCGACCGCCACCTGGTGATGGACGACCTCGACGTGGTGGCCGGGGACCGGACGCCGACGACCCGCGATTGGGAGGCGCTGGGCGCGGCGTTGGCGACGACCCACCGCGATGTCGGCGCCACGCATGGCTGGCACCGGGACAACGTCATCGGCACGACCGCGCAGCCCAACAGACCCCGGGACGCCGACTGGTCGACGTTTCACTGGAACTGCCGGATCCAGCCCCATCTGGAGGTACTGCCCGCGCAGGTCGCGGATCGGCTGCGACGGTGCCGGGCGGACATGGCTGCCCGGCTCGACCACGCCGCCGTGCCGTCGCTGCTGCACGGTGACCTGTGGTCCGGCAACGTCGTCCACGGACGGTGGTTCATCGATCCGGCAGTGTGTCGCGGCGACCGCGAACTGGACCTCGCGTTCCTGGCCCTGTTCGGCGGCGTGCCCTCCGTGTTCGTCCGGGCCTACGACGACGCCTGGCGGCGCGACGACGGCTGGGAGGACCGACAACCGATCCTGCAGCTGTACCACCTGCTCGTCCACGTGCGACTGTTCGGCAGCTCGTGGATTCCCGCCGTCGTCGCCCGACTCGACGGCGCCGGCTGGTGACGCCCGCTGGTCCTGTCGGCTCACTTCACGGTCAACACCCCTGCCATGCCGGTGTTGAAGTGACCCGACAGGGAACAGATCACCTGGTAGGTGCCCGGTTCGTCGATCGTGAGGGTCTCGGTCGCCGCCTCGCCGGACGGCACCTTCTCGACCTGGAACAGCACCATGTCGTCCTCGAACTCGGACAACTTCGTGATGTTCTCGCCCAATGCCAGCACCGTCCAGTCGTGCTCACCGACCCCGCGGTTCGTGAAGTCGATGGTGAGCTCCTCACCGGCGGGCACCGTCCAGGCGTCGGGCTTGAACTTCCACTCCCAGGCCTCGGTCTCGATCGACAGGGACACCGGCGCGTCGGTCGCCGGAGTGCCAGCCTCGGTGGTCGACGGCTCAGGTGACGACTCGTCCACAGTCACCGTCGCGGTGGAGGGGTCCATCGCCGGGGTCGTGGCGGCCGGAGTGGTCGACGCATCGGTGGTGGTGGACGCGGCGGTCGCGGTCGCTGTGGCGGTGGTCGACGTCCCGGCAGGGTCGCCATCGCCGCAGGCACCCAGCGCCACCACGGCGGCCAGTGCCACGGACAGGGTCATCGAAGATCGCATGGCTGTCGCCCTTCCTTGTCGAATGACACCTCGGTCGTGGACTTGTCGACCACCCGTGGTGGCTCACGAGTTCACATCACGACGATGTCAGGGACAGGTGGACAGTGTGCGAACGGGGCGTGGCAATCCTGTGGCAACGCCGACCGACGCCGTGACCCACGCTCGCAGGTGCCTGCTACCGACACGCCTCGACATGGAGGAACTGGCGACACTCGTCGTCGGTCAGGGACCGGGTGACTCGCGCGCGAGCGATCGTGATCAACTCGTCGAGGTCGAGGGTCCAGACGCGGATCTCGCCCGCCCCACTCGACGCGAGCACCCTGCCGCTGGGCCCGAAGGCCACGCCCCCTGCCGGACCGTGGTGGCCGCGCAGCACCAGCGTGGGCGCGCCGGACTCGCTGGACCACAGTCTCACGGTGCCGTCGAGGCTGGCCGTGGCAACGGTGCGGCCATCGGGATGCACGGCCACGTCGGTCACCTGCCCGGTGTGGCCGCTGAGCGTCGCCACCGGTTGGCCCGTGGCCGGGTCCCACAGTGCCGCACCGGTGCCCAGGTCGTTGGCGACCAGGACGTCGCCGGTCGGATCGAAGACCGCGGCCCATGACGCCGCAGCCATCCGTTGCAGCACCTCACCGGTGGCCGCGTCCCGAACCACCAGTCCGTCATGGACGATCAGCATGCGACCAAGGGGGCGACGAGTCGTCACGAGGCGTGCCCCGCTGGGATCGAAGGCGACACTGACCGGGCTGAAGCCAGCCTCCTCGGGGAACCTCGCCAGCGCTCGACCGGAACGGTCGAAGATCGAGATCCAACCCGCTTCCTCGGTCCCGCCCGTGGCGGCCAGCAGCCGGCCGTCCGGACTCCACGCCGCGTCGGCGGTGTGGAACGACTCGTCACCGGTGAACACGAGTTCGCCGGTGTCAGTGTCCCAGACACGCACGGGCACGCCCTGGGCGCCGGCAGTGGCGACGAGTTCGCCGTCGCGACTCAGGTCGACTCGCCACGACTCCTCGTCGGTCGCATCCATGTGCCGTCCGCCGAGCGTGGTGACCTGCTCGCCCGTGACGAGGTCCCAGACCGTGCCCGCGACGCCGGGGCTGCTCGCGACCAGGGTGCGCCCATCGGCGGCGATGTCGACCGCGTTGAAGATGCCCGGCGCGCCCGGCAGGTTCATCACCTCGGCACCGGCCGCCGGCGAGACGTCCCAGATCTTGGCCGCCCGTATCCCCCCATCGCCAGTCAGGAGCAGCTGGCCGTCCGGCGAGAACGCGACGTCGCTGACGACGCCCTGCGTGGCCCGGGCCGAGAGCCGCGCCACCTGCGTCCCCCCACCGTCGGCGACCTCCCAGACGCGCGCCGTGCCATCCTCACCGGATGTCGCCAGCCGGGCCGAGTCCGGCGCCCACGCAGCTCCGACGATGACACCGTCGTGGCCTCCCAACGAGGCTCGCAACTCCCCCGTGTCGGCATTCCAGACGCGGGCACGGCGATCAGTGCCGCCGGTCGCGATCCAGCGACCGTTCGGGCTCCACCTGGCAACCTGGACCGGCGTGTACCCCAGCGGGGTGGGCGGCCCGCCTTCGACCGTCAGCTCCACGAGCGTCACACCGGTGGACGTGTCCACCACGACTGCCCGCCGACCCGCGGCGATGACGAGCCGATCGTCACCGGGGGCGAAGGACGTGCTGGACGCAACGAGGTCGAATGCTCGCACGAGGCGGTTGGACTCGAGATCGAGCACGCGGACCGTGCCCTGGTCTCGCCAGGATCCTGCGAGCAGCCGACCGTCCCCACTGAACGACAGCCCCACCACCGCGCCCTCGTGCTCGAACGCCGCCACTTCCTCCCCGGTGGCGGCGTCCCAGACCCTGGTCGCACCGTCGTCACCCGCTGTCGCGACCAGCGTGCCGTCCGGGCTGAACGCCACATCGTTGATGTCCACGTCGTGACCCGTGAAGACCACGACGGATGCACCGGTGGCAGCGTCACGGATGTCGACCATGCCGCTCTCCTCCGGGCCTTCCGTCACGAACACCGAGCCGTTCGGACTCCAGTCGACGGCACCACCGAGGTCGGGCACCGACAGGACGATGCGCGACGACGTGACCGCCTGGTGCAGTGCCGCATGCGCCTCGGGCACCACCGTGCCATCGACACGCCGCGTGTGGTCGACAGCGGCCAGCGCCACCAGGATGCTGAGCTCGGGGTCCTCGTCGACCGCGGCCACCGCGGCGGCGGCGAGTTCCCGGGCCACGGCGACGCGTTCCTCCCCCATGGCTCGCCCTCGCTGGTCGAGCGCGAGGAACCCGCCGACGATCGCGACGACGAGCGCGAGCGCCACACCCGCAAGTTGCAGGCGCAGCCGGCGATTGGTCCTGGCTTGGCGGGCAATGCGATCATGCTCCTGTCGCCGTGCCTCGTCTCGGGCGGCGCGACTGGCTGCCAGGAACTCCTGTGCCTGCACCGGCAGGATGGACGCTCGACCAGAGAACTGCGCGAGCGCACGATCGAGCGGCGATCCTCGATACAGCGCACCGGGGTCACGGTCCAGGGTCTCCCACTCCCCTGCTGCCATCCGAAGCTTGCCGGCGGCCACGATGGCGCCCCGATCCTCCTCGATCCAGCCACGCAGCCGCGGCCACTCCCGCAACAGGGCCTCGTGGGCGACCTCGACGGTCGGTTCGCGAGTCTTTGGATCGTGGTCGTAGGTCAACAGCCGTGCATCGGCCCACGGTTCCACCAAGTCGCCCACCGGCCGACCATGGGCCAACGACACCAGTTCCGACCGAGGCGCGCGGCGACGAGCGGGGACACCCTCGGGGCCAATGCTCACCAGACGCTCGAACAATTGACGCACCTGCACCCGGTGGTCGCCCAGCGATCGGTAGAGGCGCTCGGCCCGGGTGGCGATCGCGCCCCCGAGACCGCCGAGTTCCCGATGGGCTGCCAGCGTCAGTCCGGCATCCCCGGCCCGCTCCGCGAGGTCGAACAGGGTCAACTGCAGGGACGGCATCGCGGCAGGCTGGTCGCTGACGGCCGCAACCAGTTCGGTGACCAGGGTCGCCTCGACGGCCAGCCCCACGCGCCGGGCCGGCCCCACGATCGTCGCCAGGACTTCTCCTGCCTGCATGGCCGGCACGGTGACGGTCACGGCGCGAACCACCGCCCCGAGGCGACGGAATCGCAGGGGGCGGTCGTAGAAGTCGGCGCGCAGCGTCGCCACGATGCGCACGCGGCTGTCTGGTCGGTCCACAGCGTGCATGACGCCATCGAGGAACCGACGCTGCTCGTCGTCGGCGGTCAAGGTGAACAGTTCCTCGAACTGGTCCACGACCAACAACATCTCACTTGCGTCGGGAAGGACACGGCGCACGGTCGCGTCAATCCCGGCCTCGTCCCTGCCCATCTCCTCGGCCATGTCCCAGACCAGGCCGCCCACGCGGTCATCTGACGGATCGACCCCGATGTCCTCCGTCCCATGGTCGGCCGGCAGGGTGGCAACGCGGGCCAGACCTTGCGCGAGTTCCTTGAACGGGCTGGAGCCGGGCGTCATGGTCGTCACGAGCCAGTCCTCGGATCTCGGGACGGCGCCGCTGCGCACCCTTGGCAGGAGTCCGGCACTGACGACGCTGGACTTGCCGCTCCCGGAAGCGCCGACCAGGAGCACGAGCCGACCGGTCACACCGTCGCCCGCCAGGCGCTGCAGCAGCTCGTCGACCAGCGCCTCCCGCCCGAAGAAGTCGGCGGCGTCGGACTCGCCGAAGGCACGAAGCCCCTTGTAGGGGTTGACCGCGGCGACATCGCCGTCCGCCTCGAAGCCGGCTGCCCGATCGAGGCAGGCAACCACGGCCCCGAGCCTGTCGTGGGGTGATTCCTCCGCCCCCAGGTCCGCCAGTTGGGCCAGCACGGCCGCTGTCGACGCCTGGTCAGGTGCGACGTGGGATCGCTCGCCGTTTCCCAATGCCTGGATGAGGAGCGCGACCAGCGAGGTCACGTCGTCGCCCCGGGTCGCGTCGACTGCACCCAGGGGAAAGTCTGACAGGAACGCGTTGCCGGCACCGTCCAGCAGGACACTCGCCGCCGTCACGCGTCCATGGATGATCCTCTGCCCGTGGGCGGCCACGAGCGCAGCCGCAAGGCGTCTCCCCAGCGCCGCGACGTCGACGAGCGAGAGCGGGGCGTGTACGAGCCGATCCCGCAAGGAGCCCCCTTCCATGCGGCGCATGACGACGTGGGCTGCGCCGGCCTCACGCCAATGGTCGTGGATCGGCACCACTGGCACGTCGTGGAGCGCGGCCACCCTCGTCATGGTGGCATCGAACGCGCGCACGACGTCGGGCCGGTCGGCGATCCTGGGCGGGACGATCCGGATGGCGAGGTCGCGCTCCACGCCGGGGACCCGAGCTGAATGGACCACGCCGTCACGCCCGGCCCCCAGGCGTGCGCCGAGGCGGTACCCGCGAACCACCCGTTCGGGCGCATCGGGCCGTTGGAGGTCTCGGTCATGAACAAGGATCCGGTGCTCGAGTTCGACCAGCGCCGGCGACGGGTCCAGCCCGAAGTCATGCGCCAGGACGTCGCGGTACTCCTGCATGGCCCGCAGCGCCTGGACTTGCTGGCCGCTGCGGTACAGGGCCGTCATGAGCCTGGCCCGGAAGGAGTCTCGCAAGGGATGTTGCGCCACGAGCGCCTCCAGGCGGGGCACCAACTCGGCGTCCAGGCCACACGCGAGTTCGGCGTCCAGCAGGAGGTCCTCGGCGGTCAGGTGGAGTTGGTGGAGACGCTGGATCTCGGGACGCGCCCAGTCCTCGTCGTCGAATTCGGGGTAGGGCTCGCCACCCCAGGTCCCCAGCGCCTCGCGCAGGGCCGTGGCAGCGCCAGCCACGTCACCCTCCGCGCGCAGGGCACGACCCCTGGTCACGAGCGTTTCGAAGACCCCTGCGTCGATGGCGTCATCGGCCGCCCACAGCACGTAGCCGGGCGAGCGAGTCTCGAGTGCGGCGTCGCCGCCACCCTCGTGCAGGACGCGACGCAACCGTGCCACGTAGCTGCGCAGGGTCGTCTCTGCCGCAGGTGTCGGCTCGCCGGCGAAGACCGCATGCGCGACCCGATGGGTCGACACCGTCTCGTTGCGATGCACCAACAGCATCGCGAGCAGTCGTCGCTGCCGTTCGCCACCGACGTGCAGTTCCATGCCCTCGTCGAGGACCTGCACCGCACCAAGCACGCGATAGGCGAGCATGCTGCCAGCCCCTCACCCTGTGTGGCACCCGCGAACGCTCGGCCGCCATCGCCTGGATGCCCCGGCAGTCGTGATTCACCCTACATGTGCCCGATGCGATGATGTCCCGCAATCGCGGTGTGCGACCACTGTCTCGAACCAGGCGTGCGGTGCGGAGGCAGGCAACTTCCTGCTTCCCCGCCTCGACGTGCTCTGGGGCAACGGGGATGGGACCCTGGCTGCGTTGACGCTTCCCTCAGGTGACCCCATCGCCTGGGGGCACCACGCCAGCCTGACGCGGGACACCGTCTACAGGTCTGGTGCCGTTCCCGGGC
>CAWEUK010000002.1:0-2190202 GCA_963812245.1 uncultured bacterium | reverse complement strand
TGCCCCACCGGCAAGCAACTCGGTCCGTACGACACCCGCGAAGATGCGGCACAGGCGCTGGCCAAGGTCGAGGAGCGCAACGAGGATTGGGACGAAGACCCCGCCTGGAATGACGAGCAGCCACCGCAGTGACCACACCCACATCGGGTGCTGGCGGAGCGATCGACGAGCCAGGGGAAGCGCGGACGCCGGTCGTGGCTGACGGAACCCCGGACACCGCCGACAGTTACCTCGCACTGCTCCTGCACCCCGACGGGCGGCTGCCCTGGATCGGTGCCTTCCTGGCGCGCGTCGTGCTGGGCATGCTGATCGTGTCGATCGTGTTGCTCGTGCGTCGGACGGGCAACGGCTACGGCGTCGCGGGTACGGCCGCAGCCATGACCTCCATCGGCATCGCAGTCGGCACGCCGTTGTGGGGGCGCATGATCGACCGTCGCGGCCCGGGCAGGCTGTTGCGATCCCTGGCCACGGCCTTCGCCCTGGGGTTGATCGCACTGGGCGTTGCGGCAGTGCAGGGCGCCCCGAAGCTGCTCATCTATGCGTTGGCCATGTTGGCCGGGTTCGCCTTCCCGCCTGTCTCGGCCGTGGCTCGAGTCGGGTGGCGGCGCCTGTACGGGTTGCAGTTGCGGGATCGTGCCTTCGCCCTGGACAGTGTCACGGTCGAGTTGGGCTTCGTACTGGGCCCGATCTTCGCGGCAGCACTGGTGGACGGCATCGCGGTGTGGAGTGGTGTGGTCGTGTCCGGGCTGTTGATGCTGCTGGGTGTCGTGCTGTTCACGGCCTCCCCGCTGGCCACCAGCATGAAGGGTGGTCCTGCGACCATGCGTGGGGGAGCGGTGCGTGTTCGTGCGGTGCGGTCGGTGATGGTCATCTGCGCGCTGATTGCCCTGGCCTTCGGGACCATCGACATCGTTGCGCCGGCGGTTGCCGAGGTGGCCGGTCGTCCCGGTCTGACCGGTGTGCTGCTGGGGAGCTTTGCGTTGGGGTCGGCCTCGGTGGATTCGTGTACGGCTCGCGGAGCTGGCCCGGCACCCGAGTGGGTCGGCTCCAGGTGATGGCAGTCGTGATCACCGTGGGGATGCTGATCCTGACGCTGGGTGCGGACAATCTGGTGATCTTCCTGCTGATGGCGACGGTCAGTGGGTTGGTGATCGCCCCGATGATCATCACCGTGTTTGCCCTGGTCGACGATGTGGCGCCGGACAGCGTGGTCACAGAGGCCATCTCGTGGGTCAACACCGCCTTCACGGTGGGAGCCGCGATCGGCGCCAGCATCTCGGGTCGCCTGGTCGATGCCGTCGGGATCCGAGCTGCCATCCTGGGCGGGGCCGTCGGCCTGGGGTGCGCAGCCGTCGCCGTGGCCCTGCTGCGCCCCAGCATCACCCGCGACGAAGTGGCGGCAAGACTCGAGGCGTAGTTTCGAGGCGGGCGCGGGTCGGTGGCTCGCAGCCAGTCCCCAGTGCGACGTGGGACTCGTGACCCATTTGGGTCGGACGGGCGTCCCGCGACGTCGCGACCAATGACTCACGTTGGATGCGTATCAACAGGGATAGCGTGGCCTCAGATGCTGTGACCGCGACGCCGCCTGCCAACCCCCCCGATCCGATCAGGCTTCGCCGGTGCGACAACTTGACCGTGCACGACACACACATGCCGGGGGATCGACATGGCTACAACAGGCGTGCCTCCGAGCGAGGACCACGCAGATGCGCGGGGGGGTGCCGGCCGGCGCCGGCTGCCATCCATGCTCCGCTCGAACGCAGAAGCGCGGGGGGATGGCGGCCGGCGCCGGTTGCACGGCAGCGTGCGGTCGCGGACCGGCGGTGGGGGCGAGGACAGACCGGCTGCCGACACGGGACGTGGTGCGTGACGAGTCCGGGGCCATCGCCATCATCGTGGCGATCCTGCTGATCATCCTGCTGGGCCTCACGGCGTTCGTGGTCGACTTCGGAATGGCCTACAACAACAAGGTCCAGTTGCAGATCTCGGCCGACGCAGCCGCGCTGGCTGCCGCTGTCGAACTGAAGGACCGCGGGGCCTCGTGTCCCGTGGTCAGCGCCGCCGACACGGCCGCCGCACAGGGGGCCGCTGCGTCCCTGATGGCCGAGAACCATCCCGGCGCCACCCAGGTGGGGCTGCTGGGGGTCACCTGCACCTTCCCCGGCCACAACGGCAAGATCGTGGTCAGTTGGGAGAACGAGGCGACCACGGACACCGTGTTCGGTGGCATCTACGGGGTGGACACCATCACGCCCAGTCGGCGGGCGTCGGCGGCCGTGCCCGAAGGTGGTGGCGGCCTGCGGCCCCTGGCCCTGTGCATCAACGAGTTGCCGGGTGTCGGATCGGTCGGTCGCGTCAACTTCGATGGCCACAACTCCGACGGGGGGTGTGACGGCCTGTCCGGGAACTGGCGCTCCACGGACTGCCCCGAGTCCGACAACAACGGCAACCCCGCCTACATCGCCGCGGTCGAGAACGGGTGCCAGGATCCCGTGGTGCCGGTCCCCGGGGTGCCCTCGGGTTCGTTGCGCCAGCACCTGCTGGACGCATGCCCGTCGGGTCCCGGTCCCGGCGCCAGCGACGACGACTGCCTGGGCGGCAACACCGGCCAGGTGTTCGGCGGCCAGATCTCGGATGCCTGGGAGGGACTGCTGGACGTGCGCTTCACCCTGCCGGTCATCTGCGGGCCAACATTGTGCACGCCGGTGGCAGCGCAGGGCTCGGGCAACACCGGGCAGTACCCGGTCTATCGCCTTGCCGACGTCACCCTCTGTGCCGAGCATCGCAAGAACCAGGCGACGTCCTACGGCGCCTCGCCCGAGTGTGCGGGTGCGTCGTCACAGGACGGCCTGCACAAGGACAACTGGTTGATCATCCAGCTCAATGGCATCCTGGGCCCCGGCGACCCGCTGGATCCGGTGCTCACGGGAGGCTCGGTCCTGCTGGTCGAGTAGGGGCCGGGGTTCCGATCGGCTGGCGCTCGACTGGTCACTCCTCCGGACACACCCGTGGCCCCGACCGTGATGGCGGGGCCACGTGCAATCTGCAACAGTTCAGTGCGGCGCGCTGGTCAGGCGACGTTCTGCTCGTCGTCCAGCACGAAGGTCACCTCGAGGTTCACCTGGTAGGTCAACTGCCCGTCGGTGACACGCACGCGCTGGTCCTTCACCCATCCGGCGGTGACATTGCGCAGCGTGTTCATGGCACGGTCCATGCCCTGGGCCACGGCATCCTCGAAGCTGGTGTCGGAGGTGGCAGAGATTTCGACGACTCGTGCGATGCTTGCGCTCATGGGGTGCTCCTGGGGGGTGGCTGACTGGCACGGCACGGAAACGGCCGGCACGTCGAGTGTCGACCGAGGGGTGCTTCGCCGTGCATGTCCACCCTATGGACATGCACGTCCAAACTCACTGTCCGATCGTCGCGCCCATCGAAGTGGCACGCGGACGTCGGTCGCAGTCCTGTGGAAGCACGACGAGGATTCGCGTGGTTGCGGCCAGGGGTACATCCGATGCGGCTAGAGCGACTCGAAGTGGCGACCAGCCCAGGCGAGGACCAGCGCGGTCACCACGGCGAACACTGCGAAGATGGCCGTGGCGACGGCCAGCGTCAGCGCACCCTGGGCGGCCGCGGTGGCGATGGCGACGCCACTGAGCACCAACGGGGCCGACACCACGACCGAACTGCCCAACTCGACCGCCACCGGCGTGGACTGGTCGGGGTCGCTCAGCGACAGCAGCGCCAGGCCCGACGACACCGTGCCGGTCACGGTGCCGAACAGGGCCAGGCCACGATCGAAGCGGTGCGAGGACAGCTGGCGCGTGGCGAACAGGACCGCAGCAACGCTGGCACCCACCGTGGCAAGGATCACCAGTGCCAGCGGACCGGCGACCGACGAGATCCTGGCCCAGGCCAGCGAGGCCAGGATCGCGACCGTCAACCCGTCCACCGCCGCCAGCGTGATCGCCTGCTGCGGGCGTGGTTCGATCTCGACGCCCATGCGGCGCGCGAGCGCCCGGACCGCCAGGCCCACCAGCAACGCGATGAAGAACAGCACCCCCAGCACGGTGTCGCGCACACCGTCGCCGATCAGGCCCGTCAACGCCCACACCGCCCAGTACAGCGCGGTGTAGCCGGCCACCACCGCCAGCGCCGGGACCAGCGCGGCTCGCCACCCGGTGGCGGGGGAGGGGGACGGCAGGGGGCTGGCAGGGGACGTGCCGTCGCCGGCAGGCGCGCCGTGGTCGGAGCCAGCCCCACCGTCGCCACGTCCGTCGGGCTGGTCGAGCGGTGATCCCACGACCGGTGCCGCAGTCCCACCTCGATGCCGGTGGCGCATGCGCAGGGCAACCAGGCCCAGTCCGTAGGCCGCCACGAACCCGATCGACGCGATCGTGGCACCCAGGCTCGGGGCGTCGACGAACCCGGCCGACTCCCAGATCGTGCCGATCGACACGGCCTGGCCCGGGCCCTCCTCCAGGCCCATGGGGGCCAGGAACCCGAAGGCCGGGAACACGTCGCGCCCGACGGCGATCAGGCCCAGTGTCACCAGCCCACCCACCGTGGCCTGCACGGCGAAGGTCATGCCCTGGCCGACACCGACCCACACGGCACCGCCGGTCACCGGTTCGTCGCGGTCCGAGCGGGTCAACCCGATGGCCAGGAACGAGATCCCGAACAGGTGGTAGCCCACCTGTTGCCATGCCTCGACGCTGCCCGGCAACAGGTCGAACTGGCGCAGCACCAGCCCGATCACGCCACCCAGGATCGCGGCCGGCACCAGGCCGTCACGCCGTCGTCCGGTCAGCAGCCACCCCACCGCGTAGAGCACCCCGGTCCCGACGAGCGCGATCAGCATGCCTGCTCCGTGGTCGTGCGCGGGTTGCGAGGGCTGGTCAGGCGCGGAACATGCCGTCGAAGGCGACCTGCAGGGCCAGTTCGCGCAGGTGCGGTGGCAGCGTGTCCATCGTCGCGTCGATCACGTCGCGGTCGGCGGACAGGTCCACCGCCGACAGCATCGCGGCGAAGTCGCCCGGATCCATGTCCGACAGGTCGGGATCGGGGCCCAGCAGTGACTCGGGATGGCGGCCCTCGGCCAGCGACGCCTCGAGGTCGGCCAGCAACTCGTCCATGACGCCCAGGTGGGTGGCCGTCATGGTGAGGTGCAGGTGGGCGGGCGAGGTCCCGAAGCCGGGCGTGGGACCCATCTTCCAGCCACGATCGCGCATCGACCCGGCCAGGCCGAAGACGTTGGCCGCTGCCCCCTCGGTCGTGCGCATTGCGACCAGCGTGGCGTCGGGGTGGGCCGTCAGTTCCAGGTCGTCGTGCCCGTTGACGAAGTCGACCACCGCGAGCGTGGCCGCACGGGCGTCGTCGACCAGGCGCTGGTAGCCGTCGCGACCCAGGTGGGTGACCACGGCCCAGGCTGCCGCCAGTGGCCCACCGGACTTGGTCGACTGCATCGTGGTGTTCACGATCGGGTAGCCGGTCCAGTTGGCGGAACTGGTGAACTGGTGGCGGCGCAGGTCGGCGTTGCGGTACAGCGCGATCGACGCGCCCTTGGTGGTGTAGCCGTACTTGTGCAGGTCCAGCGAGATGGAGGTGACGCCGTCGACGTCGAACCCGAACCGGGGTGCGCCGTCGATGAAGGGCAGCGTGAACCCGCCCATGCAGGCGTCGACGTGCAGCCACAGGTCGCGCGCGGCCGTGAGCGCCGCGATCTCGGTGATGGGGTCGCAGGTGCCGTGGGCGAACTGGGGTGCGGACACGACCACGATCGCGGTGGCGTCGTCGGTGGCTGCGAGCATGGCCTCGGGATCGGCGCGGAACTCCTCACCGCCCGGGACCGAGCGCAGTTCGATGTCGAAGTACTTGGCGGCCTTGTGGAAGGCACCGTGGGCACTCTCGCTGACCACCATGTTGACGTCGGCGTGGGGGTCGTCGAGGTCGGCGCGCCTGGCGTCGCGCGCGGCCTTGACGGCCAGCAGGATCGACTCGGTCCCGCCCGAGGTGAACGACCCGGCCACCTGGTCGTCACCGTTGACCAGGTCGCGACCGAACGCGACCAGGTCGTTCTCGAACTTCACGAACGACGTGAACAGGGTCGGGTCCAGGCCGTTGGCGCCCGAGAAGCGGCGGTACGCCTCGTGGCCCAGGGCCACCACGTCCTCCGACGCGTTGAACACGTAGGAGAAGTAGCGGTCGCTGCGCCACGGACTGTCGGCGGCCGCGACCTGGTCGAGTTCGGCAATGATGTCGTCAACTGGTCTCATGCCGCAGAGCCTAGCTAGTCTCGACTTTCCGCTGACAGTGCCGGTCGGCGCCATCATCACCGACGCGTTCGATCTTGCGTCGACCGGCCGGGGCAAGGACTACGTGCTGGTGGGTGGACGCATTGAGCTATTGCGCGTCGCGCGCGGCTCGAACCTGCTGCTGCTCGCGCTCGCCTTCGCGGTGATGACCCAGCTTGCGTCGATCCGCGCGGCCTGGGAAGCGAGCCTGCTGCTCGGCGCGGGCGTCGGCGCGGGCGTCGGCGTGGTGCTGGTGTTGCGCTGGATCTGGTGGCGGCTGAACGCCTGGGGCGAGGTCGGCGCGCTCGCCGCCTCGGCGCTGCTGGTGCCGGCCACCCCGCTTTCGTGGCCGAGGAGAATGCGCTCGCGCGACGTCTACAGTGTCGGCTCTGCGCGGAACAAGGGTGGAACCATTGGGCTCTCCGACGATATCCGGCCACTACACCAGCGGCACCCTGCTCGAGCGCCTGCGCGCCGCGCTTGCCGCGGACGGCGCCGATCCCGAGCGCCCGGGGCTCGAGGCGCTCGCGCCCTACGACCATTTCCACGGCCGCGGGCTCGAGGCGACGCGCGAACTGGCCGACGCGCTGACGATCGGCGCGACCGATCACCTGCTCGATATCGGCAGCGGCATCGGCGGGCCGGCGCGCTACTTCGCCGAGCGCTTCGGCTGCCGCGTGACCGGGATCGATCTGACAGCCGAGTTCTGCGCGGTCGGCAGGCGGCTGACGGCGCTGCTCGGCCTGTCGGAGCGCGTCGTGCTCGAGGAGGGCGACGCGCTGTCGATGCCGTTCGCCGGGGCGACGTTCGACGGCGCCTACTCGATGAACGTGTCGATGAACATCGCCGACAAGGCGGCGTTCTATCGCGAGATCCTGCGCGTGCTCAGGCCGGGCGGCTGGCTGGTGCTCTCGGAGTACGTGCGCGGCGCGGGTCCGGACCCGGAATACCCGGCGCCCTGGGCGGCGAGTGCCGAAGCGAGTTTCCTGGCGAGCCCCGAAGCCACCCGCCGCGGCCTCGAGGCTGCGGGGTTCGAGGTCGTGTCGCTCAAGGACACGCTCGCCGCGGCGCTCGAATATGGTGCACGCAGCCGGGCGATGGCCGAGCGCGGCGAGAAACCCCCCCAACGCGCGGTTCAGCTCATCCACGGGGAGGGCGCCAAGGCGATGATGGCCAACACCGGGCGCGCCCTGAAGGACGGCGGCATCGTGCCGATCGAGGTGCTGGCGCGCCGGACGGAGTGAACGGCGTCGGGGACGCGCCCGGAGCGTGTAACGATTTGTTGCGCGTCTGCAAAGGCGCGCCCGCGGGCCCGTTCCCCATAAAATGATCGCGCGGCCCCGCAGAGTGTCCGGCTGTGTTTCCGGTCGACTGCGACCGCACCAGGGCGTGCAGGCAGTCTTTCAGGCAGGACGGTTCCGGGGATGCAGACTCCGTATGACGTTTCGCGCGCGTGCGTGGCAGTGCTGTGCGCGGTGCTTCTGACCAGTTGCGGCAAGGACGCGCCGCCGCGAGTCGTCGAAAACGCGATCATGGAGACAGATGCGGAGTGCCGCAACGGTGGTGAGGTCCGCGTCAACGACACGGTCTGGTTGAATCTGGGACTGCAGCCTGAGGCGTGGCGTGCGGAGTCGACGGTCCAAGGGCAGCTGAACATCCAGGGTGATGAGGCCGTCTTCGTCGACGCCGCCGGGCGTCAGGTGAGGATGACGAACGGTGCTGTCGAGGCCATCTGCGAACAGTGGGCCGAGGTCGAACAAGATCCAGGCTGACCCTGGGTTTCCCTGAGTCCGGCAAAGCGTGATGACTGACACAATGAGCTGCGACACGGGTCGAGATCGGTGGTTGCACCGGGGCCTTTGGTGGTCTTCTCGTGTCGATGCGGCATTGACGCCCGAAGAGGGTCGCGTCCACGTCGCGGCGATAGCGACAAACCTTCGCCTCGACCCGTGAAAAGCCGGCTGCTCTGCGAGATCCCGATAGCATCACAACGGATCGTTTGCGAGACTGCTTGGTCGAATATCCACAGCACGCAAGTCTGCTGGTCCGAAACCCTGTCCTGACTGCGAACTTGTCGTTTCTGGAACGGGATTGGATCAGCCGATGGCGGCGATTGGCCACACACGGGAGGCGCGAGGCGTTGGCCGCTCGACTGTTGCCCACCACTTGGCCAGCAACCAGCCGCCCCTATTTCCTGGGGGTTCAGGCGATGGTGGTGAGGGTGACCAGGATGGAGATCTCCGCCACCTGTTCGATCGCGCCGAGTACGTCGCCGTTGATGCCGCCGATCTTGCGCACGGCCAGGGTGGTCACGGCTGCGGCGGCCACGGCTGCGGCCAGTGCGGTCGCAGCGACGGTCCACACGGGCAGTCCGGCCCACAGCGTCGCGCCCGTCGTGATGGCGATGCCAGCGGCAATGCCGATGATCACCGGGACACGGTGGAGGTCGCGCGCATGTCCCGCGCCCAGACCTGCCTCACCGGCAACTGGTGCGACCAGCATGGTGGCGATGGCAGCAGCGCGCCCCAGCGTGTGGGCGGCGATCAGTCCGGCGACAGCGGCAGTGGGGGACAGGGCGGCCACGGCCATGACCCGCAACAGGATCGACGAGGACAAGGCCGCCACGCCGTAGGTCCCGTGACGGGGGTCCTTGAGGATCGTGCAGTCGTTGCTCGGGCGTCCAGCCGCCACCGAAGGCATCGGCGATGTCGGCCAGGCCGTCCTCGTGGAACGCACCCGTGACCAGCAATCCCACGACGACCGCCACCGCTGCCGCCACCCCCATCGTGGTGACCTGGCCCAGTCCCCAGGCGACGGCACCGACCAAGGCGCCCACCAGTGCACCCACGATCGGGAACCAGGCGACGATGCGGGGATGGGGGACCGGGGCGCGCAGGTGGATCGGGATGCGGGTGAGGAACTGCACCGCGCCCAGGAAGCCCGACCCAGCGTGCCCCTTGGCCGCGGTGTTTGCGCCGTCGTCGGCGGGGGCCGGCGCGGCGTTCGCACCCGATGGGTCGGGGTCGGTCATGGCGCGAACCACTCGGTGAAGGTGGGGACGTCGGTGACCGCCCGACAGGCCATCGCGATCAGCGGGACGGCGGCCATGGCACCGCTGCCTTCTCCCAGTCGCAGGCCAAGGTCCAGCAGCGGGTCTGCCATCGTCGTGCTGCCCGTCGTCTCCGCCATCGTCGCGAGCAGGCGGCGGTGACCGGGCTCGGCCGACACGTGGCCCGCGATGCAGTGGTCCAGCGCGGTGGGCTCGGCCAGTACGAGCGGCAGGGCAGCGGCGGCAACGACGTAGCCGTCGAGCACCACGGGAATGCGATGGTGGCGGGCCGCCAGGATCGCGGCTGCCATGGCCACCAGCTCGGCCCCGCCCACCTCACGCAGGAGTTCCAGCGGATCGTCGATCTCCGTCACGCGCTGTGCGGCTGCCTCGACGGCGTCACGCTTGGCGGCCAGCCCGGCCTCGTCGACACCGGTGCCGCGCCCGACCCAGTCACCGGCGTCACCGCCCAGGCAGGTGTGGGCCACGGCAGCCGCCACGGTGGTGTTGCCGATCCCCATCTCGCCCAGCACCAGCAGGTCGGGTCGATCGGCGTCGGACACCAGGTCGTCGATCGTCCGTGTTGCGGTCGTGACCACCTGCGCGAACCGGTCGTCGTCCAGCGCAGCCTGGTGGCGGATGTCGCCCGTGGGCACTCCGACCCCGACGTCGACCGTCACCACCCGGGCTCCCGCCACGCTGGCAAGGGCATGGAAGGTGGTCCGGCCCTGGGTGGCAGCCTCGAGCATCGCGGCCGTCACCTGGGGTGGGTAGGCGCTCACGTCGCCGGCCGCGGCAACCCCGTGGTCGGCAGCGAACAGCACGCCCGACCGGGTCCTCGACCCGCGGCGTCGTCGTCGCCTGCCAGCCCGCCATCCACACGGCGATGTCGTCGAGTCGGGCCAGGGCACCGGCGGGACGCAGGATGTCGTCGGCGCGAGCGCGCACGGCCGCGGCCGCATCTGCGTCGGGGGCGGGAAGGTCCGTGAGCATGGCACGCAACGGGTTCACGCGTCTACCTCACCAGGGTCGTCCCTGCCGGAGGGGGGAGCGAGGTCGAGCAGCACGGCCGGGTCCTGCAACTCCAGCACGCGGCCGGCCACGACCAGCAGGGTTCGGTCGGCCGCCGCTGCCCAGACCTGGTTCACCCGGCCCAGCGCGTCTCGGTAGGTCCGCGCCAGTTCGGGTTCGGGGTGCACGCCCAGCCCGACCTCGTTGGTCACCACGATGGTGGGGGCGTGACGTGCCGCCGCGACCTCGGCGGCCGTGCGTGCTGCATCGTGGATCGCCGTGGGGGAGTGCTCGCGCCACAGCAGGTTGTTCACCCACAACGTCAGGCAGTCGAGGATGACGATGCCGGCGTCCGGATCGGTCAGGGTGGTGACGAGGTCGACCTCCGCCTCGACCGTGCGCCACGACGCCGGCCGCTGGGCACGGTGGTGCGCGATTCGTTCCTCCAGGTCGACGTCACCTGCGATGTGCGGGCTCGTGGCCAGGTACGTGACCGGCTGTTCGTGGGAGGCGGCCGTGCGCGTGGCCGTGCGCTCGGCGAGGCGCTGGGCGAGGGGCTGGGCGAGGCGCTCGGCCAGGTGCGACTTGCCGGCGCGGGCACCGCCGACCAGGAGCGTGAGCATGGTGGTCCGTCCATGGCGTCGGTGGGCCTTGGGGTGGGCGAGGGTAGACGTGTCGACGAACGCGCTCGGCGGCCACGGCACGAGGCCGTGACCGCCGAAGGTCGTGACGTGGGGCTGCGCCTACTCGTCGGACTCCTCGTTGGGTGCGCCGATGAAGGAGCCCCGTTCCGGCAGGTCCTCGGCGATGGCGATGTCGACGTCGTCCAGGGTGCCATCGGCCAGTGACACGACCACGGCCTTGACGGCGTTGTAGGCGGTCTTGGCGATGTAGCCGTTGGACTTGGTGCCGATGCCGCCGCGCATCTCGAACAACACCGAACCTGCGCCCAGCAGCCCGTAGGCGTTGCGGGCGATGCCCGGCGTCGTGGTGCCGGGGTACAGGGTGAGGTTGGCGTACCCGTACTGCTCGAGTTCGGTGGCCATGGTCGCCACGACCTGCTTGGACACCACGACGGCGTCCTCGAACTGGTCGGTGACCCCAAGGAGCTCGGCGGCTGCGGTCGCGTTGGGCCACAACGTCGAACCGGTGATCAGGTCACCGTCGTCGTCCACGTAGGACCCCTGGTGGTGCAGGTCCATCACGATGTCTGGCTGCAACTCGTCGTAGAGCAGACGCATGGCCAGGGACTCGGGCACGGGGTTGGGCAGGCCCGGGTTGTACGGATCGACGTCAGCCTCGGGGAGGTAGGAGTGGTAGCGGTTGATGTCGTAGCCACGGCCCCGCTGGTAGAACGGCGGGCACGGCCCCGACACGCAGAAGGGGTCGTAGTTCTGGCGCCAGGGGGTGGTGTTGCCGAAGGCATCCACGACCGGGGCATCGAAGCCGTCCACGTTCACACGTGGCACCACGGTCACGGTGACTGCGTCACGGATGGCGCGATCCTGCTTCGAGTTGCCCGACAGGTCGCGGATCAACTCCATGGCGGCGTTGCTGACCACGTACTCGTTGCCGTGCTGCGACGCGATGATCATGATGCCGGCGTCGCCGGTCCCGATCGAGGCCACGGGGATGTCACGTCCAGTGTTGGACTGGCGCGGTGCCGCGGACAGCGTCATTGCTCCCTGGCTCGAATTCTCGATGCGCTCGAGGGTGTCCCAGAGTTGTTCGTAGCTGAGCAGGGCATTGAGGTTGACCTCCTGCTCGTCGGTGATCCACGGACCGTTCGGTGTGCTCTGTGGGTCGGCGAGTGCCGCGGTCGGTACGGCCATTGCCAACGCGAGCGCGGCGACGGCGCCGGCTCGGAGGAATCGTCGATGGGCGGTGTGCATGGGTGGCTCCCCGGCGGGTGATGCGTGTGGCGCGGACACCCGGATTGGCCCCCGCACCATGGAACGCGATGTCATTGCACCCTACGTGTTGCATCGGAAGGACGTCAACGTGTTGCATCGGAAGGACGTCAACGTGTTGCATCGGAAGGACGTCAACAGATCCGGTCGGTGAAGGCGACCATGGGCATGGCTGCAGTGTTCGGCGGTGGTCAGGGGGTTCGTTCATCGACCGCGCACAGCGGCCCCTCGAACTCGGCCGGCTTGCTGGCCACCCATCGACTGCCGTCGGCGGTGAGCACGCGCCAGCGGTGGATCGCCTGCCCACTGACCTGGGTCCATCGGAGCATGGAGGTCCCGGCAGTGACCACGTGGCTCGTGCGCGTGGTGTCGGTCTCGAAGCCGCGAGGATCGATCGTGACCTGCACGCGCTGATCGCCGCCCTTGATGGCTCGTGTCCACCCCAGTTGGGCGAACGGGATCCCGGGATCGTCCGGGCCGCACCCCACGACGGCATGCAATGACGAGGCAGCCTGGGCCGGATCGCCTCCCGCCACCACGACGGCGTGGAACGACGGATCCACGATGTCGTCGCCCGGCGTCGTCGGCGGACCTGGGTCGGTCGTGGACGGTGGGACGGTGGTCGTCGGGGGCGTGGGTTCGTCCGGGGGATCGCCGACCGAATCCTTCGTCTTCGGCTCACGGGGCGGAGGAGTGGACCACGATGTCGGCGGCACAGGTGCGGTCCGTGCCCCCACATCGATCGTGGCGTCAGCCGTCGGCGTGGCCGGTGTGCCCGGTGTGGCGGGCGTGGTCCGTGCCCCGGTGCTGGTCGATGCCGTCGCCGGCGATGGCCCATCGATGTCGTCGGGCCCACGGTTCGAGCACCCGCCGGTCGACACGACGATCACCAGGACCGCCGCGCCGACCGCGAGTCGCATCATCCACCGTCCCGCAGGTTGATTCGCTCGAGCACGTCCTTCTGGGCCAGCAGGTCGCTGCGACTGGCTGCGGGGTTCGTGCGCACCGCCTCGGCCGCTGCCACCGCCGCCCAGAAGGTGGTGTCGGGCGTCCCGTCGCCATTGGTGTCCACGAGTTCGTCCAGCGCCACGGCGCCGTTGGCGAAGTTGAGCCACGCCGCCAGCAGTTGGCGGTCGAAGATCAGGTCGGCATCCGGGCCGTTGTCCTTGGCGTTGAGCAGTTCGCGTGCCTGCGCGATCGTGTGCACCGGGCGTTCCTCGTCGAACACCGTGCTCATGAAGTCCGTGATCTCGAGGTAGCACAGGAGCGTCGCTGCATCGAGCTTGGCGGACTGCTGCTGGCGGTACTGCTGGTACCAGTAGCCCGCAGAACGGCTGAACTCGGCATCGCCGACCACGACCACGGCGATGTTGTCGCTGCTCGAACCTCCGTCGTCGTCTGACCACCGTGACGACCAGGTCGTACAGGCACGCCTCGGTGTAGGTGTGCGTGGCAGTCAGGTCCACGGATCGTGGATCGATTTCCGGGGACGGGGTCGGTGGGACCGGAGGCTCGACGCTGGGGGGATCGACGAGTGATGTCTGCACGTCGTCGGGCTGCGCGTCGTCCCAGTCCCACGTGAAGGTCAGGTCGTCGCTGCCCGGGTCGTCGCTGTGGACCGGGACGTCCAGCGGATCCCCGATCGAGGTCACGAACGTGGGCACCCCGTTGACGATGGTCGCGCCGGACTCGTCGATGACCGCCGTCGGATCGACGTTGTCCACCACGACGTCGGTCGTGTCGCAGGTCTGGGTGTCGTCGTCGGCGACACACACCTCGACCGAGAACGTGCCGTTGTCGCCATAGGTGTGCGAGGCGGAGAACGCAACGGTCGCGTCGGGCCGCACGTTCTCCACGACGGCGCTGTCGGGGGCCTCGGGGCCGTCACCCCAGTCGATGGTCACGGTCAGCGGATCGAGCCAGCCGGGATCGGACGCGGTGCCGGACACGGTGACGGCGGTGTTCTCGTCGACCGGCCCGGAGTTGTCCAGGGTGTCGATCGTGGGTGCGACGTTGGTGACGGTCACCGTCGTCGCGTCGATGTCGTAGGCGCCGTCCGCGTCGGTGACCTTCACGGCCACGTCGAACACGCCGTCCTGGCCCACCTCGGTGAAGGTCGGCGAGACGCCGGTCGCGTCGTCGAACACGCCGTCGTCATCGAGGTCCCACGCATAGGTCAGTGCCGACGAGCCGCTGCTGCCAGCAGCCGACAGCACCACGTCGGTCCCTTCGGGGGTCACGTACGGCCCTCCTGCGTCAGCCGTGGGTGGTTCGAAGGCCAGGCGCCAGACACCGCGTCCCTGGGTGCCGATGTAGACGTCGAAACCAGAGGCCGGCTCGGAGTCGAAGTAGGCGTAGCGAGGCCGTGGCAGGTGGGCAGACCCGCTCGTGGCGGGAGTGAAGGGATCGGTGACCAGGCTCCAGTTGTCCCCGGAGTCCACGCTCAGGAAGACGCCCGAGTCGGCGCCGCCGGCCACCAGCACGCCCGGGTCCTCCGCCGACCACTGGACCAGCATGGGCTGGGGGTAGCCCTGGAAGGCGGCCCCGGCACCACCACGGTTGGTCGAGGGACCCTGCGAGTTCAGGTACTTGAACACGCCGTTGCCGGTCATCATCTGGTCGAGCTCGGGGTCGGGATCCCACGTGGTGCCACCGTCCGTGGAGCGCATCATCGACGGCGTGCCCAGAGGATCCTGCGAGATGTAGATGTTGTTCGGGTCGGTGGGGTCGGCACCGAAGATGCCGATCCCACCCGCCCCCGCGTCGTCGTCGATTCTGTTCCACACCCCGCCGGTGCCGTCCATGCGGTAGAGCCGGTCCGGCCCACGGCCGGTGCACTGGCCGGTCTGGACGAAGAAGGTCCAGGTCCCGCCCGACAGCGAGGTCCGTACGTCACACGGCGTCCCGGGGTCGGCCGGCAGGGCCGTCATGGCTGACCACACGATCGGGTTGGCCGTGATGTCGGGCGTCGAGAACAGTCCGCTCGTGGTGATCATCGCCACCGCGTTGGTGCCGAACTGGGCGAGCCGGTGGCCCCAGGTGAAGCCCGGGATCGTGCCGGCGGGATACGTGTTCACCTGGGTGGGTCCGGCATATCCGGCGCCGGCGATCTGGAGTTGGTTCTGGCGGCCCATCGTGAAACAACAGCTCGTGCCCAGGACCCAGGTCGGACCGGCCAGCATGTCGAAGGTGTCGCAGCAGTTGGGGTTGGTCCACGTCGGGGGAGTGGCCCCGGCATTCGTGGTCGCCATCGTCCCGTTGTCCTGCATGCCGTAGTACAACTCCTCCGCGGCCAGGCTGGAGGCGTCGTCCTCACCGTCCATGGTCCACAGCCAGGTGCCGTGGTAGCCGACGTTGGACCGGCTCCACGTGGGCGACTCGCACGAACCGCCGGTGCGCGTGTGCACCCCGCCGTCAGAGGAGAACAGCACCGGGCAGGCATCGATGCCGTCGGCGTCCTCGGTGTCGAAGAGGAGGTCGCCGCCGTCCCAGTGGGCACCGGTCTGGTTGTTGCTCCAGGTGGCGGCGTTGGGGCAACGGGCCGCACCGCCGATCGCCGCCGGGTCGGGCGTCACGCAGGCCCCACGGAACAACTGGGTGTCGGCGTACCAGAGGTCGAAGCGGTCGGTGTCGCCATCGTCGGAGCGTTGGTTGGCCACGACGAACGGGATCCGACCCTGGGCACCATTGTTGCCGAGGTTGGTCCAGGTGGCGCCGGCGTCGTCGGACTCGTAGACCTGGTTGTCGCTGGCGACCACGATGACCACGTAGCTCTCGTCCGGCGACACCGTGATCGAGCAGCGACCGGAGGGAAGGCCGCCGGTGCCGCCGTTCCAGGTCGTGCCGCCATCGATCGACCGGTAGTGCCCGCCGACACCGCACACGTCGATCGTGGATCCGCCCGGGTGGACGTAGGTGTCCCAGATGACGTTGGCCGGGGTCGCCGGTGTCGGGTCACGGAAGGCCCAGGTCGCGCCGAGGTCGGTGCTCAGCGCCACGCCACAGCGGGTGCCGATGGCGACCGGCCCTGAACTGTTCGGGTCGATGGAGATGCCGAACGCGCTGGGCTCGGTCCGGCTGTTGGTGCACGAGTACGCCGGGTCGGGCGTGTTGTCGTTGGCCGTGCCCTCCAGGGCCGGATCGGGGAAGCCGGTGGCGGGATGGCTCCAGGTCGCCCCGGCGTCGGTGCTGACGTTGATGCCCGACAGGGAGTCGACGCGGCCGTCGTACCACGATGACGCGTAGACCCGGTTTGCCGCCGTGGGGTCGACCTCGACGTCCCACCCGATGACGGGGAGGTGGCCGTCCAGGTGTGACCACCCGTTGCCGCCGTCGGTGCTCTTGAACAGGCCGCCGTACTCGCTGGCCAGGTAGAACGTCTGGTTGTCGTTGGGGGTCGAGCCCATGTGGTTGACCCGTCCGCCCGACGACGCGTTGGCGTTGGCGTTGTCGGACGTGTCCGGATTGATGTCCACCGGGACTGCGCTGGCCACGGTCGAGACCGCGGTGAGCGACGTGGCCGTCAGCGCGGCCGCAATGAGAAATCTTCCGATTGCACGAGTCGTGGACATTGGCTTCCCCCCAGCTCGCCCAGGTCACCTGGACGACCGCCATCCTCGCCAACCGAAGATGACTTGGGTCTAGCACTGTGGGACGACTTCGTCAACAGCTTCTTTGCCTGCGCTGGCCACAGCTCGGACGTTGAACGACGGGCGTCTCGACGGCTGCCTTCCCAAGGGCGCCTCGGCGGGCGCCTCCCCAAGGGCGCCTCCCCAGGGCGCCCGGGCGCCTCCCCAAGGGCGCCTCCCCAAGGGCGCACGACAGGAGTTGTACACAGCAGTTGGAAAGGAGTTGCCTCCATTTGTGTGACACAGTACGATCGAACACATGTTCGATTCAAGATGAACGTGTCACCCACAACCACCGCGACAGCGCACGACAGGAGCCACCAGGTGCAGTCGACCCGCTCGTTCGTGACACCCCTGGGCGCCTCGGCGTTGACGGATCGTGCGAGGGCCGAGCGTGCGTTGGGGGAGCGTGCGGCGGGGGAGCGTGCGGGAGTTGTACGGGCATTGGGGGAGCCGCTGAGGTCCCGCCGCCACCACGGTGCGTGGCTGACCTGCACCGCGGCGCAGGGAGAATTTGTGGAGGTGGCAGCGCCGGACCGCCGTGCGTTCCGCTATTCCAGACCGGCCCGGCGGGGGAGCGAATGCGTGGCCGAGCAGAAGGCCGGCTACCAGCCCCACCTGCCCCATTCGTCCGGTGGCGCCATGCCAGCGACTGATGCCGGTGGCGCCGTGACCGAGGCCGGTGTCGGCGTGCCCGACGCGGGTGTCGCCGTGCCTGTGAACGAAGTCGAGGGTGCCTTGCCCGTGAGTCCCCCCGGCACCGCCTTGCCCGTGGGACTGGATGGCGCCGCCTTGGCCGTGGCATCGACTGGTGATGCCGTGCCCGTGGGACTGGAGGGCGCCGCATTGGCCGTGGCATCGACCGGTGATGCCGCGCTCTTGGCCCAGGGCGACAGGGCCGTGCCCGTGAGCCAGGCTGGTCCCGCCACCCTTCCTGCCGCGGAACCGAACGACGACCCGTTCGCTGCAGCCGTGCAGGTCGTCGTGGCCACAGTTGCTGACCCGGGCCACCTGCAAGGGTGGTCTGCGGCCGCGGTGCGACGACGCCTCGACGACCTGCGCAGGCTCGAGGGCGCGACGACGGCCGGGGTGGCGTCCGCGTTGGCCGCGCTGGATGGCGCCGGGGGAGTGGAGTCCGATGGCGCGCCGTCCAAGGCCGAGTGGCTCAAGGCGAACACGGGGCGCACCGGGCGCGAGGCGGCTCGGATGGCCCGCCTGGCCGACAACATCGGCGAACTGCCGGCAACTGCTGCCGCGTTGGTGGACGGCATGCTGGGCGCGGATGCCGCCGACACGATCGTCAAGGCCACGCGCGACGGTCGCCTCGGCCCGCCCGACGTGGTCGAGAGTGAACTGTTGGACGTCGCCGGGTCATCGACGCCCGAGCAACTTCGTCGCGAGGTCCGACGCCGGCAACAGGCGGCCGAGGGTGCCTCCCTGCTTCGTGACGAACGGCGCCAACACGCCTTGCGCACCATCTCGCTGGTTCGCGACGACGACACCGGGATGTGGGACCTGCACGGCCGCGTGAGTGATGAATGTGGGGCCCGGCTGCGCACCGCCCTCGATGCCTTCGACCATCCCGATCCCGACGGCACGCCGCTCATCGAGCGGCGTCGTCCGGGCCAACGCATGGCAGATGCCCTCGACCAGTTGGCCGCCGTGGCACTCGACTTCACCCTGGCGCCGACAACTGGCGGCATTGCCAGGCCCCACCTGTCGGTCGTGGTCGACGTCGAGACCGTCTCGGCCGACCTCACCCGTGACGACGCCTGCGATCCCGATGCTCCCGATGCCGCCATGACGCCCGACCACCCACGCTGGTCCCAGCTTCCGGCGGGTGGGACGAACTGGGGCGGGATGTTGTCTCCCCAGGCCCTCCGGCGCATCCTGTGCGACGCTTCGGTGTCACGGATCGTCATGACTGCGGGTTCCCAGGTGCTGGACGTCGGTCGGGCCACCAGGGAGTGGTCCGAACCCCAGCGTCGCGCCGTCAACGCCCGCGATGGCGGGTGTCGCGGCCCGTCCTGCAGTCGTCCGGTGTCCTGGACCCAGGTGCACCACGTGCGATGGTGGCGTGACGGTGGCGCGACCGCAGTCGACAATGGCATCGCTGTCTGTCACCACTGTCATCGGCTCGTCCACGACGTGGGATGGACGCTCGACTTCGACCCTGCGACCGCGATCGCAACCTGGACGTCGCCAGGCGGAAAGGTCGTGACCACGCGGCCACACCGCCAGCGCACAGAATCCCCGGATTTACACCGTGCCCCGGCCATCACTGTCGGCCGCCGGCGACGATGACCCCGCCCCGACCAGCCCCACGCCGTGGGGCCACTCGGCGTTGCCGTGGGGCCCGTGCGACGTCTGATGTGCCTGTCCGGCAACTCCGTCCACGGTGGTGCTCCCTGATGGAGGTACGTCGAGACGGTGAGTTCACGTCCGCGAACGACATCTGAACGCCCTTTCGGGCGCCAATAGGGTGCCCTACGATCATCATGGATGACTATGGTTCTCGTGTGACCAGAGGCTTGATTCCCGCTGCGGCTGCCCGCGCCGACTCGGACTTCGCTCGCGCGATGGCCGTGCCCGAGGGCGTTGCTTGCACTGGGGATGATGTCCAACCCACGCAATGGGCGTCCCGCGACCTGGCGCATGAACCGCTCTGTGGTGGTGCTCACAGTCGCCGCGTGGCAGACGTGGGTCGAGACATACGTGAGCACTGTTCTTTCCGTATGGTGGAGCCGTCGCATGTGGGGCAGGCGAACACCTCCGAGTACCAACAGCTCCGTGAGGCCATTGGGCCGCTGGTCGAGCTTGGCACATCCGTGAGGTTGCTCGCTTCAACACACCCGATTCGCGCGCAGGGTCTGCGATCTCCTCCGCCTCCTTGGTGATGATCCGCGACCCAGGTGGTCGTTCGTGGGTTTCGGTGGACGACGCAGCTCCGACGACGTCGTGGGACGTCTCAATGACTGGGTGAAGGTTCGTCACGCCATCGCGCATGGCGCTCGCCATCTTCCGACTGTCGAGGTGCTGGGTCGCACGCAGGCGGGCCACGGCTCCCTGACGCATCGACACGCCACCCAGTGCGCGACCTTCTTTCGAGATCTCGCTTTCGCCACTGGTCACCAGGACTGACACCCGTGCCAATGGCCAAGGCTGTGGCCGCGCAGCGGATGGAAACCGGAGGCCGAAGACGTGGGCTGGTGCTGAGCGGCGGCGGGGCTCGGATGGGCCTCGCCTCAGTCAGGCTGCGACCCACTCCTTGGCCTGGTCGAGTTCGGCGAGGCTGAAGAGCTTGAGGTCGCCTGGGAACAGCCACCCGAAGGCCTTGACGGCGTTGTGGTAGGTGTGGTCGTCGGTCACCATCGCGATCTTCTCCCACCGCGCCCAGTGGCCGACACCGACCTTGGTGTCCTCCCACATCGCGTGGGCGGTGTAGCCCTCGAACTCTTCGCCCAGGACGTACAGGAACCGGACCTTGTCGTGCGCATCGAGCGCGGCGTCGACGGCTGGGTCCAGCACGTCCTGGTAGTCACTCGCATCCACCTCGCCCGAGGCTTCGAATGCGACGACGGTGGATGGCAACCCCTCGATGGGCTTGAGCATGGCTTTCTCCTCTGTGGTCACGATTGGCGACGATGCTAGACATTCGATGATCGGACGCGGTGGCGCCCAGACGCAGGAGATGGTGACATGGTCGGGGGGAGGGGTCGCGGTTTGCCGTCGGCACCGGGCCCGGCCGCCCGGCCATGTTCCGGCGTGGCTCTTCAGGTGGCGTGCCGCGTGGCATCGAAAATGGAGCACGCGTGGGTCGTTCGACCACATGACGGGGGAGGGTGGGGCTGCGAGACTCGTCGGGAGGTGCATTTCTGCCCGTTGGGTGGCGTCGTCCCGCTCGTTCACCGGGCGATACCGGCCAGCGCTCCACCCGGGCAGGACGACCGTGACGCCGCTCGTGCGCTCGATGCGCGTCGTCCTCCACCGCCAGCCGCCATCCAAGAGGAAGTTCGCCGCCCTCCCGTCCCGTTTCCACCCCATCGCCACCCCCGGAGACCACCATGCAGATCGTCATCGCGAACGTCCACAGCAAGGAAGGATCGGAGGCCGCCATGAGCGACGTGTTGACCAAGTTGGCCTCGGCATCCCGTCATGACGACGGCTGCCGGTCCTACCAGGTGCTCGCCGACCTCGAGAACCCCACGCACTTCAGCACCATCGAGATGTGGGAATCGGCCGACGAAGCCGCCCAGCACATGCGAACGCCCCATGTCGCTGCGGCGCTGGGGTCGCTCGAAGGCATCGTTGCCGGCGCCCCGGAGATCACGATGCACGAGGTGACGTCCAGCACCAACATGGGCTGACATCGGCCAGCCTCCTCGACGCCCGCCAGGATCGAGGGGAGCGCGCCGCAAACCGGTGCCGGTGAGCGAAACGGTGGCAAACTGATGCCCGAATTGCAGCGGCTCCACCCTGACCATGTCGAGTCGGTCAGATCCTTCGAACTGGCCAACCGGGCGTGGTTCGCGGCCTCGATCTCTGATCGGGGCGATGACTACTTCGCACAGTTCGATGAACAATTCGATGAGTTGCTCGTCGACCAGGAGGCCGGCCTGGGCGCCTTCCGAGTGCTCGTGGACCAGGAAGGTTCGGTCCTGGGTCGGCTCAACCTGGAGTTCCTCGGCGAGGCCGGCACGGCCGGCACCGTGCCGGGTCACTCGCCCGTTGTGCCGTCGAGTTGTTCACGCAGGATGTCGAGGTGGCCCGCGTGCCGGGCAGTCTCCTCGATCATGTGCAACAAGATCCACCGCAGGTTCATCGGACCATCCTGGGCCACGTCATCGAGGTCGGCATCGGCGATGGCGGCACGACTCTGCACGCATGCCGCGCCGTAGTCGGCGACGATGTCGGTGAGGGAATCCTGATCGGTGACGTCGAACTCGCCATCGGGGTTCTCGTCGCCACCGAACTGCCGGTCGTAGGGCAGGCCGGCGAAGACCTCGACAAACCAACTGCGCTCGACGTCGGCGAGGTGGCGGATCACCCCGCTGACGGTGGTTGCGGACGGGACCAGACGACGCGCAGCGTCGGAGTCGCTCAGTCCCTCAGCCTTGACGACGACCGTTGCCCGCTGAGCGTCGAGAAAGACATCGAGCATCTCGCGCTCGGTGCCGTTGCGCATCGTGTCGGGTCGATCAACCATGCCCTTGAGGCTAGTCGGTCGCTCGGACAGTTCGAGCGAGCCAGGCACTGCAGCAGGAGCGTCTGGGAGCCCTGTCTGCCCGGGGGAGGTGGGCGGCGCCGACATCGACCATGTTCTTCCTCGTCCGAGCAACCGAGCCCCCCGCCAACTGACAGTGCCTGGAGGCAACCCATTCGACGGGATGGACTGGTAACGCCCGTATTCGGCGCTCGAGTGGGCGCGGTCTCGCGGTGGTGACTTCCTCGACAGCCACGTCGCCACCTCCGTCAAAGCAGGCGTACCCGCCGGCAAAACAGGGCAACGCTGGCCGAGGCGTAGGCGGTCAAGCGCACTGATTGAGATATGTCGACCAAGACATCGGTGACTTTGCGTCGGCTAGGCGAGGCGGTCCGCCGCGAGCCGAGAAGCACTCGCGAGATTCCTTCTATTGTTGCAGCCGTAGTCGTGTCATCGGCACTCAGCAACGGTCTCACCGTCACGCGTTTTCATTTTGAGCAGAACCACGTCAGAGTCTTCTATCCGAAGGTCCCTGAGCACGCCTCGACATTGGGCTTCAGTGTCGTCATCCGGCGTCATGTAGCCAGCCCAGAAGGCGCAGTCCACGGACTCGATGATCTCTTCCATCCCCGACAGCTCTTCGACAGCATCAACATCAACGGAGCACTCGATGGGGGCCGCTGCAGGGGCCTCAATCGAAGACCTCGAAGGATTCTCCACAGGTGGCTGGTCCTCGGATTCATCTCCGCCGCCAAAGAGCGACATCACCATTCCCACAGCCAAGAGGCCCCAGAGGATAGGGCCAACCATGGAACCGTTCGACGATCCCCGGCTCACGATCGGATCGCATCCCCTCCATCCCTATGCACGGCGCTTTCGGCCTTGGACGGTTCATATTGCCGCGCAATGTCCTCCCGCGTTCTGACTCCGGCTGCATGGGGGACTGGGGACCTGAAGTTTGGGGACCTGCGTCACGGATGCCAGCGGTTCGGTTGTCTGGGTCGCGTCTGGCAGGCCGCTGATCTCGTGTCGTCGGAGGATCGCGGGCCTGTCGTTTCGGTGTGCGGGGCGGACGGCTGTATCGGTTGCACGGGCGTGCGTCTCCTCTCAGGGTCAGGCTCGATCGCGGTGTAGCACTGCCATGTGGTGCCGGCCTGTTGGGCGTGATGGGTGGTGGTCTTGGCGGAGTAGTGGACACCGACGGCGACGGCAAGGCGGACACCTGGGTGCGTGACCGTGACGGTGACGGGATCTTCGACACCGTCGCGATCGACAACGACGGCGACGGTCGAGCTGATGCCTGGGCGGGCGACCGGGACGGTGACGGCAATTTCGATCGGTTCCGCTTCGACCGGGATGGCGACGGTCGTCCGGACACCTGGGCCAGCGACAGGGACGACGAGGAGCCGGGAACGACCGTCACGAGACATGCCGACGGTTCGACCACCGTGCTGCGCGACACGACGGGCGACGGCGTGGCCGACGAGCGCCAGACCTACGACCCGGGCGGCCGACTGGTCGAGGAACGACGCATGCACGAAGATGGAACCTGGACGCGCGTCAGCGATCCGGGCGGCGACGGCATCGCGGACGAGAAGATCACCTACGGCCAGGATGACCAACCAACCGAGCGTCTCACCACGGGGCGCAACGGCGACACGTCACGGACCCAGTACCACGCAGACGGGTCGTCGACGACCACCGTGGAGGAGGCCGACGGCAGTCGTGTCGTGGTGGAACAGAACGACCATTCGGAGACATCGACCCGCTATGGACCCGACGGCAAGTTCGAACATCGGCAAACCACGACGTGGAGTGACGACGGTTCCGAGGAGCAGGTCCAGGAACTCGCCGACGGGAGCACCACCGTGCCCACGACGACAGCCGACGGCGACACCGAAGTCGTCGAACACGCGCCCCCCGGCGAGACCCGGCACGACGCCACCACGCCCGAGGACTCCCGGTCGGGACCGAGCACCACACCGATGGCTCGTCCACCACGAGCGAGACCAGGGCCGACGGCACCAGGGTCGTGACCCACCGATCGCCCGACGGTGCCCGCGATGTCAATGAGCACCATCCTGACGGAAGCGAGACCCAGACTTCGTACGACGACGACGGCAACATGACGGGAAGCTGGACGAGGACCGACGGCGCCAACGGTTCCACCGAGACCGTGTCGCACGGCCCCGACGGGCGCAGGATCGGGGTGGCACGAACCGACTCGGACGGGACCACTGTCGTGACGACCCTGGATGGACAGGGACGGCCCCAGACCCACACGGCGACCGACGCCGACGGTCGAGTCACTGGCTACGGAAGGGTCGTCCACGGCGACGACGGCAGCACCGAGACGACCTGGTACGACGGCGAGGGCCGACGCACGACGACCTATCGGGTCGAGCCTGACGGCAGCACCGAGATGACTCGACATGGCGACGATGGCAGGCCGCTGTACACGCGCACGACCGGCCCGGACGGAGCGGTCGACGTCACGCCGCCCGACGCTGGCGAGGACGGCTCCTGACCAGGTGGCGTGCGCCCTCACGTCCGGCTGGTCCCGCCCCCGCTCGACAGGACCGGCCCCCGACCCCGCTCGACGGAACCGGCCCCGTCCCCGCCAAGCCGCGTCCGACCGATTCGGCGGCCCTGCGGCACCACGACGATGGCGCCAACCGCCCAGCACTGCGGCGCCACCCCGAACACCGGCGCGACGAACGGCCCGCGCGACGAACGGCCCGCGCGACGAGCGGCCCGTGCCACGAACGGCCTGTGCACGCCCGGGATCAGTCTTGGAAGGCCTGCCACGGGGCCACCCGTCGACCCTGGAACGGCATCCAGTCGGTCCAGCCAACGCCGCCACCGGCAATCGATCGTTGGGTGGTCTGCACGACGTTGCCCCACGAGTCCGTCGCGACGACCACCGGCACGATGTCGGAGCCGGTGCCCACACCTGTGGTCTCACGCCAGCGACTGGCCGAGATCGACACCAGGCGCACGCCGCTGCGGTTGATCGGGACGCCGGGATCGACCTGGTCGGGCAGGCCCATCCAGGACCCCCACGACCCCGACGCGTTCGTCGACGTCGCCGTGCGGGCGAACACGCGCCCACGCGATGAAAGGGCCACGAGCAGTCCACGCTGACGGTGGTCCCAGGCCGCGTCCACGTCCACCAGGCGTTCGTCCGCCCCCAACGCCGGTGTGGACTGGGGCGCCACTTCCGCCCAGCCAGCGGTACCGATCCGCACCCAGCTCCGCAGGGCTCCCTGGGTGGTCAGCGCCCAGACCTGTGAGCCACCATCTCCGTGATGGCGCAGGGCCGTGACTCGAGCCCAGGCGGTCATCGGGCCTGCCCTGGCGAGCACGCCCCATCCCTTGGAGGTGCCGCGGCCGGGCCCAGTCCCGGCGGGCGGCGCGACCATCACGGCGCCGTCCATGCCCGCCTGGACCGCCACGATCCCGGCGCCCTCGGGAAACGTCGTCGCATCGATGTCGACGAAGACGCCGGTGCTCGGCACCACCACCGGATGGAACGTCCACGTGGCGATCCCGACCAACGGGATCGGCACGGCTCGCCATTCCATGATGGCGCCTCCGGACGCCAACGCCAGCAGCGATGGGAGGCCGGTGCCGGGACGGGCGCGGGCGGCCAACCCGACGACGCCCTTTCCCACGGGGGCGCCGACCGACCAGTAGCCGAAGCGGTCGTCGATCCCGGTGCCGACGCGACCACGGACGACGACCTGCCCGCGTGCCGTGTCCAGTGCATACACGCCCGAGCGGGATCCGTCGGTGGGAGACGTGGCGACCGCCACCGCGGACGCGAAGCGTGGAGCCTGGATGAACCGGCCGGCCCATGGCCCATCGATGATGTCACAGTCGCCCCGGTGCGTGACCCCGACGACCCGCCACACCCCCGGCGCATCCTGCACCAGGTGCGGCGCACCCGACGACCCGCCCTTGCCCGATGCGCCTTCCACCGTGCTGTAGTCCACGTTCGAGTCACGGCGGGCCACGCCGGTGCTGCGCAGGGCGTCCTGCCACCACGTGTTCTTCCAATCCTTTGCCGCGTCCGGCAGACCGCCGTACTCGTCGGCATAGGGCGCCGGTCTCCACGGCGGCTGCATCAGGGTGGCGTCGCGGGTGTAGTGCAGCACCGTCGCATTGCGGTACAGGGTCGATGTCGTGCCCGGCTCGACGGCCGGCAGGTCGGTCGCGGGCGTGGCGAGGTGGCCGATCGCCCAGTCCGACGTGGCATAGGTGCCACCGGTGGCACCATGGCTGCCGACCACTCCCCGATCCACGCGATGTCGTCGCGGCGCGGACGTGCCAGTGGTGAAGGTGGGATAGAACCACAGGTCGGTGTAGTACCCATTGTCGGGACGTCCCTCGTTGACGAGGCAGTGCGCGGCGGTGAGGATGTGCTCGCCATCGATGAGCAAGGCCGTGCACCCGTTGCTGAGGAACCCGACTGCGGCCGCGGGCAGCGTGGCGGTGTCGGTCATCCACCCGTCGTAGGTGCAGTCACCCACCAACGGCGCGAGTGGGAGGTGTTTGGTCCAGGTGCCGTTGAACTGCACCGCGCCATTCGTCCCCAGGAACGTGTCGACCGTGTCCAGGGCCCACCCCTTGGCGGAGTATTCGTCGTCCAGGGTCAGGAAGTCGTCCCAGCCGTACCCCAGCACCCAGTTGTGGCCCGACGTGCCGCGGCGAAAGACGCCGTTGCACGACAACACGCCCGACCGTTGGTAGGACCCCACCCGCCACAGCGCCCAGCCGTCGTCCCGGCGACGCACGACCTCGTCGTTGAAGTCGTCCCAGCTCCATCCGAAGACGAAGTCGTGGTCGTCGGCGCCCCGCTCCCATGCAAGGTGCCACGAGTCCTTCGAGCCCACCACGGTCGTGTCCACTGCGACCACGTGCCAGCCCTCCGCGCCCCGCCGCACGTTGTCGGCATCGAGCTCCTTCCGGCTCAAGGCCAGTGCGGACTCCCGGGTGACCCGGGGCTTGCGCCACAGCACGTTGCACCTGACCGTGGAGCCATGCACCCAGGTGTCGATGTCGTGCAGGCGCCAGCCCTTGGCCCGATGGCTGTCGTGGAGCGTGTTCAGGTCGGCGAGCAACCATCCGAACTGGAAGTCGGATTCCTCGGTCGCACGGCGCCAGATCCCGTTGAAACGAAGCGTGCCGGCCTCGACGTAGCTGTCGACTGCGTGCAGCATCCAGCCTTCGCCGCGCCGCTGGGCGTCATGCGCCTCGAAGTCGTCACGAGTCCAGCCCAGCACCCGCCTCGTGCCGTCCGCTGCAGTACCCGGCATGGCGACTTCTTCCCCCGGCGCCGCGAGGTCAGCCTAGGTCCACGACGAGGTTCGTCAACCACCCATGCGCCACCCGCGCGACCGTGGGCAGGCAGGCCGCGTGGGTGGGGGCGGTTGTTCCGGCGGTTGCCTTTCGCTACTGTTCAGTAGCGAAGTCACTGAAGGGCCGACTGACGGGCCCGTTCATCACGCGCGGAGGTCGAGGTCATGGCACAGCAGACAGATGTGAAGCCGGCCGTGGAACGGATCCACCCGCCTGATTGGCTGATGAAGCCCGTCAACCCGGTGATGAAGTTCCTGCTTGCCCGGGGCCGGCCCAAGAAGGCTTCTCGTGATCTCGTCATCCTGCACTTCACCGGTCGTCGGTCCGGCCAGCCCTACGACGTCGTGGTGCGGGTGATGCGTCGCGAGGGCTGCCTGGTCAACCTGACCAGTAGTGGCTGGCGGGTGAACTTTCGGGGCGGACGCGACTTGGAGGTCACTACGGAGGGGGAGCGGGTCCCTGGCCATGCCGGCCTCGAGGAGGATCCCGACGAGGTCGCCGCCTTCTTCCACGACTTGGTGACCGAGATGGGCCACGAGCAGGCCGGGCGCCAACTGGGCGTGCGGATCAACGTCGACCGCAATCCGACTCTCGACGAACTGCGCGAGATGGTGGTCGCGTCGGGCATGGCAGTGCTGCGGATCGACACGTCCCCCGCCGATTCGGCCCGCAGCGACTCGACCCCGACTGAGGCCACCGAGGAAGCCGGCGGTTCGAGCGGCACGTGACCGGCGGAGATGAGGCCCACGAGGATCCCAGGGTCGTGCGCTCGCGGGAATCCATCATCGCGGCCACGCTCGACCTCATCGCGCAACGGGGCGTCCACGACACCACCGTGGACGCCATCAGCGAGCGCTCAGGTGTGGCCAAGACGACGATCTACCGCCACTGGGACAGCAAGCCCGAGGTCGTGCTGGCCGCGATCTCGAGCCAGTTGGGTCCGCCCCCGTCACCGGACACGGGGTCGCTGCGACAGGACCTGTATGAACTGGTCACCGGCCTGGGCTGGGCGCTGTCGGAGAGCCCCTTGGCTCGGATGACACCGTCGATCATCGATGCCGCCCATCGGGACCCCGAGTTTGCCGACCTGCATCGCCGGCATGTCCAGCAACGCCACGGCGTCGTGGTGGCCGTGCTCGAGCGGGGTCGCGATCGCGGTGAACTGCCGGCCGACGTGGACCTCACTGGCGTGCCCGACCTGCTCGCCGGTCCGGTGTTCCATCGTGCCTTCGTGGGCCACGGCCCGATCGATGCTGCCTTCTGCCAGTGGGTCGTGGAGACTGTCCTGCGTGGACTCACCGCCGACTGATCGCCGCCCGCACGGAACCGAAGCCGATCCATACAGGGAACGTCTGCCGCGAGCATGATCAGCCACACAGCCGATCGGACGGTCCCACGCCTGGGAATGGCCGTCGATACCGCCGATTGTCCAAGGCGCTTGCGCGCCGCCGACGCCAGGCAGGTCATGTTGCTGTCACCCACGGGGATCGCAGCCGAGGAGTATCCGGTGGATCGCCACGCTGCGCGCGGTTCAGCCGTTGTCCAGCGGTATGGCGGCTTGTTGGCCGGTCAGTCGGCATAGAGCTCCAACAGGATGGCCAGTCGGGTTTCGTCGGTGTTGGCCTTGCGACGGCTGACACCCAACGCCCGTGCCACGGCGCGGTCGAGGTCGCGGTGTGCTTTGAGCAGTGCTGTCGGGGTGGCTAGGGGTCACAGGCGGGTCTCGGAGGATTGCGCGGGGATGCCCAGATAGCGCTAAACGGGATCCTATTTGATAGGTTGAATTCAGCATAATCAGTCTTATCATGAATTCAGTCGAGTGTCCGCCCTCGGGCGTCGCCAACGGGCCCAGCAGTTCCCGGGCACCCGATGCAACCGGGTTGCCTTGCGGTGCCGAGTTCCACCCGCAATGCCCTCGTGTGCCGCAACCTGGGAGCACTGACTGCGGTGTCTCCCACCACGCCACACCGGTTGTTCACTGACCTCGGCCGGTGTGTCCTCGGCGGCCAGCGCCGGGTGTCAGGCCCAGCGACTCACGACATGGCTCACCTCCTCGCGGGAACGTCGCTTCGCCGAGATCGCCAGCAGGCGCTCCCGTGCCTTGGATCGAACACGACCTGTTGGGTCGCGTTCTGGCCGATGGCTGGCCCGACGTGCAGCATGATGGATCGGCGCACCCGGCGAGTGTCGGACGCGTGTGCGGTGCTCGGCCAGGTGGATGTAGTCGTGCGTGTTCATGGTGTGCGCTCTCTTGTGGTTGACGAACCGGAATGTCCGGCCCGCGAGTACGAGCCCACTGTGGCCGTTGCACGACCTCACTCCTTGGAGGGGGCATGGAGGTTGCGTGGAGGTTGCCGGGACGACACTGCGGCAGCGCGTTCGGGTCCTTGTCCCACGACGATGCAGGTACCTCGAGGTGTAGGGTGGAGTCGCCGCAACGCGCGACGATGGACGGCGTTGGGCTCGGCGGCGGACCACGTGTTCACACTGACTCGCCACTGAGCCAGAGCCGACCCTGCACCCCAGGACGGCATGGCAGTCGCATCGCGCCACGTGGGCTGGGTGCCGCGGGCAACGACCCGAGGCACTCACGTCGTGCCGCGATGGATTGGGTGCGGCCGTCAACCGCTGTGGTGCGGCCGTCAACCGCTGTGGTGCGACCGTCGGCCGCAGTCGATGCGGCCGACGACCGGTGTGGGCGACGGCTGGTGTGGATGCGGCTGTCAACCGCCCTGGGTCGGCGGCAGAGGGAGGTGCCGGGATGTTGTATCGGGTCGCCGACTTCGAGATCGAGCCCGACGCCTACCGGGTCACCGCAGGCGGTCGAACGGTGTCCGTCGAGCCGCAGGTGGTCGACGTCCTCACCCACCTGATCGCCCATCGCGATCACGTGGTGTCCAAGAACGAGCTGCTCGACGAGGTCTGGGGCGATCGCTTCGTCAGCGAGTCGGCCATCACCAGCCGCATCAAGACGGCCCGCCAGGTGCTCGGCGACGATGGATCGCGCCAGCACATGATCCGCACGGTGCGAGGTCGGGGCTACCAGTTCGTCGGTGACGTGGAGGAAGTCGACTCGCCGGTCGACCGCGGACGGCCGAGCGGATCGTTCGGACGTGCGAGCATCCCGATACCGCCCACGCCGCTGATCGGTCGTGACCACGAGCTGCAGGAGATTGCCGAACTGCTCACCACGGCTCGGGTCGTCACGGTGCTCGGCCCCGGCGGTGTCGGCAAGACCCGACTCGCCATCGAGGCTGCCACCCGCGCCCAGGAACTGTTTCCCGACGGGGTCGTGTTCGTGGAGCTCGACCAGGTCGGGGAGGCAGCGGAGGTGGCGCCAACGATCGCCGCCCGCCTGAACATCCCCGTGGAGGCCCTTGGCATGGACCGGTCCGGGACGTCGCCGCTGCGGGAGCTGCGCCTGCTGCTGGTGCTCGACAACTTCGAGCACGTCCTCGCGGCAGCGTCGGACATCTCGTCGCTGGTCGCCACCACCGAACAGCTCGTCGTGCTGACGACCAGTCGGGAACGCCTGCGACTGCTGGCCGAGTCCAGTGTCGACATCGAGCCGTTCGGCACCCAACCCGACGACCTGGACGCCATCAGGCTGTTCGAGCGGACCGTCAAACGCGTCGGGGCTGGTCGGACCGGCATCGATCGATCCGTGGCGATCGACATCTGCCGGGCCGTCGACGGTCTGCCACTGGCAATCGAGCTTGCAGCGGCGGCGACCCGGACCGTGCCCCCCGAGGTGCTGTTGGGTCGGCTGCACGACAACCTCGGGGTGCTCGCCAGCGATGCCCACGACCGACCGGATCGGCATCGCACGATGGTCGCGGCCATTTCCTCCAGTGTCGACGGCCTCTCGGAGTCGGAGCGACTGCTGCTCGCGCACCTGTCGCTGTTCTCGGCTCCGATCCCCCTTCGCGCCCTGGCGGTGGTGAGCGGACGGCCCACCGAGGCGGTGCTCGCCGACCTCGCCGACCTGGTCGACAAGAGCCTGGTCCGTCCGTTCGACGGTCCCGGTGAGGACGCCTGGTTCACGGTGCTCCGCCTGATCCGCGAGTACGCCGGCGGCCTGCTGGCCGATGCCGGGATCGAGGCCGACGCCCGCCTGCGGCATGCCGAGGAGGTCGCCGACACGCTGACGGAACTCGAGGAGCTGCGGTGGAGCACCGACGCCCCGGTGTGGATCGCCGTCGTGACCCTGCGGTACGGCGATGCCGCCAGCGCCTACCGCTGGGCGCGGTCGTGCGGTCGACTTGACCTGGCGGCACGGATCGCCGCCCCGTTGTACAGCTTCTGGCATCGGGTGGGCCACCATGACCAGGGTTGGCCGTGGATCACCGAGTCACTGGCCCACGTCGGCGGCGAGACGACGGTCACGGCAGCGATGCTGCACCTGGGGGCCGGCTACATCGCCTGGGCCGGCTCGGATCTCGCCGCGGCCGGCAGCCACTGGGAGCAGGCGCTGGCGATGTGGCGCACCCTGGGTCGACAGCGGTACGAATCGTTCTGTCTGGCGCTGCTCGCTGGGCTGTCGATCGACGTTCCCGACCAGTACGACGACGCCATCACCATGAACGCTGAGGCCATCGCGATCGCCCGCCGCATCGGGGAGCCTGCCCTGCTCGTCCAGGCCCTCAACATCACGGGTGAGCTCGCCCGCGTGCAGGGAGAACGTGGCGTGGCAGCTGCGGCCTACCGGGAGGCGCTGCAGGGCGCCCGGGTGGCCGGAGACCACCAGTTCGAAGCGATCGTGACCTCGAACCTGGCCGCCCTCGAGTCCCTCGAAGGGCACCATGAACAGGCCCTCGAACTCGGGCGAGCGGCACTCCGGCTCAGCGCCGACCGCGGCCAGTGGATGACCGCGGGCTTCTGCGTCACGCAACTGGGTTGTGCCGAGCAGCGCCGAGACCGGCCCGTGCGCGCCGCCCGACTGCTCGGTGTGGCCGACGAGATCCTGCGTCGGCAGGCCGCGACGCGCCACGTCGCGGATCGACCCGACTATCGACGGGCCGTTGACGCCCTGCAGGTCGAGCTCGGCGGGCAGACCGTGCGGGACCTGATGGCGGACGGCGCGGCCATGTCCTTCGGCGAGGCCGTCACCTACGCCCTTGGGACCGACGACTGAGCCCTGTCCCCCGCACGCGTTGGTTCGGCGTCACCTGACCTGACCGTCGAGCGCGCGCAGTCCGGCGGTGTCCGCGCGTGGCACCCGCACCCCGACCGACTGGGCTTCTCGTGGTGAGCACTTGGGCTGCCCCGGCGCTGGTGACGTCGATCGCATCCTCGGCTGCGGCTCAGGACACCGTCAGCGTGCCAACCATGCCCTTGCTCGCGTGCGTCTCGCCGTCGGGTGCCTCGACGATGCAGAACAGGGTGTACTCGCCTGCTTCGAGTTCCCACGTCGCATTGCAGTCCTGGTCGGGTCCGTAGGCCTCGAGTTCGAAGGCGCCTGCGGCTGCCAGTGCATCCTCGTCGGGCGCGCCATCCTCGGTCAGCGGCACGTCGCCACCGCCGGGCAACACGGCGAACTCGTGGGGTTCCTGACCGTCGTTGCTGGTCGCGAACGTGACGATGCCGGAATCAGCCCGCAGCTCCGAGGGTTCGAAGGCGTATTCCGTGAGGCTGACCGCCACGGTTTCGGTGGCGTCTGCCTCCAGATCCTCGTTGACGGGTGCACATGCCGCCTCGGCTGCCGCAATCGCGCTGCCCGAGCCGGATCCGGAACCCGATGACGCGTCGGAGCCGGAACCCGATGACGCGTCGGAGCCGGAACCCGATGACGCGTCGGAGCCGCTGCCAGACTCGCTGCCCCCTGCATCGAGTTCGCGCACGCTGGCCTCCGTGCCACACCCGGCAAGGGCGAGGCCGGTGACGACGGTGAGGATGGCGGTGGCCACGCGGGTTGACGTGCGCATTGCAACTCCTCCGGCCGTGAAGACGGCATGGGGGTCTCGGTGGGTCTATTAGGTGCGCCTAACCTTAGCGCGATCTCCGCGCTGCTGTCGAACCACGCTCGCTCCCACCTCTCGCTCCCACCCCTCGGTCGCACCGAGGTCGCCCGCGATCGTCCAGCCTTGCAGCACTGACGTGTTTGACGCGGGCGTGGACCCGAGCGATACCGTCGGCGGAGTCAACGAGGGCGTGCGACGGGACTGCGGCCATGACGGGACCTGGGCAGGTGCGCGAACGAGACCCGAACCTCGTCGAGTGGCACCGCACCCACGGTGTGGACCGGCCCTCCATCTGGCGGGATGTCGCGATCATCGTGGTGACTGCCCTGGTCGTCGTGGTTGCCGGATCGTTGCGATTCACCCCCAACGAGAAGTTTCCGCCCGCACAGGACCTCACTGCCTCCATGGATGCGGTGTACGACCAGCAGCGAGCCGGCGACCTGGTCCTGGAGTCGGCCGCTCGCATTGTCACCCCGGGTGTCACGGGGGCGCGCATCGACGATCGCTTCGCCGTGGCGGGGGAACTCGACAACGTCTGCTACGCCATGTGGTGGGACGAGTCGGGGGTCCGCCGGGTTCGAACGATTCCCCAGACCGTGGAGTGCAGCCCGGCCAACGGGGCGTCCGATTCGAAACTGACGGTGGCACAGGTGGCCCCGGCGGCACCGGCCTCGGCGAGCATGGCCAACTGGGAACCGTTGTGGCCGGATGCCACGCGGGTGCGGGTGTGGTGGCTGCCACTCATGATCGTGGCGGCAGCACTGATCCTGTCCGCGTTCGTGCGCGTGGTGGTGATGCTGGTGACGGGCCGATCGGTGCGAGGCATGCGCTGAGCGGACCACGGGCTTGGCAACGACTGCCAACGACTGCCAACGACTGACATGGCCGGATCAACGGCTGCGCGTGTCGCCAGCCGATCGCGGTCTCGAGATTCGATGGCCAGTCCGGCCCCGCGCTGCGGACGATGACGAAGCCCGGTCAGGAGCGGTCGGGCGACTCCCCAGCGGCCAGGCGGTCGGCGTACTCGTTCCAGCGGTGACCGACATGGGCCTTGATCCACTGCAACGTGAGCTCGGGACGCTGCTGGACGAGTTCGTGGAGTTCGCGCACCAGGTCGAGGTTCTCCACCGGACCGGTCTTGCGTTTCCAGCCGCGGCGCTTCCACCCGTCGGCCCACTCGTTGATGGTGCGCACGGCAAGGTTGGAGTCCGAGTACAGGGTCGCGCTGGTCCCCTCCGGCACCAGCTTGACGGCCTCGATGAGGGCCATGAGTTCCATGCGGTTGTTGGTCGTGTCGGGATCACGTCCGGACTTCTCGGCCACGATCTCGTCATCCACCACCCACACCACGCCCCAGCCTCCGGGACCCGGATTCGGGACCGCCGACCCGTCCGTGAACACGCCAGTGGCGTGATGGGTGCTGGGAGTCGAGCCGGACCGCGATGCGCTGCGAGCCGAACCGGATCGACTGGAACTGCGGGTCCTGCCCGACGTCGCCTGGTGACAGGAGCGACATTTCGAGGGCTGCCACCCGGGATACCGAGCCGCAATGGCCGGATCGACCGTGAAGGAGGCCCCGCACTGGGTGCAGGTGGCGGACGAGTCCATGTCGCCTACAGGCGGCGTTCGGGCCCCATGAGGACCGACCCGAAACGTTCACGGGTGTAGCGACTGGGGTGACCGCGCTCCAGGAGGAACTCGACGAGGTCGGCTTCGAGGTCGAAACCGACGACGAGTTCGCAGGTGTCGCAGCGGTACTTGCCCATGCCCTCGAAGGTCGCAACGAGGTGCTGCGTCCCGTCGCAACGGGTGCAGTCCCGCGACTCCTCGAGGGTGGTCGTCGGCGTGGTCGGCGTCGTCGTGGTGTCCATGGGGCAACCGTACCCCACGCCTGTCGGCCAACCGGACAACCTGACCGGGCCCGGGAAGGCAACCTGCGTGGCACCGGTTCAGGTGTGGACGGCGGTGGTGTGCCACCCAATATCCTTGCCGGCATGGACCTCCTTCGACTTGAACCCGATTTCGACGCCAAGGGCGCAACCGCAGTGGTGGTTGCCCTGGACGGCTGGACCGACGCCGGCGGTGGTGCGACAACTGCCGCCCAGACGCTGCGTGACGCCACCCCCGGAGCCCGCGTGGGCGAGGTGGATGCCGACCGCGTGTTCGACTTTCGCGATCGCCGTCCGCTCGTGCCCATCGACAGCGGCAAGTTCGGCGAGATCACCTGGCCAGAGATCGCGATGTATCGCATCGATCCGGTCGACGGCAACTCGTTCCTCCTGCTCACCGGCGCCGAACCCGACTTCGGGTGGCGCGGGCTGGGAGCGGACCTGGTCGAGTTGACACACGCCATCGGCCTGACCGACTACGTCGGGCTGGGATCCGTGCCGGGTCCTGTCCCCCACACCCGACCGGTGAAGGTCACGACGACCTCCAACGACGACGACCTGCTGCTGCGCTTCGGCCACTCCCCCGAACAGATGGTCGTGCCCGCATCGGCCCAGGTCACCATCGAGGCAGCCCTGGGTGGTGTCGGGCTGCGAACGCTGGGGATGTGGGCGCGGGTCCCGCACTACGTCGCCGGGGACTATCCGGCCGCGGCGGCCAAGTTGCTCCACACGCTCGGTGACCACCTCGGGTTCGACGTCGAGACGTCGGAACTGGACACCGAAGCCGTGGCCCACCGTGAACGCCTGGACGAGGCGGCAGGCAACTCCGACGACGTGTCGACCCACATCACCGCGTTGGAGGGTGCCTACGACGCGGATGTCGCCGACGATGCCGGGATGCCCGGACCACTGCCCACGGGTGACCAGATCGCGGAGGAGCTCGAGCAGTTCCTGCGCAAGCGCGACTCCTGACTCCCCCAGCCCCCGACGGCGAAACCAGCCGAGCCGGGGACGAGGAGCGACCTCACGACGTCGCGGCCGCAACCGGCGCGGCCGCGACGGTTGCGCCGATCCCGACGTCGCCACGGTTGGGCCTGCTCTCGGGCATCAGGCTGGCCGGCAACGGCGCGTTCCGATTCCTGTATCCGTTCCTGCCGGTCGTGGCCGCCGAACTGGGCATCGTCGATGCCTGGGCCGGTGTCCTGGTGGGTGCGTTGGCCGTCGGCGGCATGGCATCGCCCATCGTGCGGGGATGGTTGGTCGGGGCCAGCGAACGACCACACCGGTTGCTGATCCTGTCCGCGATCGTGGTGACACTCGGCACCCTGGGTGTCGCCGTCGCTCCCACCGCGCTGGTCGCCGTGCTCGCACTGCTCGTGATGGGGGCGGGCAAGCCACTCATGGACACCGCCGCCATCAGCTACGTGTCCGCCCGCACGACGTTCGCGACCCGGGCGCGGGCCACCAGCATCATGGAGTTGACCTGGGCCGGGGCCCTCGTGATCGTGGCACCGATCGCCGGCCTGATCGCCGCCACGACGTCGTGGCGACTGGCGCTTGGAGTGATCGCCCTGAGCGTGGCGGTCCTGACCGTCGTCGCCCACCGTCGTCTCGACCCCGACTCCCACGATGATGGCGCCGATGGTGACCACGACGGCGACCCAGACGACGAGCCAGGCCACGACCCGATCGTCACAGCCGCGTCGGTCGCAGGCCATGCCAGTGCGGCTCCCACCTCCATCCGTGGCGAGCGCGTGCCTCGTCGCGGACTCCGCGCAACCCTGGCAGGACTGTCACCGACGGCGCGTGACTTCCTCCTGGTGGTGGCGTTCGCGTTCGCGGCGTTGGAGGCAACCTTCTCGGTGTTCGCCCTGTGGCTGGACCGAGTGCACGGTGTGCCGCTGGCACAACTGGGCGGATTCGCGGCAATCGTGGCCCTGGGCGAGTTGACCGGTGCCGGCCTGGTGACCGTGGCGGCCGACCGGATCGGCAAGGCCAGGGCCGTGTGGATCGGTCTTGGGGTGTGTGCCGTCGGCCTGGGCGCACTGGCCGCGACGTCGACGCTGTCCTTTGGCATCGCGGCGCTCGCGATCGGCCTGGTCGGCTCCGAGACCGCGATCGTCGCGGCCATCGCAATCGCATCCGAAGTGCAGCCCGAGGCCCGCAGCCGCTACCTCGCCCTGATGCTCAGCGTGACCAGTTTCACCCGCGCCCTCGTCGGGGGCATCGGCCCGGCGGTGTTCGCGACCACCGGGATCATCGGCAACGTCGGCATGTCGATCGTGGCGGCCGTGATCGCGGCCGTCCTGCTGCGCCGGGCCGTCATTCGCACGCCGGCGCTGGCTGGGTAGGCAGGATCAAGCGATGGGTGCCGGCCGGTCACGACCCGCCCGCGCTCGACCTGCCCCCGCGCCTGACCTGCCTGCCCGCGCCCGACCTGCCCCCGCCTGACCTGCCTGCCCGCGCCCGACCTGCCCCCCGCCAGACCTGCCTGCCCGCGCCTGACCTGCCTGCCCGCGCCTGACCTGCCTGACCGCGCCTGACCTGCCTGACCGCGCGCGACCTGCCTCAGATCTGGAAGTCCAGGTCGGCATCGATGGTGGCGACGTCCATCTGCGCCTTCTGCAGTTGACCTGACCAGTCCCAGTTCATCGACTGCCAGCGCGTCACCTGGTCCAGCACCCACATGCCCGACTGGCGGGCACCGTTGCCGGACTTGCCGTTGCCGCCGAAGGGCAGGTGCGCCTCGGCACCCGACGTCGAGTTGTTGATCGACAGCATCCCGGCCGAGACCCCCTCGCGGAACGCATACGCCGAGGCAGCGTCGGTGGTGTAGATGGCCGAACTCAGCCCGTACCCGTGTCCGTTGGCCTTCACGATCGCGTCGTCGAGGCCATCGTGGGTCATGACGGACACGATCGGCCCGAAGGTCTCGTTGCGGTACAGGTCGTCGTCCATGGTCACGCCCGACACGATGGTCGGGTGGTCGTAGATCCCGATCGAGGGGTCGCCGACGAAGCCCTCACGGGGGTTGCCCGAGGTGATGCGGCCACGCCCAGTGGACCCCGACACGTCATGGTGGGGCTGGATGTGGTCGAGCCACTTCTCGAAGTTGGTCGCGAAGCGCTCTGAGATCATCGGTCCGTAGAGCACGTCGCGGGTGGGATCACCGATGGCAGCGGATTCGACCGCAGCGCTGAACCGGGAGAGGAACTCGTCGGACACGGACTCGTGGACGATCACGACGCCCAGCGAGGTGCAGCGTTGCCCGGCGGTGCCGATAGCCCGAGAACAGCGCGCCCTCGACTGCGAGGTCGAGGTCCGCGTCGGCCATGACGACCAACGGGTTCTTGCCTCCCAGTTCCAGGGTCGGGCTGACGAGGTGGCGGCCACACAGTTCGGCGATGCCGCGACCCACCTGCGACGAGCCGGTGAATCCGACCTTGTCGAGGCTGCCTGCCTCGAGGGCGAGCTCGAGCCCCTCCCCCGTTGCCGGCCCGTCCGCCAGCACCATGTTGAACACGCCGGCAGGGATGCCGGCGGCGTGCACGATGCGGGTGAAGGCGTCGCCGATCGCCGGCGTGTACTCGGCCGGCTTCCACACGATCGCGTTGCCCGCGACCAGCGCCGGGACGATGTACCAGGACGGCACCGCGACGGGGAAGTTGCCCGCCGTGATGATCGCCATGGTCCCGACCGGCACCCGATAGGTCGACAGGTGCTTGGACGGCATCTCGCTGGGCACGGTCTGGCCGTACAGGCGGCGCCCCTCGGCCGCGAAGTAGATGCAGGTGTCGATGGCCTCCTGCACCTCGCCGATCGACTCCGGCAGCGGCTTGCCGATCTCGCGCGTGATCAACTCGGCCAGCGCCTGCTTGTTGGACTCGAACAGCCGACCCATCCGCTCGATGGCGACACCTCGGATCGGTGCCGGCACGCGCGCCCAGTCCCGTTGGGCGACCTGGGCACGGGCGGCGGCGTCGGCCACGGTGGCGGCGTCGGCCAACGATGCCTCCCCCAGCACGTCATCGACGTTGGCGGGGTTGACCGAGGTCAGGGTCGTGTGGCCGGTGACGGCGTCGCCGTCGATCAGGGAGGTGAACATGGTCGCTCCGATGGGGCGCGGGATTGGCCGGGACTTCAGGCACTGGCTGCATGGGTGGTGGTCGGGAGGTGGGACGGTGGGACGGGTGTCGCCGCCGGGCTGTCAGCGCGTGGCGACGACTGCTCGTTCGATCGCGTCGACCGCCGCATCCAACTCCTCGATGCCGACGGTCAGGGTCGGACGGAACCGGATCGACCGGTCGCCACACCCCAACACGATGACCCGCTCCCTGGTGAACAGGTGGTGGACCACCGCATTGCGGCGGTCGGGGTCGGGCAGGTCGAGGGCGCAGAACAGCCCACGTCCCCGGGCGTTGTCGACCTCGTCGGTGCTGGCCTGCAGTTCCTGCAGCCGCTGCAGCAGGTGGGTGCCCATCTTGGCCGCATTGTCGATCAGGTTGTCGCGCCGGATGACGTCGAAGATGACGGTGGCGCGGGCGATGTCGGTGAGGTTGCCACCGAAGGTCGAGTTGATCCGGCTGGACACCCGGAAGACGTTGTCCTCGACGTCGTCGACATGGCGACCGCCGATCAGTCCGCAGACGTGGGTCTTCTTGCCGAAGGCGACCAGGTCGGGCTCGAGGCCCAGTTGCTGGTGGACCCACGGTGTTCCGGTGATGCCGACGCCGGTCTGGACCTCGTCGAGGATGAACAGGGCGTCGTGGTCGTGGCACAGTTCCTGCATGCCCTGCAGGTAGCGCGCCGACAGGTGCCGGTCGCCGCCCTCGCCCTGGATCGGCTCGGCGATGAAGGCGGCGATGTCGTGGGGGTTGCGGGCGAACAGGTCCGCCGCTGCCTCCAACGCCTGGTCGGTGACAGCCTCGTTGGCGTCGTGGTGGTCCTCGAGCGGGAATCGCAGCGCCGGGGTCGCCAGCCGCGGCCAGTCGAACTGCGGGAAGCGTGCGGTCTTGGCCGGATCCGTGTTGGTCATGCTCATCGTGTAGCCGGAGCGACCATGGAAGGCACCCTGGAGGTGGGCGATGCGACCGGGGTCGTCACCACGACCGGCAGCCTCGCCGCGTCGGGAGTGGTGGTCGAAGGCGGCCTTGAGCGTGTTCTCGACGGCCAGGGCGCCACCCGAGATCAGGAACATGTGCGGCAGTTCCGGGATGCCCATGACCTGGTCGAACGACGTGACGAAGTCAGCCAGCACATCGGTGTAGACGTCGCTGTTGGACGGCTTGTTGATGGCAGCCCGCAGCAGGTGTTCGCGAACGTCGGATTCCTGGAAGACGGGGTGGTTCATGCCCAGGGCGTTGGAGGCGAAGAACGAGAACATGTCGAGCCACGTCGAGCCGTCCCGCTGGTCCACCAGCGTGGAGCCCTGACTGGCGTCCAGGTCCAGCACCATGTCGAATCCGTCGACCAGGAGATGGCCGCGGAGGGTGTCAAGCACGTCGTCGGGCTCGCGGTGGTGCATCAGGACTTCCTTCACTGCATGGCACGTGGCCGTTGTCTCGGATTCCAACGTCAGTGGTCGCCGGGGATCCGTGCGGGGGCGGAGGTCGCCACGTGACCACGGGGCGGCGAGCGCGGCGTGACCACGGGGCGGCGAGCGCGGCGTGCAGACAACGGCGGGCGGTCCTCGTTGACCGCCCGGGTGCGATCCTACGACCCATGGCGTATCGGGGCACACCGGGAGGTCGCGCGGTGCGCCTATCGCGCCCGGTCGGCGCCTGACTTGCACCGGCGTCAGGACCGCAGGCCTACCATGTCCCGGTCTGCCGGATCCCACCTCCACGAGCCAGGCTCCCACATGCGCATCGCCGTCACCGGATCCATCGCCACGGACTGGCTCATGACCTTCCCCGGGCGCATCACCGAGCAACTCGTGGAGGGACAACTCGAACGGGTCTCGCTGTCGTTCCTGGTGGACGAGTTGGAGGTCCGCCGGGGCGGTGCGGCGGCCAACATCGCGTTCGGCCTGTCGCAGTACGCCCAGGCGCCGATGCTGGTGGGCTCGGTGGGCGCCGACTTCGACACCGACTACCGACGGTGGCTGGATGACCACGGCGTGGACACCAGCGCCGTGCGGGTGTCCGACACCAAGCACACGGCCCGGTTCCTGTGCACGACCGACGACGAACAGAACCAGATCGCGTCGTTCTACACCGGGGCCATGGAGGAGGCGCGACGGATCCAGTTGCGGCCGATCATCGATCGGGCGGGTGTCGACCTGGTCGTGATCTCCCCGAACGACCCCAGCGCCATGATCCGCCACACCCGCGAGTGCCGGGACCTGGGCGTCCCCTTCATGGCCGACCCCGGTCAGCAGATCGCCCGCATGCCGGGCAGCGACGTGCGCAAACTCGTCGATGGCGCCCGCATCCTCATCACCAACGACTACGAGAAGGTCCTGCTCGAACGCAAGACCGGGTGGTCGGACCAGGACGTGCTCGATCGGGTCGAGTTGCGGATCACGACGGTGGGGCCCCAGGGTTCGATCCTGGAGTCACGGGACGGTGACCGCATGGACGTGCCAACCGTTCCCGAGCGTCGACGTGCCGACCCCACCGGCGTGGGTGACGGGTTCCGGGCTGGCCTGCTGACCGGGATCGCGTGGGGCCTGGACATCGAGCGGGCAGCCCAGGTCGGGTCGCTCACGGCCACCTACGTGCTCGAGCACGTCGGCACGCAGGAGTACGGCCTCGAGCGCACGAGTTGGCTGGAACGATTCACCAACGCCTACGGCGACGAGGCTGGCAGCGAACTCGAAGACGTCCTCACCCTGCGCTGACCCCGGGGGACGCGGCCCCTCGACCGCCATGTGGCCATCGTCGGGGCCATCCGGTTGGTGGCGAGCCGGCCACCGGTGATGATCTGATCCCACATCGCGAGTGGCGTGGGGGCGGTGGTCACAGGTGGTCCACGACCCAGTCGACTGCGGCGGTGTAGGCCTCGACGTCGGCGAGGTCCACGGCCGGGAACAGCCCGATGCGCAGTTGGTTGCGTCCCAGTTTGCGGTACCCGTCGGTGTCCAGGATCCCGTTGGCGCGCAGCACGGCGTTCACCTGGTCGGCCGACACGTCGTCATCGAGGTCGATGGTCGCGACGACGAGGGAGCGAGCGTCGGGGTCGGCCACGAACGGCGTCGCCCAGTCGCGGGCGTCGGCCCAGGCGTAGACGTGGTCCGACTTGGCCCGTGACGAGGCAACCATGGCATCCAGACCACCCTGGCCGAGCATCCACTCGGTCTGTTCGGCCGCCAGCACCACGGTCGACACCGAGGGCGTGTTGTAGGTCTGGTCCTTGCGCGAGTTGTCGACCACGGTCTTGAGGTCCAGGAAGGCCGGAATGTGGCGATCGCTGGCCGCGATCTCGAGGATGCGTGCCACCAACGCCGGCGAGGCCACCACGGCTGCCAGCCCGCCCTCCGAGGCGAATCCCTTCTGCAGCGAGAAGTAGTAGGCATCGACCTGGTCGATGGACACCGGCAGGCCGCTGGCGCCGGACGTCGCGTCCACCAGCACCAGGGCGTCATCGACGCGAACAGGATCGAGCATGACACCGGTGGAGGTCTCGTTGTGCGTGAGCGCCTGCACGTCGGCCGGCGGGCAGGGCGTGACGGTGGGTCGCGTGCCCACCTCGGCCTCGACGATGTCGCTGGGCTCGAGCCAGGGTGCCGTCGACGTGGCCGTGGCGAACTTGCCGGAGAACTCGCCGAACACGTAGTGGCGGGCGCGGTCGCGAACCACCCCGGCGGCGGCCGCATCCCAGAACGCCGTTGCCCCACCCGGAACCAGCAACACCTCGTAGCCGTCCGGCACCTCGAAGAACGTGGCGATGCCACTGCGCAGGCGCGCGACCTGGCCCTTGACGCCTGCCTGGCGGTGCGACGTGCCCAACAGGTCGTCGCCGATCGCCGCCAGTGCCGCCAGCGATTCCGGTCGGACCTTGGACGGGCCGCAGCCGAATCGTCCGTCCGCGGGAAGCAGGTCGGCAGGAATGGTCAGGTCGGTCATCGTGGGATCCATGAACGGCGAATTCGGGTGCGCGTGCCGGGGCCGGTGCGCTGGCGCACGCTATCCCCTCGGCCGCGTCACTGGCACATCGGGGCCGGCACAACCGGGCAATGCCGGCCGACGGACTGGCCCAGGAGTCACCTGGGCCGGTGTCGGTGACCACCCGTGGGGCAACACCCACGTCGCCGGCAGCACGACACCCCTCGGGGCGACCGCACGCCGACCAGATCCTGCACCCCGCACGCGCCACACGCGTCGCACCACGACTGGTGCGACGTCAGGCACACCGATGCCACACCGCGCTGGCACCCGGTGCGACGTCAGGCACACCGATGCCACACCGCGCGGGCACGGTGCGGATCGGACGCGCTGCTCACTCCGTGGAGTAGTGCTGCGCGGATGCGCCGGGGATGCGCAGGCGACCGATGAGACCGGACACGACGAGGATGGTGACGACGTAGGGGGTCGCCAACAGCAACGTCGACGGGACGCCGACGTCGAAGCCCTGCAGGGCACGCGCCGACGCCTCGGACAACCCGAAGATCAGGGCAGCACCGAACGCGCCACGGGGGTTGTAGCGACCGGCCAGCATCGCGGCCAGGGCGATGAAGCCCTTGCCACCCGACATGCCCTCGGTGAACGACGACGCCGCGTCGATGGACAGGAACGCACCACCCATGCCGGCGAGCACGCCGCCCAGCAGCACCGCCAACCAGCGGGTGCGAGGCACCTTGATCCCGACCGTGTCAGCCGCCTTGGGGTGTTCACCGACGGACCGCAGACGCAGACCCCATCGGGTGTTGAACATGCCGTACTGCAGGACGAAGACCGCGATCAACGTCACGTACACCAGTGGTGACTGGTCGAACAGGACCGGACCCAGGATGGGGATCGACGACAAACCCGGGATGGCGAAGGCCGTGAAGGTGGCCGGGCTGTTCATCGTCGGACTCGATGCCAGCCACTGCGATGCAAGGAATGACGTCAGGCCCGTCGCGAACACGATCAGCACCACACCGGCAACGATCTGGTCGGTGTCGAACTTCACCGACAACAGGCCGAGCATCGCAGCGATCGCGACACCACCCAGGATGGCGGCCAGCGCACCGACCGTCGGCGACTTGGTGACCGAGGCGAGCACCGCCGCCATGAAGGCACCCATCAGCAACTGGCCCTCGATGGCGATGTTGACCACGCCGGCCCGCTCCCCCACCACACCTGCGAGTGCGCCCAGGGTCAGGGGCACGGCGGCACGCAACGACAGTCGGGCCAGGTCGACGATGAACAGGGTCGATCCGCGCGCCGCCCACAGCAGGAACGCGATCACGAACAGCCCGATGGCGGCGCCACCGGCCCGGATCACGTGCTCACGCCAGCGACCCATCCACAGTGCCACGCCGATCGCCACGGCACCGAGGCCGAGGACCATCGACGTCCACCACACCGACACCGACACCTCGCCGATCTGGGAACCCGCGCCGCCAGCCAGTCGCGACTCCAGGCTCAGGGTGGTGGACACCCCTGCATTGGGGATCGCGAACGCCACGATGGTGAACACGCCGAGCAGGATGGCCACACTGCCGAATCGTCGTGCACGAGTCACCTGCGGATCACCGGTCAGCGTGCTCATGCCGCCACCTCCTGCATCCGGAACCCGGAGGGCAAGGCGAGGGCATCAGCACGATTGCGATCGTCGGGGAGTGGGCTCATGCCGCCACCTTCAGTGACGGGAACCCGATCTCGGTGATCGAGGGCATCAGCACGATTGCGATCGTCGGGGAGTGGGCTCATGCCGCCACCTTCAGTGACGGGAACCCGATCTCGGTGATCGAGGGCATCAGCACGATTGCGACCGTCGGGAAGTGGGCTCATGCCGCCACCTCCCGGGTGCGGGTGCGGCGTGGTCGGTCGAGGCGGAACAGCCACCGAACCAGGGCCGGCGCGGCCACGAACAGGATGATGAGTGCCTGCAACACGCCCACGAGGTCGAGATTGATGCCCGCCTGCGCCTGCATCGCGCGACCGCCGACCTCCAGTGCGCCGAACAACAGTCCGGCCATGACGGTGCCGGGCACACGGGACCGGCCCAACAGCGCCACGGTGATCCCGTCGAAGCCCAGGCCGCCCGAGAACCCGGCCGTGATGCCGCCGGACGACACACCCAGTGTCTGCACGGTTCCTGCCAGCCCGGCGAGCCCACCGGCCACGGCCAGTGCCCAGATGGTGGCACGGCCGACCGACATGCCAGCCGTGGTGGCCGCCGTCGGGTTGAGGCCCACGGCCTCGATCTCGAAGCCCCGGGCCGATCGTTCCATGAAGATGTGGATCACGACCGCGGCGCCGATGGCCAGCAGCAGGCCGGCATTCATCCGGCTGCCGAAGAACGTGGGGAGCCGGGCGCTTTCGGCCACGGGCAGCCACTTGGGATTCAGCGTCCCGGCGCCGATGAACATCGGCAGCGTCAACGTCCAGTCCAGCAACACGAGCGCGATGTTGTTGAGCATGATCGTCACGATCACCTCGTGGGCACCCGTCCTGACCTTGAGGATGCCGGGGATGAAGCCCATCAGGCCACCACCGACGAACCCGGCGGCGATGGCCAGCGGGAGGTGGACCAGCAGCGGCAGCTCCGGGAACCTGAACCCGACGTAGGCGGCGAACATGCCACCGGCGATGACCTGGCCCTCGCCACCGATGTTGAACAGGCCCGCACGGAACGGCAGCGCCACTGCCAGTCCGGCCAGGATCAGCGGCGTCGCGGCCAGCAGTGACTCGGTGATGCCGTTGCGTGATCCCAGGGCACCCGAGATCATGGCCCCGTAGGCGCTGGTGATGGCATCCCAGGAAGCGGACAGGAAGTCCCCGGGACGGGAGAAGACGTAGCTGAGGGCCTCGCGCGAGGCATCGTCGGAGAACGCGATGAGCACGGCACCGACCACGAAGGCCATGACGAACGCCAGCACGGTCACGATGACGTTCGGTCCGGTGAGTGCCATCACCAACCGCTGACGCAGCGACTCCTCCCCGCTCAGGCGTTCCCCCGGTGCGACGCGCTCGTCGTCCTGTGTCGGTTGCATGCCCGCGCTCATGCGTCCACCTCTCCGTCGTCATGCCCGTGCCCCGGCGAGCCACTGGGAGCTGCGTCCGTGCCTGCGTCACCGGCATGGCGCGATGACCTCGCCGGCATGCCGCCCGGTCCGAAGACCTCCTCGGGCGTCGCGCCGGCCATCATGCGACCGATGTCACCCTTGTCGATCGGCATCTCGAAGGGTCCGACCAGGTGCCCGTGGAACATCACGGCGACGCGATCCGCAAGGGCCAGTACCTCGTCCAGTTCCGACGACACGATCAGGACTGCGGCCCCTTCGTCACGTTCCTCGACGATGCGCTTGTGGATGTACTCGATCGACCCGACGTCCACGCCACGCGTGGGTTGGGCCGCCACCAGCAGCACGTTGTCCTTGTCGAACTCGCGCGCCACCACGACCTTCTGCTGGTTGCCACCACTGAGCGAGCCGACGAGTGTCTCGGGGCCCGGTGTGCGGATGTCGTATGCCTCGATGGCAGCCAGGGCGTGGTCGCGGATCAGTCGGAACTGCATCAGTCCCCGCTGCGCGTACGGTTCGCTGTTCCAGTGGTCCATCACGAGGTTCTCGGCGATCGACATCTGTCCCACGAGGCCCTCGTTGGTGCGGTCCTGGGGCACGTGGCCGATGCCACCGCGCAGCAACTCCACGCGAGTGTGGCTCGACAGGTCGTCGCCGAGCAGTTTCATGGTCCCGCCATGGATGGGCCGCAGGCCGGTCACCGCCCCCACGAACTCGGTCTGGCCATTGCCCTCGACACCGGCAACTGCCACGATCTCACCCCGGCGAACCTCCAGGTTGATGTCCTTGACGACGTCGATGCCGTCCTCGTCGGCGATGTTGACGCCATCCATGTCGAGCACGATCTCACCGGGAGACGCTGCCGGCTTGTCCACGACCAGGTCCACCGGGCGGCCAACCATCAACTCGGCCAGTTCCTCGTCGCTGGCCTCGCGTGGATCGGCCGTCCCGACGATCTTGCCGCGTCGCAGGATGCTGATGCGATCGGCGATCTCGCGGTGCTCGCGCAACTTGTGGGAGATGAAGACCAACGAGCGGCCGTCCTCGCGCAACTGGCCCATGGCCTCGAACAGGTCGTCGGCCTCCTGGGGAGTGAGCACGGCGGTGGGTTCGTCGAGGATGAGCAGCTTGGCCTCGCGATACAGCGCCTTGAGGATCTCCGCGCGCTGCTGCAACCCCACGGGCAGGTCCTCGATCAGGACGTCGGGTTCCAGTGGCAGGTTGTGGCGAAGCGACAGGTCACGCACGGCATCGTTGGCCGCCTCGCGGTCCAGCCGACCACCGGCGCTCACCAGCTCGGTGCCCAGCGTGATGTTCTCGGCCACGGTGAACACCGGGACCAGCATGAAGTGCTGGTGGACCATCCCGATCCCGGCCTCGATCGCGTCGCCCGGACCGCTGAAGTGCACCGGCTCCCCGTCGATGAGGATCTGGCCCTCGTCGGCCGAGTAGAGGCCGTACAGGATGTTCATCAGGGTCGACTTGCCGGCACCGTTCTCGCCCAGCAGTCCGTGGATCTCGCTGTCGCGCACGACCAGGTCGACGTGGTCATTGGCCACCACGCCGGGGAACCGCTTCGTGATGCCCTGCAGTTCGAGTTCCATCTGCCACCTCCATCGACACGCGCCTGCCGGTCACGCCCGGCCCGGCGCCAGGGCCGGGCCGGTCCCCGCGGTGCGTGGGTCCGTGGACGGAGCCAACCAGAAGTGGCCTCCTCGTGCCACGATTCTCGGCAGCGCTGCGCTCGACCCGGGCGCACGACGACGAGGGGCGACGCCGCGGCGTCGCCCCTCGTTGGTGCTACGGATCGATCAGTAGTCGGCAGACTTCGTCGAGATGTCGCCGGCGATGATGCCCTCGCGCAACGTCTCCAACTGGGTCTTGAGTTCGTCGGGCACCGCGTCCTCGAAGTCGTGGAACGGTGCGATGCCGACGCCGTCGTTCTCGAGCGTGCCGACGTACAGGCCACCCTCCCATGCATCGTTTGCGACCTGACCGACGGTGTCGAGCACGGCCACGTCCATCTTCTTCTGGACCGAGGTCAGCATCAACTCGCCGTAGTCGGCGGCGGACTCGTAGCCGTCGCTGTCAACCCAGATCAGCATGTCGTCGGCAGCGGACTCCTGGAGTGCTGCAGCCGATCCAAGGCCAACGGGGCCGGCGACCGGCATGATGATGTCGGCGCCTTCGGCCAGCATCTGGTCGGTCACGTTGCGACCGTCGTCCTGCGACTCGAAGTTGCCGGTGAACTGGCCGTTCTCCCCGTCCCAGCCCAGGACGTTGACGTCGGTGCCGTTCTCGGCGTTGTGGTGGCGCACGCCGGCCAGGAAGCCGTCCATGAAGATCGTCACGGTCGGGAACGCGATGCCGCCGTAGGTGCCGACGGTGCCGGTCTCGGTCATGCCCGCGGCCAGGTAGCCAGCCAGGAATGCGGCCTGGTCGGTTGCGAAGGTCAGCTCACGCACGTTCTCGTACTCGACGTCGGCGACGAAGTTGCCGTCCGCGTCGAAGTCGGCGAAGTCGTTGTCCACGATGGCGAACAACTGGTCGGGGTTGGCCTCGGCGGCCGAGCGGGTCGTGTCGCCAAGTGCGAAGCCGACGGTGACGATCAGGTCGCAGTCGTCCTCGAGGAACGTGTTCATGTTGGGCTCGAAGTCCGGCTCAGCGGTCGACTCGAGCAGCGTGGCCTCGAGGCCGAACTCGTCCTGGCCTTCCTGCAGGCCCTCCCAGGAGGTCTGGTTGAACGAGCGGTCGTCGACGCCACCGGTGTCGGTGATCATGCACGACTTGCCCGAGACCTCGGCCCCGGCGGCGGTCTCGGAGGACATCGCGGTCTCGGACGCCATCTCCGATCCGGTCGCGGCGTCGGACTCGGACGAGCCCTCGTCCGGTGCATCGCCGCAGGCGGCGAGAATGAGGGTTGCGGCGGCGACGCCGGCAGCCCAGCGAAGGGAGGTGTTCATCTGGTTCTCCTGTGGTGGCCGGCGGCACTGCCGGCGGGTCTATGGCAATTCGAGCGGTGGCAATCCGAACGTGTCGGCCCCCCGCATGTGGTGCCGCCCCCCGCTGGGAACGACTCCGGCCATGTGGTACGAGCATGGTAGTGGGATGCGGCAGCGATCGCGTGCAGGACTGCCCCACGCGTCGCCGATGCGCGGTCCGTGCGCTGTGCAGCCCCGGGAGGTCCCTGGACCACGACGCGACGGGCAGTGTCGAAACCCGGTGCCGGCCGATGCCACGACCGGCACCGGGCCGGGGTCACCCGGGCAGGTTGGCCCGCTCGGAGTGGTCGGGTCCGGTCCGCAGCAGGATGAAGCCGGCCAGTCCGGACACGATGGAACCGGCGAAGATGCCGATCTTGGCCGCACTCGTGGCGGCCGCATCGTCGAAGGCCAGGGACGCCACGAACAGGGCGACCGTGAAGCCGATGCCGGCCAGCAGGCCCATGCCGGTCATGTGGCGCCAGGTCGTGTTGCGTGGCAGCTTGCCCAACCCGAATCGCACAGCCAGCCATGCGAAGGCGACGACACCGACCACCTTGCCCACCAACAACCCCAGCCCGACACCCATGGCGACCGGGTCGGAGGTGAAGCCCGAGATGCTGGATGCACTGATCGCGACGCCGGCATTGGCCAGCGCGAACACGGGAACGATGAGGTAGGCCGACCATGGTGCGATCGACAGTTCCAGGCGATCGAGAGGCGGGACCGACTCCGTGGCGAGGCGACGCAGGTCGGACAACACGGCCTCCACGCGCTCGGTGGTGTGATGGTCGCTGTCGGCAAGGTCGTCGACCTCGTCGGGCAGGTAGTCCTCGACGCGGTCCACCAGTCGCCGCGCGCGTGCCGGAAACAGCCTGGGTGAGTAGTGGGACCGGACCGGGTGTCAGGAACGCCATGGCGACACCGGCGATGGTGGCGTGCACGCCGGATTCGAGGATGCACAGCCAGACCAGGGCCCCCATCACGATGTAGGCGGGCATCGACCTGATCCCCGACCGGCTCATGAACGCGACGGCCACCAGGCCGATGACGGCGGCCGCGAGCCACCCGAAGTACACCTGCTCGGTGTAGACGAAGGCGATCACTGCGATGGCGCCCAGGTCGTCCACGATCGCGAGCGCCAGCAGGAACAGCTTGGCACCCACCGGCACGCGGGGACCGACCATCGCCACCACACCCACCGCGAACGCAATGTCCGTGGCCATCGGGATTCCCCAGCCGTGGGCGAACTCTCCCCCGGCGTTGAAGAACAGGTAGATGGCGGCCGGCACGACCATGCCACCCAGCGCACCCAGGGCCGGCAGTGCGGCAGCCTTGGGCTCGCGCAACTCCCCGACCGTCACCTCGCGCTTGATCTCGAGGCCCACGACGAAGAAGAAGACCACCATCGCGGCGTCGTTGATCCACTCCTGGACCGTCAACTCGCTCAGGTGGTGGAAGTGGAACCCACCGAAGTCGAGCTCGATGGTGGCGTTGAACAGTGCGAAGTAGCTGTCGGCCAGGGGGGAGTTCGCCCACACGATCGCAACGACGGCCGCGATGAGCATCAGGATGCCGCTGGAGGCCTCCAGGCGCATGAAGGAGAGGACCGGTTGCACGAACGCCCGCGGGACGAAGCGGTCGGACTCGCTCCAGCCCTTTGGCAGGATGCGGTCCTGGTTGGAAGAGTCAGCCACGATCGGGGCCCTTGGTCGCTGGAGTGCTGCGTGCTGGCGTGCTGAACGATGGTTGGCGCACAGTCAACCAGATCGGGGTCGAGTGGTGGCGCCGCGAAACGACCGCCGCGGCTGGTGCCGTCGACGGCCGTTTGCGGTGCTGCGGGTCCGGTCAGCCCCGGACTGCAGCGGTCAGTAGCGGTAGCTGTCGTCCTTGTACGGGCCGTCGACGTCCACGCCCAGGTACTCGGCCTGCGAGTCGGTGAGCACGGTCAACTTCGCGCCGACCTTCTCCAGGTGCAGACGGGCCACCTCCTCGTCGAGGTGCTTGGGCAGGACGTAGACCTCGTTCTTGTAGTCGACGTGGTTGTTCCACAGCTCGAGCTGGGCGAGCACCTGGTTGGTGAAGGAGGTCGACATCACGAACGAGCTGTGGCCCGTTGCGCAGCCGAGGTTGAGCAGGCGACCCTCGGCCAGCAGGATGATGCTGCGGTCGTTGGGGAGGTGGACGAGGTCCACCTGGGGCTTCACGCTGGTCCACTCGAACTCGCGCAGCGCACTGGTCTGGATCTCGGTGTCGAAGTGGCCGATGTTGCCCACGATCGCGTGGTCCTTGAGCTTGAGCATGTCGTCGATCGTGAGGATGTCGTCGTTGCCCGTCGCGGTGATGACGATGTCCACGTCCTCGATGACGTCGTCGAGCAGCACCACGCGATAGCCCTCCATGGCCGCCTGGAGCGCATTGATCGGGTCGACCTCGGTGACGTACACGGTCGCACCCATGCCGGACAGGGCCTGGACGCAGCCCTTGCCGACGTCGCCGTAGCCGCAGACCACGGCCCGCTTGCCGGCGATCATCACGTCGGTCGCGCGCTTGATGCCGTCGATGAGGGACTCACGGCAGCCGTACAGGTTGTCGAACTTGGACTTGGTGACCGAGTCGTTGACGTTGATGGCCGGCATCGACAGCGTGCCGGCCTTCTGGTACTGGCGCAGCGTCTTGATGCCGGTCGTGGTCTCCTCCGACACCCCGAGGATGTCGGGAATCAGCTCCGAGAAGCTGTCGTGGACCATCGCGGTGAGGTCGCCGCCGTCGTCCAGGAGGAGGTTCGGGCCCTTGCCGTCGCCCCAGTCCAGGGTCTGCTCGACGCACCACTCGTACTCCTCCTCGGTCTCGCCCTTCCAGGCGAACACCGGGGTGCCGGCAGCGGCGACAGCGGCAGCAGCGTGGTCCTCGGTCGAGAAGATGTTGCACGATGACCAGCGGACGTCGGCGCCCAGCGCCTGCAGCGTCTCGATCAGGACGGCCGTCTGGATGGTCATGTGCAGGCAGCCGGCGATGCGGGCACCCGCCAACGGCTCCTGGCCGGCGAACCGGTCACGCAGCGCCATCAGGCCCGGCATCTCCTTCTCGGCCAACCCGATCGCGGTCCGGCCGGACGCGGCCAGATCGATGTCGCGAACCTTGAAGTCACCATCGGTTGAGAACGTGGAAGCAGTCACTTGGCAGCCTTGCGTTGCGTCGACGACGACCCCCTCGGACGGCCGAATGCGGTCGCCGGGATCGTGCGCGTTGGGAGGGCCGGTGCCGGACTCGGCTGGCGCGTCCATCGTAGCGTCCGGGTGGGTGGCAGGACCACGAGGCAGTGGTGACGTTCGGTCAGTCCCGGGCTGCATCCGCCGGCGCGTGGACCTCGGCATCGCGGGCCACGACGCCGGGGTTCCGGGGTGGGGTGGGCGTGGCCAGGCGGGCGACCGGCCAGCGGTCGGTGACCAACCGGACGTCGTCGTCGCGAACCTGTCCAACACGTCGAGGAAGTGGCGACGTGGCCACTCCTGCGCGCCAAGGCTCTGCAGGTGCGGCGTCATCAGTTGGGCGTCGAGCGCCGACGCCGCCGGCCTCGGCGATCCGGTCGACCAGGTCGAGCAACGCCACCTTGGAGGCATCTCGGACCCGATGGAACATGGACTCACCCGTGAAGAACCCGCCGACCAGCAGCCCATGGATGCCCCCGACCAGGCGGTCGCCGTCCCACACCTCGACCGTGTGCGCCCACCCCAGGTCGAACAGTCGTCCGTAGGCGGCCACCATCTCGTCGGTGATCCAGGTCCCCTCCCCCGGTCGATCACGGCATCCGTCGACGACGTCGCGTGACGCCCGATCGACAGTTGTCGTCCAGCCACTCCGACGCAGGGTGCGCCGCAACGATCGCGAGACGTGCACGGTGCCACATGCGATGACGGCGCGGGGGTCAGGCGAGAACCACGGCAGCGGCAGGTCGTCGTGGGGCCACGGGAAGATCCCGCCGCGGTAGGCCGCAACCATGGTGGCAGGATCGAGGTCGGCACCGACACCGACCACGTCGTTGCCATCTGCCGTCGTGGCAGGTGGCAGTGCCCAGCGCACGGGCCCCGGGTCGCGTGGAGCAGGCGTCAGTCCAGACATCGGCAGTGACCCTATCCGCGCCGTGTGACGCCTCGGCAGGCATGGTGTCGCGGTCGCGGCCGGCATGCCGGTCGGCCGCGTCACCGCCGGGCACGGCGGAGTAAGGTCGCGCCACGCCGTCGGGACGATGCCGCGGCGACCATGCCGGGCGGCGACCGTGGGCCGCCGTCGCGACTTCCTCGCCATCGGACAAAGGGGCACCGTCGTGCGACTGCACCTCGTTGACGGCACGTTCGAATTGTTCCGTGCCCACTTCAGTCCCGGTCCGTCGCGGACCGCCCAGGGTCGTGACGTCAAGGCCACGGTCGGCGTGGCGCGCTCGATGTTGGCGCTGCTGGCCGACCCCGACGAGGCGGTCACACACCTGGCCATCGCCTTCGACAACCCGATCGAGTCATGGCGCAACGAGGTCTTCCCGGCCTACAAGGACGGCAGCGGCATCGAGGCGGAACTCCTGGCCCAGTTCGACCTGGTCGAGGAGGCGGTCACGGCGCTGGGGATCACGGTCTGGTCCATGGACACCTACGAGGCCGACGATGCCCTGGCCACCGGTGCCGTCCGCTGGGCCGACGAGGTGGACCAGGTGCGGATCATGACACCGGACAAGGACCTGGGCCAGGTCGTGTCCGGCCAGCGCGTGGTCCAGGTGGATCGCATGCGCCGACGCGAATTCGACCACGACGGCGTCGTGGAACGGTTGGGAGTGCCGCCGGTGTCCGTGCCGGACTACCTCGCCCTGGTTGGCGACACCGCCGACGGCATTCCGGGACTGCCCGGCTGGGGCGCCAAGTCCACGGCGGCGGTGTTGTCGCACTACGGCGACCTCGAGTCGGTGCCCGACGACGTCGATGACTGGGAGGTCTCGGTGCGGGGGGCAGCGCGCCTGGCCTCGACCCTGGCCGAACACCGCAGCGACGCGATGTTGTATCGACGACTGGCACGACTGGACCTGGACGTGGACCTTGCCTGCGAGCTGGACGACCTTCGCCACCGGGGCGTGCCAGCCACGGCCGTGGACTTCTTCAACGACCTCGACTGGGACGTGCGCGACTCGTTGCCCGGGGGCGGCGACGACGCGTCATGACCACTGCGGACGGCACGGGGTCCACCCCGCGCGACCCCGGCGAGGCCACAGCAGGCGCCGATCCGGCACCTCATGAGCCAGCATCCGATGGGGCGGCGGCCGATGGGGCGGTTGCCGATGGGGCGGTTGCCGATGGGGCGGCTGCCGATGGGGCGGCATCCGATGGGCCGGCGGGTGCGGGCTCAGCGGGTGATGGGGCTGCGCCCCCCGGGGCGGCGAACGATGAGTCAGCGCCCCTCGTGACGGGAGCGGATGGGAGGTTGACGGCGGCGGCCTCCAGCACGGTTGGTCCACAGTCGGATCGTCGCGGCTCCAACCTCGTGGCCGCGGGCATCCTGGTCTCGCGCCTGTCCGGCCTGGTGCGCACACGCGTGTTCGGCAACTACTTCGGGGCCAGCGGCATCGCCGATGCCTTCAACGTGGCCTTCCGCATCCCCAACATGATGCAGAACCTGCTCGGCGAGGGCGTGCTGTCGGCGTCCTTCATCCCGGTCTACACCAGGCTGATCGACCAGGACCGTCACGAGGAGGCCAGCAAGGTCGCCGGGGCCGTGCTCGGCCTGCTGGCCGTCATCGCAGGCGCGGTGTCGTTGTTCGCGGTCGTGTTCGCCGCGCCGCTGGCCACCATCGTCGCGCCCGGGTTCGAGGGGCCCAAACGCGACCTGACCGTGCAGTTGATGCAGATCGTCAGCCCGGGCATCGGGTTGCTGGTGCTGTCGGCGTGGTGCCTGGGCGTCCTCAACTCCCACCGCCGCTTCTTCCTGTCCTACGTGGCACCGGTGGTGTGGAACCTGGTGCAGATCGCGGCGTTGGTCATCGGGGCCATGATCCTGCTGCCGGATCGCTGGACCCCGATCGGGGCCACCGACTCCCAGCTGCAGCAGCTGGCCGTTGCACTGGCGATCGGCACGCTGGTCGGAGGTCTGGCCCAGTTGCTGATCCAGGTGCCCTCGGTCATGCGCCTCGAACCCGGCCTTCGCCCCAGCCTGTCCCGATCGATCCCGGGCGTACGCCAGGTGATGCGTGCGGCCGGGCCGGTGATCGCAGGTCGAGGCGTCGTCCAACTGGCGACCTACGTCGACGTCCTGCTGGCGTCGCTGCTGGCGACCGGTGCCGTGTCGTTGCTCTACTACTCCCAACAGCTGTACCTGTTGCCGGTCTCGCTGTTCGGCATGAGCATCGCCGCGGCCGAGCTGCCCGACCTGTCCTCCATGGATTCCGGCGACGTCACGTCGCTGTCCCACCGCATCGACGACGGCCTGGGCCGGGTGGGGTTCTGGGTGGCCGGTTCGACCGTCATCTACCTGGCGGTCGGCGACCTCCTGGTCGGTGCGCTGTGGGGCACGGGTGCCTTCGATGCCCAGGTGGCCCAGGCGGTGTGGCTGGTCCTTGGCACCTTCTCGATCGGCCTGGTGGCGACGACGTCGTCGCGCCTGTTGCAGTCCCTGCTCTACGGCCTGGGCGACACCAGGTCGCCGGCCAGGATCTCGGTCATGCGCGTGACCGTCTCGATCGTCGTGGGCACGTTGCTGATGCTGCAGCTGGATCGGTTCGGCATCGTCGACGGCTCGATCACCCTGCTGGATCCCGGCTCGCTGCCGACCTTGCGACCCGTTCCCGCCGCCCTTCGCTCCTCGGAGGGAGCGGGACCGCTGCGCCTGGGGGCCGTGGGACTGGCGGCAGGCGCCGGCGTGGGTGCCTGGGTCGAGTGGCGGGCACTGCGCAGGGTCGTGGTGACCCGAACCGGGATGGTGCCACGTGCAGCCGGTTCCACCCGTGGCCGACTGGTCATCCCGGCGGTGGTGGGCCTGGCCACGGGGATCGCCATTCGGCAGGTGGTGGCCCCCATGCCCGGGCTCGTCGCGGGCGTGCTCGCAACCGCCGCCACCGGCATGGCCTACGTCGTGGCGGCGCTGGTGACGCGGGTCCCGGAGGTGGACGTCCTGGTGGATTCGTTCGGACGTCGGCTGGGACGACCGGGGCGCATCCTGGTGCTGTGGCGCGACACCTTGCGTCGTCGCCAGGGCGGATCGTGAGCCACGACCGGACGGCGCCACGGGGTCATGGCGTCAGCAGCACCTTGCCCACGGTGCCGGAGGCCTCGAAGGCTGCGTAGGCAGCGCCAGCAGCCTCCAGCGCGTGGCGCGAGGAGATCGGCACCGTGATCTCGCCCCGCTCGTGCAGGTGGTCGAACAGCCTGCCGGCGCGCCGGGACGCGATGATGCGGTCGGCCAGTGGTCGGGCCCGCAGGGTCGAACCGCGCACCGTCGCACGCGCCCCCATCAGGTCGAGCAGCGACAGTTGGACTCGGGCACCGGCACCCACACCGATCACGACGATCCGGGCACCGGTGGCCAGGGCGGGCGTCACCGTCGCCAGGCTGGGGGCGCCCACCAGTTCCAGGACGACGTCCCAGGGGCCGGCGTCGCCCTGCTGCTCGGGGGTCACGACCTCGTCCGCGCCCAGCGCCCGCAACGCGTCGTGACGTTCCTGTCCTCGCACCGACGCCACCACGGTCGCCCCGATGCCTCGGGCCAACTGCACCGCCATGGTCCCGACCCCGCCCGCCGCACCCGTCACCAGGAGGCGGTCACCGGCACGGAGCCCGGCCTGGTCGACGAGGGCATCGTGGGCAGTGACCAGGGCCTCGGGCACGCCGCCGGCATCCGCCAGGTCGAGCCCGGTCGGCACCGGCAGGCACAGGTCCTCGTGCGTCGCCACGTGACTGGCCTGCCCGGCCCCGGGGACGATGCCCATGACGGCGTCACCCACGGTCCAGCGGGTCACGGCCGATCCCAGGGCCACCACGCGACCGGCGAACTCGAGGCCCGGCTGGTCATCGGGCGTGGCGCCGGGCGCCGGATAGCGCCCGGCGCGCTGCAGGATGTCGGCGCCGTTGAGTCCGGCACCGCTGACCTCGACCACCACGTCGTGGCCGTCAGGCACGGGCATGGGCCGTTGCCCCACGGTCACCTTGCCGTCGTCGAACACGACCGTGGTCAGGGCTGGCTGCGCCATCGTCGTCATCCTCGCTCGTCCGTGGCGTCACGGCCAGCGCCGCGGTTGCCGCCCGCACCAGGGTTGCCGCCGGCACCAGGGTTGCCGCCGGCACCAGCGTCGTCGGTGGGGTCACCGCCAGCGCCAGGGTTGTCGCCGGCACCACCGTCGTCGGTGGGGTCGTCGCCAGCACGTCGAGCGTCGTCGGCACCCTCGCCGGGTCGGACCTCGTCGTAGTGCGTCTGGGTCTCCGGGTCGAGACTGGCGAGGAGTTGTTCCTGCAACCAGGCGAGGTGGTCGACGAGTTCCACCATGGCTCGGGTCCGTCGGGCGGGTGCCCGGGGGGGCCAGTCCGCGGCGGGGTCGGTGAACACGTCGGGCTGCACGCGGGCAGCCAGGGCCAATCGCACATCGTTGACCGCGCCCAGGAAGGCCACCGCCTGCTCTTCGTCGAGCAGGAGGCTGGCACCGTCGGCAGTCGGCGTGCTCGTCCGCAGGTGGGCCGCGATCTCCGACAGCGCGTGCGCGCCTGCTCGACGCGAGGTCCGGGTGCACCAACTCGCGGATGTCGGCATCGTCGGCCGCGGTCGCGCTGGTCGCCGGGTAGAGCCGGTCCCAGACCGGATCGGCACTGTCGGGCGGGTCATCGTGCAGCGCCAGCAGGTCCTCGATCAGTCGCCCCAGGATCTCGACGAGTGCGGGTGGCAGGACCAGTTCGTGCACCTCGACCTCCATGGCACTCACCCGGCCCGCTGGATGGTCGCCTGCAGGCCGTAGCCATGCAGTTGCTGCAGGTACATCTCCGCCTGTTCACGGGGTTCCGACGCCACCAGGGCGCGGCCCTGTTCGTGCACCTCGAGCATCAGCTTGCGCGCCACCGGCTCGCTGAACTGGAAGACGCGCTTGAAGACCCAGACCACGTAGGACATCAGGTTGATCGGATCGTCCCACACGAGCACGTCCCATGGGAGGGCAGGATCGACCACGGTGTCCGTGTCGACGCGCTCGTCGACATCAGGCGAGGCTGACGCCTGCCACACGACAGCGGGCACGACGATGTCGTCGTGCCCGGCTGGCGCGGAAGCGATGTGCATCGAGGATCAGCGGCGACGCCGGCGGTTCTGGCGACGTGCGCGCTCGCGGTCCTCCAGCGAGTGCCACGACGGTGGCGCGGCCATGGTGTGACCCACGGGCGTGTCGTCGGATGCGGCGTGGACGACCTCGACGTTGACGGCCTTGGCACCGGAGTCGCCCTCGGCGACCTCGTAGTCGATGCGATCGCCCGCCTTGACCGTGGTGGCGCCCAGGTCGTCGGCGCTGAGGAAGAGTTCCTTGCCGTCCTCGGCAGTGATGAAGCCGAACTTGCGATCGGGGTGGTAGACCTTGACGTGGCCACTGGGCATGCGGGAATCCTTGTTCAGCGTGGTGTGGGGAAGTGTGGGTGTGCGTCGCGCATTCGTTGCGATGGGCAGTGCCGAGGTGGCACTGCGATCGATCGGCACCCGGCGTCTGCTGTCACGGATGGGGCGGGTGCGGCACGGGGTCGGTGCGCGCCCGACGGCCCGGTGGCGACAGACGTCCGTGCGGCTGTCGGACGTGGCGCGACGGCTGTGCGATCGTAGCGGAGACTGGCGCGTGCCGGGTCATGGCGGGCGCGACGGTCACCGGTTCGTCAGTGGATCAGCCCTGGGCGCTGATGAAGGCCTGGCAGGCCTCGGTCACCTCGTCGAGGTCACCCTCCGCCAGGGCGCCCATGGGTGTTCGGCCGTCGAGTCGTCGAGCGGGGCTCGTGAGCCAGGACGCCGCCTGGGCATCCGTGACCCAGCCCTGCAGCAACGCGAGGACGTCGAGCGCGGTCACCAGCGCATCCATGTCGTCGGCCAGGGCATCGACGGGTGGATCCCCGATGACCTCCCGCAGCTCGAACTCGTCGTCCAGTGGGTCATCGCGATACATCAGACATCCTGTTGCCCGCCCGTGCGCAACCGATCATGCTCCGCCTCGCACGACACGACGTAGGCCGCGGCATCCTCGATGCGCTGGTCGAGGCGTGACAGTTCGTCGCCCACTGCCTCCAAGCGTGCCGCCACTGCCTTGGTGAGGGGGTCGTCGGTGTGGCTGATGCGGCGTCGAAGGCGCTGTGGGGCGTCGTCGGCTGCGGCCTTGGTCTCGCTGGAGAAGCGTCGCAGGCGGCGCGCCTCGTCAGCCAGGTGCTCGGCATAGCGCCGCAGGTCGGCTTCGTCCTCGCGCGCTCGCAGCAGGGCGAAGTAGGCCGCTTCGACGTCGGGGCGCATCGCATCACTCCTGGTCGCAAGACGGGTGGGCCGTCAGTCCTTGGCACACGACCTCAGTACAGCGACTCGACCCGCTTCTTGAGGCCGTTGAGGCCGGTGTCGAGGATGGTCTTGGTCGCCCGCTTCTTCATGAATCCCGGCAACGGCATGGCGATGTCGGCCTCGAGGGTGTAGTCGACCAGCGTGTCGTCACCCTGCGCACGCAGCACGTAGGCGCCATCCATCTGGTTGAGCACGTCACCCTGGCTGAGGGTCCAGGTGACCGCATCCGGGGTGCCGTGGTCGTAGCGCAGGGTGTAGTCGATCTGGGCAATTCGGACGTCTGCGTCGAAGTGCGCCTCGATGGGCCGGCCCTCGTCGTCACGGCTGAGCACCTCGACCTTCTTGATCTCCGAGGACCACACCGGGTAGGCCTCGAGGTCGAGAATCACCTCCATGATCTGCTCGGGGGTGGCATGCATGACGATGGAGTCGTTGGCCTTCTCACTCATCTGGAGGTCCTGTCGGTCGCGTGGGTGGCCAAGGCTACATCCGCAGTGACCCGAGGTGCGCGTCGACGCTCACATGTCCAGCGTCGCCGGGTCGGGATCCCCCTGGCCGGTGTCGTCCGCGCCATCGTCGGATTCGGGCAGGACCGGGTCCAGACCCCGCGCCGTGAGTTGTGCCGCCAGATCCTGCACACCCTGTTCCAGTGCCCGCAGGTTCGCGAGATCGCGGCGCACGCGCCGCCGCAGCAGGTCGCGTTCGACGACGGCCGGGCCCAGCACCGCCTGGCCGTCTCCCTCCCAGGCCGGGCAGGCGTCGCGGTAGTCGCACCAGTCGCACAACCTGGTGGGATTGGGTGTGAAGTCGCTGGCCAGCACCTGGTCCGCCGCCTCGAGGATCGCGTGCCGGGCGGCATCGAGGTCCATCTCGGCCACGGGCACGACCACCGGGATGTCGGCCACCACGTAGTCCAGGCACACCGTCGCAGGCAGCCGGCCGTACAGATGGTGGACTGCGAGCGCGTAGATGGCCAGCTGCAGCGACCCCCGGACCTTGTCCCGATCCCGCAACTTGCCGGTCTTGTAGTCGACCACGTGGAGATCACCGCTGGCGTCGACGTCGATGCGGTCGATGGACCCCACCACCATCGCAGTGTCACCCACCGGCAACTCGAACCACTTCTCGGTGTCGGCAGCGGGTTGCCATGTGTCCACGACTCGTTCGAAGTAGCGACCAAGGGTGTGACGAGCGCGGTTGTAGTCCTGCACCTGGCGTTCGCGTGGCACCTGTGCGTAGCCACTCGAGTCCCAGTTGTCGTAGAGGAACTGGTGGAGGTCGTCGAGATCCGGGCGACCGAACAGGGTGCGCTCGTGGAACAACTCCAGGGCGCTGTGGACGGACGTGCCGAACGAGAGATAGGTCGCGGGTCGCGTCGGCAGGCGATCGACGTAGCGATAGCGGAACTTGAGGCTGCACTGGCGCAGGGAGTCGATGCGGCTGAACGACAGGCGGACACGCCCGTCATCGCCGACCAGCGGCGGGGTGGTCGGTTCGAATTCGCCCCCGTCGAGGTCCTGCCCGTCGCCCGCGTCGGCCCCGGACGCAACGTCCGCCACCGCCGCGGACGGGGTGGTGGCTGCGGGGGTGGCGGTCACGGCGGGACTCGCGGATGTGATCTCGGTCATGGCTGGCACCGTAGCGATGCGCAGTGACAACCCCGCGACCAGGTCCGGTCCGGTGCCAACCAGCACGTTGGCGCACGGCCCGGTGCGCGTCGTCCAGCGGCCACGAGCCACGCAGCCGTGGGTGCGACGGTCGGCATCACCGGGTGGGGCTCAGCGCTCCCACTCCAGGGGGTTCTTCTCGAAACGCATGATGATGTCGTTGGGCTGCACCGTCAGGTTGATCTCCTCCTGGGGCACCCACAGCGGAATGCAGGCGCCCTGGCCGGCATGGCCCATCAGGAAGATCCCGAGCTCGCCATCCGGCGTGATGCCGATGATCTGGCGGGCGTAGGACAGCAGTTCGTGGATCTCGGCATGGCCGGCACGGCGACGCTGGTAGGTCTGGGCCCAGCGCGACTCGCTGCGGCCGTAGTTGGCCAGCACCTGCCCACTCGTGATCTTGGTCAGGGAGTTGAGCGTGCGCACGCCCGACAGCAGGGCCTTGTCCTGCTTGGCGGTCTTGCCGACGCGCACGGCGGCATCGGGCTCCGCCAGCAGTCCGGGCAGGTCAGCCAGGTCGAAGTTGCCAGCGGCCTGTGCGGCCTTCTGACGTTCGACGGGGATCTGGATTTCGACCTTCTTCTTTGCCACGTGGCATCCTTGGATGGCGTGCGTGCTGGCTGACGGGACGAGGCTTGTGGGTACTCCCGACGGGATTCGAACCCGCGTCACCACCTTGAAAGGGTGGGATCCTAGACCGCTGGACGACGGGAGCGCACTGGCGCAATTCGACCGTGGGCGCGAGGCTATCGACCACCGGCGGTGGCTGCCGACGCCTCGGCGGCCACCGAATCGGCGTGGACGCCGTCAGGGCGGCGCGGTCCCTGCAACCCCCACGACGCGACGCGGCTCATGGCCTCGACCACGATGCCGCGTGACATCTTCGAGGCACCCTCGGTGCGTTCGGCGAACATGATCGGGACCTCCACGATGCGGAATCCGGCCCGATGCGCGGCCAGGGCCGTCTCGACCTGGAAGGAGTACCCGTCGGACCGCAGCCCCGCGAGCCCGATGGCCTCCAGCACGGGTGCCCGGAACGCCCGATACCCGGCCGTGGCATCGTGCAGGGGCAGACCGGTCCACAGCCGCACGTAGGTGTTGCCGCCCACCGACAGTGCCCGCCGGTGCCATGGCCAGTTCGTGGTGCCGCCACCGGGCACGTAGCGGGACCCGATGACCAGGTCGGCATGCCGGGTGCCGGCCAGGATCTCGGGCAGGTGCACGGGGTCATGGGACAGGTCGGCATCCATCTCGACCAGGACCTCGTAGCCACGCTCGAGGCCCCATCCCAGGCCGGCGCGGTAGGCCGCCCCCAGCCCCTGCTTGCCGCCACGATGCAGCACATGGAGGTGCTCGTCGTCATCGGCCTGGGTCTGCGCCCATGTCCCGGTGCCGTCGGGAGAGTTGTCGTCGACGACCAGGACGTCGACGTCAGCGGAACCAGCCCGCAGCCGCTCCAGCAGGACGGGCAGGGTTCGGCGCTCGTCGTAGGTCGGGATCACCACAAGTGGTCGACTGGGTGGGGGCGGTGCGTGGTCGGTCATGGTGTGGGTCCGGGCAGGTCGGGGGCTTCGGCGGCGGGTGTGGTGGCGGTTGACGGCGGCGAGGTTGGTGCCCGGGCGCCAGCTCGTCCGGTCGGCGCATCTGCGTCGGGCGTGGCGGCTCGCCGGGCTGCCACCACCAGCGCGATCGCGATGCCGACGACCAACCACTTGGTGAGGGCGAGGACGTCACCCCACCGCAGGAACGGCGTGAGGTCATCCACCAGTCCCAGTTCATGTCGCAGGGTGGTGAGTTCGAACAGCTCGGTGCCACCGGCCACGATCGACCCGTCGTTGGCGACGAAGGCCGTCGTGCCGGACACCGCTGCGTGCACGGCATTGCGGCCGGTCTCGATGGCACGCATGCGCACCTGGTCGAGATGCTGGTCAGGTTGTCCCGTGCGACCGAACGTGGCGTCCGACGTCGACGACACCAGCAGTTGGGCAGGCCCATTGGCGGGCGCCACCACGTTGTCGGCAACCACGTCGCTGAACATGGTCTCGAAGCAGATGGCCAACGCGAGGGACACGGCCGTTCCTGCCGGTGTCATGACCGACATGTTGGCGGCCCGGGGGCCCGCAATCGCATCCCGGCTCACCTGGTCGAGGGTCGGATACCAGTCGAAGGCCCAGCGCATGGGCACGTATTCGCCGAAGGGCACCAGGCGTTGCTTGACGTAGGTGTCGGTGACCTGCCCGTCACCGTCCACGGCGACGGTCACGCGGCGGTAGCCGTCGCTGTCGGGGTCCTCGAGGTCGGTGCCGACCAGCAGCCCGCCACCCGTGATCGCAGCGCCCTGCGCAATCGCCGCCGCCAACTCGGGATCGCGGGCCGGATCGCGTCCGATGCTGCCTTCCGGCCACACGACGATGTCGGCACGACCGTTGGCAGCGACTGCCTGCTCGGTCAGGTCCACCGCGTTCGCCGCGATCGCCCGCGAGATGGTGGTGTAGTCGGCAGTGGGCACGTCGAAGTCGTTGGGTTGGACGGCGAGCACGTCGACGGTGCCCACCTCGGCCGGGGGGCCGACCGTGACCAACGTGACGACGAGCAACGTGACGACGAGCATCGCCGTGCCCAGCCACGCCCCGTCACCCATCCGTGACGCGGCACTGCGTCCGGCGGCCGACAGCAGCAACAGGCCCGATGATCCGGGCGCATCGTCGCCCCCGCCCGGCCCACCGCCGTCACCGCCGACGCCGCTGCCGGTGCCCACCCCACCGCCGGATGCTGTTTCCGGCGCAGCCCGGCGGCCCCGGCGAATCGGCCAGGTCGAGGTTTCGGTCGCGACGGAACCGGTCACGATCGGCGTGAAGTCGCCCCGTCGGGCCGCGAGCGCATCCCGCACGGCCAGCCACGCCGACAGCGACAGCGCCACCACGACGAGCGTGTAGCCCTTCTCCCCCACCACGCGACCCAGCGGCACGATCCACTCGTTGTTGACCTGTGAGATGCCCAGGCTGGCCCAGCCGAAGCCATCGAAGGGCCACGATCCGCGCCAGGTGTCGATGCCCACCCACACGAACGGGATCGCGACGATGGTCCAGCGTCGCTGGAGCAGGCGCGCCATGAGGATCGCCAACACCGCCATCCAGGCGGCCATGATGAGGGCCAGCACGAGCCACGCCACCACCGTGGCCCGGAACCGCAGCCAGTGCAGGAGCGCCAGGTTGGTGACCAGGCCGGCGATGCCACCGACCATCCAGGCTGGCAGGTCACCCGCGGTGATCGCGGTGGCCAGCAGGGCCGGCACGGTGAAGGCAAGCACCCACAGGCCCCACGGCGGGTGGGCCAGCCAACTGGCCATCCCAGCGGCCACGGCAGCACCGATGGCGATGGTGCGTGGCGTCATGGAAGATCCTGGGCCGAGGTTCCCGAGCGGGGCAACTGCAACGGTCCCGGCCTGTACGCCCGAGCACGCACGGGGGCGGGGACGGGGACGGTATCGACTGCCGCGTCCGTGACGACGACCCGTGTGGTGCCCACGACTGCTGCCTCGTCACCGCGGATCGATGCCCGCCGATCCCTGCGGCACGCACCGCCCGGGTGGGTCAGACGCAGTCGAGACAGAGCATCGCGTCGGCGTCGGCCAGGGCCGTCTCGCGCTTGGCCATGAAGCAGGACTGACACACGAACTCCCCCTCGCGCACCTCGTCGTCCTCGTCGTCGACCTCCACCACCGTCTGGGCGACGACGGTCGCCTCGTCGTCGAAGTCGTCCTCGAGGATCGCCGCGGTCAGCACGACGTCGTCCTCCTCGTCATCCGCCTCATCCTCGGCGGCTTCCTCGAGCGAGGCCGGGACCGAGTCGTCGTCCTCGTCGTCATCGAGGTCGACGTCGAGGTCGTCAAGGTCCACCTCGACCTCGTCGTCGTCGAGATCATCGAGGTCGTCGAGGTCGTCGAGGTCCACGTCAGGATCGTCCGCGAGGGCGAGGTCGGCCATGGGGTCGTCGAGGTCGTCGGCTTCACCGTCCAGGCCGGCAGCAGCGAGTTCGGCGTCGATAGCGTCGAGGTCGTCAGCCATCGCAGATCATCCTTGCAGGGCGCGGTGGGAGGGTGGTTGGGGCGGGACAATACCCCACGCAACCGGCCCTGCAAACACCTGCGTGCCCGCACCTCGATCCAACGAGGCGCAGGGTGCCCCTCACCCAGTCACGTCGTGGGTGATGCGCCCCTGCACCATCGTCAGCACGCAGCGGGACTCGCCCACGTCGTCGTCGGCGTAGGGATCGCCCTCCCACACCGACAGGTCGGCACGCATCCCGGCACGCAGCACCCCCACCCACCGTTCCTGGCGACCGGCATGACGGCCACCCAGGGTCGAGGCCGACACGGCCTCCAGTCGGGTGAGTTCGTGCGTCGGATCAGCGCGATGCTGGGCGGCGGCAACGATCGACCAGGGATCGATGGGGGTGACGTTGGCGTCCGACCCGAAGCACAACGGCACCCCACGGTCGGCGAGCGCGCGGAACGGATTGGTCAGCGCTGCCCGTTTCGGACCCAGGCGTGCCTCGTACATGCCGCCGACGTCGCCCCAGAGCTGCTCGAACACGGGCTGCGCCGACACGACCAGGCCCAGGTCCGCAACCTCGTCGTACTGGTCGGTTCGCATGACCTCGGCATGCTCGAGACGATGGCGGAATCGTCGCAGCCCGCCGTGCTCGTACTCGGGCAGTTGCCGTGCCACGCGACGCCAGCAGCGCAGGGCCTGGTCGATGGCCTCGTCGCCGATGGTGTGGACCGCGACCTGGAACTCGGATCGCGTGGCGTCGAGGAACAACTCCGTGAGGGTGTCGTCGTCGTACTCCAGTGCGCCCGCGGGTCGGGTGGTCCGCGTAGGGTTCGGTCAGCGCCGCCGTGTGTGACCCCAGGCTCCCGTCCAGCCAGATGTCACCACCGACGCAGCGCAGGTCGCGTTCGGCCACGAACCCCAGGTCGGGGGCGCCCCAGTAGACCAGCACCTCGATGGGCCACTCCCCCGTGCGCCAGGCATCGAAGTCAGCGGCCCCCATGGCGTCGGGTCCACCCATCTCGTGCACCGTGCCGACCCCATGGGCGGCGGCATGGCGGGCGACCTCGGCGCGGGCAGCGGTCAGTTCCTGCTCGCCCATCGCACCGATGGCCCACCGCTTCGCGACCTTGTTGGCATCCCGACGCAGCAGCCCGGTGGGCACCCCGTCGCTGTCGCGTTCGATGCCCCCGGCCCGGCTCAGGGGCGCGGACTGCATGGTCGTCTCGTCCACCAACGACGAGTGGCCGTCGATGCGTGCCAGCGTCACCGGCCGACCGCCGGACGCAGTTGCAAGCTCCCGCGGTGTCGGCAGCGGCCCGTCCCAGCCATGCGAGTCCCACCCGTGGCCCCAGATCACTCGGCCCGTGTGGTGCTCGGCGTGCAGGGCCACGGCCTGCAACAACTCGGCGCTGGAGCGCACTGTCCGCAGGTCCAACCCCAGCAGGGCCAGCCCGGTCGGGGTGAGGTGGACGTGACTGTCGACGAACGCGGGTCCGACCGTGCAGCCGGTGAGGTCGAGGTGTTCTTCGTAGGGAGGGGACTGGGCTGGGTCGTTGCCCACCCATGCGACCCGACTGCCACGAACCAGCATCGCCCGGGCGCGATAGCGACCTCGGCCAAGCGTCACGATGCGGTCGGCCGTGATCAGGCGACCGGACGGCATCCTGGGTCGGGTCTCGGGTCGTTGCGATCCCACCGGCACAACCATCGCCGACAGGGGCGCCGCAACGCCAACGGCTGCGTTCATCGCGCCCAACCCTTTCAGGAGGTGGAGCCCGTGGGTCGCTGCGCCAGTCGCGTCCGGTGCCAGCGAGACTGGCGAACCGGGAACCCCTGGCACGACGCCCATGGTCACGGGACGGCAACGCCGCGAGGAACGCTACCAGTCAGTTCCCTGTGCAACGATGATTCCCGACATCCAAATCATGGAGTTTCCCAGCAGATCATGGTGTTTCCGGGTCCGGTCGAGCCATCGCGGGTGCGTCCTGCACGGGCGAACCGGCCGGCCTCCGTCCTGGTCACCCCGCGGCAGCCACGGTCATGGCCATCAGCATGGCCGCTGCCACGAACAGGACGATGCCCAGGACCGGCCGACGCCATGACACGTTGCCGCCACGGAACTCCTCGATCGCAGCAGTGACCAGTGCCAACACGGCACTCGTCCCGGCTGCCAGGGACAGCACCAGCAGGATGATCACGGCTCCCACCTGGCCCGACGCCCCGGCGATGCCGACACCGACGGCGGCAAGGATGCCGACACCCAACCCCACTCCCATCACCACGGCCACTCGCCGCAGCCACGGGTCGTGGGCGGGATCCGGATCGGGCTCGGGTCCCGTGTCGGCTGCGGGATCGGCCGAGGGATCGGCTTCCGGGTCGGTCGTGGCATCCGGCGAGGGGTCGGGCGCGAGATCGCGCGCAGGAGCCGAGTCGGCAACGGTGCGCGGTTCGGGTTGGGCGCCCGAACCACCGACCGACGGCTCGTCGGACGAGTGTGGGCCAGGCGACTGGTCGTCAGTCATGTGACCACGATGTGTCGAGGACGGTGATTGACGGACTCCACGCCGGAGTCGGTGACGATGACGATGTCCTCGATGCGGGCACCGTGGACCCCGGGAACGTAGATGCCGGGTTCGATCGAGAAGGCCATGCCGGGCTGCACCACGACGTCGCTGCCTGCGACGATCCACGGTTCCTCGTGCCCGTCCAGACCGATGCCGTGACCGGTGCGATGGATGAAGTGGTCGCCGTGGCCGGCTGCGGTGATCACGTCGCGGGCGGCAGCGTCGATCGCGTGGGCGGTGACGCCCGGGGCCACCGCGGCCGTGGCGGCAGCCTGGGCGCGCTCCAGGACGTCGTGCAGCCGCTGGTAGGCGGGATCGACATGGCCGACGCAGTAGTTGCGCGTCTCGTCACTGCCGTACCCGTCCAACGTTCCCCCGATGTCAACGACCACCGCGTCGCCGTCGGCCAGGACCCGGTCCCCCGAACCGTGGTGGGGACTGGCGCCATTGGGGCCACTGGCGACGACCACGAAACTGGTCTCGTCGTGGGTCGCTCGAATCAACACGTCGATGTCGGCGGCAACCTCGCGCTCGGTGCGGCCAGGTCGCAACAGGTCCGGGACCTGGCCATGGACATCGTCGATGGCGGCACCGACGGCGTGCAGGGCGGCGATCTCGGCGGCGTCCTTGACGACGCGCAGCGGTGCCATCACGCGGCTGCCCGGATGCCACGACGCGTGGGGCAGACGGGCCTGCAGCGCGAGGGTGAACGCCGTCCAGATCCGGTCCTGGATCCCCAGGGCCGCCCCGCCGACGCCGCAGGCGACCAGGTGGTCAGCGACCACGGCCACGGGATCCTGGGTCTCGCCCCATGCCACGATCCGGGCCAACCCGTCCACGCCGGCAGCACGGGCCAGCGGTGCCTCCAGTTCGGGCACCACCAGGATGGGGGCACCGGTGACCGGCACGACCAGCATCGTCAGGCGCTCACTTTCGTGGGCGTGGAATCCGGTCGTCCAGACCAGGTCGGAGCCAGGCCCCAACAGGACGGCCCCGACGTCGTCGTCGGCCATGGCAGCCCCAACCCGCCTCAGGCGCTCGGCATGGTCCATCGTCGATCCGTTCTGGTCGAGGTTGCGCGTCGAGCGGGGATCAGGTGTGGGCGCCGTCGCCGGTCACAGCGACAGTCCGATGACGCCTGGCAACAGGTCGATCGCGGCGGGCGTCGTCCCGATCGGTTCACCATCGACCTCGATGGGCATGGGATCACCCGCCGGGGTGACGACAACTGTCGTCGACTGCCACTGTCGGACATCGGCGCGCTCGAGATGCTCGCCGACCCGCACCCGGGGCAGTTCCCGAAACACGTCGACGGGCCCGGTCGCCCAGGTCTGCACGTTCAGGCGACCATCGTCGGGCAGGGCCCGTGGGGCCACGCGCAGCCCCGCACCGAAGAACTGGCCGTTGGCGACGATCACCTGGCAGACCTCGTCGTTCCTGGTCGTGTGGTCCATCTCGACGCGCACGGGCACGCGGCGCATGGACCTCGCCGAAGTGATGCCGGCCAGCACGTAGCGGGCCTGGCCGACCACGGACGGCAACCTGGCGGCGCGGTGCACCACGGCGGCGGCCCACCCGATGTCGGCCATGTTGGCGAACGCATGCGTGACTGGTTCGCCGTCCATGCCGACACACCGAATGCGGCCGACGTCGATCGGCATCACCGTGGTGCCCGTGAGGTGTCGTGCTGCCTTGGTGGCGGTGCGACCCAGTCCGAACGTGCGCGCGAAGTCGGCGCCGGTCCCGGCCGCGACCACTCCCAGTCGCAGGCCCTCCGCACGCGCGATGCCGGCCTCGACGTCCACCATGCCGTTGACGACTTCGTTGACGGTGCCGTCACCACCCACGGCCACCAGGTGGGTGGTGCCGGCTGCAATGGCCTGCCGCGCGATGTCGGTGGCCTCGCCTCGAACGGTGGTCATGACCACCTCCGCCTGCATGCCTGCGGCTGCAACGGCCGCCGCCACCTCGGCCGCAACTGCGCCGGTGTTGCCACCGGCGGCAGGATTGGTGATCAACAACATGTCGGGCACGAGGTCCTCGGTGGGCGCGTTGGGCGGCGTTGGGCGGGTGAGTCGGTGTGGAGCGCGTGGCGCATTGGGCGGGTGAGTCGGTGTGGAGCACGTGGCGCGTTGGGCGGGTGAGTCGGCGTGTCGTGTCCGCGCGGTGCATGGCCTCGGGCGTGTGGTGGATGGGGATGGGCCGCGAGGCGGGGGGGCGTGGCGCCGGGGGGGGCGTGGCGCCGGGCCGGGCACTGGCGCACCAGCCTAACGCCACGCACGCCGGCCCCCCGCGCGTGGGTGGGCTCGTCAGGCTTCCACGATCCCTCGCCGCAACGCGTCCAGTGCGACGTTGGCGACGCCGGCAATGTCGGGAGCCACGGATCGCAATTGCCCCACCAGGTCGGCGACCTGCTTGACGTTGCGGACGAAGTCCCCGCCAGTCATCTCGAGGCTGCCCACGGCCGTGTCCAGATCTGCACCGGTCGCCCATCGCCAGCACGCGCGTGCGAACCCGGTGTCGATGTCGCGCATGGGCTCGAGGCCATGGGCAGCCTCCACCGTGCGCAACTCGTCGGCAAGCGCGGTGATGGCGCCCAGCCACTCCCCCAACGCCCGCGTCGGCATCCGGGCCTGCAGGCTCGGGTCGTTGCCCCGCGGTTCGTGGGTGAGCACCGACACGGCTGCGGCGAGTTCCGCGGGCCCGAGGTCGTCGAACAGGCCCCGGCCCAGTGCCTCGGTGACCAACAGGTCGACGTCGGCATACACCTCGGCCAGTCGCAGGCCGTCGGACGTCGGTGACAGGTCCTGGTCCAACAGGCCACGCGCGACCAGGACCTCGGACAACTGGCGGAAGCGTCGGACCAGTGATCCGGTGCGCTCCTCGATGCGACGTTGCAGTCGGCGCACGTCCCGATGCACGTCGTCGCTGCGTCGCTGCCATGCCTCGTGGTCACTGCGATCATCGCACTGGTGGCACGGGTGGACCCGCAGGGTGACGCGCAGCGCCTCGATGCGGTCGGCGGCATCGGCATCGGTCGCGACTCGTTCGGGTGTCGGCAACTGGGCCAACGGCTCGACCGAGGCCAGCGACCCCGCGATCTCGTTGCGGAAGGATCGATCCCGAGGCGATCCCTTGCGTGGCAGGCCGATGCGATCGATCACCGGAGGCAGCCCGTCGAGTTCCCGGGGGCCGATCGTCTTGGTGGTGCGGTTGTCGGTCACCACGTCGGCCAACGGGACCCCGGAACCCGTCATGCGCACGCCCGTCACCACCGCCAGCCCACGGCGGCCGATCCAGGGCAGGCCCAGCACGTCGCCGGGCACGAGCGCACGGATGCCATCGCGTTGGGCTGCCTCGGCGGCGCGGCGGCGATCCTTCGACGAGGACTTCTCCAGGCGTGACAGCTCGCCACGCATGCGCCAGTACTCGGCCCAGTCACCGCGCACACACACGGCCGCGTCGTCGAAGCCACGTGCCGCGGTGCGGGCGTCGCGCAACTTGCTGGCCAGTTCCGTGACCCCACGGTCGGCCTGGAACTGGGCGAACGACGCCCCCAACAGTTCTTCGGCCTGGGCCGGCGTGTGCAGGCGCAGGAGGTTGACGACCATGTTGTAGGACGGCGTGAACGACGAATTGAGCGGGTAGGCGCGGGTGCCGACCAGGCCCGCCACCGCCCGGAAGTCGATGTCGCGCTGGTACAGCACGATCGCGTGGCCGAGCGTGTCGATGCCGCGGCGACCGGCCCGCCCGGTCAACTGGGTGTACTGGCCCGGCGTGAGCATGACGTGGGTCTCGCCGTTCCACTTCTCCAGGCGTTCGATGACCACCGTTCGCGCCGGCATGTTGATCCCCAGCGCCAGCGTCTCCGTCGCCACGACCACCCCGAGCAGACCGCGCTGGAAGCATTCCTCCACCACCTCCTTGAACGCCGGCACCATCCCGGCGTGGTGGGTGGCCAGTCCGCGCAGCAGGCGGTCACGGAAGACCTCGACGTCCAGCGACTCCAGGTCCGCGCTCGGGATGTCGGCCAGCAGCGTGTCCACCAGGACCTCGATCTCGTCGCGCTGCTCCGGCGTGGTCAGGCGGACCCCGGCCGTGACCAGTTCCTCCACGGCGCGGTCACAGCCGGCACGGGAGAACACGAAGATGATCGCGGGCAACCACGAGCGGTACGCCAACTCCTCGACGACCACGGGACGCGACGGCCACCGCAGCCGCACCGATGGCGCCATGCGCCGCCCCCGGTTGCTGACGCGGTTGCGGGTGGAGGCCTTGCGCTCCAGCATCCGCACCTCGGGGTTGGGCACTCCGCCGCGGGCCTGGTTGGCCCGTTCCCGATCGTCCTTGCGGGATCCCTTCGAATTGGATCCCTTCCCACTGGAGCCGCGTGACCCGCCCGCCTTGAAGGTCGGGTAGATGCGGTCGTTGACGTAGTAGTGATGGGTCAGGGGCACGGGGCGGTGCTCCGAGATGACCACGTCCACGCCGTCGCGCACCTCGTCGAGCCATGCCCCGAACTCCTCGGCATTGGACACGGTGGCCGACAGCGCCGCGACCTGCACCCGCCGGGGCAGTTGGATCAGCACTTCCTCCCAGACCGACCCGCGGGCGCGGTCGGCGAGGTAGTGGACCTCGTCCATGACGACGTGGCGCAACTGGGCGATCGCCGGGGACTGCTCGTAGAGCATGTTGCGCAGCACCTCGGTGGTCATCACCACGACCGGGGCGTCCCCGTTGACCGCACGGTCCCCGGTCAGGAGGCCCGACCTGGTGGGGCCCGAGCTTGGCCACCAGGTCCCGGTACTTCTGGTTGGACAGGGCCTTGATCGGGGTCGTGTAGAAGCAGCGACCCCCGTTGACCACCACGTCGTGGACGCAGAACTCGCCCACCACGGTCTTGCCGGCCCCGGTCGGGGCGGCGACCAGCACGCTGGTCCCGGCGGCCAGTGCCGTCACTGCCTCGCGCTGGAAGTCGTCCAGCGGATGGCCCAGGGTGGTGGCGAAGTCCTCGACGAGATCGCTCACGTCCGTTCCTGTCTGCGACGACGTCGCGAGCGTTCGATCAGCCATGCGAACATGATCGCGAGTTCGTAGAACACGACCATCGGCACGGCCATGAACAGCAGCGTGACCGGATCGGTGGTCGGGGTGACCACGGCTGCCAGCGCCACGTTGGCGACGATTGCGTAGGGGCGAGCTCGGCGCAGCGCAGCCGACGTCACGATGCCCAGCAGCGACAGGAACACCAGCACCAGCGGGATCTCGAACACCAGCCCGAACGCGATCGAGGTGCGCAGGAAGAACGACAGGTACTCGGTCCCCGACAGGGCAACCGCGAAGTTGTCGCCACCCATGCTCAGCAGGATGTTGAGGCCCTGCGGGATGATGACGTAGGCGAACACGATGCCGAACGCGAACATCAACTGGGACAGCACGATGAACGGGAGGGTCATGCGCCGTTCCCGCTGGGTCAGGCCGGGCGTGATGAACTGCCACAACTGGTAGAACAGGATCGGCCCGGCGACGAACAGCCCGGTCAACAGCGACACCCGGATGCGGACCGAGAATGGCTCCAGCGGTCGCAGTGCCAGCAGGCGGCAGGTGCCATCGGTCTGGCCGACCTGGACCACGTCGGGCAGATTGCACGCCGGCGCCATGATGACCGACATCACCGGGTCGAACAGGATCCAGCCGACGATCGTGGCCACGAACAAGGCAACGACCGCCTTGATCAGGCGGTCGCGCAGTTCACGGAGGTGGTCGACCAGGGGCTGCTCGACGTCTGCCGATGCAGCGATGGGTCAGTCCTCTCGAGATGCCGGCGGGGTCACCGTGGCGCGTGACTGGGGGTCCTCGGCGGAACCCGATTCCAGCGACTTGGTGTCCATCTCATCGGAGGCCTTGCGGAATTCCTTGATGGACTCGCCGATGGAGCGTGACAACTCCGGCAACTTGCGAGCCCCGAACAGGACAAGCACGATGACGAGGATGATGATCAGTTCGGGGGGGCCAATGGATCCGATGCCACGTCCTGTTCCTCGGTGAGGCAAGTATAGCCCCGAACGGGTCGAACCCCGCGATCGCGTTCAGTCCTGGTCGGTCGGGACGGGACAATCCGCCAGGGCCGCCAGGCCCCGTGCCCCGTGGGTGGCCACCAGGGTGGCCAATGCCGGTGGGGACACGATCTCGACCCCGCCCCCGGCTGCGGCGATCAGTTCGGCCGCCCACCCCAACGAGTCGGTCTCGAACCTGACGTCGCGGACGCCGTCGGCATCGTCGTCGGCCACCAGGACCACCCGGTCACCCAGCACGCGGGCGCCACCGGTCAGTCGCAGGTGCACCTCGACCGCGTCGGCGGTGGGGGTCCACTGCGGGGACGACAGGTGGTCGGGGGCAGTCGTGGTGGCCCTGGCGCTGCGCACCCCGACCTGCTGGATGCGATCGACCAGGAAGACGCGATGGGCATCGCGATCGTGGTCGTGCCCGTGCAGGTACCACCCGTCCGGCGTGAACTCGAGTCGCCACGGGTCGATGGTGCGATTGCGGGCCAACTCGTCGTGGCGGCCGCGGTAGACCAGCTGCACGGTGCGGTTGTCGTCGATGGCGGTCTGCAGGTCGGCCAACCGGTGGTCGGCGTCGACGGTGGCGGCGACCACGCCCTCGTCGAGGCCTGCGGCCTCCCTGATCTTGGTGACGGCCGAGGCCAGGGCCGGCAACTGGTCACCGAGCACGTCCACCACCGCCGCCAGGGTCAGGACCAGTCGGGTGGCCTCGGCGGCGTTCAGGCGCAGCGGTTCGTCCAGGCCCGGGGCCATGTGGACGGTGATGCTGTCACCGACGATGTCGATGTCGAACATGGACCCACCGCCCAGGCCCGGGCCACCGCAGTAGCACAGCATCTCGAGGTCACGGCGCACCACGTCCGGGGTGCTGCCGGCCACCTCGGCGGCCTCCGCCAGCGTCGCGCCGGGTCGCTCGAGCAGCCACGGCACCAGCGCGAGGGCCCGGCGAGCGGCATCCACGGCCGTCATCGTCCACCTCCTGTCGTGGTGCCGGCCAGCGCCTGCAGCGCGGTCGTCACCTCGTCACGCAGCCACGATGGCGATGCCACCACGACGCGGTCGGCGGCGGCCAGCAACCACGATCGCAGCCGCGTCGCGTCGGCCCCGGGCACGATGCCCCGGCGCCAGCCGTCGTCGCCGGCGTCCTGGTCGAGCATGTGGCCGCCCCGCTGCTCGAGTTCGGTCACGGCGGCAGCACGCACGAACACCTCGACGTCGGTGCCGTCACCATGGACCTCGTCGAGCACGCTGGCCGCGTCGAAGTCGGGTGGGACCGGCACCCGGTCGTCCACCGTGGTCGTGGTCACCCGACTGGTCACGCGCGACAGCCGGAAGGTGCGACGGGCTCCGCGGTCATGGTCCCACCCGATGAGGTAGGCGGCACCGTTGCGCAGGACCAGGCCCCACGCATCCACGGTGCGCACCATGTGGTCACCGTCGGCGCGCCGGTAGCCGAACCGGACCGTGGCGCCGGTGGCGACGGCCTCGGCCACCGGGTCGAGTCCGTCATCCACCACCTCGAGTCGCATCGACGGCACCGACGTGTCCGGGTCGGGGTCGGGTGCCCGGGCCGTCAGTCGGGACAGCGCCAATCGTTCGCGTTGGCCCCCCGCCAAGCGCGATGCCCACCGCCAGTGCGGCGACCTCGTCACGGTCGAGGTGGATGTCGTGGGCCACCCAGTCGTCGCGATTGATCTGGTATCCGGGGACCCCGCCGGTGTCGACGGTCTCGATCGGGACACCCATGCGTCGCAGGGCGTCCTTGTCGCGCTCGAACATCCGCCGGGCGCTCTCGTCATCGGGCTGGACGTAGGCGACGGTGTCGCGGCGCAGCTGTGCGAAGGTGCGAGGCGCGCGCGAGGTGGAAAGGCTGACCATCAGGTTGATCAGGCGTTCCTCTGGAGACCGTTCCTGTGGTCGCACGAGTCCTGGCTCCTGTGGCACGGGCACTGACGGCACGGTGGCATCACCTCGACAGTAGCGATCACGACGCCTGGATCCGCGCCACTGCCCCAGCACGCCGTCGGGTCACAGCGAGGCGATCATCCGCTCGACGCGCTCGTCGGTGGCCGACAACGGATCCTTGCACAGCACGGTGCGCTGGGCCTGGTCGTTGAGCTTGAGGTGGACCCAGTCGACCGTGAAGTCGCGCCCGGCAGCCTTGGCCGCACCGATGAAGCGACCCCGCAGGGCCGCCCTGTGTCGTCGCTGGCGGCTCGTCGACCGCGATGGCGATCTCCTCGTCGGTGAGCAGGCGCACGGTGTCACCCCGACGTTGGAGCACGTGGAACAGCCCGCGGTCGGGATCGAGGTCGTGGTAGGCCAGGTCGAGCATGGCCACGCGCGGGTCGGACAGGGCGGCGTCGTGGCGGGCGCGCCAGTGCTCGACCAGTTCGTGCTTTGCCACCCAGTCGAGGTGGGCCTTCAACTGCTGTGGACGGTGGCGCAGGTTGTCGAGCACCCACGCCCACTTGCTGACCACGTCGCGGTCCTCGTCGGTGGTGTCGTGCCGCACCCGGATGAAACGGTCGACCTGCTCCAGGTAGGCCTCCTGCAGGTCCAGCGCCGACATCTCGCGGCCGTTGGCCAGCGGCACCCGGCGGGTGCCGGTGATGTCGTGGCTGATGTCACGAATGGCCCGGATGGCGTTCTCGAGCGTCAGGTCGCGCGTGACCGGTGCCTCCTCGAGCATCCGCAGCACCAGGTCCGTGGTGGCGATCTTGAGCCAGGAGGTGAACTCGTTCATGTTCGAGTCGCCCACGATGACGTGGAGGCGTCGGTAGGCCTCGGCGTCGGCGTGGGGCTCGTCGCGGGTGTTGATGATCGGCCGCGACCGCGTCGTGGCCGACGAGACACCCTCCCAGATGTGGTCGGCTCGCTGGGACAGGCAGAACACCGTCCCGCGTGGGGTGGTCAGGACCTTGCCGGCGCCCGAGAACACCTGGCGGCTGACCAGGAAGGGGATGAGGCCATCGGTCAGGCCGGTGAAGTCACCCTCGCGGGCAACGAGGTAGTTCTCGTGGCAGCCGTAGGAGTTGCCGGCGGAGTCGGTGTTGTTCTTGAACACCGACACACGTCCCCGGATGCCGTCGGTGAGCAACTGCGCCCCGGCCTCGGTGGCCAGGTCGAACAGCAACCGCTCCCCCGCCTTGTCGTAGCGCACGGCCTGCAGCGGACTGTCGCACTCTGGCGTGGCGTATTCGGGGTGGGACCCGACATCGAGGTAGAGCCGGGCGCCGTTCTCGAGGAAGACGTTGGACGATCGCCCCCAGGACACCACTCGACGAAACAGGTAGCGCGCGACCTCGTCGGGCGTCAGGCGGCGCTGGCCACCGTCGGTGTAGGTGACCCCGTACTCGTTCTCGATGCCGAAGATGCGGCGCCGCACACCTGCTCGTTTCGTCGGTCGTCGTCGTGCATGGGGGTCGCCGGGCGTCGTCGCGTCACCAGGACGCTCCGCCGGGGAGGCGAACCTGCCTGCTCAGTCGCCCAGTGCAGCAGCGATGTCGTCGGGTTCCAACCGGAAGAACAGTCGCCGACCGCGTGTGCGATCCAGACCCGACACCTCCAGGTCTGCGGCGGCCAGTTCGCGGTCGTCGCTGCCGACCAACGCGTCACGGCCCAGCGTCACGGCGGCGGCCAGGTCCATGCCGGGTTCGAATCCCTCGCGCAGGCGGGCCTTGACGGCGGCGGCGTCGCCACCGATGGCCACGACCTCGCGCTCGTCGACGATGGAGCCGTCGTAGAGGATGTGGAACAGCTCCACGGGCGTGGATGGCCCGTCGACCTGGGCGATCAGCAGTTCGACCTCGTAGGGCTTGGCCTCGCCCATGAACATGGTGCCAAGCGACTGGGAGTAGGCCGTGGCCAGCGACTTGGCCGTCACGTCGTCGCGCGCGTACTGGTAGCCCTTGACGTCGGCCAGCCGGATCCCGGCCACGCGCAGCGACTCGAACTCGTTGTACTTGCCGACGGCGGCGAAGGCGATGCGGTCGTAGATCTCGGAGGTCTTGGACAGCAGCCGCGACGGGTTCTCCCCGATGAACACGACGCCGTGCTCCCAGGTCACCGCGGCGACGGCGCGACCACGGGCGATGCCCTTGCGGGCGTAGTCGGCCCGGTCGCGCATGACCTGCTCAGGCGACACGTAGAGGGGCGATGGTGAGGGCATTGCCGTGCTTTCGTGGTCGGAGTGTGCAGCGGACGCCGTGGTCGGATCAGCGACGCAGGTGGGGCGGGATCACCCCGCGCGTTCGCGGCGCATCGCCACCACCTCGTCGACCAGCCCGACCACGTCATCCTGGTCGAGTTCGCGGTAGCCGTCGCCGTCGATCACGGCCACGATGGGGTAGATGCGGCGGACCAGGTCCGGCCCGCCCGTGGCGCTGTCCTGCTCGGCGGCGTCGAAGAGCGCCTGGACCGCGGTCAGCGCCGCCGTCCGGGCATCGTGATCGCCATCGAAGTGGTGACGCAGGGTCTGGCGGGCGACGAGCGCACCTGACCCCGACGCGGCATGGTCGCGCGATCGGTAGCGACCCCCGATCGGGTCGTACTCGTAGATGCCACTGGTCGCCCCGCCCGGATCCACACCCGCGAACAGCGGCACCACCACCATCCCCTGCAGTGCCAGGGGCAGGTTGGAACGCACCATGCCGGCCAGCCGGTTGGACTTGCCCTCGAGGCTCAGGACCTCGCCCTCGACCTTTTCGTAGTGCTCCAGTTCCGTGGCGAACAGTCGCGCCATCTCCATGGCGGGTCCGGCCGCACCCGAGATGGCCACCGCCGACAGGCGATCGGCCGGAAACACCTTGCGCATGTCGGTGCGCGAGATCATGTTGCCGGCCGTCGCACGACGGTCACCCGCGATCACCACGCCCTGGGCCCACCGCAGTGCCAGCACCGTGGTGCCGTCCACCAGCTGGTCACGCAACCCCGCCCCCAGCGACGGGCCGCCCACGGGCGTGGGCAACAGGCTGGCGAAGGAGGACCCGCTCCGGGTGAACGGTGACGGCATCAGGTCATCGAGCGACTCGGGACTCACTGACCACCCTTCTGGACGTAGTTGCGGACGAAGTCCTCGGGATTCTCCTCGAGCACCTCGTCGATCTCGTCGAGCAGGGCATCGATGTCGTCGCGGGCGACCCGCTCGCTGACCTCGTCAGGCGTCGCGGTGTCTGCATCGGTGACGTCGTCGGCCTCCTGCGGACGCTGCTTGTGCTGGTCGGTGGCCATGTCATGTCCCTCGTGTCGGACCCGGGCATCGGGTCGCGCGCCCCGGGCGAACCGGGTCGTGGCCGCTGTGCGTCATGGTGACGCACGGTGGTCGCCGTCCCGCGCGGGTGGTGCGTGCAATCGTAATCGGTCGGGGCGACAGTGCCGCACCTCGATGGCAGCGGGCCGCGTGCATCAGCGTCGCAGCGCCACCACGACGTCGGCCAGCGAGGTCGGCCCCGGCCAGCAGGCCGTCGACCTTGTCGCGCGTGCCGCGCAGTGGATCCATCATGGGGATCCGTTGGTAGGTCGGCCCGCCGTCGTCCACGATCATGGCGTCCCAGCCCACGGCCACGATGTCCGGTCGGAAGCGGGCCAGCATGCGACCGCGAAACCATGCACGCGTGTCGTGGGGCGGCAGCGCCATGGCTGCCGCGACGTCCTCGTCGCGTCACCAGGCGACGGATGCGCCCGGCCGCCTCGAGCTTGAGGTGCAGCCCGCGGTCGGGCCGCAGGTCGTGGTACTGCAGGTCCACGAGCGCGAGGCGAGGATGGTCCCAGTCCAGTCCGTCACGTTCGCGATAGCGCTCCATCAGCGCCAGTTTCGTGGCCCAGTCGACGATGCCGTCGAGGTCCCGCGGGTCGCTGCTCGGCGATGGTGAGCACCTCCAGCCACAGGTCCAAGCACCTCGGCCTGTGCGGGGCTCGCACCGATGCGGTCCAGCCAGGCAGCCACGGCCTCGGCGTAGGCCGCGTTGGATGTCGAGTGGGCTGACATGCCCGCCGTCGCGCGTCGCCAGTCCCGACCCGGGCGGTCAGGTCGTGGCTGGCGCTGTGGAAGGCCTGGACGGGATCGGCCAGGGCCACGGGTGGCGGCGCGGCCCCGTCCTCGAGCATCCCGAGCACCAGGTCGGTCACCCCGACCCGCAGCATCGTCGCCACGTCCGACATGGTCGCGTCACCGGTGATGACGTGGAGTCGTCGGTAGGTCCCGGGATCGGCGTGGGGCTCGTCGCGGGTGTTGATGATCGGACGCCGCAGCGTGGTCTCCAGGCCGACCGGCATCTCGAAGAAGTCGGCGCGTTGGGACAGTTGGAACCCCGCGATGACCGTGCTCACCGCCGATGCGCCCGATCCCGGCGTACAGGCTGCGCGACACGAACAGCGGGGTCAGGTGCTCGACGATCGCCCCGAATGGCACTGCCCGACTGACCAGGTGGTTCTCGTGGGCGCCGTAGGCGGCACCCTTGCCATCGGTGTTGTTCTTGTGGATGAGGATGCGGCCACCTGCCGGCAGTCGCGCCGTGGCACGATCGGCGGCCTCCTGCACGATGACCTGGCCGGCGCGGTCGTGCACGACCGCGTCGCGGGCGGTGGTGACCTCGGGGGTCGCGTACTCGGGATGGGCGTGGTCGACGTAGAAGCGTGCGCCGTTGTCGAGCACGGTGTTGGCCAGGCCCATGTCGTCGACCAGCGGCGGTTCGTGGGCGTCCACCTCCTCGCGCGCATCGCGCAGGGGTTGTTCGTCGCTGTAGTCCCACACGATGTCGTTGCCGGTGCGACGTGCGCCCACGACCAACGATGACGCCACCACGGGGTTGACCTCGGCGTCGGACCCCACGACGGCGATGCCGAACTCGGTCTCGATGCCCATGACGCGATCCGTGGCCGGCCCGGCGGGTCGCGCCGGCGACGACGGCGATGTCACAGGTACTGGCCGGGCGACATCGTCTCGATCCGCTTGCCGGTGCCCGGGGCGTCCTCGCCGGTCAGGGTGCGGACGTAGACGATGCGCTCGCCCTTGATGGCGGAGATGCGCGCCCAGTCGTCCGGATTCGTCGTGTTGGGCAGGTCCTCGTTCTCGCGGAACTCGTCGCGGATCGCCACCAGCAGGTCGTCGGTGGCCAGACCCTTGTCGCCGGTGTCCAGGAACCGCTTGATGGCGGACTTCTTGGCGCGGTCGACGATGTTGGAGATCATGGCCCCGGAGTTGAAGTCGCGGAAGTACAACTCGTCCTTGTCGCCGCTGGCGTAGGTGACCTCCAGGAAGCGGTTGCGTGGGTCGTCGGAGTACATCTCGTCGACCACCGCCTCGACCATGTCCGACACGGTCGCCATGGCGTCGCCGTCGTGGCGGGCCAGTTCCTCCCAGGCCAGGGGCAGCTTGGCATGGAGGTAGATGCCGAAGATCTCGCGGGCAGCCGTGGCATCGGGGCGCGACACCTTGATCTTGACGTCGAGTCGGCCCGGGCGCAGGATGGCCGGGTCGATCAGGTCCTCGCGATTGGACGCGCCGATGATCAGGACGTCGGTCAGCGCCTCGACGCCGTCGATCTCGGCCAGCAACTGCGGCACGATCGTGGTCTCCATGTCCGACGACACACCCGACCCGCGGGTGCGGAACAGCGACTCCATCTCGTCGAAGAAGACGATGACCGGCTGGCCGGTGGCGGCCTTGTCACGGGCGCGCTGGAAGATCATGCGCAACTGTCGTTCGGTCTCGCCCACGTACTTGTTGAGCAGTTCCGGGCCCTTGACGTTGAGGAAGTGGCTGTGCACGTCGGCGACGGCCGGTGCGCTCGGACACCCGTTGTGCCAGCGACCGTGCGACGGCCTTGGCGATCATGGTCTTGCCACAGCCGGGCGGTCCGTAGAGCAGCACGCCCTTGGGGGGCTTGAGGTCGTGCTCGGCGAACAGGTCGGGATGCAGGTACGGCAGTTCGACGGCGTCGCGGATGGCCTCGACCTGGTCGGCCAGGCCACCGATGTCCTCGTAGGTGACGTCCGGGACCTCCTCGAGGACCAGGCGTTCGACCTCGGGTCGCACGATCCGGTCCAGTGCGAGGTTGCCACGCAGGTCCACCAGCAACGTGTCGCCACCCCTGATGGGCTGGTCGCGCAGTGGCTCGGACAGCGTGACGATGCGTTCGTCGTCGGCCTGGCCCGTCACCAGCACCCGATGCTCGTCGACCATCTCGACGACGGTCACGAGTTCCCCACGGTCGTGCCACTCGGCGAGTCCGACGATGTTGGACTGGTCGTTGACCAGCACCTCGCTGCCCACGACCAGGTCGACGAGCTCGCCCTCGGTGGCATCAGCGTCGTTCGCGGCGTCGCGTCGTGCACGCAGATCGGGGGCGGACACCCGCAGCTGGCGACCGTCGATCACCAGCGTCACGGTGTCGTCGTCGTGCAGTGCGACCACGCGTCCGTAGCGTTGCGGCAACTCCGAGAGTCGCTCGACGTCGTCGCGCAACTGGACCAGCTGTTCCCGGGCGGCACGCAGGGTCGCGGTCAGGTGCCCGGCGTGGTCGCGCGAGGCCTGCAGCCGCACCCGCAGTTCCCGCACCTGGTCCTGCAGGGCCAGCACGCGGGCATCGCTCACGGCCTTGGTCGGGGAACTCGCCGTCGGTGTCGTCGAAGATCGCGGTGGCCGCGGGATCCGCGGCGATGCGGGCTCGCAGCCGTTCGAGTTCCGCCACGACCGCTCTCGAACTCGTCCGGGGCGACGACGGGCACATCCGCAGCGGTGGTCGTGGAATCGATGTCGGGCCGGCGGTCATCGCTGGCTGCTGCCATGCATGCCTCCTCGTCGCTGCCGGGGTCTGCCTCCCGCCGGATGGTGCCGCGAGGACGACCCGGTTGCGAGTATACGAAGCCTGTCGCCGCGATCGACTGACGCGTGGCGGCCTGGTCGGGGACCGCGTGGGTCAGGGCAGTTGACCCGGTTGCGGGACCGACCGGACCCTCGTCGACCGACGGGGCCTTCGGGCTGGGGCCGTGGTGTCCACGAACTCGATGGTGGGCCCGTGACGGATCGCTCCGGACCCGGGCCACCGGCCGCCTCGTCGGCTGCGCGGCGAGTGGTGGTGATGAAGGCCGTGTGCGCCACCATGCGGTGGTGCGGCCGGACCGCGAGGTTGTCGACGTCCCACCCGCGCACCAGCGTCTCGGTCGTGGAGCGCTGGACGAACACCCCGCTCGCGCGATGCAGGCCTGGTCGAAGCGCATCACCTGGGTCACGGTGGGCATGTAGGCCGTCAGGATGCCGCCCGGTGACAGCGCCGTGACCGCCTCGGGGACGACCAGCCAGGGTTCGAGCATGTCCAGCACGATCCGGTGGACCTGCAGCCCGCCGATGCCCACGACGGCATCACCGTGGCGCAGGGTCCAGTTGGCCGGCCGGGCACCGAACCAGTCGATCACGTTGCGCTCGGCGACCTCGAGGTGGTCGGCGCGGCGTTCGAACGAGGTCACGCTGCCGGTCGGTCCCGACCGCGTCGAGCAGGGCCATGGTGAGCGCACCCGGAGCCCGCGCCCGCCTCGACGACGTCCATGCCCGGGCGAATGTCGGACACCGACAGGATCATCGCCTGGTCCTTGGGATAGACGACCTGGGCACCACGCCCCATCTTCATCATGAAGTCGGTGCGGGTGGGGCGGAAGACCGTCACCTCCATGTTCTTGGTCGTTCGTGCCACGATGCCCTCGGGCTGCCCGATCAGCGTCGTCGTGCTCGATGGCACCACCGTGGGAGTGCCACTGCGCGCCGTCCTCGAGCACCACGACGTAGCGACGGTGCTTGCGATCCGTGAGCATGACCCGCTCCCCCACGGCCAGGGGCTGGGGCGAACCGGGGGTGGGATGGGAGACTGGGCGACATCGACGGACCAGACGATCGGGGAGGAAGGAGGCGCACCAGGGGTACGGTCGTCGGCCCTGCTGGCGCCGCCACCTCCACGCGCGGCCGCGGGCAGCCCGGACCAATGCGCATCCACCGTCGCGCTGCCCCGGGGCACGCTGCGAGGTGCCACAATGGCGACCACACACGCCCGGGCAGGGCGCACGTGGCCGAGCGGAGCACCAGTGGCGCGCATCACCCTGGATCCCTGACGACGTCAACCAGGCCGACCACATCACGCTGACTGATGGCACGGTGGTCGCACTCGAGGGTGCCAACGCGGCCCTGCTGGCTCGCATCGCCGAGCAACTGCACGTGCATCGCTCGACGTACGCGCATGCGCTGTTGGATCCGGCCGTCGGCGACCGGGTGGCCTCGGGGGAACTGTCCGTGGCCGACCACTCCCCCCTGTACGCCGCCGTGACGAACCTGCTGGCAGCCGCGCGACAGGGCCGCCGCCGGCAGGCCACCGACCTCGATCCCGACATCCTGCTGCAGGCACGCACCTGGACGTCGTCGAGTGGCAGGACCACGCTGCTGGTGAGCCTGACCCCGTCACACCGTCGCAACCTGATGGGGTGGTTGCAACGCAATTCCGACGTGCTCCATGCGCGAGCCGCCGCGACCTGGACCAACGAGCAACTGCGCAGCATCGAGCCTGCCCACCCATGGGTGACCGGCACCCCGATGTATCGGCGCCTGGACGAACTCGTCAGCAGCGAGACCGGACGCGAACTGGCACGTGACAAGGCCCGGGAGATCGCCCGGCGCCTGGAGTTCGAACGCTCGGGCGAGTGGCCCGCGGAGTGACGCCCCGCCCACGACGGCGCCGGTGACCGACTGGTGCACGTGCTGGTCCCGACGGTGCCACGGTGAGTCGACGGTGCGCCACCTCTTCGTCCGTCACCCGTGCCCGTGCCTCAGGTCCCCGGCAGCCGCACCTTCGTCGGCGCGTCCTGGCCATGGTCCTGCGTGTCGTAGCCCACCTGGCAGAACCCGTGGTTGCAGTAGCCCCTGGGGTGCTTGTGCAGGTACTGCTGGTGCTCGTCCTCGGCCAGGTAGAACGTGCCATCGCCGGCGTCGGCCAGGGTGTCGACCTGGGTCGCGATCTGGCCGAAGCCCGCCGCATCGAGCGCGGCCTGGTAGCGCTGGACCGAACCGCGAGCCACCTCCAACTGCTTGTCGGTCGTGGTGAAGATGGCCGAGCGGTACTGCGTGCCGACGTCGTTGCCCTGGCGGTTGGGCGTCGTCGGGTCGTGGTTCTCCCAGAACACCTTGAGCAGCTGCTCGTAGGACACGACCGCCGGGTCGAACACCACCACCACCGACTCGGTGTGGCCCGTCCGTCCGGTGCAGGTCTCCTCGTACGTCGGGTTCCGGGTCCAGCCACCGGCATAGCCCACCGCCGTCGTCCAGACACCCGGCAGTTGCCAGTAGAAGCGCTCAGCTCCCCAGAAGCAGCCCATCGCGAACACGGCAACCTCGTGGTCGTCGGGGTACGGGCCGGCCAGCGGGGTGCCCAGCACCCGGTGGTTGGCGGGCGGCGGCAACGGCGTGTCGCGTCCGGGCAGGGCGGTGTCGGGGCCGACCATGGGTGGCGTGCTGCGGAATCCGAACATGCTGGGGGTCCTCGTGTCGGGGGGTGCCGGGTGGTGGTGTCGGGTGTGGCGGCACAGGCGCTCGCCCCATGCAACCGTTTCCCGACCCGTCGTGTTCCGTGGCTCCCAGATCGCCGGACTGGCCCGTGACCGGTCCTATGATCGCCGGGTCGCCGAGCACAGCGAGGAGCGATGGTGCGCAACGCCTGGGTGGTGGTCGGTGACGTGGTCACGTCACGACGGTTCGTCGACGAAGCGGCCCTCGTGCGCGGGCTGGCCGCCTGCCTGGAGGAGGTCAACGCCGCCGTCCCCGGGCGTCGCCGGCTGCAGGTGATCGCCGACGACACCTTCGAGGGGACCTGGGACGACCTGGCTGACATGGCGACGGCGACGGTCCGCCTGCGCCTGGTCACCGACGACCTCGTGCTGGCGACCGTGGACGGTGAGGATGAACCCGTCGACGTGCGCGTCGGGATCGCCCACGGACCGGTCGAGGCGGACGGGACACCCAGCGAGGCAGTGCTGGCTGCGGCCCGCGATGCCCGGGCGCGAGCCCAGGAGTTGCCGTCACGACCCAAGTGGCCGCCGTCGTTGCGCACGGTCGTGGCTGGCGAGGGCGACCATCCGGCGCTGCTGCGCGCATGGTTCGTGCTGCAGGACCAGTTGCTGGCCCGCATGGACGCCCGGGATCGCCGGGCGCTGCTGGGGCTCATGGACGACGAACGCCAGGTCGACATCGCCGATGCCCTGGGCGTCACCCAACCTGCCATCGCCCGGCGGGTCCGTGATCGAGGGGCCCTGGCCATCATGCGCGCGCTGCGTGTCCTGGACGCCGCCACCGACGACGACTGACACCGTCAGCGGCGGGTGTCGTCGCCGGCGATGCGTTGGGTCTGGTCGGCATCGGTGGCGGCCATGACCTCGGTCTGGTCCCGGTCAGGGACCACCAGCGTCGGGTCATCGGTCCGGGGGCGTTCCTGAGGCGGTGGCGGACCGTCGGCGACCGGATCCAGCACGGCGGTCACGTCTCGCGGACCTTCGACGTCGGCCTCGCCTCCGACGTCGAAGCTGCCACGCCAGGCGCCGGCACGCAGCTCGTCGGATGGGTGCTGCCACTCCTCGACCTCCCCGTCCTCCCAGTCGGGGCTGCCTGCCGTGAACGTCCAGACGCCCACCGCGACGACGGCCAGCAGCAACGCGATGTCCTTGGGACGCGTGTCCAGCTCGACGCCGGGCACGATCGCTGGCAGCCACACCGCCGAAGCCATCAGCGCCATGGTCGCCACTGCCTGCCCGACTGCGGCCGATCGTCGTGCCCGCAGCCCGGCCGTCGCCAACAGGATGACCAGGATCCCCGTCATCGCCTGTCCCACGTAGGGCCCGGCAACGGTCATGGCCGGCGTGGGTGCAGCCCCGGCCACCGACAGCGGCATGGTCGGCACGCCCACGGCCGCGATCGCCAGCAGGGTGGCAACCCACGATCCGATCAACTGTCGGCGACCCACCACGACCTCGTCCGGGGATCGCCACACTCCCATGACCACCGCGACCAGGCCGAGCATGGCGGCCATGATGGGCCACACGCTCACCGGTGCGGGCGGACCGGGGCGACCGGTGATGACCAGGCCTCCCATCGCCATGACGGTGGCGAGCACGCCCTGGCCGGTCAGCACGAGCCCGACGGCAGCCACCATCCCGCGACCGAAGCTGGACCACGCCACCAGCAGCGCCAGGACGCTGACCAGGGCCGCCGCCAGGACCATGACCAGTTGGGCATCCAGGACCAGCCCCCGACCCAGCGACCGCAGTTGCGGTGTGGAGACGATCCAGATCAGCATGCACGCGGCTGACAGGACGGCGAAGCCGCCAGCCACCAGCCCTCGGAACCCCGCTAGCACGAACCCACCCCCACGCTCGACGCGCCCCCGAATCGCGGGTGGGTCAGGCAGGTCAGCACCGGCATGCGTGGGGTCCTTGCCACGAAGGGAGGTGGTCGGGATGACGACGTGTCGGGTCGTGCGGCCATCTCGACCAGCGTACGGACCCGCCGCGCAGCAGCGTTTGATAACCGCATGGGTTATCAGTATGCTCAATGCCGTGCGAGGTCCCGATGCCCTCGCGAGACTGCCCGACGCGGCTGTGCCACACTGCGGATGCAGCCCGACCCACGCCACCACAGACCGCTCCGTCCAGCCTCCTGCGGCTGACCGCAAGGACCCCCACCATGAGTGCACGCCACCCCGCCGCCACGACCCCGCTGTCCCTGGTGCAGTCCGCCTACGACCGCTACGGCGAGACGATCCCGATGGCGCGGGAGCGCTATGGCCGTCCGCTGACGTTCGCGGAGAAGGTGCTGTTCAGCCACCTCGACGATCCGGCCGATGGCGGCCTCGAACGGGGGGTGGACTACACCGACTACCGACCCGACCGTGTCGCCATGCAGGACGCCACGGCGCAGATGGCGGTGCTGCAGTTCATGTTGGCCGGCAAGGACTCCACCGCGGTCCCGACCACGATCCATGCCGACCACCTGATCCAGGCCTACCAGGGCGCCGACGCCGACCTGCGCATCGCCAACGAGCGCAACCGCGAGGTCTACGAGTTCCTGAAGTCGGCAGGCCAGCGCTACGACATGGGCTTCTGGAAGCCGGGTTCGGGCATCATCCACCAGGTCGTGCTCGAGAACTACGCCTTCCCCGGCGGCATGATGATCGGCACCGACTCCCACACGCCCAACGCCGGCGGACTGGGGATGGTCGCCATCGGCGTGGGCGGCGCCGACGCGGTCGACGTGATGGTCGGCATGCCGTGGAACCTGCGCGTGCCGAAGCTGATCGGGGTCAAGCTCACGGGCAGCCTGTCGGGCTGGTCCAGCCCCAAGGACATCATCCTCAAGGTCGCGGAGATCCTCACGGTCAAGGGTGGCACCGGTGCCATCGTGGAGTACTTCGGACCGGGGGCCGAGTCCATCTCGGCGACCGGGAAGGGCACCATCTGCAACATGGGTGCCGAGATCGGCGCCACGACCTCGCTGTTCGCCTACGACGAGTCGATGGCCCGCTACCTCAAGTCGACCGAGCGCGAGGAGATCGCCGACCTGGCCACCGCCCATGCGGCCTTCCTGCGCCCCGACGACGAGGTCTACGACAACCCCCACGACTTCTACGACCAGGTGATCGAGATCGACCTGGACGACCTGTCGCCGCACCTGGTGGGTCCGCACACCCCCGACCTGGCTCGCCAGGTGTCCGACATCGGACCCGAGGCCGACGACAACGGCTGGCCACTGGACCTGTCCGCCGCACTGGTCGGCTCCTGCACCAACTCGTCCTACGAGGACATCTCGCGGGCCGCGAGCATCGCCCGCTTCGCCACCGAGCACGGCATCAGCGCGAAGGTGCCGCTGCTGGTCACGCCCGGCTCGGAGCAGGTGCGCGCCACGATCGAACGCGACGGGCTGCTGGGCGACCTCGAGGACATGGGCGCGACGGTCCTGGCCAACGCCTGTGGCCCCTGCATCGGCCAGTGGCGGCGCGACGACATCGAGCAGGGCGACGTGAACTCGATCGTGACGTCGTTCAACCGCAACTTCCCCAAGCGCAACGACGGCAACGCCGAGACGCTGGCCTTCATCGGCTCCCCCGAGACCGTGATCGCGATGGCGCTGGCCGGCAGGCTCGACTTCGACCCCAAGACGATGACGTTGACGGCGTCCGACGGCACCGAGGTCATGCTCCCCGAGCCGGTCGGCGAGGAACTGCCCGATGGCGGCTTCACCCAGGGCGTCGAGGGCTTCGTGCCGCCGGCAGACGGCGAGGAGATCGACGTCGTCATCGACGAGGACTCCGAGCGCCTGCAGCGCCTGACGCCGTTCCCCGCGTGGGATGGCAACGACCTGCTCGGCCTGCCGATCCTGCTGAAGTCGGAGGGCAAGACGACCACGGACCACATCTCGATGGCGGGTCCGTGGCTGCGCTTCCGCGGTCACCTCCAGAACATCTCCGGCAACCTGTACCTGTCGGCGCTCAACAACCTGACCGGGGCCAGCACCGGTGTCGACGTCGTCGGTGACGGTGAGGAGCTGGCGCTGCCCGACCTCGCGAAGCGGTGGGGCGAGGCGGGCGTCGACTCGGTCGTCTTCGGTGACGAGAACTTCGGCGAGGGGTCATCGCGCGAGCACGCGGCGATGGAGCCTCGGTACCGCGGGGTCCGGGCACTGGTCGTGCGCAGCTTCGCCCGCATCCACGAGACCAACCTCAAGAAGCAGGGCATCCTGCCACTGACCTTCAACGACCCCGCCGACTGGGAGAAGGTGCGCCCGGGCGACCGTGTCGACATCACCGGCCTGGCCGACCTCGCACCCGGCTCCCCCATCACCGTGACCCTGCACCACCAGGACGGGTCGTCGGAGTCCTTCGGCACCACGCACACGATGAGCGACGAGCAGATCGAGTGGTTCAAGGCAGGCTCGGCGCTCAACGTCATCCGCGCCAACGCCTGATCCTTCGACGGATGGCGCCGGGCACATCGTTGCGCCGACCCTTGGTGCTCCCTTGGACTGGTCCAGCGAGCTGTCCCAGTCCGCAGTCCGCTCCGCTCGAGGCCGGCTTCACGACGAACCCGGCCGCCATCCCGGAAATGGTTGGCTCGACGCATGTTCAGCGTCGACCATGCTTCGCGATTCTCGCGGGCCCTTCGGCTGGCCGGGCGCGCGCAACGGGCCTATCGTGGGCGGTGCTGTGACGCTCGGCCACCGACAACACACCCCGCGGAGTCAGACCATGCCCACGCTCGCACTCGTCCGTCACGGCCAATCGCTGTGGAACCTGCAGAATCGGTTCACGGGATGGGTCGACGTCCCCCTGACCGAGAAGGGACGCGAGGAGGCACGGCGCGGCGGCCGGCGCCTGGCCGACGCCGGCGTGACCTTCGACGTCGCCTACACGTCGGACCTGGTGCGTGCCCAGCACACGCTGGACATCATCCTGGACGAGACCGGGTGGGACCTGCCGGTGATCCGCAACCAGGCGCTCAACGAGCGTGACTACGGGGACCTGTCCGGGCTCAACAAGGCTCGCACCGCGGAGAAGTACGGCGACGAGCAGGTGCACATCTGGCGTCGCTCGTACAGCACGCCGCCGCCCGGCGGCGAGTCGCTGGAGATGACGGTCAACCGCACCCTGCCATTCTTCGAACGTGCCGTCCTGGGCGACATCCGCGATGGCCGCAACGTGTTGGTCGTGGCCCACGGCAACTCCAACCGGGCGATCGTCATGAACCTCGACAACATGTCCGAGGAGGAGATCCCCAGCTACGAACTGGCAACCGGGGTCCCCCGCGTGTACGACCTCACCGACGAGGCCGAGGTCAACAGCGTCACCGTCATGGACTGAGGCCTGCCCCACGATCCCATACCGTTGCGACCCCTTCCCTGGAGCCCAACGTGATCGATGCCGTCACCCCCGCCGAGGGCATGGGCGTCCTCCACCTGTTCCTGCGTCGCCGTCCCGACGTCTCGCCGGGCGCGGCGGCAACGGGCAAGGCGATCGTGGACGCCCTCGACCAGGTCGCCCAGGAGGTCCAGACCCACGTGTTCGTGGGGCTCGGGCACAAGGCCGACCTGGTCGTCATGCTGCTGGACCGTGACCTCGTCGTGCTGCGACAGGCCCAGACCACCATCATGGAGGCAGCCCGCGAGGTGTTCGACCTCGACTGGTCCTACGTCTCGCTGACCGAGGGCTCCGAGTACACGACGACGCCACAGCAGTATCGCGAGCAGATGGCCGCCAAGGGGGTCGAGGGCGACGAGCTCGACCGCCGCGTCGCGGAGTTCGACGAGCGCATGGCCACCTACACAGCCAACAAGCTGTATCCGGAGCTGCCGACCTGGTCAACCATGTGCTTCTACCCGATGACGCATCGTCGCGAGGGCGAGGACAACTGGTACGCGCTCGACTTCGACGAGCGCAAGCGGCTGATGGGTGAGCATGGTCGGTCCGGGCGGGCCTTCACCGGCCGGGTGCTGCAACTGGTGTCCGGATCGACTGGCATCGACGACTGGGAGTTCGGCGTGACCCTGCTCGCCCATGACGTGGGCGACCTCAAGGAGATCGTGTACCGACTGCGCTACGACGAAGCGTCGGTCCGCTACGCCGAGTTCGGCCCCTTCGTGATCGGCCTGCGGGCCACGCCCACCGAGGCGATGACGATGCTGGGCCTCGACACCCAGTGAACGACACCGGTGCCAGCGTCCAGCGATGACGTCCGCGTGCCGCGTGGCGAGCGCCCATCGGATCGTCGTTTCGACCGGGCCGGTCCGTCGCCGGGTCGGTCCCCTGCCATGCCGGGCCCCTGCCATGCCGGTCCCCTGCCATGCCGGGCCGGACGCTCAGTTCTTGGCGAACTGGCCGCGCATTGCCTTGACGTCCTCGTCCGAGCCCATCACGACCAGGATGTCGCCGGGGTGCAGGGGCACGTTGGGCGCCGGATGCGAGTCCAGGCGATCACCCTCGATGTGTCGGACGGCCAGGACGGTGACCCCGAACCGTTCACGGATGGCGGCATCGCGCAGCGTGACCCCGGCCAGGTCGTTGCCACGCTGGACCGGGATCTCCTCCAGGGTGTAGTCCACCGCGCCGCCCCCGAGCCGGTCGAGGAAGTCGGCCACCACCGGTCGAGTCAGGATCTGTGCGATCCGCCGACCGCCGATCGTGGAGGGCGAGATCACCCGATCGGCACCAGCGCGCCGCAACTTCGGTTCGGTCTCGTCCAGTTTGACGCGACCGATCACCGTCAGCTCCGGGGCCATGCCCTTGGCGGTCAGGGTCACCAGCACGTTGTCGGCGTCGGAGTTGACGGTCGCAACCAGGGCCGAGGCCCGGTCGATGCCGGCGAGCGTGAGCACCGACTCGACGGTGGCGTCGCCGCGCATGGCGGCGTGCCCGGCGCTCAACGCCTGGTCGACCTTGTACTCCTCCTCGTCGATCACGACGAAGTCTGCGTGGGAGGTCGCCAGCTGGGCAGCCAACTGTCGCCCCACCCGACCGAACCCGCAGATGATGACGTGGTCGTCGAGGGCATCGATGATGCGGTCCATCCGTCGATTCTCCAGGTAGTCGTGGAGGTGTCCGTCGATGACGAACTCCATGCCGGTGACGGCTGCGTAGGACACCGAGACCACCCCGGCACTGATGAGTGCAATGGTGAACACCTGCACGGCGGCAGTCGGGTCGGGGATGTCACGCGACCCCACGGTCGTGACCGTGATCACGGTCTGGTAGAGCGCATCCAGGGGCGCCAGCCCGGCCAACACCATGTACCCGAGCCATCCCACCACGAGGACGCCGGCGAACGCGCCCAACGCGATCCTGACGCGTCGTTGCTCCGCTGCGACCATCGGCGGCGGGTTGCGAACCGGTCGTGGAGTCGCCACGCCCTCAGTTCCCGGGTGGGGAGGAGGTCTGCGCGGTCATGGGAGGAACGGCCAGCACTCGCTCGCCGCCGAAACGGCCGCTCACCGGGTCCCATGGGAAGACGATGGCGACCATGAACTCGGTCGCTGCACCGGTCGCCGCCCAGCCGGCGAAGTCGGCCACGTGCGTGCCCTTGACCTTGGCGATCTCGGTCACGCCCTGTGGCCCGATGGTGATGTCCTGGAGGAAGAACTCCACGTCGGGAAAGGCGCCGAGGAAATCGGTGTAGAAACGTCGGGCGCCGTCATGGCCCTCCCAGCGATTCTCCGGGGCCGCCAACTCGCCCACCAGTTCGTAGACACAGTCGGGGGCAAGGGTCGCGATCAGGCCATCGAGGTCGCGGGCGTCCTCGGCGATCGAGTGCGCCTTCCACAGGGCAAGGATCTCGGCATGGCCACCGTCGTCGGGCGTGCATTCGAGTTGCACCCGCACGCGGGGATGGACCTGCGGACCGCTGCCGTCGGTCATGGGCACTCCCTGGATCGTCTGACGCCATCCTAGGGCCGTCGCCCTCGGCACACGCACCGGACCAGCGCTGGTTCGTGTGCGGGCGCATGCATCGGCGACGTCCGAACACGCCGAAGGGCCCGCCGTCGTGGCGGGCCCTTCGGATCATCCTGGTGTGACCGACTGGGTCACTTCGTGTTGACGTCCCAGCGCTGGAAGCCGGCAGCTGCAGCCGCTTCCTCGGTCTCGAACCACACCTCGGCCTTGGTCCGGTCGTAGTAGGGCGACTCCTCGCTGTGGTAGAGCATCGAGTCGGCGTTGCCCTTGACCGTCCAGCCCTCGGGACCAGAACCGTCCTCGCCAGCCTTGACCGAACCCTCGCCGAACGGGGACTCGTCATCGGCGTTGACCGATCCGTCCCCATCCGAGTCGACCTCGGTGTCCTGTTCCAACGACTCGCCATCCTCGACGCCGGCATCGGTGTCGGCTTCGTCGTCCGCGTCGGCTTCCTCGGCAGCAACGGCCTCGTCAGCTTCGTCGGCTTCCTCGGCAGCATCGTCCGCCGTCGTCAGCTTCGTCGTCCGCGTCGGCTTCGTCCGCCGCAACCGGCTCGTCGTCCGCGTCGGCTTCTTCGGCAGCAACGGGCTCGTCGGCCGGGGCCGGGGCAGGCGCTGCAGCCGGCGTCTCGACCTCGATGCCCAGGGCATCCTTGGCCAGCGCGACCACGGCCGAGAACGCAGCCGGCTCACGCACGGCCATGTCCGCGAGGTTCTTGCGGTCGATCTCGATCTCGGCGAGCTTCAACCCGTGCATGAACCGCGAGTAGCTGAGGCCGTCGATGCGGGCCGCCGCGTTGATGCGCGTGATCCACAGGCGACGGAAGTCACCCTTGCGCCGACGGCGGTCGCGATATGCGTACCGCTCGGCGTGGAACACGGCCTCCTTGGCCACGCGGAACCGGCGGCTGCGTGCACCGCGAAATCCCTTTGCGCGATTCAGGACCGATTTGTGCTTCTTCTTGGCGTGAACGCCACCCTTGACACGTGCCATTGGAGGCCTCCTGTTACTTGTTGAGCAACCGCTTGACGCGCTTGGCGTCGGCGGGGGCGATCTCGGTCATGCCGGCCAGGCGACGCTTGCGGCCTGGCGACTTCTTCTCGAGGATGTGGGCGCGGTTCTTCTGCTTGGACATCACCTTGCCGTTCTTGGTGACGCGAAAGCGTTTCTTGGTTCCGCTGTGGGTCTTCTGCTTGGGCATGGGTTGCCCTCCTGTGGTCGTGTACGTGTGGAGCGCCGAGTGCAGGGTCGGTCACCCCAGTCGTGGGGTGACCCGCCCGCAACACGCCGGGGCGTGCAGCCGGTCACTTCTCGGCTGCGGCCTTCTTCCTGATGGGGGCGAGGACCATGATCATGTTGCGGCCGTCGACCTTCGGGTAGGCCTCGATGGTTGCCAACTCCTCCATGTCCTCGGCCAGCCGGTCGAGCAGTCCGCGACCCAACTCGGTGTGGGCCATCTCGCGTCCGCGGAACATGATGGTGGCCTTGACCTTGGCCCCGTCGTTGAGGAAGCGACGGACATGGCCAGACTTGGTGCCGTAGTCGTTGTCGGAGATCTTGGGGCGCATCTTGATCTCCTTGATCGTGATCTGGCTCTGACGCTTGCGGGCTTCCTTGTCCTTCTGGTCTTCCTCGTAGCGGTGCTTGCCGTAGTCCATGATCCGGCACACCGGCGGGTCTGCCTGGGGTGCGACCTCGACGAGGTCGAGTTCGAGATCACGGGCACGACGAAGTGCCTCGGCCAACTGGACGATGCCGACCTGCTCGCCGGTCTCGTCGATCAGACGAACGCGGGGCAACTTGATGTCGGCATTGAGGCGATGCGGTTGTTCGATTGTGGTGTCCTTGGTGAGCAAACGATGACGGCCAGCGTGGGCAACTCGGCACAACGACAACGCGGCCCGACCTCGTGAATCGAGGGGGCCGCGACAGCACGCACCCACGCCGCAGGGCGCGTGATGCGGATGTGGTGCGACCCGGGGAGGTTGTGCCTGCCAGGTGGGCGCGTGGGCGCCGCTTGACCATGTGATGTGGTTGTGGAGGAAAGTCTACCCCAGCACTGGTCTCGTGCGCGACGACACCATGGACGCGGGGACGACCGGCTCCCGGGCGCAGTCAGCGGCCGGGCACCCACAGCTTGCTCGCGGGACCACCCGGGCTGCCGGGCGCCGGCGGGGTCGCCGGGGCGTCGGACGTGCCGGCCGACGGCGCGGCGGTGAGGTCGTTGACCTCGGGCTCGGGTGCCGCCGCAACCTGCTGCTCGGCCTCCACCTGGGCCAGCCGCAGTTGGCTCAGGGCGTCGTCGACCTGCGTGGACAACTCTGATGACATGTGCGGACGGGTCTGGTCCACGATGCTCGTGGCAGTGTCGAGGAGCAGTCGTGCGTCGCGTCGACCCAGCTTGATCTGGGCGGCGTTGAGCAGTCCCTGCAACACCTCTGCGACCACCTGCTCCGCCGGAGCCTGGCGCATCTGGGCGAGGTAGGCGCGAACCTCCTCCTCGGAGGGGGCGTCCTCGGGCTGGGGCTGGGGTCCAACGTCACTCATGGGTGCATGCCTTCGTGGTCAGCGGTTCGGGTCGTCGCACCTGGGGCTGTGCGGGGATGGCGCACACCGTGGTGGCCGGCGCACGGTTCCTGCGTGACGGGGCTGTGCAGGTCGTGGCGCCCGTCCCGCAGTGCTGGCGCCGACGACGCGTCGCGGCGACGCAACCAGACCGCAGCGGCTCAGTGGTGCGCGTCGGCGCGGGGAATGCCGCCGGGGTCGCTCACGGCGAACACCAGCACACCCAGGAGCGCACCGACGATGGCGGTGACGATCAGGCCGTCCCAGTCCCCCGTCCCGAAGCCGGTGGCCTCGACCTCGGCCTCGGTCGCAGCGGCGGGCAGGGTCAGCATGACCGTGGCGATCAGGGTGGTCACGAGCGTGAGCGTGGTGCGCAGACGGCGGGTCACGGCGGTGCCTTGGCAGTGGATGGTCGACGACGTGGCACCATGCTAGCGGCACGGACGACGCCACCGGAGCCCCCACCGGTACGGTCACGCCCGCCCGACACCCCACGACGTCACGAGGACGCCATGAAGACCTTCGACGAGTTGTTCGCCGAGTTGACGGACCGGGTGGCGTCACGCCCGGACGGGTCGGGAACGGTCGCACTGGTGGACGCCGGTGTCCACACCATCGGCAAGAAGGTCGTCGAGGAGGCCGCCGAAGTGTGGATGGCTGCCGAGCACGAGGGTCCTGTCGCCACGGCCCAGGAGATCTCCCAACTGCTCTACCACCTGCAGGTCCTGATGGTGGCCACCGGGATCGATCTCGACGACGTCTACGCTCACCTGTGATCCGAGCCACGCTGGGCACCAGTTCGCCGCGCCCGACCCGAACCCCACGTCGCCGTCGGCCGAGCAGGAACAGCCGCCACCGGCCGTCGCCTCCGCACCCATCCGTTGCCCCCTCCCGCTGATCCGTCAGGTCCGCCATGCTCCGTGTCGCCGTCCCGCACAAGGGCACCCTCTCCGAAGCCGCCATCGACATGCTCCGCGAGGCCGGCTACCGCCAACGGCGTGACCGGCGCGACCTCGCCCTGATCGATCCGACCCTGGACGTCGAGTTCTTCTACCTGCGGCCCAAGGACATCGCGACCTACGTGGGCACGGGCCAGCTGGATGCCGGCATCACGGGTCGTGACCTGCTCGTCGACTCCGGTACGGCCGCGCGTGAGGTGGTGGCGTTGGGGTTCGGACGCTCCAGCTTCCGCTTCGCCGCGGTGCCCGGCACTGTTCAGGCCGAGGTGGATCTCGCTGGCCGCCGCATCGCCACGTCGTACCCGGGGCTCGTGGCCGCACGTCTCGACGAACTCGGGATCGATGCCGAGATCATCAACCTCGACGGCGCCGTCGAGACCGCCGTGCGCCTGGGTGTTGCCGACGTGGTCGCCGACGTCGTGTCGACCGGGACCACCCTGCGCCAGGCCGGTCTGGAGTTGGTCGGCGACGTCGTGCTGGCTTCCGAAGCAGTGCTCATCTCCGGTGCCGACACCCCATCCTCGCCCGGTCTGGAGCAGATGGTCCGCCGGCTCGAGGGGCTCACCATCGCGCGCCAGTGGGTCATGATGGACTACGACGTGCGAGTCGAGGATGTCGATCGTGCCTGCGACCTGACACCCGGCATCGAGTCACCGACGGTGTCCCCACTGCACGACCGGGAGTGGGTGGCCGTGCGCTCGATGGTTGAACGGGACCGCACGAACGCGGTGATGGACGACCTCCATGCGCTGGGGGCCAAGGGGATCCTGGTGACCGAGATCCTGGCCTGCCGCCTCTAGCCGACGACGTCGGACGGGCCTGCCAGGGCACGCAGCACCTGGATGGTCTCGACCAGCGCCTCGGCGGCCTCGGCACCCTTGTTGCCGTGCGTGCCGCCGGCGCGATCCCGGGCCTGTTGCCAGTCGTCGGTGGTCAACAGGCCGAACGCGATCGGGGTGTCGGTGGTGCGGGCGGCTGCCTCGAGCCCAGCCGTCGCCCCCTGGCAGACGTAGTCGAAGTGCGGGGTGCCACCGCGAACGACCGCGCCCAGGGCCACGACCCCGTCCACGGCATCGTCTGATGCGGCCCGCTGCGCCACCAACGGCAGCTCGAACGCACCCGGCACCCGGACGACCGCCACGTCAGCAGGGCTCGCGCCCAGCTCGACCAGTCGCGCCACGGCGCCCTCGACCAGCACGTCGACGATCTCGGCGTTGAAGCGGGCGGCGACCACGACGACGCGGTGGCCACTGGCATCCAGGGAACCCAGCAGATCGGGCTTGCGTTCACTCATGCGGAATCCTTGTGTCGTGGCTTGCGGTGGTCTCGTGCGCCGGGTTGTGCGGGCGGCACCCAGGACAGTTCGTCGGAGCCGGAACCGGGGTCGACAGCGTCGTCCGCGGCGGCGGCCGGCGTGCCAGTGTCCCCCCCAGCGGGTGCTGCGGCCGTGGCGGGGCTGCCGGTTGCTCGTCCGGTCGCGGCCAACTGGTCCTGCAACGTCGCGCGGAGTTCGTCACGCAGGTCGTCGCGCAGCAGGTGCGTGCGTGGCGCCATCGCGAACCCCGGATCGCGACGTGCCCGGTCCCCCACGCCGCCCGAAGCGACGCCGTGGCCGGTCAACTGGTGGCCCATGCGGTCTCGCTTGGTGGCCAGGTAGGTCGCGTTGCCCGTGCCGGGGGTGATTTCGACCGGAACGCGTTCGACGACCTCGAGTCCGAAGCCCTCGAGGCCGGCGCGCTTGGCCGGGTTGTTGGTCAGCAGTCGCAACTGGTGCAGGCCAAGATCAGCCAGGATCGAGGCACCGACGCCGTAGTCGCGCGCATCCGCGGGCAACCCCAGGGCCAGGTTCGCGTCGACGGTGTCCGCACCCAGGTCCTGCAGCCGATAGGCATGCAACTTGTTGAGCAGGCCGATGCCACGACCCTCGTGCCCACGCAGGTAGACGACCAGACCGCGACCCTCGCTGCTGGATCTGTTCCATGGCCACGTCCAGTTGCGCCCCGCAGTCGCAGCGTCGGGATCGGAACACGTCGCCGGTGAGGCACTCCGAGTGCATGCGCACCAGCGTGGGTTCGTCGCCACCGATGTCGCCGTGCACGGCTGCGACGTGTTCGACGCCATCGAGGCGGTTGCGGTACCCGATGAGTTGCCAGTCGCCGTAGGCCGTGGGCAACGGGACCTCGACGACGCGCTCGACCAGGCTGTCGCGACGGCGTCGCCACGACACCAGGTCGGCGATCGACACGACGAGCAACCCGTGGTCGCGGGCGAACACCTCGAGGTCAGGGAGTCGCGCCATCGACCCGTCGTCGTTGACGACCTCGCAGATCAGGGCGGCTGGCCGTCGGCCAGCCAGTCGCGCCAGGTCGACCGACGCCTCGGTGTGGCCCGGACGGCGCAGGACGCCTCCTTCGGCGTAGCGCAGCGGGAACACGTGGCCGGGCCGGGAGAAGTCGGCCGCGGTGCTGGACGGATCTGCCAACGCCGTGATCGTGCGGGCTCGATCGGCCGCACTGATGCCCGTGGTGGTCCCGCCCACGGCATCCACCGAGATGGTGTAGGCCGTGCCCTTGGGGTCCTCGTTGACGGCCACCATCATCGGCAGGGCGAGCCGATCGAGGTCTTCGCCCAGCATGGGTGCACAGATGACACCCGAACTGTGACGGATGATGAACCCCAGCGCCTCGGGCGTGGCCGCATCGGCGGCCATGACCAGGTCACCTTCGTTCTCGCGGTCCTCGTCGTCGACGACCAGGACCATGCCGCCGTCGCGGATGACCGCGATGGCATCGTCGATGGCTGCCAGGCTCATTGTGCGCTCCTCGGGGTGGCGGACAGTGGTGTGGGGGTGGCGTGCTCGGCCAGGTTCAATCCGACGAGCCGTTCGACGTACTTGCCGATGACGTCGGACTCGAGGTTCACCCGCGAGCCCGACCTCCAGCGTTGCGAACGTGGTGTGGTCCAGCGTGTGCGGGATCAGGGCGACCCGGAACGTGGCCCTCCCGTCGGCATGGTCGCTGACGTCGACCACGGTCAGGCTGACCCCGGCCATCGTGATCGATCCCTTGGGCACCAGGTGGCGGGCGATGGATGCCGGTGCCCGAACGGTGACCCAGGTCGTGCCGGGATCGCTGACCAGGTCCACGACCTCGCCCACCCCGTCGACGTGGCCCTGCACGACGTGGCCTCCGAATCGACCGTCGGCCCGCATGGCGCGTTCGAGGTTGACGCGGGCACCGGTGGTCAGGTGGCCCAACGCCGTGGCCGCCAGGGTCTCGGCCATCAGGTCGGCGACGAAGCCTTCGGGCGTCATCCGGGCCACGGTCAGGCAACACCCGTCGACCGCGATGGACTCGCCCAACTGGATGCCGTCGGTGACCGTGGTCGCCGTGATGCCCAGTTCGGCGTGGCCGCTGTCGGCCGCCACGTCGATCGCGTGGACCTGTCCGACTTCCTCGATGATGCCAGTGAACATGTGGCTGCCTGTCAGGTTGGGAGGTGGCGTGGCTGGGCGGCACCAGTGTCGGGCACGGGACTGGGCGCATGGTCCATGGGGATGAACTCCCATTCGACATCGGGCCCCAGCGCCCGACGTGCCGACGGTGTCAGGCCCGCCAGGTGCAGCGCCCAGGTCACCGGTCGGGGGTCCTGGACCGTCGAGTCGGCGACGTGGCACAACATCCGGTCCACGGCGCCCTCCCGCAACAGTGCCGTCGCCAACACGGGTCCGGGTTCGGCCAGCACCGACGTCACATCGCGCGCCACCAGCGCGTCCAGTCCCGCGCCCAGCGAGTCGACGACGACAACGTCGACCCCACGCGCTGCCAGTTCGCGTCGCCACGTGGGCGGGGACGTCGGTGAAGTCACCACGATCGCGCCGGGACGTACCACCTGGTGATCCGTCGGCAGCCGCCCGCGACGATCCATGACGATGGGCCGCGGCGGTGTGGAGCCCGCAGGCGCATGGCGCACCGTCAGGGCCGGATCGTCGACCAGCGCCGTGGTGGCACCAACGAGCACGCCGGCAGACCGGGCGCGCAACTCGTGCACCCGACCACGGGCGCGCGGGCCGGTGATCCACCTGTGCCCGAGCAAAGCCGGGTCCGTGATGCCGTCGATGGTCTGGGCGAGCTTGCAGGTCACGTGGGGACGCCCGTGGCGCACGACCGTGTCGAACACCTCCAACTGTGCGCGCACGCGCTGCTCGATCACGCCCGACGTGACGGCGAGACCACCTGCACGCAGGCGGGCGGCGCCACCGGCAGCGATCGCACTGGAGTCGGCCATCCCGATGACCACGCGCGAGATGCCGGCTTGCCAGGATCGCATCCGTGCACGGCGGCGTGCGCCCGTGGTGCATGCAGGGTTCCAACGTGACGTACAGCGTGGCACCGTCCGCCCTGGCCCCGGCCCGAGTCAGGGCACGCGGTTCGGCATGCGCGGTGCCGACCGGGCCCGTGGCCGCAGCCGCCACCTCCACGCCGTCGGCGACGACGACCGCCCCGACGAACGGGTTGGGACCGGTGTTGCCTCGGGCGCCCTCGGCGACGGTCATCGCACGACGCATCCAGCGCTGGTCGACGGATCGATCCACCGACGATGCTGTGGCACGTGCCGGCGCCTCGGCGTGGTCCATGAGCCCGTCCTGGTCGTCGGTCAGGGCGTCGACAGGGGCACGGGAGAACCAGGCGTACCCGCGGGACGGGTCGAGGGTCCGACTCGTCCATGCGGTCGCCAGTGCACGGACACGGATGCCCGTTGCGTCTTCTCCCATCCGGACTGTCACCGTCGGCCCCGGAATTGCACCGGGTCTGCGTTGGCATCCTGCTGGCGACGGTCCGTGGAGGACCCCGCCCCTGCCGTGGCTCGCGGGCTTTCACCGCCGGTCAGGAATCGCACCTGCCCCGAAGACGTGTCCTGCGACGATATCCGAAGCGGTGGCCGGGCGACTGCCGTGGCTGCCCGGCCGCCTGACCCGACCGCTGGCCCGGCCGCCTGACCTGACCGACCGGGTCGACCAGTGCGTCAGCGGGCGGCCTCGGCGGCCGCGCGAATCGCGTTCGCCGCGGCGACACGATCATCGCGACCGAAGATCGACGACCCGGCCACCAGCGTGTCCGCGCCCGCTTGCGCCACGACCGTGGCGGTGTCGGGGTCGATCCCCCCATCGACCTCGATGCGAAACGTCGCGTCGTTGGCGTCTCGCCAGGTCGCGGCCTCGACGATCTTGGAGACCACGTCCCGGCGGAACGACTGGCCACCGAAGCCGGGTTCCACGGTCATGAGCAGCAGCATGTCGATGTGTGGCAACAGCGGCTCCACGGACGCCAGTGGATGGTCGGGCTTGACGGCCACGCCCACTCGGGCGCCCATGGTGCGCAGATCCTCGACCAGGCCCAGCGGGTCGTCCTCGACCTCTGGATGGAAGGTGATCGACTCGGCTCCCAACTGGACGTACTGGGGGGCGTAGGTGCGCGGATCCGTGATCATCAGGTGCATGTCCATGACCAGTTCGGTGGCCGCGCGCAGCGATGCCACGACCGGATTGCCCAGCGTGATGTTGGGGACGTAGTGCCCGTCCATCACGTCGACGTGCACCCACTCCACCGCCGGCGCAACATCGTCGACCTCGGTGCCCAGGCGGGCGAAGTCGGCGGCCAGGATCGATGGCGAGATGATCACGTCGTGCATGGCGGTCATTGCGGGTGTCCTTGGCCTGGGGCTGCAGGTGGTGTGGCGGGACTGGCCGGGCTGACCTGCCACGTGGCGTGGAACATGCCGTCGGTGGCATCGACGTCCGGTTGCAACTGGCGCATGCCGATGCGGCGCAGCGGGCGCGGGCTGGCGGCCTCGACGGCGGCGACGACGGCCGTGGTCTCGCCCTGCGTCCACGTGCACACGCTGTAGGTCACGTGGCCACCGTCACGGACCAGGTCGACGGCGACCAGCACCAGTGCAGTCTGCAGCGCGGCGAGTTCGGCCACGTCGGACGGGTCGCGCCGCCATCGCACCTCCGGTCGCCGACGTCCGACTCCCAGACCGGTGCACGGCGCATCCACCAGCACGGCGTCGACGCCACGGGGCAGATCGACCTCGAGCGCGTCGCCGACCACCACGTCCAGGTCGACACCGACACGCGCCGCAGCCTCCCGCACCAGGTCGGCGCGTGACGGGTACAGGTCCACTGCCGTGACGTGTCCGGTCGGCCCGACCCGGACCGCGAGGTCGATCGCCTTGCCCCCGGGTGCGGCACACAGGTCCACCACGTGGTCGCCCGGCACCACGCCGACGGCGGCACCGACCAGCATGGACGCCTCGTCCTGCGGCACGGCAGATCCGTCCGTGACGACGTCCAGGCGACGCGGATCCTGCCCCGGCGCTCGCACGCCCAGTGCCGCCAGTTGCGTTGGCACCGCGTCGACGCCCGACGCCTGCAATCGTGCCACGAGGGCATCGCGATCCCCCAGCGCACGCAGCGTCAGCCCGGGTGGATCATTGTCGGCGGCCAGGAGGGCTGCAACTGCCGAGGGGTCATCCATGGCGGTCAGCCGCTCGCGCACGATCCATTCCGGATGGCCGGTCTGGAGCGCGATGCGAGGCACGTCATCCATGGCGGCGATCGTCGCGTCGAGTTCGGCCTTGCGACGATCGACGGCACGCAACACCCCGTTGACGAACCCGGCCGCACCCTTGGCACGACCGGGTGGCACCGACGCGCGAGCCAACTCCACCGACGTGTCGACGGCGGCCCTGGCGGGCACGCGGGAGTGTCGCAATTGGAACACGCCCAGCCGCAACACCTGCGCCAGCGCCTCCTCCACCTGGTCCAGCGGACGCGACAGGGCCTGTGTCAGCGTCCAGTCGAGGGTGCCCCGCCACCGCACCGTGCCGTGGGCCAGGTGGGCAGCCAGCGACCGATCGCGAACGTCGGGCAGTTCTGCGATGGCGTCGGGCACGGCACGCGTCGACCAGGTCCCCGTGTCCACCGCTCGGATGGCTGCGAGGGCTGCTGCCCTGGGTGCCATGCCGACGGTCACGCCCCGAGCCGCTCGCCCACGCCGGGCTGGTAGCCGTTGACGAAGGCCCCGGCCTCCATGGCGGCCTTGCCCGACGGCTGCACCCTGGTCACCAGGATGGCGCCGTCGCCGCACCGCACGCGCAGTCCGTCGGGGCCGGCGTGCAGGATCGTGCCGGGGGGGACATCTTCGAGGTCGGCAGCGGGTCCATCCGCCGTCGCCGCGTCCGCTGCCGATGCCCCGTCGGCTGCCGCCACGACCGCGCCGAGCAGCTTGAAGCGGTCGCCCCGCCATGTCGTGTGGGCACCGGGGCGAGGTGATGCCGAGCGCACCAGTGCCGCGACGCGCGCCGCAGGCAGGTCGAAGTCGATCGCGACATCGTCGCTGGTCACCTTGGGTGCGTGGGTGGCACCGTCGTCGGGCTGCGGGGTCGGCACGGCGCCCGCGACCAGGTCACGCAGCGCCCGCACGAGATCCGGTGCGCCCTCGACTGCCAGGCGAGCCAGCAGGTCCCCCGCAGTCTCGGCCGGCCCGATCGGGGTCGTCGTCATGCCCACGATCGGCCCGGTGTCCATCCCCTCGTCGAGCACGAACGTGGTGACACCGGTGGTGGTGTCGCCGGCGCGGATCGCGTGCTGCACCGGGGCGGCTCCGCGCCAACGGGGCAGGCGAGAGAAGTGCAGGTTCACGAAGCCATGGACAGGAATGTCGAGCACGTCGCGAGGCAGCAGGGAGCCATACGCCACCACGGCGCAGACATCTGGTGCCGCGTCGCGCAACTGGTCGGCGACGTCACGGCCACGCGCTGGCTGCCACACCGGGATCCCTGCGGCGATCGCAGCCTCCTTGACGGCGGACGGGCGCGGGCGGTGACTGCGCCCGCGTGGTCGGTCGGGGTTCGTCACGACCGCAACCACCGTCATGTCGGGTGCGTCGACGAGCGCTTCCAGGGACGGCACCGCGACGTCGGGCGTGCCGAAGAACACGACCCGGGTCACAGCGCCGTCCCGTCGCGCCGACGACCGAGCAACAGGCTGCCGGGCCGAGGTCGATCGTCGCCGCCGCCCCGTTCCTCGCGCATCTGGCGCATCGCCCGCATCGCGGCCTTGCGATCGTGGCGCGCGAGATGGTCGATGAACAGGACGCCGTCGAGATGGTCCATCTCGTGGAGCCAGACGCGGGCCAGGAACCCCACCAACTCGACCTCGTGGCCCTCACCGGCAAGGTCCTGCCACGCCACCTGCACCCGCAGTGGGCGATCCAGGGGATAGAACAACCCGGGAAAGGACAGGCACCCCTCGTCGCCGTCCTGGAGCTCCTCGGAGGCATCGAGCAGGCGCGGGTTGACCACCGAGCCGGCGTGGCCGTCGTCCTCACCATCAGACCATGTGAACAGCCGCTTCAGCACGCCGACCTGGTTGGCGGCCAGGCCGACGCCGCGGGCTGCCTGCATGGTCTCGTGCATGTTGCGGGCGAGGGTGACGAGGCGATCGTCGAAGTCCGTGACCGTCCGCGCCTGTTGACGCAGGACCGGGTCACCGAACAGACGGATGTCGAGACGTGTCACGGGTGGGAGATCTCCACGAGCGAAGCTTGGGCTGTGGCGAGAAGGATACGTGCCCAGCGGCTCGGCGATGTCGGGGCTCGATCGCACGTGACCACAACGGCAGGGTGGAGCCCAGGCCCGCACCGCATGCGCACCGGGACGCCCTACAAAAGGTCGACGGGGTCCACGTCCACGGTCATGGTCACGTTCGACGCGGAGAGATCTCGTCGCAGGGCCGCCAGCACGGCCACGGTCGGCACCCTGGTCGCCGTCAGGACCAGCAGTCGCTGGGCGCCGGCGACGGGGACCGGGCCCAGCACGTCGACCTCGTGGCCGCCCAGGTGCGAGGTGACGGTGTCCACGTCCGCGATGTCGGGCACCGTGACCGCGACGGCCGACCGCGACGGCGGGAACGGCGCCCGCTCGCGCTCCTCGTCGCGCCAGAACCCGATGGGGTCCCAGCGCCGCAGGGCCGTGGCCACGCGCCCGTCGGGCTCACGAGTGACCGCCACGATCCGGGCAGGCGTGGACGCCCCGAGCCACGAGGCCAGGTTCAGGCACAGCCGGATGGTGTCCTCGGGCGCATCCACGGCCGGTCGCCGCGCCAGTGCATCCAGGTCGGGCACCACGACTGCACCGACCGGACCCGGGGCCATGTCCATGACCGAGCCCCGGGTCATGACCAGCACGGCCGGTGGCTCGGGCACGTCCGCGTCGTAGCCCTCCAGGACCACCACCGGAGCCGACACCGTGCGCCGCAACTCGTGGGCAAGTCGGCCAGTTCCCGCCGCCAGCGGCACGAAGTCGCGGCCGCCACATTCCTCGCACCGACGCTGTGGGGTGTGCCAGCCACAGGTCGGGCATGCCAGTCCGGGCCCGTCGCCGGCCAGGGACGACGCACACGTGGGACACGTCGGGCGAGCGCCGCACGACGCACAGACCATCGCCCGCCCCTCACCACCCCGGGCGGCCAGCACGACCGCGAGGTGTCCGTTGGCAACCGCGTCGCGCAGCACCCCGATGCCGTGGCGGCCCAACCGCACGCGATGGTGGTCGTCGATCGTCACCCGCGGGGCCGCTGCCACCTCGGCCGGTCGGTCCGACGCCACCACCTGCAGTCGCCCGTGGCGTTGCAGTGCCCACGCCTGCGCCGAGGGCACGAGCCCCGTCGCCACCGCCACGGCACCCGTCCGCCGCGCTCGTTCCAACAGGACCTCCCGGACGTGGTGGCGTGGACTGCGACGTTCCTTGTGGGCGGGGTTGGCTTCGTCGAGGACGACGAACAGGCCCGGGGCCGCGAGCGGCCAGAAGGCGACCCGCCGCTCCCCCACGATCACGCGTGCCTGCCCGGTCCGCCCGCGCAACCAGGCGCGACTGATGGCGCTGCCCGTCTTCAATCCGGTCACGTCGACGACCTGGTCGCGCTCGATGCCATGGGCACCCAGACCCAGTCGCAGCAGTTCGATCAGGCGAGCGGCGACCCTCGAGCCGGCGTCCGGGACGACGACCAGGGCGTCACGACCGTTGGCGACACAGGCGGTGATGGCCTCGCCGAGGCGGGCTGCGACGTCCTCGTCGGCCAGCGGCCGCCACAGCCTGGGTCCACGACCATCGTGCAGGGCCGCGAACAGGTCGGCGGCGGCGTCGCCGTAGCGCCACCATCCCTCGGGCACTGCATGGCGCCCGCGGGGGCCGTCGTGCCACCCCGCCGGCTCCCACCGCGGCCGATCGGGCTGCGCTGGCCACGGGATCAGCGCCTGGTCGCGAAACGACTCCTCGACGGCAGCGGTGTACCCGGGAAGGGCGTGACGGATGACCTCCGCACGGGTGCCGGCCCACCGATGGGCGGCCCAGTCGATGACCGCCAGTTCCTCCGGGGTCACCCACGGGTACGCACCGAGCACCTTCCTGACCGGCCGGAGACGTGCCTCGTCGACGTCGGTGGCGGCGGGCCGTTCGATGACCAGTGCGCGCCGGCGGCGCCCGGCGAAGTTCACCTCGACACGCCAGCCCGGCGCTATCGCCGTCGGGGCGTCTCCGAGCAGGTAGTCGAACGGTCGGTCGAGGTGCGCGGGCTCGACCTCGACGAGGACTCGAACCAGGTCGCTGCGACCGTCGTGCTGCGCCGCGGCGTCCCCGGTGTCCTCCACGTCCTCGATGTCCGGGACCCCGAGGACCAGTCGCTGCGGGTGTGCCGGTGCCGACGCGGGCGACACCCAACCGGCGGCGGACGACGTCTCGGGCCGCGCGGGGCCAGCGCCTGCCACGGGGATCATCCCTCGACAGCAGCCACCAGCGCGTCGACGCGGTCGATGCGCTCCCAGGTGAAGCGGTCACCCTCACGGCCGAAGTGACCGTAGGCGGCGGTTTCTCGATACCCGGGACGCTTGAGGTCCAGTGCGTCGATGATCGCGGCCGGGCGCAGGTCGAACACGTCCTGGACCGCGGCCTCGATCCGGGCCGGATCGACGGTCTCGGTGCCGAAGGTCTCGATCATGAGCGACACCGGGTGGGCGACCCCGATGGCGTAGGCGACCTGCAGTTCGCAGCGCTCCGCCAGTCCCGCGGCCACGATGTTCTTGGCAACCCAACGGGTGGCGTAGGCAGCCGAGCGGTCGACCTTGGACGGGTCCTTGCCCGAGAATGCGCCGCCTCCGTGGCGGGCAACACCCCCATAGGTGTCGACGATGATCTTGCGCCCGGTCAGGCCGGCGTCGGCAACCGGTCCGCCCGACACGAAGCGCCCGGTCGGGTTGACGATGATGCGAACATCGTCGGTGTCGATGCCCTCGGGAAGCAACGGGTTGATCACGTGTTCGGTGACACCGGCCCGGATCTCGTCCAGTTCGACGTCCTCGTCGTGCTGGGTGGACACCACCACGGTGTCGATGGCGACGGGACGATGGCCCTCGTACTGCGCCGTGATCTGGGTCTTGGCGTCCGGGCGCAGCCAGGTCAACTCGCCCTTGTGCCGCACGTCGGCCAACTTCTGGGCCATCCGGTGGGCGAGGTCGATCGTCAGCGGCATCAGTGCATCGGTCTCGCGGCAGGCGAATCCGAACATCATCCCCTGGTCACCCGCGCCGAGCATGTCGTAGGGATCGCGCCCGTGGCTGCCACGCTGTTCGAGTGCGTCGTCGACCCCCCCGGCGATGTCGGGCGACTGCTCGTCGATGGCGACCGAGACCCCACAGGTTCGACCGTCGAAGCCGATGTCGGCGGAGTCGTAGCCGATGGCCAGGATCGTGTCGCGCACGGTGCGGGCGATGTCGACGTAGGTGGTCGTCGAGATCTCACCAGCCACCATGACCTGGCCGGTGGTCACCAGCGTCTCGCAGGCAACGCGACCGTCGGGGTCGTCGGTGAGGATGGCGTCCAGGATGGAGTCCGAGATCTGGTCGGCCATCTTGTCGGGGTGGCCCTCGGTCACTGACTCGGAGGTGAACAGGGTGCGGGTCACAGACAGGCCTTGTGTGTCGAGATGGTGGGCAACGATAGTGCTGCGGGCAGGGTGGGCGGTGCGAGGCGCCCGGTCATGATGCCGGGCCGTCGAGCCGGACGGCCACTTCGTCCAGCAGCCGATCGGCCACCAGGGCCTTGGAGGTCAGGGGCACGGGAATGCGCACACCGCCGGTGCCGTGAATCACGACCTCGTTGGTGTCGTGGCCGAACCCGCACGCCCGCCCGGGACACGTCGTTGGCGACCAGGAGATCGGCATGCTTGCGCTCGAGCTTGGCCTGGGCGTTGGCCTCGACGTCGTCGGTCTCGGCGGCGAATCCGACCAGGACGCGCGGCCCCACCCCGCTGTCGGCCCGATTGCGACCGAGGGTCGAGCAGGATGTCGGGGTTGGGCACCAGTTCGAGCGTCGGGACGCCGCCAGCCTTCTTGATCTTGTGCGAGGACGTCTCGGCCGGGCGGAAGTCGGCGACGGCGGCGGCCTTGACGACCACGTCGGCGTCGGCCGCACGAGCCATGACCACCTCGCTCATCTGCACGGCCGTCTCGACGTCGATGCGCGTGACATCGGCCGGCGTCGGGAGGTGGGTGGGCGCCGCCACCAGGTCGACGATGGCACCTCGTGCCGCTGCGGCGGCAGCGATCGCGAACCCCATGCGGCCAGTCGACGCGTTGCCGAGGTGTCGCACCGGATCGATCGGCTCGCGCGTGCCGCCGGCCGTCACCAGCACCCGGACACCCGCGAGATCCCGGGTGCGGCTGCGAGGGCCCATCGGCGCAACGGTGGCAGGTTCGCGCTGGTCGACCGGGTGTGGTGGTCGACGACGGCTCTGGATGTCCACGGCAGGACGTGGCGAGTGGTCGCCGTGGAGTTCGCTGACCACGGCTGCCACGAACGCATCGGGTTCGACGGCGCGACCGGCACCGCTGTCCCCGCCCATCAGGAAGCCTTCGTCGGGACCGACCAGCCTGACGCCACGTTGTCGCAGCACGGCGGCATTGGCCTGCGTCGCGGCATGCTCCCACATCTCGGTGTGCATCGCCGGTGCCATGACGACCGGGGCGGTGGTGGCCAGCAGGGTCGTGGTCAACAGGTCGTCGGCCAGTCCGGCGGCAGCGCGAGCCAGGGTGTGCGCCGTGGCGGGATAGACCGCGATCACGTCGGCTCGACGAGCCAACGCGACGTGGGTCTCGTCCTCGATGTCCTCCCAGACCTCGCTGCGCACCTTGCGGCCGGTGAGACCGGCGAAGGTCGCCTCGCCCACGAACCTCGCGCCGCCCCGTGTCAGGATGACGTCGACCGAAGCGCCGGCGGCCAGCAGTCGGCGCACCACCAGTGGGGCCTTGTAGGCGGCGATCCCACCCGTCACGCCAACGACGATGCGGCGTCCCGTCAGGGACGCGAGGTCGGCGACGGTTGCGCTCACGTCCCACCTGTCCTGCCGAGCGATCGGCGAAGTGGGTCAGCGGTGGCACCGACATCGCTGCCGGCCCGTCGGACCCACGGTCATGTCATGCCTGGTCGTCGTCCTCGACCTCGATGGGGTCCGGGACGGCCGCCAGCGGCTGGGGCGCCTCTGGCGTGTCGTAGACGTCGAAGGCCTCCTCGGCCCCGATGAACGCCAACGGGTCCTCGGTCACGACCTCGGTCCGCTCGGCCTCGACGACCTTGCCCTGGGCGATCTCCTCGAGGGCGATGGACAGGGCCTTGTTCGACTCGGTCGTGACCAGCGGGGCGATCAGGCGACCGGTGCCCTCACCCAACTGCTGGTAGTAGCCGTTGATCTCGCGAGCACGCTTGGCCGCGAGCATGGCGAGGTGGAACTTGGTGGACGTGGCGTCCATGAGGTCATCGATGTGTGCCATGTGGTGGTGCCGCCTTGCAGTGGTGGGTGGACGAGAGTCGCACGGCCCCGGAGTCGTGGGGTGGCTCGATGGGCGCGGGCACCGGCGCGTGGGAATGGACGCGCCGCACGTGGCCCGAACAGGACGCATGCAAGCAGCCATCGTAGCAACTTCGGGCGATCGGAGTCGTGACGGGCGACCGGCGCAGGCGTCGCGAACAGGTGGTGCGGGCCTCGACGCCGCAGCCCCGCGGCTCAGGTGAAGTCGGCCAGCAAGGCCTCGCGTTGGCGCGGCCCCAGCCCGGCGATCCGACGCGAGGCGGCGATGTCGAGGCGTTCCATGGCGCGACGGGCCGTCACGGGACCGATTCGTGGCAGGGACTCGAGCACCTGCGCGACCTTGAGCCGTCCCACCGTCGGGTTGGTCGGCCCGTGCCAGCACGTCGGCGAGGCCGATCTCCCCGGATGCGAGCATCTGCTTGATCTGGGCCTGGACCTGCCGGACCTCCTGGGCCTGCGCCAATGCCGCCGCACGCTGCGCACTGGTGCGCTCCGGAACCGCCATGTCGTCACCTTCTGGATCTGCTCGAGGCCTGCTGACCGACGAGTGCAACCCTATCCCCGTAGGCTCTCGGCGACCGCGAGCCAAGGGCCAACCATGGTGTCCGACCTGTTCGACGCGACCCAGTGGGAGCCCGTCGACGGCTTCGATCTGACCGACCTGACCTACCACCGCCACGTCGACGCCGGCATCGTGCGCATCGCGTTCGACCGGCCCGAGGTGCGCAACGCCTTTCGCCCCCACACCGTCGACGAGCTGTACCGCACGCTGGACCACGCCCGCCGCAGCTCCGACGTCGGGTGTGTCCTGCTGACGGGCAATGGGCCATCACCACGGGATGGGGGCCACTCCTTCTGCAGCGGTGGCGACCAGCGCATCCGCGGCGCCGACGGCTACCGCTACTCGGACGACGATGACGCATCGGGGATCGATCCGGCGCGCAGCGGCCGCCTGCACATCCTCGAGGTCCAACGCCTGATCAGGACGATGCCCAAGGTGGTGGTCGCAGTCGTCAACGGGTGGGCGGCCGGCGGTGGTCACTCCCTGCACGTGATCTGCGACCTGACCATCGCATCGCGCGAGCACGGCCGTTCAAGCAGACCGACCTGGCCGTCGCCTCGGTCGACGGTGGCTTCGGATCGGCCTACCTGGCCAAGCAGGTGGGGCAGAAGTTCGCCCGCGAGATCTTCCTGCTGGGCGAGACCTACGGCGCCGAGGACGGCGTGCGGATGGGCACGGTCAATCGCGCCGTCCCACATGCCGAACTCGAGGAGACCGCGATCGCGTGGGGCCGCACCATCCTCACCAACTCCCCCACCGCCACGCGGATGTTCAAGTTCGCGATGAACCTCACCGACGACGGGATGGTCGGCCAGCAGGTGTTCGCGGGTGAGGCGACCCGCCTGATCTACGGCACCGACGAGGCCATCGAGGGTCGCGACGCCTTCCTCGAGAAGCGTGATCGGGACTGGTCAGGTGTTCCCTGGCACTACTGACCCCGACTCCGCCACGACCCACTCCGGGTCCGTGGCTCCATGCCCGGATGCTGCGCCGGTGTCGACGGCACCGACGTCCCAGAGGTGGTGCACAAGGTCGTGGAGGTAGTAGCGCGCCATCGTGTCGACGGTGAACGATGCGCCATCACTGCGGTGTCCGGTGCGCACCCAGTCCGCCTCCCCCAGACCGGACAGCACCGCCACCATGGCGGCACCCGACTCGGACAGTTCGGCAGCCACGATCGCCGGGTCGGCCAGGTCGTAGCGCTGCTCGATCGCGGTGCGATCCTGGTCCCAGTTGGGGTAGTGCGGGCCGACCTGGCCCAGCATCAGGTCGACACGCTCGCGGTAGACGCCGTGGACGTCACGCACGTGGCAGGCATACTCCAACGGCGACCACACGGCGGGATCAGGTCGGGCGGCCACGTCGTCGCGATCCAGGACCTCGAGCCAGCGCTGGGTCGTCTCCCGCACGGCATCGGCCACGTCAGCGGCCGAGACGTCGTTGCCGTGGAACCCGCAGTCGGGACACCGGCGTTGCAGTACCCACGTCCAGTCCCGGGTGTCGGGAGGTGGCGATTGCGGCAGGGTCCGGGCGTCTGGCGAGGTGTTCCCAGACGTCGTCGTCGATGCTGGGTGCCGTGTCGTGTCCATGCCCGCGGAGCCTATCCTCGCCCCAGACATCACCGACTCGTCCCATCCCGACAGGCATCGCACCATTCCTGCCAGCCTGGTCGACCGCCAGACCTCGGAGCGTTCCATGGACACCGCAACGTTCGTCGACCTGCTGCTTTCGGGCGATGTCCTGCGATTCGGAGACTTCACGACCAAGTCGGGTCGCCAGCACGCCCTACTTCCTCAACTTCGGAAACCTCGGTCGGGGTGGCGACATCGACCAGATCGGGCGGGCATACGCCGACCACCTGGTGGCCACCCACGGTGACCAGTTCGACGTGCTGTTCGGTCCGGCCTACAAGGGCATCCCGCTCGTCGTGGCGACCGCCATCGCGCTGCACCGCGACCACGGTGTCGAGGTTGCCTGGTGCACCAACCGCAAGGAGGCCAAGGACCACGGCGAGGGTGGGGTCCTGATCGGCCACGTGCCCACCGACGGCGAGCGTGTCGTCATCATCGAGGACGTGACGACCGCCGGCACGTCGGTACGCGAGACCATGCCGCTGCTGCTCGCGAGCGCCCGGGTGGACGTCGTGGGCCTGGTGATCGCCGTGGACCGCCTCGAACGACACTCGCGCGACGACATGACGGCGCTGCAGGAGGTTGCCGCCACGTTCGACCTCCACGCCAGTGCCATCGCGACCATCGACGAGGTGGTCGACGTCGTCGCCCGGCGCGACCCCGAGGCGCAGGTGCTGACACCGGCCGATCGTGACCGGATCGCCGCCTACCGCGCACGTTGGGGCGTGACCTGAACACCAATTCGTGCCCGTGAGCGGCTCGGCGTACGCTGCACGGCCCAGGCACCGACCACGCGTCGGTGCCTGCACGGTTTCACCACCTCGCACACTCCCCCGCACAAAGGCACGGTCATCGTGACCCGCACCACCTCCCCCGCCACGCTTGCCGCCCGTCATGCCGACTTCGTCGGGCGCGGGTTGGCGCTCGACCTGACCCGTGGCAAACCCAACGCCGAGCAGTTGACCCTTGCGGAGCCGCTCGATGGCATCCTGCATGGCGACTTCCGCGACGCCGCCGACACCGACCTGCGCAACTACGGCGGCAGCGTTGCCGGCATCGCCGACCTCGGGTCATGGCTGATGGACGTGCCGGCGACCAACGTGTACGCGGGCAACAACGCCAGCCTGGAACTGATGTGGCACGTGGTCTCGCTGCACCACCAGTTCGGCGTGGAGGGTCCCGAGTCGGCGTGGCGCCACCGCGCGGCACCCAGGATCCTGTGCCCCGTGCCCGGCTACGACCGCCACTTCTCGCTGACCGCCAGGATGGGCATCGAGATGGTGCCGGTGCCGATGGGTGACGACGGCCCCGACATGGACATCGTCGAGGAGCTGGTCACGTCGGACCCCGACATCGTCGGCATGTGGTGCGTGCCCAAGTACTCCAACCCCACCGGCGTCGTCTACAGCGCCGACGTGGTGGATCGCATCGCCCGCCTGGGTCGCAGTGCCGGACCACACTTCCGGGTCCTGTGGGACAACGCCTACGCGGTGCACGATCTCACGGACCGGCCGCCCGTCCTGTCGTCGATCTGGCAGGCATGCATGCGCCACGACACGCTGGACTCCGTCATCCACTTCGCCTCCACCTCCAAGATCACCATGGCTGGCGCCGGTGTGGCCTTCCTCGGGGCCTCGGCGGCCAACCTCGCAGCCCTGCGTGACCACCTCGGGACGGTCACGATCGGCCCGGACAAGCTCAACCACGCCCGCCACGTCCGGTTCCTGCCCGATCGCGCCACCCTGGTCGACCACATGGCCCAGCACGCGACCATCCTGCGGCCTCGGTTCGAGTGCGTGATCGAGTCCCTCGAGTCGTCACTGGACGCCGACGGTGAACACGGGCGCTGGACCAGTCCGGAGGGTGGCTACTTCGTGTCGTTCTGGAGCCGACCGGGCCTGGCAAGCGAGATCGTGTCATTGGCTGCCCGGGCCGGCGTCGCGCTCACGCCTGCCGGTGCCGCCTTCCCGCTGGGTGACGACCCCCGGGACAGCCACATCCGGTTGGCGCCCAGCTTCCCGTCGCTGCCGGACCTGCAGGACGCCATGGAGGTCTTCACCACCTGCGTCCGGTTGGCCTCGGCCAGGGCCGCCGTCGCCGCGTGATCGGTCGTGGCATTCCGGACAGGGCCGAGATGCTCGTCGCCCGGCACCCAGCCATACCGTCAGACATCCGATGCAGGATGCATCCGGCACCCACGTGCACTGCGCACGGGGCGATCGCAGCAACTCGACTGGACCAACGATGAAGCACCGTCGCCGCACCATCACGACCGAGGCGATCCGTCGTGCGGGCAACTGCCCCGCATGCATGGCAACCGGCCAACGTCCCCTCGGGGCCCCACTGCACTTCCAACTCGTGGAGTGCGCCGCCTGCAACGGCACCGGTCGGGCCTGACCCACCACAACCACATGTTTGCAACACGGGCGGCCCTTGGCCGCCCGTGTTGGCGTTCGAGGGCGAGTCGGTTCGGCCCTGGCCGCAGCGACCGCTCGCCCTCGTCGTGCAGGCTGGCTCAGCGTGCGCGTCGGACCCTCGCCCCGGCGGGTCGCGGCCATGCCAGCCACCCGCCAGTGCAGGTCACTGCACGTCGGCGGGTGCGCTGCCCGAGGAGTGCCCGATCGACGGCTCCTGTGGGTCCACGACCGCGACCGAACCCCGCCGGCGAACACGCTGCGTGCGTTGGGCGGCCGATGTGCCGTCGTGCTGCGTGGCCTGCTTGATCCGTTCGCCGCGATCGACCTCGATGCGCAACAGGGCATCCCGCAACGACGCCCGCTGGTCGTCACTGATGTCGGGCAACCGGTAGGCGGCATGGACGAAGTCGACGGTGTCCGCTCGGTAGTCGTGTCCGAACGACTGGAACCTGCCCGGGATCACCCGCATCGCGTTCATGGCGTCGATGGCGATCTGCACGAACGTGATCACCGGCATCCAGTCCATCGATTCCGCCACGCCGCGACCGCGATCCTCGCCTCGGAGCCATGGCGGCTGCTTGACAGCCCAACGAAACGACATCTGGGCGATCGGGTCGTTGTCGTGGTCGACGACCACCGCCCGCAGGGCGGAACGCTCGTCGTCGTCGAGCTGCTGGTACTCGTCGAAGTTGTCGAACGCCCCGACCGTGCCGGGGGCCACGAGGTCACTGGATCCCTGCCGCATCCCGGTCTTCGACCACTTGGCCAGCCCGGGCAGGCCGAACCACAGCGCCCGATCGATCCCGTAGTGGTCGAAGCCGGCGCTGCCCTGGTGCATCATGACGTCCGAGGACGACCATGCGCCCAGGCTCTCGCCGAACACGAACACCCGTGGCCGCTGGTCGGCCGGCATGCCCGCCAGGCGCATCTTCACGGCCCACAGCAGCCCACGGAACTGCGAGCGGCCAACATGCACCTTCTGCACCTCCAGGAACGACGGACCCCGCCCGTACTGGATGCAGGCAGTGGCGATGTCCCCGCGTGTCAGGAACTCGGCGGCCTCGATCATGGTCTGGTCGACCCAGCCCGTGCCGGTCGGCGAGACGAGCAGGAGATTGGACCGCTCGAACGCGCCCAGCCGCTCCAGCTCCTCCATCATCATCTCCGAGCGCCCTGACGGGTACAGCGGCTCGCTGTTGACCCCCACGAAGGCGCGGATCGGGTGTGCGATCGCCGGCTCGCCCATCACCGACTCGATCTGCTCGGGTGTGACCACGTCGGTGGCGAACCGGCGTCCCTGGAGGCCGAGCTCGTCGAAGGGTGAGATGCTGGTCGGACCACCAGACGAGTACTCGTGCTCGGGAGGACTGGCGTAGGCCGGCTCGATCTTCTCGTTGGACCTGGCGACGTAGCCGACACCCGCCATGTACAGGCCCGCGAGTCCTGCCGCCCAGGCAGCGGCATTCGCAGTCCGTGCGATCGTGTCGTGGGCCAGGCCCGGCCCGAAGAAGCGCTGCAGACCCCGCCGCGTCGACCGGAACCCAAGTCCCATCCCGGTGCCGAACAGGACCGTCCCCGCCGCCACGCCGAGCGAGGTCGGCAGCGTCGCGGCCTTGTCGTCCTCGCTCCACTCCCGCACGATCGCCTCGCGCTGCTCCAGCAACTGGCCGGCGTGGGAGAGCACTGCCGCGGCACCCGCGGCGGCCACCAGCACCGGGCGCGCCGCAGATCGGGGCGGGAGCCGGTGCCGCAACGCCAGGGCGCAGTCGTGGATCATCCCGCCGGTCGCGGCCGCCGCCGCCACGCGACCAGCCGAGCGCACCGACGCCACCCGGGTGGGTTCATCGTCGTGCTCGTCCAACTGGGCGATCGCGCGACCCAGCCCCACGACGGCCCCCCGCGCCAACAGCCGCAACGCAAGTGGCGAGTCCGGACGGACCACGCGATCGATCGACGTGTTCACCAGCTGTCCCAGCGACCCGGCGGCCAGCAGTGACAGGCCTGCGGCCAGTCCCTGGTGCCAGCCGGCCCGGGGCATCAGTGACGGCGTGTATGCACCGAACAGGGCACGCGTCTCCAACAGCGAAGACGGGCCGCCGAGCGGGTTGAGCCGGTCCGCGACGCTGACGACGGTGGTGGTGCTGGATGGTGCGACCATTCTGACCTCCGGGTTGTGGTGCCATGATGGCGAACAGGTGGGTCTGGGGAATCATCCAGTCCGGGTGATGGCCGTCTCGGTGGCACCCGCCGGCCTCATGGACTGCCGGGGACGGCGTCGCCGCCCGTCGCGACGGGCTCGCCGTCGGCGTGGCCCTCGCCCGCCTCGGCCTCCTGGGGTGCCAGGACGGCCGGGACGTGGTGTGGCCACGGGTGGACCTGGCCCCGCAACTGCGCGAGGCTGTCGAAGCCATGCCGGTCCAACCACTGGCCCAACTCGACGGTCAGGTCGTGGGCGGTGAAGGGGTCGGCGAACGTGGCGGTGCCGACCGCCACGGCTGACGCACCGGCGCGGGTGAACTCGATGACGTCAGTCACGGTTCGGACCCCTCCCATGCCGATGATGGGCACGTCAGGACCCAGTGCGGCATGGAGTTGGTGGATGATCCTCACCGCGATCGGGCGCAGCGCCGGACCGGACATGCCGGCGTAGCCGTTCGCGACCAGCGGGTGACCGGTGATGGGGTCGATGGCCATGCCCAGTGTCGTGTTGATGGCCGAGATCCCCGTGGCGCCGGCCTCCATCACCGGGATGGCGATCGCGGTGATGTCGGTCACGTCGGGCGTCAGCTTGGCGAACAGCGTGGCGTCCGGGAGCACCGCACGGACGGCCTTGACGACCTTGGCCGAACGATCCGGGTCCACGGCGAACACCAGACCGCGATGTTCGACATTGGGACACGACAGGTTGATCTCGAAGGCGTCGATGCCGCGCGCGGCCCCCAGTTGGCGGGCGACCTCGCGGTAGTCGTCGACGGTGTTGCCGGCGATCGATGCGATCACCTTGGCCCCGCGCCGACGCAGGTAGGGCAGGTCACGCTCGATCCAGGCTGCCACGCCCGGGTTCTGCAGCCCGATCGCGTTCAGCATGCCTGACGGCGTCTCGGCCATCCTGGGTGTCGGCAGACCCGCGCGGGGCTCCAGCGTCACGGACTTGGGCACCACGGCGCCCAGGTCGGTGATGTCCCACAGACGATCGATCTCGCGGCCGGAGGCGAAACACCCCGAGGCAGTCAGGATCGGGTTGTCCAGGTGCAGTGACCCCAGCATCGTGGAGGTGTCGGCGGCGTGTGTGCGATTCATCATCCGCCGATCCACGAGCCATCACCGGGACCCCGGGCCTCGCCGGGCGGTGTGCGGTCACCGGACCGTCGATCCGATGACTGGCGGTCCGAGGACGGGCGATCCGGCGACTGGCGGTCCGACGACGGGCGATCCGGCGACTGGCGGTCCGACGACGGGCGGTCCGAGGTGCGCTTGGTGCCCGGAGGCCTCTCCGTGTCGCTGCTGGTCGGGTCAGCACCCGGCGGCGACCTGTCGGCGCGTCCCGCCGGCGCCGGTGCGGGCGTCGTCGAATTGCCCACGGCCGGCGTGGTCGGGGTCGGCGTGCGCGCAGGTGCGTCCACCGGATCGGACCCACCGCCGTCGTCGTCGGATCCTGCTGGCGCCACGTAGCGCGACTCCTGCCAGGCGATTCGCGTCGACGTGAACACCGGCCCGTCGAGACAGACTCGACGATTGTGGACCTCGCCCCTGCGATCGCGGATCGGCATCACGCAGGTCATGCACACGCCGACCCCACAGGCCATGTGCTCCTCGACTGCGACCTGGCAGGGGATGCCGAGGCTCTCGCTGACGGCCGACACCGCTGCGAGCATGCCGTTGGGGCCGCAGGCGTAGACCACCTCCGCATCGGTGGTGGCCAACGCCTTGCGCAGCACGTCGGTGACCCGACCCTGCTCCCCCATCGAGCCGTCCTCGGTGGTGAACATGGTCAGGGTCGCCATCCGCTTGGGCACGATCGGGTCCACGATCCTGCTCTGGTCGGCAGCACCAATGACGAAGCCGATCTTGTGGCCGGCCGAACGCAGGCGGTTGCCCAGGAAGTACAGGGGTGCCGCGCCGTAGCCACCGCCGACCAGGACCGCCGAGACCCGTCGCTGCGGCATCGGGAACGGGCGGCCCAGCGGTCCCATGAGGGTCAGGCGATCGCCGGTGCGCACCCGCCCGAGCGCATCGGTGCCCGGCCCGTGGGCGTCCACCACGATGTCGATGGTGCCGGCGACGGGGCCACTGGGTGACGCGCCGGCCAGCGAGAACGGGCGTCGCAGCAGCGTGCCGGCGATGTCCACGGCAACGTTGACGAACTGACCGGGCTCGCAGCGGCTGGCGATCTCCCCCGCCGTCACGGTGATGCCCCAGTACCGACCGAGCCGGCGTCGGTCGACGACCTCGCCCTCCTGCTGCACCGGGCCCTGCTCACGTCCCTGGTAGCGGTGCCGCACAGCCCTGCTCATTGGCGATCCTTGTCTGCGTGGTGGTGGTCGCTGCCGCACCCCCCGGCGACCGCCGGGTCCAGCGGATCCGTGGTCGCGTCGGCTAGGCAACCACCTCGACGGTCATCCTGCCGCGACCGGTCGTCCGAAGGCTGCCAGGTACTCCTGCATCGAGGTGACCTGCATGCCATCGGCGCCGATGGCCTCGATCCCCTGGATCGCCGCCATGATGCCCGAAAGGGTCGTGATCACGGGCACGCCGGCGGCAATGGCCGCCTGCCGGATGAGGTAGCCGTCGTCACGGGTCGTCGGACCGCTGGGGGTGTTGAGGATGAGCGTCACCCGCCCGTCGGCAACCATGTCGAGCAACTGCGTGTCACCGGTGGAGACCTTGGCCACCACGTCGGCGGCGACACCAGCACGCTGCAGCAGGTCGGCGGTGCCCTCGGTCGCCACCAACGAGAAGCCCAGGTCCACCAGGCGCTTGACCGGGAAGACGATCGAGCGCTTGTCCCGATTGGCCACAGAGACGAACACGGTGCCCTTGGACGGCAGCACCATCGACCCCGTGCCGGCCTGGGACTTGGCGAAGGCGGCGCCGAACGTGGTGTCGATGCCCATCACCTCACCGGTCGACCGCATCTCGGGCCCCAGCAGGGCGTCGACGCCGGGGAACCGGTCGAAGGGCAGGACCGCCTCCTTGACGGCGACGTGGCCGGGCCGTTCCGACTCGATGGCGTCATGATCCGGCAGCAGTCCCTGGTCGCGCAACTCCTCCAGGGTCTCGCCCGCCATCACGCGGGCGGCGATCTTGGCCAACGGCACGCCCATGGCCTTGGACACGAACGGGACCGTGCGTGACGCCCGAGGATTGGCCTCGATGCACCAGATGGTGTCGTCGCGCACGGCGAACTGGATGTTGACCAGGCCTCGCACCCCCAACGCCTGGGCGATGCCTCGTGTCACCTCGCCGATGCGGGCCACGATGCCACGCGACAGCGTGATCGGGGGCAGCGTGCACGCCGAGTCTCCCGAGTGCACGCCCGCCTCCTCGATGTGCTCCAACACGCCGCCGACGAACAGTTCGTGCCCGTCGAACACCGCATCGACGTCCACCTCGATCGCTCCTTCGAGGAAGCGATCGACCAGGATCGACAGGCCGCCGGCGCCCGGGCCGTCCGCCATCTCGGCCGACAGGTCCTCGTCGGCCAGCGCTGTTGCCAGGTAGGAGTCCAGCCCCTCGTCGTCGTCGACGATCTCCATGGCCCGGCCACCCAGCACGTAGGAGGGCCGCACCAGCACCGGCCACGAGATGCGGTGGGCGATCGAACGCGCCTCCTCGGGCGAGTGCGCCACCCCGCCCTCGGGCATCGCCACGCCAAGGTCTTCCATCAGGGCACCGAAACGACCACGATCCTCGGCCGCGTCGATGGCGTCGGGGCTGGTGCCCAGGATGGGCACACCGGCCAACTCCAGGCGTCGTGCCAACTTCAACGGGGTCTGTCCACCCATGGCGACCACGACGCCGATCGGGCGTTCACGTTCGACCACCTCCATGACGTCCTCGAACGTCAGTGGTTCGAAGTAGAGCCGGTCCGAGGTGTCGTAGTCGGTGGAGACCGTCTCGGGGTTGCAGTTGACCATGATGGTCTCGTACCCCGCCTCCGACAGTGCCTGCACCGCATGGACACAGCAGTAGTCGAACTCGACGCCCTGCCCGATGCGGTTGGGTCCCGAGCCCAGCACCATGACGCTGTCGCGCGTCGCCGCCACGACCTCGTCGGTCAGGTCGTAGGTCGAGTAGTGGTAGGGCGTGTGGGCGGCGAACTCCCCGGCACAGGTGTCGACGGTCTTGAAGACGGGCCGGATCCCGAGCTCGATTCGTCGCTGGCGCACCGAGTCGGACGTGGTGTTGAGCACGGCTGCGAGGTGGTCGTCGCTGAACCCGTCACGCTTGGCAGCGGCCAGGACCTCGGGCGGCATGGCGTGGAGGTGTTCCCAGCCACGGACCTCGCGCCGTCGCTGCACCAGCGCCAGGAACTGGTCGACGAACCACGGGTCGATGCCGGTCAGGTCGCTGATGCGATCGACGCCCCAGCCGCGGGTCAGGGCCTCGTCCACCGCGCGCAGGCGGTCCGCCGTGGGGCGGCGCAGTGCCGCCTCCAGGGTGTGGTCGTCAACCTCCAGCGGGGCCTGGGCACCGAAGCCGACCCGTCCGTCCTCCAGCGACCGCATCGCCTTGTTGAACGACTCGCGGAAGGTGCCGCCGAATGCCATGACCTCGCCGACCGACTTCATCCGGGTCGTGAGCGTGTCGTCGGTGCCGCGGAACTTCTCGAAGGCGAACCGCGGGATCTTGGTCACCACGTAGTCGATGCTGGGTTCGAAGGCCGCCATCGTCTGGCGCGTGATGTCGTTGGGAATCTCGTCGAGGGTGTAGCCCGAGCGCCAGTTTGGCGGCGATCTTGGCGATCGGGAAGCCGGTCGCCTTGGAGGCCAGGGCCGAGGACCGCGACACCCGGGGATTCATCTCGATCACGATCTGGCGCCCGGTCACCGGGATCGATCGCGAACTGCACGTTGGACCCACCGGTCTCGACGCCGATGCGCCGCAGCACCGCGAACGAGGCGTCGCGCAGTTGCTGGTACTCGGGATCCGACAGCGTCATGGCCGGCGCCACCGTCACCGAGTCGCCGGTGTGCACGCCCATCGGATCGACGTTCTCGATCGAACAGACCACCACGCAGTTGTCGGCGGCGTCGCGCATGACCTCGAGTTCGTACTCCTTCCACCCCAGCACCGACTCCTCGACCAGGACTCGGTGCACGGGCGAGTCGTGCAGTCCCTGTCGCGCCATCTCGCGCAACTCGTCGGCGTCGTGGGCGATGCCGCCGCCCTTGCCACCCAGCGTGAACGACGGGCGCAGCACCACCGGGAAGCCGTACTCGCCGGCCGCCGACATGCGCGTCGTCGACGCTGTCGACGTGGGTCGAGCGGGGCGACTCCAGGCCGATCTCGGCCATGGCCTCCTTGAACAGCTGCCGGTCCTCGGCGGTCTGGATGGCCGACAGGTCCGCGCCCAGCACCTGCGACCCCGAGTCGGTCGAAGACCCCGGCCTCGTAGAGTTCCACCGCCAGGTTGAGGGCCGTCTGGCCCCCGAGCGTCGGCAGCATCGGCGTCGACCTGCTCGCGCTCCAGCACCTTGGTCACGGCGGCCACGGTCAGCGGCTCGATGTAGGTCGCATCGACCAGTTCGGGGTCGGTCATGATCGTGGCGGGATTCGAGTTGACGAGCACGACTCGCAGGCCCTCCTCCTTGAGGACCTTGCAGGCCTGGGTGCCCGAGTAGTCGAACTCGCAGGCCTGGCCGATGACGATGGGGCCCGAGCCCAGCACCAGGACCGAGGTGAGGTCGTCGCGACGTGGCATGTCAGGCTCCCCGCGTCATGAGGGCGGCGAAGTCCTCGAACAGGTAGCGGGCGTCGTGGGGGCCGGGTGCGGCCTCGGGGTGGTACTGGACGGCGAAGGCAGGCAGGTCACGGCACGCCAGGCCCTCGACGCAGTCGTCGTTGAGGTTGACGTGCGTGACGTCGACCCGCCCGTGATCGCGCGTGTCCCAGCCGTGTTCGTCGACCTGCGTGCCCAGCGTGGTGGCGTCAACGGCGAAGCCGTGGTTGTGCGAGGTGATCTCGACCGCGCCGTCGCGACGACGCAGCACCGGCTGGTTGAGTCCGTGGTGGCCGAAGGCCAACTTGCCGGTCTCGGCGCCCACCGCCCGGCCCAGCAACTGGGAGCCCAGGCAGATGCCGAACACCGGCACCCGGCCCAGCAGGTCGCGGGTGGTGGCCTGTCCGGTGACCACTGCGGCCGGATCGCCCGGGCCGTTGGACAGCAACACGCCGTCGGGCTCGTGGGCCAGGACGTCGTCGGCCGTCGCCGTCGCCGGCACGACCACGACGTCGCAGCCCATGGCGGCCAGCAAGCGACAGCATGCGGCGCTTCACGCCGAAGTCGACGGCCACGACGCGAAATCGCTCGTGCGTCGTGGCCGCGCACCTCGTAGGCGGTGGTCGTGGTCACCTCGCCGGTCAGGTCCGCACCCTCCATGCCGGGCGACTCGCGTACCTGCGCCAGCAACTCCTCGACGTCCAGGACCTCGGTCGAAACGCCCCGACCGCATGGCACCGTGGTCGCGCAGGCGCAGGGTCACCGCGCGGGTGTCGATGCCCTCGATGCCCACGATGCCGGCCGCCGCGAGGTCGTCGCGCAGCGTCGACGTGGCCCGGTGGTTGGACACCCGGCGGGCCGCCTCGGTGACCACGAAGCCCGCGACCTGGATGCGGTCGGACTCGGCGTCCTCCTCGCACATGCCCCAGTTGCCGATCTGCGGCGCGGTCATGGTGACGACCTGCCGGCGGTAGGACGGGTCGGTCAGCACCTCCTGGTAGCCCGGTCATGCCGGTGTTGAACACCGACTCGCCGAAGGCGGTGCCGGACGCGCCGAACGAGGTGCCCCGGAAGGCAGAACCGTCCTCGAGGACCAGCAGGGCATCGTGTGTCGTCGGTGCCGTCATCACCAGCAGACCTCGCACGTCGCGCGCAACGTGAAGCGGCCGCGCAGGAGCGTGTGGACGGGCCGGCCAGTGCAGTTCCTCGCCCTCGAACGGGGTGTTGTGGGCTCGCGACTGCAGGGCACGACCGTCGACCACCCAGCGGGCGTCCGGGTCGATCACCGTGACGTTCGCGGCCTCCCCGTCCACCAGCGCCCCGCCGTGGCCGTGCATGTCACGCACGGTTGCCGGGCCGGTCGTGAAGCGCGCGACCACCGTCGACAGGTCGAGGTCCCCGGTGGCGACCAGGTCCGTGACCACGACCGCGAAGGCAGTCTCGAGCCCGAGCATGCCGCATGGCGCATGGTCCCATTCCTGGTCCTTCTGCTCGTGCGGGTGGGGGGCATGGTCGGTCGCAACGGCGTCGATCGTCCCGTCGGCCAGTGCCAGGCGCAGCGCGATCGTGTCGCCGACGGTGCGCACGGGCGGGTTGACCTTGAAGACCGGGTCGTAGCTGGCGACGACGCGGTCGTCGAGGTGGAGGTGGTGCGGGGTGACCTCGGCAGTGACCCGGACGCCGCGCGGCCTTGGCCCGCCGAATCAACTCGACACTGCCGGCGGTGGACACGTGGGGCACGTGCAGCCTCGCCCCGAGGTTCTCCGCCAGGATCAGGTCGCGGGCGATCATGACCTCCTCGGCCTCGCGCGGCCAGCCCGGCATGCCCAGCAGCGCCGACATGCGGCCTTCGTTCATCTGGGCGTCGGCCGTGAGCGACGCGTCCTCGGAGTGGTTGCAGATGACGGCATCCCACCGCGCCGCGTACTGCATGGCCCGGCGCATCATCAGGCTGTCGGCGACCGGGATGCCGTCGTCGGAGAAGAAGTCGACGCTGCGGCCGCAGAGTCGTGCAGTTCCCCCATCTCCGACAGCCGCTCACCGGCCAGCCCGACCGTGATCGCGCCGACCGGCCGGACGTGGACGAGTCCGACGTCGGCGGCACGCCGGGCCGACCAGTTCGGCCACCGCGGCGGTGTCGCACACGGGGTTGGTGTTGGCCATCGCGGCCACTGCCGTGTAGCCACCGGCAGCGGCGGCGGCGGATCCGGTGGCGATGTCCTCGGCGTCCTCGAAGCCGGGTTCCCGCAGGTGGGTGTGCAGGTCGACGAGGCCGGGCAGGACCCACAGACCGGCACAGTCGACCACCTCGCCCGTCGTGGACAGCCCGTCGCCGCGTTCGGCGATCACGCCGTCCACGATGCGCAGGTCGGTGACCGTCTGACCTGGCCGTCGTGACGCGCCCGCTGGCCGGATCCGACCACTCGTGCCGACTGCTTGAGCAGCGACGACCTGCTCGTGTCATGCCGCCACCTCCGATCCTGCGATGAGCAGGTACAGGCACGCCATCCGGACGGCGATGCCGTTGTTGACCTGGTCGGTGATCAGCGCGCGGGGCGAATCCGCCACGTCCGGCGTGATCTCCACGCCCCGGTTCATCGGCCCCGGATGCATCACGATCGCGTGATCGGGAAGTCGCTCGAGGCGTTGCGCGTCGAGCCCGTACAGCCGGGCGTACTCACGGGTGGAGGGGAAGAAGGCCCGGTGCATGCGTTCGCGTTGCACACGCAGCATGTAGACGACGTCGCTGTCGGGAAGCGCGTCGTCGAGATCGGCCACCACCTCGACGTCCCAGCGGGCTCAGGTCGGTGGGCAGCAGCGTCGTCGGGAGCCACCAGCCGCACCGTGGCACCGGCCAGTTGCAGCGCCTCGATCTCGGATCGTGCCACGCGGGAGTGGATGATGTCGCCACAGATCGTGACGGTCAGCCCATCGAGCCGGCCGAAGTGGCTGCGCATCGTGTACAGGTCCAGCAGCGCCTGGGTCGGGTGCTGGTGCCAGCCGTCACCGGCGTTGAGCACCGGGACGTCGAGATGGCGGGTCAACTGCAGGGGCGCACCGGCCGACGATGACCTGATCACGACGGCGTCGACGCCCATGGCGTTCAGCGTCAGCGCGGTGTCCTTGAACGACTCGCCCTTGGAGACGCTCGAACCCTTGCCGGAGAAGTTCATCACGTCGGCGGACAGGCGCTTGGCGGCGATGTCGAAGCTCAGCCGCGTCCGCGTGGAGTCCTCGAAGAACATGTTGCACACGGTGCGACCACGCAAGCGTCGGCACCTTCTTGATGCGGCGTGCCGAGATCTCGTCCATCACCTGGGCGGTGTCCAGCACGAGTTGCAGGTCGTCGGCATCGAGATCGTCGATCGCGATCAGTCGTTGGAAGCTCATGCGCCATCCCCCTGTTCGGTCTCGGCCGGGTTCATCGTCAGTCTCCCGCCGTGCTGCGCTCCAGCACGACCTCGTCGGTGCCGTCGATGTCCTCCAGGCGCACCGAGATCCGCTCGGCGAGTGCTGTCGGGAGGTTCTTGCCGACATGGTCGGCGCGGATCGGGCAATTCGCGGTGGCCGCGGTCGACCAGCGCCACCAACCGGATGGCGTCCGGGCGTCCGACGTCCAGGATCGCGTCCAGCGCAGCCCGGATGGTGCGTCCGGTGAACAGGACGTCGTCCACCAGGACGACGACGCGTCCGTTGACGTCGACCGGGAAGCGGGTGTCGGCCAGGGCTCGTGGCGGTCGTGACGCGACATCGTCGCGATACAGGGTCACGTCCAGCGGGTCCGACCGGGACGTCCACGCCCTCGATGTCGGCGATGTGGGCCGCCAGGCGACGGGCCAGTGGCACGCCACGGGTCTGGATGCCCATCAGCACCAGACCCTCGGCGCCGTGGTTGGCCTCGACCAGCTCATGCGCCAGTCGCCGCAACGCACGTCGGATGTCGTCCGCATCCAACAACTGCGTCATGATCGACCCCCGACCCGGTCGTCGGGTCGGTGTCCCGACGTCGTGGGTCACGACGGTCCGGGCCACAACGACGAAACGACCGACGGCTGGGCCATCGGTCGAACAGGAGGGGTGGGAGCGAGCGTGGGTGGACATGCAGGCAAACGCCATTGCATCGGTCTCCTTGTCGGCCTCACGGGACCGCGGTTAAAGGACGTCGTGGGTGTCACGATAGCGGACCGCGAGCGGGCCGTTCCACCTGACCGATCTGCCCAACCGACCGATCAGTCCAACAGGACGTGGGACTCGTCGAACACCTGCAGCGTGCCGCTGTAGCTGGCGACCCACACCCGGCGCATCGTCGGCTCGTAGGTGATCCCGATCGGCTTGGGATTGGTCGGAAGGTCCTGGACCACCGCCATGTCCGACGTGCGCACCTTCGACACGGTCTCGCTGAAGTAGTTCACCACGTACAGGGCCTCGCCGTCGGTCGAGATGTCCATCGACCGGGCATTGTCCCCGGTCGTGACGGAACCGAGGGCCTCACCCGTGGCGGCGTCGAGCTTGACGACGTTGCCGCTGTCGTTGTTCGTCACGAACAGCAGGCTGCCGTCGGGTGACAGGACCAGGTGACGGGGCCCATCGCCCGGTTCGCTCCACGAGGGATCCGTCATCTGCAGGGACTGCAGGTCGACGGTGGCGATGCGGTCGGAGCCCATCATCGCGATCCAGGCCGTGCTGCTGTCCGGGGAGACCTCGATCCCGCGCGGATAGCGACCGTCGAGCGGGATGCGTGCGATCTCGGTGTTGGTGGCGGTGTCGACCACCGACAGGTCCCACGTGCACCAGTTGGTGACCAGGACCTTCGACCCGTCCGGCGTTGTTGCGACGTACTTGGGCACCGCGCCGACCTCGATCGCATCGACGATCTCGAGGGTGGCGACGTCGACCTCGTAGAGGTAGCTGTCGTCGTAGCCGTCACCGGGAGTGCACTGGTCGCTGCCCTCGGGCCCGAAGCCGTCGCCGTACATCGAGTAGTTGGACACCCATCCCGTCTCGCCGTCGGGGCTGAACGCCATCTCCACCGGTGCCCCCAGGCTGGTGCCGGGATGGCCCTCGACACCGAAGTCGGCCAACTCGACCGCGTCCGGGATGGTCTTGACCAGGGCACCGTCGGCATCGAACACCGAGATCGTGTGCTGGTACATCATGTTCTGGGCGAACACCGTGCCGGTGTCGTTGGCGACCACTGACTTGGACGACAGGTTGCCGTTGAGGCTCTGCACCTGGACGAGCTTCGTCTGGCCGCTGGGGTACTGCTCGCCCGACAGTGCTGGGTCCGGATCCGGCGCAGGGATCTCCACCTCACGGACCGGCGTCGGGGTCGGCGTGGGTCGTCGGTGTGGGAGTGGGCGTCGGGGTCGGTGTGGGGGTGATCGACGGAGAGGGGGCCGCCGGCGACGGTGCCGACTCCGTGGCGGTCCCCGCGGCAGTCGGCGTGGGCGCTGCGGCCGGGTTGGCACGCCCAGCCAGTGCGACACCGATGGTCACGACGAGCATGGCGCCCAGGACGAGGATGGCGGACACGGCCCAACGGGAAGTGGGGTCGGCGTTCACGATGGGCGCTGCGACATGGCGGTGTCCCGCGAGCGACGAGAGGTGGGCGGCTCGACTGTATCCGGGACCTCGTCACCGGCAGGCGCGTGGTTGCCCGCCCGGCCACCCCCTGCACGGCAGGTTGGCCCGGTCATGCAACGGGCGCCGTGAGGTCCACGGGACCTCGCGAAGCCCGTGCGTGGGACGTCACCGCGACGCTGGCAGGGGTCAGCCAACCCAACCAGCTCAGGGCAGCTGCAGGACCTGGCCGACGTGGATCAGGTTGGGGTCCGAGATGCGGGCGCGGTTGGCCGCGTACAGGGCTGACCACCCGCCGCGGACGCCATTGGCCTGGGCGATCTTCCACAGCGTGTCACCGGCACGAACCGTGACGGTGCTGCCGGTGGGCTTGTTGCTCGAGGTCGTCGACGGCGCCGTGGCTGCTGGCGCCGAGGAGGCTTGACCGGCACCGGGAATGCGCAGGACCTGGCCGACGCGGATCAGGTTGGGGTTGGAGACCCGATCCCGGTTGGCGGCGTGGACTGCGGCCCACCCGCCGCTCACGCCGTACTGGGCCGCGATGCGCGACAGTGTGTCGCCGGACCGCACCCGGTGTGTCCCGGCAGTCTCGGTTGGCGATGCGGCCGCAGGCGCAGGCCTGGACGTCGGTGCACTCGATCCGCCAGGTGGCGTGGCACTGCCGGACTGCAGTTGCGCGTGGGTGATGCCCAGCCTGTTCGAACAGGCTGGCCATGCCCGCGAGACGTGTTGCATGTCCAGCAGGCGCTCGGCCGTCGCGATCTGCTGCTCCCGAGTTGCCTGGTGGGGGTAGGCCGCGTACGAGGTCCCACCGGCCCAGTCCCATGAGCCCTTCGAGAACTGAAGACCTCCGTAGTACCCATTGCCGGTGTTGATCGACCAGTTCTGCCCCGACTCGCAACTGGCCAACCGGTTCCACTCGGCGTCGGTTCCGGCGTGGGCCGGGGACTGCACCGCCCCCAGGGCCAGGGCGGCAGCGACGCTGGCCCCCAGCGCCAGCATGCGGCGACGCCACGGTCGGGTGGTGGACGGGCGTGTGGAATCGAGCGAGTGCGCCATGATGAACTCCAGGCGGTCGAGGCGGTCGGACCGGACGGTGCGGAGGGGGCGACCCGCAAGTCGGGCGCCGCCCATCACCGAATTCACGCTACAAGTGCCCGCCGTCCACCCCCCTGTCCATTGGGGAAGTCCGGACGCGTCCTGCGCCCTGTCGCCACGCCCTGGATCGATCGCCCGAACCCGGGCACGGCGGTCCTCACGATGCATGCGCGCCAGACCCACGTCGGACGCTGCCGGTCTCACACCAACCCAAGAACAGACCCCGGCACGTGCAGCCCGCCAGCTTCAGCCTTCGGCGACCAGGGCGGCACGATCGCGACGCACGGCCTCGAGCACGCCGTTGATGAACCGGTGCGACTTGTCCGTGGACAGTTCCTTGGCCAGTTCCAGCGCCTCGTCGATGACGACCGCGGGCGAGGTGTCCTGGTTCAGCAGCTCCCACGTGGCCAACCGCAGGATGTTGCGATCCACGATCGGCATCCGGTCGACGTCCCACCGGTGCGAATGGCTGCCGATGATCTCGTCGAGTCGGGTCGCCGATGTCGCGACGCCGTCGACCAACACCCGGGCATAGTCGTCGAGGCCGCCCTCGCCTGCCTCGGACTCGTCGTCGGCGTCGTCGAGCAGTGCCAGCGCGTCGGGATCGGTGGCGATCTGGGCGACCGTCAACGACGGGTCGCGATCGCGCACGTCGGCCTGGAACAACACCTTCAGCGCCCGAGCCCGGGACCGGTGGGGATCGGTCGTGCCGGGCCGACGCGCCTCGGGGTCCCCAGTCCCGCCCACCGTGACCACCTCGACGGCGGTCGGTGGGACCGATCCATCGACGTCGGTGGCGGCGGCTGCCGGGGTCGTCGCGTCGTCCATCATGCGCGCGAGATGTAGTCGCCGGAGCGCGTGTCGACCTTGATGGAATCACCGGTGTTGACGAACAGTGGCACCTGGACCTCGACGCCGGTCTCCAGCGTCGCCGGCTTGAACGTCGACGTGGCCGTGTCGCCCGCCAACCCCGGGTCGGTGTGGGTGACCTCCAGTTCGACCGACGCGGGGACCTCGACGCCCACGAGTCGTCCTTCGTACTCCTCGACCTGCAGTTCGTCACCTTCACGGATCCAGTTGATCTGGTCACCGATCACCTCGGGCTGCACGTAGCGCTGCTCGTAGGTGGTGGTGTCCATGAGCACGAACGCCTCGCCGTCGCGATACAGGAACTGCAACGCCTTGCGCTCGACGTAGGCCTGTTCGACGTCCTCGGCCGAGCGGAACGTGCGCTCGAGGACCTTGCCCGTCTCGACGTTCTTGAGGCGAGTGCGCACGACCGCCTGGCCCTTGCCCGGCTTGTGGTGCTCGTTGGACACGACCGACCACAGCTTGCCGTCCAGCAACAGGGTCATGCCGTTCTTGAGGTTGTTCGTGGAAACCATTGAAGATCCTGGGAGGTCGGGCTGCGGCATGGCAGCAGCCCATGGAGGGGAATGCGGGGTGCAAACCGACAGGGTACGAGGTTTGGGGTCGGTGTCGTGGTCGCGATCCCGTTGGTCCGATCAGGCCCGTGGTCGCGGCCCGGTTGCCGCGACGGTCAGGTGGCGCGGTCCCTGCTCGGTGACCACCAGTGTGTCCTCGATGCGCACGCCACCCACACCGGGCAGGTAGACGCCCGGTTCAACCGTGACGCACATGCCGGCCTGCAGGGGCTCGTCGCCGGCCAGCGCGATGATGGGATCCTCGTGGATCACCAACCCGACGCCGTGGCCGACCCCATGGACGAATTCGTCGCCGCGGCCCGCGGCGTCGATCACGTCACGGGCGGCCGTGTCCACGCCGACGATCGGGGCACCGACCCGCAGCGCGTCGATGCCTGCCTGCTGGGCTGCACGCACCAGTTCGTGCACCGTGCGCAGCGTGTCGCTGGCCGGGCCCTCGGTGACCACGGTCCTGGTGAAGTCGGCGTGGTAGCCGTCGACGAGCGCCCCGATGTCGGTGGTGACGAACTCGCCCGGGCCGATCGGGCGCTCCCCCGGTGCGTGATGGGGCACCGCGCCGTTGGGGCCGGCCGCCACGATCGAGTCGAAGGCAACGCCGTCGGCGCCCAGGTCCACCATGCGGCGCTCGATCGCGGTCGCCACCTCGCGTTCCGTGCGTCCGACCAGTGTGTTGTCCGCCAGGCCCTCCACGACCACGTCGCGCCAGGCGGCCACGGTCAGTGCACATGCCCGCTGCAGTCGTGCCACCTCGTCGGCGTCCTTGACCACGCGCAGGGCCTGCACCAGCCCGCCGCGGGTCTCGAGCGCCCCGTCCGTGCGCTCGAACCACGTCAGGGCGCGGGCATGACTGACGGCTGCCGGATCGAAGCCCGACGCGCGCAGCGTCCTGTGCCACGGCCGTCGCGACCATCGCGAACAGGTCGCGGTCGATGACGACGTCCAGGTCCGGCGTTGGCCGTCACGTGACCCTCGTAGCGCGGATCGGTCGTGAAGGTCGCGGTGCCGTCAGCGCGGACCAGCAAGGCCCCGTTGGAGCCCGTGTAGCCCGTGCACCAGGTCAGGTCGGCGGGGTCCGTGACGTACAACCCGTCAAGTTCGGCTGTCGCGATCGATGCACCCAGGCGGGCTCGGCGTCCCGGGAAGTCCATGGGCTGCAACGCTGTCGATCGTCGTGGCGGTGCGGGGTCGTGACCATGGGATCTCCGGCGGCGTGGCCGGACGGGTCCGGCTCGACCGGACCGCGAAGCCTAGTGAGTCGGCACGGCGCAATGCTGGGGCCGCACCGATGTCACGGCGCCGAGACTTCGCTGCACGCAAGCTCCATGCGGTCCGAGTGTCGTCGGTGTATCTCGACCGCGGTTCGGCCCCATTCGGTGCGGCGTCCCCGTGCTGGCGCCCCGCGTCGCGTGACGGATCCCTGCGACCGGCATGGCGATGCTGTGCACCGCCGCAGTGCCCGCGTGGTCAGGCGACGCCCTCACGTGCCAGCAGGCCAACGACGGCACCCACTGCCAGGGCATAGCCCTGCACGCCGAACCCGGCGATCGTCCCGTCGACCGATCGGGCGATGACCGAGGTGTGGCGGAAGGCCTCGCGGCCATGGATGTTGGTCAGGTGGACCTCGACCTTGGGGATGTCGAGGATGTCCAGTGCGTCCGCCAGCGCATGGCTGGTGTGGGTCAGCGCGCCGGCGTTGATGATGACGGCCGCAGTGCCGTCGGTCCTGGCCTCGTGCAGGCGAGCCACCAGGTCTCCCTCGTGGTCCGACACCGCAGCCTCCACCTCCAGGTCGGTGCCCCTGGCAGCAGCACGGACCACGCCCACCACGTCGTCGAGCGTCGCCGTCCCGTACACCGACGGGTCGCGGACGCCGAGTTGGGACAGGTTGGGTCCGTGCAGGACCAGCAGGTCAGCCATGGGATCGCTCCGTCGGGTCGTCGGTCGGTACGTCGCCGCGCCCGTGCGAGGTGTCGGACGGGGACTGGTGCGGCGGCCAGGCGCAGTCGGGATCCTCGACCGTGGCGATCGCAGCCTCGATGGCAGCACGTCCCGGTGTGATCAGCATCGGTTTGCCGACCCCGTTGAGCACCACCCATCGAATCCTGCCGTCGGACTTCTTGTCGCGAGCCATCACCTCGAACAGGTCGTCGCGGTCAAGCACCGGCGCCGAGGTGGGCAACCCGATGTCGGCGAGCAGGCGCCGCGTCGTCGCCCGCAACTCCGAGCCGTGATGACCCAGTTGTTCGCCCAGCGCCAGTGACACGAGCAGACCGACGGCCACCGCCTCACCATGCCACCACGAGCCCAGTCCGGTCAGGACTTCGAGCACGTGGGCGTAGGTGTGACCGAGGTTGAGATGGGCACGGCGGCCGTCCTCACGCTCGTCCTCACTGACCACCGCAGCCTTGATGGCGACGTTTGCCCTGACCAGGTCAGCCAGGTCGCGGCCGGGGTCCACCAGTCGCGGTCCGGCATCGACCAGGCGCTTGAACTGCTTGCGATCGGCGAGCAGGGCGTGCTTGACGATCTCTCCGAACCCCTCCCGCAACACTCGCGGCGGCAGTGTTGTCAGCATGTCGGTGTCCGTCACGACGGCCACGGGCTGGTGGATGGCCCCGACCAGGTTCTTGCCGGTCGGCAGGTCGATGCCGGTCTTGCCACCGATGGAGGAGTCGACCATCGCCAGCAACGTGGACGGCACCTGCACGACGTCGATGCCCCGGTTGTAGGTGGCGGCGGCGAAGCCGGCCAGGTCACCGACCACTCCCCCGCCCAACGCCACCACGGCGTCGCGGCGACCCAGTTGTCGGCGGGCGCACTCGTCCCAGACCATGGTCAACGTGTCGATGTCCTTGTTGACCTCGCCGTCGGGGATCACGAGCGTCCCGGTCTCGAGCCCGGCGTCGTCGAGGGAATGCACGACGTCGTCCAGCCAGCGGTCGGCAACCGGTTGCTGGGTCACGACCAGGACCTGTTGCGCCACGGTCGCGTCGGCGGTCACGGCCCCCACGCGGCTGCGCATCCCCGGCCCCACGTGCACGTCGTAGGCGCGATCGCCCAGTTCCACCCGGACCGTCATGGGAGCACCGCTTCCAGTTCGGAGGGTGTCAACAGGTCGCGATGCTCGGCCAACCAGACCAGGATGCGCTCGGTCACCTGTGGCACCGAACCACGCGCGTCGATGACCACGTCGGCCACTTCGCGGTATCGCGGACCCCGCGAGACCACCAGTTCACGCAACGCCAGTTCGGGGTCGGGCGACAGCAACGGTCTGCCCCGGCCCTTCCCGACCCGTCGCACCAGCGTGGTCAGGTCGGCTTCGAGCAGGACCAGCGCCCCCGACAGCGTCAGGTCCGCGACGTTGTCGTCGGACAACACGGTGCCGCCCCCCAGCGACAGCACCAGGTCCGGCACGGTGGACAGTTCACGAACCACTGCCGACTCGTACCGACGGAACCCCGCCTCACCTTCGGCGGCGAAGATCTCGGGGATGCTGGCTCCGACCCAGCGACGGATCTCCGCATCCGTGTCGACGAGACGTCGGCCCAGGCTCGCGGCCAGTTCCCGACCCACCGTCGACTTGCCCACCCCCATCATGCCGTACAGCGCAATGGTCGCACTCATCGTCGCGCCACGTCGGCCAGGTAGGCCGCCAGGTTGCGTTCGACCTCGGCAACCGTGTCGCCACCCGTCTTCTCCAGCAGGGCTGCCGCCAGTTCGAAGGCGACCGCGTGTTCGAGCACGACACCGGCGCGCGGCACCGCACACGCGTCGGAGCGCTGCGTGATCGCCACCGCGTCCTCGTGGGAGTCGAGGTCGGCCGTGCGCAGGGGCTGGGGCAGCGACGACAGTGGCTTCATGACCGCGCGCAGCACCAGCGGTTGACCGTTGGACATCCCTGCCTCGATGCCACCGGCGCGATTGCTGAGCCGTCGAAACCCGTCGTCGTGGGCGATCTCGTCGTGGGCGACCGAGCCGGGCCGGTCCGCCACGGCGAACCCCAGCCCGAACTCCACGCCCTTCATCGCCTGGACACTCATCACCGTGGCCGCCAGTCGGGCATCGAGCTTGCGGTCGGCATGGACATGGCTGCCCAGGCCCGGCGGCAGGCCCCAGGCAATCACCTCGATGGTGCCACCGAGCGTGTCGCGATCGGCGTGGGCAGCGTCGATGCGTGCCACCATCGCGTCGGACGTCGCCTGGTCCAGCGTCCGGACCGGATCGGCGTCAACTGCGTCGAGGTCGTCGGGCCCCGGGCGGGGCGCATCCTCGGGCAGCCGAATGCCACCGATGTTCACGACATGGCTGACGACGTGGACGCCAACCTGCTCCAGCAACAGCTTGCAGAAGGTGCCGATGACCACGCGGGCGGCAGTTTCGCGGGCAGATGCCCGCTCGAGGGCATCCCGCACGTCGTCGTAGCCGTACTTGAGCGCACCGACGAGGTCGGCATGGCCTGGTCGCGGTCGCGTGAGCCGCTGCCCCCGGCCGGTCTCGCGGACCTCGTCGATGTCGTCACGCGCCAGCGGGTCCATCGCGTCGACCCACTTGGGCCACTCGGTGTTGTGGATGATCACCGAGATCGGTGACCCCAGGGTCCGGCCGTGGCGCAGGCCTGCCACCCACTCGAGCCGATCCACCTCGAAGTTCATGCGCGGACTGCGGCCATGGCCCAGTCGGCGACGAAGGAGTTCGTGGTCGAATCGCTCCGGGTCGATCTGCAGACCGGCAGGGAATCCCTCGACACTGGCGACGAGGGCAGGTCCGTGGGACTCGCCGGAGGTGAGGAAGCGCAACTGTGTCACGTGAGCGGCCTGGTCTGCGGGTGGGAGCCGGCGATCCGGTCACGACGTCGACACGAGCCGAGCCGTCCCTGGCGGGCAAGGACCGGCACCGATGCTAACGCCATCCCCTGCCGCGAGGATCGCAGGGCGCCCAGCCGGCCGACGCGGGCGGGTCACCGACGGTGGGGCCGAGTCAGCCGTACAGGAGTCTCACCACTGGCTCGGCCAGCAGGATGCCCACCACCACCCCGAAGGCGAGGTACGGGCCGTAGGGCACCCGACTGGCGATCCGTGCGCGACCGGTCAGGACGAGCGCGACGATCACCACCAGGGAGGCTGCCACCGTGGCGTACAGCCAGACCAGCACGGAACCGATGCCCAGCCACCCGACGGTGATGCCGATCGACAGGCCCCACTTGATGTCGCCCATGCCGATGCCGGGCTGTCCCCGCACGAGTTCGTAGAGCAGCGAGACCGCCAACAGGCCGCCGGCCAACCCGAAACCGGCCACCATCGCCAGACGCCACTGGGACCACTGGCCGGACGTGGCCGCCAGCAGTGTGACGACGCCGAGGCACCACGCTGCCAGCGGGTGCGTGAGGCGGTTGGGGATGATCCGATGCGCGAGGTCGATCGGTGTCGCCACGACCGCCGACCACAGGACGGGAAGGACCAGCAGGAGGTCCGGGCCGGAATGCACCACGACCCCCGCGACGATGACGACCGCGGTCGCGATCTCGACGGCCAGCAGCGTCCACGGGATCGGCTGTCGACAGGTCGCGCAGTGGCCGCGGTGCTGGGCCCAGGACACCAGGGGCACGACCCGCGACCACGCCACCGGGTGCGCATCAGGTCCCACGCAACGTGGATGCGGTCGCGATCGCACGGTCTGGTCCCGCGACCAGCGCACGACCGCAGTCGTGGCCAGGTGCATCGACACGAGCGTGCCGACGACCACCAGGACCCACTGCGCCACCGTCACGCGTGCACGTCGAGCGCCTGCCTGGCCGCCGCGGTCATGACATCGCGGTCGGGCGCAACGCCGGTCCACACCTCGAAGGCCTCGGCCGCCTGGTTGACCAGCATCTCGAGCCCGCCCACCGCAGTGGCACCGGCAGTCGCGGCACCCGCCAGGAAGGGCGTGACCGCCGGGTTGTAGACCAGGTCGTAGGCGACCTGGTCGGCCCGCAGGTGCATGAATGCCTCGGGCAGTGGCTCCCCCTCCAGCCCCAGCGGGGTCGCATTGACGACGAGATCCGCTGCGGCCACGGCTCCGACCGCATCGCCCAGGTCTGCTGCACCCAGCGACACGGGCCCATCCCCACGCCCGCGCGGCTCGCCCGGGGTGTCACGGGGCTCGCCCCGGTCGACGCCAGCGTGGTCGCTGACCGCGGCCTCCACCCCCGCCGCAACGGCAGTCACCAGGGTGGCCGCCGCATCGCTGCGCCTGGCCAGCACCTGGACCGACCACCCCGTGCGTGCCAGCGCCACGACGACCGCGCGGGCGGCGCCCCCGGCCCCCAGGACCACTGCTCGTCCCGCCGGCAGGTCACCGGGCAGACCGGCCAGGAAGCCGGCAGTGTCGGTGTTGTGCCCGTGCAGGCTGGCTCCGGTGACGACGACGGTGTTCACGGCACCCACCAGGGCCGCCTCGTCACTGAGACTGTCGCAGGCTGCTGCCACTGCCTGCTTGTGGGGGACGGTCACGTTTGCCCCGACGAAGCCCAACGGGCCCAGGCCACGCAAGGCGTCGGCCAGGTCCCCCGGTGCCACGTCGACGGCCACGTAGGCCATGTCGATGCCGGCTGCAGCCAGCGCCGCGTTGTGCATGGTGGGCGAGAGGGAATGGCCCACCGGGTGCCCGATCACGCCGAGCAGGCGCGTGGCACTGCCGGGCCATGCCGTGGCGGCGTCGCGACCGTGCCCGCTCACTCGCACTCGCCGACCGCCCGGTAGGCGGCGACGTTGACCTCGTGCTCCTCGAACGTGTCGGCGAAGACGTGGGACCCGTCACACGCGTCGGACAGCACGTAGAAGCGGTAGGTGACGTCCTGGGGCGGCGACATGGCCACCTGCAGGGCCTGGGCCCGGGCCCCGGAGATCGGGGTGGGGGGCAGTCCGTCCACCTCGTAGGTGTTGTATGGCGAACCCTCCGCGGAACCGGCCGTGGCCTCGGCGTAGTCGCTGGTCGCATCGATCTGCAGGCGCATGCCGTCGTCGATGCGGTTGCGGATCACGGCAGCGATCAGCGGACGGTCCTCGGGGACCCGTGCCTCGCGCTCGACCATCGAGGCGATGATGAGCGCGTCGTACTGGCTCACGCCGGCCTCGGCCGCGTCCGCGACCTCGTCCTCGGGAATCTCGGCCATGACCTGTGCGGTCTGGTCGATCAGCCGCTGCAGGATGTCGGTGGGCGAGGCGTCCAACTCGAAGTCGTAGGTTGCCGGCCACAGCAACCCCTCGAACGCCACGTCGGAGTCCGGCCGACCTTCGGCCGGCACCCAGTCGGGCAGCGTCAACGGCGAACTCTCCGGTGTCGAAGCGATACAGGTCCAGCGCGTCGGAGTACGTCGTCGCGTCCCAGTTCGTCTGTTCCGCCAGGCGCACCAATGTCTCGTCGACCCGCAGGCCCTCGGGAATCGTGACGCGCAGGACCTGCGGACCGGCCTGGATCACGTCGGTCACCGCACCTGCGTCCATCCCCGTCTCGAGGTCGTAGTTGCCCGGTGCAAGCTGGGTCGCGATGTCGCGGTTGTTGATCTCGGTCAGGAAGTCGCCGGCCGCCACCACGCCCTGCTCGTCGAGGCTGTTGGCGATCGACTGCCCGGACTGACCCGGCGAGATGACGAACTCGACCTCCAGGCCGGCCTCCACGGGCTCCGGCAGTGCGATCTCGGCCACCTTCTCGACCCCGGCGACCAGCGCCCAGATCCCGGCCGCGATCGCCGCGATGAGCATCACCAGGAAGATCTTGGACCCACGACTGACTGCCATCATCGACCTCTGGATGTTCGGAGTGCCTCGAGCACGCCGCGCAGGATCAGGCTCGCCGCCACGCGATCGACGACCTCGCGGCGGCGTCGACGCCGCATGTCGGCATCGATGAGCACACGCTCGGCCTCGACCGTCGAGAAGCGCTCGTCCCACAACAGGACCGGCAGCCCGGTGGCCTGGGCAACCTGTTCGGCCACGATGCGGCACCGGTGTGCGGCGCTGCCCTCGCGACCCTGCATGGTACGCGGATAGCCCACCACGACCGCGCAGGCCCGTTCGTCGCCGGCAGCGGCCGTGATCGTGGCTGCCACATCGTCCACTTCTGTGGCGCCGGCCACCGTGTCCAGCGGCGTCGCCACGATCTGGGCGTCATCGCTGACCGCCAGCCCGATGCGGACGTCGCCCACGTCCACGCCCAGCAACCGGCCCGCGGTCGGCAGCGCCCGCAGCCCGGCACTGCCGATCAGGACGTCAGCCACCGGTGACCTCGCGCGCGGTCGTCGCCGCCAGGGCGAGGGCGTCCGCCAGGCGGTCACCGTCGCGACCCCCGGCCTGCGCCAGGTTGCCACGGCCCCCGGCGCCGCCACCCACGACCTGCGCCGACGGCCGCAACACGTCGCTGGCCTGGATTCCGGCATCGACCAGGTCGTCGGTCACCGCACCGACCAATTGGGCCTTGCCGTCATCGGTGCGAGTGCCGACCACGACCACGCCGCGCTCCCCCAGGTGGCCCCGAATCTCTCCCGCCAACTGGCGCAGCCCGTCACCGTCGGCGCCGTCGACCTCCACGGCGACGACGGCCAGTCCGTCGGCGTCACGGGTCGCGGCCGCGGCCAGGTCCGCCGCCTGGTTGGCAAGTCCTGCGCTGGTGACCCGTGCCAACTCCTTCTCGGCGTCCTTGAGCCGCTGCATCAGGCCTTGCACCCGTTCGACGGCCTCGTTGGACCCCACGTTCAGCGTGCGGGCGACCTGTTCCGCCACCAGTCGTTCGTTGGTGAGGTAGCGGTAGGCGTCCATGCCCGTGAGGGCCTCGACACGCCGGGTGTTGGACCCGATGGACTCCTCGCGCGCGATGACGATCGTGCCGATCTCGGCGCCGCGGGGCACGTGCGTGCCGCCACACAGTTCCTTGGAGAACTCGCCGATCGAGACCACCCGAACGACGTCGCCGTACTTGTCGCCGAAGTTGGCCACGGCACCGGCCCTGCGGGCATCGTCCAGCGCCATCACCTCGGTGTGCACGTGCGGGTCACGCAGCACCCGCTCGTTGACGGTGCCCTCGATCGTGGCGATCTGGTCGGCAGTCAGGGCCTCGAAGTGGGGGAAGTCGAAGCGGAAACGTCCCGGCGTGACCAGTGACCCGGCCTGCTGGGCGTGGTCGCCGAGCACTTCCTTGATGGTGGCATGCAACACGTGGGTGGCCGAGTGGCTCCGCGCGGTCGCGATGCGCCGGTCGGCATCGACGGTGGCGATGACGTCCTGGCCGATGGCGACCTCACCGGCGGCCACCCGTGCACGGTGGGCGAACAGCCCCGGCAGGACTTCCTGGGTGTCGGTCACCTCGAGGCGCCCGGTCGGTGTCTCGAGCAGGCCCGCATCGCCGATCTGGCCGCCCCCCTCGGCGTAGAAGGGCGTCACGGGGAGCACGACCTCGACGACGTCACCCTCACTCGCCTCGTCGCGCAGGCCGGCGGCAGTGACGAGCGCGCCGATGGCCGACTCGGAGCGCTGGTGGCTGTAGCCGACGAACTCGGTCGTGGGCACGACCGAGGCGGCCTCGCGCCACGTGTCGGTGCTGATCCCGCCACGCGAACCCTTCGCGGCCGCGCGGGCACGTTCCTGCTGGCCCCGCATCAGCTCGTCGAAGCGGTCGCGATCGAAGTCCAGGCCGGCATCCCGGGCGATCTCCACGGTGAGCTCCACCGGGAACCCGAACGTGTCGTGCAGTTGGAAGGCGACGTCGCCCGACAGGGGCGCGGCGTCGTCCAGTTCGGCCACGGCCTCGTCGAGCATGGACAACCCCGCGGACAGCCGCGCCCGGAACCCGGCTTCCTCGGCCTCGGCCACGCGGATCACCAGTTCACGCTGCCGCTCGAGTTGCGGATAGCCCGGCGCCATCACCTCGATGACGGCATCCAGCAGCTCGGGCATGACGCGTGCATCGGGCGCCGTGATGCCCAACAGGTGCGAGTGGCGCACGACCCGTCGCAGCAGGCGGCGCAGCACGTAGCCTCGCCCCTCCTTGGCCGGCAGGACGCCGTCAGCAATCAGGAACGCCGTCGATCGTGCGTGCTCGGCCATCACCTTGAGCGACACGTCGGTTTCGGCATCGTCACCCAGTGCGACCCCGGTGATGGCCGAGGCGCGTGCCAGCAGTGGGACGAACAGGTCGGTGTCGTAGATGGTGGGCACGTCCTGGATCACGGTGGCCAACCGCTCGATTCCCAGCCCGGTGTCGACGTTCTTGGCCGGCAGGTTGCCGACGATCGCACCGGTGTCGTCACAGACGAATTCGGTGAACACCAGGTTGTAGTACTCCATGAAGCGCTCGTCGTCGACCGCCGGGCCGCCCTCCTCGCCGAAGTCCGGGCCCTTGTCGTAGAAGAACTCGCCGCTGTAGCCGGCCGAGCCCGCCGTCCCCGTCCACCAGAAGTTGTCGGAACCGAGCCGCTGGATGCGCTCGGCGGGGATGCCGGTCTCCTCCAGGGCGATCGCCGCGGCCTCGTCGTCGTTGTGGTGTGCGGTGAACCAGATCCGGTCGGGATCCAGTCCGAAGTGGTTGACCGACAGTTCCCACGCCCAGCGGATGGCCTCGCGCTTGTAGTAGTCGCCGAACGAGAAGTTGCCCAGCATCTCGAAGAACGACAGGTGGCGGGCGGTGCGCCCGACGTTCTCGATGTCGTTGGTGCGCACGCACTTCTGCCAACTGGCCAGTCGCAGGTGGGGCGGTTGCGCATCGCCGGCGAAGTAGGGCGCGAACGGCAGCATGCCGGCGATGTTGAGCAGGACCGTGGGGTCCTGGGGAATCAACGGCGCCGACTCGACCACCAAATGGTCGTGGGACTCGAAGAAGTCGAGGAAGGTCTGGCGGATCTCGAGCGTGGACATCGCGGGCACGACGTGGCCTTGTGACAGCGGGAAACGTGGTGGCCAATGCTATCGCCGGCGACTGTCCACCCCGCCTACCGTGCCGGGCATGGATCCCCTGACGCTGCCACGACTGTTGTCACCGGGCGACCGCGTGCGTGTCGTGGCGCCGGCCGGGCCGGTCCCGGCCCCGCGACTGGACCGTGGACTCGCCTGGTTGCGGCACCGGGGACTGGAGGTCGTGGAGGGAGACGCGCTGCGTGCGACCACTGGTCACGGACTGGACTTCCTGGCAGGCGATGACGCTGCGAGACAGGCCGACCTGCTCGCGGGCCTGCTGGATCCGGCCACGCGTGCCGTCATCGCCGCTCGTGGCGGTGACGGCACCCCCCGCCTGCTCGACGACATGCCGTGGACGGACCTGGCCCGGACCGAGCCCACGATCATCGCCGGTCTGTCGGACCTGACCTGCCTGCACCAGGCCGTGGCGGCCACCCTTGGCTGGGCGTCCCTGTGGTCGCCGATGCCCGGTACGGCGGTGCTGGGAGGTGGGACGCCGGACCAGTGGTCACGCGACGGACTGGCAGGTGCGCTGGGTCTGGCAGTGGCGTCCGGCCCACGGCGCGGCGATCTCACGCTCACCGGCACGAGCCTGCATCCGGGAGGGCCGGTGACGGCGCCGCTGGTCGGCGGCACCCTGGCGCTGCTGTCGGCCATGGTGGGCACCACGGGCTGGCAACCAGCCACCGGAGCCATCGCCATCCTCGAGGACGTGGGTGAGCGCGCCTACCGCATCGAACGTTTCCTCACCCACCTGCGACGGGCCGGGTTCTTCGACGGGTGCGCCGGCATCGCGTTCGGGGACCTGACCGACTGCGGGCCGCCGGACCAGGTCGCGGCCGTGGTCGCTGACTTCGTGGCGGGACTCGGGATCCCGGCGGTCGGTGGGCTGTCCTTCGGACACGGCGCACGGCAGGCGTCGTTGTGGCTGGGCAGGCCGGCCACGCTCGATGCCATCACGGCCACCCTGCACCAGCCGCGACCAGCCTGACCGCGCCGTCGTCCGACCGCCCGAGGAGCACACCCATGGCAACCATCCTGTTCGACGTCAACGAGACCCTGCTGTCATTGGCCCCCGTGGCCGAGCAGGTCGACGACCTGCTCGGCCCGGGCGCCACGCCCCTGTGGTTCGCCCGGCTGTTGCATGCCTCGCTGGTCATGAACCACCTCCGACTGCGACGATCATTCGAGGAGGTGGGTGCCAGCGAACTGCAGCGGGTGGCCGCCGCCAGGGGCGTCGAGGTGGACGAGGCGCGTGCCCGTGCGCTCAGCGCAGGACTGCGCCGACTGCCGGCCCACGAGGACGTGGCGCCGGGCCTGGCGAAGCTGGCCGACGCCGGACATCGGCTGGTGGCGTTCACCAACGGTGGCGACGATGCCGTGCACGACCAACTCCGACATGCCGGCATCGCGGCGCGCTTCGACCAGGTCGTGTCCGTCGACGCCGGCCCGACCTTCAAGCCCGATGGGGCGGCCTATCGTGCCGCCGCGCTGCAGGTCGGGCAGGCCCCCTCGGCCCTGACCCTGGTTGCCGCCCACGACTGGGACGTGGCGGGGGCGCGCGCCGCCGGGCTCAGGGCCGTGTTCGTCCAACGGGGCGGCCCGGCGTGGTGGCTGCCACTGCCCCAGGGGGCCACGGTGACCACCATCGGCGCGGTCGGTGACCATCTGTGATCATCGTCGACCGCCCGATCTGGTCTGCCCACGACCGGCACTGGTCCCACCTGTGCAGCGACACGTCCTTCGAGGAACTGCATGCCTTCGCGGCCGGGATCGGCCTGCCTGCTCGCGCCTTCCACCGCGACCACTACGACCTCCCCGACGTGCGCTTCGACCAGGCCGTGGCAGCTGGGGCGACGGTCGTGTCGGCCACCGACCTGGTGCGGGCATTGCGTGCCGCCGGGCTGCGGCGGCCGCGGCGGCGCACACGTCGCCAGGGCACCGGATGACGGACTCGGCCACGGCCACCCGGCCCCGGCGCTCACGCGTGCAACGTGGCCAACTCGCGATCGATGTTGGCCCGGGCTCGGTCGCCACGTCGGGCCCTGTCCCCCGCCTCGCCCACCAGGTAGCCGCAGGTCGTGAGGTCCTCGCGAAGTGTCGTCAGGACCTCCCTGCGTCCGACCTGCCACTGCGCGTCGGTGAGATGGGCGTACTCGGCCCGGACCTGCCGCACGTAGGCGGCGTGTCGGGCGGGTGGCGCCGACAGGATCCACAGGTCTGCGTCATGCACGAGCGCGCCGTCCCCGTCGTGGTCGGCGACCTCGTGCGTCGTGGTCGAACCGATCAGGTCGACGACGTGGTCGACCAGGGCATCGGGCACGACACCGGCGAGGTCGGCCCGGGCACGCGCGGCGCTGCGAGCCTCGTTGTCGGATCGTGTCGGCTCGTACACGCAGTCGTGCCACGCCACCGTTGCCGCCACCGCCGGTGACACCTCGCTCGCCAACCGTTCGACCTCCGTCAGCATTTCACGGAGGTGGATCGGGGTGTGGTAGTGGCGCGCCGGAGTTGCCTGGGCCTCGACGGCGGCACGGACCACCTCCTGGACGACGTCAGGACGCAGGGCCACCGGGGTCAGGCTGTCGGTGACGACCCGAACGACGTCGTCGACGACACCCGCCTGCGTCTGGTCGGGACGGCGCGAACCCATGCCTCAGTCCTGGTCTGCCCAGCGGGCGCGATGCCAGGTCCAGGCGCTGGCGACGATCTCGTCGAGTGACGTCACGGTCGGCGTCCACCCCAGCGTCTGCCGGGCACGATCAGACGATGCGACCAGGATGGAGGGATCGCCGGGCCGACGGTCCTCGATCCGGACCGGGAAGTCGATGCCGGTGACGCGCCTGGCGGCATCGATCACCTCCCGCACGCTGAATCCGGCGCTGTTGCCGAGGTTGCAGGCCAGGTGCTCATGGTCGTCGATGACGTTCAGTGCCCTGACGTGTGCGTCGGCGAGATCGGCCACGTGGATGTAGTCACGGACACAGGTGCCGTCCGGGGTGTCGTAGTCGGTCCCGTAGATCGCAATGTCGTCACGCCGTCCGGCCGCGGCCGCCAGCACCAACGGGATGAGGTGGGTCTCGGGCGTGTGGTCCTCGCCGCGATCGGCCGTGGCCCCGGCCACGTTGAAGTAGCGCAGGGCGACCGACCGCAGGGCACCCAGGCGGCCCAGCCAGCGCAGTTCTCGTTCCACCGCCAACTTCGTGGCCCCGTAGACACTCTCGGGCTCGGTCCGTGCGTCCTCTGTCAGCGGCACCTCCGAAGGGCTGCCGTAGACGGCGGCCGTCGAGGAGAAGACGAATCGGGCAACGCCAGCCTCCACCACCTGCTGCAGGAACATCATGGTGGCCGCCGTGTTGTCGGCGAAGTACTGCGCAGGCGACCGCATCGACTCGCCCGCCTCGATCGCCGCCGCGAAGTGCACGACGGCCTCGGCCCCGTCGAGGACTTCGTCCATGGCCCGGCGATCAACGATGTCGGCCTCGACGAGTTCCGCACCGTCGGGCACCAGGTCCGCGTGCCCACGGCGCAGGTCGTCGACCACGACCACGTCGTGACCGGCGTCCAGCAGGGCTGCGGCAGTGGTGGCGCCGATGTACCCGGCGCCCCCCGTGACGATGACGTGCATGGCTTCACCTTTTGGTCCGACGCCGTGGCGGCCCGGCGACGGTGCGAAATCGAGAAGGAGGGATGTGGATGGTGTGGATGTCGACGCTACCCACCGGCCACGCCACCACGTCGTCCCCCAGCCGTCTGCAGCCCTCGACCAGTCAACGCGGCGGCATTCGCACATTGAGGTGGGATTCGGGTTCGAAGACGGGGGTGTCGACACCATCGGGCAGGTACTGCTGCTCGACCCAGTTTCCCGGTCGGGCATGGGGATACACGTAGCCGTCCCCATGACCCATCGCGCGACCGGCCGAGGAGTGGGCATCCCGCAGGTGCACGGGCACCGGGTCGTTTGGGTGCTCGGCCACCAGCGTCCGGGCCGCACCCATCGCGCGGGTGACGGCGTTGGACTTCGGAGCGGTGGCCAGGGCGATCGTGGCGTGGCTGAGTGCGAACTCGGCCTCGGGCATCCCCACGCGTTCAACGGCCTGGTAGGCGGCCAGGGCCACCGGCAGCAACCGAGAATCCGCCACCCCGACGTCCTCGGAGGCCAGGATCACCAGCCGTCGGGCCAGGAACAACGGGTCCTCCCCCGAGGCCAGCATCCGCATGAGCCAGTACATGGCCGCATCGGCATCCGAGCCTCGCACCGACTTGATGAAGGCCGAGATCTGGTCATAGTGGTCGTCACCACGCGAGTAGCGCAGGTGGGCGGCCGCATCCAGCACGTCCTCGGCGTCCAGCACGTCGCCGTCCAGGGCGGTGACTGCCAACTCGAGCAGGTTCAGGGCGGATCGGACGTCACCGCTGCCACCCCTGACGATGAGGTCTCGGGCGTCGTCGGTGACCTCGACCCGACCCCCCAGCCCGTGCGCGTCGGTCACGGCACGATCGACCACGGCCCGGATGGCGTCGTCGTCGACGGCCGACAGGTGGATCAACCGGCATCGCGACAGCAGCGGAGCGTTGAGCTCGAAGTAGGGATTCTCGGTGGTCGCGCCGATGAGCGTCACCCACCCGGCCTCGACCCCGGGCAACAGCACATCCTGCTGGGCCTTGTTGAAGCGATGGATCTCGTCGACGAACAGGATCGTGCGACGTCCCACGGTCGACTGGCGCGCGCGCCCCTCCTCGATCGCCGCCCGGACGTCCTTGACACCCGACGTGACGGCCGACAGTTCAGCCCAGGCGGCGTCCACCTCGCGACTGATGACGCGCGCCAACGAGGTCTTGCCGACGCCCGGCGGACCGTGCAGGATCAGCGAGGTGAGGTGGCCGCTCGCGATCATCCGGCGCAGGGGGGCTTCGGGTCCGACGACCGCCTCGTGGCCGGAGAACTGCTCGAACGAGGTCGGTCGCATCCGGGCAGCCAGCGGCTGGCCACGCAGCGATCCGGTCGCGCCGGCACGCTGGCCGCCACCGCCGGCCGACCCATCGTCGGCCGCTGCCGCCGGGTCGAACAGTTGCGACATGGATGACTCCGATGGGGACCGGCGTGCGCTCGATCCAGGCCGTGGTTCGAGCTTCAGGACGTCGACCGAGTGGCCGAACCCGGTGTCAGCCCTTGGTGGGTGCGGGCAGCGACTTGAGTCGCAACTCCGCCAGGCTGGCATCGTCGTAGGGCGCCGGCGCGTCGGTCAGCAGGCAGGCGCCGGACTGGGTCTTGGGGAACGGGATGACCTCGCGGATGTTGGGTTCTCCGGCCATCAGCATCACCAGGCGGTCAATGCCCGGCGCGATGCCACAGTGGGGTGGCACGCCGTAGTTGAAGCCGCGCAACAGGAAACCGAACTTGTCCTCGGCAACCTCGTCGGAGATGCCCAGGAACCGGAAGACGCGACGCTGCAGTTCGGCGTCGTGGATCCTGACCGACCCCGAGGCCAGCTCCACGCCGTTGAGCACGATGTCATAGGCACGCGTCGTGGCCTCGCCGGGACGCTGCTCGAAGTCGTCCATGAACTCGGGCGCCGGTGACGTGAACGGATGGTGGTTGGGCACCCAGCCGTCGGCCACGGCGGCCGTCGGGTCGTCGGAGTCCTCGGCCGCGTCGAACATCGGCATGTCGGTCACCCACAGGAACTTCCACTGCCCCGCTGGCACCATGTCGCGTTCCTTGGCCACGGCCACGCGCAGCGCCCCCATCAACTCGCGCGTGAACCGGTCCCGACCGGCGCCGAAGAAGACCGCGTCCCCGGCGCTGGCACCGGTCGTGGCCAGCACGCCGGCGATCTCCTCCTCGGACATGAACTTCGCCAGTGGTGAACGCAGCGAGCCGTCGTCCTCCACCACTGCCCAGGCAAGACCCTTGGCACCGCGGCCACGGGCCCAGTCGGTCCACTGGTCAAAGACCCGGCGAGTCATGTCCCCGCCGCCGGGCACGGCCAGCCCGACCACGACTCCACCGCCATCCAGCACACCCTTGAACACGCCCACGCCGGTGTCGGCAAAGACCTCGCCCAGGTCGGCCAGCTCCATGTCGAAGCGCAGGTCGGGCTTGTCGGAACCAAAGCGCGCCATGGACTCGGCGAAGGTCATGCGCGGGAACGGTGTCGGCAGTTCCTCGTCCAGCACGTCGCGCCACAACTGCGAGAACATCTCCTCCATCAGGGCGAAGACGTCCTCCTCGTCACCGAAGGACAACTCCAGGTCGAGCTGGGTGAACTGGGGCTGGCGGTCGGCCCGCAGGTCCTCGTCACGCCAGCACTGCGCGATCTGGTAGTAGCGCTCGATCCCGGCGACCATCAACAACTGCTTGAACAACTGGGGTGACTGGGGCAGCGCGAAGGCCTTGCCGGGCATCAGCCGTGACGGCACCAGGAAGTCGCGCGCACCCTCGGGCGTCGGGCGGGTCAGGGTCGGGGTCTCGACGTCCAGGAAGCCGTTGCGGTGCATCACGTCGCGGATCCCGCGAATGACGTCAGAGCGCATGGCGAGGTTGCGCGCCATCCGGGGACGGCGCAGGTCGACGTAGCGGTGGCGCAGCCGCAGGTCCTCGCCGACCTCGACGTCGTCGGCGATCGGGAAGGGCGGCGTGTCGGCCACCGACAGGACCTCGATTCGGCTGGCCTTGACCTCGACTGCCCCCGTTGCGAGGTCGTCGTTGACCATGCCGTCGGGGCGGGCGGCGACCGTGCCGTGGATGCGCACGACCCACTCGGACCGCACTCGTTCGGCGTCTGCCACCGCCTCGACGGCCGGGTCGGCGACCACCTGCACGATGCCGGAGCGATCGCGCAGGTCAAGGAAGATGATGCCGCCGTGGTCACGGCGGGTGTCGATCCAGCCCGCGACGGTGATCTGCGTCACCGACGTCGTCGAGGCTGATGGTGCCGGCGCCGTGGGTGCGCATCGCACCGAAGGGCGTGATGGTGGAGGTCATGGGCAACTGTCCGTGGTGGGGCGTCCGGGGCATGGCAGCCGTCGTGGACGCAGGGTGGGCAATTCTGGAGACGGATGATCCGGCTGGCAGGTGGCGGCCGAGCGAGACCGCAACCTGGGCATCGTGGCGGGGTGCACCGAAGCCATGCCGGGTGGCGGCGGAGTCCGCGCGCCGCCGGTCTACTCGCCGCTGGTCCCGACGGATCCGAGCACGCTGCGCAGGTGGTCGACGAGCGCGCTGCGATCGACACTCACCTGGTCGCCGGAGGCGAGATTCTTGACCGCGACGGTACCGGCTTCCACTTCCCTGGCCCCGGCGATGATGGCGACCCGAGCACCCCGGCGATCGGCGTACTTGAGTTGCTTGCCGAACTTGCCGGTGCCGACCCACAGGTCGGCGCTGAACCCAGCCTCGCGCACGGTGGTTGCCAATTCCATGGCGTCACCGGCGGTGTCGTCGTCCATGACGGTCACCACGACGTCGGGCCCGGCCTCGACCTGTGCCTGTTCGGCCAGCAACAGCAGGATTCGTTCGATCCCGAGTGACGCCCCGGTGGCGGGAACATCGGTGCCGCTGAACATGCCCACCAGGCCGTCGTAGCGGCCACCGGCGGCAATCGTCACGTCGAGGTCGTCGTGGACCACCTCGAACACCGGCCCGGTGTAGTAGGACAGACCGCGCGCGAGCACCGGTGCCCAGTCGATCGAGCCGCCCGTCACCCGGCCGCCGAGCAGGTCGAGGATCCGGTCGACTTCGGCGAGCCCGGCGCGCCCGGCATCCGTGGCACCCAGGCGCTCGCGCACCGCCCCGTCGGTGTCGTCGCTGTCCAGGTCACCGGCCAGCAGGTCGATGGCGGAGGTCGGGATGCCCCGCGATGCCAGTTCCGCCACCACGCCGTCCAGCCCGACCTTGTCGAGCTTGTCGAGTGCCACGAGTGCGTCGGTTTCCTGCGTCGCGTCGATCCCGTAGGCCTCGACCAGGCCACGCAGCGCCTTGCGCGAGTTCAGCTGGACGCGGAATCCACCCAACCCCACGGCGTCCAACGCATCGGTCGCGGTGGCGATCGCACTGGCGTCCGCCACCAGCGAGTCCGAGCCCACCACGTCCACGTCGCACTGGAAGAACTCCCGATAACGACCGTGGCCGGGTCGGTCTGCGCGCCACACCGGGGCCACGTGGTAGCGCTTGAAGGGCATCACCAGTTGCGAGCCGTACCGAGCCACGACGCGCGCCAGCGGGACGGTCAGGTCGTATCGCAGCGCCATGTCGGCTTCGCCTGATGCCTCGTGCTCGCCACGCTTGAGGATCTTGAAGATCAGCTGGTCGCCCTCCTCGCCGTACTTGCCGGTGAGGACGTCGAGGCGTTCGAACGACGGCGTGTCGAGCGGGGCGAATCCGTGCGATTCGAAGACCGCACGGACGGCTGCGAACACCCGATGACGGATCGCCATGTCTGCGGGCAGGAAGTCCCGTGTGCCCGACGCCGGGTCGGTCGAGATGGAGGTCATGGGCGGGTCCTCGAGGTGCGCTGTGGGTGGTGGCTGACGAGCGACGGGGTGCGCCTGACACGTGACGGTGCCATCGACCGGGGCGGGCCTGGCGGACTACGCGGAGGCCAGCGCCCTGCGAACGTATGGATTGGTGGCCAGTTCGGCACCGATGGTCGTGTCAGGACCATGGCCGGAGAGCACGAGCGTGTCCTGGGCCATGGTCGGCAGATGTCGACGCAGCGACGCCATCATGTCATCCATGCTGCCACGTGGGAAGTCCGTGCGCCCGATCGAACCGGCGAACAGCAGGTCGCCCGACAACAGGACGTCGTCGGGTGCGGCCTGGTCGCGTCCGGCGGCCACTGCCACATCGGCACCCTTCACGTCGTGGAGGAGGAACGTGACCGATCCGGGCGTGTGCCCGGGCGTGTGGGTCACGGTCATGCGCCGGCCCGCCGCCTTGATGGTCTGTCCGTCGTCGAGGTCGACCAGGCGAGCGGTCGCAGCAGACCATGTCAGTCCGAACTGCGACTCGAGCACGGCCAGCACCTGGTCGTCGGGAACGCCGAACGAGTGGGCCGGATTGCGCCACAGGAAGCGATCGGACGGGTGCAGGTGGATGGACACGTCCAGTTCGTCGGCCAGTGCCGGGGCCGCCCAGGTGTGGTCGAGGTGGCCGTGGCTGAGCAGGATGGCCTCGACCTCGACATCGAGTGCACGAAGCAGTTCGGGGACCCGGGTCACCGCACCCTCACCCGGATCGACGATGACCCCGCGCCCCGCGCCGTGGTCCGCGACGATGATGCAGTTGGTCTGCCACCGACCCATCGGGACGGCGACGACGGAAAGGTCGGCCACGGGGTGTCTTCCATGCGGGATGCAGGACTGGTGCGGCCCCCACGATACCGCCGACCGCCGTCTGCTCCACCGCCCGACGGCCACCTGCCGCCATGTGGCAGGCCGGGTCACTCGAACAGGTCTGGCAGACCCAACGGCGTGAGTTCGCGCACACGCCACGGCGTTGGCGGTTCGACCAGGTCGTAGCGGACCCTGGCCCCGGTCAGGGCGGGCAACGAGTCGGCGACGTCGAGTACTCGACCGAGCGCCACCGAGTCCGACTCGGCCGACAGCGCCACGACAAGCGACAGGTGGGGCGATCGCGCCGGTCCTTCCCACCAGGTCCGGATGCTGGTCACCTCCCCGACCCGCTGCATGGCTCGCTGGATGGCCTTCCGGTCGAGCGGTTCCTCGGCACTCGCAGTCACCGCGATCCCGTGCAGTCGTTGGGCCGGGCGCCGTCCGTCGTCGACGACCCGCAGTGGTGGCGCCGTGGCATCCGACAGGTCCTCGCGGCTGCCGGTGGGCCCCACGTCGATGGCCACGGCCAGGGTTGCGTCACCCACAGCCCAGTTGATCCGTGACGTGGCCGATCGCAGACCGGCCACGGTCGGCGCCACCGGGGCCACCACCAACTGGTCTGAGCGCACGGCTGCCGCCAGTGCTTCGTGACGGCGCCTGGGGTCGTGGTGGATCCGATCGGTCAGTGCGGCCAACACCACCGGCAACTCGGGGCCCTCCTCCTCGCCGCTCTGCAGCAGTGTCAGCGGCCAGTCGTTGCGGTCGCGCAACGCCATCGCGACCTTGGTCGCCAGCACCAGTCCGCGACGCCCCGACGGGTGGAGTTGGTCGGTGTCGAACGCGAGCAGCAACGACGATGGCAGCCTCGCCCCGGGCCGGACCATGACCAGGGGGACGCGCGATCGTCCCACGACATGGTCGACGATCTCGCCGAAGGCGGTGCGCCCGCTGCCGCTGCCACCCCACCCCATGACGACGGCATCGACCTTGCGAGCCAGGGCGGTGTCGTGCACGGCACCCGCCGTGGACTCGGCCGCGACGACGAGCGTCTCGATCGTTGCACCGGTGTCGGTGAGCATGTCCTGGATGCCCGCCAGCACCGCTTCTGCGTCCCGAACGGTGGCTGCGTCGGCATCCGGCGACACGACCGACATGGCGACCACGTGCCCGCCGGTGCCGACGATCCCCAGCGCAACCAACCCCAGGTGCGCACCGGACTGCGGCGACACCACGGGCAGCAGGACGCGCTTGTCCCCGTGTCCCATCGCCTCGCCGTTCCCTGCGATCACTATCCGCGGCCGGGCGCCACCCGACGAGCATCGTAGACGCTGTCCACCCGCCGAACGCTGTCGAGCGCATAGCTCAAATGGGCTGGGTCGGCAAGTTCGAACGTGAACAGCAGGACCGCGACATGGTCGCGCTTGGTGGTGACCTGCGCCCCGGTGATGTTGAGGTGCAGGTCACCCAGCACCGTCGTGATGTCACGCAGGAGATGCTTGCGGTCGAAGGCCTCGATCTCGATGACGACGGTGAAGGCATCTTCGCGGCGCCCGGCCCTGCCGGACCATTCGACCTCGACGATGCGATCGTGCTGGGCCAGCAGTTCGGGCGCGTTGGTGCAGTCGAGACCATGGACGGACACGCCGCGTGCCTTGGTGACGTAGCCGAAGATCGCGTCGCCCGGCACCGGCAGGCAGCACTGCGACAACTGCACCATCATGCCGGAGTCACCATCGACGGACACGCTGTCGGTCGCCGTCGAATCGATCTGCAGGGGCATCTGGCGAGGGACTGAGCCTTCATCGAGCTCCTTCGGGCGGCTCCCAGGACCGCGCCACCTGGGTCGCCACGGCGGTCGCGGGCACGTGCCGCTCGCCGACGGCGCGCAGCAGGGCGTCGACGTCCTTGTAGGACAACGCCTCTGCGGCCGCATCCAGCCCGCCGTCGGTGCGGGCACGGGCCCAGCCGATGCCGCGCCGGCGCAGGGCACGGGTGATGGCGTCGCGCCCCCGCTCCTCGGCATCCTCGCGCCGTTCACGGTTGAAGTAGTTGCGGATCTTGGACTCGGCCCGGGTCGAGGCGACGATGCCGAGCCAGTCACGCGACGGCCCCGCATCCTCCGACTTCGAGGTCAGCACCTCGACGACGTCGCCGTTGTCCAGCATCTGGTCCAGCGGCACGAGTCGACCATTGACCTTGGCGCCCACGCACCGGTGCCCGACCTCGGTGTGCACGCCATAGGCGAAGTCGATCGGGGTGGCCCCGACCGGCAGCGCCTTGACGTCACCACGCGGGGTGAACACGAACACCTCGTCCTGGTACAGGTCGTGCTTGAGCGACTCCAGGTAGGCGCCGGGGTCCTCGATGTCGGGCTGCCACGCCAACAACTGGTCGATCCAGGGGAAGTTGGCCTCGCTGGTCCCACCACGCTGGTCGTCCTTGTACTTCCAGTGCGCCGCGACGCCGTACTCGGCCGTCTCGTCCATCGCCCGGGTGCGGATCTGGACCTCGAGCGGACTGCCGTTGGGACCGATCACCGAGGTGTGCAGTGACTGGTACAGGTTGAACTTCGGGTTGGCGATGTAGTCCTTGAACCGTCCCTCGATGGGTCGCCACTGGGTGTGGACCTGGCCAAGCACCGCGTAGCAGTCCCCCACCGTGCCCACGATGACTCGCAGCCCCACCAGGTCGTGGATCTCGTTGAACTCGTGACCCTTGGTCGTCATCTTCTCGTAGATCGAGTAGAAGTGCTTCGGGCGCCCGATGACCTCGCCACGGATCTTGAGGCCTCGCAACAACTGCTGGACCTGGTCGGTCACCTCGGTCACGTAGGCATCGCGCTCCGGCGTGCGCTCCGCCACCATCGCCACGATCTCCTCGTAGCGCTTGGGGTGCAGTGCCTGGAAGCCCAGGTCCTCGAGTTGCAACTTGAAGTGCTGCATCCCGAGCCGGTGGGCCAGCGGGGCATAGATGTCCAGCGTCTCCTGGGCGATGCGCTTCTGCTTCTCACGCGGCATGTGCTCGAGCGTGGACATGTTGTGGAGGCGATCCGCCAACTTGATCACCAGCACGCGAATGTCCTGGCTCATCGCCAGGATCATCTTGCGAAAGGTCTCGGCTTGCTGGTGTTGGCGGGAGTCCACGGTGACCCGGTCCAACTTCGTGACACCGTCCACCAGGTTCGCCACGGACGTGCCGAAGTGGGTCTCGATCTCGTTGCGGGTCGCCAGCGTGTCCTCCACCACGTCGTGCAACAGCGCCGCGATCACCGTGTCGGTGTCGAACCCCAGGCGCGCCAACTCGACCGCCACGGACACCGGATGCGTGATGTAGGCCTCACCGGACTTGCGGTACTGGCCATCGTGGGCGTCGTTGGCATAGTGGTACGCGCGGATCACGGCACGCAGGTCGACCTCGGGGGCATTGCCGCGGACTGCCTGGGCCAGTTCGGCCAGCTCCGGTGGGATGTCGGGTCGTTGGACCAGCGGCAGGCGCGCGACGAGGCCCCGCACGCCGGTTGGGCGCGGAGCGGGCGGCTGGGGGCCTGCCGGCGCAGGCTGGGATGCAGCGGCCGTGGGTCACCTCCGTGGGCGGTGGCGCTTCCCAGCGTAACCCCACGAGCCCACGGCGGTGGCCACCGGGCCTGCGGGTGGGCGAGGACTCGCCGTCGTCATCCACGGCAGGTTCGACCCGCCGGGTGCGGCCCCGTCAGGGCCGGTTGGCCAGCATCGGTGGGTCAGCGTCGCCGACGCTTGCCGTCGCCACGCACGTACGTGCTGGTGACGGGTCGACGTGCTTCGGTGACCACGTCCACCGCCGGCGCCACCGTCTCCTCGTAGCCCAGGTCTGCGTAGCGGGCTGCCAGCGCCTGCATCTCGGGTTCGTTGCCACGCCACCAGGCCAGCATCGGGCCGGCGACGAACAGCGATGAGTACACACCGAGCAGCATCCCGATGAACAGCGCCAGGGCGAGGTCACGCAGGGTCGTCGCACCAAGCAACTGCGATCCGAACACCAGCAGCGAGAACACGGGCAGCAGCGACGTGATCGAGGTGTTCAGTGAACGCCAGAGCACCTCGTTGAGCGAGGTGTTGACCATCTGCCGGTAGGTCCGACGACCGGGTGTGCCGAGGTGGTCCTGGTTCTCCTGGACGCGGTCGAAGACCACCACGGTGTCGTAGAGCGAGTACCCCAGGATGGTCAGCAGGGCGATCACCGTGTTGGGGCTGAAGGGAAGCCCGAACAGGGCATAGATCCCCATCGTCACGATGAGGTCGTGGCCCAGGGTCACGACGGCCACGACGGCCATCTTGAACTGGAGTCGGAAGGAGATGTAGCCAAGGATCGCGATCAGGAACACGATCAGTGCCTGCAACGCCTTGACCGAGATCTGGCGTCCCCACGACGGTCCGACGAAGTCCTCGTCGAGTTGGGTCGGGTTGGTGACCTCGACGAGCGCGTCCTGGACGTCCTGGGCCACTTGCGAGCCCGGCGTCAACTCCGCGGTCCGCACCAGGGCACCGGCCTCGCCGTCATCCCCCTCGACCAACTGCACACGCACGTCCGTGGCACCGGCATCCTCTGCTGCAGTCCGGATCTCTGCGACCGACAGGCCGGACTCGATGCCCTCGAGGGTGAAGGCCGAACCGCCGACGAAGTCGATGGACAGGTCGAGGCCGCGGGTGCCCAGGGCCACCAACGAGACGATCACCAGGACTGCCGAGACGATGCCCCAGCGCCGCATGTTGCCGATGATGTCGATCGTGAAGCGGTTCATGGCGTACCTCCGGCGTCCGTGGTCGTCGCAGGCAACGGTGCCGCCTGTCGTCGCCGGATCGATGGGCCAAGAATGCCGCGCCCGGCCGTCAGCCCAACCACCGACCGTGTCCATGACCACATGATCACGAGGTCGAGCAGGGTCGCCAGGCCCAGGGTGAAGGCGAACCCGCGCACGGGGCCCACCGCCAGCGCGTAGAGGATCACGGCCGCCACGAGCGTGACGGTGTTGCCGGCGAGGTTGGTGCGGAAGGCCGAGTCGAAGCCGCGTGACACCGCCAGGCGGGTGGTCTTGCCGACCGCCACCTCGTCACGGATGCGTTCGAAGTAGATGATCGACGAGTCCGCCGTGATCCCGATCGCGACGATGATGCCGGCCACGCCTGCCAGTGTCAGCGCAAATCCGAAGCGACCCATCAAGGTGATGGTGCCCAGCACCAACGCGCCGAAGATCAGCAGGCTGCCGATGGCGATGGCACCGAGCAGTCGGTAGAACCACAGCAGGTACAGGGCGACCAACAGCAGGCCGACGAGACCCGCCACCAGGCCACTGCGCAACGACGACGAACCCAGCGAGGGCGACACCGTCGTGAAGGTGGTGGGCTCCAGCGTCACCGGCAGGGCGCCGGCGCTGAGCACGACTGCCAGGTCCTCGGCGGACTCGGGGCTGCCGGTGGTGATGGTGGCGCCGGCCGACAGGCCCTCGCCGCACAACACGCCCTCGGCCATGGTCGGGGCCGACTCGACGAGGTCGTCCAGCACGATTGCCAACAGGCCCGGACGACCATTCTCGGGGTCGTCCCGATCACAGGCCGCATCGGAGGTGCCGACGCGGAAGGCCTCGGAGCCCTCGGCGTTGAAGTCGAGGGTCACGCCATAGCTCTGGCCCACCAGGCCCGGCGTGGCCGACTGGATGTCGGAACCGGTCAGCTCGTGGCCGTCGGCGGTCTGGGGCGGCGGGTCGACCACGTACTTGTAGGGACGCGGCGCCGAGGCCGGCAGGCCGTCACCGAAGTCGATGTCGTCGATGGAGGACGGCGGCGTGGCCTGGTCGGCCGGACCCGGGGTCAGCGTCGTTGCAGGGGTCGCGGCATCCGTGCCGGTGGGAGTCGGGGCCTCCGACGCGTTCTCCTGGGCTGCCCGAACCATGGCGTCGGACGGACCGTCGCCGGCCGATTCCGTGCTGGCGTCGGACGGGGTGGCGTCCGTCGGCGCCGTCGCGTCGGACGTCGGCTCGACGTCGGAGCCACCGGTGGGCTCCGTCGTGGACTCCCCCGGGTTGGAGTTGAGGATGTTGTCGACGTCCTCCTGCGTCAGGCCGGGCAGCAACTCGGCACCACAGACCACGCCGGTCTCGGGCGACGGTCGGTCCGGGCTCGGGATCCACTCGTCGAGGTTGGCCTGGTCGGTCTGGACGATGCATGCCGCGGTCTCGTTGTACTCCTCGGTCCCCGGCTGCAGCAGCCTGGCAACCGGGTAGAAGGCCAACTGCGCCGTGCGCCCGATGATCTCGTTGGCGCGGTCCGCGTCGGTGACGCCCGGCAACTGCACCTGGATGTCGCCACCCACCTGGGAGATTTCGGGCTCGGCGACACCCAGTGTGTCGATGCGCTGGCGGATGATGGTGATGGTCTGGGCCAACACCTCGTCGACGTTGTCAGGTTCGCCGTCCTCGAACACCGGCGTGTAGGTCGCCGAGATGCCCCCCTGCAGGTCGAGCCCGAGCTTGGGTCGAGCCCCCGCGGCAATCGCGCCGACCGAGATCGCCGACACCACCAGGATCGCGATCAGTGATGCCCGCATCGAGTTGCGATTCACGATTGTGTCCTTGTCCGCGTGCCACGGGCACGCCGGATCCCTCCGCGGGGAGACTCGAGGTTCGTCGGGCCGTCAGGCCCGGTCGTCATCGGCTGGCCACTCGACGGCCTCGTCGGCCGGGGACATCGTCGGACGTGACCAGTTCGTCGTCGGCGACCAGGTCGTCGTCGAGGTCGGCCAGGTCGTCGTCGTCGATGTCAGCGGCATGCTCGGGACGACACGACCTGGCCGACGGCGGCGCGGGTGAAGCGCAGCACGACGTCCTCGGTCACGAGCAGGTCCACCCAGTCGTCGGACAGGGCCTCGACGACCCCGTGGATCCCACCGATGGTGATGACGCTGCTGCCCACGGCCAGCGACTCCATCATGTCCCTTGCGCTCGGCCGCTCGCTTGCGCTGGGGGCGGATCATGACGAACCAGAAGAACGCGCCGATCAGCAACAGCGGGAGGAAGGTGCCGAGCGAACTGGAGGCGGCCTGGGCAAGGAGGAACATGGCAACTCGAGGTCTGGGCAGTGGGTGGAGAGACGGATGTCGTCAGGCTGGACGACGTGGCCGCGGAGACTCTGCCGGCGACCGATTCCGGCAGGCTACCTGACGGTCACTGGCCCGACGACGACGCCCAACGGGGGCGCCGAGGTCAGCGTGCCGGGTCGAACAAGGTGGTGTCGTCACCGGTTTCACCGACGTGGCGGCGTCCCGCCGCCGTGGCGATGCGCCCTCGCGGCGTGCGCTGGATGAAGCCCAACTGCAGCAGGAACGGCTCCACCACGTCCTCGACGGTGTCGGCCTCCTCACCCACCGATGTCGCCAACGTCGCCAGCCCGACCGGGCCGGAGTCGAAGCGCCCCACGATGGCTTCCAGGATGCGGCGATCCAGCCGGTCGAGACCGATCTCGTCGACGTCGAAGATGGCCAGCGCTCGCTGGGCGGTCGCTGCGTCCACCTTGCCGTCCGCCTCGACCTCGGCATAGTCACGCACACGGCGCAGCAGTCGATTCGCGATGCGGGGCGTGCCTCGCGATCGGCGCGCGATCTCGCTGGCACCGTCGTCGGTCACCGGGATGCCCAGCACGCCGGCCGAACGCGTGACGATCGACTGCAGGTCGGCCGTGCCGTAGTAGTCGAGGTGGGCGGAGAAGCCGAAGCGATCGCGCAGCGGCGTGGCGATCAGGCCGGACCTGGTCGTGGCACCGATCAGCGCTGAAGCGTGGCAGTTCGATGCGGATCGAGCGTGCCGCGGGACCCTTGCCGACGATGATGTCGAGTTCGAAGTCCTCCATCGCCGGGTAGAGCACCTCCTCGACGGGTCGCGCCATGCGGTGGATCTCGTCGACGAACAACACGTCACCGGGCTGGAGGTTGGTCAGGATTGCGGCCAGGTCCCCCGGTCGTTCCAGGGCTGGTCCGGACGTGGTGCGCAACATCGCGCCCACCTCGGTGGCGACGATGGCGGCCAACGACGTCTTGCCCAGGCCGGGCGGACCGGACAACAGCACGTGGTCGACCGGCAGCTCACGTTGGATGGCACCCCGGATCACGAGGTCGAGTTGGCGCCGGATGCGGGGTTGGCCCACGAACTCGTCGAGACGCCGCGGCCGCAGCGAGGCGTCGATGCGATCCTCTCCGGGCAGGCGATCCCCGGCCAGCATGTCGTCGGTCTGCTCGCTCATCGGCCGCCACCGTTGCGCAGCGCGTGACGAACCAGGTCCTCGACCGAGGCATCTGCGGGCGCGCCGGCCAGTGCCGACCGGATCTCGACCGCGGTGTAGCCCAGTTGGGCCAGGGCCTCCTGTGCCTCACCCATGACGGTCGCGTCGGCGCCCACGGTCGGGGTGCTCACCGACATGGCGCCGACATCCATGGCAGTGACGCGTTCGCCCAGTTCCAGGATCAGGCGCTGCGCGACCTTCTTGCCGATGCCGGGCACCGCGATCAGGGTGGTGGCGTCACCCAGCGCGATTGCGTCGCGCAGGACCTGCGGACGATGCGTGCGCAGCGCGGCCAGGGCCAGGCGCGGCCCCACACCGTTGGCCTGGATCAGCAGGTCGAAGGTGGCCAGGCCGTCACGATCGGTGAACCCGTACAGGTCCATCGAGTCCTCGCGCACCTGCATGGAGGTGTGCAGGACGACCTCCTCCCCCACCGGCGGCACGGCCCCGACGTCGGCGACGTGGACTCGCCAGCCGATCCCACCAACGTCGATGACGACGGCTTCGCTGTCCCGGTGGGCCACCTGGCCCCGCACGTGGGCGATCATCGTCGGACTCCTGCGGGTGCATCATCGCCCGCGCCCGCCGTCCCACCCACGACCTGCAGTCCGCGCGCGGCCAGGTGGGACTCCCAGCCACCTGCCTGGCGATTGCCGGCGCCGGTGTTGACGGCCCGCGGCGGCGCCATCGGGCCGGACTGCAACACGACCGCCATGGCCACCGCCAGTGCGTCCGCGGCGTCGGCAGGGCGCGGCGTCTCGTCCATCGCGAGTTGGGCCACGACCATCCGGGCCACGGCGTCCTTGTCCGCGTCGCCGTGACCAGCGACGGTCGCCTTGACCGAGGTCGGCGTGAGCTCGACGACCTCGACACCGCCACGATGCGCGGCGACCAGGGCGATGCCCGCCGCCTGGCCGGTCGCCATCGCCGTGCGCACGTTGCGCGAGAACAGCACCCGTTCCACCCCCACCATGTTCGGCCGGTGCGTCGGCCACGATCTCCTCGAGACCGCGCAGGATCGCATCGAGTCGGGCCGGCAACGGCTGTGACGGGCTGGTTCGCACGGTCCCGTGGGCGCGGTGACGAAGGCGGGCCCGGTTCCCGACGACCACGCCCCACCCACAACGTGTCAGGCCCGGGTCGATGCCGAGCACGACCTGTTCGCCGGGTGCCCTCGTGACGGCCCGATCCCGCCCGGCCTCGGGTCACGCGATGACTGCGAGGCAGTGGACATCGACGGTGCCTTCGGTCGCACGTCGGGTCGGTTGCGGTCAGGCGGTCCATGTCCGGCGGTTCGCAGGGCTGTCCCTCGTGTGGTGGACCTGCGCTGCGGGGACCGGGGTCCTCGTCCTGGCCCACTCGAACACGTGTTCACCGTAGCAGTCACCACGCGCTCGGCAAGGATCCCCGACCGGCGACCACCCGGCCAGACCGGCACCGCCAGGAGTGGCGGAAGCAGGCTGGCATGCAGCGCCAGGGCTGACGGGCAGATGACGAAGCGGGCTGACGGGCAGTGCCGGGTGCACCAGGGCCGTCCGGGCTGGCGCGGGATCAGCGGTCAGGCGTCCAACTGCTCCATGATCTCGTCGTCGATGTCGAAGTTGGCGAACACCTCCTGGACGTCGTCGTTGTCCTCGAGGGCGTCGATCAAGCGATGACCTTGCCGGCCGATGACGCGTCCTCCAACGGGATCGTCATCGACGGGACCATCGGCGCCTCGGCACCCATGACCGTCAGCCCGGCACCCTCCAACGCCTTGCGCAGGTCGGCCAGGTCCGTCGGGGCACACCAGGCGATGATCGTGTCGCCGTCGGCTTCGACGTCTTCGAGTCCGGCATCGAGTCCCGCCATCATGACCGCGTCCTCGTCAGCGGTGGCGGCGTCCACGACCACCTGGCCCCGACGCGCGAACAGGAACGACACGGCGCCGGGTTCCGACAGCGATCCTCCGGCCTTGCTGAAGATCGATCGCACGTCCGAGGCGGTCCGATTGCGGTTGTCGGTCAGGATGTCCACCAGCACCGCGACGCCGCCGGGTGCGTAGCCCTCGTAGGTGGCCGACTCGTAGGCGACGCCGTCGTCGAGTTCGCCGGCCCCACGCTTGCAGGCCTTCTCGATCGTGTCCTTGGGAACGTCGGCGTCCTTGGCCTTCTGGACGGCCAGCGCCAACGAGGCACTCAGTTCGGGATCGGACGTGTCTGCGTCGCGTGCCGCCGACTCGATGGCGCGGATGAGCTTGCCGAAGGTCTTGCCACGGGCCTTGTCCTGGCGCGCCTTGCGGTGCTTGATGTTGGCCCACTTGCTGTGGCCGGCCATGGACGGTCCTTGTCGTCGGTGATGCCTGGGTGCACGAGGATGGTAACCACCAGTGCCTCGCGCACGACGCCGAATCCGGGCCCAGCGGACCGCCGAGCGTTGGCGTCAGGTGCAGCCGGGCCAGGCCGCCACGAAGTCGGCATGCATTCGGTCGTCGCCGGTCACCTCCGGGTGGAAGGCCGCCGCGAGCACCGCCCCCTGGCGGACCACCACGGGATCGCCGCGACCGTGGCCAGCACCTCGACGTCGTCATCGAGCACCTCGACGACCTTGGGCGCGCGGATGAACGACACGTCCATGGGACCACCGACGATGCCGGCAACCTCCAACTCCACGTCGAACGAGTCGATCTGGCGGCCGAAGGCGTTGCGCAGGGTCCGCACACCGAGCACGCCCAGGAGCGGCTGGTCGAAGTCCTGCTCCAGTTCGCGTGACAACAGGATCATCCCGGCGCAGGTTCCGAATGCGGGCAGCCCCCCCTGCAACCTCGACCGCAGGGGCTCGAGCATGTCGAAGCGACGCAGCAACTTGCCGATGGTGGTGGATTCCCCACCCGGGATCACGATGCCGTCGAGACCGTCCAGGTCTGCTGCCCGCCGGACGCGCAGGCCCCGTGCCCCGACACGGCGCAGCACCTGCAGGTGATCGTGGACGTCGCCCTGCAGTGCGAGCACGCCGACGATCGGTCCGTGCTCGGACTCGTGGCCAGCTCGCGCATCTCAGGCGCGGGGCCCCGGCACGATCGACCCGCGGCGCAAGACGCGCCCCGGGCATCCAGATGGGTCCGGTCACCAGCCGCGTCCGGCATAGCGCTCGCTGTCGGCCAGGTCGTCGAGGTTGATGCCCACCATCGCCTCGCCCAGGCCCCGCGACACGTCGGCGATGACCGCCGGGTCGTCATAGTTGGTCGTGGCAGCGACGATCGCCCGTGCGCGCGCCTCGGGGTTGCCGGACTTGAAGATGCCCGACCCCACGAAGACGCCGTCGGCACCCAACTGCATCATCATCGCGGCGTCGGCGGGCGTGGCGAGGCCGCCGGCGGTGAACAGGACGACTGGCAGGCGTCCTGCCTCGGCCACCTCCTGCACCAGGCCGATGGGGGCACGCCATTCCTTGGCGACGGCGTAGAGCTCGGTCTCGTCCATCGTCGTGAGGCGCCGGATGGCGCCGGCGATCGACCGCATGTGGCGGGTCGCCTCCACGACGTTGCCGGTGCCGGCCTCCCCCTTCGACCGGATCATCGCAGCCCCCTCGCCAAGTCGACGCAGGGCCTCGCCGATGTTGGTGGCACCGCACACGAAGGGCACGTCGAAGCGCCACTTGTCGATGTGGTGGGCCTCGTCAGCCGGCGTGAGCACTTCCGACTCGTCGATGTAGTCCACCCCCAGGGACGCCAACACCTGGGCCTCGACGAAGTGGCCGATGCGGGCCTTGGCCATCACGGGGATGGACACGGCCTCCACGATGCCGTCGATCATGTCGGGATCCGACATCCGGGCAACGCCGCCATCGCGACGGATGTCCGCGGGGACCCGTTCGAGCGCCATCACTGCCACGGCGCCGGCGTCCTCGGCGATGCGCGCCTGCTCCGGCGTGACCACGTCCATGATGACGCCACCCTTGAGCATGTCGGCCATGCCACGCTTGACGCGCGTCGTGCCGGTGGTGGCCGTGTCGGGGGCCGGGGTGGATGCGCTCATCGGAGTCCTTGCAGGGGCGTCGTCACAACAGATGGGGCGGGCGTGGATGCCCGAGAGGGTGGCATGTGAAGCGTACTGGCAGGCCCTGTCGGCCACGAATGGACACGACGTGGCGAAATGGCGGGTGGCAGGGACCACCGGGTCGCGTGCGCGTGCCGGTCGGACACGGGCTCAGCCGACGGCGCCGATCGGCGCGAGGTGGATCCAGGTCTGGCCGACCGCCATCGGCACCGGCGTGCCGTCGGCAAACACGAACTCCATGTGGGCGTCGGTCCCGGACTTGCGCCAGCGGATGTCGTAGCGACGGCCGTCACGCAGCAGGACGGCATCCCCTTCACCGACGAGTTCGGTGTGCATGTACTGCTCACCGGGACGCAACTGCGTCACGCTGGTGAGGACCACGATCACGTTGGCCGCACCGACGCGCCCGTCGCCGGTGACCGTGTACGGATCGCCACGTGTGAACCGTCGGTACACGCCGTCCTCGGCGTCCCAGCTCCACCCGGTCGTCTGCCAGTAGGTCATGGCGACATCGAGGCGCTCGAGTTCAGATCCGCCCTGGGGCGGATCACCGAACTCGAAGGAACTGCTCACCGGCCCCACCTCGTCGCGAGTCTTCCCGATCTCGTAGACGGCAGGCCCGTCGAAGTACAGGTTGTGGGGCGCGCTGCGGGAAGAATCCCGGGAGAACGGTTGGGCTCCGGTGTCGCTGACCATCCCGATGGAGTCGGAGGCTGCCAGCGCCGACACGACCTCTGGGCGGCCGCCTGCAAAGACCAGGATCGGGGTGTAGGGCGACAGCAGGTCGATGTCGACCAGACGGCTGGACCGGATCGGCCCGATCTCGTCGGGGATGTCGGAGTGGAACAACGGCACGAGCCGAGTCAGACCACCCTCCACGACCTCCTCGTACACGACATCGGCGCGATCGAGCCCCGTGTGCGGGAACGCCGCGGGGTTGTTGTCGATCTTGACGGCCATGACGGGCTGGTCCAGGCGCGCGTCGTCGACTGGTTCACCGGTCAGGGGAAAGCGCTGCGCCGGCGTGGGGGTCGGCGTCGACGTCGGTGTGGGCACCGGAGTCGCAGAGGGCGTGGGACTGGCTGTCGCCGACTGGACTGGACTGGGCGGCGCCGCCAGGGGCGAGGCAGTGACCTGGACCGCCGGGGTGCCACATGCCCCGAGCACCATGGCAGCACCGACCAACGCGATTCCTGCACGCAGGCCGCGAAGGGTCGTCGACGCCATCAGAACTCGACCTTGACCGGTTCGCGCGACTCGGGATCGTCGACCGTGAAGTACTCCATCTCCTCGAAGTTGAAGATGCCCGCGACGATGTTGGTGGGGAACTGCTCGCGCGCCGTGTCGTAGACCTGCACGGTGGCGTTGTAGGTCCGACGGGCCACTGCGATGCCGTCCTCGGTCGCGGTCAACTCCTGCTGGAGTTCACGGAAGTTCTGGTCCGCCTTCAGGTCGGGGTAGGCCTCCGCGACCGCGAACAGTTGGCGCAGCGCTCCGGTCAGGCCGGCCTCTGCCTGCGCCTGTTCCTGGGGCCCGCTGGCCGACACCGCGGTGTTGCGAGCGCGGATCACCGCCTCGAGGGTCTCGCGCTCGTGGGAGGCGTAGCCCTTCACGGTCTCGACGAGGTTGGGAATCAGGTCGTGGCGTCGCGTCAACATGACGTCGATGTCGGCCCACGCCCGCTCGGCCGCGTTGCGCAGCGACACCAGCCCGTTGTACTTGGCCGCGAGCCAGGCAGCCAGGGCCGCAACCACCACGGCGACCACGATCAGCACCATCCACGTTTCCACGACAGGCCTCCAGAGCCCCGACAACAAGGCAGATCCTAGTCGACCCTGCCCGGGTCACCTCGCAGGTGACCCGGCCTCGAGCGCACGCACGTACGTCGCCCTGACCTGCTCGGCCACCACCGACCAGTCCAGCCGCCCCACGTCGGCCCGCCCCTGCTCGGCCAGGGCTCGGGCGCGTCTGGGATTGTCCAGCAACGCCGCGAGCGCAGCCGCCAGCGGCTTCGGGTCACCGGGCGGCACCAACACACCGGTGACGTCGTCGGTGACCACCGACCGGTACCCGGGGATGTCGGACGCCACGACGGTCGCCCCGGCCGCCATCGCCTCCGCCAGCACGATGCCGAAGGACTCGCCTCCCAGCGCCGGCGACACGTACACGTCCGCCGACCGATACAGCCGCGGCAGTTCGTCGTGGTCGACGCGTCCCAGGAACACCACGTCGGAGCGCAGTCGCATCGGCAGGTCGGCCTGGGCGGCTTCGCGCTCGGCGCCCTCCCCCACCACGAACAGGCGCACGTCGGGATGGTGCTCCTTGAGCAGGACGAACGCCGACACCAGGGTCGCCAGGCCCTTGCGCGGTTCGAGTCGACCAACGAACAGCAGGGATGGCGTGGCCCGCATCGAGTCCAGCGGTCGGGCGCTGGCGAATCGGTCGACCTCGACGCCGTTGGGAATCACGTCGAAGTCCGTGGGCTGCAGGCCCAGCGCACGCGCGTGGTAGGCGGCTGCCGCGTCGGAAACGGCGATCTTCTGGGCCAGGCGCATCCGCCACGCGCCGGGCCAACGGCCGCGCCATCCGGTAGGCAAGGCCGCCGTCGGACCATGCATGGAAGGTCCCCACCGTGGGCGCCACACCGGCCGTCGCCGCGGCCAGGGCGGTCATCGGCACCACGGGTTCGTGGACGTGCACGACGTCTGGCCGCAACGCCGCCAACGCTCGGCGAACGCGCAGTGCGACCGCCGGGGACAGCGCCACCGGCGCGACGGAGTCGTTGAACGGCACCCGCACCGAGCCACCGACGGTGGTGATCGCCCCACGCGAGCGACGACCGGGAGCCAGGACGTGGACATCGTCACCGCGGTCCCGCAGGTGCGCCGCCAACTGCAGGACGTGGGACTGGACACCGCCCGGGACGTCCACGTCGTACGGGCACACCAGCGCGACGCGCAGGGGCCGGTCACGACCGGCACCCGCCGGGCTCCCCGCATTCCCGGGGGTGGTCACTGTTGGGCCTCGGGGTCCCAGCCCACCGGCCACGTCCCGGTCTCGCGCCAGGCGACGGCGACCGGATGCGCCGGTTCGCGATCCACCAGCCAGTTCGGCACGAACACGTGCCACTGTTCGGGGTACTGGCGGATGAGTCCCTCGAGTTCGTGTGCGATGGCCTGGGTCCCCGCCACGACGGACAGACCCGAGATGTCGATGCGGGAGTGGATGTGGCCGTGCCACTGGCCGGGATCCCGGGCCAGGAAGGCACCCGTGGCCACCGGTCGCCCGGTCCGACGAGCCAGCACGGCAGTGCCTGCCGGCAGGCGACAGGGTTCACCGAAGAACTCGACGATCGGACCCCGGCGACCGAGGTCGCGGTCGGCGAGCAGCGTGGCCAGCCCGCCGCGCTCGATGGCGCCGGCCATGCGGTCAACCATGTCGCCGCCGCGCACGAGCGGGAACACCTCGATGCCGGCGCGCCGTCGCAACTGCACGAACCGGTCGAACAGGCGGCGCGGTTGCACCACCTCCGCCACCACGGCCATGTTCCAGTGCCGTTGCGTGGTGAACATGGCCCCGATGTCCCACGACCCCAGGTGCGCGGTGGCCAGGATGCCACCGTCGCCCTCGGCCACCATCTCGTCGACCAGTTCGAGCTGGTGGCCGGTCGAGTTCGCCACGACCGTCGCCGGATCCATCGTGTGCAGTCGAAAGGAGTCCATCCAGTACCGCGCATACGAGCGATAGGCGGCGGCGACAGCTCGGTCCAGGTCGCTGGGATCCGGGTGGTCCATGACGCGGGTGAGGTTGGCCCGCAGCTGGGCCTGCTGGTCGTCGCTGCCGAAGCGGTGCCACAGTGCCCCGACGGCCGCCGGAGCGGGGTCGGCCACGGGCGCGGGCAGGTGCGCGACGCCCTCCCATGCTGACCGGTATCCCCAGTAGCCCGCGCGTTGGCGCAGGGATTCCGGGCCCGAGGGCGGCAGGTCGTCGACCGTTGCCGCGTGCTTCGCCGCGATCTCGGCAGCCGCGTCTGCCGGCGTGTCGGGGCGGCCCTGGGTCATGCCGGCGACCCGGGTGTCCGACCCGTGGCCCCCGTGACCTCGTCCAGGTCCTCATCGGGTTCCCCGGCGACCATGTCGTCCCACGCGGCATCGAAGTTCTTGGCGCCGTAGAGCCTGCGGGCAGCCTCCTTGAAGGCGCGGTTCCAGGCGCGTCCCCCGGCCGCCAGCACCATCAGGTCCTCGGGCAGGTCACGGGCGACCTGGCACCACACGTGGTGGACGCGTTGGACGACGGTGATGATGCCGCCGACGGCCAGTACCCACAGCACCGGCTCGAGGATCCAGCGCCACATGACCAACCCGAACATCAGGATGATGGCGCGCTCAGCGCGCTCGAGGATCCCGATCTGGCACTCCAGGTCGATCGCCTCGGCCTTTGCCCGGACATAGGAGGTCACCTGCGCCGCGACGAGCGCCGTGATCGTCAATGCGAACAGGCGAGGTTGATCACGCAACCAGAACGCCACGCCGGCCAGGATGATCCCGTCGGACAGGCGGTCCGAAACCGAGTCGTAGAAGGCGCCGAAGGGCGTGGACTTGTTGTCCGCCCTGGCCACGGCGCCGTCGAGCGTGTCCATCAGGCCGCCCAGCACCAGGACCCAGCCCCCGATGACGGGTTGGTCGGCGACGACGAATCCAGCGCCGACACTGGTCAGGACCAGGCCCAGCGTGGTCAGCGAATTGGGCGTGACGCCCAGGTGGGCCAGACCCCGACCCATGGGCGACACCACGCTCTGGATGACGGGGTCGAATCGTGCACGCAGTGCCACGCGGTTCTCGATGGATCGGGGCGGAGAGGAGCAGCGGGGCGCAACCCGGCGAGTCGGCCGCCCGAACCGGCGCCCGTGTCACACGTGCGCCTGTGGTCAGGCATGCCCTGGACGGGTTGCGGACGGCCCCGAAGGTAGCGCACAGGTCCGCCCAACCCCGACTGATCCGGCGTGACTGACCCGGGGACCGCCGGGACTGCGCGCGCTAGCGTCATCCGTCCGCCCCCCACGGAAGTCGCCCCATGCGCCGTCTCCTCGTCGTCCTCGTCGCGGTCGTTGCCGTCACCCTGCCGACGGCGGCTGCCGCCGTCCCGGGTCCGGGTCCTGACGGGCCCGCATGGTTCGTCAACGAGGACCGGCTGCCATTCGACGATCTTGCTGACCTTCCCGCCACGCAGTACTGGGGGGTCGAGCACGGCGCCGGCTACCGGATGGAGGTGCCCGACGACTGGAATGGCTCCTTGGTGATGTGGGCCCACGGGTTCCGCGGTGCCGGCCTCGAGTTGACGGTCGACAACCATCCCCTGCGCTCCTGGTTGCTGGCCAACGGGTTCGCCTGGGCCGCGTCCAGCTACAGCGCCAACGACTACAACGTCGGTGTCGCCGTCGACGACATGCACCGCCTGACCAACGTGTTCCGCAAGGAGGTCGGCAGGCCCGACCGTGTCTACATGACCGGCGCATCGATGGGCGGCCACGTCACCGCACGATCCATCGAGCAGTACCCGAACGCCTACGACGGGGCCATGCCGGTGTGCGGCGTCCTGGGCGACTACGAGTTGTTCGACTACTTCCTCGACTTCAACGCCACGGCGCAGCAGTTGGCGTTGGGCACGTCGCGCTACCCCATCGAGGATGCCGGGACCTGGCTGGGTGTCGACGTCCCGGCGATCAAGGCCAACCTCCAAGCCGTTCCCAACGGTTGGCCAGTGGTGCTCAACCCGACCGGCCAGCAGTTCAAGCAGTTGGTGGAGCTGCAGTCAGGTGGCGATCGCCCCAACTTCGACCAGGCCTGGGCATTCTGGAACTCCTACCCCACCTACGCCTCCACACCGGGCAACTTCCTGTTCGACCTCGCGATCGGGGATGGCACCCTTTCCGGCCAGAAGGGCATCGTGGCCGACAACTCCGACACCCAGTACCAACTCGACCTCGATCCATCGACCAGCCCCGCCGAGGCAGCGCTCAACGCCGACGTCGTGCGCGTGGACGGCGCCACCAGGCTGCGCAACTCGATGGCACTCAAGCCGGTTCCCGTCGTCACCGGTGACATCACCGTGCCGGTGCTGTCCCTGCACAACCTCGGTGACCTGTTCGTGCCGTTCCACAACGAGGTGGTCTACGCCACCGAGGTGGCAGCCGCCGGCAAGTCCGACCTGCTGGTCCAGCGTGCCATCCGCGGCGTCAACCACTGTGGCTTCACGATGGTGGAGCAACAGACGGCGATGGCCGACCTGGTGACCTGGGTCGAGACCGGGCTGCGGCCGGAAGGCGACGTCGTGTTGGACCCGGCCGTGGTGGCCGCATCCGACTACGGATGCCGGTTCACCGATTTCGCGACCCCGAACGGCCACGTGCTCCCCGCACCCTGCCCGGCGGGCTGACCCCCGCTGCTCGACCCGACGACGGTCCCCTCGGCCGCTGCCCGGTCGGCTCCGGTCCGGTCTGCTCCGGTCCGGTCTGCTCAGGTCCAGTCGGCCGCCGCCAACTCGTCGAAGACCTCGGTGAGCGCCCGTGGCAGGACCCGGGCGGCGCCGATCGCGGAGATGAAGTTCGTGTCGCCAGACCACCGCGGCACCACGTGCAGGTGGACGTGGTCAGCGATGCCCGCACCCGCGGCAGGACCCAGGTTCATGCCGAGGTTGACACCCTCGGCCGCGAGCGAATCGTGCAGCACGGCTGCGCCGCGACGGCCCAGCCGCCACAATTCGGCCGCGGCCTCCTCCTCCACGTCGTTGAGGAAGCGCTCGTGGTCGTAGGGCACGACCAACAGGTGTCCCGGGTTGTACGGATAGGCATTGAGCATGACGAATGAGCCGGCCCCTCGATGCAGGATCAGGCTGTCACGGTCCTGGTCGTGGTCCCGGGCCGGCAGGACGCAGAACGGGCACCCCTCGATCGCCGGCTCGTCGCTGCCCACGTAGCCGAACCGCCACGGTGCCCACAGGCGCTGCAACGCATCCACGGCCACGCCTGGCTGGTTCGCCCTGGCGTCTGGCTCCCGCGTGCCCATGGCTCATTCCGCCGCGTCGTCGGGTGAATCTGGTGCGTCCCCACTGGGCGGCTGCGACGCCACGGGCGTGTTCGGCGCGGACGGTGCCCCGATCGCCGCCGACGGCAGTGCACGACCCGGTCCGCCACCCTCGTCGGGGATGACGATCTGCGTGGGCGAGGAAGCCTGGCTCCAGAATCCCGGCGGTGCATCCAGGTGCTTCGCCAAGGCCTGCAGCTGCCCCGTGTAGGCCCGCCGCAGGGACTGGTACTCGTCCCGCATGGCCTCGGGGTCCCTGGGCAGCGGCCACCCGTGTCGCGCCCACTCGTCGAGATTCTCCTGGAAGCTGCGGTGGGTCATGTCGGCAACCTGCACGTCATCCAGTCGCAGCAATTGCACCATCACGTCGAAGGTCCGCACACAGCGCCGGTACAGGCGCCATGCAGGGCCGACCCGTTCGCCCTGCACCACGACGACGATCGCAGCCACATCGGCCATCAGCCCCATACCGGTGACCCACGACTGGCCGGCGTGCTGCGAGCGGAAGTAGGACAGGATCGGGTTGGAGGTGTGGGACTCCAGCACCATCACGACCCATCGCTCCCATTCGACCAGCGTGTCGTCGAGGTCCCGGAAGTCGGTCGATCCGTCGAGGAACTCGACCGCCAGCCCCATCGGCGTCACCACGCCGGGTTCGCTGTCGTCGAGCAGCAGCAGTTGCCCTTCGCGCTGGGCGAACGAGGAGTACAGGCTCGGCAGGTAGCCGACCGTCAGTGCGATGAACAGCACACCGCTGAACCCCTCGACCAGCGTGAGCATGCGGCCGGGCACTGACCACCGGAACGATGTCACCGAATCCGATGGTGAAGTAGACGACGCCGGAGTAGTACAGCGACTCGGAGAGGTCGACGACGCCGTCGATCAGGCCGCTGCCCCACCACACCAGCGCCCAGCCCAGCACCTGGAAGCCGACCCAGCAGGCGATCAGCGACAGCAGGGCGATCGACGGATACATCGACAGCACGCCCTCGCGACGCTCGATCGCCTTCAGGGGATCGCCGGCCGCGTCCGCCCGACCGCCGGAGCGCCGCGCAATGCCCCGGAACACTGGCCAGGCCACCGCTGGCAACCAGATCGCGAACCGACGCCGCCTCAACGAGCGCAGGCGGGCCGACACCAACGTGTCCACCATGCCCAGGAACACGAGCACGACGAGACCGGCCCCCAGGATGACTGCCAGCGTCCGCATGCCCTGCCTTTCAGGTCAAGTTTGCTGGTCCGGTCCGGACCGGTGCGACGGCAGCGGTCGCCGCCGTCGCGATCACATCGATCGGGGCTCCGCCACCTGGTCGAGGATCTCCCCGGCCAGGTCGGCAACGAAGTCCGCCAGGGCCACATCCTTGCGCTGCTTGCCCGCGTACGGCCGGACCGCGACGGTGTGCGCGGTCTGCCTCGTCGCCGCCCACGATCAGCGCGTACGGCACCTTCGAGGTCGCCGCCTTTCGGATCTTGTTGCCGAGGGTGTCATCGGAGGCATCGACCTCCACCCGCACGCGCTCGGCACGCAGCGCTGCCGCCACCTCGCCTGCGTAGTCGTCGAATTCAGCGGCCACGGGGATCACGAGTGCCTGCACGGGCGCCAACCAGGTCGGGAACGCACCGTTGAACGACTCGACCATGACGGCGAAGAATCGTTCGATGGATCCGAACAGCGCGCGGTGCACCATCCAGGGTCGATGGTGCTCACCGTCCTCGCCGACGTAGGTCAGGTCGAAACGCTCGGGCAGGTTGAAGTCCACCTGCACGGTGGTGGTCTGCCATTCTCGGCCCAGCGCATCGCGCAGGTGGATGTCGATCTTGGGACCGTAGAAGGCACCCTCGCCCTCGTCGACCTGGTAGTCCAGGCCCAGGCCCTCGACCGCCTTGACCAGCGACGCCTCCGCGACCTCCCACTGCTCGTCGGACCCGATCGACTTGACGGGACGAGTCGAGATGGCGACGCGACTGGGGGCTCCGAACCCGAAGACGCGGTACAGGTCCATCGCGAAGGTCACGCAGTCGGCCACCTCGGCCACGACCTGGTCCTCACGACAGAAGATGTGGCTGTCGTCCTGGGTGAACCCGCGCGCGCGCAACTGGCCGTTGACCACCCCGGACTTCTCGTAGCGATAGACGGTCCCCAGTTCGGACAGTCGCACCGGCAACTCCCGGTACGACCGGGTCCGCGACTTGTAGGCCAGCAGGTGGAAGGGGCAGTTCATCGGCTTCAGGCGGTAGCGCGCCGACTCGTCGATCTCCATGCCCGGATACATCAATTCGGCGTAGTTGTCGAGGTGACCCGAGATCCGCCACAGGTCCTCCTTGGCGATGTGGGGCGAGTAGACCGCTTCGTAGCCGCGCGCGAGGACCTCGTCGCGAATCCAGTCCTCCATCTGCTTGCGCACCATGGCGCCCTTGGGCAGGAAGATCGACAGACCGGGTCCCAATTCGTCCGGGAAGTGGGTCAGTTCGAGTTCGCGGCCCAGCTTGCGGTGGTCGCGCCTGGCCGCCTCCTCCAACATGGTGAGGTGGGCCTGCAGGGCCTTGCGCGACTCCCATGCGGTGCCATAGATCCGCTGGAGCATCGGGCGGTCCTCGCGGCCCCGCCAGTAGGCGCCGGCGCTGCGCAGAAGGGTGAACGCCGGAATGCGCTCCGACGACGGCACGTGCGGGACCGCGGCACAGGTCCGACCACGCCACGTCTCCGTCAGGCAGCACGTTGCGATAGACGGTGAAGGTGGGGTCGTGGTCGGTGCCGTCGTCCGCGGCGGTGTCGACCGGGCTGACGATCTCGCCCTTGTCGACGGCATCGATGATCTCGAGCTTGTAGGGCTGGTCGGCGAACTCGACACGAGCATCGTCGATCGCGACCTCCTCGCGCACGAACGACTGGCGCTGCTTCATCAACTCGCGCATGCGCGCCTCGATGCGCTCGAGGTCGTCGCCAGTGAACGGTTCCTCGACGTCGAAGTCGTAGTAGAACCCATTCTCGATCGGCGGTCCGATGGCCCACTTGGCGCCGGGAAACAGCTCGGTGACGGCCTGGGCCATGATGTGCGCGGTCGAGTGACGAAGGATGAATCGTCCCGCATCGGTGTCGGCGTAGATGGGCTCGACGGTCACGATCCCGTCGGCCCCCGCGGCCTCGGCCAGTGGGCGATCCAGGTCCCACTGGGACCCGTTCGCGGCGGCGGCGACCACCGCACCGCGGATGGCCTCGAGTTCCTTGAGGGCCTGCAGCGCAGTGGTGTCGGGAGCCAGCTGCGCGCTGGCGTCACCGGACTGGACGGTCAATGAGGTGGACATGGCAACTCCTGTTGGAAGGCAAGACTATTCCGGCGCTGACCGGCTCGTGGGCATGGCGCGCCCGGACCGGAAGACGGCGGGGATGACGGTCAGAGACGACCGCGAAGTCTCGTCGGACGGCGACGTTGGCTCAGGAAGGCCGCCCGACGCGAATCGTTCGCGTGGGCCGTGGCGTCGTCGTCAACAGGATGTGCATGGATCCAGCATGCCACATGGCTCGGCCCGAACGCAACCGCCTGCCGCTGATCGTGTCGACGACTTGGCCGAACCCCGGGTCACGCCCACCTCGACCGATGCACCAGCCGGCCGAGCCGCGGATCGGGAACCCCGGCTGGCTAGGCTCGCGACCATGAGCCTGCAACGTCGCCCCGACGGCATGACCGATGACACCGTGGCGGCCCTGGGTCGCCTGTCGGAGGCGCTCGAGTGGATCGAGCGTGCCCGTGGTCGGCTCTACGACTTCCACCAGATGAGTGGGCACGCAGACCTGCTGGTTGGCGAGGCCGTGGAGGCAATGCGCGACGCGGGCCACGACGACGCGGCTGACCTGCTCGAGCGCGAACTGGTGGGACGCAACGTCATCGAGGGCCGCTGGACCTTCCAGGTCGTCGAGGAGTACGACGACACCTACTGGTCGGTGGCCCGTGACCTGGAGGCCAGGGTCCGGCGAGATCTTGGGGATCCGCCCCGTCACATCCACGAGGCCGAGATGAAGGCCGACCGCATCACGCCGGGCCATCCCCACCATCGACCCTCACCACCGATCGCCACGGCGGACCCCGAGCAGTCCGACGGGACGCACGACCAGCAGTCCGTCGCGGCACGGGGCGAAGCGTCCGACGTCGCCCGGTCGCACGGGCTGGCGCCCCCGGACGGTTCGTCCTGAGGTGGCTGCCCCACGCGACGGCACCCCCGCTCACCGGCGTCGGTCCAGGGTGCCGGATCGACTGCTGCTGCCGCCCGCGCCGACCGGCACGGCTGGGCAGCGGTGGGACGAATTGTCGTCGGCGCGTCGTCGTCGAACTCGCCCGGCAGATGACCCGTGGCCCCGTGGAGCCTGCGGACGTCGAGGTGGTCACCGGACTGTTGCGCCGTCGACTGGCAACCAGCTGGCGACTGCGGGCGGCGGCCGTGGGCCTGGGGTGGCTGGTACTGATGACCGTGTGGGGCTTCGGTCGGGCCCAGACCGGTGTCACCTGGGGCCCATGGCTGGTCGCCGGTCTGGTCGCAGCCCTGCTCGCCACCGTCGGGCAGTGGCGGCGCGTGGACCGCAACGTGACCGGCTGGCGAGCGCGACTGGCCGACCTGGACACCCACGATCCCTCGTCATCCGAAGAAGTCGGGTGACGCCAGTCCCAGCGCTCCCCATTGGACGGCGGCCCCGATGGACGAGGATCCACCCTCCCGGGGTGGGCGGGGTCGAGGAAATGGAAGCGGCCCCGACCTGGAGGGTCGGAGCCGATCGCGGTGGGCGCGGGAGGTTTCGAACCTCCGGCCTCTGCCGTGTGAAGGCAGCGCTCTCCCACTGAGCTACGCGCCCGCGGCGGGCAACGGTACCGGTCGGTCGTTGTCACTGCCAAGGGCAGCACTCACCCGTCAGTGGTGTCGCTGCCGGCCCGCACCAGTGACAGGTCCGCGGTCACCTGCACCTCACCGGGCAGCGCGTCCCCGCGTGGCACCGAGGCCACCACGGACGCCGCCGGGGTGATCGTCATGACCAACTCGTCGGCCTCACTGTCGGTGACACTGCCGGCCATCGCGCCGGGTGGCTGCTCGCCCGGTTGCACGACGTCGGCCTGCGCCGCGACACCGTCGCTGACCAACCAGGCAACCAACCATTCATCCTCGGTGGCATCCGGCAGTCCCGACAGCGACCACCCGATCCGGTCACCGTCACTGACGACGACACCGGAGGCCCCACCCACCATGGTGACATCGTCGATCACCAGCCCGGAGCCCAGGGCGGCGATCGTGCTGGCACGTTCGCTGGCCACGGCCGACGCGGCCGCAGCACGTTGGCGTTGCTGCATGTTGCTGAACACCAGCAGGCCCAGGGCCAACACGGTCACGACGACCACGGCCAGGATCCTGCCACTGACCTGTACGGGTTCGGCTGTTGCCGACTCCTCCCGTTCAGCCGCCGTGCGAGCAGCCAGTCGAATCGCCTGGACCGACTGCTCATCGCGTGCCACCAACTGCAGGCTCCCGGCGAGATCACGCAGTTCCCGCACCTGGGCCTTGCAGTGGGAGCAGCCGAGCAGATGCCGGCGAAAGGATGACGACGCATCCGCGTCCAGTCCACCCATGACGTGGCCCATCGCCTGGGATTCCCAGTGCGCGTGGTCATCAGATCGAGACGGGTCGGACTCCATCCAGCGATCCTATTGTGCAAAGGCCTCGCTGCCCACCCCTGCCGATGATCGACGCCCAGCCAGGGCCGGTCATGCGGTGATCAGCAGCCGCCGGAAAGGAAGTTGCGCGGGTTGACCGCGCCACCGCCGACACGGGTTTCGAAGTGCAGGTGGGTCCCGGTCGACGAACCGGTCGTGCCGATGATGCCGATCTGTTGCCCCCGACTGACGGATTGGCCCGTGCTGACGTGGATGGACGACTGGTGCGCGTAGGCGGTCACGACGCCGTCGCCGTGCTTGATCAGCGTGAGGTTGCCGTAGCCACCGCTGTTCCAACCGGCCGAGATGACGGTGCCGGACTGGGCGGCGTAGATGGCCGAGGACACGTTGTCATCGATGTCCAGGCCCTGGTGGGGGCGTCCCCAGCGCCACCCGAACTCGGAGGTGACCGACCCGCATGCCGGCCACACGTAGCCGCCACCGGACGGAGCGGGTGGGGGCTCGGGCACCGTGGTGGACCCCGACGACCCGCCACCGGAACTCGACGTGCTCGAGGTGCTCGAGGTGCTCGCTCGGTCGGCGGCGGCTCGGTCCGCAGCGGCCTGCTCGGCGGCAGCCTGCTCGGCGGCAGCGCGAGCAGCCGCAGCCCGCGCGGCGGCCTCGGCTTCGGCCTTGCGGATGACTTCCTCCATCCGCTCGGCCTCGTCCTCCGCCTCGTCGTGGGCCTCCTCGATGCGGTCGACCTCGGTGGCGGCGCGGGCGGCTGCCAGCGCGCGGGAATCCCGCAACTCCTCGGCGCGCGCCATGATCTCGGTCTGTTCCTCCAACAGCCCGTCCAGCACCGCTGCCTCGGCTGCCAGGACCGCGCGGGCGGCCTCGGTGCGTCCTGCCGAACTCGCCAGCGTCTCGAGGATCGCCTGGTCATCGGCATCCAGCAGCGTCAACAACTCCGACCGTTCGATGGCGGCCTGGATGTCGGTGGACTGGAGCAGCGCGAACACACCACCGGAAGATCCGGTCTTGTACAGCTGCACCGCGCGTCGCTGCACGGCCTCGCGAGCCGCGTCCTGCTCGGCCGCCAGTTCCTCGAGGTCGAGTTCAGCGGCACGCACGGCCTGGCGTTGTTCGTCCACCCGTTGGGCCACCTGGTTGACGACCGCCTCGATCTCGGCCAGGCGTTGCTCGGCAACGCCAAGGTCCAGTTCCGCCCCATCGGCCTGGGCGACGGCCGCACCCAGGTGGTCCTCCAGGGCATCGATGCGCGCCCTGGCCTGGGCAAGATCGTCGCGGTCCTGTGCCACGGCCGGAGCTGCCAGGGCCAGCGCGAGAACGACGGTGCCCGCGACGAGCGGGCGCCAACGTGCAGACAAGAGGAGACTCCGGGGCACAGAGGGAAGAAGACGGGACAGCTGAACGGTAACGCACCCCGGACGCCCCTTTTGCAGCCCGGAGGCGCCGGACCCTGTCCGAACGGACACTCGGCATGGCCGGGGCCATCAAATCCTGGGTGCTACCGGGCAATCTGGTTGCCTTCCGCAGAACCGGCAGTGGCCGCCGGGATGCAACCGCAGCTCCGGTTCGGGCGGTGGCGGAGACAACCGGACCACGTCGTCGACGGCTCTGCCAATGCGGTCGATCGTGGCGTCCAGCAGGACAGGATCGAAGTCCTCGACGTCCCACCGGCCCTCCGCCAGGTAGTAGGTCGCCCACCGGAACGGCGGTTGGCGATGTTTGAGCGTCCACAGCAGGGCATACAGACGCAGGTCGGCCCGCTCGGCGACCTCGTTGCGCCACCCCGTCTTGAGGTCGATGATGATCGCCGTGGCAACGTCGCCTCGCGGGACGGTGGACGAGACCACCAGGTCGGGCTTGCCCTGCAGAACCAGGCTGCCGCGATCGATCGTGGCCCGCAGGGTCTGTTCGAACCGACAGTGCACGGCGTCCAGCAGCGGCCACAATTCGCGCCATTCGACCACGCGGTCTCGGCACGTGGCAGCCAGGGCATGCAGTTCGAGGTTGTCGAGGCCGGCAAGGTGGCTGGCCTCGCCCGACGGCTGCGCCGTCATCTCCTCGACGACGCGATCCACGACCTCGTCCGGGCCGCGTTCGCGGTTCGAGGCGGTGTCCAACTCGATCGCCCGGTGCACCGCCATCCCGGTCACCAGCGGTGTCGACCATGCGAAGGGTTGTTCGAGTCGATCCAGCCACCGGCCGTCGCAGTCCAGGGCCTTGAGCCGCGACTTGCTGAGGAAGACCGATTCGCCATGGTCTCGCAAGGCCGGCAGGACCCGGTCGCGCAGGCGCGCCTCGAGTCGGTCGGCCAGGTCGGGCGCGAACGACGGCCGTGGCTGGCCCCAGGCGAGCAGATCCCGGCAGACGTCCTGCTGGGCCGGCAACAACCCATCGGGCACCGCGGCCACGACGCGAGGCCCTCCGGACGGCGGTCACAGCGTGAGCACCCGGGCGAGGTCCTCCGGGTCCATGAAGGGCGACACCTTGCTGCCCGCGACGTCGAGCACCGGCACCCCACCGACGCCGTCGCCCCGAACCGCCATCATCTCGCGGCGGACCCGCGCGGCCTCGACCCGGTCCGACACCACCGTGTGCACCAGCCCCGCATCGAGGCCGGCCCGCTCCCCCAGCACTGCCAGTTGGCTCCCAGTCCCCCAGGTCCACACCATCCAGCCAGTGGCCGCGATAGCACGCCAAGGCGCCATGCCCGCGCCTGCTGGGGTGTGGGACATGCCCGCTCGACCGCGTGGGCTGCCACCGTCGGAGGATGCCTGCGGGGACGTGGCACCTCCCAGCCACGCGCGGCCAACGCCTCGCGATGTGACTCCCATGCCTGCAGGTCGTCCAGCGTCGCCGGCAGCGTCGCATCGATGCCCAGCACGTCGATGCCGTGGTGGGTCACCAGGGTCGTGTCGCCCGCGATCTCGTCCAGCAGGAGGACGGCATGCAGGGACGCCGCGGAGGGATAGTCGTGGTGGAGGATGGCCATGGCGGCAAGGCTATCGACGGCCACCGACACCTCGACCGGTCGCCCGACCACGCTGTGGACGTGCGTCAGGCGTCGACGCGACCACTGGCGACACGACCGACGTCGCCGGGATCCGGATCGTCGGCGCCGGTGTCCTCGGGACCCGTGGCGACGGGACGGTCGGGGTCGGCGGCCCACGCCGAGTACGAGCCGACGAACACGCGAGGACGCGCCATGCCGACCGCCTCCATCGCCAGGGCGTTGTGGCAGGCCGTGACCCCGGAGCCACACGCCATGATCGTGGTGGCGTCCGCACCCAGGTCTTCGAAGCGCGACCGCACTTGGGCATGGTCGCGCAGCCGTCCACGGTCGAGGTTGTCGGTCCACGGCACGTTGCGGCTGCCGGGGATGCGACCCGGGCGGGCGTCGACGGGTTCGCGTTCGCCGCGGTGACGGACGGCATCGCGGGCGTCGATCACCACCGTGGCCTCGGCAGCCGCGGCCGCCACCTCGTCGATCGTGGCGATGGCGGTCGGGGGCCACGGTCGTGGGCTGAAGCTGCCCGCTGCGACGTCCACCTCGCCGTCCTCGAGCACGCTGCCGACATCTCGTGCGCGGAACTCGAGCACGGCAGCCGGGTGGTCGAGAATGCGAAGCATCCACACCAGGCGAGCAGCGATGCCGCCACCAGCCGTGTCGTAGGCGAGAACCGGCGTGTCGTCATGGACACCCAGGCGTTGCATCGCCAGGGCGAAGTCGTCGGGATCGGGCAGGGGATGCCGTCCGGCAGCGGCCGACGGGGGTCCTGCGAGTTCGGTGTCCAGGTCGGCGAACACGGCGCCCGGCAGATGCCCATCGAGGTACTGCGCGCGCCCCTGTGAACCGTCCAGCGACCAGCGACAGTCGACGAACCGCACGCGATCACGATGTTCCATCGCCCAACCCATCCCGACGAAGGGCGGCAGTGCGGTGTCCATCACGATGCTCCTGGGGCGGTGAGCTGGTCGGGAGGTGGGTGCGGCATCGGTCCGGCAGCCACCAGCCATCGGGTCGCCCGCGGCCGGGTGTCAGTACGTCGGGATCGAGTCGTCCACCTGGCGAGCGTAGGCATTGATCCCGCCGTGGAGGTTGCGTGCGCGGAAGCCCGCGCCCCGCAACAGCCTCGTGACCTCCATCGACCGGCCGCCGGTCTTGCACTGCACGACGTACTCCACGGTCGGGTCGAGTTCGTCGAGCTGTCCGGGCACGGTGTCCATGGGCATCAGGATGGCACCCGGGATCCGGCTGATCTCCCACTCGTGGGGTTCGCGCACGTCGAGGAGCACGACATCGGGCTTGTTGGCGATGTCGGCGTACTCCGTGGGCAGCAGTTCCAGTTCGGCCGGACCGGACACGTCCTCGCGGTCGTGGGCCGGCACGCCACAGAACTCCTCGTAGTCGATGAGTTCGGTGACGGTGGGATTCGGTGCCGCAGACCGGGCAGTCGGGGTCCTTGCGCACCTTGACGTAGGTCCAGCGCTGTTCCAGGGCGTCGTAGAGACCCAGGCGACCCACCATGGGATCACCGATCCCCGTGAGCAGCTTGATCCCCTCGATGCCCTGGGCGGTGCCGATGTGGCCGGCCATGATCCCGAGCACGCCACCCTCGGCACAGTTGGGCACCAGTCCGGGCGGCGGTGGCTCCGGGAACATGCAGCGGTAGCAGGGACCCTGGTCGGCCCAGAACACGCTCAGTTGCCCCTCGAAGCGGAAGATCGAGCCGTACACGTTGGGTATGCCCGACAGGACGCAGGCGTCGTTGACCAGGTAGCGCGTGGGGAAGTTGTCGGTGCCGTCGATGACCAGGTCGTAGCCCGCCACGATGTCCAGGGCATTCGACGAGTCGAGGTAGGTGTGGTGCTTGACCACGGTGACATGGGGATTCACGTCGAGGATGGACTCCTCGGCAGAGTCGAGTTTGTCCTTGCCGATGTCGGAGGTCCCGTGGATCACCTGCCGTTGGAGATTGGAGGCGTCGACGACGTCGTCGTCGACCAGTCCGATCGTGCCGACGCCGGCGGCCGCCAGGTACAGGGCCAGGGGTGAGCCCAGCCCCCCGGTGCCGACCAGCAGCACCTTGGCAGCCTTGAGGCGTTCCTGGCCCTCCATGGCGACTTCGGGAATGATGAGATGCCGGGAGTACCGCGCGATCTCGTCGTTGTCGAGCGGTTCGCGGCGATCGACGACGGGGGGAAGGGACATGCGGAGGGTCCTTGTCTGCACCACGGTCGAGCATGGCGGGCTGGGCTGCGTCGGGCGAGTGTCAACGGCGGCCCCACTCCAGTTCTTCCCCAGCAGTGCAAACAGTGCAAACCAAGGGTCGCGTCCGCCCGTGGCGGGCACCGGCTCGTGGTCCGCCCGGGCTCAACCGTCGAGACCGGCTCTGGATTCGTGGTTCGGCTGGTGCAGGCCCGGGTTCGCACCGCACCGGTCCAGGCCCGGGTTCGACCGGTCCCGGCCCGGTCTACACGTCCCGCGTGGCCCACCGGGCCCAGCCACCGGCGACGCCCAGCACTGCCGCCGCACTGCCGGCCACGACGCCGGCCATCGGGATGGCGAGCGTCGTCGAGACCCAGGGCGTGGTCCAGTGACCACCGTGCCCGGTCCTGTGATCGCGACTGCGACCGCCACCACGATCAGGTAGAGATTGAGTTCCCAGCCCTTGTTCGCCGACCAGAACCCGTTGTCGGCGTTGTTGACGAACGCAGCGGTGGTCATCGTGCCCACCATCGCGGCTGCGGCCAGCGGTGTCAGCAGCCCCAGTGCCAGCCCCAGCCCACCGGCGATCTCGCTGCCGCCTGCCATCAGCGTGGCCGTGCGGCCGTCACCGAAGCCCAGTGACGAGAACCACTTCGACGTGCCGTCGAAGCCGCCCCCACCGAACCAGCCGAACAGTTTCTGCATGCCGTGCATCGAGAAGGTCACCCCGACGACGACACGCATCACGCAGCAGGCCCAGATCGACGTCCATCAGGTGACCTCCGTCACACGTGCATGCCCATGGCACGCATCTCTTCGCGCACGTAGTCGGCCATCATCGCGGTGTCCCAGGGCGGCGAGAAGGTGAACTCGACGTCGACCGACTCGACACCGGGCATGGCACCCAGGATCACGCTGCACTGCTGGTGGATGACCTCGGTCAGCGGGCAGCCCATCGTGGTCAGCGTCATCAGCACGTGGACGTGGTTGTCCGAGTCGGCCGGCTTGGTGACCTCGTAGACCAGGCCGAGGTCGACGATGTTGTAGCCGATCTCGGGGTCGATCACGGCCCGCAACGCATTGAGCAGGTCGGCCTCGAACGGCATGCCGTCGTCGGCGAGCCGCAGCCCGGCGAAGGGACCGTCGTCGGGCTCGCCGGAGGCCGCCGTCCTGTCCGGCCTGCTCGTTGGCGCGCCGCTGGGCCTCCATGGCATCGACGGTGGCCTGTTCGGCGAGTTCGTCGGCGGTGGGGCGTCGTTGTCGTGTCGGTCATGGAGTACTCCTGGTTCGTGACGCGTGCCATCGTGCAACGGGACAGCTCGTTCGACGTCCGGCCCAACGTGGCGCCGGCCGCGATCCTTCCCGCTCGCCCCGGACGGGTGAAGTGCGGCGGGCGACGGTCAGTCGTGGGCGACCTGGTGGTCGCTGTCGCCACCGGAGAAGGTCTCGACGGCGTCCTTGACGGCCATCCAGCTCAGCAACGCGCACTTGACGCGCACGGGGAAGCGGGCCACGCCCTGGAAGGCGATGCCGTCCTCGAGGTCGTCGAGGCGTTCGGGCTCCTCGCCGTGCATCATCTGGCGGAAGTTCTCCGACAGGTCGAGCACGTCGTCGAGTTCGCGACCCGTGACCGCCTGGGTCATCGCGGACGCGGATGCCTGCGAGATCGAGCAGCCGTCGCCCGAGAACACGACCGCATCGAGGCGCCCGTCGCGGACGCGGATGCGCAGGTCCATCTCGTCGCCGCACAGCGGGTTGGAGTGGTGGACGTGGGTGTCCTCGTCCTCCAACTCCTCGGCCCGGTTGTGGGGCTTTCGATAGTGGTCCAGGATGATGTCCTGGTACATGTCCTGAAGGCTCACGGAGGGTCCGCCCTTTGCGGCTGGAGTGGCTTCGAGCATACCGAGGTCAGCCCTCGGGCCGGCAGGCCCGTCCCATGCCCCGCGGCGTGATGGTCGCGCGTCCTCGCCTGTCCGTGCCCAGCCTCCCGCGAAGCCGGACAGTGGCCGCCGGGGACCCCGACCGACCCCGCCACCGGGGCCCGCGTGGCATACCATCCCATCCGCTCGCGGCCCGTCCCCGGCAGCACCCCCGGTGCGTGCACTCCTCCAGCGGGCTTCGCCAAGGTCCTCGCCCCTTCGGGCTGCCCCCGATGCACCCAGGAATCCGTTGATGCCATCTTCCCAGCCATCCGCCATGCCTCGATCCGTCGGCACCACCTGGCGCCGAGCAGGACTCGTCGGGCTGTCCGCGCTCGCGCTGGCAGCGTGTTCCGGGGCGGCGGCCCCCGGACCCGGAGAAGACCAGACCGGCGACGCGACCGCGACCGAGGCGGCGGACGCCACCATCGTCATCGACGGGCTCGAGCCCAACGCCACGCTCAACGCAGTCAGCGTGGGCGAGACCACGGTGACCATCACCGCCCAGGCCGCACCCCAGGACGTCAGCGTCACCATCGACGGCGAACCGGAACCCGGTCCGGCCGACGATGCCGCCAGTGGCACCCCGTCGGATGGTCCGACCGCCACCCCTGCGACGGCAGCGGGTTCGGCGACCCCCGCGACGGCCAGCAGCGGACGGCGCCACGGTCGTGACGATCACCGGCGAGCGGCTGGCACAACTGGCCGACGGTCCGCACGAACTGGAGGTGACCGCAGGCGCGGACACCCTGCTGCGCAACCCGTCGGTCACAACGGCGACCTTCACCCTCGACACCACCGCGCCCGAACTGGTGATGCCCGACACCGTGGAGGCCGACGAACTGGACGCGCCACTCGAGGTGTCGTTCACCGCGACCGACGCGGATGCGGTGTCGTCGCCCGACGGCCAGGTCCAGTTCGCCGATGGCGCCGGCACGGCCACGTGGACGACGCCGCCGACAGCGGTCACCCTGGTGGCGTCCGATGCGGCCGGCAACGAGACCACGGCGTCGCTGCCCGTGATCGTGTCCTATCCCGGTGGGCGCTCGGTCCACACGACGCCGTCGGCATGGCAGTACGAGCCCAAGCGCACCCCGATCATCGAGATGATCGAGGCCGGCCTGATCGACGCCGTCCAACTCGACGTCAAGGACGAGGCCGGCGACATCGGCTTCGACTCGAACGTGGCAATGGCCAACGAGATCCGGTGCCGATGCCATGAACAGCAACTTCGACGCCGCGGCTGCCGTCCAGCAGATCCACGACCTGGGTGCCCGCGTCATCGGCAGGTTGGTCGTCTACAAGGACACCAAGTTGGCCCAGTGGGCCTGGAACAACGATCGCCGCGACATGGTGACCCAGACCACCGGTGGCGAACCGTTCACCGGCAGCTACGGCGAGTTCGCCTTCACCAACCCCGCCAACCCCGACGTCCAGCAGTACAACCTGGACATCGCGATGGAAGCGGCGGCACTGGGCTTCGACGACATCCTCTACGACTACATCCGCCGTCCCGACGGTGCCCTGGATGCCATGGTGTTCCCGGGCATCGGTGACCGCACCCCTGAGCAGGCGGTCGTGGAGGTCATGGCGACTGCCTACCCGCTGCTGCGCGAGCAGGGCGTGTGGGTGGGCGCGTCCGTGTTCGGCATCGCGGTGACCCGGCCGCTCGAGATCGCCCAGGACATCCCGGCGATGGCGCCGTACCTCGACTATGTGTCGCCGATGGTCTATCCCAACCACTGGGGCCCCGGCGAGTACGGGCTGTCGTCACCCGAGGACGCGCCCTACGAGATCGTCCAGCAGTCGCTGGCCGACTTCCAGGAGGTGCTGGAACCCACCGGCACCGTCGTGATGCCGTGGCTGCAGGATTTCGGTGGGTACGGCGAGGCCGAGGTCCGTGCCCAGATCGATGCGACGATGGACGCGACCGGCCGCGAGTGGTTCCTGTTGTGGAACTCCGGCGCCAACTACACCACCGCGGCCCTCGATCCCGATCGGTCCCGAGGGCGCCTGAGCCGGCGGCTGCCGTCCCGCCCGTTGCAAGCGTCGTCCCTGTTGACGACGCTTGCAGCGATGTGCGAGACTTCGCGTACCCCGGGGTCAAAGTCACCTCGGCGCCGGAGACCACGGATGACCACTGTCGCACCCGCGGACGCCGTCGGCCGCTTCGATCGTGACGGCTACCTCTTCCCACTGGATGCCTTCCGTCCCGACGAGGTGGCTCCGGTGGCCGCCCAGGTGATGGACTTCGCCGCGAACGGCGTGCCCGGCCTCACGGTCCCGTGGCACCAGAAGACCTACCTGTTGCTGCCGGCACTGGACGACCTGCTGCGCGATCCGCGGCTGACGGGGCTCGTGGCCCCCATCCTGGGTGACGACCTCCTCGCGCTGAGCGCGGACGTGTTCGTCAAGCCGCCACGATCGACCAAGCGGATCACGTGGCACCAGGACGTGAACTTCTGGGACCTGGCGCCCTGGGACATGTTGACGGCGTGGATCGCACTCACGCCGGCCACGGCCGCCAACGGGTGCATGCGCTACTCCCCCGGCGGCCATCGTGCGCGCATCCGGCACGTCGAACGGCCGAGCGACGACAACATGCTGTCCAAGGGCCAGGAACTGGCGGTGGCGGTCGACGAGGCCACTGCCGCGATGGTCGAACTGGCACCCGGGCAGGTCTCCTTCCACCACGCCCTGTGTCCCCATGCCTCCGGGCCCAACCACACCGACGAGCCCCGGATCGGCTTCGCGATCCGCTACGCCGCCACCCATGTCCGTCAGCAGGCGGGGCCGCCGATCACCGCCCGACTCGCGCGTGGGACCGACCGTCACGGCAACTTCCGCCTGGAGGAGGGCCCGGAGGCGCCGTTGGACGCGCGCGCTCGGGCACGACACCACGCTGCGCTGGCGCCCCACGAGGCCACGGACTACTCGACCGTGTGAGGTCCAGCGCGCCGAGTCAGGCCATCACGGCCTGCAGGACCGCCACCGCTGCCAGGCCGACCAGCACGGTTGCCAGCGCACTTCGGGTCCGCCACGCCACCACGGCAGCGATCGCCCCGGCGATGGCCCGCGGGCCGAACAGGTCCCACTCGCCGTCCGGTCGCAACAGTGCCGGCAGGGCCAGGGCCGCCATGGCTGCCGCCGGCACCATGCGCAGGATGACGCGCAGGTCATCGGGCAGGACCATCAGCCGATCGGCGATGGTCACGAAACTGGCCCGCATGGCGAAGGTCCCGATCCCGATCACGACCATGGCGATCACGACGTCCAGCGGCGGCATCGCACTCATCGGTGCTCCTCCCGGCCGCCGTCGGACGACGCCTGGCGGGCGGTCGACCGGCGGGGCACGGCCGCCAGCGCCGCGTCCATGTCCAGCCGCGCCACGAGCCACCCAGCCACCACGCCGGCCAATGCGCCCAGCGGCATGCCGATGTTGGACGGCCACCGGGCCCCGACCGTCGCCATGCCGCCTCCCACGATCGCCGCGACCAGTGTCGGGCGATCCATGACGGCCGGCACGAGCAGCGACAGGAACGCCAGTGGCACGGCGAACCCGAGTGGCACCGACTCGGGAATCGAACCCCCGCCGACTGCCCCGGCGATGGTCGCCAACTGCCAGGTCGTCCACAGTGCCATGCCGGCCCCCACGTAGACCGCCAGCTTCTCGGGCGGGCTGCGGTCGGGATGCTGCTCGTAGTCAACGATGCTGACGGCGAAGGCCTGATCCGTGAGCAGATAGGCGGCGGCGGTGCGGGTGCGCCTCGGGATCGTGCCCAGGTGGGGCGCCATCGTCGCCGAGTACATCACCATGCGCAGGTTGATCACGAGTGCGGTGACCACGGCGATGGCCAGGGGGGCATCGTCACCGATCAGGTTGATCGCGGCGATCTGGGATGCCCCGGCGAACACGACGGTGGAGAATCCGATCGCACCCACCAGGCCGATGTCGGCTTCGACAGCCGCCACACCTGCGACCAGGCCGAACGGGACCACGCCCAGCAACAGCGGCCCGACGCCCCTGACCCCCACCATGGCGGCAGCGCGCAGATCGGTGGCCGTCGAATGCGTGTCCGTGGCCGTCATGCCCGAAACTCCTGCGACGACCGCGCCACGTCACCGCCTGCACCGAGCGCCCCAGCGCGACGAAGAGCACCGTCACCGCCTGCACCGAGCGCCCCAGCGCGACGAAGAGCACCGTCACCAGCCAGGCCGCACAACGAGCGCCAGCGAGTTGTGCAACCTGCACCGAGCGCCCCAGCGCGAGGTGCAGGCGTCACCGTGCGAAGAAGGAACGAGCCTCATGCAGGCCCGCGACCAGCGGTTCGAGGTCGTCGAGGTCGTTGTACAGGTAGGCGCTGGCACGAGCGGTCGCGTTGACCTCCAACTCGCGCATCAAGGGCTTGGCGCAGTGGTGGCCGACCCGGATGGCCACGCCGTGGCTGTCGAGCATCGCGCCGATGTCGTGGGGGTGCACGCCCTGGAGGGCGAAGGAGACCGCGCCACCGCGAACGTCGGGGTCGCGTGGTCCGTAGACCGTCAGCCCGTCGATGCCGGCCAGGGCTTCGAGCATGGCCTCGACCATGTGGTGTTCGTGGGCACGCACGTTGTCCATGCCCAGGTCCTGCAGGTACTCCACGGCCGCCGCGAGACCGCCTGCCTCGGCGATCATGGGTGTGCCGGCCTCGAACTTGTGCGGGATCTCGTTGGTCGTGAACCCGTCCAGGGTCACGTCCAGGATCATGTCGCCACCGGTCAGGAACGGGGGCATCGCGTCGAGCAGTTCCGGTCGCGCCGCCAGCACGCCGATGCCGGTGGGCCCACACATCTTGTGGCCCGTCACGACGTAGAAGTCGACGCCGAGGTCGCGAACGCTGACCGGCATCTGGGGGGCGGCCTGCGACCCGTCGACCAGCACGACGCAGTCGGGGTTCGCCTCGCGGGCCATCTCGGCCAGGGTCGCGACGTCGTTGATCGTGCCCAGCACGTTGCTGACGTGCACGAGCGCGAGGTAGGTGACCTTGCCGTCGGCGAGCAGTTCCCGGGCCGCGTCGATGTCCAGACGCGCGTCGGGCGTCAGCGGGATCGTGCGCAGGTCGAATCCGAGGTCCTGCTGGGCGTGCAGGTAGGGCACGAAGTTGGCGTGGTGCTCCATCCGCGTCGTCAGCAGCGCGTCATCGGCCCCCAGGTTGTGTCGCACCCACGAATAGGCCACGAGGTTGATCGCCTCCGTGGCGTTCTTGGTCAGGACCACGCCCTCGACCGGTGTGTCCAGGAACTGGGCCATCGCGGTGCGTCCCGACTCGTAGTGGTCGGTGGCCTCCTCGGCCAGGCGGTAGACGCCACGATGCACGTTGGAGCGAAACTGGCCGTAGTACCGGTCCATGGCGTCCAGGACCACCTGGGGGGTCTGGGACGAGGCACCGGAATCGAGGTAGGCCAGCCGCTTGCCGTCGATCGTTCGCGACAGGGTCGGGAAGTCGCCACGTCGGGCCGCCCCCAACGCGGGGCGCGTGGTGGTGGCGCTCATGGTGCTCCCTCCTGTTCGGTCTGGCCACGGTACGACGCGAGCCGTGGTGTGGGTCAGGCCGAGACGGCGTAGTGCTCGTACCCATGGTCTTCGAGCTCGTCGGCCAGCTCCGGGCCGCCCGAGGCCACGATGCGGCCATCCAGCATCACGTGCACCTCGTCGGGGACGAGGTAGCGCAGGATCCGGGTGTAGTGGGTGATCACCAACACCCCCAGGTCGGGCCCGCGCAGGGTGTCGATGCCCTCGGACACGACGCGCAGGGCGTCGACGTCCAGGCCGGAGTCCGTCTCGTCCAGGACTGCCACCTGCGGCTTGAGCAGCGCCATCTGGAGGATCTCGAAGCGCTTCTTCTCACCACCGGAGAAGCCCTCGTTGACACTGCGTTGCAGGAACGACTCGTCGATCTGGAGGTCGGACATGGCGGTGCGCAGGTCACCCATGAACTGCCGGACGGGCTTGTCCTCGTCCAGCCGTGCGTTCACGGCCGTGCGCAGGAAGTTGGTCAGCGAGACGCCCGGCACCTCGACCGGGTACTGCATCGCCAGGAAGACCCCGGCGCGATTGCGCTCGTCGGGCGTCCAGTCGGCGATGTCCTCGCCGTTGAACAGGATCTGCCCGGCGCTGATCTCGTAGGCCGGATGGCCGGCGATGGCGTAGGCCAACGTCGACTTGCCGGAGCCGTTGGGACCCATCAGGGCCAGGGTCTTGCCCTTCTCGAGGTCGAGCGTGACACCCTTGAGGATGTCGGTGTCGTCGACCCGGACGGCCAGGTCGCGGATTTCGAGTTCTGCCATTGTTCGTGGTCCTTGCAGGTGGGGCCGAAGGGCCCGTGGAAGTCGTGTGCTGGGTGGGTGTGCCGGAGCGGCACTGTGTGCTCAGTCGGGCCGGTTGGGTGCCACGTCGGACACGGTGAACTTGTCCAGGTCCGTCATCGCGATCTCACCCTCGATGGCGGCCTGGGCACGCTCGACGACGACCGGCATGTCCATGCGATCGAGGACCTCGTTGAAGAAGCCCAACACGATCAGGCGCAGGGCGTCCTCACGTGGGATGCCCCTGGCCTGGAGGTAGAACAGGCTGCGAGCATCGATCTGCCCGGTCGCCGAGCCATGGCCGGCGGTGATGTCGGCGCACTCGATCTCGAGGAATGGTGTGGAGTCCGCGCGCGCACCCTTGGTCAGGATGAGGTTGCGGTTGTCCTCCTGCGTGTCGGAGCCCTTGGCGTCGCGGTGGATGAAGACGTTGCCGCGGAACACCGTGCGGGAGTTGCCCTGCAGCGCGCCCTTGTAGAGCACGTTGGAGGTCGTGTTGCCAGCCAGGTGGCGCATGTAGGGCTGCACGTCGAAGTGCTGGCCCTCATCGGTGAAGTAGATGCCCGAGTAGGCCGCCGATGCGCCCTGCCCGACCATGTCGGCCTCGGGGCGGATGCGCACCGTGGCACCGCCCAGCGTCACCGACAGGTGTCGCACGGTGGCGTCGCGGTGGATGGCGGCCTTCTGCAGCGTCAGGTAGGTCGACGTCGGGACCGTGTTCGTTGAGCGAGACCACGTCGACCTGGGCGCCGTCACCGGCGACCACCTCGACGACCTCGTTGACGATCGCGGGCGCCTTGGCCCTGGTGACACGCTCCACGTCGCCCAGGTCGCCGCCCACGTGTTCCAGCAGCACCCTGGCGGTGGCGTGGCGTTCGGCCTTGACCAGGATGCGGGGCTGGTGCACACCGGGGCGGGTCACGTGGTGTTGGATGCCGATCGGGGCCTTGACCTCGAGTTCGGCGGGCACGTAGACGAACACGCCGGCGTCCCATGCAGCGTCGTTCGCGCTGATGGTGCGGTCTTCCTGCGTGCCGGTCCCGTGGCCGGTGGTGGTCATCGCTCCGAGGTGCTCGGCGACGATGCCCGCCCAGGGTCCGGCGGCGGCGTCGCGCAGGCCGACCACGACCAGGCCACGGTCGGCCCAGTCGTCGTCGACGCGCACGTCGAGCACGTTGCCGTCGGCGATCGTGACGACGGCCGCGGGATCGTCGATGCGGTCGACGACGCCTTCGGCGAGTTCGATCGTGTGGTCACCGGTTTCGGGGCCGTCGGCAACCAGGGGTCGGGTGACGTCCACGAGTCGGGCGAACGGGGTGTTGCGCCAGAACTCGTCCTGGCGACGGTCCGGCCATGCCTGGGCGGACCAGGTGGCCAGCGCCTGCTGGCGACGATCCGCCATCCAGGCAGGCTCGCCGGCGTCGGTGCTGACCGTCTGCAGATGCGACTCGGTCAGCGTGTCGAGGGTCGGGTGTGTGGCCACCTCACGGGTGGCGGTGTCGATCGAGGTCGTCATCCGATCGCACCCTCCATCTCGAGCGCGATCAGGCGATTGAGTTCCACGGCGTACTCCATGGGCAGTTCGCGGGCGATGGGCTCGATGAAGCCACGCACGATCATCGCGGTGGCCTCGTCCTCGTTGATGCCACGCGCCTGCATGTAGAACAGCTGCTCGTCGGAGACCTTGGACACCGTTGCCTCGTGCTCGATGGTGGCGTCCTCCTCACCGATCTCCATGTAGGGGTAGGTGTCGGTGCGCGACTCGTCATCGAGCATCAGGGCGTCGCACTTGACTGCGGCACGCGCATTGGTCGCGCCCGGCGTGATCTTGACCAGGCCGCGGTAGGAGGTACGACCGGAGCCCTTCGAGATGGACTTGGACAGGATGTTGGAGGTGGTGTTGGGCGCGTTGTGGACCATCTTGGCCCCGGCGTCCTGGTGCTGGCCGTCCTTGGCGTAGGCCACCGACAGGACCTCGCCAGAGGCGCCTTCCTCCATCAACCACACGGCGGGGTACTTCATCGTCACCTTGGAACCGATGTTGCCGTCGATCCACTCCATGGTGGCGTTCTTGTAGGCCATCGCCCGCTTGGTGACCAGGTTGTAGACGTTGGTCGACCAGTTCTGGATCGTCGTGTAGCGGACCTTGGCGCCCTCCTTGACGATGATCTCGACGACCGCGCTGTGCAGCGAGTCAGACGAGTAGATCGGCGCCGTGCAGCCCTCGACGTAGTGCACCTTCGAGCCGGGCTCGGCGATGATCAACGTGCGCTCGAACTGGCCCATGTTCTGCTTGTTGATGCGGAAGTAGGCCTGCAACGGGATGTCGACGTCGACACCCTCGGGGATCCAGATGAACGACCCACCCGACCAGACCGCGGTGTTGAGGGCCGCGAACTTGTTGTCGTTGGGAGGGATGACCGTCGCGAAGTGCTTGCGGAACAGTTCCTCGTGCTCACGCAGCGCCGTGTCGGTGTCCTGGAAGATCACGCCGCGCTCCTCGAGGTCCTCACGGACCTTGTGGTAGAGCACGGTGGACTCGTACTGCGCGGCGACACCGGCGACCAGGCGCTTGCGCTCGGCCTCGGGGATGCCGAGCTTCTCGTAGGTCTCCATGATCTCGGGCGGCAGGTCTTCCCACGAGTTGGCCTGCTTCTCCGAGGCCTCCACGTAGTAGAAGATGTCGTCGAAGTGGATGCCGGACAGGTCCGAGCCCCAGTTGGGCATGGGACGACGCTCGTAGGCCTCGAAGGATCGCAGACGCAGGTCACGCATCCAGGCAGGCTCGTCCTTGCGCTCGGAGATGGCGGCGACCACCTCTGCGGTCAGCCCTCGGCCCGACGTGAACGAGTACCCGTCGTCGGTGTCGGACCAGCCGAACTTGTAGTCACCGAGGTCGTCGGCGATCGCCTGCTGGCGATCGCGGGCGGTTTCCTCGGTGGCTGCCGGCGCAGGATCGAGACCCGGCGTGCCGGGTGTCGAAGTCGTCTGGCTCATCGTGGTGCTCCAGTGTCGTGGATCGGGCGACGTCGTTGCGACGTCGTCCGTGGTGGTGTCGTGTCGGCGTGCGTGGTGTCGGGGTCGTGCATGGTGGCAGGTGGGTGGGACCAGTGGTCCCAACGGGTCATGGGGACGAGGTGTTCCGCGTGGCGGCATCGGCGGGCGCGGCGGTCATGGTGGCCGAGGCGGCGGCCATCGGCAGCACGGCACGATCGGTGGGCGCGAGGTCGTCGACGGCGATGACCGCACACTCACAGGTGCCATCACCGGTGGCGCGTGAGGCACCACGATGGACGGTGACGTCGGCACCGATGACTCGGGAGAACTCCACGGCCTCCGCCTGGCACAACTGTGGATGTTGGCGCGCGACGTCCATGACGGTGCAGTGATGTTGGCGCAGGACGAACCCGTCGTCGGTGGACTCGACCGTGGCGGTCGACCCGATGTCGGTCAGCGCCTCGGCCAACTGGGCCAGGCGCGCGTCGATGGTGTCGGCGTCGACCGTGGTCGACAACCGCTGCACACGCCGTCGTGCCCGCCAGTCCAGGTAGGCGGTCAGGCCCTCCTGTCCGGCGGTGTCGTCGATGTATGCCAGCAGTTCGGCTGCCAGGGCGGCGTAGCCCTGCGGCAGCAACTCGTGACCGTCAGCGGTCAACTGGTATCGCGTGACCGGTCGACCGGGACCGTCCGGCGCATCCGTGCGACCCGAGATCCAGCCTTCGTCAACCAGTCGGGTGAGGTGGCGGCGAACCGCGACCTGCGAGATGCCCAGCAGGTCACTGAGTTCCGCCACCGTGCGCTCGCCGTCGGCCAGGGACGACACGATCGTGGCCCGAACCTCGCCCAACAGCCCAAGCAGACCCGACGACGTGTCGGGGCGGCGGCGCGTGGGGGTCTGGGTCATGGGGCTGGTCGCTCCTGGCGTATTTCTCAACGTGTGTGTTGAAATACTACCGGCCGCAGTCCTCGATCACCACTTGGCTCGCCGCCGCGGCCACGGCGCGCGACGGTGCCCCGCCCACCGCCTAGAGTCTGCCCACCCGGCGTCGTCCGCTCGGCTCGACGGCCCAGCGCGACCCGCCGATGACCACCGCGGAGGCCCTGTTCCATGACCACTCCCCTGTCCCTGTCACTGGGCCCGACCGCACTGGGGTCGGCCGCGGTGGTCGACCTCGCACGACGAGCCGAGGACCTCGGCATCACCTCGGCGTGGGCATCGGAGGTGGCCGGCCCCGACGCCTTCACGATCCTTGGGGCGGTGGCGGCCACGACCGACCTGGACCTCGGGGTCGCCGTGGTGCCTGCCCAGACCCGCTCGACCTTCGCACTGGCGATGACCGCCCTGTCACTGGCCGATCTCACCGGTGGTCGCTTCAGCCTGGGCATCGGCGCCTCGTCCGAGACGTTGGTCACCCGCTTCGCCGGCGTGCCCTACGAACGCCCGCTGGCGCATGTCCGCGAGGTCGCGACGGCGCTGCGCCCGGCGCTGGCCGGCGAACGCACGACGCTGGATGGTGACTTCGTGTCGATCGGCGGGTACCGCTACCCGGCACCGGCGCCCACGCCCGTGCCGCTGTACATCGGGTCGCTCAACAAGTTGTCGCTGCGGATGACGGGGGAACTGGCCGATGGCCTGTGCCTGAACCAGTTCGGTCCCCATCACCTGCCCCGCATGCTCGACGAGGTCCGCACCGGGGCCGAAGCCGCCGGTCGCGACCTGCCCGAGGACTTCCCCGTCATGGCACGCCTGTTCGTGGCCGTGACCGACGACGTGCCGGCCGCCCGCGACGTGATTCGCTCGATCTTCGCACCCTACGTGGCCAACGACGGCTACAACCGCTTCTATCGCTGGATGGGCTACGAGGAGGCGGCTGCCACCATCGGTGAGGCTGCGGCACGCGGGGACCGGGCCGCCATGGCTGCGGCCATGACCGACGACGTCATCGACGACCTGTTCATCCTGGGCGATGCCGCCTTCGTCGCCGACCGCATCGACCAGTACGTCGAGGCCGGGCTGACCATCCCCGCACTCGAGATCCTGGCGCCCACGGGCGATGCGGTGCTGGCCAGCCTGGCGGCCGTGATCGACGCCCGAGGCTGACCCGCCCGAGGCCCGAGACTCCCCGCCGTCGAGGTGCGGGGCGGCATGCACGAAGCTGCCTGGCTGTCGACGAGCGTGTCAGGACCCGGGCATCGCGCTGGCGTCAGGGAGATCACCAGCATCCGGCAGGTCGCCGTAGGTGGCCCTGACCCGTTTGCCACGGGCCACGTCCACCCCGCTCAGCAACCAGATCCCGGTGATGAACATGACCGCCAGGGCCAGCACCGCTGGCCGTGACGAGTTCCAGATGGCGACCGATGCCACGAACAGCAGCGGCGACAGGAACGAGGCGAACTTGGACAGGATGGAGAACAGACCGAAGTACTCGCCCTCGCGGCGGGCAGGCACCAGCGAGGTGTACAGCGACCGTGACAGTGCCTGGGAGCCACCCTGCACCACACCGACCAGCCAGGCCAGGCCCCAGAATTCGACCACCGTGTCGAGCCGGAAGCCCCACACCGCCACCACGACGTAGGCACACAGCGCGATCACGATTCCCGTCCGCGCATCGACGCGTTCGGCCCATGGGGCCAGTACCCGTTGCAGGGCCAGTGCCACGAGCGCGGCCAGCACCTGGATCATGAGCAGCACACCGAACACGACCGCCAACGACGACTCGCGCGGTGGCACCTTCACCTCGATGCCCGAGATGGTTGCCGGCGGGCCGGTGACGACCAGTTCCAGGGTGTGGGTACCGGCCTCCGGGACGACCGCGGTCACCTCCTCGCCGTAGCGCTGCACGTCATTGGCACGATCGATGACCAGTTCGTCGCCATCCTCGTCGACCGCTGGTTCCCCGTCCACGAGCACGGTCAACTCGCCACCGTCAGGCCCGGCATCGTGGGCGATCACGATGTCGCGACCGACCCAGGCAAGGGTGGCGCGGTCGGACACCACCACGGCCGAGACGGGATCGCCCTCCCCCAGCAACGCCGCATCCAGGACCACGGTCTCCCCACCGTCGAGGCTGCCGGCGGCAAGGTCCACCTCGCCCTGTCCCACCGCGTCACCGCTGGGCTCGAACGCTGCGCTCGCCCGGCCGACGACCTCGCCGGGCGCCACCACGGACGTGATGATCCCGACCAGCGGCACCAACACGATGTTGGCGATGATGAACCCGGCGATGAGTCCCCGACGCCGCGCACCAGCCGTCGCCAGCTTGCCCAGCAGGATCGCGTAGGGGCCGGCGATGAACTGCACCAGCAGGACGGCGAGCAGCAACTCGGTGGTGCCGAAGCCCAACTCCGCGCCGTACAGGGCCGCCACCGCGATGACGACGTTGATGCCGTCGTTGTAGATGAGGTAGGAGATCAGGAATCGGCGCAGGTCGGGCAGCGAGCCAAGTGAGCGCACCATCCCGATCGTCTGCCGGACGGTGTCGCCGATGCCGACGGAGCCGTCCCCGGTCGGTGGCGGTTCGGGGACCCGCCGCAGGATCGGCAGCGAGAACACCGCCCACCACACCGCCACGCTGACGAAGGCCAGGCGTGGGCCCAGGTCGCCGGGCAGGACCAGGACCATGACCACGTTGATCGCCAGCAGGATCCCGCCACCCAGGTACCCGAAGGCATAGCCACGCGATGACACAGCGTCCTGGTCGGCCGGTCGGGCCACGGCCGGCAGCAGCGCGTCGTAGAGCACGTTGCCGGTGGTGAACGCGATGCGACCGATGGAGAACAGGACCAGCCCCATCAACCAGTCGCCCTCCGTGACGATCCACAGTGCGGCCGTGGCGGTCGCCCCGATGGCCACCATGATCCCGAGGATCCGACGCTTGGCGGCAACCAGGTCCGAGTAGGCGCCGACCGCGGGCGAGACGATGGCGGTGATCACGAGCGAGATGGACGTCACCAGCGAGAAGATCTGGGTCGCACGGGCCGCCGACGGCAGGCTCGCCCCGGCCACCGCCGAGAAGTACACCGGGAACACCGCCGTGATGATGACCGTGGTGAAGGCCGAGTTCGCCCAGTCGTAGGTCACCCACGCCCGGATGCCGCGCCGGTACTGGTCGTCGGGCATGGTCGCGAGTTCGGGGACCACGACGGTCGCAGTGCCCGGATCGGGCTCAGGCCGCGACCCTGCGGGGGCTTCGTCGTCCGAATCCACGTGCTGCCTCGACGACCTGGGCCTGGGCACCCGGGTCCGGGCGGACACTAGTCACCGCCGTGGCGCGGATGATGCACGTGCAGCGCGCGGCCGGCAGCCCACGTCCTGACCCCCCGGGGGCCCGAACCCCGACCCCGACGAGTCGTCCCGCCCGAACGGCTCACAGGTTGCCGCGGCGCTCCTGGGCCAACTCCATGCTTGCGAACAGGGCGCCGAAGTTGCCCGCACCGAAGCCGATGGCGCCCATGCGTTGGATGATCTCGAAGAACAGCGTCGGACGGTCCTGCACCGGTTCGGTGAACAGCTGCAGCAGGTGTCCTCGATCATCCTGGTCCACCAGCACGCCCTGGCGCTCGATCTCGTCCCAGTCCACGCCCATCTCGCCGATTCGCTCGTGAGCACGCTGGTGGTAGCCCTCACCGGCCGCCAGGAAGGCCAGGCCGCGGGACCGCATCGTCGCGACTGCCGTGAGGATGTCGTCAGTGCCCAGGGCCAGGTGCTGGATGCCCGCGCCGCCCCATGCGTCGAGAAACTCGCTGATCTGGGAGCGACTGCGCCCCGGTGCCGGCTCGTTGACCGGGATCATCACGCTGCCGGTCGCGTTGGCCAGCACCGTCGAGGACAGGGCGGTGCGCTCGGTCGAGACGTCCGAGGAGAACTCGGCCACGGGGTGCAGCCCCAGGATCCGCCCATGCCATTCCACCCACCGTGACAGGGCGCCCTCCGGCACGTTCGCCACGACGTGGTCGATGGCGGTCAGACCAACCCCCGGCCGGTCGATCTGCGCGACGGGGGCCACCGGCTCCCACCCTGGCATCCATGCGCCTCGGTGGTCGTGGCGAGACACGAAGACGTAGTCGGCGTCCGGCCAGGCAGCGATGCGGGCGTACCGGACCATCCCGTCGCCATCGGCGCGCTCGCGGATCGGCCCTCGTGCCGTCGCCCCGCGGGCCACGGCACGATCACGCGCGACGGCGGCATCCTCGACCGAGAACGCGACACGGCGGAGGCCGTCGCCATGACGCCGGACGTGGTCGGCGATGTCCCCGTCCGGGTCGAGACCACCCGTCACCACGAAGGTGATGTCACCCTGGACCAGCACGTGCGACACGTGCGTGCGGACCCCGGTCTCGGGTCCCGCGTACGCCACTCGCGTGAAGCCCATCACGGCGCAGTAGAACAGCGCTGCCTGGGTCGCGTTGCCCACCCAGAACTCGACATGGTCGATGCCCCGCAACTCCATCTGGTCACCCGATGACGGCTGCGAAGTGGGCCCCTCGGACGGGGTCGACATCGAAGGCTTCGGTCCCGGAGTCATCATCGCTGCTGCTCCTGTGCTCTCATTGTCGGAGGTGCCCACACGGGTCCGCCGATCGACGCGGCGCCACCGGTCCGCCCCCCGCCGGCACCAGCGGCTCGAACCTACCCGGGTCCACCCCGGGTGGTGGGCCGGTGCGGCATCCCATCACCCGGATTCGCGGGCGGGGAGGCACCACCCCGGACACGCGAAACGCCCACCGGGGGAGGTGGGCGTTCGACGTCGTGCAGCGGAGCGGTAGATGGGATTCGAACCCACGACCTCCACCTTGGCAAGGTGGCGCTCTAGCCAACTGAGCTACTACCGCGTGCGGCCTCGAAAGGTAGCCCGTCACGGTGTCGTTTGCCAATCGGCAGCACGTCCCCACGGCCCCTTGTCCGGCCCGTCGCACGACCCGGTGCACGACGGCCCGCCCACCTCAGCCGGTCGAGCCGAAGCCACCCCGTCCACGCGACGTGGCGTCGTCGTCGAGGTCGTCAACCTCCACGACGTCGCACAGTTCCACCTGCTGCACGACGAGTTGGGCAATGCGATCGCCCGCCGAGATCCTGACGTCGACGGCCGACAGGTTCACCAACGCAACCTTGACCTCACCGCGGTACCCGGCATCGATCGTGCCGGGGGCGTTCACGACCGTCACGCCCTGGCGCAGTGCCATCCCGGATCGCGGGTGCACCAGTCCGACCCACCCGTGCGGCACCGCCATCGCCAGGCCCGTGGGCACCGCCGCCCGTGCGCCCGGTGCCAGGACGACTGGCTCGGCAGCCGCCAGGTCCAGGCCAGCGTCCCCCTCGTGTGACCGACGTGGCAATTCGACGTCGTCGCGGAGACGTTGCACGGGCAGGTCCACGGTCGCTCCAGTCGGTGGTCGCCCGGTCAGCGCTGCAGCGCCAGCGCGCAGGCCTCGAGGTCATCGGCCGCTGCCGCCAACTGCCCGGGGATGATGGAGACGTCCGGCAAGGCGTCGTAGTCCGCCGTGAGGCCGAAGTGGATCATGCCGTCGAGCGAGATCAGGCCGATCCCCAACGACTGGGTGGCGGCCAGCGGCACGAACGGGTGCGCACCCACCAGCCGTGCGCCCAGGGTGTACAGCGGCAGCTGGGGACCAGGCACATTGGTCACCAGGACGTTGTAGAGCCGGGTCTGGGAGGCAGCACGCGCCGCAAGCGCGTGCAGCGTGGGCGGGGCGAATCCCGACAGGTTCAGCAGGAAGTCCGCGCCGACGGCGGAGTGCGACGACTTCACGTTGCCCATCCGGTCCGAGATCGTGCGCAAACGTGCCACCGGGTCCATCTCACCGACCGGCAGATCGACGAACACCGACGTCACCTGGTTGCCGTGCACGGCGGGGTCGTCCGAACGGACGCTCACCGGGACCATGGCACGCAACTCGACGTTGGTCGTCACCTGGTGGCGATGCCGGAGGTAGCGACCCAGGGCGTCGCCGACGATCGCCAGGACCACGTCGTTGACCGTGGTGCCGAACGCGTTCTTGACGTGCTTGATCCGGTCCAGGTCCAGTTGCTGGAGGGCCATGCGACGCGAGATGCCCGGCGCCTGGTTGAGGACCGACCGGGGTGCCAGGCCCAACAGCGACGAGGTCGTCGACACCAGGCCTCGGCCAACGGCCACGGCCCTGGCCGCGACGTCCAGCGGCGCGTCGACCACACCCTTGGCGACCCCGACCAACTCTGACGGGCTCGTCGCCACGCCCTTGACCGCCGACGACATCTGCGACAGCGACGAGGGCGTGGGCAGCGGATCCCAGGGTTGCGCCCGCGGGATGTCGTCGGATCGGACCGGTTCGGGGTCCAGCAGCATCGTGACGATGTCGACACCGGCCATGCCGTCGATCATTGCGTGGTGGTTCTTCCCGATGATGGCGATGTCGCCGTCCTCGAGGCCTTCGACCACGTACAGCTCCCACAACGGCCGTTGCCGGTCCAGTTGTCGTGACAGGATGCGCCCGGCGTACTCGAGCAGCTGGTCACGACCACCGGGGCGAGGAAGGGCCGCATGCCGGACGTGGTAGGCGATGTCGAAGTTGGGATCGTCGACCCACATGGGATGCGTCATGCCCAGTGGCGGGAAGGCCAACTTCTGGCGATACCGGGGCACGAGGTGCAGGCGTGACCGCACCAGGCGCTGGAAGTGTTCGAAGGTGAAGTCGGAGTCCCGTTCCGGCCGGAAGAGGAACACCCCACCCACGTGCATGTGCTGGGTGGGTGTCTCCAACTCCAGAAAGGCGGTGTCCAGCGCCGACAGACGGTCGCCATGTCCCTGTGCCACGGTCGTCTCCTGCTGATCGGTCGATCTCGCGGGGCCGGCATCCCGTCGGGCGTGCCCCGCGAGAATAACCGGCTGGTCGATGGCCTTCGTACACTCGCGCGGTGCACCTTCGCCGCTTCACCGACGCCACACCATGGGCCCTGCCCGTGGCAATCCTGGCGTGGACCGCGATCTCCTGGGGCGGTCGGGTCGGGCTGCTCACGGACGTGGACGCCGCGGCAGTGGGGACCTGGCTGCGCGTCGGTGGCTCGATCATCATCGGCGTGGCCACCGCGTGGTCCGCATGGCGCCGGCCCGCGATCCATCCGACCATCGCCGTCGTCTTCACGGCCTGGACCGTGATCCTGTGGACCCGGTCCCTGCTGGTCACGTGGATCGACCCACCCTCGCTGGCCTTCGCGCTCGTGCACACCGTGCTGGCGCTCGTGTGGTTCGGGTTGGCGTGGTGGGTGTGGACGACCCGGGCAGCCCCCGCCCCGGCCGTCCCCGGGTGATGGCCGAGCGCCGCCCACGACCAGCCGGCCGCGTCCTGGTGATCGACCCCGGGCAGGCCTGCCTGCTGGCCCATGTCGTGACCGCGGACGGCACCTGGTTGTTCACCCCCGGTGGCGGCGTGGTCGGCAACGAGGACGCCGAGGCAGCGGCGCGCCGCGAGGTCACGGAGGAGACGTCGCTGCGCCTGGGCCGACTGGCCGGACCCGTGCTGTTCCGTCGGGCCCACTTCAGCTTCCTGGGTGCCCAGATCGAGGCCCGCGAGACCTTCTGGGTGGCCCGGATCAGTGCCCGGCCGCCGATCGTGGCCAGCGATCTCGACGACTACGAACAGCCGCTGCTGGGCGACTGGCGCTGGCTCACTGCCGCCCAGTTGCAGGCAACCGACATCCACGTCTATCCACGCTGCCTGCCGGACCTGCTGCGTGCCCTCGCCGATCCGGCCGACCCCCACAACCCACTCGGCCCGGGCACCCCCTGGGTCGAGGAAGAGGTCGACGAGGAGGTCGATGCCGACGTCGGGGAGGATGTCGCGGGCGGCGGCGGACGCGGCGGTGCCCGCGTGGCAGTTCGTGCAGCAGTCCCCGACTGGGCCGCCCTGTGAGCGCGCCTGCCTGACCGGTGCCCACCACTGGTCCGCAGCTCACTGCATCCGCAGTGCCCCGTCCAGTCGGATGACCTCGCCATTGAGGTAGCGGTTGGCGATGACGTGGCGAACCAGGTCGGCGAATTCGGATGGCGCGCCGAGTCGCGCGGGGTGGGGCACGTCGGCTGCCAGCGCCTCGATCGCGTCCGGGGGCAAGCCCTGGACCATCGGCGTGGCGAACACGCCGGGCGCGATCGCGACGCACCTGATGCCGAACTGGGCGAGATCCCGCGCCACGGGCAGCGTCATGGACGCGATGGCGCCCTTCGAGGCGGCGTAGGCGGCCTGCCCGGACTGGCCATCCATGGCCGCGATCGATGCCGTGTTGACGATCACACCACGCTGCCCGTCGTCCGGTTCGTTGTCGACCATGGCGGCCGCCGCCAGCCGAACCACGTTGAACGTGCCCACCACGTTGATGTCGAGCACCGTTGCGAACGCGTCGAGGTCGTGGGGACCCTTGCGTCCGACGACGCGGCCGGGGGTCGCCACGCCCGCGCAGTTCACCGCGACGTCCAGCCGACCGTGCGCCTGGGTGGCCAGGGCCACTGCCGCCGCGACCGCGTCGGCATCGCGGACGTCGCCGCCGGCAAAGGTGGCACCTGCCGCGGCGACGGCCTCGGCTGCCCCCGGCCGGTCGAGGTCCAGCCCCACGACGGTCGTCCCGTCCGCCACCAGCGCCGCCACGGTCGCAGCGCCCAGTCCCGAGGCGGCGCCGGTCACCAGTGCCACGTTGCCTGTCGTCATGTCTGCCTCCCGGGCTGGCCCTGCGGTGGGGTTGGACGATGGAGCCTAATCCCGGCGGGTGCCGACTCGACGCACGACCCGGATCGAGCCTGCAACGGCCCTGAACCTGTCCGTTCGTGCATGCCTTGCGCGAAATCTCGCTGTGCGAGGCCGTAGTCTGCGCCCCAAGCGCATGAGAAAGGAACTCGCGTGGCTGAAAACGTGATCGTGACCAGCAAGGTCAAGGAGGCTGTCAAGAGCCTCGACCTCCGACTCTCGTCGGACGTCCCGGAAGCACTGAACGAAAAGGTGCACGAGCTGCTCAAGGCAGCCGCAGACCGGGCACAGGCCAACGGCCGCAGCACCCTGCGGGCGTCGGACCTGTAGTACCGACTCGCTTCACGACACCTCGGTGCATCCTGCACCGAGGTGTTCTTCACTGTGCTAGCGTCCTGCGTCCGGACGCCGCCACGGCCGGAAGGGCCAACTGTGGGTGATGTGCAACCGGCCAGCGACAACGGAATCGACCGGGGCGTCGCCGGGATCCGGCCTCGATGACGACCACCTCGAAGCCTTCCGAACCCTGCTCGAGGCGCATCGGCGGCTCATCGATGCCGTCGAGTCCCGACTGGCGACCCGCGACCTGCCGCTCAACCAGTACGACGTGCTGGTCCAGCTCTCCGAGGCCCCGGACCAGCGACTGCGGATGCAGGACCTGGCCCAGCTCGTGCTCCTTTCCAAGTCCGGGCTCACGCGCCTCATCGACCGCATGGAGGCCGCAGGTCACGTGACGCGTGAGATGGCCACCACGGACGCCCGCGGGATCTACGCGGTGCTCACCGCCCAGCGGTCTGGCGGCGCTCGAGGCCGCGGTGCCGGCCCACCGCCAGGACGTGGTCGACCTGTTCGCATGCACGATGACGTGCGACGAGGCGATCGCGTTGTCCGACGTCCTGGGGCGTGTTCGCGATCTCGCCGAGCAGGACTGACGACGACCGTGCTGCCCACGTGGCGCGACGTGGGTGCTGCCCGACCCCGGGCCACGCCCGAGGGCCGCTGGTCCACCTCACGGGCCACTTCTGGTCCAACCGGACGACGGCACTGTCCGGGGGCTGCCGGTAGCGTTGACCGCAGGTTTGCCCCAGCCCAGCTCGCGAGAGGACCCGCCATGGCGGACACGCTCACCATCACCGACAATCGCACCGGCCAGACCTACGAGATCGATGTCGCCGACGACACGATCAGCGCCATGGACCTGCGCCAGATCAAGGTGAACGACGACGATTTCGGGATGCTGTCCTACGACCCGGGCTACAAGAACACCGCGTCCACGCGCTCGACGATCACCTACATCGACGGCGCCGCCGGCATCCTGCGCTACCGCGGGTACCCGATCGAGCAACTCGCCGAGTCGTCCAACTTCCTGGAGGTTGCCTACCTGCTGATCCACGGTGGATTGCCGTCAGAGTCCGAGTACGACCAGTGGGCCTACGACATCACCCACCACACCTTCATCCACGAGAACATCAAGGACTTCATCGACGGATTCCACCACGATGCCCACCCCATGGGGATGCTGGTGTCGACGATCGGTGCCCTGTCGACGTTCTACCCCGAGGCCAAGGACTCGACCGACCCCGACACGCGACACCTGCAGATGACGCGGCTGATTGCGAAGTTGCCGACGCTGGCTGCCTTCGCCTATCGCCACTCGATCGGCTGGCGACCGTCGTACCCGGACAACGAGCTCTCCTTCGCCGGCAACTTCCTCAACATGATGTACAAGACCACGGAGTTGCGCTACGAGCCCAACCCGATCCTCGAACAGGCGATGGACAAGTTGTTCATCCTGCACGCCGACCACGAGCAGAACTGCTCCACGACTGCGATGCGGGTGATCGGATCCTCCGACGCCGACCCCTATTCGGCAGCAGCGGGCGCGGCCGCAGCGTTGTACGGCCCCAAGCACGGCGGCGCCAACGAAGCCGTCCTGCGCATGCTCGAGGAGATCGGTTCGGTCGATGCCATTCCCGAGTACGTCGAGCGCGCCAAGGCCGGCGAGTTCCGCCTGATGGGCTTCGGGCACCGCGTCTACAAGAACTTCGACCCTCGCGCCAAGGTGATCAAGGACCTGGCCCACGACGTCTTCGAGGTCACCGGCAAGAACCCGCTGATCGACATCGCGGTGGAACTCGAGAGGATCGCGCTGGAGGACGAGTACTTCGTCGAACGCAAGCTGTATCCCAACGTCGACTTCTACTCCGGGATCATCTACCAGGCGATGGGCTTCCCGACCTCGATGTTTCCGGTGCTGTTCGCCATCGGACGCATCCCGGGCTGGCTCGCCCACTGGCAGGAGAACCTGGTGGACCCGGCGCAGGCCATCGCCCGGCCCCGCCAGATCTACGAGGGCTCGGGCGAGCGCGACTACGTCGCCATGGACGCGCGGCCGGCGGGGAACTGACGCCCGGGTCGACAGCCACCAGCGGCCGCACGCCAACACCTGCCGCGCGCCGACAGCGGTCGGGCCTGGACTCACACGGCAGGCACGGCCTCGGTCGACAGGAGATCGATCTCGGCCGTCACCGCGGCCCTGGTGGCGTCGTCACAGAACGCAGCGCGGATCGCGGTGTGGGCGACCTGGACCGCGTCGTCGACCTGCCATCCGAACAGGTCAGCGACGTCGGCGAGTTCCGAGCTCATCGTGACATTGCTCATGAGCCGATTGTCCGTGTTGATCGTGACCTCGAAGCCCAGCCGCCGGAAGTGCTCCACGGGGTGGTTGGCCAACGACGTGACCGCACCCGTGTGCACGTTCGAGGTCGGACAGGTCTCCAGGACCACGCCGCGTTCGAGGACCCGACGTGCCACCGGGCCAAGCTCGTCCCGGGGCCCGATGTCCTCGCGCAGCGACACGCCATGCCCGATGCGGGTCGCGTGGAAGCGCTCGACGGCCTCGCCGATCATCTGGGGCCCGGCAGCCTCGCCGGCGTGCAGTGTCAGGCCCAGCCCGGCGTCGCTGGCCGCACGAATGGCCTCAGCATGGACCCCGGCCGGGTGCCACGCCTCGGCCCCCGCCAGGTCGAACCCGACCACGCCGCGATCTGCCCACCTGCGCGGCCACGGCGGCCGAGGCCGCCACCACGTCTGGATCCGAGGTGCGCATCCCGTCGACGATCAGGCCTGACGGGATCGGCCCCGCACGCATCCCGGCCACCGCGGCCTCGATCACGTCGTCCAGGGACAGGCTGCCGGCGACGTTGAGTTCCGGCGCGAACCGCAGTTCGGCATAGACGACCCCGTCGGTGGCCAGGTCCTCCAGCGATTCGCGCGCGACGCGTTCGATCGCGTCGGCGGTCTGCAGCACGGCGACGGTGTGCTCGAACCCCGACAGGTACAGGACGAGGTCGCGACGCGACGCGCCCCGTGTCAGGTGCTCGGCCAGTTCGGTGGGATCCGTCGTCGGCAACGCGACACCCGCACCCTCGGCCAACTCCACCAGTGTGGCGGGACGCAGGCCGCCGTCGAGGTGGTCGTGGAGGACGACCTTGGGCAGCTGCGCGAGCCAGCGTGGGGGTGATGGCCGTCACGACAGCTCCTCCAGTTCGAGCTGTGCATCCTCCCAGATCCGCATCGCTCGCACGGAGCGATCCTTGGCCGCGTCGTGGGCCGCCACCAGCTTCTGGGCGCGCTCGTGGTCGTCGTAGACCGCCGGATCGGCCAGCCGGCGGTTGAGTTCGGCGGCCTGGGCCTCGGCCGTGGCGACCGCACGTTCGGCCGTGGCAACCATCTTCTCGAGTCGGCGCCGGGCGGCGCGCTGTTCGCGCTCGCGTTCGCGATCCAACACCGTGGTCGGCTGCTCGTGGGTGGACTCGTCGGGCGGCCCCGTGGGCGGCGGTGCCTCACCGCGTGACTCCAGGTACTCCTCGAACGTCCCCGGGTGGTCGGTGACACGGCCATCGCGGACATCGACGATGCGCTCGGCAACACTGCGGATGACGTGGCGATCGTGGGTGATGAGCAGGATCGTGCCGGGATACGCGACCAGCGCATCCTCCAGGACGTCGCGCGACGGGATGTCGAGGTGGTTCGTCGGCTCGTCCAGGACCAGCAGGTTGACGGGATCCGCCATCACCCTGGCAAGCGCCAGTCGCGTGCGCTCTCCCCCGGACAGGTCACCGACGCGCTGCTCGGCGTCGTCGCCGCTGAATCCGAACGCGCCCAGACGGCTGCGCAGGTTGGTGCCACGGTGCGCCTCGGACAGGCCCTTGGAGAACTCGCCCAGGACCGTCCCGTCGAGGTCCAGCACCTCGACCTGGTGTTGGTCGAAGGTGGCGATCGACACGTTGTGACCGATCTCGACCGTGCCGCGACGTGGCTGCAGGCGACCGAGGATCAGCTTTGCCAAGGTGGACTTGCCGGAGCCGTTGGGCCCGACGATCCCGATCTTCTCACCGCGTTCGACCACCAGTGACACGTCCTGGATGACGTCGGGATCGTCCTCGTGTCCCACCGCCGCATGCTCGATCTCGACGACGACGCGACCCGAGCGAGGCGGCTCCGGGAAACCGAACGAAAGCCGCCTGGCCTCCAGGTCGGGAACCCCGATGCGCTCGACCTTGGCCAGGGCCTTCACCCGCGACTGGACCTGGCGTGCCTTGGTCGCCTTGTACCGAAAGCGCTCGATGAAGCGCTCCGTTGCATCGATCTCACGCTGCTGGTTGGCCTGTGCCGCCCGCAGGGTGATCATCCGTTCCTCGCGTTGGCGGATGAAGTCGTTGAACCCGCCCAGGTACTCGTGGGCGCTGCCGCCGGCGACCTCGAGCACGCGTTCGGCCACGTTTTCGATGAAGTCGCGATCGTGGGAGACGAACAGGATCGAACCCTCCCAGGCCCGCAGCGCCGACTCGAGCCATGCGATCGACTCGACGTCCAGGTGGTTGGTCGGCTCGTCGAGCACCAGGACGTCGGGACGTCCGAGCAGCAGTCGGGCCAACGCGACGCGCATGCGCCAGCCTCCCGACATCGACGACACCGGTCGGGCGGCGTCGCCGGGCTCGAACCCCAGCCCGGCCAGCACCCGGTGCGCGTCTGCTTCGAGGCGATAGCCGCCCATGGTCTCGAACCGCACCTGCAGGTCGGCGTAGGCCGCCTGCGACGACTCCGAGGAGAGGTCTCGCTCCAGTGCCTCGAGACGGTCGCGCATGCCCAGCAGGTGATCGGCACCGGCCACGGTCTCCTCCAGCACGGTGCCGGTGGCGGTCTCGCTGATGTCCTGGGGCAGGTATCCCAGGCGCAGGTCGCGCGGCCGTGACACGTCGCCGGCGTCGGGTTCTGCCAGCCCGAGCACGATCTCGAGCAGGGTGGTCTTGCCGGCGCCGTTGGCCCCCACGATGGCCACGCGGCGGCCCGGAACCAGGCGCAACGACACGTCCTCGAACAACGGCATGGAGCCAAACGACTTCGACACCTTGTTCAGGCTCAGCACGGACATGGACGACTCGACGACGGACGGGAGCGGGCAGTGGTCCGCGCAGGGTAACCCTCAGGACCTGTGGCACCGCCGTCAGCGTGGCGCCAGCAGGTGGTGGGCCACGAACCACTCGTCGCCGTCGTCGTGGGCGAACAGTTCCTCGCACGCCATCGTGAACACCCGCCACCGGTGCAGTCGGATGCGCCCCACCTCGTCATCGCCTGCCCCCAGGATGGCCACGGCGTCCTCGCGCCGGGCATCCAACTGCTCTCGCCACGCCCGACAGGTTGCCGCGTAGTGGCGCCCGTCAACGGCCCAGGAGCGTGTGACCGTCATCCGGGTGTCGAGTTCGTGGAAGTGGTGGAAGGACGGCATGATGCCGCCCGTGAAGAAGTGGCGCGCCATCCAGTCGGTCCCACCCGCGACGTCGGATTCCCGGGCGTCGTCGAAGGGGTAGGACACGTCCCGGTGGCAGAAGACATGGAGGAAGAGCGTGCCGTCGGGTCGCAGCCATCCCGCGATGCGATCGAGCAGGACGGCGTGGTTGCGCACGTGCTCGAACATCTCCACCGACACCACACGGTCGAAGGGCTCGGCCATGACGGCGGCCGTGTCGGCGTCCATGCCGAGCATGGCCACGTCGACCGTCAGGACCTGCACGTTGTCGAGGCCGCGTTGCCGCGCGGTCGTCATGATGTGGTGACGCTGCGTGGCGGAGTTGGACACCGCCACGATCTCGCTGGTGGGGAAGTTCGCCGCCATCCACAGCGTGAGACTCCCCCAGCCGCAGCCCAGTTCCAGCACGCGGTCACCGTCCCTGACACCGGCACGCGCGACGGTCAGCGCCAGCATCGCCTCCTCCGCGCCACCCAGTCCGGCCCCCGTGGCGCGCCGATGGGCGGCAGGGTCGGGCCACAGGCAGGATGAGTACTTGCGATGCGGACCCAGCATCAGTTCGAAGAACTCGGTGGGCACTTCGTAGTGCTGGTCGTTGACGGCATCGGTGGCGATCGTGACCGGTCCGGTCGACCAGGACTGGACCATGGCCTGCTGGCGATCAGCCCGGGCCTGCACCCCACCCGCGAGTTCCCGGGCCAGGCGGCGACGCAGCAGCGCCCTGATCGAGGCCGCCATCACCGGGTCGGGCACGCGGCCCCCGTCGACGATGCGGTCCACGACCACGGCGCGATCGAGCACGGGAGACACTCCTGGGCAGCTGGACGACTCGGTCAGGGTCCCGCAGGTCGCGCCAGCGTGCCTGACCAGGGGCCGTGCGTGCAAACCGCGACGAGCGCGATCAGGCGACGTTGATCCTGACCGTGTGCCAGCCCTCGGCACCGTTGGGGTGCTCGGCGACCGGGTCACCTGACTGGGTCATGCCGGTGCCGTCGGTCGCACGCACGCTGAGGGTGTGGGTGCCAGCCTCCATGTCCACGGGCAGTTTCCACTGGACCCAGGTGGTCGCGTTGACCGCGTCCGCCAGCTCCGCCTCCATCCAGTCACCCTCGTCCATGCGGACCTCGACCCGTTCGATGCCACGAGTCGGCGCCCATGCAACACCGGCCACGACGACCTCTCCGGCAGCCGGGTCACTGCCACCGCTCGGGGTGTCGATGCGCGACTGCGTCTTGACGGGGCCCTCCTTGGACCACCCACGCGGCACCCAGTAGGCGTCGAAGTCGTCCCAGCCGGTCAACTCGATGTCGCTGAGCCACTTGGTGGCCGAGACGTAGCCGAACAGCCCGGGAATGATGAGACGGGCCGGGAAGCCGTGCTCGATCGGCAGCGGCTCGCCGTTCATGGCCACCGCGATCATGGCGTCGCGGCCGTCCATGGCGATGTCGGTCGGAAACCCGACGGTGAAGCCGTCGACCGCCCGACCGACGATCTGGGTGCCACCGGGCAGCACCCCGGCCTCCTCGAGCAGGGGCGCCAACGGCACCCCGGTCCAGCGGGCGTTGCCGACCAGGCCGCCGCCCACCTCGTTGCTGACACATGCGATGGTCACGTCGGACTCGATGAGGCCACGGTCGACCAACTGGTCGAAGTCCAGGGTGACCTCGTTGCGGACCTGGCCATGCACGCGGACCTGCCAGCTCGACAGGTCGACACGGGGCGGGCCGGTCACGGCCGTGTCGATGCGGTAGAAGTCATCGTTGGGGACGAACAGCGGTGACAACCCGTCGACGTCGAAGCTGGTGCCGGCGGCCGGCGCCGGCAGTGGCTCGGCAACCGTGGGCAGCGACACGTTCACCGGCCCGGCTGCGGACGCCACCGATCGACCTGCCAGCGCGCGACCGCCGGCGACGCCCAGTGCCGCCACGCCACCAACGGCCCCGGCCGCTGCCAGGAAGCGACGTCGGTCGAGGGTCACACCGGGTGCATCGCCGTGGTCGTTGGCGGCGGCGTCGGTCCCACCGGCGACATCGTCGCTGCCTCCTCCCCACGAGTCCGTGGCCGGCGCGCGGGGGGCGACGGCCGCGGAGATCGGGGCAGCGTCGATCAGCCATCGCATCACCAGCCAGCCCGCCCCGGCAGACACCGCGACGACGATCAGCACCAGGATGAAGTTGGTGTTGATGTCGGCCAGCGTGGCGCCGGCACCCACCAGTGCAAACGCGACGAACAACGCCACGTCGGTCGAACGTCCCGCCCTGCGGGCCAGTCCTGCCATCGCGCCGATGAGCACCACGACCAGTGCGATCGACGACCCGATGATCGCCCGGTCCGACTCGCCGAAGGTCTCGATGCCCCAGGTCAGCAGGTCCCCGGGCAGGACCTGGATCAACTGGGCTGCGACGGAGTCGAGCAGCGACGGAACCCCCTGGAAGACGCCAGCCGCGAGTTCTGTGAGTCCCAGTGCCAGCCCGGCGCCGACCGCGCCTGCCAGCGCGGCCTCCCATCGTGGCGGTCTGGGTGGCGACGTGGCCTGGTCGTGTCCAGTGGGCCTGTCGAGGACGGTCATCGTTGGGTCCGGGTTCGGTCGTCGAGCGGAGGGCAGTGTCACACACGTGGCGTCGTGGCAATGACAACCGCGAAGGGCGGGCGTCCATTCCACCGCGCTCGCAACGCCTCGGCAGGGCTGCCCAGCCCCTGCCGAGGTCGGCTGACCCTGACCTCGATGGCAGCGTCGTCGTCTCAGCCTGCTCTCAGCCGACGTCCGTATGGTTCGCCGCGACGCCGCGACACCCGTCGAGCGACGACGCGACACCCGCCCGAGGAGGCACCACCATGACCACCCCGACCATCCAGGACCCGCCTCCCGCCCCGGACATGCGCTCGTGGAGCCAGTCCGGGACCACGGGTCTCGGGCGCGACGACACCCAGCCAGTCCCACAGACGCCCATCCGGCCGCCGGCGTTGGACGATGGCCCCCCAGCTCGTGGCCGTGGCAGTCGTCGCATGGTCGCGGTCGCGCTGGTGGCCGGTCTGTCCGGTGCGGCCGTCGCTGCACCGACGGCCGTGATCGTCGCTCGTTCCTCCACACCCGAGGCCACGACCGCCATGCCGGTCGCCCGCGAGGTGTCCGACACCGGCAACTCGGACGTCCTCGATGCCAGGCTCGTCGCCGCGGAAGTGACGCCGTCAGTGGTCCGGGTGGACGTGACCGGACCGGCCGGGCAGGGATCGGGCTCCGGCGTGGCATGGAGCGCCGACGGGATCATCGTGACGAACAACCACGTCGTCGAACAGGCCTCCCAGGTCAAGGTGACAACGTCCGACGGACAGGAGGTTGATGCCGAAGTCGTGGGAACGTGGCCTGCCGCCGACCTGGCGGTCCTGCGCGTGGACGCCACGCTCGAGCCGATCACGGTCGCACCCGAGTCAGCCGAGATCGGGCAACCGGTGGTGGCCATCGGGTCGCCCTACGGACTGGACGGGTCAGTGACCGCCGGCATCGTGTCGGCAGTCGGGAGAACCCTCACGACTGAGGGCGCCGCCCTGACCAACCTCGTGCAGACCGATGCAGCCATCAACCCCGGCAACTCCGGCGGCGCACTGGTCAACGGCGCCGGTGAACTGCTGGGCATCAACACCGTGATCGCCACGTCGAGCGGCGGTTCGGAGGGCATCGGCTTTGCAATCGATGCGGCCACCATCGACGACGTCGTGGTCGACCTCCTCGACGACGGGACCGTGACCCAGCCGGTGTTGGGCGTCACGGGCGCAACGGTCGGCGACACCGCGAGCCGGGGTGCACCGATCACCTCCGTGGCACCCGGGTCCGCGGCCGACGACGCCGGCCTGGTGACCGGCGACATCGTGACGGCAGTCAATGGCGAGCCAGTGCAGACCTTCGCGGAACTTGCTGCCCGCATCGTGCGCCTGGATCCCGGCGAGGTCGTCACGCTGGACGTGACCCACGCCGACGGCACCACGACCACCGTCGAAGCAACCCTCCAGGCCCAGCAGCCGGGGTGATCCGATCCTGTTGGCGGTGTCGCGCATGGGCGCGCCACGGCGCCGGCGTCGATCCTTCGGCGCCGGCGTCGATCACTTGGCGCCGGTCGCGGTCGTGGCTCGCCGCCATCGGGAGTCGACGGCCGGTCGCCAGCCGTGGCCACATGGCCACACCTTCCAGCTCCGGCCCACTAGCGTGCCGTCTCGTCGACCACCGATGGAGGCGACATGCACGACGTGATCGTGATCGGCGCTGGCGCCTCGGGAGCGGTGGTGGCCTCCCGTCTGAGCGAGGATCCCGACCGCTCGGTGCTGCTGCTCGAGGCCGGCGGACCCGACCGCTCCGTCGACACCCACATCCCCGCCGCCTTCAGCAAGACCTTCCACACCGACCTCGACTGGGACTACGCCACCACGCCCCAGCCCAACCTCGGTGGTCGTCGCCTCTACTGGCCACGCGGGAAGGTCGTCGGCGGGTCGACAGCCATCAACGCCATGATGTGGGTGCGTGGCAACCCCGCCGACTACGACGCGTGGGCGGCAGCCGGGTGCGACGGCTGGGCGTTCGACGACATCGTCGACCACTTCGTTCGCGCCGAGGCCACCGAACGCCCGACCGGCACCCGAGTGGGCCGGGACGGACCGTTGCCGGTGTCGGAGCAGCGTGACCCCAACCCGGCCACCCGCGCCTTCCTGGCCGCCTGTGAGGCAATCGGAATTCCGCGCAACGACAGCCCCAACGACACTGGCAACGACGGCGTGTCGCTCACCCAGGTGACCCAGCGCCGCGGGATGCGCCGGTCGGTCGCCGCCGCCTATCTCGATCGGTCGGTTCGCCGACGGCCCAACCTCCACGTCATCACCAACGCACAGGTGGACCGCGTCGTGGTCGAGGACGGCCGTGCGGTCGCCGTGGAGTATCGCGTCGACGACCAGTCCCACATGGCCGTCGCCGGGCGCGAAGTGGTCATCAGCGCCGGGGCCGTGAACACGCCCCAGTTGCTGATGCTGTCGGGCATCGGCCCGGCCGACCACCTCGCCGACCACGGCATCGAGGTCGTCATGGACTCGCCCGACGTCGGCGCCAACCTGTCCGACCACCTGTCGACGGCGTCGGTCGGGGCAACCGACCGACCGGACACCCTGGCCGCGGCCGAGTCACCCGCCCAGTTGGCGAACTGGCTGACACGACGCCGCGGACTGCTGACGTCCAACGTCGGCGAGGCGCATGCCTTCATCCGCACGCGACCCGACATCGCGGCCCCCGACATCGAGTTGATCTTCGCGCCAGCAGTGTTCCTGGACCATGGGCAGGCCGACATCGACGATCTCGGCTACACGATCGGTGTGGTCCTGCTGGCCCCCGAATCCCGCGGCACGATCCGGTTGCAGTCATCCTCGCCCGACGACCCCGTCGTCATCGACCCCCGGTACCTGTCGGCACAGGCCGACGTCGAGCGCCTGATCCTGGGCCTGCGACGCGCCCAGCAGGTGCACCAGGCGTCACCGTTGGCCGGCATGGAGACAGGGCCGCTGATTCCGGACCAGTGGCTGCACCGGGACGCACAGTGGCGCACCCACCTCGAGGAGATCTCCGAGACGCTCTACCACCCGGCCGGCACGGCCCGGATGGGCAGTGACGACCGCGCCGTGGTCGATCCCAGCCTGCGAGTGCGTGGTGTCGACGGGTTGCGCGTGGCCGACTGCTCGGTCATGCCGACGCTGAACACCGGCCACACGATGGCCCCGGCCGTGATGATCGGCGAGAAGGCCGCCACGTTGGTGCGGGCCGGCTGAGGCTCAGGCGGCGCGGTATCGCGCGGCCGCCCCCGAACCCATCCGCAACACGGCACCGGACTCGTAGAGCCGATCCAGTTGGTCGGCGCACTCGCGCGCGTCCATGCCCAACGCATCGGCCAGGCGGTCGGCAGACGTCACCTGTTGGGCCCGCAGTTCGGCCAGCACGACCTCGTCGTCGGCAACGTCGCCACCCTCCCCGGCGGCCAGGCGCCACGCCATGGCAGCGGCATCCTCGATGGCCCCCTCGATCGGGGTCGGATCGTCGATGTCGGGCGGTGGACCGAGCCGGTCGAACAGGGCCGTGACCTCGACCGGTGGCTGCGGGTGCACGGCCAACTGCAGTGGCGCCCGTGCCTCGAACGGCGCCGACATGTCGACCTCGACATCGATGTCCAGCGGCACCACGCCACGCGCACGTCGCAGCGCCGTCAGCAGGTTCTGGCGACGATGTCCCCGCAGTTGCAGCAGACGGAACGGATCGCGGCGGATCGCCTCGGCGATGACATGGTGGGCAACGGCGACGTGGCGGCAGTCGCCCGCGTCCGCGCTGCAGGTGGCCACGACCTCCGCCGGGATCAGCAGGTCGCTGTCGGCGAGGTCCTCGGGCAGCTCACCGGCAAGCAGGTTCGCGGTGGATCGCAGGTTGCGTCCGGCGGCCTCGATCACCCGGTCCCATGCGTCACCCGTCAACTCCGGGACCGTCACCACGACCTCCGGTGCGCGACCCTGGGTCACGGGCACCCGCAACCGGGCCGTTCCGGCGTCCAGGCGCAACGCATCGACGTGGTGGCCGGCACCGGCACGACCACGCTGCAGCCAGCGTCGGCGGTCGGGGTCGCCACGCATGACCGCGTCCAACCACGCCGTGGCGAGCACGTCTCCCGTGGTCATGCGGCCTCCTCCTCGTCGTCGTCATAGGCATCGGTGGCGAGGCTGACGAGTTCGCGCACATCGTCGTCACCCAGTTCGGTGATCCATGCCTCCGACTCGCCGACGACGGCGTCGGCGATGGCGCGCTTGCGCTCCAGCACTTCCGCGATGCGTTCCTCCACCGTCCCTGCAGTCACCAGGCGATGGACGGTCACGGTCCGGGTCTGGCCGATGCGGTGCACGCGGTCGGTCGCCTGGTCCTCGACGGCTGGGTTCCACCAGCGGTCGTAGTGCATGACATGGGTGGCACGCGTGAGGTTGAGGCCCGTCCCGCCTGCCCGCAGGGACACGAGCATGATCGGGGGGGCATCGGGACGGTCCTGGAAGTCGGCCACCATCTCCTCGCGCTTGGCCATGGGTGTGCCACCGTGCAGGAAGGGCACCGACGGCAGGTCCAGTTGCTCGCCCAGGTGGGTCTCGAGCAGGGCGCCCATTTCACGGAACTGGGTGAACACCAGTGCATGGTCACCATTGGCGACGACCTCTTCGAGCAGGGCCGTGGCACGATCGAGCTTGCCGGAGCGACCCACCAGCGGGCCACCGTCACGCAGGAAGTGGCGGGGGTGGTTGCAGATCTGCTTGAGCTTGGTCAGCAGCGCCAGGATCCGGCCGCGGCGTTCGAACGCGGTGGCACCCAGTCCGGACTCGAAGGCCTCCTCGATGGTGCGTTCGTAGAGCTGGGCCTGCTCCCGGGTCAACGACGTGGTGACCGTGAGCTCCTGCTTGGCGGGCAGGTCCACCGCAACGTCCGGATCGTCCTTGCGACGCCTGATCACGAACGGGGCGATCAGGCGGCGCAGACGAGCCGCAGCCTCCTGGTCACGCCAGCGTTCGATCGGCACCGCATACCGACGCGTGAAGCGTCGCTGTGGACCGAGCATGCCCGGGTTGGTGAGGTCGAGGATGGCCCACAACTCCCCCAGTCGGTTCTCGATCGGCGTCCCGGTCAGGGCGAAGCGAGCACGCGCAGGCAGCAACCGGGCGGCCTTGGCGCCCTGGGAACTGGCGTTCTTGATCTGCTGCGCCTCGTCGAAGATGACGACGTCCCAGTCCACCGCCGACAACAGTGACTGGTCCCGCCGCAGCAGCGCGTAGGACGTCAGCACCACGTGGGCGGGCGGGATCTGGCGTGGCGACACCGGCCGGTCGGGGCCGTGGTGGCGGATCACGGGCACGGCGGGCGCGAACTTGGCCAGTTCCCGCTCCCAGTTGCCCACCACCGAGGTCGGCGTGACGACCAGGTGCGGTCGATCCTGGTCACGCGAGGTCAACAACGCGATCGCCATGATCGTCTTGCCCAGTCCCATCTCGTCGGCAAGCACCCCACCTGCACCCATGTCGGCCATCTGCTGCATCCAGGCCACACCGCGCTGCTGGTAGTCGCGCAGGGACCCGTCGATGGCCACGATGCGGGCGGCAGCCGGGGGCGGGACGGTCTGGAGTCGTGCCACCAGCTCGGCGACGTCGCCCACTGCCACGACGTCGATGTCCTCGTCGTCACGATGGGTCTGGCCCGCCAGTGCTGCGGCGACCGCCTCCGTCATCTGCATGGTGCCGCCGGTGCCCACGACGTCCTCGACGCGATCGGCCTCGTCATGGTCGATGCGCACCCAGCGGCCACGCCACCGCACCAGTGAGCGCTGCAGTTGCATCACGTCGGCGAATTCCTGTTCCGACAGGGCGTCGTCGCCCAGCGCGGCCTCGTGCACGAACCCGACCAGGGATCGCTGGTCGAGGAATCCGGTCGAGTCCAGGCGCCCCGAGACGGGGGTGGTCTGGCCGATGCGCAGCCGCACGCGCAGGCGCTGCCCGTGGACGTCGCGCAACTCGGGCGGCACCAGCACGCCGATGCCGGCCTCGGTGAGTTCCGAGATGCCGTCACCCAGCAGTGCTGCGGCCTCGGCCGACGTCAGGTCGACGTGGTCGGGTCGGCGCTCACCCAGGGCCCGGTCCAGCGGCGAGAACACTGCGGCTGCATCGACCAGTCCCCGGACGAGGATCGCCTGGGCACCGTTGAGCGCCTGGCCCGCCAGTTCCGAGGCAGTGCCGTCCCACACCGCCATCGCGGTCACGACGTCATCGGGCTTGCGCACCGACTGCAGCAACAGGTCCAGGCGCCACGGTTCGTCCGTGGTGACCAGCGCGCGGTCCTCCTGGTGGTCGGGCAGGACGGGCGGCACGAGGCGCACCGCCAGACGCAGGTCGGCACGGGCGAGGTCGCCGCGGGCCGGTTGGAGCCAGTCGACGACGTCGGCGGCGAGGTCGTCGGATGGCCGTCGCAGGGGCGCCACGACCGGGTCGCGACCAACCAATGCCTCGGTGGCCAGTTCGATGAACGGGCGTGCCGAGCGTCGCCGGTTGGGCTTGGCCACTGGTCGGTGCCCGGACCGACCACAGGCGTCGGCGACGGCGTCGAGGAAGGCATCGACGGCCGGCAGTGCCGCCAGGGGACGGTCGTCCACGACCAGCGCATGCGCTGCGGGCGGCAGCAGGTCCGCGAGGGCCTCGCGACGGCCGTCGGACGGCGCCACCGCGATCCAGTGGGCGATGGCGGTGTCGGGTGCAGTCGTGGCCGTGAAGATCGGCAACAGGCGACCCTCGGTGACCAGTTCGAGTGCGAACTTGGCCGCCAGGCTCCACGCCAACACCGTGTCGCACGGGCGTGACCACTGTGGCCATGCGTCGGCCGTGGGCATCTCCGCGAGTCGGCGCAGCGTGGCGACCAGCGGCAGCAGCCGGGCGGGGGCCGCCCCCAGCGCATGCTCGAGGTCGCCAGCCTCCCCGGCCGGCAGGCCAAGTGTGTCCAGGTGCCCGCGCAGGTCGTCGCATCCCCAGGCTGCGAAGACCCCGGCCGCGGGTGTCATGTCATCTGGCACGAATGTCAGGTGCAGGGCGCGATGGTCGCCGGCAGTTGTCACGGGTGCGAGGTCCTCGAGTGGTCGACCCACCAGCGTACTTCGACAGGATGGGGTGACCAGACGAGGTCGCCCGGCGCTCCCACCGGACGCGGTCCACAGGATCGCCATCCTCAACCTCCCGTGTTGCTTGTGTTGGCTGTGTTGCTGATGTTGTTCACAATCACTACGGTGGTTCGCCTGCCTGTCAACGCCGGAGCCTCGGATGCCCGTCCTGTCACCCCGCGATCCCTTTCCGCACGCCACGGGGAACCGAGGCGGCCACCCGTCGACGTGGCGCGCGGTGGTTGCCGTCAGCGCGATCTCGGCGATCGTGGTGGCCAGCGCCTCGGCCTACTCCGTGCAGCCCGGCGACACGCTGTACGGAGTCGCCACCGCACATGGCACCACCGTCGACGCGCTCGTGGCCGCGAACGGCATCGACGACCCCAACCTGATCCACGTGGGCGATGAACTCACGATCCCGGAGGCGGGCGCACAGCCGTCTGCACCCGAGGACGCACCTGCCGCCCCCGATGCCGCTGCCGCGCCCGAATCACCTGCGGCGTCGCCCTCGACACCCGTGGCGGGCGCCGTGCCATCACTGGGACCGACTGGTTCCCCTTCCGACACGCGCGAGCACGTGGTTCAACCCGGTGACACGATCGAGGCGATCGCAGGAGCCAACGGCATCTCCGTCGAGCAGTTCCTGGCCGCGAACGGCTTCACCAACCGCAACGAACTGGTCCTGGGCATGCGCGTCCAGATGGCGGCGACCGGCCCCCCGCCCGGGACCGATGCCGCTGGCGCCGCAACCCATGTCGTCGAGCTGGGCGACACCGTCATGGCCATCGCCCGGGCCACGGGCACCACCGTCGACGCGATCGCATCGGCCAACGGCATGGCCAACCCCGGCCTGATCTTCGTGGGGCAACGCCTTGAGATCCCGGGGACGGCAGGTGGCTTCGTGTGCCCGGTGCCGGGCGCGTCGTTCGTCAACGACTGGGGCATCGCCAAGCCGGATGGTCGCTTCCACCGTGGCGTTGACGTGATGGCGCCCGCCGGGACGACCGTGCGTGCCCCGACATCGGGGTCGCTGGTCCAGGTCGAGGGCACCCGGGGCGGCCTGCAGTTCATCCTGTACGGCGACGACGGATACACCCACTACGGCAGCCACATGGCGTCGTTCGGTGCTGCGGGTCGCGTGGCAGCGGGTGACGCCATCGGGACCGTCGGCACCACGGGCAACGCCATCGGTGGCCCCCCGCACCTGCACTACAGCGTGGAGTTGGGCAGCGGACTCATCAACCCCTACCCCAGCCTCGCCGCCACCTGCTGAGTCCCGAACGTCAAAGCCCGTCGCGATCCGACTGTTGGGAGGCAGCGTTCTCCCAGGCGGACACCAGGCACCAACAGTCGACCGCCACCCTCCCCCACCCGACTCTTGGGGGCCACGGTTCTCCCACGCGGACACCAGGCACCAACAGTCGACCGGACACCTCCCCCACCCGACTCTTGGGGGCCACGGTTCTCCCACGCGGACACCAGGCACCAACAGTCGGGGCTTGCGGGTGACGCTTGCGGGTGTCGGGTGCCGGGTGTCCGGCGGCGCGGCCGAGTGCGGCGGCGCGGCCGAGTGCCGGGTGTCCGGCGGCGCGGCCGGGTGGCGGGTGGCGCGGCCGGGTGCCGGGTGTCCGGCGGTGGCGTGGGTCCGGCGGCGCGGCCGGGGGTCGGGTGTCAGTCGGTGGCGTCGCGGTACAGCGCACTGAGTTGGCGATAGCCCGCGACGTTGGCGCGTGGCACGGGCGGCAGGGTGAGGTCGCGAGGTCGTGCCGGTGTGCCGACAACGACGGTGTCAGGCTCCACCACGGTCCCTTCGGTGACCACCGAGCCCGCCCCCACCAGCGCCCGGGGGCCGACGTCGGCGCCGTTCAGGACGATGGCCCCCATGCCGACCAGCACGTCGTCTCCGACGGTGCAGCCATGCAGGACCACCCGGTGCCCGACGGTCACACGATGCCCGACGACCACCTCGTAGTCGGGATCTGCATGCACGACCGTGCCGTCCTGGATGTTGCTGTCCGGGCCGATGACGATCCTGCCCACCTCTGCCCGCAGCACTGACCCGAACCAGATGGACGCGCCTGCGGCCACCTCGATGTTGCCGGCCAGCACGACGCCCGGCGCCACGAACGCCTCCGGGTCCACGCTCGGCGTGTGACCGTTGACGGTGATGATCGTGGGACCGGCGGAGCGGGCTGGGACGGCATCGGTGGACATTGGGGCTCCTTCTTCGCGGCAGACAGGTTGGAGGTTGTTCCACGGACGTGCAAGTATGGCGAGAGCGCAGGTGTCGAGTCCGGGTGGACAGCACGCAGGTGTCGAGTGTTCGGATGGGCGGCTGAAACGGGTCGGGGAACGTGTCGGGGTCAACCCGGCACGAGGTCGATGCCCTGGGCCAGCACCACCGCGATCAGCCACAGGTGACAGGCCAACGCCACCACGACCATGACGTGCCACACCTCGTGGTAGCCGAACACGGTGGGCCAGGGGTCGGGACGACGCACCGCCACGACGACTGCGCCGAGGGTGTAGCACAGGCCACCCGCCAACAACCACGCCACGGCCTGCGGTCCGACATCGGGCACTTGCCACAACTGCCACATCAACACCACCGCCACCCATCCGTTCACCAGGAACATGGTGTGCGCGAACCCTCGAGGTGTGGCGCGTGGCAACCACTCGACGACCAGGCCGAATGCGGCCAGCAGCCACGACACCGCGATCAGCCACGTCCGCCAGGGCTGCGTCATCCCGACCAGTGACATCGACGTGACCGCCGTGGCGATCATCAGGTAGATGCCCGTGTGGTCGAGACGAATCCAGCGTTCCGTCCCGGCGACGTCCCGCCGACGCAGGTGCATTGCCGCCGACAGGCCGAGCATCAGGATGCTTGCCACGACGTACATGGCGACCGCGACGCGGTGGACGCCGGGGCTGGAGCCCACGATGGCAATCGCGCCGACCGGCACCATCGCGACTGCGGCCACGCCGTGGACCACACCGCGCAGGCGAGGAGGTTCGTTGGCCAGGGCCCGATGCGCGTTGTGTGACAACTGCACAGGTTCTCCGTGTGGTCAGCCCCCGTTGCCTCCAGTCGGCGCTCCGACCGGAAGGGTCGTGGTGCCAGGCGCAGGTCGCGAACTGGCACCACACGCAGATCGCGGCCTGGCACGACGCTCGTGCGGTCGCGGGAGCCCGGCCTCGCCGCCGACGGCCGCGCGCAGTCCGGACGATACCGTTGCAGCCCAGTCGCCCTCGTGCCCGTCGCGCGCACACTCGTCCCCATCCCAGCCATCCCACTCGCCCGGGTCTTCCGGTCGCCGGCACGACATGCCCGCCACCGCACGCGCCCGAAAGGTTCCCGCCGTGTCCGCCGATCCCCGTGTCGCCCGAGAGGCTGCCCGCCGACGCACCTTCGCGATCATCTCCCACCCCGATGCCGGCAAGACCACCCTGACCGAGAAGTTCCTGCTGTACGCGGGCGCCATCGCCGAGGCCGGCGCGGTCAAGTCACGCAAGGTGGAGCGCACCGCACGGTCGGACTGGATGCAGATGGAGCAGGACCGGGGCATCTCGATCTCCTCCACGGTGATGCGCTTCGACCATGGCGACCTGGCCTACAACCTGCTCGACACCCCCGGCCACCGCGACTTCTCCGAGGACACCTACCGCGTGCTGTCGGGCGTCGACGCCGCGATCATGGTGCTCGACGCCTCCGCCGGCGTGGAACCCCAGACCAAGAAGCTGTTCGAGGTCTGTGCCCGTCGTGGCACCCCGCTGGTGACCTTCATCAACAAGATGGATCGACCGTCGCTCGATCCGCTCGCGCTGCTCGACGACATCGAGGAACAACTCGACATCGTGGCAACGCCGATCACGTGGCCGGTCAAGACCTACGACGACGGCTTCCAGGGTGTGGTGGACCGTCGCGACGGCGTCTTCTCGCGGTGGTCGCCCGACGGTTCCAACACCCGGCGCGAGGCGGCCGCCACCGAACCCTGGACCCGCGATGCGGTCGAGGGTGGCGACGCGATCGACGACGAACTGCAGTTGCTGGACGAGCTGGGCATGGACCACGACGAGGAGACCTTCCTGGCAGGCGCCTCGACCCCGGTGTTCTTCGGCTCGGCGCTGAACTCCTTCGGGGTCCAACCGCTCCTCGACGCCATCGCCACGATGGCACCGCCCCCGCTGCCGCGCCACGACGTCGACGGCACGCTGCGGCCCATCGACTCCCCGTTCTCGGGATTCGTCTTCAAGGTCCAGGCCAACATGGATCCACGCCATCGCGACCGGATCGCCTTCGTGCGAATCTGCTCGGGGCGCTTCGAACGGGATGCCCAACTGGTCTGCACGCGCTCTGGCCGCAAGATGGCGGCCAAGTACGCCCACCAGGTCTTCGGCCAGGAACGCGTCACGGTCGACGAGGCCTTTCCGGGCGATGTCGTCGGCCTGGTCAACGCGACCGACCTGCGCATCGGCGATTCCCTGCACGACGGCACGGAGATCACCTTCCCGCCGATGCCGGTGTTCACCCCGGAGCACTTCCGTGTGGCCACACCCGGTGACCGCTCACGCGTCAAGCAGTTCCGCACGGGCCTGGACCAGCTTGACCAGGAAGGCGTCATCCAGGTCCTGCGCCATCCGGAACTGGGCGACCAGGCGCCGGTGTTGGCTGCGGTTGGCGCCCTCCAGTTCGAGGTGGCGGCGTGGCGCATGGAGCACGAATTCGGCTCGCCCCTGCGCATCGAGGTGACCGCGTGGAACGAGGCCCGACGCACCGATGACGAGGCGGTCGACCGACTGCGGCGAATGCGGGACGTGGAGGTGTACCGGCGCGCGTCGGGCACCCCGATCGCACTGTTCCGGGACCGGTGGCAGGTCGAGCGCATCGAGCGCGACCACCCCGAACTGACCCTGGACAAGATCGTCACTGCCTGAGGCCCGGGCACACCAGCCGGTCGGCTACATCCCTGCCCACGCCATGCCGTGATCCTGCAGCCGTCCTGGTCCCAGGACCACACCCGAGCTTGCGAGGTCAGTCGCTGTCGCGACCAAGGCCCAGGCCGGTCGCGACGTCCTTGGCCGCAGCCTTGGGCGCCGCGTCGGCATCGTCGGACTGTCCATCATCGTCGGCCTGCCCACCGTCGCCACCCTCCTCGCCACGAGCACTTCCCTCGCCACCACCGCCTCCGTCGTCACCACCGTCTTCCTCGCCACCGCCGGCTTCCTCATCACCGGTGTGCTGCCCGTCCTGGCCTGCCGGGCCGTCGGACCGTCGTGCGTCGTCGTCCTGTCCCGCTTCCGCTGCGTCCTCGTCGTCCTGATCGCCGGATTCGTCAGCGCCGGCCACGCCCAGCAGTTGCGCCATCGGGCGACCCGTGAGGCCATAGATGGCCACCGTGAGCAGGATCACCAGGAACGTCAACGGCACGAGTCGATCGACATCGGGCACGTCTGTCTCGGCCAGTTCGAAGGCGAACAACGAGGCCGTGGCCGCGGCAACGATTCCCCGCGGCGCCATCCAGCCGACCAGTGCCCGCTCCTCGCGGGAGAAGTCGGACCCCCACGTTGCCAGCATCGTGGCGACCGGTCGCACCACCAGCACCAGGATGGCCGTCAACACGAGCGCAGCGGGCAACTCGCGTCTGAGTGCCCCCAGTTCCAGCCGAGCCGACAACAGGATGAACAGCGCCCCGGTCAGCAACATGCCAAGGGTCTCCTTGAACTCGGCAATCCGGTCGACTGCGATGCGATGCTGGTTGGCCAACACGATGCCCATGATGATGGCCGTGAACAGGCCGGACTCGGGACGCAGCAGGTTCGCACCGACGAATGCCGCCAACACGATCATGATCGTGACGGCTGCCTCCACGGGTGACTCCACCAGGTCGGCGTCCAGCGCCAGGACCAGCACCCAGGCGCCGATCACGCCGATGACCCCGCCGATGAGCAGCGTCACCGCGACCTGCAGGACGGCTTCGGGCACCGCTGGCGCGTCGCCGGTTGCCCGAACGGCTTCGAAGGCGAACACGGTGAGCGCGGCGCCGATGGCATCGACGAAGATGCCCTCCCACTTCAAGGTCACCTCGATCTTGTCCGTGGGGCGGATGAACCGCAACAGTGGCAGGACGACGGTGGGGCCCGAGACCGTCAGGACTGCGCCCAGCAGGGCCGCCACTGGCGTGCTGATCCCCAGCACCCAGTGCGCCACCATGGCCCCCGAGATCGCCGTGACCGGGACCCCGATGATCAGCAGACGACGAACGACCGTGGAGGTGTCCCCGCGCAGTTCCTCCAGGTTCAGCAGCAATCCCCCCTCGAACAGGATGATCGCGACCGCCAACGACACGACGGGGAAGATCAGATCGCCCAGCAGGGCATCGGGGTCGAGCAGCCCGGTGACGGGGCCGGCCAGCAACCCCAGGATCAGCAGGACCAGGATCGACGGCACCCGCAGCTTGGCCGCCAGCACGCCTCCGCCCACCGCCAGCACGACGATCATCGCGAGGGCAATCAGTTGCGTGTCGTCCAAGGCGTCTCCCGGCATCGAGGCCCGAGCGACCAGTGAACAGCAGCAGCTGGCAGGTCGCAGGTCCTAGGCTTCCTCCACCGAACCACCTCTCCCGAACCACCTCTCCCGAACCACGTCTCCCACCACGGGGATGACCAGCGACAGGACTCCCGATGGCAACCACGACCTCGACGATCGCATGGTCCGTCGACGGCACGACGTTCGCATGTCGCGGCCCGATCAGCACGGGCCTGCCGCTGGGCGGCTACGTCCGGGTCACCGCCGACGGCGTGGACCGTGTGGGCCAGATGCTGCACCAGGAGGTCATCGTCCAGGACGGGCGGCGCATGGTTGCAGGTGGCGGAACCCTGCTGGGGGCGGGATCTCGGACGGCCTTCGACGATGCCGAGGTCGTGGCCGCGACCGACGCCGAGGTCCGCGCCGCGTTGCCGTTGGCGGACAATCCCCTGATCGTCGGCACGTTGCGCGACCACGCCGACATCCCGGCTGCGCTCACGGCCACGGGGTTCAACCGCCACACCTTCCTGTGCGGCCAGTCGGGTTCGGGCAAGACCTACTCACTGGGCGTGCTCCTCGAGCGATTGGTGCTGCAGACCTCATTGCCGCTGTTGATCATGGACCCGAATGGCGATCACGTGCATCTGGGCGGGACGGCCGATGGCGTGGAGGCCGCGATGAGTGCGGCCTACGCCAAGGCAGCGGAGGGGATCCAGGTCCACAAGGCCCATCCGGGCCCCGACGAACATGCGCTTCGCATCCACCTGGAGGAACTTGGCCACGAGGGCATGGCCGGCGCCCTGGCCATGGACCCGATCCGGGATCGTGCCGAGTACAACAGCCTGGTCCACCTGGCCGAACGCGCTGACGAACACGGCATCAAGACCGTCCAGGATGCCGTTGAAGCCATGGCCGCCGAGCCGGGCGATGTGGGGCCCGAACTGGCGATGCGGGTGGAGAACCTGGGGCTCGACCGCATGGAGATCTGGGCAGGAACCGAGGGCCGCAGCGTCATGGCGGAATGGCTGGACACCCGCCCTCGGGCCGTTGTCGCCGACACGTCGGGCTTCTCGACGCGTACCGAACGACTGGCCGTGGCGGTGTCCATCCTCACGCAACTGTGGCAGCACCGCCGGGACCGCAACCCGTTGCTCCTCGTGGTCGACGAAGCGCACGACGTGTGCCCGGCCGAACCCAGCGACGCGCTGGAGCAGGTCGCGGTGGAGCTGTTCACGCGCATCGCCGGTGAGGGTCGCAAGTACGGCATCCACCTGCTGTTGTCGACGCAGCGGCCGGACAAGATCCCCGACAACGTGCTGTCCCAGTGTGACAACCTCCTGCTGATGCGCGTGAACTCCAGCATCGACCGGACGAACCTGGCGGAGCGATTCGGGTTCGCGCCGCCGGAGCTCGTCGACATGGTCGGCGAGTTCGGACTGGGCGAGGCGCTGCTGGCCGGCCGGGTGGCGCGACCGCCGGTCCTGGCCAGGATCGGGAGCCGGATCACGCCCGAGGGCGGCGGCGACATCGCCACGGACTGGGCCCATCGGCCGGCGTGAAGCTGCATGGCAGCGACGCTGAGCCAGCCGTCACAGTCACCGGCAGTTCAGGAGTGGCGACGCGCCGCGCCACCCGATGGGCACCGGGTCCGGATTCGCCGGCTGCGGGAAGCCTTCAGGCCATCAGCCCGTCTGGGACTCGAGCTCGTTGATGGCGGCGCGAAGTTGCCATCCGACTGCCAGTGCGAGGACCCCGACCAGGATGAAGCCGAGCCCTGCGATCCACACCAGCACCGTCAGGGACGGGGTTGGCCATGCCAGCAGCACTGCGCCGGCCCCGATGGCCAGCGCCGCTTCGAGGAAGAGACCGCCGCGCGATCCCCGAGCCCCCGGGGTCATTGCCACGAAGGCCTCGATCAGCCCCCACAGCACCCAGAAGGCACCCAGCACGATCACGATCAACGACAGGCTCTGCTCTGGGGCCCGCATGATGACGATGCCCGCGAGCACGCTCAGGATTGCCCAGATCGCCATCGCGACCCGGCCATCGTGGTGTGTGTCGACGGCCGCCATGACCAGCCGCAGCACGCCACCGATCACCAGGTTCAGCCCGATGAGGATCGCCGCCACGGTCAGCGTGACGTCAGGCCACACCAGTACGACGATGCCGAACAGGACCTGCAGCACCCCGATCGTGAACGGCAGTTGCCACAACCAGTGTGGGGGTTGCTCGAACTCGTCGTCGGCGGATTCGATGAGCGTGGAGGTCATGATCGTTTCCTTGGCCAGAATCCATCGGGGCAGCCATGTGCACCCGTGGCGCGCAGACTAGGCCACTGGCGTCGACGATCACGACAAGGCCTCCCGAGCCATCACCCGACAGTCGGACGGCACCGCCGACTGAGTGGCGCCACGAGCCGTGGTGCCGGTGCCGCGGTTCACGCTTGACGACCAGGTGACGCTCGCAACGATGACGCCCGCTGTGCCGCTTGAGGAAGTCCAGAGGGTTGATCGCTAGTCGATCATCAGCGTGGCATTCCAGCCGGTCCCTGCAAGTTCTTTGCCTGTGTAGGCGCCCCCCGGGTGCTGTCCGACCTGGAAGCTGTAGACGTCGGTACGTGGAAGGTCTTCGATCTCGAACATGAGTGTGCATGAGCCCATCGTTGCAAAGATTTCCAGCCAGTCCTCCGGTCCCGTCCCAGGCAATCGGAATTTCAGATCCGCAGGGGCGCCGGGACCATTGGCGGTGTCCCATTGGGGGACGTCGGATGGCCCGATGTTGTTCAGGGTCGCGGTCGCCACCGTCGTTGCGTCTTGGTCACTCACGACCACCGGCGCCCCCGCTGTCAGGTCGGCGTACTCATCGATGCCTGAACAGGTCTGCCACGCATCGCCGTCATCGTGGTCTTCGGTCGGCACGCTGACAAACACTCGCAGCAATGGATGGGTGTCACTGCAGCCCGACAGCAACGTTGCGATCAGCGCCGCCACGACAAGTACGTGGACTCGAAGCCGCCTCATGGCCGCCCTTGGTCGCCGCACTGTCCGGTCCGCTCGGGCCATCCGTTGGCGATTCGGCTGTCGGCTCGGCGTGCTTCACTCGCATCCAATGCCGTCTCAGTCTCTCCGTCAAACCCATGTGGATCACCGTAGTTGGGGTCGACCTGGGTCGGGCCGTCGACGTCGCCGCCGTCATGGTCTGGCGGTGGCGGGGCAAGCACGGGTGGAGGCCGGGTGGCAGTCGCCGTCGGGTTCGGGTGGCGGCGCAGGGGGGAGATTGATCGCCGCATGTGATGTCCTCCGTCGCGGCGCCGGTGGGCCCGGTGGGACTTGAACCCACGACCAAACGATTATGAGTCGTCTGCTCTGACCAGCTGAGCTACAGGCCCGTTGCCGTCGGCAGGCTAACTGTCCCCGCGGACGGGCTGTCGCGCTCAGCCGTCGAGACCCGCAGCGTCGCGCACGGCAGCGGCCAGCCCATCGAGGTCGGCGACCGTGACGGTCAGTCCCGGTGAGCGCACCGGCAGCCCGGCCGGGAGCGCCTCGTGGAAGCAGACGCACACCCCCCCGGCCGTGCTCGATCCGTACGTGGCGCCCTTGTCGGCGAACGAGCCTCGCAGGCCGATCGCCTTGTACCAGGCATAGTCACGGCTGACCTGGACGTCCTTGATGTTGTCGAATGGTGTGTCGATCCCGTAGCGGCCGAAGTCGACAACCAGTCGGTCATCCCCCAGCGTGACGTGCGAGTTGGCCGGCGTGGCGCCCGTCACCACCTTCACGAGGCCGCGCCACTGCGGGTCGAATGCGAAGTCGAATGTCTGCACGATCCCTCCGGATCCTGGAAAGATGGTCCGGTGGACACCGTAACCACCTGCCGAGTCCGTCGGGCACCGTTGCCCCGAGCGCAGGCTCGACGACCCGCGTCGGGCTCAGTTCAACGGCTGCGAGACGATCGCCACGAACCTGTCGGCCACCTGCTGGTCACCCTCGACCTCGATGCCGGCGCGGTCGCGACGGTCCCACAACCACAGCAACAGGTCCGCTGCCGCTGCGCGCACGACCACGTCGGCCTGCACCCCCGGATCTGCCACCACGCGCAGGTCGTCCTCGTCCACGGTGTCACCACGCTCTGGGTGTGTTCCCGTGAAGCGACCGAGGCGTACCCAACAGTCCTCACCGACGTCGGTCATGCTGATCCGAACGATCCCGTCCCCGGCATCGAAGCGACCCCACGACGGTGCCCCGCCATAGAACACGTCCAGGACTTCGTCGACCCCGTCGGCGGCAAGGAGTGGATCCAGGTCGGTCACCTCCAGGCCAGCTGCCTGTTCCGCGTCCACGCGGTGCACCAACGCCTCCAACGCCTGTCGACGCATCGTGAAGCCCACGGTCTGCTCCGACCAGCTCCAGGCTGGTTCGTCGGGATCCGCTGAGCGCAGGGCATCGATGAACGGCTCGTGGCAACGGTCGAATGCCGCGAGCACCTCGGCATGGGTGGCTGGCTGCGTGGGCTCCACGTAGTCCGAGGGCGGTGCCGGACGCGTGACGATCACGTGCCGCCAGAAGTCCTGCACGCCGACACCGAGGTGCCACGCCAGGTCGGTGGCGCACCAGTCCGGACAGGCCGGAACCGGCGCCTCGGGGTCACAGGCGGCCAGGACCTCCCGCGCCCTGAGGGTCTCTCGTACGAGGCTGTCGAGGTGGGTCTGCGGTGACAGGCGCGACATCGGGCATCCTCCGGGGGCGTGGCCCGACGGTAGTCACTGCCGACCGACCGGGGGCCATTGGTCCTCTCCGCCGTATCCACTCGGGCGAGCCCGCCGGTACGCTGGCTTCGTCGGCCCCGTCCGTGTGACGGGGCCGCTTTCGGTGCCCGCCGCCCACCCGCTCGTGGCCATGCCCCCGGCAACGGCCTGCACGGCGCGTCGACCGCACGACCCACCACCTCGAGGATGTTCCATGACCACGCGTGACGACCTGCGCAACGTGGCAATCATTGCCCACGTCGACCACGGCAAGACCACCCTGGTCGACGCCATGCTCCACCAGTCTGGTGCATTCCAGGCGCACCAGGACATCGCGGATCGCGTGATGGACTCGGGCGACCTCGAGCGCGAGAAGGGCATCACGATCCTGGCCAAGAACACCGCGGTGACGCGCGACGGCATCACGATCAACATCGTCGACACGCCGGGTCACGCGGACTTCGGCGGCGAGGTCGAGCGGGCCCTGGCCATGGTCGACGGCGCGCTGCTGCTGGTCGACGCCGCCGAGGGGCCACTGCCCCAGACCCGCTTCGTCCTGCGCAAGGCACTGGAGCGCAGCCTGCCGTTGATCCTGGTCGTCAACAAGGTCGACCGTCACGACGCCCGTGCCGACGAAGTTGTCGACGAGGTCTTCGACCTGCTGATCGACCTCGGTGCCGACGACGACACCATCGACATCCCGACCGTCTACACCAACGCCAAGGCCGGTCACGCCGGTGTGGCGCCAGACGAGCTGGCCGACAACCTCGATCTGGTGTTCGAGACGATCCTCGAATCCATCCCAGCCCCGGCCTTCGATCCCGAGGCACCGTTCAACGCCCTGGTGACCACGCTCGACGCGAGTGCATACCTGGGTCGCCTGGCGCTGGCCCGGATCCACAACGGCACCGTCCGCAAGGGCCAGGACGTGGCCTGGATGCGCGAGGACGGCACCGTCGAGAAGGTGCGGTTGACTGAGTTGTTCATCACCGAGGCGCTCGACCGCGTCCCCGCCACCGAGGCCGGCCCGGGTGACATCATCGCGATCGCCGGCATCGACGACGTCATGATCGGTGACACGCTCGCCGACCTCGACGACGCCCGTGCCCTGCCCCGACTCCGGGTCGACGAACCGTCACTCGGGATGACCGTGGGCACAAACACGTCGCCGCTTTCGGGGCGCGACGGCGACAAGGTCACCGCCCGACTGATCGAGAACCGCCTGAAGCAGGAACTCGTGGGCAACGTCTCCCTGCGGGTGCTGCCCACCGAACGCCCCGACACCTGGGAGGTCCAGGGTCGTGGCGAGTTGCAGTTGGCCATCCTGGTCGAGACGCTGCGTCGTGAGGGCTTCGAACTGACGGTCGGCAAGCCGCAGGTCGTCCTGCGTGAGATCGACGGCACCACCCACGAACCCTTCGAGGCACTCACCGTCGACGTCCCGGGTGACCACGTGGGCGCCGTCACCCAACTGCTGGGCAACCGCAACGGGCGCATGACCGACATGCACCACGGTGCCGACGGCTGGGTGCGCATGACCTTCCACGTCCCGGCGCGTGGCCTGATCGGGTTTCGCACCGAGTTCCTGACCCAGACCCGCGGCACCGGCCAGGCCCACCACGTCTTCGACGGCTACGAGCCATGGACCGGTGAGCTGCGCACCCGCGCCAGCGGATCGCTGGTCGCCGATCGTCTCGGGACTGCGACGGCATACGCCCTCCTGGGGCTGCAGGACCGGGGTGAGATGTTCTTCCCACCGGGAACGGACGTGTACGAGGGCATGGTCATCGGTGAGCACAGTCGTGGCGAGGACCTCGACATCAATGCGACCCGCGAGAAGAAGGCCACCAACGTGCGGTCCTCCACGGCCGAGGAGCTGGTCCGCCTTGCGCCGCCCCGCGAGTTGTCCCTGGAGCAGGCACTGGAGTGGATTCGCGACGACGAGGCAGTCGAGGTGACCCCGACCCATGTGCGGCTGCGCAAGGTCGTGCTCGACCAGACCCAGCGCGCGCGGGCGATCAAGCGCTCCAAGTGGGGCGCCGCCCCCACCTGAGCCGTGCCCGTCGCGCACCCCGGCACCGCGTCCCCGCGACCGTCGCCCGCGGTGCGCTCAGGGTGGTCCGGGACGCGCACCGGCACTGGCGGACCACGGCCCATCGGACGTGCGAGGTCCGGTGCCACAACTGTGGTGACCGGTAGGATCCAGCCACGTCGTGCGCCTCGATCTCAGACCTTTCGGAGGTCTTTCGGATCGCCCGAGCGACCCCATCCGGATTGCCCACATGTCCGTCCCAGGAGACAAGGACCACCATGAGCATCGCCACGAAGCCGACGCCGCCCGGGGCGCCCGTCGACCGCCCGCTGTCGGTCTCTGACACCGACGCCGATCGCTGGACACCGCTGACCGACGATGAGCGCCGCCAGTTCCACGAGGAGGGCTACGTCGTCGTCCGCGATGCCATCACCGAGGAGCGTCGTCTGGCCATCGAGGCGGTCATCGACGACTTCTACGAGCAGGAGAAGGCCGCCGGCAACCTCTGGAAGGGTGACTGGATGCACCTCCAGGGCGGCGTGATCCGTCACCCGGAGTTCGCCCGACTGCTGGATGAGAACCGCGCGTTCCGATGGATCTGGGGTCTGTTGGGGTGGAACATCTACAGCCACCACAACCACCTCGACGTGAACCCGCCGCTGGACGAGACCGGAGAGCCGGAGCGCTGGGGTTGGCACCAGGACGGCTGGCGCCAGAACTCCGACGCCGAGTACATGGGCGAGTACTACGGCTACGACGTGTCGCGACCGCAGTTCTCGATCAAGACCGCGTTCGTCTTCTCGGACCTGTCCGAGACCGATCGCGGCTCGACCCTGATCATCCCCGGCTCCCACCTCGACAACACCCTGCCACGACCGGACGACCCCGAGGACTTCGACCACCCCGAGGGCACGATCCAGGTCACCGGCAACCCCGGCGACGCCCTGGTCTTCGACCGCCGCATGTGGCACTCGCGTTCCCGCAACTTCTCCGACATCACCCGCAAGATCTTCTTCCTGGGATACACCTACCGTTGGATCCGCCCGCTCGACCCGATGCCGCTGGAGTACGCCGAGCCCTTCTGGGACGAACTCACGGACGTCCAGAAGCAGTTGCTGGGTGACGGACCGAACCTGCCCGACTACTGGGGCATCCACGAAGCCGGCGGCATCAACGATGCCATTCCGTTGCGCGCCGAACTCAAGGAGCGTGGCCTGCTGGACCGTTCGGTCCCCTGGCTGCGCTGATCACAGCCTGCACGGACCCACGCCGCAGGGCGACGGGCCGATCCCCGTGACGACGCCCCCGCGACATCGCGGGGGCGTCGCTGCATCTGCGCCCGGGCCGTCGTCACGGCAGGCGTGCCTCGGCGAGGTCGACGTGGCGCTCAAGGCGACGCCGTTGCGATGGGGTCATCTGAGCCAGGTCAGCACGCGCGGCAGCGACGGCCGCCAGGCCGGCCGCCCGATCACGGGCCACGACTGCGAAGTCCAGTCGCAGGTACGGGTCCGTCGGCAGCCCTTCCGCGAGCACGTCCGCGGGCGTCGGCCGTGTGTCGCACCACCCACCGATGGCCGCGACCAGGTCCGGCCACCCGGCCGCCTGCTGCAGTTCGCCTGCATCGAGGTCCGTCGCGACGTGGGCATCGTCGGGCAGCATGGCGACTGCGGGGACCGGGCGGTTGAAGGCCTGCTCGACGAGCCGCCAGACCTGGCCCACCGCGACGGCACGGACCCGTCCTGGGTGTCCCATGAGCCGCGAGACGAGCGTGCGGCGCCGAAGCGTCACGGCGACATGGTCGTCTCGCTGTCCGACCCTGCGGCGGAGATGGACCATGTCCCGTCGTGTCGCCGTCACCTGGAACCCGACACCCCGCAGGGCGTCCAGCAGCGCGTCGAGCGGCTGGTCCATCAGTGTTCCCGCGACCTGATCTCCCGACGAGCGATGGCCATCTCGTGCACCTCGTCGGGGCCGTCGAAGATCCGCATGGTCCGCACCGCCGCATGCATCGCTGCCAACGGGAAGTCGTCGCTGACCCCCGCTCCTCCGTGCACCTGGATGGCCTTGTCGATGACGTACTCGGCAACCGAGGGGACCAGCACCTTGATGGCCGAGATCTCCGTGCGCGCGCCCCTGTTGCCGACCGTGTCCATCAACCAGGCGGTCTTGAGGACCAGCAGCCGCGCTGCCTCGATCCGAACCCGCGACTGGGCGATCCAGGCCTGGATCTTGCCCTTGTCGGCCAGCCGGGACCCGAACGTCTCGCGCGACAGGGACCGGTCGACCATGGCCTCGAGCGCGCGCTCGGCCATGCCGATGGCGCGCATGCAGTGGTGGATGCGGCCGGGTCCCAGCCGGGCCTGGGCGATCATGAACCCGTCGCCTTCGGAACCGATGAGGTTGGCGGCCGGCACGCGGACATCGGTGAACTGGACCTCGGGGTGCCCACCATGGCCGTCATAGCGACCAAGGACCGGCAGTTCGCGCACGACCTCGACACCCGGCGTGTCCATCGGCACCAGGATCATCGACTGCTGACGATGCGGCCCGGCCTCCGGATCGGTCAGGCCCATGAAGATCCCGACGCGGCACCGTGGCGACGCTGCACCCGACGACCACCACTTGCGGCCGTTGATGACGTACTCATCGCCGTCGCGAACGATGCTGGACCTGATGTTGCGGGCGTCACTGGAGGCCACGGCAGGCTCGGTCATGAAGAAGGCCGACCGGATCTCGCCTTCCAGCAACGGCGCCAACCACTCCTGTTGTTGCTGGGCTGTCCCGAACATCGCCAGGACCTCCATGTTGCCGGTGTCGGGTGCCGCGCAGTTGGTGGCTTCCGGGGCCAGCGACGGCGACCGCCCCATGAGTTCGGCCAGGGGCGCGTACTCGACATTCGTCAGGCCGGCGCCGTGGTCGTCATCTGGCAGGAAGAGATTCCACAGTCCCTGCCGTCGAGCCTCTGCCTTGAGTTGCTGCATGGCGTCGGAGTGGTGATGGCGGTCGCCGGATTCGGCCACCTGCTGCGCATGGACAGGCCTCGTTGGGCAGCACCCACTCCTCCATGAATGCCTGCAGGCGGTCGTGGTGGTCTCGGCCGCGTTCACTTGGTGCGAAGTCCACGAGGGCATCTCCATGCTGGCAGGCGTCGGGGGTTGGTGTGCCGCGGCGATCATAGGTTCCCGCCAGGCCCGCAACACCCACCGAGCGGCCCGACCCGCCGGGTCGCCACACCCGCCACAGCCGCCGGGCGGATCACCGTCGGGGCACCGCGCCCGAACGCAACAACAGCGACCGACACCCCGGGGAAACCCGGAACTGTCGGTCGCTGTGTCTGACCAGGGCGGCGTGTGGTGCCCCCAACCCGTGGGTCAGCGGAGACCAATCTTGCTCGAGCACACCGGCCAGGCGCCCCAGCCCTGCTGGGCGAGGACCTGTTCGGCCACGGCGATCTGCTGCGAGCGACTTGCCTGACCGGCGTGGTCGGGCATGTCCGCCCGAGCGGTACGAGTCCCACGTGCCGGGGTGGAAGTTCAGGCCACCCTCGTAGCTGTCACCGTGGGAGAAGTTGACGCCGTAGTCCCAGCGAGCGGAGCCCGAGATCGGGTAGCCGTTGCCATCCCAGTCGCCCGACTCGCAGTCGGCGAGGCGGTCCCAGTTGGATCCGGTCGAGACGTCCTGTGCGGCTTCTTCCTGGGCGGCTTCTTCGGCGGCAGCCTGGGCAGCAGCTTCCTCGGCAGCAGCCTCCTCGGCCGCAGCCTGGGCAGCAGCTTCCTCGGCAGCAGCTTCCTCGGCGGCAGCCTGCTCGGCGGCAGCCTGGGCAGCGGCCTCCTCGGCAGCAGCCTCCTCGGCCGCAGCCTGGGCAGCAGCTTCCTCGGCAGCAGCTTCCTCGGCGGCAGCCTGCTCGGCGGCAGCCTGCTCGGCGGCAGCCTGGCGCGCAGCGGCCTCGACCGACTGTCGTGCGTCGAACGCGGCCCGGGCTTCGATCGCCTCATCGACACGAGCGTCGTCGGCGGTCAGCAGGGCATCCGTTTCGACTCCGACCGGGCGAACACTCTGGCCGGCTGCAGCGACCGTGGCGTCCGGCTCGTCACCGGTGGCGGCGGCGGTGAGCACGGCGCCCAGTGTGACGGCAGCAACGGTGAGGGCAATTGCGCGGCTTCTGGCGCGGCGGGGCTTCATCAGTGGCTTGTGCATGCGATGACTCCTGGAAAATGGGGAGCCCCTGGGCTGGGTCGGAGGCGCGGAGGCGCGGAACCGACGTGTCGGGCCCGGGGGGCAGTGACACCAAGGTGCCGAACCCCGCGATGTGGTCGGACAACCAGCCCGGCCGTTCGACGGTCCATCAGGACAAGGGCCGATGGGACAGGGGGCCCAGAACCTTCGAATTCGTCCGAACGTGTCCACGCCGCGAGTTCCATGGGGCAACCCCCGCACCGACGAAGGGTCGACAACTCCACCAGGCGAGTCGCCCATGGCGCCGTGCCGATGCCACTACGCTGTCAACCTGCATCGCGAGGATGACGTGCCACCGGCCGGTGCCAGGCCCGAACATTTGAGTGCCCTACCGACCAGGAGGCGCCGTGAGGACCCACCACCGAGCCGCGTGGCTGCGTCGAGCAGGCGCGATGCTGGTCGCAGTGGCCATCGCTGGACTGTTCAGCGTCGCGATGTCGTGGGACGCCGTGGCCCAGGACCCCGAGGTCGACCAGCAACTGGTCCAGCAGGGCAACAACCTGTACCAGGAGAACTGTGCACGCTGTCACGGCGGCACCGGACTGGGCGTCGTCAGCGAAGAGGCCGCGGCAGGTCCCCCGCTGATCAACGTCGGCGCCGCGTCCGTCGACTTCATGATCGCCAGTGGACGCATGCCCGCCGAGAGCCAGTACGACCCGCTGCGACGTCGTGCTGCCGCCTTCGACGACACTGAACGCGCCGCACTGGTGGCCTACATCACGCAGCTGACGATTCCCGACACGATGACAGACGCCGAGATCGAGTCGGCCGGCATCCCGCTCGAACCGGGTCCCGGCATTCCCGACATCCGGGGCTGGGAGGATGCCGACCTCGCTGTCGGCCGATGCGCTGTTCACGAGCAACTGCGCGGCGTGCCACGGCCCCACGGCTGCCGGCATTGCCGTGGGGCAGCAGGACGTCTCCTCCAACCTCGCAGGCATTCCCCCACTGCAGATCGCCGAGGCCATCCGCAGTGGCCCCGGCGTGATGCCGGTGTTCGGTGAAGAGGTCCTGCCACAGGAGGAACTCGACGCGGTCGTGCACTGGGTGGTCACCCTTCCCGACCGGTCTTCTCCCGGCGGCGTCGCGCTCGGACGCTCTGGGCCCGTCAGCGAGGGCTTGATCGCCTGGGTGATCGGGATGGGAGTGCTCGGGGTCGCCGTCTACCTGCTCGGCGAGCGCATCGGCACCACGGATCCCACCCCCGACGACGTCTCGGTGAATGACGGAGGAGACGCATGAGTTCCGACCAGTTGAGCCCCGAGGCCATGCAGGAGCAGGACGCACGCGAACGGCGGGCGACCCGCATCGCCGCGTTGGCGTTCGGCATCGCCATCCTGGCCGGCATCGGGCTGGTGGCCGTCTACGTCAGCGGCGGCGACACGCAGGCCGAGGGGCTCATGCTCACGGTCGCGTTCGCCGGGATCGGTATCGGTCTGGGCGTCTGGGTCAAGGTCATCATCGGCCACGAGGTGGTGATCGAGCCGCGTCACAAGATGCGGTCGGACTCCAGCGACCGCGCAGCCTTCGGGGAAGAGTTCGAAGAAGCTGTCGACGCCGTGGGCAGCCCGGACCGACGTCGCTTCCTGGGTCGATTGCTGGCTGGCGCGGGTGCGTCGCTGGGACTGGCCTTGACCGTGCCGTTCCTGTCGCTGGGTCCGATATTCAGCCAGGGTGCACGCGACGAGTTGTTCGAGACCGCGTGGACCTCCGGCAAGCGCCTGGTGACGCCCGAGGGCGAGCCCATCCACGTGCGACGAACTTCGAGCAGGACCAGATCGCCACGGTGTTCCCCCAGGACGAGGGCCAGCCGGCAGACTCCCAGGCCGTCCTGATCAGCGTGCGCGAGGGGCGCCTGGTGGCATCGGCGTTGCCGGACCCGGAAGGCGTCGTGGGTTCGCTGGTGTGCTACTCCAAACTCTGCACGCATGCCGGGTGTCCGGTCGGGCTGTTCCGGGCCAGCGAGGGCCAACTGATCTGTCCCTGCCATCAGTCCCTGTTCGATGTCAATGCCGGTGCCGCGGTCCTGTCCGGTCCAGCGGGACGACCACTGCCCCAGTTGCCGATCGGTGTCGACGACGAGGGCTACCTGGTGGCCCTCGGCGACTTCACCTCGCCGGTTGGTCCGTCCTTCTGGAACATGACCAGCAAGCGCGGGTCATGACCATCCGACGATCGCAGAGGCCCACGACCATGAGCAAGGCGACAGCGGACGTCAAGGAAACGACGCTTCAGTCCGTCGCGAGTTGGGCGGACGACCGCCTCCACCTCGCCGAGGGTTCGCGCAAGTACCTGCGCAAGGCCTTTCCCGGGCACTGGTCCTTCCTGGTCGGCGAGATCGCGATGTTCGCGCTGGTCATCCTGCTCGTGACCGGCACCTTCCTGGCCTTGTTCTACACACCCGACACGACGTTGGTGATCTACGACGGTCCCTACGTGCCGCTGCAGGGCCAGGAGATCAGCGCGGCCTTCGACTCGACGATGCGCCTGTCCTTCGAGATCCGGGCCGGGCTGCTGATGCGCCAGGTCCACCACTGGGCAGCGCTGCTGTTCGTCGCCGCCATCGTCGTGCACCTCCTGCGGGTCTTCTTCACCGGGTCGTTCCGACGCCCACGCGAACTGAACTGGGTCATCGGTGGATCCTGTTGCTGCTGGCCTTCGGCGCCGGCTTCACCGGCTACTCGCTGCCCGACGACCTGCTGTCGGGCACGGGCCTGCGCATCGGCTACTCCGCCCTGCTGTCCGTCCCCTTCATCGGTCCGCTGCTCGGCTACCTGGGACTGGGTGGCGAGTACCCGGGCGCGTTCGTCCTCGGCCGTCTGCACATCCTCCACGTCATGGTGCTGCCGGCATTGCTGGTCGGCGTGCTGGGCGCCCACCTCGCCATCATGGTGCGCCAGAAGCACACCCAGAAGCGACGCCCCGGTGCCACCGAGCACAACGTCATCGGTGAACCGCTGTGGCCCAACCAGACCATCACGATGGCGTGCGCTGTTCATGTTCACCGCCGCGGTCCTGTCGCTGCTCGGGGGCCTGTTCGAGATCAACGCGGTGTGGCTGTACGGCCCGTACGAACCCTTCGAGGTCTTCGCGCCCTCCCAGCCCGACTGGTACATGGGATGGTTGGAGGGCCTGCTGCGGCTGTGGCCCGCCTGGGAGTGGACCATCCTCGGCATCACGATCCCGTCGGTGTTCATCCCGTCGGTCGTCATTCCGGGCATCATGTTCACGGTCATGTTCCTGTGGCCGTGGATCGAGGTGCGCTGGATCTCGCACGACACGGCCGAGCACCACATCAACCAGCGTCCTCGCGAGGTCCCCGGTCGGACCGCCGTCGGGGTGTCGTCGCTGACGCTGCTCGCGGTCATCTTCGTGGCTGGCTCCAACGACGTGGTGGCATCCGACCTGGGCGTGGGGCTGCAGACCCTGACGAACTGGTTGCGGGTGCTGGTGTTCGTGCTGCCCGCCATCGCATGGTTCGCGACCATCCGCCTGATGCGGCGCCTGCAGTCCGAATCGGTCCCGTCGACGGCCGTCGGTTCCCGTCGAAGGCGGACGACACCTCGGCGGCGAGCAGCACGTGAGCACCCTGCACGGCTGGCTGGGCGCACTCCTGGTCACACTGTTCGCCATGCTCATGCTCTGGGGCCTGGCGCTGCGTCTGCTGGGCCGCGACGAGGCCCCGACGGCCTACTGGGGCGTGCAGCACTGGACCGAGAACCTGCTGCTGCTCCAGACCGTGATCGGCGTCGTGTTCCTGTTGATCGGGCGTCGTGTGGCAGGTGACGACCTGGTCTTCCTGCACTACTTCTACGGGTCGCTGTTCCCGCTGATCGCCATCGTCGGCGGACGCATCGCGGGCATGCGCCGAGAGGACCGCGACTACGTCGGGTTGGCCTGGGGTGCCTTCTTCGCCTTCGGCCTGACGTTGCGGGCATTCATGACCGGGTGCGGGGGCGTGCTGACGATGGTGTGCCTGACGCCCTGACCCGATGGCCGCGCCCGACCGGGCTCAGGCCTGGCCGAGGGTCTGGCGCACCCCTTCCGGGATCGTCGCTGACGATGACGAGGTGGTTGTCGTTGGCGAAGTAGGCCTGCTCGATGTTGATGCCGGCGGCATCGATCATGCGGCAGTACCGCGCCAGCGAACCGGGCTCGTCGGGAATGGCGACGACGGCAACGTCACGGGCAGCATGGACCGTGTGCCCGGCATCCTGCAGCGCGGCGATCCCCGCCTCGTCGTTGTCCACCAGGACGTGCACGACACCCTTGCCACCACCGGTGAAGGCGCTGCATGCCTGGATGTTGACCCCAGCATCGCCCAGGGCCTCCGCAATGTCGGCCAACACCCCCGGCTTGTCGTCGGGAATGACCACGAGGTCCTTGCGCATCGCCTGCTCCTTGGTTGCAGCCTCGTCGAGGAGGCTCGGACGTGGGTGTCGTTGCTGGGCAGGCTAGTGGCTGGCGGCTCGGTGCCGAGGGGCGAAAGCGGCCGTTGGCCCATGCCCGGGGCACCGCGTCCATGACGTCGACCAACACCCCGGGTTGCTACACTTGTCCGCCGTGCCCACGGGCACGCATTCCGGGGTAGCTCAGCTGGCAGAGCGCTCGACTGTTAATCGAGTTGTCGTGGGTTCGAGCCCCACCCCCGGAGCCACTCCAGACCCCCGATCCACCGGATTCGGGGGTTTCTTGTCGCGTTCTTCACGTGCTGAGCCGCCCCGCGCCACGATCCCGCGCAGCAAAGTCGACCACACCCCCGTTCCGTTCCGTCAGTCGATGGTGAACACGACCTTGCCGAACATGTCGCCGCGCTCCATGCGAGCGAAACCGTCCGCCGCCTGGGCCAGCGGCAGTGTCTGGTCGACCAGTGGGCGCACGCCGGTTGCATCCAGCATCCCCAGCAGCTGCACCAGTTCGTCACGCGTGCCCATCGTTGACCCGATGACCCGCAACTGTCGATAGAAGACGCGCTGCAGGTCTGCGGGCGGATTGTGACCGGAGGTGGACCCGGCCACCACGACCGTGCCGCCAGGGACGAGCGACTTCAGGCTGTGGTCCCACGTGGCCGCACCAACCGTTTCCATGACGGCATCGACGCGCTGGGCCAGCCGCCCGCCGGACTCGACCACCGCATGGGCGCCCAACTCCTGGGCATGGGCCAACTTGTCAGCGCTGCGCGAAGTCACGGTGACGTGCAGGCCCGCGGCCCGGCCCAGCAGCAGCAGGGCCGTGCTGACCCCACCGCCCGCACCCTGCACCAGGACGCGTTGCCCCGGCTGCATCCGACCAGCCGTGAACAACATCCGATACGCGGTCAACCAGGACGTCGGCAGGCAGGCGGCCTCGACGAAGGAGAGCCCAGGCGGCTTGGGCACCAGGTTCCGGGACGGCACCGTGAGGCGCTCGGCGAAGCTCCCGTCCTCGCGCTCGGACAGGATCCTGAAGTCGGGCGAGAGGGTCTCGTCACCCCCGACCCGGTCGCTGATCAACGGCGTGCACGACGACCTCGTCGACCCGTCGTCGGTGACGCCAGCGGCGTCGCATCCCAGGATGCGGGGCAACTGGTCGGCGGCCAACCCCACACCGCGCAGCGACCACAGGTCGTGGTGGTTGAGCGCGGCGGCCCGCACCGTCACCACCTCCCATCCCGGTGGCGGCGTGGGCTCGGGACGATCCGAAACGGTCAACCCCGACAACGGATCGTCGGGGTCCTGGCTGGTGGCGGCGACGGCAAGCATCACACGAGCCTAGCAATCCGGCCACACCTGGAACCGAGCGGGGATGTCGGCCGCCAGCGCCCGGTCCGTGAGTTCGCGGGACGGCCTAGCCGTCCGGCCACACCTGCAGCCGACTGGCGAGGTCGGACGCCAGCGCCCGGTCCGTGACCCGCAGGACGGCCTGGACATCACGTGGTCCCGGGGCTGTTCGCCACGCGACGGTGGCCACGCGATCTCGCCCGAGCCCAAGTCGGTCCGCCCAGGCTGCCGCAACCAGGTCGGACGTGGCCACGTCCGCCACCCGCAGGACCACCCGCATGGCTGAGGAACGGATGCCACGATCCTGTCGCAGCCACGACACGAGCGCGGCCGCCACGGCGATCCGGTTGGTCGTCACACCGAGACCGGTCCCGTCAACCTCCCCCGACTGCTGCGACCAGCGCCAGCGCCTGCACCTCACGCGTCCGGTCCGGCGACGACGCCGATCCGGTCGCAGCCATGGCGCGGTTCGACGACACGGACGCGTCAGGGCCTCCGGCGGTCCGGGTGCGTGCGGCCAGTCCTGGCGGCCACCACGGTCGCCGCCACGGCCGGATCGGTCGCCCGGAACACTGCCAGCGTGTGTGGCTGGAGCTCGACCTGCTGGGCGATCGCGGCACTGGGGGTCCCGGCACGTCGCAGCGCGCGGACCCGGGCATGATCCGGGCCGTCGATGCCCGCCAACTCGGCTGCGACCCTGGCATCACCAGCCCCGTCAACGGCATCGCGATCGACACGGCGGTGCCAGGTGTGATCGTGCTCGGTCTGCACGTCCCCGGTCCGGTCGTTGGCAGGTGTGGGCGACGGTGATCCACCCGTGGGCGTGTGGTCGCCCCCGACGGATGCGTCGACCCCGGCCACGACATGCAGATCCGGCGTCGACGGATCGACCAGGCGACGGCCCCTGGCGCTCAACTGGAAGGGAACCGGTTCGTCCCACCGGTCATCGGGGTCGAAGAGATTGGGTTGCGGCGTGACGGTCCGTGTGCGCATGCGTGCTCCTGCCGGCGAGTCACTCGAGCGGGTGTCCGACGACCCGACGGGGCGGCGGGCATCACCGCAGTTCGAGTGACGAATCCGACCCTACGTGGTGGGTGTGACACGCCCCGGCGCAGGCTGGCCCCGACCGCATCGACCCCCAGCCGACGCCACGGAACGCACCGGACGCGGCCGGCGCGACTGACCGCGAACACGGCGAGTCCCGGCCCCGGGTCAGGCCCGGGTGCCACCCTCGCGCAGACTGCGGCGACGTTGTTCGAGGTCGAACCGGCGGGTGTTGAGTTCGCGGAACGTCTCGGGATCCGTGACGGCGTTGGCCGCTGCCAATTCCTGGTCAAGGATCGCCACCTGCCGCGCCAGGGCACGCTCGCGCAGGGCTCGCACCTCACTGGCGGCAGCCTCGGCCGAGTCGGGCACGGCGCCGACCTCGAGCGCCACCGACCGGACCAGGCTGCGCGTCGTCGTCGTCGGGCGCCGCCGCCAGCACTGCCTGCAGTGGGACGCCGACGCCACCGGCCGCCTGCAGGGTCGTGAAGATGGCCCGGGCGCTGGGGTGGGTGAAGTCCTGCGGCGCCAGGTCCCACCACTCGTCGGGCAACCAGCGCTGGTTCCTGCAGGGCCACCCGCAGGACCCGCCGCTGCATCGCCGCGTCGCCGCGCGAGGCACGTGCAACCGGCCCCGACTGGGTGCTGCGTCGCCCCATGGGCACGGTCGCGACACCGTCCTGTCGATCGATGGCGACCCCCAGCCGTCGGGCCGTGCTCTGCACCCACTGCACCGACACGCCCAGCGGGTCCGCGATCCGCGTCCTGGCCCACAGCCGTCGCAGGTCCGGGTCCGGTTCCTCGCCCAGTCGTTGCACGGCGGCCCGCAGCGCGGTCGTGCGCCCCTCGTCGGAATCCAGGTCTGCACGGGCGATCACGGCATCGATGAGGAATCCCACCACCGGTTCCGCGCCGGCCACGGCGGCCTGGACGGCCTCGGCGCCCTGGGCACGAACCATGTCGGCGGGATCACCGCCCTGGTCGACCGCGAGCACCCGCAGCGAGAACCGATCGCCACCCGACTCGTCGTCGACGGCGCCAGCCTCCTGCACGGCGCGCTCCGCCGCCTTGACGCCGGCCTCGTCGGCGTCGAAGGCCAGCACCACCCGGTTGACGTAGCGCCCGAGCAGACGGAAGTGGTCGGCCCCCACCGCCGTGCCGCATGTCGCCACGGCATTCGTGATGCCTGCCTGGTGCAGGGCCATGACGTCGGTGTAGCCCTCGCAGACCAGCACCTCGCCGGTCGCGGCCATGCCGGTGCGTGACTGGGGCAGCCCGTAGAGGACGCGAGCCTTGTGGTACAGCGGCGTCTCGGGTGAGTTGTAGTACTTGGGAGGTTCGAAGTCGCCGTAGTCGAGCCCCGGCAGGATCCTGCCGCCGAACCCGATCGCGTCACCCGATGCGTCGAGCACCGGGAACACCAGGCGGCCCCGGAACCGATCCCGCAGTCCCCCACGTTGATTCTCGACCGACAGGCCGACCTTCACGAGGTCGCGACGCTGCCAGCCCTCGGTGACCAGGGCCCGCGACAGCGCCTCCCACTCGTTGGGGGCGTAGCCCAACTGGAAGGCCTCGGCATCCTCGCGACCGAAGCCACGCTCCTTGAGGTAGGAGCGGGCGACCTCGCCGTCGGTGCCCAGCAACTGCTCGCGGAAGAACTCCAGCGCGCGCGTGGTCAACTCGACCAGGCGCGACCGCTCCCCCAGCGCGCGCCGCTGGCCCGGTGACAGGTCCTCGTAGTGCAGGTCGTAGCCGGTGCGACGGGCCAACTGCTCCACCGCCTCGGTGAAGTCCAGGCCCTGGACGCGCATCAGGAAGCTGTAGACGTCGCCGCCCTCGCCACAGCCGAAGCAGTGGTAGTAGCCCTGCCCCGGGTCGACGGTGAACGAAGGGGTCTTCTCGGAGTGGAACGGGCACAGGCCCTTCAGGCGGCTGCCGGCACGCTTGAGCTCGGTGTGGTCGCCGATGACCGCAGCGATGTCGGCACGCTCCTTGAGCGCCTCGATGTCATCGCGTCGAATCCGGCCTGCCATGCTGCCCCGTCCCGTCTGGTCAGCGGGCCACCATCGAGTCGTCCCAAGCCGGATCGAGGTCGTGGAGCAGGTCGTCGACGCGCTGCACCTCGTCGTCCTCGCCGATCGTGCGGGCCGCATCGCGCAAGGTCGCCAGGCACCGCAGGAACCCACGGTTGGAGGGGTGCTCCCAGCGAACGCGACCCACGCCGCCCCAGCCATTGGCGCGCAGCGCGTCGAGGCCTCGGTGGTACCCGATGCGTGCGTAGGCATAGCGCTCGACGTCGTCGCGAGCCACCTCTGCCAGCCGGGCCCAGCCCTCGAGGAAGGTCGGGTCGGCGGCAACGAGGGCCGACAGGGCCTCACGCTCGGAGTCCTCGTCCTCGGCGAACAACGCCGCTTCCAGTGCTTCCTTGAGATCCGTGGCCACGTCGGGCAGCACGACCTCTGGTCGGTCTGCCATGGGAAGATCGGTCACGCAGCAACTCCTGGGAGGGTGATCGATCGCAGACTATCGCGTGCCGGTGACCACGAGGCATGGCAATCGGGCCGTCAGTCGCCGAATCCCGCGATCCGCTGGTTCTTGTGGGCCAACGCGTCCGGCACGCCGGGGCGATGGTCGAGCTTGACGACGACCCCGACGCGTGGCGCGACTCGCGCCACGTGGTCGATGCAGTCCTTGATCACGGCCATGACCTCGTCGAAGTCACCCTCGATGTTGGTGAACATGGCATTCGTCTCGTTCGGGAGTCCCGACCGGCGAACGATCTCGACGCACTCACCGACGAGGTCTCCGACCGAATCACCCAGGCCGCCGGGAGAGATCGAGAATGCGGCGATCATGGGTCATCCTCGTCGTCGGTCGGCAGCGCACCACGCGCTGGTCCAACCCTAACCGCAGTCAGGGGCAAGGACCCCGGGCGACGACATCCGTCGCGGCCCCACCGTCGATGACGCCGGTCTCCGACGACTCCAAGGAGCCGGGCGCGAGCCACGGTCTTCCGACGACTGCAAGGAGCCGGCGCGGCGGGCACCGGCCACGGCAGCGACTACCGCAGCCCCGGCACGAGCTTCCAGCGAACTCGCCGGCGGTAGTCGACGTAGTCGGGATGGACGGCCACGAGCAGGCGTTCCTCGTGGGCGGACTTGCGATCCAGGAGCACTGCCAGGCACAGCACCAGCACCACGCCGGTGGCACTCGCATAGACCAACGCGACACCCGTGGCACCGGTCAGCACGGCGAGGTAGATGGGGTGGCGCACGATCCCGTAGAGGCCGTGGTCAACCATGCTCGAGTCGGCGATCGGCGTGGGTTGCACCACCAGTTGACGCCCGAGTTGGCGCATTGCCACGACCCCGATCACCACGGCGAGCACCACCAGTGCGGCCCCGATCCAGCGCAGGACCGGCGCGTCGATCCGGCCCGGTCCCCCGTCGGCCAGCGGCAGGCCGAGGCCGATGGCGGCGAGCAGCACCGCCTGGGCGCCGACCCAGGCTGCGTCAGTGCGGTCCACGAGCATCACCCCCGGCGCTGGCGCCCTGGTCCCCCAGTCGGGCACAACGGTGTGGTCACCCGGCAGCGCGGCTCAGTCGGGCATGCCCTCGTAGTACTCGGTGCCCAGGTGGGTGATGGCCTCTTCACCCATCAGGTGACGGAGGGTGTTCTTGAGCTTGGTCAGCTGGATGGACAGGTCGTGCTCGGGATACAGCCCCGGTGCAACCTGTGGGTCCTTGAAGTAGAACGACAGCCACTCCTGGATCCCGGACAGTCCTGCGCGCTGGGCCAGGTCCATGAACAACACCAGGTCCAGTGCCAGCGGCGCCGCCAGGATCGAGTCCTTGCACAGGAAGTCGACCTTCAGCTGCATGTCGTAGCCCAGCCAGCCGAACAGGTCGATGTTGTCCCAGCCCTCCTTGTCGTCACCCCGCGGCGGGTAGTAGTTGATCCGGACCTTGTGATACATGTCCCCGTACAGCGACGGGTAGGTCTCGGGCTGCAGGATGTGCTCCAGGACACCGAGCTTGGACACTTCCTTGGACTTGAAGTTGTCGGGGTCGTCGAGCACCGCGCCGTCCCGGTTGCCCAGGATGTTGGAGGAGAACCAGCCCCGCACGCCCAGCATGCGGGCCTTGAACATCGGGGCCAGGACGGTCTTGACCAGCGTCTGGCCGGTCTTGAAGTCCTTGCCGGCGATCGGCACGCCGTTGTCCTCGGCCAGTTGGCGCAGGGCCGGGATGTCCACGGTGAGGTTGGGGGCCCCGTTGGCGAACGGGACGCCCTCCATGATGGCGGCGTAGGCATACAGCATCGACGGCGCGATGGCCGGGTCGTCGGCGTCCATCGCGGCCTCGAACGCCTCGATGTCGAGGTGGATGGCCGAGGTCTCGATGTAGACCTCGGTGGAGGCGGCCCAGATCATGACGAGGCGGTCCAGCCCTTCGCGCTCGCGGAAGTCACGGATGTCGGCGCGGATCGCCTCGGCCATCTCGCGGCGGGTCCCGGACTTGACGTGCTCGCCATCGAGGCGCTTGACGTAGTCGTGGTCGAAGGCCGCCTGCTGGGGCTGGATGCCCCGGAGGAAGTCACCGATGGGCTCGACGTGGCGATGGGCCTCGAGCACCCCGGCGTTGAGCGCGGAGACGTAGGCGTCGTCGGGATAGGGATCCCAGGCGGCGAACACCAGGTCGTCGAGCGGCGTCAGTGGAACGAAGTCCTTGATGAGCGGCGATCGGTGGTCGGTGCGCTTGCCCAACCGGATCGTGCCCATCTGGCTGAGCGATCCGATCGGTTCGGCGATGCCCTTGCGAGCCAGTTCGACGCCGGCCAACAACGTCGTGGTGACGGCACCCAGGCCGACGCACAGGACGCCGAGGCGCCCGTCTGCCGGGGCAAGCGAGGTCGGCTCTGACACGGAGATTCCTTTGGGGGCGATGGACTCGGCGGTGCCACGGTAGCCCTGCGGGCGCCGGGGGGTCGGTCGCCGAGACGCCCATCCCCACACCAACCGGGGCTGTGTGGGTGGGATCTGCCGAACCAACCCGTCCCCGCGCTAGCCTCCTCCCCGACCGGCCAGCCGTGTCGCGACCGTCCGGTCGACCCACGTCGCGGGGCGTCTGCCCAGACCCCCGCCTGCCCGCACCAATCCGAGGCACCATGAATCGCAGTCCGTCCGATGCCGGTCCGGGTCCACGTGAACTGCGCGGTGCCGCCGGAGTTGCCCGGGGACTCGCCTATGCCGCCGGCATCGCCGGAGCCGGTGCCGGGGTGTTGCTCTACCAACAGGGCGAGACCGGCTTCGCCATCGCCGTGTGGGTGCTGACATTCGGTGTCGGGGCGCTGCTCATGATCGCGGCGTTCCTGCTGGACGGGCTCACCGTGCTGCTGGCGCGGGTCCATCGTCTGGAAGCAGACGTGCACATCCTGGTGGGACGACAGGGTCGCGGCGGGCCTGACCTGACACGGCCAGCCGGCGATCCACATCCCAACCAATGGTGACGGCGCCGGCGTCGCGCATGCGACACGATCGCGGTGGGTGGCTGCGACTGCTCGGGCTGCTGCTGGGGATCCTGGCCGTGGCCACGGTGGCGGCCTGTGGTGGCGACGACGGCGCGAGCGAGACCACCACGGTGGCGATGTTGGACAACTCGTTCGCACCGGTCGTGACCGAGGTGGAGCCGGGCACACCGGTGGTCTTTCGCAACGACGGCGCCACGGTCCACAACGCCGTGGCCGTCAACGGGTCCTTCTCGACCGAGGAATCCTTCGGGGAACTGGCCATGCGCCCCGAGGAGTCGACGTCCATCACCGTCGACGAGCCCGGTGTCTTCGAGTTCTACTGCACCTTCCACGCCACCCAGGACGACGACGGGACCTGGCAGGGCATGGTGGGAACCCTGGTCGTGGGCGATGCCGGCCAGGCCGCCATCGAGGAAACGGCCGACGACGGGGCCGTCACCGAATGGACCGGCACGACCCGCCACGTCCCGCAGGACCACCCCACCATCCAGAATGCGGTCGATGCCGCCGAGCCCGGCGACCTCGTCCTGGTCCAACCCGGCGTCTATCGCGAGCAGGTCAACGTCACCACCCCGTCGATCACCATCCGCGGCACCGACCGCCAGGACGTGGTGGTGGATGGCGAGTTCACGCGACCCAATGCGATCAACGTGGCTGCCGCCGACGGCGTGGTCGTCGAGAACCTGACCGTGCGCAACGCCACGGTCAACGGCCTGTTCTTCAACGCCCTGGACGGCTACCGCGCCAGTTGGATCACGGCCGTCAACAACGGTGTCTACGGGATCTACGCCTTCGATGCCACGGACGGGCTGTTCGAGCACAGCTATGCCGCGGGGTCGCCCGACGCCGGCTTCTACATCGGACAGTGCGACCCGTGTGACGGCATCATCGACGACGTGGTGGCCGAGTGGAACGGCCTGGGATACTCCGGCACCAACTCCTCCGACGTGACCATCGTGAACTCCACGTGGAACGACAACGTGGCCGGGATCGTGCCCAACACGCTGGACAGCGAACTGCTCCCGCCGGTCGAGCGAGTCACGATCGCGGGCAACCTCGTCCACGACAACAACAACCTCGAGGCCCCGGCGCTGTCCGCGGCCTGGGGAGCCCGGGGCACGGGCATCGTGATGGCGGGTGGCAACGACGCCCGGATCGAACGCAACCTGGTCGTCAACCAGGAACGCTCCGGCATCTTCATCACACCGAACCTGTCACGCAACTACTGGATGTCGGGCGGCAACGAGGTGCGCGACAACGTCGTGCGCGGGTCGGGCATGGCCGACCTGACCCTGTCGGGTGTGTCGATGCCGGGCAACTGCTTCTCGGGCAATGACGTGGCATCCACCATCGGTCCCGGCCTGCAGGTCTTCCACTCGTGTTCGGGGCCGCAGTTGCCGATGGGGTTCAACCTGGGCCCGATGAGCGTGTCGCTTGGTCCGGTCGCGGAGTCGGCCGAGGCCGCCGACGAGCGCGCGGATGCCTGGAAGACTGCGCCGTCACCGGGCGCAGCCGCCCAGCCGGACATGCCGGACGCCGTCGACGCACCGGTCGTCCCGGCCATCGACGTGGTGGCCAACCACGACCTGGACGTCGCGGCAATCGTCACCCCCACCCTCCCCGACACCGTCGAAGTCAACCGCAGGAAGGTCCCCACCATGGCAGGCATCCCGCTCGTCGGCAGTGCATGGTCAGTGTTCTTCGGCATCTATGCCTGGTTCCTTCCGTTCGCGCTGTACGCCACCTGGATCGCCCTGGCCGCGTGGGACCTCGCACGTCGGGATGACCTTGGCAAGGGCGCGACCATCGGCTGGCTGGCGGTCGTCCTGCTGGTCCCCTTCGTCGGCCCGGTCATCTACTACGCCTTCGGTCACTCGACGATTCCCGCCCACGTGCGCTGGACCCTGGTCGGCGGCGGCCTGGGGGCATACCTGCTGATCGTTGCCATCGGTGCCTTCGCCACCGGAGTCGTGTGATGGACGGCAGCGATGGTGACGATGCTCCCGGCAGGGCCGCCGCGCGCCATTCCCAGCCCGATCGCGGTGCCCAGACCCCCGGCGATGACGCGTCGGATGCCACCCACGGCGGTGGCGACGCCCACCGCAACCCTGACGGGGCAGCCGTGTCGGGATCGTCACGCCGCCGGTTCCTGCAGGGGGCGGGTCTGGGCGCAGTCGCGTTGCTGGGTGGCGGCGTCGCGGGCCGCGCCGCGGCGACCACGTCGGGGGTCGCAGGGTCGACCGACGCGGGCGTGGCCGGGGCCGCGGGAACCCACGCCGACCACGGGCTGAGCGCACCGGGGCCGCGCATCTACGACGCTGCCGCGCCCGGAGGGACGCCGTCGGCCTGGCTGGGGGGCGAGCCCGGGACCGCCGCATCGGCGGCATACGGCCATGGCGTCCAACCGCCCCTGGACATGGCTGCAACTGCGTTGGACGCACGCACGTTCCCACCCACCAATGCAGCAGCACCACGAACCCTCGAACTGGACGTCGTCGAGACGTCTGCCATGATCGCCGAGGGTGTCGTGGTCGACCAGTGGACCTACGCGGGGACGGCGCCGGGGCCGACCCTGCGGGCAACCGAGGGTGAGTTGTTGCGCGTGACCGTCACCAATCGCACCGCGCATGACCACAACCTCCACCTCCACGGGCGGCACTCGCCGCAGATGGACGGCTGGGAACCGATCCCGCCGGGGCAGTCATTCACCTACGAGATCGAGGCCGGGCCGGTCGGCGTGCACCCCTACCACTGCCACACCCCGCCCCTGGCACAGCACATCGCGATGGGCCTGTACGGCACGATGATCGTCGACCCACCCACGCCACGCGAACCCGCCCACGAAGTCGTGCTGATGCTGTCGGGTTGGGACGTCGACGGCGATGGTCGCAACGAGTTGTACACCTACAACGGCGTCGGGGGCTTCTACACACGCCACCCGATCACGGTGCCGGTCGGTGAGTTGGTCCGGGTGTACGTGCTCAACATGGTCGAGTACGAGGCCCTGGCATCGTTTCACCTCCACGCCCAGACCTTCGACGTGCATCGCACCGGCACCTCGCCCACCCCCGACGAGCACACCGACACCGTGACGATGTCCCAGGGTGAGCGCGCCATCGTGGAGTTTCGGCTGCCCGAGCGCGGCCGCTACATGTTCCACCCCCACCAGCACCACATGGCCGACGCAGGTGCCATGGGATGGTTCGCCGCGGTGTGAGACCACCTCGGTGCCGCACGCGGTGTCGAATGGTCCGAAACCGGCAGGATTGGGACCGCCGTCCCGGGACCTTGGCAGCGGTGATGACGTAGGATGTGGTCTTCGCGCCCCCGCGCCCTGCCCGCCCCGAACCGGACGGACATGAGATGGAACGCACCTCCGATGCCCACGTGGTCGCGGCGGCCATCGATGGCCTCGCAGAGTTCCAGACCTTCCGCGACGCCATGGAACCCAGCGACGCGCCCTTCACCGACCAGGTCCGACGCCTGTTCTCTGCCGGGATCGACTTCTACGCGGCAGCCGTGCCACTGCGATCACTGCTGATCACCGATCGCGCCCTGGCCGACGACTTCCACCAGGTGGCACGGCGCACCGGCCTCGGGCCGCACCTGCCGATCATCGAGGTCACGGCGTGGATGCAGCGGTGGATCGATGCCGGCACGATCCACCCCGGCACGGACGCCCGCTGTGCCGCGCTGATGCTGTGCAGCATGGCCCACACGATCGCCGACATGAAGGTGATGCTGCCCGGCGACATCGTGGCCGAGGTCACCTGCTGTGCCCAGGAACCCAACATCGACCTCATGATCCAGGCGCTCACGGCGGCGCCGGTGCGGGTGGCCGTCGACTCCTGACGGCACCGTCGGTCCGAGCACCCAGCATCAGGGCAGCCATCGGCCGGGGCCGCAATGGGCAACGGGCAGCGCACGGTCAGGGTGCCGACAGCACCCGGGGCACGGTCCCTGCGGGGGTGAACCCCATCACCTCGCCGTAGAAGCCCAGTTCCGACTGCAGCCACGTGACGATGTTCTCGGGCTTGCGAAACCCATGGCCTTCGCCCTCGAACTCGATGTGGGCGTGCGGCACACCCTGGCGTGCAGCAGCATCGACCATGGCCTGCGCCTGGGCCGGGGGCACGACTCGGTCCTCCATCCCCTGCAGCACCAGCAGGGGGACGCGCAGGTGCTGGGCGTTGGCCAACGGCGATCGACGCTCGTACACCTCGCGGTCCTCCGGCCACCGACCCACCATCGAATCGAGGTAGCGCGACTCGAACTTGTGGGTGTGCTCGGCCAGGGCGGCGAGATCGCTGACTCCGAAGAACGAGGTCGCGCAGGCGAACGGGTGCTCGGCCCGGGTGACCGCTGCCAGCGCGGTGAAGCCACCGGCGCTGCCACCTCTGATGGCCATGCGCTGGCCGTCCACCACGCCTCGGCGGGCCAGTTCCGAGGCCACCGCGATGGCGTCGTCGACCTCGACCTCGCCCCAGCGACCACGCATCAGGCGACGATAGTCACGACCGAATCCTGTCGACCCGCGGTAGTTCAGGTCCACCACGGCAAATCCCCGTGTGGTCCAGAAGGCGATGCCCGGTCCTGTCACGGGTGCCACGTTCGAGGTCGGTCCACCGTGCACGAACACGAGCAGCGGTGGCGCCTGGTCGTCAGGGCCGACGGCATCGGCATTCGCGGGCAGGTGCAGGAAGGCATGGGTCACGTCGCCATCGACGGCGACCTGGATGGCCTCGATGGTGGGCGTGTCCTGCCGGCGCGTGATCAATGATGCGATCGTGTCGAGTTCCTCGACCAGTTCTCCGTCCGCAGCGCGCCGTCGGATCGACTGGGTGCCATCGCTGTCGGCCTCCATCGTGACCACGTCTGCACCCCTGGCCGCGACGTGGTGCACGACCACCTCGTCGGGTGTCAGCGGCTCCCAGTCACCATCGCTGACTCGCCCCAGCCGGCCGTGCGCATCCCGGACTCCCACCACCAGCACCGTGTCACCGACCAGGGCGATGCTGTGGGCCCCGTGCCGCCAGCGCGGAAACCCCAGGTCGATGCCTGCGGACGTCACACGTCGAGGGGCGTCCCCGGACGTCGGCGTGGACCGGAACACTTCCCAGTGGCCGGTCGAGTCCTCGCTGTGGAGCAGGTCGCGGCCCGACCAGGTCCAGTCCGCGAGGCTCACACCGTCGCCGCCCGCGACGTGTCGCACGTCGACCAGCACGGCCGCCGCGCCAGTCCCCTCGATCCGGCCAACCCACAGGTCAGCCTGGTCCCAGGGCATGTCGGGGTGCTCCCACGTGGACCATGCGATCCAGCCATCGGGGCCCAGTGCCGGGTCGCCCACGAAGTCGTGGTCGCCCACCAGCACGGCCTGGCTCCCGTCGCGCACGTCGACTGCCACGAGTTCGTTGACCACGCCGACCGCGGTCCCGGTCTCGTCATGGGTCTCGCGGACCGCCACCAGGGTGTGGGCATCGATCACCACGCCGGCGGCGAAGCGCACCCGAGCGTCGGTTGCAGGGGTCACGGCGACCACCTCGTCACCGACGACGCGCCAGAGGCGCTGCTGGACGAAGTCGACCACGACGACCAGGTCGTGGCCAGCGGCGATCGCACCACCCCCGTACTCGTGCACACGACTGCGGACGTCCAGGCCGGGTGCCAAGGCGACCGTGCCGGTCGTCGGCGTCCATCGGTGCAGGGCCATGCCACCGGTCTCGGCGTCCGTGCGGGTGAACAACACCTCGGTTGCCGTCGCCACCATGTCGCCGAAGTGATCGCCGGAAGCGGCAAGGTCCGCCTCGGTGATCGGCGACGACCACGTGCCGTAGGGCTGCGTCGTGGCCACAGGTCATCCTCTTGTCGACATCGGAGAGGGAGCGTAGGGCGCAGGCGATTGTGACCTTGGTGGCGGGACCCGGCACCGGGCGGGGCGCTGCGACCCGATCGGATCCACCTGCCGCCACAGCACGCGATCGAATGGGCTGGCGAACATCGAGAGTGTGCCGTTGCTCAGGGGGCGTCGGAGACCATGCCGAAGGTGTCGAGGAATGCGAAGTAGCCCGGCCAGGTCTTGGCGACGCAGCCCGGGTCGCTGATGACGACGTCACCGGCAAGCGCAAAGGCCATGGCCATGCGGTGGTCGTCGTAGGTGTCGACGACGACCGCCGAGGACGCTGCGCCCGGGACCGGCATCGGGGGCGGCACGATGTCCAGACCGTCGTCGAGCTCGTCGACGATGGCGCCGAACTTGCGCAACTCCGTGGCAGCGGCCGCGATCCGGTCCGTTTCGTGATGGCGATGAACGGCAACTCCGCGGATGCGGGTGGGGCCGATCGCGTGCAGCGACAGCGCCGCCAGGGTCAGTCCGGGATCGGGGAAGTGGGTCATGTCCACGTCGACGCCCCGCAACGACCCCGTGCCACGCACGCGGATGCCGGCAGCGGACACGTCCACGTCCGCGCCCATCCGGGCAAGGACGTCGGCGAAGGCCACGTCACCCTGCAGCGAGTCGGGGCCGAGGTTGGCGACGGTCAGGTCGCCACCGTGCAGGGCGGCCAGCGCCCACGCGTAGGTGGCCGCCGAGGCATCCGGTTCGATTGCCCACGTGCGCGCCGTCAGCTGCCCCGGCACCACCTCGATGGTGGCGTCGTCACGCCACCGCGCCCGTCCGCCGAAGCCGGTCACGGCTGCCAGTGTCATGTCCACGTAGGGACGTGCCGGGGTGCCCGCAACCAGGTGGATGCGAGTGGGTGCGGCTGCCAGCAACGCCGCCAGCACCAGGCCAGACACGATCTGGGACGAGGCTGGCGCGTCCAGCACCACGTCTCCCCCGGACAGGTGCGCGCCCTCGATCGTGGCGGGAAGATTGCCGGGCAGGCCATGCGACGTGATCGTGGCACCCTGCGCCTGCAGCGCACCGAACAGTTGCCCGAGCGGCCGCTCACGCATCCTCGGGGTGCCGTCCAGGTCGACCCGCGCCCCCGGTGACGCCGCCGCCACGGCACCCAGGAACCGCGACACCGTGCCTGACGCGCCCACGTCGATGGGTGCACCGGGCCGCACGACGCCCGGCAGCGCCCCGCCGACACCGGTCACCTCGAGGGTCGTGGCGTTGTCGCGCACGGCCACGTCGACGCCGCACTGGCGCAGCGCTGCCACCATCAGGCGGGTGTCGTCGGCGTCCAGTGCGCCGGTCACCACGGACGTGCCGGACGCCAGGGCGGCCAGCAGCGCGGCCCGGTTGGTCAGCGACTTGGACCCCGGCACGACCGCGACCCCGACTGGTGGGGCCTCGGGCGGAGCCACCCGCACAGCCGCCCTGTCGGACACGTCGGCGAACCCGTCAGCCGCCATCACCATGGACCTCCCGCCTCGAAGCCTTCAGCATGGACGTTGCGAGCGGAGCGAGCAACTCCAATGCACGGAGCGAAGCGACGGGCACGCGGAGCGAGCAACTCCAATGCACGGAGCGAAGCGACGGGCACGCGCAGCGAGGCGCGCGTCATCGCGGCAGGCGCGCTGCCAGGTACGCCACCAGGTCGTCGATCGCGACGCGGTCCTGCTCCATGGTGTCCCGGTTGCGCACGGTCACGGCGCGATCATCGATCGTGTCGAAGTCCACTGTCACGCAGTAGGGCGTGCCGATCTCGTCATGGCGGCGATACCGACGACCGATCGACTGCGTCTCGTCGTAGTCGGCCACCCACTCGACCTTCAGGAGGTCGAACACCTCACGCGCAGTCGGGCGCAGTTCATCCTTCTTGGACAGCGGCAGCACCGCGACCTTGTAGGGGGCCAGGCGGGGATCCAACTTCAACACGGTGCGCTCCTGCAGGTTGCCCTTGGCATCGGGCACCTGTTCGACCGTGAAGGCATCGATCAGGAAGGCCAGCGTGGCGCGCGTGGCGCCGGCGGCAGGCTCGATCACGTAGGGCGTCCACCGTTCCTCGTTGGCCTGGTCGTACCACGACAGGTCGGTGCCGGAAGCCTCGCTGTGGGCCGACAGGTCGAAGTCGCCCCGGTTGGCGATGCCCTCGAGTTCGTTCCAGCCCAGCGAGGTGTCGGCGAAGTAGTACTCCACGTCGACCGTGCGCTTGGCGTAGTGGGACAGTTCGTCCTCGCCGTGCTCGCGGATGCGCAGGTTCTCGGGGCGGATCCCCAGGTCGACGTACCACGCCATGCGAGCGTCGATCCAGTACTGGTGCCACTCCTCGTCGGTGCCGGGCTCGACGAAGTACTCCAACTCCATCTGCTCGAACTCGCGTGTGCGGAAGATGAAGTTGCCCGGCGTGATCTCGTTGCGGAACGACTTGCCCTGCTGGGCGATCCCGAACGGCGGCTTCTTGCGACTGGCTCGCTGGATGGTCGCGAAGTTGACGAACATGCCCTGCGCGGTCTCGGGCCGCAGCCACACCACCGAGTTGTCATCGGCCACGGGCCCCGAGTGGGTCTGGAACATGAGGTTGAAGTTGCGGGGATCACCGAAGCGCTGCGCGCCACAGTTGGGACAGGTCAGCGTGCCCTCGGCGGTCTCGCCGCCCAACTGCTGCTCGCGCAGGTGGTCCTCACGGAAACGGTGGTGACACTCGGCGCACTCGACGAGCGGGTCGGAGAAGTTGGCCAGGTGACCCGATGCCTCCCACACCTGGGTGGGACCCAGGATGGCCTGCTCCATGCCGACGACCTCGTCGCGCAACTGCACGATCGTGCGCCACCACTGCCGCTTGACGTTCTCCTTGAGTTCGACCCCCAGCGGCCCGTAGTCCCAGGTCGAACGCACACCGCCATAGATCTCCGCGGTCGGGAAGATGATCCCCCGGCGCTTGCACAACTCGACGATCGTGGCCATCTCGGTGGTGTTGGAGGGTGACGCGGCGCCATCACCCTCGGCGGCACCGCTCGACGCCGTGGGGGCGGTGCCATCGGCTGGGTCACCGGCGGCGAGGTCGTCGTCGGATGCAGTGGGTTCGGGCGAGTCGGTCACGGTGGGTTCCTGGATGTGATGCAGGGGCTGCCCGCCTGGCTGGCGGGCACGAATGTCCTCGCAGAGGCTACCGCCGCAGCGGATCCATCCGACACGGGCAACGCCACGGCGGTCCCCACCACGGCGCCCGGGATGGACCCAGGATGGCCCCCTGGATGGACCATTGATCGGGGATCCACGGTTGGACCAGTTGGTAGGGTTGCAGTGCCCGTCCGGGCATTCTTTGCGAGGAGTCGACGATGACCCTGACCGTGCCCTCCGCTCCTCCCGAGCTGGCCGAGGCGACGGCCAACGAGGCGGCACTGCGCCAGTTCCTCCATGGCCTCCGCGGCGTCGACGAGGTTGGCCTCGAGGCCCGGGTGGCGTCGCTGGCCACCCGATCACTCAAGCAGGACACCAAGCTGGCGGGCATCGACCTGGCGATCAGCATGGTGGACCTGACCACGCTCGAGGGCAACGACACCGTGGGCAAGGTGCGCGCCCTGGCAGCCAAGGGGATTCGTCCCGACCCGACCGACCCCAACTGCCCGTCCGTGGCGGCGATCTGCGTCTACCCCGACCTCGTGGCCCCGACGGTCGCGGCGTTGGAAGGCTCCACCGTCGGTGTCGCCGCCGTCGCCACGGCGTTCCCGGCCGGCCGCTCCAGCCTCGACGTGAAACTGGCCGACACCCGCATGGCCGTGGACGCCGGCGCGAACGAGGTCGACATGGTGATCGACCGGGGCGCGTTCCTGATGGGTGACTACGCCACCGTGTTCGAGGAGATCGTGGCCGCGAAGAAGGTCTGCGGCGACGACGCGAAGCTGAAGGTGATCCTCGAGACCGGCGAACTGGGCACCTACGACAACGTGCGCCGGGCCTCCTGGCTGGCACTGGCCGCCGGTGGCGACGTCATCAAGACGTCGACCGGCAAGATCAAGCCGGCATCCACCCGGCCGGTCATCACCGTGATGCTCCAGGCCGTACGGGACTTCGAACGACTGACCGGCCAACGCCGCGGGGTCAAGGCGGCTGGCGGCATCCGCACCACCAAGGACGCCCTGCGCTACCTCGTCCTGGTCAACGAGATCGCCGGCCCCGCCTGGCTTGATCCCGCCCTGTTCCGGTTCGGTGCCTCCAGCCTGCTCGACGACCTGTTGATGCAGCGCACCACCAAGCGCACCGGTCGCTACCACTCGATGGACTACATCCCGATGGCCTGACCGGTCGTTGGCACGACCTCGTCCCCACACCTCTCCCTGCACCCGACCGCCCGAACCCGTGGCACCGACAAGGACCCACCCAATGGCAGCCTCCGATGTCGCCACCTCCCCCGTCGACCTCGTGTCACCGACGTGGGAGTACGCACCCGCACCCCAGGCGATCGACGTCGTCGACATCGCCTCGTCGTACGGCCTGTTCATCGACGGTGACTGGGTCGAGGGCACCGATGGCGAACAGGCGGAGACCCTGAACCCCGCGACCGAGGAGGTGCTGTCGACCTACACGGTGGCGGGACCTGCCGACGTCGACCGCGCCGTGGCGGCTGCCCGCGCCGCCTTCACCTCGTGGTCGCGACTCAAGCCCGCGACCAGGGGCGGCTACCTCTACCGCATCGCGCGCATCATGCAGGAACGTGCCCGCGAGTTCGCCGTGCTCGAAAGCCTCGACAACGGCAAGCCGATCCGGGAGTCCCGCGACGTCGACGTGCCGACGGCAGCGGCCCACTTCTTCTACCACGCCGGATGGGCCGACAAGCTCGACTGGGCGGGCCTGGGTCCCGACCCCAGGCCATTGGGTGTTGCCGGCCAGGTGATTCCCTGGAACTTCCCCCTGCTCATGCTGTCGTGGAAGATCGCCCCCGCGTTGGCCTGCGGGAACACCGTCGTCCTCAAGCCGGCCGAGACCACCCCGCTGACCGCGCTGTTGTTCGCCGACGTGTGCCGCCAGGCCGACCTGCCGCCGGGCGTCGTGAACATCGTGACGGGTGCCGGTGACACCGGGGCCGCCCTGGTGTCGCACCCCGACGTGGACAAGGTGGCCTTCACGGGATCGACCAACGTCGGCAAGGCCATCGCGCGCCAGATCGCCGGCACCGACAAGCGGGCCACGCTGGAACTGGGCGGCAAGGCCGCCAACATCGTCTTCGACGACGCGGCCATGGACCAGGCGGTCGACGGCATCGTCAACGGCATCTTCTTCAACCAGGGCCACGTGTGCTGTGCGGGCTCCCGCCTGTTGGTGCAGGAGAACGTGCACGACGAGGTCGTGGATCGCCTGACCGAGCGCCTCAGCACCCTGCGACTGGGCGACCCACTGGACAAGAACACCGACATCGGTGCCGTGAACTCGGCTGCCCAACTCGACCGCATCACGCACCTGGCGGACGTGGGCGAGACCGAGGGCGCTGACCGCTGGGAATTGGAGTGCGCGGTCCCGACGAACGGATTCTGGTTCCGACCGACCGTGTTCACCAACGTCGAGCCGAGCCACACGATCGCCCAGGAGGAGATCTTTGGTCCCGTGCTGAGCGTCCTGACGTTCCGCACCCCGGACGAGGCCGTGGCCAAGGCCAACAACACGCCCTACGGCCTCTCGGCGGGCGTGTGGACCGAGAAGGGCTCCCGCATCCTGGAGATGGCGGCCCGACTGCGTGCCGGGGTCGTGTGGGCCAACACGTTCAATCGCTTCGACCCGACATCTCCGTTCGGCGGCTACAAGGAATCGGGCTACGGCCGCGAGGGTGGACGTCACGGGTTGGCTGCCTACCTCAAGCGCGCAGCCTGAACCACGCCGGGCCCACGGGCCACGACAGCCCTCGGGCTCACGACACAAGGACCGACACTCATGGCACGTCTCGACGTCCGCAAGACCTACAAGCTGTGGATCGGTGGCGCATTCCCCCGGTCGGAGTCGGGCCGAACCGTGCCTGCGCTGACCCCGGACGGCGACCTGATCGCCAACGTCAGTGTCGCCTCGCGCAAGGACGCCCGTGATGCCGTGGTCGCGGCCCGCTCCGCGTTCGCGGGCTGGTCAGGCGCCACGCCCTACAACCGGGGCCAGATCCTGTACCGCGCCGCCGAGATGCTGGAGGGCCGACGCGACCAGTTCGTCGCCGAGGTCCGGGCTGCCACGGGCATGGCCGCCCGCCCGGCCCAGGCCGAGGTGGACGCGGCCATCGATCGCTGGGTCAACGTCGCCGGCTGGTCGGACAAGCTGGCAGCCGTCGACGGCACCGCCAACCCGGTTGCCGGCCCCTACTTCGACTTCACGCTGCCGGAACCCACCGGCGTCGTCGCGGTCCTGGCACCACGCGACGCGCCGCTGCTGGGCCTGGTCACCGTGATCGCCCGGACGATCGTGACCGGCAACACCTGCGTGGTGGTCGTCGAGGACGACCCGACGGTCGCGATCTCGCTCGCCGAGGTGCTGGCCACGTCCGACCTGCCCGGTGGCGTGGTCAACCTGCTGACGTCGACGATGGCGGAGGTCGCGCCGACCCTGGCCGCCCACATGGACGTCAACGCCATCGATCTCGCCGGTGCCGGTGAGGACTGGGGCGACCTCGAGGCGGCCGCCGCCGACAACCTCAAGCGCGTCGTGCGACCGGCGGGCAACGACTGGGCGTCTGACCCGGCTCCTGGCGACATGTTGGCGTTCACCGAGGCCAAGACCGTCTGGCACCCACGCGGCATGTAGGGCCTGCCCGTCGTGGTTCGCGTGCCCGGCTCAGTTCTCGGAATCATCGGCGACGTGGTCCACGGCCATGCCGAAGCGCCGGTCCCGGCCCTGGTACACGGCGATGGTTCGTGCCAGTTCGTGACGGTCGAAGTCGGGCCACAGGGTCGGGGTGAAGACGAACTCGGCATAGGCGGCCTGCCACAGCAGGAAGTTGCTGATCCGCTGCTCCCCCGACGTGCGCACCAACAGGTCGACCGGCAGCATCGTGGGATCGTCCATGCGCGCGGCCAGGGCAGCCTCGTCGATGGAACTGATGCGCCCGGCTGCCAGGTCACGGGCGGCAGCCGCGGCGGCGTCGGCGATCTCGCGCTGTGATCCGTAGTTGAACGCGATGGTCAGACGCAGCCCGGTGTTGTCCGCGGTCAACGCCTCGGTGCGCTCGATGTGGCGAACGAGTCGCCGCGGGACCGGCCGCTGGCGGCCACCGATGAAGCGCACCTTGACGTTGCGCTCGTGCAGTTCCCCACTGCGGCGGGTGAGCAGTGACTCGTTGAATCCCAGCAGCCACCGCACCTCCTCGGGCGGCCGGCGCCAGTTCTCGGTCGAGAAGGCGTACACCGTGACCTGCTGGATGCCCAGTTCGTCGGCACCCTCCACCGTGTCGAACAGCGCCTGCTCGCCGGCCTCGTGCCCCGCATTGCGGCGCAGTCCCCGGGCGTTGGCCCAGCGTCCGTTGCCGTCCATGATGATGGCGACGTGGGCGGGGATGCGAGCAGGATCGAGCCCGTGGGCGCGCACCAGCGAGGTCTCGCCGGCCACCTCAGTACCTCGCGAACGAGGGATCCGCCGCCCAGCGTGCATAGACGTCGGCACCGGCCTGCAGGGGCAGGTGGTGCAGCGGCACGTCATGGTCGGAGCCGGGGCGTGCCAGTTCGTCGTAGAGGAACTGGTCGTCGAAGCCGATCTGTGCGGCGGCCTCCCGTGTGCTGGCGTACACCATTCGATCGATCCGGGCCCACCGACATGCCGCCCAGCACATCGGGCACGGTTCGCCTGATGCATAGATCGTGGTGCCACGCAGTTCGTGGCTGCCCACCACCTTCGCAGCACGGCGGATGGCCACGACCTCGGCATGCGCAGTCGGGTCGCACGTCGACGTGACGCGGTTCCAGCCACGTCCGACGACGGTGTCGTCACGGGTGCGCACGATGACCGCGCCGAACGGGCCACCGTCGCGAGCCTCCATGCCACGGCGGGCCAGGTCCACCGCCGCACCCAGGTGTCGGCGGTCGCGGTCCTCGTCGGTCTCGTGCATGTCGACTCCGGGCGTGGTCATGCGATCGCCTGCCGCGGCGACAGCGGGTAGGACTTGAGACGTCGATCGAGGTGGTGTTCGGCATAGGCGCGTGCGAAGGACGCCGCGACCCCGGCCGCCTCGTCGTCGGGCAGTCCGACCAGGGGTGCCCACGAATCCGATGCCAACATCTCCAGACGCGTCACGACGTCCGGCGCCACGGCCCGGGTCCCACTGGGGGCGCAGTCGGCGCACAGGGTGCCACCATGCACGATCGACAGGAACGGGTGGGGGCCGGGCACCCCACAGGTCGCACAGGCCTGCGTGTCGACACGAAAGCCCACCGCGCCCGCAATGCGCAACAGGAAGGCGTCGATGAACACCCGCGTGTCCGGTGGTTGCGCATCCAGTGCCTGCAGCCCCGACCGCAACTGCAGGAACAGGCGGTTGTCGCGATCACCCTCGATCGACACCGTGTCCACCAGTTCGACCAGCACTGCGGCCGCTGTCGAGGTGTGCCAGTCCGCCCGGATGTTGGCATGGGGCGCGAGCAGGTCGGCCTGGGTGACCACGTCCAGGGAACGACCCTCGTAGAGCAGCATGTCGACGTGGCTGTAGGCCTCGAGACGCCCACCGAAACGGGAGCCCGGCCGACGCACGCCCTTGGCCACGGCCCGCACCTTGCCCCGCCCCTGGGTCATGAGTGTGAGGATGCGATCGGTCTCCCCCAACTTGTGGGTGCGCAGCACGATGCCCTGTTCGCGATACGTCGCCATGGGCACCTCCTCGTGACGTGCGGTGCAAGCGGGGACCGACCGTCACATGGTAGGCGGCAGGAGCATGGCGACTCGGCAGGAGGGGCGGCCGGCGGCGCGGTGCCTCACACGAGCGGCCACGGCAACTGCGCCTGGTCGTGCAGCGGTGGAAAGGTGGCGGTGTCTGCCACGCGGCTGGCTCGTTGGATCGTCGCGATCACCTCGTCACTGGCCAGGTGCTCGGCCAGCAGTTGCGGATCGTCGGCCAGGGTCGCGGCAAGGGTTCCGGCAGCAGTGCGCAGCGATGCCGGCACCGGCTCGCCCTGGAGTTGCCACGCGACGGTGCGCACCTTGTCGTCGACGTGGAAGGTCAACCCGTGGTCGATGGCCCAGAACCGTTCGGACCCGTACAGCACGTGACTCGCCTTGCGGTCGGTGTTGTTGACGACCATGTCGAACACGACCAGTGCCGCCAGTGCGTCGAGGTCGAAGTCGTCGGACTCCACCCACGTCAGCAGGTGGATGCCGGGGTCGTGCGGCACGTGGGCCTGCAGCGACCCCGGACCCCACGGTCCGTCGGTGCGCCACACCGTCGGCGGCACCAGGTCGGTGCCGAGCAGCCCGTCCACGATGGCGGCCGCGACCTCGCGCCGCGGCAGGCTGGCCGCGTCGAAGTCCCACAGGGGCCGTTGACCGGCCACCGGTTTCCACACGGCCAGGTTCTGCGAGCCGATGCGTTCGAGGTCATGATGGTCGAGGTCGGGGCCCAGGTCGCCGGGCAGTTCACCGCGGTCGCCCAGGTGCACGAGCATGGTCGTGTTCGAGGCGTTCGCGAAGGCACCGAGCACGGCCAGCGGTGCCGTGGCCAGTCGCGGGGCGCTCGCGAGGTCAGTCACACCGTCAGACGGCCGTGGCCGTTGGCCGACGGGCACACGTGCTCGCCATCGTCGCTCATCGGACGGCCGCACAGTCGGCACCGGGGTCGGCCCTGGTCCACGAGTTCGTCGATGTGGCCGGCAAGACGACGGGCCTGGTCGATGTCGATGGTGAACTCGATGGCGTCGAAGGGGTCGTCACCGTCGGTGTCGATGCCGGCCACACGAACGACGATGAGCGCCGCATCGACGTCGAGGGCCAGTTCCACCTCGCCCACGCGCCACGCTGGGTCGATGGGTTCGCGCAGCCCCATCGCCGCGGCGTCCCAGTCCGTCGCCGGCACCAGGTCCAGGCGCACCAGCAGTCGCGACACCAGGTCCGCGATCCCGGCCACCTGGCCCTTCTCCGCGATGACGGTCACGCGATGGGCCTCGTCCTCGACCTGGATCAGGAAGGTGCGATTGCCGGGCGCGCCGATGGTCCCGGCAGTGACGTGGTGCGGGCGCTCCAGTGACAGCGTTGGCATGACTGCTCCAGCAAGGGGTCGAGGAAGGATCAGGCCGACGGGCGAGCCGCGTCAGGTTCCGACGAATCGGCGGTCGACTGTTCCGGGATCGGCAGACCGGGGCCGACATTCATGTCCAGGACGGCCGGCGGGTGGCCGTCTCGCAGGGACAGGATCGACACGGAGGCGGGACTGATGGCAATGCGCTGGAAGGTGTCCAACGGCATCCCCAGGTAGTGGGCCAGCGCGGCCTTGATCGGGTCGGCGTGCCCCACGGCGACGACCAGGTCGTCATCGCCGTGGGCCGCAGCGATGGTCTCGATGGCGTCGACCATGCGCGCCTGCGAGCTGCGCAGGGACTCGCCCCCCGGGAAGGTTGCCCGTGACGGCGTGGTCTGGATCACCCGCCACAGCGTCTCCTTGCGCAACTCGTCGAGCGGTCGGTTGGTCCACTCGCCGTAGTCAGTCTCGCCAAGGCCCGGGACGACCTGCACCTGTTGGCCCACCGCCTCGCCGATGATCGCCGCCGTGTCGCACGTGCGTTCCAGCGGCGACGAGTACACGGCGACGACGGGATGGTCGGCGAACTGCTGCGCCGTGGCACGAGCCTGGTCGCGACCAGCATCGTCCAGGTGGACGCCGGGTGTCCAGCCACCGAGCCGATGACCGGTGGCAGCCGTGGTGGCATGGCGCACGAGCGCGATCGTGGGCATCCGGTGGGACCTTCGAGTGACGACGGATGGCCACGGTAGCCGTGGTGAAGGGGGACCTCCGGTCGCCTAGCCTCGTCGTACGCCATGCATGGCGCCAGCCAAGGGACGTCCATGAAGACCAGGTCCGGGTACCGCTCATCGCGCGTCGAGGATCGTCGCGGCAGCAGCGGGGGTGGCAGCGGCATGCCGGGTGGGACCGCCATCAAGTTGGGGGGCGCCTCCATCCCGGTGATCCTGCTGGTCGTGCTGTTCACCGTCCTGTCCGGTGGCGGTGGCGACCTGGGCGACGTGCTGAACCAGATCGACGGTCCGGCAACCCAGGGGCAGGGACTGCCCGGCGCATCGGCCAACCAGACCATCGACCCGGCCGAGGACCCCGAAGCCGAGATGGTGTCGTTCGTCTCGTTCGTGTTCGACGACGTCCAGGCCACCTGGGACCAGGTCTTCAGCGACTCCGAACTGACCTACAGCCCGTCGACCCTGGTGCTGTACCGCGGCGGGACCCAGACATCCGGGTGCGGCTACGGACAGTCCGCCGCGGGACCGTTCTACTGTCCCGCCGACTCCAAGACCTATCTCGACCTGTCCTTCTTCGACCAGATGCGTTCCCAGTTGGGTGCCGGCGGCGACTTCGCCCAGGCCTACGTGATCGCCCACGAGGTCGGCCACCACGTCCAGAACCAACTGGGCGTGTCCAGCGAGGTCCGCCAGCGCCAGCAGGCCAATCCCGACCAGGCCAACGACCTGTCGGTGCGCGTCGAGTTGCAGGCGGACTGCTTCGCGGGCGTGTGGGGCTGGTCAGCACTCGAGGAGGGCCTGGTGGAGGACGGCGACCTCGCCGAGGCGATGGAGGCGGCCGAGGCCATCGGCGACGACGCCCTGCAGGGGGGCAACGCCAACCCCGAATCGTTCACCCACGGCACCTCGGCCCAGCGCCAGCAGTGGTTCATGACCGGCTACGAGAGCGGCGACCCCAACTCCTGCAACACCTTCGCCTGACCAGCGGGCACGCTGCATGCCCGTGATGGCTCAATGGCCTGAGTCAGCCAGTTCGTGTGCGCCCGCACCGTGGTCACCGTGCGACTCGTCCCCACCGTGGCCCAGCCCGAACCGATGTGCCACGAGCGCCACGACCACGCCGACGGTCAGGCCGATCGCGGCCGACACCGCGGTGTTGAACAACCAGCCCAGCGCGCCGCCCAGTGCGCCAGCCGACGCGGCGATCTGCACCTCCACGTGGTGGACCCATTCGTAGGGCGCGTGCCAGCCCAACTCGTCGGTGCCGACCAGCAGGATGTGGCCACCCACCCACAGCATCGCGGCCGTGCCCACCGTCGACAACACCGTCAACACCCGGGGCATGGCGGCGACCAGGAGTTCTCCGAAGCGCTGCAGCCCGCCCGTGGACTCCTGCGCCAGACGCAGTCCGACGTCGTCCATCTTGACGATCACCGCGACGACGCCGTAGATCAGCACCGTCACGAGCACCGCCACGACGAACATGATGAACGCCCGAGACACGAACGACTCGTCGATCACTTCCTTGAGTGCGATGACCATGATCTCGGTCGACAGGATCAGGTCCGTGCGGATCGCCCCGCTCACGACGCGCTTCTCCTGCTTGCCGCCCGCGACGATCGCCGGGGTGGCAGCCGTCTCCCCGGATTCCCCGCGGAGTTTCTCGAGGACCTTCTCGGCGCCCTCGAAGCACAGGTAGGTCCCACCCATCATCAGGATGATCTCGACCAGGATCGGGACGAACTCCGACAGCACGAGCGCGACGGGCAGGATGAAGATGATCTTGTTGCGCAGGGATCCCATCGCGATCTGGCGGATGATGGGCAGTTCGCGCTTGGCGGCCAGCCCCTGCATGTACTGGGGCGTGACAGCGGTGTCGTCGATCATGACCCCGGCCGCCTTGCTGCTGGCCCGCCCGGCCGCTGCCGCCACGTCATCGACCGACGCGGCCGCCATCCTGGCCAGGGCAGCCACGTCGTCGAGCAGTGCGACGAGTCCACCGGCCATGGCAGTTCCTGGGTTCGTCGGCGTGCGTGCGGAGGATGATCCGGCCTGAGGCTACCCAGTCGTCCGCCACGAACCAGTGGCCCAGGGTCGGCGGTGCCGCGCGTTGTCACGGCGCGTGGGGTTGCAGCGTCGGAAACCCCCGTTGACGGCGTCAGTAGCCCATGCGTCGCATCTGCCGCGGGTCGCGCTGCCATTCCTTGGCGACCTTGACCCGCACGTCCAGGTAGACCTTGGTCCCGAAGACCGCCTGCAACTCCTTGCGGGCCGCTGTCGCCGCATCGCGCAGGGTGGCACCGCCCTTGCCGATGATGATGCCCTTCTGGCTGTCACGCTCGACGTAGGCCACGGCGTCGATGTCGATCATGTCGTCGCGACCTTCGCTGTCGCGGATGTCGGTGACCACGACCGCCAGTGAGTGCGGCAACTCGTCGCGCAGTTGCCCCAGGAACTTCTCGCGCAGGACCTCGGCCGCGAACTGGCGATCCGGCTGGTCCGTGACCACGCCGCCGGGAAAGATGCGCGGGCCGCGGGGCAGCATCCCGACGATCAGGTCGAGCAACTCCTGGACGTTGAAGCCGTCCATCGCCGACGTCGGGATGATCTCGGAGTTGGGAAGCAGTTCTGCCAGGCGTGTCAACTGGGGCGACATCACGGCGAAGTCGCGCCGGACCAGGTCCTCCTTGTTGGCGACCACGACCACCCGCGCCGGCGCCTCCCGGACCAGGCGGGCGAGGAACTCGTCGCCCGTGCCCACGCCGGCCGCCAGGTCGACGAGCAGCACGATGACCTCCACCCCAGCGAGGTGATCGCGCACGAGGTCGTTGAGGCGGCGTGCCAGCAGCGAGCGAGGCTTTGCCAGGCCCGGGCGTGTCCACGAACACGACCTGCGCATCCTCGCGGGTGACGACACCACGAATGGCGTTGCGCGTCGTGCCGGGGATCGGCGAGGTGATCGCCACCTTCTCGCCCACCAGCGCATTGAGCAGCGTCGACTTGCCCACGTTGGGGCGTCCCACCAGCGCCACCAGCCCCGACCGGTGCGTTTCGCCCACCGGTTCCTCGGCACCTGCCAGGATCGTCTCGAGGTCCAACTCTGCCATGTCCTACTCCGGTTCTGCGGGGATGCTGGGCGCGCCACCGTCGGCGTCGGCGTCGGGCGGATCCCGGTGCCGACTCGGTCGTGCGACCGGCCCCGGCGGCCAGTGCCATCGGTCCGAACGCTGCCGGCAACAGGTCGCCGATCCGCCACGTGGTCGTGACCCCGGCCGCGCCGCGACTGGTCACGATCGTGTCGGGTGTCGAGAACTCCGCGATGACCTGCCGACACGCGCCACACGGCGACAGCGGGTCGTCGGCCCGACCCGCGACCACCACCGCCGCGATCCCGGAGCGATCCCCGGTGGTCGACCATCGCCCCGATCGCCATGCGCTCGGCACAGATGGTGGAGCCGAACGCGGCGTTCTCGACGTTCACGCCGGCGTGGACGCCGCCATCGGAGGTGAGCACGACGGCTGCCACCGGGAAGTTCGAGTAGGGCGCGTGGGCACGCGACAGCAGCGCCCGCGCAGTCGTCGTGGTGGGCATCCAGGTCCAGGTCTCGCGTGTTCACTGGCTGCCTCCTGCTGCCAGCAGGTGGTCGCCGACATCACGGCGTGACGCCACCACCCGAGCCACGCGCCGTCCGGTCACGACCTCGACCGCGAACTCGATGCCGTCGACCTCGACCGACTCGCCTTCCGAGGGCACGCGGCCGAACGCCGCCACGACCAGCCCCCCGACGGTGTCCCAGTCGTCGTCGGGCAGGTCGACGCCGAGCACCTCGGCGAGATCGTCGACCGGCAGGCGAGCGTCGATGCGAAGACTGTCGTTGTCCACGACCTCGACCAGTGGCGACTCGTCGTCGTGTTCGTCCACGATCTCGCCCACGATCTCTTCGAGGATGTCCTCGATCGTGACGAGTCCCGGTCGTCGCGCCGTACTCGTCGACGACCAGCGCGATGTGCACCGACGCGGCCTGGAGCTGCTCGAGGAGGTCGTCGACGGGCTTGGTCTCGGGCACGAACGTGGCCGGACGCAGCAGGTCGATCCAGCGCCGACGCGACCCTGCCGCGAGTCGTTGGAGCACGTCCTTGGCGTAGATCACGCCGATGATGTGCTCGCGGTCCTCGCGGTACACGGGCACGCGCGACTTCCCACAGTCGATCAGCAGGTCGACCAGTTCGTCGAACCCGGTCCCCACCTCGACGGTGACCATGTCCGGCCGCGGCACCATGATCTCGCGCACCATGGTGCGTGACAACTCGAAGATGGAGCGGATCATGGCTCGCTCGTCGTCCTCGAAGGGCTCACGGTCCTCGCCCTCGGCCATGGGCGCGTCCTCGGGGAATGGTCCGGACCCACGGCCACCACCCAGGATCCGTCCCGCGGCGACCAACACGCCCACCACCGGCCCCAGGACGGTCACCAGGCGGCGAGCGCCCTTCGCGCGCTGGGTTCCCACCTCGATCGGGTCACGCAGCGCACGCGCCCGTGGGGCGATCTCGGTCGCCACCAACGACACCGTCACGACTGCGATGCCTGCGACCAGGGCCGCACTCCACACCGGCAGCCACTGGTGGGCCAGCAGGTAGGCGACCAGCGTGATCGTCACGCGGACCACGACGGTGGCGAACAGCACCACGTTCAGGCCACTGCCGCGATGCTCGACGATCCAGCGCAGGTTGGCGTCTCGGTCGGCGCCCTTGGCGACGGCCGTGACGGGATCCAGGACCAACAGCACGGTCTCGACGGTGGCCAGCCACGCCGCCAGCGCCAGACCTGCCACCAGGATGCCGGCCAGCAACCAGGTCATGTCGTGGCCTGCCCGTCATCACGGAAACTCGCGAGCAACTCGTCGGTCAGTCCGAACATCTCGCGTTCGGCCGCGGCGTTGTCGTGGTCCATGCCCATCAGGTGCAGCATCCCGTGAACCAGCAGGAACCGAACCTCCTGCGGTCCGGTGCGGCTGAACTGGGCTGCCTGGTCGTGCGCCACCTGCGGACACACGACGACGTCGCCCAGCACGGCCGGGATGCCCGGCGGCGTCGTGCCCGGTTCGTCGATCGGGAACGCCAGCACGTCGGTGGGACCGTCCTTGGCCATGTGTGCCTCGTTGAGGCCGGCGATCGTGGCACGGTCCACCAGCAGGATGCCCACGTCCATGTCTGACGGGATGCGCTGCTGCGCCAGGACGTGCCGCGCCAGGGCCACCAGTTCCCGACCATCCACGGTGACCGCCGTCTGCTCGTCGGTCAGTTGGACGGCCATCAGGTGGGGTCGCGGTCGTCGGCGGACGGGGCCGAACGCGCACGGGCGGCTTCGCGCCGCGCGTCGTGGCGGCCGTAGGCCTCCACGATCTGGGCAACGATGGGGTGTCGCACCACGTCACGCGACGTCAGGGTCGAGAACCCGACGCCGTCGATTCCGGTCAGGATCTCGTTGACGACACGCAGGCCGGACGGTTGCCCACCGGGCAGGTCGGTCTGGCTGATGTCGCCCGTCACGACGGCGCGCGAGTTGAACCCGATCCGGGTCAGGAACATCTTCATCTGCTCGGGCGTGGTGTTCTGGGCCTCGTCCAGGACGATGAAGGCATCGTTGAGCGTGCGGCCCCGCATGTAGGCGAGCGGGGCGATCTCGATGGTGCCGTCGTCGACGTGACTGTTGAGTTCCTCGGTGTCCATCATGTCGTGCAGGGCGTCCCACAGGGGCTTGAGGTAGGGGTTGATCTTCTCGTGGAGCGTGCCCGGCAGGAAGCCGAGCCGCTCCCCCGCCTCGACGGCAGGACGCGTCAGGACCAACCGGTTGACGGTGCGGCCACGCAGGGCCTGGACCGCCATGGCCATGCCCAGGTAGGTCTTGCCGGTGCCGGCGGGACCGATGCCGAACGTCACGGTGTTGGCGCGGATCGCGTCGAGGTAGCGCTTCTGCCCGATGGTCTTGGGCCGGATGGTGCGACCGCGATGGGTCAGCAGGTGCTCCGACAGGACGCTGGCAGGCTTGAGTTCGTCGCGGCCGTCGCCATCGACCATGCGCAGCACCTGGGCGACGGTGGCCTCGTCCAGGTCGTGGCCGGCCCGCAGCACGTCCAGCAATTCCCCGAAGGCGGTGATGGCGGTCGCGACGTCGGCGGCGGCACCCGTGGCCGTGATCCGGTTGCCGCGGACATGGATCTGCGCCGCCAGGTGGGCGTCCACGAGTCGGAGCAACTGGTCGCCGGGACCCAACAGGGCCACCATCGCCTGGTCATCGGGAATGGTGAGGCTGCGGGTGATCGGATCGTCGGACGCGTGGGGTGCGACGGCTGCGTCACTCATGGACGTGTCGTGCGCGGGAGGATGAGGGTGTCACAGTGTGTCGTCTGGCCTTGGTCGGAGTCGCGGTGCATTTCCACGATCCTACCGTCGTGGGTCGTCGTTCCGGCGGCGGAGACGACCGAGTGTCGCGATGCGGCAACCGGGCGGTGCCCGAGGCGGGTCACATGCGGCCCAGGCCGGCAGCCATGACGGCACCGAGTGCCAGCCCGGCGTGCTCGGTCCGCAACACGCTCGGGCCAAGGCCCACGGCGACCGCCCCGCGATCGACCAGGCCCGCCACCTCTGCCTCCGTCAGGCCGCCTTCCGGACCGATCACGGCGGTCCAGATCTCGGTGTCGGTGTCCGATGCGCCAGCGTCGGGGGTCGAGCGGCGTTCCTGCAGGGCGTCGAGCGGGTTCGTCGTGGCGCCCGGGTCGGCCACCAGGACACGATCGAGCCGTCCCGGCAGCGCCTCGGACAGGGTCATTGGGCCCTCCACGACGGGTCGATGGGCGCGCCGTGACTGGCTGCAGGCCGAATCGACGATCGCCGCCCATCGTTCGTGCACGCGATCGACCTTGTGGGCAAGGTCGACCTGGCACCGGGTCGTGGTCACGGCGGTGATCCGGTCCACGCCCAACTCTGTCAGCATCCGCACGACCTCGTCGTGGCGGGAGCGCTTGGCAAGGCCCTGGACGATCCGCAGGACGGGCCGTGGCGCATCGGCGGTCGCGACCACCTCGACCTCCACCCCACCGTCGGTCAGCCGACCGGCCACGACGGTCCCCAGGCCGTCGGCCGCGACGACCCCTGAGCCGTGGTGACGCCGCCGCACTCGCTGGAGGTGGTGCATGGTGGCACGGTCCAGCGGGACCAGCCCACCGATCGTCGCATCCCCGATCGCACCCACCACGACCCACGGGTCGGTGCCGGCCCGCAGGGCCGACGCCACGTCGGCTCCGATCACGTCGACCTCGGTCACTGGAAGGCCCGACGCAGACGCCCGAACAGGCTGGATGCACCCGGCGCATCCTCACCTCGCTCCTGGGCGAACTCCTCGAGCAGTTCGCGTTGCCGGGGCGTGAGGTTGGAGGGCACGTCGACTCGCACCGTCAGGCGGACGTCACCCCGCGGACCGCCGCCCTTGGCGGGCATGCCGCGGCGGCGCACGACCAGCACCGAGCCGGGCCTGGTGCCGGCCGGAATGTCCAGTTCGGCATCCCCGTCCAGGGTCGGCAGGGTGACACGGGCACCCAGTGCAGCCTGCGAGAAGGGCACGGCAAGTTCTCCCAACAGGTCGCGACCCGCGCGATCGAAGACCTCGTGTTCGGCGACCTGCACCTCGACGTACAGGTCCCCCGGGGTCCCGTTGCCACGCGCAGCCTCGCCCTCACCGCGGACCCGGATGCGGTCGCCGTGCTCGACCCCGGCTGGAATCGTCACGGTGACGGCACGACTGGCGCGGGCGCGACCCTCGCCGTCGCACACGGCACACGGATCTGAGACTGCGGTGCCCTGCCCATCGCAGGTCGGGCAGGCTGCTGCGGTGGCAAGTTGGCCGAAGGCGGTGCGCACGATCTGCTGGACCTGGCCACGTCCCTTGCAGGTGCCACACGTGGATGGTGCGGCGCGACTGGCAGAACCCGTGCCGCCGCACGTCTCGCAGGTCGCGGCCACGTCGACCTCGACGGTCTCCTCGATCGAGCCCAACAGGTCCTCGAGCGTGACCTCGACGGGCACCAGCACGTCACGGCCGCGCTGCTGGCGACGGCGACCGCTGCTGCGCTGACCGCCCTGCTCGCCGAATGCCTGGCCGAAGAACGCGTCGATCACGTCACCAAGTCCACCCATGTTGCCACCACCGAACCCGAAGGGGTCCTGGGTCCGGGATCCGGGTGTGCCGTCGTCGCCGAAGCGGTCGTAGCGAGTCCGGGCCTGCGGATCCGACAGCACGCGGTAGGCCCGCTGCACCTGCTTGAAGGTGTCCTCGTCGCCACCTGCATCGGGATGGGCGGTGCGCGCCGCACGACGATAGGCCTTCTTGATCTCGTCGGACGAGGCATCCCGGGGGACGTCGAGGATGTCATAGAGGTCGGTCATGGTCAGGATGGTCCCGTTTGCGGACGACGATGGACATGCCCGTGCGACGCGGGCTCAGGAGTGGCGCTGGGGGCGGTCGGCGCCCGCGCATGCCGCGCGCCAAGGTACGGGCTGTGCCGTCGTCATGAACATTCCGAGCGCACGACCTGCGCGTCATCGACGCAACCCGACATCCAGCCTCGAAGCCATCCCCGGGCGGACCCTGGCACAGTCCCCAGTACAGCCATGTCGCAGGTGCCCCGAGCCCATCACGCGACCCGCGTGCCGGGAGCGCATCAGTCGGCCAGGTCAGCCAGGGTGGACTCGAGGTGGTCGGCGACCGCGCGCACGCTGGCCAACACCGATGCATAGTCCATCCTCGTCGGTCCCGAGCACCCCCAGGGCGCCCGTCTGGGCCAACTGGTAGCGCTGCGCGACCAGCGATGTCGAGGCGAGGTCGTCGAGGTCGTGTTCGGTCCCGATGCGCACCACCGGCAGGGCGCTGTCGCCGCCGGTCGAGTCGTCCAGCACCCGGGCCAGGGTCGCCTCCTCCTCCAGCAGTGCCAGGACCCGGGACAGATCGTCTCGCTCGAAGGCCGTCGAGGCCAGCGAGGCGCGACCCGACACGTACATGCGGTGGACGGCCTCGTCCGCAACCTCGCGGGTCGCGACCGCCGCGACGGCGGCCACGACCGGACGCAACTCGGCCGGAGTACTGGCCAGCATCGCGGCCACGACCTCGCCGAGGTCGCCCATCCGACGCCCCTGCAACTGCTCCTGCAACCCGGCCCGGACCCGGTCGACCTGTGAGTCGGTGACTGGCTTCGGCAGGTCCAGCACTCGCTTGGTGACGCTGCCGGTGTCGGCCACCAGCAACAGCATCACCGCATGCGGCGACAGCGCGACCAGCTCGACCAGTTTCAGTCGTGCCTGGTCGAAGGCGGGCGCGATCACCAGCGACACCAGTCGGGTGAGTTGGCTGAGCACCGTCGTCGTCCGGGCCAGCAGGTCGTCGACGTCACTGGCACCGGACAACAACTGGTCGATCAGTTCCCGCTGCTGGCCACGCAGGTCGTCGGGATCGGCGCTCTCGCGCAGCATCTCGACGAAGGCGCGGTAGCCCAGGTCGGTGGGCACGCGTCCTGCAGACGTGTGCGGGGCCATCACCAGGCCGCGCTCCTCGAGCACCGCCATCTCGTTGCGCACCGTCGCCGCAGAACAGTCCAGCGCCGCCGCAGCCACGACCCGGCTGGATCCGACCGGTTCGCCGGACGTGACGTACTCGGCCACGATCGCGCGCAGGATCCGTTGCTTGCGTTCGATTCGAGATCGTCGACGGCTGAGTCCACCATCCAGCGCTCCTGGCATCGCGTGCGCCAGGCCATGACAGCCTAACCTCTGGGACAGTGCGGCCAATGGCCCACACGGTGTGGTCGACGATCCATTACCGTCACGGGTCCGAGGAGGAGTCCACGATGAGTCAACAGCAGCCCGCGGGCGGCGAGGCGTCGCCGCCCGACAAGATCAAGCGGATCGTCACCAACGCCAAGTCGCTGGTCAACCAGGACGTCGATCTGCTCAAGCAGCAGCTGTCCCGGACCGCGGCCCACGGTGGCAAGGCGGCAGGTGCCGGTGGGGCAACCGCTGTCATGATGCTCTACGTCGTCGGCTTCCTGGGCCTGGCCGGTGGGGCGGCCCTGCAACAGTGGTTCTTCGACTGGGCGGCCTGGCTGATCGTTGCCGGGGTGTTCCTGCTCGTGGCCATCATTGCCGCGCTGTTCGCCAAGTCCCAGGCAGACAAGAGTTCCGAGGCTTCCCGTATCGCAACCCAACAGATCAAGGAGGACGTCGAATGGGCAAAGCAGCAGATCAAGCGCTAGAGCGTCAGCTCGCCGAGATTCGCGCGACCCGCGCCCAGATCGAGTCCGACGTCCACACCCTGACGGCCTCGACTGGCGACATGGTCGGCACCGTCATGGGACTGGCCCAGGGCGCGTCCGGCGGATCCGGAGGATCCGGCGGCGCATCCCAGGGTCGCTCCGGCGGCGCCGCGGCCGCTGCCAAGGATGCCGCGCCCAAGGTGCTCGCCGCCATCGCAGCCCTGGGCGCCAGCTTCGCGGCCGCCGGCAATGCGCGCAAGAAGCGGGCGATCCGCAAGGCCCAGGACTCCGAGCGGCTGTCCGCCCGGATCCGGTCCGAGGAACTCGCCCGCGCGTTCGGCACGATCACCCCGGACGGTGCCGCTGCCGTGGTCGCGCACGAACCAGTTCCGATGCCCGACCCGCCGGCCGACACACCGCCAGCCGACGCCGACGTCGCCTCCAAGGGGCGTGGCCGCGTGGGTCTTGGTGCCGTCCTCCTGGTCGCGGCTGCAGCCGGGGCCGCCGTGTGGTTCAGCGGCCGTCGCTGACACCACGCCGGACATCACACCTGTGAAGCCCCCGTCGATTTCGACGGGGGCTTCGTGATGTCACCGGGATCAATGGCCGGGGTGCCATGGTGGCTGCGGTGCGACGGTCGGTCAGGCCAGTCGGCGAACGGCCTCGTCCAGCAGGTACCAGCCACGATCGGTGGCCCTGACGCGACCGCAGGCCGTCTCGACGAGGTCGTTGGCCATGGCATCCTCCAGCGCCATCGGGTCCAGTGGCGGCACGTCATGGGGATGCATCCCATCGCGCAGTCGCAGGCCCAACAGCAGCCGCTCGAGCCGTCGTTGGTCAAGGTCGAGCACCTCGCTGGCCGCGGTCGGGTCCTGGCCCTGCTCGACTGCGGCCATCCATGGCCCGATCGAGCGCGGGTTCCACCAGCGTCGCCCGTCCACGTGGCCATGGGCACCGACCCCGAAGGCCAGGTAGTCGCCATGGCGCCAGTACAGCACGTTGTGGCGTGACCTGGCCCCCGGCGATCGCGCCCAGTTGCTGATCTCGTAGTGGTCGAATCCGGCCGTGCCAAGCACGTCTCGGGCCAGGTCGAAGCGCTCGGCGGCAGCATCGTCGTCGACGTCGGGCATGGTCCCGGCGGCGCGCGCCCGGCCGAACGGGGTGTTGGTGTGGATCGACAACGCGTAGGCCGACAGGTGGTCGACGTCGGCGGTCAGGGCCGTGCCCAGGGTTGCCTGCCAGTCCTCCATGGTCTCGCCCGGCGTGCCGTACACCAGGTCGAGGCTGACGTGGTCGATCCCGGCGGCACGCGCCTCGGCGACAGCAGCGAGCGGCCGCTGCGCGGTGTGCCCGCGTTCCAGTGTGGTGAGCACGTGCGGGGCGAACGACTGGGCCCCCATCGACACCCTCGTCACCCCGGCGTCGACCAGGGCCGCGAACATCGCCGGGGTCACGGTCTCGGGATTGGCCTCGACGGTGACCTCGGCTCCCGCCGTCACCGTCGCCGTGTCGAACACGGCAGCCACCACACTCGCCAGTTCCTGCGCGGGCAGCAGCGTCGGGGTGCCCCCGCCCACGAACACTGACGTCACCGTCGGCCAGGGCTGGGACCCATCCCCCGCAGGTCCGGCCCGCAGGACCCGCGCCATGTCCGTGCGCAGGGCCGAGACGTAGCGAGCCATGACGGCATCGACCTCGGCGGGATCGGCGACGTGGGTGGCGAAGTCGCAGTAGCCACATCGGTGACTGCAGAAGGGCACATGGAGGTAGATCCCGAACCCCGCAGCGCGACCGGACTCGACCGGGGCGTCGAGCCACCGCCGCTGCCCGGTCACGCGGCCGCCTCCTGCAACCTCACGGGTGCTCCGGGTCGTCCGCCCACCCGACGTCGCGCAACCGTGGTGGCCACTGGCTGGCGACCAGCACCCCGGCCACCAGTCCCACGCCAACGCCGATGGCGATGAAGTCGACCACCAGCCCGATGAGGATCGGGACCGCGATGGCCAGCCCGATCCCCAGTCCCGTGTCCCTGATCATGTCGATGCCTCTGTCTCGTGGTGGTGACGGATCACCCGCCGGTCGTGGTCAGCGACCCGTGAACTGGGCGTCGCGGCGCTCCAGGAACGACGCGATCCCTTCGGCGGCGTCCTCGGATGCCATGACGGTCGCGAGCTGGTCACGCAGGTCCGCACGGGCCGCGTCGACGCCGTGGTCGCGCGCAACCCGGGCATTGACCAGCGTGCCGCGCACGCCCAGCGGTGCCTGGGCCGCGATGACATGGGCCAGTTGCGTGGCGCGATCATGGTGGCGGCCCGGGGCGACGACTTCCTGGACCAGGCCGATCCGCAACGCCTCGTCGGCGCCGAACTCCTCGCCGGTCAACAACCACCGCATCGCGTTGCCCCAGCCCAACTGCGCCGGCGCGCGCACCGTGGCGCCGCCGAACGGCAGGATCCCGCGACCGATCTCGAGTTGCCGGAACCGGACGTCGTCGGCCGCGACGACGATGTCGGCCGCCAGCGCCAACTCGATCGACAGGGTGAAGGCGATGCCCTGGACCGCCATCACGACCGGCTTGTCAACGGGGTCGGACCACAGCCCGTAGGGATCGGTGCCACTGCCACCGAGCATGCCGGGTCCGTGCTCGGCGACGTGCGGTCCGACCTCGGCCAGGTCGAGGCCGGCCGAGAAGTGGTCACCGTGGCCGAACAGCACCCCGACGCGCAGGTCGTCATCGTCGGCCAGGGTGTCGTAGGCGGCCGACACCTGCTCGATGACGGCCATGTCCCAGGCGTTGAGCTTGGTGGGCCGATTGATGCCGATGTGCAGCACGTGCCCGTCACGATCGACCGTGACGACGTCGCTGGAGATGGTCATGTCTGCCTCGTGTCCGGCCGTCCGGCCTGGGTTGGTGTCGGGGGCGACGGGGGCATCCGCGGCGGGGGAACCACCGTCACTTGACGGGTGAGGTCGACCGCAGTGCGGCGACGAAGGCCTCCTGGGGAACCTCGACGGAACCGACGTTCTTCATCTTCTTCTTCCCCTCCTTCTGCTTCTCCAGCAGCTTGCGCTTGCGTGACACGTCGCCGCCGTAGCACTTGGCCAGCACGTCCTTGCGACGAGCCTTGACCGTCTCGCGAGCGATGATCTTGGCGCCGATGGCGGCCTGGATCGGCACGTCGAACATCTGCCTGGGGATCAACTCCCGCAGCCGGCCCACCATGGTCTTGCCGAACTCGTAGGAATTGTCACGATGCACGATCGAACTGAAGGCGTCGACCGGTTCGCCGTGCAGCAGGACATCCACGCGGACGAGGTCGGCCGCCTGGTAGCCGGAGCGTTCGTAGTCCAACGACGCGTAGCCGCGGGTGAGTGACTTCAACTGGTCGAAGAAGTCCGTGATGATCTCGCCCAGCGGGAGCACGTAGTGCAACTCGACCCTGGTCTCGGTGAGGTAGTCCATGCGTTGCAGGTCACCGCGCCGACCTTCGCACAGTTGCATCACCGGACCGACGTGGTCGCTGGGCACCAGGATCGTGGCCGTCACCATCGGTTCCTCGATCGCGAGGATGTCGTTGGGCGCGGGCAGGTCCTGGGGGTTGGACACGATCGTGACGACGGCTTCGCCATCCTCGCCGACGGCCGGTTGGCCCTTCTGGTTGGGGTCCTGTCGCACCACTCGATAACTGACCGAGGGGGCAGTGGTCACCAGCGGGATGTTGAACTCGCGGTCCAGGCGTTCGGTGATGATCTCGAGGTGCAACAGTCCCAGGAACCCGGCACGGAAGCCGAAGCCCAGGGCGGCCGACGTCTCGGGCTCGTAACTGAACGATGCGTCGTTGAGACGCAACTTGTCCAGGGCCTCGCGCAGCATCGGAAAGTCACCCGAATCCATCGGGTACAGCCCCGAGAACACCATCGGAAGTGGTTCGCGGTAGCCCGGCAGCGCGACGATGTCGGCACCCGCACGCCCAGCCAGGGTGATGGTGTCGCCCACCTTGGCCTCGCTCACCTCCTTGATCGCGGCCGACAGCACCCCGACCTCGCCGGGGCCCAGCGCATCGATGGCCACTTCCTCGGGCGAGTGGACGGCGAGGTCGTCGACCTCGCCGGTGAACCCGGTCGCGACCATGCGGATCTCGTCGCCGGGCGCGACCACGCCGTCCATGACCCGGAAGTACACCAGGGTGCCGCGATAGGAGTCGTAGACCGAGTCGAACACCAGCGCGCGCAACGGCGAGTCGGGATCGGTGGTGGGGGCTGGCACCCGGTCCACGATCGCGTCCAGCACCGCCTCGACCCCCTCCCCCGTCTTGGCCGAGATCGCCAACACGTCCTCGGGGTCGCCCCCGATGATCGAGCAGATCTCGCGCGCCACCTGCTCGGGCTGTGCCGCCGGCAGGTCGATCTTGTTGAGGACGGGGATGATCTCGAGATCGGCCTCCAGCGCGAGGTAGAGGTTGGCGATGGTCTGCGCCTCCATCCCCTGGGCCGCATCGACCAGCAGGATGGCGCCCTCGCAGGCGTTCAGGGCCCGCGACACCTCGTAGGAGAAGTCGACGTGGCCCGGCGTGTCGATCAGGTTGAGCAGGTACTCGTCGCCCAGGTCGCCCAGCGGTCGGTAGGGCAGGCGGGCCGTCTGTGCCTTGATGGTGATGCCACGCTCGCGCTCGATGTCCATCTTGTCGAGGTACTGGGCCCGCATCTTGCGCGGATCGACGAGATTGGTGGCCTGCAGCATGCGGTCCGCCAACGTCGACTTGCCGTGGTCGACATGCGCCACGATGCAGAAGTTGCGGATGCGCTCGATCGGGTACACGGACGACCTTGCCGGGCAATGGGAGGGCTGGCGAGCGTACCGGTGCCACACCCGGCCCCGACCGCGCAGGCACCGGCCTGGTTGCCGCGCCGGTGCCACAGGCGGTACCCTCCGGGACCGGCCGCACTCGTGCGGCCTTGCGTGCTGGACCGGCCGACTGCCGCCAGCCACGAAGACGGCGCACCCGCCACACTTGCGCGTGCCCCTCCACACGACTTCCCCACCCCGCAGACCGCACTTCTGCACGCGACCCGAGGCACCACCGTGGCCAACATCAAGAGCCAGATCAAGCGCAATCGCCAGACCATCACGCGCCACGAGCGCAACAAGGGCGTGCGCACCAACCTCAAGACTGACCTGAAGCGGTTCCGCACCGCTTTCGAGGCCGGCGACAAGGACCAGGCCGACGAGGCCTTCCGCACCGCCAGCCGGTCGCTGGACAAGGCTGCCACGCGCGGCATCATCCACGCCAACAACGCCGCCAACAAGAAGTCGCGCATGGCCCGCAAGCTCGCCTCGCTCTGATTCGGCCGCCGGGTGCTGCCCGGCGCGCAGCGCAGAACGTTCGGGGCGGCCACCGCCGCCCGACGTCGTGCCTCATGGGACACCCACCGGGTGTCCCATTACCATTTGGGCTGCGTGGGCAACCACGCACCACCTCCACCCACATCGGCAACGGCGCCGTCGTGGGACCTGCGCCGGTGGTGGGCCATCGGCCCACCGCGAGCGGCGGACGGATCGCGTGCGACTGCATGCACGCGCACGGGCTGACCAGACCCGTGTCCGGTCGGCAGGTTCCGCGGCAGTGGTGTTGCCTTCGCCGAGAGGCACGCCGTGACCGCGACCGCTTCGCCGCCCACGTCACCACGCACGGCTGACGACGCGACCGCGGGTGGCGGCCTGGTGCCGTGGCCGCGACGACCACGGCGACGACATGCAGGTGGCCCTGGAACGAGTTGACGACGGGTGGTCGATCCGGCTCGACACCCCCCACGGTCGTCACCTGTCCGACCTCGTCCCGACGATCGAGGCATTCGGTTTCCACGTCGTCGACGCGGCCACCACCAACGGCGGCGACACGGTCCACCAGCACCTCGACGTCACCATCCCGGTCCCGCTCGACGACCTCGACGTGACGCGCGTGGTCGACGCGATGCACGCGACCCTGACTGGTCGCGCCCTGGTCGACGACCTGCTCCGACTCGTGGCCACCTCGACGCTGGACTGGCGAGACGTCGAGATCCTGCGCAGCTACCGGCGCCTGTTCGACCTGCTGGGCAACGGCTGGTCGCCATCCCAGGTGACCCGGACGCTGCTGGCCAACCCCGACGCCGCCAGCGCACTGATCGCCGTCTTCACGGCCCTGCTGTCGCCCGACGCCGACATCATCGAGGCACCACGCGCCGACCACCTGCTGGACACACTGCGGTCCGGGCATCCGGTCCCTGACCGAGGACCGCATCATCGGCGACCTCGGCCAGGCCATCCACGCCACGCTGCGCACCAACGCCTTCGTGGCGAATCGAACCGTCATGGCAGCCTCGGGGCACCCCGTCGAGGTGCTCGTCACCAAGTTCCGCTCCGCCGACCTGCCGGGCGTCCCGTCGCCCGTCCCGTTCGTGGAGATCCTCGTGACCTCGACGCTGACGGACGGCGTGCACCTGCGGGGTGGCCCGATCGCCCGGGGTGGGTTGCGTGCCTCCGACCGGTCCGATGACGTGCGCAGTGAGGTGCTCGGGCTGGTGACGGCCCAGATCGTCAAGAACTCGATGATCGTGCCCACCGGTGCCAAGGGTGGATTCGTCCTGCACGATCCCCCGGCCGATCGGGCCGGGCATGCTGCGGCCGTCGAGGCTGCCTATCGGGTCTATGTGACCGGCCTGCTCGCGGTGACCGACAACGTGGTGGGCACCGAGGTGGTCGGACCGCCGGACGTCCGGCGCCGCGACGGCGATGATCCCTACCTGGTCGTGGCCGCCGACAAGGGCACGGCACGATTGTCCGACACGGCGAACGAACTGGCACGAGCCGCCGGCTTCTGGCTCGACGATGCCTTCGCCTCCGGTGGGTCGGCGGGCTATGACCACAAGGCGCTGGGGATCACGGCGAAGGGAGCCTGGGTCGCGATCGCACGCCACTTCCGCGAGCTGGGCATCGACATCTTCACCGACGAGATCTCGGTCGTGGGGATCGGTGACATGTCCGGTGACGTGTTCGGCAACGGCCTGCTCACGTCGGCGACGGTGCGGCTGGTCGCCGCCTTCGACCATCGCGACATCTTCCTGGACCCCGACCCGGATCCGGACGCGACGTTCGCCGAACGTCGACGCCTGTTCGAACAGCCCGGCTCCACGTGGCAGGACTTCGACCGCGACGTGCTGTCCAACGGCGGCGGGGTGTGGTCTCGCCAGGACAAGCGCATCGAACTGACTCCGCAGGTGCAACGCCTGCTGCGGGTGGACGACCGCGCCATGGCCCCCGATGACCTGATCCAGGCCATCCTTCGGGCCAACGTCGACCTGCTGTACGCGGGTGGGATCGGCACCTACGTCTCGGCGCCGGACGAGGCGGACGTGGACGACCGCGCCAACGCGTCCGTGCGGGTCCCGGCCGACGAGCTGCGCGCCCGAGTCTTTGGTGAGGGCGCCAACCTGGCCATCACGCAGCGGGGTCGCATCGCCTATGCCCGTCGCGGCGGACGGGTTGACCAGGACGCCATCCACAACGCCGCCGGAGTGGCGATCTCGGATCGCGAGGTCAACCTCAAGATCCTGATGGCACCCCTGCTGGCGGACGGCACGCTCGGTCCGGGGCAACGCGACGACCTGTTGCGCGCGGCCACCGACGACGTGGTGGCCGCGGTGCTGGCCGACGTGGACGCCCAGGTCTGGCTGTTGTCACGCGAACACGCTCGCTCGGCCGACATGATCCAGGCACACCGGCGCCACCTCGACCTGCTGACGTCCAGGGGGCTCATCGATCGCGTCGTCGACGTCCTGCCAGACGACTCCGACCTGCGCAGTCGCGCCGCTGCCGGTGGCGGGCTGACACGCCCGGAACTGGCCACCGTGGTGGCGGCAACCAAGCGCTGGTTGGTCGACGATGTCGCCGCCAGCCCGCTGGTTCGAGCCCGATGTGGCGAACCGGCCCTGCGTGGCTACTTTCCGGCCGTGATCCGTGAGCAGTTCGCCGACCGGATTCCCGCCCACCGCCTCGCGCCCGAGATCACGGCGACACAGATCGTCAATGACCTGGTGAATCGGCTCGGCCCGACCACGATCCACGAACTGGCACGCGACCGTGATGCCGACCCCGACGTCGTCGTTGCCGCGCTCTGGGCGGCAGAGCACCTGCTGGACGGCCACGACTGGTGGCTGCGACTGCAGGGGCTGGCGGCAGAGGTGCCACCCGCCACGCTCGACGAGGTGGCCAACACCCTCGCCGAACTGCAACTGCGGGTGGGCACGGCGCTGTTGGACGATGTCGTTGGCGACATGGCCGGTCTCGACGAGGACGTGGCCCACCTCGCGGACATCGCCGACGACCTGCGTGACGCGGCCGACGACCACGCCAACCGTGGTCGCGCGGCCCAGGCGCGCATTCGCCTCCTCGACGACCTGGTCCCAGACGACCTCGCCATCATCGCGGCGACGGCGCCGATGCGTGCCGGCCTGGTGGACGTGGCAGCACTGGTCGGCTCGGGATCGGTCACCACGACCGACGATGCGTCGACGACGATCACCGTGCCGATCGCCATCGACGCCCTGGCCCTCACCGACGAGCGGCTCCGCCTGACCGCCCTGCGCGAGGCCATCGACACGCACCTCGACCACGGCGAGTGGGCGCAGCCCCACCGCCGCCTGCTGGCCCGCGATCTCGTCCTGGTCCATCGCCGCGCGGCACGGGCGCTGGCGACCGACCCGGAGTCGGAGATCGCACGCAACGGACCCGATCCTGGCCGCACTCCGAGCCGACACCGACCGCGCCCTGGCCCACTGCCGCACCGAGGACGACGTGTCGGAGGCGCTCAGCGTTGCCGTCGGCCACACCCGACACGTCGTCGCGGGTGGCCGCCACTGACAGGCCGTCCGGGCCCACTGCCCACCCGGTCAGACCAGGGGGTTGTGGCGCGGGCCGACCTCGTGACGGGTGGCGAGTTCGATCACGGCCATGTCCAGCACGACGTCGGCAGGCAATGCGCTGCCGCCCTTGAGGTCGACATCCAGTCGGGCGATCGCGCTGCTGGCACCAGGCAAGTTCGCCGGCCTCGAAGTTCTGCGCTGGCCGGCCGCTTCAGGAAGTTGATCTGACCCGGCGAGGCACCGACGTCGGCGGGCGAGGTCAAGCCTGCACGGATGGCCAGGAGTTGTCGGAACCGGGCAGCCAGGGCACCGAAGACGGCGATCTCGGACTCGCCCGCTTCGCGCAGACCGGCCAGCGCCACCAGGGCCGCCCGGGGATCTCGGTCGACCACCGCGTCGACGACGGTGAACGACGTCTCGCGACCGTGCTCCTGCAGGACGCTGTCGACCAGGTCCTCGTCGACTCGGCCGTCGGCGGCCTCGATGACCTGCGCGACCTGGCTCGCGATGGCAGCGGTCTCGGTGCCGGCATGACGTCGCAGCGCCGCGACGACGGCGGGGGCAGCGGTGACGCCACGTCGACGGAACTCGTCGGCGATGACCCGGTTCCAGCCCGCGTCGTCCCACGGCTTGGGCGCGCTCACCTCGGAGACGACGCCAACCTTGTTCATCCGACTGGTCAGCTTGCGGACCTGGTTCTTGCCACGAGACACCAGGACAAGCACGGCTTCGTCGTCCGGTTCGTCCAGGAAGGCGGCGATCTCGTCCTTGAGGTCAGCACTGACCGTGCGCTGTTCCAGACCACGGATCACGACCCCGGTGTGGTCGCCCAGCAACGACGAGGTGCGCAACGACGGCAGCGTCTCGAGTTCGACGGCATCGTGGACGTCGACCGTGAGCAGGTCGTCCTGCTCTGTCAGTCGTCCACGAGATCCCGCATCGCCCGATGCAGGAGGAGGTCGTCGTCGCCGACGATGAGGTGCAGTTCGCCCATGTGCCGGAGGCTACAACAGTCGCAGCGACGCGACCGACGAGCGTCATCGTGGCGCCGGGACCGGGATCGTCACCGTGCCCTCCAGGTCGGTGCGGTGCACCCGCGTTCCCATGCCATCGAGCAGGTCCAGGACGGCCGGGCGTGGATGGCCGTAGTCGTTGTCGGCACCCACGCTGACCACGGCCGCGACCGCATCGGTTGCCTCCAGGAAGGCAGGATCCGACGTTGCGGCACCGTGGTGGGGCACGGCCAGCAACCCAGTGGCCACGTCGGCACCCGAGCCGCAGCACCCACTGCTGGGCGGCATGCTCGGCGTCGCCCGGGCAACAGCGCCACGCGATCGCCCTCGACGACCGCACGATGACCGAGCGATCGTTGCGACCACCCTCGGTGCCCACGAGTTCGTGCCCGCCCGGGGGGTCCGAGGACCTCGACCATGCGCCGATCCCAGCGTGGCACGGGCGCCGGCCACCACGGCCACGGCCGCCGGCGGCAGGTCGACGCCCGGTGGATCGGGGCTGCCGTCGGGCTGGGCCGACACCCAGACGACCGGCACGTCGATCGTCGCCAGCACCTCGTCCAGGCCCCCGGCATGGTCGTCGTCGCCATGGGTGATGACGAGCAGGTCGACACCCGCGACGCCGTGCCGCCGCAGCCACTGGGCGCGCGCGTTCGTCGCGACCGGTGTCGACGAGCATGCGATGACCCGAGGCAGTCGTGACCAGCAGGGCATCGCCCTGGCCGACGTCGATGGCCGTGACGGCGAGCACCCCGGCCGGCTGGCCCCGCGGAGCCGCGCGACGGCACCGCGACGACCACCAGGACCGCCGTCGACGACCGCCGATCCCGACCCGGCGCGACCACGAGCGCCGTGGCGCGACCACGGCGACGGTGGCGGCGGCAGCCCCCACGAGTCCGACGGGCGCTGGCCAACGACAGCACCGGTCCGACGTCGCCGTGCTCGGCCACGGCCAGCACCACGGCCAGTGGCGGACCGGCCATCGCCATGAGCGATCCGCCCAGGCCCGGCGCACACCTGCGCAACGACCGCGGCGACCACGGCCACGAGCGACGCCACGGCGGCCGCCGGCACCGCCACCATGTTCGCCGGGATGGCGGCCAGCGGCACGTCGCCGATGCCTGCGACCAGCACGGGCGCGACCGTCACCTGGGCACCGAGCGTGGCAGCCAGCAGCAGCGCGACCGGCACGCGGCACCCAGTTCGGCAGCCGTTGCTCGACCACGGGCGCGAGCACCAGCACCCCGAACGTCGCCAGCACCGACAGCGTGAGGCCCAGCGACCCGGCCGCAGCCGGATCAGCGAGCAGCAACACGATGACCGCCACGGCCAACGCGTGGAGCGCCGCCCGCGGCCGCCCCACGATGGTCGCACCCATCACGACGACGGCCATCACCGCCGCCCGCAGCACCGATGGCTCCGCCCGCGTCGTGACCGTGAACACCAGGATCGAGGCCACCACGCAGTCCCGGCGGAGTCGAGCAGGCGCCAGCTGCTGTCAGCGCCAGGACCACACCAGCGACCAGCGCGACGTTCGAACCCGACACGGCGACCAGGTGCGTCAGTCCGGTCGCCTGCATGGCGTCCTGGCCCTCCTGGGACAGCAGGCGGGTGTCTCCGGTGACCAGCCCGACGGCCAGACCTGCGGCGTCACCGTCGAGTCCTGCCTGCGCCGCGGACCGAATGCGCCGGCGCACGGCTTCGACCGTGCCCGAGCACGCCGTCGGGTCCCGACACCACCTGCGACCACGGTCGGCTGCAGGGCCACCACCGCATGCCGCCGTCGCAGGTAGCCGTCGAATCCCTCGTCCGCGAGCGGTCGTGCCGAGGCCGACATCGTCAGCCTGGCACCCACCGGGGCGGGGTCGGCCTGGTCCGACAGCAGGGCACGCCACCGGCCTTCGGTCGCGCCGATTCGCGTGACGGTGACCAGCGACCACGCCGTCCCGTCCGCGCGCAACGCCGGTTCGGACGACACCGTGGCCTCGATGCGGGCCTGGCCGCCCTCGTCGGCCAGCGCCACCAGGGGACCGGTCGCCATGGCCGCGCGTCGATGTCCGGCCAGCCCAGCGAGCGCGACCGCCACGACGATCGCGCCGACGATGGTGGCGGCGACACGGGCGGGCGACACGGCCGGCGCGCCACGCCGGGCGCGACTCCGCGCACGCCGGATGCCCCATCCCGCCAGGGCCACGACGATGCCCGTGGCGGCGAGTCCGGCAAGCATCGCCGACCGGGCGTCGAAGGCGCCCCCGTTCCCCACCGCCGCCCAGCCCCCCGAGCGCCCCCGTCCACGCCGCCGCCGCCCACACGATCGCCGGCGACACCCCTGCGCCAGGTCGTCGGGGTGCCGTCACCACCACCACCAGGTCGGCCAGACGCTGGAACGTCTTCTCGCCGATGCCTGTCACCTCGCGCAACTGACCGACCGCGTCGAACCCGCCGTTGGCGTCACGCCATGCGATGATTCGCTCGGCGATCACCGGGCCGACGCCGGGCAGGTCCTGCATGTCGGTCAGGGTCGCACGGTTGAGGTCGAGGCGCCCATCGGCATCGCGGGCGTCGGTCCCAGCGGCTCCTCCCCCACGCCCAGCCGATCCCGTGGCGGCGACGTCGCCGCCCGATGGTGGTGCCGCGGGGTCCGGGACCAGGCCGGCCTCGACATCGGCTGGGGTGGGCACCAGGACGCGCTCGCCGTCGACCACGAGTCGAGCCATGTTGAGTGCACCCACGGCAGCGTCGTCGGTGGCTCCACCGGCTGCTGCGATCGCGTCGACCACCCGATCGCCCGCAACCAGCGAGACCACGCCGGGGTCTGCCACGGCCCCGGTCACGTGGACCACGATCGAATCCTCGTGGCCGAGGGCCGCGGCCGCGGCGTCACCTCCGGGATCGGAGGTGGCGGCAGCAGCCGACGTTGCACCGTGTGCAGGGGACGCGATCGTGGCACCGTCGCCGGAGACGGGGCTCGAGACACTGCCCGAGTCGGCGTCCGTGGCGTAGGTGGGGCTGGCGACGCCAACATCCGACGGGATCCCCAGCCACCGTCGATGGCGGTCGCTGCACGACCAGCCACGACACGACCACACCGCCCAGGACGAGCATGACCAACCCGAGCACCTCCGCTCGGGTTGCCGCCAGCTCCTGGGCGACCGCATCGACTCGTGACCAGACCATGTCCTGATCGTCGCGACACCGGCCCCGCCGCGAGCGCCCGAATCCCGCGACTGTGGAAAGGCTGAGGATGCGCTCCGGTCCGAACCGCGGCCCGGACCGCTTCAGGCACCCGGAATCGGCAAATGACGCTCCCGTGGCTCGCGCCCGCCGAGACCACCGGCGCCGACGGCACCGTCGGACACTTCATCCAAACCGAATGATGCCTGCGGCTGCTCGTCGGCTCTAGGGTTGCCCGTGCCCCGGTCATCGATACCCCGAAGGCGTCCGACATCTGCAGCAAACCAACAACCGTCGCGGGCGACCCCGATGGCACTCGACGAGGCGTTTGAAGCCGCCGATGGCTGACATCCTGGCGCGGTGCGCCAGCGCGTTGGCGCCACATGGACATGAAGTCCCCCCGTCGCCCGCTCGGACGACGAACGATCCACTCGATTCTGAGACTCCGAGAGGCGCATCACCATGACAGCTCCAGGGCCAGAGCAAGCGCTCGACCACGTCGTCGTGGTGATGTTCGAGAACCGCTCGTTCGACAATCTCCTCGGGCGGTTGTACGAGCCCGGAGAGGTGCCGTCGTTCGAGGGCGTCATCGGCAAGGATCTGTCCAACCCGGTCCCCGAGTGGCTCGACATCGGTGACGGCCCGATCCCCTACTCCGTCGCGACCGACATGAACACGCCGTCGCCCGACCCGGGTGAGGAGTTCCACCACATCAACACCCAACTGTTCGGCCTGATCGACGAGTGCCAATCGCGGCAAGCAACGATCCGCAGTCGACCTACAACACGCCACCGGCGGGCCGGCATGCCGTCGATGGACGGCTTCGTGACCGACTACGCGAGCATGCTCACGTTCGAGAACGGCCGTCCACCATCGCGTGACGAGGTCGCTCGGATCATGACCGGCTACACCCCTGAGCAGATCCCGGTCCTGTCGGGTCTGGCCCGAGGTTTCGCGACGTTCGATCACTGGTTCTGCGACGTGCCCAGTTGCACGTTCCCGAACCGGTCGTTCTTCCATGCCGGCACCTCGTCGGGGTTCGTGACGAACTTCCCGCCGAGCAAGTTCCCGGACAACAACAACGCCGAAACCCTCTTCGACCGCCTGGATGCGGCTGGGCTCTCGTGGCGTGTGTACTGCGACCCGCCATGTCATGCATCGCTGACCGGGATCATCCATGCCGCGCGCCTGCGCTCGAAGTTCGCGACCAACTTCATGTCGACCGAGCAGTTCTTCATCGACTGTGAGACCGGCAACCTCCCCACCTACACCTTCATCGAGCCGCAGATCATCGGGTGGGGACACAACGACATGCATCCGCCGTTCACCCACCTGTTCAAGGCGATCGCCAAGGACAAGGGAATCGACCCCGGCGACATCACCGCCGATCCGCCGTCGTCGATCCTCGGTGGCGAGGAACTGCTGTCGCGCATCTACAACGCCGTTCGCTCGTCGCACCGCGAACGGCTCCAACCATCTCAACACGACCCTGCTCGTCACCTTCGACGAGCACGGCGGCACCTACGACCACGTTCCTCCACCCGCAGCAGTGGCGCCCGACCCGAAGGCGGAACCCGGCGAGATGGGATTCACCTTCGACCGGGCCGGCGTCCGCATCCCCACCATCGCGGTGTCTGCCTGGATCCCCGAACGGACCGTGATCACCGAAGAACACCGCGCGACGTCGCTGCTGGCGACCATGCGCACGCGCTGGAACCTCGGTGACCCACTCACGGCACGCGATGCGAGTGCTCGACCCTTCGACGACATCTTCACCCTGACGACACCGCGCGACGCAGACGCCTGGCCCGACATCACGCCCCTGCCCGTGCCCCCGATGGACGAGGCGATCTTCCCCCTCGACGCACCCCTGGGTGTCCTCGGTCAGGCCCTGCTCGGCGCAGTCGCGGGCTACGGCGCCGAGTTCGGCATCGACGTGCCCCAACTCGACCCCTCGAAACTGACCGGGAGCGAAGCAATCGCCGCCGCATCCGACATCCTCGCGGAGCTGTTCCCACTCCTGGCCGACTCATGAACGACGAGCTTGACGCCGGCCGGCCCCTGAACCGGCCGATGCAGCAACCGGTCCTCGGCCGCGACTGGGTTCGGCAACGACCGCAAGTCCCCCGGTCGTTGCGTGCAGGGCCACGTGGGCCCTTCGCAGGCGTCCAGGGTGATATCGCCGATGCAACCAAGTTGAAAGAAAGAAGATGAAATGACAGAAATCGCCAGCTTGATGGAAGCTGTGGAGTACAACGTCGAACGCCGGATCGAGGATTTCCACGATCCTCGCCAGGAATGGCGCCGGCTCGTTCTCGGAACTGTTTGGCACCTTCTTCCTCGTGATCGTTGCGGCGGGCGGCGGGATGATGGGTCAGGCATTCCCCAACACCATCGGACGATCGGCGGCCGTGGTCGCTCCCGGCCTGATGGTCATGGCGATCATCCTGTTCATGGGAAAGGTGTCCGGAGCCCATCTGAACCCCGTGGTCAGCATCGCCTTCGCGCTGCGTCAGGACTTCCCGTGGCGCCGGGTACCGGGCTACATCGTCGTCCAAGTCGTCGGGGCAACCCTGGCGGCGTTGTTCCTCCAGGCGGTCATCGACGTCAGCGCCGTCTACGGGGCGAACTATCCCGCGTCAGGCTACTCCGACGGAGCCGCATTCTGGATGGAGGTCGTGTTGACCCTCGGTCTGGTCAGTGTCATCCTCGGAACCGCATCGGGCGCACAGAACATCGGCATCATCGGGGCATTCGGCGTCGGCGGCTACATCGCCCTCGCGGGGTTGTGGGGCAGCCCGATCTCCGGAGCCTCCATGAACCCTGCGCGCACGCTCGGTCCCGACCTGGTCGGCGCAGACTGGTCCAGCTACTGGGTCTACGTCGCCGGACCACTGCTGGGCGCTGTCCTTGCTGTCGGCGCGGCGTTCGTGCTTCGCGGCAGCGGTGGAGGCCAGGCAGGATCCGGCGCCGGGCAAGGCGCGTTGGCCACGGAGGTCACGCACCCCGACAAGGCCTGACGGTCAACGTCGCCCGACACATCTGGGGCACACGACCACGACGGTGTCGCCGCCCTTGGCCCATCGTCGACGGTCGACCCGTCGCACGCCCCGAACACGACAACGGTTGACAGGAGACGACATGTCCGAGCCGCTGACGCTGTGGACGAACGGCGCCACGCGCAATGCGATCCTGGAGTTCGTCGACAAGGTGACAGCGCACGACACGGACGGCTTCGTCCCTCCGGCCGAACGAAGCGCAACCTTCGACAATGATGGCACGTTGTGGTGCGAGAAGCCGTTCGCACAGGGCGCCTTCGTGGCCGAGCGCCTGGTCGCGATGGCCGAGGCTGACCCGTCGCTTCGCGACCGTCAGCCATGGAAGGCGATCGCTGGGGGGCAGTCGTCGTGGATCGACGAGGCGCTGACGAAGCACTATGGCGGGGACGACACCGACATGGCAGCGTTCTACACGGGTATCGGCGCTGCCTTCGGCGACATCTCCGTCGAGGAGTTCGAGTCCCAGGCCTCGACCTTCTTCGCGACGGCGCTGCACCCGACATTCGGACAGCCGTACCAGAACCTCGGGTTCCTCCCGATGGTCGAGCTCCTCCGGTACCTCGAGGCGAACGACTTCACCTGCTACATCGTGTCAGGAGGTGGGCGCGACGTCGTTCGACCCATCACCCAGTCGATGTACGGCATCCCTCCCGAGCGGGTGGTCGGCAGTTCATCGGGGTTGAAGTTCGACGCGGGTGACGACGGCGTCAACATCGTGCGAACCGAATCGGTTGGCATCATCGACGACGGACCGGAGAAGGCGATCCAGATCTGGGAACGGATCGGCCGTCGCCCCATCCTGGCCGCCGGCAACACCAATGGCGACATCCCCATGCTGCAGTTCGCCGCCGATCAGACGTACCCGACGTTGTGCATGCTCGTGCACCACGACGACGCCGAGCGTGAAGTCGCCTATGGCCTTGGTGCCGAGCGCGCACTGGACACCGCAGCGAGCGAGGGCTGGACCGTCATCAGCATGAAGTCGGACTGGACCCAGGTGTTCGAACACCCAGCCGACACCCACACTGAGTAGGCGTCGTGGGTCGCCCAGCCGGGACTGGATCATCGCGCCACCGGGCCCGTCGAGAGTGCCCGAGTCCCGCGGCTGTGGAAGGGCCTAGCATGCCCCCGGTGCGTCGCACGGCGACCACCGCGCGACCCGGGACCCGCCATGACCATCGCCCTGCTCCGCCGATTCCTGGCTCCTGTCAGGGGCGCGATCGTCATGGTCGTCGTGCTGCAGACGGTGGCCACGCTGGCGACGCTGTACCTGCCGACCCTGAACGCCGACATCATCGACCAAGGCATCGCGGCGGGTGACACTGGCCTGATCCTGCGGCTCGGGGCCGTGATGTTGGGTGTCAGTCTGGTCCAGATCGCGGTCACCATCGGTGCGGTGTGGTTGGCAGCCCAGGTCGCCATGGGTCTTGGTCGTGACCTCCGCGGCGCCCTGTTCCACCACGTCGCCGACCTGTCATCCAGGGAGGTCTCGACGTTCGGCGCGCCCACCCTGATCTCGCGGTCCACCAACGACGTCACGCAGGTGCAGACCGTCACCTTCATGGGCCTGGTGCTGCTGGTGGGCGCACCGATCACCATGGTCGGCGGCATCGTGATGGCGCTGCGCGAAGACGTGTCGCTGTCGTGGCTGGTCGTGGTGGCCGTGCCAGTGCTGGGAATCACCCTCGGGCTCATCATCCGCCGCATGGTGCCGCAGTTTCGCCGGATGCAGTCCGCGGTGGACGACGTGAACCGGATCCTGCGCGAGCAGATCACGGGCATCCGGGTGGTCCGGGCGTTCGTGCGCGAACCGTGGGAGCACGAGCGATTCGGTGCGGCCAACGCCGACCTGACGGGCGCGGGCCTGGTCGTCACCCGGCTCATGGCGCTGATGTTCCCGGTGGTCATGCTCGTCCTCAACGCCTCGTCCGTTGCGGTGCTGTGGTTCGGCGCCGGACAGGTGGCCAGCGGCGGCATCGAGGTGGGCGGGCTCACCGCCTTCATGGCCTACCTGATGCAGATCCTGATGTCGGTGATGATGGCGACGTTCATGGCCACGATGATTCCCCGTGCGGAGGTGTCGGCAACTCGCATCACCGAGGTGTTGGACATGCCCACCTCCATCCACGTCGCCCACGCATCCCGTGCGCGACCTCGCCAGTCCGACCGCGGTCGAGTTCGACCAGGTGGCGTTCCAGTACCCGGGCGCGGCCAGTCCGGTCGTCGCCGACCTCTCCTTCGTCGCGCGGCCGGGCGAGACCACCGCCATCATCGGTTCGACCGGTGCCGGCAAGACCACGATCGTCAACCTCGTCCCGCGCCTGTTCGACGCGACCGGGGGACGTGTGCTGGTCGGCGGCGTCGACGTGCGCAACGCCGAACCGGACGCCCTGTGGTCGCGCATCGGACTGGTGCCGCAGCGCCCCTACCTGTTCACGGGGACGGTCGCATCCAACCTCCGCTACGGGAACCCCGACGCCGAGCGACGACATCCTGTGGGAGGCGCTGCGTGTCGCCCAGGCCGACGACGTTCGTGGCCGACGATGCCCGGCGGCCTCGACGCGCCCGATCACCCAGGGCGGCACCAACGTGTCGGGCGGGCAGCGCCAGCGCCTCTCCATCGCCCGCGCGCTGGTCCGCCAACCCGAGGTCTACCTCTTCGACGACTCCTTCTCGGCGCTCGATGTCGCCACCGACGCCCGACTGCGAGCCGCGCTCGGCCCGGTCACCCGCACGGCAACCCTCATCATCGTGGCGCAACGCATCTCCACCATCCGCAATGCCGACACCATCATCGTCCTGGACACCGGCCGCATCGTCGGTCGAGGAACCCATGACGACCTGGTCGAGACCTGTCCGACCTACGCCGAGATCGTCGCCTCGCAGCGCGCGACCCAACCCGCGGGAGGCTGACCATGGCGGAGGGAGTGAGGTCAGCGGAGGAGCGAGCCGCCGCCGAGCGGCGCGGACCGGCGGCCGGGGCGCCTCGCCACGGACCGATGAGCATGGGCCAGCCCACGCGAGTCGTCGATGGACTTCGGTCCGTCGGCACGCCGACGTGCTGCACCAGTTGCGGCCACACCGGCTCAAGCTCGCCGTCGTCGTCATGCTTGGCGTCGTCAGTGTCGTCCTCTCGGCGTTGGGGCCGATCGTGTTGGGATGGGCAACAGACGTGATCTTCGCCGGGTTCATCGGTGCCCAGATGCCGGCGGGGGTCACGCGCGAACAGGCCATCGAGGCCGCGCGTGCCAGCGGCAACGCCGAGATGGCCGACCTGCTCGGCGGCATCGACTTCACGCCGGGCGTGGGGATCGACTTCGACGCGCTGGCGACCATCCTGGTCACCGTGCTCGCCATCTACCTCGCAGCAGCGCTGTTCCAGTGGCTGCAGGGCTGGTTGCTCGCCGGTGCGTCCAGGACACGATGTTCACGATGCGCCAGGACGTCGAGGAGAAGCTGCACCGCCTGCCCCTGTCCTACGTCGACGGGCAGCCGCGGGGAGAGCTCCTCAGCCGCGTGACCAACGACCTCGACAACGTGGGCCAGTCCCTGCAGCAGACGTTCTCCCAACTGCTGACGTCCATGCTGACGGTGGCAGCGATGCTGGGGATGATGTTCTGGATCTCGTGGCAGCTCGCGCTGGTGTCGCTGCTCGTGATCCCGGTCACGGTCGCCGTCACCCGCGCCATTGCCGGGCGCAGCCAGAAGTTGTTCGTCCAGCAGTGGCGCAGCACCGGCGAGATCAACAGCATCGTCGAGGAGTCCATCTCGGCCCACGCCCTGGTGAAGGTGTTCGGTCGCCAACGAGAGGTGCAGGCGACCTTCGACGAGAAGAACGACGATCTCTACGAGGCGTCGTTCGGTGCCCAGTTCGTCAGCGGCATCATCCGACCGGCGATGATGTTCATCGGCAACCTCAACTACGTCGTCATCGCGGTCATGGGCGGGCTCCAGGTGGCTTCCGGACAGGTGTCACTGGGATCCATCCAGGCCTTCATCCAGTACTCGCGCCAGTTCACCCAGCCCCTCACACAGGTGGCCTCGATGGCCAACGTCCTGCAGTCGGGGGTGGCGTCGGCCGAGCGCGTGTTCGAGGTGCTCGATGCGCCGGAACAGGATCCGGACCGGGTCGACCCGGTCGCCATCGACAATCCGGTCGGCGAGGTCGTGTTCCGCAACGTGGAGTTCTCCTACACCGACGAGCCGCTGATCACCGACCTCGACCTGCACGTCCACCCCGGCCAGACCGTCGCCATCGTCGGTGAGACCGGTGCCGGCAAGACCACGCTGGTGAACCTCGTGATGCGGTTCTACGAGGTCGACGCCGGCACGATCACGCTCGACGGCGTCGACATCACCGACATGCCGCGCAGTGGGCTGCGAGGGCGCATCGGCATGGTGTTGCAGGACACCTGGTTGTTCGAGGGCACGATTCGTGACAACATCGCCTACGGCCACCCGGGTGCCTCCGACGAGGAGGTGGCGGCGGCCGCACGTGCGGCGCGCGTCGACCACTTCGTCCATGCGTTGCCCGACGGCTACGACACGGTGTTGACCGACGAGGCCGCCAACCTGAGCGTCGGCGAGCAGCAGTTGATCACGATCGCCCGTGCGTTCGTGTCGGATCCATCGCTGCTGATCCTGGACGAGGCCACGTCATCGGTCGACACCCGCACCGAGGTGTTGGTGCAGGAGGCCATGACTGCGTTGCGAACCGATCGGACCAGTTTCGTGATCGCGCACCGACTGTCCACCATCCGCGATGCCGACGTGATCCTGGTCATGGCCGATGGCCGCATCGTCGAGCGCGGCACGCATGACGAGCTGCTGGCAGCCGACGGCGCCTACGCACAGTTGTACGCCGCCCAGTTCGCCGGCACCGCGACCTGACCGTCGCGACGCGGGCGCCTGACCGACGCGACCGGCCCGTCGCGACATGGGCGGCCGGCGACCCGGCCAGCCCGGTGTCAACCGACCGGTCCGGCCACCAGGTCCGCGGGCACCGCCGCGATCGCGACCGCGCCCTCGCCGGCGTGGGTCCCCAGCACCGGCCCGAACACCTGGACGTGGTGATCGCGCATGTCGAGCACCTGGTCCAGCACGTCGACGGCCATCTGGGCGACCGATGGGGCCATGGCGTGGGTGACCACGGCCGTCATCGGCACCGGTCCGAAGGTCGTCAGCAACTCCTGGGCGATGTCGTCGAAGGCTCGTCGTTGCGTTCGCGTGCGTCCCATCGGCACGATCGCGCCGTCCTGGACCCCCAGGATGGGCCGTACCCGCAGCGCCCTGCCCACCAGGGCCTGCGGGCCCGACACCCGTCCGCCCCGCCGCAGGTTGTCCATCGTCGCGACGACCACGCGATTGACCACCACCTCGCCGACGCGGCGTGCCGCCAGGACCACCTCCGACGAGGTGCCGTTGGCCCGCGCGGCACGCTGGGCGGCGAGCACCATCAGGGCAAGGCCACCACCGACCTGGCGGCTGTCCACGACCGTGATCGGAAGGCTGGCAGTGCGGCGCGAGTCGGCGGGCCTGGGACACCGTGCCCGACAACTCCTTGGACACGTGCAGCGACACGACCGCCTCGTGGCCGCCATCGGCAGCGTCCTGCCACGCCTCCAGGAACCAGTGGGGATTGGGCTGGGCAGTCGTGGGCAGCGTGGGTGCGGCCGCGAGTCGCCGGTAGAACTCCTGGTGGTCGATCGTGACGCCGGAGACGTAGGTCTCGTTGCCGAACGTCACCGACATGGGCACCACCCGCAGGTCGAGGTCCTCGGCCAGTTCGGCCGACAGGTCGGCGGTCGAGTCGGTCACGACGGCCACGCGCTGGCCATCCTGGGGCTCGGCCACGTTCGGAAGTCCTCGGTCGGGTGCGGGAGAGCGACAGTAGCGGCGACCGCGAGCGCTCCTCGGCGACGACTGGCGATGGCACCCCGATGATGGTCAACTCGGCAGCCACCTCGTTGACGGAGTCTGCATGGACCTGGTCGCCCTGCCCACGACGGGACTCGGAACCCTGCTCGACGGCCCCCAGCACGTCACGCGCCAGCGCGCCCGCGACTTCCTGGTGTCCGCGAACGTGACGGGCCAGTACGGCCTGGCCACGGCGGCCCATCGGGAGCTCGTGGGGTCGTGGTTGGCGGACCTGACCAGCGACGGCGTGTTCACCGTCGGGATGCCCACCGAGTACGGCGGTGAAGGTGACCTGGCCGCATCGGTGGCGGCGTTCGAGACCCTGGCCCACGGCGACCTGTCGCTGCTGATCAAGGCAGGTGTCCAGTTCGGGCTGTTCGGCGGCGCGGTCCTCAACCTCGGGACGGCCAGGCATCACGACGCCCACCTCGCCGACATCGTTGCGGGGCGCCTGCAGGGATGCTTCGCGATGACCGAACGTGGACACGGGTCGGACGTGGCCGGGCTGGCGACGACCGCCGTGTACGACCCCGACACCCAGGAGTTCGTGGTCACCACGCCTGATCGCGACACCGACTTCAAGGAGTGGATCGGCAACGCCGCCGACGACGGCCACATGGCGGCCGTGTTCGCCCAACTGGTCGTCGACGACGTCTCCCACGGGGTCCACTGCCTGTTGGTCCCGATCCGCGACCAGCAGGGTGGCATCGCCCCGGGGATCACCATCGAGGACTGCGGTCACAAGATGGGGCTCAACGGGGTCGACAACGGCCGCATCTGGTTCGACGACGTTCGTGTGCCGCGCACCAACCTCCTCGATCGCTTCGGCAGCGTGTCGGCGGACGGCACCTACACGTCGCCGATCGAGTCACCCACGCGTCGCTTCTTCACCATGCTGGGCACGTTGGTCAACGGTCGGGTGTCGATCGCCGCGGGCGCCGTCGGCGTGTCGAAGTCGGCCCTCACGATCGCCGTGCGCCACGCCATCCGACGGACCCAGTTCGCGGCTCCCGACGGCGCAGCGGTGTCACTGCTGACCTATCCCACCCATCGTCGGCGCCTGCTCATCCCGCTTGCCCGGACCTATGCACTGCATGCCGGGCTGGGCCAGTTGTCACGCGACCTGATCACCGCCTTCGACGGGGACGACCCGGCCGCCCGCCGCGTCCTGGAGGCCCATGCAGCGGGATTCAAGGCCGTGGCCACCGATCATGCGACGGCGACGGTCCAGGAGTGCCGACAGGCCTGCGGCGGACTGGGCTACCTGACCGCCAACCAGTTCGCCGCACTGAAGGCCGACTCGGACGTCTTCACGACGTTCGAGGGCGACAACACGGTGCTGTTGCAGTTGGTGGGCAAGTCGATGCTGTCGGGGTTCCGCGAGGACTTCGGTTCGATGGACTGGCGGCGCACCGTGGCCTTCGTCGCCGGCAATGCCATGGACAGCCTCGTCGAATCCACGTCGCTGCGACCGATCTGGCAGCGCATCCAGGATCTCGTGAACCGGACCGACGGACCCGAGGCCGGCCTGCGCAACCGCGATTGGCAGTTGGCGATGCTGGCGTGGCGCGAGCAGCACATGCTGGCGAGCCTGGCGCGCCGCATGCGTCGGGGTGCCGACCAGGACACCGATGCGTTCGAGGTGTTCCTGGCGTGCCAGCCACACATGGTCGCCACGGCGCGCGCCCACATGGATCGCCGAGTGCTGGAGGCCTTCGCCGCGATGGTGGAGGACGTCGATCCCGACGACTCGCTGGGCGCCACCCTCAACACGGTGTGCGACCTGCACGCCCTCGCCACCATCGAGCTGCACCGTGGGTGGTTCCAGGAACACAACCGCCTGGCGGGCGAACGATCCAAGGCCGTGACCGCCATGATCGACGAACTGTGCGCCGAGGTGGCACCGATCGCCGGCGACCTGGTCGCTGCGTTCCGCATCCCCGACCCCGTGCTGGCGGCACCGATCGCGACCTGAGCCTGCCGGGCGGATCATCCGCAGCCTGGGACGGGCGGGGGTGGCCGGGGTGCATCGGGCGGTGGGGACGGGCGCCGGGATGCCCGGCCGCGCGGGGACCTTCGGCACTGCCCAGGCGCGTGGTCACGAGGCACGATCCGGGGTGCGGACGTCGCCCTGTGGGCACGTCCAGTCCACGGCTCGGAGGATGCCCATGACGCAACGTCTCGTGATTCTCGGTGGCGGCACGGCCGGCACGATGGCTGCCAATCGCCTCCGGCGGAAGTTGCCGACGTGGGACATCGTGGTCGTGGATCGCGACAACGACCATCACTACCAGCCGGGCTACCTGTTCCTGCCCTTCGGCACCTACCAGCGCGACGACCTGGTGCGACCACGGGTCAGGTTCCTGCCCGACGACGTCCGCCTGGAGTACGGCGTGGTCGATCGCGTCGACACCGAGGCCGACTGCGTCCACCTGCTCGATGGCCGGTCGTTGCCATACGACCAGCTGATCATCGCCACCGGGACGCATCCGACACCGGACGAGACCCCCGGCATGCTCGGCAGTGGCTGGAACCGCAACGTCTTCGACCTGTACTCGCTGGATGGTGCCGCGGGGCTGACCGATGTGCTCGATTCGTGGGAGGGTGGCCGCCTGGTCGTCCAGGTGTGCGAACTCCCGATCAAGTGTCCGGTGGCACCGCTGGAATTCACCTTCCTGGCCGACTCGTTCCTGCGCCAGCGTGGTCTGCGCGACCAGACCGAGTTGGTCTACGTCACCCCGCTCGACGGCGCGTTCACCAAGCCGGTGGCGTCGGAGGCACTGGCGGGCGAACTCGACGACCGCGGCATCCGCCTCGAATCCGACTTCATGGTCGACACCATCGACGAGGACCGCCAGGTCGTCATGTCCTACGACGAACGCGAAGTGCCCTACGACCTGCTGGTCACCGTGCCGGTCAACCGCGGCGCTGCCTTCGTCGGGCGCAGCGGGATGGGCGACGAACTCGACCATGTGCGTGTCGACGCGGCCACGATGCAGTCGGTCGACGCCGACAACGTCTTCGCCATCGGGGACGCCGCCAACCTGCCCACCTCCAAGGCGGGGTCGGTCGCCCACTTCGCCGTCGACCTGTTCGTCGACAACTTCGTCGACCACGTCAACGGCCGCCCCATGCTCCGCAAGTTCGACGGTCACGCGAACTGCTTCATCGAGACCGGCGACAACAAGGCCATGATGATCGACTTCAACTACGACACCCAGCCACTGCCCGGCCAGTACCCGGTCCCCCGCTTCGGGCCGTTCCAACTGCTGCGGAAGTCGCGCGTGAACCACCTGGGCAAGCTCGCCTTCCGCTGGGTGTACTGGCACCTGCTGCTGCCCGGTCGCCCACTGCCACTGTCATCCGACATGTCGATGCGGGGCAAGGTCCCCGCAGAGGAGCACGCAGCATGATTGCCCAGATCGATGGCCGCGACGTCCACGTCGACGCCGAGGGATTCCTGACCGAGTACGACGACTGGGACGAGGCGCTGGCCCGGGTGCTGGCCGGCAACATCGGCCTCGAACTCACCGACCGCCACCTGGAGGTCGTGTCGTTCCTGCGCCAGGACTACCAGCAGCAGGGTGAGACACCGACCCTGCGGCGGGTGACCGCCACCGGGGGGTTCCCGACCCGTGAGCTGTTCAAGTTGTTCCCCAGCAAGCCCGCCAAGAAGATGTCCTACGTCGCCGGACTGCCCAAGCCCGTCGGCTGCGTCTGAGACCAGGAGGCAGCACCCATGACCACCATGCAGGCACCCGTTCCCACCTTCGACGACCCTCCCGACGTCGAAGGCCGCAAGTTGTGCATCATCTGCTCCAAGGGGTCGCTCGACATGGCCTACCCGGGCCTCGTCCTGGCCAACGCCGCGCTCTCGGAGGGCGTCGAGGTCCACATGTTCTTCACCTTCTGGGGCTTCGACATCATCAACAAGAAGACCATCGGCAGCCTCCAGTTCAGCCCACTGGGCAACCCGGCGACCCACATGCCGCCGTCGCTCATGGGGCTGCCGGGCATGACCTCCTTCGCCACCCACATGATGAAGAAGCAGATCGAGGGCCTCGACATCCCGGAGGTGCCGGAGTTCCTCGACCTGATCACCGCATCGGGCGGCAACCTGTGGGCGTGCAGGATGTCGGCGGACATGATGCACCTGGACGAGGACGACCTGCTCGACGAGGTCAAGGGCATCATCAGCGCAGCGGACTTCATCGAGTTGTCAGCCGGCGCCCAGACGATCTTCATCTAGCGCCGTCGTCACCGCGACCGCCCCTGTCAGGTCGGCAGGGGCGTGGACCAACTCGTCAGCGTCTGCAGGTAGTTGGCACGGACGAAGGCATTCGGGTCGGTGACGGCCTGCTGGCTGGCACTGCCACGAAGCTGGTCCACCGACGAGTACTCCTGCTCGGCCATCCAGGCCTGCAGGTCGGCCAGCACGGTGGCCACAAGGCCGGGCCCATGCCGCAGCAGGGCCGACGCCATCATGGCCACGTCCGCTCCTGCCAGCAGGGCCTTGGCGACGCCCACGGCATCGTGGACGCCGGTCGTGATGGCCAACGACGCCGGAACACGCCCGTACAGCACCGCCACCCAACGCAACGGCAGCAACAGCTCATCGGGTGACGACAACACCAGACGCGGCATGACGTCGCGCGTGTCGATGTCGATGTCGGGTTGGTAGAAGCGGTTGAACAGTGACAGGCCCGCCGCCCCGGTGCCGGACAGCCGGGCCGCGAGGTTCGCGGTGGCGGACCAGTAGGGGCTCAGCTTCACGGTCACCGGGACCTCGACGGCATCCACGACCCGGCCCACGATGTCGACCAGGTCGTCCTCGACCTCCCACGGTTCGTCGCGCACGTCCGCGGCCACCCGGTACACGTTCAGCTCGATGGCGGCTGCCCCGGCCGATTCCAGCGACACGGCGTGCTCCAACCAGCCACCCAGTGACACGCCGTTGAGGCTGGCGACCACCGGGACGTCGAGCGCGCTCGTGGCAGCCTCGAGGTGTGCCAGGTATCGGTGGGCACCGGTGTTGTAGTCATCGAGTTCGGGGAAGTAGCCCCCGGCCGCCTCGGGGCTGTTCCAGGCGGTCTCGACCAGCATCGTGTGCAGTTCTCGCGATTCGTGGACGATCTGCTCCTCGAACAGCGACGGCAGCACGACCGCCCCGATGCCGGCGTCCGCGAGGCGCCGCAGCGACGTGATGTCCCCGGTCAACGGGGAACTGGAGGCAACGACTGGACTGGTCAGGTCCAGGCCCAGCCACGTGGTGGCGATCGTCGTCATGACTGCTCCTTGTCGTGGCCGGCCGCGGGTGCGGCGGCGGGGCCGGTGACGGCATCCGCCGTGGTGGCGGACCCGTCGTGGATCGTGGCGTCCTGGTGGCCGGCGTCGCCTTCGGGCGGGGCGGTGCGCACGATGCCCGCCAGTTGTTCGTAGTAGCGCCAGCGTTCGTCCACGTCGACCTGGGCAAGCTCCGCCAGGTGCGCGGCGTGCGCTGGGCGGGCTCGCTGCAACACCGCAAATCGACCCTCGTTGGCCATGAAGGTGGCGACGGGCTTGGACGGTGCTCGCGAGTCCAGCTTGAACGGGTGGGCGTCGGCGTCCTCGCCCGGGTGGTAGCGGTACAGCGGCCAGTAGCCAGTCTGGACCGCCTCCTTCTGGCGTGCCATCGACTTGGTCATGTCAACACCGTGGGCGATGCAGGTCGAGTAGGCCAGCACCAGCGACGGGCCGGACCATTCCTCGGCCTCCCGCAGTGCGCGCACGGTCTGCATGTCGTTGCCACCCAGCGCGATCTGCGCGACGTAGACGTTGCCGTACTGCATCGCGATCAGCCCCAGGTCCTTCTTGCCGGTGGGCTTGCCGGATGCCGCGAACTTCGCCACGGCACCGCGCGCCGTCGCCTTGGATGCCTGGCCACCCGTGTTCGAGTAGACCTCGGTGTCCAGGACGAGGATGTTCACGTCGGCACCCGAGGCCAGCACGTGGTCGAGTCCGCCGTAGCCGATGTCGTAGGCCCAGCCGTCACCACCCACGATCCACACCCCCTGGCGGACCAGCGTGGACGCCACGCTGTCCAGCAGGCGGGCGTCGGAGCCGTCCACCTCGGCCAGCCGTGCACGCAGGTCGGCGATCCGGTCACGCTGGGCGGCCACTCCGGCCTCGTCGGACTGGTCGGCGTCCAACAGCCCCGCCACCAGGTCCGCCCCGACGGTCGGGGCCAGCGATGCCAGCAGCGCATGGGCGCTGGCACGTTGCTGCTCCAACCCCAGGCGCATCCCCAGCCCGAACTCGGCATTGTCCTCGAACAGGGAGTTGGACCAGGCCGGCCCGCGACCGTCGGCGTTGGTCGTCCATGGTGTGGCAGGCAGGTTGGCGCCGTAGATCGACGAGCAGCCAGTGGCGTTGGCAACCAGCATGCGATCGCCGAACAGCTGGGTCAACAGCTTGAGATAGGGGGTCTCGCCGCAACCGGCACAGGCTCCCGAGTACTCGAACAACGGCTGCAGCAACTGGCTGTGGCGAACGGTGTCGTGCCGGAACGACGTGCGGTCGAGTTCCGGGATCTCCAGGAAGGCCTCGTAGTGCTCGCGCTCGTCGTCGCGGTGGGCCCGGGCCGGGCGCATGTTGATGGCCTTGTGGCCGACCTGCTCGCGCGAGGTCGCCGGGCACACGTCCACACACACGCCACAGCCGGTGCAGTCGTCGGGGGCGACCTGGACGGTCAGGTGCATCCCCTTGAGCGCCCGATCCTTGAAGGGCTTGGTCGGGAAGTCATCGGCCAGCGATCCCAGGACGTCGTCGTCGTAGGCCTTGGTCCGGATGGCGGCGTGCGGGCACACGATTGCACACTTGTTGCAGTCGATGCAGATCGAGGGATCCCAGATGGGCAGGTCCAGGGCGATCTGGCGCTTCTCCCAGCGGGCCGTGCCGGTGGGGAAGGTCCCGTCGACCGGCATCGCACTGACGGGCAGCAGGTCGCCCTCGCCGGCCATGATGCGGGCGGTGATCCGGGTGACGAAGTCGGGGGCGTCGGCGGGCACGGTGGGTGCACGGCGACGACTGGAACGCCGGTCCGGCGCGACCTCCATGCGGTGCATGGCGGCCAGCGACTTGTCCACGGCTTCGAGGTTGCGAGCGACCACGCCGGGGCCGTGCTTGCCCCACGTCTTCTCGATCGATGTCTTGATGGCCGTCAACGCCTCCTCACGTGGCAGGATGCCACTGTGCACGAAGAAGCAGGGCTGCATCACGGTGTTGATGCGCCCGCCCAGCCCGGCCTCGCGCGCCACCGCGTAGGCGTCGATGACCCAGACCTCGAGCTCGCGCTCGACGATCGTGTCCTGCACCTCCCGCGGCAACTGGTCCCACACCTGGTCGGCCGGGAACGGGGCGTTGAGCAACAGGGTGGCACCGTGGCGGGCTCGCGACAGGACGTCGTGGCTCTCCAGGAACCCGAACTGGTGACAGGCGACGAAGTCGGCCTCGTCGATCAGGTAGGTCGAGGTGATGGGTTCGGACGAGAAGCGCAGGTGCGACTCGGTGCGGGCCCCGGCCTTCTTGGAGTCGTAGACGAAGTAGCCCTGGGCATACAGGTCGGTGTGCTCACCGACGATCTTGACCGTGTTCTTGTTGGCACCGACCGTGCCGTCGCTGCCCAGGCCGAAGAACACCGCCCGCTGGTCGCCTTCGCGGCGTGGCACCTGCAGGTCGGGTGTGGCGGACACCGACGTGTGGCCCACGTCGTCGATGATGCCGACGGTGAACGGGTGCCGCGGTGTCGTCGTGGCCAGTTCTGCGAACACCCCGCCCACCATCGCCGGGGTGAACTCCTTGGAACTGAGTCCGTAGCGGCCACCCACCACCGTCGGCATCTCGTTGCGAACCCCGGTGGAAACCGCGCGGTGCAGGGCAGCCACCACGTCCTGGTACAGGGGCTCGCCGGGTGCCCCGGGCTCCTTGGTGCGGTCCAGCACCCCGATCGTCGTGGCGGTGTCCGGCAGCGCGGCCACGACCTGGGCGGCCGGGAACGGTCGGTACAACCGCACCACCAGGGCACCCACCCGGTCGCCGCGCTCCGCCATCACCTCGACCGCCTCCCGGGCGGCGCCGGCGCCGGACCCCATCAGGACGATCACGCGCGTCGCCTCTGGATGCCCCACGTACTCCACGAGGTGGTGTTGGCGACCGGTGCGGGCCGCCAGCCGATCCATGGTTGCCTGCACGATGCCGGGCACCGCGTCGACGAACGGGTTGACGGCCTCCCGCGCCTGGAAGAAGACGTCCGGATTCTGCGCCGTCCCACGCAGCTGGGGTCGATCCGGGTCCAGCCCACGGGCGCGATGGTCCACGATCCACTGGGGGTCCAACAGCGCCTCGAGGTCGCCGGGGTCCAGCGCCTCGATGCGGTTGAGTTCGTGGGAGGTGCGGAACCCGTCGAACACGTGCAGGAACGGCACCCGCGACTCGAGCGTCGCAGCATGCGAGACGGCCGCGAAGTCGTGGGCCTCCTGCACCGACGTCGCCACCAGCATCACCCACCCGGTGGTGCGCGCGGCCATCACGTCAGAGTGGTCGCCGAAGATCGACAGGGCATGGGTGGCGACGGTCCTGGCCGCGACGTGGATGACGGCAGGCGTGAGTTCACCGGCGATCTTGAACATGTTCGGCAGCATCAGCAACAGCCCCTGCGACGCCGTGAACGTCGTGCCGAGCGTGCCCTTGGTGACCGCACCGTGCAGCGTGCCGGCCGCCCCGGCCTCGGACTGCATCTCGATGACGCGCGGCACCACGCCCCACAGGTTCGTGCGTTCGGAGGCCGACCATTGGTCACACAACTCCCCCATGGGCGAGGCGGGCGTGATCGGGTAGATGGCGATCGTCTCGGACATGGCATGCGCAACCGCTGCCGCCGCCTCGTTGCCGTCCATGGTTGCCCAGGTCATCATGGGTCCCTTCGAAGGTGTGCATCGTGCGTCATCGGTGCGGCGGACCCCGGCGCAGCCCTCGCGAGCAGCGCCGGGGCGGCCGCCATCATCGATCGGCCCCGGCATCGTCGCCCAGCACCGCCTGTGCCGCCGCCAACCGGGCCACTGGCACCCGGTACGGCGAGCACGAGACCTCGTCCAGGCCCACGTGGTCGAAGAAGGCGATGGACGCAGGATCGCCGCCGTGCTCACCACAGACCCCGATGTCGATGGCGGGGTTGGCACTGCGGGCGGCGTCCACGGCCATGGCAACGAGCCGTCCGACACCTTCCACGTCCAGCGAACCGAAGGGGTCCTCGGGCAGCAGGCCCCGGCTCACGTACAGCGGCATCAAGCGCGCTTCCACGTCGTCGCGCGAGAACCCGAACGTCATCTGGGTCAGGTCGTTGGTGCCAAACGACAGGAAGTCCACGTGTGCGGCGATCTTGCCGGCGACCAGGGCCGCCCGCGGGGTCTCGACCATGGCACCGATCTGCCAGCGCACGCCCAACTCGCCCGGCTCCAACGTGATGGCCTCGGCAACCTCGTTGATGGCGGCGATCGCGGCCTGCAGTTCGGCCTCGGTGGCCACGAGCGGGACCATGATGCGCACCTGGGGACTGCCGCCCGCGCGTGCGTGCTCGACGGCGGCGTCGAGCAACGCACGCACCTGCATCGCGTACAGGCGAGGCCGCAGCAGTCCCAGTCGAACGCCGCGGATCCCCAACATGGGGTTCTCCTCGTGCCAGGCCCGCACGGCCGCCAGCGCCTTGAGTCCTTCGTCGTCGAGCCCGTCGCTGGCCTGTGCGACCAGCAGGTCGCCCAGGTCGGGCAGGAACTCGTGCAACGGCGGGTCCAGCAGTCGTACCGTCACGGGCAGGCCGTCCATCGCCTCGAGCAACTCGGCGAAGTCCTGGTGCTGACGCGTGTACAGGTCCTCCAGTGCCGCCGCCTCGTCGGCCTCGGACGTGGCCAGGATCACGCGTTGGATCAGGGGCAGGCGATCGCCCAGGAACTGGTGCTCGGTGCGGCACAGACCGATGCCACAGGCACCGGCGTCGCGGGCAGTGCGGGCATCGGGTGCCACGTCGGCATTCGCCCACACCGACAGCGACGCGATCTCGTCGGCCCACTCGAGCAGGCGGGCCAGTTCCTTTGGCGCGTCAGGCGCGACCACCGGCACCGGTCCGACCACCACGGCACCACTGGTGCCGTCGATGGACACGACGTCGCCGGCCCTCACCACGACGTCGCCGACCCGGAACTCACCGGCGTCGAGGTCGATCACGACGTCCGCAGCACCACACACCGCCGGGGTGCCGATCCCACGCGCCACGACTGCGGCGTGACTGACCAGGCCGCCGCGGCTGGTGAGCACACCCCTGGCAGAGACCAGGCCGTGCAGGTCCTCGGGCGAGGTCTGTTCACGGACCAGGATCACGGCGTCACCCACAGCCGCACGCGCCTCGGCCTCGTCGGCCGTGAACACGACCTCTCCCGACGCGGCCCCGGGCGAGGCCCCCAGTCCGGTCGTGACCACCGAGAATTCGGCGTCGAGATCGAATCGGGGATGCAGCAGCCGATCGAGTTGCTCGGTCGAGAAACGTCCCACCGCAGTCGCGCGGTCGATCAGCCCCTCGTCGACCATCTCCACGGCCATGCGCAGGGCGGCAGCCGCACTGCGCTTGCCGACCCGGGTCTGGAGGATGAACAGCTCTCCCTCCTCGATCGTGAACTCGATGTCGCACATGTCGCGGTAGCGCTGCTCGAGCCGCGCGAACACCTCGTGCAGTTGCTGGTTGCACGCCGGGAAGTGGTCGGCGAGCCGGGCCAACGGCTCGGTGTTGCGAATCCCGGCCACGACGTCCTCACCCTGCGCCGACAGCAGGAAGTCGCCGAAGGGTTCGGCCTGCCCGGTTCCCGGGTCACGCGTGAATGCCACGCCGGTGCCCGAGGAGTCCCCGGCGTTGCCGAACACCATCGACTGGACGTTGACGGCCGTGCCCAGCTCGTCGGAGATGTCGTTGAGCCGTCGGTACGTGCGCGCACGACGGCCGTTCCACGAACGGAACACCGCAGAGATCGCCATTTCGAGCTGTGTCCACGGGTCCCACGGGAAGTCGTTGCCCGTGTGGTCGCCGATGGCCACCTCGTAGACCTCGGACAGTTCCTCCAGTCCGGCGACGTCGAGCCCGGACGGGTCGTCGACACCCTGGCGTGCCAACAGCGACGCACCAGCCGAGGCAATCACCTCATCGGGGACGTCGAGCACCACGCGGGCAAACTGGTCGAGGAATCGCCGGCGGGCGTCCTGGGCGAACCATGGCCCGTTGGTGCGGGCCGCCAGGGCGGGCAACGCCGCGGGGGTGAGCCCGAGGTTCAGGACCGTGTCCATCATGCCGGGCATGGAGAACTTGGCGCCCGACCGGACCGAGATCAACAGCGGGGCGTCGGCACTGGCGAACGTGGTGCCGCGGCGCTCCTCGAGTTCGTGGACGGCAGCCCGGACCTCGTCCATCAGGCCGGACGGCAATCGGCCGTCGTCGCGCATGGACGCCCGGCAGGCCTCGGTCGTGATGGTGAATCCGGGCGGCACCGGCAGCCCCATCCTGGTCATCTCTGCGAGATTGGCCCCCTTGCCCCCCAGGAGGTCGCGTTGGCTGGCGCTGCCGTCGTCGAACATCTGGACCCACTGCATGGCTGTCGTCTCCGGACCGGGGTGCGCGCGCGGGCGGGCGTGCCGAACGCACGGCGCGGGCGAGTCTGCCCGCGCACCGACGATGGTGGCCGGCCACGACGGACGCCCACAGTGCTCGGTGGCCCTGTTGGGTCGGGCCGATGGTCACGAGGTCACCGGGCTGGCCAGCGACCAGCGACCGCTGCCACCGTCGACCCGGACCGCCGGGGCGAACTCAGGCGACGACGAAGTTGACCAGGCGGCCGGGAACGTGGATGACCCGCCGGACCGTGCCGTCGGCCAGGAAGCGGGCGACGTTGTCGTCGGCGCGCGCAGCAGCCTCGACGGTCGCCTGGTCGGCGTCGACGGGCACGGTCAGTTCCCCCCGGACCTTGCCGTTGACCTGCACGATCATGGCGATCGTGTCGGACACCAGCAACGACTCGTCGCCCACCGGCCACGACTGGTCGTGCACCGATCCCCCATGGCGACGCGCCCACAGCACGTCGGTGATGAAGGGGCAGATGGGTGCGAGCAGCACCAGCACCGTGTCCAGCGCCTCGCGGATCGGCGCGCCGGCGACCCCGGCACGCTCGGCCACCATGACGGCGTTGGTGATCTCCATCATCTTGGCCAGCGCGGTGTTGTACTTGCGGTTGTCGTAGTCGGACGACGCGCTGATGATCCGCTCGTGGACCGCGCGACGCAACGTCGCGACCTCGTCCTGGGACCCGGCGTCGGGCACGTCGCCCGCTCCCAACTCGACGTTGAGCCGCCACACGCGCGACAGCCACTTGTGCATGCCGGCCGGGGACACGTCCGACCAGTCGATGTCGTCCTCGGGTGCCGAGGCGAACAGGATGGTGCCGCGCAGCGTGTCGGCGCCGTAGGTGTCGGTGATCTCACCGGGTGTCACCAGGTTGCCGCGTGACTTGCTCATCGCGGACCCGTCCAGGATCACCTGGCCCTGGTTCAGCAGTGCCTGGAACGGCTCGTCCACGGCCAGGTGGCCGCGGTCGCGCAAGGCCTTGACGAAGAAGCGCGCGTAGAGCAGGTGCAGGATGGCGTGTTCGACCCCACCGGTGTACTGGTCGACGGGCAGCCAGGCATTCGCCTTGTCGATCGGCCACGCCCTGGTGTCGTCATCGGGAGCCAGGTAGCGCAGGAAGTACCACGACGAGTCGACGAAGGTGTCCATGGTGTCGGTGTCGCGCTGGGCGTCGGCGCCACACTCCGGACACGCGACGAACTTCCACGTCGGGTGCATCGCCAGCGGCGACCCGTCGACCTGGAAGTCGAGATCGTCGGGCAACTGCACCGGCAGGTGGTCGGCTGGCACCGGGCACGGGCCACAGGTCTGGCAGTGGATCATCGGGATCGGGGCACCCCACGAGCGCTGGCGCGAGATCAACCAGTCGCGCAGGCGGTAGTTCACCGTCCCGGTCCCCCAGCCCTTGGCCTCGACGTCGTCGATGATGGCGGCCTTGGCCCGGTCCCACGGCATCCCGTCGTAGTCGCCCGAGTTCACCATGACGCCCGGACCGAGGTAGGCCTGGGTCATGGTGTCGGCGTCGAGCGCCTCCAGCAGGGTCCCGTCGTCGTCGGTGGGATGGATGATGACACGGATGTCGAGGTCGTTGGCACGGGCGAACTCGAAGTCGCGCTGGTCACCGACCGGGACGGCCATGATGGCGCCGGTCCCGTAGTCCATCAACACGTAGTCCGCCGCGAAGGCCGGGATCTGCTCGCCCGTGAACGGGTTGACCATGTCGAAGTCCAGGCGGAACCCGCGCTTGTCGCGGCCGCCGTCGCCCATCGTGGACTGCCGTTCGACGTCACTGCGACGCGACACCTCGGCCTGGTACTCGGCGAAGGCCGGGTCGTCGCCCATCCGCGCCGCCACCAGCGGGTGCTCCGGCGCGAACACGAAGTAGGTCGCACCGAAGATGGTGTCGGGCCGGGTCGTGTAGACGACCACCTCGTCGTCGCTGGCCGCGACCGGGAACACGATCTCGGCACCCTCGGATCGACCGATCCAGTTGCGCTGCATCGTCTTGACGCGCTCGGGCCAGTCGATCGAGTCGAGATCGTCGATCAACTCCTGGGCGTACTCGGTGATGCGGAAGTACCACTGGGTCAAGGGCTTGCGCTCGACCGGGTCGTCGGATCGCTCGCACAGGCCGTCGATGACCTGTTCGTTGGCCAGCACCGTCTGGCATCCCGGGCACCAGTTGACCAGGCCCTCCTTGCGATCCACCAGGCCCGCTCGCAGCAATTCCAGGAAGATCCACTGCGTCCAGCGGTAGTACCCCGGATCACATGTCTCGAGCCGCGTCGACCAGTCGAAGCTGTAGCCCAGCCGACGGATCGAGGCGGCCTGCTCCTCGATGTTGGCCAGCGTCCAGCGGGCGGGATCGGCGCCCCGTTTGCGGGCCGCGTTCTCGGCGGGCAGGCCGAAGGCATCCCACCCGACGGGATTGAGGACGCGGTGGCCGGTCATGCGCAGGTGACGGACCATGGCATCGTGGATCGTGAAGATCTCGGCGTGGCCCATGTGCAGGTCGCCCGAGGGATACGGAAACATCGTCAGCGCGTAGTAGCGCTCGCGACCCCGCGTGGAAGCGTCGAGGTCCCAGCGTCGGTCTTCGAACCACTGTCGTGCCAGCCCCGGCTCGATTGCCAGTGGGTCGTAGCGATCGTCGGTGGTCGTGGCTGCGGTCATGGCTGCGATCCGGGCGTTGCAGGACGGGCAGGACAGCCCACGAGCGTACCGTCGAGGGGTGCCACCGCCGTCACGCCTCGCCGTCGGCCCGGGGCTCGGAGTCGGTCGCGCCGCCATCTGCGGCGGTGTCCGTGCCACCGCTGGTGCCACGGGCCGCGCGGCCACCCTTCTCGCGCACGCCGTCGATGGCCTTGCGAGCCGGCTTGGTGGCAGCCTTGCCCACGCCGCTGGCCGCCCCGACGACCTTCCCGGCCGCGTCTCGGGCCGTGCCCATCGCCTTGTCGGCGACCGCCTTGGCGGTCATCGCGGCAGGCGTCACCACGTCGGCGGTGCGATCGATGGCATCGTCGGAGGAGGCGTGCAGCCGGTAGATCCCCGTCTTGGCGGCGATCTCGGCGTCCTTGACGGCCTGGGTGGCGGTCTGGGAACCCGACGCCACCTTGCCGACCACCTTGCCTGCGGCATCGATCACCTCGGTGGCGATCGCCATGCCGGCCGCCGTCGAGTCCTTGATGGACTTGGTGGCAGCCTCCGGGTCGGTGGCCGTTGCCTGTGCGCGGGCGGCCGCCATCAGGATGCGCCCCGACATCACCTGGCCCACCCCCTTGATCTCCTCCAGGTCGGAGCGGCTCGCCGCCGACAGCGAGGCGACGGTCGGGAACTGTTCGGCGAGCCGACGCTCGGTGTCCTCACGGAGGCCGTCGACGGATGCGAGGACGTCCAGGATGGATGGCATTGGGTGCTCGTTGGTCGCTGTGGTGCCATGCTAGACAGCCGTGGGTGCGACGATGGCCCCTTTCGCCGCGAAGTCTCTGCCGACGCCCCGGCGGGGCCCGGACGATCGACCGGCGACGAGCCTTGCGCGCCCCGCCCCCGGTGGGACCCATCGTCTCGTTGGTGGGTGTCGGAGGACGACTCCGACGGGGGCGCAGCCACCCCATGGAGGTTCGCACCCCATGTGGCACCGTGGTACCGTCGCCGATCGCATCACGGGCCGGTAGCGCAGTTCGGCAGCGCACCTCCATGGCATGGAGGGGGTCGTGGGTTCAAATCCCATCCGGTCCACAGTCACCGCCAACATGACGGCGGCGAGCACCCCAGACGGCACCCGCTCGGACGAGCCGGGTGCCGTCGCCATTTCGGCCCAGCCAGTACCGTCGCAGGGCCACACCATCCACGAGGAATCCCATGCCCACATCCGTGTTGGCTGCCATCCCCTATCGCACGTTGCCAGACTTCCTGCTGGGGCCGATCACGATCCGCACGTTCGGACTGATGGTTGCCCTGGGCATCGTCATCGGCGTCGTGGTCGGCTCTCGCTACGTGGCCAATCGTGGCATGGATCCCGAGCAGTACACGGCGCTGGCGACGCGTGCCGTCATCGCGGGTCTCATCGGTGCCCGTCTGACCTGGGTGCTGTCGCACCTCGAGGCGATCGAGTCCCCGCTGGACGTGATCGCGGTGTGGGACGGCGGCATGCAGTTCTCCGGTGGCCTCCTGTTCGGCGCCCTGGTCGGATGGTGGTATGCCCGTGGTCGCTACAGCCGCACCCAGCGCTGGCACATCCTTGACGGGACCGCCGTCGGCCTGACCGTCGGCATGGCGGTCGGCCGGCTGGGGTGCCTGGCCGTCGGCGAACACTTCGGCGGACCGACCGACTTCTTCCTCGGCATGACCTACCTGGGTGGTGGCACGGTCGAGGCGGTGGCCATCAACGAGACCATCCACAACACCGCCTTCTACGAGTTCCTGCAGTTGGCAGTGCTGGGCGTGATCTATGCGATCCTGCTTCGGATCGCCAGTGACCGTCAGCGCCCGTGGCCGCTGGGCATGCTCGGCACGATCTTCCTCATCTGGTACGGCACGTTCCGATTCATCACCGACAGCGTCCGCGTCAACGACGAGCGCCTGGCCGGGCTCACGGGCGCCCAGTGGGCCTGCATCGGCGTCGTGGGACTGGGGCTGTGGCTCCTGGTCACGATGGGCGGCAGGCGGGCATCCCAGGAGGGGCGTGCGGTCGTCCCGGTCGTCAACGAGCCTCGCTCGGCCGTCAAGGTCGTGACCGCGACCGGCGGCGCCGTTGCCACCCCCGACGAGCACGGCGACGAGGACACCGACCAGGACGCCCGCGACCCCGATGCGGCCCGGCCCGACGGGAGCGACGAGGGCGACGACCTGCCCACCGCCGTGGCCGACCAGGTCGACGACACCTCGGACCCCGACCCTGCCGCCACCACGACGGCCACGACCACGCCCGCGTCCGACGCGACCCCCAACTGGGCCGACCGGGCCGACGTGCGCGATGGTTCGGCCGGATTCGTGGCCGGCGTTCGGGTCCTCCCCGATCCGGACTCCCCTGCCGACACGGGCGCGGCGACGGACGAACGCGACGGTGGCGGTGGCGGTCAGGCGAGCGGGCGAACTCCCCGTTCGAGGACGAGCAGTACGGGGACGACGACCCGTCCTGACCCGCTCAGGACCTGCCAGATCCGGGTCCCGTGCCGCCGCGTGTGGTGCCCCCCGCCCGGCGACGTGACGTGCCACGGCTGAACTGACGTGCACTCCGCACCGGGCGCCGGTGTTCGCTTGGCGCGCCATCGCGTTGACAGGACGGGCGCGGTGAGGTTTGCTCTTGCGACGCGATCAGCCTGGTCGCCGCGTGCACGCGACACTCGGTCGCGTCACCCGGAGCAGTGGAGGAGGTGCAGGATGCAGACGCCGATGAGTCGCCGCCGTGTCCTCGCACCCATTGTCGGGGACATCCTCGTCGCATAGTCGACGACACCTCGCACGACAGCGCAACGCGCGCCTCCACGAAGACCAGGCACTCCAATGATTCCCGTTCGGGCCTATCTGGCTCTCCTCTCGTCCCACCTGCAGGGACTGCGCCCACGTGTCGTCGCGATGTCGGCCGCCGTCCTGGTCGGCATCGTCGTCCAGCTCATCGCGCCGCAGTTCATCAAGCAGGTGATCGACGGCGCCATGGCCGGCGAACCGTCCACCCAGTTGGTGCCGCTGGCGGCAGCCTTCGTCGTGCTGGCGCTGGTCCAACAGATCGTGACCGTGTTTGCGACCTGGTTGGCCGAGGACGTCGGATGGCGGGCGACCAACCGACTGCGCGCTGATCTGACCGCGCACGTGCTGCGCCTGGACATGGGCTTCCACAAGCGCCACACCCCCGGCGAACTCATCGAGCGTGTCGACGGGGACGTCACGGCGTTGAGCAACTTCTTCTCGGCGATGATCGTCAACGTGGTGGGCAACGGCCTGCTGGTCGCGGGCATCGTGGTGTTGCTGTTCCGCGAATCGGTGGTCGTGGGCCTGTTCACGCTCGTCATGACGCTGGCGCTGATGGGGGTCCTGTCACGCCTGCACGGCGTCGCCGTGCGGTGGTGGGGGCTCGTGCGCGAATCGTCGGCCCGGCTGCACGGACAGGTCGGCGAGGTCGTGGAGGGCACCGAGGACATCCGGGGCAACGGTGCCGGTCGGTTCGTGCAGTCGCGCTTCAACGACGAGTTGCGGGTGTGGCTGCCACGCAACCAGCGTGGCTGGATGGGGTGGGGGATCATGTGGGGTGCCCAGGAAGCCCAGGCGATCCTGGTGACCATCGGGATCTACTGGCTGGGTGCCACGTACCTCGACGCCGGCGCAATGACCATCGGCGGCGTCTACCTGGTGGCCCACTACGTCGAGATGATGGGCCGCCCCATCCGCCAGATGCGCGACCAGTTGCAGGACCTGCAGAAGGCTGGCGCCGCCATCGACCGGATCCAGTGGCTGCAGCAGGTCACCTCCGACCTGCCCGCGGTGGGCACCACACAGGTGGGGCGTGGTCCCCTCGACCTCGAGGTCGATGGGGTCGCATTCGCCTATGGCGACGAACCCGAACGCCCGGTGTTGCACGACATCGACCTGCGGGTCGCGCCGGGTCGTGTGCTGGGTGTGGTGGGCCGCACGGGCTCGGGCAAGTCCACCCTCGCGCGGCTGCTCACCCGCATCCACGTCGCTGACGCCGGCGCGGTGCGGCTGGATGGCCACGAGGTCTCGACCATCGGCAACCTGCGTGACCGCGTCGCCATGGTCACCCAGGACGTGCAACTGTTGCGGGGATCGGTGCGCGACAACCTCACCTTCCACGACGACACCGTTGCGGACACTCGCCTGCTCGCCGTCATCGACGAACTCGGACTGCAGGACTGGTTGTCGTCGTTGCCCGAGGGGCTCGACACGGCACTGAGTGCCGGCGCACTGTCCTCCGGCCAGGCGCAGCTGCTCGCGTTCACCCGCGTGTTCCTGCGTGACCCCGGTCTGGTCGTCCTCGACGAGGCGTCGTCACGGCTGGATCCTGCCACCGAGCACATGCTCGAGCGCGCCATCGATCGCCTCCTCGCCAACCGGACGGGTGTGGTGATCGCCCATCGCCTGCACACGCTGTCACGCGCCGATGACATCCTGCTGCTCCAGGACGGCCACGTGGTCGAGTTCGGACCACGCCTCGAACTGGCCGCCGACCCCGACAGCGCCTTCGCACGACTGTTGGCAACTGGCCTCGAGGAGGTGCTGACATGACGCCCCCCGACTCCACCCACAACGCCCACGACCCATCCACGGTGCACACCATGACCACCGATGACGTGATGGCCCCGGAGGCCGGCGCGGCCGGCGGGGCTGGCGCCGCGCCCGTCGCGACGCCACCCAGCCAGTGGCGCCTGGCGGTGCGGACAATCGGCACCCTGATGCGCAACCAGCCCGTGCGCTACGCCATCGGGCTGTCGATCTGGACCTTCAACTGGGTGTCGCCCATGGCGGTGGCCTTCGTCGGCGAGGCGTACTTCGACAATCTCGAGGGTGTCCCCGGTGCCTACGGGCTGGCGGCGATCCTGGGCGCGCTGGGTGCCTGGTTGGTCGTGCGCATGGTCGGGATCTTCACCGGCATGTGGCAGTACAGCGGCGTGGTGTTCCGCGCGGGCGCCGGCCTGCAGCGCAACATGCTGGCGTGGCTGCTGGCCCAACCCGGTGCGGCCGGATCGCGCCTGTCCGCCGGCGAGGTGATCAGCCGGTTCCGTGACGACATCGAGCACGTCGACGAAGGCTTCGACCAGACCGTCGACGTGTTCGGCGCGTTCGTCGTGGGGATCCTGTCGTTCGTGGTGCTGGCCCGCATCGACCTCACCATCACCGCGGTCATGTTCCTGCCCATGATCGCCATCGTGGTCGTGGTCGGGTTGCTCGGCACCCGGATCGCGGCGTACCGCACGGCTGCGCGTGAGGCCACCGAGGACGTCACGGGCTTCCTGGGCGAAACCTTCGGTGCAGCCCAGTCGATCAAGGTCGCAGGGGCTGAAACCGCCATGCTGGCCGAGTTCGACCGTCGCAACGACCGACGGCGCGGGCTGATGGTGGCCGACCGCACGCTGCAGGCGGTCACCGATGCCATGGGTCGCAACATGGTCAACATCGCCATCGGGCTGGTCCTCGTCATGGCCGCCGGATCGTTGGCGACGCCGTCGGGCATGACCGTCGGTGAGTTCGCCCTGTTCACCTACCTGGTGAGCCACCTGGGCATGGCGGCCTGGCATGCCGGCATGTACCTGGCGCTGCTGCGCCAGACCGGCGTGTCGGTGGCCCGCATGCTGGACCTGATGCCGGATGCCGAACTGCCCGACCTCACCCGGCCCCAGCCGTTGGAGGACCCCGTCAACCTGCCTCGCATCCAGGTCGCCGCAGCTCGCGAGGCGGCTTGGATGGCCGATGCTGCCCACGGGGCCGACGCTGGCGCCGCCGTCGCCGCCTTCGTCGCTGGCGACGTTGCAGCGACCCCGCTGCTGTCCGTGCGTGGTCTGACCCACGTCTTCGAGTCGGCCGACCCGGATGGACCCGAACCCGGGATCCGCGACGCCGACCTGGACGTGCATCGCGGCCAGCTGGTGGTCGTCACCGGACGTGTCGCGGCTGGCAAGACGACCCTGTTGCGCAGCATCACGGGACTCCTGCCACCCCAGTCGGGCACGATCACGTGGCAGGGCACACGGGTCGCGGATCCCTCGGCGGTGATGGTGCCGCCACGCGTCGCATCCACCTCCCAGGTCCCACGACTGTTCTCGATGAGCCTGCGGGACAACCTTGCCCTGGGCGAGGCCGTGGACGACGAGGGCGATGTTGGATCGGCTGGACGCGGTCGAGATGGCGCCACGACCTGGCCGCGATGCCGCACGGCCTGGACACCCTGGTCGGCGCCCGCGGCATGCGCCTGTCGGGCGGCCAGGTCCAGCGCGCGGCGGCAGCCAGGATGTTGGTCCGCGATCCCGAACTCCTGGTCATCGACGACGTCTCGTCGGCACTGGACGTCCAGACCGAGGCAGCCCTGTGGGATCGGCTCTTCGACGATCCCAGCACCACGGCGCTGGTGGTGTCACACCGGCGGCCGGCCCTGCAGCGCGCCGACCTGGTCCTGGTCGTGGAGGCTGGTCGCATCGTCGACCGTGGCACCGCCGACGAGTTGCTGGCCCGCTCCCGCGCCTTCCGCCAGTTGTGGGGGTGACCGCGCCGGGCGCGACTGCCTGACCGGGCGTCAGTCGTGGGCAGGCGCCGTCGGCCGGGTCGTCGCCGTCGGCCCGGCACGTCCCGCGGTGCCGGCAGGGGCTGGCGGGGCTGCCGGGGCTGCCGGGGCTCGAGTCATCGGCAGGCTCGGACTCGCGCGGGCGGAACGTCGTGCGGTCGGCAGGCTCGATGTGGCCCTGGCTGTTGTACTGGTCCAGCCACACGCGGCCATCGGTGAACAGCAGCGTCGAGATCGATGCGTTGCCGACCCCACCCAGCGTCAGGGGCGGCAGGTCGAGCAGCCCGTGCAGGCCGTGCCAGATGGTGCCGCCGTGGGTGACGACGACCACGTCCCGGCCGGCGGCCACACCGGCGGCAGCATGACGATGCAGGGCCGGCAGGACGCGGGCGACCATGACGGTGTCGGACTCGCCACCAACCCGGGCCACGACGTCGTTGCCGTGACTGGGCTCGGCTGCGACGCGGGTCCACTCCTGCCACAGGCCGTCGTCCACGGGCAGCCAACTGGGCCGGCGTGTGGCCCTCCCAGGATCCGAAGGAGCGCTCCCGCAGATCGGGGTCGACCACGATGTCGACATCCAGTGCTGCAGCGATCGGGATCGCGGTCTCGTGGGCACGGACCAGGTCGGAACTGACGACCATGGCATCGTCGAGCGTCGCGGCCAGCCACGTGGCGGCGGCCGCGGCCTGGCGATGCCCAAGGTCGACTGAGCCCGGTGCCCGACTGGCCCTGCACCCGACCGATGGCATTCCACATCGACTGGCCATGCCGGACCAGCCACAGGCGCGTCGATGCCGTCATGCCTGGTCGGTGACGTCGTCGGGGCGTGGCATGACGGTCACGCCCGGGACCCCCAACTCGACGTCCTGGTTGGCCCCGCGGTCGTCGGCACCCGCCACCATCTCCTTGACCCTTTCGCCCGGTCAGTGGATCGTGCTGTGCCGCGTCGGAGAAGAGTCGATCAAGGTCGTAGTAGGCGCGCTGTTCACGCAGGAACACGTGGACGACGACCCCGCCGTAGTCCAGCAGCACCCAGCCCGATGCCGGTGTCCCCTCGCGGCGGACGGGCCGTTCGCCGCGCGCTGTCCGCAGGTGCTCCTCGATGCGGTCGACGATGGCATCGAGTTGCCGATCCGAGGTTGCCGACACCACGACGAATGCCTCGACGACCCCCAGGATGTCGGCAACGTCGAACAGGGCCGGATCCACGGCCTTGACGTCGTCGGCTGCCGTGGCGATGGCCACGCCGAGGGCGATGCTGTCGGGATGGGCTGGCACGGTGGGCGTCCTTGGGTGGTCGGCGGCAGCGGCGTGCACGGTACTGGCATCACGCTGGGGAGCCGGGGTGGGCTGGTCGATCGGCGGGCTGGCCGGTCGGCGGCGGGCAGGTCAGCGGTACAGCAGGTTGCCGCGGATGTGGTGGATGACCGGTTCGGGCACACGGTGACGGATCGACCGCCCCGCGGCGACGTCCGCGCGCACCTGCGTCGACGACATGTCGACCAGTGGCGCCGACGTCACCGTGACGCGTTGCATCAGGTGGTGGGTCGGCAGGTCGGCACCGGGCCGCGCCACCACGACGAACGTGGCGAGGTCGAGCGCCCGGTCGATGTCGTGCCAGTCGGCAGGTGGGACGCGGCGTCCGCACCGAGCAGGAAGGTCCAGTCGACGTCGGGTTCCTCGTCGTGCAACTGCGCCAGCGTCTCGGCCGTGTAGGTCGGTCCGTCACGGTGGGTCTCGCGGTCATCGACCGTGATTGCGGGGTTGGCCGCCACCGCCGCCCGGGCCATCGCAACCCGGTGGGATGCGGGCGACTCCTGTTGCTTCATCCATGGATCGCCGGCCACGAGCAGTCGCAACTCCTCCAGTCCCAGGCGATCCCGAACCCATTCGCCGATGACCAGGTGGCCGACGTGGATCGGGTCGAAGGTGCCGCCCAACAGGCCGACCCGACGGCGTGGTGACGCATGTGGCTGGCTGCCCATGTCAGGTCAACTCCTGGACGAACTCGGCGAGTTGGCCCAGGTTGCGGACCTCGACCATGTCGTCGACCCACTGGGCGTACTCGGCCGTGATCGAATCGCCGGTCCCCCAGTACGTGCGTGCCTCGGGATTGAGCCAGTAGACCCGGCGCGCCCGATGCTGGAGGTCCTTGAGCACCCATGACGACGATGCCCGGTAGTTGTTGCGCGCATCCCCCAGGACGACCACGGTGGACTTGGCGGTGACGTCGCGGGCGTACTCGCGATGGAACACCTCCAGCGCCCGGCCGTAGTCGCTGTGACCGTCCAACCACACCAGGTCGGCCTCGGTGCTCATCCGCCGCATGGCCTCGTCGACGTCGCGATCGTCGAACAGGCGTGTCACCTCGTCGAGGTTGTCGATGAAGGCGAACGAGCGCACCTTGGAGAACTGTTCCTGCAGGGCGTGGACGAGCATGAGCGTGAAGCGGGCGAACGACGCCACCGACCCCGACACGTCCGTGATCACGAACAGTTCGGGCTTGTGGGGTCGGCGCGGTCGAAATGCCGGGTCGAACGGCACGCCACCGGTCGACAACGATCGCCGCACGGTCCGACGCACGTCAAGGCGTCCGTCGCGGCCCGCGGGCGCGCTTGACCTGGGTCCGGCTGGCGAGCTTGCGGGCCAGCGGGTGGATCTGGGTCCGCAACTCGGCGGCCTCGGTGGCCGTCATGCGAAAGAAGTCGACGTCCTCGATGGCGGGCCGAACCGTGCGACGCGCGACGTCCTCGACCCCCTGGCGTTCGGCCGCCCGCCGCCTGACCTCGGCATCGACCTCCTGCTGGAAGGCCCGCAGGCGGGCCTCGTACTCGTCGCGCAACAGTCGCTGCGACAACGCACTGTCGTCGGTTGCGTCGCGGGCCGACAGCAAGACGTCCAGCAGCGTGACGCGGATCGAGGTTGCGGCGCACGCGGTAACTGAACCACGACGGCTCGCCGTTGCGCCCCTCGACCCGACCGAATCCGTCCACGGCCTGGCGTGCCATGCGGCGCAGGGCCTCGTCGTCGCCGTCCATCAGCGCGTTGACCAGGGCCTCCATGAAGGCGTCACGGTCCACCTCGCCATCCTCGTCGACCAGGTCGGGGTCCACCTCGCCGCCGGTGCCGTCGCCCAGGCGCACGGGGAACCACAGGTCGAACAACTCGTCGAAGGTGCGCCGGTCCGTCGTCGAGGTGACCAGCACGGCCCCCAGCGCCTCGCGGAAGACCGCTCGATCCACGATGTCGATGTGCTGGACCACGCGGAAGGCGTCGATGGCCTCGGACTGGGTGGCGTTGACCCCGGCTGCCCGCAACGCGGCGATGAACGACAGGATGCGATCGAACAGGCCATGACCGCCCGGTTCGGGATCCGGCGGTGCCTGGGCTGCCATGGTCAGTTCATCTCCGGGCGCGGCGGGACACGCAGGTGTTCGGCGGCCTTGTCGACGTCCTGGGAGTACTTCAGTGCCACCGTCATCGTCGTGGACAACACGGTGTCGTCGACCGCGTCCAGCCCCAGCGCCAGCAACGTGCGCGTCCAGTCGAGGGTCTCGGAGATCGACGGCGGCTTGCGCAGGTCCAACTGCCGCAGGCTGCGAACCACCCGGACCAGTTGGTCGACCATGGCGGCTGGCGCCTCGGGCACGCGGGACAACACGATGGCGGTCTCGCGCTCCAGCGACGGATAGTCGAGATCGAGGAAGAGCGCCCGACGCTTGAGCGCCTCGGACAGTTCCCGGGTGTTGTTGGAGGTGAGGACCACGAACGGTCGCCGGGACCCCGTGATGGTGCCGAACTCCGGGATGGTCACCGCGAAGTCCGACAGGATCTCCAGCAGCAACGCCTCGAACTCGAAGTCGACCTTGTCGACCTCGTCGATGAGCAGGACGGTGGGGCGATCGGCCCGCAGTGCCCGCAGCAAGGGTCGCTCGAGCAGGTAGTCCTCACCGAAGATGTCGTCGTGCAGGTCGTCCCAGGCCGCATCGTCGCCACCCGCCTGGATGCGCAGCAACTGCTTGGAGTAGTTCCACTCGTACAGTGCCTTGGCCTCGTCCAGCCCCTCGTAGCACTGCAGGCGGACCAGGTCGGCGCCGCGAGCGGCTGCCACCGCCTTGGCCAACTCGGTCTTGCCGACTCCGGCAGGCCCCTCGACCAGCACGGGCTTGCCGAGCCGCTCGGCCAGGAAGACCACGGTCTCGATGCTGGCATCGGGCAGGTACCCGACGTCGGTGAGGCGGTCACGGACGTCGACGATCGAGGCGAATTCGCTCACTGCGGGGTGTCCTGGAACGGGAGGTGGGGACGGTACCGCCCGCACCGGACCGGCCCCGGCGACGTCACCATGCCCCGCCGCCGCCACCGCCGCCGCCGCCACCCGAGAAGCCCCCACCACCCGAGAAGCCCGAGCCACCGCCCGACGACGACGGCGGTGCCGTGGACACCGCAGTTGACGCCACACTCGAAAACGAGTTCAGCCCCCGTGACAGACCGCGACCGTCGAGCATGTGGGTCCCGGTGTAGTAGCCCCCGACCGCTGCGGCCACGTCGACGCCGACCTCGGCGAACGCCTGGGCCCACCGGTCGACGACGCCGAACACCACGGCATAGGGCAGGTAGTCGGCGAAGATCTGTTCCTTCTCCGCAAAGTCCATCCGGTCGGCCTCGGCGCGTTCGATGAACTCCTTGAACCCCAGCGTCTGGATGAGCAGCGCCGATCCGGCCGCGGTCCGCGCCGGTGCACGCGGTGCGATGAACGCGGCCACCAGGCCGATGACGACCACGGCCGCGAACACGCCGGCCCACCCCCAGGCGAAGGTGAAGAACGCTCCCGCCACGCCTGCCACCACCAGGAAGAACGCCCCACCACCCCAGCGGGCGCGTGCCGTCGTCGGGTCCGAGACGAACAGCCCGTCGGCGGTGATGGCGCTGTAGAGCATCGACCGCACCGCGGTGTAGGTGCCCGAGAACTCACCCTTGAGGTCCGACACGCGAACTTCGAGGCCCGACTCGAACAACCCGTCGAGGATCTCGTGCTCCCATGTCGTCATTTCGTCGGTGGCGCCGGGCACACGCACGAGTTCCCAATCGTCCTTGCCGAACCAGCCATCGGCCGAGATCTCGTTGATCTTGAGGTGGCCACGCCGGGCCAGATCGACGATCGTGGCCGACACCTCCACGGGATCGACGCTCTCGTCGATCACCACCCCCAGGATCGCGGGTGGCAGCCCGTTGGGCGGTCGGAACTCCACCGGGACGGCCGGATTCTCGAACAGCCCACGGCGCCGACCCGAATCGTCGGTGGCCAGTCGATGTGCGGCCGACACGCCACCCACGGCCATGATGTCGCGCGTCCCGCGCCAGGCCAGCGATCCCAGCATGAACAGTCCGACGAGCAGCACCAGCCCGGACGCGATCGCTGCCGGGATCGAGCCCCACAACCCGTCACGCACGATCGTCCAGAACGTCGGCACCGGTCGGATGATGGGTTCGGCCACGTCCACCACGCCCGGGGGCATCCCCACCACGATGGTCGGGAACACGGAGGCCGGCAGCGCCCCGAACTCGAACACGGGTCCGCCGTCGGCCTGGGTGACGGGGCAGTCCTGGTCGGTCGAGCCCGCGTAGCCCGCGAAGCAGGCCACCTGGTCGACCCCGCTGCGCTGGACGGTCACGGTCAGGTCGTCGATCGGGACCCCCCACGAGCCGATCGGATCCCAGTACAGCTCGTCGTGGTCCGTGAACCGGTTCATCGCACCAGTCACCGTGTAGGTGATGCGATACCGCTGGATCCCGGTGATCGTGGTGTCGGGATCGCCGATGCGCAGTGCCAACTGGCCGCCCTCGGTCGACAGGTCGACATCCGTGGGCGCATCGGTGGTCGACGTGACGTCGTCGACCTCGATCTCGATGATCCGTTGGTAGTCACCGGGGTCCCCGTCGATCTGGATCGTCGACTCGGGCGGAATGGGGTCAGGCAGCGACTCGACGACGTCCCAGTACCGGAAGATCCCGCGCTGCTGGGCGCTGAAGTCGACTTCGATGTCCTCGACGATCGAGAGCGTCGAGTCGTCGGCGATCGTGATCTCGACGTCGTAGTCACGAACCGTCCACGGACCCGACTGGGCCGTGGCGACTCCGGCCAGCCCGACGAGGGCCGCCAGGCCGACCAGGCCGACCAGGCCGGCACCCACCCAGGTCCGGGCCGAACGAATGCCTGGACCCGTCACAGTGCGTCCTGCCCGCCGGTGTCCGATGACGGGGTTCCGTCGTGGCTGTCCGATTCGGTCGCGGGCCAGCCCGGACCCGAGGTGGGGCTGCCGGGCCCGCCGGGCACGCGGCCAGCGCCGCCTGCCCGGGTGGCGGGACCATCAGGCGGGGGCGGCTGCGGTGTCGGAGTGGCGGCACCGCCACCGTCGAACTGGACCTCGGGCACCGAGCGCGACCCGCCGTCGGCCTGGAAGAACGGCCGACGGTCGAACCCGAACGGTTTGGCAACCAGCATCGTCGGCACCGATTCGACCCGGGTGTTGAAGTCCTCGACGACGGCGTTGTGGTAGCGCCGCGAGAAGGCGATGTCCTCCTCGAGCTTCGCCAACTGCCGCTGGAGTTCGAGGAAGCCCGCCGAGGCCTTGAGCTCGGGGTAGGCCTCGGCCAGCAGGAACATCTGGCGCAGCGCGGCCGTGAGCATGTTGTCGGCGGCCTCGGCCTCGACCGGACCGCGGGCCGCCTTGACGGCCTGGCGTGCCGTGACCACGTCCTCGAAGGTCGACTTCTCGTGGCTGGCGTAGCCCTTGACGACCTCCACCAGGTTGGGGACCAGGTCCGCGCGACGCTGGAGTTCCACGTCGATGCCCGACCAGGCCTCCTCACACTTGTTGCGCAGGGCCACGAGCACGTTGTAGGTCCTGGCGACCCACACCGCCACCAGGCCGATCACGACCGCACCACCCACGATCCACCACATCGGCACCCCTCTCGTCAACGTGTCGGTCGTCGATGCGTCACGGACACACCGGCCACCGGGCCACGATCGTAGTCGGGCCGTTGCGATCGACTGTGTCGCCCTGACGCGGGCCGACCACGCCCCCACCAGACCATGGAGGTGGTCGCGCAGCGCGGTCAGCCGGGGAACGTGAACAATTGGTCGCGATGCACCACCGGCCGGTCCGGCGCGCCGCGGTTGCCGGGGACCACTGCCCGGCTGGCGCGGCCCTTGACCCGTTCGATCTCGGTGGCCTCGAAGGCCGCAAGGCCACGGCCGACCAAGGTCTGGTCGGGGCCCACGATCTCCACGCAACTGCCGGCGGCGAAGTCACCTTCGACGCGCGTGACACCGACGGCGAGCAGTGACGTCCGGCGCCGCGTCAGGGCCTCGGCCGCACCCGCGTCGACGTGGATCGTGCCACGGGTGCGCAGCGCGAAGCCGATCCACAGCCGACGCGCGTCGCGGCGACGGGCTGCGGCCACGAAGTGGGTGCCGACCGGCAGGCCGGCCACGGCGTCGACCACGACGTCGGGTCGTGATGCCCGGGCCACGACGACGTGGCCACCTGATGCCGTCACCACGTGGGCGGCGTCGACCTTGGTCCGCATCCCACCGGAGCCCACACCGGAGCCGACACCGCCGATGCCGACGGCGTCGAGGTCGTCGAGGTCCGTGACGGCGTCGATGACGGTGGCGCCCGACACCTCCGGCGGCCGGTCGTAGAGCCCGTCGACGTCCGAGAGCACCACCAGGAGTTGTGCGTCCAGCATCGACGCCACCAGGGCGGCGAGGTGGTCGTTGTCACCCCATGCCAACTCGTCGAATGCGATGGCGTCGTTCTCGTTGATCACCGGGATCACGTCCAGGTCGAGCAACGTGGTGAGGGTGCCGCGTGCATTGAGGTAGCGGCCACGCCCGACGAAGTCGTCCTGGGTCAACAGGATCTGGGCTGCCGCCAGACCATGACGAGCGAACACCGTCTGGTACGCATTGATCAGCGCGCTCTGTCCGACCGCCGCACAGGTCTGCAGCATCTGCAGGTTGGTGGGCCGTTCGTGGCGACCGAGCAGTCCCATGCCCGCCGCCACGGCGCCCGAGGACACCAGCACGACGTTGGTGCCGGACTCTCGGACCCTGGTCAGTTGCTCGGCCAGCGACGCCACCATGGCCTCGTCGAGCTGCCCATCGTCGCCGCGCAACGACGACGACCCGATCTTGACCACCGCCAGGTCGGGCCGGGCGAAGCGCGGCGACGGCGTGGCGCTCACTGGGTGTCTGCACCGTCGAGGCCGGCCTCGTCGGCCACGGGTTCGTGCCAGCCGCCCGCCCCGATGGCGGCTCGGACGGCCTCGCCATCGTCATCGTCGTCGTCGAACTCCGCAGCCAGGATCGCCAGTCGTTCTTCCTCGGGCAGGTCGTCGATCTCGGGTTCGAAGTCGAAGATGGCGTCGCCGATGACCACGTCGTCGCCGCCACGGGCACCGGCATCGACCAGCGCCTTGTCCACGCCGGCACGGCGCAACCGACCCTGCAGGTACCGCAGGGCGTCGGGATTGTCGATGGGCAGCATCTGGATCCAGCGTTGCACGCGGTCACCGGTGACGATGAAGGATCCGTCGTCCCCGCGGGCGACCGAGAAGCCCTCGTCGGATGGCCTGAGCGTGATCAGCACCCCGTCGTCGGAGGCCAGCTCGACCTCGTCGCTGGCCCTGGCCCGGGCAACCAACTCACCGAGGCGATAGCGCAGGGGATCGAGGCCCTCGCCGGTGACGGCGGAGATCTCGAAGACCTCCCAGCCCTGGTCCTGGAGTTGCTGGCGTGTCAGCTCGGCCATGGCCCGGCCGTCGGGCACGTCCACCTTGTTGAGCGCCACGACCTCCGTGCGCTGTGCCAACGCCGGGTCGTGGGCAACCAGCTCGGCGCGGATGACGGCCAGGTCGCGAACGGGGTCACGGTCGTGGTCGAACGGGGTGGTGTCGAGCACGTGCAGCAGCACCCGGCAACGCTCCACGTGGCGCAGGAACCGATGACCCAGGCCCTTGCCCTCGCTGGCCCCCTCCACCAGTCCCGGCACGTCTGCCAGCACCACGTCGATCGGCGTGCCGTCCGGCGCGTTGCCGGCTCGCATGACGCCCAGGTGTGGGGTCAGGGTCGTGAACGGCCATGCCGCCACCCGTGGCTTGGCAGCACTCAGGTGCCCGACCAACGACGACTTGCCGGCCGACGGGTAGCCGACCAGCCCCACGTCGGCGATGACCTTGAGGTCCAGTCGCAGGGTGACCTGGCCGACCTTCTCGCCGTACTCGGCGAATCGCGGGACGCGACGCTGGGCGTTGGCGAAGGAGGCATTGCCGCGCCCACCGCGCCCACCGCGCGAGGCCACGACGTGGTCCCCATGGGCGGTCAGGTCTGCGATCACGCGCCCCTCCCGCGTTCGCACGACGGTTCCCACGGGCACGCGCACGACCGTGTCCGCCCCATCCTTGCCGGTCTTGCGCTGCGACGACCCATGGCCACCGTCACCGCCCTTGCGGTGCGGTGCCCGGTGCACGTCGAGCAGCGATGCGGCGCGACGATCGGCCACCAGCACGACGTTGCCGCCCCGACCCCCGTCACCACCGTCGGGACCACCGCGGGGGACGTGGGACTCACGCCGAAACGATGCCGCGCCATTGCCACCCCGACCACCGGTGACGTGGATGGAGGCGGCGTCGACGAACTCGATGGCGTCACTCACGTGGGCAGGCCTTCTGGGGGTTCGGGTTCGGGCTCGGGTCGGGCGCGGGTGCGGACCGGCTGGTGGCGAGGTCCGTACGAGCTGGGTCGGGGCGAGGGGTCGGACCGGCTGGGTCCGGTGTGGGCTGGGGCGGGCGAGGGCCCGAGGTCCGGACAGGCTGGGTCGGGTGGTCACGGTAGACCGTGACCGGCGCCGCGGGCAACGACGAAGGGTGGCCTCGGTGGGCCACCCTCGACGTCGTGTGCTGCACCGTGGCAGCGTGGCGGGGTCAGGCAACCTCGACCGGGTCGACATTGGCGGTGGTGCGCTGACCGGACTTGCGGAAGCGGACGTGACCGTCGATGAGCGCGAACAGGGTGTCGTCACCGCCGCGCCCGACGTTGGTGCCGGGGTGGATCTTGGTGCCGCGCTGGCGCACGATGATGCCGCCGGCGCGGATGACCTCGCCACCGAACTTCTTCACGCCGAGTCGCTGTGCATTGGAGTCGCGGCCGTTGCTGGACGAGCCGCCGCCCTTCTTGTGCGCCATGATGATGCCTTTTCGTGTTCGATCCGCAGCCGCCGTTGCGTGACGACCAGCGCGCGGGGGTCGGGGGTCAGATGGAGTCGATGGTCAGCACGGTGTGGTGCTGACGGTGGCCACGCCGCTTGTGCTGGCGCGACTTGTTCTTGTAGGTGAAGACCCGGATCTTGTCGCCGCGTGTGTGGTCGGAGATCGTGGCCGACACGGTCCGGTCACCCAGGTCGGGGCCGGTGGTGACGTCGGCGCCGTCGGCCACAAGGACCACGGGGATGTCGACACTGTCACCGACGTCGCCGGCGAGGCGTTCAACGGTGACTTCCTGACCTTCTTCGACGCGGTACTGCTTGCCGCCAGTGGCGATGATGGCGAACACGACGGGGCCTTCCGGAGGGCGTGGGGGCGCTCGGCGACCGGGCACGATGCGTGGCCGGGCGGCGCGTTGTGGGGAAAGATGAGCGAACAACATTGCGGTGCCGGAAGTGCGGCACCGCCTCGGACGGTCAGACTATCGCAGATGCCCACCTGCAGGCAAGGCAGCACCCGGCCGATGGACCGGTCCGGCGTCGGGATCCCGACGGCCTCCGGCGCCTCCGGTGCAAACCACCATCGGACCGTCCCACCACGGCGCCTGCCCACGGCCCGGCGACCAATAGGATGTCGCAACCCCCCCACGGTCAACGAGGAAACGTGGCCACCGCGACCCCGGCCCCCCGCCCATCCGCCAGCCCCGACGACACACCGGAGCGGTGTGCGCTGCTGGGCCTCGACGACGAGCCCCTGGCCGGAACCGGCCCCCACGCGCCGCGATGGCTGCTGGTGGAGGATCCCGGACCATGGGGTCGCGACGGCCTGGCGGACGGTGGCCTGCCACCCCCCGTGCGCGCCCACCTCACCGACCAGGTCGCCATCCACGACGTCCGCCACCAGGCGCTGCGCCGGGTCGACCGCACCCGCACGGCGACCCGCACGGTGATGCTGGCGAACCTGACCGCGGGGTGGATGGCGGCGACGTCGATGGCGGTCCACGACATCGCCGAGTTGGACGTGGCGTTGGTGTCCGCGGCCACGCCGCCGCCGGGCTGGGACCGGGTCACCGAGCCGATGATCGCGGTGTGCACGCATGCCAAACGGGATGCCTGCTGCGCGCTGTGGGGCCGGCCACTGGCCCTGGCACTGGCTGCGCGGCTGCCCGACGCGGTGTGGGAGACCTCGCACACCGGTGGCCACCGTTTCGCCGCCAGCGTGCTGACCTTTCCCGACGGTGGCGTGCACGGCCGCGTGGTGGACGCGGCGCAGTTCGCCGCTGCGGTGACGGCCGGACGAATCCCGCTCGCGACCTATCGCGGCAATGCCCGACTGAGCCGACCCGCCCAGGCAGCCGAGGTGGCCGTGCGGCAGCGCGATGACCTGGCCGGACTCGACGACGTGCGCGTTGACGGCGTCGCGACCGGCGAGGGGCGAGTGGTCGTGACCGTCAGCAGCCCTGCCGGCAACCACCTCGTGGAGGTCGAACGAGGCTCGTTGCCACCGCGACCGACATCGTGTGGCGGTGCCCCCAAGGATCCGGGGACCTGGCTCGTGCGTGCCATCGATGGCGCACCGATCGAGCGCGCCTGACTCGCGGGTCACTCCCACGGTCGCGGGGGGATCGACGCGGTCGTCGTCCCCGGTCAGCCGCGCAGGCTGGCCCATGCCAGTCGCGGCAGGACGGACTTGTTGCGGGTCGCCTCGAACTCGGTCAGCGCCCGGGCGATGTCCTCGCCTCGCTGGTTGACGTGTGACAGCGCCGGCGTGGTCGGCACCCGGAACGGCCCTCGCAACACGGCCTTGTCGATCAGGTCGTCGGGAACCAGGTAGGTGTTGTGGACGAACCCGCGGCCCGACTGGATGTCGCTGCGGGCCTGGCCCGGCGCACCGCCCCAGGGCAGCGACACGGTGCCGTACGTGATCCCCGACCAGTGGTTGACCACCACCGATCCGTATTCCAGTCGATCGAGCGCCCGTTCCACCGCGGCCGCAACCGCTGGGTCCTCCAGTGACCTGGGGTGGACGATGATGGATGCCGACAGGGTCCCCCACAGCGTGTCGTTGACGAAGTCCACGGCCTGGTCGACGAAGTCGGGCACCGATCGCGGCGCGGCCAGTCCCACTTCGCCGAACACACCACAGAACGCCTCGGTCGTGAAGGCGATGTCGTCGGTGTTGCCGGCGTCGAGGTCCGGAATCAGGGTGAATGGCAGCGACCCGGGCAGGTCACCGCCGAACTGCTCGGCCTCCGGATGGGCGGTCACGAACCGCTCCCAGCGGTCGGCCGCACCGGGGTACCAGGCCACCCGGTCCTCGGCCTCGTCCAGCGAGTCACGCACCGCGTCCAACAGGGCCTGTCGTCGGTTCCACTGCGCATGGGTCACGAGCACCCGAGCGGCGATGCAGTTGAAGCCGGCATTGTTGACCAGCATGCTGGCGATGCTGGTGCCGTGGAAGGCGATGTCATCGGCGCTCCAGGGCCCCGGCACGACGATGACCGGTGACACGTTGCCCAGTTCGGACGTGAATTCCTTGTCCTGCACCGGGTCGTCGGCCGCCTTGCGTCGTGCGCCCTCCTCCCCCGTCCCGAACACGATCGCGTCGTGGGTCTTGTCGGAGCCGGTGACGTGGATCGCGTCCACGTGCTCGTGCGAGGTCAGGTGCGTCCCCACCCGGGCGCCGCCGCGCACGATCCGCAGGAGGTCATGGTCGATGAAGGCGGCCATGGCACGTTCGATGGCGGGTGTCAGCACCTCGTTGGCGGGGTTCATCTTCAACACCACGGTGCGACCGTGCTGGAACAACTGGGTCAACACGTCCATCGGCGGGATCGACGAGACATTGCCGGCTCCGAGCACCACGGCGACCTCGCCGCCGTGGTTGGGCCCGCCGGGACGCAGGAACTCCCCCATGCGGTCACGCACGTCATCGGGGGTCACTCCCTCGCGCATCACGATGTCACCGGTGACGCCGGGGAGGAACACCTGGTCCATGGGGTCGACGGGATAGGCACGCACGACGGTCCGGCCATCGGCGGCGCGGGTGGTGATGGAGGTGGGTTGCGGCGAGCCCACGTGCTGGATGTCGCGCAGGGTGTCGCGCAGCAGTCGCAAGTTGCGCGCCACCATCGCGGGCCCGGAGAACCAGTCCTCGGAGGCTGACCGCTGCCCCCGCGAGATGCCCTTGGCGACCTGCGCAGTGGTCGCCCATTCCCCGGCGGCGTCCAGGGTGTCGGCCATGGCGCGCTCGAGCAGGTCGATGCGCACCGCCAGCGGCGCGATGGCCCAACCCGGCGCCGCTCCCCTGACACGGGCCACGGCGTCGTCGACCTCCTCGATCGAATGGGCCTGTTCGGTCGCCTTCGTGGGAAATGGCGGAGTTCCGCTGTCCATGTGCAATGACCTTGCTGATCGGGGCAGCCATGCCGGTGCCGGGGGTGAACGGACGGGGGTGAACGGACGGGGCCGATGCGGGACGGCCCCTCACGGGTGGTGGTCCAGCCTATTGCCGCAACGATCCGGCCGGGCCCATGCCGGGTGCCGGGGTGCCGGGTGCCGGACTCGTGCGGGACTCGTGCGGGACTCGTGCCGGGTCAGGTGGTGGACTCCCACGACGCGAACAGACGCGAGTAGATGCCACCGGCCGCCACGAGCTCGTCGTGGTGGCCGTCCTCGACGATGCGTCCGTCATCGAACACCAGGATGCGCTCGGCCGCCTGCGCGGTCGACAGGCGGTGCGCGATCGTGACGGTGGTCCGACCCGCCGTCACCCCCTCCAGGGCGCGTCGCAGCCGCACCTCCGTGGCCGGGTCGACCGCCGACGTGGCCTCGTCGAGCACCAGCAACTGGGGATCGGCGAGATGGGCGCGCGCCAGCGCCACCAGCTGTCGTTCACCTGCCGACAGGGCACCACCGCGGTCGCCCACGGGCTGGTCGAGGCCATCGGGCAGCCCGGTGACCCAGTCCTGCAGCCCCAACTCCTCCAGCGCCTGCCACAACTCCTGCGTGCTGGCTTCGGGCCGCCCCTGGCGCAGGTTGTCGCGCACGGTGCCGGCGAACAGGATGCCGTCCTGGGGCACCATCACGACATGACGACGCAGGGAGTCGAAGACGATGGTGTCCAGCTTCAGCCCCTGCACCCGGACCTCGCCCTCCGACGGGTCCATCAGGCGAGTGAGCAGCTTGGCGAACGTGGTCTTGCCCGACCCGGTCTCGCCCACCACCGCCAGCTGTTGCAGGGGCGGGATCGTCACGTCGATGTCCTGCAGGACGCTGGGTCCGGACGCATCCACGGCTGCCTCACCCGAGCGCGGATAGCGGAACGCCACCCCGGCGAACACGGCACCGATCGGGGCGTCGCGCAGCCGCTGGCCGGCGCCGCCGGGATCGGCCACGTCGGGGGCGATGTCGAGCACGTCGAGCACGCGCCGCCAGCCGGCCACGGCGGTCTGCCCCTCGTTGATGGTCTCGGCCGCGATCTGCACGGGCTCGACGAACAGTTGGACCAGGAAGAGCATCGCAACGACGGTCCCGGCGGTGTCCCACCCCGCGACCATGAAGATGGCGCCGGCCACGATGACCGCAGCGGTGGCGGCACCGGACAGGATCTCGCTGGCACCCGAGAAGGCCGCCGACAGTCCACCCGCGCGCAACGACGCCCGGCGATGCCCCTCGATCGCCTCGTCGAGTCCGTCCTGGATGTCGGGTTCGACGCCGTAGGCACGGATGACCGGGGCACCCACGATGGCCTCGGCAAGGCGCCCCAGCATGATGCCGACACGCTCACGCACCAGGGCGTAGGCAACGGTGAGGCGCTGCTGGAACATGCGTGCCGCGACGACGAAGGGGACGAACAGGATCAGCACGACCACGGTGAGTCGCCACGAGTAGACGAACATGACGGTGCCGGTCACGATCAACTGGCTGGTTGCCGTCAACAGGTTGAGGCCGCCCCAGTTCATGAAGCGCGAGATCTCGTCGATGTCGGAGGTGACCCGCGCCACCAGGTTCCCACGGTGCTCGCTTGCCTGGTGCAGCATCGACAGGTCGTGGATGTGCCCGAAGGTGCGCACGCGCAGGTTGGCCAGCGCGGTCTCCACCGCCGTGGCCAGGCGGATGTTCATGACCCCGGACGTCACGGCGGTCACCAGCACGGCAATGGCGCCGATCCCGGCCAGTCGGAACACCAGCGGCAGGTCGACGGGCTCGCCCACCGGCACGCCACGGTCGATCGTCTGCTGGACGACGATGGGCACGACGACGCGGCCGACGGTCGACACCAGTGCCAGGATCACGGTCACGCCCAGGCCATGGCGCAGTTCGGGCGACAGTCGCAGGCCGCGCCGCACCGTCGTCATGGGGCCATCGTCGACGGGGCGGGCGCGCTCGGCAGGAGCGGTGGCGACGCTCATGGCCGACCTCCCGCGACTGCCCGGGCATCACGATCGTGTTCGTAGGCCGCCACCAGGCTCGAGTAGTCCGGGTTGCTCGCCATCAGGCCGGCATGGGTGCCGCGATCGACCACGTGGCCGGCCTGCATGAACAACACCTCGTCGGCCAGGGCGATCGACCCGCGCCGGTAGGCCACCACGACCACGGTCGTGGCGAGGTCGGCCGCCGCCATCCCGGTCAGGATCTCCTGCTCCACGGTCGGGTCGACTGCCGATGTCGCATCGTCGAGCACGAGCAGGCGGGGCCGGCGCACGAGCGCGCGGGCCAGGGCGATGCGCTGGCGCTGCCCGCCCGACAGGCTGGCACCCCGCTCCCCCACGACGGTGTCCCAGCCATCCTCCAGTCCGGCGACGAAGTCGTCGATGCGGGCCAGGCTGGCGGCGCGACGCACCTCCTCGTCGGTGAAGTCGCGACCCAGGGTGATGTTGTCGTGGATGGACGCATCGAACAGGAAGGCCTCCTGGAACACCAGCGTGGCCGTGTCCGCCACGACGTCGCGATCCAGGTCGCGCAGGTCGACGTCGTCGACTTCCACGACGCCCTGGTCGGGATCGACCAGTCGGACGAGCAGGGAGGCCAACGTGGACTTGCCGGAGCCGGTCGCGCCCACGATCGCCACGGTGCGGCCGGCACCGACCGCCAGATCGACATCGACGACGCCGCGCGCAGTCGCGGCGGGATCGAGACCGACGTGTGCCTGGTCGGCTTCCGGCGAGGCCCGGCCGACCGGCGTGGCGGGATTCGTGGCACCCACGTCCGCCAGGTCGTCACGCGAGGAGGCCGGGTGCTCGAAGGTCATCTCGTGGGCCGAGGCCGACACCGGCCCAGTTCCCGGCACCCGTGCAGTGCCGTAGACCATGTCCTCGTCGGCCGTGAGCACCCGATCCACACGCTGGTATCCGGCCACCGCCTGCGGCAGGTTGCCCAGCAGCCATCCGAACACACGCATGGGCATGGCCACGAGCCGGAACAGGTAGGCGAAGGTGACGAGGTCCCCCGCGGTCAGTTCGCCCAGGTCGACCCGCCACGCACCCACGGCCACGACGGCGAGGATCCCGAGGTTGGGCAGGGCCTGGACCACGGGATCGAACAGCGCCCGGAGCCGGGCAAGCACGATCAGGTGGTCGCGCAGGCGACCTGTCTCGTCGTCGAACCGGGCGATCTCGGCCGGCTCGCGACCCAGCGTCTTGACCACCAACGCGGCGTCGAAGGACTCGTGGGCGACCTCGGCGACGTCGCCCCGGGTCGACTGGGCCTGCCCCGCGGCCGCCCGCATACGGCGCGAGAAGAAGAAGTTGGCGACGCCGATGAGCGGACCCACCACGAAGCCGACAGCTGCGAGGAACGGGTCCTTGAGCACCAGCAGGACCGCGGTCACGACCAGCATCACCACGGCCGCCAGCGCCATCGGCAACGGCGCCGCAACGAACGCCGCGGTCTCCACGTCCGATGACGCGTTGGACAGCAGGGTCCCGGCCGCATGGCGACGATGCCACGGCAGTCCCAGGGCCAGGTAGCGGCGCGTCACGGCGCGCCGATCCTTCGCCTGGAGCATGTACTGCGACATGTAGGCGCCGTAGCGACGCCCGACCACGCCCACCGCCTTGGCCAGTGCCACCGCCATGAACACGCCCGCGGCCACCCAGGCAGCGCGGATCCTGCCGGCATCGTCGGCAACCAGCACCCGGTCGGTCAGGCCGCCGAGGACCAGCGACGACACCACCGTCATGACCCCGTACAGCACGGCGCCGACACCACCGACCGTGAATCCCTGCGGCGCCCGACGCAGTTGCCGCACGATCAACGCGAGGCCGTCCCCCATCGAGGAGGAACGAGCCGATTGCTGCGGGGTTGACACGCGGGATCCTGTGGCCATGCGGGGTCGGACACGAGCGGCCACGGTATCGACAGCGCAGCCACGGTCGCCCTTGCTGCCTGGGTCAGGACTGCCCCGGCAGTGGTGGACTGAACTCGAGTGGCACCGACGGCGCGTTGTCGGGAAGTTCATCGATCGGCCACCGGGCGCTGGCGACGTGTTCCATCCCGTCCAGGCGCACCTCCACCACATAGCTGAAGGGGCCGGCATCCATCGGAATCGAGGCCCAGTCCGTCGAGGAGCGACCGGCACTGGCAGCCTCCCAGTACACCCAGCCCGCCCGGAGACACTCGCCGGCGGCGCCCGGGCGTCGCGGTTCGATGCGCGCGAGCTCGCGCCCGTTGCCATCACTGACCGTCACGGTGGCAGTGGCGTCGACGGGGGTCTCGGCCAGGTTGGCCAACTCCAGTTCGACCCCGTAGCTGTCGAGCTGCCCGTCGTGGTCGGCCAACACGGCGACACGGGCCTGCGGGGCATCCACGGGACCATCCGACGGCGTGGTCCAGCGAAAGCTGACGAACAGGTCTTCGCCATCGGCTCGGCCCACCAGGGTCACATCCCAGGTTCCGGCCTCGCCCACTGGCGCCAGGACCAGGCCGCCGTCGCCATCGGACCCGAGGTCCACACCGGTGTGCACACGCGGACAGTTCGCACCCACTTCCTCGAACTCGGCCGTGAACGTCCAGCCACCGAGGGGGAAGTCGACCACGACCTGCTCGGACTCACCGATGTCGAAGGGGGGACGTGGCGGCATCCCGTCGGCACACGTGGTGGCGAAACAGTACGTCCACGGTTGCAGTTCGGTCGACTCGTCGTCCCAGCGGATCGTCACCGGCGGCGGCTGGTCACCATCGCCGCCGCGCGCCATCATGTCCTCGGCCGCCTGGCACCCGGCGATGGCCACCACGGCCGCTGCCAGTGCGCCCGCCCGTCGCCACGATCGCATGGTCGCTCCCAACTCGTCCACCCTTGGTCCTACGACGTCGGGCTGGCGAGACTGGTTGCGTCCGAACTCGGTCAGCGATGGACGGACTCGCTCACCGCTGGTCGAACTCGGTGGTCCAGCCGGTGCCGTCGCAGTGCTCGCAGCGGTGCCCGAAGGACTCGAGCAGGCCATGGCTGACGTTCTTGCGCGTCATCTGCACCAGCCCCAGGCGTGACACCTCCGACACCCGGGTCTTGGTCTTGTCGCGCAACAACTCGTGCTTGAGCTTGCTCACGACCTGGTCCTGGTTGGCCTTCTGCAGCATGTCGATGAAGTCGATGACGATGATCCCGCCCATGTCTCGCAGGCGCAGTTGCCGCACGATCTCCTCGGCCGCTTCGAGGTTGGTCTTGAACACCACCTCCTCGAGGCTGGTCTTGCGGGACCCGGTGTACTTGCCGGTGTTGACGTCGATGACCTTCATGGCCTCGGTGGACTCGATGATCAGGTATCCCCCGGAGGGCAGCCACACCTTGCGCGACAACGCCTGGCGCAGTTGGTCGGTGACGTTGTAGGCGTCGAACAACGGGGCGAAGCGTGGCCGCTCGACCTCGGCGCCGGCATCGGGGTGCTCGCGCTCCCACCGCGCCGGCCCGTACAGCGTCACCTTCTCGGCCTCGTCGGCAGTGACCTCCGCCAGGTACTCCGCGACGGCGTCGTAGACCTCGGGGTCGTCGATGATGGCGCCCTCGTAGTCGGCACCGAAACTGTCACGCACCACCTTGACGTGCAGCGGCGGCTCCTCGTAGACCGGCGTCAGTGCCTTCGCCGTGGCAGCCCGTTCGTCGATGCGCTCCCAGCGCTTGAGCAGTCGGGCCAGGTCCGCCTCCAACTGCTCACCCGGAATGTCCTCGGCGTTGGTTCGCACGATCACGCCGTGCTCGGCCGGCTTGACCTGCTTGATGGCCTTGCGCAGGCGATCGCGTTCACGGTCGGTCAGCTTGCGTGAGATCCCGAACACCGTCGAGTTCGGCGCCAGCACGGTGTAGCGCCCAGCCAGCGACAACTGCATCGTCAGGCGGGGACCCTTGGTGCCCATCGCATCCTTGGTGACCTGCACCAGCACCTTCTGGCCGGGTGCCAGCGCGTCCTCGATCCGAGGGCTGGCGCCTTCTTCGATGTCGAGGTCGTCGTAGAGCACCTCGCCGGCGTAGAGCACACCGTTGCGGCCGCGACCGATGTCGAGGAAGGCGGCCTCCATGCCCGGCAGGACGTTCTGCACCCGGGCCATGTAGATGTTGCCGACCAGCGTCGTGGCCGACTTGTCGGTGACGTGGTACTCGACGAGCGTGCGATCCTCGACCACCGCGATCTGGGTCCGGGTGTCGTCGACCGACACGAGCATCGTCTTGGGTGGGCCGTCGCGCAACGCGCGACGCACGTCCTCGGACACCCCCTGGACGTTGCGGCGTCCGTTGCTGCGATTGCGGCGTGCATCCAGGCGGGTGCTGCCACCCCGCGAGTCACCATTGCCTCCGCCGCCCTTGCCGCCCTTGCCGTTGGTGGCACCCTTGCTGCCGCCCTTGTTCCCGTTCCCGCCCTTGCCCGCCTTGCCGCCCTTGCCGCGCTTGCCCTTGGTGCCGGTCCTGGCCTTGGTGCCACCACTGCCATCGCCGTTGCCCTTGTTGCCACCCGTGCTGCGGGTGGCAGACGAGCCGGAGCGACCGCCGGCATCGCCCTTGTCCGCATCACCGGCGCCGCCCTCGTCAGCCCGACGATCACGGGGCTCGCTGTCCTGCGTGCCCGGATCGGATCCCGTCGTGCTGTCCGCATCGGTCCTGGGCGTGTCGGCGCGACCGCGCCGTCCGCCGCCCGACGTGCCGCTCCTGCGGCCCCGGCCGCTGCGGGGCGGGGTGCCGGAGGAGTCCGATCCCTGGGTTGCATCGCCGGATCGCCCACGGCCTCGTCGGCCCCTGCGGCGGCGACGGGAGGACGAGTTCGACCCACCAGCGGTGTCCGCCCCGCCCTCGGCAGGCGTGGCGGTCCGGTGATCGTCGTTGGTGTTCTGGGACGTCGTGCTGTCGGTCACTTGGGGGCTCGATGCGGTCAGGCAGCCTCCGCATGACGGTCCGGGTGCAACTGGTTGACCTGCTGCGTGAGCGCCTCGGTGACGCCGTCGTCGTGCACCAGTCCCTGCGCCACCCGGCTGTACAGCCGTGGTTGTGGCAGGGGGTCGGGTGACGCCGACAGGTCGTCGAGTGCGCTCTTCAGGTCGGTCGGTCGGATGGTCGGGCCGTCATTGCGAAGCACCACGCGAAGAATGGGTGCGGTCAGGTCACCGTCGGCTCCGGCGAAGGTGGCGAGCGACACCAGGGGTGGTCGCACGTCCAGGATGCGGTCGCCCTTGGGGCGATGACGCACCACCTCCACCGACTCGGACGCCTCCAGGGCGTCGCCGCGGCGGGAAAGATCGGCGAGGAAGGCGTCGCACTGGTCGGCGGGCATGCCCGGCCAGGCGATCTCCCAGAGTGTGGCCCGCAGGTGACCCGACAGGCGTCGGGCTCCCTCGGCCACCGTGACGTAGGTGAGGATGTCCATGCCCGTGGGCATGGCGGTCGACAACCGTGCCAGCCCGGAGGACGGCTCGATGTCGGCGGCAAACGTGAGTTCTGCGTACTCGCCCGTGGAGGCGTACCCGACGGGCAGGGCGTCGGGGAAGGACACCTTGGCGTGGGGCGTGAAGCCCTCGGAGTAGGCGATGGGCAACTGGGCACGACGCAGGCTGCGCTCCCACACGGAGGTGAGGTCACGCGCGGACAGGAAGCGGACCCGTCCGAGTTTGGTGTAGCGCACCCGCAGTCGTTGCATCGGTCAGCCTCCCAGCCGCGCGGGCGCCGTGGGCAGCGACTCGTCGCCGCCCAGGGGACCCTGGCTGAAGATGGGCAGGCTGGTGCCGCCACGCGTCTCGGGGTTCGTGTATCCCGTGTCGTGGTTGATGTCGAGGCCGGGGCAGACGCCGCAGTCGTAGCAGGGGATCCAGCGACAGTCGTCGAGGTCCTTCTCCTCCAGTGCGTCCTGCCAGTCCTCCCACAGCCACTGCTTCTCGAGACCCGAGTCGAGGTGGTCCCAGGGGAAGGCCTCGTGTTCGTCGCGATCCCGGTAGGAGTACTCCTCGAGCGTGATGCCGGTGTCGGTCAGCGCCTGGTGCCACTGGGGCAGGGTGTCGGACTCGTGCCAGCCGTCGAAGCGGGCACCAAGACGCCACGCTCGCTCGATCACGGCCGCCACACGTCGGTCACCGCGCGCCAGCAGCCCCTCGATGACGCCTTCCTGCGGATCGTTGGTGCGCAGGCGCAGACCGTGGTAGGGCTTGATGATCTCGAGCACCATGTCCAGCTTGCGCTGGATCTCCTGTGGCGTGTCCTGGGCGACCCACTGGAACGGTGTGTGGGGCTTTGGCACGAAGCCGCCCACCGACACCGTGACCTTGTTCTTGCGACCGTGCTTCTGGGCGATCTTGTAGACCTCGATGCCCATGTGGGCAATGGCCTCGACGTCTTCGTCGCGCTCGGTGGGCAGCCCCACCATGAAGTACAGCTTGATGTGGCGCCACCCGTTGGAGAAGGCCATCTCGGCCGTGCGAAGCATGTCCTCCTCGGACACCATCTTGTTGATCACGGCGCGCATGCGCTCGCTGCCGGCCTCGGGCGCGAACGTCAGGCCGGTGCGACGGCCGTTGCGGGCCAGTTCGTTGGACAGGGTGACGTTGAAGGCGTCGACCCGCGTGGACGGCAGTGACAGCGAGGTGGTCGTGCCCTCGTAGCTGTCTGCCAGGTCACGGGCGATGTCACCGATGTCGGCATGGTCGGCCGACGACAGGCTGAGCAGGCCGACCTCCTCGAACCCGGTGTCGGCGACGCCCTCGGTGACCATCTTGTGGATGGTCTCGGGACGACGCTCGCGAACCGGGCGCGTGATCATGCCCGCCTGGCAGAACCGGCACCCACGCGTGCAGCCCCGGAAGATCTCGACCGAGAAGCGTTCGTGCACCGTTTCGGTCAGCGGGACGATCTGCTTCTGGGGGTAGGGAAAGTCCTCGAGGTCCTGCACCGTGCGCTTGGGCACGCGGGCAGGCGCGGCGGCATCGACCGGCACGGTGGCACGCAGCCGCCCGTTGGCGGCGACTCGCGCCTCGTAGAGCGCCGGGACGTAGACACCGGTGATGGCGGCCAGGCGGCGCAGCACGTCGCGCCGGTCGGTCAGCCGTCCGGCCTCACGGTCCACCTTGATCGAGCGCACCACGTCGTCGATCTCGAGCGTCGCCTCCTCGCCGTCGCCCATGACCACGGCATCCACGAAGGGTGCCAGCGGTTCGGGATTGAAGGCTGCGTGACCGCCCACCAGCACGATCGGGTCGTGAACGGCGCGGTCCGCCGTGTGGACCGGGACGCCACCCATGTCCAGCAGGTTGAGCAGGTTGGTGTGACCCAGTTCATGTGGCAGCGTGACACCGAAGACGTCGAATGCCCACAGGGGGTAGTGGTGCTCGAGCGAAAAGGTGGGGATCCCCTCGGCGCGCATCAACTCCTCGAGGTCGAACCAGGGTGCGTAGGCCCGCTCGGCCAGCGCGGTCGCCCGCTCGTTGAGCAGTTCGTAGAGGATCTGGATGCCCTGGTTGGGCTGGCCGATCTCGTAGGTGTCGGGATAGCACAGCAGCCAGCGCGTGGCCGCCGAGTCCCACGGCTTCAGCGACTGGTTGTACTCGCCGCCCACGTATTGCGCCGGCTTGGAGACGTTGGCGAGGTGCGGTTCCAACTGGTCCCAGCACGACGGCGGAGCGATCGCGTCGCCCGTCGCCCGGACCCGCGCCATCAGCGTCGGATCGGTCGGCAGCAGAGGGGAAGTGGGAGAAGATGGCGTCATGTGGCGCCCTTTGGGGGTCTGTGGGAGGCGTGGTCCCGCGCTTCGAAACGCCCGGCAAGACTGCGCGCCGAGGCGGAGCTGCGAGGACCACCGTCCGGACCGCCAGCCTACCCCAGCACCGGACCCGACCGTCCGCGGGTGACGGCTGTCAGGTTCGCGCGGGCAGCACGCAGAACTCGTTGCCCGACGGGTCCGCGAACACCCGCCAGGGCAGGTCGCCCCAGTCGGGGTGCAGTTCCCCGCCCCCGCGTTCCTCGATGCCGGCCACGACCTGATCGGCGTCGTCACCGGCCTCCAGGCGGATGTCGAGGTGCCAGCGGTTCTTGCTGCCCGCCACCCCGGGCGAGGACTCGGGCAGCAGTTCCAGCCACGGACCGCGGCCACTGGGATGGCGCAACGCCTGCGGGGCGGCGCCCGCACCCGGTGACCACCCGGTCAACCACGACCACAACACGACATCCCGGTCCGGGTCGGCCGAGTCCAACGGCAGCGCTGCGATCGGGCCGGTGTCCGCATAGACCTCGCGCTCCTCCATGACGCAGAACGGGTTGCCCTCGGGGTCGCCCAGCACCACCCACGGCACGTCACCCTGTCCGATGTCCAGGTGGCACGCCCCCAGGTCCAGCAGCCGTGCCACCACGTCGTCGCGGGCCGCCCCGCCCAGCAGGTCCGGGTGCAGGCGCACGTGTTCGGTCGGCGGCTGCGGTACGCGTTGCACGCACACGTCCAACGTCGGTCCACCGGGCACGACCAGCCGCGTCTCGAGGCCTTCCGGCGACGTCGTCAGGCGTCGGGCTCCCAGCGCCTGTTCCCAGAACGGCCCGACCCGGGACGGATCGACGGCATCGAGGACGAGGTTCTCCAGGTACATGGTCGTGACCTATCGGAATCGGCGCATGTGGATGTTGAGCAACAGCCCCACCAGGCCGTACCACATGATGAGTGAGGTCCCCCCGTAGCTGACGAACGGGAGCGGCACCCCGGTGATGGGCGCGATGCCGATCGTCATGCCGATGTTGACGTACACCTGCAGCGCCAACAGGCCCACGATCGCGGCCGCGACGACGGTCCCGAACAGGTCCTTGGCCATCATCGAGATGCGCAGTCCACGCCACATCAGGACCGTGAACAACGCGATGACGACGACTGCGCCGACGAAGCCGAACTCCTCGCCCAGCACACTGAAGACGAAGTCGGTGTGGTTCTCGGGGATGAAGTTGTTGATGTTCTGGGTCCCCTGGCGAAACCCCTGCCCGGTCAACTGTCCCGAGCCGACCGCGATCTTGGACTGGGTCAGTTGGAACAGCGCGGACGAGGTCTGTCCCGGGTCGTTCTGGTCGAGGAAGGCCGTCAGCCGTTCCAGTTGGTAGGGCTGGATCAGGCCACTGGCCAGCGCCGCCGAGACCAGGCCGATCCCGGCCACCACGAGCGCGGCCAACCAGCGCCACGACAGGCCACCGACCAGGAACATCACGAACAACAGCCACACCAGGGTGAGCGTCGAGCCCAGGTCCGGCTCCAGCAGGATCAGGCCGGCGGGAACGGCCACGATCGCCAGGCATGCCGCAACCGTGCGGAAGTTGGGATGGCCCTTGCGTTCGTGGAGGATCGCAGCCACCGCGATGATCACCGCGATCTTGGCGATCTCGGACGGTTGCAGGTTGAAGCCGGGCAGGTCGATCCAGCGTTGCGATCCGTTGACCTCGGTGCCCACCCCGGGAATCAGGACGGCGACCAGCAGCACGATGGAACCGATGTAGAGCACCGGGGCGAGCGCCCGGATCCACCGATAGTCCAGCAGGGCCGCGATGATCATGGCTGCCACGCCCCCGACCAGCGCCACCGCCTGCTTGACGACGAACCCGTAGTCGGGATCACCCGCCTGGGTCGTCTGGGTCGTGGTGGCGGACAGGATCAGGCCCAGACCGATGGCGGTCAGGGCGAACACGGTGACCAGGAGGATCGGGTCGAGGTGCCGGATGGGCTCGTAGGCCTGCATCCAGCGGCTCTGGATCTGCTCGCGCTGCATGCGGCGAGCGCGATCCGCGCCGTAGTAGCCAACCTCCATGGTTCACCTCCTCGTTGCTGTGTTCGTGGTCAGTCGACGTTGGCCGGGCCGGCCTGGATCTCGGTTGCCTCCACGTCGAAGATGGCTTCGTAGATGCGTCGCACGATGGGGGCGGCAGTCTGGGACCCGCCACCGCCACGCTCGATCATGACGACGACGACGTACTGGGGGTCGTCGGCCGGGGCATAGGAGGCGAACCACGAGTACGGGACGTTGTCGCGCTCGTCTTCGGCATTGACACCCGCCTGGCCGGTTCCGGTCTTGCCAGCCACCGGGTAGGTGTCGAGCGGGAACCCGTCGAAGGCAGCACGACCGGTGCCTCGCTCGCTCATGACCACGTCCTCGAGGCCCTGGCGCATCGCGTCCCACCACTCCTCGGGCGCGTCGATCTGGTTGAAGACGACGGGGTCGATCGTGTCGACGACGTCGCCCGACGGATCGAGCACCTCGGCACCCAGGCGGGGTGACATCACCGTGCCCCCGGTCGCGACGGCGCCATACGCGGCCGCGATCTGCAACGGCGAGACCAACAGGTCGCCCTGGCCGATCGACATGTTCACCGCGTCACCACCGCGCCAGACGTAGCCCGTGCGGCACAGGTCGTCGTACAACGCCCAGTTGGGGTCGTCACGGGTGAGGACCTCGTTTGCCAGCGTGCAGGCACCCTCGGGGTCGTCCTTGGTCTGCAACCAGTATTCGCAGCGCCACTGGCGACCGGTCAGCCGGCCCGGGGTCTCACCGGCCAGGTCGACGCCGATCCGCTCACCGAAGCCCATCTCGGTGGCGGCGTCCTGGAACTTCTCGTCGACGGCGCTGTAGTCGCACACGCCGGGGTCGATGTCGAGATCCTGCTCCTGGGCGCGTTCCGTGACCCACTGGTCGATGGCCACCTGGTAGAAGAAGGTGTCACACGACCGTTGCAGCGCTGCAGCCAGGTCCATCTCGCCTTCGGGCCGGGTGTTCCAGTTGCGGAACACGCGCTCGCCGATGTCCAGGCTGGCGGGGCAGTCGATCAGCGTGTCCGGGGAGATCTCGTCGGCCCGCAGGGCGCCGAACCCCGAGGCGATCTTCCACGTCGACGCCGGTGGGTACGCCTCGGCGTACACCCGGTTGAGGGCCGGACGTCCGTACAGGTTGTCCGGGTCCTGCCAGTAGTTGAAGTAGTCGGTCGAGATCGGCGCCGCCAGGCCCTGGGCGTCGTAGGTGGGATACGACGCCGATGCCAGGATCGCACCGGTGTTGGGATCGAGCACGATGGCTGCGCCCGACGTCGCCTCGATGGGCACCGTCTCGCCCGAGTCCAGTTCGTAGGTGAAGTCGGAACGGGCGGTGAGGATGCCCTCCTCGAGGATGTCCTGGACCTCCTGTTGCAACTCGTGGTCCAGCGTCAGCACGATGTCGTTGCCGCGCACGGGCGGCACGTCCGAGCGTTCCTCGACGACGGCGCGACTGGCGTTGACCACCAGCGTGCGCACGCCCTCCTCCCCCTGCAGGACGTCGTCGTAGGTCGCCTCCAGTCCGCCCTGGCCGATGATGTCGCCGGCCGCGTGCTCCGGGTAGTCGCCGGACTCGAGTTGCGTCTCGCTGATCTCGTTGACGTAGCCCACGACGTGGGCGGCCAGGTCACCTTCCGGGTACTGGCGGATCGGGACTCGTTCGGCCACCACGCCCGGGAACAACTCGGGATGCTCCTGCACCGCCAGCGCGATCTCGGGCGCCACGTCGACGGCGACCGGGGTGGGCCGGAAGGGCGAGCGACGCAACGATCGCATGTCCTCCAGCAGGTCCTCGCGATCCACGCTCAGCAGCAGTTCGAGGCGATCGACGGTGGCCTCGACCTCGGGGTCGTCGATCAACTCACCGGTCACGCGGTCGAAGAAGTAGTCACGCACGATGCTGATCGACAGGGCGACCCGGTTGCGAGCCATCTCGGTGCCGTCGGCCAGCAGGATGCGCCCGCGCGGTGCCTCGGACTCGACCCGTTCGATGGAGTTCTCGAGGGCCTCGTTGGACAGCACGTCGCCCACCAGCACCTGCAGGTAGTACAGGCGCGACAGGGTCGCGACCAGCAGCGTCACCACCACCACCGTGAGCAGCGTCAGTCGGCCGCCGGCGGAATAGTCGTCGACGACTTGGGATGGAGGCCCGGGGGCACGACTCATTGCGTGGCTGCCGACAGGTCGAGAGGGAATTGTCGGTCAACGTATCGAACCACTGCGAGCGCAGCGGGGGCCAACAACAACGCATAGACAGTGGCAACGAGCGACGCTTCGCTGATCAGTCTCAGCGTGGCCGACTCCTGGGCCAGCAGGGCCGACAGGATCCCGTAGCCACCGACACCCAGGAAGGTGCCGGCCGCCACGAACAGGATGGGCGCAGTCACGCTCTCGGGTGACAGGTAGGGCCTGGCGGCCCCCACCCCGTAGCCGATGCCGAGGTAGATCAGGACGCTCATGCCCAGGGGCGCGTTGGACGACAACAGGTCGGTCAGCAGGCCTGCCGGCAGCGCCACCTTGACCGCCGTCAGCGCGCCGTCCTGCAGCGCGAACGCAATCACGAGCAGGAGCAGGAGGTCCGGCACGAAGCCCGAGACCGCGATGACGGGCAGGACAGACACCTCCAGCAGTGCCGCCACCACGAGCACCAGGCCGATCATCGCCGCACGAGCCATGCCTAGGCCTCCCCGTCGGGGGTTTCCGACTCCGACGGCGGGTTGACCGGTTCGGGGATGGTCGGCTCGGCCTCGGGCGCGACCGGGTCGACGGCCGGGGGCGTGAACTCGACGTCGGGGGTCAGTTCGAGTGGCTCGTCGACCTGTTCGGGCAGATCGAGGACCACCGACACCAGGTCCAGGGACGTGAAGTTGACGTAGGGCAGCACCTCGACCCGGCGGACCAGCTGGCCGACCTCGTAGTCGGCTGCGGCGACGACGCCGATCGGCAGCCCGGGGACGAAGGTGCCGCCGCTGTAGGACGACGTCACGACCTCCTGGCCCACCTCGATGGCGGCCTCGGTCACCAGTGGTTCCAAGATCATGGGCTCGTTGCCGTCACCCGACAGGATGCCGACCTGGCCCGACTCCGCGATCCGGCTCGCGGCGCCGAAGTTCGGGTCGACGGCCAACAGGATCCTGGACGTCGATCCGGTGGTGGCGATGACGCGTCCGACCAGCCCATCACCGTTGATGACGGCCATGTCCCGCTGCACCCCGTCGTCGCTGCCGACGTTGATGGTGGCCGTCCACTCGAAGTTGGACGCACCCTGGGCGATGACCTGTCCCTGGGCGGTCTCGACGTCCAACCGCGTGGCCATGTCGACCTGCGCACGCAACTGTTCGTTCTCGCGCACGACGTCGTCATAGGACAGTCGACGCTCCTCGGTCAGGGCGAGTTGGGCGCGCAGGCGGGCGTTCTCCTGGCGCAGGCGGAACAGTTCGGTCACCGAACCGGCGGCGTCCGCGATGGGCTGCACGATGACCGCAAGCCCACTCTGGACCGGACCCAGCACGATGGCCACGCCCGCACGCAACCGACCCCCGACGCCCGTGTCGGGCTGCGGGGATCGGAAGTCGATGGTCACCAGGACCAACGCGAGGAGCACGAATGCGGCCAGCAGCACTCGAGCCCGACGACGTTGGAACATGCTGGCTGGTGGCCTGTGGTCAGTTGCGCGACGACGAGATCAGGACCTTGCGCAGTGCCTCGAACTCCTCGAGGCACTTGCCTGACCCGATCGCGACCGCAGACAAGGGGTTGTCGGTGATGTGGATCGGCATGCCGGTCTCGTGCTTGAGGCGCTCGTCGAGGCCCTTGAGCATCCCGCCGCCACCGGCGAGCACGATGCCCTTGTCCATGATGTCGGCTGCCAGTTCCGGCGGCGTCTTGTCCAGGGTGTTCTTGACGGCGTCGACGATCGAGTTGACTGGCTCCTCGATGGCGGAGCGGATCTCCTCGGCCGACACGACGATGGTCTTGGGCAGTCCCGACACCAGGTCGCGGCCTCGAATTTCGGCGTGGGGCTCGTCGGGCAGCGGGAACGCCGACCCGATCGCCATCTTGATCTCCTCCGCGGTGCGCTCGCCGAGCATCAGCGAGTACTCCTTCTTGATGTAGGAGATGATGGAGTCGTCGAGTTCGTCGCCACCGATCCGGATCGACTGGCTCGTGACGATGCCGCCCAGCGAGATGACCGCGACCTCGGTGGTGCCGCCGCCGATGTCGACCACCATGTTGCCGGCGGGCTCGTGGACCGGCAGGCCGGCCCCGATGGCTGCCGCCATGGGCTCTTCGATGATGTAGGCAGCGCGGGCACCGGCCGACATCGTGGCCTCCTCCACGGCGCGCTGCTCGACGCCGGTGATCCCCGAGGGGACGCACACCACGACCCGCGGCTTGGCCAGGAAGCGACGCTTGTGCACGGCCTGGATGAAGTAGCGCAGCATCTTCTCTGTCACGTCGAAGTCGGCGATGACGCCGTCCTTGAGTGGCCGGATCGCCATGATGTGGCCCGGGGTGCGGCCGATCATGCGCTTGGCCTCGGAACCCACGGACAGGATCGCGCCGTTCTTGGTGTTGATCGCGACCACCGACGGCTCGTTGAGCATGATGCCGCGGCCACGTACGTAGACCAAGGTGTTGGCCGTGCCGAGGTCGACGGCCATGTCGCGACCGAGGGGGTTGAAGTTGTTGCTGAAACTGGATGCCACGACGAAACCTTTGTGCACCGAGACGACGGATCACTGATGGTGGACGGAGGAGCTTGGGTGCGATCGCGAGGGGGCTGACGGCTGTGGGCAGGCTGGCGCTGCGGTCCCCGCGCTGGTTCGGACGGTACCCAGCCCTGCCGAGACATGGCGAACCGAGGGTGGCCGTCCGACCCCTGCCGGTGGCGGCGGTCGCCACGCTGCGCTCACCCTACTCCGCTGTTGCCAGAGTTGCCAGAGTTGCCAGAGTGATCAGAGTACTGATGCAACGTGCCGGCCCGTCCCCGCGGTGTCAGCCGCCGTTCGAGGTCGTCGAGGTCGTCGAGGTCGTCGAGGTCGTCGGGGTCGTCGGGGTCGTCGGGGTGGACGTCGGGTTGGGCGTCGCCGCCGGACCCAGTCCGTACACGAACCCATCGCGTGATCCCACGAACAGCTGGCCGTCCCATGCGGCCGGCGTCGACTCGATGCAGCCCTGGGAGATGACGTTGTCCGACAGGTGCCTGGGGCTCGTCGGATCCGTGATGTCGTAGACGCGCAGCGCCGGCTCGCTCAGGCAGTTGATCGCGAGCACGAGCCGGTTGCCGACCAGCACCGGCGACGATCGTGCGTACCCACCGACGTCGTCGGACCAGAGGGTCTCGCCCGAGTTGCGGTCGACCACCCACAGCTCACCGGTGTTGATCGGCACGTAGAGCAGGTCGCCTCGCAGGGCGGGCGTCGCCCAGATGCCGCCCTCCAGTCCGTCCGCGCCCGGCACGTCTCGACTCCACACCACCGGGTCGTCGGGGCTGTCGGGATCCAGCTTGGCGAGCTGGCCGACCTCCTGACCCCGCGAGGTGCCCAGATCGATCTCGGCCGCGACGTAGATGTCGCCTTCCTCGTCGACGACGATCGTGGAGTCGACGTCGTCGCCCATCCAGAAGTCGAGGACGACCTCGGCGCTGGCTGGCAGGTCGCCGATGTCGACGCCGACCACCCGACCGGCCGAGTTTGCGAAGTAGGCCCGATCCTCGAAGATCGCGGTCGAGTTCTCCACCGACTGCTGGCGACCGACGGCGGCCACGAGTGCGTCGGTGTAGGCCGGCATGTCGAAGACGATGTCGGGTGCGATCGTCACCAGCCCGGCGTCGTCCGTGGCTCGGTTGAGTTCGATGGCGAACCACCAACTGTTCTCGCCGCCGACGTAGACGATGTCGTCGACCACGACCGGATTGGAGTCCCAGTCGTTGTTCCACATGCCGGGGACGGCACTGGCCGCCAGGCTCCACAGTTCGGTCGGTTCCTCACGGTCCAGCGCGATGATGCGCCACTCGTCGTCGCGGGAACCGGCGTACAGCAGCGGATAGCCCTCGGGGTCGAGGGTGACCGTTCCCTTGATGATGTCGCCCATGTCGAAGTCGGGCCGGGTCCGTTCGCCCGTGGCCGCGTCGACGAAGTGGATCGACTTGTCATAGGCGCCGAAGATGACCTCGGTGATGCCGTCGGGCCGTTCCCACACCAGCGGCTGCCCCGTCCATCCGGTGCCACACCACACCTTGTCCTGGCCAGCCACCGGCGAGTTCCCACACATCGGTTCGTCCGGGAACCGCCACTGGACCTCCAGGCTGTCGGGGATCGGGCCCGTGCCGTACCAGGTGCGCGTCGGGTTGCCGCGGAACATGGTCAGGCCCTCGACTTCGCCATACGGGGCGCTGACGCCCCCTCGCAGGTCGGGCGGTGGTGTCGGCGTCGGCGTGGGCGTGGGGGTCGGCGTCGGCGTGGGGGACGGCGTCACCGCCGCCGTGGTCGCACCCGGCTCACCGGGCGCCGTCGACGCGGCGGCGGTCGGGACACCGTCGGTCGAGGCGGACGACGGCGAATCGAGCAGCCTCGCCAGCGCCACGCCACCGGCGAGCACGACGACGGCGGCCGCGACGAGCAGCAGCGGCAGGGAGCGAGGGATCGGATGCATGTCGGCCAGTGTGACACGTGGCGGGCTGCCGTGGGTGGACCACCGGCGCGTGCAAGCGCAGGTGGCAGCGTCGACCCGACCCCTCGTCCCCAGTCGCGCGACCCACCCGTCGTCGGGACGCCGCGCATGCCAAGGTGGCGCAGTCGCCCCGACATCGACCACGACACCGACCACGACACCCACCACGACACCGACCGGAGCGCACCATGCCCAGTCCCGCACCGACACCGTCGGCGACGGCAACACGACACCAGGCATCGCCGTCGTGGCCGGACGGGCCCCTGGGCGGCTCGATCGGGCTCGGCGGGTGCGTGCTGTGCGGGACGTCAGCTCCACGGCCGCGCGATGCCGCCGAACTCGCCGTGACCTCACCCGAGCGCGCTGCCGATGTCCTGGGCCCACTGGTGGCCCACCGTGACCGCGAGGCCTGTGCGGCGGCCCTGCTCGACACGCGCCACCGGGTCCTGGCCGTGGAACTCGTCAGCCTGGGATCCCTCGACCACACCTTCATGTCACCACGGGAGATCTACCGCACCGCGCTGGGCCACAACGCGGCCGCGGTCGTCGTGGCCCACAACCACCCGTCGGGTGACCCGACGCCGTCGCGTGACGACGTCGCCGTCACCTCGCGCCTTGCCCGCGCGGGCGACGTCGTCGGCCTGCAACTGCTCGACCACCTCGTCATCGCCCCCGACCGCTGGACCTCCCTCGCCCGCGCCGGCCACCTCTCCCCCTGACGTGCAACCATGGGCACCTTCCACCACACCACCGGCGGCGTGGCCAATGGTGTGGTGCCCGCCCCTGGCTCAGCCGAAGAAGATGCCCAGTTCGCGCTCGGCGGAGGCAGGGCTGTCGGAGCCGTGCACGATGTTCTCGCCGATGATGGTGGCGAAGTCGCCGCGGATCGAACCGGGCGTGGCCTCGATCGGGTTGGTCGCGCCCATGATGGTGCGCAGGCCGGTGATCGCATCGTCGCCCGACACCTGCATCGCGACCAGCGGCCCCGAGGTGATGAAGTCGACCAGTTCGCCGAAGAACGGCTTGTCGACGTGCTCGCCGTAGTGCTCCTCGGCGGTTTCACGCGCCAGCGTCATCAGCTGCAGCTTGTCGATCGAGTAGCCCTTGCGCTCGATGCGCGACACGACCTCGCCGATGAGTCCACGGGCAACGCCGTCGGGCTTGACGAGGATGAGGGTCTGTTCAACGGCCATGGTGATCGGTCCTTGCGTACGGAAGGTCGTGGTCGTGTGCGATCGCAGACGACAGTTGGTCGAAACGGTACCGGCTGGCCGCTGGCCTCATTCCTGGTCAGGTTCCGGCGCCAGCAGGTCCCGCGCGGCACCGACGACGTAGAGCGAACCGGTGACGATGATCCCGTCACCCCCGCCGGTGATGCCGGTGGCCATGTCCAGGGCACGGGCCACGTCCGCGGCCTGTTCGACGGCCACGGCCGTGCCCGCGAAGACCCCTTCGGCGACCTCGGCCAGCTGCGCCACGCTGGCTGCCCGGGGCGAGTCCACCGTCGTCACGACGACGTGGTCCACCACGTCGCGCCATGCCGCGACGATGCCCTCGACGTCCTTGTCGGCCAGGGTCGCGATCACCAGCACGGCATTGCGGAACGCGAACGCCTCGTCGACTGCCACCGCCGCGGCCCGGGCACCGTGGGGATTGTGGGCACCGTCGAGCACCACGGTGGGGTTCGTCGCGATGACTTCCAGGCGCCCCGGCGTGGTCAGTCGTGCGAAGCCGGACCGGACCACGTCATCGTCGACCTCGTCGAACCGGGGTCCCAGCAGTGACGCGACCGCGCCCACGGCGATGGCGGCGTTGTCGGCCTGGTGCGCCCCGTGGGCCGGCACGAAGATCTCGTCGATGGTGCGCTCCCCCAGTCGGAGGGTGACCTGCTGGCCCCCGACGGCGATGGCACGCTCGACGACCCCGAAGTCGGCGCCCCACCACAGCACTTCGGCATCGGCGCCGCGAACGGCGGCCTCGATCACGGCACGGACCGCTGGATCCTGGTCGCCGACGACGACGTGGCTGCCGGGCTTGATGATCCCGGCCTTCTCACGCGCCGCCGACACGGCGTCGCCCCCCAGTTCCGGGTGGTCCACGTCGATCGGGGTGATGACGGCGACGTCGCTGCCGACGACGTTGGTGGCATCCCAGCGTCCGCCCATGCCCACCTCGACGACCGCGACGTCCACGGGCAGGTCCGCGAACCACCACAGCGCCATGGCCGTGGTCATCTCGAAGAACGTCACGCTGTCGCCATCGGGCCCGGCGGTCGTCGTCCATCAGACCGGCCACGGCCTCGACGGCACCCCACGTTCGGGCGAAGTCCTGCTCGCTGATCGACTGCAGCCCGACCTGGAGCCGCTCCCGCACCGTCTGCAGGTGCGGCGACGTGTAGGTGCCCGTGGTCAGCCCCAGTTCCGACAGCAACCCCGCGGTCATCCTGGTCGTCGACGTCTTGCCGTTGGTACCGGTGACGTGGATCGTGGGATACGCGAGTTGCGGCGCACCCAACAGGTCCGTGAGCGTCGTGATGCGGTCGAGGTCGGGGATCATGCGGCCGTGGCCACGCGCGAAGAGACCCGCGCGGGCCTGGTCGAAGCCAACGGTGCTGGGATCCACGTTCGTTCCTTTGCATGGTCGGTCGGCTGCCGGCAACGAAGCCGCGGGCGGCCATGACGGGGTAGCCGGACTCAGCCGGGCGGGTGTGGCGCCTGGCGTTGGGCATCGATGGCCTCGGTGATCGATGGTGCCACCGGTCCGACCGCCACCCACCTGTCAGCGGTGTCGATGTCGCCGCCCAGCGCCAACAGGAGCGCGGCGATGCCCCGGGCCCGGGCGTCGTTGCGTTCGTGCGCCCACGTCAGCACGGCGCGACGCACGCCGACCTGGTTGGGGTGGGTCGACAGTGTTCGTGCCACCACCACCTCGTCGATGGGAATGCCCGGGCGTGGATCAGCGACGACCTGGTAGGCACGGCGGTACTCGCCAGCGCGCAACAGTGCCGTGACGACCATCGTGGCGGCGACGGAGCGGATCGCCAGCGGTCCCGGGGCCAGCGTGGCCGCCCGAACCAGTTGCCACCCGCTGGTGTCGCCTGCCTCGAGCCGCTTGCGACCCTCGGTCAACAGCCCCGTCGCAGTCGGCTGGTCGGTGGGTTGCCCGGTGGGCTGACCACTGACCTGGCCAGCGGCCGCAGACGTGGTCGCCTCGGAGCGCAACGCCAGCAAGGCCATGGTGTTGGTCCATGCGAAGAATCCCGCCAACAACGCGATCCAGGTCTCCGCTGTGGCCAGGGCCCACAACAGCCCTGCGATCGCCACTGCGGCGGACACGCCATGGGCAACGAGGCTGCGAGTTCGCAGGGATCCGGGGATGAGCCCCTGCATCAGTTGGCCCCCGTCCAGGGGCAGCACCGGCACGAGGTTGAGCGCACCCCAGACGATGGAGATCACCACCCAGGCGCTCACCCCGAACGCAACGAGGTCACCGCCGTAGACCAGCCCGAAGCCGTCCGTGAATGCCATGGCCGCGACGCCGGCAAGGATCTGGACGACGGGGCCGGCCGCGGTGATCGCAAGCCCCGTCAGACGCGACGTGTCACCGCGATAGCTCGTCACGCCGCCCATGCCGGCCAACTCGACCTTCGGGCTGAACCCGGCCAGCCGCGCGGCCACGGCATGCCCAAGCTCGTGCACCAGCACCGACACCGTCCCGACGATCACGAACACCACGATCAGCGCGAAGTCACCCAGTTGGAACCCCAGGAACGCCAGCACCAGCAGGAGACTGAGGTTGATGGTGACCGGGATCCCGCCCAGCGAGAACGACAGTCCGCGACCCCGCCCTGCCGTGACGGGAGCCAGCGGGTCGGTCATGGGCGCAGGGCGGAGAGTGCGGTGACCTGGCGCTCGAGCTCCTCGATGGACCGGCGGGTCTCGTCGAGTCGATCACGCTCCGCCTGGACCACGTCGGCCGGTGCGCGACCGACGAAGTTGTCGTTGCCCAGCTTGCCCTGGCTGCGTCCCAGCGAGGCTCGCGCCTTGTCCAGTTCGCGATCCAGCCTGGCCAACTCGGCCTCGACGTCGATCAACCCGGCCAACTCGACCTGGGCCTCTCCCTCGGCGAACACGATCATGGAGGTGCCCGGGCGATCCTCGATCCGGTCGACCACCTCGACGGCGTCCAGCCCGGCCAAGGCCATCACCAGGTCGGCCTGGGCCGCCAACAGGTCACCGCGCCTGCTTGCCACGACCACCGGGAAGCGGCGCGACGGCGGCACGTCGTTGAGCGACCGGAAGCGACGAACCTCGGTGACCAGGTCGGCGATCACGGCGAAGTCGGCTTCGATGTCGGCATCGGGAGTGGTCACGGCCGTCGGCCAGTCCTGGGCCATCAGCGAATCCACACCGCCATCGGCACCGGACAGGTGGCGCCACAGTTCCTCGGTGACGAACGGGATCAGCGGATGCCACATGCGCAACACGTCATCGAGCACCCGGGCAAGCACCGCCCGAGTGGTCGCCTTGGCAGCCTCGTCGTCACCGTAGAGCACGACCTTGGCGGCCTCGAGGTACCAGTCGGCCAGTTCATCCCAGGTGAAGTGGTACAGCGCCGCCGACATGCGCGCGAAGTCCCACGTCTCGAAGTGGGTGTCGACCTCGCTGCGAGTGGCCTCCAGCCGCGACAGGATCCAGCGGTCCGCCAGGGCGAGTTCGTCCAGCGGTGGCAGGTCACCCGGCCTGGTGCCGTCGAGCGTCTGCAGGGCGAATCGCGTCGCGTTGAACAGTTTGTTGAGGAAGCGCCGTGCACCCTCGACCCAGTCGGCCGACAGGGGCACGTCGGTGCCGGGCGAGCAGTGCTGGAACAGCGCCAGGCGCAGGGCGTCGGCGCCATGCGACTCGATGAACTCGAGCGGATCGATCACGTTGCCGAACGACTTGGACATCTTCTTGCCCTGGCCGTCGCGCACCAGGCCATGGTTCCAGATCGTGGTGAACGGGACCTCGTCGAGGAACCACAGGCCGATCTGGAGCATCCGCGACACCCAGAAGGTGTTGATGTCGTAGCCGGTTTCCATCACCGTGTTCGGATACCAGGTTTCCAGTTCCGGGGTGGTGTCGCCGGGCTTCTCCCAGCCGAACACCGTGAAGGGCCACAGTTGGCTGGAAAACCACGTGTCGAGCACGTCATCGTCCTGGTGCAGGTCAGGACTGCCACACTCACCACAGGCCACGGGGGTGTCGCGCGCGACCGTCACGTGGCCCTCGGGGCAGTACCAGGCCGGGATGCGATGGCCCCACCAGATCTGGCGCGACACGCACCAGTCATGCAGGTTCTCGAGCCAGTCCACGAAGAACTTCTGCAGCCGCGGTGGCATGACGCGTGTGTCGCCGGCAGCAACGGCCGCCAGGGCCTTGTCGGCCAGCGGCCGCACCTGGAGGAACCACTGGTCGCTGAGCAACGGCTCGACCACGTCGCCCGTGCGCGAGCAGGTCCCGACCTGGTGGAGGTAGTCGCGCCGGTCGACCAGCAAGCCGGCTTCGTCCAGCGCTGCGACGACGGCTTCGCGCGCCTCGAACCGGTCCTGACCGGCGAACGGCCCGGCCGTGTCGGCCATCGTGGCGTCGGGTGCGATCACGGTGATCGAGTCGAGGTCGTGGCGCCCCCCGATCTCGTGGTCGTTGGGATCGTGTGCCGGGGTGATCTTGACCGCGCCGGACCCGAACTCGGGGTCGACGTAGTCGTCGGCGATGACGGGGATCTCGCGATCGAGGAAGGGGTGGCGCACGGCGCGCCCGACTGCGTTGGCATAGCGCTCGTCGTCGGGATGCACCGCGATGGCCGTGTCACCGAGCATCGTCTCGGGACGGGTCGTCGCGACCTCGATGCCGCCGTCGGTGCCGTCGGCCCACGGGTAGACGAACGTGGTCAGGGTGCCGTTGGTGTCGACGTGGTCCACCTCGATGTCGCTCAGCGCGGTCATGCACTGGGGACACCAGTTGATGAGCCGATTGCCGCGATACAGCAGTCCCTGCTCGTAGAGCGTGACGAACACCTCGGTGACCGCCCGGGACCGGGGCTCATCGAACGTGAAGGCCTCGCGCTCCCAGTCGAGGCTGAACCCGAGCCGACGCAACTGGTTGAGGATCTGGCCGCCGTACTCGTCGACCCAGTCCCACACACGTTCGATGAAGGCGTCGCGGCCCAGGTCGTGACGGGTCAGACCTTCCTTCGCAATTTCCTTCTCGACCACCGTCTGGGTCGAGATGCCGGCGTGGTCCATCCCCGGCACCCACACCGCGTTGCGCCCCGTCATGCGCGCATGGCGGATCATCGCATCCTCGGTGTTGTAGAGCGCATGGCCGGCGTGCAGCACCCCGGTCACGTTGGGCGGCGGCAACACGATGGCGAACGGCTCACCGGGGTCATCGGGCTCGGCGTGGAAGAGCCCGGAGGATTCCCAGTCGGCATAGATCCGCTGCTCGACGGCCGCCGGGTCGTAGGCGGACGGCAGGTCGGCAGTGGCTTCTGCGGTCATCGACTTCAAACCTCGGGACAGGGATGGGGGGGCGGCCAGTGACTGCCGGCACCCTGCGCGGATGCCCAGACCGAGGGACGGACATGACCACGACGGGTGGCAGACGTGGACGGCGAGGGTAGCCGTCGTCCATCGGGCCAACCGCGAGCCACGGTGTCGGCTCAGGCCGCCGCGCCCGATCGTTCGGCCGGCAGGAACACGTAGTTGTTGTGTGCCAACGTGACCTCGTCAACCGCGACGAGGCCGTCGCGGGCCAGCACGTGGGGTGCGTAGCCACGATCGTCGAACCAGCCCAGCACGTCGTCGGCACTGCGGCCGTTGCGGCGCAGGTGACGATCCTCCACCTCGATCACCACGACGGGCCGGAACCGTCCCAGCGCGCCCATTCCCCCCTCGAGCACGTCGAGTTCCGCCCCCTCGACATCGATCTTGAGCAGGTCGATCCGGGTCGAGGCCCTGTGCCTCGACCACCAGGTCCAGGGTCGTCATGCCGACCGTGCGCACGCGCGACGGCAACTTCGCCACCCAGCCATCCGACACCGGCATGCCACCCTGGTCGGTGTGGGTGCGCGTGGGCACGACGGGAGTGCGCAGTTCGAGACTGCCGGGCTGGCGCCCCACCGCCGTGGACAGCACCGTCACGTGGTCCAGTGCCAACAGCCTGCGCCATGCCCGCAGGATGGCGGCGGAGCCGGAACGTGCCTCGATGGCGACGACCCGACCGGTCGGGCCCACGTGTCGCGCCGCCAGGAGGGAATGGGCACCACCGGCGGCGCCGACGTCGATCGTCGTGCCACCTGGTGGCAGGAATTGGCCCAGGACGAACAGTTCCTTGTCCAGGAACGGGATGCGATCAACGACCGAACGGACGATCGGTGGCGGCAGGGGGGTGTCCCCGGACCCGGCTTGGCCCACCCGTCAGGCCGACTTCTCGGCCGGTGGGTCACTCGCCTCGGTCAACTGCCGCAACAGCGCACCATGCGGCACCAGCGTCGGGTTTGCCTTCTCCCGGACGGTCGTGGCGGTGATCACGCACCGCTGGACGTCCTTGCGTGAGGGCAGGTCGTACATCGTCGACAGCAGGATCTCTTCGAGGATGGCACGCAGGCCGCGGGCACCGGTCTGGCGCAGGATCGCCAGGTCGGCGATGGCCTCGAGCGCGTCGTCCTCGAATTCGAGTTCGACGCCGTCGAGTTCGAAGAAGCGCTGGTACTGCTTGACCAGCGCGTTGCGTGGCGTGGTCAGGATGTCGACCAGCGATTCGCGGCTGAGCGGTTCGACGAACGACACGATCGGCAAACGCCCGATGAACTCCGGGATCAGGCCGAACTTGTGCAGGTCCTCTGGCAGCACCTGCGCCAGCAGGGCCCCGATGTCCTTGTCCTCGCGATTGCGCACCGCAGCACCGAAGCCGACGCCGTAGGTGCCGAGTCGGCGCTCCACGACCTCCTCGACCCCGGCGAATGCCCCACCGCAGATGAACAGGATGTTGGACGTGTCGATCTGGAGGAATTCCTGGTGCGGGTGCTTGCGCCCACCCTGGGGCGGCACCGACGCGATGGTGCCCTCGAGGATCTTGAGCAGTGCCTGCTGCACGCCCTCGCCCGAGACGTCGCGCGTGATCGAGGGATTGTCCGACTTGCGGGCGATCTTGTCGACCTCGTCGATGTAGATGATCCCGGTCTCGGCCTTCTTGGTGTCGAAGTCGGCGGACTGGATCAGGCGCAACAGGATGTTCTCGACGTCCTCACCGACGTAGCCGGCCTCGGTCAGCGCGGTGGCATCGGCGATGGCGAACGGGACGTTGAGCATCCGGGCCAGGGTCTGGGCCAACAGCGTCTTGCCCGATCCCGTCGGGCCCAGCAGCAGGATGTTGGACTTGTCGAGCTCGACCTCGGTGTCGTCGGGGTCCAGCTGGATGCGCTTGTAGTGGTTGTAGACCGCGACGGCCAACGTCTTCTTGGCCGATTCCTGCCCGATGACGTACTCGTTGAGGAAGCCGTAGATCTCGCGGGGCCGGGGCAGCTCGTCGAGTCCGAGGTCGACCGGTTCGGCCAGCTCCTCCTCGATGATCTCGTTGCACAGTTCGATGCACTCGTCGCAGATGTACACACCGGGGCCGGCGATCAGCTTCTTGACCTGCTTCTGCGACTTGCCACAGAACGAGCACTTGAGCAATTCGCCCGTCTCGCTGAACTTGGCCATGAGGTCCTCTGACGCCGACTCCCGGAATCGCAGCGTACTCAGCGAGGACCCCGTCCGGCGAGCATCACCCCCGCCGACTGGGGAAACCCCGACCCCCCGCGTCGGGTGGTCAGCGCGTCGCCCGCTCCTTGGTCGACTTGCGTGGCTGGAGGACGCGGTCCGCCATGCCGTAGTCGACCGCCTCCTGGGCCGTCATGATGAAGTCGCGGTCGGTGTCCTTGTCGATCTTCTCGATCGTCTGACCGGTCTTCTGGGACAGCAACTCGTTGAGCTGGTCACGCATGCGAATGATCTCGCGCGCCTGGATCTCGATGTCACCGGCCTGGCCCTCGGCACCGCCGGACGGCTGGTGCAGCAGGACACGTGAGCGCGGCAGCACGAAGCGCTTGCCCGGGGCGCCACCCGCCAGCAGCACGGCTGCGGCCGACGCGGCCTGGCCCAGGCAGATGGTGGCCACGTCCGGGCCGATGAACTCCATGGTGTCGAAGATCGCGAACAACGCCGTGATCGACCCACCCGGGGAGTTGATGTAGATGTTGATGTCCTTGTCGGGGTCCTCCGACTCGAGGTGCAACAACTGCGCCATGATCACGTTGGCGATCTCGTCGTTGACCGGCATCCCCAGGAAGATGATGCGTTCCTGGAGCAGTCGCGAGTAGATGTCGAAGGCGCGTTCCCCGCGATTGGTCTGCTCGATGACCGTGGGGATCACGTAGTTGGTGGGCGACGGCAATGCGATGCCTTCGAGTGATGGGGCCACGACGTCAGTCCTTGTCGGCAAGGGGGTGCGGAATGTGAACGTAGCGACCCGGTGCTGGCCGCCGACGTGGAGGTGGCGCGATGTGAGCGGGGGCGGCGCACCGAACCTGCGGGCGCCAGCCCCCCGACCTCACTCCTCCTCGGCGTCGTCGCCGGCCGCGTCGGCCTCGACGTCGTCGCCGGCGAGGTCCTCGGCCTCGTCGTCGGATGCTGCGACGGCTGCATCCGCGTCGGCGGCATCACCAGCAGGTGCGGCACCGGGGGCAGGCGCATCGGGATCGGGGATGATGCCCAGTGCGATGAGGGTGGCATCGTCGGGCGCACCATCGAGGATCGCGCCGTCGACGATGGCGTCCAACGCCTTGCGCCGGGCCACGTCACCGATGAGGGCAGGCAGCGAACCCTGCTCCTGGATCATCTGTGCGACCTGCTGGGGCTGCATGCCCATCTGCATGGCGTGGCGGAAGATCTCCTGGTTGACGTCGTCGGGCTCGATGTCGACCTCGAGCGTCTCGGCGAGCGTGTCCAGCACGAGCCGCGCCTTGACCGAGGCACGGGCCTGCGTGGTGACCTCCTCCTCCCAGGCCTCCTCCTCCATGTCCTGGGCAGCCAGCATGTCCTCGAAGGTCATGCCGTACTGCTCGGCCTGCTGGCTGATCTGCTGCCGCTGGTCGTCGACCTCCGAGGTGATCATCGACGGTGGCAACTCGAAGTCGATCGGGGCCAGGAAGGCCTGCAGCAGGTCACCGCGAGCCTGGTGGCGGGCCTCGGACACCTTCTGGCGTTCGAGGTTGCGACGGATGTCGGCGCGATAGTCGTCGAGCGTGTCGAACTCGCTGGCCGTGGCGGCGAAGTCGTCGTCGAGGGTCGGCAGCGACTTGGCACGCACGTCGTGGACCGTGACGTGGAACTCGGCCTCCTCGCCACCGTGCTCGGGGTACTCCTCGGGCAGCTGGTCGGTGTAGGTGAACTCGGCGCCGGCCTCGATGCCCTCCAACTCGTCGTCGAGCTTGGCCGTCACGCCCTGGGAGCCGACCTCGTACAGCGCGTCCTCGACGTGGGCGGTCTCGAGCTCCTCGCCGTCCACGAACACCTTCAGGTCGATCGTGACGTAGTCGCCACTGCTGGCCGCACGCTCGACCTCGTCGACCTCGGCGAACCGCTCACGCTGCTCGTCGAGCTTGGCGGTGACCTCGTCGTCGCTGACCCCCCACTCGGGGTGGCTCAGCTGGAGACCGGTGTGGTCGGGCAGGTCGATCTCGGGGCGCACCTCGACCTCGGCCACGAACGTCATGCCCTCCTTCTCGGTGAAGGTCTCGATGTCGAGCTCGGGCGACCCGACCGGCACGATCTCGGCGTCGTCGATGGCGGCGCGGTACCAGTCGTCGAGGTTGTCCTCCAACGCGTGCTGGGCGATCGCGCCCGAGCCGAGCCGCTGTTCGAGCAGCTTGCGTGGGGCCTTGCCCTTGCGGAAGCCGGGCAGGTTGACCTGCTGGGCGAGGTGGCGGGCGGCCGTGTCGTGGGCCTTGCGGACGACGCCGGGGTCGACCTCGACGGTCAACTTGACGCGGACGGCATCGATGGTCTCGACGGTGGTCTTCATGGCAGGATCGCCTGGTTCGTGGTGGATGGAGGAATGGTCGTGCAGGTGGCCGTCGTGGGAGGACGGCAGGTGCTGTCAGGTGGTGTGGTCGGGGCGGCCGGATTCGAACCGGCGACCTCCTGCTCCCAAAGCAGGCACGCTAACCAAGCTGCGCCACGCCCCGATGTGGGCCCCCAGTCCTGCAACCACGACCTGCAACCACGTCCTGCAACCAGGACCCAGTGCCAGATCTTCGGGGTGGGGCACACACGCCACGTGGACCCGACAGCGGGTCCACGCGAGACGTCCACCCAGCCTACCCGGCCCGAGTCAATCGTCGCGTGCCGCGGTGACCATCCGGGGCACCTGCACGGCCAGCAGCGGGACCAGTCCGAGACCGAGCGCGATCCACCATCCGTTGGCGGGCAGGCCAGTCAGGCCCAGCACGTCCGCCAGCCACGGCACGCCCAGGGCGGCAGCCTCGAGCACCGCGGTGATGCCCAGCGCGAGCCACAGCCACCTGTTGCGCGAGGCACCCGCGAAGCCCGAACCGTGGTCGGTGCGGGCGTTGAACACCGTCAGCACCTGGCCCAACGACATGGCCACGAAGGTCATGGTCTGGGCCCCTGCCGTGTCCAGTTCGAGCCAGCGTGTGCCGATCGCGAAGGCGGCGAGGCCGACGCCTGCCACCAACCCGGCCTGCGTCAGGATGCGCCGCAAGACGGTCGCGCCGATCACCGGTGTGCCGGGTGGCCGGGGCGGATGGCGCATGACCTCGCTGCCGCTGGGCTCCAGCGCCAGCGCGAACGACGGCAGCACGTCGATCACGAGGTTGTTCCACAGGATCATGAGCCCGGCCAGCGGCGGTGCGAACCCCCCGATCACCGACACCGTGATCACGGCCACCTCGGCGATGTGCCACGAGAACAGGAACTGGCCGAACCGGCGGATGTTCTCGAAGATCCGCCGGCCCTCCTGGACCGCCACCTCGATGGTCTGGAAGTCGTCGTCCAGCAACACCACGTCGGCGGCATCGCGGGCGACGTCGGTGCCCGAGCCCATGGCCACGCCGACGTCGGCCTGGCTGAGTGCAGGCGCGTCGTTGACCCCGTCACCGGTGACGGCAACCACCTCGCCCGCGGCCTGTTGGGCCTCGATGATGCGCAACTTGTCCTCGGGACTGACCCGGGCGAACACGTTGGTGGTGGCCACCGCCTCTGCCAGCTCCTCGTCCGACATCTCGGCCAGTTCGGCACCGGTGACCGCGGTGACGTCTCTCAGGCCGACCTCGTTGGCGATCGCCGCCGCCGTGTCCGGGCGGTCGCCCGTGACCATCACGACGCGGACCCCGGCCCGGTCGAGCGTGGCGATCGCGTCCACCACCGTGTCGCGGGCCGGGTCGCGCATGCCGACCAGTCCCAGCACCTCCAGCGCGTCGAACAGGTCGTCGTCGGTGGCGTCATCACCGGGGTCGTCACGTCGCGCCACCGCCAGGACGCGCAGGCCGTCGGCAGCCATCTCACGAGCGGTCTCGGCGAGGTGGGGATGCCGGTCGCCGTCGACCAGGACCTCGGGCGCACCCTTGACGTACACCGTGCCCGCCACCACCACCGCCATGCGCTTGTCGTCGGAGTTGAACGGGACCTCGCGGTCGCGCGGGTGGTCCTCGCGCAGGTTTCGCCAGTCGATGCCGTGGTCTGTGGCGGCATGCAGCAGTGCCACCTCGGTCGAGTCCCCGACCGGGTCGCCGTCAGGATCGACGTCGCCGTCGTTGCACAACGCGGCGGCCCGCCACACCTCGTCGGAGTCGACACCATCGACCAGTTCGACCGTGACCACCGTCATCTCGTCGCGCGTGAGGGTGCCGGTCTTGTCCGACGACACGATCGTCGTGGACCCCAGCGTCTCGACGGCCGGCAACCGACGGACCAGGGCGTTGCCGGCCGCCATCCGCCGCATGCCCACCGCCAGGGTCAGGGTCGCCACTGCCGGCAGGCCCTCGGGCACGACCGCGATGGCCAACGCAACTGCCACCTCGGTCACCTCGGCGAGGTCCTCCCCGCGCAGCCACCCGATGCCCACCAGCGCGACCGCGCCCACGACCACGATCAGCGCCAGTCGCCGACTCAGGCGGTCCAGTCCGGCCTGCAGCGGAGCCTTGGTGTCCTGGGCGGCCTCGGCAAGGTCGGCGATGCGCCCCATCTCGGTGTCACGAGCGGTCCCGGTCGTGATGCCGCGACCCCGTCCGGCCGCAACCGTGGTCCCGCGGTACAGCATGCTCGTGCGATCGCCCAGCGGGGCGTCCTCGTCGACCGGTTCCACGGTCTTGTCGACCGGTTCGCTCTCGCCGGTCAGCCCCGACTCCTCGACGCGCAGGTCCTCGCCCTCGACGATTCGCACGTCGGCCGGGACCTGCTCACCGGCTTCCACGCCCACGACGTCGCCCGGCACGAGTTCCGCCGCGTCCACCTCGTCACGGCGGTCGTCGCGCTCGACCTCCGCCTCGGTGTGCATCATGGCACGCAGCGACTGCATCGACTTCGCGGCCCGGTATTCCGTGACGAATCCGACCACGGTGTTGACCGCCAGGACCACCAGGATGGCGATCGCCTCGACGACGTCGCCCACCACGAAGCCGACGACGGCGGCCGCGAGCAGCAGCACGACGACGGCATTGGCGAGTTGGTCCCACAGCAGCCGCACCCAACTGGGTCCGTCGGACCCGCCCAGTTCGTTGCGCCCGTGGCGTTGCCGGCGCTGCTGGACCTCGTCACTGGCCAATCCGGTGTCGACGTCCACGTCGAGCTGACCTGCCACCTCGTCGGCGGACCGAGCATGTGGTCGGTCGGGCAGGTCGGGTTCCCGGGGCGTGGGCGGTGGCGGTGGCGGAGGCATGCGGGCGAGACTAATGGCGATGCCTGCCCCGGGGGGTCGCATCGTCGAGTCGTGGCATGATGGCCCCTGCCACCCGCGCAGATGGAGGTGCGATGCCCGACCACGACCCGGCGGCGGCAACCGTCGACGACCTGTTCGGACTGCCGGTCACGCAGTTCGTGGCTGCACGCAACGTGCTGGCCCGCCACCTGAGGTCCACGGGCAACATCCAGGAGGCTGCCAGCGTGAGCGCCCTGCGTCGCCCGACCCTGGCCGCATGGGCCGTCAACCACGTCGTTCGCGTCCACCGCTCGGCCTACGACGACCTGGTCGCGGCTGGCGCCGCGGCGCAACGGGCACAACGCCGCGCCCTGTCCGGCGTGAAGGAGGCCGGGCTGCGAACATCGGCCGCGGCGCGCCGGGCACAGGTCGAGGCCCTCACCGACCTCGCGGCCACCGCCCTGGCCGAGGCTGGCGCACGTCCGGAGTCCCACCTCGACGACATCGCCGCGACGTTCGAGGCGGCCTCCGCCGACCCCAACGTTGCCGACGAGGTCGGACGCGGCCGACTGTCGGCTCCAGTTCGGCCGGACGGCGACTTCTCGATGGGCGGGTTCCTGGCGGCAATGGCACCGGTGGCCGGCCACGACGAGGGCGACGCTGCCGTCACCGACGAGGACGACGACGCGGCGGCGCTCCGACGACAGGCCATGCGAGCGGTCGAGGCCGCCGCCTCGCGCGCCGATCGGTCCGCGACCGTCGCCCAGTCCGCACTCGCGACTGCCCGGGAACTGGGTGCCCGCGCACGTGCCACCGCCGCCGACGCCGACGCGGCTCGCCAGGCAGCGGCACGGGCACAGGCGGAAGCAGACGAGGCCGACGTCCGAGCGGCGGCAACGGCCGACCGCGCCGCGACTGCCGAAGCCGACGCGGCTGCAGCCTCTTCCCGTGCGCACGCAGATGCCGAGGCCGTGGAGCAGGCCCGCGCAGCACTCGACGCGCTGGCCGACGACGACTGACGCTGCCCGTGCGGGGGGGCCCGGGCATCTGGGCGGGCTGGCTCGCCGACCTCGCCATGATGTGATCGAGGTCGTGGTGCACCCACGCCGGGCACCACGTGACAACCGCCCCGAGGCACCAACTATGGTCAGGCCACGCCGGGGGGCCAGTGAGGCATCCCGGGACAGCCGGGAGGCATGACGATGAGCGACCTGTCCGATGAACGAGGCGACGGCGATGGCCGGCCCACGCCCACCGACGCCGGTGCGCGACCGTCCCGTGCCGCGTCCCGATCCACGCGCGATCAGCCAGCCGCGCCCGCAGCCGCCGGGGCGGCGCGCCGGGTGGCCGCCGCTCCCGACGCCGGGCATGTCGCCGACAGCGGCACGTCGCCAGTCACGACCCGATGGCAACTGGTCGACGATGGGGACGACGACCCATCCCCCCGGCTGGGCCTGCACACCGCAACCGTGGCCGACGACGTCGACCCCGAGGGGGCCGGACGGGTCCAGGTGACCATTCCCCCACCGAACCCGCCCGGTCGCGCCCACACGCTGTGGGCACGGGTCGCCACGCTGATGGCGGGAGCCGACCGCGGCACGTGGTTCGTCCCCGCGGTGGGCGACGAGGTGCTGGTGGCCTTCGAACAGGGCGACCCGGATCGAGCCGTGGTCATCGGGTCACTGTGGAGTCCACAGGCGCCGCCACCGGTGGCATCCGACCAGGGCAGCGACGTGCGACTGATCAAGTCCCGTGCCGGAACCGAGATCGAGTTCGACGACAGCCCCCAGCCGCGTCTGACCCTGCGGACGCCGGCGGGCAACCGTGTGGAGTTGGACGAGCAGGCCGGCCGCATCATCATCGACGACGGCGCCGGGAACGAGGTGGTGCTCGAACCGACTGGCATCACGATCCAGGCGGCGACCAAGATCCGCATCGAGGGTTCGATCGTCGAGATCGCTGGCGGCGTCGTGAAGATCGAGTCCGGGATGACACAGTTCGCGGGCGTCGTGCAGGCAGACACCGTGATCGCCACGAACGTCGTGGCCAGCACCGTCTCCCCTGCGGCCGGCAACACGTGGTAGCCCGAAGCGCCGTCTGCCCGGTCCTGACGACGGCTACTGGCGCTGCCACGAGCGTTCGCGCCGCTCGCCCTCGAACTCCCGATGGCCGGGTTCCCGCACGCAGTCGGGACCGAAGGCCGACTTGAGTTCGCCGTACAGCCCCGGCCGCCGCAACACCCGGTGGGTGTCGGCCAGCGAGAAGCGGCGCGCCGGCATCCCGGGGCTGGTCAGTTCGACCTGCACCGGCACGTGGCCCCGATGGCTGTCCAGGATCTGGCCGAGCAGCGTGATCGCCTCGTCGCTGCCCTGCTGGGCGGCCAGGGACACCACCAGCGGCGCCCCGCGCACCTCCGACAGGTCGGGGACCGTGATCTTGTTGGCCACCAGTGACACGACCTCGTCGCGCACCTCGACCCGGGCGTCCACCACCAGGATGGCATCCTCGTACAGGGCCTCGTGGGCCACGCGATACACCGACGGCCACACCGTCACCTCGACCGACCCCGTCAGGTCCTCGAAGGTGCCCCGCACGTAGGTCTCGCCCTTGGACGAGTAGCGCTTGGTCATCGAGGTGAGCACGCCACCCACCCGCACCCGGCCGCGGTCCCCCACCTCGGCCAGGTCGCCGATGGTCGTGTCGGCCAGTTCCTCCATCAGGCGCTCGGTGCCGCTGAGCGGATGGTCCGACACGTAGAGCCCGAGCATCTCGCGCTCGAGCTTGAGGATCGCCTGGTCGCCGAACTCGTCGTGTGGACAGTTGACCCCGTCGGTCAGCGCGCCCGCGTCTGCCGCTTCGTCGCCGTCGCCGAGCGCATCGGCGAACATGTCGAACAGCGATTCCTGGCCGGCGGCCTCGGCCTTCTTGGTGACGATGGCGGCATCGACGATCTGTTCGAAGCCCGAGCAACAGGCCCTTGCGGGTGTGGCCCAACGACGTGAACGCACCCGCCTTGATGAGGTGTTCGAGCGTGCGGCGGTTGAGCACCGACGAGTCGACCTTGGCACAGAAGTCGCGGAAGTCGGTGAAGGCACCCTGTTCGGTTCGCGCGGCCTGACGATCTCCTCGACGACGCCCTCGCCGATGCCGCGCACCGCGGTCAGGCCGAACCGGATGTCGCTGCCGCACGGGGGTGAAGTCGCCGGTCGACGAGTTGACGTCGGGCGGCAGCACCTGGATGCCCATGCGACGACACTCGTTGAGGTAGATCGGCTTGGTGTCCTTGTTGTTGCGCACGGACGTGAGCAGTGCCGCCATGTACTCGACCGGGTAGTGGGTCTTGAGCCACGCGGTCTGGTAGCTGACCACGCCGTAGGCAACCGTGTGGGCCTTGTTGAAGCCGTACTCGGCAAACTTCTCGAGCAGGTCCCACAGGTCGCGCATCAGTTGCTGGTCGTAGCCGTTGGCGACACCGCCGGACACGAACTGGGGTTGCATCGCCTCCATCAGTTCGCGCTTCTTCTTGCCCATGGCCTTGCGCAGTTTGTCGGCCTCGGACATCGAGAAGCCGGCCAGGTCGGTGGCGATCTGCATCACCGACTCCTGGTAGACCACCACGCCGTAGGTGTCACCCAGGATCGGTTCGAGGTCGGGATGGTCGTAGGCCACCTCCTCCACGCCGTTCTTGCGATCGGCGAAGGTCAGGTGCATGTCCATGCCCAGCGGACCCGGGCGATACAGGGCGATCAGGGCCGAGATGTCGTCGAAGCCGGTCGGGCTTGAGCTTGCGGACCAGGCCCTGCATCCCGGTGGAGTCCAACTGGAACACGCCCAGGGTGTTGCCCGTCGCCAGCATCTCGTAGACGGCCGGGTCGTCCATCTCGCCGAGCAGGTCCTGGTCGTCCAGGTCCACCTCCACGCCATGGTTGGCGGCGATATGGCGTTCGGCGTCGGACACGCACGGTGAGGTTGCGCAGGCCCAGGAAGTCCATCTTGAGGAGGCCGATGGCCTCGCACGCCCCCATCTCGTACTGGGTGACGACTTCGCCCTTGTCCGTGCGCAGCAGCGGGATGACGTCGGGCAGCGGCGTGGCGCCGATGATGACGGCGGCGGCGTGGATGCCGTGCTGGCGCTTGAGGCCCTCGAGGGTCTCGGCGGTCTCGAGCACCTTGCGCTGGTCGGGGTCCTCCTTGGCGTTTCGCAGGTCGGTGGAGCGTTCGTAGGCCTCGGCCAGGGGGACGTCGCGACCCTGCTCGGGCGGCGGCATCATCTTGGTGAGGTCGTCCCCCATCTGGAACGGGTAGTCCAGCACCCTGGCGGCGTCGCGGATGGCGGACTTGGCCTTGATGGTCCCGAAGGTGATGATCTGGGCGACGTGGTCGGAGCCGTAGCGCTCGGCCGCGTAGGTGATCATCTCGCCGCGACGGCGGTCGTCGAAGTCCATGTCGATGTCGGGCATCTCGTTGCGGTCCGGGTTCAGGAAGCGCTCGAAGATCAGGCCGTGGCGGATGGGGTCGACCTGGGTGATGCCGGTGCAGTAGGCGACGACCGATCCCCCGGCGGAGCCGCGACCGGGCCCGACCCGGATGCCGACCCGGCGGGCGTAGTCGCACAGGTCGGCCACGATCAGGAAGTAGGCCGGGAAGCCCATGTTCTCGATGACCGACAACTCGTAGTCGATGCGCTCGCGCACCTCGGTCGACAGGTCCGTGCCGTAGCGACGGGCCGCACCCTCCCACACCATGGCACGCAGTTCCTCGGCCTCGGTGCGCCCCTGGCTGGTCGGGAACGCCGGGAGCAGGTCGAGTCCGAACTCCAGTTTCGCGTCGCACATCTGACGCGATGTCGAGCGTGGCGCGCAGGGCATCCGGCGCGACCGTGCCGAACTGCTGCCACATCTCCTGCGGCGGTGCGCACGTAGTACTCGGGACCCGAGAACCGGAAGCGGTCGGTGTCCGAGATCCGCGACCCGGTCCCGATGCACAGCAGCGCATCGTGGGCCTGGGCGTCGGCCGCCGAGGTGTAGTGGCTGTCGTTGGTGATGACGGTTCGCAGCCCCATGTCGGCCGCCAACTTGTCCAGCTTCGGCCAGTTGGCACGTTGCTCGTCGATGCCGTGGTCCATCTGCTCGACGAAGAAGCGTTCGGCGCCCAGGATGTCGCGGAAGTCGGCCAGCGACTGGCGCGCCGCCTGCTCGTCGCCCATCGTCAGGGCCTGGTTGACCTCGCCGCCGAGGCAGCCCGACAGGACGATCAGCCCCTCCTGGTGCTCGGCCAGCAGTTCCTTGTCGATGCGCGGCTTGTACCAGTGGCCCTCCATCGAGGCGCGGGTCGACAGCTTGACCAGGTTGCGTACCCGACGTCGTTGTGGGCCAGCACGGTGAGGTGGGAGTAGCGGTCCCCCTTGGGCGTGCGGGTCTGGCTGAACCGGCTGCCGTGGGCGAGGTAGAGCTCGGATCCCAGGATCGGCGTGATGCCGGCCTTCGTGGCGGTCCGATAGAAGTCGACCAGCCCGAACAGCACGCCGTGGTCGGTGATGGCCACGCCCGGCTGCCCGTCGCGGCTGACCACCTCGACCAGGTCGTCGATCCGCGTGGCACCGTCGAGCATCGAGTACTCGGTGTGCACGTGCAGGTGCACGAAGGAATCGTTGCCCATGTGCTGCGTCGGCCTTCCCTGGGTCGAAGTCGCCATCGCAGCAACTGCGTCTGCACCACGACCGTGTCCGGGGAAGGAGAGTCACACGGGTGTGGTTCGCGTCACCCTACCAGTGGCCGCGACCCCGGTCACAGTCCCGGCGGTCAGGGCCACTCGATCGTGGGCGGCACGACCACGTCGGCGAGCCCCAGGGCGCCCGCCAGGTCGGCCGGCAGGGCGGCGGTCGCGCGTCACCGACCTCCGCCGTGCCGGGGTGCGCCAGCGCCAGTCGTGCGGCGTGCAGGAACATGCGCTCGAGGCCAAGGCGCCGCGGCCAGGTCGGGCGAGGCGCCATAGTCCAGGTCACCGACGACGGGGGCACCGACGTGGGCCATGTGGACCCGGATCTGGTGGGTGCGGCCGGTCTCGAGGCGGCAGGCCACCAGGCTCACCGGCGCGCGCGGCGCCGCCTGGTGACGCACCGGCGACCGCGCCCGGTCGCGACCACGCGGAAGTGGGTCACGGCGTCGCGGCCGTCGATCGACGGGCGGTGAAGCGCGTGCGGTCGCGATCGTCACGACCCAGCGGCACGTCGACGGTCCCGTGCGGGCCGGGCAGGTGCCCTGGACCAGGGTGAGGTAGGCGCGGGTCACGTCCCGGTCGCGCATGGCGCCGACGAGCGCCTCGTGCATCGTGGCGGTCCTCGCGACCAGCAGCAGCCCCGAGGTGTCCTTGTCGAGTCGATGGACGATGCCGGGTCGGATCGGGTCGGGACCCACGTCCACGACCCCGGCAGCACGCACCGCATCGGCCAGGGTGCCGTCGGGATGCCCATGGCCGGGATGCACCACCATGCCGGCAGGCTTGTCCAGGATCCAGAAGCCGGGGTCGTCCACGACGATCGGGGGCAGTGGGGGCGGCGGCGAGGGGGCCACCGACGCGACCGCCGTCACCGCCACGACCTGGCCGAGTTCCAGGCGGTGCGACCGAGGTCGGCGGGCGCCGGCCACCACCACCCGGCCGTCGTCGATCGCCGTGGCGGCACGGGATCGGCTCTGGCCGGTCAGCGCAGCCACCGCGACGTCCAGCCGTTCCCCCGCCAGGTCGTCGTCGATCGAGAACTCGTCCACGCGGGTGGCGGCGTCGCCGACGGTGGCGTCGGCTCGTCCGACGGTGGCGGGGGTGGCGGCGGACGTGTCCCCGTCCCGGCCACCACTTGAGGTCGTCACGTCGACGACGACGTCACGTCGTCGGCTGCCGGCTCGAGCAGCGGAGCGTCGTCATCGGCTGCTGGCACCCACTGGCGGGGATGACGCGAACCGTCGGTGAGGCACCACCCTTGCCCCCCAGGTCCACCATCCTGGGCGAGTGGCGCGGCGTTCGTGTCGAGACGCCGAACAGCATGTCCACCACCAACAGGGTCAGGCCCACCGTGATCGCCGCATCGGCGATGTTGAAACGCCAGAAGGCGCCCCATGCGATGAAGTCCACGACGTGGCCGTGCAGCCAGCGAGGGTCGCCGGGATCCCCCATCCGCACCAGTCGATCGATGACGTTGCCGAGCGCGCCGGCCAGCAACAGGCCGTAGCCCACGACCGGCAGTCGGCTCTCGAGTTCGGGCAGCGCCCTGATGACCACGATGCCGACGACGACCGTCACCACGGGAAAGACCCACCACGGCAGCGGCAGCCCGAACGCAGCCCCGTCGTTGTAGACCAGTTGCCACCCGATGGTGTCGGAGATCCAGGGCACGAACTCGCCCCGCACCAGCCGTGCCTCGGCCAGCGCCTTGGTCGCCTGGTCGACCACGATCACCGCCACTGCGACCGCCAGGCCAAGACCGAGCGCATGGCGAGACGACGAACGAGTACGCGGAGCATCCATGGCCGCGACGGTACACAACCCCATGGTCGGGCGGCGACCCGTGACGGCCCGAGACCGCAGGCACTTCGGCCCCTGCCCCGGTGCCTACGCTGGACCCACTCGAGGCCTCGACGCACAGGACGCTGCAGTGCCACGACCACGCACGCCCCGACCGACGTCGGTTGCACTCGGCGGGATCGTCGCGCTGGGCGCGACTGCCGCGCTGCGACGTGCCACCGAGGTCCGACACGAGCGGGCTGGCCACATCGACCGGCTGGGCCCCGGGGCCGCCACCGACCTGCCCAGCGGGCGGTTCGATGCCCGGATCGCGGACTGGATCCCCGCCCGTCCCCACGACCGGCGGACTCGAACGGCAGCGGCCGCATGGGCAGCCCCGGCGACGGTGGCGGGACTGCGTGTTGGCCCGCCTGGGGCGCGGCCAGGTGACCTGGCGCGGCGATGTCGGTGCGTGGGTCGCCACCGGCGTCCGCGGGCCCTCGGGCATGGTGCTGCGACGCGCCGGCATGACGGCGAACACGGCCGGTCAGACCGTCCTGTGCACCACCGAGCGCCCCACCCGTGGCCTGCTCGACCACGAAGCCGTGCACGTCCGACAGTTCGAGCATCTGGGGGTCGGCGTGTACCCGCTCTACCTGTGGTTCTCGGCTCGGCACGGGTACCGCACGAACCCGTTGGAGGTGGCCGCACGGCGGGGCGCCGCCGTGCGGGAGGCGTTGCGACGGTCTGCCGCCCGACGACCTGCCTGAGCCGGCGTCGTCAGCAGAACACTGCCTGCAACAGCACCAGCCCGATGATGAGGATCAGGATCGACGAGTCCAGCGCGACCGACCCCACCCGCGCAGGCGGGACGCGTCGGCGCAACGGCAACACGATCGGGTCCACCAGGCGACGCGCCATGCCCGAACACCGGTGCCAGCGCCGCAGGTGGCGAGGGAACCCATGCCGCGATGATGTACACCAACACGACCAGTTGGTAGGCCAGCAGCAGCCAGCAGATGATGCCGGTCACGCGCGATAGCCCAGGCTGGCCAGGCGGTCCCACTCCGCGTCGGAGACCTCACCGCCCTGCGGCACGATCAGGAACGACCTGCTGCCCACCTTCACCATCTCGCCGTGCAGGGCGTAGGTCACGCCGGCGACGAAGTCCAGCACACGCCGCCGATCGTCGTTGGGCGCATCCGTCAGGTCGAACAGGACCGGCACGGACTGGCGATACCGCTGGCCGACCTCGCGGGCACCGCCCTCGTAGTCGGCGACGGCCACGATGGCCACCCGTCGTCCGAGGCCACCGGACAGTCCGGCCGGCTCCGGCCGCAACTGCCGGACGTTGTCGGCCTCCCTGGTCGAGCCACGCGATCCGGTCGGCAGCGGGCGGGACCCGCCGCTGCCGTCGCCACGACTTCGGCGACGTTCCTCCCGCGACGAACCGCTCGGCCGGCCCCCGTCCACCGTCGACACCGGCTCGGTGAGGTCGTGGTCCGACCGCATCCGGCCCTGGTCGACGGGCGGCGAATCGACCCGCACGACGTCGATCGGTCCGGTGGTGTCGTGCATGGCCGGTCGCGCGTCGCCGTCGTTGTGGACGCGACGTTCGGGCAGCTCGTCGTACTCCTCGGCCTCCTCTACCAGGCCCAGGTACTCGAGCGTCTTGCGCCACATGGTCATCGCGCTACCTCCTCGATCTGCTCCCCCAACCAGGGGCCGTTGCCCCGAGGTCCGAAGACCCCGGTTCCGACGCGCACCATGGTGGCGCCCTCGATGACTGCTGCTTCCAGGTCGGCTGACATGCCCATGCTCAACTCGCGCACCTCGGGCCACTGGGCCTGCAGTCGATCACGCAGGTGTCGCAGCGCGGCGAAGTGGGGTCGTGCGCTCTCGGCCGGTGTCGGCGCCGTGTCATCAGCGTCCGCAGATGCGGGCAGCGGGGGCATCGTCATCAGGCCGGCGACCTCGAGGTTGGGCTGGCCACAAGCGTAGGCGACCAACTCATCGACCTCTTGCATGCTGCACCCGGCCTTGGCCGGGTCGTCGGCGACGTTGACCTGCACGAGCAGCGACTGCGTCACCGATGACGACGCGGCGAGCCGCTGCAGCCGATCGACCAGCGAACGGCGGTCCACGGAATGGATGAGCACGTCACGCCCGACGAGCTGGGTTGCCTTGCGTGACTGCAGGCGCCCGATGAAGTGCCAGCGAATGCCGGCCAGGACGCCGTCGGGATCCGGGTGGTCCATCTTGACGACCAGTTCCGCGACTCGGTTCTCGCCCAGGTCGGTGACCCCTGCCCGGGCCGCCGCGACGATCGCCGCATGCGAGTGGGTCTTGGACACGGCGACCAGGCGGACGACGTCGGTGCGGCCCGCTGCGGACCGAGCAGCATCCAGGCGGGCCGCAACGGCAGCCAGGTTCGCGGGGACGGCCGCGATCGCGTCATCGCCGTGATCGCCATGGTCACTGGTGGCACTGGACCGGTCCATCGTCACGCGCCCCGGACGTCACGGCGCACGACCATGCCGGCCTGACGCCCGGCATCGTCGCCGTCGCGGCGATGGCTGAACCACCCAGGATCACAGTGCGTGCACGAGCCCACGTCGTCGAAGTCGATGTCCAGCGCGGCGAGTCGCGCACCGACTGCCGCCGGCAGGTCGAGCGAGGGGGTGCCCCACGACGTGGTGGCGAAGGCATCTGGATGATCGGCCGCAACATCTGCGCGCAGCTGCGCCTCGACCTCGTAGCAACAGCCACGGATCGCGGGCCCGACCACGGCTCGAACCGGCTCGCTGGTCCGTTCGCGCATCGCTGCCACGGTCGCATCGACCACGCCGGCCACGACGCCGGCCCGCCCGGCATGCGCCACCGCGACGACGTCAGGAGCAGCCAGCACCACCGGCACGCAGTCCGCGACCAGCACGGCCAGTCCGCGGTCGGACTCGGTGGTCACGACGGCATCGAAGGGACCCAGTTCTGCTCCCGCGGGCGTGGCGGCATCCACGATCGCGACGTCGGCACCGTGGACCTGGCGCAGGCGGACCACGTCGGTGTCATCGACACCGATCAGGGCGGCTGCGGCCGCACGATCGGCAGCCAGTCGACCGGGGCGATGCGGCCGACGATGGCTCAGGTTGCCGGCCGCGCCGACGCTCGGTGCGTCGGCGTCGTCGACCGGCGCCCGACCGGTGAACACCGCCCGTACCCCCGGTCCGAGGTCGACCGGGACGTGGTGCAGGGTCATCGCAGGAACGACGGGATGTCCAGGTCGTCGTCGCTTGCCGATGCGCCACGGTCCGGACGATGGAAGACCTCGTCGAGGTCGTCGTAGTCGTCGTGGTGGTCGTCCAGGTCGTCGGCATCGGTCACGACGACGCCAGCCTGTTCGGCGGCTTCGGCAGCCATGGTCGGATCGAAGCCTGCGGCGATCACCGTGACCTTGACCTCGTCGCCCAGCGAATCGTCGATGACGGCACCGAAGATGATGTTGGCTTCGGGGTGTGCCGCCTTGGTGATGACGTCGGCGGCCTCGGAGACCTCGAACAGGCCAAGGTCGGAACCACCAGCCAGCATGAGCAGCACGCCCTGGGCACCATCGATGGACTCCTCGAGCAGCGGCGAGGAGATCGCGGCCTCGGCGGCCTCGACGGCGCGGCCGTCGCCGCGAGAGGTCCCGATTCCCATCAGGGCGCCACCGGCGTCCTGCATCACGGCGCGGACATCGGCGAAGTCCAGGTTGATCAACCCGGGGGTCATGATCAGGTCGGTGATGCCCTGCACACCCTGCAGCAGGACCTCGTCGGCCAGCCGGAAGGCCTGCACGACCGAGGTGTCGCCGTCGGCGATGTGGAGCAGCCGATCGTTGGGGATGACGATCAGCGTGTCCACGGCCTTCTTGAGTTCCTCGATGCCGTCCTCGGCCTGCACCGAACGGCGTCGGCCCTCGAACATGAACGGGCGGGTGACCACGCCGATGGTCAGGGCGCCCAACTCCTTGGCGATCGACGCGATGATGGGCGCGCCCCCGGTGCCGGTGCCACCACCCTCGCCACAGGTCACGAACACCATGTCGGCGCCGGCCAACACCTCTTCGAGTTCGGTGCGGTGGTCGTCGGCGGCCTGGCGGCCGATCTCGGGGTTCGCGCCGGCGCCCAACCCGCGGGTCAGGTCGCGACCCACGTCCAGCTTCACGTCGGCATCCGACATGAGCAGGGCCTGGGCATCGGTGTTGACGGCGATGAACTCGACGCCTCGGAGACCTGCATCGATCATCCGGTTGACGGCGTTCACGCCACCTCCGCCGACGCCGACGACCTTGATCACGGCCAGGTAGTTGGAGGGAGTTGCCATGGAGACGATCCTTGTCATGCCCGGCCTGGCGGGCGTGGTCAGCAGGTGCTGGAACGTTGTGGTCATGCGCGTGCGTGGGGGTGGGTGCGACGGGTCGAGAGGGTGGGGTCGAGGGTGGGCGTTCGTCGCCGGTGTGATGACCGGCGGACGAGCCATCGGGTCACGGAACCCGCGGTGTTCCAGATCCCCTAAACCTCAAGTACAGGCTTAGATTCTCCAGAATCTTCAAGCTTCGACGCAACCTAGAGTAGAGGTCCAACCTCGTCAAGTCACTGACCCTACCCCCGTCGGACACTCCGGCTGGGCAGGCACCCCGCCGTTCAGCCGGTGACCACCGGCGCCGTCGGCGACCGCACGTCGATGACCGACACGACCCGCCCGTCGAGATCCTCCAGCACGGCCGCCAGCGCCCGCGCCTTCGCGTCCAGGTCCTGGGCCCGCCCCATCTCCACCAGGGTGGCGTCGTCGAGCACCAGCACGGCACGGTCCTCCTCGGCTGCCCGCACCCCCGCGATGCGTGGACCCAGTGGCCCGGGCATGCCCTCGACGACGGCCAGGGCGTTGGCCAGCGCAGGCACCTCGTTGACCGACCCGCCCGGCGCCGGCAGGGTCCCGACCTCGAGCTCGATGACGACCAGGCCCTCCGGTGCATCCTGCGACAGCACGATGCCGTCGTCATCGATCGTGACCGCCTGCTCGCCCTGTCTCGCGACGTAGGCCGGCTGCCGCTCCACAACACGAATTTCAACCGTGAGGGGGTCGATTCGGACAACTTCAGCGGATTCGATGCGCGGCAGATCAGCCACGGCAGCCGCGGCCTCGTCCAGGTCGACACGCAACAGCGACGTGCCCGGGCGGATGCCGGATGCGGCCACGACGGCCTCGGGATCCACCTCCGTCACGCCCACGACGCCGACGTCGCTGATCGCCACCAACGGCGACCGCTCGACCAGCAGCAACCCGACGGCCACCGCGAGCACCACCAGCACCGCGATGGTCCGATGCAGGCGGTCACGTCGCCGTTCCCGACGCACCAGTTGGCGCCGTTGAACGATGCGGTCGTCAACCACCGTCGACGTCTCCGGGCCGGGCCGACCCGTCCGGCCCGCGACGGCGGATCGCGGCCACTGCCTCGGCTGCCGCGACGACGGAGATCGTCACCGCCACGACGACCGCATCGGCCGGCAGACCGACGTCGGATTCGGTCGGCCACAGTTGGGCACGGTCCCAGATTTCCGCCGCCATGGTCGAGGATCGCACAACCTCAACCTGAACTACAGCGTGAGACATGGCCTCCACGATGGGGGTCGTCCCCGGCGGTGGCTGGTGAGGTTGCGGCCATCACGCCGGCCACTGTCACGCCCCCCGCCAACGGCCAGCCGGGGGCATAGCCCAACTGCGACTGGACGTACTGGGACAGGCTCGCGAGGGTGACGCCGCCCCCGACCTCGACCAGGCCGTCACCGACCACGGTCACCTCGGCGAGCCGTCCCGCCAGCCGCAGGGTCACGGCGGCCGGATCGGTGTCGCCGGCACCGGCGACCTGCCAGCGATCACCCTGGTCGTCGACCCTGGCCATGGCGCCGGCCAACTCCGATGACGTCGTCACCTCGATCTCACTCATTGGCTGAACCTCCCCGAAGGATCCGGACCAGCGACGCGGCGACCTGGGACACGTCACCGGCACCGGTCACGAGCACGGTGTCACCACTGGCCACCTGGGCCGCCAACTCGGATGCCAGCTCGGCGAAGTGTGGTTGGAAGTGGACGCGGGCCCCGGCAGCCTCGGCCCCCTCGGCGACCAGCCGGCCCGACACACCGGGTTCCGGCGCCTCACCCGACCCGTAGACGTCGGTGACATAGACCACGTCAGCGCCGGCGGCCGCCCGGCCCAGGGCTGCACCCAGCAGGCGCGTCCGGCTGTAGCGGTGGGGCTGCACCACCACGAAGACGCGGCCGGTGGTGGCCTGGCGAGCCGCCTGCAGGGTCGCTCGCAGCTCGGTGGGATGGTGGGCATAGTCGTCCACGACGACCACTCCCCCGACCTCGCCGACCACCTGGTAGCGACGGGCGGCGCCGGCGAAACGGCCCAGCCCCTGCGCCGCGACCGCCAGGTCGGCACCCAGTTCGTGACACACCGCCATGGCCGCCGTTGCGTTCAGCAGGTTGTGGTGTCCGAGCACGGCCAGGTCCAGCGCAGCCACCTCCACGTTGTCGACGAAGATGCGTCCACCGGCCGCCGAGGTGGGCACCAGTCGCACGTCGGAGCGGTGGTCGGTGCCGTAGGTGATGACCCGTCCGGTGGCCCGGCGAGCCAACTCGCGGGTGCCCTCGTCGTCGCAGCACAGGACGGCCACGCCGCCGTCGCGTCGATTGCCCAGGAACCGGCCGAACACGTCGAGGACGTCCTCGTAGGACTCGTAGGCATCGGGATGGTCGAGTTCCGCATTGGTCACCACGGCGATGTCGGGCGCGTATGCCAGCACCGACCGATCCGATTCGTCCGCCTCGGCCACGAACACGGGGTCGTCGCCGGCGTGCGCGTTGGTCCCGACCTCGTTGAGTTGCGCGCCGATGGAGAAGCTGGGGTCCATGCCCGGCAGCCTGGGCGGCCACCACGACCATCGACGTCGTGGTGGTCTTGCCGTGGGTGCCGGCGATGAGCACGCGCCGGTCGTCGGCCATCAGGGCCGCCAGCAGTCCGGCGCGGGGCATCACGGGGATGCCCCGGGCATGGGCTGCGGCCAGTTCCGGGTTGTCCCCGGTCACGGCGGACGACGCCACCACGGCATCGGCATCCGACACCGCGTCGCCACGATGGCCGATCCCGATCGTGGCACCCATGGCCGCCAGTTCGATCGTGTTGCGTGACTCGCGCAGGTCAGAGCCGGTGACCGTGTGGCCGCGCTCCACCAGGATCCGCGCCAGGCCGGACATGCCGGCACCACCGATGCCCACCAGGTGGAGCGTCGAGGGGCGTTGCAGGTCGAGTTCCATCAGGCGTCCCCATCTTCGTCGGCCGTCACCGCGCTCGTGGCGCGTCGTCGGCTCACCGCGTCGTCGTCGTCGACCGCCGCGCGTGGGCCGGTGTTGGCGGTGGGGCCGCGATCACCGTCGCTGCGCCGATCGCGGCCGGCATCGTCGCGCACGTCGGTGGTGGGGGCCGCACCGTCGTCGTCCTCCTCGGCCAACGCGGCCAGTTCGGCGTACTCGGCTGCGCGGGCGTCCTCGGCATCCTCGGCGTCGTTGGCGTCGATCGCGGCCATCAGCGCTGTTCCGACCCGGTCGTCGGCGGCGCTGTTGGACTCGAACGCGGCCTCGAAGGCATCGTCATCGATCGCAGGCAGTTCCGCCGTGCCGGGATGACCGATGTCGGTCACCAGGCCCGGCCCGGTGACACGCGGCTCGACCAGTTGGTGCAGCGCCGCTGCGACCAGCGTGCTGGCATCGCGACGTCCGAACGCCGCTGCGTGGGTGCCGGCGGCTGCCAGCGCTGCGGGATCCTCCAGCCATGGCCGCATCGCGGCCATCAGCGTGCCGGCATCCAGCGCGTCGTCCTCGACCACTTTGGCGCCGCCGACCGCCCGAGAGCGCCCTGGCATTCGCCAACTGGTGGTCGCGGGTCGCACCGGGGTAGGGCACCAGCACCGAGGGCAGACCCGAGCGCCGTGAGCTCGGCGATCGACGTGGCCCCGGCACGACACACGACGACGTCGGCAGCCGCGTAGGCAATGGCCATGTCGTCGATGAAGTCCATGATCCGCACGATGGGGCCGTCATCGGGATCCTCGCCCACGGCATCGCGCCACAGGTCCACCGTCTCGGCATGCAGTTTCGTCCCCGCGGCGTGGATGACCTGGACACCCAGGTCGGCCCAGTCGTCAGCCGCAGCGGCCACGGCTCGGTTCAGGCTGCGCGCGCCCTGCGACCCGCCGAACGCGAGCACGGTCGGGCGGTCCACCTCGAGTCCGAAGTGGGCGCGGGCACCGGCGTGCGCCTGGGCACGATCGATTGACAGGATCTCGTCGCGGACCGGGTTGCCCGTCACGACGTGGTGACGGGTGGACTTGAACCACGGGGCCGACGACGGGAAGGTCAACGCCACGACTTCTGCCCACCGAGCTGCGAGCTGGTTGGACAGTCCCGGCACCGCGTTCTGCTCGTGCAACAACAGCGGGACATCGCTTCGCCAGGCTGCACGCGAGAGCGGAAAGGAGACGTAGCCCCCGAAGCTGGCGGCCGCCCGGGGCTGCAACTCCTCGATGACGTCTCGCACCTGGCGGATGGAGCGGCGCAGGCCGAACGGCAGCTTGGCCAGGCCGGTCGACAACGTTCGTGGCAGCGGCATGGCATCGATGGTGATCAGGCGGAACCCGGCTTCGGGAACCAGGCGCTCCTCGAGACGGCCTTCGGTCCCGACGAACACGGGCTCGTAGTCACCCAGCTCGGTCAACGCGCGCGCAACGGCAATGGCGGGGAACACGTGGCCAGCAGTGCCTCCGCCCGCGAACAGGACGGCTGTGCTCATCTAGGGGGCCTTGGTCGGGGAGGTGGTCGGGGCGACCGTGCCCTCGTCGCGACGAGACGTCGAGCGGGCAATGGCCACCAGGATGCCGAGTGCAACCATCGTGGCGACCAGCGAGGACCCGCCGGCCGAGATCAGGGGCAACGTCATCCCGGTGATCGGCAGCACGCCGATCACGGTGGCGATGTTGATCATCGCCTGGCAGACCAGCCACCCGGTGATGGTGAACGCGACGGTACGAGAAAAGCCCTCGGCCTGCCGAGCCACGCGCAGCCCCAGGAACAGCAGCGCCGCGAACAACGCGATGACGAACATCCCGCCGACCAGGCCCAGCTCCTCGCCGATGATCGCGAAGACGAAGTCGGTCTCGGGATTGGGAATGAAGTTCCACTTGCCACGTGACGACCCCAGCCCGACACCGGTCAGACCGCCGTTGCCAAGGGCATAGAGCGACTGGAGCAACTGGTAGCCGCTCTCGCTGGCGTTCTCCTCGGGCCACAACCAGCCCTGGATGCGCGCGAACCGGTACGGGGCAATCACGGTCGCGGCGACGCCGAGCACACCCATCACCCCCGCCCCCAGTGCGAACAACCGCAGCGGGAGTCCCTCGGCGAACAGCAGGATCGCCAGGATGACGCCCAGCAGCAGCGTCGTGCCCAGGTCGGGCTCCACGACGATCAGCAGACCCTCGAGGGCCACGAGCGGCAGGGCGGGGATCAGGAGGTGCTTGAGCGGCAGCCTGCCGTCGGGGCGCAGCGCCCGTTTGCGAGCCAGCACGTCGGCCACCCACAGCACCGTCGCAAGCTTGGCCAGTTCGGAGGGCTGCGCGACGAACGGCCCGAATCCCAGCCAGCGAGTGGATCCACCGCGTGTCACGCCGATGCCGGGCACGACCACCAGGAACAACCCGATGACGGCGGCCAGGATCAGTGCCCACGACAGGCGACGCCACACCCGCGGATCCATGCGTGACACCAACCAGAACGCCGGGATGCCGATGAGTGCCCAGATCGCCTGGCGGCGCAGGATGCCGAATGCGTCACCGGACTCGGCACCGTCCACGACCGACGCCGAGAAGCTCATGATCAGGCCGATGAGCAGCAGCAGCCCGGTCACCACGGTCAACAGCATGGCTTCCTGGGTCATGGGGCCCGACGTGGCGTCGCGTACCGCGTCACGAACGCGCTCCCCCACCGTGCGACGAGGGGCCAGCAGGTCGGTCTGGGTCAACATGCTCATGCGGGCTCCTTGCCGTGGTCGGCGATCTCGTGGCGGGCGGGGATCATGGGCCCACCCCGACGCGGCCGATCCATTCCGTGTAGAAGATGCCGAGACCGGCCATCACGCCCAGCCCGGCGATGATCCAGAAGCGAACGACCACGGTCGACTCGGCCCACCCCACGACCTCGAAGTGGTGATGGATCGGGGCCATCCGGAAGATGCGCCGACCGAACACGCGATAGGAGAAGACCTGCAGGATGACCGAGGCCACCTCGATGACGAACAGGCCACCCAACACGACCAACAGCAGCCCCGTGCCGGTCGCCAGCGCCAGCGCCGCCATGAGGCCGCCCAGCGCCAGCGAACCCGTGTCGCCCATGTACAACTTGGCCGGCGGGGCGTTGAACCACAGGAACCCGATGCAGGCCGCGAGGGCGGCCGCGGACATGACCGCCACGTCCAGTGCCGTCGCCGAGTCCACGGTCAGGTAGGAGGCCGGGTTGCGAAACATCCAGAACCCGATGATCGTGTAGGCCCCGTAGACCAGCGCCGACGAACCCGCCGCCAGGCCGTCGAGGCCGTCGGTCAGGTTCACCGCGTTGGAGAACCCCGAGATCATCAGGAACACCCACAACCCGTACAACCACCACGGGATGGCCAGGACGAGGTCCCCGACCATCGAGATCTCCAGCGGCCACCCGGCCCAGGCGGGTCCGGCCCACGCCACCAGTCCGGCCACCGCGGCCTGACCCAGGAACTTCGCGGTCTTGTTGAGACCCAGACTGCGCCGGTGACGCAACTTGAGGCTGTCGTCGAGATAGCCGACCACGGCCATGCCCACGAACACGGCCACCATCAGCACACCGCTGGGACTGAGGCTGATGTCGGCGAGGTGCCCGGCCAGGAAGCCGACGACGCCGGCGCTGACGAAGGCAACACCGCCCATCGTGGGCGTCCCTGCCTTGGCCTGGTGCTGCGGATCGTTGGGACCGACGCGCACGATCTGGCCGACGCCGCGACTGCGGAACCAACGGATCACCAGCGGCGTGAGACCCAGCGACATCAGCACGGCAACCGTGCCCGAGATGAGGACACCGATCATGCGGCACCCTCCTGCTGCCCGGTGGACGAGCCAGGCTCGTCGGGCGTCGTGCCACCGAGGGCCGCCACGACCCGATCAAGGGCCTCGACGCGGCTGGCCTTGACCAGCAGCCCGTCCCCCGCGCGCAGGGGGACCTGGCGCAGGTGGTCGATCGCGGCGTCGGCGTCGGCGACCTCGACCACGCCGTCCATGCCGGCACTGCGGGCACCGTCGGCGAGCCCCGCCGCGGCCTCGCCGACGACGACCAGTCGGTCGACGATCGTGGCGGCATGGGCCCCCACGCGGCGATGCTCGGCGTCGTGGTCGTCACCGATCTCGGCCATCACGCCCAGCACCGCGACGCGGGTGCCCGCAAGGTCCATGGCAGCCATCGTGTCCAGCGCTGCGACCGTCGAGGTCGGGTTGGCGTTGTAGCTGTCGTCGACGATGGTGACCCCGTCCACGACCAGGATGCGCGAACGGCCGCTCGAGACGCTCGCCGCCCCCAGTGCAGCCGCGGCTGCCGCGACGTCGGCACCGACGGCACCGGCAGCCGCCAGCGCCAGCAGCGCATTGCCGACGTGGTGGGCCCCGGCGATGGGCAGGGCGACGTCGTGGTCACCCCAGGGTGTCACAGCGGTGAACGAGGCCCTGGCGCGGGCATCCAGGCGGACGCGCTCGGCCACCAGGTCGGCAGCACCGGCCCCGGCGGCGGACACGGCCAGCACCCTGCGCGGACGTGCGCGCCGCCATGGCCGCGACCCGGTGGTCGTCGTGGTTGAGCACGGCAACACCGTCTGCGGGCAGCGACTCGACCAGTTCGCCCTTGGCCACGGCGACCTGTTCGAGTGAACCGAACAACTCCAGGTGCACCCCGGCCACGGCGGTGACGACGGCGACATCGGGCCGCAACCACTGGCACAGGCGCGCGACCTGTCCCACGCCGCGGGCGCCCAACTCCGCCACGAGCACCTCGGTCTCGGGGGTCGTGCGCACGACCGTCAGGGGGACGCCGACATCGTTGTTGTAGGAACCGACGGCAGCCACGACGCGGCGACTGGGGGCCATTGCGGCAGCCGCGAGGTCCTTGGTGGTGGTCTTGCCGACCGAGCCGGTGACCGCCACCACGCGGGCCTCGGCCGTGTCGCGCACCCACGTGGCGATGTCGGTCAGGGCGACGTCGGCGTCGGCAACGACCAACGTCGGCACGCCCGGCAGGTCGCGCGTGGCAACCGTTGCCACGGCGCCCCGGGCCAGCGCATCCGCGGCGAAGTCCGCGCCGTCGGCGTACTCGCCCTGCCGCGCCACGTAGAGGTCGCCCGGGGTCACGATCCGGGAATCGGTGACCACGCCCGGTGACCATCCGGTCGTGGGCATCGCGCAGCGTCGCGACCGGCACGTCGAGGACCTCGGCAACCTGGGCCGTCGTGATCGGGATCATGACCGGCCGTCCTGTGCCCACAGCCGCGCGACCGCCTCACGATCGTCGAAGGGACGCACGATCCCGCCGACCTCCTGGCCGGTCTCGTGCCCCTTGCCCAGGACTGCCACGACGTCGCCGTCGGAGGCCAGCGCCAGACCGCGGGCGATCGCCGCCTCGCGATCGGTGATGGCCTCCATGTGGGTGTGGCCGGGCCCCGAACCCGGCCCCCATGGCGCCGTCGAGCAGTTCCCGGATGATGGCGTCGGGATCCTCGCTGCGCGGGTTGTCCGAGGTGAACACGACCACGTCAGCCGCCCGGGCCGCTGCCCCCATCGGCCCCCGCTTGGCGCGATCCCGGTCGCCACCGGCCCCCAACACCAGGATGATCCTGCCGTCGGTGACCGGCCGCAGGGCCGCGACCAGTGCCTCGATCGCGTCGGGCGAATGGGCGTAGTCGACGATGGCGGTGATGCCTTCCGAGACCACCACCTGGACGCGTCCGGGGACGTCGTCCGCAGCCGCGATGCCGGCCGTCACTGCGTCGGGCTCCAACCCCAACGCCACGGCGGCAACCCAGGCCTGGGCGGCGTTGCGCAGGTTGAAGTGACCCTGCAACGGGGTCGTGACCTCGACGCTGGGTGGCGCCACCCAGCCACTCGGCAGGACCGAGCAGGCGGCCCCGGGATCCGTCGATGCCGGCGTGGTCGACCGACAGCCGGATGTCGGCGTCGTCGTCCTCGCCGATCGTGACCTTGTCCAGCGACGTCGTGGCAGCCAGGCGACGACCCCAGTCGTCGAAGACCCCGATCACGGCGCGATCCGACAACTCTGGTGTGAACAGGCGTGCCTTGGCCGCGAAGTAGTCCTCGAAGGTCTCGTGGAAGTCGAGGTGGTCCTGGGTCAGGTTCGTGAACACCGCGACGGCGAACCGGGTCCCGTCGACGCGATGCAGGTCCAGACCGTGGCTGGAGACCTCCATGGCGACCACGTCCGCGCCCCGGTCACGCATCGTGGCCAGCAGTCGTTGCAGGTCGGGACCCTCCGGCGTGGTGCGCACGGCGGCCTGCTGAGTGCCGTTGATGCGGGTCGCAACGGTGCCGATCATGCCGGTGCCGTGACCGGCGGCGGCTGCGGCCGACTCCACCATCCAACTGATCGTCGTCTTGCCGTTGGTGCCGGTCGTGCCGATGATCCGCAGGTCGGAGGCCGGATCACCGTGCACCCAGGCAGCGGCGGGACCGGCGGCCTCGCGGGTGTCGGGCACCACGACCTGGGGATCGGCCACGTCGACCTCGCGCGACACCAGCGCCGCAACGGCACCGTTGTCGCGGGCCGAGGCCACATGGTCGTGACCGTCCGTGGTGGCACCGACCAGGGCGATGAACATGGTTGCGTCGGCGGCCATGGCGAGAGTCGTGGGTGGCATCCTCCACGACCACGGCCGTCGCATCCCCGGCCAGTCGGGCATGCGGAAGGACCGCGACGAGGTCTGCGAGGTCGGGCATCAGGTGGGGGCCGTGGGTCGTCGGGGCGGACGTGGGTGGCAGGGCCGGGGCCGTCGAGTTGGCGCTTCGATGCAGGTCGTCGGGCGGCAGCGGGCGGTGCGACGATGGTTGCGCACGTTGCGGGGCGGAGACGGGCACGGTCCCGGCCGTTCGCACGGGACCGGGGTGGCCATCCGTGCCGCTGGGTCGCGACATGGAGGCTAGTGGCGCCTGCTGCCCCGTCATGGGAGGCCTGTCCGTGGGGTGGCGGGGTGGGCTGCGGTTCGAGCGGTGGGGCGGGCACGGCCCGTTCGTGGCGTCAGGGCGTCGGCATCAGGGCGTCGGCGCGACGGCCGGCTCGGCCGCGGGGGCCGTGGCGGCGGGATCGGCCGGCGGTGCCTCGTCGTCGGCGGCGTCGGCGGCGGCTGCTGCTGCCTCGGCCTCTGCCTTGGCTGCGGCCGCGGCAGCAGCACGCGCCGCTTCCCTGGCCCGGACACCGGCGGCCGCCGCGGCGGCGGCATCGAAGGCCTCGTCGACCGTCGGCTGCTCGGCCGACGGCGCCACGTCGCGCGCGGCCAGGGCTGCTGCCATCACCTCGGAGAAGACCGGGGCCGCGGCCACTCCGCCGTAGACACCGTTGGGCTCGTCGACCATCACGGCCACGACCAGGCTGGGGTCGTCGATCGGCGCCATGCCCGCGAACACCGCGGTGGTCAGGTGCGAGTAGCCACCACCGTTCTCCAGCGGCTTGTTCGCAGTCCCGGTCTTGCCGCCGACGTGGTAGCCCGCCGACGGCCGCGCGCGCGCCCGGTCCCGTGCTCACCTTCCACCACCCGTGCGAGCATGGCGCGCACGTCCTGCGCCGTCTCGGGCGACAGCACCTGGGTGCTGTCGCTGCGATCGGCAGGTTCGAGCGTGCCGGTGGCATCGAGGGTGCCGCGCACCAGGCTTGGTCGGATCCGCTCACCGTCGTTGGCCAGGACCTGGTAGAAGCTGGCCAGTTGCAGGGTCGACACCGCGACCCCGTGACCGATCGCGATCGTGGGCAACGAGGTCGCCGACCACTGGTCCACTGGCAGCATCAGACCGGTCGGTTCGCCGGGGAACCCCACGTCGAGCTGCTGGCCGTAGCCGAACGCCAGCAGCCAGTCGGAGAGCCGCTCGGCCCCCAGTCGTTCGGCAATCTGCATCGAGCCGATGTTGGACGACCGCTCGAGGATCTCACCGACCGCCATCGACCTCGCACCAAGTCCGTGCGAGCCCCACGTCTTGCCGCCAACCGTCCAGCTGTTGGGCACGTCGATCACGGTGTCCGAATCGATGACCCCCTCCTCCAGCGCCGCCGCCACGTGATGGCCTTCTGCACCGATCCCGGCTCGACCACGTCGGTGATGGGCCGCGCCCGCCACTCGTCGTCCTCGCCCGACGGCCGTCGGGTCGAACGTGGGTGCCGAGGCGACCGCCAGCAACTCTCCGTTGTTCGGGTCCATCACCACGATGGACACCCCCTTGGCGTCCTGTTCGGCCATGGTCTCGTTCGCCACGCGCTGTGCCGTGGCCTGGATGGAGCGATCCAGCGTCAGGACCAGGTCGGCGCCGGGCACCGACGGCGTCAGTTGCCGATCCGACGAGGCGATGTCCATGCCACCGAAGCCGGCCACCTCGAACTCCAGCACACCCGGCGTGCCCGTGAGCAGTTCCTCGTGGGCCAATTCGAGCCCGGCCACGCCGACACCCTCGCGGTTGGTGAAGCCCAGCACCGGAGCCGCCAGGTCACCGATCGGGTACTTGCGCGTGGGTTCGGCCAGCCGATGCACGCCGGGCAGTTCGAGTGCGACGACCTCTTCGCTGCGCCCCCAGTCGACCTGGCGGGCGACGTATGCGAACTGGCTCTCCGGGTCGCCCTCCAGCGCTGCCATGACGTCCTCGCGCGTGACGTCGAGCACGGCGGCCAGGCCCGCTGCCACCTCCTCGCGTCCAGCTTCCCCACTGTCGCGATCGATGACGCCGTCCTCGTCGAAGCGATGGAAGGCCGAGGGATCGACGAAGATCGCCGCAGTGTCCACCGTCGTGGCAAGGACGGCACCGGCACGGTCGTAGATGCGCCCGCGCTGGGACGGCAACTCGACCATCCGTTGTGACTGGGCGTCACCGCGCTCGCGATACTCCTGCGCGTTGACTGCCTGGATGCTGACCAGTCGTCCCGTCAGGACCAGCAGCCCCACCACCAGGATCACCTGGATGCCCAGGTTGCGACGTGCGCTGGTGCCCTCCGGCACACGCAACCACGACGGTGCCCGCAGCGCCTCCGGGAGCCGCAGCCACGACGGCCGCCGCAGCCGCCGCGACCCCGCCCGGCGGCGAGATCCCGCGAAGCGGACACGGCGGAGTCTGCGGTCGGACGTGGCGGGCCGGGACGAGCGTCGATTCGTCATCAGCGCTGCGCCGTCAGGACCGGCTTGAGGGGATCCTGGGTCGTGCCCTCTACATGGTCGCTGGGCAACTGCTGGGATGGCACCAAGAATCGTTGCGGGGTGGGTTCCATGCCCATCTGCTCGGCCAGTTGCCGGATGCGATCTGGATCCTCGTTGGTGGCCACTTCGGCCACCAACGATGCATAGTCACGTTGCGCATCGGTGACGGCGCCGTCCAGGCTGCCGAGCAGGACGGCATCCTCGGCCGCCAGGGCGTTGAGGGTCACTGCCCCCACCACCGCGGCCATGCCGATCGCCAGGTACAGGAGGAAGAACACCAGCGGATGACTGCGCGGCATGTCGTCGACGGCGCGCAGGTGCCGCCGCTCTCGGCGAGCGCCGGTGCGGCGGGCCGCCTCGGGCACGGGGGTGGGCACGACCCGGATGGCGACGGTGTCTGCACTCATGGCAACTCCAACTTGGTCACGGCGCGCAACCTCGCGGCCGATGCTCGGGGATTGGCGGCAATTTCAGGCGCGCCTGGCCGACCGGCTCGGCGCACCAGCGGCGCGACCGACGGCTCGGTGTCACATCCGCACACCGGCATGTCGGGTGGACAGGAGCAGTCGCTGGCGGCGGCGGCGAAGGCGCGCTTGACGATGCGGTCCTCCAGCGAGTGGTACGCGAGCACTGCCAGCACACCGCCCGGCACCAACACGTCGATGGCCTGGGGAATGACTGCCCGCAGGGCATCCAGCTCCCCGTTGACCGCGATGCGCAGGGCCTGGAAGGTTCGCCGTGCCGGATGCCCGCGGTCGCGACCGGCCGCCGACGGCGGCATCGCACCGGCGACGACGTCGGCAAGCCGGGCGGTCGTGGTGATTGGTCGGGCTGCCACGATCGCGCGAGCGATCCGCCCGGCATGGCGTTCCTCGCCGAACTCGCGCAGGATGCGTGCGAGGTCGTCGACATCGAGGTCATCGATGAGTTGGGCGGCGGTGCGGGGTGCGTCCGGCCCCATCCGCATGTCGAGCGGACCATCGGCCCGGTAGGAGAAGCCCCGGTCCTGGCGGTCCAGGTGCATCGACGACACGCCCAGGTCGAGCAGCACGGCTGCCGCCCCGGTCCACCCACGCGCAGCGACCTCTTCGGCGAGGTGGTCGAAGCGGACCTGGGCGGTGACCAGTTCCACGCCGGCAACACCGGCGAACCGTTGGCGGGCCAGGGCCAGGGCATCGGGATCCCGGTCGATGCCCAGCACCACCCCACCGCTGCCGTCGTCACGGCGGGCCGTGGCGACGGCGATCGCGTGGCCGCCCGCACCCAGGGTCGCGTCGACGACCGGACCCGGCGGTGCCGTGCGCAACAGGCCGACGACCTCCTCCAACATGACTGGCACGTGGGGGGCGCCCACCTCCTCGAGCCCGTTCACAGGTCGAGATCGCTGTCGAAGGTGGACATCGAGGTGGTGGCGTCACCCATGTAGTTGCGCAGGACTGCGCGGTCCCAGATCTCGAGGTGGTCGAGGTTGCCGACGATCGTGATCTCGCGATCCAGCCCCATGTCCTGTCGGACCTCCTGGGGCAGCGTGACACGGTGCTGGCCGTCCATCTCGAGACGCCGGACCGACATGACGACGCGGCGCATCTGGCGGGCCTCGCGCGAGCCGACGGGCAACCGAGCGGCCATGAGCTTCTGCTGGCCGTAGCCCTCCTTGGTCCACACGTCCAGGCACCGGTCGAGCCCGGGGGCGACGTACAGGCCGTCGGCGAACTCGTCGCGGAATGCGGGCGGGAACACGAAGCGGCCCTTGGTGTCGAGGTTGTAGTTGAACCGCTCCTCGAACTCGCGGCCCTCCTCGATGAGGCGTTCGCGATAGGTCGTCATCGTCACGCCTCCTTCCGCACGGTGTCGGGCACCCGGTCGCGCCGCACCCACACCTGCGGCAGGCCAGCCTGCTCCACTTTACTCCACTGTCCTCCACTCGTCCAGCATCATGGGGGTATTCCATGGCCAATTCGGTGATCGTGTCCGCAGGAGCGACCAGATCAGCAGTGGAGGAGATTCGGGAACCATCCCGGCACACGCGTCCCGGCACGCCGCAGGGGTGTCCGGGCACGATCAGTCGCACCACGGGGAAGCCCGTGGAGCGGGGTGGAGGAAGCGACGCTGGAGGCCACCACGAGTGCGCAGGCGAATGCGTGGGGCAGCGCGGTGCAGCGACAGCAGCGCGGTGAGGCAGCGCGGTCAGGCAGCGCGGCGGGTCAGTCCTGCAGTTGGTCCTGGGCCATCCGGATCAACCCACCGACCCAGATCGTGGCCAGCGAGTTCACGGCCGACTGGCGTGAGGCCGAGCCCGACACCGCCAGGCGATCCACCGTGTAGCCCTCGACCATCGCGACCAACGCCCCCGCTGCCACGGCAGGATCGTGGGGCGTGTGCACCAGCACGCCAGCCAGGTGGCCTGCGACGGCGTCGGTGTACTGCTCGCGCACCTCCCGCAGGCGCTCGCGGAAGTGCTGGTCGTTGCTGGCCGCCTCGATCCAGGCCGAGATCACGTCACCCTCCTCGGCCAGGGCATCGACGAAGCGCGAGATCACGGCATGGATCGTGCTGGCGACGTCGTCACCATCCCATGACTCGCTGGCGATCGCCTGGAGTCGTGAGGCCGACAGTTCGACGAGGTGGTCGAGCACGGACGACTTGTTCTCGAAGTAGGTGTAGAACGTGCCGTGGCTGACGCCGGCGATGGCCGTGATGTCCTCGACCCGGGCATGGTTGTAGCCCATCGCCGAGAACGCCTCACGCGACGCCATGAGCAATCGGGCGGCCGTGCGTTCGCCTCGCGAGGTCCGGGGACCCGGGGCTGCCTGGTCGGTCATGTCCTGTACACCGTTGTCGCCGTCAGTCCCATCGACGGTAGCCGGTCGGCATCCACGCCCCGAGGAATCCGGGGGTCGTCACCCGCTCGACACCGGCCCGGCGCACCCGATGCCTGGTGGCCGCTGCCTCGCTCGTGCCCACGAGGCGCGCGATCTCGCCACTTCGGGCACGCCCAGCATGGCGGTGGACACCCCACCTGCCTACCATTGCACTCTTGCAGAAAGGCCGCGCGTGTCGCACGCTTCCATGCCCATGTCCTCCACACGGTCGGACGGTGAGGTGCTCGCGGCGCTGCGCGACAGCATCGCGTCGGTCCTGCTCGGCAAGGACGACGTCGTCGAACTGGCCGTGATCACGCTGATCGCCGACGGTCACCTCCTGATCGAGGACGTGCCGGGGGTCGGCAAGACGCTGCTCGCGCGCGCCCTGGGTGCCAGCATCGACGGCGAGGTCAGGCGCATCCAGTTCACGCCGGACCTGCTGCCCTCCGACGTCACGGGTGTCAGCGTGTGGGCGCCGTCCGACGGCGCCTTCACCTTCCGCCCGGGTCCGGTGTTCGCCAACATCGTGTTGGCCGACGAGATCAACCGGGCCGGGCCCAAGACCCAGTCGGCACTGCTGGAGGCGATGGAGGAGCAGACCGTCACCGTGGACGGCACGACCCGGCAACTGGCCAGTCCCTTCATGGTGATCGCGACGCAGAACCCGATCGAGCTGGACGGCACCTATCCGCTGCCCGAAGCCCAGCGCGACCGCTTCATGCTGCGCACGTCACTGGGCTATCCCGGCCGCGATGCCGAACGCGACATCCTTCGCCAGCACAGTGCCAGCGACCTCGTTCGCCAGATCCGTCCGGTCACGACTGCCGCGGAGGTCGGTGCCATCATCCGGCGGGTCACCGACGTCACGGCGACCCACTCGATCGAGGACTACATCCTCGACATCGTCGCCGCCACCCGGGCCCACGAACACCTCGCGCTGGGTGCCAGCCCGCGCGCGGGACTGGCACTCCTGCGAGCGTCGCGTGCCCGCGCCGCCGTGAAGGGGCGCGAGCACGTCCTGCCCGACGACGTGAAGGCGCTGGCAGTCCCGGTCCTGGCGCACCGAGTCCAGTTGACCCCCCGCGCCCACGTCGTGAACGTGACCGCGCGGGACACCATCGCCGACATCGTGTCCACGACCCGCGCGCCCGTGGCCTGAGCTGGTGTTCACGCCACGCGGTTGGGGCCTGGTCGCCACCACAGTCGCATGCCTTGTCGCCGGTCGTGTGCTGGGCATCCCCCACCTCGACATCGTCGCGCTCGCGGCACTGCTGGTGATCGCCGTGGCGGTGGTGCTGGGCGCCGGGCAGCGTGGTCTGCGCGTCGAGCGACCGACGCATGTTCCCGTGACCGTCCCATGGCGACGGCATCGACGTGCGCCTGCGAATGCAGAACACGGGACGCATGCCGCTGGGACCGACCCTGCTCGAGGACCAGACGCCCGCATCCCTGCACGGCGGCGCCACCGCTCCGCTGCACGGCCTGTCCCCGGGCCAGGGCGTGCCGTTGAGCTATCGCGCCATCGGTCGCCAACGTGGGCGCCATCGGTTCGGGCCGTTGTCGGTGCGACTGACCGACCCCCTGTCGATCACGACCCGACGCGTCGAGGTCGCAGGCACTTCCGAGGTGCTGGTCCTGCCGCGAATGGTGGCACTGCCCGCCGGGGTCAGGGCCGCATCGGGCCGGGTCCCGGGCGACTCCGGGGGCGGCGTGCCCCAACCCATCGGCGACGACGTCGGCGTGATCAGGGAGTACCAGGTCGGTGACGACCTGCGACGCATCCACTGGCCGGCCACCGCCCACCGGGGCGAGTTGATGGTCCGCCAGTCCGAGTCGCGCCGCCACGACCGGGTGGTGATCCTGTTGGACCGCTCCCCGGGCTCAGACCTCGAACTGCGCATCGAGTGTGCCGCCAGCATCGGGGCGACCTTCCACGACCAGGGCGCAGAGGTCCAACTGGTGGACGACCCCCACGACCTCCAGGTCTCGACGATGCCCTGGGAGGTCGCAACTCGAACGCCTGGCCAGCCTCGCACCGGAACGAGTCGACCTCACGGCCCTGACGGCGACCCTGGCCGGGGGTTCGGTGGGTGGCGGCACGTTGGTCGTCGTCGGGCACCGCCACCGAGCGGCTGCCGATGCTGCTGCAGCGACTCGGCCGCTCGTTCGACCGCCGCATCGCGATCCTGACCCATGGATCGAGCAACGCACGCACCACCGAGCAGGCCGAACTCACCGCCCGTTCGATGGGGTGGCAGGTGGTCGCACCACGAACGCTGGACGACCTGCCGACGGGCTGGCAGTTCCTGGCCACGAGTCGACGGGGAGCCTGACGATGCGGCGTCCGACGATCGAACCCGGCATCGCGATCCAGCGTGCCGGCGTGTCGCTGGCGGTCGCCATCGGGGCAGCGTCCTCGATGGGCAACATCTTCATCGACAACGACTGGATCCTCCCGACGGCGGTGGCGGTGATCGCGGCCGTGGGCCTGTCCCTGCTGTGGCAGCTGCTGCGCATCCCGACGCCGATCGCGATCGGCCTGTCGCTGCTGGCCGGCGCCGCATGGGTGTCGTCGTGGTGGCCACTGTCGTCGGAACTCGCATGGCTGGACCGGCCGGCAGCACTCATCGACGGCCTGCGACTGGCCAACCAGGAGATCGCGACCCAGGTCGCGCCCACCCCGACCCTCAACGGCCTGATGCTGATCACCGTCGGCGGCACCTTCGTGGCGACGCTCGCGATCACGGAGTTGATGGCACGACGGTCCGTCATGACCGCGCTGCTGGCCGCCATGGCGTTGTGGAGCGTGCCGTTGTCGGTCCCGGTGCCCGGGCGCGCCGTGCTGGTGCCGTCGCTGGCACTGCTGGTGCCGTCCGCGATCGCCCTGGCGGTGGTGTCCGATCCCTCGACCGGAACCCGCGACCAACCGCCCCGCCTGCGCCTCATCGCCGCGTTGGCCGGGGTGGCCGTGGTCGTGGTCGCCATCCCGCTGGCCACGTTCCTGCCCGGCCACGGCAACGCTGCCCTGGTGGACCTGCGTGGCCTGGGCACCGCGCTCGAGGCGTCGCAGCCGATGGTGGACGTCGGCGACGAACTCCACCTGCCCGCACCCCGGCCGACGATGCGAATCCAGACCGACGCACCGGCCTACCTGCGCACTGCGGGTCTGGAGATCTTCGACGGCAGCACCTGGCGCATCGGCAGCGACATCGACCAGACCTCGATCCCCCAGTCCCAGGTCGAGGACCCCAGCAACGGCATCCGAACAGCCATCGCGCCGGTGGGGCGGGACGCCGAGTGGGGTGTGACCATCCAGACCCTGCCGGGCAGTTACCTGCCCATCGCCAACCAGCCCACGCGCGTGGACGTGTCGGGCGGCGCCGCGTCGTTGCGCTTCAGCAGTGTCGGCGACTTCGTCACGACGGACTCCATCACCAACCTGGTCGAAGCCGAGCCACTGGGCGCCGACTACAGCTTCGAGGCGAGTCGTCCCCACGCCCACCGTCACCGACCTGGTGCTGGTCGGGCCAGCCCAGGACGACCTCGAACTCCTGACCCAGTTGCCAAATGGCCTGGACACCATGACCGACGAAGCCCGCCGCATCGTCGCAGCCGCCGGTGCCGAGTCCACGATCGACCAGGTGCTGGCGATCCAGGACCACTTCGCCGGACCGGACAGTTCGTTCGTGTACTCCACGGACGTGCCCGGTCTGCGTGGCAGCACCGCGCTGGAGGAGTTCGTGCTGGACACCCAGGTCGGCTACTGCGAGTACTACGCGACCGCCATGGCGGTGATGCTGCGTGGACTCGGCGTCCCCACGCGGGTCGCCACCGGCTACCTCCCCGGCCGCGAGATCATCAGCCCGACCGACACCCAGCCGGGCCTCTACCAGGTGTCGTCGACCGACGCCCATGCCTGGGTCGAGGTGGCGTTCGAGGACTTCGGGTGGGTGACCTTCGACCCGACACCGCGGTCCGACACCGCCGGGCTGCGACCGGGACGTGACGCACTGGCGGGGTTCGGTCCCAACGGCGGCACCGCCCAGGGCCCGCTCGTGGTGCCCAGCGAGGACGATCTCCTGCGCGCGAGCGAAGCGCCGGACGTACCGGTGGGGGCGGCGGGGGCGGCGGTCCCGGGCAGCGGGCAGGGCGCCGGACTGGGTGCCGGAGGTCGGGTCCTGCTGGTTGGTGTCGCACTGTTGGTGGTGCTGGCGCTCGCGGTGGGGGCGTGGTGGTGGTGGGCGCGTCGTCGTCGCACGTCCGACGTCGCCGCCGAGCGCGTCATGTTGGCCCAGAGTCACCTGCTCGTGACGGCCGCCGCGCTGGGGCGTGGGCGGCGCCCGGACGAGACCCTGCACGAACTGGTCGACCGTTGGATCGCCAGCGGCGACGTGGACGGGCCGACTGCCCAACTGCTCGTCCGCGAGGCCAGCCTCGTTGCCTTCGGCGGTGACGGGGTCGTGGTGTCCGATGCCCAGGCACAAGCCGTGGAGGACGCGGTCGAGCGACTGTCGCTGCAGTTGCGACTGGCAGCGCCCCGACGCGATCGCATGCTGGCGGAACTGCGCATGCTCACGATTCGTGCCAGCGACGCCTGACTGCCGGTTGCCCCGGTCAGTCCTGGCGGCTGTCCGCCTCGAGCACCTCGACGTCGGGTACGCCACGCTGGCGCAACGCGGCCACGACCAGGGTCAGTGATCCCAGCAACAGCAGGAACCCGACGATCCCGAACGCGACATGGATGGTCAGCAGCGCGACGCAGATGACCCCCAGGATGGTCCCGAGGATGCCTGCGAGCAGGCGCCTGCGGGGCACCACCCCGGCAGGTGTGGCGTTGCGACTGCGGCGTTGTGCCCGCGCGACGAAGCGTGGATCGTCCTCGGCAAGCCGCTGCTCGATCTCGGCAAGGACGCGCTCTTCATGTTCTGAGAGTGGCATCGTGCTGACAACCTCCTGGGTACGGCCATCCTACCCACGGCTGGCCGCCTGACCACCCCGTTCTGCGGTCGCCTTGGCCACATCGAGGGATGGCCGGTGGCGGGAGGGTGCGCAGCGTCCCCGCCATGCGAACCGTGCCTGCCGGGCGGGCCCGCGGCGTGCCCGCTCAGCGACCGACGAAGCGGGGCTCGCGTCCACCGATGGCAGCAGCCACGGCTTCCTGCACGTCGGGTCCTGCCATGCACGCCAGTTGGGCCTGGGCCTCGGCGCGCAGCGCTTCGGCGCGCCCACGTCCGAGGTTGTCGCGCAGCAGTGCGGCGACGCGACGTGTCGCGCCCGGCGCGGCCGCCAGTGACCGGGCCAGGTCGTTGGCACCGTCGGTGCCGTCGGCCCTGCCCTGCGCGAACCCGCTGGCGATCGCCTCGTCGGCATCGACGGTGCGCCCGGTCATGATCCAGTCGGTGGCGCGACCGAGGCCGATGAGTCGGGGCAGGCGCCATGTCCCGCCCAGGTCGGGCACCAACGCCCACCGTCGCTCGGCGATCGCGATCTTGGCGTCCATGGCCACCACGCGCAGGTGACAGGCGGCCGCCAGTTGCGCGCCGGCACCCAGGCAGTGACCCCGGATCACCGCGATCGTCGGCTTGGGGCAGTCCTCGAAGATCGTGAACGCCGCCTGCAGTCGGCCGATCCAGTCCTCGTCCACCGTCTCGCCGAGTCCGTCCGGGCGCGCCCCGAACAGGCTGGTGTCCAACCCCGACGAGAAGGTCCCGCCGGCTCCGGTGACCACGACCGCCCCGACGGCCTCGTCGGCAGCCACCCGCTCCCCCGCCGCCAGCAACCCCTCGAACACCGACCAGTCCATGGCATTGCGCACCGTGGGCCGGTTGATCGTGACCGTGGCCACACCGTGGTCGTCGACCGTGGTCACGACCGACTCGTGTTCGGCATCGGCAGGCGTCATGGTGGGGCTCCGAAGGGTGAGAGTGGACGCGAGGAAGGCAGGACGACGGGAATGGGCTGCTGGGCCACGCGGTCGCCCCGGTCGAGCCGGTCGCTCGGTCGCCCCGGTCGAGCCTCTCGCTCCGGTGGGTTCCGACGGCGAGTCGCCCAGCCACGACCAGACCCTAGTCCAGCCGGCGGTCGTCGCCGGTCTCGGACAGCTCCACCTCCTCGTCGTCGAGCAGTGACGCGAAGGTGACGTCGCTGCCGTGGAAGCGCTTCCGGACGGCGTCGCTGACCTCATCGACATGCTTCCACCGCTCGTCAAGGTCGAGCACCAACTGGTGGGCGGCGTCGCCGTCCGCGAGGTTGCCCACGCCCACCCCGATCAATCGCACCCGCACCCGTTCCAGTCGCAGCCGGTCGAGCAGGTCGACGGCCGTGCCGGCGATCTCCCGGGTGGCATTGGTGGGCACGTCGACGGTCTGGGATCGCGTGATCGTCTTGAAGTTCGCAAACCGCACCTTGATGGTGATGGTGCGCCCGGACAGGTCGGCTCGGCGCAACCGGGCGGCCACCTTGGTGGCCAGGCGCAGGATCACGCGCTGCAACTCCTCGGGGTCGTCCACGTCGACCTCGAAGGTGGTCTCGGCCGACACCGACTTGGCACCCTCGTGGGCCACCACCCGGCGCAGGTCGCGGCCGTGAGCCAACTGGTGCAACTGGCGACCACGGTCCTTGCCCAGCAACCGCATCAGCAACCCGACGTCACTGTCGGCGATGTCGGCCACCGTGTGCAGGCCGAAGTCGTCGAGTCGTTCGACGGTCCGGGGACCGGCCCCCCACAGATCCTTGACCGGCAGCGGGCGCAGGAAGGCCGTGACCTCCTCGGGCCGCAGGTGCAACACGCCGTCCGGCTTGGCCTTGCCCGAGCACAGCTTGGCCAGGAACTTGTTGGGCGCCACGCCGATGGACACGGCCAGGTCGACCTCCTCACGAACCCGGGCACGCACCTGGTGGGCGATGTCGACCGGCGGTCCGAACAGGCCGATCGCCCCGGACACGTCCAGGAAGGCCTCGTCCAACGACAGCGGCTCGACCAGGGGGGTGAAGTCGCGGAACACCGCCATCACGGCGCGCGACACGTCCCGATACACGTCGAAGCGACCCGACACCACCACCAACTCCGGACACATGCGTCGCGCCCGGACCATCGGCATGGCCGAGCGCACCCCGAACCGGCGCGCTTCGTAGGAAGCTGCCGCCACCACGCCGCGTGCCGAGGCGCCGCCCACGGCCACCGGCCGCCCCCGCAGTTCCGGATCGTCGCGCTGCTCGACGGAGGCGTAGAAGGCGTCCATGTCGGCATGCAGGATCGCCGCCTCGCCAGCCTGGCTGCGCGCGGTTGCCACGGAAAGACGTCCTCGGTTCAGCGAGTCGATGTCGCAACGAACACCAGTTCGACCAGCCTAGCCCCAGCCCGCCAACCCCGCCCCTGACCCATCACCTCATCGCAAGGCCGTCACCCCACCACTCCGCCGCCACCTTCTTCCGACTGTTGGGGGCCAGCGTCCGCCCAGGAGTACGCCACCTCCCAACACTCCCTGTTCACGCCCCTCGCCGCCGCCACCTTCTTCCGACTGTTGGGGGCCAGCGTCCGCCCAGGAGCACGCCACCTCCCAACACTCCGGATGGGGACCACGTCGCGACATGCCTCGAGCCCACATTCCCGGGTGGTGGCGTCCGCGAGGCCACCTTCCTGGTGGCGGCAGCCGCGATCGCCTAGACCAGGCCGCCCACCCGGATGGCGTCGTCCAGTGACGACACGACCGGGACGCCGACACCGTGCAGGACCTCGGGCGGGTGACTCCCCCCGTCGTAGAGCACGACCGGCGCCCCCACGGCCGACGCCGCCGCCGCATCGTCGAGGGCGTCACCGATCACCAGCACTTCGGCTGGTGAGGCGACCGCCAAGGCAGCGAGGTGGGCGCGCAGCCACTCCTCCTTGTGCCCGCCCCCACCGCCGCGCACGCCGTCGACCCGAACGAAGTGGTCGTGGAGGTCGTGGTGGCCGACCATCTCGACGAGGTGGTCGTGTGGCGCCATCGACAGCAGCGACTGGGTGTGGCCGGCGGTCGCCACCGCCGCCATGGCGGCACGGGCATCGGGGTCCAGGCCGGCATCGTGGACCAGGTCGAAGTAGGCGGTGTGGAAGACCGTGTCGATGTGGGTCCACATCGAGTCGTCGATCGCTCGTTGCAGCAGACGCTCGTAGAAGAGTCGAACCGGCCGGGTGTACAGCCGGCGGTAGGTGTCGAGGTCGGCGGCAGGACGGCCCATGTCCGCGAGCAGCACGTTGAGCGCGCCCAGCACGGCGTGCTGGTCGGCCAGCAGCGTGCCGTTCCAGTCCCAGACCACATGTCGAATCGTCATGGTCCGGCAGGCTATGCGACGCGCTCGATCGGACCCACGGCGCACGTACGACGATGCCGCACCGCGGATCTCCAACGGGTGCAGCGCGGATGGAAGGAATGATTGCATGGCATCAATCCATGCAATAGGATGATCGCACTCCGCCCGCCGCCAGGAACACCCATGACCGCCCAACGCGCTGCATCCGACTCCCGCCCGCGCAGTGGTGGGATCGCCATCGCGATCGCCACCGTCGTCGTCCTCGCGGCGACCGCCGGCATCCTCCTCGCCATCAGTTCCGACCTGCCGGATCCGGTCGCCACGCACTGGGGCATCGACGCGACCGCCGATGGCTTCACCGCGCTCGACTCGCTGTGGACACTGATCGCCCTGCCCGTGGTCCTGGCCGTCATGATGCTGCCGGTGGCGTTCCTGGCACGGCGACTGCCTGCCGGGGTCCACTGGCTTGCCGGCCTGCCGGTCGGTCTGAGCCTGGGGATCGGCACCATCGTGGTCGGCTCCCTGCTGCCACAGCGGGGTCTTGCCGATGCGGCCACGGCCACCTTCCCGGGCTGGATCATCCCCCTTGGTGTCGTCCTGGGCATCGGTGGCACGATCGCGGCCTCCCGACTGGCCCCGATGCCGTCCGTCGGCACCACCACCAGTGCGGCCCCGTCGAGTGCCGTCCGCGCCACCCTCCCAGCCGGCGCCCTGGTCCTCTGGCACGGCACGACCCCCGCTGCCCCCGCCCTGACCTGGATCGCGGCCGGCCTGGCCGTGCTCGGCATCGCGATGTCGTGGGCGGTGTCGTGGTGGCTGTTGGCGGTGTTCGTGCCGCTGGCCGTGCTCCTGGTGGCCTCGACGCAGTTCGACGTGACCATCGGTCCCGCCGGTGTCCGCGCCAGCGCTGCACTGGTCGGATGGCCTCGGACCGAGGCCCCGCTGGACACGATCACGTCGGCGAGCGCAACCTCGACACGGTTCATGGACTTCGGTGGATGGGGGATCCGCGTGAACCCCGGCATGTCGGAGATGGGCGTGATCACGCGCTTCGGCCCGGCCTTGCGGATCGAGCGAACCGGCGGGGCCGCACTGGTGATCTCGATGGCGGAACCCGAGGTTCCGGCCGGCGTGCTCAACACCCTGCTCGATCGTCGCAGCCCCGAGACGCCCGCTGCCGATGGCGCTGCCGGGACGGACCCAGCCGGCGAGGCCGATGCGTCGACGACTCCCGCTGCCCACGACGGCCACACGCCCAGCACCCCCGACTCGGAGCAGTGACCATGCTGCTCACCATCGACCAGTCCGACGACCGTCCCCTGTATCGCCAGTTGGCGGCATCGGTGCGACGGGCCCTGACGGTCGGCGACCTGTCCCCCGGTGACGCACTGCCGCCGACCCGTGAGGTCGCGGCCGCCCTGGGTGTCAACGCCGAGACGGTCCAGCGCGCCTACCGACTCCTGGCCGAGGAGGACGTCGTCACGTCGCGCGTGGGTCGCGGGACGCGGGTTCGCGACGACCTCGACCTTCGAGACCTGGAACTCGAGGACGCCATCGACGAACTCGTCGCCCGCGCTGCTCGCCTGGGCATGGACAGCGATCAACTCGCCGACAGGATCAGGCGCCGCTGACGCACTGGCGCGGTCGACGCCACCGTCGTTGGTGGCAACACCCGCTCCAACGCACACGGGAAAGGGCGCGGCCGTGGTGGCCGCGCCCTTTCGCGTGTGGAGGTGTGCCTCGCCCCGTGTTTCGAGGGTGAGGCGCCGGGTTGGGTTCAGACGGCCTCGCCGTCGACCTCGATCGTGACATCGCCCCAGAACGACCAGTGACCGGGCAGGTCCTGGGTCGACTCGGTGATGGGATCGGGGTATGACCAGGCGAGGTCCTTGGGTCCACCCGGCATCGACTTGTAGACCGCATCGCCCTTGAACGGGCAGTGGCTGGTGGTGGACGAGTCCTCGAGGTCCACGGTGATGTCGTCCTCGGGGACGTACCAGCGGGTCCGGATGCCGGTTTCCTCCAGTTGCAGGGCGTTGGTGGAGTCGGCGATGACGCGGTCGCCAAGTTTCACGACCACGTTTCGGTCGGACGGCGTGACGGTGACGGTGTGGCCTGCCAAGGAAGTTCCTGTCGGCTGCGGTCGATGGACGGGAGTTCGCTGCCACCGGCAACACCTGGGTCGACGGATTCCTTCCCTCGCCTGCGACCGCAACCGCTGGGCGACCGATGCATTGCGGGCGTCGCCGGCCTCACCTAGTGTCGCGCCCATCCAGTCTCACCACCGACACCGACGCCAGGATCACCATGGACACCCCGAACAACATGCTGCTGTTCGTCGCCACGTACGCCGACGATGCAGATGCCGAGAGCGACTTCGACGTGCTGAAGCACGCCCAGGCCGAAGAGGACTTCGTGATCATGGGGGCAGTCGTCATGGACCGCGATGACGACGGCGAGGTCCATGTCAAGAGCCACCACAGTGGCCTGGTGGGTGGTGCCGCCACCGGCGGCGGTGTGATCGGCCTGGTCGTCGGGCTGTTCTCCCCTCCCCTGCTGTTGGCGACCGCCGTCGGGGCCGGCATCGGCGCGGGCATCGGCGCACTCCTCAAGCGTCACGCCGAGAGCGAACTGAGCGTGGAACTGGAGGACTCCCTGCCGCCCGGATCCTCTGCGATCGTCGCGATCGTCGAGGACACCTACCTCGACCGGATCGACCACGCGCTGGCCAAGTCGAGCAAGAAGATCAACAAGGCGATCGACTCGGGCGACTACGACGAGTTGCAGGAAGAACTGGACAAGGCCGACAAGCGCGTGGGCGACGCCATCGAGTCCTGACCTCCGGGGCTCTGCCCACCCCGCCAGCCGTCAGGCCCGTGGTGAAGGCTGGATCTCATGGAGCCAGCTTCGGGCCGTGACGGCGGTGGGTCGTGTCGTCATCGCCGCAGCGCCCACCAGGTCGGCGCCATGGCCACCCTCGGCGCCGGCGTACGTGACCGGTCATCGACGTGGGGTCCCCTCGGCGCCGGCGAACTGATCCTGCAATCGCGGTGGCCGGCCATCACGTCGATCGCAGCCGGGCCCCGATGGTGCGCACGTATGCGACGGCGTCATCGATCGTCGACATCTGGGCGAACTTCTGGGTGATGACCCGATGCGCCTCGTGGTCGTCGCCGGCCAGTTCCAGTTCGGTCTTGAGCAGGACGTGGAGGAACCCCGCGGCATTGCTGCGCGGCGGGATCGGCGCGTCGTTCGGCGGCGCCTGTTCAGGGTCCCCGCCATCCGCCGGCGGGGCCTGGCCAGGGTCCCCGCCATCCGCTCCTGCCCGCAGGCGCGGCGGAATCACGGCCGGGTCCACCAGTTTCTTGGGACAGTGGGCGCGTGGGCTGGGCAGCGACAGCAGGTGGCGCACGTCATTGGCCGCAGCATCCCGGTCGGTCAGGGGGTCGATGCCCAGCAGCCGTTCCACGGTCGCGAGCACGGACGTGTGGTCGTAGACGGTGCTGTCGACAGTGCCCTTCGGGATGCGTGGCGACACGACCACTGCGGGAACGCGCACGCCGTACTGCGAGAAGTCGAACTTGAACGTGTTCAGTTTCTCGTGGCCCTTGGGGACACCGTCGCCCGGACGAACGGCGCGACCGGGGCTGACCGAGTCGTAGAACCCGCCGTGTTCGTCGTAGACGATGATGAGCACACTGGTGTCCCACACGGGCGAGTTGCGGATGGCCTCGTAGACGGCCTTGATCAGCCCTTCGCCGCCGGAGGGGTCGTCCTCGGGATGCTGCGCCGAGCCGCCCCGGTACGTCGGTCCGGTGGCCTCACCCTGCCTGGCGTGAAAGCTGGCACCGAAGTTGGGTTCGATGAAGGTGTACGGCGTGTCGAGGTACTGGGCACGGCCTTCCTCGGTCGTGCGGTTGAGGTCGTCCTCGAACCCGCGCAGATCGTGCACGTCCAGCAGGCTCACACCCTTGAGGGATGCGACCTGGGAGATCCAGCCACCCTGGTGCCACGGGGACGGGTCGTCGCTGAAGTCGTTGTGCTTGTCCTGGTACAGGCGCCAGTCGTGGCCGTTGTCGGTCAGGCGATGGAAGATCGAGCCATGCTCGAACTCGAATCCGTGCACGGTCTCCCAGACCACCTCGTCGCCGGCACTGGGACTCTGGGCCACCCCCGCTGACGAGCCTCCATGGACGAAGAATCGGTTCGGCCACGTGGGCCCGGGCATGGAGGAGTACCAGGCGTCGCAGATCGCGAACTCGGTCGCGAGCTGGTGGATGACCGGCAACTGGGCGGCAGTGTCGAAACACGCCATGATGTCGGGCACGTGGGCCGTCGTGGGCCGACCGGTGTCCTCGGACTGGGAATGGGCGTAGTTGGTCGCGAACCCCCCGAGGTTGACCTCGGGATAGGTCCCGCCGGCGTAGCAGTCGGCGTCGTTGCTGCAGGTGGGGCTGGTCGCGGGAGTCTTGCCGTCTGGGCCACAGGGCAGCACCTCGCACAACTGCTGCAACACGTCCTCGAACTCGTGGCCCGGGTCGGTGGTCATCGTCCATGGCGCGCCGTGTCTGACGTGGGCCGTGCGCACGCGATCCTCGCCGGGCGCACACCAGTCGTTGCTGTCTGCCGTGGTGGCGGCGCGAATCCCCGGGATGCCCGACATCGCGAAGACGTTGTCGAAGGACCGGTTCTCGAGCATCAGCACGAAGACGTTGGAGATGACGTCGTCAGTCGCGGTTCTCGCTGGTCGACCTCTGGGTGTTCCCATGGTGTTCCCCCGAGACGCGACGCCGTTGTGCGACCCGGCCCCGGCGGGCCGTCGGCGCGGCAATCGATCCGTCTTCTGACCCTAGTCGAGCGGATGGTCGTCGACGCGAAGAGCGGTCGAAGTCGCGACACGATCGACGCCCGTCGACCAACGGCTGCCCGAGACACGATTCGCCGGTTCGCCGGGTACAGGGCACCAGGGTGTGGCTGCCGAGGTGTCCCTCGAAAGCCCGCCGTCAGGTCGGAGACGCCATGACACGACCTAGGTGGGAGTCTCGGTCGGGGTCGGCGACGGAGTGGGTGGGCCTGGCGTCGGACTGGTCGTGGGGTCTGGCGTCGGGGTTGCCGGGGGTGAAGTCGTCGGCGCTGCGGGGTCGGGCGTCGTGCTCGTGATGTTGGACAGCGCCGAACCTTCCCGGGCTGGCAGCATTTCGATGGAGATGAATCCGGCCATGGTGAGCAACGCGGTTCCGACGAACACCAGGGCCACAGGGGCCTTGAGCTTCGCCAGCGCGTCAGCGAGAGTGCTCAGGACGGCGGCGAAGCCAGCGTCGAGGGCAGCGAGGTCCGAGAGCCCTGATGGGACCGATGCCGCCACCCGCATTGACGCGGCCTGCAGCCAAGCACCGACGGCAATTGCCGCGATCCCGACGATGGCCAGCACCTGGGCCATGCGTGTCGCGAATGGGCTTGAGGCCACTACCGCCACGACGGTCTCAGTCGTTCCGTCGGGGCCGATCGTCGTCGTCGTCGTGGTGGAATCCATTGCCGAAGGGACCCCGAGCATCGAGATGAGCAAGAACGCCGCGACCACCAAGGACAGAAGGGCCACCCCGATCCACACCAAACTCCACCCCACGAATTGCGGCTCGGTTTCGACCTGCAATGGCTCCGTCACTCGCTCCCCCATGCTGTGGACATCAGTCAACGCCAGCCAAACTGGACGTCACGAGTTGAGCAGAATCGGGCTTGGCCGTCAATGTCGCGACGACCCTTGCCAAGCGATCCGCCGCCAAACACCATGCCGGTGAGGGTGTGACCGTGCCGAATCCTAGGTGCGAGCGGGCGGCTCGGCGAGTGGTCCAGCCAGTCAGTTTCGCCGATTGCGAAGCACGGCGATCACCGCCATCACCATGGCGAGGCCGGCCAACGCCACCAGCACGACCTGGACGATCCACAGGGCATCCGACAACACCGTCCGATCCTGGGACGACCCCATCGCCACGCCCAGCAGCGGGACGACACCGACTGCACCCACCAGGGCAGCCGCTGCGAGGACGGCCAGTAGGCCCGGCTGGCGGCGGACGGACCGCGCGTTCTGTGAGTTCTCCAGGAGATCCCGTCGACGCGCCCTGTCCCGGTCGTCACCGAAGCCCCGACCACTCGCTCCCGGCGTTCGTCGACTCAGCCACTGAGCGTCAATCGCGCAAGGACCGCTCGAGGCCCTGCCCACCGCAAGACCACCCCGTGTCGTCGGCGATCTCGACTGCAGCCCCGAGCCACCTGAGACAGGCCGCCAGACCAGCCACTCGACAGCAGACTGGCCGCCTGCCTCGACATGGGCCAGCCACCGACGCCGACACGGCCGGCCAGGGTGAGGCTGCCGGCGGCGGCGTGGCCGGCCGGGTTGTACACACCGAACTCGACTGCGGGGTTGGTCATGTCGTCGGGACCGCACTGCGCGGTGCAGAACTCGGGATGGTTGAACACGAACATCCAGAGCGTGAAGACCTCGGGATGGCCGGGGGTCGTGCCTGCCGCATACTGCAACGGCCCTATCTCGACGATCTCCGACGCAGGCAGCACGGAGCCATGTGCGCCCTGCTCCTCGACCCTGCCGAATGTCGATGACCGGGCCGCTGGAAGGCGGCCCGGTCATGACCGGGGCACGAACACCACCGGTCCTCAGCCGCTCCCACGGGCGGAGGGCACGTGGCCCCGCGACTGCAGGTCCCGCAGCGCAGGGTCGTCGAATCGCCCATTGGGGACCAACCCTCGGACCTGCAGGTCTCGCAAGGCCCCGTCCTCGTCGACGGTGGCGCCACGGGGCACCAGGCCACGGGTCTGCAGGTCGTGCAAGGCCGGGTCGTCGAAGCGGCCGCCGGGCACGAGACCCTTGCGAACCAACGCGGTCGAGACTGCCTGCTCATGGTCGACGGCCTGTGGGGGCACGTAGCCCCGTGCAACGAGGCGCTCCAGGGCCTCGGCGGGGGCGATGGCCGTGTCGACGACCGCATCGGACACGACGGGATCGGTCGAGGTCGGCTCCTCGGACGCCCCGGACAGCCACACGATGGATGCGACGACCAGTAGGGCGAGGGCAGCGAGCCCAGCGGCGATCCACGGAGCGTCGCTCTGCCGGGACGGGCTGGGAGCGAGAGGTCCCGCTGGACGCCCGCGAACCCGGTCGCCGGGCGTGGCCACGGCGGCAGTGTCGGTTTGGGTGGCAGGGTTGGCCTCGACAGCCGTGTGGGTCGGCAGTTCGTCGTGGGCCTGATCATGTTCGGTGGTGTGCATGGTCGTGTCCGTCCTGGTCGTGGTCGATGCCGGCGGTGGTGCGACACCGTGGACCTTGCCCGACCGGGATTGCAGGACGGCAGTGCCAGCACCTCCAGTAGTTGCAGAACGGTTGCAGAATGGGCCGAACCCGGCCCGTTCTTCCCTCCAGCCCTTGCCAGGGGAGACGGGCCACCTACAGTGAGTCGTGGTGCAGGAGGGGGTCGCTTGACACTCCGCGATACGGCCCGAAGTCCGCCCGCATCGCGCCCAGCGGCAAATCTGCCGGGTCCGAGAGGAGGCACCATGGACTACCGGATCCTCGGGGCGCTGCGAGTCGCCCGCGACGGCCACGATCTGGATCTCGGTGGTCCGCGTCAGCAACTGGTGCTGGCGGTGCTGCTGCTGCATGCCGGCGAGACGGTTCCCACGGTCCACCTCGTCGATGCCGTGTGGGGCACGCATCCGCCGTCCTCGGCCCGCAAGACGGCACAGGCCTACGTCTCCCGGCTGCGTCGGCAACTCGGCGACGACGTGATCGAGACGACCACTGCCGGATACCGGCTCCAAGCAGTCTCCCACGAGATCGACGCGAGGCGGTTCGCCCAGTTGGTGGGCGAAGCGCGTGGCCACCTGCCGCACGAACCGGTGGTGGCCGCCCCCATGCTGGATTCGGCCCTGGCCCTGTGGCGGGGCGCGGCGTGGGGTGCACTGGCCGAGCAGGACGTGCTGGCGCCCGACGCGACGCGCCTGACCGAACTCCGGCGGGGCGCGCTGGAGGACCGACTCGAGATCGACCTTGCCCTGGGACGCTACGCGGCGGCGATCAGTGAACTCGAGGGCTTCGTCGCTGCCCACCCCCTGCGCGAACGGGCTCGCGGGCTGCTCATGTTGGGGCTGTACCGCGCCGGGCAGCCGGCCAAGGCGCTGGGACTGTACGACGACACGCGACGCACCCTGGCCGAGGAACTGGGTGTCGAGCCGTCACCGCAACTCCAGCGCCTGCACCTCCGCATGCTCCAGCAGGACCCGGACCTGCTGGTCCCGGTCGACGACCGCCTCATCGTGGCAGGATCGCCGCCGGACACCCGCAACCCCTACAAGGGTCTGCGCTCGTTCGGGATCAATGACGCAGAAGACTTCTTCGGGCGCCGCGGGGTCATCGACGACCTGCTGGGGCGCCTCCACGACGAGCCGTTCCTGGCCCTGGTCGGACCCAGCGGCAGTGGCAAGTCCAGCGTCGTGCGCGCGGGGGTGCTGCCCGCCGTCCACCAAGGCGCCTTGGTGGGCGGGGGGCGCGCCGCCGTGGCCACCATGGTTCCTGGCGCCCACCCGTTCGAGGAACTCGATGCAGCCCTGGCGACGCTGGTGGTCGACGGGGGCGCGGGGATCGGCGACGCGTTCCGTGGTGACGACCTCGACCTGCTGCGCGCCGGCCTGCGACTGTGCCCGGACGACGACGACCGCCTGCTGCTGGTCATCGACCAGTTCGAGGAACTGTTCCTGCACGTGGCCGACCCCGAGGTGGCGGAACGCTTCGTCCGCAACCTCGCCGAAGCGGCCGAGGACCCCCACGGTCGCGTCACGACCCTGGTGACCCTGCGCGCCGACTTCGCCGACCGACCGCTGGCGCATGCCCGGCTCGGTCCATGGGTCGACCGGGGCCTGGTCAGCCTGCTGCCGCTCACGCCGGCCGAGATCGAGGAGGCATGCGTCGCCCCCGCCACCGCGGTCGGCGTGCCGGTCGAGCCGGAACTTGCCGCCGAACTCGTCGCAGAGGTGACGGCCAACCCCGGCGCGTTGCCACAGTTCCAGTACGCGCTCACGCAACTGTTCGACCAGCGCGGGTCGGGCGGACTCACGCTGGTCGGCCATCGCCGGCTCGGTGGAGTCGGAGGTGCGCTCGGCCGGCGGGCCGAAGAGGAGTTCCAGGCCCTGGACGACGCGTCGCAGTCGCTGGCTCGCCACCTGTTCCTGCGCCTGGTGACACCGGGCGACACCTCCGACGACACCCGCCGACGAACTCGCCGCAACGAGCTGGAGGGACTCGCCGACGACCCCGACGCGGTGGGGACGATCTTGTCGAGGTTCGGAGCGGCCAGGCTGCTCACGTTCGACCGCGACACGACCACCGGCGCCGCCACCGTCGAGATCGCCCACGAGGCGATGCTGGGTGCCTGGCCGCGACTGCACGACTGGGTGGACGAATCCCGCGACGACCTGCGCCAGCACCGACGAATTGCCCGCAACGCTGCTGAATGGGAGGAATCCGGCCGCCACCCGGACTACCTCCTGAGCGGTACGCGCCTCGACCAGTTCGACGACTGGGAGCCGTCGTCACGCCTCGCCACGACCGCGGACGAGGACCGGTTCCTGGCGGCCAGCCGCGCCCACCGTGACGACGTCGTGCAGCAGGAGGAGCAGCGCCGGGAGCACGAACTGGCGCTCGAGCAGCGCAGCGTGCGCCGCCTGCGTGCCCTGGCCGCGGTGTTGACGGTCGCTGTCCTCGTCGGCGCCGGGCTCACCACCTTCGCAGTGCACGCCCGGGACGAGGCAGTGGTGGCGGCGCACCTGGCCGGAGCTCGAGAACTCGCGGCGACGGCCGTGGCCAACCGCGACCGGGATCCCGACCTGGCCGTGAACCTCGCCCAGCACGCCGTGCAGATCCTCACAGTGGCCGGCGAGACGGTCCCTGTCGACGTCGTCGCGGCACTGCACTGGGCCGTGCAGGCCGCCGGTGCGACCTACCCCGTGCAGGACGCGCCCATCGCCGTGCTCCGGGGTCCGGACGGACCGCGCGGTGTGTTCGACGTGTCACCGCGGATCCTCGTCGACATGGCCGAGTCGTCCACCGATCGCACCCTGCAGCCTGACGAGTGCAACGCCTACCTCGGCACGGCGACCTGTCCGACATTGGACCCGGCGGTGTTGGCTGCCGCTGACTTCACGCCCCTGGAGGAGGTGGACGACCTGGCCGGCACGACCGTGCGGATCCTGTCGCCCTTCGAGACCGAGGCCCAGGCCCAGCCAGGAATCGAGGCCGCGCTCGCCGCAACCGGGATCCGCGTGGAGTTCGACTACGAGTTCAACTACTGGTCCAACGCGATGGAGAGCGGAGAGGTAGGAACCGGGCTGGACCTGGGCATCGTCTCGCAGCCGGGTCTGGTCCGTGCGTTGGGACTCAACGGCCTGGTCGAGGACGTCGACAACCTGATGGACATGCCCGAGGTACAGGCGGACCTGTCGCCGTACCTGGTCTCGCTGGGGTCCTCCGACGAAGGGAACGCGCCATCCGCGGACAGCCTGGTCTGGGGCCTGCCCTACGAGGTCAGCAACAAGAGCCTGGTCTGGTACCCGGTGCCGGAGTTCGCGGAGGCGGGGTACGAAGTTCCCGAGACCTGGGCCGAGCTCGAGGCCCTGGTCGCGCGGATCGAGGGCGACGGACGAACCCCGTGGTGCCACGGCGAAGCCACCCCCGACAGGGGGGCTGGCGGATGGCCCGGAACCGACTGGATCGAGGAGATCCTGTTCCAGATCGCCGGCACCGACACCTATGACGCCTGGGTCGCCGGCGAGCGGTCGTTCACGGATCCCGTCGTGCGGAATGCCTTCGAACGCTTCGACGAACTCGTCTTGGCGGAGGGTCGGGTCTGGGGCGGACGACAGGCGGCCTCGGAGTTGCTCTTCTCGGATGCCGCCCGTCGCCTGGGTGGCGCGTCGGACTGCTGGCTCCTCCATCAGGCGTCGTATGCCTTCCGTGACGGCGTGCGCGGGGACGTGGCCGCCTTCCCAGTTCCTCCGCTCGTCGAAGGCCAGCCGCCACGTGTGCTCGTCGGTGCCGCCTACGTAGTCGCCATGGCCGATCGGCCCGAGGTCCGTCGGGCACTGGAGTTCCTCACGGGACCCGGGTGGACCGAGGCCTTCGTCGCCGAGGGACAATGGACCTTCTCGTCGCACCGGGACGTGGACCTCAGCCTGTACCCGGACGAGGCCCGCATCGTCGCCGAGGCCCTCCGCAGTGCCGTGGCCAGCGACGAAAGGGTGCGCTTCGACGGCTCGGACCTCAAGTCGCCCGCCTTCTTCGCTCCCTTCTGGGACGGCATGGAACTGTTCGTGCGGGACGGTCCGGACAACCTCGACCAGGTCCTCGCCGACATCGACGCCGGTTGGGACACTGCCGAGTCAGACGGCGGCTGACGCCCGAACGAGACCGGCCAGCGACTGTTCATCAGCGCGAAGCACGTGCGCCAACCATGTGCGCAGCATCCTCGACAAGACGCCGGGCCCCGAGCGCACGAAGGCGGCGCGGATCGCCTCGACGCCGGCCGCCACGTTTCGTGGCCTGATGGGGTCGACCGCTGGGTCAGCGCCCGCCTCGGACAGCGCATCGCCCAGGTCGATGGCCCGTCCCACCACTTTCCCGGTCCCCAAGGGTGATCACGTGTGAAGACCGGCGGCCGCGACCACGACCATGACTGGCATCCGTTGCTCGGGATGCTGGGACCAGACCCAGACCATGCCGCCGAGGTCAAGAGCGAAGGTGATTCCCACCACAACTCGGCGTGCGAAGGGTTGGCGGTCAGGTTCTTGCAGGCGTGTTTCGACAATCGTGGGGAAGGATGTTCGACGACATGACGGTCCATGCCAATGACGAGGAGTCGGAACCCGACCCCACGCCTCGGACTCTCAATCCATCTGTCGGCGAGAGACCATGCCCACCCCCAACGATTCGATTCGACTCCCGCTGGATGACGATCCGGAAGCGGTCCGGCTCGCAGGCGCCCTCCTCGCCGGCTACGCCTCACCCGCAACCCGGCGGGCCTACCGGGTAGACCTGCGATGCTGGTTCGCATTCTGCACCCGTCACGACCTGCACCCCTACCGCGGAATCCGTCGCACCCACCTCGAGCTGTACCTGCGCGAACTGGAACAACTCCACCCCAAGCCGGCCAACACCACCCGCTACCGCCGGATCGCGACACTGTCGGCCTGGTTCGCCTGGCTGGAAGACGAAGACCTCAACATCGGCAACGCCGCCGCCCGCGTCAGACGCCCCCTGCGCCATCGCCGCCCGATGCCATGGCTTGACCGCAACCAACTCACCGACCTGCTGGCCGCCGACCAAGCCGAAGGCGGCGCGACCTACGCCACGGTGTGTCTGCTCGGCCTCAACGGGTTACGAGTCAGCGAAGCATGCTCGACCGACATCGACGACCTCACCGGCACCGCCTACCAACCGATGCTGCACATCATCGGCAAAGGCGACCGTCCCGCCGACATCGTGTTGAACCCACGAACCCACCAAGCCATCGACGCCACCATCGCAGACCGCACCCACGGCCCGATCCTGGTCAATGCCTGGGGCAACCGGATGCGCCGACACCACGTCGCCGCGATGCTGGTCCGCCTCGCGACAACCGCCGGTGCACATCACCCACACGCGCTGCGCCGTTCCTACATCACCATCGGGCTGCTTCAGGGCGTGTCCCTGAGGGACATGCAACGCGCCGCACGGCACGCCAAGGCCGACACCACCGTGGGCTACGACCAGTCCGACCAGTCGTTCCACCGCGACCCCACATTCGTGCTCATGTCCGCCACCGCACGCTGAGTGTCGGGAGCGGCGGCTATGCAAGGGTTGACGATGCCGTGGAAGGGGCATCGCCATGGGTTGGCGACGCGCTGACTGAACCGACGCCGAACGGTGTTGACAGGTGGGTTCGCCGGGCGTGTTACGGTTGGCTTGCGGGGGTGTGGGAGCCTCGGCTCTGGTTTGGGAGGGGGGCGGATGACCACGCCGGAGTTCAGCCTTGCGGGGGCGATGCGGTTGCGTCGCGGCCGGTGGGTCGTGGGCGATTCGGCGTTTGCCGGCCGGCAGTTGCGCCTGGTCAGCGCAATGTTGCTGGTGGACAGGAATGCGCCGATTCCCGGTGACCGCCTGGTGGAGGCGTTGTGGCCGGCCGGTCCACCGAAGCGGTTTCGTCCGGCGATGCGTGGGTTGGTGAGCAAGGTTCGGCACCTGTTGGCCGACGTTGGCGTCGAGGGTGAGCGCATCCACAGTCGTTCGGGGCGCTATGTGGTGGACCTGCCGGAACTGCGGGTGGACCTCGAGCAGGCTGAACTGGATCTGCGCCGGGCCCTTGATGCGCTCGCAGATGGCTCGTTGTCGATTGCTCGTGACAGGGCATCGGCTGCGCGGGCCGTGTTCTCACGCCCGATTCTTCCTGGTGTCGAATCGGGGTGGTTGGAGGGCTTGCGGGCTTCTGCAGGCACGCAGCTGTTCGAGTCGATGCTGGTGCTGGGGGAATGCCGACTTCGCACGGGACAGCCAGTTGATGCGCGTTCAGTGACCCGCTCGGCCATCGATTTGGATCCGCTGCGTGAGGACGCCTGGCGACTGGCGATGCGCGTTGAGAGGCAGGCTGACAACACGGCGGCTGCCTTGGCCCTGTATGAAGATCTGCGGCAGTTGCTGGCCGAGGAGTTCGGGGTCGACCCGTCGTCGACCACCCGTGCATTGCATGCACGGATGCTGCGGGACGAGGCCAGCCCGGTTGCACCGTTTGGAAGGATGGCGTCGCCGCCGGGCACGCGGGGTGCCTCGCCATCGATGGGCCACAACCCCTACGTCGGGCTCCGATCGTTCGATCGGGACGACGCCAATCGGTTCTTCGGCCGGGAGGCCGCGGTCCAGGAGCTGGTTGAACGGGTCGCGACCAGTCGCGGCGTGGTTGTCGTCGGGCCATCCGGTGTTGGCAAGTCCTCGCTGGTCCGGGCCGGACTGCTCCCGGCGCTGGCGACCGGAGCCCTGCCGGATTCGGACCTCTGGCAGCCCATCGTGATGACCCCCGGTGCCGAACCGGTTCGCGAGCTTGCCCATCAGTTGACGGGCGTGGCGGCTTGGGCACGACAGGTGGACGAGGACTCGATGGCGGCGATGTTGGCCATGGGTGGCCGCGGACTCCAAGAACTTCTGTCGGTCGGTGACAGTGATCGGGGTATGACCTGCCTGCTCGTGGTCGACCAGTTCGAGGAGCTGTTCACGCTCGCCGAGCGGGACGAGGCCGACCGATTTCTCGACCTGCTGTTGACGGCGGTCGATTCTCCGAAGTCGCCGGTTGGTCTGGTCTTGACACTGCGGGCCGACTTCTTCCAACAGTCCTGCCTCCACGCTGGCTTGGCAGCATTCCTGTCTCGGTCGCAGTTCGTGGTGTCGCCGCTACAGGGTGACGGGCTGCAGGCAGCGATCGTCGAGCCCGCGCGGCTTTCGGGTGTTCGCCTCGAGGAGGGAGTGCTGGGTCGGCTCGTTGGCGAGGCTGGTACCGACGCGAGCGCGCTGCCGTTGCTGCAGCACGCGCTGTGGCGTCTGTGGCAGCAGTCCGACGGTGACGTGCTGACCGTCGCGGCGCTGGAGGAGATGGGCGGGGTGGCCGGCGCACTGATCGCGCACGCCGAGCACACCTGGGCCCAACTGGGAGTTGCCCAGCGACGCATCGCTCGAACCGTGTTGCTTCGAGGTGTCGTCCCGATGGTCGCGGGTGCGACCACAACAGCCGTGGCCAGGTCCGACCTTGACGAGCTCGGACCGACTGACACGGTCGACGCGGTCGTCACCTGCTTGGTCGACGCGCGTCTGGTCACGGCCTGGCGCCATGAGGCCACGGGTCGCGGGCTCCTCCGCCTGTCGCACGAGGCGCTGGTCACTGCGTGGCCACGCCTGGGCGGGTGGGTCGACACCCAGCGCGCCCACCTGCAGGTCGGTGCACGGCTCGCCACTGCCACCGAGCAGTGGTCGGGCCAGCATCGTCACGAGGACTGGTTGTTGACCGGTCGTCGACTGGCCGACGCCCTCGACCTCGCTGCGGCCATCGAGCTCGGCAGCGTCGACGTCGTGCTCTCGGGCACCGAGTCGACATTCCTGGCAGCGTCCGAACGGGCGGACACACGACGTGGGCAGCAAGATGCCGAACGCCGAGCTCGCGAACGCAATCTGCGTGACCAGGCCGCCCGCAGTGCGCAGGTCGGGGGCGCTCTGGCCGCGGCAGACGCAGCGCTCGATGACGACCCGGAACGCACGCTGCTCCTGTGCCTGGCCATCGCAGACGACGTCAGGACCAGAATCCCCGAGCGGGAAGGGTCATGGCTCCGGCTGCTCCACCACGGCCTGGCCAATCACGTCCTGCTCGCACGCCTCCCCGACGTCGGACCGTTGCTGGCCGTACTGCCGGATGGTCGCTTGGTCACCGCGGGCACGTCGCCAAACCCGGCGCACAGCAGGGATGCCCATGGGGTCATTGCGCTCGTCGACCGACACACGGGCGAGGTCACCGAAATCATCGATGGTCTCGACACCGGGCGCGTGACCGCTGCTGACGTCAACCGGGCTGGCTCCACGCTTGCCCTGGCCACGTTCGATGGCAGCATCCACATCGTCGACGTGGCGAAGCTGGAGGTCACCCGTGTCATCCGGGGGCCGGACATGCGGGTGGGGTGTGTTGCACTGTCACCACACGGGGACTTGGTCGCTGGGTCGTGGGTGCGTGGTGCTACCCGCCAACTGGCGGTTCACGCCACCTCCACCGGCCACCGCCTGCACGAGGCTGAGCCGGTCGAATTGGACGACTCACTTCTCCTCGGCACACCGACCGTGGCGGGACGTGGCCGCATTCTGGACTTCCACCCGTCCGAGCCACGGCTGTTGGTGGCCACCGGAGCCATGCAAGACGAGTTGTCGGTGCTCGACACTCGAACGTGGTCGTCCGTTGGCCATGCCGACGTAGGCAGTCTGGTCAGGTGCGCCCTGTACTCCCCGGACGGCACGGCCATCGGCCTCGCCCAACGCTTCAGCGTGACCATCCGGGATTCCCAAACGCTCGACCTGAAGGATGCCGTGCGCGTCGACGCGCCGTCACCGACCGCAGCCTGGCTCCATGACGGATCCGAACTGGTCTCGGCCGGCCGAGCCCTGCGTCGGCTGTCGCCAGCCGACGAACGTTCCCACTCGCCGCCGCAACACCGCAAGGAGCCGAAACTGGACGCGTGGGTGCACGACCGCATCCTTCTCTCAGTGTCGGACTCGACGGAGATGGTCACCGCGCGCCACTCGACCGGTGGCCTCGAACGCTGGGACCTCGGCGGCGACGCCGGCGCAGAGGTCGTCCGCATGACCGGCACCGCCTATGACGGTGGCGGCGTTGCCTGGAGCCCCGACGGTCGCAGGCTCGCCATCGCGGCGGGACCGACGATCAGCGTCGTCAGCGCCGACTCATGGCGGGAGATCGCTCGGTGCCCCGAAAGCGACCGGCTCAACCCCGACAGCAGACCTGTGACGATTACGGACATCACCTGGTCGCACGACGCACGCCACGTCCTCGCCCCCGCCACTGACGGCACCTTCAACGCGGTCGACGCAGAGACGGGTGAAGTTGCCTACACACGACAACGACCATTGCCAGGATGGCCCAGCGACGTCAACACCAGCGCCGACGGCGAATGGATCGCCACGACCCATGGATCTCTCGTCGAGATCCTCGACCGCGACTACGAGGTCGTACAGACGTTCGACGGGCCCCAAGGTGCGGGGGTCGAAGCAGCGGCCTTCAGTCCCGACGGAAGATGGCTGGCCCTCGCCCACTGGCCTGCCGCCCCACACGCCCCCGGCGGTGGGGGCGTCACCGTCGTGGACTGGCGCTCGCGACACGTGATCGGGTTCTGGGACGGAGAGGCAAACAACCTGTCGTGGGCACCCGACGGAGGACAACTGGTCGTGTCGTCCAATGGTCGCACGGTCGCATGGGACGTCGAGCACGAGGTCGTGGTACGCGAGCTCGTCGGTCACCGTGGAAGCGTCCAGGATGTCACCCACAGTCCCGACGGGAGCATGATCGGCACCGGGGGCTGGGACGGCGACATCCGCCTGTGGGATTCCGCCACCGGGGAACAGTTGCTGCACCTCACCGGCCACGACCACGTGCATCGACTCCGGTTCCACCCCACACGACCTTGGCTCGCCCTCGCAACACTGCCCGGCCACACCCACGTATGGACACTCGACACCGACGAACTCCTCGACATCGCACGCGCTCGCGTCACCCGCGAGCTCCGACCCGATGAGCGAGAACGGTTTCTTGCGCCAACTCAAGCCTCGCAGGATGACGACTCACTGCCAGACGACGGCCAACCGCACAATCGTCTTGGTCGAAGCGCGCGTCGAAGCCGTTGAGAATATGCAACGACACAGCCCGAGATCGAAGCCCAACCCAGAGAATCCTCCGATGTGGACACCCCGGAAGCGCTTGCTTCGAAATCAGCAGCCATGCGAGAGCCCGGAGCCTCGATGGCCTCCCGACGGACGGGAGAGTGTGGAGTGCGGACAGTTCTCACAGGTCTGGAACAGGAGATACTCGAGGATCGACACCGCTCGGTTGTCCCAGGCTTGTGCGGGTCTGGGTGCTTCCGACAGAGCGCCGAGCCGCCCATAGCCCTCGTATGAGAGTGGGCGGGAAGGCCATGTCGGCTCCCCCCTCGGAAGTCGCCGGATAGTGCGGGTGGGAAGGGCAACCGTGGCCGCAGTCAGAGTTGCGAGGCAAGGAAGCTCGTGGTGCGTTCGACAGCGTCGTCGTCGGTGGCGGCGAGGCTGGCCATCACGTCGGTCACGCCGATCGACCTGAGCCGATCAAGGAACCCTTCGTGCACCTTGTCGTCTCCGACAGCTGCGATGTCCACGACCCGAGTTGCGCCTTCCAGCTCGAGCATGCGGCTGTACGTCGGGACGTCGCCGTAGCCGGCGAACTGCTCCTGGATCGTCGCCCTAGCCCTGTCAGCGTCGTTGGTCAGTGCCATCGGGATGCCCGCCCGCGAGTACAACCGAGACCGCGGCAGCTCGCCACCCCTGCCGGACGTAGGCCAACCCTTGGTCTCCCACCTTTCGGCGACGACCTCGGGAGTGGCGACAGCGGGGGCGCTCCGAGGTCCTGCCGGCGTGATCAAGAGTGGCCGGACCGGGAGACCATCACCCACGGCTGGCGTCACAGCGGAAGCGCTCGGCCAGGTGTCGCTATCGGCTTCTCCTATTTTTGAGACGATCCGGCGTGCGGCGCTGCTTGGGGCGCCACGTCTGGCACTAGGGTGCAATTCGGTGTCGCGCCGGCCGCAGTCCGTTCGGGGTTCGACAACCCAGCGGGCGGTTGTTCGTCCACTACAGCGGGTTCGGCTCGAACTCGATATCGCCGGAGCGGGGAGGCTGATGTGGAAAGCACCGGTGCGCGTCACGGTGCAGGGCGCTCACGTCTCGGTGGCGGTCATGGCCTGTTGGAACGCGACGACGTGCTGGCCGAGCTCGTCGAGCTCGTTGATCGGGCCCGGGGTGGGGATGGCCAAGTGGCCTTGGTGCGGGGCGAGGCGGGCATCGGCAAGACGGCAGTGGCGAAGGCTTTGTCGGCGGCCGTCCGACGGGACGCCCACGTGGTGTGGGGGGCCTGTGACGACCTGTTGGCGGCGCGGCCGCTGGGGCCGATCTGGGACATGGCGGCCAGCGACCCGGGTCTGGACGACGCGTTGCGGGCGGGCGACCAGTCATTGGTGCGCCAGGCCCTGCTCGAGCTGTTCACGCGCACGCATCGACCGACCGTGGCGGTGGTCGAGGACGTCCACTGGGCCGACGGTGCCACGCTAGACCTGCTGACCTTGGTGGGTCGGCGCATCGAACGGTCCCACACGTTGTTGGTGCTGACGTTTCGCGAGCCGGTGTCGCCCGATCACCCGCTGGGGGTGGTGCTGGGCGACTTGCCGGCCGCGGGCGTCGACAGCTTCCGGCTGCGGCCACTAAGTCGTCGCGCCGTGACTGATCTGGCTGACGACCCGGACGTGGGCGCACAGGTCGTCGAGCAGACCGGTGGTAATCCGTTCTTGGTCACGGCGCTTCTGGCCAGCCCCGACGAGCGGGTACCGGCCTCGGTGGGTGACCTGATGGGCTCGCTGGTTGGGCGGTTGACTGGCAAGGGAGAGCGGCTGGTGCAGTTCGTGTCGGTGGTGCCGGGCCGAGTCGAGTTGGCGCTGCTGGACCAGACCGACCCCGACCTGGTCGGGTCTTTCGCCGCGACTGAGCAGTTGGGTCTGTTGCGGATGGAGGGTCAGGCGGTCACGTTTCGCCATGAGTTGGCGCGGACCGCCGTCGAGGAGGCGCTGGACGAACCGCTTCGGCGGGCCTTGCACCGGCAGGTTCTCGTTGCCGGCGAGCAGCTGGGGTTCGAACTCGCTCGACTGGCCCACCATGCCCGCAAGTCCCACGACATCGAGGCCATGGTGCGGTGGCTGCCCGACGCTGCCGAGCAGGCGGCGGCCGGGTACAGCCACCGGGAATCCGTCACCCACCTTGCAGCACTCGAGCCGCACCTGCACCTGCTGCCGCTGGCGCGTCAGGCCGACCTGCACGAACTCCGGGCCACCGAGGAGCTGGTCACCAGCGGTGGCGGCCTGCAACACGCCATTGCGGCCGTCGACCTGCGCAGGGACCTGGGTGACTCATCGGGTGTGGGCGCGGGGCTGCTGGTTGCGGCCCGGGCCATGTGGGGCGGGTCGGGCGCCGAGGAACGAGCCCGTGCGTTCGACCTGGCGCATGAGGCCGTGGCGGTGCTCGATGAGGTCGGCGGCGAAGAGCTGGCGTTTGCGTATGGGGAGCTGGCGAGAATGTCCATGTACGAGTGCGACCCGGCGTCGGCTCGGCACCACGCCGAGCAGGCCCTGAAGCTGGCGCCGGACCCGAGCCGTGGTCGGGTGCTGGCACTGGGCTGGGCCGGTGTCGTCGAAAACGGCGAGTCCTACCCGGATGGTTCCGGGATGTTGGAGGAAGCCGCCGCCATCGCCGGGTCTCTGGGGTTGGCGTGGGAGGAGCAACGCGCGCAACGGTTGCTCATCGAGTCGGCCTACGAGGCCAAGGACCTCGACCATGCCCGTCATCTGAACGACCTCGTGCTGGCCGCCCTGGACGCCGACTTCGTCCCGACCACGTGGCACGTCATCACCGGTGCCGTCATCGACACTGCCAGTGGGGACTACGCCGCGGCCGACTCGACGCTTCGAGGCCTGGCTGAACGCGACGATCTTCGTCGGGGGACGTGGTGGCACGTCGAACCCGCCCTGGCCGAACTGAAGGTGCGGACCGGTGATCCGAAGGCCGAGGCCGTCGTGGCGCAACTGCGCGCCCGCGCCGAGCGGTACGGCCACGGGCATGACCGAGTCTGGGCCGCCCACCTCTCGGCGCTGCAGCTGTGGGCCTTCCGTCAACGCGACGATGCTGCCACCGCCACCAACGTCACCGTCCTGCACGACACGGTCGACTGGGGCTCACAGTGGGACTTTGGCGGGCTTGCCCTGTGGCTGTGGCTAGACGGGCATGTGGACGCCATCCCCGACGGGGCCCCGGACCCGGTGCGGTGGCTCGGCGACGGCGACTGGGAACGCGCGGCCGACTGGTTCGGCGACCGCGGCGTGCCGTTCGAACAGGCCGTCGCGCTGAGCCTGGGTGACGCCAAGGCTCGCCTGGAGGCCCTGCGGATTGCACAGCGCATCGGAGCCCGGTCCCTGGCCGCCCGGTTCCGCCACGACCTCCGTACCGACGGCGTGACGGGCATTCCGCGCGGTGCACGCGAGGCGACCCGCCAAAGCCCGCTCGGTCTGACGCCCCGCCAGGACGAGGTACTCGACCTGCTGGCGGACGGCCTGTCCAACGCCGACATCGCCAAGCGGCTCTTCATCTCGGTGCGCACGGTCGAGCACCACGTGTCGGCGATCCTTGCCACCCTGGACGTGTCGAGCCGGGACGAGGCCGCCACAATCGTGAACGCGCGCGACCAAGCATGGTTGGCGTTGCATCACTCCCCGGGCGGTTGACGACCTGGCCGGTGACGTGGACGCGGAAGCGTGACGTGCGGTTCGTCGCGACCGACAGGAGCTCGGGCCAGCCGCCCGAGCCCCGAATGCCGCGTGCGGTCAGTCGCGATAGTTGATGAAGTCCGTGGGCCCGCAGTCGGCCTGCCAAGGCTCACACGAGATCCGCGCGTTGACGTGGGCTCGGCCCCCGTCACTGGTGACCAGGTTTGGCGCGACCAGCCTGAGCGTCTCGTCGCCGCGCACGTCCCCGTCGGCGTCGACACGCATGTTGTGCATCACAGTGCCCTCGCCGTGGGCCAGCGGCTCGGGGGGCGCCTCTCCTGCCCACACAGCAGCGCATGCCACTCCGATCAGCCAATCGACCCAGTCGTCATAGCCCGCGATGTCGTACACGTCCACCCGGTCGCGGTAGGTGAAGCTGGTGATCGTGGCGCCGTCACGTGTGGTCACCATGGTCGTGGTAGGGGTGGAGAACCCCTCGCCGAAACACCCATGTTCGAAGGGCGGGCCGATGAGCACGAGCAGCTCACCGTCCCAGAAGATCGGGTCGCTGAACGTCGGGACCCGTTCCACGGCACCGGACTCGTCGGGGGGATCGGCCAGCGCCGCCGTCGGGACCACCATGAGAAGGATCGCGACGACCATCGCTGCCGTCATGGCCCATGCCCTGCTTATCATTCTCGTGTGCGTCATCACTGTGCTCCCATGTCGCGGATTGGGTCGATGACGGTAAGAGGACCGGTCTGCCGCCAGTAGGTGGTGGCCACCCATCTTGGCGTCAGGCCCACACTCGGCGGGCTCCCGTACGAACTCACGGATCCGTTGATCTGGGCGGCCACGCTCTTCGCCGTCCCGGGCAGGGATGCGGTCCGACCAAGGCGTCGATGTCCACGCGGTTCTCGCGGGGTCGAGAGTGCGGATACAGCCATGGGAGATCCCCCGGCTATCCGAGGTCGCGATGCCAAGGCGGCATGGCCGGGCTCGAGCGACCCAAGAGCAGACCATTCCAATCGAAACCGAGCGGTGATCATCGACGGTTCCGACGATCCGAGCGGGAGCGTCGACTGTCTTCACACGCAAGCGGTCATGCAGGAGCTGACCGGGCACGCCGAGCGTGCCGATGTGCGCCGGATGTGCGCGGAAGACATCGCGATTCGCCCGGATTCGGGGCGAATTTGGAGCTGGAGGCGGGACTCGAACCCGCGGCCTTCGCCTTACGAGTGCGCGCGAAGCAGGGAACGGGCCGGTATCAGCCGGAATTTAGGCGATACGACGGAATCAACCAGCGTCGGACGGCATGTCCCGGAGCGCAGATGTGTGCCGGATGTGTGCCGCGGCCGGCTGACCGCGGGATGCGCGTCCGCCACTCTGCCAGTCAGGCCCGCGAACGCTGGGCCCGTCCATACTTCACGGTCAGTCGTCGGTAACGAGGCCGGCACGGTTCGCCACCACCACGGCTTGAGTTCGGCTGTCGACGTCGAGTTTGCGCATGGTGTTGGACATGTGGACTGACACGGTCTTCGGCGAGATGAACAGGTGCGCACCGACGCGCTTGTTCGACCATCCCCGTGCGACGAGCGCCAGCACCTCACGTTCGCGATCGGTGAGGCTCGGCAGCACCTGCCCGTCGGCGGCGACGTTGTCGCCACCGTGGCTCGGGAGACGCACGCGCAGCCGTCGGGCCAGCGCGTCCGCGTCGTCCCGCAGCGCGGTCATGCCGAGGTCGGTGAAGGTCTCCCGCGCGGCGAGCAGGTCGGCCTCGCACGCCGGGGAGGTGCCGCCGTCGGCCATCGCCAGGCTGGCCGCCCGCCGGAGCCGGGCGATGGCCGCGTACGGGATGCCACCTCGATGCTCGAAGTCGGCCACGACCGGGTCCCACAGCGATGGGTCCGGCGAGCTGGCGAGCGCGGCACGCTCGGCCCGGGCCCGCTGGAGACAGGCGACGGCCCATGGTCTGACTGGTGCGTCGTGGCGCAGCCAGCGGACGTGGCGGTCCAGCCGCTCCAGCCAACCGTCGACCACGCGCAGACCGCCGTCGTCCAGCGGCCGACCCTCGACCGCCGTCGCGACCGCCTCGACCAGCCGTGCGATCGGCCACGGCCACCAACGGTCGAGCGACGCGTTGACGGTGGTACTCGCCGCGGCCAGGATCTCACCCGGAGGCCAGCCGACCGCCGCTCTACACGCCGCCACCTCCGCCGCCCACAGGACCCGGTGGTAGCCCGCATCCTCGGCCGTGGTGGTTCCCAGCTCGGCACGGTCCAGCGCACGCCGAGCACGTCCCGTCCACCGCAACAGGTCGCCCGTGGCCCAGACCATCCAGAGGCTGTTGTGGGGGCTGCCCGCGTAGTCGCGGAGGTCGACGTCGCCGAGCCGGTTGGTGGCACGGTCGAGCCGGCCCGCCCACGTGTCGACGTACAGCGACATCGACCACCTGCCCACCCACGTCTCCGCCTGGGTGTCGGCCGTCATCGGCGAGATCGACTCCCACCGGTCGAGAACCGTCTCGAGATCCGTGAACTCGCCGCAGAAGTACGCGTGACGGGCCTCGAGACGCATGGCCAGGTCGCGAGCCGTCTCGCCGTCCCAGCCGGTCCCCCCGAGCTGCCTGACCGCGGACACCGCCCGGTGCGTTCGGTCGGGTATGTACGGCCCGACGTTCTCGACGATGGTGGTGCACGCGGACCAGGCGGCGATCCGGTCGTTGCGCTCGGTGGCGATGGCCAGCGCCTCGGCGAGCTCACTGGCGATCGCGTCGAGGTCCCACGTCCCGTGCGCTCCGACGCCGACCCTGGACGCGGCTGCCCCGTGGGCGCAGAGGGCCACCGCTCGTGCCGCGGTTCGCTGGTCGCCGTGTCGAGCGAGCTCTGCGGCAGCGACCGCCACCGCTTCCTCCCCCCGACCGAACCGGGCCAGGACCTGGGAGTGCAGGAGGATCGCCTCGGCCCTGGCCGCCGGGTCGCCCGACCTCTCGGCCGCGCGGACCGCTGCAGCCGCGAGGTCCCGGACGATCGGGTCGTCGAGCTCCCACGCGACGCGGGCGGCGGTCATCAGCAGTGCGGGGTACGTGGTGCCCGTCAGCCGCTCGGCGTCGTCCACCCTCGTCCAGAGTTCGACCGCCCGACGCAGGTGCTGCAGGGCCACGGCCCCGGCGAACGACCGTGTCGCCTCGGCGGCCGCGACCGACGCGGCCAGGCAGCGAGGCAGGTCCCGCGCCTCCCACCAGTGGTGGGCAGCCTGCCCGTGGACCCCCGCGCGTCCCGTCACGGCTCGGTCAGGGTCGGCCTCGAGGGCGGCTGCGGCCGCGGCGTGCGCGTCGACCCGTTCGTCGGGCAGCAGACGGTCCAGTGCCACCTCGCGCAGCAGCGCGTGCCGGAACGCGTACCAGGCCCCGTCGACGAGCAGGACCCCGTCGTCCAGCGCCGCCCGCACCGCCGCGCGTGCGGCCGCCTCGTCGAGGCTCGTGATCGCGGCGAGCAGGATCGGGTCGACGGTCGAACCGAGCACAGCGGCCTCGCCCAGCAGGTGCTGGCTGTCGGCCGGGAGGCGCTCCAGCCGGACCGAGAGCACTTCCTCCAGCGATGGCGGCAGCCCAGCGTCGACCCCGACCGCCAACAGCTCCTCGGCGAAGAAGGGGTTCCCGCCGGCTCGCGCCACGATGCCCGCCAGGTCGCGGTCGTCTCCCTCCCTCGCCAGCGCTGCGAGGTGGGCCATGAGTGCCTCGGGGTCGAGGGGTCCGAGGTCGAGCCGCTCCACCTCGGGTCGTCGGACGACCTCGGCGAGGACGGGTCGCAGGGGATGCGTGCGGTCGAGGTCGTCGGTCCGCACCGAGGCCAGCACGAGCAGCCGCTCGTCGTACAGCCGGGAGGCCAAGTGCCGGAGCAGGTCCCGCGTTGTCGTGTCCGCCCAGTGGAGGTCCTCCAGCACCAGCAGCACCGGGCGCTCGTCCGCCAGATCCCTCACCAGGCGATGGAAGGCCACCAGCACCTGCACCGCCGACGCTCCCTCCAGCCCACCCGTGTCGACGCCGAGCTCGGGGACCAGGCGCGCCAGAAGCCGGGCCGGCCCCTCCAACAAGCCGGCGAGGGCGGCGTCTCCTCGGTCCCGGGCCAGCTGTCGCAGCACCCCTGCCACCGGTGCGAGCGCCGCCGCACCCTCCGACAACTCGACACACCCGCCGGTGAGCACCGTCCACCCGTCGCCCTCGGCACGCACGCCGACCTCACGGACGAACCGGGTCTTGCCCACGCCAGCGTCGCCAGCCACGACGACGAGCCCCGGCTCACCGTCGGCAGCCCGACCGAGCAGGTCGTCCACCACCGACAGCGGGACGTCGCGACCGACCAGCCGATCCGACGCGACCACCGTCTCCGCCCTTCGGTCGCGAGCACTGTCGGCCTCGATGCTACTGCTGTCACGCCGCGCCGGACCGGGCGCTGGTGGAGCATCTGAGGGCGAATCTGAGGGCCAATCTGAGGCCACACCCAATGCGGGATCCGCGCCCTCACGCCACGGTGGGGCCATCACCGCCAGGGATCGCCACCGACCCGTGCGAGACGGCCCGCCACACACTCCGAGGAGCACCCAGGTGAGCGCGACCGAGACCCTGCCGTCAGACACCACCGCCGACGCCGACGACCGACCCATCGACCTCGACGCCCTGGAGGCGTTCGTCGGCCGCATGGTGGGCCTGATGACCGGCGCTGCCGCCTCGCTGGGGGTGTGGCTCGGCGACGAGCTCGGCCTGTACCGGCGCTCGCCGGCAACGGTCACACGGCGGCCGACCGGCTCGCAGCGACCACCGGCTGCCATCCGCGACTCGTCCGCGAGTGGCTCGACGCCCAGACCGCCGCCGGCCTCGTCACCCGCCGGCCCGACACCGACACCTACGCCCTGCCCGACGTCCACGCCGTCGTGCTCGCCCACGACGAGTCACCGGCGTTCATGGCCCGCGGCATGAACTCGATCGCTGCGATGTTCATCGGGTTCCCCAAGGTCGTCGACGCGTTCCTCGGGGACGGAGGGCTGCCCTGGGGCGACCACAGCCACCACCTGTTCGCCGGCACCGAGTGGTTCTTCCGGCCCGGCTACCGCGCCTTCCTCGCCACCGAGTGGCTCCCCGCCCTCGACGGCGTGGTCGACACGCTCGCCACCGGTGGCCGAGTCGCCGACGTCGGCTGTGACCACGGCGCCTCCGTCGTCGCGATGGCACAGGCGTTCCCGGACGCTACGTTCACGGGCATCGACTCGCACACCGCATCGATCGACGTCGCCCGCGACCGGGCCGTCGAGGCCGGTGTCGCGGACCGCGTCGACCTGCGCGTGGCCACCGCGACCGACTACGACGGCACGTACGACCTGATCAGCTTCTTCGACTGCCTCCACGACATGGGCCACCCCGTCGCCGCCCTGCGGTACGCGCGCGAGCATCTGGCAGGCGACGGCCGCGTGATGCTCGTCGAGCCGATGGCGCTCGATGACCGCGACGCCAACATCGCCGAGAACCCGCTGGCGACGATGTTCTACCACGCGTCGGCGGTGCTGTGCGTGCCGAACTGGCTGTCGCAGGACGGCGGTGCCGGCCCGGGCACCCAGGCGGGCGGGCAGCGGCTGCGGGAGGTCCTGACCGACGCCGGGTTCGGGCACGTGCGTCGGGCCGCCGAGACGCCCACCAACATCATCCTGGAGGCCCGACCATGACGCCCGGTGCAGTCAGATCGCGGACGTGCAAGGGTGGGGACGGTGTTCGACCCGTCCGACCCCGGGAGGAGTCGACGATGACCGGCCGCGTCACGCACTCGTCCGTCGAGTCGATGCTTGAGCCGTCGGTGCTCGGTGGGCTGCTCGGACGTCCGGTGGGGTCGGTGTCCTTGCGACCGATGACGACGGCTGGCGTGTCGTCGACCGAGTCGGTCTTCGAGGCCGTGCTTGTTGACGGCGAGGCGAGCCCTGCCGCAGTGCTCAAGCGGATCGACTGGGCGGCGAACTGGTACGCCATCTCCAGCGAGGACACCCTCGGGAGGGAGGTCGCCATCTGGGAGTCGGGTGTGCTCGACCGGCTGCCCCCTGAGATGGGCAACGCGGTTCGTGCGGTCGCCCGCTTCGAAGACGGCGCAGCCCTGCTGATGGACGACCTCAGTCGTCATCTGCTCCCCGACAACGACGCGACGAGCGAGCAGGTGCTCGGTGTGCTCGGCGCGATGGCCGCGATGCACGCGACGTTCTTCGACGACCCACCGGTCGCCGAACTCGGGGTCGCCTTCCATCGACTGGAGCGACTGCTCACGGCGCTCAGTCCGACCAACCTGCGGTCGCTCAGCCGCATCCTGCCGGACAATGAGATGATCTCGACCCTTCCCGAGGGGTGGGATCGCCTACCAGGCCTCGTCGATGCGGGCGTGGCCCGTGATCTGCGGGCGCTCGCGGATGACCCGACCCCGATCGTGGCGGCACTCGAGGGCTACCCGACGACGCTGCTGCACGGTGACCTGCGCGACGCGAACGTCGCATGGGACGGCAGCCGCACCGTCGCGATCGACTGGCAGCCCACGGTTGCGCCACCCGGAATCGAGCTGGCGTACTTCCTCCAGACCCTGGGTGTGGGCAATCCACTGCATCCCGATGAGGCCATGGCGCTCTACCGCGACATGCTGGCAGAACGGCTCGGTCCGGACGTGTCGTGGTCCTGGTGGGACGACCAGCTCGACATCTGCATCGCCGCGATCAAGGTGATGATGGCGAGCCCCGACGTGCTGTTCCGAGCGCAGGAGCACGACCCTCGGCGTCATCCACACTGGACGAGCCATGAGTGGTGGGTCGATAGGTCGATGCGGGGACTGCGACTGATCGACGCAGCGTGAAAGCGCGAACGACGTCCCGCGCCCGCGCCCCTCTCACGGTGCGGCACCGCGGACGTTACCTGGATGGGACATGGCGATGAGCAGCGAAGAGACCGAGCACGAGCGTCTGGAAGAGACCGAGCACGAGCGTCTGATGGGCCTGATGCTCGGTCACCAGGCGACGGAGATCGCCGCGATCGGGGTACGCAGCGGGCTGTTCGCCGCCGTGGCCGCGCGGCCCGGGACGGGGGCCGCCGAGCTGGCCGCGGCGCACGACCTCGCGGAGAGGTACGTGGCCACGTGGGCCCGCGGCGCGTACGGCCACGGCTTCCTCGACCTCACCCCCGACGGCGGGTACGAGCTCGCCCCCCACATGGAGCGGCTCCTGCTGGATCCAACGTCGCTGCGCTACCTGGGTGGCCGGTTCCGGCTGGCCAGCGCACTCGACGACGACTACCGGCGCTACCCCGAGCTGCTCAAGACGGGCGAGACCTGGCCACGGAGCGAGCACGGCGAGGAGATCCTCGCGGCGCTCGCCGACAGCACGACGCCCGACGCGTCGATGATCGTCGACCACGTCATGCCCGAGCTCCTCGAGGCCCGCCGCAGGCTCGACGCCGGCGGGTCCGTCCTCGACATCGGCGCAGGCGGCGGCGTCCTCGCCGTACGCCTCGCCACGGCCTTTCCCTCCGCCACCGTCCACGCCATCGAGTCCGACGTCCCGAGCCTCGCGCTGGCACGACGACGTCTGGCGGGATTCCCGGCTGCCGACCGGATCCACCTGCGTGAGCTGGATGCGGACGACCTCGTCGATCGCGACCACTACGACCTCGCGACGATGAACCTCGTCCTGCACGAGGTCGGCGGTCCGGACCAGCAGCACGACGTGCTGCGACGCACGTTCCGGGCGCTGCGCGCCAGCGGGACGCTCATCGTGTCCGAGCTGCCCTACCCCGACGACGAGGCCTCGTACCGGTCGGATCCCGTCTGTCGCCGGCTCGCCGGCATCCGGCTGCACGAGGAGGTGGTCGGCTGCGGCGCCATCACGAAGCAGCAACTGCTCGACCGGCTCGCCGACGCGGGCTTCGTCGACGCCCGAGCGATCGAGCAACCTCGCCCATCGAGGTACGTCGTCGTGGCGACCAAACCGAGGTGAGGGGTCGCGATGCGTGCTCACACTTGTGAATCCTCCAGCAGAGTTCGGGAAGCCCGTCCCAGTCCGGGTGAAGACCTCGGCTCGTAGGGCCCGGGCCTGTTCGGTTGTGACCAGTGCGCGTCGATCTTGCTCATTCGTTTCGTGGAGAGCGGTCATGCGAAGAAGTTGAGTGGTCACCACTCAGGTGTCAGGTCGAGGCCGTTCGTAGCGTCGCTGAAGCAACCTACGCGACAGGAGATGTGATGATGACCAAGGTGTGGCCCAGGACGTCAAGGCTGATGATGGTGCTTGTGGCACCGTTGCTGCTGATTCCGGCAACGGGCGCGAGTGCGGATCCCCCGGAGCAGTCGGGGGTCGTGGAACGTGTTCCCGTGCTCACTACCCCGCTGTTTTGGGATGGGGACTTGATCGTGCTCATCGACCCACCCATCGATGAGGCGTCGTGCACGGGGCTGTTCGCCGACGGGTTCGAGTGGGAAGGCTTTCCGAGGCCGATGTCGACGGTGGTCAGCCCGCCGGGCGCCCCCGAGGTGGTCATCACGAAGTACCCCACGGGCGTCCAGGTGTACGACGTGGACGTCGCTGACCCGGGCGCATGGGTGTTCGGGACATGCGCCGCCATCCTTGCCGGCGCCCCGGCACCGGAGCCCGTGGCCCAAGGTGAGGGAGACTTCATCCTCGCCGCTGACAACTACCGCGTGACTGCCAGGGTCACCACCGCCGATGGCCGGAAGGTTCCGCTCACCGTGGTGTCCGCCGGGCAGGGTGAGCGCGTCCTGATCAACTACGGCGGCTGATCGCGGTCGCTTGCCCCAGCTGGACGTCACGGCTGGGGCAGCGTCCATCGAGGCAGGGGTGACACGCCAGCGGGGGCCTCACCCCGCCTCGTCGGCCGCCGCCGCAGCCTCCTGCCGACTTGACACGCCGAGCGCTGCAAGTATGGCTGACACGTGGTTCTCGACGGTCCGAACGGACAGGAACAGGTGGTCGGCGATCTCGGCGTTCGACCGGCCGTCGGAAACCAGGCCCAGCACCTCGGCTTGGCGTGGGGTCAGGCCCAACGGGTGGTGTCGGGTCGGCTCGCGTGGTCCCAGCGGAATGCTCGTGACGCCGTCGTGGCGCAACTCGTCGCGAAGGCGCGCTGCCAGGGCCTGTGCTCCGAAGCGCTGGGCGATCCCCAGAGCCTCGAGACGGGCATCGACATCGCCGCAGCTCAGCGCCACGGTCTGGTGGAGCGGTATGCCACGAGCGGCGAACCACTCGGCCGCGCGGCGCCAGTCCCCGTCGCCCAGCCAACGCAGTGGCTGGGCAGCCTGCGTGGGGATGGTGACGACGTGTCCGTCCAGCCACAACCACAGGGCGAGTTCGCCGACGGCCCACGGGCCAGCCCGTCGCGCGATGCGAGCAAGAACGTCGAGGTTGGTTGCCGTGACGTCGTCGTCGGAGACTCGGAACATCCACAGGTACTGGGCCGAAACGGTGGCGGCCCATACGAGGTCCTGGACCTGACCGGACCCGCGAACACGCTCCTGAAGTTCTCGGACGGAGTCGCCGGCTCCGGGACGGCCGCCACGGACCAGCGCGTCTGCCAGGGCGCCCTCGACGAACCACCGCAGTGCAGCTTCCAGTCGAGGATGGACCAGCAGGTCACGCAGCATCTGCTCGGCCTGGTCGTAGAAGCCGGCCTCCGTATCGATCACTGCGCCCATGAGCACTGCCACGAGGCTCCGAGCGACGTCATCGTCCTGCGACTCCAGGGCCCGATCGTTGAGCTCGCGAGCACGATCGAGATCCTTGGACGCCAGCACCGTCTCGATGAGGTTGCCCCGTGCGCGTTCCCGCTCCCACGCAAGCCCAAGAGTGTCTGCGATCCTGGCTGCCTCCTCCAGCATCGCGGTTCCGGCGGGGTAGGCCCTGTGATTCCACTCGACGCCGGCCGTCGTGAGCGCCAACGCCCGTGCCTGGCTCGATGTCGGCGCCAGCGCAAGGGCCCGCTTGGAATACTCGAGTGCACTGTCAGGGTCCAGGTTCTGTGTCGCGGTCCTGGCCAGCTGGGCATACGCCAGTGCGAGGTCCTCGCCCCCAATCTCGTCAAGCACCTCGACGGCCTCTGCTGCCAGCTCACCCGCCCGGGCGAACTGCCCCTTGGTCCAGGCAGACCGCGATGCCGCGACCAGCGCGACACCCACGCCCGACGCGTCACCCATCTGCCTGCGCAGGTCGACTCCCGACAGCGCATGCTGCAGCCCATCGCCGTCGGCGAACTCCTCCTCGGCCGCCCACACCTCGCGGAGCTCCGCCTGCTTCTGGGTGGGCAGCAGGTGGAAGTGGTCGGCAAGTGCCTCGAGGTGGGTGATCGCCTCACGATGGCTGTGCTGTGAGGCTGCCTCTGCGGCTGCGTCCGGGAGGAATCGCACGATGGCGTCGGTGTCGTGTGCATGTCGGGCGTGGTGGGCGAGGCGAGCAGTGTCATGCCCGAGCCGCTCCCCGGCAATGCACACCAACCGATGCAGCTCGCGTCGCAGCGGCTCGGCCAGCTCGGCCTCGACGGCGGTGCGGGCCAATTCGTGGCGGAAGGCGACCGACGCACCGTCCAGCCGCAGCAGGCCGACCTCCTGCGCGCTCGACAACGACGACATCAGGTGCGGATCGACCTCGTCAATCAAATCCACCTCGGCCCGCGTCGGAACGACCGCCACCAGCTGGACCAGTCGCTCGGCCTTGCCCGTGAGGCGGCCGACCAGCGAGCCCATCAGATCGCTGACGGAACTCGGGACCCGGTCGTTGGGCGCGGCCACCATCTCGGACACCAAGAACGGGTTGCCCCCCGTTTGCATGAAGGCCCGGCGTGCGTCCACGCCACTTCCGTCGGCCATGGTGGCGACGGCGCTGCGACTCAGCGGCTCCAGACGAATGCGGCGCGTCCGTGACGCTGGCAGATCTCCCAGGACGATGTTGAGGGGGTGGTCCGCAGGCACGTCCCGGAACGTCAACACCAGCAGCGTGTGCGTTCGGGCGATCCGCCGACCCACAAGCGTCATGAGGTCCAACGTGGCACCGTCAGCCCAGTGCACGTCCTCAATGACAGCCACAACCGGGCGGTGTGCCTGCGTGAACACGTCGATCAAGGCTTGACGCACGAGCCGCTGTTCACGCTTCTCCAGCGCCCGGGCAAGTCCGGGTTCGGCCGTTGCCATGTCCCAGACCGGGCCAAACGGTCGCGCCACCAACAGGTCATCGCACGCCCCCCAGAGCACCTGAGCATGCGGGGCGAAATCGCTCGCCAACCTCTCGGCAACAGCGGACTTGCCGATGCCAGGCTCGCCCCGAAGAAGGGCAATGTGACCTTGACCCGCCTGGGCGCGCTCGACCAAACCCGCCAAGGCCTCAAGCACCTCCTCCCGCTCCAACAAGCACATCATCCACCCAACGCGCCGCCAACTATCGGGCCCGTTCGACGCTCACCCGTGATATGGCCCTTGCCCTTGCACTGACACCATAGATGCCCCACATGCATGGAGAACAAGCAACACGAAGCTCCAAACCCCTCAGGGACGACGACCGTGGCGACAGCCATAGGAGATCCCCGAGCTCCCAGAGGTTTGGGAGCGGGCTGCACAGGGCAGGGTCCAGGGCGGCGCGCGGTCTCCCGTCATCCCATGCGACGAGCGCAAGCACGCCGGCTGCCGAGCTGTCCGACCGGATGTGCACGGCATGAGGATCTCGCCGAGATGCGCCTGTGATCTGCCCGTCAGGTCGTGCCCGCAGGCTCCAGTCATCATCGTTCATGGTCAGATGCCCCGCCAACCTGGCCTGGGCGTTGACACGGAGCCGCCTGGTGCGTCGTGGGCTACTCGACGACGAAGGAGAAGCGCGCAGTCGCAGCCGGAGCCCTGAAGGTCACCGTGGCCGTGCCGGACGTACGTGCGCGGACCTCGTACTCGTCGTAACCGGGGTCGGACTCGAAGGCGGTGCGCGTCACCTCTACGGCGTCGCCCTCCACGATCGGCTCCTCCCACTCGGGCCCACGGTCCAAGCGCACCGGCACGGACGTGCCGTTGGCCAGCGCGTAGGTGCCGGACTGGTCCGGCATCAGGACCTCGGGGACGGGTTCGACCCCCTCGTCCGTCCCGCCGGTGGTTGGCTCGCTGGGCGACGGACCCGCTGACGAGGAGGTGGCTGCCGGGGATCTCGACGGCACGACCGTCGCCGACGCGTCCGTGGACGGTCCGGACACGGGCTCGCCCCGGCCGCATGCTGCGAACAGCACGACGGCCAGGGCGAGCCCGATGATGCGCACGATCAGTGGTCCTGCAGGTTGATGGACTCCAGCACATCCTTCTGGGCGAGCCGGTCGGCGTCGGAGTACACCGGGTTGAGCAGGACCTCCTCGGCCGTGGTCACCGCGTCGGAGAACGGCGTGTCGGCCACCCCGTCGAAGTCGGTGTCCACCAGCTCGTGCAGCTCCATCGCGCCGTTGGCCCAGTTGAGCCACGCGGCCAGCAGTTGGCGCTCGAGCTTCTCCTCGGTCGGACCACCCGACCCCTTGAGCAGGTCGCGGGCCGCCGCGAAGGTCGACACGTCGGTCACCTCGTGGAACACCCCGCTCATGTGGTCGACGATCTCGAGGTAGCACTCGCGATCGGCCAGCGGCAGCAGGTTGCCCGTCTGCCCGCGGTACTGCTGGTACCAGTACCCGGCCGAACGGTTGTCGTCGGCGTTGCCCTGGACCACCACGGCCGCCACGTCGTCGGGGCTCGCGCCACCGTCGTCGTCGACCACCGAGAAGACCAGCTCGTACAGGCAGGCGTCGCCATAGGTGTGCGACTGCGTGTCGGTGAGGTCACGCGGCTGCACCGACGGGCTCGGGAACGGGTCCGCGGCCGGCGGGTTCACCAGGTACGTCGTGTCGGTGGTGTCACCGTCGCCCCACTCCCACGACGCGGTCAGGTCGTCGCTGCCGGGATCGGTGGTGTCCCCGCTGACGGTCAGCTCCTCGCCGGCGTGGAGGATGAAGGTCGGGGTCCCGAACACGTCCTCGGAGCCGGCCGGGTCGATCGCCGCGGTCGGGTCGACGTTGGCGATCGCCACCTCGACGTCGTCGCTGCCGACGCCTTCGTCATCGTCGGTCACGGTCACGGTGATCGTGAACGGGCCGTTGTCCCCGTAGGTGAACGACGCGGTCAGCGAGCCCTGGTCGGGGCTGCCCGGACCGCCCGGAGTCAGCGAGTCGATCGCCTCCGCCACCGGACCGTCACCCGTGCCCCAGTCGACCGTCGCCTGGTGGGTGTCGAGCCAGCCGGGGTCGGAGAACGACGCCTCGACGGTGACGGTGTCGCCCTCGTCCGGGTCGGCGGTCACGCTGTCGATGGTCACCGTCGGGGCCACGTTGTGGACCGTGACGGTGCTGGTCGCCTCGTCGGTGATCCCGTCGTCCGAGGTCACCCGCAGGCCGATCGGCTGGACGGTGTCGTCGCCACGCGGGCCGAAGGTCGGGTTCACGCCGGTGGCGTCGTCGAAGTCACCGTCGTCGTCGAGGTCCCACTCGTACGTCACGATCGCCCCGGCCGACGGGTCGGTGCCGGGCACCGATGCGCTGCCGTCCAGCTGCACGGTCGCGCCCTCGTCGACGTCGTAGGGACCGCCGGCGTCGGCGGTCGGGATGCAGGCGACCGGCACGTCGAAGCCGTCGAAGCCGGTCTCGCGGTCCGCGGACGTCGACGCGTCCACGCCCAGGCCCGCCCCGGTGAAGGCCTGCCACAGCAGGCAGGTGTCCTCGCCGCCGTGCAGCGTGGCCCCGCTGGCGATGATGCCGTCGCGGGCGTCCAGGAAGGTCGGATCGGTCGTGGTGTTCTTCATCCCGTCGATCATCAGCAGCTCGTGTCGGAACGTGCCGTTGCCCAGCCCGTAGCGGTCCACCAGGGCCTCGCGGACGTCCCACAGCGCCGTCGCCCAGATCTCGCCGTCGCTGTGGACCTGGCAGCCACCCGAGCACAGGTCGCTGTAGGTCAGCGTGCTGTCGTCGTAGCCGGTCGAGCGGATGCCGTCGTCGGTGTCACCGTTGTTGTACTCGCCGTAGACCGGGTCGTCCCAGACGGTGGTGGCCATGGCGTCGCTCCAGCCCTCACCCATCCCGCCGGCCTGGACGCCGCCGCCCAGCGAGCCACCGCCGACCAGACGGTTGGACACGCCGTGGCCGAACTCGTGGGTCACGGTGTCGCCGTTCATCGACGCGGTGCATGTCGAGGTTGTCGGGCTGCAGACCGATCCGCAGCCGCAGCCACGGGTTGGACCCGTCGGCCGGGGTGTTCATCGAGGCGTTGCAGCAGGTGCCGTCCTCGATGTCCCAGTCGACCAGCACGTTGACCCGGTCGCCGTCACTGCCGCCGTTGCCGAAGTTGTCCTCCTGGAAGTTGCCGGAGGCCTCGTCGAACCCGTACTGGTACCAGCGGTCGTGCAGCATGTTGACGTAGTAGTGGGCCTGGGTGATCACGGCGTCCCGGTCGGTGATCCAGTCGGTGCCGCCACTGGTGTCGATCGCGTCGGTGTAGGTGTAGTTGAAGTGCTGGTAGCCGGCGTCGCCCGGGTCGCCGGTGTCCGGCCGGTATCCGGGGCTGTCGTCGCCGTCGGGGTCGTGCCAGGTGTTGGCGTTGTTGCCGACCGTCGTGTCGTCGGTGATCCAGCCGGACGGGAACGGTGTGATGTCCTGGTCGGCGCCCGCGATGTCGGGGTGCTGTTCGGTGAAGACGTTGCCCTCGGGACCGTGGTCGTCCTTCCAGCGGTTGTCGAGTTCGAGCACGGTGCCGGTGCCAGCGTCCACGACCGCGTCGTAGAAGCCCTCGGCGGTCACCGGCACGCCGGTCTCCCAGGCCAGCCGTGCCTGCCCGCGCCGCGTCGGGTACGCGACCGGCTCGGCCGTCGCCTCGTCCAGCTCGACCGAGCCGGTCTCGAACGGGGACCGTCCGCGGACCGCCCCGTCCGAGCGTCCCGGTGCGGCGGGAGCGGCATGAAGCCTGCCCACGGCCCGATCGGGTCGCTCGCCGACCTCGCGGCCGGTGGCCACGATCGCGTCGGCAGCGTCCAGCCGGCGCGCGCCGACCAGCTTCAGGTCCGGCACGAGCGAGCTCGCGACATGGGCCACGGCACCGTCGGCGTCGACGGTGATGCCGACCCTGGCGCCGTGGACGCGCAGCCCCTGCAGCACCTGGTCGTACCAGACGTGGACCGCACCGCCGGGCGAGGGCACCGTCGTGTCCAGGACGAGGTCGTCGCGTGCCACTCCGAGCAGGTTGGCCTCCGCGCTGAGGAACTCGTCGGCGACGTCCACCGGCTCCCCGCCCGTCCCGGTACCGGTGCCTGATGCGAAGGACACCGTGCGAACGGCACCGGTCGTCTCGTCGCGGCGGACGATCGGCGCGGGCGCGCCGCCACCGTCCAGTTCCGGTGGTTCCTGACCGGCGGCGGGACCGGCGACCAGCGCCGACCCGAGCAGGGCGGCGACGGCGAGGCCGGTGACGGACAGCGTGGACGAGCGCGTGGACATGGATGCCTTCTTCCCCAAGGACGGTCGTTCCACACTAGGGGCGCGTCGCGTCCCGCGTGATACATACGGTCCAATCGGGCAGTGCGGTGGTTCGCGTGGCCCACCGGGGTTGGTCAGCAGGTCCGATCCGGGGTGTTGGCCCCACATGCCCAGAGCCATCGCCCGAACCCGCCCGCCATTGTCCACACCGACCGCGGCAGGAGTGAGTGTCCTGTGACCGCTTCGTCCGACGCATCGATGATGATGACATGCCTGAATCGTCAGGGTCTTGGACGGCAGTTCGAGGCTCTGGTCGAGGGGGTCTGGGCCGACCACCCGCCGGCGACGGCGCGCAAGACCCTGCAGGGGTACGTGCACCACCTCAGGAGGGCCGTGGGCGAGGACGTGATCCTCACCGACGGCGCCGGGTACCGGTTGGCGGTCGCGCCGGGACAGGTCGATGCCGCCCGGTTCGAGCCCCTGGCCGAAGCGGGCCGCGGCCAACTCGGTGATCGTCCCGACCTGGCCGTGGCGACGCTGTCGTCGGCGCTGGCCCTGTGGACCGGCCGCGCCTTCGAGGACCTCGACGACGCCCCGGGCCTGATCCCGGAAATCCAGCGGCTCGACGAACTGCGCATGGCGACGCTGACGGACCGCATCGCAGCGGAACTGGAACTGGACGTGACCCGGGGCTGGTGGGTGAACTCCAGGGATTGGCAATCGAGTTCCCGCTGCGCGGGCGGCTCCACGAGTTGCTGATGCTGGCGCTGTACCGCGCTGGGCGGTCCTCGGACGCACTGCGTGCCCACGACCGGTTCCGGCGACGACTCGCGAGCGAGTTGGGGGCCGATCCCTCCCCCCGCGTGCAGGACCTGCCGGCACCCGCACCTGTGTTGACCACGTCGGCCTCCCTACCTGATCGATATCGAATCGGACGCCCAGCCGGCCGTGGAGCGCGACGTCAGCAACCTGACGCCGTACCCGGAACCCGGGACCGCCCGTGCGCTGATCTTCCGGGGCCACATGGCCGAGCGCAACGACCCCCATCATCAACCACGACGCCGAGACGCCGAACGCGGCACGGACGACGTGCTGACCCCGCACCGGCACGCCGCCCTGTTCACCCGAGCCGGTGGCTCGGTCCGTCCCGGCGTCCAACGAAGTGTCGATACCCGACGATCCAAGAGAATCTCGGGGTCGCCGAGCAGGGTGTTGGTGTCCCCCGGATCCCGGAAATGTCGACGGCTGGCGCGGCTGGCGATACCGGACAGCTGTCGAATGGTTGTCCCGCACAACCTGGCAACGGCTCGGGTCAGCCTTTGCCGGTGCGTCGGATCCGTTCGAGGTGGGTGCGGAGCACCTCCAATGCCTGTGGCCGGGAGGTCTGCTCCAGCAGCATGCCCGTTGACAGTCCCAGGACGAGCGCGAGCAGTCCACGGGCTTCGATTCCGGGATCGATGTCGGGCACCAGAGTGTGGGATGCGGCCATCTTGGACAGTTCGGTGGCCAGGACGTCGATCAGGGCGTGACCGTTGGCGAACGCATCAGCGCGACGCAGGACCGGATCGGCCATCGCGGCGGCCGCGAACTGCAAGTAGACCTGCATGGCCGCCCGGGAGTCGGGGTCTTGGGGCAAGAATGCCTCCAGGATCGTGGCGAGCCGGTCGAACGGTCCGGCGGCGGCTCCGAGCGTGGCGACCTGTCGGGCGATCCGGTCCGCGACCTTCGCCGAGGTGTGGTCCAACGTCAGGACGAGCAGGTTGTCCTTGGTGTCGACGTAGTGCTGCACCAGCGACACCGACATGCCGGCTTCGGTGGCGACCTGACGGAAGCTCACCGCGGTCAGGCCATCCCGTTGGGCGATGCGCGTCACCGCACCGACGATCTGTCGTCGGCGCTCGTCGTGGTCGACCTTCTTCGGCATGCCAGTTATTGTACAGTCGTACTACCAACAGAGGGCGGGTGGTGTGGCGACGAGCATCGGCGGGTTCAAGACCCACCAGCACCAGGTCGACTACGAGGAGGTCTACGACCGCATCCTCGAACGGGAATGGCCAGTGCCCCACGAGGAACTGGACCTCGAGACCAGTTTCGGGGCCACGCGTGTCCGCCGCTCGGGCCAAGGGGAGGCCACACCGCTGGTCATGATCCACCCCACGACGGGATCGTCGCTGGGCTGGTACCCGATCATCCAGCACGTGTGCCGCGACCGGGTCGTGTACACCCCCGACACCATCGGCACCTGCGGCAGGTCGGTGCAAACGGAACCGGTGACCTCGGCCCAGGATCTCGTCGCGTGGCTGGACGAGGTCGTGGACACGCTCGGCCTCGACAGCCTGCACCTGCTCGGCTACTCCGAAGGCGGATGGATCGCCGGCAGCCACGCCGCCCTGTCAGCACACCGCGACCGCCTGGCCAGCGTCACGCTCGTCGAACCCGGCGGCGCAATCGAACGCATCCCCACTGGCTTTCTCATCGCCATGATCGGACGTGCAATGGTCGCGATGGCCTCGCGTGACCGCACCGCCGCGCTGGCCGGGTTCAGTCGGTGGCTGAACGGTGACGTGGACCTGACACCAGCACAGGTCGAATTGCTCGAGGTCTCCATGGGCACCTACCGGCAACGCCTTCCCCGACCCGACCGTCTCGGCGACGACCAACTCCGACACCTCACCGCCCCAACGCTGCTGATGATGGCCCGAGACACCAAACTCTACGACCCCGACACCGTGGCGCAACGCGCCCAACGGCTCCTCCCCGACATCACCATCGACATCACCCCCGACGCGGGCCACGGCCTGCTGTTCCAGTACCCGGGCAAAATCACGACCCGCATCAACGACTTCCTCGCCGCACACGACACCTGACCGCCGGTCCTGCCGCCCCGTCCCAGGTCGGCAACTCCACCGCCGGAGGAGATCGGTTGAATGCGCAGTGGTTCTCACAGGTCTGGACGGCGGCGGCCCGAGGGGATCGGCTGGCTGTCAGAGGTTCAATGAGGCCCGCGAAAAATTGTCGCCAGCGTAGAGGTGAACGTGAGGTGGATGATGTCGACGGTGCGGTGAAACGGGTGTAGGGCCACCGATGATGGCGGGTGTCTACGCCGTCCAGCATCGAGGGCCCTACGTGTTCAACTGCTATCCGCCTGCTCGACCTGCCTGAGTTCGAATCCCATCTCGTCGACCATGTCCTTGGCGAAACCCGCGCCGATCGACCTTGACGCCCCTCAGGCCGGTGGTGGGTGGCCGGTCCGACATGCAGGCAGCGCTATCGGCCGCCCGTGAGCGTCGAGTGAAGCAGTACCTCGCGGAAATCGAAGTCCCGGTCGATGAGCGCCCGGAACGTCCAGCTGTACCGCCAAGCGGCTCCTGCCGCGTCCCAGACGCTGCCATGGCCGCGGTCGCCGAACGAGTTGGTGCGCGAGCCGCTCACGAAGAGGTCATTGTCGTTTGCCGTGACCTGTGCCGATCCGACCGCCCATGGGGCGGAACTGTCGTCGGTGTCAGCGCACAATCCGGAGAAGTCCGCGTCCGCGTCGAGCGCCCACAACTCAAGGGTCGAGGTGGCTCTGGTCTTGGAGACGACTGCACCGTTGGCGGTTTCGATGTACTGCGCCGGTACCAGCCGGTCGACCGGTGGAGCGCCGGTGAAGCCTCCCGCCTCCCACGCACAGAAGTCGTCGCGCGTGATGTTCCAGAAGACCACCAGTTCGTGTTCGACGTCCCAGAACACATTCACCCACGGGTCTTCTGTCCGCTCGGGTGGACCGGCCGACGCTGGCGCCGAGACGGCCAACACCAGCAGGAGAGCGACGAGAACGCAACGAGATGTACGCATGGCCAATTTCCTGGCTCGTCTGGGCGCGAGGTGCGCGCGTGGGCCGTTCCCTTCTCCCGCCCGGGCGTGGTGCGGGCTGTCCAGGACCGGCCGCTTGGTCACGTGGCCAACGAGTCGTGATGTCATGATTGTGATCCGTTCGTGTCCATCGGGAGCAGTCCGACTCCCACCCCCGAACCGATGCGTCGAGGGTGATGCCAACGCGTAAGCGAAGCGCAAGCGGGCCGTCGGAGGTGAACGGACCGCGCTCAGTTCGGGCACTCGTCGAGGTCGAGGTACTCGCGGCACTCCTCGAGCTCCCAGCCCCGCGCGAGGCGCTGCTCGGCGAGGTCGGCCATTCGTCCAGGTCCAGCGCGAAGACCCGAACGCCGTTGCCTCGGTCCTGCACGGCGAGGAACCGACCGTCGGGGCTGAAGACGACCCGGCAGCTCGACTCCATGCCCGCCGGGACGACCACCTGCAGTTCGCGGCCCGTGTCGGCGTCCCACAGGCGGGCGCTGCCGTCGCCGGCGCAGGTGGCGATCCGGCGACCGTCGGGGCTGAAGTCGGCGTCCTCGAGCCAGTCGGCGTGGCCCTCCAGCGTGATCAGCAGTTCGGCTCGGTCCTCCGGCGCGGCGCCGTCGTCCGTCACGTCGTGGCCCGACAGGTCCCAGATCTCGGCCCGAGCCCCGCGCACGTCGGTGGCCACCACCAGCCGCGTGCCCGTGCCGTCCCAGTCCAGGTTGTAGGGGACGTTGCGCGGTCTCCAGCCGCGCCACGAGCTGACGCTCCTGCCAGTCCCACACGGCCACCCCGTCCTGCGGCGAGCCGAGTTGCTGCTCGTCGATGGCCGTCACGGCGAGGTACTGGCCGTCGGGACTGAACGCCATGTCCAGTGACCCACAGGTCGTCGCCCCACCCCAGCGCCACTTCTTCCTGTCCCGCTGCGTCCATGACCCACACCAGCTCGTCGGTCGGACGGTCGGCGGGTCTGGGGCCCGTCGAGGGGGCATCCCCGGTCGATCGGCCGACGCTGCTGAAGGCCACGTGCTCGCCGTCCGGGCTGAGGGCGGCCATGCCCCACCCGGGCGCGGCACCGCGCGCCAGCGGCGTCCAGGTGGCGGTGTCCCACAGCGCCACGTCGTCGAAGCCCATCGTCACCGCCCGTGTCCCGTCGGCATCGAAGGCCATGTCGATCACGCCGATGGGCGGGAACCAGTCGCCCGGCTCGTGGAGGTGGTGGCGCCGGCAGACTGCCACGTCGTGGTCGACCACGCCTCGACGTCGCCCTCCCCGGCACCGATCATCAGCGTCGCGCCGTCGAGGTCGAACGCCACGGCCGTCTGGGGAACCGTCGGGTCGCCGGGCAGCCACGCCACCTCGGCTCCCGCGTGGGCACCGAGGTCCCACCGTCGCATCCCCTGGCCGCACGGGGATGCCTCCCACAGCACGTCGTCGGATTCGAACCACGTATGGGCACAGGTCATCGGCGCGGCAGGCAGCACCTGGGGCGGCCCGGCCACCGCGACCGGTCCCTCCTCGTCGACGACCGTCCAGATGCGGGCCGGCTGGAGGACGCCGAAGAACGTCCCCAGGGCCAGCTTCGAGCCGTCGGGGCTGAACGTGGGGGGTCCGATCAGGCCGTCCAGGCGAGCGACCGTCGTCACGACCGCCCCGGTGTCGGCGTCGACGACCGTGAGGTCCTGGCCGACCAGGGCCAGCCGGCCGTCCGGCCCCCAACTCGCGGTGACCAGTCCGGGGTGCGGAATGCGGCGGGTCGGTTCCGCGGTACCCGTCGGCAGCACCTGGACCTCCTCCCGTTGCGGGTCGACCAGGGCCATGCGGTCGCCCGACGGCTCGAACATCACGAACGGTGGGGCTCTGCGGACCACTTCGTCTTCGTCGGGCCCGGCCAGTTCCACGACCACGCGCCCGGTGTCGGTGTCCCAGACCTTCACCTGTCCGGGCACCCATGCCCCGGTGACCGCCAAGAGGCGTCCGTCCGGGCTGAGCCCGACATACACGGGCTCGTCCTCGTCCGGGGCGTCGAAGCGCCCGACCTCCCGCCCCGACCGCCAGTCCCACAGGTGCACCACCCCGTCACTGGTGCCGGTTGCCATGCGCTCGCCGTCGGCGGTGAACGAGGCGTCGTTGACCGGGCTGTTGCCGCCGTGCCCGGTGACCGTCCCCACGACTTCACCGGTCTCGCTGGACCGCACGTGGACGGCCCACGACCCGTCCGGTTCGGGTTCGTGCGCGGCCGTCGCGAACAGTGTCCCGTCCCCGAGAAGTTGAGCCAGTCACCGACGTCGGTCCAGTACCGGTCGAGCCGATCGGCCGCGATGGCCTGGTGGAGGACCTCGGCGATGTCGTGGTGGACCGCGGCGTCGCCCGCGCCGACGTGGGTGCGGGCTTCGAGCGCGATCAGCATCGCGAGTTGCGGGTCGGTGGCCAGCACCTCCGCGGACGCGGCCGCCAGCCGACCGGCTTCGGCCGTCCGGGTGGCGCCACGCCCGGACCACCACAGGCCTCCCCCCACGAGCGCCACGACGGCGACCACTGCGACGAGTGCCTGCGTGCGACGCAGCGACCGCCGTTCGAGACGCCGCTCCCGCGAGACGCGCTCCTCCTCGGCTGCCTGCGCGCGCTCCCGGGCGGCCACGGAGGCCGTGACCAGGTCGTGTTCGATCGGGGACAGGCGGATGTCGACGTCGCCCGCGCCCTCGGCGAGCAGCACCTCGTGTGCCTCGTCCAGTGGCAGTCCGATCAGCAGCCAGTCGTCGTGGCGGTCGTGGCGCGCCCACGCCGCCGACGCGTCCGTGAGCCGTCGATGCGCCAGCAGGCGGCCCCGGGCCTGGTCGACCCAGGCCCGCAGGCGCGGCCAGGCACCGATCAGCGCCTCGTGTGCGAGCTCCACGGTGCGCTGGTCGGTGGCCGGGTCGTGGCTCGAGGTCAGCAGGCGGCCGCCCACCAGCCGCTCGACCACCGCGTCGATTTGGACGGCGTCGTCCCGGGATCCGACGAGTTCGCCGGCCGACACCGGGCGGCGGGTGTCGGCGCCGTCCTCGGCCGGCTGGACGGCGCGCAGGAGCACCCGTCGCGCGATCGCCCGTTCGTCGCGGTCGAGACCGTGGTAGAGGCTTCGGCCCGTTGGCCAGGGCGCCGGCAACACCGCCGAGGTCCTCGTAGGCACCACGGGTGAGCACGTGGTCGACCCGGCGCTCCCACAGCTCGTAGAGCAGGTGCTGCAGCAGGGGAAGCGCGCCGGGTTCGTTGGCGACGTCGGTGACGATGCGCCCGAGCAGGCCGGGCTCGAGGCTCACGCCCGTGCGGCGCGCCGGACCCGCCACCACCTCCTCGACCTGCTCGCCGGCCAGCGGCGGCACGACGAACTGCGACGTGGACAGCAGCTCGGCGACACCCGGCACGGCGGCCGCGCGACTGTAGAAGTCCGACCGCAGGGTCACGACGACCGACACCCGCCGGTCCAGGCTCGCAGTCGCCCGCTGCAGCAGCGCGACGAAGGACGCCGCACGGCCGGCCCCGCGGAGCGTGAACAGCTCCTCGAACTGGTCCACGACCAGCAACAGGCGCGCACTTGGCGGCTGATCGCCCAGCAACCGCGTGGCCGCGAGGCGCAACCCGTCCGGCCGGCGCAGGCGGTTCGTCGAGGGCCGCCTCGTCGTCGTCGCCGAACCGGGCGAGCTCGGTCGCCAGCGTCTTGAACGGTCGCGAGCCAGGCACCATGACCACGCGGGTCCACGTTCGGCGTCGGGGATGGCCCCGCGCGCCAGCGCCGGGAGCAGCCCGGCCCGCACCAGGGAGGACTTGCCGACCCCGGACGGACCCACGACGGCCACGATGCCGTGACTCACCAGACGTCGGACCAGGGCCTGCACCTCGGCGTCGCGACCGAAGAACCGGTCGGCGTCGTCCTGGGTGAACGTCCGCAGGCCGACGTAGGGCGGCCGATCAGATCTCGGCCGCTCGTCGTCGACACCCACGTCGCCACCATCACCCGGCACGATGCCCGCACGCAGGATGTCGCGGTGCATGCGTTGCGTTTCGGCCGCCGGGTCGACCCCGAGTTCCTCCGCGAGGTGTCGACGGCACTGGTCGTAGGCGGCCAGCGCCCGCGCCGGGTTCCCCATTGCGACCTCGACGCTCATCAGCGCCCGCCACGCGTCCTCGCGCAAGGGATCGAGCTCGACCGCCTCGCGCAGTGCGGGGCGGGCCTGCAGGGTCCCGCCCAGGGCGGTCCGCGCCGTCGCCAGCACCACGAGCGAGTCGAGGTGCGCGGCGGCGAGGCGGACCCGCAGCGCCTCGACCCAGGGTGTGTCGAGGCCCGACAGGACCGGCCGGGACAGCACGGACCGGGCCGTGCCGGCCGCCGTGACGGCCTCCGCAGCCGAGTCGGCGGCGAGCGCGTCGCGCGCCGTCGCGAGCACCGAAACGGCCTGCTCGACGTCGACGACCACGGAGTCGAGGTGGACGTGGTAACTCCCCCCGGTGGCCACGATCACGTCGCGTTCGAGTCCCAGGTCCACCAAGTGGGAGCGCAGGCGGCTGACGAGTCCACGCACGGCCGTCCGCCATCGTGTCGGGGGCCGCCCGCCCCACAACTCGTCCGCCAGCCGCTCCAGCGGCAGCGGATCGGCGCGATCGACGACGAGCATGGCCGTCACCAGCCGGAACTGGCCCGACCCGAACGACCGATCCTCGACGCGCTGCTCCCCTCGCCGCAGCGTCATCGCCCCGGCGAGTGTGACCTCGAGGTCCGCCATCACGAGCTCCTCGACACCCCTCGACGACCCTAAGGCCGCCACCGCGCGACGGCAAGCCCGCCACGGACCCGAGGCTAAGTCACCCAAGCAAGCCGATCGTAAGGCCGGGTCCCCGTCGCACCGACCTCGCCAGCCTCGTCGCCCGATCCTCGGGGAGACACCGCCGACGCGTCGCATCGCCTCCAGTCGGCGGTACTCACCGATGCCGCCAGCGAAACGGTGGGTTCAATCCGGTTCGACCTGCGGCGGCTTGGGCGGGACGCCGCGTCCGGGAACTCGCCGGGAGCGGTCGGTGGACGTCGGAGGCATCCGAGGCGTACGCCAACGCCCTCGGTGCAGCGATGGTCGAACCGATCCTGTGGCGACTGGCCCAGCGGGCAACCACGGCCCGTCGGGACCCCCGCCCTTGAGCCGCACGATGTCCTTGCCCTCGCCCGTTGCGATGGGAGGGGTCCCACCGACGTCTGTTTCGATGACCCGACGGCAACCGCTTCGTTGTGGTCGAGGCTGCGTGATGGACTCGACCACGGAGCCGGATTGACCTTCACCGCCAGCGGTGCCCGACCGGCGACGTGCTAACGAGATCAGAGGTTTCGATGTGGTGCGGACTAGCCTCGGCGTCGCGAGGCGAGCGGTTCCCGGGGAGTGGCACCCATGTCCAGCGCGGACGAGATCGATCGACCCCGACGGCGGCGTTCGACGCGACGGGTCGCCATCACGAGCGCCGTTGTGGCCGTCGTGGCCCTGCTCCCGGTGCCATGGCGCCTGCAGTTGGGTGAGGATCCCCTGGCGTTGGCCTGGGACCTCGACGGACGGCTCGAGGTCGACGGGGAGCTGCTCGATCCGCCCGGCACCTGGTCGTGGCTCACGGTCGGGCGTCCGCCGTTGGTCGGCGAGGTGGTCGTCGACGTGCTCGACGGCGGCGAGATGTCGTCGTGGGACATTCGCGACGGTGACCCGTCGTCGCTCCCGGCGATGGTCGAGCCAGTGGCGGCGGCGGTCGGACTCCGCGAAGCGGGGATCGATGTCACTCCCGGCGAAGTCGACGCGGTCCTGTTCGGGAATCTGCCCGATGTGGCACCCATCGACTGGGCCCGCCGACACCTGGCCCTGGGCCCATCACACGGGCTCATGGTCGGCCTGACGACGTGGGCCGCCGCCCGCCAGGTCGCGCTGGAAGGGGTGCACGTCGCGGGCACGGGCGGACTCCAGCCGGACGGTTCGGTGACCCCGGTCGGTGGACTGGAGGCAAAGGCCCGCGCGGCTCGAGACGACGGCGCCGACGTGTTGTTCTTCCCCCGGTCGCAGGCCAGCGAGCTCGATGGCTTCGCTGCCGGGACGATGCGCCTGGTCGGTGTGGACGACGTCAGCGAAGCGGTCGCGACCCTGGAGCAGTTGGCGGGGCCTGATCGCCACTGACCTCTCCGCGGCCTCGATGGACGTCCATCAGCCGACTACCCGAGGGCTGACGATGACGCGGATGCGGGTCAACGCTCGCCGGTGACGGTGGCCACGAGCGGATCGCCGCAGGCGAGCGCACCGCTGGCACAGGCAACCTGTGCGACAGGCACGTCGTCGTCACGTGCCCCGGTCCACGCCGGCACCGAGAACGTGTGGCTCCTGTTGCACCCCTCCTCGGCCCACTGGAGACGGAGGTCCACCACCAACTGGTCAGGTTCGACCACCACCGAGCTGGCATCCTCGTCAACGACCCAGCACCCGTGTGGCGGAGCGAAATCGACCACGACAAGTCCTGCTCCCGGGTCGATCTCGACACCGGTCGCCTCGGCGTGGATCGCACCGCCAGGCACCTCCAAGGGGGTGTCATCGCCCCGCTGGAACACCCAGAACACCAGCGCGACCGCCACCAGCAGGCCGAGCACGCCACCCACCAACTGACGAGGGTTCCTGCCCCCACGCATCGCCACCGCATCGGCATCTGCGCCCCTGCCGCGCGCCATGGCGAACCCACTTCGCAGTGGCTTGTCGTGGGTTCCATTCATGTGTGTTCTGGCTCCTGCACGGCCCCGGCGGCACGGCGGTGGCGGCAACGATATCGCCATCGGTGTCGCACAGACCAGGCAACGCGGCGCGCGCGCAATCACTTGGGGATCGGATGACCACCCCCACTCCCTCGTCACCATGAGTTCGACCGATGACATCACAACGGACCTCGTCCTCGACGGCGGCGCGTTGCTGGACGAGCCTGGCGGTGATGAGCGGGCCGGACGGGTCTGCGGCCATCCGAGCGATGTACGGCCAGCGAGTTTGCAGGGCTTTCCGCGACCGGTCATCCGAATCGGATGATGTTGGGCGGTGATGCACTTCGTAGGTTCAGTGTTGGCCAGGTGCATGCCGCCGCGTTGATCAGGCGCCTGTGGGCCGAACCCGACTGCCGAGGCTTGCCCAGACCACTCACAGGGGACCGACGACATGACCGACACGTCACAGCTGATAATGGCCGCCTATCCCAACGGCGAGGACGCTGAAGAGGACTTCGACAACCTCGTCGACCTCGTCGGCCAGAAGCAGATCCACACGCATGGCGTGATCCTGGTCGAGCGTGACGACCAAGGCCGGGTGCGGGTGCACGACACCGGGGATCGGCTTGGGCCGCAAGGGGATGGGCTGGGGAGGCGGCGTCGGCGTCCTGGTGGGGCTGGCCGCACCGCCGCTGCTGGCATCGGTGGCCGTCGGCGACCGCGGCCGGGGCACTGGTCGGCCATTTCGCCCAGCACCGTCTCGATGCCGGTCTCGAAACCGGCATCGGGGACAAGCTCACGCCCGGGACGGCCGTGATCCTGGCGCTGGTCGACGGTGAGCGACCTCCTCGCTGCCGAGCGGGCGCTTGCCGGATCGCCGGGCAAGTCGCGGGTCGAGATGACCGGTGACTCGCTCGGCAGACCTGCGCGACGCGATCGCCGAGGCTGGCCGGGCAAGTTCGATCCGGATCGGACCGTGCTGCCGCTGCCCGACCCGCCGTTCGCAGGCGTGGCCGGACGCACGATCGGCGAGTCGGTTCCCGACTGGACCGTGGTCATGCAGCCCAAGCCCCCGGCCGATGCCCCGAACGTCCTGGTGGTGCTCATCGACGATGCCGGCTTCGGCAACCCCGCGACCTTCGGGGGTCCGATCGCCACGCCGGCGATGACCCGGGTCCGGGACATGGGGCTGGCCTACAACCGGTTCCACGTGACCGCGATCTGCTCACCGACGCGGGCAGCGTTGCTCACGGGCCGCAACCAGCACCGAGTCGGCTTCGGCAGCATCGCCGAGTACCCGGGCCCGTTCCCGGGCTACACCGCGGCAGTCCCCAAGACCTGCACGCCGATCGCGCGGATCCTGCGGGACAACGGCTACGTGACCGGCGGGTTCGGCAAGTGGCACCTCACGCCGGACAACGTCCAGGGAGCTGCCGGCCCGTTCGACCGGTGGCCGAGCGGCTGGGGTTTCGACCACTGGTGGGGCTTCCTGAGCGGTGCCGCCGGGCAGTACGACCCCATCATCACCCAGGACAACGCGACGATCGGCGTGCCGGAGGGGGTTGACGGCGAGCAGTACTACTTCCCGGACGACATCACCGACAAGTCCGTCGAGTGGTTGCATGCCGTGCGCGCCCAGGATGCCGAAAAGCCCTGGTTCATGTACTACTCGACCGGCTGTTCCCACGCACCCCACCACGTCGAGAAGTCCTGGGCCGACAAGTACGCCGGTCGATTCGACGCCGGCTGGGACGCCTACCGCGAGGAGGTCTTCGCGCGACAGAAGGAGCTGGGCATCATCCCCCAGGACGCCCAACTGACCGAACGGCCCGACCTGTTCCCGGCCTGGGACTCGCTGTCGGATGCCGAGAAGACGCTCTACGCCCGCCAGATGGAGGTGTATGCCGGGTACTCGGAGAACGCGGACTGGAACGTTGGGCGCCTGCTGGACTCGATCGACGAGATGGGCGACCTGGACAACACCCTGGTGTTCTACATCTGGGGCGACAACGGTGCCAGCATGGAGGGCACCATCACGGGATCGTTCAACGAGACCACCTTCCTCAACGGCGTGCCGTTGACCCCTGAGCAACAACTCGAACTCATCGAGCAGCACGGCGGTGTCGACGCGCTGGGCGGCATCGAGACTGCGCCGCACTACGCCTCGGCATGGGCCTGGGCCGGCAACACCCCGTTCCAGTGGGGCAAGCAGACTGGGCAGCCACCTGGGCGGGACCCGCAACCCGATGGTCATGGCGTGGCCGGAGGGGATCACCGCGCGGGGTGACCTGCGCAGCCAGTTCACCCACGCGATCGACATCGGACCGACGATCCTGGCCGCCACGGGAATCCCCGAGCCGGAGTCGGTCGACGGGATCGACCCAGGAGCCGATGGACGGCACCAGCTTCGTCGACACCTTCGACGACCCCGATGCGGACGAGCGCCACACGGTCCAGTACTTCGAGTCCATGGGCAACCGTGCCATCTACAAGGACGGCTGGTGGGCGTGCGCCCGCCTGGACCGGATCCCGTGGGACTTCACGCCGGCCACGATGAAGCGCTTCGCGCCCGGGCGTGTACGACCCGGAGGCGGACACCTGGGAGCTGTACAACCTCGCCCGACGACTTCTCACAGGCGGTGGACCTGGCCGAGGAACACCCGGAGAAGTTGGCCGAGCTGAAAGAGCTCTTCTGGAGCGAGGCGGAACGCAACCGCGTGCTGCCGCTGCTGGGCGGGATGTCGATCTTCTTCGGGATCCTGCCTCCGCTGCCCACGGTGAGCCGCTTCACGTTCCACGGCGATGTCCAGAACGTGCAACGAGGAATGGTTCCGCGGGTGTACGGCAGGTCCTACGCGATCGAGGCCGAACTGACCGTGCCCGAGGGCGGGGCCGAGGGGGTGCTCGTGGCGAACGCCGACGACATGGGCGGGTTCGCACTCTGGGTCGACGCCGACGGCAGGCTGCGCCACACCTACTCCTTCCTGGGCGTGGAGGAGTACGTCCAGACATCCAAGGATCCGATTCCCGTCGGCGATGTGCAGGTGAAGATGTTGTTCGACGCCGACGACCCCACACCGGGAACAGCTGGGATGGTGACGCTGTGGGCGAACGGCGACCAGGTCGGCAGTGGCCGGATCGACCGGACCGTCCCGGTGGCCTTCTCCACCTATGCCGGCATGGACATCGGTCGGGACAACGGGCTCGTTGTCGACCGCCGCTACGCGGACAAGGCCCCGTACGCGTTCACGGGGACGGTCCACAAGGTGGTCTTCGATCTCCAGCCAGCCCACCACGACGCCGAACTGAACCTGCACGAGCACGCAGCCATGCAGGCCGTCGGCCAGGGAGCCGCGGGCTGACCGCCCTGCGCCATTGACGGCCTGCCGGCCTCCGAAGCCCCGACCAGGTACCCAGCCCCCGGGCGATCACCCAGACGTGGGTCCGAGCGGGCAACGGAGGTCGACCACCCGCTCGTTCGTCCCGACCACGGGGGCACCTGGCACCGGACTACCCGTCCAGCAGGCCGATCTCCACGGCAGTGGCGACCGCATCGGTGCGTGACGACACCCCCAGCTTGCGGTAGATCGAGTGCGCCTGGGTCTTGACCGTGTTCCGGGAGACGAAGAGTTGCTCGCCTATCCCCCCAAAGGTGTAGTGGGTCTGCAGCAGTGGCAGCAGTCGCAGTTCCGCCTCGGTGAGGGTGGATGCCCCGAACGCGCCGACTGGGATCGCATCCGCCTGGGCGTGCACATCCTTGGCCAGAGCCTCCAGTTGTCCGAGGCCCGGCCGGAGTCGCAGGATCTCGTCCACCTCACGAAGCAGCGTCCGCGCACCGGCACCATCGGCCAGGGCGAGCAGGGCTCGTGTGGCCTCAGCTCTGGCTTGGACGGCCAGCAGCGGCGTTGCGTGGGTGAGCCGCCCGCGGGCCCGCTGGAAACCTGCCAGCAGCGAACGGGCACGGTCGCGGTCTCCGTCGCGAACGGCCAACCGGGCGGCGACCGCGAACACCACGGCGCTGCCTGCGTGGTCGCGCAGCCGACCCTGCATGACCACGTCGACGGCCTGGTTGCCAAGCCGGCGAGCTTCGTCCGGCTCCCCCCGGGCCAGCGCCAGGAGCGCCCGCTCGGCCAGCGCAGTCGACAGGGCGGGACCAGCTCCGGCTTCCTGCGCCACCTCCGTGGCCTCGACCAGCACCAGATCGGCGGCGGTCAACTCCCCGGCGGCCAGCCTGGTGACGCCGCCCATGAGCAACAAGGCGTGACGCCACGGGTGGTCCCGCGGGAACAGCCGCTCCGCCAGGGCGATGTCGTCGAGCGCCCGCTCAACGCCGTCACGACACAGGACCGCCCGGACGAGCGCGACGGGGCCGTCGACGGGGCGACCTTGGTCGGCCGTCACACCGTCGCGAGGCCGGTGGGCCTGATCCGCTGCGGTCGCCCACCGGTCGGCAGTGGCTGCCCGTCCCTGAAGCGCTGCCCACCACGCGCCGGCGACCGCCACGGCGGGGTGTTGGACCATGGCATCCCGCGCGTCGAACCAGTCGAACCAACGTTGCAGCGTCCCCGAGCGACCTTCCTGGTAGAGCCTCGGCGCACGATTGGCCACGATCGCGGCCGCACGGTCGACGTCGGCGGCGGCCATGGCGTACTCGACGGCGTCATCCAGAGAACCGTGGGCCTCGTGCCATTGAGCGGCTCGGACCTGCAGCTCGGAGACCAGCTCGGGCTCGCAGCGTTCCAACTCGTCGAGCAACAACTCCCGGAACAGGTGGTGATACCGGTACCAGGTGCCGTGCTCGTCGAGTGGCACCACCAGCAGGTTGTCCTGGGCATGTTCCTCGAGGCGCTTGCCCGAACCGAACGTCTGCAGGACGTCGTCGCAGGAACGCCCCGACATCCGGTCCAGGATCGCCGACCGGGTCAGGAACTGCACCGTCTCGGCGTCCAACGAGGTCAGCAGCTCGGCATGGATGTACTCGACCACCGAGCGTCCGGGCACGCCGCGCGCCAGGACCTGTCCGGAGGCGTCCCGGGCGCGCGCCGACCGGGCCGCCAGGTACAGGGCGACAGGCCATCCCTCCGTGGCCTCCACGAGCGGGTCGGCGGCGGCTGCGGACAGCTCCAGGCCGGAGCCAGCCCAAAGCTCGGTGGCCTCGACCGCTCCCATCGCGAGGTCGTTGGCGCCGACTTCGACAAGGCTTCCCTGCGCACGGAGGCGGGGGATCGAGCCTCCGGGCATCCGTCGACTGGACAAGACGACGCGCGCAGTCGGCGAGGCATGGCGCAGCAGCCGATCGACGACGTCGAGGCACACCGGGTTGGCCAGCGCGTGGAGGTCGTCGAGGACGAGCACGATCGGTTCAGTGGTGTTGGCGAGGCCGTTGGCGATCAACTGGGAGACCCGCGCGATGGACGGATACTCGATGGCGAGCTCGGCGAACACGTCGGGGTCGAGCGCCACGACGGGGTCCAGCGCCATCGCGAGGTAGGTCAGCAGGACGGTGGGATCATTGTCGTCGGGGACGAGGTTCAGCCACGCGATGCCACGGGCCTGGCCCGTGACCCACTGGTGCACCAAGGTGGTCTTGCCGTAGCCCGCACCCGCCACGACCAAGAGGACCGATGACGGTTCCTCCGTGTCCAGCCTGTCCAGCACGACCGCGCGCCGGACGATGCCGGGGCGGACGAACGGCAGCCTGAGTCTGGACGCCTCCAGCGGGAACGCCGATGGCCGCTCCGCCAGCGTCGAGGGCGTGAGGGTGCGCTCGTCCACCCGCATTCCTCCCATGCCTCGACGTGCGAGCCCGCCAACACTGGCCGCAGTCCTCGACTCTAGGCAAGCGCGCCGACACAAGCCGGCCAAACCGGAGGTGTCGACCAACGCACCGGACGTGGACGCTCCTCGATCACGACTCGTTGATGGTTCCGAGCCCTCGGAGTTGGCCTTCCGGCGGGAGCGCGGGCGGGGGTCGCCGCGGGTGCCGCCGCGCCGCCGACGGCGGGTGGTCCCGCCGGCGCAGCGCGGTCATTCGCTCGGCGACGGGAAGGGCACGACGAAGGCAAACCGGCGACGGAAGGTCCGATCCAGCGGGCTGTGCTGGTTGGAACAGAGGATCGAGATGCCGTCGAACGCCTCCATGCGCTGCAGCAGGTGGCTGACCTCCAGGTTCGCGTAGCGGTCGTGGCTGTCGGTGACCTGTGTCCGCTTGCCGAACAGGGCATCGGCCTCGTCGAAGAACAGGATCGTCCTGGCGTCGTGGGCAGCGTCGAAGAGCCGTTGCAGGTGCTTCTCGGTCTCGCCGATGTACTTGGCCACCAGGGCAGCGAGGTCGACACGACGCAGGTCCCGCCCGAGCTGGTTGGCCAACACCTCGGCCGCCATCGTCTTGCCGGTGCCGCTCGCACCCGTGAACAGGACAGTGAAACCACGGCCTCCCGACGTCCTGGGCGGCACGCCCCGACCATCGCCGGTCGCGTCGCTCGCCCGCACCTGCTCGGCAATGCGACGCAGGTGATCGGTGACGACGTCAGCCAGCACGACGTCGGCCGCAGTGGCCGTGGGATCCAGTGGTCTGGCGAACCGCTCCCGGATCGTGTCATCGTCCGGCTGCCCCCAGCCGATGCAGAACGGGTGCCCAGCGGGATCGGCGTAGACCTGGTGGCCTTCATCGGCAGTGAGGTCGCCGGACTGCAACAGGCGGGCCCCGAGCCCCATGACTCGCTCGTGGGCACCGACAGGGTCCTGGACGTGGAGGTCGAGGTGCATCTGCTGCCCGGGGGTGCCGTCCGGCCAGTGGGGCGGCTCATGCCCCGGCACCAACTGCACGCCGATCCGCCACCGCCCCGTGGCATCGAGGACACTGTGCCAGCCGTCCTCGTCGTCTGCGACGACGTGTCCGTCGAACACCCCGGCCCAGAACGCGCTCTCGGCACCCAGGTCTGCAGCATCGAACACGACGACCTGCCGCATGATCTCCATCGCTGTCATCTGTCACTCCCTCGTCATCGACACCTGACACCGCCATCGACGTCGAGATGCCACGACGCTCCTGGCACCCTAGTTCTGCTGATGGTCGCCGGGAGCCGCGGCAAGGGCGCGACAGGAGATGTCACCCAACGTCGTCTCCCTGCTGGCGATCCTGGGCATGGCGATGGCTGCCCTGGGCCCTGGCCAGCTCTTCGACCTGGACATCGGCACGGTCCGGGCGCCCTCTCCGGTGCCGGGACGCGATCACCCATGCCCTGGTCGTGATCCTGGGACTGCGGACGGTGCTGGGCCAGGGAACGGCGTGCGCACTGGGCGGCCTGACCGGATCGCAACTCAACCCGGCGCCCTACGCCTTCGCCATCGGTCGGGTTCCCGATCAGCAGGTCGCCTGGGCTACGCCGTCCTGTTCCCGGCCAGCCATCCTCGTCGCCCGCGACTGGCCCTCGACCGATGGTCACCGGGAGCCGCGGCCCCACTCCGAGGCGTGCAGGCCGGCGGGTTTCGACGCAGGCCGCTCGTGGGGTTGGGGCGTGCCCTTCTCGGCGAGGGCATCGGGCAACCACCCCTCCTGCCACGCTCGCCACAACCGCGACAGGTCCCAGGCACGCACACCGGTCACGGTCGCGCCTCCCTCCCCTGCCCCCCGCCGTCCGGCCACGCCACGCATGGGACGAACCGACCGCATGCTCGACGCGCCACCGGGGGCCGGCGCGATCGAACTCCCCCACTGGAGGGTGCTCGCCTGTGGACTGGCCGACCCCGCACGGCCACCCGACCCCGCACGGCCCGACCCGCCACTGCCAGCCCCGCCACTGCCAGCCCCGCTGCCACCTGCCCCGCTGCTGCCCGACCCGCCACTGCCCGACCCGCCAGTCCCCGGGCCACCACTGCCCGGTTCGCGACCGCCGGACACGCCGCTGCCCGAGCCCCCACTGCCCGGTTCGCGACCGCCGGACACGCCGCTGCCCGGCGACGGATCCACCTGCTGGGTGAAGGCGCGCTGGCGCCACGACTGGCGCGTCCCGGCATCCCGGCGGCTGATCCGTCCCTCGGCCACCACCAACCACGAGTGCAGCACCGTCCAGGCACAGTCGGGCAACGCCGACGCGAAGTAGGTGACCTGCACCGACCCGGTCTGGTCGTCCAGCGACAGGAACATCACACGATTGCCCGAGCGCTGGCCGGGTGACTGCACCGCCACCTTCACCCCGGCCACCCGCACCAGAGCCTGGTTGGGCAGTTCGGCGATGGCCGCGGCGTCCACCACCTCCAGTGCCTCCAACAACGGGCGGTAGAACGACAGCACGTGGCGCGAGGTGTCCAGACCGGTCACGGCCAACTCGTCGCGCACCTCGTCGGCCGGGCTCTGGGGCGGCAACGACGCCGGCGCGGTCGGGAGGTCCAATGGCAACTGGGTGGGTTCGTCGGGCCGCGGACGGGCACGCGCCGAGGCCCACAGTTCCTCGACGGCCAACCGCACCATGCGGCGGTCGCGGGCGCCATCGCGTCGCCCCACCCCGGCCAGGTGGTCCAGCGCACCGGCGCGGGCGAGGTGTTCGGCGGTCGGCCGTGCCAGCGAGGTGCGGGCCCGCAACTGGGACAGCGAGGCGTACGGCCGACCCTCGATGATCGAGTCGATCTCGACGTCGGTGATGCCCTTGATGGCCGACAGCGCCACGCGGACCCCGTGGCGGTAGCCGTTGCCGGCATCCCCGGCGTCGAACCCGCCCGGCGGGATCGGCCGATCGTCGTCGACCCGCCAGCCCGGCGGGAGCGTCAACTTCGTCCCCGGCGGCCGATAGATCCCCAGCAGGTGCTCGGCCAGGCCACGGTCCACCACCTCCACGGTGTAGTCACGTTCGGACCGGTTGACGTCGACACCCAGCACGGCCACGCCGAACTGGCGGCACTCGTCCAGGATCAGGCGGCGCGGGTACATGCCGGGATCGTGGGTGAGCAGGCCGGCCATGAACTCGGGCAGGTAGTGGGTCTTGAGCCACGCCGAGCGATAGGTCGGGATGGCGAAGGCGGCGGCATGGGCCTTGCAGAACCCGAACGAGGCGAACGACGCGATCTGCTTCCAGATGGCCTCGCCCGCTTCGGTGGTGAAGCCACGACTGCGGGCCCGCGCCAACGCCCACGGCTTGATGGTGGCCGCATCCGCCGACAGGCGCCGTCGCAGCAGGTCGGCATAGGCCATGTCGCACCCGGTCAGGGCACACAGCGCCCCCATGACCTGTTCGTGGTAGACCACCACCCCGTGGGTCTCGCGCAACACCGGTTCGAGGCTGGGGTGGGGATACCAGTCGGCCGTGGGTGCGTCCGGGTTGGCGGCGACGTCATCGGTCGCGGTGACGGCGCCGCGACCATGGCCGGTGGTGTGGCGTCGCTGGACGAACGGAGTGACCATGTCGGCCTTGACCGGGCCGGGTCGGAACAGCGAGATCTCGGTGACGAGATCGCCGAAGTGTTCGGGCTGCAACCGTCCGAGCAGTTCCCGCTGGCCGGGCGACTCGATCTGGAACACCCCGATCGTGTGGGCCGAGCGCACCAACCTGTAGGTGTCGGGGTCGCCCTGGGGGATGTCGGTGACGTCGAGGTCGTGACCGCGGGTGGTCGGGATCAACTCCATCGCATGGCGCATCGACGACAGCATGCGCACCCCCAGCACGTCGAGCTTGAGCCAGCCCAGCGCGGCGACGTCGTCCTTGTCGAAGGCCACCATCGGGAAGCCCTGGGCGGATCGTTCGATGGAGGTGCGAGCCAGCAGGTCGTCGTCGGCCAGCAGGATCCCGCACGGGTGCAGCGCGAGATGGCGTGGCAACCCGTCGAGGCGTTCCACCACCTGCAGCAGGCGTTCGAGTTGGCCGGCGTTGATGCGTGAGTGGGACAGTTCCGGCAGGTCGTCGACCACCGCCCGGACCTGGCGGGCACGGGCATGGGTGATGGACTTGGCGACGGCGCCGATCTCCTCGGCCGGCAGGCCCAGCACCTTGCCGGCCTCGCGGATCGCCATGCGGGCCTGGAAGGTCTCGACCATGGCGACACAGGCCGCGCGGTGCTGGCCGTAGCGGGCGATCACCAGGTCGTAGACGTCGGTGCGCCGGGCCGACTCCACGTCGATGTCGATGTCGGGCAGTTCCTCGCGATACGGGTTCATGAAGCGTTCGAAGGCCAGGTCGTTGGCGACCGGGTCGACGTCGGAGATCCGCAGGACATGGCAGATCAGCGACCCGGCAGCCGACCCCCGGCATGCCGCCAGGATCCCCAGTTCGTCACGCACTGCCTCCATGATGTCGGCCACGGTCAGGAAGTAGTCGTGCAGGCCGAGCCGGTCGACCATGGCCAGTTCGCGTTCGAGGCGTTCGCGGATGCGGGTGGTCAACCGCGGGAACCGCTCGGCCACGCCCTGCCAGCAGCGCCGGTGCAACTCCCCCGCCGCGACCTCGGCCGACAGGCCGGTCAACTGGGGCACCCGGGTCTCGCCCAGTTGGAGGTCGACCTCGCAGGTCACGGCCAGTTCGTGGGCGTTGGTGACCAGTTCGGGGCGTTCGGCGAAGCGACGGGCCATCTCGGCGCCGGTGGCGAAGTAGCCCTCGGCGGTGGTGCGACCGAGGTGGTGGCCGGCCAACGGGACCTGTTGGCGGACGCAGGCCAGCACGTCGGCGACGTGGACGTCGTCGGCCTCGAGGTGGCGCACGTCGTTGACCGCCACCGCCGCGACCCCGGCCCGCCGTGCGACCTCGAGCAGGTTGCGGATGCGCACATCGTCACCGGGTTCGTCCATGACGGCCTGGGTGCCGACCGCGGGAGCGCCGTCAGCAGTCAGGCGGATCGTGCGACCACGACGACGGCCGCCCGGCGGGACCAGGTGGTTGCGCACCGCCACCCGGACCCGGTCGCGCCCGGCGATGTCGACGAAGCGGCCCAGTTCGGCAACCGCGGCGTCGAGTCGTCCGACCGCGGCCAACCGTCCCACCGGGGAGTCGTTGCCCAGCAGCACCCAGGTGTCGTCGTGGGCCGTGGCCATGGTGAGGTCGGTGCGTGCCAGGTGCGGGCTGGAGCGGTCGGCCAGGTCGACCTGTTCGCGCCAGGTCCGGTCCATCGCGGTGCCGGTGGTGAGGTGGTCGAGGCCGTCGGGTCCCAGGTGGGCGGCGGTGATGGCGCGACACAGGTCGCCGTAGCCGGCGTTGGACCGGGCCAGCAGGGTGATGCGGGCGGCATCGTCCTCCAACCAGGCGCCACCGACGGCCGGACCCGGCAGGCCGTTGCGGGCCCGTCCCACCCGAGGCGAGGTCCACCCCGGGTCGTCGCTGACCGCCAACGCCAGGTCGGCCCCGATCACGGGTGTGATCCCGACCGCCGCGGCGGCCTGCGCCACCCGCACGGCCCCGTACACCCCGTCGCGGTCGGTCACGGCCACGTGGGTCATGCCGGCCGCCTCGGCCGCCGCGACCAACTCCCCCGGCCGGATCATCCCGTCGCGCAACGAGTAGCCGGTGCGAGCCGTCAGGTGGGTGAAGGCAGTGGGGGTGCCGGCGCGGTCGTCGGCCTGGCGCCGTTCGTGCACGCGCGCCGCCGCGATCGCGGCACGTCGGTCGTCGGCATGCTCCTCCATGACGCCCAGCGCCACCTCGTCGGCCGTGAAGGCCCGCGATCCCGCCATGGTCGTGTCCGGTGCGTTCGGGGTGTCGTGCCAGGTGTCGTGCGTGCTGCTGCGTGGCTGCTGCTGCTGATCGAACATGTGTTCGAGTCCACGGTACGCCCCGACGGTGGCATCGGTCAATCGGATCGCCGTGCCAGGAGCGGACACCGGTCCGCGGCGGGCGACCTCGCGCGGTCCGGGCGGACCGGGGCGTCCGAGCGGACCGGGCGGACCGGGCGGACCGAGGCGGCCCAGTCGAGACGGGCGACCTCCGCTCCATCCTCCAATCCGGGGTACCGGTCAGTGGCCGGCAATAGCCTGTCGACGACATGGACCCCGACGAGCACGCAGACCAGCCCGACGCGCACCCTGGTGAGCAGCGCGACGACGAGCGCGACGAGCGCGACGAGCGCCTCGCGACGGCATGGCTCGAGACCCTCGTGCCGACATGGCTGGCCCAGACATGGGTCGTGGCAGGCGTCGTCGGTGTCGTGGTCGCACTGGCCGGCGCAGCGATCGGGGTGGCCTTCGTCCGTGGACTCACGGCGACCTCGATCGAGGCCCTCGCACTGTCGGAGACCGTGCTCACCTCCGTCGACGACGCCGCGGTCGTGCTGGACACGACCCTGGTCGACGTCGCCACCACCCTGGACACTGCCGGTGGCACCGTGGACGAGACCATCGCCACGCTCGACGAGGTCGCCACCACCCTCGACGACCTCACCATCGTGATCACCGAGGAGGTGCCGGACAGCCTCGACGCGGTCGGCGCCGCGATGCCGCAGGTGATCAGCACCGCCGGGGTGATCGACTCGACCATGCGCGCGCTGCGCTTCGTCGGGGTCGACTACGACCCCAGTGCCCCGCTGGACGAGTCGCTGCAGGAGGTCGACGACCAGTTGGCCGAGATCGCACCGTCCCTGCGGGGCCAGCGCGACGGCCTGGAGACCGTCGGTGCCGGCCTGGATGCCGTCGCCACGCAGGGCGACACGCTGGTCGGCGATGTCGCCGCCGTGGCCGCCGACCTGGAAGCCGCCCGAGGCGTGTTCGACGAGTTCCGCACGGCTGCCGACGAGGCAGCCGTCCTGACGACCGAACTGGCCGATCGGCTGTCGTGGCAGTCCGGAGTCGCCCAGATCGCCCTGGTCGTGCTGGCGCTCGCAGTCGCGGTGAGCCAGACCGTCCCGATCGTGCTCGGCCTGCGCATCCTGGGATACCACGGGTGGCCGCCACGCCGGCGTGGCGCGGCCTGACCGCGCCAGGACGCAGACCCACCACCTCGTGGGCATGCCCGGGACCACGTGGGACCGATAGCGTCGGAACCCGCCAGACACGACAAGCGAGGTCCGAAGTGGAACGGTTGACAATCGGCGTGGTCGGGACCACTCGCAAGCGCGACGAACGCCGGCGCCCAGTGCACCCCGCCCACCTCGACCGGATCGACGAGGAGGTGCGTGCGCACCTGGTGTTCGAGCGCGGCTACGGCGACCACTTCGGTGTGCACGACGACGAGATCGCCCCCCTGGTGGGTGGCGTGGTCGACCGCGACGAACTCCTGGCGCGGGCCGACGTCGTGCTGTTGCCCAAGCCCATGGCGGCCGACGTCGCCGAGATGCGCGAGGGCCAGGTGTTGTGGGGCTGGCCCCACCTGGTGCAGGACCCCGAGGTGACGCAACTGGCCATCGACCGTCGCCTGTCGGTCATCGCCTGGGAATCGATGAACCACTGGAATTCCGACGGCTCCTACTCCTTGCACGTCTTCCACCTCAACAACGAGATTGCCGGGTACGCGGCGGTCATCCATGCCCTGCAGTTGCGAGGCACCTCGGGTGACTACGGACGACGGCTGCGGGCGGCGGTCATCTCGTTCGGGTCCACCGCGCGTGGCGCCGTCCGCGCACTGGACGCGATGGGGGTGCACGACGTCGACGTGATCACCCAACGCGACAGCCCGGCGGTGGCGGCGCCGTTCTCCACCACCGTGATGGGACAGTTCGAGCGACTCGAGGACGACCCATCGCACACGCGGGTGCTGCGCCGGGACGGCCCGCAGGACACCCAGGACTTCCTGGCCGAACACGACATCATCGTGAACTGCGTCCTGCAGGACACCGAGGCACCCCTGCTGTTCGCCGACGACCCACACGCCTTTGCCCCCGGCACGATCGTCATCGACGTCTCGGTGGACGCGGGCATGGGCTTCTCGTGGGCGCGGCCGACGTCCTTCGCCGACCCGATGTTCGAAGTCGGCGACCAGCTCCACTACTACGCCGTGGACCACACGCCGTCGCTGTTCTGGGAATCGGCCACCTGGACGATCAGCGAGGCCCTGCTGCCCTACCTCGACATCGTCCAACGCGGGCCGGCGGCGTGGGCCGACGACGTCACGATCTCCCGAGCGCTGGAGGTCGAGCGTGGCGAGGTGCGCAACGAACGGATCCTGCGGTTCCAGGGCAGGGCGAGCGCCCACCCCCACCCCGTGATCGGGACCTGAGCGCGCTGCAGCGGTCGTCGCCGCAAGATCGGCGGTTCGAGTTGGGGACAGGGACTGGGGTGCGCGTCTAGGGTCGAAGGCATCGAGGGAGGAGGGGACAACGATGTCCCGGTCACTCGCCACGCCACTGCATTCGTCGCTGGTCACGCCCACGACGACCCGCCTGCGATCGACACCGCAGCCACCGCCTCCCCGTCGCAGGCGATTCCGCCAGCCTCGCTCCCTGGCCAAGCCGCTCAGCACGCCGTTGCATGCGAGCCTGGTGGCATGCCTGCATCCGGGCCGCGGCGGGCCGTGCGACTGACCTGTTCGGCCATCGGCACGCACCGCCGGTGAGGATCGTGGATCTGCACGCCCGAGGGTGTGTCAGCCGCCCGTGTGCCCCTTGATCAAGGCGTCGAGGTTGGTCGTCCAGATCGCGTCGAACCATTCGGTCGGCATGTCGATCGAGTCGATGGCGCGAGCCTCGAGGCTCGCCAGGCCGTGCACCATGCCCCACATCCCGTAGGTGATCTCCTCGATGTCGCCGACCATGTGCCCGTCGGCGACTGCTGCCGTCACCGCATCCCGCAGGGTCTGCAGCGTGCCCAGGGCGAACTCGTCGTCCGCCGCACTTGGTTCGAAGTCGGGGAACGGGCATGCGAACATCACCTCGTAGAGGTGGGGGCGCGACCGCGCAGCATCGCGGTAGGCCAGGCCGAGCGCGCGGACGCGCTCCAACGGATCCTGGTCGTCGCTGACGGCTGCAGTCAGGTGGTCGTCGAGGTTGGCGAAGCCGTCGCGGAACATGGCCGCGACGATGCCGTCCTTGGACCCGAACAGCGAATAGACCACCGTCGTCGAGGCATCGACCTTCCCGGCCAGTCGCCGCACGGTGACCGCGGCCGCTCCCCCGTGGCGCAGCAACTCCCCGGCTGCGTCGACCAGTTCGCGGCGGGTGTCGTCGTCGTGGGTCCGTGGCCGTGCCATGTTGACATCTCCGTCCGGTTCTGTAACACTGTTTTATAACATTGTTTTACCCACTGTAGCATCCGCCACCACCAGCACAGGAGCACGCATGGCACTCGGAGCCCACGTCACGACCGGCCGACACACGGCGCAGGTCGACGAACCGATGGCGGTGTTCCTGATCGGAGCGCGGGTCAACCGCCCGCTGCGGGTGCGCAGTTGGTGGTGGGTGTCGCAGTCGATGCCGCGCATGCTGAAACGACTGGCCGAGGTCGAGGAACTGGGACTGCTGCACACCGAGTCGTTCATCCAGGGGCGCACGACCCTGTCGTTGCAGTACTGGCGCAGCGTCGATCACCTGATGGCGTTCGCGACCGATCGTGACAACCCCCACCTGGCCGACTGGCGGCGCTTCAACCAGCAACTGCGTGGCAGTGGCGACGTCGGCATCTGGCACGAGACCTACGTCGTGTCACCGGGCAACTGGGAGGGCATCTACGTCGACATGCCGCTGTTCGGCATGGGCGCGGCACTGGGTTCCGTGCCCGTGACGGCCACCCGCGATCGCGCCCGCCAACGGATGGCCGCTGCCTGACCCATGACGCGCTTCCCCACTGGTTGACTGGCAGGACCAGGCTCGGAGGATGGACATGGACGGCTACGTACTGCGACCGGACGAGACGCGACGATCGCTGGACCCGTTTCGAGTCCTGGTCGACGGGGCCGAGCTCGACGATCGCTTCTCGCTGTACACCGGGGCGCTGCCACCGGGAGGACCACCACTGCACAGTCATGACTTCGACGAGGGTGTGCTGGTGCTGGAAGGTCGCATCCTGGTGTCGCTGGATGGCGTGGAGCACGAACTCGAAGCCGGTGGGTTCGCGTTGTTTCCGGCCGGCTCACACCACACCTTCGCCAACCCCGATGACACACCGGTCAGGGCGGTCGGCTTCGCCTGTCCGGACGGGATCCTGCCGTTGTTCGCCGAACGGGGCGCCTACCTGTCCGGGCTGTCCGAGGGCGAGCCACCCGATCCGGCACGGATGGCCGCGATCTATGCCGCCCATGCCAGCCAGGTCCATGGCCCGCCCCTGCTCCAACCGTGACCTGGCTGCCACTCCTCCGCTGCGTCGCGGAAGTCGATGAGGAAGCCCGCATGCGCAGGACATCCAGCAGAGAAGATCTCCGAGCGCCGCGGGTGGTTGGCAGGATCAGTCCCAGACCCGGTCCAGGCGCCAGACCACACCCCGGCATGACAGTTCGTAGACCCCTCGCTGGTCACGGGCCATGCCGCCACCGCGCACTGCCTCGACCCGCCACAGGTCGGACTGCTCGATGCGGATCGGTTCGCCGTCGGGCCGTCGCCACCAGCCCTCCTCCTCGCGCCAGTGCCCCAGGATCCGGGTGACGTCGTAGCGACGTCCCCGCCAGGCGAACACCAGTGGCTCGTCGGCATCAGCCGGACCGTTGCCGGGGTGGTCGGGGCGACGAGTCGACGATGGTCCCACAGGCGGGATTCCCGAGGCTCCCCGAGTCGTCGCCGGGGCCACTGCGGGCGCGGGCGACGCCGGTCGCGGGGCGGCGGACGGCGCGGCCGGACGCACCAACGTCGCCACACCTGCGGCCACACCCGCTGCCCCCACCCCCACCGCGACGTCCGTGGTTGCGTCTGCTGCCCTGTTCGTCGGCACCTCGGCAGCGCCAGGCCGCGTCGCGAAGGCTGCCTCGTCGCCGGTCCGGTCGGTGGGACCTGCGGGGACGGACCCTGCAGCGGCCTGGGCTCGACGGCTGTGTCGGGTCTCCACGTCCTGCAGAACTTCGCGATATCGCTTGCTCATGGGCGATCTCCTCCTCCTTGGATCGAACGTGTGTTCGAGTAGGAGGAAACCCTACGTCACCCCTGCGACATCGGTCAAGGTCGAACTCGCCAATCGCACACCCGGATGATCCGTCCTCGGTGCCGTCACGTGCTGTCGCGCTCGCACCCCTCAACGCCGGGAAAGGAGCCAGCGCACGCGTGCCCACCCGACCGCGTAGTGCAGGATGGTCAGGGCGGCGAACCCCGCACCGACCGCCGGCAGGCCGGCAAGGCCGTAGCCGATCCACCCAGCACCGAGCACGACCAACTCGAGGACGAGGCGAACCCACCCGGCCACCTCGACCGGCGCCCTGCCGGAGCGACTCGGGTCATCGACCACGTTGCACACCCCCCAGCCGGCCGCAGCCAGCATCGGCAGCGCCACGACCAGCACCCAACGGACCACGCCCTCGGTCCCGTGCCAGGCGCCCAGCCCAAGACCGACCAACGCACCGAGTTCCAGGACGAACCGGAGGCCGAGGTTCCACGGGCGCATCTCGGGCGGCGTCACAGCCCGACGACATCGACGTGGAGCTGGGGGACGTCGTGGCCGGCGAGGTAGCCGGCGCGCCAGAGGAGCTTGACCTGCTGGAGCAGCGATGACTCGTCATCTCCCTGCACACCGCGAGGCGGCGGGCGGTGGCCGGCGACCAACGACCCGATGTCGGCAGCCGTGACCGTGCCACGCCGGCCCGCAAGGTCGACGAGCGCGGTCGTGACGCGAGCGCGCGTCTCCTCCTCACCCGCGAGCCAGGCATCGAGGGCCGGACTCGTCGGCAGGCTGGCAGGCTCCACCACGGTTCCGACATGCGTGCGCACCCGGGCTCCGGCCGCAGCCGCGGCTTGCGCCAACGCCTCACCGACCGGGCCGTCCGCGAAGCTGGGGTCCATGACGATCACCTCGACGTCATCAGCGAGGTCGACCCCACCATGGACCTGGGCCTCGACGTACCAGTCCAGCGTGCGGCCAGGGGCCTCGACCGCCCCGCCGGCCGGTCGACCCGCGCCTCGGCACGTCGCAGTGCCCGACTGGTCGCCTGGTCGCGCTGCAACTGCTCCACGGTGGTCCGTCCTCGACCCGGTGCGGGACCGACCGCACCCGGCAGGGCCTCGGTCGACCCGGCTGCGACGGTACTCATGGCGCTCCCGAAACCCGTGGCGCTCCCGGAACCCATGGCGCTGCCGTGGCTCGTGGGCGCTCCCGGAACCCGTGGCGCTATCGCAGCTCGAAGTGGTTCCACCAGCGGGCGGTGACGGCCACGCCGACCAGTGCCAGGACCGGGACCAGGGCCAACTGTGGCCCGGTCACGACCAGGTCGGGCTGCTGCCACGCCACCGCCCACAGTCCGGGTGCGGCGAACGGGAACCAGCCGCCGACACCGAACAACACGGCCACCTGGCTCACCGCCACCACACCGATCAGCGTGCCCATGCCGGCGAGGTAGCCGCGACCGAGGCTGGCAGCGAGCGCCAACGGCAGCGCCACCATGCTCGACGACAGCGCCAGCACCACCAACTTCGTCAGTCCGTCGGCCACCTCGATGCCACCGCTGTCGAATCCTGCCACCACGCCGATGCCGGCTGCGACCACCACCAGCAGGCACGACAACCCCGCCGCCCACGCTGCCACGACGATGAACTTCGCGACCGCGATCCGGCCGCGCGACACCGGCAGGGCGAACAGCGACCCGACCGTGCGATCGGAGAACTCGCGTCCGAAACTCCACACCGTGACGAAGCCCACGGCCAGGAACTGGCCCACCGCCACCAGTTGTCCCAACGTCCCCAGCCATGCCGCCCAGCCGGTCCCGACGACCATGCCACCCAACTTGGCGGCCATCGGCCCGGTCGCGTCGGTCCCGGCCAGTCGGACGAAGGCGAGCGCCAACAGCGGCATCACCACGATCGCCAGGACGGACGCGGCCACGGTGACCGGCGCCCGCCGCAACTTCAGTGCCTCCACGGCGACGACGTCATTCATGCCCGCCCTCCCCCACCGCCGGCAAGGGTTGGGCGAGGCCACTGCCCACGTCGGCGGCATGCACCTGGGCGAAGAAGCGTCGTTCGAGGTCGATGCCCGCCGGATCGAGGTGACCGACGATGCGGCCGCGGTGCAGGACCTCGATGCGGTCGGCGATCCGGGCGAGTTCATCGAGGTGATGGCTCGACACGAGGATGGCGGCACCACGGGCGGCCTCGCCGGTGAGGAGGTCACGAATGAACACGACGCCGGCAGGGTCGAGCGCGTTGGCGGGCTCGTCGAGCACGATGACGTCGGGGGCATGGACCAGCGCGCACGCCAGGCCCAGCCGTTGGCGGTTGCCCAGGGACAGGTCGCGTGCCCGGCGATCGGCCCAGCGGCCAAGCCCGAATCGTGTGACGGCACGTGTCACCGTGAGGGCCACCTCGGCACGCCCGACCTGGTGCAGGCGGGCGGCAGCAGTGAGGTTCTCGCGCACCGAGAGGCTGGGCCACGCCAAGGGCGCCTCGACCATGTGGCCGACGCGTTGCCATGCCGACGCCGGTGCCGTGGTGACGTCGACCCCGTGCAGCAGGGCACGGCCGCCGTCAGGCGTCACCATGCCGAGCAGCAGCCGCATCAGGGTGGTCTTGCCCGCTCCGTTGAGTCCGACGATGGCAACGACCTCGCCCGCCGTGACGGTGAGGTCGAGGTGGTCGACAGCGACGTCGTCGCCGTACGCGCGCCGGAGTTGGATCGCCTGCAACGCGGCCGTCACGAGCCGGCTCCGGCAGACCCGTCGGGCCCGCGCGACTCGACCCCCGATGGCCCAGCCCCGGGAGGCACGTCGCCGGAGTTCCCAGCCTCGGCAGGCCTGGCCTGGGAGCGAACGACACCGGCGGGAGCCAGGTGGTGCAGCGCCCGGGCGAGTCGATCGGCCAGTGGTTCGTCGTCGGACGTCATGCCCCAGTCCAACAGGGCCGCAGTGATCGCACCCAGGCACGCGCCCGTCACCACCTTCGCCTCGAACTCGGTGGTCCCGTCCGCGACCAGCGCCACCTCGATCGCGTCGGCGGTCGCCTGGTTGGCCTGCCAGGTCCCGGCGCGCAGGCGCGGGTGTCCGGCGACCAGTCGGACTCGTGCGCGGGCCTGTGCGTCCTCGGTCGCGTCCATCTGGGCCGTGATCGCCAGGAACGCCTGCCGGACCCGCTCCAGTGGCGCCAGCGACCGATCCTGTGCCCGGACCCCGGCTGCGATCATCGGGTCGTACGGGTCGGTCAGGACGACCGACTCCTTGGTCGGGAAGTACCGGAAGAAGGTCATGTGCGACACGCCTGCGGCCGCCGCCACGTCCTCGACCGTGACCTGGTCGAAGCCATGCTCGAGGAACAGGTCCAGGGCTGCTGCCCGGATCCGTTGTTCGGTTGCCGCGACGGGTGCCATGCGGTCCAGCGTACTGCGGATGTTAGTGACTAACAGTTGACCGGCAGCTGGGCGCGACCACGGCCGGCAGCACGATGGCCTGCACGTCCACCCGTGTGCGGCGATCAGCGACCCCTGGAAATTGAGGGTTGCGTTGCGACGGTGATTGACGCATACTCCGATGTATGGGCTTACAACACCCGAATACTTGTCTTCGCAACTGAATTCTTGATCATGGTTCCGCTCAACAGCTTCCCCCCGTTTCAGCCGACGAACAGGAACCCCCGATGCGCCGCGTCAGCCCAGGCCACCGCGTCATCGCCGTCTCGCTGGCGGCCCTCATGCTCGCAGCGACGATGGTGGGTGCCGCACGCTCCCCCGTGCGAGCTGACCCCGCCTCCGGGCAACTCGATCAGTGGGCGCGGGCGACCTGGGCGTCGTTCGTGGCCATGACGCCCGAGGACACGGGTCTGCCGACCGACTCCCTGGCCACCGACGGCACGCGCGTCGTGGAGACCTCCACCACCAACATCGGGGCCTACCTCTGGAGCACCGTCGCAGCCGAGCATCTGGGCTACATCGATCGATGGGAGTTGGTCGATCGGGTCGAAACCACGATCGCATCTCTCGAAGGGATGGAGATCCACGAGCCGAGCGGCCAGTACTTCAACTGGTACGACCATCGCGACGGGTCCAAACTCACCACGTGGCCGTCCACCGGAGACCCACTGATCCCGCACCTGTCCTCGGTGGACAACGGATGGCTGGCTACCGGGCTTCGGATCGTGCGCAATGCCGTGCCCGAAGTCGCCGATCGTGCCGGTGCCCTGTACGACCGTATGGACTTCGGCTTCTACTACCGACCCGACCGCAACCAGATCCTGTTCCACTACGCACCGTCGACCGGCGACGCGCCCTGCTGCTACGACACGATCGTCAGCGAGAGTCGCATCGCCAGCTACATCGGCATCGCCGAGGAACAGATCCCGCCACGCCACTACTTCGGTGCATGGCGCACCTTCCCCGACAGCTGCGACTGGTCATGGCAGGAACAGCGCCCGTACGGCGACACACAGGAGTACTTCGGTGAGACGGTGTTCGAGGGCGCCTACCCCTACGACGAGACCATGGTCGTCCCAGGCTGGGGGGGCAGCGCGTTCGAGGACCTGATGCCGACCCTGTTCGTGCCCGAGGAGGACTGGGGCGCTGCCAGTTGGCGCATCAATCATCCGGTCACGGTCAACGCCCAGGTGCACCACGGGCTCGAGGAAGCTGCCTACGGGTACTGGGGCTTCTCCCCAGCAAACATCCCAGAGGGTGGCTATCGCGAGTATGGGGTGGACGCCGTCGGCATGAACCCGTCCGGCTATGCATCCGACGCGTCCGAAACCCTCACCGACCCGGGATTCCCAGGCTGCCGCGACGGATCGAACGTGCCACCGCCCTCTGCCTATGACGGCGGCGTCGTCACTCCGCACGCGGCGTTCCTGGCCCTGCGCCACGACGACACCGCGACGATGGCGAACCTCGCCAACCTGCAAGCCGACTTCCCCGATCTCGTCACCCAGTGGGGCTTCCGTGACTCGATCAACGTCGACACCGGCGTGATCTCCGACGCCTACCTGTCGCTGGACCAGGGGATCATCATGGGAGCACTCGCCAACGCCTTGGCCGACGACGTGTTGCGAGACGCATTCGTTGGTGACGACGCCCTGGCAGCCAACCTGCGACCAGTCATGGCAGTGGAGGAATTCGGTGCCGCCTTCGCGACGTCTGGGCCCGGTGCCGACCGTGGCTGCACCATCACCGGGACCGACGGCGATGATCGCCTGCGTGGCACGTCCGGCGACGACGTCATCTGCGGGCTGGCTGGCAACGACCAGATCATCGGTCGCGGCGGCGACTACATCATCTACGGAGACGCGGGCAACGACACGCTGATCGCTGGGCCGGGCGACGACTCCGTGTACGGCGGGACCGGCGACGACGCCCTGCAGGCACCGCCGGCGACGACGTCCTGTCCGCTGGGGATGGCAGCGATCAGGTCAATGGCGGAGGCGGTCGCGACCACGCCGAAGGTGGATCCGGCAGCGACACGTGCCACGGCGAAACCACCTCTGGCTGCGAGAGCGCGCGATGAGATCTGACCGGAACACCGTCTACGAGGTTGCCGCACTGGCGGACGTGTCGATCGCGACGGTGTCCAGGGTGGCGGCGGCCGTCCCAACGTGGCCAGCGACACCCGTGCGCGCGTGAAGCGTGCGATCGAAGAACTCGGCTGGCGCCCCAACACGACTGCCCAGGCCCTGGCCGGCCAGTCCAGGGACGCCATCGGCATCGTGTTCCCCTACCTGTCCGGGCCCTACTACGGCGAGGTGATCCGAGGCTTCGAGCGATCGTCGAGCCACCGCAGCGCAGTGCACATCCTCGCAACTCACAGCCGCCCTTCGGCCACGGACCATGTCCGCTCGCTCGCCAACCGCGTCGATGGCCTCGTCATCATGGGCTAGACGGTGGACGACGCGGTGGTCGCCGAACTCGCGCTGCAGATTCCGATCGTGCCGCTGGCCCGTCCTGACGTCGAGGTCGGTCCGTCGTGCGCGCGGACAACGCCACCACCGCCATCGCGTTGGCCCGCCACGTCGCCGACCACGGTCACACCGAAGCCGTGCTGCTGGGCGATCTGCTCACACCCCCGACGTCGCCGAACGCTTCCTCGCCATCACGGTTGCCCTGCAGACCAGAGGGATCGATCCCGGCGAGCCGATCCGCCCGACCGAGTTCGAGGTCGAGGACGGCGCCCTGGCGATGATCGAACTGTGGAGTCAGACGTCGACCAGACGTCGTGTTGGCCGCCAACGACCAGCTTGCTGCCGGCGTGTACCGCGCCGCTGAAGCGTTTGGGTTGCGGATCGGCTTCGACGTCGCCGTCACGGGCTGGGACGACGTCGACATAGCGGGTCTGCTGCAGCCGGGACTGACCACGGTGGCGCAGCCGATGCGAACCCTTGGCACTCGTGCAGCCGACGCGATGTTCACCATGCTCGCGAGCGGCGGCATCCAGTCGGTCGTGCTGGACACACTGCTCGTCATCAGAGGCAGTTGCGGACCGACTGTCCACCGATCCCGAAGCCGACTCGATCCAACTGCGACATAGCCCCTCCCTGACCCGGGTCCACGTGCCCCACCACCACAATTCTCGGCGACAGCGCCCCCCGACGACAAATCCTGCCACCCCCCGATGAAGGAGCATGACATGTACCGAAGGCACTCCCGACGAGTACTCACATCAGTCATCCTGGCGCTGGCGCTGCTCACGGCGGCCTGCGAGGAGGTGACAGCGGGCCAGCGGAAGCCGGCGCCCCAGCCGCCACCGGCGACGCGACTGGCGCCGAAGGATCCGGCGAGTCCGCCGGCGGCACGCTGACCGTGTGGGCAATGGGGGCGGAGAGCGAGCAACTGCCCGACTTCGTCGCCGATTTCGAGGAAGCCGAGAGGGTCGAGGTCGACGTCACCCCGATCCCATGGGACGTGGCGCACTACAAGTTGATCACGGCCGCCGCCGGTCAGCAGTCCCCCGACGTCACCCAGTTGGGGACGACCTGGATGGCGAATTCACCGAACTCGGTGTGCTCACCGAAACGCCGAGCGACGTCGACCCGAGCGCGTTCTTCGAAGAGCCATGGTCGACCACCGAAGTCGACGGGACCTCCTACGGGGTCCCGTGGTACGTCGACACCCGTGTGATGTACTACCGAACCGACTTGGCCGAGGAGGCAGGCTTCTCCGAGGCACCCCAGAACTGGGACGAGTTGACCGAACTCGCCACGCGCTCCAGTCGACGGCGGGGACCAAGTACGGCATCAACCTGTCGCCGGCCAACTGGCAGGAGTACCTGCCCTTCGCGCGGCAGGCCGGCGCCCAACTGACCAACGACGAGAGGGCGCTCACCCTCGACAACGAGGGGATGGTCGAGAGTCTGACCTACTACGACGCGTTCTTCGAGAATAGTGTAACCGCCACCCCCGTGACCGACTTTGCGATCGAGCAAAGCTTCGTCAACAAAACACACCCCATCTTCTTCTCAAAACCCTAACACATATCGCTGGTGCGTGAACTGAGAGGCGAAAAGTTCGAAAACAAGTGAGATGTCGCAGTCATGCCCGAGAACGAGAACCGAGACTCTTTTGTTAGTAACGCCAACCTCGTAGTGTTCAACACCTCCAAACAACAAAAACTAACCTAAAAGTTCGTCAACTAAATAAGCCAGCCAGAAACCCAGCAAACCTAATACGAACCGTCTCAAAGTTACCAACCGTAAAAACAGCGTGAGAGACAAACAAACTAACAGAAAACAAACAGCTCACAGTCTTCAAACAGCAACTAAAATCCACACAAACCCCACCCGCAATCCCCGAATAAAAAAATCAATAAGTCCATCAACAACCTCATAAAGCAAGTAACAATCAGCGACATATCACCCAAAAATGCTGTAACAGAGATACAAACCAAAACAAACTCAATCGTCAACTAGTCCCATTCCCACAAAAAAAACACATATCCGCCACACAAAATCCCCACCAACACCTCCCATCAACACTTCTCAACGTCAACCACTAACACCATCACCAACTAAAAGTTCTCAACCCCAACCTACTCATCTTCCTAATGTTCATAACAAAACCAATCGTAACAACGCTGTAATTCTCATTCACAAACTTCTCCCTACCCAACCTAATACAACCCCTAAACACACCGTTCATCAACGTAAAGAACTACACAACCGCTGTGCAAAACCCCGAAATGCACAAACAACGTAAAACACAACCATCTTCGTCGTGTACAAAGTACCACTATCAATCTTCACAAAACTTCTCACCACCGTACTAATCAAAAACATCGTAACGCAACTACAAACCATCTTCCAAATCAGCTACTACCTACCCGTAATAACCAACATCATCGCCATCACCGTGATATAACAATTCATACTCAATCCCGACATCTAAAAAAAAAAAAAAAAAAAAAAAAAAAAAAAAAAAAAAAAAAAAAAAAAAAAAAAAAAAAAAAAAAAAAAAAAAAAAAAAAAAAAAAAAAAAAAAAAAAAAAAAAAAAAAAAAAAAAAAAAAAAAAAAAAAAAAAAAAAAAAAAAAAAAAAAAAAAAAAAAAAAAAAAAAAAAAAAAAAAAAAAAAAAAAAAAAAAAAAAAAAAAAAAAAAAAAAAAAAAAAAAAAAAAAAAAAAAAAAAAAAAAAAAAAAAAAAAAAAAAAAAAAAAAAAAAAAAAAAAAAAAAAAAAAAAAAAAAAAAAAAAAAAAAAAAAAAAAAAAAAAAAAAAAAAAAAAAAAAAAAAAAAAAAAAAAAAAAAAAAAAAAAAAAAAAAAAAAAAAAAAAAAAAAAAAAAAAAAAAAAAAAAAAAAAAAAAAAAAAAAAAAAAAAAAAAAAAAAAAAAAAAAAAAAAAAAAAAAAAAAAAAAAAAAAAAAAAAAAAAAAAAAAAAAAAAAAAAAAAAAAAAAAAAAAAAAAAAAAAAAAAAAAAAAAAAAAAAAAAAAAAAAAAAAAAAAAAAAAAAAAAAAAAAAAAAAAAAAAAAAAAAAAAAAAAAAAAAAAAAAAAAAAAAAAAAAAAAAAAAAAAAAAAAAAAAAAAAAAAAAAAAAAAAAAAAAAAAAAAAAAAAAAAAAAAAAAAAAAAAAAAAAAAAAAAAAAAAAAAAAAAAAAAAAAAAAAAAAAAAAAAAAAAAAAAAAAAAAAAAAAAAAAAAAAAAAAAAAAAAAAAAAAAAAAAAAAAAAAAAAAAAAAAAAAAAAAAAAAAAAAAAAAAAAAAAAAAAAAAAAAAAAAAAAAAAAAAAAAAAAAAAAAAAAAAAAAAAAAAAAAAAAAAAAAAAAAAAAAAAAAAAAAAAAAAAAAAAAAAAAAAAAAAAAAAAAAAAAAAAAAAAAAAAAAAAAAAAAAAAAAAAAAAAAAAAAAAAAAAAAAAAAAAAAAAAAAAAAAAAAAAAAAAAAAAAAAAAAAAAAAAAAAAAAAAAAAAAAAAAAAAAAAAAAACTAAATACCTTCCATGTCGTTATCGTGTTACAAAAAACACTTACCATCACCCTACGTTAACGCATTAACAAAACACAATACCTGCTATAGCATCTCTCCAGTCATCGCCCAGTAGTTCATATCCCTCTCATCCTTCACAATCCATGCCATACCGATCAAGTGACCTCCGCACCTCCCTACCTGACCGAGCACCTCATGACCCAAGCGTCGCGACGAGCCGACGTACTCGCGGAGTGAGCCAACCGTTCCGTCACCGCCAGTCGCAACCACTCGCTACGCCATCGCCGCCCCCCGCGTCTGACTGCCCAAGCGTCGTCACGTCACCCTGCGATGGCACCCCGTCGAGGTGCAGTCGGTATGAGGTGTTGCGCGGTGACGATCCGCAGTCCTTGGCGGTCGTGGACCACCAGGCGGATGACTTGCTGGCCGTCGCGGCTCCTCCCTACGTGGACACCACGGCGAGCGCGGCCGTACGTACCACTACGCAGTGGCGGCCCTGGCGACCGTCGAGGACGGCAGCGGCAATCCGTGCCACCCGTGGTCGCTCTATCGCTGCCCGCCACGACAGCGCTCCGAGACATCGCTTCGACCGACCACGAGATGACCGTCACGCAGTCGCCCGGCGACAACCCTGGCCTCCCCATCGTCACGGCCAGGATCGATGTCAAGGGGCCCACTGCGGTGCTGTCCCGCCCGTGGTGGATGGTCGGCGCCGAACACGTCAGCCAACTGGGATACACCACCGGACCGGGGCCCGACGCCATCGGCAGGAGTGCGCGGCCGCACTGAGTCGAGCACGCGACGAACTCGGTGTCTCGCACGTCAGAGCACACGCCATCCTGCACGACGAGAACAAGGTGGTGGTTCCCGCACACGACCGGTGGCAGGTCGACGTGTCGACGATCGTCGACCTGTACGGCCGTTGCGCGAACTCGGGTTGCGACCGGTGGTCGAGTTGGGCTCCATGCCGCGGGCACTTGCGAGGGATGCGACCGAGACCGTCTTCACCTACGAGGGCATCGTCTCGCCACCCGCCAGCTGGGAGGACTGGGACCGCCTCGTCCACGAGGTCGTCACCGCGCTCGTCGAGCACTTCGGAGTCGACGAAGTGGCGAACTGGCCCTTCGAGGTTTGGAACGAGCCCAACCTTGCGGCGTTCTGGACCGGTGACCAGGACGACTACCACCGAATGTACGACGGCTGCCAGAGCCATCAAGTCGGTGGACGCGCGCCTGCAGGTCGGTGGCCCGGCAACGGCCGCGGTCCGGTGGATCGGCTCATTCCTCGACCACGCCGTCACGACGGGTGTACCGCTGGACTTCCTCACCACCCACGTGTACGGCGTCGCACCACTCAACCTCCGCCCGGCGCTGGCGGAGCGCGGACTCGACGACGTCGAAGTGTGGTGGACCGAATGGGGCGTGAGCCCGCGTCACTTCCGTCCGGTCAATGACGCGGCCTTCGGGGCGCCCTTCGTCCTGACCGGCATGAAGTCTGCCATGGACCACGCCGACGCCCTGGCCTACTGGGTCGTGAGTGACCACTTCGAGGAGTTGGGCCGTCCGCCCTCGCTGCTGCATGGTGGTTTCGGGCTGCAGACGGTGGGAAACCTGCGCAAACCGCGGTACTGGGCACTGGCGCTAGCGGCCGACCAGGGGACCCGTCGGCTCGAGCTGGACCTGGCAGGCGATGGGGCCAACGGGTTGGTGGACGGCCTGGCCACCCGATACTACGACACCACGATCGACGTCCTGGTCTGGAACGGCACGCTCGACCAGACCAAGGTCGAGGGGGACGACGCGCTGGCCCGCCGCCTGGCGGTCACCGTCCGCGGCCTGGCTGGCGTCCACGACATCTCCATCGCGCGCGTGGACAAGATGCACTCCAACATCGCAACCCATTTCGACCCAGCGCGGAACTGGCCCAATCCAGAGGAATGGCTCGAACTCGTGGCGGCAGACCGACTCGACGTGGACGAGCGCGGCTGCACGTCGGGCAATGAAGACGAGGTCCAGGTCGACCTCCTCCTGCCGATGCCTGGCGTGGCACGCATCCGCTTCACCCCGCACCCAGGATGATCAGACCTCTCGGCGGGCAGTTCACGTCACCCGCGACACGGGGCACCACGACGAGCCGACCGAGCCCGCTCCCCGGAAGGTCAGGAACCGAGCCCGCTCCCCGGAAGGTCAGAAGTCGAAGGGTGTCCACGGCGCCAGGTCAACGGCGAACAGGCGCCGCAGGCGTCCGACCACGCCGGGATCGGCCACCTCGATGCGCCCCGCGGCCACCAGTGGGGCCGGGGAAACCCCACCCAGCCACAGCGATGCCAGGTCGGCGACATCCAGTTCCACGTCGGCCTCGTCGTCGGTGGCGGTCACCTCACACCCGTCGGGGCCGGCATCCAGCGACCACGTGCCGTCGTTGGCGGGCGCGCTGGCGTCGTGCACCCGCAGCACCAGTCGGTCGGCGACCTCGTAGGTGCGTGCCGCCAGGGCTCGGGGCATGTCCAGCAACCGGATGAACACCGGCATGTAGGAGGTGTCACGCACCCGTGCCTCGTCGGCCACCCGCCACCGCAACGGGTCGTCGCTGCGACACCGGTGCGCGGTGATCTCGGTCACCAGGTCGACCGATCCCAGGTGGGCCCACAGGTCGGCCTCGGCCTGGTCGTCGATGGCGAGCAGGCGCACCACCTCGAGTGTGGCGTCGGCCGCCCGATCGTCCCAGGGCCCGTCCTTGGTGCGGTAGAACACGATCGCGTCCTCGCCCACGGCGGCGAAGCGATTGGGGTGCTTGTCGGGGCTGTACAGCATCGCCTCCCAGTGGCCGGCCGACAGCGTCAGCATGCCGCCACGACGCGCACCGATCGCCGCCGCCAGGCGGGGTGCCACGTCCAACCACGTCGCTGCCGTGACCATGCGTGCACGGGTGGCATCGCCGATGCCGGCAACATCGACGCTGCGAACCCTGATCGTCTGGCGCGGCTCGGCAGCCCCGTAGCCGAACCGCCCGTAGATCGCGCCGTCCGAGGCCAGCAGGGCTGCCACCGGCTCGTCGTTGGCGGCTGCATCGGCGTGCAACCGCTCCATCATCGATCGCAGGATGCCGCGCCGGCGATGATCGGTGCGCACGCCGACGATGGTCACACCGGCACACCCCAGGGTGGTGCCACCCGGAACCGAGATGCGGAACGGGAACGCCCCACTGGAGGCGACGTAGCCCACCTCGTCGACCGACGTCCAGCACCGCTGGGCGGGCAGGACGTCACGCCAGCCCTGCACGTCGGCCTCGTCGAACTCCTCGTGGAATCCCGATGCCCAGAAACGGCTGAACCCCAACCATTCATCGTCGATGACGCGTCGCAGATGGGGCGTGCCCATGTCCACCTCGTCCACCCGGAAACCAGTGCCGACATCCTAGGCAGCGATCCTCGACTCGGGCGCCGCGTCCGGGACCGACCTCAGCCGATCAGTTCGACCAGGCGATCGCCGACCACCGAGGTCGCATGGGCGGCGTCTCCACGTTCGGCCAGCCACGTTGCCACGGCCGTCTCCACGTCGACGGCAGCCTCGAGCTCGCCCACCGACTCCAGCAACATGGCCAGTGCCAGCACCGCCGCGGTCGGGTCGGCCACACCCTGCCCGGCGATGTCGGGCGCCGACCCGTGCACCGGCTCGAACATGGACGGGTGGGCACCGGACGGATTGATGTTGCCGGACGTGGCCAGGCCCATGCCGCCCTGCACGGCGGCGCCCAGGTCGGTGATGATGTCACCGAACAGGTTCTCGGTCACGATGACGTCGAAGCGCTCGGGCTGGGTGACGAAGTACAGGCAGGCGGCGTCGACGTGGACGTAGTCGCGCGACACGTCCGGGTACTGCTCCCCCACCTCGTTGAAGGTGCGCCACCACAGGTCCCCGGCGTTGACCAGCACGTTGGTCTTGTGGCACAGGGTGAGGTGGCGACGCTCGCGGGCCATCGCCTGCTCGAACGAGTAGCGCACGATCCGCTCGACCCCGTGGCGGGTGTTGAGCGATTCCTGCGTCGCAACCTCGGCGGGCGTGCCCTTGTGGATGGTGCCGCCGGCGCCGGCGTACACCGACTCGGTGTTCTCGCGCACGACGACGAAGTCACAGCGCTCGGGCGTCAACCCGGCGATCGGCGAGGTGACGCCGGGATACAACTTGACCGGCCGGTGGTTGACGTACTGGTCGAAGGCGAAGCGCAACTTGAGCAGCATCCCGCGTTCGAGGACACCGGGCGGCACGTCGGGGGTGCCGATCGCGCCAAGGTAGATGGCGTCGTGCTCGTCCAGCGTCGCCATGGTCTGGTCCGACAGGACCTCGCCGGTGTCCAGGTAGCGGCGGCCACCGAGGTCGAAGTCCGCGCGTTGGGTGGTGAACCCGTGGCGGGCCTCGAGCGCGTCCAGGACGCGCAGGCCCTGGTCGACGACCTCGGGTCCGATGCCGTCACCGCCGATGATCGCAAGCTTGTGGGTGGGCACGGGCACGGTCCTTGGAGGAAGACGATTGGGGTGCGCCTGCGGCCAGGATTGCGCCGACGGGGTCGGATCGCGATGCTAATGGCTGTCGCACGGACGCGACCACCGTGACCGATGGGATCGACGATGGATCGACGGAGGTTGCGCGCGGCGCTGGCCGAGGTGGCACCGTGGACCACCAACCCCGACTTCGGTCCGGTCGCCGTCGACGCCGGCGAGTGCGATCGTTGTGGTCGCCAGCCTCGCTGGGTGGCGACGTGCGGCGCGCAACCGTGGGCCACGGTGTGCCGGGACTGCATCCTGGAACTGGGCACAACCGCGTTCTGCGACGGCCACCACGACGATGCCGTGGCCCACCTTGCAGCGGCACGACGCATGCCCGCGGACTGGGCCACCATCACCCGGTTGGCATGGGTGGCCACCGGGGAGGTCACCGTCGACGACGACTGGATCGCCCTGGTCGCGACCGAGGTCACCGAACCGCAACTGCGCCGCGCACTCACGGCCGGCTGACCCACGGCTGGTCCACGGTCGCTCGTGGAGGCGTGGCGCCGGTCGTGCCCAGGCCGGGGCGGCCGTGGTGCTCAGGCCGCGACGGGTTGGTTGCGCAGTCGCCGGAAGGTGTAGGCCTGCGCGATGACGACCACCGGGATCGCCGCCAGCAGTCCCACACCGCACAGCAGGGCACCTGCAACCACGGCCACGAAACTGAGCAGCATCAGCACCAGCAGTGGGCTGAAGTGGGAACCGACGAACGAAACGCTCGACGTGATCGCCGGGATGGCGTCCATCTCGTCGTCCAGGATGAAGAACAGGATGAACTGCCCGAAGAACGAGATCAGGAGGTTGCCCACGATGCCCAGGATCGGGATGAAGGACACGATGACCGTGGCCAGTGACAACAGGATGGCGGCGATGACGACCTGGCCCATCTGCTCCATCCGGAAGAACTCGGCGAGGTTGAACTCGCGACCGTCCACGATCGCCAGGGCTGCTCGCACGATGGCGGCACTGATCAGCAGCGCGATGAACTGGGTCACCAGGTTCACCAGGCGAGCGCCGACTGTCACCTCGCCGCGCATGGCGGCGTCGAAGCCGCCGGTGGCCAGTGTGAGCACCACCGAGACGATGATGAGGCCGATGAACAACAGCAGCACCGCGGCGATGATCGGCCCGAGGTTGGCGACGAACTGCCGCCAGCCGTAGCCCATCGCATCCGTGGGCGAGTAGGGCCCGGGCGGCAGGTTGCCGGCGGTGCCGCCCGGCGGCGGTGGCGGCATCATCTGGCCACCGAAGCCGTCATCGCTGCCGGGCTGCGTGGCCGGTCGCGAGGGCGGATCGACCGGCGGCTGGTTCGCCGGGGGTTGCAGCGGTGGCTGCGCCGGAGGTTCTGCCGGTGGCTGGTTGCCGGCGCTGGGCGGCGAGGCAGGCCAGGACGGATCGCCGTCACCGTCCGACGGTGGCTGGGGCGGGGGTGGCTGGTTCGACATGGATGCACTCCTCGGCAGTGGTCGCAATACTGCCAGATCGCACCGGACAGTGCAGACAGGTCGAACCACTTGCCAGGACGGCTACCGTTCGAAGCCATGTCGTCCTCACTCGCTGACCGTCGTGCCGCCGTCCTGTCCGCCCTGGGACTGGGGGCGTCCGAGTCGTTCGCGTTCACGGACGTGACGTTGGACGCCACGACGGCGTCGCTGCGCTACGACCTGGAGGGCGTCGGTCCGCTGATCGAGACCTGGACCTTCGACGGGGTCGAGCTGACCGGCCACGACCCGGCCCGGCAGGCCGCGATCGAGCAGGCCGCTCGACTCCTGCACCTGCTCGCCGGCGTGTCCTACTTCAAGGCAACATTGCCCGCGACACTGGCAACCGGGCCGATGTCGCAGGACGTCCGCGACCTCATGTCGGCCGTGGTCGGCGGCGGATTGGCCGAACTCGCCTGGGTCAACGACCTCGACCTGGCCGGCCACTTCCGCCTGCCGGAGCCGACACCGGATGCGACGCCGGCCCCGGCCATCGGCGCCGCCAACGGTCCGCTGGTGCCGGTGGGCGGTGGCAAGGACTCCATCGTGACGCTGGAGGCGGTTCGCCACCTGGCACCGACCCTGTTCGCCGTCAACCCCAAGGGGCCGATCACGCGCACGATCGACACCGCCGCAATGCCCGCCATCACGGTCACGCGCCGACTCGATCCGGTCCTGTTCGACCTCAACGATCGCGGTGCCGTCAACGGCCATGTCCCGGTCACGGCCATCGTGTCGGCCGGGGCCGTCCTGGCCGCGGTCGCCGGGGGGCACTCGGCCGTCCTGCTGTCCAACGAGCGCTCGGCCGACCAGGCAACGGTCGTGACCGACGACGGCCGCCATGTCAACCACCAGTGGTCCAAGACCACTGCCTTCGAACGGGCCTTCGCGGCCATCGTGACCCGGGAGGTGGCGGCGGATGTCACCTACCTGTCGCTGCTGCGACCCCTGTCGGAACTCGAGATCGGTCGGCGCTTCACCGCTGCGACGACGCCCGACGGCCACTCGTGGGACGCCGTGTTCAACTCGTGCAACCGGGCCTTCCACCTGCGTGGGCAGCGGCGCGAGTGGTGCGGGCAGTGTCCCAAGTGCCACTTCGTGTTCCTGGCACTCGCGCCGTTCATGGGCCGCGAGCGCGTGACCGCGATCTGGGGCCGCAACCTGCTCGACGATCCCGACACTGGTCGACGGGTTCGCGGACCTGGCCGGCATCGGCGACCACAAGCCCTTCGAATGCGTCGGTGAGGAGGAGGAGTCGGCGGCCTCGCTGGCGTGGCTGGCGGGGCAGCCTGACTGGGCCGACGACGTGGTCGTGGCGACCCTGCGCGACCGCCTGCCCGTGGGACCGCAGCGCGCTGGAGGCCTACCTCACGCCCCCTGACCTGTCGAGCCTGGCACCGACCTGGGCTGCGGCGCTGGCACCCGGCCGGCAGCACCGGCACCACCATCCCGGTCCGCTGCCGATGGCTGAGTCACCAGCGGCCCCCATCCGGCCCCGGTCCGGACCACGACCCGCTGCCCGACCAGGACTGGGTGCTGGCGGCCAACCGCGTCGCCGTCCACGGGCTGGGTCGCGAAGGACGCAGCGTCGTCCGCCACGTTCGCGCCACCAACCCCGCGGCCACCGTGGTCGTGCTCGACGACGACCCACCCGGGACCCGAGGCGCAGCGCTTCGCGACCGCCCACGGCGTTGCCAGTGGTCGTCGGCGCCGCGCGCCGGTGTCGAGGTCGTGTCGCCGCACGGGGCGCGACCGCGTCGACCTGCTGGTCCGCTCCCCCGGCATCCCGCTGTCCCACCCTGCCCAACAGGCTGCCCGCGCCGCCGGTGTCCCGACGACGACGGCCCTGAACATCTTCTTCGCGCTGCATCGCCCCACCAACGTGATCGCCTTGACCGCGACCAAGGGCAAGTCGACGACCTCGTCGCTGCTGGGCCACCTGCTGGGCGCGGCCGGGCGTCGGGTCGCGGTGGCCGGCAACGTCGGCCTGTCGGTGCTCGACCTCGATGTCGACCCGGCCGATCTCGACCACCTGGTGCTCGAACTGTCCAGCTACCAACTGGCTGACCTGCGTGGCCGGCCCGCGATCGGCGCCTGGCTCAACCTCCATCGCGACCACCATGACTGGCACGGCGGGGCAGCCGCCTACGCCCGCGACAAGGGCCGCATCGTCGCGTTGTCCGACCGACTGGTCGCCAATGCCGCCGACGCCGCCGTGATGGCCGCCGCCGCCGGCCATCCGGCGCTGACGACCTTCGACGCCATCGGGCGATCCCGTGATCGTGGGCACGCATCGCCTGGCGCGTGCCGAACTGGCGGCCGCCACTGGCGCGGTCGCCGCTGGTCGGGACCCACAACCTCGCCAACCTCGCCGCAGTGCTCACCATCGGCACGCTGGTGACCGACGATCCCGACGCCATGGTCGCCGCGATGCTGGCCGGCACGGCCGACTTCACCGCCCTGCCCCACCGCCTCCAGGTGGTCCACGACGACGGCCGCCTGTGGGTCGACGACTCGATCGCCACCATCCCCGAAGCCACGGTGGCCGCGCTCGCAGCCTTCCCGGACCGCCCGGTCACGCTGCTGGCAGGCGGCTTCGAACGCGGCCAGGACCACGCCCCGCTGGTCGCCGCGCTGGCCGACAGGGCCTCGGGCGCCGCGCCGGTGGGCGTGGTGGCGTTGCCCGACACCGGCCATCGACTGGCTCGCGACCTGGCCAGCCGACGCGGCAGCACGCGACGTGGCGGTGGTGGAGGTGGCGGACCTGGCCGCGGCCATGGCCGCGGCGACCACGACGACGCCACCGGGCGGGGTCGTGTTGCTGTCGCCCGCAGCGGCCAGCTTCAACCAGTTCACCTCGTTCGAGGAACGCGGCCGGGAATTCGCGGCACGGGCCAGCGACCCCTGCCTGACGAGCACCTGCTTGACTGGCCACAGGGCCCGCTCGCGGCCCACCGCCAACCATCCGAGGTCATCGTGGCCGTGCCCACCGTCACCGTCCCACGCGACGACGCCGGCCCCGTCCGCGTGGCCATCGCCCCCGACAACGACACGCTCGCCGACGCCGTCGCCGCGGCAGGTGCCACCGTGGTCGATCCAGCGAGTGCCGAGGCGTTGGTGTGGTCGGTGCCCCACTCCCCCGACGACCTCGGCTGCCCTGTTGGCCCAGCACCCCGGCATCCGGTGGGTCCAGTTGCCGTTCGCCGGGGTCGACGCCTTCCTCGACATCCTCGACCACGACCGCACCTGGACGTCGGCCAAGGGTGCCTACGACGAGCCGGTGGCCGAGATGGCCATGTCGCTGTTGCTGGCGACCCGTCGCCAGGTGGCCCGCTACGCCACCGCGACATCGTGGACCGGTCGACCACGGCGAGATGCTGTTCGGTGCGCGCGTCGTGGTGCTCGGCGGTGGCGCGATCACGCGGGTGTTCCTCGACCTGCTGGCCCCGTTCGGCTGCGACACCACGGTCGTCCGCCGCAGTGGAGACCCGATCGACGGGGTGACGGTCGTGGGCAGTGACCACCTCGACGACGCGCTGACCGGTGCCGACGCCGTGGTCGCAGCGCTGGCACTGACACCCGAGACCCGCGGCCTGCTGGATCGACGGCGACTGTCGCTTGCTGGCACCCGGTGCGGTCGTCGTCAACGTGGCCCGCGGTGCCCACGTCGTCACCGACGACCTCGTCGACCTGCTGGAATCGGGCCACCTCGCCGGCGCCGGGCTGGACGTGACCGAACCCGAACCGCTGCCGGACCGGCCATCCGCTGTGGACCTGCCCAACGTGGTGATCACGCCCCACGTCGGCAACACCCGCGCCATGGGTCGGCGGATGCTCGCCGATCGACTGCACGACAACATCACGCGCTACACCGCCGGGCAACCGCTGCTGGGCGCCGTCGACGTCGACGAGGGGTACTGACATGCCGGGTGTACCTGCAACCACGATCCTGCCCATGACCTGGGTCGATGCCTTCACCGACACGCCCTTCAACGGCAACCCGTGCATCGTCGTGTTCGAGGCCGACGACGTCGACGACGACATGCGCACCGCCTTCACGCGCGAGTCGGGGCTGTCCGAGTGCGCCTTCCTCCAGGCGTCGGCGATCGCCGATGTCGGGGTGCGCTACCACACCGCCAGCGGCGAGATCCCCATGGCCGGACATCCCACGATCGCGACCGTGACCGCGATGCTCGACCGTGGCATGGTCCCGTTGGTGGCCGGACGGGCATCGTTCACGCTGGAGGTCGGGGCCGGCGTGCTGGACATCGAGGTGGACGGCACCGGCGACGGGCCCGCACTGGTCGCGATGCGCCAACTGCGACCCACGTTCGGACGCACCTGGGATCCCGCGGACATCGCCCCACTGGTCGGACTCCAGCCCGGTGACTTCCGGGCCAGTCCCCAGACCGTCAGCACCGGGACTGCGTTCCTGGTCTGCCCGCTCGTCGACCACGACGCGCTGCGTCGGGCCAGCCTGGACGTCCCCGCGCTGCTCGCCTTCCACGACACCCACGACACCGACTTCTTCGAACCGTTCCTGACCGCCAAGGGTGGTGCGACGCCCGATGGGGACGTGTTCTCGCGATTGCTGCTGACGCCACCGGAGCCACCGGAGGATCCGTTCACGGGGTCGGCGACGGGGTGCATGGCTGCGTGGCTGTGGGCCAACGGTGACCTGCCGGACCCTGCGTTCGTGGCTGAACAGGGCCACGACATGGGGCGACCCGGCCACGCCCAGGTCACGGTCGAGGGCGCCCGCGACGACATCACCGGTGTTCGCGTCGCCGGCACCGGCGTGGTCGTGATGCGTGGCGAAGTGGTCCTGCCGGCCGATCAGGCCACATCCGGTGGCGGGCACGCGACGTTGCCGTCGATCCGTGCGGCCGCCAGTGGCGTGACCGCCTTCATCGGCGAGACCGAGAAGAACCTCGACCTGCCGATCCAACGGGTGACGTCGTTCACGGACTTCGTGCGCACGTTCGGCGCCGACGACCAGGGTGGTGGCATGGCCACGGCGGTCGAGCAGTTCTTCACCAACGGTGGCCGGGCCGCGGTCATCGCCCCGGCCAAGGCCGACCCGGTGACGCATGCCGCTGCTCGCGATGCGGTCGCCGACACCGACGCCGACCTGCTCGTCCTGCCGACCGCCGGCGTCATCGACGTGCCGCGCCGCCTGGTCGAGGACGCGATCGAGTGGGCCGAGGACCACGGTGTCCTCGTCCTGGTCGACCCGCCAGCGGACTGGACGACGGCGACGCAGGCGGCCGCAGGTCCGTTGCCGACCAGCGCTGCCGCAGCCGTGTGGTTCCCGCGGGGCGTCGACCCTGGCGGAAAGCCCGTGTGCCTGACCGGAGCAGTCGCTGGCGTGATCGCCCGCTTCGACCGGTCACACGGTGTCTGGAAGGCACCGGCGGGTCGTGAGGCGCGGATCCTGGGCGCCACCCCGGCCGTGGCCCTGGGGGCGGCCGACGTCGACGTCCTGACCACTGTCAACGTGAACGGACTGCGATCGGTGGGAGCCAGCCTGGTCGTGTGGGGCGCGCGGACGTCGTCGCTGGATCCGGAGTGGCGCTACGTCCCGGTCCGGCGCACCGCCACCTGGATCGAGCGCAGCATCGTCTTGTCACTGGACGCCCACGTGCCCGGGCCTGTCCAGGATGCCGCGATGGCCGGCGTGCAGCACCAGGTCACGAATTTCCTCGACAGCCTGTTCCGAGACGGTGCGCTGCAGGGGTCACGACCCCGCGATGCCTATTTCGTGAAGTGCGACCGGACCACGACGACCCAGGCCGACGTCGACGCCGGACGACTGGTCGCGCAGGTCGGGTTCGCGCCGTTGCGGCCAGCCGAGTTCGTCGTGGTGCGGATCCCGTTGCGCACGACCGCGGACTGACCGCGACGACGAGCGCGCCCGGGTGGGCACCCGGACGCGGTCGCGCCGGGACGGGTCTCAGCCGACGTTGACCAGCGCATCGGAGGTCGTGCCCCGGGCAGTCTGGTAGGTCGACTGGGCACCATTGCCGAAGTAGGGCCCGTACATGTTCTGGGTGATCGACTTGCGGCCACCGGTGTACTTGTAGGAGTTGACCGAGTTCAGGGTTCCTCGACCCGTCGTCTCGTCGAAGTCGGCGAACCACGGGCCACCCGAGGATCCGCCGGTCATGTCGCACTTGAGGCCCTGGGTGCTGGCGCCGTAGGGATCATCGACGACCGTGCCGGCACACCAGACCAGGTCGGTGCCGGAGTATGGCGAGCCGGCCGGGTAGCCGAAGGACGCCATGTGGTTGCCGCGACCCTGGTTGAACGCGATGCCCTGGGTTCCGACCGTGGCACCCAGGTCCGCGCTGCCCGACGAGCCGCCGTCCCCGAAGACCGCGAAGGCGTAGTCGTGTTCGAAGTCACCACCAGCCCACTGCTGGGTGGCGACGAGGTGCTCGGCGACCCAGCAGCCGTACACGGTGGTGGTGCAGTCACGCGCATTGCCACTGCTCGAGTGGTCGAAGTCCGGCATGAACACCAGGTTGGTGGCAAACGCGTTGGCCGCGTCGTCGTAGACGCAGTGCCCGGCAGTCAGGACCAGCGTGCGACCGCCCGGGCTGGCGACGGTGCTGCCCGAGCAGACGTAGTCGACGCCGCTCATCGTGAACAGGATCTTGCCCGTCGTGGCGCCAACGGTGCCGAAGGCGAAGGTGCCCGCCCATGAGGCCCCCGTGACGACGCTGCCCTCGCCGCCTCCGCCGCCACCGCCGCCACCACCACCCGGCTTGCCCGGCTTGTCGGGCTTCCCGGGTTGCGGCACGACGCGGGCAGGTGGCTGGCGATCGAGATTGCGGGGCACCGCACCGGCGATCGCCTCGGCGTCCCAGTAGCCGGTGATGCGGTCGTGGCGTGCCCGTGCCGTGTCGGAGGCACGATCGGACGGGGCCGCACTGGCGACGGTCTGCACGCCGACCAGCGTGGCGACGAGCGCCAGGGCGGCGAAGAGGTGGGGCAGGCGACGACGCTGCAGCATGGTGTGCTCCCGGTTGGCTGACTGGTCAGCAAAGCCCGCCGCGGGCCCGGACACAACCCCCGACGTCCGGTCAGCGCCCGCACGACGCCAGATGGGAGGTCGCAGCGCACCTACGCCTGGTGGTCCGAGTGGTCGCGGGTCATCGGGACGGACCCATCGCTGGCGTGCAGCTCGGCGTGCAGTTGCTCGTGGGCGACCTGGGCCACCTCCTGGTCGGCCAGCACGTCGTCGGAGGACAGGTCGATGCGCGACACGTGTTGCGTGCTCGGTCCTCCCACGATGTCGAAGGACCGCGCATGGGCGATGGCGACCGCCGCGTCGGCGTCGAGGTGGGCATGCTGGGCGAGGTGGGCTTCCCAGTCCTGCAGTCGCACGTACTCGGTGAACGTCGCCGGATCCTCGGCGTGCCGGAACAACGACCACGCCAGGGCACCGGTGCGCAGGCGGTGGCGACGCAGGGTGCGCATGGCGTCGAGGAACTCCGGCAGGACGTCCAGGTCGACGGTCCACCTGGTCGCGACGATCAGCGGGGAGCCCGGCAGTTGGCTGGCGTGGCGTGGCACCGAGAAGTCGTCGGGGCTCATCGGCGGGCGCACCTCGCCCAGCACCGGCATGTCGATCCAGTGCGCCACCGCGCCCAGGGCCAGCGTGGCGATCGACAGGACACCGACGGCGTTGGCTGCCCCGACCAGTTCGGCCAGCGAACCGGCCAGCACGGCCGCGATCGGTTGCATCCCCAGCGCCGACAGCAGGTAGACCGACATCGCCCGGCCACGCACCCAGCGCGGTGCCACCACCTGCACGATGGTGTTCATGGTGGTGACCGTCCACACCCAGGTCAGACCGGCGACGAACAGCAGGGCCGCCGAGGAGATCGGGTCACGGGCGATGAACCCGAACACGATGCCGGTGACCCCGTTGAGCACGATTGCAAGGGGCAGGATCAGGCGGACCCGGGTGCGCATCCGCTCGCGACTCAGTGCGCCCAGCAGCGATCCTGCGCCGAAGGCGCCGAGCAGGAACCCGAACCCCTCCGGGCCCATGGACAGGTCGTCACTGACGACGTTGGGCAGCAGGGTCTGGAACGACGTGGCGGTCAGGTTGAAGATGCCGGTGACCACGACCACCAGCATGACCGCGCGGGTGAAGCGCACGAACCGCAGACCGATGCGGGTGGACTGCCACACGCCCCCACTGCTGCGATCGGCCGACGTCTGCCGCGGCAGGGTCAGCAGCACCCCGATGACGGCCAGGTAACTGACGGCGTTGAGCCCGAAGGCCAGGCCCGCGGCGCCCGCGGCGATGATGGCGCCACCGATGGCGGGGCCCACGGCCCGGGCGACGTTGAAGGATGCCGAGTTCAACGACACGGCCGCCGAGACCAGGTCGTCGTCGACCAGGTCTGGCACCAGCGTCTGGATCGCTGGCAGGGAGATCGCCGTCCCCATGCCGACCCCGAAGGTCAGCACCAGCAACAACACCGGCGTCAACTGGTCCTGCCAGGTCGCCAAGGCCATCACGGCGACCGCGAGCGACGCGATCACCTGGCCGATCGATCCCATGATGCGTCGGTCGAACTGGTCGGCGAGTGAGCCGGCCGGCAGGGTCAGGAGCAGTCGCGGCAGCGTCATCGACGCCGCCACCAGGGCCACCATGAACGCCGACTGGGTCATCTCCAGCATCAACCACGGCGCCGCAGTCATCTGCAGGAACGTGCCCAGGTTGGACACCAGGAAGGCCAGCCACATGCGGCGGTACTCGGGCACCGCCAGCGGTGCGAAGGTCGACGGGCGCGCCGACGCGCTGGTTGGGGTGGTGCTCACGCGGGCATCCCCCATGGTCGGCTCGTCGGGTCAGGTCTGGCGTCGGATGCCGTTGTACCCGTCACGACACCCGTCCGGACAGCCACGTGCACACCCGTCCGGACATGCACCCGCCGTCACCATCGTCGTTGCAGCCGTCCCGGGCACTACCGCTTGGCAGCCTGGCCCATCACGCTGCCGAGCAGGTCGTCGAGGCCGCCACCTGACCCGGCGGCACCGCCCAGTTGGCCCAGGACGTCGCCGACCACGTCACCCAGCCCACCGCCAGCAGCGGCGCCGCCAGCACCGCCGCCAGTCGTGGCACCACCACCCAGCACGCCGCCGAGGATGTCACCCAGCCCACCGCCACCACCACCAGCGCTGCCGCCACCGCCCAGGACTCCACCGAGGATGTCGCCCAGGCCACCACCACCGGCCCCACCGGAGTCAGCGCCGCCACCCAGCACACCACCCAGGATGTCACCCAGCCCACCGCCGCCTGATGCCGAGCCGCCGCCGGTCATGCGCCGTGCCAACCACGACATCACCAGTGGCGCCAGCAACGGCAGGATGCGGCTGACGAGTCCGCCTGCCTGACCACCCAGAGCGCCCTGCAGTTGCTGCTCGACCTCGCCACGCTGCTCGCCCAGGACGTGGCCGACGATCTTGTCGCCGTCGGCCGCATCAACCCGGCTGATCGGGTCGTCGTCGTCGAGCAGGGCGGGGTCATGGTCTCGCACAGCGGCCGACAACTTGGGCCGCAGCGACGGATTGGCTGCTTCGCCGGTCAGCCCGGCCAGCAGGGTGGGCAGGGCAGCCTCGGCGGCCTCGCGGGCCGTGGCCTCGTCGGTGCCGAGTTGCCGCGCCAATGCGGACATCGGGATCTGGGCGAGGATCTCGTCGGTGGCGGCCATGGGGTTTCCGTTCTCTCGGGGAGCACGAACCGCCCACGGCGATCGCACGTCAGCGCCAGCCTAGGATCCTCGTGGCCGGGCCCGAGGTGGCCGGTCGGCCAGCGAACGGGTGGTTTGGGTTCGCGCCGCCGTCATCACGCTCGCGGTCCGGCCACTGGTCGGCAACGCCGCCAGGCTGTGCCGTCACCGCACCACCCTCCTGCCGTCACGACTGGGCAGGCTCAGGCCAGCGACGGCAACCATGCAGCCCGGGTGGCCTCGTGGGCGTCGATGTCGGCGCCGCGCTGCATGCTCAGGCCGACGTCGTCGAGGCCGTTGCGCAACTTGTGCTTGGTGTGGGCATCGATGTCGAACGACGCCTGGATGCCGGCACCCATCACCGTCTGGGACTGCAGGTCGACCGTGAAGATCGTCGCCGGATCGGTCGCAACGGCGTCGAACAGGTTGCGCACCGTGGCGTGGTCCAGGGCCACCGCGATGATGCCGACGTTGCCGCAGTTGTTGCGGAAGATGTCGGCGAACGACTCCGCGATGATGGCATTGAAGCCCGCGTCCTCGATCGCCCACGGCGCGTGTTCGCGGGAGGAACCCGAGCCGAAGTTCGCACCGGACAACAGGATGTTCGCACCCGCATGCTCGGGCTTGTTCATCGCGAAGTCGGGCTTTGGCGTGCCATCGGGTTCGTAGCGCCATTCGGCGAACGCGTACGGCCCGTACCCGGTCCGCTCGACCCGCTTGAGGTACTGCTTGGGCACGATCTGGTCGGTGTCGACATCGTTGGCGTCGATCGGGCAGATGGTGCCGGTGACTTCGCTGACGGGATCCATGGTGGGCGGTCCTTGCAGTCCGTGGGTGGGACGGGGGTCGGGGTGCGGGGCGCGGCTCAGAGGGTGCGGACGTCGGTGAGGTGGCCGGTGATGGCGGCAGCGGCAGCCATGGCCGGACTGACCAGGTGGGTCCGTCCCTGGAAGCCCTGGCGCCCCTCGAAGTTGCGATTGGAGGTGGACGCACACCGTTCGTGCGGCGCGAGTTGGTCGGGGTTCATGCCCAGGCACATCGAGCACCCGGGTGCCCGCCAGTCGAACCCGGCATCGACGAAGACGGCATCGAGCCCTTCCGCCTCGGCTGCCTCCTTGACCAGTCCCGAGCCCGGCACGACCATCGCGTCGACGCCGTCGGCAACGTGATGGCCACGGATCACCTCGGCTGCGGCGCGCAGGTCCGACAAGCGACCGTTGGTGCACGAGCCGATGAAGACCTTGTCAACGGCAACGCTGGTGATGGCCTCACCACCGTCCAGGCCCATGTAGTCCAGCGCTCGCCGGTACTGCGCGGCTCGTGACTCGTCGGGCGCGTCGTCGGGCGTGGGCACGGTGCCGGTCACCGGGATCGACATGTCCGGGGTGGTTCCCCACGTGACCCATGGCTCCACGTCGATGGCATCGATGCGCAGCGTGGCATCGAACGTGGCACCGTCGTCGGTGCCCAGGTCACGCCATGCCGCCACGGCCGCGTCCCAGTCCGCACCCGTGGGGGCATACGGCCGGTTCTCGAGGAACGCGAAGGTGGTGTCGTCCGGCGCGATCAGGCCCGCCCGGGCACCGCCCTCGATGGTCATGTTGCACACCGTCATCCGCTCCTCCATCGACAGGGCGCGGATGGCCGCGCCGCGATATTCGATGACGTGGCCGGTCCCGCCGGCGACCCCGAGTCGACTGAGGATGTGGAGGATCAGGTCCTTCGCCGTGGTCCCGGCCGGCAGGTCACCCTCGACCTCGACCGCCATGGTGCGCGGCGGACGCTGGGGCAGCGTCTGGGTGGCCAGGACGTGCTCGACCTCGGACGTCCCGATGCCGAACGCCAGTGCCCCGAAGGCACCGTGTGTGGCCGTGTGCGAGTCGCCGCACACGATGACCATGCCGGGCTGGGTGACGCCCAGTTCGGGACCGATGATGTGCACGATGCCCTGGTTGCGCGAGCCCATCGGGAAGAGCTTGATGCCGAACTCGGCGCAGTTGTCGGTCAGCGCGTCCATCTGCCTGACCGACATCTGGTCGGCCAGGGGCAGGCGACCGGCGGCCTGCTCCGGGTCGGTCGGGACGTTGTGGTCCATCGTTGCCAGGGTCAGGTCGGGCCGACGCACGGTCCGGTTGGCCAGGCGGAGCCCCTCGAAGGCCTGCGGCGACGTCACCTCGTGGACCAGGTGCAGGTCGACGTACAGCAGGTTCGGATCGCCGTCGTCCCCGCCCGCGACCAGGTGGCTGTCGTAGAGCTTTTCGATGATGGTGCGAGGTTCGGCGCTGGCCATGGTGGCTCCCCTGGGGGTGTCCCCGTCTCGGAATGACACGAGTCAACCGCAAGGCCACTGAGCAGTTCAACCCTTACCGGGGGCGCACAGCCGGATGCTCGGCGCTCCGGGAGCGTCATGGCCGCCCATCGCCCGTGGCGGCCAGGGGTCAGTCGTCGCTGTCAGGCCTGGCGCCAGTCGTCGAGTCGCCGGTGTTCCACGCGGAATCCATGGTCGATGCCCCACAGCACGGCCTGGGTCCGCCGCTTGACGGCGATCTTGAGATACAGCGACCGGATGTAGGTCTTGATGGAGTTCTGCGACAGGTACAGGCGCTCCGCGATCTCGGCGTTGCTGTTGCCTGCCGTGATGAAGACCAGCACCTCGGCTTCGCGTTCGGACAGGCCGTCGTCGATGCCCGGCCAGCGGCGTTCCGGTTGCGGAGGACGTGCGTTCGCGTGGCTGCTGGTCACGATCCCGTCGGCGCCCGCGTGGATGCTCTCGAGGGCATCGACGAGTTCCTCCGCACCCAACTGCTTGGTCAGGTAGCCGCTGAACCCTCGCTCCCGCGCCAGCGTCACCAGTGCCTCGTCGACGCGCCAGGTGTAGATCACCACGCGGCCAGCCAACGGGTTGTCCAGGACCGCCCGCATTTCGTCGGTGTGGGCCTCACCCTGCGCGAAGGTGTCGACCAGGGCGATGTCGACAGGTTTGGACACCGGCTTGTTGGCGTCGAGTTCAACCACGTCGACACGGTCGCGAAATGGCTCCATCAGGCGGGCAACACCCGCCACCACGACCGCGAAGTCGTCGACCACGGCCAGGCGCAGGGGGCGCGATGGCCCGGCGTTGTCGGACCCGGACTCGGGCGCTGATTCGGGCACTGATTCGGATTCGGGCGCTGATTCGGGCTCGGGCATTGGCGACGCTCGGTCGGTGGGGATGCCAATCATGACCCCGCCCGGGGCAGTTGTCCACCGGCTGCAGCCATGTCGCCGAGAATTCACCCCTTGGGGTGAAGACCGGAAAGGGTTCACCCGAGAAGATGATCTGGATCCGGGAGCATCGTCAGCATGCAACCCGGCGGGGGCCCAGTCCCCCGACCCTCCATTCCGACCAAAGGTCGCGAAATGCTTCTTGCCCAATCCTTCCAGGACACCTTGTCAGATGCCGTGTCCGACGTTGCCACGTTCATCCCGAAACTCGTCGGCTTCCTGCTGATCCTCCTGATCGGCTGGGTCATCGCCAAGGTGCTGGCCAAGGCGGTCGGCGCGATCCTCGAACGTGTCGGGTTCGACCGGGCAGTCGAGCGCGGCGGGGTGAAGAAGGCCCTCGCAAAGACCCCGTACGACGCCAGCGACTTCCTCGCCAAGCTCGTCTACTCCATCGTGTTGCTCTTCACCCTCCAGATGGCCTTCGGCGTCTTCGGTCCCAATCCGATCAGCGACCTGCTCGAAAGCGTCATCCGCTTCCTGCCCAAGGTGATCGTGGCAGTGGTCATCCTGGTGATCGCCGCCGCAATCGCCGCTGTGGTTCGTGAGCTCATCGATGCAGCCCTCGGTGGACTGGACTACGGCATGACCCTGGCCAACATCGCCGGCGGCGCGATCCTCGTCATCGGCGTGTTCGCAGCCCTGGACCAACTCGAGATCGCGTCCGACATCGTCAACGGCCTGTTCTACGCACTCCTGGCCATCCTGGTCGGCGTTGCGGTGGTGGCCATCGGGGGCGGCGGCATCGTGCCGATGCGCCAGCGGTGGGAAACTGCCCTGTCGCGCTACGACACCGAGAAGGAGAAGGTCGGCAACGAACTCGAGGGTGCCTCCGATCGCATCGAACAGCGCGTCGACAGCCGCCGTCGCCAGATGGACCCGGACGCTGCCAACGCCGCCGAACCCGGTGCCAGCCAGGCACCGCAGCGGCCGCCGTCACCGCCGGTGCGTCCCAGTCGGGATCGGTGACCACGCGGTCGGGGCTGCCAGGCACCCCGCGTGGCAGCCGCCCATTTCGAATCGACGACGTGAATCCGACGCCTCCCCGGTGCCCGCGACCGGGGAGGCGTTTCGCCCGTGCCACCGCGTACCGCCCGTGGCTACGGTCACGACCCAGGGACCGTGGTCGCCCAGACCACGTCCGAACCAGGACCACGATGAGCCTTCCCTTCGCCGAACTGGCACGCCATGACACCCCCGGCGGTGTCATCACGCTGTGGCGTCGCCGCGATCCCGCCACCCAGAGCGACGTGTTCGAGGTCAAGTTGGGCGACGAGTACCTGATGTCGAGCCGGTTCACGGTCGGCGAGGAGGACCTGGCCGACGTCGGGCTGTCCTGGGGCCACGAAACCAGCGACGGCGACGCCACCGACGACGACGGCAACGGACTGGACGTCGTGGTGGGCGGGCTCGGGCTGGGCTACACGGCACGGGCGGTGCTGGCGAACGCCCGGGTGGCCTCACTGGTCGTGGTCGAGGCCGTCGCACCCGTCATCGAGTGGCACCGCGACGACCTGCTGCCCGACGTCACCGGGATGGCCGCCGACCCTCGGGTGCGACTGGTCCACGGCGACTTCTTCGCCATGGTGGCGGGCGACCACGGCCTGGACCCCGACCGTGCCGGACGCCGCTTCGACGCCATCCTGGTCGACATCGACCACACGCCCCGCCACCACCTCCATCCGTCCCACGCCGACTTCTACACGACCGCGGGCGTGACTGCCCTGCAGCGGTGGCTGCAGCCGGGCGGCGTGTTCGCCCTGTGGTCCGACGACCCGCCCGACACCGACTTCATGGCGGTGCTGGGCTCGGTGTTCACCGAGGTCGACGCGCACGTGTCGCGATTCCGCAACCCGCTGGTGGGCGGTGACGCCACCAACACGATCTTCCTGGCCCGCTGACCGTCGCACGACCGGCGTGACCCAGCCGCCGGGTGCCACGATCGTGGCACCTCCGGAGGTGTGGCCGAACGCCACCGCGTGACGTATGGTTCGGGGGCGGGGACGGCAGCCGGGTCCTCGTCACCCGATGGGCACCAGCCCCAGGTCACGCCATGGTCCGACTCCGTCGAATCCTCGTCGTCGCGGTTGTCAGCACCGCGCTTCTGGCAGGCCCCGGCCTGCCCGCGGTCGCCCAGTCGGTCGACGGCACGGCGACCGCACCCTCACCGGCCACACCTGCGACCACGCCTGACCCATCACAGCCGTCGACGGATCCCACCGAGCCGGCCTCGCCCACCGGACCAGCCGAACCCGGTCCGACCGCGACCCCGACGCCGCGGCCCCCAGCACCGACCCGGGAGCCCACCTCCGAGCCGGCGCGGCCACCGTCGACGTCGCCCGATGCTCCGGGGCCATCCCGGCCATCGCCGGCGACGTCACCGTCACCGACCGGATCCCCGGGACTCGACGTCATCCCGATGTCCGGTCTGCAGATCCCACGCTCGAGCATGTCGGACACCGAGATCGGGCTGTTGCAGGAACGCGTGGCACAACTGCAGCTGGAACTCGATGAACTCAGCGCACGGGAGACCAGGGCCCAACGAGCCGCCGTCCGGGCCCGTGACGAGCTTGCCGCAGCCGATCGGGATGCCGTCCGGGCCGCCGAGGCGCTCTCGGCCGCCAACGAAGCGGCACAGGATGCCCGGGACGACCTCGCCCAGGCACGTGACGACCTGGTCACCGCTCGCTGGCGCAGCGACCTGGCCACGGCCGCGCTGGAACAGGCAGACGAGGACATCGCGGCGGCGGAACGGGTGATGCTCCTGCGCATCCGGGCCACCTACATGGAGGGCGGCCAGCTGCGCCTGTCGAACCTGTTGCTGGGTGTCGACGACGTCAACATGGTGCTGCGGGTCAGCCACATGATCGGCGCAGCGATCGACCAGGACCTGGCCGTCGTCGACGCATTGGCCGTGGCCCGCAGCATCCGCCAGGAACGCCTCGCCGCAGCCTCCGCAGCCGAATCGGCGGCAGAATCGATCGAGGACGAGGTGGCCACTGCACAGCAGCGGGCGGACCTGGCCCGGGACGAGGCCGACGCCGCGGCCACGGCGGCCGACGAGACCGCCCAGCGGCTGGAACGCGAGGCCGATCGGCTCGCAGCCGCCTCCCAGGAGGTGTCAAGGCCCCGTCAGGAGCTGGAGACGCAGCTCAGGGCAGCACGGGCGGCGCTGGAGACAACCCTGTCGGGCGGCGGGGTCGACCTGGTGACCGTGTGGGCCGACCGCGGGGACGGTGTCCTGATCGGTGGGATCACGGTGGCATCGGTCATCGCCCCGCAGCTGCAGGCGTTGCTGGTCGCCGCAGCTGCGGACGGCGTGGTGTTGAGTGGCAGTGGCCACCGCGCCCCACAGGCCACCCTGCGGCTGCGGGTGGCCAATGGCTGTCCAGACCTGTACACGTCACCTGCCTCCGCCTGCCGGGTGCCCACTGCCATCCCCGGCACGTCGATGCACGAGCGTGGCCTGGCCATCGACTTCTCCCACCAGGGTCGCACGCTGTGCTTCCCGTCGGGGCCACGCGGGTGTGCCGGCAACCCCGGCTTCGACTGGCTGATGGCCAACGCCGCACGGTTCGGCCTGCAGGGCAGCTCGGTCGAGGCATGGCACTGGTCGATCGACGGCCGCTGAACAGGTGAGCGCGGTCTCCCGGCCCACCGCCCCGACCATGCTGGGTGCGGCCTTCGGCCAGGTCGATGCCCACGTGTCCCGCTTCCGCAACCCACTCATCGGCGGTGACGCCACCAACACGATCTTCCTCGCCCGCTGACCGCACGAGCCGCCGAGCCCTGAGCCGGGCCAGCAGGGATCGCACCAGGGTTCACTCCAGCATCGTGACGTGGCCCGTGGCGAGGTCGTACACGGCGCCGACCACGACGAGATCGCCGGTGGCGCACAGGTCGCCGATCACACTGCTGCGGTCGCTGATGGCGGCAACACCGCGTCGGACATTGGCCTCGACGGCGCGTGCGACGAGGTGCTCGTCATCGGCGCCCGGGCGGGGGTCGCCACCGGACGCGTCGCGCACCGCCGGCGCGATCTTGGCCAGCAGTCCCGTGAGATGGCCCAGCTCGACGCCGGCACAGGCACCCTCGACCGCGCCGCAGGCACTGTGCCCCAGCACCAGGACCACGCGAGCGCCGGCCAGCTCGGTGGCGAACTCGAGACTGCCGAGGATGTCGTCGTCGACGACGTTGCCGGCGGTGCGTGCCACGAAGGCGTCGCCGATCCCGAGGTCGAACACGGACTCCACCGGCACCCGGCTGTCGATGCACCCCAGGATGGCAGCCAACGGATGTTGGCCGTCGACGGTCGCGCCAGCCTGGGCGAGCAGGTCACGAGATCGGGTCGTGCCGGACGTGAAGCGGGCGTTGCCCGCCTGGAGCCAGGCGAGGACGTCGGCAGGCGACATGTCGGTCTGGGTCTGGGCAGTGGGGATCATTGGCTGGCCTGGTTCGTGTCGGGATGGCTGGGGGGTCGAGCGTTGCGTGGCGGCGACAGGCATGTCGTCGACCAGGTGCGATGTCGGTGGCAGGCTGCGCATGTCGTCACGACACCCGGACGGGCGTCCGCGCCACCAACGTGGTTGCCTGGTCGATCGCGGCATCGACGTCATCATGCACGTCCGATTCCGGGATGAGCCGACCCACGAGGTCAACGCGCCGCAGCATGTCCAGGGATCGACTGTCGACTCCGGCGAGCAGCACGTCGATGCCCTTGCGCGCCAGGTCCAGCACGACGTCCTCCAGGGCATACAACCCGGATTGGTCGATGCTGTCGACGTGCGTCAGGTCGATCACCACCGCCCTGGCGTCGGGCTCGAGCGCTTCGGACAGGTCCCGGAAGTTGCTGGCCGAACCGAAGAACAGCGGCCCGTACACCCGCGTGACGTAGATGCCGGGCTGGCCGGGCAGGTGGTGCCCATCGACACCCGAGCGGTCCGGGTCAACGGCATGGACGAGGCTGCGCTCCTCGCTCACGTCCGCGATGCGCTTCATGAACAGGACGCAGGCGAGCACCACACCGACGCCGACCGCCACGATGAGGTCGCCGAAGACGGTGATCACCAGCACGAGCACCATCACGGCCGCGTCGGCACGCGGGACGTCACGGAGATGACGCAGGCCCTTGACGTCCACGATGGCGAATCCGATCGGTATGAGGATCCCGGCCAGGACGGCGAGCGGAACCACCGAGACCAATGACCCGGCACCGAGCAGCATGACCAGCAACAGCACACCGTGCAGGGCACCGGACCGCCGAGTTCGGCCACCAGCATCGATGTTCACGACCGTCCCCTTGGTCGCGCCTGCACCCGGGATCCCGCCGATCAGCGCCGCGGTGATGTTGCCCAGTCCCTGGCCGACGAGTTCACGAGCCGAGTCGTGCTTCGTCCGGGTGATGTTGTCGGCAATGACCGACGTCAGCAGGGAATCGATCGATCCCAGCACCGCAAGGATCAGTCCGTACTCGATGACCAGTCCGATCATCGCGGGATCGACCTCGAGCATCCGGCCCACCTGCAGTCCGGGAAGGCCCTGGGGGATGTCGCCGATCATCGGCACGTCGAGGGCCAGCAGCCATGCGACCAGGGTGCCGACGAGCAGCGCGCCGAGCGCCGCGGGCACGACCTTCGTGAGGCGTGGCAGGAGGAAGAACGCGGCGACCGTCAGGGACCCGATGCCGACCGCCGCGACGTTGATCTGCGAGAGCGGCTCGCCGATCCGGGTGACCACATCGATCGTGGACTTCGGTGAATCCGCGCCCAGGAACGGCCACACCTGCAGCACCACGATGATCAGGCCGACGCCGCTCATGAATCCGGACACCACCGGGTAGGGGAAGTACCTGACGTACTTGCCGACGCCGACCAGGCCGAACAGGATCTGGAACAGGCCCGCGACCAGGAAGGTCAACAGGATCACCCCGAGAGCAGAGTCGACATCCCCCATCGCGGCAACGCCGAGGCCCACCACGGTGGCGCTGACCACGGTCATCGGACCGGTGGGACCAGTGACCTGGGTCGCAGTCCCACCGAACAGTGCGGCCACGATCCCGGCGCCGATGGCGCCGTAGACACCGGCCTCCGCGCCCAGGCCCGACTGCACGCCGAAGGCCAGGGCCAACGGCAACGCAACGACGGCCGCGACGAGTCCGCCGAGCATGTCGCCGCGCAGGACTGCCCACCGCGTGTCGGCCACCGGGCCAGGTGTGTCGGGCTGATGCGACCCGGTCGGGGCCTGCCGGTTGGTCGTGGTCTCTGCGGTCATGGGATCGCCAGGTTCGGGGTCGGGCATGGGCGGCCGTGGGGGCCTGTCACCATGTCGGCAACGGGGTACCGTTTCTTACGAACCACTATACCTGAACAACTCTTCGTACTTTGTCGCCGCGTGTCCGGCCGTCGACCGGGCAGACCAGGAGCCAACGTGAATCCCGATTGGACCTTCCTCAGCAACCACGGTCATGTGCTGATCGCGCTGGGGCGTGAACCCGATGCGCGCATCCGCGACGTCGCCGAGGTCGTCGGGATCACCGAACGCGCGGTCCAGAACATCCTGGCCGACCTGTGTGCGGCGGGGTACGTGGCCAAGGAACGCCAGGGTCGACGCAATCACTACGAGTTGCGGCCCGAGGTGCCGATGCGCCACCCACTCGAGCAGGGCCACGCCATCGGCGAACTGCTCGCGGCGATCGGCGACGTCGTGGCCACACCAGCGGCCACCCCGGACGCGGCGACGGAGCCCCGCTGATCCGGGGGCCCGTCCCGACACGCGGCCGGTGACGTGCCGCACGCGTCAGGACGTTGCGAGCGCAGCGAGCAACTCCAATGCGCCGGCCCACCGCCCCCGACCATGCGTGACGTCGTCAACCGGCGCGCGTCAGCGGAACATCCGGGAGCCCACCGCCCGAAAGTCGACCTCTTCGGGATGGTCGACGTCGATCTGGACGTCGCGATGGCCGTGGGTCTGCTCGTAGGCCTCGGCCACGGCAGCGACCAGGGCTGCCTCCTGCTCCGGGGTCTGGTCCGGGGGCGCACTCACCCGGATCCGTCGCACACCCGACATGCTCGGACGACTGGCAGGTTGTTCGGTCATGGCCGGAACTCCTGGCTGCGGTGGACGATGCGCTGTGAGCGGTTGAGGGCGTCGAGGTAGGCCTGCGCGCTGGCCTCGACGATGTCGGTGGACGCCGACCGACCGGTGAAGCGATCGCCGGCCTCGACCTCCACGGTGATGGCCACCTCGCCGACGGCCTCGATGCCGGCGCCGACGGCATTGACGTTGTAGCCGGTCAGGGTGACCGCGTCCACCTCCACCGCCCCCATGATGGCGTCGCGAACGGCCAGGCACACGGCGTTGACGGGACCGTCACCGGTCGCGGTGCCGTGATGGACCTGCTCGGTCGACGCCACCCGCACGGCGACCTGCGCGACCGGGTCGGCCTCGCTGCCCGTGGTCACCGAGAACGACTCCAGCGAGAACTCGTCGTCGATGCCGTGGGTGGCCTCGGCCAGCACGATGGCACGAACCTCGTCGTGGTCGACCAGTCCGCCCTTGGCGTCCGCCACCTCCTTGAAGCGGGTGAAGGCGGCCTGGAAGGCATCGTCGGACACCTCCATGCCCAGTTCGTCGACGGCCTTGCGGAAGGCGTGACGCCCGGAGTGCTTGCCCAGCACGATCTGGGAGCCGTCGACGCCGACGTCCTCGGAACGCATGATCTCGTAGGTCAGCCGATCGGCCAGCACGCCGTGCTGGTGGATGCCCGACTCGTGGGCGAAGGCATTGGCACCCACCACGGCCTTGTTCTTCTGGACGCTGTAGCCGGTCAGGGACGCCACCATCCGCGAGGTCCGGGTCAGCTCCGGCGTGTTGACCCGATGGTCGACACCCATCACGTCCTTGCGGGTCCGGATGGCCATGACGACCTCCTCCAGCGAGCAGTTGCCCGCTCGCTCGCCCAGTCCGTTCACGGCGACCTCCACCTGGCGGGCACCGTTGCGCACGGCCTCCAACGAGTTGGCCACGGCCAGCCCCAGGTCGTTGTGGCAGTGCACCGACACGATGACGCCATTGGCCTCGATCATCGGGATGCGCTCGTGCAGTTGCTTGATCCACTGGCCGAAGTCGTGCGGGATCGCGTAGCCGACGGTGTCGGGGATGTTGACGGTGGTCGCCCCGGCCTCGACTGCGGCCGCGACGATGTCGACCAGGAACTCGAAGTCGGTCCGCGTCGCGTCCTGGGGTGAGAACTCGACGTCATCGGTGTAGGACCGAGCCATCTCGACCGCTCGGATGGTCTGGTCGAGGACCTCTTCGTTGGTCGACTTGAGCATGTACTTGCGGTGGATGTCCGACGTCGACAGGAAGGTGTGGATGCGGTGGTTGGCGGCCGGAGCCAGTGACTTGGCGGCGGCCTCGATGTCACCCTCCAGCGCCCGGGCCAGCGCTGCGATCACGGGCGGCCGGCGATCCGACTCGTCGTCGGACTCGGCCTGGCGGGGCGTGTTGCCCACGATCTCGGCGACGGCCTTGACGGCGTCGAAGTCCCCGGGTGATGCGGCCGAGAAGCCGGCCTCGATCACGTCGACGTTCAGGCGGGCGAGTTGCTCGGCGATCTCGACCTTCTCGCGGGCGTCCAGCGAGATGCCGGGTGACTGCTCACCGTCGCGCAGGGTCGTGTCGAAGATGACGACGTCGGTGCCGAATGCGGAGGTGGCAGCATGGTCGATGGGCTGTCCCATGGCGGGTTCCTTGGTCTGCTGGTGCTGGTCTGCGGTGGTCCCATGGTCAGGGCGCAGGATGACGGTGCGGGATGATCCCGGAAGCGACCTCCGCGGTCGCTGTCATGTTCGGGAGGGACAGCGCCGCGGCATCAAAGCAGCAGGAGGCCAAGCAGCAGGAGGCCGAGCAGCAGACCGGCGATCGCCGGGGTGGAGTCAGGACGCGAGGCAACCCGGGCGCGTGCCCGGGGCGGCGTCTGCTGGTGCTCGGTGTGCTCCATGGACATGACGTTCGCGCCTGGCGGCCCCGGACGCAAGTCGACAGCCACCCACAGGGCAGGATCGGCCTCGATACGTGCGCTCATCGCTCGCGCCGATGACACACCGCGCAACAGCCGCATTCGGCCCATGCTGACTGCCCATGACGTCACGAACGGCGAGGCCCCGGTACCGACGCCGCCCCGTGGGGCGAACGCGGCACCGGGGCACGGTGGCCGGCAGTGCTGGGGGTCAGACGCGAGCCACGGCGGCAGGCCGGACGTCGGGCGTCAGGAACGAGGCGGCCCGGACGAGGCTGGCGGCGGTGCGCACCCGCACGGTCGGGCGCTCGGCCACGACCGGTGCATGTGGCAGTGCCGACATCGCGAGGTCGATCTCGTTGGCGCGAAGTGTGGCGAGCGTGGTGGCGATCAGGTTGTCCATCAGTGTTCTCCATGTGGTGGCGGTCCTCGGTGTGGACCGGCTCTGGTTGCTGGACACAACAGTGCCCCGCGCACGGGCGGAAGTCGTGGAGACCACGTGGAGAACCTGTGGAGAAGCGTGGGGGCCCGAAACCTGGCCCGCCGGGCGACATCGTGGCAGTTGCTGCCGGCAGGTCTGCGTGGCCCCCATCGCCCCGGCGTCGGTCGCCCGACTTCCGGTCCGGGACCTGCCGCCCGCAGGGATCGGGCAGCCGTCACCGAGGGCGGCCGCCGGACGCCGTCACGTCGGCGGCCTGGGTGATGCGGCGTGCCCGTGTGTCGGCGCGCTTGGCAAGGGTGACCCATGCCAGCGTCGCGCGTCGCGTGCTCCACGGCAGGTCGTCGAACATCCCGCGCGCGTCTCGCTCGTCAAGTGCTGCCGCGAGGTCGTCGGGAACGATGCCGGCCTCCACGTCGTCGAGCAGGGACCACGAGCCGTCCACCCTGGCCGCATCGATGACGGCGCGTCCGTGTGCGGTCATCTCGCCCGAGGCCTCCAGCGCTTCGACGTGTTCCTTGTTGATCCGCGACCAGCCACTGCCGGGACGACGCGGCGAGATGAGGATGCTGGTGCGATCCTCGTCGACGCCGCGGGCGGTGGAGTCCACCCACCCCCACGACAGCAGTTCCGGCACCAACTCGCCCCATGGCAACCAGTGATCGGTGTGTTTCTTGTGGGTCACCAGCCACACACCCTCGTCGCGGTCGTGGTTGTCGGCCAGCCACGTCCGAAGCTCGGCCCGGCTGCGCACCTCGATGCGGTCGTAGTCGTCGAGTCCCACGTGGCATTCCGGTCTGTCAGGTCGCCGCAGCGTTGGGCGGCGGCCGTGCCGCCCCAGCCATCGTGGCAGCACGGCGCGAGGCGATCAAGGGCTCCCGTGGCGCGGCCGGTCAGCCGCGTTCGGCCTGGATCGGGAACCGGCGGTTGGGCAGCAGTTGGGGATCGCCGTCCTCCAGGCAGGCTCGGACGAGGCGGAAGTCGTTGACCGGGGTCAGGTCGGTGGGAATCTCGACGTCGCAGTCCTGGGGCAGACGCATGGCACTGAAGATCGAGAAGTACATGTCGTCTTCGAGGAACACACCGCCCGGTTGCGTCCAGTCGATGCCCAACCGGGGGCCGTGGTCACCCTGGATGATGATGACGGCGTCCGGGTCGTCTGCCAGGATCAGGTCGACCGCGCGTTCGAGTTGGTCGTGGAGGCACTCGACCGCATCGCCGTACTCCTCGCCCTCGCCCCAGGCCGAGAACGTGAACTCCACCTCCCTGACACCGCAGTCCGCGTCGCGCAACAGCGGTGGATGGGGATTGAGCACGTGCAGCAGGGTGAACTGCGGGTCGGCCAGGTCGGCTGCGATCACCTGCGCGGCCACGTGCGCCGGGTCGTTGCTGATCGCGACGTCCTCGTGCTGCGACCGGGTCGTCAGGAGTTCGCCCAGCGGCGACATGGTTGCCAGCGCCGTCTCGGTGTCGGTGATGGAACCGGTGTCACCGATGCACAGGTCCTCCACCCCCGAGCACTTGCTCCCCGTCCACAGACCGGGATAGGTGTGGGCGTAGGAGTAGCCGTTGGCGCGCATCAGGTCGACGGTGAGGTTGTCGCCCTGCAGCCGTTCGAAGAACGGGCCCGCCGGCGGTTCGTCCACGCCGTCGGTGAAGCCGTAGTCCATCATCAGCGTCGACGAGATCGACAGGTTCGTGAACGGGTAGTTGGAGGTGGCATCGTGCTGGATCTCGAAGCCGTCGGCGGTCAGCGCCTCCTCGAACGCCACTGGGTCGTAGCCCGCGCGCTCACGCATGAAGTCGTTGCTGCCGAGTCCGTCCAGCACGATGAACCACACGTTGGGGGTGCTGGTGAACGTGGCGGTCGCGGTCGCGACCTCGTCGCCGGCCTCGGCTGGCGGGTCGGCTGCCATGGCCGCGGTGACGACCGGGATCCCGGCCATCCCGGCCAGCGCCACCGCCATGATCGCGACGAAGCGCTGCACCGGCACCTTCCACATCACTGCCATGGCGACCACGACGACGGGTCCGGCCACCACGGCCCACCATGCCGCATCAGCCATCTCCGAGCCGATGGCGTCCCGCAGCGACAACACCATGGGCAGGCTGAACAGCAACCACAGCACGACGCCCAGCACCCCACCCGCCCACGCACCGACGCGACGCCCGATCACCATGGCGAGGCCGAGCAGCACCAGCGCTCCGCCCAACGTCGCCAGCCACCACAGCCGCACGACGGCCATGTCCAGGGGCTGATCGAGGTTGTCGCCGACCAGGCTCAGGAATGGCCACGACGCCATCGCGACGACCGTGACGACCGCGACCCATCGCCGCGCCCCGTCATCAGGTGCCCCGACCTGCGCTGTCGACTTGGAGTGGTCCGACGTGGCGCCGCCGGTCATCGTCGGGTCGGGTGTGGCACCTTCCGACATGTCGTCGGACATGGCGGGGCCGGGCGATGCGGCGGCACCCGTTCGGGAGCCTGGCATGGCAGCGTCGGTCGCGGGACGGTCAGGGGCGCTCATGGCATGCAACGCTATCGGCGGCACCCACGGTTACGCTCTCCCGGACCCGGCCGCCCGACCCGATCTGCGGCACCCCCCAGTGCAGCACGTCGCCCCGCCGGCAGGGGCGCGGTCCCGCCCGACTGCCCTCGCCCGGCCCACCCTCCCGACTGCCGTCACCCACTGGCTGCAGTCCCCCATCACCGGCACTGCAAGGACTCCCCGTGGCGCACCTGCCCTGGCGACACCCCGGGCCGCTGGCGGTCAGGGGCGGCGTGGTGGCCTGCGGTGTCGTGCTCGGCCTGGCGCTCGGTGCCTGCGCCCAGCAGTACCACGAGGCCTCGTGGCCCGACATGGTGACAGCGCGCCAACAGGACGCCGTCGACAGGGAATGGGTGCCGGCCTTCCTGCCCGAGGCCGCCCGCGACATCCGCCAGCGCAACGAGCCGTCCACCGGCGCCCGGATCGTCGTCGCGACCCTGCCCGACGACGTGGCGGTGCCGGAGTGCACGGACCCCTCCGACGAACCCGTGCCACTGGACGCAGCATGGCTTCCCAGCGAGCGTGGTGATGCGCTGGCATGCCAGGACGGTTGGACGTTGGCACGCAACGGCGACGTGGTGACGATGTGGAACATCGGCGGACTCGACGTCGTCGAATGACCGCGCGCCTGCGTCCAACCGTGCCCGTCCACGCCACGCATGAGTCCACCCGATCGCTTCGAAAGGGCCTTCGATGAGCTTGCCCGTGACGATGCCCGTGAAGCCCATGCTGGCCAGGTTGACCCGGTCCATGCCCGACGGTGCGATGCTCTACGAACCCAAGTGGGACGGCTTTCGATGCCTGGTGTTTCGCGATGGCGACGACATCGTCCTGCAGTCACGCAACGGCAAGCCGCTCGAACGCTACTTCCCCGAAATGCTGGCACCCCTGCGTGCGATCACGCCCGAGCGCTGTGTCCTGGACGGCGAACTGGTGGTCCCGGTGGACGGCGGCATCGGCTTCGACGCCATCAGCCAGCGCATCCACCCGGCCGAGTCCCGGATCCGGATGCTGGCCGAACAGACTCCGGCCCGGTTCATCGCCTTCGACGTCCTGGCGATCGGCGATCGTGACCTGACCGACGAACCCATGTCGGTGCGCCGCGAGGAGTTGGAGGGCCTGTGCGACTGGGCGGCACCGGTGCAACTCACGCCGGCGACCACCGATGCAGACACCGCCACCGACTGGTTCGAGCGCTTCGAGGGCGCGGGCCTGGACGGGGTCATCGCCAAGCCCCTGGCAGGCACCTACGAACCGGGCAAGCGCAGCCTGTACAAGATCAAGCACGAGCGCACCTGCGACGCCGTGGTGGCGGGTTTTCGCTGGCACAAGGCATCGACGCCCGACGACCCCCAGATCGGATCGCTGTTGCTCGGCCTGTTCGACGACGACGCCAACCTGCGTCACATCGGGGTTGCATCGTCGTTCAGCGAGGCGCGCCGCCGTGAACTGGCCACCGAGCTGACGCCGTTGGACCGCGCCGACCTGGGTGACCACCCGTGGGCCGCGTGGGCAGCCAGCGAGGAGTCCCCGCGGGGCGGCAACCGGTGGAACGCCACCAAGGACATGACCTTCGAGTACGTCGGGCTGCGGGTGGCCGAGATCGCCTACGAGCAGCTCGACGGTGATCGTCTGCGCCACTCAGGGCGGTTCAAGCACTGGCGAGTCGACCGTGATCCCGACAGCGCCACCTATGACCAGGTCGAGGTCGCCACCCCCGCCGAACTTCGCGACCTGCTGGCCCAGCAGGGTTGACTGCCCCGGCCACCTGCCCACCGTCACGACTCCCCCGCGCTGGCCGACTCCCTGCCCCCACCGACTGACTGCCCGCCCCCGTATGCATCGCGCCAGCGGTGCACCGACAGACAGGACCCGCATGGATCGTTCGACGTTCGAGATCCGGACCTCCGACCGCTTCACCGACCTGACCGCTCGCGTCCGCGCCTTCGTGGCCGACGCGGGTGACGGGCTGGTCACGGTGTTCCTGCCGCATGCCACCGCCGGCGTCGCGATCTTCGAGCTGCGCGCGGGCACCGAACCCGACCTGGCAGCCACCATCGACCGCCTGGTGCCGCGCGACGACCGCTGGACCCATCGCCACGGCAGCGCCGGCCACGGCGCCGACCACGTCCTGCCGGCCTTCGTGGCACCGTCGATGACCATCCCCGTGGTCGACGGGACTCCCGTGCTGGGCACGTGGCAGTCGATCGTGCTCGTGGACACCAACACCGACAACCCGGTCCGCACGGTGCACCTCACCTTCATGGCAGGATGACGGTCGGATCCCGGCGCCCGGCCCGGGAGCCGGCAGCAGTGGTCCGTTGCGGCGGCCGCCGTCGCCTGCACCGACTCGACCGACGTGACGACGACCGGTGCGCGTGGGCACCCCGACGACGTCCTCCGGTTTCCGGGACCTGAACGACGCCGAAACGCTAGGTTGCGACGACCGACTCTTCATGACGAGAAGGGGCCGGCCATGACCCAGACGCCAGACGATCACGGGGCCCCTCCGAGCGAGGAGCCCGAGCGCGCCACCCCTGCGCGGCGACCTGCACCTCACTACCAGCTCGCCCGTGAGGACAGTCGGTGGATGGTGGACCTCTTCCAGGCTGTGACGCCCGGACTGAGCTTCCTCAGGACACGCTACGAGCGGCAGTGGCTGGGGCGCGACGTCATGTCCGGCGTCGCGGTGGCGGCCTACCTCGTCCCCCAGGTGATGGCATACTCCGCGATCGTTGGCGTGCCACCGACCACCGCCCTGACCACCTCGCTGGTCGCGATGCTGGTGTACGCCGTCGTCGGTGGCTCGCGAGTGTTGTCGGTGGGCCCCGAGTCGACCATCGCCCTGCTGGCAGGGTTGTCCGTTGCCGAGATGGCCAACGGTGACCCGCAACGGGTGATCCAACTCACCGCGGCGCTCAGCCTGGTGGTGGCCGGCTGGTGCTTCATCGGTCGAGCGTTTCGGCTCGGGGTGATCGCCGACCTGCTCTCCCAACCGCTGTTGGTGGGGTACCTGGCTGGAGCCGGCGTCCTGATGATCGCCGGCCAGTTGGGCAAGTTGACGGGCACCTCGGTGGAGGGCGAGTCGATCGTCGACCAACTCACCAACTTCGCCGGGGTTGCCGTCGAGGCCCACCTGGCCACGCTCCTCGTGGGCCTCGGGACACTGGCCGCGATCTTCCTCATCCATCTCGTGCTGCCCAAATGGCCGGCGGTGCTGATCGGCGTGGTGGGGGCCATGGCCGCCTACGTCCTGCTCGACCTCGGGGCCCTGGGCGTCGCCGTGGTCGGTGAAGTGCCCACCGGGAAGTTCGCACCCCAGATCCCCACCGTGTCGTGGCCCGAACTGAAGCAGTTGATCGTGGCCGGTCTGGGTGTGGCCGTGATGGCCTACAGCGACAACATGCTCTTCGCTCGCGGGTTCCCGGCCGAGCCACTGCCGGGAGAACGACCGTCGGACGCCGAGCTCGAGCCGCAGGGCGAGCTCTCGGCACTCGGGATCGTGCATGTCGCGGTCGGAGCCTTCGGGGGTTTCCCGGTGTCATCGTCGGGGTCGCGCACTGCCCTGGCGGTGGCCAGTGGCGCCCGCACACAGATCTACTCCCTGACCGCGGCGGCCTGTGTGCTGTTGGTCATCTCGGTTGCCGGCAGCATCACCAACTCGCTGCCCCAGGCCGCCCTGGGCGCGGTCGTGGTGTACGCCGCCACCCACCTCATCGACTTCAGGGCGTTCCAGCGGCTGTTCCGATTCCGTCGACGCGAATTCCTGCTGGCCGTCGTGACCCTGGTCGGCACCATGGTCTACGGCATCCTCGCCGGCGTCGGGCTGGCGGTGGCGCTGTCGCTGCTGGAAATGGGCTACCGGATCGCGCGACCGAGTTCGGCCGTCCTGGGCCGGGTTCCCGACGTGTCCGGCATGCACAACGTCGCCGACTATCCCGAATCGGAAACCCTGCCCGGCCTGGTGATCTTTCGCTACGACGCCCCGCTGTTCTTCGCCAACATCGGCGACCTGCAACGCAAGGTGCAACGCATCGTGGACCAGGAGCTCGAGGCCTTTCCCACGCAGCCGCTGCGCTGGTTCCTCATCAACGTCGAGGCGGTCACGGAAACCGACATCACGGCCTCCGACGGCCTGGCGGTCCTGCACGCCAACCTCGCCTCCCAGGGCATCCATCTGGGCCTGGTGCGGATCAAGCGAGAACTCTACAAACCGCTGCAACGCGCCGGCGTGATCGACCTCATCGGCCAGGACTTCCTCTTCCCCACCCTGCCGGTCGCCGAGCAGGCCTACCTCGACTGGGCCGCGGCGAATCCGGCGGAGGTGACCGTGGACGAGGAAGACGAACTGTCCCAGCTCGAGCCCGGATCGCTGCAGGCGGTCTGGAAGTCCGACGCGACGACGGACCAGACCGACTGAGCGCTGGACCCGGTGCCGCTGCCGGCCCGTGGGGACCAACGCCGGGCTGACAAGGCGTCGCAGACTTCGGGAGAACTACGCTCGTTCGCCATGACCACCATCCGCACCGCCACGCCCGCCGACGCCGCCACGATCCTGGCGTTCATCGTCGACCTCGCGATCTACGAGCGCGAACCGGACGCCGTCGAGACCACCGAGGGCGGCCTGCGGACCCAACTGGCCGCCGACCATCCGCCGTTCGAGTGCATCATCGCCAGTGACGACGTCGACGGCACCGGCCCTCGTGACGTCGGCATGGCGCTGTTCTTCCCCACCTACTCCACATGGACCGGCGTGGCGGGCATCCGGCTCGAGGACCTGTGGGTGGACCCCGACGCCCGCGGCCGTGGCATCGGGCTGGCGCTGTTGGGCGAACTTGCCCGGCTCACGCGAGCGCGTGGTGGTGCCCGGCTCGAGTGGGACGTGCTCGACTGGAACACCCCGTCGATCGAGTTCTACGAGTCGGTGGGGGCGGTCGCGAAGCACGACTGGGTGACGTATCGCCTCGCCGACGACGCCCTGGACGCGATGGCCGATCGCGCCATCGCATCCCGGTACTGACTCACCCCGCAGCGGATGCCGGTTGCATGAACTCGAGGCGGTTGCCGAACGGGTCGTGGGCGTGGACGCGTCGGAATCCGGGGAAGCTGTCGTCGGCCCTGGCGTCGATGCCGGCGCCAGCGAGGCGGGCTGCGACATCGTCCACGTCGTCGACCAGGATGCCCGGGTGGGCCTTGCGAGCGGGCGCGAACGGTTCCTCGATGCCCAGGTGCAACTCGAACCCACCGGCGCGAAACCAGCAGCCGCCACGCGCGGCCAACACCGGTGGTTTGGCGATCTCCTCCATGCCCAGCACGCCCGCCCAGAAGTCGCGGGCGCGTTGCTCCGCACCCGCCGGGATCGCCAGCTGGACGTGGTGCAGCTGCATGGTCATGATGGCTCCTCCGTCGGGTTTCCGAGACTGGCCCAGGACGGCAGACCGGTGAAGATCGGGGGTCTCGCCGCTCGTCAGCAGGGCATCACGTCGCCCAGCGCACCGCGCATCCACCGCTCACGAACTGGTGGTCACCGGGATCGGGGCCAACAGCGGCCACGGCGCCGCTTCCTCCAGCGCATAGGCCAGTTCGAGCAGCGTCCTGTCGTCGCCCGGCAGGGTCGCCAACTGCACCCCGATCGGAAGGCCCTCGTGCATGCCGGCCGGCACCGAGATCGCCGGCGCGCCAACGGCGTTGTGCAACGGTGTGAACTGGGCGTAGTCCATCAACCACGGTGCGAGATCGTCGAAGCCCAGGCGCGGACTCGTCACCCCCAGCGGTGGGGTTGCCTGGGCCAGTGTCGGTGTGAGGATGACGTCCACCGTGTCGAACTGGTCGCAGTAGGTCTGGCGAGCGGCGCGCAGGCGACGGATGGCACCCGGGATCCGGCGCATGTTCGCGCGGGCGTGGTCGGCCAGGGTTGCCGTGAACGGATCCACCAGGTCCCGATCGAACGTGTCGGGCATCGCGCGCGGCAGCAGGCCCAGCGTGACCTGGGCCAGGGTCGCCCAGTACAGGACGAAGTCGTCGCCGAACTGCGTGCCGAACGGCACGTCCATGGCGGTGACGTGGTGACCCAGGTCCTCCAACACGTCCGCAGTGGCGCGGGTGGCCGCCGCGATCGCCGGGGACGTGGGCGCGTTGGGCCCGTCGATCGCGACGCCCACGCGCAGCCGTCGACGAGCGGGCCCCTCCACGATCCCGATGGGCGGCAGGTGGGTCGCACGGCGGTGCCGTTCGAGCGCCGCCATGTGGGCGGCGGTGTCGGCAACGGTGCGCGACACCACGTTGCTGACCGAGATCTTGACCGGCAGCCCCTTCATCCGACGCATCTGGACATGTCGTCCGACCGTCGGCTTCAGGCCGACGAGTCCGTTGACCGCCGCCGGGATGCGGATGGAACCGCCGCCGTCGGTGGCATGGGCGATCGGGACGACACCGGCCGCGACCAGCGCGCCGGCACCGCCCGACGAGCCGCCCGCGGAATGCGTGGGTGCCCACGGATTGGACGTGGGGTCGCCGAACAAGGGCTCGGTGGTTGCCACGAACCCGAACTCGGGGGTCGCCGACTTGCCGAGGTTGACCATCCCCGACGACAGGAACTCGTCGACCTCGACCCCGCTGGCCGCCGCCGCAGGCGCGGTGATGGCGCGCGAACCCTGTCGGGTCTCGACCCCGGCCAGGTCGGACAGGTCCTTGACCACGCTCGGCACCCCGGCCATGGACCCCAGGTCGGACGATCCCGCCGCCAGGGCGTCGTCGAGTTCGCGGGCGCGGGCCAGTGCCGCCTCCGGGGTCGTCACCACCATGGCGTGCAGGATGGGTTCCCACGCCTGCATGCGGTCGATCGCCGCCGTCACCACTTCCGTCACCGACACGTCCCGACGACGGATCGCCGTCGCGGTCTCGACCGCACTCCAGGCACGCATCGGCTGATCGAAGTCGTGGTGGTCCATGGTGACGGTCTCCCCGGCGCGGTGGCGCGCCCCTCGGTCGACTGCCCCGGAAGGGACCGATCGACGGTGGATCGCCATTCAACCACTTCGCCCACCCTCCTAGACTCGTTGCTCCACGGCCCAGGACACCCCGTTGCAGAACCACCTCCGCCTGGACACCAGTCCGGTCGCACATCCCGACAACGTCATCGTCGGCGACACCTGGCGCATCACCCTGCTGGATGCCGGCCTGGTGCGCCTCGAACACGATCCCGAGGGCGTGTTCGAGGATCGCGCCTCCCAGATGGCGGTGCATCGTGACCTGCCACCGGTCGAGTACACCGTCGTCGATGGCGACCTGCTCGAACTCGAAACCGAGCGCTTCCACCTCACCTATGACCGGGGGCCGTTCACGCCCAGCGGCCTGTCGGTACAGGTCAAGGGAGGTGTCACCAGCTACCACAGCACGTGGCGCCCGGACACGGACGCGCACAACCTCGAAACCGACCCGAACCTGGGTGGGACGGCGCGCACGCTCGACCTGGTCGACGGGCGCACCGACCTGGGCCATGGACCGCTCTCGCGCAACGGGATCGCCGTCCTCGACGACTCGACCACGTTGCTGTTGGAGCCCGACGGCTGGCTGGGGACGCGCCGCCCCGGCACCACCGACCTGTACGTCTTCACCTTCGGGCTCGACCATCGCGCCGCGCTGGCTGCCTTCCACGCCGTGACCGGTCCCCAGCCACTGGTCCCCCGGTCGGTGCTGGGCAACTGGTGGAGCCGCTACCACCAGTACTCCGCCGAGAGCTACCTCGACCTCATGGACCAGTTCGAAGCCGCCGGCTACCCCTTCTCGGTGGCGGTGATCGACATGGACTGGCACCTGGTCGACATCCCGGCCGAGCTGGGCAGTGGCTGGACCGGCTACACGTGGAACACGAACCTGTTCCCCGACCCGCCCGCCTTCCTGGCAGCGCTGCACGACCGCGGCATGGCCACGACCCTCAACGTCCACCCGGCCGACGGGATCCGCGCGCACGAGGCTGCCTACGAGGCGACCGCCACCCGCCTGGGGATCGACCCCCATTCAGGTCGAGCCATCGCGTTCGACGCCGGCAGTCCCGACTTCCTGGCCGCCTACTTCGAGGAGGTGCACCACCCGTTGGAGGCCGACGGCGTCGACTTCTGGTGGGTCGACTGGCAACAGGGTGGGGTCGCGTCGATGGTCGGGATGGACCCCCTCTGGGTGCTCAACCACTTCCACTGGCTGGACTCGGGCCGTACCGGTGGCCGCCACCTCACCTTCTCGCGCTACGCCGGCCTGGGCAGTCATCGCTACCCCGTCGGCTTCTCCGGTGACTCGGTCACGTCGTGGGAGTCACTGGACTTCCAGCCGGAGATGACGGCCACCGCGGCCAACGTGGGCTACGGGTGGTGGAGCCATGACCTGGGTGGGCACTGGAACGGAGTGCGGGACCCCGAACTGGCGTTGCGCTGGGTGCAGTTCGGCGTGTTCTCACCCGTCACTCGGCTCCACTCGGGCAAGGACGACTTCAATCGTCGGGAGCCATGGGTGTGGCCCGACCCGGTCCCCCGCATCATGCGCTCGGTGCTGCGCTGGCGACATCGGATGCTGCCGTGGCTGGCCACGATGGCGCGACGGACCCACACGCACGGCACCAGCCTGGTGCGACCGATGTACCACGACCACCCGCAGGTCGACGCCGCCTACGAGGTCCCCAACCAGTACCGCTTCGGTGACGAGTTGGTCGTCGCCCCGATCACGCGACCACTCGACCATGCCACGCAACTCGCCCACGCGCACGGGTGGCTGCCGCCCGGCGACTGGATCGACCTGTTCACCGGCCTGGCCTACGACGGCGACCGCCATGTGCGTCTGCACCGGCCGCTGGAGCACATCCCCGTGCTGGCCCGAGCCGGCGCCATCCTCCCGATGGTTCCCGACGAGGAGGTGGCGTGGTCGACCGACATCCCGGAGGCACTGGAGGTCTGGGTGGTCGCGGGCGCCGATGGGCACTTCGAACTGGTCGAGGATCGCGATGACGACCGGTGGGCGACGACCGTGATGGCGTGGGACCAGGAGGCTGGGGAGTTGACCATCGAGGCCGTCACCGGCGCCGCCGAGACGGTGCCCGAGCAGCGGCACCTGCAGGTCGTCCTCGTCGGGTTCAACCTGGTCACGTCGGTGCGCGCGAACGTCGACGGGGTCCCCCGTGACATCACGGCCACGACCGACCGCTTCGACCATCCCGGGACTCGCCATGACCTGGGGCGGGTGGCGCGCGACACCCGCGTGGTGGTCCATGTCGAGGGTGACCTCGCCATCGCGGACAACGACGTCGTGACCGCCACGTTCGACCTGCTGGACCGCGCCCGCATCAAGCTGACCGAGAAGAACGAGTTGCACCGGATCGTGCAGACCGCGGCCAGCCCGGGAGTCGCCGTCACCGAGGTCCAGGCGGTCGCGTCGGACCAGACCGTCGCGATGGCCCTCACGGAGGTACTCCTGGCCCGAACGCAGCGATGACCCCGGGTCAGGGGTGCGCTCGAGCTTCGAAACGGCGCGACCGTCCGCGTCGATCCGGCCAACAACGCGATCGTGACCATGGACGAGTGAACGGTCGTTGCCTCCGGGGGCTCGTCGACTGGTGAGCCGGCCGAGGTCGTCCTAGGCTCGTACGACTTCTCCAAGGTGGTCACATGATCTCGTTCTTCGCTGGCGATGCCCGCGTCGACCTCGACGAGGTGGAGCCCAACACCACCGTGCTCGAGTGGTTGCGAGCCACCGGCAGGACGGGCACCAAGGAGGGCTGTGCCTCGGGAGACTGTGGCGCCTGCACCGTTGTCACGATTCGCCCTTCCGCCCGTGGCACCAGTGACGGCGCCAGTGCCGAGGGCCAGGTCGCCCACCTCCCCGGATCCGATCTCGACCACCTCGCAGTCACCAGTTGCATCAACCTCGTCGGCAGCCTGCACGGCTGCCAGTTGGTGACGGTCGAGGACCTTGCAGAACCCGAATCCGGTGACCTGCACCCGGTCCAGCAGGCGATGGTCGACGAGCACGGCTCGCAGTGCGGGTTCTGTACGCCGGGCTTCGTGATGTCGCTGTTCGCCTTCGCCCACGGCGACCCCACGACCGACCGGCACGACATCGACACGGCGTTGTCGGGCAACCTGTGCCGGTGCACGGGGTATCGCCCCATCATCGCAGCAGCCCGCACCGTCGCCGCTGCCCACCCGACCGACCGCTTCGACGCGGACAAGGCCGGCATCACCCAGCGCCTGCAGCAGCTGGACGACGACACACGAGATGCAGTCGAACCGCCCAGCCTCGCCGCCAACGGTCATGCCTGGGTGGCACCACGAACGGTGGCCGAGGCCACCGACCTGCTGGCCGACGATCCCGAGGCCACGATCGTGGCGGGTGCCACCGACCTGGCGCTCGAGATCACCCAGTCCGACCGCCGATTCGCCCACCTGCTGGACGTGTCGCGTGTCGCCGAACTGCACGGCATCGAGGTCGCCAACGACCGACTCTGGATCGGCGCGGCCGTCCCGCTCACGACCGCGGCCAGGCACCTGTCCACCCACTTCCCCGCCACGGCCCAGTTGTGGGACCGATTCGGCTCGGTGCCGGTGCGCAATCGCGCCACGCTCGGGGGCAACCTCGCCACGGCGTCCCCGATCGGGGACGCAACCCCGGTCCTGCTCGCACTGGACGCCAGGGTGGTCGTGGCCAGTGCGGCCGCTCGTCGCAGCATCCCGGTGGCGGAGTTCTTCCTGGACTATCGCGAGACCGCGTTGGAAGCCGGGGAGTTGGTGGCGGCCGTGTCGATCCCGCTGGCCACCTCGGACCAGCACCTGTCGGTGTCAAAGGTGTCCAAGCGCCACGACGACGACATCTCGGCCGTGTGCGCCGCGATCAACCTGACCATCGCCGACCTCGACGGCACCGACGCCGACGACACCGCCGCCGACGACACCGCCGCCGACGGCCACGGCGACGACGACAGCGACAGCACCGCCACACCAGGCGCACCGGGGACGATCACCGCTGCCCGGGTCGCGTTCGGCGGCATGGCCGCCACGCCAGCCCGGGCCACTGGCTGCGAGGCAGCACTGGTGGGCCAGGTCCTGGACGATGCCACGCTCGACGCAGCGCGCACTGCGCTGGCCGCGGACTTCACCCCGATCGACGACATGCGGGCAACCGCCGCCTACCGCACCGCCGTGGCCGGCAACCTCCTGACCCGTGCCTTCCGAGAACTGGCCGAACCGGCGGACGACACGCCGATCCGCGTGTCGGCGGTGCCATCGTGAGTCACCACCTGGAGTCGGCGGTGGCGTCATGAGTCGCTCACGCCGGGATCCGGACGCTGTCGGCGTGGTGACCACCGGTGCCGGCGCAGCGCTCCCCCACGAGTCTGCGCACAAGCATGTCACGGGCCAGGCCCCCTACACCGACGACGGCACCGAACTGGTCGGCGAACTCCACCTCGCCCCGGTGTTGGCCCCGATCGCCCGCGGCAGCCTGGACGCCATCGACACGGCGGCGGCGCTGGCGTGTGACGGTGTGGTCGGGGTGTACACCGCCGGCGACATCCCCGGCCACAACGACGTCGCGCCGGTCTTCGACGGCGACCAACTGCTGGTCGACGGCGACATCCGCTTCCACGGCCAGATGGTCGCGATCGTGGCTGCCCGCTCCGTCGAGACCGCCCGGCGCGCCGCCCGCCTGGTCGAGGTCGCCACCACGGCGACGACCCCGAGCCTCGACCTGGCAGCCGCCTTCGATGCCGGCAGGCACCTGCGCGAACCGCACACCCAACGACGTGGCGATGCGACCGCGGCGATTGCCGCCGCCACCCACCGCCTGCGTGGCGAACTCACGATGGGTGGGCAGGAGCACTTCTACCTGGAGGGCCAGGTGGCACGCGCCATCCCGGGTGAGGACGGCGCCATGCACGTCGTCTGCTCGACCCAGAACCCCACCGAGATGCAGCACCTGGTGGGGCTCGTGCTGGGCGAGGACATGGGTGCCGTCACCGTCGAGGTCCGACGCATGGGCGGCGGCTTCGGCGGCAAGGAGACCCAGTCGGCCCAGGTGGCGGCGTGCGCTGCCCTGGTCGCCCGGCTGACGGGTCGCCCGGTGCGCTTCCGGCTGCGCCGCCATGACGACATGGTCACCACCGGCAAGCGCCACGACTTCCTGGCGCGCTGGCAGGTCGGCTTCGAGGACAACGGCGAGATCACGGGGCTGGACGTCGACCTGGTCGGCAATGCCGGCCACTCGGTCGACCTGAGCGAAGGTGTCGTCGACCGCGCCATGTTCCACGTCGACAACTGCTACTACCTGCCGACCGCCCGCGTGACGGGCCACACCATCGCGACCGACACGGTCTCCAACACCGCCTTCCGCGGCTTCGGCGGTCCGCAGGGCATGCTCGTCATCGAATCGATCATCGAGGCGATCGCCCGGAACCTGCAACTGGACCCCCTGGCCGTGCGCCGGCAGAACTTCTACCTGCCATCCGCCGAGGACGTGGACGACTGGGAGGGCGACGACATCTGGGAGGTCGAGGAGGACGCGGGTCTCGACGAAGCCCGTGACACGACGCACTACGGCCAGCGCGTGACCGACAACATCATCGCCCAGATCGTCGACGAACTGGTGGAGACAGCCGATCTCGAGGCCCGCCGTGCCGACATCGCCGCATTCAACGACTCCTCCCCCGTCCTGCGGCGCGGCATCGCGCTGACCCCGGTCAAGTTCGGCATCGCCTTCACCGTGCGCCATCTCAACCAGGCCGGTGCGCTGCTGCACGTCTACAAGGACGGCTCGATCCACCTCAACCACGGTGGCACCGAGATGGGCCAGGGCCTGTTCACCAAGGTCGCCCAGATCGTCGCATCCGAGCTCGGCGTCAGTGTCGACCGGATCCAGGTGTCCGCGGCCCGCACCGACAAGGTGCCAAACACCTCCCCCACCGCGGCGTCGGCCGGCACCGACCTCAACGGGATGGCGGCCCAGTTCGCCGCCCGCGAGCTCCGCCAACGCCTGACCGAGTGGGTCGCGGCTCGCGAGGGTGTCCCGCCCGAGACGGTGGCGTTCCTGGATGACCAGGTCGTCGTCGGGTCGCAGTCGTGGCCCTTCGCCGACGTGGCCTTCGCCGCCTACATGGAACGTGTGCCGTTGTCGGCCACCGGCCACTACGCCACCCCCGACATCCACTACGACCGTGAGGTGGGATCGGGCCACCCGTTCTTCTACTTCGCCTACGGGGCTGCGGTGACCGAGGTCGTCGTCGACACGCTGACCGGCGAGATGCGACTGCTTGGCGCCGACCTGCTGCACGATGTCGGTCGCTCGATCAACCCGGCCATCGACCTCGGGCAGGTCGAGGGCGGCTACGTGCAGGGCCTGGGGTGGCTGACCACCGAGCAACTGCACTGGACCGACGACGGCCGCCTGACCGTGACCGGTCCGTCGACCTACAAGATCCCCGCGATCAGCGACATCCCCGAACGCTTCAACGTGAAGTTGGTGCCTGACTCGGTCAACCTCGCCGACGTCGTCTACCGATCCAAGGCCGTGGGCGAACCACCGCTGATGCTGGCCATCAGTGCGTGGTGTGCCATCAAGGACGCCATCGCCACCCTCGGCGACGCCACCGTCGACCCACCGCTGGGCGCACCTGCAACCCCCGAGGCCATCCTGGCGGCCTGCGACGCGGTCCGGGACGGCCCCAGCGGCTGGCTGGGCAGGAAGTGACCACCACCCCATCCACGAGCAGCAACCCGGCCACCCCATCAACGCCCAGCGTGTGCCCGAACCATCACATGTGACCACCACCCCACCCACCAACGACATGAAGGCCTTCCCGTGACCGACGTCAACGTCCAGGGCGACCTCGACGCCAAGCCCACCATCTCCCTTCCCGACGCCGACCCACCAGCCGAACTGGTCGTCGTCGACCTGGTCGAGGGCGAGGGTGACCAGGTGCCGGCGTCCGCCACCGTGACCGTGCACTACGTCGGCGTGTCATGGTCGAACGATGGTGCCCAGTTCGACGCGTCGTGGGACCGGGGACAGACGATCAGCTTCGGGCTCAACCAGGTGATTGCCGGGTGGACCGAGGGCATCCCGGGGATGAAGGTGGGCGGTCGTCGCATGCTGGTGATCCCGCCGCACAAGGGATACGGCGCGCAGTCCCCCACGCCGGCGATCGCCCCGAACGACACCTTGGTGTTCGTGATCGACCTGCTCGAGTTCCGCTGAATCCCGGGCCGTCCTCGATGGGCTGATGGCACCTGTCCGGGGGCGGTGACTACCATCCAACGGACCGTGAGCAGACCGTTGACGGGGGTGCGCATGGTCGCCCCGCACGGTCACAGTGGCTCCGCCGAACCGCACCGGCCAGCGCGAAGGGACCGGCATGGGCGACATCCCCGTCGTGATCTTCCTGTGCGTGCACAACGCAGGTCGCTCACAGATGGCAATGGGCTGGATGCAGGACCTGGCGGGTGACCGCATCGAGGTGCGCTCCGGTGGCTCCAACCCGGGCACCGAGGTGAATCCGTCCGCGGTCGCGGCCATGCAGGAGGTGGGCATCGACATCTCGTCGGCCCAGCCCAAGGCGTGGACCGACGAGACGATCGCCGCTGCCGATGTCATCGTCACGATGGGATGTGGCGACACCTGTCCCGTGTTTCCGGGCAAGCGCTACCTGGACTGGGAACTTGCCGATCCGGCCGGCAAGGGCGTCGCCCAGGTCCGCCCGGTCCGCGACGAGATCGAACAACACGTCCGTGGCCTGATGGCTGAACTTGGCGTCCAACCCGCACGCTGAGACCCGGCTTGTCGAGGCCGTCACGACCCTGTCAGTGCGGAGGTCACCGTCATGGCACACCTGGGACCCGATGCGACCAGCACCAACACCCACGATTTCGTGACCCAACGGCTGCATGTCGACCTGCCACGGCAGGAGGACGCGCCGCACCTGTATGCCCTGTTGTCGGGTGATCAGCGCGAAGAGGTGTGCGCGACACTGGTCTGGGACGGCCCCAGTGACCTCGCCGAAGTCCAGGACTGGGTGGAGGCGTGTCGGACCAAGCCGTACGAGGACTGGGGCTTCCACTGGGTCATCCGTGACCGGACCGGGTCCGTCGCCGCGGAGGCCGGCCAGGTCCTTGGCGCCATCGGGACAAGGCCTCGTGAGACGCCGGGACGGGCTGATGTCGGGTACTGGTTGGGACGGCCGTACTGGGGATCGGGAGTCATGACCGAGGCACTGTCCGCGTTGCTCGACCACTGCTTCACCACGCTGGAGAACCACAAGATCGAAGCGGACGTGTTCACCCACAATGTCCGCGGGCGACGCCTGGTCGAGGGCATCGGGATGACGCAGGAGGGCACCATCCGGCATTCCCACCGCAAGGGTGACGAGTGGGTCGACCACGTCGTGTACGGAATGCTGTCCGACGAGTGGACTGATCGAACGTGATGCGTCCGGTCACCTCGGCCGGGCACCATGGCGGGCAACCCGGCCTGGCAGTCCGGGACTTCGACCTCTCCCCGACACTCGAGCACACAGTGGCCACCCGAATCTCGCACACGACGATCAACTGCGTGGACGCATACAGCCTGTCCGAGTGGTGGAAGCGCCTGCTCGACTACACCGACCTCCCGGGTGACCCCAACGAGCCGGGCCACGAGGAGTGCATGATCGTCGATCCATCGACCGGCCACCGGCTGTTGTTCATCGAGGTCGACGAGCTGCAGGAACCCGTCGGCCGCATCCACCTCGACCTCGCCCCGATCGACTGCGCCCGCGACGAGGAAATCACCCGGGTGCTCGGGCTCGGCGCTCGCGAGGTCTCGGACCGCAGACAGGCCGACGGCACGGGCTGGATGGTGCTCGAGGATCCCGCCGGCAACCGCTTCTGCATGGTGCGCAGCGACGCGGAGCGTGCGGTCCAGGCCTCCGCCCCGTCGAGCTGACATGGCCGGCACCGGACCGACGCGACGAGCGCACGTGATCGGCGAGGTGCCCGCCACCATGCGACGTGTCAGTCCTCGGAGCAGTCCTGGGACAGTTCCAGCGTGAACGCCGGCGGCCGATAGCCGGCGGCCGCACGCATGGTCATCGACCCGAGCAACGTCAACTGGCCCTCGCCCAGCGGACGGTAGGCAACGACGATCGGCCAGCGCCCGGGACCGACCACCACGGGCGCGCCCAGCCGCAGGGTCATGCGGTCCGCGTCAAACGGCACGCCGACCTCGCCGTCGTCCACCCCCTCCTCGGCAATGCCCACCCCGACCAGTGCGCCGTCCGGCAGGTCATCTGCCAGCACGGGCAGGTCCACGACGACCGTGCTGGCGTCCTCGACCACGACCTCGCCCGGGGACACCAGCAGTGTCGGGGCGCTCTGGGAGACCAGGGTGCAGGCGGTGGCCAACTCCAGGCGGACGTCCGCCTCGAGGTCCTGCGCAGTGACGGGATCGGGTGGGTTCCGCGCATCGACCGCGAACACGAACCCCAGCAGCACGACTCCCAGCAGCGGGAGCACGGCCCGCCATCGACGCTGGGCGTCCTGCACGGATCGTCCTCCCGAGGGTGGACAATCCAACGTAACGACCACGACGACGCGCGACACGACGTGGGCCACGCGTTGCGTCGTGTGGCCAACGCAACATGGTGGCCCGTCTCGCCTTGCAGCGACAATGGAGCCTGACGACCCCACGAGCCACGGCCGCCGCAGAGATGTCGCTCAGAGGCGAGACGCAGGGCCTTGGCGGTTGTCCGGCCGCGGGGGTCCCCAGCCATTGGGGCGCCCGTGGCCGTCAGCAGTCAGCGGTCAGCGGTCAGCGGTCAGCGCCAGCACCATCGGATGGCGCCGACGCCGTGTCCCGCACGTTCTTGGCGAACCAGAGTTGGGCGTAGGGGTTGTCGTTGTATCGGTCGATGGAGGTGTAGCCGGCTCGCCGATACATGGCGATCGCCGTTGTGAGGGTGGCGTTCGTGTCAAGGATGACTCGTCGATGGCCCAGTTCGAGGGCCTTGTCCTCCAGGGCCGCAAGCACGCGAGCGCCCAGGCCATGACCGCGCCACGGCGGCGACACCCACATGCGCTTGATCTCGACCACCTCGTCACCCATCGGTTGGAGCCCGCCACAGGCCGCAACGTCACCGGACGGCGTCACCAGGACCAGGAAGGCGCCGCCGGGCGGACCCATCGATGCGACCTCCGACTCCCAGTCTGGCCCCGGATCGAACCCGGTCGGGAAGGTGGCGTCGAGTTCGGTGAAGTAGGCAGCCATCGCGGACAATGCCGGCTCACTCGCAGCATCCACCGTTGCCACCACCACGTCGGCCAGTCCCGGCACCAGGTCACCTCCTGCAGCGACGGCCACCCGATCCGGCAACGCCACCGTGTTCAGTGGGCGTGGAACGGCAGGCCTGCCGCGGACATCCACGCCTCCCCCAAGGCCTCGTACAGGCTTGGGTGGGCATGGCTGATGGCCCCCAACTCCTCGGGCAGCGCACCCCACGAGGTCGCCAATGCGCCCTCGCCGATCAGGTCTGTTGCCTGCGGTCCGACGATGTGCACGCCCAACGCCTCGCCGGTCGCCCCGGGCGCGACCCCGGGACCGTCCGTGCGTGCGATCACCTTGGCGAACCCGGCCGAGCCGTGGATGATGCCCTTGGCGTTGCCGCGCAGTGACACGGTGGTGGCAGTGACACCATCCGCACCGAACTGCTCGACGGCCTGTTCCTCGGTCAGTCCGACGGATGCCACCTCGGGGTTGCAGTAGGTCACCCGCGGCGTGTGGGTGTGGTCGACCGGGACGACGTCGGCGACGTCGGCGATCCGGTCGGCCACCACGAAGCCCTCGACGAAGGCGGCATGCGCCAGCGCCAGGGTCGGGAGCACGTCCCCGACGGCCCACAGGCCGTCGACGGCAGTGGCACCGAAGGCGTCGGCGACCACGAACCCGCGCTCGTCGAGCACCTCGTCGATGCCGATGTCGGCGGTCCGGGGTCCGCGACCGATCGCCACCAGCACGCGGTCTGCCTCGATGACCGTGGTGTCGCTGCCCTGGCCGACAACCACCTCGGCGATGCCGTCCTGGACGTCGATTGCCGCGACCGTCGCGGACGTCAACACCTCGATGCCGCGGGACTTGAACGCCTTGGTGACGGCACGGCTGACGTCTGGGTCCTCCAGCGGCAACACCCGGTCCAACGCCTCGACGACGGTCACGCGAGCGCCCATCGGCTGCCACATGGATGCGAACTCCATGCCGATGGCGCCGGCCCCGATCACGACGGCCCGGTCCGGGATGGTGTCGAAGAAGACGGCCTGGTCACTGGTCTGGACCACCTCCTCGTCGACTTCGAAGGCCGGGATGACGCGCGGGGCCGATCCGGTCGCGATCACGACATGACGCCCGGTCACCACCTGCTCGTCACCCTCGGCATCCGTCACGACGACCCGGCCGGCTCCGTCGAAGCGGCCACGTCCATCGATCACCGTGCACCGCTGTCGGGCCAACATGGACAGACCCTTGTGCAGGTTGTCGACGACGCCCTGGCGGAAGGCGGCCAGTTCGGTGCCATCGATGCCGTTGAGGCTGAGGTCCAGGCCCATCAGGTCGCCACGCTCCACCTCTTCGAGGACGCCGGCGACGTGCAGTGACGCCTTGGACGGGATGCAGCCCCGGTGCAGGCAGGTGCCACCGACCTTGTCCTCCTCGATGATGGCCACGTCCAGGCCCCTGGCGGCAGCCCGGAACCCGACCGCGTACCCACCGGGTCCCCCGCCGATCACGACGATGTCATGGTCGGTCGTCGCGGACGCGACGGTGCCGTCCGATGATGCGCTGCGGGAGGCTGCCACGGGCCTGGCCGCGCCGCTCACAGGTGCAACAGCAGCCGGCTGGGCTGCGCACACAGATCGGCGACGTAGGTGGTGAACCGGCCGGCCTCGCCGCCGTCGGCGACGCGGTGGTCGAAGGCCAGCGTGAACGAGCACACCCGACGGGCCGTGATCTGGCCATCCACGACCCATGGTCGTTCACGGATCACACCCATCCCGAGGATGCCGACCTCCGGGTGGTTGATGATCGGGTTGCCGTCGTCGTTGCCGAAGGACCCGTAGTTGTCGAACGTGAAGGTGCCACCGGTCAACTCACCCGGGCTGATCGTGCCGTCGCGGCATTTCTGGGCCAACACCGCAGTCTCGGCGGCCAACTGCAGGGTGGACTTGGCGTGGGCGTCCTTGATGACCGGCACCATCAGGCCACGATCAGTGTCGACGGCGACGCCGAGGTTGATGGCCTCGTGCAGCCTGATCGTGCCGTGCTCGCCACTGCCGGCATCGAAGGTGGCGTTGAGGGTCGGAAAACGGCGCAGCGCGATGATGGTGGCACGCATGGCCAGCGTCATCGGCGTGATCTTGACGTCCAGGCCCTCGGCGCGCGCGGCCTCGGTGAGGTCCTTGCGCACCTGCCACAGGTCGGTCACGTCGGCATCGGTGCGACACAGGGCGTGTGGGATCTCGCGGCGTGACTGGGACATCTTGGCGATGATGCGCTTGCGGACGCCACGCACCTCCTCGACCTCGCCCGGCACTCGCCCGCGGAAGCCGAGCATCGGCTTCTCGCCACCCGATGCGGCGGCGAACTGCAGTGGGAGCGTGATCGGTTCGTCGCGCTTCCGTGCGTGTGCCAGCGTGGGCATCGTGATGCCTGAGGCCGCGGCTGCCGGCGTGTCGCCCGCATCCTCGGCTCCCCCGCCCTCGGCAGCGGCACGGACATCGGCGCGTGTGATGACGCCGTCGTCACCGGATCCCGGTGCGATGGCAGCGAGGTCCACTCCCAGGTCCTTGGCCAACTTGCGCACGGGGGGCTTGGCCAGCACGACCACGTCCTCCACGGGCGCGTCCTCCCCGACCACGTCCTCCTGACGCGCGGTCGTTGCCTCCCCGCCCGAGGTGAACTGTTCCACGGCGCCACCGCGACGACGACGGCCGCCGCCACCACGGTTGCCGTAGCCCACCAGGGGCTGGGGTTCGCTGTCGGCGTCCAGCCCGGTGGAGGTCGGCACCATGTCGTGTGTCTGGGCGTCGGCCATCGCCGCATCCGGGCCAGCCGAGTCGGCGTCGCCAGCATCGTCGGCCACGGCCCCGTCGGGGCCGCCGACGTCGATGCGCACGAAGACCGAGCCCACCTCCAGGGTCTCGCCGATGTCACCCACCAGTTCGGTGATGGTGCCCGCGAAGGGTGACGGCACGTCGACGACCGCCTTGGCGGTCTCGACCGAGGCGACCGTCTGGTTGAGTTCGATCACGTCGCCGACGGCCACGTGCCACTCGACGATCTCACCCTCCTCCAGGCCTTCACCCAGGTCCGGGAGCTTGAAGTCCTTGATCTGTTCCATCCGCATTCCTCCGACGGCGACTAGTACGACAGGGACTGCTCGACGCGGTCCAGGATGCGGTCCACGCTGGGCAGCCAGAACTCCTCGAGCATCGCCGGCGGGTACGGGGTGTCGAAGCCGGTGGCGCGCAGGATCGGCGCCTCCAGGTGCCAGAAGGCGTCCTCCTGCACCCGCGCGGCGATCTCGGCACCCATGCCAAGGGTCTGGGCGGCCTCGTGCACCACGATCATGCGACCGGTTCGTTGCACCGACGCCACCAACGTGGCGGTGTCGATCGGCGACAGCGAGCGCAGGTCGATGACCTCCAGTGACCAACCCTCCTCCTCGGCCGCATCTGCTGCCTCCATCGCGGTCTTGACCATCGGTCCGTAGGCGACGACGGTGACGTCCTCGCCGGGTCGACGGATGACCGCCCGGTGGTTGGGCTCGGTCGTGACGGGCAGCTCGACGTCGTCCTTCATCCAGTAGCGACGCTTGGGCTCCAGAACGATGACCGGGTCATCGGACTCGATGGCGGCCCGTGTCATCGAGTAGCCATCGGCGACGGTCGCGGGACTCACGACCTTGAGGCCGGCGGTGTGGGCCCAGTAGGTCTCGGGCGACTCGGAGTGGTGCTCGACCGCACCGATGCCACCGCCGTAGGGGATGCGCACCGTCACCGGCAGACGGACCCGACCACGCGAGCGGTTGCGCATCTTTGCGAGATGGCTGATGAACTGCTCCAGCGCCGGGTAGGAGAACCCGTCGAACTGCATCTCGACGACCGGGCGGTAGCCGTACATGGCCAGCCCGATGGCGGTGCCGAGGATTCCGGATTCGGCCAGCGGCGTGTTGTACACCCGCTCGCCGAAGCGCTCGTGCAACTTGTCGGTCACCCGGAACACGCCACCGAGTTCGGCGACGTCCTCGCCGAAGACCAACATCCGGTCATCGGCCTCCATGGCATCGTGCAGGGCAGTGTTGATGGCCTGGGCCAGTGTGGTGGTCGTCATGCCGAGGCCTCCCCCGCCGCGGCAAGTTCGGCAGCCATCATCTCGCGCTGCTTCTCGAAGTGGCCGGTGGGGTCGACGAACACGTGGTCGAACACCTCCAACGGGTCGCCGTGGGGCGCCTCGTAGATCTCCTCGCGCATCCGGGTGGCCTCGGCGGCCGCGGCCTGGTCGACCTCGTCGGAGAAGTCGTCGGACCACAGGCCACTGACCTTCAGGAAGTTGCGGTAGCGCACGATCGGGTCGGTGGCCGCCGCCTCTTCCTCCTCCTCCTTGGTGCGGTACCGCGTCGTGTCGTCAGAGGTCGTGTGGGCCTCCATCCGGTAGGTGAGTGCCTCGAGCAGCGTCGGGCCGTCACCGGCACGTGCACGCGCCACGGCCTGGCGTGACACGGCATAGGTCGCCAGCACGTCGTTGCCGTCGCACACCACCCCGGGGAATCCGTAGCCGACGGCCTTGTGTGCCAGCGTCGGGGCGGCCGTCTGGGCCGACAGCGGCACCGAGATGGCCCATTGGTTGTTCTGGACGAAGAACACCACCGGCGACTTGAAGACGCCGGCGAAGTTCATGGCCTCGTGCGGATCGCCCTCCGAGGTCGCACCGTCGCCGAAGTATGCGTAGGTCACGATCGGGTTGTCGTCGAACCTCGCCCCCATCGCGAACCCGGTGGCATGCAGTGCCTGGGTCCCGATCGGGATCGAGTAGAGCGCGAACTTCTGCTCGTACGGGTCATGGTCGCTGAGCCAGGTCCCCCGAAACAGGTGCAGCAGTTTGCCGGTGTCCACGCCCCGGGTGACCGCCACCCCCATCTCGCGATACGACGGGAACACCCAGTCGCCGTCCTCGAGTGCATAGGCGCCACCGACCTGGGCCGCCTCCTGTCCCAGCAGTGACGCATACACGCCCAACTGTCCCTGGCGCTGGAGGTTGATGGCCTCGCGGTCAACCTTCCGCGACACCGCCATCAGGCGGTACAACTCGCGGAGTTGGTCGTCGTCGAGGTCCAGCGGGTAGTCCGGATGTTCGTGGTAGGTGCCATCGGGATCCAGCAGGTGGACGGGTTCGTCCGGCGGCAGGAAGGTCGACGGGTCCGGCGCAGGCACAGGTGTGTCGACGGTGGGCTCTGGGGTTGCCACGGGAGAACTCCTAGCGATGTCCTGGGCCGTCGGGATCGCCGATCTGGGCCCGCAGTCATGGAGAAGGTGGCACCGGCGGATCACGCCCTGCCACCGCACCCGACGGTAGTGGCAACGGCGACCGTTCTCCACCGGCGCGACGACAACCTCGATCAGCGCGCGCGGCGCGAGCAATCACCCGGCAACCGACGTGATCGGGCACCCGGCAATCGAGGTGATCGGGCTGCTCGGTCGGCCCCGGCGCCATCCGGGATGACCGCCCGCCTAGACTCGGGGTGGTGCGTGAGCGCCACCGCCATCCAGGTTCACCGGCCCGGCCACTGGGCCCGACGACAAGGACAAGATCATGCGCATCGCCGTCGGCTTCCTGCACACCGACGAGGGCAAGGCCGCGTTCGAGGCCGCCATCGAGGAGGCGCTGCTTCGCGACGCCACGCTCGTGGTCGTCCACTCGATGAAGGGTGGCGAGCGCGACGAGGAGGAGATCGCGTACGAACACGACCGCGCCCTGGACGAGGCGCAGGCAACCCTCACCGAACGCGGCGTCACCTTCGAGATCAAGCGCTATGCCCGGGGCAAGTCCCCGTCCGACGACCTGCTGCGCACTGCCGAGGACCTGGACGTCGACCTCCTGGTCATCGGCATCCGACGCCGCTCCCCCGTCGGCAAGCTCCTGTTGGGTTCCAACGCCCAGGACATCATCCTCCACGCCGACTGTCCTGTCCTGGCCGTCAAGCCGTGACCAATCCGAACGGACGGCGCGGGCGAACCACTGGTGACCGACACCCGTCGGTCGGGATGACGGTCCGGCGCCTGCGCCGCGACCCCCAGGATCCAGCCAGGAGTCAGCCGTGGCCGCACGTCGTCACCTGCACGTCGTCGACGACGACCACGTGACCGACAACGACCTGCTGGTACGGACTGCTCGTGGTGACACGGCCGCGTTCGAGGAACTCTACGACCGCTACAGCGCGCGGGTCTACGGACTCGTCAAGCGAATCGTGCGAGACCCGACGCTCAGCCAGGACGCCATGCAGGTGGTGATGACCGAACTGTGGAAGACCGCAGCGAGGTTCGACCCCCAGCGGGGTGCTGCCGCCAGTTGGATCCTGACACTGGCCCACCGCCGTGCTGTCGACGTCGTCAGACGCGAACAGTCCTCACGGGACCGCATCCAGAAAGCCGGACGCACACAGATGGAGCGTCCCGCCGACACGATCGCGGAAGGGGTGGTCATGGACGATGAACACGCCGAGGTGCGCGCAGCGATGGCGCACCTGACCGACCTGCAACGACAGGCCATCCAGATGGCCTGGTTCGACGGGTACACCTATCGGGAAGTCGCCGCCGCACTCGACGTGCCGCTGGGGACCATCAAGACCCGAATGCGTGACGGCATGATCCGGCTCCGCGATGAACTGGAGGTGGCGCAATGACCACGCCAGAGCTCCACACCCTCGCAGGTGCCTATGCCCTCGACGCCCTGCCGGCCGACGAGGTCGACGACTTCGAGGCCCACCTCGCCGAATGTTCGTCCTGTCGCGAGGAGGTCGCGTCCTTCGAGGCAACGACCGTCCGGTTGTCAGAACTTGCCGAGGACGCCCCGCCGCCGTCGATGAAGGCCGACGTGATGGCCATGATCACGTCGGTGCGTCAGGACCCCCCGCCGGCGAAGCGCGACGATGCCGACCTGGCCGCAGACGTCGGACCCGGACCCCGTGACCGAAGCTGCCCGTGCCGACGCCAGCACCGATGACACGCTCGATGCCGGTGCCGACGAGGGTCTCGACGTCGGCCCCGACGACCACGCGACCGCCGCGGCCGTGGCGCCGTCTGCGACCCCCGTGACGGGCACGACCGGTCGCGACGGTTCGCGCGGCATGGCCCTGGCCAACCGCCTCGGACTGGGACTGGCCGCAGCTCTGGTGCTGGTGGCAGGGGCGCTGGGGCTGTGGGCGTCCAGTCTCAATGGTCAGCTGCAGGATCGCGACGAGCAGGCCCAGCAGGTTGCCGCCGTGCTTGCCTCCGACGGTGCCCGAACCATCCAGCTGGACGGCACGACCCTGGTGGTGTCCTCGGACGACCAGGCCGTGCTCGCCTCGGCCGAACTGGGCACGCCCGGTGAGGACGAAGTCCTGCAGGTGTGGGTCATCGACGAACGCGGAGCCGTCTCTGCCGGGCTGTTCGAGGATCCTTCGAGTCCCGAACTGCTCGACATCCCGGTCCCGGCGGGTGCGACCGTCGGCATCACCATCGAGCCGGCCGGTGGCTCCGACCAGCCCACGAGCGACCCGATCTGGGCCACCGAGGTCTGACGGAACCCGGGCACCCACGGCCCGGGGGCCGGGCACCCACGGGGAGCACGGCTACTCGCCGGCTGGGCAGTTCGCGACGCGCTCCCGGTCGAGGTCGAACTGCTCGGCCCACCAGGTGAACATGTCGCGAAAGGCCTGGGGCTCGAGGTCGTGTCCGGCGTCGTACCACCGGACGTCGGCGACGTCGGCGGCAGCGACGTGGACGATCTCGGCCTTCTGTGGTGGGGTGACGTTGTCCTCCCGACCCTGCAGGAACAGGATCGGCGCCGTTGCCTCGCTGACGAATCGGACCGGCTCGACAGGCGCCAGGGCCTCGATCCAGGCTTCCTGCTCCTGCCTGGGTGCCATCGCGAGGATCCCGATCGGATGGCCGTTGTAGGTGAAGTGGTCCACCAGCCCACCATCGACCGACAGCAACGCGAACGCGTCGATTCGTGGTTCCACGGCTGCCACCTGCAACCCCATGACGGCGCCGTAGCTGATCGCGGTGTAGCCCACGCGATCGACGTCGTAGTCCTGTTCGAGGAGGTCGACGGCACGGCGGACGTCCCGGATCAGCTGCACCTGCTCGTCGCGATCCTGGGCCGTGAAGGCCACGGCTTCCTCACCGCTGCGGCCATCTTCGCGCGCCCAGGGCGGATCCACCACGATCGTGGTCAACCCGGCGCAGGCGAACTCGCTGATCGCCGAGATGTAGGCCTCCTTGCGTTCAGGCGACCCCGGGACCATGACCATCCCGTGGGCGGTCGGGTCCTGCGGCTCGGCGAGCAGGGCCGGGACGACGCCCTCGGCAGCGCTGGTGTAGGTCAGCTCGCGGATGGTCACGCCGTCGTTGGTCGTGCGGCTGAGCTCGGTGACCTCCAGCGGTTGGGTGGCGTCGACATCGAACGCCGCAAGGTCGAGCCGGGGCGGCCACGTGGCTTCCTTGGCAGCCAGGGCGGTGCGAGGATCGGTGGGCATGGAGGTGGGTGCCCCCTGGTCTGGGCTGGTGGGCACCGACGACGCACTGGAGTCCGGGGTGGCAGTCGTGGCGCCGCTGGCGGCAATGTCGGGGTTCGACGCCGCTGCGGCACCTCCGTCCGGGTTGGTGGCGGATCCGCAGGCCGCGACGAGCAGGACCAGCAGTCCGAGGATGCCGGTGCGGACTGCACGGGCACCAGATCGAGTGGTGCGGGGGAAGCGGATTCGGTGGGCGGGCGACGACGGCGACATGCGTTCCTCCTCGAGGTGGACACCAGTGGGTGACCGAGCGAAACAAGCATGCATTCAGGGTGTTGCAGTGTCGTTGCAGGCGTCGAGCCAGCGCCGAAACCGGGGCTTGGCGGCCATTGCGCGACGACCTATGGTGACTGCAACGAGGTTGCAACGCCAGGTCGGGACGCTCGTGCTGACCAGGGGAGGCAGCGATGTTGCACTATCGCGTTCTGGGACCCGTGACGGTGGAACGGGACGGGAGCACCGTGCCGATCGGGGGTGCCCGGCAACGACGACTGCTCGCTGCGCTGATCATGCATCGCAACGTGGTCGTTTCCGATGACGCCCTGGCGGAGATCGTGTTCGTGGGGTCACCGTCACCGCGCGCCGCGGCCACGCTGCGGACCTACGTGTCGCGCCTGCGAACCGCCCTGGGAGCGGGATCAGAGGGTGTCATCGAACGGGTCGGCGTCGGCTATCGCCTGGTCGCCGACGACGACGCGGTGGACGCAGCCCGGTTCGAGGCCGAGTCCGAACGGGCCCGTCGTGCGCTGTCCTACGGTGACGCGTCGGGTGCCCTGGCGTTGCTGCGGCGAGCACTGGGCCGGTGGCACGGCGATGCGCTGGAGGAATTCGCGGACGAACCGTGGGCCCAACCCGAGGCGCGTCGGCTCGCAGAGTCACGCAACGTCGCCCGCGAGGCCCTGCTCGACGCAGAACTGGCATTCGGCCGCGCCGGCGAGGTGGTCGCGAGGCTCGAGCGACTGGTTGCCGACGACCCGTGGCGTGACGGGTTCCGTGAACGACTTGCGCTGGCCCTGTACCGGTCCGGCCGGCATGCCGATGCCCTGGCTGCACTGCGAGCACATCGACGACGTCTGGCAGACGAACTCGGACTCGACCCCAGCCCGAGCCTGCTCGAACTCGAGTCCGCAATCCTGCACCACGACGAGTCCCTCCACTCAACGACGGTCGCTGGGCGTCCGTTGCGTGGATGGCTGCTGGGCGAACGGCTTGGCTCCGGTCGCGCCGGGGCGGTGTTCGCAGCACGACGCGCGGGGTCGGACCACGACGTGGTCGCACGGGTGTATCCGGCCGCGATCGCCGACGATCCCGAGTTCGTCCGTCGCTTCGAGGCCGACGCGAGGAAACTCGCCTCGGTGGAGCATCCGGCGATCGCCACGGTCCGGGACGCCTGGCGTGAGCCCGGGGCTGCCGCACTGATCGTGGCGCGCCTCGACGGCGGCACGCTTGCCGACCGTCTCGCAGGTGACGGTCCATCGGTGGCGGCCCGTGTGGCGATCGTCGAGCGCATCGGTGGCGCGCTGGTCGCGTGCGTCCGACGCGGCGTGCACCACGGCAACCTCGGCCCCCGAAGCATCCTGTTCGACCGGGACGGCCACGCCCACCTGGCAGACTTCGTGCTGGGCGGTGTGCCGGGGCCGGCCCGGGACGACGTGGCCGGGTTTCTCGATCTGGTCGTCCTGCTCGGCTTCGCCGTGCCCGATCTGCCGGAGGCAGCCGTCACCCCGACCGCTGCGACGTCGAACTCGCGGGACCGGCTGCGCACCGTGGTCGAAGCCGTCCTGGCGGACGTGACGGGGGGGCGATCGAAACCGTTCGGCAACCCCTACGTCGGGCTCCGGGCGTTCGACCTGGGCGATGCAGACCGGTTCTTCGGCCGCGACGACGTGGTTGCCCAGCTCGTGGAACGGGTGCAGGCACCCGGTGCCAACCGGCTGACGGTGGTGGTTGGTGGCTCGGGCACGGGCAAGTCCAGCGTCGTGCGGGCCGGAGTCGTCCCGGCGCTGCCGGACGGCTGGGTCGCCACGCTGCTGACCCCGGGGTCGACGCCCTTCAAGGAGTTGCGCGCAGCCTTCGAACGCGTCGCGACCAGGGACGCGGTGCCCAGTGCGGGTCGCCTGCGCGCCGACCCGGTCGCGACCGCGGCCTGGCTGGCGGCCACCGTGCCCACCGACACCCGCGTGCTGGTGGTCGTGGACCAGCTCGAGGAGGTGTTCACGCTGGCTGAGCGATCGGATCGCACCGCCTTCATCGAGCTGCTCGTCGAGCTGGCTCGCGCGGCCGATGGTCCGGCCCATGTGCTGGCCACCCTGCGCGCGGACCACTTCGACCGGCCACTGGCCAATCCCACGCTTGGCCCACTGGTGGCCGACGCGACCGTGCCCCTGCCGGCGATGTCGGCGGCCGACCTCGCCATGGCGATCACCGGCCCGGCGGATCGTCTCGCCATCGAGCCCGGCCTGGTCGCAGAGCTGGTCGACGCCACGACGGATCGACCCGGTGCGCTGCCAGCCCTCCAGTTCACCCTCTACCAACTGGCCGAGCAGGCCGACGGCAGCCTGACGCGGGCCGACCTGGCCGCGCTGGGCGGCGTCGACGCCGCCATCGCGAACCGGGCGGAACGGCTGTACCAGTCCGGCACGCCGGACGAACGAAGGACCGTCCACAGGCTCTTCGAACACCTGGTCGTGGTGGAGCAGACCGGGAACCCTGAGCGCCGCCGGGCCACGCGCTCGGAGCTGGTGACGGGCGAGGATGATGGACCGTCCATGGATGCGGTGGTCGAGCGTTGGGTGGATGCTCGCCTGTTGATCTCGGACCGGGATCCAGAGACGCGCGACCCCACGGTCGAGGTGGCCCACGAGTCCCTGCTTGCGTCGATGGCCACGCCTGCACGACTGGATCGAGGCGGACCGCGACTGGCTCCGACTGCTGTCCCGGCTTCGTCGCGCAGCAGCGACATGGGAGGAGCTGGACCGGGACCGGGGCTCGCTGCTTCGTGGCGCCACCCTCGACCGTGTGCTGGAACACGCGTCGACGCGGTCCAGCTCGTTGCCAGCTGCGGTCGCAGCACTGGTCGCGGCAAGTCGCGTCCGGCGCGAGGATGACGAGCACCGTCGCGCACTCGTCGTCGCCCAGCGAGAACAGGCCAATCGGACCCTGCGTCGACAACGTCGACTCCTGGCAGGCGCGCTCGCGATCGCACTGATCGTCGGTGGCGTGGCGATCGAGGGCCAGGTCGCCGCCTCCCGCAACGCCGCGGCCGCGGACGCTCGCGCCCGAGCGGCGACGACGGGAGTCCTGGCAGCCGCGGACGAGGCCCTCGAGTCGGACTGGCCACTGGCCCTGCTGCTGGCCGTCGAGGCCTTTCGGCTCGACGACTCGGACCTGACCCAGCGCGGCCTGCTCAACGTCCTGACCCAGCCACGGCCAGTGCCGCACACCATCCGCGAAGGCGACCGTGGCTACCAGGCCGTGGCCCTCGGTGACGACTCGATCGCGCTGAAGGGCGTCGACGGGGGCGTCGAGGTCCGCGACCTTGCCGGCGACCTCGCATTTGCCGCCTTCGATGCCCCGATCCTCGAACGCGTCAACGGCGTGGCGATCTCGTCGACGCACGTCGCGGCCAGCGGGATGCCCGTCGACGGCATCGGCGCCGTCGTCCACGACGTGACCACCGGGGAGCCGCTCTTCGACCTGCCGGCGCGCGAAGGGGAATCGGTGGAGGTGGCCTTCTCGCCCTCCGGCGACCGCCTTGCCGCGACCGGCATCGGGCGGGTGCGGATCGTGGACGTGGGGTCCCGACAGGAGCAGGTCCTGGAGACGGGCTCGGGGGAACGGATCATCTCCGTTGCCTGGAGTCCTGACGGTGATCGGCTGCTCGCCGGCGGCTTCGACGGCGGCCTGTGGGCCTGGGATCTCGACACAGCGCTGGGATCGGGTGCCGCCGCAGCACCGAGCATGGTTGGCGACCTGCCCCTGCCCGGACCGAGTCCGGTGGTTGCCATCGCACCGCTTGCCGACCGCGAGCAGGTGGTGGTGGCCACCTTCGATGCCGGCGCCTACGTGCTCGACGCCGCGTCGCTGCAGGTCGACGAGGGCCCGTTGGTGGACGGACAGGTGACCGGCATGGCGGTGTCACCCAACGGCTCCCGGATGGCCATCGCCGCGTTCAATCGCGTCCCGATCTGGGAACTGCGCACCGACGGGAGGTCGGAGCGGCAGACGACCCTGGTCGCCGACGCCACCGACGTCGCGTTCACGTCGGACGCGCAACTGGTGACCGCCGGCCTCGCAGGGACGGTGGTCGCCTGGGACCTCGACCCGCCCTCCCCCGTCGTCGAGCCGATTCCCGGGGTCGGCGCCGGGCATCCCCACGATCTCCCCCGACGGCAGCCTCCTCGCCATGGCCGGTGGCGGTGCCGGTGTCCGCCTGTTCGACCTCGACAGCCATGAGCCCGTGGCGACCCTGGCCATGGAGGATCCCGAGAACTCCAGCATCGGTGGCGTGGCCTTCGCCCCTGGATCCGTGGTCGTGACGACCAGGTGTCGTGACACCGCCCCGACGGCGCAGGAACCCTGCGAAGGGGTGGTCGAGACGTGGGACCGCGACACCGGCGAACGTGTGGCAGGACCCGTGTCCATGGGGCCGATGGCGCCCTGGATCTATGCCGCCGTCGCCGTCAGCGACGACGGCGAACTGGTGGCGCTGGGTCGCGGAGACGGGCGGGTGGAAGTGCGCGCGACGCAGGACCTCACCCTGGTCGCCACACGCGACGAACTCGCCACTGGCGGTGGGGGATTCGTGACGATGCTGGACTTCTCCACCGCCGCGGCCGGCCTGCTGGTGGCGACCACCGGTGACCACGCCGCGACCTGGGACGTCACCGACCCGGCAGTGCCAGTGCGCTCGGAAACCGGACCGGTCGGCATCACGGCCGCCTTCACGCCTGATGACACCGTGGTCACCAGTTCCCAGGAGGGCAGCGTGGCGCTGCGAGATCCAGACGACCTCGACGTGGTGCTCGACGAGGTGACCGGGCTGGCGTATCCCATCTATCGCCCGACCTTCAGCCACGACGGCCGGCTCATGGCGACCGTGGACGACTACGAGGCCAGCGTTCGACTGTGGCGGCTCGAGGACCTGACCATCCTGGCAGGCCCGATCCCCGGACCCGGCGGCGTCATCGAGCCGAATGCAGCGGGCCTGGTGGTCGGGTTCGACCCCGTTTCGTGGATCCCGCTCGACCCGGCCACCTGGGTCACGGCCGCATGCAATGCCGCCGGGCGCAACCTCACGGATGACGAATGGGCGCAGTACTTCGCAGGTGAGCCCCACCACGACACCTGCCCTGACAATGGCCCGTCGTGACGTGACTGACCAGTCATCAGCTCGACGACTGCCGCGTCGGGCAACGAGGGCGCATGATCGTGCATCCGTGGTGGTCCACCTGACGTATCACGAGCCGGTCGCTGGGCTCCCAGTGCCGCAGACGGGAGACTTCCTCCCAGTGCCGCAGACAACGGGGGACTCCGATGGGTGAGAACGCATTTGCAGTCGTGTGGCGGCCGGGCAGCGGCGAACAGCGCGTCCGGTGGGGCATGACCGGTGACCAGTTCAAGGACCAGGACACGACCTACTTCAACCGCGGCCTGCGCATCACCTCGCTCGTCGTCGGCACGCGAGTCGCCGCCGTGTGGCGACCCGGCAGCGGCGAACAGCGCGTCCGGTGGGGCATGACCGGTGACCAGTTCAAGGACCAGGACACGACCTACTTCAACCGCGGCCTGCGCATCACCTCGCTCGTCGTCGGCACGCGAGTCGCCGCCGTGTGGCGACCCGGCAGCGGCGAACAGCGCGTCCGGTGGGGCATGACCGGCAGCCAGTTCAAGGACCAGGACACGACCTACTTCAACCGCGGCCTGCGGATCACCGAACTGGCGGTCCACGACGGCAAGATCGCTGCGGTCTGGCGTCCCGGCACGGGTGAACAGCGGGTCCACTGGGGCATCACCAGTGGACAGTTCGCCGCGCAGGACAAGACCTACTTCGATCGTGGCCTGCGCATCGCCGAACTGGCGATCGACGACGGCAAGTACGCGGCGGTGTGGCGGCCCGGCACCGGGGCGCAGTGGTGGACCTCGCGACGGAGCTCGGTGGACTTCAGGACCATGGATTCGGCCCACTTCGCCAACGGGATGCGGATCGCGTGCCTCGAGCTGCACGATGATCCAGTGGGCCTGTATCGCTATCCGTGGGCCGGCGGCGCGACACGCAGGGTCGGACAGGGCAACAACAACCCGACTGGCTCCCACAACGGCAGCCAGGCCTGGGCGTTCGACTTCGGCCTGCCGGCGGGGACGCAGATTCGCGCGGCCCGCAGCGGCACCGTCGAGTGGCTCCAGGAGAACCAGTCCGCCACCTTCAACCCCAACCAGGCCACCGGCCCCGGCAACACGCCCTTTCCCGCAGGAAGCCTGCAGAACTGGGGCAATGCGGTTCGCCTGCGGCATTCGGGGGGCTTCACCAGCTGGTACTTCCACATCCAGCGCAACGGTGTGCTCGTCAACGTCGGGGACAAGGTCAGCCAAGGTCAGGTGATCGCGCTGTCGGGCAACACGGGTCGGTCAAGCGGCGCCCACCTGCACTTCCAGGTGCAGGCCGACTCGACCAACTGGGGGCAGTCGGTGGCCCACACCTTCGGAGCCAGGTGCGAACAGCCGTCGACAGGCGACTCCGTCACCTCCGACAACGCCAAGTAGGCGCGCAATCGCATCGAGGTCGCCGGCACAGCATCGGCGGCAAGGCGGTCGCGGGATTTCCGCGGCGAAGTCCCACCTGGGTTGCCCAGCGAGGGTGGCGACCGGCCAGCCTCGCGCCACGGCTCGGGGGCGTTCCTCGTCGTAGGTGTCCCCGAAGGCCAGGTAGCCGTTGCCGTGGCGATCTCCCAGCCGGGACTTGCGTTCCCACTATTCAGTGATACTTTGTACCAGTAGTCAACGTCACCGAGTAGCAGGGATCCCCATCGGCAAGCAGCTGACAGAGATGCTCAAGGGAACCCTTGAGGGCATCGTGTTGGCGATCCTGTCGGACGAACCCGCATACGGCTACGAGATCACTGCGCGACTGCGAGCACGGGGCTTCACCGACATCGCCGAAGGCACCGTGTATGCCCTGCTCGTCAGGATCGAGAAGCGCGGCCTGGTCGACGTGGAGAAGGTGCCGTCCCAGAAGGGACCGCCGCGCAAGGTGTACTCCCTCAATTCGCACGGACACGACCAGCTCGAAGACTTCTGGAGGACCTGGAGCTTCCTCTCCGAACAACTCGAACAGCTCCGCCAAGGAGGCTGACAGACATGGCAACAGGTTGGATCGAACAAGTCACCGGGTCGCTCGCAGACAAGCAGCGCTACCGGCACTACAAGGCTCGCAAGCGGGCGCTTCCCGCCGAGTACCACACGGCCATCGATGCGCTGGAGCGCTACCTGACCTACTTCGGGGCCATCACGTCGGGCGACACCCTGGTCACGATGCTGGAGGACCTCGCCGACCTCTTCGAGCAGAGCGTCGCGCAGGCAACCTCCGTTCGCGCCATCGTCGGCGACGACCCCGTGGAGTTCGCCGAGACGTTCATCCGCAACTACTCCGATGGCCAGTGGATCGAGAAGGAGCGGGCACGCCTGGTTGCAGCCATCGATGGCGTGGCGGGCACTGCAGGCTGACAGATTCGCTCGCGGGACCCGACATGCGCCAAACCTTCCGGCGGTGGTCGATCAGCCCACCGGGAATCGACGCATGGCTTCGTGGAAGTCGTCGAGGTCGGGATCCGGGGGTTTGCCACGCCCATAGGGGTTGGGCGGGCGGGGAGGATCGATTGGGTCCATCGTGCCAGCAGTGGTTCGTCGCTCGTCGAGCAGCACTCCCCCAAGGCTGTTGGCCCCGGCCACCCTCGCGCCCATGTCGGGCCAGGACGCCCCGAAGTGGCGCAGCAGCACCGTCTTGGCAATGGAGGTGTGGTCGAACACGGTGCTCGTGACACCGGCATCGACCCAGGGCGAGATCACCAGCGACGGCACCCGTGGTCCCATGAACGTGGGACCGTCGGGGTGCAGCAGGGGTTGGGGCACCACGTCGTCCGGGTCGGTTCCCGGCGGCGCGGTCCCGGGCGGAGCCACATGGTCGAAGAACCCGCCGTGCTCGTCGTAGGTGATGACGAGCATCGACCTGGACCACAGCGGCGACCGCCGCAGGGCGTTGTAGGTCTGCGCCAGGAGGCGCTGGCCCTGGAGCAGGTCGGCGGGCGGGTGGTCGTCGTTGGCGATGCGATCGACCGGGATCACGTCGGTGTAGTCGGGCTCGAGGAAGGTGAACAGTGGCAGGTCGCCGGCCGTCACGTCGGAGGCGAACAGGGCGGCAGGGCGGATGTTGGCATCGTCGAGCCGATGCCGATCGAACATGCGCAGGAAGGCGATGTCGCCCTCGTAGACCCGCCACGTGGATCGTGGCAGCCGATCAAAGAGCGTGGCCAGCCTGGTCGAACCGATCCGTGGGTCGTCCAACGAAAAGTTGTCCAGGGACGGGATTGCACCACAGAAGGTGGCGAACCGATTGGGCCATGTCGGCCCGGGGTGGGCGCAGAACCAGCGATCGCAGACGAGGAAGTTCCGGGTGAGGAAGTCGTAGGCGGGCAGCGTGCCGGGCCCGTAGTAGCCCATCGGGTGGTGCTCGGTGATGTCCACACCACCGAAGCGCTGGATGAAGTTGGCCACGAACCCACTCATGCGGCCGCCGCCCATCTGGGCGAGGACCCCGTCGTGGCCGTGGTCGGGGCTGAACGGGAACCGCGTGTCGGTGAGTTCCTCGACCGGGATGGTCACGCCGAGGCCGTGGTTCACCTCATCCCCACGCAGGCCGTCGACGTCGGTGCGACCCGAGCCCGGCAACGACAGATGGCCGAACATGTGGTCGAAGGACCGGTTCTCCAGCATCAGCACGACGATGTGGTCGACGCGCTCGGCCAGGCGAGCAGCCTCCAGCGCATCCCGGTCGGAGCCGGTGATCCTGGGCACCTGCGGCAGGGGTTCGGGCCGCGGCGGTGGTTCCTCGATCGTCGGGTGGCGATGCTCGACCACGAGCGCGTCGGGACTGGTCAGCGTGGTGACGAACGTGTCACCACGATGGGCCAGCGTGACCAACCCATGCTGGAGGAAGTCACTGACCACGGCCCGGATCGCTCGGTCGTTGAGCTTGTCCTCGATGGCCTGGCCGAGGTCCTCGATGATCTCCTGGAAGTCCTTGTGACCACCGCCGATGCCGACCAGGCCAAGGAAGGTCGTGATGCCCTCCACGATCAACTCGATCCCGTCGGCAAAGACGTTGCCGTCGATCAGGACACCGTGCTCGACCGTGGCGCGGTAGCCGAGGTGGCGATCGAGCACGAACCGGGTCCTGATCGCGAGGTTGACCAACTCCGCGTTTGCCAGCGAGAACGACAGCTCCTTGCCCGCCTCCTCGAAGCGCGCATTGACCTCCAGGACCGCGCGGCGGTCGGCGCCACTGCCGACCGTGGACGCGACGGCCGACACGGTGCGCAGGTTGATGTCATTGGTCCCGAAGGCGTTGAAGCGCTGGCGTTGCAGGGCCGACCCACCATGGCGCTTGAGGTCGTCGGAGAAGTCGATGAACGAGGACTTCCCATCCAGTCGCAGTTCGAGGCCCACACCCTTCACCAGTTCCCGCGCGGCCCCGTTGAGCAGCGAGATCGGCACGCGGGTCGAGAACAGCCGGTGCCGCCCACCGACGTAGCGGGCGACGACCTTGACCGAGGCGCGCTGGCCGGACCGGTTGGTGACCGTCACCCGGCACCGTTTCCTGTCCGACGCCTCCGGCAGGTCGACCACGACGGGTTCGAAGCCGTCACCGTCGGACAGCGACACCAGGCCACCGCCCAGCTCGACGGCGGTGTGGGGGAGGCCCTCCACGTTGATGGACACTCGTGTGGCAAGGGTCCGGATCCCCAGGGCGATGTCGTCGTCGGGATCGCCGCCGGGCTTGCCGACCACGCCATCATCGTTGCCGGACGGATGGTCGAACAAGGTCGAGGTCACCGCAACGCTCAGCTGTCCCGAGCGGGGCGTGAACAACAGGTTCAACCCCTGGCCGGGGACGCACACCTGCGTGCGCCGGGCCGTGGCTCCCACGTCCACGAACCGCGGGGCCGACGGTTGTGGCGCCAGTTCATCCCGGATCGGGGTCGTGGTCACGACCACGTCCGGGTTCAGCACGACATCGGCGTCAGGGCGGGGTCGCGGAGGCCGTCGCGGGGGGGGTCGTGGTGGCACCGCCGGCCGTCGAGGCCTGTGCGGTCGACCGGGTTCCGGGTCACCCGAATCCGTCGGGTCCTGTCGTCGTGACGCCATGCCCGTCCTCCTGCTGCATGCACGCCGGCGGGGCATCCCGCGCGGCACTCACGAAGACAGGAGGCGACACGACCGCGTGCCGATACATGCAACCCGGCGCTCGGCCGGGATTGGGCTCACTGGGCGGTGGGGTCGGTGCCCTCGTCGTCATCGGTCGGCTCGGGGACCGGCATCCCGGCACCGGTGGCGTGCACACCACCATCCACGTGGACGATCTCGCCGGTCACGCCAAGGGTCCAGTCGCTCAGCAGGCTGACGATGTTGCGGCCGACCGGCTCGGGATCGCGCAGGTCCCAGCCCAGCGGCGCGCGCGTCTGCCAGACGTCGTCGAACGCGCCGAACCCATCGATGGATCGCGCCGCCATCGTGTGCAGCGGCCCGGCCGCGATGAGGTTGACACGGGTGCCGTCGGGTCCGAGTTCGCGTGACAGGTAACGCGACAACGACTCCAGTCCCGCCTTGGCCACGCCCATCCAGTTGTAGCCGGGCCAGGTCACGGTGGCGTCGAAGGTCAGGCCCACCAGCGACCCGTTGTCCGAGGCAGCCAGCAGCGAGCGGAACTCCTTGGCCAACACCCCCAGGGAGAACGTCGAGATGTGCATGGCCGTGGCGACATCACTCCACTCGGCGGCGAAGAAGTCCTCGCCGATGCACACGTCCGGTGCGAACCCGATCGCGTGCAGGACGCCGTCGACGCGGCCCCATCGCTGCTCCAGGTCGGTGACCACGGTCGCGACCTGCTCGGGCTGGGTGACGTCCATCTCGAGCACCTCGGGCACGGGATCGAGCCGCCCGGCACTGCGGTTGGTCAACCGGATCCCGCGTCCGAACCCGGTCAGCACGACCTCGGCACCCTGTTGTTGGGCCAGGCGTGCCGCCGTGAACGCGATGGAGCGGGGATCGAGCACGCCGGTGATGAGCAGCTTCTTGCCTTCGAGCATCATGGTGTCTCCGAGTGCGGTGGCGGGTGGGAGGCTGGACTGGGCGGCGGGGGGCCGACCACGACGGCCATGGCGACACCGCCGTCATGGGACATCGACACGGACAACTCCGACGGGTGTCCGCCGACCCACAGGCGTGGTGCGCCGTCGGGTTCCGAGCGCACCTCGGTGTCGTGGAAGGGCAGCCGCAGGTCGCCCAGCGCCTTGCGGGTCGCCTCCTTGGCGGCGAACCGGGCAGCCAGGCGATCGACCTCGACACGTGACCCGACCGCCACCCCACCACGCACGGCATCGTCGAGTTCACGCGGGGTGAAGAGTCGATCACGCATGGCGTCGCGACGTTGCAGGACCCGCTCGAATCGAGCCACGTCGACCACGTCGCACCCGACCCGCATCATGCGCCGTCCCGCGGGCCATCGCCCGAGTCCACGCCGTCACGGGTGGCGTCGTCGCGTGGCGTGGCCTCGGTGTCTGCCACGTCGGGTGGCGTCTCGACCCCACCGACCGGGGCGAACGTGTCGTCCATCTCGACCCCGGCAAGGTCGGCCAGGGCACGCTGCAGGGCGTGGTTGAAGTGTCGGCGTGAGGCCGGCTGCTGGCGCGGCGGGTCCATCGCGGGACCAAACCTGATCGTCACCTTGCCGCCAGTGAGCCGGGGCCGTGCGTTGGTGGGCCACACGTCGTAGGACCCGGCGACGGCCGCCGGGACCACCGGCACCTGGGCCGCGGCCGCCACTCGCGAGACGCCCGAGCGCAACAGGTGCACGCGGCCGTCGCGCGACCGAGATCCCTCGGGGTAGACGACGACGGCATGGCCCTCCTCCAGGAGGTGGCGCACGGCTGCCAGCGCGTCGGTGTCACCCTGGCCACGTTTCACTCGCACCATGCCCATGCGCGGCAGCCAGCGTCCGAGCACGGGCCAGTTGGCCAGTCGCTCGTCACCCAGGAAGAAGACCGGGCGGCGCAGCCCCGCGCCCAGGGCCATCGAGTCCGCATGCGAGCAGTGCGTGGACGCGATCAGGACCGGCCCATCGGCCGGGACGTGGTGTTCGTCCTCGACCTGCAACCGCAACCATCCCCGCATCACCGGACGGATGACGGCCCGGGCCAGGCCACGGGCAGACGGAACGTCGACATCGACGCTGTCTGCGACATCGCTGGCCTCGACCGCGCGGCGTCGATCATCCATCGGTGTCGTCCTGAATGCCAGGCGCCTACTGGGGCAGGTTGTCGTGGACGTGGCCCAATTCGCGTCCACCCCGCAGTGAACCCAACAGGGTGACCAGGGCACGACGCGTGTCGGCGGGATCGATGATCTCGTCCACCGATCCACGACGTGCGGCCAGGTCGACCTGCATGGCCTCGCTTCGATACGAGTCAATCAGATCGTCACGCCGCGTGGGGTCGGCCTGGATCTGCTTGCGAAAGATCACGTCGGCAGCACCCTCGGCACCCATGACGGCGAGTTCGGCGTTCGGCCACGCCAGCACCGCGTCGGCACCGATGGACCGCGAGTTCATGACGATGTAGGCGCCACCGAAGGCCTTGCGCATGACCACCGTCACCCGTGGCACGGTGGCCGAGGTGAAGGCATGCAGCAACTTCGCACCCTTGCGGATCACGCCGTTGTACTCCTGGGATGATCCGGGCAGGAAGCCCGGCACGTCGACGAGCACGACCAGCGGGATCCCGAAGGCATCGCAGAACCGCACGAAGCGAGCCCCCTTCTCGGACGCCGTCAGGTCCAGGACGCCGGCCAGCCACTTGGCCTGGTTGGCCACGACCCCGACGGTCTCGCCGTCGATGCGGGCGAACCCGATGACCAGGTTCTGCGCCCAGGCCTCCTGGACTTCAAGGAAGTCCCCGCCATCGACGAGTCCGTTGATGACCTCGCGGACGTCGTAGGGTTGGCGCCCGTCGCTGGGCACGATCTCGGTGAGGTCGACCTCGGGCGGCGGCACGGGGGTGCGACTGGGCGGTGGCTTGGACGCCGACGGCGGCAGGAAGTCCAGCAGGCGGCGCGCGAGTTCGAACGCCTCGTCGTCGTCCTGGACCAGGAAGTGCGCCACGCCGGAACTGCGCCCGTGCACCTCGGGACCACCGAGCCCGCGCGAGTCGATCTCCTCACCGGTCACCGACTTCACCACCCGGGGACCCGTCAGGAACATGTAGGCCTCGTCGCTCATGATCACGAAGTCCATGAGGGCCGGCGAGTAGACCGCGCCCCCGGCACAGGGTCCCAGGATCAGCGCGAGTTGGGGCACGCGGCCGGACGCTGCGACGTTGCCGCTGAACACCGAGCCGTAGCCGTCCAGCGCCGCCACACCCTCCTGGATGCGGGCGCCACCCGAATCGTTGATGCCCACGACCGGAACCCCACCCTTGATGGCCTTCTCGATCGAGCGGGCGATCTTGTCGGCGTGCGCCTCGCCCAACGAGCCGCCCAAGACCTTGCGGTCCTGGGCATACACGTTGACGGGCTGCCCACCGATGCGTCCCGTGCCGGCGACCACGCCGTCACTGTCGGGACGGCGACGCTCCAGTCCGAACGACGAGGCACGGTGGCGACGCCGCGACCCCAGTTCCACGAACGACCCGGTGTCCAGCAGCCGTTCCAGACGCGCTCGGGCGCCGTCACCTGCCTTGAGCGCAGCAGGATCGAGCGCCGGGACATCTGCCGCGGGAACGTCGGACACAGTGTCTGCCTATCGCGTGAAGATCAGGCTGGCGTTCTGGCCGCCGAACCCGAAGGAGTTGCTCATGACGGCGGTCAGTTCGGCCTCGCGCGGACTGCCCGTCACGATGTCGGCGTCGATGATCGGGTCGACCTCGGTCGTGTTCGCGGTGGCAGGAATCGTGTTGGTCGCCAGCGCCTGCAACGAAAAGACCGCTTCCACGGCACCCGCGGCACCGAGCAGGTGGCCGGTGACGCCCTTGGTCGATGCGATCGCCGGTCGATGCGATCCGAAGACCTGTGCCGACCGCGTACGCCTCGGTCTTGTCGTTGAGCGGCGTCGAGGTTCCGTGGGCGTTGATGTGGTCGATGGCCTCGGGCGCCATGTCGGCGTCGTCGAGCGCTCGCTGCATGGCCAGGATGGCACCGCCACCGTCCTCGGGCGGTGCGGTCATGTGGTGCGCGTCGGCTGAGGCGCCGGCCCCGGCGACACGACCGATCACGGTGGCGCCGCGGGCGGCGGCGTGCTCCGCCGACTCGAGGATCAGGACGGCGGCGCCCTCCCCCATGACGAACCCGTCGCGGTCGACGTCGAAGGGACGCGACGCCGAGGACGGGATCGTCGTTCTTGGTCAGGGCGCCCATCTGCGCGAATGCCGAGACCGCCAGGCCGGTGATCCCGGCCTCGACTCCGCCGGCCATGACCACGTCGGCCTGGCCGGTGCCGGATCAGGTCGCGGGCGATGTGGATGGCCGATGCCCCGGCGGCGCAGGCCGTGTTGACGGTCATGTTGGGTCCGCGGGCGCCCGAGCGCATCGAGACCACACCCGCGGCCGTGTTCGACAGCATCTTGGGGATGAACATCGGGCTGACGCGGCCGGGGCCACGTTCGAGGTAGTTGGGGTACTCGGCCGCCCAGGTCTCGGCGCCGCCGATGCCGGAACCGAGCAGGATGCCCACGCGGTCGCGATCGACGGAGGCCAACAGGCCGTCGCCGAAGGCGGCACCGTCGACCAGCCCCGCATCGAGCAGGGCGTCGGCGGCAGCGGCCAGTGCCAGGTGGGTGTATCGGTCCATGCGGCGGGTGGTGCCGCGACCGAACTCCGCATCGGGGTCGAAGTCCGGGACGCGGCAGGCCAGCGTGACCGGCGTGCCGGCCTCGACGAGGCGGTCGTCGACGGCCGCGGCGGACTCTGCCGCCAGCACACCGTTCCAGGCTGCCTCGACTCCGCGACCGGCGGGGCTGATGATGCCACGACCGGTGATGACGACGTCACGCATTGCCAACCCATCTGTCTCGTGGGGAAGGGGACGGGGCCGGGCGGCCCCGACGGAACTGGTCAGGCCTTCGCTGCGGCCTTGTCGACGGCGTCGCCGACGGTCTTGACGTCCTCGAGTTCCTCGTCCTCGAGCTTGACGCCGGTGCGCTCCTCGACGGCCAGCGTCAGGTCGACGACGTCGAGCGAGTCCATGCCGAGGTCCTCGAACGTGGCGTCACGCGAGATCTCGTCGGCGGGGATGTCGAAGTCCTCGGTGAGGATGGCGACGAAGGTGTCCATGATTTCCTGGCTCATGTGCGGTGCTCCTTGTGTACGGGGTGGTGTGGTGGGTGTGTGCGTGGTGCGGGGCGGTTCGTGGGTGGTCGTGCAGGTCGCCGGCGGCGTCATGCCGGTCGGGTGGCGGTCCTGAGTGCCATGATGGCATGTCGTCACGGCGATCGCGGGGCATGGGCCCGATCAGATGGCCGCTCCCCCGTCGACGGGCAGGACGGCACCGGTGATGGCGCTGGCCTGTGGCGATGCGAGGAAGGCCACGGCGGCCGCGACCTCGTCGGCAGTGACTGCCCGACCGGTCGGGGCCATGTCACGCAGGGCGGACTGGGCCTGGTCACCCAGGTCTGCCGTCATGGCGGTCTCGACGTAGCCGGGCGCCACGGCGTTGACCGTCACGCCCTTGCGAGCCACCTCGCGTGCGGTGGACTTGGTGAAGCCGATCAGGCCGGCCTTGGCGGCGCCGTACAGCCCCTGCCCGGCGTTGCCACGCAGGGCCACGATGGAGGAGATGCTGATGATGCGGCCGTAGCGAGCACGCATCATCGGGCGCAGGGCTGCCTTGGTGGCCAGCATCGACCCGCGCAGGTTCACCGTGAGCGTGCGGTCGATGCGATCGGCATCGAGGCGCAGCAGCAGGTCGTCATCGGCGATGCCGGCGTTGTTGACGAGCACGGCGAGGGTCCCGGCGTCGGTGGCGACGGCGACTGCAGCCTCGATGCTGGCGGGATCGGCGACGTCGATCTCGACGATCGCGGCATCGCGGCACTGGTCGGCGACGGCCTGCGCCGCCTCGGGGTTGCTGCGGTACCCGACCAGGACATGGTGACCGGCGTCGGACAGGTGCTGGCAGATGGCCGCACCGATGCCGCCGCTGCCGCCGGTGACCAGGGCGACGGCGTCGTCGGGACGACCGGCAGGGGGGCGGCTCACGGGTTCCTCCATGTGATCAGGGTCGAACCCCACGTCAGCCCGGCTCCGAACGCGGTGAGCAGGACGCGGGTGCCGTCGGGCAGGCGTCCGGCGTCGCGCGCATCGGCCAGGCACAGCGGGATCGAGGCGGACGAGGTGTTGCCGTGCAGGTGAACGGTCGTGTGGCAGCGCTCGGCCGGGATGCCCAGTTTCTCGGCGACCCCGTTGAGGATGCGGATGTTGGCCTGGTGGCCGACGAACAGGTCGACGTCGTCGACGCTCAGACCCGGCCTGGTCCAGCACCCGCTGCGACGACTCGGTCATGTTGGCGATGGCGAAGCGGTAGATCTCGCGACCGCGCATGGTCAGGAAGTGCCGCTTCTCGGCGATCACGTCGGCCGTCACCGGCACCGCCGACCCACCGGCCTCGGTGTACAGCCCCGTGGGGTCGGATCCGTCGGTGCCCAGGTCGAACGGCCCCAACTCGGCATCGGCGTCCGGACCCAGCACGACGGCGCCGCCACCGTCGCCGAACAGGATCGACACCGACCGATCCGTCGGGTCGACGACCCGGGTCATGGTCTCGGCCCCGATCAACAGGATCGGGGCGGTGCCACCGGCGATCATGCCGGCCGCCACCTGGAGTCCGTAGACGAACCCCGAACAGGCGGCATTGAGGTCCAGCGCCGGGGCATGGATGCCCAGCTTGGCGGCAACCATCGGGGCGCAGGCAGCGATCCTGTGGTCGGGCGTCGAGGTTGCCACCAACACCATGGCGATGTCGCCGGCCGCGAGGCCGGCATCGTCGAGTGCCCGGGTTGCGGCCGCCACCGCGATGTCGGACGTGGCCTGGTCGTCGCGCGGCGCGATGGCGCTGTTCGATGCCGGTGCGTGCCCGGATCCACTCGTCACTGGTGTCGAGCGTGGCCGCGATGTCGTCATTGGTCACGACGTCGTCGGGCAGGAAGATGCCAAGACCCAGGATCGCCACGCCGAAGACACCGCTCGGGCGGTCCTGCGTCGTGTCGGTGGGTTGGGACTGGCTCACGGGTGCTCCACGAAGTGGTCGGTGCGGGGACTGCAGGTGCGGGTGTCGCCGCGGCGGGAGGTGGGTCGTGTCGACGATCGGCTCGGGACCGGGTCGGGAGATGGCGCCGGGGTCGCCGGAACCAGGCCTTCCAGCACCCTAGGTCGAGTGGACGGTGGCGTCAGGCGCGGGCGAGCCACACGACCCCGTCGCCCACGGCGACGGGCTGGGCCAGGTTCGCGAGGAAGCCGCGGATCTTGCCGCCACGTGGCGTCGTCAGTTCGATGGTGCGGCCACCGGTGTCGATGGTGGCGACGACGTCGCCAGCGGCGACCGTGGTCCCCTCGTCGACGAGGCTGTGGATGCGACCATCCGAGGTGGACGTCACCACGGTGCAGGACGGGATCGGGATCATGGCAGTGCCTTTCGTTCAGGCCTGGGGTGCTGCGAGCGTCTCGGCCAGGGCGGCGACGTCCTCGGGCGAGGCGACGGTGGTGCAGGTGGTCGCACGGATGGTGCGCTTGGCACAACCCGCCAGGATTCCTCCCGGACCACACTCGACGAGCAGGTCCACGCCCAGGTCGTCCACGAGCGTGCGTTGGAGGTCGACCCACCGGACGGGCGACAGGATGCCGTCGACCAGGCCGGCGGCCACGTCGGCGCCGGTGGCCCGCACGCCACCGTCGACACCGGCAACGAATTGCATGGCGGGATCGGCCAGGTCGGCGTCGTCGAGCACCTCGGCCACCGGGGCGACGGCTGGTGCCATGGCCGGCGAGTGGAAGGCGCCCTCGACGTCCAGCAACCGGGTTCGACCGCCGGCGTCGGCTGCGAGTGCGCAGACCGCGTCGACGGCCTCCGGGGTCCCCGCGACCACCACCTGCCCGGGCGCGTTGTTGTTGGCGACGGCAGCATCCGGCACCTGGGCGACCAAGTCCTCCACGGCATCGAGTTCGAGCTTGAGGATCGCGGCCATCGTCCCCGGGGAGGCGGCGCACGCCTGGCCCATGGCCCGACCACGCTCGCTGACCAGTCGCGCACCCGTGTCCCGGTCGACCACGCCGGCGGCGGCCGCCGCCGTCACCTCGCCCAGGCTGTGACCGGCGACCACGTCGGGATGGATCCCGGCCGCGGCCAGTGCGTCGAAGGCGGCCAGCGACACGGCGTAGATCGCCGGCTGCGCCAGCGCAGTCGACGCAGCGCAGGCATCGGCGTCGTCGGCGGCGGTCCGCAGGTCGATGCCGCTGGCGCGACCCACATGGTCGATGGTCGCTGCGGCGGGGTCGTCGGCCCATGCGCTCGCCATGCCGGGCCGTTGGGCGGCCTGGCCGGGAAACAGGAAGGCGATCGTTGGCATGGTGCGGGATCCTCGAACAGCGGGATGAACCTGACATCAATGTCATGTTGACAGGCTCGTCAAGTCAGGTCAAGGGCACGCAACCGCCGAATGACCCCCGCCGTGCCCCCCGGCCCCGTCACCAGGTCTCCCACCCCGGGCGCATTCGCCACAATCGGGCCGTGTGCCCCGCTCGTGCGTCCCTTCACAAGGGACCACGCCAGCCAGCGTCGAGGCTCGGACGCAGGACCCCACGCCCGCTGGCAATCGTGCGCACAACGCACAGGACGGGCGCTGCCGACCCCCGCTCGGCTTGTGGCGCCCCCGCCCCTACAAGGTGACGGAACGAACCATGCTGGCGCCGATTTCCTGGGCGATCTCGTCGAGCACGCCGGCATCGACCGCCCCGTCCAGCGCCAACGCCATGACGGCCTCGGCGGGATCCTCCACCCGGCCCACCTGGGCGGCGGCGATGTTGACGTCACGGCGACCCAGCATCGTGCCGACGGTGCCCATGACACCGGGGCGATCGCGCATAGCGGAAGAACGCCATGTGCTCGGACGGCTCGATGTCCATGTCCGAACTCCACACCTCCACCAGTCGATGCGTGCCCGACGCCAGCACCGTGCCGGCCACCCGCACCAGGTTGCCCCCACGGTCATGGCCCTCCACGCGCACCAGCGACACGTAGGACTCGGCATCCGGCGCCGTCGTCTCACGCACCTTGAGGCCACGATCGCGGGCCAACAACGGTGCATTCACGTACGTGACCGGTTGGCTGCAGCCCGGGGCCAGCGCACCACGCATGACCGCCAGTCCCACCGACGACGTGTCGCGCGACGCGATGTCGCCGACGTACTCGATGGAGATCTCGCCACCCGAGGCATCCGACAGCCCGGCGAACACGCGCCCGAGCATCTCGCCCAGCCCCAGGTAGGGCTTGAGGTCCTCGTCGACCGGGCCACCCTCGACGTTGACGGCCGTGGGGACGAACTCGCCCGCGAGTGCCAACTTCACGGCGTCGGCAACCTGCGTGCCGGCCTTGTCCTGGGCCTCGGAGGTCGATGCACCCAGGTGCGGCGTCACGACGACGTTGGACAGGTCGAACAGCGGCGACGACGTGACGGGCTCGCTGTCGAAGACGTCGAGCGCGGCACCGGCGATGACACCGTCACGCAGGGCGTCGGCCAGGTCCTGCTCCACGATGATGCCGCCGCGGGCGACGTTGACCAGGCGGGCAGTCGACTTCATCTTGGCCAGGCGACCGGCGTCGAGCAGTCCGATGGTGTCGGCGTTGCGGGGCAGGTGGATGGTGACGAAGTCCGCCTCCGCGAGCACCTCCTCGACCGTGGTGCGCAGCTCCACACCCTTGCGGGCGGCCTGCTCGGGCGACACGAACGGGTCGTAGGCCACCAGTCGCATCCCGAAGCCCGCCGCCCGTTGGGCGACCAGGGACCCGATCCGGCCCAGGCCCAGGATGCCCAGCGACTTGCCGAACAGCTCCGTGCCGGACCACTTCGAGCGCTCCCACGACCCCGTCACCAGGGCGGCATGTGCCTGGGGGATGTTGCGCGCCAGTGACGAGATCAGCGCCATCGTGTGCTCGGCCGCCGAGATGATGTTGGACTGGGGCGCGTTGCACACGATCACGCCAGCCTCGGTGGCAGCGGCGATGTCGACGTTGTCCAGTCCGACGCCCGCGCGGCCGATCACCTTGAGGTGGGTGCCGGCGGCGATCACGTCGGCATCGATCGTCGTCGCGGACCGCACCACGACGGCGTCGTAGTCGACGATGGCGGCCAACAGGTCTGGCTTGGACAGGCCGGTCCTGACGTCGACGTCGTGGTCGTCGGCCATGGCGGCCACGCCCGCGTCGGAAAGCTTGTCGGCGACGAGAATGCGCACGGTGGTGCCTCAGTTCGAAGTGCGAGGTGAATGGACGGGTCCGGGCTCGGATGCCGCCCCCGAGGGTACGCCGCGAGGTCGCCGGTCCCGACACCCCACGGGGCAACCGTGCGACGCCGCCGGCCCACGGGATCAGCCCGGCTGGTCCGATCAGGCGGTGGCGTCGTCCCCGGGCGCCACGATCATCGTGGGCAACTCGTGGGCACCGGTCTCCTCCACCGTGTTGATCATCATCGGCGTCGCGTCACGGACGTAGGCCAGGACCGCGGCCGTGGCGTCATCGGGCCATCCCTGGGCCGTCACGGCCGCCGTCATGTGGCGAGCCCAGCGCTGGGCGCCGTCGTGGGTGACCCGGAAGGGGGCATGGCGCATCCGAAGCCGCGGATGCCCCTGCAGCGACGAGTACACGTTGCCGGCGCCGAAGTACTGGGCCAGGAACAGTCCCAGGTGGGTCTTGCCAGGCTCGAGGTCGTCGGGATACAGGTCGCGCAGGGGCGGGTCGGTCTCGACGCGGTCGTAGAAGTCATCGACCAGGCTCCGGAAGGCGTCCACGCCTCCGACCTGTGCGGCGATGTTCGGCTGCTCCAGCACGCGAGTCCTTGCTGTCGGAGCGGACACCGTATGCGATCCGGGATGGCGCGATGTCTGTGCGGGCGGCGGACACCCGCGTTCGCTGGGTACGCACTCGTCACTAGCCTGCACGACATGTCAACCTCCCCTCCCCCGGACCCGTCACCCACGGCACCTGACCGTGCCGAACTCCTCGCGCTGTTCGCCCAGGTGCTGGGTGATGCCTGGGAGTCCTTCGAGGCTCCCCGTCCTGCCGAGCCCGTCCTGCCCGACGAACTCGTGGCGCGATTTGCCCAACCGCTGCAGGCGGGCGAGTCGTCGGCGCGGGCTGCACTCACGGATGCCGCCCTGACCCTGAACGCCAGTGTGTCACCGACCCGTCCCCTGTTCGCGGCCTACATCGGTTCGACCGGGCTCGAAGCCGGCGTGCTGGGGGCGGCCATGGCCACGGCATGGGACGTCAACATGGCCGCATCGGCCGGTGCCGTCGAACTGCTCGAGCAGCAGACGTTGCGCTGGATGGCCGAGTTCATCGGGTTCCCGCTGGCCGACGGCATCTTCACCTCCGGTGGCATGACCTCCAACCTCACCGCGTTGCTGGCCGCCCGGGAACGGGCACTGCCCGGCACCCGGCAAACTGGCGTCGTGCCCGGCAGCGGTGCCGTCTACGTCTCGGCCGAGGCCCATCACTCCGTCGTTCGCGCGGTCGAGGTGGCCGGACTTGGCTCCGACTCGATCCGCACCATTCCCATCGATGGCGACCACCGCATGCGCCCGGGTGCCCTGGCCCAACGAGTGGCCGACGACGTTGCCGCCGGCATCACCCCGATCGCCGTCGTGGCCACCGCGGGCACCACCCTGACCGGTGCGGTCGACCCGCTCGCCGACATCGCCGACGTGTGTCGCGACAACGACGTGTGGATGCACGTGGACGGGGCCTACGGCGCACCTGCCGCGGGCTCGCCCAGCCGCGGTCACCTGTTCACCGGACTCGACCGCGCCGACTCCATCACCATCGATGCGCACAAGTGGATGGGGGTGCAGAAGTCGTGTTCGTTGTTGTTGACGTCCCGTCCACGGGCCCTGACGGCGGCGTTCGGCCACGAGGAGTCCTACCTGCTCCACGAACCCGACACGTCACACCACGTCGACCGGACCCTGGAGTACTCCCGGCCCGTCCGTTCACTCAAACTGTGGATGGCGATGCGCATCCACGGCACCGACCAGTATCGGGCATGGATCGACCACACCGTCGGGCTGTCGGAGCACCTGGTGGCCCTGCTGGACCAGGACGACGAGTTCGAACTGCTGCATCGCCCGCAGCTGACCACCGTGTGCGTGCGTGACGTGCCCAGCGAACCGGTCGCCGACCTCGACCGCCACAATGCCGACCTCGCCACCGCCGTGACGACCGAGGGGCGGGCCTACGTGGCAGCCGCGGTCATGGAGGGCAAGGTGTGCCTGCGGCTGACCCTCGTCAACTTCCGCACGACCGCACGGGACGTCGAGACGATGGTGGCGGCAATTCGCGAGTGCAGTCGCACCCTGACGGGTCACAGCGCCCGTTCGAAGTAGGCCACGTCGATCCACCGCCCGAACTTGTGTCCTGCCTCGGTGAGCGTGCCGCGATGGACGTAGCCGAAGCGTTCGTGGATCGCGACGCTGGAATCGTTGGGCAGGGCAATCACCGCGAAGGCTCGATGCAGGTCGGTGGCCTCGAGGCGCTCGAACAGTTCGGTGTACAACGCCGTTCCGACGCCGCGGCCGACCTGGTCGGGAGCAACGTAGATCGACGTCTCGACCGCCGAGTCATAGGAATCCTGCGGGCGGAACTTGCTGGTCTCGCAATAGCCTGCCACGGCGCCGTCCAGCTCGGCAACCAGCATCGTGAAGGACCCGCTGGTGACCTTGCGTGCATACCGGTCCCGCCACTGGACGGGCGTGCGAACGGAGGTGGCGAAGGTGGCGGTGGTCCTGAGCACGAAGTGCGTGAAGATCGCCGCGACGTCGGGGAGGTCCCCCGCCTGGGCGGATCGCACGAAGGGGACCGAGGGGTCCCGCCCACCAGCCTCGGACTCCACGTCGCATCCAGCGTTCGGCTCCGCCGGAGGATAGTGCGCCCGACGCTGGGTGCCGGCGGAAGGGCCCTGTGGCCCCACGCGGCAGTGCCGGTTGCCGGTGCGAAGGGCCCTTCCGGCATTCCTAGGTTCGAACCACGACCCTCCACAGGAGCCCCCTCCATGATCGACCTTGCCCACGCCGGCCTGTCCAACCTCGGCCCGATCCACCACAACCTGTCCACCCCCGAGCTGTACGAGGCCGCGATCCAACGCGGCGAGGCCCAGATCGGCCACCTGGGTCCGCTGGTCGTGAACACCGGCAAGTACACCGGCCGCTCCGCCAACGACAAGTTCGTGGTCGACGAGCCGACCAGCACCGACGACATCTGGTGGGGCCCCATCAACAAGCCGTTCTCCGAGGACGACTTCGAGACCGTGCTGTACGGGTTGCGGCAGCTACCTGCAGAACCGTGAGGTCTTCGTCCAGGACTGCCACGCCGGCGCCGACCCCGACTACCGCATCAACGTCCGGGTGATCACCGAGCACGCCTGGCACAACCTGTTCGCGCGCACCATGTTCATCCGCGAGTTCGACCGCGACGTCATCGAGCAACTTCGAACCCGACTGGACCGTCGTGCACTGCCCCGACTTCCAGGCGACCCCGACGGTGGAGCACACCCGCAGCGAGGCCTTCATCCTCCTCAACGTCGCCCGCAGGATGGTCGTCATCGGTGGCACCAGCTACGCCGGCGAGATCAAGAAGTCGATCTTCACGGTCATGAACTACCTGCTGCCCAAGCAGGGCGTGCTGAGCCTGCACTCGTCGGCCAACGTCGACGACGACAGCGACGACTCGGCGGTCTTCTTCGGCCTGTCCGGCACCGGCAAGACCACGCTGTCCACCGAAGCCGGGCGCGCCATGATCGGCGACGACGAGATCGGCTGGAGCGACAAGGGCATCTTCAACATCGAGGGTGGCTGCTACGCCAAGATGATCCGGCTGTCCGACGACGCCGAACCCGAGATCTACGGCACCACTCGTCGCTTCGGCACCGTGCTCGAGAACGTGTCGATGGACGAGACGACCCACCGCATCGACCTGGACCACGCGACCACCGAGAACACGCGCGGGGCCTACCCGCTGACCCACCTCGACAACGTCGAGCCGAGGACAGCATGGCGCGCCCACCCGCGCAACATCTTCATGCTGACGGCCGACGCCTTCGGGGTCCTGCCCCCGATCTCCCGACTGACCCCCGAGCAGGCCAAGTACCACTTCATCTCCGGCTACACCGCCAAGGTCGCCGGGACCGAGCGTGGCGTCAAGGAACCCCAGGCGACCTTCTCGGCGTGCTTCGGCGCCCCGTTCATGCCCCTGCACCCGACCGTGTACGCCGACCTGCTGGGCGAGAAGATCGACGCGCACGGCGTGGATGTCTGGTTGGTGAACACCGGCTGGGTCGGTGGTCCCTACGGCGAGGGTGAGCGCTTCCCGATCTCGACCTCGCGCGCAGTGATCCGAGCAGCGATCAACGGCGACCTCGACGAGGTCGAGTACCGCACCGACCCCACGTTCGGGTTCGAGGTGCCGACCAGCGTTCCGGACGTCGACGCCTCGGAATTGGACCCGCGTGGCACCTGGGACGACCCCGATGCCTACGACGCCATGGCACGCAGGCTGGCTGACCTGTTCATCGCCAACTTCGACACCTTCGCCGAGCGTGCCGGCACCGAACTGGTCGCGGCCGGCCCCCTGGCCGGCTGACACCGCAAACCAGCCGTCCGTCGTCGTGGTCAGCCGGCGCATCGCCGGTGGCCACGACGGGGGCGCCGGCCGCGATGACCGACGGTTCCGGAGCCCATCATGACGGCATTCCTGGTCGACAATCCGCTGCTCGTGTTGTTCCTGGTGGCCGCGATCGGCTACCTCGTCGGTCGGGTCCACCTTGGCAGCTTCAGCCTGGGGGTGTCCGCAGTCCTGTTCGTCGGTCTTGCGTTCGGTGCCCTGGATCCCGAGATCGGCCTGCCGTCGATCATCTTCCAGTTCGGCCTGATCGTGTTCGTCTACACGATCGGGCTGGCCGGCGGGCCCGGCTTCGTCGCAGCGCTGCGCCGCCACGGCTTGCGCGAGAACGCCTTCGTCGTGGCCGTGCTGACCATGGCCGCCGGCCTGGTCGTGCTGGCCCATCGGCTGCTGGACCTCGACGCGGCGTCGGCGGCCGGCCTGTTCAGCGGCAGCCTGACCAACACACCCGCCCTGGCCACCGTGCTCGAGTCCATCTCATCCGGTGCCGGCGGTCGGCGAGTTGGCCGACCCGGTTGCCGCCTACTCACTGGCCTATCCCATCGGGGTGCTGGGCGTCATCGTGGCCGTGAGCCTGCTGACGCGTCGGTGGCAGGTCGACGCCTGACGAGCAGGCGCAGCTGCAACGACTCGGCGTCACCGCCCAGGAGTTGGTGGACGTCACCGTCGACGTCGCCCACGACTTCGACGGCACCGTGGCATTGCTGTCCCAGCAGGGCCCGCTGGACCACGTCATGCTGGCTCGCCAGCAGCGAGACGGCCACCAGTGGCTCGTTCGGGCCAACGACGTGCTCGCGGCGGGCGACCGCGTGAGCGTGGTCGGCACCCCCGAAGCGGTGGCCGCAGCGGTGGCGATGCTGGGACAGGCAAGCGACGAGCCCTGGTCCAGCACGCCGACCTGGACTACCGGCGGATCTTCGTGTCCAGCCCTGGCACGGTGGGCCGGACGGTGGCGTCGCTGGACCTGCAGGGACGCTTCAACGCCACCATCACACGAGTTCGCCACGGCGACCTCGACCGCTTGGCCATGCCGGACATGGTGCTCGAACCCGGCGACCGCGTCCGGGTCGTGGCGCCCCGGGAACGCATGGGTGACGTCACCCGATTCTTCGGTGACTCGTGGAAGGCACTGTCCGAGATCGACGTGGCGGTGTTCGGCCTGGGCATCGCGCTGGGCCTGCTGCTTGGCGCCATCCCGGTCCCGTTGCCGGGCGGATCCACCTTCTCCCTGGGCCTGGCGGGGGGGCCGCTGGTGGTCGGGTTGGTCGCTCGGCGCGGTCGGGCGCACCGGTCCGATCGTGTGGCAACTTCCCTACAACGCCAACCTGACCCTGCGCCAGACCGGCGTGATCCTGTTCCTGGCCGGCGTGGGAACCCGCTCAGGCTTCGGGTTCGCCAGCACCGTGGCCAACGGGGGTCTGCCGATCCTGCTGGCCGGGGCTGTCGTGACCTGTGTGACCGCCACGGTCGCGCTGCTGGTCGGCCACCACGTCCTCAAGATCCCGACCAGCATCCTGACCGGCCTCGTGGCCGGGCTCCACACGCAACCGGCTGTGCTGGCCTTCGCCAACGAACGGGCGGGCAACGAGGCACCGGACCTTGGCTACGCCACGGTGTTCCCGGTGGCGACGATCACCAAGATCCTGATCGCCCAACTGCTGCTCAGTTCACTCATCTGACGATGTTGGCGCCGGCCCAGATGCGCTGGGTGGCCTCAGCTCACCTGGGGCTCGGGGCGACCCGGATGGCCGTCGAAGCCGTGTCCGCGCCGTGGGACCAGCACGCTGCGGGTGAACTCACAGACCACGACGCCGTCCTGGTTGTAGCCGATCGTGCGAACCTTCACGATGCCGCGATCGGGCTTGGAGCGCGACTCGCGCTTGGCCAACACCTCGGTCTCGGAGTAGATCGTGTCACCGTGGAAGGTCGGGTTGGCGTGCTTGAGCGACTCGATCTCGAGGTTGGCGATGGCCCGGCCCGACACGTCCGGCACCGACTGGCCCAGCACGATCGAGTAGACGAGGTTGCCCACCACCATGGCGCGGCCGTGGGGCGTGGCCACGGCGGCGTAGTTGTCGTCGCTGTGCAGGGGATGCTGGTTCATGGTGATCGAGCAGAACAGGATGTCCTCGGCCTGGGTGATGGTCTTGCCCGGCCAGTGGCGGTAGATGTCGCCGACCTCGAAGTCGTCGAGGTAGCGGCCGAAGTCCTGGGTGGGCATGGCTGCACTCCTGCATGGTGGGGGCTGGATGGCGCCGCGGACGGTAGCCGGGTCCCTCGTCCCGTTGCGATCCGGGCACGACCCCGGCGCGATCCCGGCGTGATCCCGGCGCGATCCCGGGGGCATCAGTACGTGGTGGTGAACCCGTCGGCATCGATCGGGGCAACGTCGGCCACGTCGACGCGAGTGACACGAGCGGCCGGCGGGCCGCCTGCGCGCATCCATGCGATGACCTCGTCCACCTGCCGGGCATCACCCTGCAGGTGGGCCTCGACACTGCCGTCGGGACGGTTGCGCACCCAGCCCACGACGTCGGCGCCACGCGCGTGCCGCAACGTCGACATCCGGAAGAACACGCCCTGCACATGCCCCGTGACCACGACTCGACGCGCAACCACGACACCCGGGTCGCCGGATTGGGCTGGCCCACGCGGCCGGTCCGTTGCATCCATCTCGTGCTCCGTGCGTCGGGGTGGGTGCCATGATCGCGGCTCCAGCGACCCATCGCAAACGCGCGGCCTCGGCGGTCGCTGCCGACACTGGCCGACACTGGGCCGACACTGGGCCGACATGGGACGCGCGGGATCGCGAGTGGGCCTGTCGACGCGGTCCGGCCTATCGTGTGGTCTGGTCACAGGGAGCCGGCACCACGTCCCCAGCCCCAGGAGCAGCCACGCATGCGATCACCCAAGGACTTCTTCCGGCCGTTGGCCATCGGTGCCCCCAGCCCCCTGCGCGAAGTGCCGTCACGCCCATCGCGCATGATCCACTTCTTCGATCCGTCGAACCCGAAGATGGTCGCGAAGGTGCCCACGATCGCCCCCACGGTCGACATCCTGCTCGGCAACCTCGAAGACGCCGTCCCCACCGAGTCCAAGGAGGCGGCGCGGGCAGGCATGGTCGAGGTCGGCCGTGCCTTCGACGTCGAGGGCACCCAACTGTGGACCCGTGTGAACGCCCTGGACTCACCATGGCTGCTTGACGACCTGACGACGCTCGTCACCGAGATCGGGCATCGCCTGGACGTCGTCATGGTCCCCAAGGTCGAGGGCGCCGAGGACATCCACTACGTCGACCGCCTGCTCGCCCAACTCGAGGCCCGCGCGGGCCTGCACCGTCCGATCCTCGTCCACGCCATCCTCGAGACCGCGCGAGGCGTCGCCAACGTCGAGGAGATCGCGCTCGCGTCACCGCGCATGCAGGGCATGAGCCTGGGCCCGGCCGACCTCGCTGCCGACCGGCGCATGAAGACGACCCGCGTGGGCGGCGGGCATCCCGGCTACCTCGTGCGCCACGACCCGCCGCTCGACGACGACGGCGCCCCCATGATCGACGCGGACCGCGCCAGCGCCCAGCAGGACCTGTGGCACTACACGGTGGCGCGCATGGTCGACGCCTGCGTGACTGCCGGCATCTTCCCGTTCTACGGGCCCTTCGGTGACATCCGCGACGTGGTCGCCTGCGAGGACCAGTTCCGCAACGCCTTCCTGCTCGGGTGCGTCGGCGCGTGGACACTGCATCCCGTCCAGATCGACATCGCCCGGAAGGTGTTCTCCCCCGAACCGTCGGAAGTGGCCTGGGCCCGGCGCGTCGTGGACGCGATGGGCGACGGCACCGGTGCGGTCATGATCGACGGCAAGATGCAGGACGACGCCACCTACAAGCAGTGCCAGGTGGTACTCGCACTGGCCCAGCAGCTGGCCGAGCGCGACAGCGACCTCGCGGCGGAGTACGGGCTGTGACCGCGGGGACTGACACGTCGAACGGCAGGACCGACGCACCGCCAGCCACGATCGGAGCCACGATCGGAGCCGGGCTGCGCCCACGGCGCAGCGTGCTGTACATGCCGGGTGCCAATGAACGCGCCCTGGCCAAGGCCACGACCCTGCCCGCCGACGTCCTGATCCTGGACCTCGAGGACGCCGTCGCGCCGGACGCCAAGCCGCAGGCCCGGGCGCGCGTGGTGGCGGCCGCCGGCTCCGGCGACTACGGCCCGCGCGAGGTCACGATTCGCGTGAACGGCCTCGACACGCCATGGCACGACGCCGACGTCAGCGCCGTCGCGACGTCGGGTGCCGACGCCATGGTCGTGCCCAAGGTCGACGCCGCCAGCGACGTGGAGCACATCGCCGCGGCGCTGGACCGCGCCGGCGCACCGGCCGACCTCCAGATCTGGGCCATGATCGAGACCCCACGTGGCGTGTTCGCCGCGCGCGAGATCGCGCAGGCGTCACCTCGGCTCACGGCCTTCGTGCTGGGCACCAACGACCTGGTCAAGGAACTCCGGGCTCGGTTCGTGCCCGGCCGGGCTCCGTTGCTGGCGGCCCTGTCCACCGTGGTGCTGGCGGCACGTGCGACCGGCACCGTCGTCCTGGACGGCGTCTTCAACGACCTCGCCGACGACGATGGCTTCGTGGCGGAGTGTCGCCAGGGCCGCGACCTGGGATTCGATGGGAAGACCCTGATCCATCCACGCCAACTCGCCGGGGCCAATGCCGCCTTCTCCCCCACCGACGACGAGGTGGACTGGGCCGAGCGCGTGATCGTCGCCTTCGACGACGCCACCGCCGCCGGTCGCGGGGTCGCCACCGTCGATGGTCGCATGATCGAGAACCTGCACGTCGAGCAGGCTCGTCGCACCCTCGCACAGGTCGCGGCGATCGCTGCGATGACGGGCTCGTCCTCGAACCGGCCGTCGGGTGGGCACGACGGCACGTGACTCCGAGATGCGACTGCAGCACCTGATCGTGGATGTCCAGGTGTGACACTGGCCGCGCGTGGGCAGAATCCTCTGCGAGGCTCGTGACGAAAGTGGTCGGCATGATGACCGTGGTCGTGATCGTCGTGGTCTCGGGCGCGCTCATGCTGGGCGCGGCCTGGGGCCTGTGGGGACGGCTGCCCGATGCCTGGGAGGGCTTCCTGGTGGCGCTGGCAGGCGGCGCGCTGATGATCTCGGCGGTGCTCGAACTGATCGAACCTGCGACCAGGCAGACCTCCCAGTGGCACCCCACTGGCGCTCATCCGATGCTTCGCCGGCGGCGCGGTGGTCGCGTCGCTGGCCACGGAGGTGTTCCCCAAGGCGTTCGCCGAGGACAGCCACTGGACCGGGATCGCCACCGCCATCGGGCTCCTGCTGGCATTGTTCCTGGACGGACTGGCCTGACCGGCACCCACCCCGGCCACGTCCTCGGTCACCGCCGTCAGCGATGCCACCCGCGACGCAGGCCGTCGAGGTACTGGTCGGCTTCCTCGGGCGTCGGGGCACCACCTCCGAAGCGGGCGGGCACCCACCAGGCCCCGGCGGGGGTGCCGTCGGGGTAGTCGACGACGGCTCGATCGAACATGACCTGCATCTGGTCGTGCAGGGCCGCCGTCACCGCCCGCGGATTCTCGTCCGGGGCCAGGTGCAGCGGTTGGCCGTAGTCCACGGTGACCGGCAGTCGCCAGCGCGGTCGGGGCCCATGCTTGACGGTGTGGAAGCGGTGACTGCCCCACGAGATCGCGGGCACCAGGGGCACGCCCGCGGCACTGGCCATGCGCGCGGCCCCGGCGCGAAACGACAGCAGGTCCAGCGCCGGAGAGATCGTCCCCTCGGGCATGACCAGCACCAGTTCACCCTGCTCCAGGGCCGCCACGGCGTCCCGGTAGGCCCCCGCACCACGTCCCCGCTGGACCGGGATGTGCCCGGCCGATCGCATCACCGGTCCGAACATCGGCGCGTCGAACAGTGACTGCTTGGCCAGGATGCGGGCCGGGCGACCGAACTCGCGGTAGGGCCCTCGCGCCACCACGAAGAAGTCCCAGAACGACATGTGGTTGGCCACCAGCACGGCGCCGCCAGCCCGGGGCACGTGCTCCAGGCCACGGACCCGGATGTCCCATGCCTGCGCCCGGAAGACGCCCAGCGCAGTTGCGGCAGCAGTTCGATACAGCCACGACGCGCGCGGCGAGTCAGGGGCGGGGACCGGGCGTGAGTCCCCGCGAGCCGTGGCACCCACGGCTCATCCGTTCCGACGCTGGAGCATGCGCTCGCGATGGGCGACCTCGACCTGGGCGTGGGGCGGCGCGCCACCGCCCATGCGGGCCGGCAGCCACCAGTCGTCCTCGGGTGACGACGGTCGGTCCGGGTAGGCCTCCTGCACCTCGTGCAGCAACACCTCGGTGGCCGCACGAATGCGGTCCGATGCCTCGATGACGTCATCGTCGGGTGCGACGTGGATGGCTGAACCGAACGCGGTCATCACGGGGATGCCGAAGGCGGCCTGGAAGTTGTGGCCCTTGGTCGACAGCCGATGGCTGCCCCACCCCACCGACGGGATCACCGGGGCACCCGTGTCGCGGGCCATGCGGGCCGCACCGGATGCGAACGGAAGCAGCTCGAAGCTGGGCGAGATCGTCTGCTCCGGCGCCAGCGCCACCAGGTCGCCTCGCGCCAGTGCGTCCTCGGCCGCGTCCAGGGCACCGCCCCCACCGCGGCTGCCGCGGTAGACGGGCACGGCGCTGGCCGAATTCGCGATCGCGGCGAGGACCGGGTTCTCCCAGATCTCCGACTTGCCCAGCAACCGCACGACGCGCCGGGGTCCCTCCACGATGGCCAGCGACATCATCAGGAAGTCGCTGTAGCTGTGGTGGTTCCAGGTGACGATGGCGGGACCCGTGACCGGGACGTGTTGGATGCCGGTGACGGTGTGACGCCAGCGAAACAGGCCAAGGAACAGGGCCTTCACGACCACGCGCAGCGCACGCCAGGTGAAGTTCATACGGGTCGGGCCGCGGGGGTCAGTCGTCATGCCGGTCATCCTAGGAGGTGGCGTCAGACCACGCGCTGGAGCCGCAGCCGCGACCCGTCGGTGATGGATCGGCCACCGCGTGACAGCGCGATCGAGCCCGACCGCACCATCTCCCGGATCCCGAACTCCTCCATCACGCCGACGAAGCGTTCCAACCGCTTGACGTTGCCGGCGATCTCGATGGTCACCGAATCCGAATCGACGTCCACGACCTCGGCCATGAACACCTCGGCCAGGTCGAAGACGCGGCTGCGCTCGTCGGGCCCGGCCGTCACCTTGACCAACTGCAACTCGACCTGGACGCTGTCGTCAGGGTCCAACTCCTGACGATCTTGAGGACGTGCACCAACTTGTTGAGTTGCTTGGTGATCTGTTCGAGTTGGACTGCCTCGGCGCCGACCACGATCGTCAGGCGCGACACGCCGGGATCGTCGGTCGTCCCGACTGCCAGTGAGTGGATGTTGTAGCCGCGACGCGAGAACATGCTGGCCACGCGTGCGAGCACGCCGGGGCGGTTCTCGACCAGGACGGCCAGGGTGTGGCTGGTGGGGGCTGTGCGGCTCATCGCTCGTCCTGTTCTGCCAGCTTCGCGGCCAACGTCCTGGCCTCCATGTCCTCTGCGATCACCATCGTCATCCACTCGTCGGCGGACTCGATCATGTTCTCGTTGGACCCACCGGCGGGAACCATCGGGAACACCATCTCGTCGGGGTCGACACGGATGTCGACCAGCACCGGGCGGTCGGTGATGGCGGCCGCCTGTTTGAGCACGTCGGGCAACTCCGACACCGTCGTGGCGCGGAATCCGGGGATGCCGTACGCATCCGCGAGCTTGACCAGGTCGGGGTTGTCCTGGGCCAGGGTCGTCTCGGAGAAGCGCTTGTCGTAGAACAGCTGCTGCCACTGACGCACCATCCCCAGCACGCCGTTGTTGATCACGACGAAGGCAACCGGGATGTCGTGCGCGACGGCCGCGGCGATCTCCTGGAAGGTCATCTGGAAACAGCCGTCACCGTCGATGGCCACCACCGGCACGTCCCTGCCCACGCCGACCTTGGCACCGATGGCTGCCGGCACGGCGAAGCCCATCGTGCCCAGCCCGCCGGAGTTGATCCACTGGCGTGGCCGGTTCCACGGAATCAGTTGTGACGCCCACATCTGGTGCTGGCCGACACCGGCCACGTAGACGGCATCGTCACCCCAGGCCTCGGCCACGGCCCTGATGGCCGTCTGGGGCTTGATGACCCCGTCGATGGGTTGCGTGCATCGCAACGGATGGTCGGCCTGCATCTGGTCGAGGTGCGCACGCCAGTCGGCCGTGTCGGGCACCACGGCCCCGCGGCCGTGCTTGTCCATGCTGTCACGGGCTGCCTTGACCATCTGGCCCACCACGACCTTGGCGTCGCCCACGATCGGGATGTCGACAGCCCGGTTCTTGCCGATCTCGGCCGGGTCGACGTCGACGTGGATCACCTTGGCACCGGGCGCGAAGGCCTCGAGGTCACCGGTGACACGATCATCGAAGCGCGCCGCCAGCGTGACCAGCAGGTCGGCCTCCTGCAGTGCCCGGATGGCGGTGTAGTGGCCGTGCATCCCGGGCATGCCGAACGCCAGGTCGTGGGACTCGGGGATGATGCCCCTGGCCATGAGCGTGGTGACCACGGGCAGGTCCAGCAGTTCGGCCAGTTCCACCAGTTCGTCACCGGCGTCGGCGCGCACCAGTCCCCCACCCGCGTAGATGACGGGACGACGAGCCTGTGCGATCGCCTCGATCGCCTCGCGCACCTGCTTGCCGTGTCCGCGCACGGTCGGGCGGTAGCCGGGCAGGTCGATCTGGGCGGGCCACTCCCACTCGAAGACGGCGTTGAGCAGGTCCTTGGGGATGTCCACGAGCACCGGACCGGGCCGCCCCGTCCGCGCGATGTGGTGGGCCTCCTGGATCGCACCCGGGATGCGACTGGCGACCTGGACCAGTTCGTTGTGCTTGGTCACCGGCATCGTGATGCCCAGCACGTCGGCTTCCTGGAACGCGTCGGTGCCGATGGAGGTCGACGCCACCTGGCCGGTGATGGCGAGCACCGGGACCGAGTCCATCAACGCGTCGCACAGGCCCGTGACGAGGTTGGTGGCCGCGGGACCCGACGTGACGACGGTGACCCCGACCTTGCCCGTGGCGTGGGCATATCCCTCCGCAGCGTGGATCGCGCCCTGTTCGTGGCGGACGAGCACGTGGGTGAGGTTGGCCTCGATCAACGGGTCGTAGGCCGGCAGGATCGCTCCCCCGGGGTACCCGAAGATGACGTCGACCCCGAGATGTTCGAGGCTGCGCATGACTGCCTGGGCGCCGGTCACCTGCATTGGCATGTCCTTGTCCGTTGGGGCTGTGCTGCGGGAAGCACCATCCGGGGACCGGGACGCGAAAAACCTCCCGGGCTGGGAGGTTGGCGCGCATCCGGATCCGGACGCGCGCTACCCAATGACGACGAGTACGACCACGGAGGCGTGGCCGAGTTCGTTCGCCTGCTGCAACATGGGTGCCCTTGTCTGTCGTGGCCAAGAATGGCCCACCCACGCGCCGGAGTCAAGTCGCCCGGCGTGACACCGGTGTCGCCATGGTGACCCACACCCTGCCAACTGCTGGCATCCTCGCTCCTCCACGCCCGTCGTGAAACGAGATCCATGACCCTGCTCCAGTGGCTGACCGCCCTCATGCCGGTCCTTGCCGCAGCAGTCCTGCTGGTGGGCCTGCGCATGCCGGCGTCGCGCGCGATGCCGCTGGCGCTGGTCGTCACGGTCGTGCTGACCAGGCTCGTGTGGCAGGTGCCGGGTGGCCAGATCGCCGCCGCCATCATCGAGGGCCTGGTCATCGGTGGCGGCGTGCTGTTCATCGTTGCCGGTGCGTTGGCGTTGTTGGAGGTGATGCGCGCAAGTGGTGGGCTCGACGCCATTCGGGTGGAGTTCCAACGGGTGTCGCTCGACTCCCGCGTGCAGATGCTGCTGATCGCGTGGTTGTTCGTGTCGTTCATGGAGGGCGCGGCCGGGTTCGGCACGCCGGCGCCGGTGGCCGCGCCGCTGCTGATGGCACTGGGGTTTCCGGCCCTGGGTGCGGCGGCGCTGTCGCTGATCGGTGACAGCAGTGCGGTCACGTTCGGGGCGGTCGGCACCCCGATGATCGTGGGGCTCGGGCAGGGACTGGACCTGGACCCCACGGCGGCGGCGACCCAGGACACGCTGGTCGAGATCGCCCTGACGGCCGCGGGCATCGACATCGTCATCGGTGTGACCATCACGATCGGCATGCTGGTGCTGCTGACGCGCGTGTTCAGCCCGGCCCGGACGCCGGGCGCGGCGCGTGAGGCGCTGCCGCTGGCGATCTTCGCGGCGCTGGCGTACTCGATCCCGGCGTTCCTGTGGACGTGGCTGCTCGGTGCCGTCGAGTTCGGGGCGATCCTGGGCGGGATCACCGGCATGGTGCTGCTGGTCGCGGCTGCGAGGAAGGGGTTCCTGGTGCCGAAGCGGACGTGGTCCGTGACGGAGGGCTACCTGGACACCGACGAGGCGAGCCCACAGGGACCGGCCGGTGTGGTGGGCTCGACGGGGGCGGCGGCTGCGACGGAAGCGGCCGACGGTCCGATGGGAGCGGCGGAAGCGCCCAACGGTCCGGCGGCTGCGACGGAAGCGGCCGACGGTCCGGTGGGGGCGCCAGGGCCGCAGGGACCGGCCGGCGCCCTGGCCGCGCAGAGGTCGCCGGTCCGGGGCGAACGGACGATGCCCGTGTGGAAGGTCTGGGCCCCGTACGTGCTGCTGGTCGCGCTGCTCCTGCTGTCGCGTTTGGTCGGTCCGGTGCAGCGATGGCTGCAGTCGATCAGCCTCTCCACCGGCGACATCTTCGACTCCGGCATCAGCGCCTCGTGGCAGCCGCTGTACTCACCGGGCGCGATCTTCCTCATCGTGGCTGGTGCCACCGTGGTCATGCACCGTCTGTCACGCAAGCAGGTCCGCGAAGCATCCGGTGGCATGCGGATCGCCTTGATCGGAACCGGGATCACCCTGGCCACGTCCGTGCCCCTGGTGCGGGTGTTCCTCAACTCGGCGGACAACACCGCCGGCCTGCTGGCCATGCCCGTGGAACTGGCAACTGCCGGGGCTGCTGCGCTGGGCACACTGTGGCCGTTGTTCGCCCCGGTCGTCGGTGCCCTGGGCTCGTTCGTTTCCGGCAGTGCGACCTTCAGCCATCTGATGTTCGCCCAACTGCAGGCCGACGTGGCGGCCGAGATCGGCGCGAACCAGGCCGCCGTGCTCGCCCAGCAGGTGGGCGGTGCCAATGCCGGCAACATGGTGTGTGTCGCGAACGTCGTGGCCGTGGCAGGCGTGACGGGCCAACTGGGCAAGGAGGGAACGGTGATCTCGCGCACCGTCGTGCCGATGCTCATCTACATCACGGGCTTCGCGATCGTCGGATTCCTCCTGGTTCGCTTCCTCTGAACTCGTGATCGGATCGCGTCCGCCGCCACGCGAGTCAGCCTCAGCGCGCCCCGCACCCAGGTCACGGACGCAGCAACCGCCTCCACCATGTCCCTGCCTCGACCGGTCCCTGCATCCCGCGATCCAGCGCATCCCCTGATCCGACACCCGATCCACATCCACACCCTGTCCACATCCACATCCTGTCCACATCCACACGCGACCCACAGCACTGATCTCAACTACTCCGAATGTCACAGCAGTTCCGTACATTTGTTCCATGAATTCGCTCCTGCGCTCAGACGCGGCCGTCACCGCCGACCCCCGTTCGCCATTCCAACGGGTGGGCGCCGCGATCGCTGATGCGCCGCTCCTGGATCCGATCTCGAATTCGCCGACCCCGAGTCCGCCCACCCCGAGTCCGCCGACCGTGAGGCCGCCGACCCTGAGTCCGCCCACCCCCAGTCCGCCCACCCCGAATCCGCCCACCCCGATTGCGCCAACTCTGCGTCCGCCGACCATGGATGCAGCGATCGTTGCGGGACCAGCCGGGGATCCGATCGGTGGTCGACTGCGTGCCGTGGCGGGCCTGTTCGAGGGACGGGACCGGTTGATGGGGCAGGTGGCCACCCTGTTGGTTGCGGTCCAGCACGCCGACGGGTTGCACCAGCGGCTCGGCGGCATGACGTTGCAGGTGTGGCTCGAACACGTGTGCCGCATCCCCGGCGCCGACGCCCGCGCATTGCTGGGCGCCATCGACGTCCTGGCCCGGATGCCGTCGCTGGTCACCGGCCTGTGTGACCGGTGGCTGTCGTGGCCACAGGTCGCCGCGATCTGCCGAGCCGGCCGCCGAGTGCCGGTCGCGAACCTGCCTGACCTGGACGGACTGGTGGCCGCCGCCATGGTCGACGCGGCAGCGTTCGAACCCGACGCGCTGGTCGAGGACGTCTGGGGCTGGGTCGACGGGCTGCAGCCGTCGCGGTTGGTACGGGCCGAGCGTGCCCGCGACCGTGGCGAGTTCGTGTCACTGGCACCAAACCTGTTCGGCGGCGGGGCGCTGTACGGCGAACTCGGCACAGTGTCGTTCGCCACCGTGGCCGAAGCACTCGATGCGGGCCTGGCACCTCCGGCGGCGCCGGCGGACGGCCAGGCTGGCACGCCAGCTGACCCAGACTCGCGGCCGGCGGACCCGAACGCTCCGCCCGCACCGTTCGACCGCGACAGTCTCGACGGCCTCGACGACGCGCAGGTGCAGGCCCTGTTCGACACGCTCGACGACCAGCGCCGGACCCACACCCGCGACCACGGCGCCCACATGGCTGCTCGTCTCGTCGACCTGTGCGAACGCTCCCTGCGCGGCTCGATCGGCAGCGGCGACGACGCCGGAGGCAACGCGGGTCGTGGCCGTCCGATGCTGTTGGCCACCATCGACGCCGCCGCGCTCCTGGACGCGACACGGACACCCGGCTGGTTCCTGCACACGCTGGCCGGCGGCCGCATGAAGGTGTCCTCGACCACCCTGCAACGACTCGTCGACCAGCGCGGTGCCGACCTTCGCGGGATCGTGCTCGACGACTGCGGGCAGGTCGTCGGTGTCGGCCGCACCACCCAGATCCCACCCCTTTGGCTGCGACAGGCAATGTGGGCCCGCGACATCGCCGTCGCTGACCCCGACAGGTCATGTCCGATCCGACGAGCAGATCTCGACCACATCGTCGAATGGCCCGATGGCGCCACTGATGTCACCAACCTCCACCCAGTGGGCCGCACCTGGCACAACCACAAGACCTCCAAGGCCTGGACGGTCACTCGCCGGGATGACGGGGCAACCGAATGGCGCAACCGTCGTCACGGCTGGACCCTGCGGCTCGCACCACCCCGCCGCGGCCTGGCGCAGCCAGCCCTCGACCCTGCCCGGCCGGACCAGGATCCGCGTGCCGTCCAACGCCTGCCCGGTATCGGCAAGGGCCACGACGGCTCCACCTCGCCACCAGCGAGCAGGACTCTGGCATCGTCCGGGGTGCCCTGAGCGGATCCGGCAACCCGTCCGAGCATGGCTTCGGCGCCACATGCATCGGCTGCCCCGCACCGTCTCTCACGAACCGCGCCACCAGGACACGACACCTGGCGTCGACTGGTTCACCACACCACCCCTCGCATGCTCTCGATCCGCGCGGCTCCGGCCGTTCGGATCGGGAGCGCATGCATGTCGGCTCCGCACCTCACGCACGCGGTGCGTGCACGGTGACCCGCGTTGTCAGCGTGTCAGCCAGGCAACTCGGACTGCAGGCCGATCTCGGTGGCCTTCACGGCGATCCACACCTGGGCGTCGACGACCAGGCCCAGTTCGTCCGTGGCATCGCGGGTGACCTCGACCGTCAACGGCACCGGTGGCCGCGTGCGGAGGCGAACGCGATCGCCCAGGTGCTCGACGCGATCGAGGGTGGTCGACCAGGTGTTGCGTTGGCTGCCCTCGGGACGATGGCGGTGCACGGTGACGGCCGTCGGGCTGATGGTGACCAGCACGTCCCCCGCCACGGCATGGTCGGCGACCTGCAGTGCCCCCCCGTCGGCAAGCGCCACCTCACCATCGGTGGCGTGGCCCACCAGCAGGTTGGCACCGGCAAGGTCGGCCGCGTAGGGCGTCGTCGGCCGCAGGCGGATGTCGTCGGAAGTCCCGACCTGGGTGATCCGGCCGCCCTCGAGCACATGCACCTCGTCGGCCAGCAGGAACGCCTCGGTCGGATCGTGGGTGATCACCAACCTGGGCCCGGCGAACTCCTCGAGATGCTGCGCGAGCGTTCGGCGCAGGCTCGCCCGAGTCGTCACGTCGAGCGCCGACAACGGCTCGTCCAACAGCAGCAGGTCGGGGTCGGGCGCCAGCGCACGGGCCAGCGCCACGCGTTGCGCCTGACCGCCCGACAACTCGCGCGGTCGTCGATCGTGCAGTCCAGCCAGCCCGACGCGCTCGACCCACCCACGGGACTGCTCGGTCGCCTCGGCACGTGACATGCCACGGGCACGCAGGCCGAATGCGACATTGTCGAGCACGGACATGTGGTCGAACAACAGGTGGTCCTGGAACACCACCCCGATGCGCCGATCCGCCGCCGGCACGAAGATGTCGCTGGCCGGGTCGTCCAGCACACGTCCGTCCAACTCGATGCGGCCTCGGTCCAGCGCCCGCAACCCCGCGATCGCGTCGACGGCAGTCGACTTGCCGGCCCCGTTGGGCCCCAGCAGCGCCGCGGTGGTCCCGGCCGGAATCGACAGTTGGGCGGCGAGGTCGAAGTCGGCTGACTGCGCGACGCCAAGGGATGCGTGCAGGCCCCCGTCAGGTGCCTCGTGGCTCGCGCTCATCGGTTCGACCACCACTGGCCACGCATGGCCACGAGCACCGCAAGGGACACGACCACCATCACCAGGCTCATGGCCACGGCCGCATCGCGTTGCCCGTCCAGCGCCACGAACACTGCCAGGGGCATCGTCTGGGTGCGGCCCTGCAGATTGCCCGCGAACGTCACGGTGGCACCGAACTCGCCGAAGGCCCGGGCCCAGGTCAGGACCAGTCCCGACGCCAGCGAGGGCGCGATCATCGGCATCGTCACCCGCCGCATGACCGTCCACCGGGATGCGCCAAGCGTGGCAGCCGCACCCTCGTGGCGTTGGTCGAGGTTGCGCAGCGCACCTTCGACGGTGATCACCAGGAACGGCATCGCCACGAACGTCGATGCGATCACCACCCCCCAGGTCGAGAACGGCAACACCAGCCCCGTGGCGCGCTCGAGCGGGCCCCCGACCAGTCCGCGACGGCCGAGCGCGAACAACAGCGCCGCCCCACCCACGACGGGCGGCAGCACCAACGGCAGCATCACGATGCCGCGGACCAGCCGCCGACCCGGGAACTCCACTCGGGCAAGCAGCCACGCCAACGGCACACCCAGCACCAGTGAGATGGCGGTTGCGCCCAGCGACGACACGGTGGACAGCCACAGCGCCTGGGTGACGACATCGGTGCCCAACAGCTCCGGCACCCGTGCCCACGGCGTGCGTGCGAGCAGTCCTGCCAGCGGCACGACGAACAGCGCCAATCCCACCACACCGAGGACGGCGACGGCCACGGGCGGACGCTGGGCGGCGACACGACGACGCCCGGTGGGCACGACAGTCGCCGAGGAGGCGGACGTGGCGGACGTGGAGCGGGTGGCGGGGGTCGTGGGGGGCTTCATGGTGCGCCGAACCCATGGCGGGCCATGATTGCCCGGCCGTCCTCGCCCAGCACGAAGTCGACGAACGCCTGGGCGCCGACCGGGTTCGGCGCATCGGCCAGCGTGGCGATCGGGTAGTCGGCCCGGATGGCGGCCGCGGCGGGCATGTCGATGCCGACCACCTCGCCCTCCGCGGACGCCACATCGGTCACATAGGTGATGCCGGCGTCCAACTCGTCCTCGGCAATCCGTGCCAGCAAGGCCCGCACGTCCGGCTCGTTGGTGTCGATCGCCGCAACGACACCGGCCGCATCCAGCGCCCGGCGTGCGAAGTCGCCACACGGCACGCCCTCGATGCACAGCCCGAGCAGCAGGTCCTCGCGGGCGAAGTCGTCGAGACCCGTGACGCTGGCGGGGTTGTCGACGGGCACGGCGATCACCAGACGGTTGGTGGCGAACACGACCGGTTCCTGCGCCGTCAGGCCGGCTGCAACGACGTCCGCCATCGTCTCGGAGTTGGCCACCGCGAACACGTCGGCCGGTGCGCCCTCCAGCACCTGTTCGCGCAGCGTCGAACTGCCGGCGAGGTTGAGCACGACGTCGATGTCGCCGGTGGACTGCTCGAACGCGATCTCCATGTCCTGGAAGGCATCGGTCAGCGACGCCGCGGCCGACACGAGCACCTCACCTGCGGGCGTCGACCCCTGCGATCCGACGGCGGTGCCGCCGTCGGCCGAAGACGCCGGGGACGACGCGGACCCGCAGCCAGCCAGGACCGCAGCGATGGTCATGGCGGGGACGACCATCCGCCAGCGCACGCCGTCGCGCGAGCCCCGGCTGGCGCGAGGACCGAAGCCGTGGCACGGCATTCGGCCAGGCTTGGCGGCATCGGCGGACGCGGCACCCTTGGCGGCTCCGGCACCCTCGGCAGCCCCGGCGACTTCGGCGGCATCGCGGTCACCCATCGGGCAGTCCGACCACGACGTTGGTGGCCTTGATGGTTGCGACCACCTCCATGCCGGGTCGCAGTGCCAGTTCGCGAATGCTCTCGGCCGTCGTCAGGGCCAACAGGCGGTAGGGGCCAGCCTGCATCTCGACGGTGCCAGCCGCAGTCCCCTCGACCACCCCGGTGATGATCGCGGCCAACTGGTTGCGCGCGGACGTTGCCTGCACCACGGGCTGGGGTGCCCGACGACCTGCGAGCAGGCGTCGCACCTCCGCGAGGGGCACCAGGCGCTGGTTGCCCGACGATCGCGTCACCTCGATGGCGCCCTCGTCGGCCCATCGGCGGATCGTGTCGACCGACACGTCCAGCAGGTCGGCAGCCTGCCCGATGCGAAGATGATCGTCCATGATGTCGCCCATCCCTTGGTATTTCTCACCACAAGGATAGCGAACCTAGGTATTTGATGAACCTTGCCCAATTGCCTACAGGGCGTCCAACGCCTTGCGCACGGCGGAGGCGATCCCGTCGGCGTCCAGGCCGAGCCGCGACAGGATGCGGTCCGGTGACCCGTGCGGGATGTGCGCATCGGGCACGCCGAGCCGCAGCATCGGCGGAACCGAACCGATGCCGGCCTCCTCGGACACGGCGTCGGCGATGAACGAGCCGGCACCCCCGCCGACCACCCCGTTCTCGATCGTGACGACCAGTGGACTCGAGGCCGCAGCCGTCACCATCCGCAGGTCCAACGGCCGCACGCAGCGCACGTCCCACACTGCCACCTCGATGCCATCCGCCGCCAGCATCTGTGCCGCCGTGACCGCCGGTCCCAGTCGGTCCCCCACGGCCAGCAGGACGCCGTCATCACCCTCACGCACCTGCCGGGCGTCCAGTCCCGACCCCACGCCGTCACCCGCCGGGCAGGCACCTCGGCCGTAGCGGATCGACACCGGTCCGTCCACGTCGACGACCGCCGTGCGCAGCATGGCCGCCATCTCGGCCTCCGACGAGGGGGCCAGGATGGTCATGCCCGACACCCGCAGTGACAGGGCCAGGTCCAGCACGCCATGTGCACTGGGGCCATCGGGGCCCGTGACGCCGGCGCGGTCGAAGGCGAACACCACGTGCTCGTCGTGCAAGCCGACGTCGAGGTTGGCCTGGTCGAAGGCCCGCGGGAAGAACGGCGAGTAGATCGCGACCACCGGGATGCGCCCGGCGTAGGCCAGGCCGGCGGCCGCCGTGACGGCATGCTGCTCGGCGATGCCGACGTCCATCAGGCGACCGGGATGCCGTTCGCCGATCGGCAGCAGCCCCGTCGACCCCGGCATCGCAGCCGTGATCGCCATGACCTCGTCGACGTCGTCGACGATGGCCATCAGGGCGTCGGAGAACGCAGCGGTCCACGACCGGCTCTTGGAGGAGGTCACCTCGCCGGTCTCGGGGTCGAACGGCGAGGTGTCGTGCAACCGCTTCTCGGGATCGGTCTCGGCCGGTTCGTATCCCTTGCCCTTCTCGGTCAGCACGTGCACCAGGACCGGTCCACTGAAGCGACCCGCCGCCTCGAACGCCGTGTCCATCGCGGCAATGTCGTGGCCGGCGACCGGACCGAGGTAGCGCACACCCAGCGCCTCCACGAAGGCCTGCAGCGCCGGGGCGTCACCCACCGCATGCTTGAGGCCGCGCAGGGAGGCACCGGTGAGACGGTGGACGGCCGGCATGCGCTCGACGATCGTGTCCAGGCGTGCACGCCAGGTCCGGTAGCGGGGATCCATGCGCACCCGCGACACCTGGGTCGACAACCGCGACACGGTCTCGGCATAGGACCGGCCGTTGTCGTTGAGCACGATCGTGACCGGGGTCTGGTCGTGGCCGATGTTGTTCAGTGCCTCGTAGGCCATCCCGCCGGTCAGGGCGCCATCCCCCACCACCGCCACCACGCCACGGCGCTGGTCGAGCGGCAGGAACCGTTGGCCCTCGGCGATGCCGTACGCCCACGACAGCGCCGTCGACGCATGCGAGTTCTCGATGACGTCGTGGTCACTCTCGCCGCGCTGGGGATAGCCGGCGAGCCCGTCGTCCTGGCGCAGCGTGTCGAACAGGTGGGCGCGGCCGGTCAGCATCTTGTGCACGTAGGCCTGGTGGCCCGTGTCCCACAGCAACAGGTTCGCGGGCGACTCGAAGGATCGATGCAACGCCAGTGTCAGTTCGACGGCACCGAGATTGGACCCGAGGTGCCCACCGACGCGCGCGACTGCCGCGATGATGTTGGTTCGCAGGTCCTGGGCCAACGCGTCGAGTTGGGCCTCGTCGAGGTCGCGGATGTCCTCGGGGCCACGCAACTGTTCAACCAGCACGACAGGTCCCTTTCGACTGCCCGGGGCGCGATCCTCGCTGATCGGACCCGAAGTCGCAGGATATGGGATCCCGGAGTCAGGCAGCAGAGGTCAACTCGGCCACAAGTCGGTCCAGCAGTTGCAGACACGCCGCCAACTGCGACACGGCCACGTACTCGTCGGGCTGGTGGGCCACCCCGATGCTGCCCGGGCCACACACCACGGCCGGGATCCCGGCATGCTGGAACAGCCCCGCCTCGGTGTTGTATGGCACCACCGCCAGCACGGGGTCGTCGAGCAGGCGTCGGGCCAGCGAGACGGCGGGCGAGTCCACGGGGGTGTCGAGTCCGCCAACCTCGCCGTCACTGGTGGTGACGATGGCGGCGTCGGGATGCAGCGTTCGCAGCCGGGCACCCTCGTCCTCCTCGAGTCGGGCGACGGCGGTGCGCACGTGCTCGGCATCGGCGTCGTTGACCGGTCGCACCTCCCAGTCGAAACTGCACGAGCCCGGTACGACGTTGCGTGCCTGGCCGCCGTGGATGGTCCCGATGCTCAACGTCGACTCCGGCGGCGTGAACGGACTTGCGGCCGGCGCCAGGGCCCGCAGTTCCTCGGCCAGGGCATGCAGGCGCATCACGTAGCGCGCCGCATGCCAGATGGCGTTGACGCCCAGGTCGGGTGACGAGCCGTGCCCGGCGACGCCGGTGATGGTCGTCGTGTACTCGTAGCAGCCCTTGTGGGCGGTCACGATCTCCATCATCGTCGGCTCGCCCACGATCGCCGCCGCGGGGCGGATCCCGGCTGCTGCCAGGTCGTCCAACAGCAGTGGTGCGCCACGGCAGCCGACCTCCTCGTCGAACGTGAGCGCGACGTGCACCGGACGTTGCAGGTCGGCGATCGCGAACCGGGGCGCCATGGACAGCACGCAGGCAATGAACCCCTTCATGTCGGAGGTGCCACGGCCATGGATGGCGCCGCCGTCGCCGGTCGTGTCGAGCCGCACCGCCTCGAACGGCGGCGTGGTCCACAGGCCGTCGTCGGCCGGGACCACGTCGGTGTGGCCTGACAACACGACCCCCCCGTCGACGTCGGGCCCGATCGTGGCGAACAGGTTGGCCTTGCCGCGATCGGCGTCCCAGGTCCGTCGACATCGGGCTCCCACGGTGGTCAGGATCGCCTCGGCGTGGGTGATCAGGTCGAGGTTGGACTCGGACGTGACCGTGGGAAACGCGACCAGGTCGGCGAGGATCCCCAGGGCATGGTCGATCGTGCCGGGACGGCCGCCCGCGGTGGAGGTGGCGGGCGTCGTGGCGGTGGCGCGCGTCCTGGCGGTGGCGGGCGTCGTGGCGGCGGCCGATGGACCGCTGGCCGCGGGCGTCATCCCGGTGGCCGCGTGGTTCGTCTCGTCCGATCCCATCGCTGCTCCTTCCTCCATGCCTGCGCGTCTGCCACGCCCGCACGCGCACGGACACGCCGACCGACTCCTGCCCGGGGGTGCGGGTGCAGGGGGCTAGTCCTTGACGATCAACCGTCGCGGCACGTCGGCCAGCACCTCGGCGGGACCGTCCTCGGTGATCAGGATGCTCTCGGTCAGTTCCATGCCCCAGTCCTGCATCCACAGCCCGGGCATGAAGTGGAAGGTCATCCCGGCCTCGAGCACCGACTCGTCGCTGGGACGGATGCTGATGGTGCGCTCGCCCCAGTCGGGTGGGTAGCTCAGGCCGATCGGGTAGCCGCACCGGCCCTCGCGCTCGATCCCGGCCTTCGCCAACGCGGCGTACAACGCGTTGGCGATGTCACAGGCACGGTTGCCGGGTCGCGCCGCCTCGATGCCCGCGGCCACGCCCTCCAGCAACGCGGCCTCGGCCGCCAGGACCTCGGGTGGCGGGGTGCCGAGGTAGACCGACCGGCACAGGGGTGCGTGGTAGCGCCGGTAGCAGCCGGCGATCTCGAAGAAGGTGAGGGTGTCGCGCTCGAACGGGCGATCGTCCCAGGTCAGGTGCGCCGCGGACGCGTCGGCACCGCTTGGCACGATCGGCACGATCGCCGGGTAGTCGCCACCGAACCCGTCGGGACCGGGAATCCCGTCGATGCCGGCATGGACGATGTCGGCCACGAGCTGGCTCTTGCGCATGCCGGGTTCGACCCGCTCCATGGCGATCTCGTGCATGCGCGTCACGATCTGCGCAGCCTTGCGGATGTAGTCGATCTCGGTGGGTGACTTGACCGCACGCTGCCAGTTCACCAACCCGGTGGCATCGACCAACTCGGCCGCCGGCAGCCCTGCGCCCAGGACCGCGTGGGCCTTGGCCGAGTAGTAGTAGTTGTCCAGTTCCACCCCGATGCGGGCGCGGTCCGCGCCGATGGAGCCCAGCCATTCGGCGAGGTGTTCGTGGGGGTGGCGCGCGGTCGACTGCACGTAGTCGTCGTGATAGCCCACGATGTGGTCGTGGTCCATGTAGACGGTGCGCTTGGCGCCCTGGGCGTCCATGTGGCGGCCCCAGAAGGTCGGCACGTCGTCGTGGGTGACGACCACCGCCTGGTGGGTGTAGAACGACCACCCGTCGTAGCCGGTCAACCACGCGATGTTGGACGGGTCGGCGGCCACCAACACGTCCAGGTCGCGGTCGGCCATCGCGGCCCGGACCTTCGCCAGCCGGTCGGCGTACTCCGCGTGGGTGAAGGGCAGTTGCCGGTCCCCCGGCACGGCGGCGCTCAATGTTCGAGCACCGCTTGCAGGAACGAGCGCGTGCGTTCGTGCTCGGGCTCCTGCATGATCTGGGTCGGGGTGCCGGACTCGAGAATCCTGCCGTGGTCGAACATCACCACGCGGTCGGCCACTTCGCGGGCGAAGCCCATCTCGTGGGTCACCAGCATCATCGTGGTTTCGCCCTCCTCTGCGATGTCCTTGAGCACGCCCAGGACCTCACCGACCAGTTCCGGGTCCAGTGCCGACGTGACCTCGTCGAACAGCATCACGGCGGGGCGCGTCGCCAGCGATCGCGCGATCGCGACACGCTGCTTCTGCCCACCTGACAACTCACCCGGGGTGTGGTTGGCGTGCTTGGCCAGACCGACCTTGTGGAGCAGTTCCATCCCGCGCTGCTCGGCCTCGTCGCGCGAGACGCCGTGGACCTTGATCGGGGCGAGGGTGATGTTCTCGAGGGCACTCATGTGCGGGAACAGGTTGAAGTGCTGGAACACCATGCCGATGTGGCTGCGAATCTCGCGGATGCGCTTCTCGTTGGCCGGCGTCTCGCCGTCCGCCATGTGGTACAGCGGCGCGTTGCCGATCGTGATCGAACCGGAGTCGATGCGCTCCAGGGTCATGATGACCCGCAGGATCGTCGTCTTGCCGGAACCGGACGGGCCGATGATGACCACGCGTTCGCCGGGTTCGACGACCAGGTCGAGGTCGTTGAGGACCACGTTGTCGCCGAACGCCTTGTTGACGTTGCGCATCGTCACCGCGGCCGCGCCCTTCTCCGAGACGCGCGGCGTGGTGGCGGAATCAGATTCGTTCATAGGACATGCGCCTTTCGAGGCGACGGATCAGCCAGGCTGCGGGCAGGCTGACCATCAGGAAGCCGACACCGATCATGAGGAACGGCTCGATGGGGCGGAAGTCGCGACCCCGGACGGTGGTCGCGAAGAACATGAGGCCGGTGACGTTGATGGCGAAGCCCAGCGGCGCGTCCTTGAACCCGGCAACCAGGTAGTTGCCCAGTGCCGGCAGCGCGTTGGGGATGGCCTGGGGGATGATGACGCGCGTCCACGTCGTGGACGGCTTCAGGTTCATGGCCGTCGCGGCCTCCCACTGCCCCCCCGGCACGCTGTTGATGCCGGCGCGATAGGCCTCCGAGCAGTAGGTGGCGTAGTGGACGCCCAGGCCCAGGATGAGGGCCTGGTTGGACGTCAAGCGGATCGAGGTGGCCGACGCCAGTCCATAGAACAGGAAGTACAACTGGATCAGCAGGGGGGTCGAGCGAACGAACTCGATGAAGCCCGACACCGGCCAACTGATCCATCGGCGCGACGACCGGCGGCCCAGCGCCAGGAAGAAGCCCAGGATGACTGCGACGATGAAGCCGTAGACCGTGGCGAAGGCGGTCACGCTCAGGGCATTGAGCATGTCGGGGATCAGCGAGATCACGTAGGGCCAGTCCCACTTCAGGTTGGGATCCGGCAGGACGTCGGTGCCAAAGGTCAGTTCTCGGGAGCCCAGGACGTACAGGATGGCCAGGAACGCCACGGTTCCGACGATGGCGACCCAGGTGACGGGACGCTTCCAGATCGACCGGTGCTCGATGATGGGATCGGTCATGTCCTGGGCGCTCACTTGGACGCCCCGATCGTGTCCTCGACCGGCGGGATCGTGCCGGTGCGCGTTCGGAACCGGGCGTCGATGCGCGACTCGAACCGTCGGAACAGCAGGTTGATCGCCTGCGCGACGATGAAGTACATCACCAGGACGTTGAGGTCGAACGCCGCACGACTGTGGCGCACGCCCTGGAACGTGGGCGCGGCCTGGCCGTTGAACGACAGCGACTCGGCGCCGGTCAGGTCGACCAGTCCGATCAGCGAGACCAGGGCGGTGCCCTTGAGGATCTCGATGGTCAGGTTGCCCATCGGCGGCAGGATCACGCGCATCGCCTGGGGCAGCACGACGTAGCGGAGCCGCTGGTTGTTGGTGAGATTCAGTGCGATCGAGGCCTCTGTCTGGCCCTTGGGCACCGACAGGATGCCGCCGCGGATGATCTCGGCGCCGTAGCCACCCATGTTCAGGCCCAGGGCCAGCGACGCCAGCAGCGTCAGGTTGGCCTGCGGAATGCCCATCAGGATCGGCACGGCGTAGGCCATGATGAACAGCAGCACGATGGAGGAGATGCCGCGGGCGAACTCGGTGTAGGTCAGCGCGAAGCCACGCACGATCCGGTTCTCGGACAGTCGCAGCACCCCGAAGAGCAGCGACAGGAAGACCCCGAGGATGAACGAGTAGGCGAGGATCTGGAGCGTGAACCAGGCACCCTCGAGCAGCCGTTGGTACTGGTTGGGATTGAGCAGCAGGCCATCCATGGGGATCCGTTCTCGAGCCGGTGGGCACGGCCGCGTCCCCGGCTGCGTTCATCGCAGCCGGGAACGCCGTGCACGGTCAGCCGGTGAGGTCGGCCACGGTGAGCTCCTGCGCCCGCTCGACGTCCTCGGCGGCGAAGCCGAAGCCGGTGATGATGTCGATCAGCTCGCCGTTGTCCTGCATGGTGTTGAGCTGATCGTTGAAGGCGTCGCGGAATTCCTGGTCCTCGTTGCGGAACCCGAACCCACCGCAGCCAAGGATCTCCTCGCCGTTCTCGTCGAGCGGGAAGAACGACTCGGTGGTCTCGATGCCCTCACGGGCGTTGACCTGGGTCAGCACCGTCAGTGACGTCCCGGTGACCGCGTCGACGCGACCGGCGTCCAGGTCGTCGTACTGGGCGTTGACGTCGCCGTACAACTCGATCTGCTCCGACGGCACACCGGCGATCTCGGCGTAGCCCTCCTCGACCGCACCCGACAGGATCGCGATGGTCGCTTCAGGGGTGTCCACGACCGACTGGAAGTCACTCAGCCCCAATGGGTTGCCCGTGGGCACCGCGAACGACTCACCGATGCAGTAGTCGGGGTCGGAGAACAGGATCTGCTCGGCGCGCTCGGCATTGATGTACATCCCGGCCGCGATCATGTCGAACTGGCCAGCCTGCAGACCCGAGATGAGGGCGCCGAAGTCCACGACCTCGGCGTTGACCTCGTCGATGCCCAGCCCCGACAGCACGGCGCGGGCGACCTCGGGGGCCTCACCCGTCGCGTCGCCGGCCTCGTCCTCGTAGCCGTAGGGCACCTCGTTGGCGATCCCCACGGTGATCGAGCCCGACTCCTGCAACTCGGCCAGCAGCCCGCTGGCGTCGCCACCTGCGGCAGTCGATTCCCCGCCGCCGGCCTCGGTGGCCGTGTCGTCGGCCGTTGCAGCATCGTCGCCGTCGTCGTCACCGCCACAGGCGCTCACCACCAGCGCCAGGCTGGCTGCCACCGCCAGCGTTCGCTTCCACGTTGTCCTGGATCCTCGCATCGCTGTTCCTTTTTGGTGCGGCCCGCGTCCGGCGGTCCGCGCACGTCGTTGGGTCGATCGTGGTCGTCGGATGGACGTCACCCTAAGCATGTGGCCATTGAATGTCCAGCGTGTATACAGTAAGAATGCATTTCGTCCACATGTCCGTTTCGTGACGCGGCGCGCCGTTGCGTCGCGGACGGCGCGCACCCCAACGTCAGGCCACGTCGTGACCGAGACCGCCACAAGGATGTCGGTCGCCGAGATCTATGCCGAGATGCGGGAACGCATCTGCCTGCTGGACTACGAGCCCGGCGTGCGACTGCGTGAGGAGCCGCTGGCCGAGGAGTTCGGGGTCAGCCGCACCCCGATTCGGCAGGTTCTGGGCCGCCTCGAACACGAACGACTGGTGGAGTCGTCCCCCGGGTCGGGCGCGACGGTCGCGATCATCGACAGCAAGGAAATTCGCGACGTCTGGGCTGTTCGCATGAAGATCGCGGACCTGGTGGCCGATTTCGTCCGCCTCCCGGCCCCGCCCGCCGTGGTGACCGAACTGGAAGCCATCCGCGCCGAGCTGGACGGCCTGCGCGAGTCCCGCGACGTCCGCGCCCTGGGGGCGCTGTACAACCGCTACCACGACCAGGTGTTGTCCATCTACACCAGCAGGACGCTGCGTCGGATCCACGACCAGCTGTTCCACCTGACCGCTCGCGTGTGGCTGCAGTTCCTGCCTGAACTCGACTTCGACGACGAGGTCGACGTCATGGCACGGGAAGTCGACGAGACCATCGAGGCCATGCAGGGACGATCTGGGCAGGATCTCGCAGATGTGCGCAAGACGCACATGCGCATGCTCCTGTCGCGCTTCAACGACCATGTCGCCCGCCCGCTCGGCTGACCGAAGGCACTGCGCGATGCCCGACATCACGATCCTGACCGAAACCGACCTGCGCCGGGTGGTCGGCCCGGGGCCACGGGAACGGGCGGCGATCGAGGCGGTGTATCCCGAGATCACGGCCGGTCGCGCCTCGATGCCGCCGATCATGCGACTCGACGTGCCCGTGCACAACGGCGAGGTCGACGTCAAGACCGCCTGGCTGCCGACGTCACCGGGGATCGCGGTGAAGGTGTCAGCCGGCTTCTTCGACAACCCGGCGCGCGGGCTGCCGAGCCTGGGAGGCCTGATGCTGGTGCTGGACGCCGAGACGGGGGTCCCACAGGCCGTCCTGTTGGACAACGGGTTCCTGACCGACCTGCGCACGGCCCTGGCAGGAGCCGTCGCCGCCGACCACCTCGCTCGCGCGGATGCGACCCACGCCGCGGTCCTGGGCGCCGGGGTCCAGGCCCGGTTGCAGATCGAGGCGCTGGCCGACGTCCGCCCGCTGGACCGAGTCACGATCTGGGCGCGACGCCCGGAGGCGGCCGACACGTTGGCCGAGCAGTTCGCCGCAGCGATGCCCGAGGTCACGATCGAGACGGCCCCCTCCCCTGCCGCCGCCGTCGCGGCGGCCGACATCGTCGTCACGACGACCCCGTCGACGACACCGCTGGTCACCGCCGACATGTGTCATCCGGGGCTGCACGTCACGGCCGTCGGCTCCGACGCCGAGCACAAGCAGGAGCTGGCCGCCACCGTCGTGACCACGGCCGACGTGTTCGCCTGCGACGTCATCGCCCAGAGCAGCCGGCTCGGTGAACTGCGAGCCGCCGTGGCGGCGGGGTTCGACCCGGCCCGGGCGGTCGAACTGGGTGCCGTCATCACCGGCGACACCCCTGGACGAACCTCGCCCGACGACGTCACGGTGTGCGACCTCACCGGGACCGGCGCACAGGACACCGCGATTGCCGGGCTGGCGGTCACCCGCTGCCGCGACGCAGGACTGGGGCAGGTCGTTGCCACCTGAACCCGACGCCGCGGCTGGCGAGACCCCGTTGACCACCACGCTGGCCGACGTCCGGGATGCCCGCGCACGCATTCGCGACCTGGTCGTGGCAACGCCGGTGATGCCGTCGCACCCGCTGTCGGCGCTCGTCGGCGCGCCGGTCGGCTGGAAGCTCGAGGGACTGCAGCCGACCGGCAGTTTCAAGGTTCGCGGCGCCGCCTCGCGCATCCTGTCGCAGCCCGACGCCGTCGCGACGCCGGCCGGGGTGGTCACGGCGTCGACTGGCAACCATGGCCGCGCGATGGCACACGTCGCCCGCGAACTTGGCCTGCCCGCCGTGGTGTGCGTGTCCGACAACGTGCCGGCCGGCAAGGTGGCGGCACTGCGCGAACTGGGGTGCGAGCTGGTCGTGGGCGGCGACTCGCAGACCGCCGCACTGGTCACGGCGGGGGCACTGGCAACCGAACGCGACCTGCTGCTGGTCCATCCGTTCGACGACCCGGCGGTCGTCGCCGGGCAGGGCACGATCGGGTTGGAGGTCATGGAGCAGGCACCGACGACGACGACCGTGGTGGTGCCGCTGTCCGGCGGGGGGCTGCTGGCCGGTGTCGCGGTGGCGGTCAAGGGCATTGCGACCCCGACGTTCGGGTCGTGGGCGTGTCGATGACCGGTGGTGCCGTCATGGCGGCATCGCTGGACGCCGGCCATCCCGTCGACCTGCCCGAGGTGGCATCGTTGGCCGACAGCCTCCAGGGCGGCATCGGCGCTGGACAACACCCACTCGTGGCCAGTCGTGCGCGACCTGGTCGACGAGGTCGTGCTGGTGGACGAGCCGGCCATCTGGGACGCCATGCGCTTCGCCATGGAACACCACCGCCTGGTGCTCGAGGGCGCGGGCGCGGTCGGCATCGCCGCGCTGCGCAGCGGCGCCATCGAGGTGGACGGTCCAACGGTCGTCGTGTGCTCGGGCAGCAACGCCGAACCCGATCCAGGTCGAGGCCCTGGCCCGCGGGGACGACGACCCCGCCGTCCTGATCCCCGGCCCCGCACCTGCTCCACGTGTTCCGGAGCTTCTGCTGTGCCTGCCGGGCGCGCGCGGTGGGCGGCCACGTGCACGCGCGTGGCACAGGTCTTGGAGCAGTAGCGCTGGCTGTGGTTGCGCGTCCGATCGACGAACACGTTGGCGCAACCGGTCGCGGCACAGCGCCCGAGCCGGTCCGGACCGTGGTCCACGACGACGTTGGCCAACGCCATCGCCAGCGATGCACCCACTCGCTGCACGTCGGGTCCGTCGTCGGGCACGTAGTGGAAGTGGGGGGCCTGGCCGTCGTGCTCGGTGATGGCCGGCCGTGGCTCGTGGGACACGAGCAGCGTGTTGAGCCTGGCCACCACCTCCGTGGGGCTCGGCGCTTCGAACACGGCTCGCAGGCGATCGGCCAGGGCGACGAACCCGGCGACGTCGACCGGGTCCTCCACCAGCGCGTACAGGTGCAACAGATCTTGCAGGTCCGACGCGGTCACCCGGTCGACGGCGGTCGCGCCGCCTGCCGCGGTCGTCTCGGTGTCCCCGTCCGTCGCAACCGGATCGCCGACGAGATTGGTCGAGGTCGACGGCCTCCGACACGGTCTGGTCGGTGAAGGTTGCGTAGTCGATGGCGCGCTCCGGTCGGTGGTCGGACGCGTCGTGAGCCTTGCGTCACGGCGGTCGTCGTGTAGGGTACTCGCGTAAGCCGCTTTCACAATGTAGATGCTTATCGGGAGTCGCCATGACCGCCACCGCCACCGTGACGCCGTCGAGTCCTGCCACCGCCCTCGACGATCCTGTCGCCGGACCGGAGGGTCTCGACGAGGCTGCGCTCAAGGCCATCGAGGGACGCGTCCTGTGGCTGGCCACCCGCATCATCGACCACGCCAACCGCGAGCGGCCCGGCGCCGGGCTGAAGGTCGGCGGACACCCCGCATCGTCCGCCTCCATGACGTCGTTGATGACGGCACTGTGGTTCGGCCACCTCGATGCACAGGACCGTGTGGCCGTCAAGCCCCACGCCTCCCCGGTGCTCCACGCCATCCAGTACCTGCTCGGCAACCTCGACCGCGACGACCTCACCACCCTGCGCGCCTTCGGCGGACTGCAGGCCTACCCCTCCATCACCAAGGACCGGTTCGACGTCGACTTCGCCACCGGGTCGGTCGGGCTTCGGCGCCGTCGCGCCACTGTTCGCCGCGGTCACCCGACGCTACGTCGACGAACACTTCGGTCCCCGACCCGACGCGCGCTTCATCGCACTGCTCGGCGACGCCGAACTGGACGAGGGCAATGTCTGGGAGGCGATCACCGACCCGATCTCGCGGGGTGAACTGGGCAATGTCACGTGGATCATCGACCTGAACCGCCAGAGCCTCGACCGCGTGGTCCCCGGTGTCAAGGCGGGCCGCATGATGTCGATGTTCGAGATCAACGACTGGCAGGTCATCGAGGCCAAGTACGGCCGTCGCCTGACCGCCGCCATGGGGGCCGAGGGGGGCGATGCCCTGCGTGACCACATCGACTCCATGCGCAACGAGCGCTACCAACGCTCGCTGGCGCTGCAGGGCCGTGACCTGCGCGACTTCTTCCTCGCCGACGCCGACGCAGCCGTGGTCCGCACACTCGCCGAGGTCTCCGACGACGACTTCGCCGGGGTCGTGCACGACCTGGGCGGACACGACCTCGCCACCCTGCTCGACGCCTATCGCGCCGCGGACGCCGAACCAGATCGACCGTCGGTGGTCTTCGCCTACACGATCAAGGGCTACCGACTGCCCATCGCCGGCGACCCCCTCAACCATGCCGCACTGCTGACCGGCGACCAGGTCGACGCCCTGCGACCAGGGCTGGCCGACCCCCACGACGAATGGGCTGGCTTCGACCCCGAATCGCCCCCGGGGCAGGTCGTGGCAGGGGCACGGACCCGCCTGGCCCGCACGCCCCACACGCCCACGCCGCTGGACCTGGCCGTGCCCCGCGAGATCGGCATGCGACCGACACGCGCGGTCTCCACGCAGGCGTCATTCGGCCGACTGGTCGCGCGACTTGGCAAGGACGAGGCCGTCGGTCCCCGCATGGTCACCACGTCGCCCGACGTCGCGGTGTCGACGGGCCTGGCCGGGTGGATCAACCAGGTCGGGGTCTACCACCACACCCGCACGACCGAGGCCAACGACAGCGGCCTGCTGCGCTGGGCCGAACAGCCCAGCGGGCAGCACATCGAACTGGGCATCTCCGAGATGAACCTGTTCAGCATGCTGGGGCAGTTGGGCGACGCCGAGCGCCTGCACGGCGAGCGCCTGCTGCCGATCGGCACGCTGTACGACCCGTTCGTCTGCCGCGGCCTCGACGCCCTCATCCACTCGCTGTACTCCGCCACACGCTTCATCGTGGCCGGGACACCGTCGGGCGTGACCTTGAGCCCCGAAGGTGGTGCCCACCAGTCCAGCGTGACCGCGTCGCTGGGACTCGAGCTGCCCAACATCGTGTCGCTGGAACCCACCTTCGTCGGCGCGATGGACTGGCTGCTGTGCGATGCCATGGACTCGCTGGCCAACGATGTCACCGGCGACGCCTACTACCTGCGACTGACCACCCGGGAACTGGACCAGGCCCCGTTCGAACTGGCGGCGACACGTCTGGGCGACGACCGGCTGCGCGCCGACGTCCTGGCCGGTGCCTATCGCCTGCGCGAAGGTGGCAGCACCGACGGCAGTGGCAACGCCGGCAGCGGTGGGAGCAACGGCAGCGACGCCGCCACCCCGCCGCGCGTGACGTTGTGCGCCTGTGGCCCGGTGATGCCGGAGGTGCTGGCGGCGGCAGACGATCTCGAGGCCGAGGGCGTGGCCACCCGCGTGGTGGACGTCACCTCCATGGATCGTCTCCATCGCGGCTGGCGCAGCGCCATGACCACCGCGATCCGAGGGGCTCGTCGACCCCGCCGCGACTTCCACCTCGCCCGGGTCCTTGGCCCCGACTCCGGCCCCCTGGTCACCATCCACGACGCCTCGCCACATGCGCTGGGATGGCTGGGTGCCGCCGTCGGGCGCCCGGTGGTGCCGCTGGGCGTGGACGGATTCGGCCAGTCCGGCACGATCCACGATCTCTACGACCACAACGACCTGACCAGCGGCATGGTCACCAACGCCGCCCTGGCCGCACTCGACCTCACGGCCTGAACCGGCAGCACCAACGCACGTCGAAGGAACCCCGATGCCCACCTCCCCACACGCCATCCACCGTCCCGGTCGCCGCCACACCTCGCGCACCGCGCCCGTGATCCCGCCGATCTACCAGACCACCACGTTCGAACTCGACGACCAGGCCTACGAGGACATCCAGGGCACCGGCGGGCTCAACGAGACGTGGTACTCGCGCTTCTCCAACCCGACGGTCCAGGCGGCGGCAGAGGAGATCGCGCGGTTGGAGCAGGCCGAGCACGGACTGGCGACGGCCAGCGGGATGGCCGCGATCGCGACCACGCTGCTGACGTTGCTGCACACCGGCGACACGGTGGTGGCGTCGCGCCAGGTCTACGGCGACACCGGCGACCTGCTCGAACGCGACCTGACCCGACTCGGCATCACGGTCGTGCGCGTGGACGCCTTCGACACGCAGGCCTGGGTCGAGGCCATCCAGACCCACCGGCCCCGGGTGGTCTACGGCGAGACCCTGTCCAACCCCCAGCTGCGGGTGATGGACATCCCGACCGTCGCAGTCGCCGCGCACGAGGTCGACGCCACCGTCGTGATCGACAACACGTTCGCCACCCCGTACTGCACCAAACCGCTGGTGCTGGGCGCGGACGTGGTCGTGGAGTCGGCGACCAAGTTCCTGGCCGGTCATTCCGACGTCGTCGCCGGCTCGATCGGCACCCGGGACCTGGACCTGCACGAGGCGATCCAGCGGCGCATCATCACCTTCGGTGGGTCGCTGGATGCCCATGCCGCGTTCCTGGTGTGGCGCGGCCTGCGCACCTTCCGGGTCCGCCTGGCCGAGTCGGTCGGCGTCGCGACCTCGCTGGCGACGGACCTCGCGGCGATGGACGACGTCACCGCAGTCATCCACCCCAGTCGTGCCGACCACCCCGATGCCGACGTCGTGGGCCGGGTGCTCACGGGTGCGCCCGGTGCGATGCTGACCTTCGTGGTCGACGGCGGTGACGACCGGGCGCTGCGCCTGGTGCGCAGTCTCGAGGTCGCGGTCGAGGCGACCAGCCTGGGAGGCGTCGAGACGCTGGCGAGCCTGCCGTTCAACTCGTCGCACTTCAACATGACCGACCGGGAACGGCTCGAGGCCGGCATCCTGCCGGGCATGGTCCGCCTCGCCATCGGCCTGGAGGGCCACGACCTGCTCCACCACGACCTCGCCAACGCCATCAAGGCCAGCGCCTGACACCGCCGTCGGGCATCCTCGTCCCGATGCGCTGACCCGCCAGGACGACTCCATGCCCGACATCCCCCGCTTCCACCTCGCCATCCCGGTCGACGACCTCGGTGCGGCGACGCACTTCTATGGCCAGGTGCTGGGGTGCCGTCCGGGGCGCAGCACCGCCATCTGGGCCGACTGGGACTTCCGCGGCCACCAACTCGTGACGCACGTGGCACCACGACCGGCCACGGCCGCCCACAACCCCGTGGACGGACACGACGTGCCGGTGCCCCACTTCGGCCTGGTGGTGGCGGTGGACGAGTTCCACGACCTCGCGGACCGGCTGCATGCGGTCGGCACCGAGTTCGTCATCGAACCCCACGTGCGCTTCGCCGGCCAGCCGGGTGAACAGTGGACGATGTTCCTGCACGATCCCGCCGGCAATGCCATGGAGTTCAAGGCCTTCGCCGATGACGACATGGTGTTCGCCACCTGAGGACCCGGGCCGGCAGGCCACTGCCAACGGACGCTGCAGCGGGCGCCGCAGCGCATGACGCGCGGCCGGGGGCCGGACCCGCCACGGGTAGGGTCGACTCGATCGTTGCTCGCCTCCCCAATCGGACTTCCGGCCCATGACGTCTGCCCCGCCGGTCGCACCCGATGGTCGCGACGAGTCGCTGCCGCCACCCAACACCCGCTCGGTGGTGGTGCTGACCGTCACGGCCATCGTGTTGGTGTCGTTGTCGATGCGCAGCCCCGTGACCAGCCTGGGCTCCCTGCTCTCGGACGTGCGCGCCGCGCTGGGCATCGGGTCCGGCCTGGCCGGGTTCCTGACCTCGGTGCCGGCGTTGGTCTTCGGGCTGGCCGGTGCGTCCGTGCCGCTGGTGGCCAAGCGCCTGTCCAACGGCAAGATGGTGACGGTCTCGCTGCTGGCCCTGACCATCGGCACGGCCGTCCGTGCGGCCGGTGGCAGTGCCCTGCTGGTGGCCGGGACCCTGGTGGCGATGCTGGGGATCGGGATCATCAATGTCCTGCTCCCGGTGATCGTGCGCGCGTCGTTCCCGCGCCGGCAGGGCTGGCTCACAGGGATCTACGTGTCGACACTGCAGGTCGGGGCGGCGGCGGCATCCGCCCTCTCGGTCCCGATCGCGGTGACGACCGGCAGTTGGCGGGCGGCACTTGCGTGGTGGGCCGTGCCGGCTGCGCTGGCGCTGGTCGTCTGGGTGCCCACCAGTCGGGTCGTGTCGAGTGACGGCCGGCGGGCGTCGTCAACCAGCGGGCTGGACTGGCCGACGCTGGTGCGGGACCGCACAGCCGTCGCACTGACGGTGCAGTTCGGCATCCAGTCGCTGGCCGCCTACGTCGTCATGGGCTGGCTGCCGACGGTGTTGCGTGATGCCGGCCTGTCACCCGGCCGCGCCGGCACCATGCTCGCGATCGTCATCATCGTCACGATCCCGACGTCGTTGCTGGCACCCGCCTGGGTGCAGTCACGCCGCGACCAGCGCATGTTCGTCCCGGTGATCGCAATCACCTGGATCGTCGGCTTCGGTGGCCTGTGGCTGGCCCCGACCACGTGGACCGCGTTCTGGATGCTGATGATCGGCATCGCGATGACCAGCTTCCCCATCTCGCTGTTGCTGATGGCGTTGCGCAGTCGCACGCCCGGGGACACCCAACGCGTCAGCGCCTTCGCGCAGGGCGTGGGCTACCTGTTGGCGCTGCCCGGGCCATTGTTGTTCGGCGTCCTGCACGACGCGACCGGCGGATGGGACGTGCCACTGGCCATCGTCGTGGCCCTGGTCGTCCCAGTCTCGTGGGGTGGATGGCGCGCGGGGCGTGACGTCTTCATCGGTGACGCGACGCCCGACGCGGATGGACCCAGCCCGACCCCGACCGACGCCCCGGCTGCGACGCGCGCCGCGGCCACGGCCTCCGCCCCGGCCGACACCACCTCGCCGTCGCCGCCGGCACCACGCTCGTCGACCACCACTGAACGGGATCTCTGATGGACAACCCCCCACTGCGACTGACCTTCGTCGAGTCGGCATCGACCCACACGACCCTGCCCCCCACGCGCGCCGAGGTCGCCGTCGTCGGGCGGTCCAACGTCGGCAAGTCCTCCCTGATCAACGTTCTGGCCGGCCAGAACAAGCTCGCCCGAACGTCCAAGACCCCCGGCCGGACCCAGCTGCTGAACCTGTTCACCTTCGGCGACGGCACCCAGGAGCCGCGCGAGGTCGGGTCGCTCGTCGACTGCCCCGGCTACGGCTATGCCAAGGCCTCCAAGTCCGACCGTGAGGCGTGGCAGGACATGGTCGACCTCTACCTGCTCGATCGTCCCGGACTCGTGATGACGATGGCACTGGTCGACGGTGAGGTCGGACCCACGAAGTTGGATGTCGAGATGCTGGACTGGATGCGCGAGTCGGGGATCCCCTTCACGATCGTGGCCACCAAGCACGACAAGGTGAAGTCGTCGCAGCGCACGCGTCGTCGCCGAGATCTCGCCAAGGGCGCCGGCGTGGACGAACGCGCAGTCGTGTGGACCAGTGCCTCCCGCAACGTCAACATCGGCCTGCTGCGCGGCTTGGTGACGTCGTGGATCGGCCCGGACACCGGCCCGGCAGCCCGAGCGTGACACGGACAAGCCGTTGTTGATCGGCACCGATGGCGTCCGGCCACTCCTCGCCACGGTCCGATGACACGCCGAGCCACGGTCCCGACGGCAGGCCGGGCGACGAGTCAGGCGATCTGTCGCAGCGCACCGGTTTCGACGTCGTAGATGAACCCGTGCACCTGGTCGCGGTGGCGCAGCGTCGCAGACTCGCGCAGGCGACGCACGCTGGCCGCGACCTCCTCCTCCAACGGCGTCATGGACCCCAGTGCCATGGCAGGGCGGGCGCCTCGTTCGTCCTCGATGGTGACGGCGGTTGCAACCCGAATGCCCGCGGGGCATCGACACGTGCGTCCATGCAGGTCACCACCGCCACTGCGCGTGACGGCTGCCTGGGCAGCGACGTGTCGAGTCCGTTGGACTGCCACTTGCGGTTGGCGGCAAGGATGTCGTCGACCAGTGTGTGGATGCCAGCTTCGTGCTCCGGTTGTCAGCGGGAAACGATCGTGTGCGGGCAACACCGCGTGCGCCCCCGGGTCAAGTGAGGGACAGCTCGTGCGGGTCGGGGGTGGCAGCAGGTGACCGGCGATGATGCCACAACCCCGCGGGGTCACGCGCGGCAGTCGAGGAAGACCTTGCCGGTGGTGCGGCGCGCGAGCATGTCCTGGTGGGCGACTCGGGCCTCGTCCAACGGGTAGGGCTGGTCCGCGAGCACGCGCAGGTCCCCGTCCGCGACCAGTTGCAGCAGCTCGGTCATCTGCGGTGCCAGCATCCCCGCCGGGTCGTTCATGGCGTGGACCAACCAGAACCCGATGACGCCCTGTGACCGTTGCATCAGTGCCGGCGGGAACACCTTCGACGGCGCCTCGCGCGACGCCATGCCGAAGTGCACCAGCCGACCGTACGGCGCCAGCGCCTTCATGGAATCGTCGGTCGTGGCGCCACCGACCATGTCCAGGACGATGTCCACCTTGCCCCCCGCGGCCGTCCGGATGGCCTCGTTGATGTCGTCGGCGCGGGAGTCGAAGGTGGCAGTGGCACCCAGTTCGGTGGCCAGCGCGCGCTTGTCCTCGGTCGAGGCGCCGCCGATGACCGCACCGGCACCCCAGCGGTTGGCCAGTTGGACGGCGATGGTGCCAACGCCTCCCGCGGCGGCATGGACGACCACGGTCTCACCCTCGACCATGCGGGCGGACGTGCGCAGCAGGTGCCATGCGGTCAGGCCCTGTACGAGCAATGCGACGGCCGCGCCGTCGCTGACACCATCCGGCACGTCGAAGGCCATGGCCTCAGGCAGCAGCGCCTGCTGCGCGTAGCCACCCGTGCCCACCAGGCCACAGACACGCCGCCCGTCCGCGGTCGTGCCCACCACCTCGGACCCCGGCACCAGTGGCAGTTCCTGGGGAGCGAGGTAGGAGTCCTCGACCTGGTGGGTGTCGGCGTAGTTCACGCCGGCTGCCGACACGTCGACCAGCAGCATCCCGTCCGCGGGCTGCAGGTCGGGCAGGTCGGTCGGGGTCAGGACCTCGGGTCCTCCGAACTCGGTGATCTGGATCGCGCGCACGAGGCAGCCTTGGTCGGCAGAGGAATTTGGGACATTCACGGTATGACCGCCGGTCCGCGGCTGCACCGCCGGGATGCGTTCCTCCGGGCAATGCCGTCGCGATTGTGCGAAACTCACCGACGGTCGGCTGGAATCTCGGCACGTCGTGTGGATCTGCCGGCCCGGCCGAATCGCCTCCCGACTGCCCGCAGGGATCACCGTGCTCGATGCCCGCCGCAATGCCATCCTGATCGCCGTCGTCGCGGTGATCGTCACCGGGCTGCTGGTCATCGGCGCGTCGGCGGGCCTGCCGAACTGGCCGGTCTACCTCGCGGTCGTCCTGGTCGGACTCGCAGTGGTCGTCTGGATCGATCGACGGCACCCGCTGTCGTGGTTCACGCGGGTGGGACTTGGCATCTTCGCGGTCGGGCACGTGGCGGGTGGCATGATCCCGGTGGGAGACGGGGTCTTGTACGGCGCCTGGTTGGTGGAGCCGATCATTCGCTCCGACAACATCCAGCACGCCATCGGCTTCGGCACGGTCGGCCGCGCGACCTGGGAGGTGCTGCGCCCTCGGCTGGGACCGGCCGGTGACGACCCGACGCTGAACTGGTGGATCATCGTGTTGGCTGCCTGCGCCTTCGGTGCCTTCAACGAGATCATCGAGTGGGTCATGACCCTGACCATCCCGGGCACGGACGTGGGTGGCTACGACAACACCGCGCGCGACCTGGTGGCCAACCTGGTGGGTGGGCTCGCAATGGCGACATGGACCTCCCGGCATCCGCCCGAGCGGCTGCCGCTTCCCGGCCACCAGGTCGCCGAACTGGCGCCGGCGTGACCGCCGCCCGACGCCCTCGCGTCCTGGCGGTGTGCCTGGGCAACATCTGCCGATCACCGGCGGCCGAGGCCGCGATCCGGGAGGCCGCCGACAACGCCGGGCTGGCCATCGAGGTGGACTCGGCAGGCACCGGCGACTGGCACGTCGGTGGCCCCCCCAACCCCCGCATGGTGGCAGCGGGTGCCCGGGCCGGACTGCCGATCGAGGGTCGCGCCCGCCAGGTCGTGGCCAGCGACCTCGACGACTTCGACCTGGTTGTGGCCATGGACGCCGACAACCTCGCCGACCTGCAGCGACTGGCCGGGCGCCACGACGCGACGGCGCACCTGCGCCTGTTCCGCAGTTTCGATCCGGCCGCCGCGGCCACCGACGTCCCCGATCCCTACTACGGGCAGGACCGAGACTTCGACGACGTGGTGGCGATGGTCCGACCGGCTGCGGCCGGGCTGGTCGCCTGGCTGCAGGAGCAGGCCAGCACGCCCGAGTCCTGACGTCGGTGACACCACCCCGCAACACGCGTGAAACATGGCAGTCCTAGTTTCGGCGGCTGCCGACCACAACAGGAATCGCGTGCTCCCCGCCCCCACGGCCACCGACGCACTCCTCGATGCACCGCAGCCCCACACGACGGCTGACACCCAGACCGCCGGTGCCGAGGCAGCGACGGCCCGTCCACCACGCGTCCTGACGGTGTGCCTTGGCAACGTCTGCCGCTCCCCGGCAGCGGCGGCCATGCTCCGCGAGTCGGCGGCGGCTGCTGGCGCCACCATCGAGGTGGACTCGGCCGGCACGTCGGTGGCATCCCCGGGCCGCCCCGCCAACCGCCGGATGCGGCGTGCTGCCGCCCGCGCGGGTCTGGCCATCACCAGCCGCACCCGGCAGGTCTGCCCCGACGACCTGTACGACTTCGACCTCATCGTCGCCATGGACCGGCGCAACCTCGCTGACCTGGTGGCACTGCGGGCAGCACACGGCGGGACCGCAACGATTCGCATGCTGCGCACCTTCGATCCCCACGCATCCACGACCGAGGTCCCGGACCCGTTCCGGGCACCACCCAGTTTCCACGACTCGGTGCTGGCGTGCATGGCCGGTGCGATGGACGGGATCGTCGCCTGGACCACCGGCCAGGAACTGGCCACGACGTCGCGGGCCGCCTGAACACCCCCGACGACCCATCGTGGTGCCGACGATCCATCGTCACGGGTCGACGATTATCGTTGACGGGGCCGACGTTGGAGGCTCACGATCCAGCACAGTCATGGACTCCTGCTGTGGCGCGACGGCCCGGATGGCATCGAGGTGCTCATCGGCCACATGGGCGGCCCGTTCTGGGCGCGCAAGGATGCCGGCGCCTGGAGCATTCCCAAGGGCCTGGCCGAGCCCGACGACGCGACACCCACGGCGACCGCCGAGCGTGAGTTTCGTGAGGAACTCGGCCAGCCGGCGCCAGCCGCAGCGGACGACGACCTCGACCTCGGTTCCCACCGAGCCGGGTCCAAGGAGGTCCACGTGATCGCGCGACGTGGCCGGCTCGACCCGCGCCTGGCCAGTGGGGGGACCTTCACCATGGAATGGCCCCCGAAGTCAGGTCGCCACCAGGAGTTCCCGGAGGTGGACCGCGCCGAATGGATGACGGTGCCAGCGGCGCGCGTGGCGCTGGCCGGCAACCAGACGGTCTTCCTCGACCGCCTCCTGGGTGCGCTCGGGCGGCGATCCTGACGTTCCTCGGCGCCCCGATGTGCCTCGACCACACCAGGCGGGCCCACCCCACCTCATGCACGGCGCCGCACGGCACGATGACACTCCACGACATAGGGCAGCGTGATGCGGTCGCGGCCGGCAAGGGCAGGGTGGGTTTCGACGAGGTCTGTCACGGCCTGCAGCAACGCGGCACGACGATCAGGCGGCAACGTGATCGTGTACGACCGTGACGCCGCCAGCGCCACCACGTCGTCGGGTGTGAGGACCTGGTCGTGACGGAAGGTGGCGTCCTGGCGTGACGCGAAGGCGGGGCCGAACGCCGGCCCGCCCTGGTGCGCGACCAACTTGCGGCCGGTCGGATGGGCGCCCTCCTCGACCACGTCGGACCAGGCTCGCACCCAGTCCACGTCCTCGTCGCGCGAGTTCCAGATGGCTGCGACCACCCCACCGGGCACCAGCACGCGCGCGATCTCGGCGGCGGCGCGCGGTTCGTCGAACCAGTGCCACGCCTGTCCGACCACGACCGCGTCCACGGCGCCGTCCGCCACCGGCAGGTCCTCGGCCGAGCCCGCCATCGCCTCGACGTGAGGGTTGTCGGCGATGGCTGTCTCCAGCCGCGCCCGCATGTCGTCGTCGGGCTCGATGGCAACCACGTGATGGCCCATCGCCGCGACCACGGCCGTCAACTTGCCGGTGCCGGCACCGACGTCGGCCACCCGCAGCGGTCGCTCGACCACGGCAGGCTCCCCCGACCACCGCACGCCCGACGACGCGACGGCCGGTGCCAGGCACCATGCCACCGCCTCGGCCGAGTAGCCCGGGCGTGTGCGGTCGTAGACGTCCACGGCGGCGCCGAAGGACTGGCTGCGTGCGACGAACTCAGATCGATCGATGGGCAGGTCCCTATCGATGGCAGGTCCTTCGCGGGCAGCCACTGACCCGCTGCGTCACATGCAGGCGTCGACGCTCAGGCCGAGGTCAGTTGTCACGAAGACACCGAGTGATGCCATCGAGTCGTCCTCGATCAGTCCCGCATCGGCCAGTGCGCGCGCGAGGTTGCGCAGGCCCACGCGTGGGGTGACCTGGGACGACGAGTGTTCACCCATCGTTCCCGTGGCCGCGAAGACCTTGGTGGCCTGGCCCCAGCAGGCCGGTTCGGCCGCGGCTGCTGCCATCGGCGTCGCCAGCACCATGCCGCCCACGAGGGCAGCGGCGAGTGACTTCTTCATGATGATCCCCATTGCTCCGGTTCTGCGACCTCGTTCGAGATCGCACCGGTCGGGCCACCGGTGTGGCCCCGCACCAGCACGAAAACCCTAGTTCGTTCGCGCGGTGACATGTGGGCCATCGGGAATCAACCTGCCACACGACACTTCGGCGACGCGGCGTGTCGGCGTCGGTCAGCCGTTGATGGCGGCGCGCAGGAGTTCGTTGGTGGCACGGGGATCCGCCTGCCCACGCGTGGCCTTCATGACCTGGCCGACCAGGGCACCGATGGCCTTGGCATTGCCCTCGCGGATGCTCGCGACCGTGTCGGCGTTGTCGGCCACGACCTGGTCGACGATGGCCTGCAACTCGCCGGTGTCGGACACCTGCTTGAGCCCTTCGGCCTCGGCGATCATGGACGGCGAGCGGCTGCCGCGGTCCGCCACCAGGTGTTCGACCACCTGCTTGGCGAGGTTGTTGGACAACGCACCGTCGTCGATCATGCCCAGGAGCTCACCCAGGTGGGCGCCGGACACGCCGGCGTCGGCGAACTCGATGCCTGCTGCCGTCACCTGCCCGGCGATGTCGCCGACCAACCAGTTGGCCGTCGTGCGCGGGTCGGCGCCGGCGGCCACGGCCTCGTCGAACGCAACGAGCATGCCATCGGTGCCGACCAGGGCGGCAGCCTGGGCGTCGTCAACACCGGACGCCACCAGACGGGTCCGAGCAGCGCCGGGCAACTCAGGCAGGGACGCGCGCAGTTCCTCGACCCAATCGGCCGGTGCATGCACGGGCACCAGGTCGGGGTCGGGGAAGTAGCGGTAGTCGGTGACCGACTCCTTGACCCGCAGGGTCTCGGTGATGCCCTTGCCCTCGTCCCAGTGACGGGTCTCCAACCGGATCGTGCCACCGTCCTCGAGCACCTCGATCTGGCGCTGGGCCTCGGAGGCGATGGCACGGCCCAACGATCGCACCGAGTTGAGGTTCTTGGTCTCGGTCCGGGTCCCCAGCGGTTGCCCCGGCCGGCGGACGGACACGTTGGCATCGACGCGCATCGAGCCCTGGTCCATGCGGGCGTCGGAGACGCCCAGCGTCACCACGATGCCGCGCAACTCGCGCACGTATGCCTGGGCGGTCTCGGGGTCGTGGATGTCGGGATGCGACACGATCTCCATCAGGGGCACGCCGGCGCGGTTGTAGTCGATGAGCGACGTGTCGGCGCCGTGCAGGCGGCCGCTGCCGCCCAGGTGGGTCGACTTGCCGGTGTCCTCCTCCATGTGGAGGCGCTCGATGCCCACCCGGACCGGCGCACCCTCCACCTCGAGGTCGAGATGGCCCTCCGAGCAGATCGGGACGTCGTACTGCGAGATCTGGTAGTTCTTGACCAGGTCCGGGTAGAAGTAGTTCTTGCGGTGGAACTGGGACATCTCGTTGACGTGGCAGCCGATGGCCAGGCCGATCAGCGCGGCGGAGCGCACCGCCACCCCGTTGACGACCGGAAGTGAGCCCGGCTGGCCCGTGCACACGGCGCAGACGTTGGTGTTGGGCTCCTCCCCGAAGTGGGTCAGGCACCCGCACCACATCTTGGTCGTGGTGTTGAGTTCGACGTGGACCTCCAGGCCCACGACCAGTTCCCAGCCATCCTTGACGGTGGTCACCATGGTGTCTCCTCTGTGCGTGCGGCGCGGTGGTGCGACTGCGCGGTTCGTTCGTGCTCGGCGGGTCGTTCGAACTGGGTGATTCGGGTGTGCAGGGTCCAACTCGAGCACGTGTCGCGGTCACGCGACTGCCCAGTTGGCCGGAGCGACGTCACCGGGGTGCGGCCACCGCGTTGGGCCCGGAAGGAATCCACTGGCGATCGAGGTCGGCCTCCAGTGCCCGGGCGACGCGGTAGCAGACGTCGTCGCCCAGCAGCGGGCCCATCACCTGCAGGCCGGTCGGCAGGCCGTCGTCGTCGACGCCGTTGGGCACGGACACGGCCGGCACGCCGGCCAACGACGCCGGCACGGTGGCGACGTCGTTTCGGTACATCTCCAGCGGGTCGTCGACCTTGTCACCCAGCGGGAACGCGACGCTGGGCGAAGTCGGCGACACCAGCACGTCAACCTGCTCGAAGGCGGTGGCGAAGTCCTGGGCGATCAGCCGTCGCACCCGGGAGGCCTGGGCGTAGTAGGCGTCGTAGTAGCCCGAGGACAGGGCGTGGGTCCCGATCATGATGCGGCGCTTGACCTCGGCGCCGAAGCCTGCGGCCCGGGTGGCGGCATTCATCTCCTCGGCGGTCGGCGCATCGACACGCAGGCCGTAGCGCACCCCGTCGAACCGAGCGAGGTTCGACGACGCCTCCGACGGTGCCACCAGGTAGTACGCGGGCAGGCCATAGGACGCATGTGGCAGTGACGACTCCACGATCGTTGCACCCAGGGACTCGAGCCGCGCCAACGAGTCCTCGAAGGCTGCCGTCACGGCGGGCTGGTAGCCCTCACCCTGCAGTTCGGTCACGACCCCGATGGTCAGGCCCGCGACTCCGTCGTCGAGTCTTGCGAGCAGGTCGGGCAGTGACGCACCGATGCGCTCGGGATCGATGGAGGTCGAGTCACGCGGATCGTGCCCGGCCAGGACGGACTGCAGCAGGGCGGCGTCGGTCACGGTGCGAGCGAACGGGCCGGCCTGGTCAAGCGACGACGCGAACGCGACCATGCCGTAGCGCGACACGGTGCCGTACGTGGGCTTGGCCCCGACCAGCCCGCACAGCGCCGCCGGCTGGCGGATCGAACCGCCGGTGTCGGTGCCGATGCCCAGGGGTGCCTGCAGGGCAGCCACTGCGGCCGCGGACCCACCCGAGGAGCCACCCGGCACCCGCGTGAGATCCCACGGATTGCGGGTCGGCCCGAACGCCGAGTTCTCGGTCGACGAGCCCATCGCGAACTCGTCCATGTTGGTCTTGCCAAGCACGATGACGTCCGCGGCCCGCAACTTCTCGGTGATCGTGGCGTCGTAGGGCGGCACCCAGTGCTCCAGCATCCGCGACCCGACCGTCGTGGGCGCCCCGCGCATGGTGATCAGGTCCTTGAGGGCCAGTGGCACACCGGCCAGCGGGCCGAGGTCGCGGCCGGTCACGCGGCGCTGGTCGACGTCGTCGGCGTGGCGGCGGGCCTGGTCGGCGACCACCGCCAGGAACGCGTGGACGTCGGTGGCACCGGTGCCGTCACCGTCGGTGGCCTCGATGCGGTCGAGGTGCGCGTCGACGACCTCGCGGGCAGAGACCTCGCGCTCGGCCATGCGAGCGGCGAGACCCGCGGCGGAGTCGGTCAGCAGTTCAGCAGTCACGATGGGCAAGCCTTGTCAGGGGTGGCGCACGGGTGGAGGTGGGACGCGAACCTTCAGGCGTCCTCGGCAACGATCCGCGGGACGGCGAAGCGATCGTCCCGCGCGTCGGGCGCCCCGGCCAACACCTGGTCGCGTGGCAGTGAGGCGGCCGGGAAGTCGTTGCGCATGACGTTGGTCACGGGGAACGGGTGGATCATCGGCTCGACGTCGTCGGCGGCCACCTCACCCACCTTCTCGGCCAGGTCCAGGATGTCGGACAGTTCGTGGCTCAGGTCGGCGACCTCGGCATCGGTGAGGTCGAGGCGAGCCAGGCGGGCGACGTGGCGCACCTCGGTTTCGGACAGGGCCATGGGCAATCCTTGGACGAGCGATGGGCAGGACAGATCGTACGGCCCCACGCCGGCAGGCAGGAGCGCAGCGAATCCGCCACACGACCCGATGGTGCGTCGCCACGTAGGGTGGGAACCATCGGGGCCGACGCGCTGCCCGAATTGTTGCGGACCGGGCCACGCAACGGATCGGCGACGAGACTGAACCGTACGGCCCCCGCGTGCGTAGGAACAGGTGATCCCCCAATCCTGGAGACGACCGATGTCCACGAGTGCGACGATCCGGACTGTTCGACTGGCCGTGGTGGCGACCTCGATCCTGGTGGTGGCGTCGTGCGGTGGTGACGCGGACCCGGTCGACGCGACGTCGGCTCCCGCGGTCACGGCGCCGGCCAGTGACGCGGGCGAGACGACTGCTGGCGGCACCGCGACGGCGCCAGCCGAGACTTCGACGGCGGCGTCATCGGCGACCGAGGCCGATGGAACGGTCGTCGAGGTTGCCACGACCGACCTCGGCGACATCCTGGTCGACGCACAGGGCATGACGCTGTACGTGTTCGACAACGACGACGTGGACACGAGCGCCTGCACCGAGGGATGCCTGGCGACCTGGCCGCCGCTGACGGGAGACGCGGTCGCCGCGGGAGACGGCGTGTCGGCCGAACTGGGCACCTTCACCCGCGCCGACGGTGATGGCCAGGTGACCGTCAACGGGTTGCCGCTGTATCACTACGCAGCCGACACGACCGCCGGCGACCTCAACGGCCAGGGTGTCGGCGGCGTCTGGTGGGTGGTCGATTCGGCCGGCGAGAAGATCACCGACACGGCCGTGGGCGCGGCCACGCTCGACGAGGCCGGGTACGGGGACCCGAACCACTGACCATGCCGGCGCCACGGCGCACCGGCCGGTCACGGCCCGGAAGGGGAGTCAGGACGTGGCGCATGCGTTGCGGTCCCTCGCGGCCCTGCAGGCCGACTACACCGGGCCACTGCTCGCCTACGCGCTGGGTCGACTGGGGGATCGCCGGGCGGCCGAGGAAGTCGTGCAGGACACGTTCGTCCGGGCCTGGCGCAACGCGGATCGATTCGACCCGGATCGCGGCAGCGAGGCAGCCTGGTTGTTCACCATCGCCGGCAACCTGGTCATCGACCGGCTGCGGCGGCGTGGTGCGCGCCCGGTGGTGTCGGCAACGCTTGACGACCGGGTCGCGATCGCCGCACCCGACGCCGTCGAGGAGCCACCAGTCGACCGGATCATCGAGGCCTGGCAGCTGGCCGAGGCGATGGCGAGGTTGTCCGACGAGCATCGTGGCGCGATCGTCCTGTGTCACCACCGCGGCCACAGCGTCGCCGAGGCCGCGGCGATCCTCGACGTCCCGGTGGGCACCGTGAAGTCCCGGGTCCACTACGGGCTGCGTGCCCTGCGGTTGCACCTCGAGGAGCAGGGGGTGTTGGAATGAGCATCGACGAGCGCGACAGCCATCGTCGCCTGCGCGAGTCGTTGGGGGCATGGGTGCTGGGCGCCCTCGACGGCGACGAACGCCGGCACGTCGCAGACCACGTTGCGGCCTGTCCGGACTGTGCCCAGGAGGTGGCCACCCTGTCGCCGCTGCCCGGGTTGTTGAACCGGTTGTCGGAGGCCGATGCCGTCGCCGACCCGCCGGTGCCGTCCGATCAGCTTCGGGATTCGCTGGCCGCCGACGTGGAGCGCGCGGACGAACTGGTGCGACGACGCCTGGCACGGTGGCGCCGGACCGCGCTGGCTGCGGGCGCGGCGGCTGCGGTCGCACTCGTCGTGGCCGTGGCCGCGCTTGCCGCCCGGGACCAACCCGCTCCCCCCAGTTCGACCGCGTCGTGGCGGCGGCCCGGCCGGTGGCAGCCGACGCGACCGACACCAGCGGGGAGGCAGCGGCCCTGGAATGGGAGTGGGGCACGACGGTGGAACTGGAGGTTGCCGACCTGCCCGTCCGTGACGCCTACGTGCTGTGGGCGGTTGCCGACGACGGCACGCGCGAACAGGCCGGGACGTGGGGCGAGACCGATTCGCACGGCGCCCGCGTCCGTGGAGCCAGTTCCATCCAGCGCGATGACCTCGCGACGGTCGAGGTCGCCGACCGCAACGGCACGATCCTGGTCCTGTTCGACTTTCCGGGCTGAACACCACGACCACGGCTCTGAAAGCGCCGATCATGGGCCGATCATGCGCCGGGCCGACGTCGCCCGTCAGCCCTGGGCGAGGGTGGCACGCACATGCGCGGCGATCGCGTCCACCTCGGCCGGCAGGACGACCATGCGTTCCTCACGGTCGAGCAGGTCGGACATGTGTTCCGGCAACGGCGGCCGGATGCCGGTGGCAGCGGCGACCGCGTCGGGAAACTTCGCCGGATGCGCGGGTCCCAGCACGACCATGGGCTCGCGGGCCGGGTGCTCGGCCCGATCGACGCGGGCGGCATGGACCCCCACCGCGGTGTGGGGGTCGATCAACCGGCCGGTCTCCTCGTACACCGCGGCGATGGCGGCCGCGGTCGCCGCCTCGTCGGCACGGTGGGCGCCGAACAGTTCGCGCAGGCTGTCCAGGCGCTCGGTGGCCACCTCGAAGGCACCGTCGGCGGCCAGCGCGGCCATGTCAGCGGAGACCTGGTCACCGTCACGTCCACGGATGTCGAACAGCAGGCGTTCGAAGTTCGACGACACCTGGATGTCCATCGACGGGGACATGGTGGGCGTGACCTCACCCAGTTCGTGTCGCCCGGTCGCGAGGAACCGCGCCAGGATGTCGTTGGAGTTGGTCGCGATGACCAGTCGCGAGATCGGCACGCCCATCTGCTGGGCGGCGTAGCCCGCGTAGATGTCGCCGAAGTTGCCCGTCGGGACGGTGAACGCCACGGACCGATCGGGTGCGCCCAGGGCCACGGCGGCCGCGACGTAGTACACGATCTGGGGCAGCACCCGGGCCCAGTTGATCGAGTTCACACCCGACAGGGCGACCTCGTCGCGGAAATCGACGTCGTTGAACAACGCCTTCAGGATCCGCTGGGTGTCGTCGAAGGTGCCCTCGACGGCGACGTTGTGGACGTTGTCGTCCAGCACGGTGGTCATCTGGCGCCGCTGCACCTCGGATGTGCGACCGTGGGGATGCATGACGAAGATGGTTGCGCGCTCGGAGTGGCGCACCGCCTCGATGGCAGCCGACCCGGTGTCTCCCGAAGTGGCACCGACCAGGGTGATGTGGTCGCCGGTCTGGGCCAGCACCAGGTCGTAGAGACGACCCAGCACCTGCATCGCGACATCCTTGAAGGCCAGCGTGGGCCCGTGCCACAACTCCATCAACCACTCGTTGGGCCCCAACTGCGACAGTGGCGCCACCGCGTGGTGCGAGAAGGCCCCGTAGGCCTCGTCCAGCACGGCGCGCAGGTCCTGGTCGGCGATGCCGCGACCCTCGGTGCCATCCCCCGGTGCGTCGATGAAGGGGCGCATCACCTCGAAGGCGATCTGGGCGTAGGACATGGAGGCCATCGCCCGCAGGTCGTCGGCAGCGAGCCACGGCCACTCGTCGGGGACGAAGAGCCCGCCGTCATGGGCGAGACCGGTCATCATGGCACCGATGAAGTCCTCGGCGTCGTGGCCTCGAGTGCTGGCGTAGCGCATGGGGCGCTCCTTTCACCGAGGTGACCGTAGCCGGACGCGGCCGGGCCGGATCATGGCCGTGGAACGCACCCAGGGTCCCGCCGGGACGGATCAGTCGGGGGTGGCGCCGCGGTCGGATTCTCGCGAGGCCACGCGGTTCATGGCATCGGCGGCCTCGGCCATCGTCGGCGGCGAGAAGCCCCACGACAGTCCCAGCCACACGCTCTTGGCCCAGCCATAGCCCAGGATCGGGACGGCGATGTTGGCGACGACCCCGGCGACGGTCACGGCCGTCCACGGCACGTCGGGCCAGAACAGGATGATGCCGCCGCCGGTGACCACCGCGAAGACCAGGAGCACCATGGCCATGATGACCACCATGGATCCGAGCCAGAAGCCGTCCTCGCGTTCGAAGTGCAGGCCACAGGTCGGGCAGTCCTCCTTCAGGTCGGTGATCCCCGCGAAGATGCCACGCGACCCACACGCCGGGCAGCGACCGGTCATGCCGCGCCACACCACCTGCGACAGCGACGGGCCAGATCGGGTCATCGGCTCCTCCGGAGGTGGTCTGCGGACTGGGACGGGGGCGTCGTGGCGGCGACCGGTGGGCACCCGGACGAGGCGACGTGGGCCACGACGGGGTGACGTCGACGCCTGTGGACCTGCCACGGTATATCGCCGGCAGGTTCCCGCTCTGTAGCCTCGAAGTCGTCTCCCCCAGCCACGACTGGAGCCTTCACGATGCCCATCGCCTTCATCGCCGTCGATGTCCAGAACGACTTCTGCGAGGGTGGCTCGCTGGCCGTGGCGGGAGGTGGGGACGTCGCCCGCGCGATCAGCCGCCACCTGGCCGATGCCGGCGACCGCTACGACCTGGTCGTTGCCACCCGTGACTTCCATGTCGATCCCGGCAGCCACTTCTCAGACGACCCCGACTTCGTCGACTCGTGGCCACCACACTGCCGCGTCGACACGGCCGGGGCGTCCTTCCACCCGGGCCTGGACGTCACCGCCCTGGATGTCGTGGTCTCCAAGGGCGCCCACGAGGCCGCCTACTCCGGCTTCGAGGGCGCCACCGACGACGGTCGAACCCTGGTCGAGGTGCTGGCCGAACACGGCATCACCGATGTCGTCATCGCCGGCCTGGCCACCGACCACTGTGTTCGCGCGACCGCGCTGGATGCGGCTGCGCACGGCCTGGCAACCACGGTGGACCTGGGCCTGGCCGCCGGCGTCGCCGCCGAGACCACGGACGCCGCGCTGGACCACATGCGCACCGCCGGGGTGCACCTGGTCGCGGCGACGTAGCCCGATCCGAGGCGTTCGGCCTGCCGCCTCGACGAGCAGTCCCATCCTCGTATCAGCCGCGGATGGAAGTCCTCCCGAATGCCACTCGACCAGATCGGTCGAGTGCACGAACACGGGGGAACCACATGAGCACGACCACGGCAGGACCATGTCCGACTGCCCGACAACTCTGGGAGCACACGCACTGCCTGCGCTCGGTGTCCAAGGACGTCAAGGGCGAACTGACCCGCCTCGACCTGGACCATCGCAAGTGCGAGACCGAGGCAGGATCCTGCGCCACGCTGGTGACCGACCACCTGCTGCGCGCACGCTTCGAGTCGCACGAACCCTGCGACGATCGCCGCCCCGCCACTGACGGGGAGTTCGTCGTCCGTCGCCTGGTGACGACGTTTCGCGACGACAACGGTCACCACCGCGGTGTCCACGCCGGAGAGTTCCGGTGGCGCGGCAAGGAGATCGTGATCGAGGGACGACTGCGTGGGATGACCAACGTCGGCACCCACCGGCGACCAGCCTTCGACAAGTGCCAGGAATGCCACGACCCGGGAATGATGGAGGGGGTCCTGTGCGGACGCATCATCAAGGCCCGTGACCGCAGCCTGGTCGGTGACCAGGTCACGGCGTCGTATCGCTTCCGCTTCGACCCCAGCGACGAGTTCCAGGACACCGGCTTCAGCGGCACCGTCGAGGGCGTCGTCGTCCACGCGTGTGGCGACAAGCCGGGCGAGGGACCGGACTGCCTCGACCTGACCGGTCTGGTGGTCGCAACCAACCCCAACCCCTGGACCATCGCCGCCCACACGTTCGAGGTGCGCGACCACACCGGGGCGGTCATGCCGACCACGGAGATCGTCAACTGGGGTGCCACCACCGGGCTGCATGCCTGGTACGACACGACCATCAAGCTGCCGACACCGGCGGCCAGCGTGGACATCACCCTGGTCCACTACTCGAGCCCTGCGACCGTCACCGCCCACGATGCATCGGGGGCGGCGGTGGACAGCGCGATCATGACCCTGAACGCCACGCCCGAGACCCTGCACCTGACCGGACCCGGCATCACGAGTCTGCAGGTGGCGGCACCCCAGGACGAAACGCTCATCCTGCGGGTGTGTCACACCCCGCAGTGACCGCGACGACCCTCGACGGCCACACGGTCCGGCGAGGGTCCAGCAGGCCCCACCGGCCCCGACGTCGACCCGGCGTCGGGGCCGGACTCAGTCATCGCCCCAGGCCGCCAGCGAGCCGTCCTCGCGTTCGGTGGCCGACGACGACCACGAGGTGACCAGGCCTTCGGTGACCGTCATCCGCGCGTCACCATCTCGGCGGTAACTGCTCGCGTCGGCACGCAGCCACAGTGTCCATGTCAGCCGCCACTCCCCCGTGTCCAGGTGCTCGATCTCGGACACCTCGAACACCTCGCGCCAGCCGCCGTGGGCCAGGAAGTGGCCGACGAGCTCGTCGACACCGTCCAGGACGTCGTCGTCGTCGCGCCAGACGACCTCCGGCGCGACGACCTCCTCGATCGCGTCGGCATCACCTTCGTGGGCGCGGGCGATCCCGGTGACCAGGCGGTCGACTGCGGCATCGCCCGACGAGGCGAGACGGGCCATCAGCGATGCGTGTCGGCCTCGGAGGCGACGTCGGCGACGACCTCGTCCCAGGAGGCGATGAACTTGTCCACGCCCTCGCGTTCGAGGACGTCCATGACGTCGTCGTAGTCCACGCCGACCTCGCCCATGCGATCCAGGGTCGTGTGGGCGGCGGCCATCTCCTCGGGACCGAAGGCCACCGGCGTGTCCCCGTGGTCCTGGAAGGCCTCGACCGTGCTGAGCGGCATGGTGTTGACGGTGTGGGGGGCCACCAGCCTGTCCACGTACAACGTGTCCGGGTACGACGGGTCCTTGGTGGAGGTCGACGCCCACAACGGGCGCTGGACACGGGCACCTGCCGTCACCAGCTGCTCCCACTCGTCACCTCGATAGGTGTCGAGGAACGCCTGGTAGGCCAACAGGCCATTTGCAACCGCGGTGGTGCCCTTCAGTGCCAGTGCCTCGTCGCTGCCGATGTCGTCGAGGCGCTGGTCGACCTCGACGTCCATGCGCGAGATGAAGAACGACCCGACCGAGGCGATCGACGACGGGTCCAGGCCATCCGCCACCGCCCGCTGCAACCCGGCGATGTGGGCCGCCATGACCTTGCGGTAGCGCTCCAGGGAGAAGATCAGCGTGACGTTGACCGAGATGCCCTCCGCGATCAACTGCTCGATCGCCGGCAACCCGGCCTCGGTGGCCGGGACCTTGACGAGCAGGTTCGGCCGATCGATCGCCTTGACCCACTCCCGGGCCTCGGCAACGGTCGCGTCCCTGTCGTGCGCAAGCGTCGGGGTGACCTCCACCGACACGAACCCGTCGCGGCCCTCCGAGGACTCGTACACCGGTGCCAGCACGTCGCAGGCCCGGCGCAGGTCGTCGGCCATCACGGTCTGGATGATCTCCTCGGTCGCGGCGCCTCGACCGGCCATCTCGCCGACCTGCTCGTCGTAGTCGTCGGATCCGGTGATCGCGGCCGCGAAGATCGAGGGATTCGAGGTCACACCCCGGATGGCGTTGTCGTCGACGTGGCGCTGCAGGTCGCCGTCGTCGAGCATCGACCGCGAGATCTGGTCGAGCCACGGGGACACACCGGCGACATGGAGGAGGTGGAGGTTGGAGGTCATGGGCACTTCCGGACGTGGGTGGGGTCAGACGATCATGGACACAACCTGCCGCAACGGCAGGAACGACCGAGGATAGGCCGTTGCCGTCGTCACGAACATCGTCGAATGGCCACTGCGGTGCGCGGCCTCGCGGCTCGACGCCCCGCGGAGCGTCAGACCCGCCCGCTGCTGGACCTGGATCGGTCGATGTCCTGCGGACCCCGGACACGATCTGCAATGATTGGGTACCAATGGGGACAACGGCGCAGTCACTGGGTGGTCGTCCGGCCCGGGCTGCCGGATGGTGGCACCCTGCCCTGCCCCGGCCTGCATCGCTGCCACGCGTCATGCCCTGGCTGCCCCCCGCCCTGCTGGGCCTGGGGGCGGCATCGGTGGCCCTGTACGCGACCCTGCTGATCACGGGAGCCCTGGGGTGGTGGCCCTGGACGGCACCGGTGGCGACCGACCTGCTGATCGACGAGGTGCCCTGGATCGCTGCTGCCGTGCTGGTCCTGGTCACCGGCTCCTGGGTGTGGCGCCGACTCCCCGACAATCCCTCGGCCGCATGGTTCGTCGTCATGCAGGGTGCCGTTGCCACCACCGGTGTCAGCGACACGCTCCTGTCGGCGTTGCTGAGCGTCGATGCAGGCCGTGGCGTGCTGGCCGGTCTGATGTTCACCTCCCAGTCGCTGGTGGCGCTGGCAACGATCGCCATGGCCCATGTCCTGATCACCTTTGCGGACGGGGTGGTGGAACGCCCATACGAAGCCTGGTTGCTGCGCGCGAGCTGGCTGTCGATGGCAGTGCCCGTGATCGTCGCCCTGGCCGTGCCCACCGTCGTGTTCCCCTGGTATCGCGCCCTCGACCCCGTCGCGAATCCAGCACACGTCGGCGTGCTGTCGATGGATCGCGCCACTGCAGATGCCCTGATCGGATTGGCGCAGGGTGTCTTCATCATCCCGGGCCTCGTGGTCCTGGTTGCCCGCTATCGCCGCGCCAGCCTGCCCGGGCGCCGTCGGTTCCGCTGGCTGCTGGTCCCCGTGGTGTTGGGGACCACGGTCATCACGATCCAACTGGTGGCTCCCACGCCAGCGCTGGTCAACGTGCTCGCGATCGGGGCCCAGGCGATCGTCGCGATCACGCTCGCACTCGGACTGCTGTCGCCACGCCGCTTCGACGCCGACGACGTCCTGCGCCGGTCGATCGTGTACGGCGCGCTGTGGGTCAGCATCGCGCTGGCATACGTGGCTGCAGGATCGGTGCTCGGCATTGCCGCGGGCCACCGCCTTCCCATGCAGTGGGCGGTCGTGGTCACCGTCATCGCAACGCTCGGATTCCAGCCGGCGCGGCGATGGCTCGACCGCCTCGCGGACCGGCTGGTGTTCGGGCCCAGGTCGGATCCGGCCCGGGTGATCGCCGACCTGGGCGCCACCCTTGCCGACACCTATGACCTCGACACCCTCCTGGCACAGATGGCCGCCACGGTCCGTCAGGGCCTGGGACTGCAGTGGGCGCGGGTCGTGCTCGACCAGGAGTGGCGAGAGCAGGTTGGCATCCACGCCACCACGCCTGGCATCGACAGTGGCGCCGACGAGGAGCCATCCAACGGTGCCGCGCTGGTGGTGCCGATCGTGTTGGACGGCGAGGAACTGGGGGTCGTGGCCTGTGGGCCGCGCACGGGTGGCCCGCTCACGTCCGACGATCGGGCCATCGTCGAGACCCTCGCGCGCCAGGCCGGCCTGGCCGTGCGCAACGTCCGGCTCACCGTGCAACTGTCCCACCAGGCGTCCGAGTTGGTGGCGTCACGACGTCGCCTGGTCCGCGCCCAGGATGCCGAGCGACGTCGCATCGAGCGCAACATCCACGACGGCATCCAGCAGGACCTGGTCGCGCTGATCGGCCTGGCCGGGCATGTCCAGCACCTCGACGACGGGTCCGACGTGGTCGGACCCGAACTTGCCGGTCTCCGGGTGGGGCTCCAGCGGGTTCTGCGTGACCTGCGCGAACTCGCCGCCGGGATCCATCCGACGCTGCTGACCGATCGCGGCCTGCTGAGCGCCGTGGAGGCGCTCGCTGCGCGCCACCCGGTCACCGTCGGCGTGCGGGCAGACCCATCGCTGCGGGACCTGCGGATGCCGGCAGAGATCGAGGGCGCGGCATACTTCACGATTGCCGAGGCGTTGGCAAACTCGCTGAAGCACGCCGATGCCGACCAGGTCATCGTGGTGCTCACACGCTCGAACGGCACGCTGTCGGTGCGGGTGCGCGACAACGGCGTCGGTGTCGGAGACCTCGCCACCGCCACCAACGGGACCGGCCTGCTCAACCTGTCGGAACGGTGGGCGGCCCTGGAGGGCCACCTGACTGTCGACAGCACGCCCGGCGAGGGCACGACCGTGCTGGCCTCGGTGCCGCTGACGCCGACGCCTGCGGCGACCGCGCCTGACAGCCCGCCATGATCGCGGGCCAGTCGCAACCGGGCGATGCCCACCGATCGGTGCCGACGCCCGACGACCGACGACCGACGAGTCAGGCCGTTGCAGGCTGGGGTGGGACCGGATCCGCCACCGTGAACAGGGGCAGGAACACCTGGGCCAGCGGGCCGATCCCCAGGGCGAACACCACGGTGCCGACACCGACGACGCCGCCCAGCGCCCAGCCCACGGCCAGCACCACCAACTCGATGCCGGTGCGCACGAACGAGACGGAGTGACCGCGAGCCGCCAGGCCGGTCATCAGGCCGTCGCGAGGGCCCGGCCCCAGTCCCGCACCGATGTACAGCCCGGTCGCAAGTCCGTTGATCAGCACGCCCGACAGCATCAACGCCCACCTGCCCGGCGTGCTGGCCGGGGTCGTGAGCACCAGCAACGCGGCGTCGACGACCAGCCCGATCACGATGGCGTTGGCGAGCGTGCCGATCCCGGGTCGTTCCCGCAATGGGATCCACAACAGCAGCACCACGCCGCTCATGACGATCACGATCGTCCCGAAACTCAGCGGGAGGTGCAGCGACAGCCCCTGGTGCAGGACGTCCCAGGGACCCACACCCATTGCGGCTCGGATCATCATCGCCATGCTGATGCCGAACAGGACGAGGCCCGCGAACAGCCGTACCAGGCGCTGGGGCATGCGGTCGCGAATCAGCGGCCGTCGCCGCGATGCTGGCGTCTCGACGCTCACGGGCATCCATGGATCGGGAGGCGGCGCCGGTCCCGACGCCCTGGATGCAGTGTGGAGTCTGGCGGCAGGCACGTCCATCGTGACCCACGAAACACGGTGATCACCCGTGGCAATGGTCGCTGCCCGCACGAGCCGCCGGCCAGGCGGCAGCGGAAGGGTCAGGCGTCGGGGACCTGGCCGGTGGCCAACAGCGATTCGAATGCAGCCTCGTCCAGGACCGGGACACCCAGTTCGAGGGCCTTGTCGGCCTTCGAACCGGGCGACTCGCCCACCACCACGGCGGTGGTTCGCCCCGACACACTGGAGGTCGCCTTCCCGCCGCGCGACTCGATGGCCTCCTTGGCCTCCGCCCGACTGTGGCCGGCGAGTGTCCCGGTCACCACGATCGACATGCCGGCGAGCACGTCCGACGTCGCGGCGGGTTCGTCGGCGGTCATCCTCGCGCCCAGCGTCGCCATCTTGGTGACCAGTTCGCGATTGCGATCGGCGGCGAAGAACGACACCACCGCGTCGGCGATCTTGGGACCGATCCCGTCGACGGCGGCCATCTCCTCGGCACTGGCAGCCATGAGCGTGTCCATGCTGGGAAGGGCGGCAGCCAGCACCTTCGCGACCGTGGGGCCGAGGTGGCGGATGTTGAGCCCTACCAGCAGTCGATCCAGCGGCTGCTGGCGGGCACGCTCGATGCCGCCCAGCAGGTTGTCGACCGACTTGTCCTTCCAGCCCTCCAGTGCGAGCAGGTCCTCGCGCCTGGCATCGAGGGCATACACGTCCGCCAGGTCCGCCACCAGGCCCTCGTCGAGCAACAGCCTGGCGGTCTTGTAGCCCAGGCCCTCGATGTCCAGTGCCTTGCGACCCCCGAAGTGGCTGAGGGATTCGAGGATCCGGTTGGGGCAGTCGACGTTCTCGCAGAAGTGATGGGCCTCGCCCTCGGGTCGCACCAGCGGCGTCCCACACGACGGGCAGTCGGCCGGCATGTGCCAGGTCTGGGCACCCTCCGGACGCAGGGACAGGACGGGACCGACCACTTCGGGGATCACGTCGCCGGCGCGGCGAACGCTGACGGTGTCGCCGATGCGCACGTCCTTGGCCTGGACCTGGATCTCGTTGTGCAACGTCGCATAGGTGATCGTCACGCCCGAGACCGTGACCGGTTCCACCACTGCGAACGGGGTGACGCGACCGGTGCGGCCGGTGTTGATCTCGATGTCGCGCAGGACCGTGGTCGCCTCGATCGGTGGCATCTTGTAGGCGATGGCCCAGCGAGGCGCACGCGAGGTCGTTCCAAGGGTGGCGCGTTGGTCGACGTCGTCGACCTTCACGACGACGCCGTCGATCTCGTAGGTCGTGTCGTGACGATGCTCGGTCCAGTGCTGGACGTAGGCCCAGACGGCGTCGACATCGTCCACGACATCGCTCTCGTCGGCGACCGGCAGCCCCGCCGCGCGGCACCATGCGAGAAAGGCCGAGTGGGATGCGAACGCGGTCGCGTCGGCCGCACCGAGGTCCAGCGCGCCCATGCCATGGATCCACAGGGACAGCGGCCTGGTCGCGGTGATCGCGGGATCCTTCTGGCGCAGGGCGCCCGATGCCGCGTTGCGGGGATTTGCGAACACCTGCTCGCCGGCCTCGACGCGCGCCTGGTTCATGGTCTCGAAGGCAGCGAGGGGGTAGTAGATCTCGCCCCGCACCTCGACCAGGTCGGGGACGACGTCGCCGGTCAGTCGGTACGGCACGTCGTCGAGCGTGCGCACCTGCTGGGTCACGGTCTCGCCGGTGACACCGTCTCCGCGCGTGGCGGCCGTGGCGAGCACCCCGTTGCGGTAGGTCAGCGAGATGGCGACGCCGTCGATCTTGAGTTCGCACACCCAGCGAGGGGGATGGTCCAGCGGTGCCGATGCCCGCACACTCCAGGCTGCGAGGTCCTCGTGGGAGAACACGTTGTCCAGCGACAGCATCTGTTCGAGGTGGCGATGGGGCGGGAAGGCCGTGTCCACCGGGGCGCCGACCTCGGCGGTCGGCGACGTCGCGGTGGCCAGCTCGGGATGCGCCGCCTCCAGTGCCAGCAGTTCGCGCCACGCCACGTCGAATTCGGCATCGGTCATGGCCGGGTCGGACAGGACGTAGTAGCGATACCGCGCATCGCGCAGCAGGGGCACCAGTTCGTCGTGGCGAGCGCGTGCGGCAGCCAGGTCGGTCGGCGGCTCGGGCATGTCCGTCATCGTTGTCCCTCGGGGCGTGCCGCGCCAGCCTAGGCGTGCAGCCTCGGTACGGGCGAGCACACACGGTGGACTGCGAGTGACCACGTGGGGCAATAGGGTCATGCCCATGAGACAACTGCTGATCATGCGCCATGCCAAGTCCGACTGGTCCGCCGGCCTGGCCGACCACGAACGGCCGCTCAACTCGCGCGGTCGCGCCGCGGCCGACGCCATGGGTGCCCACCTCACCGCCATCGGGCAGGCGCCCGACCACGTCGTGACGTCGTCGGCCGTGCGCGCCCACACCACGGCTGTGCGTGCAGCGGCCGGTGGCCAGTGGGACGCGCAGATCGACGTCGAACGAGCGCTGTACAGCACCCACCCAGAGGGGGCACTCGAAACCCTGCTGGGTGTCCCGGACGTGGAGCGCCTGATGATCGTGGGTCACGAGCCGACCTGGTCGGGGTTGGTTGCCCACCTGACCGGGGGCGGCGTGGCGATGCGGACCGCGACCGTGGTCGGCATCGACCTGTACATCACGGACTGGTCCCAGGTGCTCGACGCCCGCGGCGAGATCCTGTTCGTGGCACAGGCGCGTCACCTTGCGTCGTCGTGACCACCACCCCGGTCGCGGGCTGGTGGGAGCGCGTGGGGTGGACGATCGTGTCCGACGCCCGTGGGCACACTCCGTCCCGGCATGCCTGATCCTGTTTCCGATGCACCCGTCCCCCCCAGCCCCACTGTGGCCACACGACATCGCCGCGAGGACGCCATGACTGACCCGACCGTGCCATCGGCCACGCTCCCGTCCGCGTCACGGCCATCCGATCCGCCGACATCCGCACCCACCGCCAGCGACACCGGGCAGGGCCAGCACGGCTTCACCCACGACCTCATCATCATCGGGTCGGGATCCGGCAACTCGGTCATCACCGAGGAGATGGATGACTGGAGGATCGCCCTGGTCGAGGAGGGTGTCATGGGCGGCACCTGCCTCAACCGCGGCTGCATCCCCACCAAGATGTTCGTCCACACGGCCAACCTCGCCCACGACGCGGCCACGTCGGCCCGGTTCGGGATCGACACCCAGTTCAACCGTGCCGACTGGCCTGCCATTCGCGATCGCATCTTCGGTCGCATCGACCCGATCGCCGCCAGTGGCCGCGACTACCGCGAGTCGCTGGCCCACGTCGACCTGATCGAGGAACACGGCCACTTCGTCGGCGACCACCGGCTCCAGGTTGGCGACCGGACCATCTCGGCACCTCGTTTCGTCCTGGCTGCGGGCGCCCATGCGGTGATCCCACCGATCGTCGGCCTGGATGCCGTCGACTGGCACACGTCCGACACGATCATGCGCATCGAGGAGTTGCCCGAGCACCTCGTCATCATCGGGGGTGGCTTCGTCGCCGTGGAACTGGCGCACGTGTTCGGATCGTTTGGCACTCGTGTCACGATCGTGGCGCGCGGCGACCGACTCCTGCGCCACGAGGATCCCGACATCGCCGATCGCATCACGGCTGTCTACGACGAGCGCTTCGACGTCAGGCTCAACACGTCGGTCATGGAGGTCGACGCAGCGCACGACGACGCCCCGGACGCCCCGAACCACGACCTGAACCACGACCCGGACCACGACCCGGACCACGACCCGGACGGCAGCGACGTGCACGTCGGCGGCAATGGTGCGACGCCGGCACCCGGGTTCGTGGTGCGACTGACGGACGCCGACGGCACCCACGACGTGCGCGGCGACATGCTGCTGGTGGCGACCGGCAGGGTGCCCAACGGACGATCGCTGGGCGTGGAGGCCACCGGGGTCGAACTGGACCGGTCGGGCTACGTGGTCGTCGACGGCCAGCAACGGACGACGGCTGCGGGCATCTGGGCACTGGGTGACATTGCCGCTCCGGCCCAGCTCAAGCACAAGGCCAACCAGGACGCTCGCATCGTGGCCCACAACCTGGTGCACCCCGACGACCCGCGCACCTCCATGCTGGGCCCTGTCCCCCATGCCGTCTTCGGCCATCCCCAGATCGCCAGCGTCGGGATGACCGAACCCGAGGCCACGGCGGCTGCCATCGACCATGTCACCGTGGTGCAGCCCTACGGGGCGGCCGCCTACGGCTGGGCCCTGGAGGACGAGGTCGGATTCGTCAAGCTGGTGGTCGACCGGTCGTCGCGGCTGGTGCTCGGCGCCCACATCCTGGGTGCGCAGGCGCCGACCATGATCCAGCCGCTGATCCAGGGGATGCAGTTCGGGCAGACCGTGGACGAGTTGGCCCGCGGCCAGTGGTGGATCCATCCGGCCCTGGCCGAGGTGGTGGAGCAGGCCCTGCTGGCCGTGTGAGCGGCAGCAACCGGGCCCGACACCCCTGCTCGCCATGCCAGCCGACGGGTCATCCGCCAGCGACCGGCGGCGTGGGCGAGGTGGTGGCGTCACGCGGTGCCATTCCCGCGGTGGCATCGTCGGCAGGCGTGACCTCGACGCTCGGCGCGATCGTGGGGTCCTGCAGCGGCCGCCCGGTCAGTTGGGCAACGCCCACCATCGCCACCTCGTCGAGGTCCTCGCCCGCCACCACGCGGGCATTGAGGGCACCCAGCATCGAAGACGTGAGGTTGTCCGCAAGTGGCTGCAGGACCCCGTCCAGTCCGGGCACGCGGTCCAGCGCCTCGTCGTGGATCTGCACCGACACGACGAAGGCGGGGAAGACGTCCAGCGGGTCGGCGAGCGGCACCAGGCCGGCCGCCCACGCACCGCCGTCCGTCAACGTCGACAACCCCACCAGGCACTGTCCGGCGGCCACGCCGGCGATCGCCTCGACGGGCGTGGCCGCGACCAGCACCGTCTCCGCGATCGAGTAGCGCTGCGACAGCGCCGTCCATCCGTCCGAGCGCTCGCCGAAGGCCTCGTCGAGGCACACCTCGGCGTCGGGGCGCCCAGCAAGTGCTGGCCCGAGCTCGGCGATCGACGGGGCCTCCGCCGCCAGTTCAGGGGTGACCCACAGCGCCAGCGTGGCATCGGCGGGCGGACCACTGACGCCGGCCGACAGGTCGAAACGGGGACGCAACCAGATGATGCCGTTGGGTTCATCCGCTGACGACACGCCCTGGAACGAGGTCCGCGGGTCGCCCGGCGGGTTCTCGCGGCCGAGCTCCTCCAACCAGGTCTGCCCGGTGTAGCCCGGCGCCACGTCCACGTCCCCGACCTCCAGGGCCTGGCGCACCGCGTCCGCATCGGCCAGGCCCATGACCTCGGCGTCGAAGCCTGCGTCGGTGGCCAGTTGGGCCATGATCGCACCCAGCAGGACGGACTCCTGCTCCGGGCCGACCCCGATGCTGACGCCGGGGGCTGGCGCCGGGGTCGTGGACTCGACCGGGCCGGGATCGTCGGACGACGGCACCACGACGCACCCCGCGACCACCATCGCCGTCGCTGCGGCGATGGCCACCCAGGTCCGTCCCAGTGCCGTCATGGGCGCCACGGTACGGCCATGGGCCCTGCCCTCGACGGCGATACCCTCCAGACCCCACGCCGCTCCCCCCACGCGCCACCGGAGCCCGCATGCCAACAGCGTCCCGCCTGCCCGCACTGTCACGTCGCGGCCTGCTCGTGTCAGCGGCCTCGGGCCTGGCCCTTGCGGCCTGCGGCGGCGCCTCCGACTCGACCAGTCCTGCCAGTTCGACCGCTCCCACCACGCCCGGATCCGGCGCGACCGATGCCGCCAGCGTGGCGTCTCGGGTCCTGGCCGCGGCCGGCCTCGAGACCGCCGAGGTTCGACTCGCGCCGCAGTTGACGTGGGGCGAACTGATCGTCGCGCCGGACCAGTACCTCCAGTTCGTCGTGTCCGACATGGCCGACGAGGGTGGCCTGGTCACGACTCCCGTCCAGGTGTGGCTCGTGGACGAGAATGCCCAGGTCGTGGCGGGGCCGATCGAGTCGACCTGGTATCCCGACGATCGCCTGCCCACCGGCGGGCTCCACTCGGCCACGGTCACCGTGGACGCGCCCGGGGTGCTGGACGTCGTGGTGGCCTCCGACGACGGTGCCGCCGCGGGCACCGGCGCGATCCAGGCCATGGCCGCCGCCGACAGCCTCGCACCGGGACCCGGTGACGTCATCCCGCCGCTGTCGACCCCCACGGTCGAGGATCCGCAGGGCCTCGAGGACCTGTGCACCCGCGAGCCCGACTGCGACCTGCATGCCCTGACGCTGGCAGATGCCCTGGCCGCGGGGCCGACCGTCCTGTGCATCGCCACACCCGCGTTCTGCTCGTCGGCGATCTGCGGCCCGGTCCTCGACGACGTGCTGTCGGTGGCCGACTCCGGGGCGTTCCCCGAGGTCCAGTTCGTGCACGTCGAGCCCTACGTCGACGCCGGTGTCACCCTCACTCCGATCATGGAGGAACTGGAACTGCCCAGCGAACCGTGGACCTTCGTGCTGACACCCGACGGCACCGTCGTGGCGCGCTTCCCGGGCCCGGTCATCCCCGAGGTCCTGGACGAGATCCTGGGCGCAATGCCGGCCGCCTGATGCCGGCTGCGGTGCGGATCGTCGGTCGTCCACCCGCCACGCTCGCGGCGATGGCGACAGCCGTCCTGCTGGGTGCCTGCACCTCCACGCCCACGGGGACGTCGACGCCGCCGTCCACCGACTCGGCGACGACGGTGACGACCAGCAACTGGTCAGCCAACTGCCCGTTGCTCGAGCATCCTGCCATCCAACTGGGTGGCCACCTGGTCGGCGACAACCCACCACCGCAGGCCTACTCCTCGGTTCCTCCGACGTCGGGATGGCATGCGCGCACGGTGCCGGAGCCGGGGATCGAGCACGTCGATCTGGACGATCCCGCGATCGCCGCGGCCCTCGAGGCAGGCATCGTCGTGGTGGCCACCGCGCCGGACGTGGACACGACAGATCTCGACGCCGTGCTGGCCCAGTTCCCCGACCGCCTGCTGGCCACGACCTACACCGCGGACATGCCCTCACCCGTGGCACTGCTGACGTGGGGCACCGTGGCCCGCTGCGACACCGTCGCCGCGACCGACATCACGACCTTCGTCCTGACCGAGCGGGTCATTCCCGAGGGCCACCAGGGCTGATCCCACGGTTGCGTGGGTCCGGCGCCGGCGCGTCGTCGCGGGCCGGGTTGTGCTGGCCCACGGGGGTCGCATCGGGCGCCGCGGTCGTGGGATCCGCGGGCTCCGATCCCCCGGTCTGCGCCGTGTGCTCACCTGCGGCAGCCCGCTCTGCCGCTTCCTCTTCCGCGGCCTGCTCCGCGAACGCCGCCGCCAGTGGCACCTTCATCGACCCACCTCGACGCAACTGCGGTGGCAGCAGCCCGACATCGGACCCGGCGAGCCGATGACCTGCCTCACCGGCGTGCAGCATGCCACGCAGTGCCGAGCCACCGACCACCCAGATCTCGACCAGGAACACCCCCGCCAGCGCGAGCCCGACGAAGTTGCCGAGGACCCCCGCCTGCCAGGATCCTGCCACCAACGACGTCACGATCCAGGCACCGACGGCCAGCGCCAGGAGCACCGCTCCCGACCAGATCAGTCGTCGACCAGCCAGCCCCCAGTCCACCAGCGCGGGTGCGACGGCAGCGTCATCGGCACCGGGGGCAGCGGCGCCACCACCCGTGCCCACGGGACCGGCTTCGCCGCCATCGCTGCCACGGTCGGCCGGGACGGGGGCGGGCTCGCCGTGCTCGTCACGTGTGTGGCGGTCGCCGTCATCGGGCGTCGTGGCCCCGCCCTGGTCCACAGGACGGTCCGACGGCTCGGTCGACATCGTCACAGGTTCGGATCCCCGAGATCGATGCGCAGCGTCGACAACGTGCGGCGCAACTCGGCCTCCAGGGCCTCGATCCTGATCGGCAACTTGATGTCGTTGGCCGGGTACAGGTCATGCGTGGACAGGTCACCTGAACCGAGCATCCACCCACGCTCGGCGGCGTACTCGCCCAGTGCGAACGACCACGTCAGCACCACGGCATCCTCGTAGTCGTGCAGGGTGAACTCCAGGTGGCGGTTGAAGGGCAGGCGCCACATCCGCCCGCCGCGGCGGGACTCGCCCGTGACCTCGAACCCCAGTGCCGCCAGTCCGTCCTCGTAGGTTGCCATCATTCGTTCTCCTGGTAGGCATCGGCATCCCGTGGGCTGGCCTCGTTGCCGATGATCTCGATGTCCGACATGGCCACGTCGTCGCCGCCGGTGATCTCCTCGACCACCACCTGGACCTCGGTCGTCAGGGCCGGCGTGGGGAACCGCACCACCTGGCGGCCGGTGCCGTCGATCAGGGTCGCGTCGATCGTCTGTCCGCGTCCCATGGCGATGGTGGCCAGGCGGACGCGACCGGTCGCGTCGAACGCCTCGTCGTCGAGCTGGTCGCCATTGGCCACCACGATCGCGCTGATCCACACCGGCGACTCGAACCGGAACGTGACGTCGGCACCGGTGGCGCTGGCTGGTTGCCATGTCGTGGCCAGGTTGCCGTCGAGCAGGTTGGGCGCAACGAAGGTCCGGCCATCGGCCGGCTCACGAACCTCGGAGCCACCCACCAGGCTCGGTGCCAGCGCGGCCGGTTCCCTGGGATAGGCCGACGCCCGGAAGTCGACACCGGGTCCCGCAGTGCTGGCCAGGGGCCCGAGTCCGAGCGCCGTCGCGACCCCGATGCCCACACCGACCACGATGCCGGCGATGATCACCCATGCCCAGGTCGGCAGGCCCCGCCGCCGGGTCGCTGCCCGGGCAGCAGGTTCTTGCGACGGCGCCGGGGTCGGCTCCGCTTCACGCAGGTCGCCCCAGGCCTGCTCGTCGGTGTTGGACTCACGCAGGGGCGCGCCGCACTGGGCACACCGAGCACGCTGCGCGGCGTTGAGCGATCGACAGTCGGGACAGGTGACCAGTTCGACATCGCTGGTCGTGGCGATGACGGTCGTTGCTGCATCTGCGGAGTCCGGGGACTCGTCGATGTCGGTGGAGGTCGGCTCGTCGTCGACCGGCACCTCGAACAGTCGCCCTGACTCGGCGTCGCGCCCGGCCCCACAGGCACCACAGAAGTTGTCGGCGGCGCCCAGTTGCTCCCCGCACGTCCCACACGTCGCCACTCGAGTCCTCTTTCACCATGGTCGGCAGTCTGCGCGCAGCCTATTGCCTGCAACCTGCACGCCCCGCCGGGAGTTGGTAGCGTGCCGCGCATGGAGCACAACGCGGAATTTGCCCGGTGGTATGGCGTCTTTGCCTGCCTCGGGACTCGCGTGCTCTGACCGAACCAACCACAACGCGCCAGCCCCGGGTCACCAGCCCCGGGGCTTCTTCGTTGACAAGAGGGCACTCCACCGGGGAGCCCGCCGGGAGGGTGCCATGCCCACGGAGGACACTGCCATGGTCGTCGTCATGCGACACACCGCAACAGATCGCGACATCGACAAGGTCGTGGAGGCCGTCACGGAGGTCGGAGGGGAAGCCTTCGTCTCGCGTGGCAAGAACCAGACGATCGTGGGACTGGTGGGTGACCTGGCCCAGTTCGCGGAGATGCCCCTGCATGCGTTCCCCGGCGTCGACGACGTCATCCGCGTCTCGCGCCCGTACAAGCTCGTGTCCAACGAGACCCATCCCCGACCGTCCACGGTCTGGGTCGACAACGTCCCGATCGGGCGTGACACGTTCACACTGATCGCGGGTCCCTGCGCGGTCGAGACCGAGGACCAGACCGCGGCCGCCTGCCGCATGGCGCGTGACGCCGGCGCCCTGATCCTGCGCGGTGGTGCCTTCAAGCCACGTACGTCGCCCTACGCGTTCCAGGGCCTCGGTGACAAGGGCCTGGACATCCTGGCCGGCGTCGCCTCCGACCTCGAGATGCCCGTGGTCACCGAGGTCGTGACGCCCGCGGACGTCGACATCGTGGCAGCCAAGGCCTCGATGCTGCAGATCGGCGCACGCAACATGCAGAACTTCCAGCTGCTGCGCGAGGTCGGCATGGCCGGCAAGCCAGTGCTGCTCAAGCGTGGGCTGTCGGCGACCATCGACGAATGGGTGATGGCGGCCGAGTACATCGCGCACCAGGGCAACCTGCAGATCGTGTTCTGCGAGCGCGGCATCCGCAGCTACGAACCAGCCACCCGCAACACGCTCGACATCTCGGCGGTCCCGGTGGTGCAGTCACTGACCCACCTGCCGATCATCGTCGACCCGTCGCACTCGGGCGGGTCGCGCGACCTGGTGCTGCCGCTGACGCGCGCCGGCATCGCGGTGGGCGCCGACGGCGCCATCATCGACGTGCACCCGCGCCCCGAAACCGCCCTGTGCGATGGCCCCCAGGCACTGCTGCGGGAGGACATGACGCGCCTGCGCGAGGCCGTCACCACGCTCTCGGCCGCCGTCGGACGCGAGATCCCGACGCCACGCCGCGAGGCAGTCGCCGCCGACGGTGCCTGGGGTCGTTCCGGCGTGTGATCGCAGCCGTGGTCAGGTCGACCCGGCCTGCTGCGTCGCCCAGTCCGACAGCCAGGCGTGCAGTCGCTCACCGCCCGCGGCCAAGACCGGGCGTCGCCACCCCGCGATGTCGCGATCGAACCTGCTGACGCGACCGCCGGCCTCGGTGATCAACAGTTCCCCGGCCGCCCAGTCCCAGTGGTTGAGTCCGAACTCGACGAACCCGTCCAGCCGCCCACTGGCGACGTCGGCGAGGTCGAGCGCCGCCGCGCCGGCTCGCCTGACGTCGCGCACGCGGCCAACCAGGTCCGCCACCTCGCCTCCCTGGACGACGCGAACGTCACGGTCGTAGAAGAATCCGGTGCCGACCAGCGCCATGGCGGGATCGGTGACATCCGACACCGCCAGTTCGACCTCGTTGCGACGACTCCCCCGCCCTCGAACCGCACAGGACAACTCGTCGGCCATGGGGTCGAACACCACCCCCACCACGCCGCCGTCATCGTCCTCGACCGCGATCGACACGGCCCACCGCCGGATCCCGTAGGTGAAGTTGACGGTGCCGTCCAGCGGATCCACGACCCATCGCAGCCCGGTGGTCCCGGCACGGTCACCGACACCCTCTTCGCCGACCAGCCCGTCGTCGGGGCGGCTGGCGAGCAGGAGGTCCACCACCAGGTGTTCGCTGGCGCGGTCGGCGGCCGTGACCGGATCGGTCGGCGTCGACTTGCGATCCCACTCGATCCGCCCGCCCGCATGCTCCACGAGCACCGCGCCGGCGGCACGGGCGGCCTCGACTGCCACCGCCTCGAGTTCGTCCAGGTCCCACTTCACCAGTTGCCTCCGTTGCGCATCCAGCCGGTTCGGGCGACCCATCGTGCCACGTCGTCGAGGTCGTGGTGGCGACAGCATGGAATAGTGCCAACCCGGGGACAGTTTTCTCCAACCCGAACCGGCATGACAGGAAACCGATGGCTGACGCGACCTCCACCCCGTCCACGTCCCCGACCGATGGGTCCCCGACCGCTGCCGCTGGCCTCACCGACCAGCAGTGGCGCGAGCGCCTGACCCGCACCCAGTACGACATCCTGCGTCGCAAGGGCACGGAGCGGCCGTTCACCGGCGAGTACTGGGACCACTTCGCCGCCGGCACGTACCGCTGCGCCGGGTGTGGTGCCGAGTTGTTCACGGGCGACACCAAGTTCGACGCGCACTGTGGCTGGCCCAGCTTCAACGCACCGACCGACCAGGGCGCGGTGGCACACCACGACGACTCGTCCCTGATGATGCAGCGCACCGAGGTGACGTGCGCGGCGTGCGACGGGCACCTGGGTCACGTGTTCAACGATGCCCCCGACCAACCCACGGGACTGCGTTACTGCATCAACAGCGCCAGCATCGTGTTCACCCCCGCGGAGTGAACCGCCAATCTCACGGCCCGGCGTGTGCAGGTGCAGGCAGGTGATGGCACCGAGCCGGCGTCAGGATGCCTTGCGAACCTGTTCACCGTGCTCGTGCACGTCCACGGCTCCCGGCCGGGCGCCGGCGGATGACTCGCCCGAGGCGTCACCCGACTTGACCTTCGAGGCGTACTCGTCGACGTACTCCTGGCCCGACAGGTTCATGATCTCGTACATGACCTCGTCGGTGGCGGCACGCAGGACGAACGGGTCATCGGCGCGATCGGCGTATCGATCCAGGCTGATGGGGCGGCCGTAGCGCACCGTCACCGGCGATGACTTGATGGTGTACTTGCCCGGTGGCTGCGCCCGGTCCGTGCCGATCACCGCGCATGGCAGGATGTCGACACCGGCGGCCAGGGCCATGCGGACCGGACCGGTCTTGCCGCGGTACAGGCGGCCGTCGCCGCTGCGCGTGCCCTCGGGATAGATCCCGACGATGTGGCCGTTCGACAGCAGTTCGATGCCGGTGTTGAGGCTGGCCTCACCGGCCGTGCCGCCCTCGCGTCGAACGGGAACGACCCCGATGCTGCCGAAGAACCACTTGGTCTTCCACGAGTCGAAGTAGTCCGACTTGCCCAGGTAGTAGACCGGGCGATCGAGGTTGATGGGCACGACCACCGAGTCGATGAAGGCCAGGTGGTTGCAGGCCAGGATCACGCCACCCTGGGCCGGCACGTTGTCGAGCCCCTCCACGGTGATCTTGAGCCAGCGGTTCGCCAACGGCGCCGCCACCTTCTTGACGACCCGATACATGACCGGGGCATCGGAAAGTTCTGACATGTGTCCGCCTCTCCACATGTGACACATCGCCCCAACCCTAGCAACAACGTTCCCGACCGGGAATGACCCTTGCCCGACCCTCGTCGCAATCGCTGGTGGCCGCCCCGCCCGCAGTCGCGACGTCGCTCGCTTCGATGGCGCCGGGCGTCACGCCGTCTCGATCACCTCGGCGACCGACATGCCGGTCCAGCTGTCAGGTCGGAGCCGTCGACGCAGCTTGTCGACGTCGGTGGTCAGCGCGTCCGAACCTCGGCGCAGCACGGCCTCCAGACTGGCACCGACACGCTCGACATCCTGGGCGGAGAAGCGATGCTCGAAGACATGATCGCTGGTCACGGCGCCTCGCAGCATCGGTCGCAGCGTGTGCACGAGGGCGCGCCGGACGTCGCCGTCGCGCACCGTCAGCGACAGCAGTTCTGCACGGTGGGCCCGGATGACGTCGTCGATCGCGCGCCCCGTCGTCGAGGTGTCCAGGCGTCGTTGCACGTCGCGCGCCAGGCCGTCGCTGCGACGAAGGGTTCGGGCCGGTCGTGGCCGGCGAGGCTCGAACGTCGCCACGGCGATCGCGGCGCCCGCGTCGTCCTCGCCGACCGCAAGCGCGTCCAGGAACGCGGCGAAGCCACCCGAGCACAGCACGTCGACGTGCAATTCGTCGAACACGTGCTGGATCTTGGCCGCGATCGCGTTGGCGCCGCCGTTGCCCCAGGCGATCAGGCCGACCGCCGGGTTGATGACCGAGGCGGCATCAGGCGTGAACGCGACCGAACCGGAGTCACCCGGCAGCGCCACCGAGGTCCCGGGGTCGCTCGGTTCGATCACGATCAGGTCGCAGTACGCCACGGTCTGCCAGTTCCCGGGGCCCAGTGGCGTCTCGTAGGCAGCCGCGTAGTCGACGTCGACGACCACCCCGGTCGTGTGCCCGGTCGTCTGTCCCGACATCTCCACCTCCATGTCCAGGGCGGCGACGGCGGTCGCGTAGATGCCGGGCCCCACCTCGACGACGGTGAGGTCCATCAGGTCGCTCGAATCGGCGGCACCGATGGCGGCATCCACGAAGTTGCACTGCTCCATGGGCCATGGCGACGGGCCTTCCACAGGATCGACCGCGACCGCTCGCTTGACCTCGCCGATTCGATCGGTCGCCACCTGTCCGCCGTCGGTCGTGGCAGGCTGCAGGATCGGCACGCCGGCGGCGTAGCCCAGGACGTGCGCATTGCTCAGCATGACGATCGAGTCGTCGAGGGTGTCCCACACCCAGGCGCCGAGCGTCCCACTGCCCATCGCCGACCCGCTCACCCCACCCGGGACCGGTCGGAGGCGACTCTCGGGGTCGACCATCAGCGGGCGCCCCGGCGCCGATTCGATGACATCGGTCGGGATCGTCACGGTCGTGTCCTGGCCGGGCGGGGTCCATCGGATGGTCTCGGGGACGATCTCGTCCGGCGCCAACGTGGCGAGCGGTCGCTTCTGCGCCACGTAGATCCGCAGGGCGGGCTTCTTCGTGGTCGTCCCGTCGGTGACCTTCCACCCGATGCCGACGGCGTGGGCACCGAAGCGCCTGAACGGATCGGACCGGACGAACTCGTTGTGGTAGGCACGAATCACCGTGAATCGTCGTTGGGCGGCGGCGTTCATCTCGTCTCCAATCGGCCAACACGAGGCGTGGTGGTGTCCCATGGAGGCGCACGAGCGAGGTCGTGATACCCGTGTCCCGACGACGGTCACGGCCCGCAGTCCACGACATTGCGGACAGATCTGGTCCGCAACTGGTGCCATACTCCCGACATGGACACTGCGACGCGACTGCTGGAACTGTTGGCACTGCTGCATGCCCGCCCGGTGTGGCGTGGCGACCTCCTCGCACAGCGACTGGAGGTGACCCCCCGGACGGTGCGACGGGACGTGGCTCGCCTGCGCACCCTCGACTATCCCGTCGAGTCGGTGCCGGGGCCACAGGGCGGCTACCGGCTGGGACGCGGGACGGAGCTGCCACCGCTGGTGCTCGACGACCAGGAGGCGCTCGCGGTCGTGCTCGGTCTGCGAACGGCCTCGGTCAACCTCACCCGGGAACTGGACGAGCCAGCCGCCACGGCGCTGGCCAAGCTCGAGCGGGTGCTGCCCACTCGCCTGGCCGCTCGGGTCCGAGACCTGACCGAGGCGACCGTGGCGGTCGGCGGGGGGCGCGAGGTTCCGACCGACCCGGACCAGTTGCTCGTCCTGGCCGAGGCGTGTCGGCGACGCCTGCGAGTCCGGTTCATGTACACCGACCGGGACGGCAACCGCACCATGCGTCGGGCCGATCCCTACCGACTCGTGCACGTGTCGCGACGGTGGTACGTCCTGGCCTGGGACCGCGACCGCCTCGACTGGCGCACGTTCCGCGTCGACCGGCTGAGCGCCGCCGTGACCACGGGCGAGGACGGCGAGCTGCCCGACGAGCCCGACGCCGAGGCGATGGTGCGCCGCGCCGTCGGCCACACCGCATGGCCCGTCCAGGGACGGATCCGACTCCACCTCCCCCATGACGAGGTCAGCCGCTGGATCCCGGCCAGTGCCGGCGTGCTCGAGGCCGAGACCGCGACCACCACGATCTGGTCGACGGGTGCCACGGACCACGCCAGGCTCGCGGGGTGGCTCGCCAGCTTTCCGTGCCGGGTAGAGATCCTGGAACCGGACGAGTTGGCCGTGGCGCTCGAGGACCATGTCCGAGTCCTGCTCGGCAGGAACTGACCAGCGGTATTGCGGACCCGTTCTGTCCGCATTGGATCCTAGCTTCGCAGCAGCGAACACCACCCAAGGAGATGTGCCATGCATGACGTGATCCGGGCCACGGGCCTGGTCAAGCGATACGGCGACGTGACCGCGTTGGACGGACTTGACCTGGAGGTTGGCGCCGGCCAGGTCCTGGGCCTGCTCGGTCCCAACGGCGCCGGCAAGACCACCGCAGTGCGCATCCTCACGACGCTGCTGGAACCCGACGAGGGCTCGGTCGAGGTCGCCGGCGTGGATGTCCTGGCAGACCCTCGTGAGGTGCGACGTCGCATCGGCCTGTCGGGTCAGTACGCCGCGGTCGACGAACACCTCACCGGGTTCGAGAACCTCGACATGATCGGCCGTCTGTATCGCCTGGGTCGATTCGTGGCGCGGGACCGGGCCCGAGAACTGCTCGAGCAGTTCAACCTCACCGACGCCGGCGACCGTCCCGTCAAGACCTACTCGGGCGGCATGCGTCGACGCCTCGACCTGGCGGGCGCACTGGTCGCCACGCCGACCGTCCTGTTCCTCGACGAGCCGACCACCGGGTTGGACCCGCGCAGCCGCAGCGACATGTGGGGGGTGCTGCGGGAACTGGTCGATGCTGGGACGACGCTGCTGTTGACCACCCAGTACATGGAGGAGGCGGACCTGCTGGCCGACGACATCGTCGTGATCGACCACGGTCGCGAGATCGCCCGCGGGACCGCTGACCAACTCAAGCAGCAGGTCGGAGGTGAACGTGTCGAGCTGATCGTCGAGGTGCCCACCGACGTCCCCGAGGCCCTCGAACTCCTGAACCGACACGCAGTCGACACGGTCCACGTCGACGACCATCGACGGATGCTGACCGCACCGGTCGAGGGAGGCACGGTCGACCTGCGCAGGATCCTCACCGACTTCGAACAGCGCGACCTGCGATTGTCGGACGCCGGGCTGCGCCGCCCCACCCTCGACGACGTCTTCCTGACCCTGACCGGACACACCACGGCCGCCCCGGACGCCACCCGGGACATCGTGGCCGGCACGAACCCCACCGACCCCGACGAGCCGGAGACTCGGCCCAAGGAGACCGTCCGATGAGCGAACTCACCTGGGCCATCGCCGATGGCTACACCGTCGCACGCCGCAACCTCATCAAGATCAAGCGCGTCCCCGAGGTCCTGATCTGGGTCCTGATGTCCCCGATCATGTTCGTCCTGCTGTTCGTCTACGTCTTCGGGGGCGCGATCGACATCCCCGGCGTGTCCTACCGCGAATGGCTGATCGCCGGGATCTTCGCCCAGACCGTGGTGTTCGGGTCGACCTTCACCGGCGCCGGGCTGGCCGAGGACATGGAGAAGGGCATCATCGACCGGTTCCGGTCACTGCCCATGTCGCGCTCCGCAGTACTCGTGGGACGCACCGCCAGCGACATCGTCTACAACGTCCTGTCGATCGCGATCATGTCCCTGACCGGCCTGCTGGTCGGATGGCGCATCCACACCTCGTTCGCCGAGGCGGCGGGCGGCTTCCTGCTGCTCCTGGCCTTCTCGTACGCCTTCTCGTGGATCATGGCCTGGGTGGCCATGCTGGTGCCCAGTGTCGAGGTGATCAACAACGCGTCGTTCATGGTGATCATGCCGTTGACCTTCATCTCCAACGCGTTCGTCCCGCTCGAGACCTTCCCGGCCCCGTTGCAGACCTTCGCCGAGTGGAACCCGGTCTCGTCGGTCACCCAGGCTGCCCGCGACCTGTTCGGCAACGCCCCGACCGCCGCGGGCGTGGCCGAGCTGCAGGCAACCGGGGCGGACGTGTTCACCCTGTCGGATGCCTGGTCGCTCCAGCATCCGATCACCTACACCCTGATCTGGATCGTGGCGATCCTGGTCATCTTCGTCCCCCTGTCGGTCCGCGCCTACCGCCGCAGCGCCACCAAGTAGCCGGGGTGTTCGACGCCGCGACCCCGGGCAGGTCCTCGCCGTCCCGTCCAACGCTGCCTGCGTGACCGCTCCGGTCACCATGCGGGGCAGCCTGGACGGGGCGCGAGGTATCGTGTCGCCGCACGACCCATTCCCATGATCCACGCGATCCCGCCTGCCCGTGAAGGTCTGCCCGTGCCCCGTCAACAGATGATGTCCGAACGAATGATCGGGATCGCCCCGGTGGTCGTTGCCCTGCTCGCCGGCACGTTCCTGGCGGCAATCATGCCGTCCACCCTGTGGATCTCGGTCACGCTCGGCATCACCGTCGTGGTCGTGGCGATGCTGTGGGTCCGGATGCGGCGGACCCAGCACGGCCACCACCGCCGCTGACGCGAGCGGTCGGCGTCAGGCGCCCAGCTCCTGGCGCAGGAATGCCAACTGCGTCGTGAGCAGGTTGGCCGCGACCACCTCCTGGGGTGTCATGTGGGTGACACCTGACAACGGCAGGAACCGGTGGGGTCGTCCCTGTGCCAGCAGTGCGCGCGACAGGCGCAGCGAGTTGGCCACCAACACGTTGTCGTCGACGACCCCGTGGATGACGAGCATCGGGACTGGACGGTCGGTTGCCACGGCGCCCACGAGTGCGCCGTCCTCGTCCACCAGGGACGACGCCCGGTACACGTCCGGATGTTCGTCGGGATGACCCAGGTAGCGCTCCGTGTAGTGGGTGTCGTAGAGCCGCCAGTCCGTGGGGGGCGCACCAACCACAGCGGCACGGAACACGTCGGGGCGACGAAGTGCGGCCAGCGCCGCCAGGTAGCCCCCGAAGGACCAGCCTCGGATGGCGACCCGGTCCAGGTCGAGGCGATCGTCCAGCGCGGCCGCTGCCTGCAGTGCAGCCACCTGGTCGGCCAGCACACCGTCTGCGAAGTCCCCCGCGACAGCGTGTTCGAACGCCGGCGATCGACCCGGTGCGCCGCGGTTGTCGGTGACGAGCACGGCGAAGCCCTGCGCGGCGAACCACTGCGACACGCTCCAGACACCCCGCGCCTGCAGGACTCGCTGGGCATGCGGACCGCCGTAGGGATCCAGCAGCACCGGGAAGGGTCCCGGGCCGTCGGGCGTCATGAGGCCTGCCCGGAGGTTGTCCTCCCCGAGCGTGAGCAGCCGTACCGGCGGACCGGACGGTGGGTGCAGCGAGCGATCCTCCAGGACGACCTCGGCGTCGTCGGTCTGCACCGTCGCGACCGGGGCCTGGTCCAGCGTGGTCGACGTGACCACGCGCGTCGTGCCACCGCGGGTCATGCTGTGGACCCCGGGGCCGGCCACGACATCGGTCACGCTGCCATCGGCGAGGTTGATCGCAACGACCTCGATCGTGGTCGCGTCACCACGCGAGCATCGCACCACGACACGATCGGCGGTCGCCTCCTCGACGCTGCGGACCTGCAGGCCGGAGGGTGACACGACGTCATCGTCGACGACCACTGCATGGGTGCCCTCCGAACCCATGTCCATGCGCGCCTCGACCATGACCAGGGCATCACCTGCCCACGTCGGCGTGCCCGGCACCAGCTCGACCCACGGTTGGCCCGTGATCGTGCGGCGCATCGCCAGTCGGGCGGTGGCGGGGTCGAGCGTCGTCACGGTGATCGTCGCCTGGGCCCGGTCCTGCCACGTCACCAGGGCTGGCCCGTCGGCGGTCCACGAGACGGCGACCAGGTAGTGGTCGCGGTCGCCACCGACCGGCCGGGTCGCGGTCCCGGACTCGCCCGGCGCGCCGGCGTCTGCGTGTGCGTGGTCGGTGTCGGCAGCCACGAGATCGACCAGATGGAGGTCGACCGTGGCGTTGGCAGTGCCGGCGAACGGGTAGCGATGGGGTCGCGGTGCCGAGCGCGGGTGCACCGGGTCGGACAGCCATGCCTCCACGACCTCGCGCTCGTCGATGCGCGCCACCAACAGCGCCGTGCCGTCGGGCGCCCACCAGAAGCCGCGGCCGCGGTCCATCTCCTCGGCGGCCACGAACTCCGCCACACCCCATGCCACCGTGTCGGGCTCCTGCGCAGCCGGCCCCGCGACCCGTGCGGCGGTCGTCGTGGCGCCGGCCCGCAATCGCCTGTGCCCGTCAGCGGCTGACGTCGTCGGCACGGCGGCCACGTGGAGACCTCGCCCGACGACCATCGCGATCCGTCCGCCGTCCGGTGACAGGCGTGGGTCGTGGGCCGGCGCCTCGGTGTCGATGGACACGACGGTCCCGGCCTCGTCGGCCACGAACGCGACCCCGCCCAACAGGAACGTCACGAATCGGCCACTGCCATCCGTGCTGATCGAGGTGATCCCTCCCCCACCTTCCCGTGCCCGCTCCCGACGAGCACGCTCCGCTGCGGTCAGCGTGCCCGCATCGACGTCGAGGCTGGCGGCATCGACGACCTTGGAGGTGGCGGCCGTGGCGACGTCGTGACGCCACAGGTGGTGCACCGGGTCATCACCGGCATCCGACGCCAGGAACCACACCGACCCACCGTCGGCCGAGACCTCCACCCCACGTGGTCGCCCCAGCGTGAACCGTTGGGTCCGTGCGTGCAGCCTGGGAAAGTCGTCGTCCATGGTCGCTCCTGGCGCTGGTGCGGTCGTGTCATCGTCCCGGTCTCGTGGCGGCTCGCGAGACCGTGCGCGGCTGCGGGAAACTGATGCGTCACGTCGATCGAGCGTCGATGCGGGCGCGGTCGGCAGCCCCGATCACTCCGGCGTTGTCACCCAACTCGGCCCGCACGATGGCGGGATGGGTGCGGTTGATGTGACCGACCGTGCGCCGCGGCACCACGGCGGCCGTTGCCGGCAGCAACCACTCGGCCACGTGGTTGGTCACCCCGCCGCCGAGCACCACCATCTCGGGATCCAGGACGTTGACCAGGCCCGTGATGCCGATCGCCAGCCACTGTGCTGCGGCCTGGATGGCCCTGATCGCCAACTCATCGCCGGCTCGCGCTGCCTCGCTGACGTCCGCGGGCGTCAGGTCCTTGTCGGCCAGGCTCGACGGCCCCCCGGTGGCCAGCAGGTCCGTGGCGTGGCGAATCAGCGACCGGCCCGAGGCATAGGCCTCCAGGCACCCACGATTGCCACAGTTGCACTCCCACCCGTCGGCCACCAGCGTGATGTGTCCCAGCTCGCCACCAAACCCCTGCATGCCCTCCACCAACTGGCCGTTGACCACGACACCGCCACCGACGCCGGTTCCCAGGGTCAGCATGACCATGTCGTCGACCTGACGACCCGCACCGAACCGGTACTCGCCCCAGGTGGCGGCATTCGCATCGTTGATGACGGTGACATGTGCCCGACCCGTCGCAGCCATCACGGCGTCACGAATGGGCACGTCCCGTGTCGCCACGTTCGGGCCGTACATCGCCCGACCCTGCCTGGTGATGTTGCCGGCGAACCCGATGCCGACCGGCAGGCTCCCGTCGGGGTCGACGTGTGTGACCGCTGACGCCAGCGCGTCGACCAGGGCAGCGGCAGCCGCCTGCGGATCCGAGCCCCTGGCGACCGGTGTTCCCATCTCGGCGGCCTTGGAGACTGTGCCGTCCGCATCGACGACACCCACACGCAGGCGGGTCCCGCCGATGTCGATGCCGATCGCCGGCGTTGCCGGTGGGTCGTCAGGACTGCTCATGACTCGTCCTCCGTGTCATCGAGGGGGATCGACTCGAAGCCGCCCCCGGCAGACCCGGCGCGCGACGCGGCCCGACGTGACGGGTTGCCCCTTGCCGTCGCAGGGCCGCCCCGATCGGGTGATGCCGACGCGACGGTGTCGACGACTTCCCGCATCGCGAGGGTCAGGTGCCGTGCCGCTGCCACCAGGTGGTCCGCCAGCTCAGGGTGGGTCGCCCGCACGTGGGCCAGACCACGGCAGATGGGGCAGACGTCGCAGTCGCCGGGGTGGTCGTCAGGTCCCGGGCCGGGCGGGTCTGACGCGCGTGCCGGGTTGCCGGACGGGTCTGACGGCGCCGTGCCGGCGTCGCCGGACGAGCCTGGCAGGCGCCGACCAGTGAACGAATCGGTGGAACCCGTGAAGGAGTCCGCCCGGCCGGCGGACGGGGCAGCCCGGCCGGCGGACGGGTCGGCGGAACCGGTGAACGAGTCAGCCCGGCCGGCGGACGGGGCACTGTCGCCGAACGGATCAGTGGGATCGACGACCGGGTCGGCGCTGTCGGCGGCGTCGCCGGTTCCGGGCGAACGTCCACGGTGCGAGTCCGTGGCGACGCCGTTGCGGGCCGCGAGGTGCAGTGCCACGGGATCGCCGGCATGCAGACGATCAGCCTCCGACCGCCACCACGGCACATCCTGGCCGGTCGTCTCCGCGTCGTCACCCGATGGGGCCGCACCGACATCCGAGGGGCCTGCCTCACCGCCAGGCGTGCTCGGCCTGCTCACGATGCCACCTCGCTGACCTGCGGCGGCGCCGCTGGACGCAGCCGCACGACCAGCATCCCGTCCGACAGTCCCGCCCCCGCAACGACGTGGGTCGCCAACGACGGCGGCAGCGCGATCACGCGCTTGACCGAGCCCACCGTGACGTGCAGGTCGCTGCCCCGCCGATGCAGGTCGAGATCGCCACGCTGGGCGAACGGCAGCGGCACCCGGACCCGGGCGCCGGTCGCCGTGGCCTCGACCTCGATCTGGGGTGGCATCGAGAGGCGGTCACGCGGGTCGATGTCGCCGTACAGGTGGTCGCCGAAGTCGGCCAGTGCGGCCGCCCCGACGGGTTCGGTGGGCTGCCACTGCGCCTGCAGCCGTCGCGTGGTCGGGAAGGACTCCTCGATCCGGGCCAGGTGCTCGGCCTGCGCATCGGCCCACGCGGCCATGGGAGACCCGGCCGGTTGGGTGGGCAGCACGCGGTTGACCACCACGGCATCCACGGCATGGCCGAACAACGACAGCGCCGTCGCGGTGCGCAGGGCTTCGGCCACGACCAGGCGCTCCGGCGTCATCACCAGCCGCACGCTCGTTCGTTCGTGGTCGGTGAACAGGCGTCGTACGGCCGCGAGGCGACGATGGATGTCGTCCACGGTCGAGAACACGTGGTCGTCGGGCAGCGGAACCCCCGCGACCGACCGCGTCACCGGGCGGACGAGCCGGGCCAGTCGCCGGCTCGGACCGAGCAGGCGATCGGTGTAGAACGCGAGTGCCTCGGGCAGGGCGAGCAGGCGCAGGGTCTCGGCAGTCGGGGCACAGTCGACGACCACCAGGTCATGGGTTCCCGCCGCGACGCGTTGCTCGACGTCCAGCAGTGCGAACAACTCGTCCATGCCGGGCAGCAGGACCAGTTCGCCGGCCTGGAAGCGATCGACGCCACCGGCGACGAACACCTCCACCAACCAGTCGCGCACGTCGGCCCAGTGCCGCTCCAACCGCGCCTGGCCGTCCAGTTGCAGGGCGCGCACGCGTGGCGCCACCCGGGTGGGCGTGTCGCCCAGGTCGAGGTCGAACAGGTCACCCAGTGAGTGGGCCGGATCCGTCGAGGTCACCAGGACATCGGCGCCCAGGGCGGCAGCGCGCAGGGCGGTGGCACCGGCGACGGTGGTCTTGCCGACACCACCCTTGCCGGTCACGAGCAGCACCCGTGTCATCGTGGCTCCTGGATCGCGGGCGTCCGACCGAGGCTACTGGCCCCGGGGGGTGCCCCCGGGTTCGACATCGGGCATGATCGGCCATCCGGCCTGCCTCGGGGCACCTCCCACAGGAGGACCCGCCGCGGCGATCGCTCAGGCGACGTCGGCCGTGGTGGCCGACTCGTGGACCCCCACGACGAAGTCCACGACGGCCTGTTCGACCTCGTCTCGATCCCAGTCCAACTGGGGCACGTGCCACGACCGCTCGAGGAACACGCGCTGCACCTGGGTCGAGCCGACCTCCTCGACCAGGATGTCCCCGTTGACGGGGTCGACGGTGTGGTCGACCCGCGAAGAGACGACCAACAGCGGCACGGTGACCTGCGGCAGGCCTGTCCGCACGCCGTCCAACGCCACCAGCAGGGACTGGCTGGCCTTGGTGGACACGCGGGGGTAGGCGTCCTCGGAGACGTCAGGGCGGGCGATGTCGTCGGTCGGCATGCCCGCGACCGAACGCGAGACCATGGGCAGCAGGTACTGCAGCACCGGCGCGACCTTGGCCAAGGGGTTGGGCGGCGCCGCCACCAGCGGGTTGACCACGATCGCGGCCGCGATGTCGTCGCGATGGGCAACCAGGTCAAGCGTCAGGGTCCCGCCCATCGAATGCCCCAGCAGGACGACGCGATCATGCTCGCGCAGCGCCCGGTCGACGGCGTGGGTGACGGCGGTGCGCCAGTCCGACCACCTGGTCGTGCCCATGTCCTTCGGGCTGGTGCCATGGCCGGGCAGTCGCACCACGTCGACGCCGAAGCCGGCCTCGTTGAGGACCTCGGCCAGCGGACGGGTCGCCTTGGGATTGCCGGTGAAGCCATGCACGAGCACGACGCCAGTGTCGGCGCGTTCACCGGTCCCGACGGCGGACCAGGCCTCGGCGCCGGGCTGAACAGTGGAATGGTCGGTCATGGGGACATGGTCCTTGGTGAGGAAGGCGGCAGCGGGACGGGGTACGGGGCAGGTCGCACGCCATGCATGACTGGCCCCGACGACGCCCAATCTACTTCGCGGCGGCTCGCGGCGAATGCGGCGTCCCGCGGTCCGCAGGCAGCGCGAGCCGACGGGATGGTCCGACACCAGCGAGTCACAACAGCCACGCCAGCACGTTGGTGTGCAGGAGATCCGCGCCCATGACGGCAAGTCGAGCCCGCAGCTCGCGGTCATCGGTGACGACGACGACCGGCGCGGAGGGCTCCATCGCCTCGACGGCCAACACCAGTTCGTCATCCGCGGTGATCCCCGGATGCGACCACGACACGGTGACACCCCGTCGTCGCGGTGCCGGTCCCGCCGCACCGGGGCCATGGGCGTCGAACACGATCGTGGCATCCAGGTGCAGGCGCGTCGCCAGGTTCGCCAGCCCATCGACCAGCCAGCGCCGTTGGTGCTCCAACGACAACTGCGGCTGATGGGTTCGAGTGACGTTGTAGCCATCGACCAGCACGACGGGGACGGCGGCGAGCAGCTCCAGCGCCCCGTCGCGGGTGTCGAGGCGCACCCGACTGGGCAACCTCGATGGACGTCCCGGGATCACGACGTCGGTGGCGTCCGCAGTGGTCCCGTGGGCACGCGGTCGCCGCGAGCCGCCGGTGGGACGGCTGGTCTGTCCGCCGTCGTCGGATGCCGCGTCGGGGCGGGAACCGGCGGCGTCGGGTGCCGTCGGTTCCGATGACGAGGAGGATGCAGCGTCGCTGCGACCCCGCGCCATCCGGCGTACTTCGCGGGTGGCGCGGTCGAGGTCGCGACGAGCGGTGGTGAGAGCGCGCTCGAGTTCGGCCTGTCGGGTGGCCGTGCGACGACGCTCACGCTCGATCTCGCGGCGTGTCGTGTCGTCGCTGCCGGCAACCGTCGCCGCCAAGTCGTCGACCTGGCCCTGCAGGTGCGCGGCCTGGGCCTCCAGTTCCCCGACACGTGCCTGCAGTCGATCCTCCCGGCCGCGGGCGCCGTCGCGTTGGGCACGCGCCTCGTCGCGCTCCTGTCGTGCGAGGTCACGTTGGGCCCGCAGGTCGTCACGCGAGGAGCGCAGGTCGTCACGCTGGGCAGACACGTGGTCGAGGTGCCGGCGCGTCTCGTCCAGTCGTGCCTGCAGGTCAGCCACGCCCGACGGTGACGAGGTGCCATCACCGTTGCCCAGCGCCGTCACCAGTTCGGCGACCAGCGCAGGATCGGTCTCCAGACGCGTTCGGATGGCCAGCCACACCGGGCCACCCTTGGCCATCGCTGCCACCAGGCGACGGCGGCCCCCACCCTTCACCAGTTTCGTGGTCGGGATGGCTCGCAGGCGCTTGACCTCTGGCGTCGAGTGCACCTCGTCGAGCTTCTGCAGGCCACGACGGGCGTGCACCACGACCCGCGCAAACAGTGCATCGGGGACGTCCTTCCAGGCGGCCTCGTCCGGCGGTGACCGATCGAAGCCATCAACGCCCGTCGGCTCGTCGCCACCCGGCGAGACGTCGCCACCCGACGAGACGTCGCCACCCGACGAGACGTCGCCACCCGGCGAGACGTCGCCCCCCGGCGAGACGTCGCCCCCCGACGGGACGTTGGCTGGGCTGGTGCTCATCGCTGCGGCTCCGCCCCGCCGGCCAACGTGCCCCGATGCGTCCCCCCGCGACGCTCGAGCGGGGTGTCGGTCCGCCCGCGTTCGAGGTGGACCCCGGTCACGTCCCGAGCCACGACCGGCAGGGCGACCGGCGCGTCAGGATCGGCGAGCAACGCTGCGCGGGTCGTGGCACACCAGGCCGACAGGCCCGCCACGTCGATGCCGTGGTGGTCCTCGGGCACGCCCTGCAACTTCGGCGCTGCCTTGTCGATCGTGGCCACCACACCGTCCGGGTTGTCGCGCTGATGGTGCACGTATGCGGCGGCGACCTGGATGACACCCTGCCAGAACGCCTTGTCCTCGATGGACCAGTGCCAGACGTGTTCCAGCAGTTCGTGGGCCTCGAAGAAGCGCTCCTGTTCCCATCGCTGCATGCCCAGCGCCAGCGCCTCCTCGACCGTGGCCGGTTGCACCTCGACGGCCAACTCGGTCTCGTCGGTGTCGTGGGCCAGTGGCCGGCCGGTGCGGTCACGAGGTCGAGCGTTCTCGGGCCGGCCGTCGGCTCGCCGTTCGCGCACGACCGGGCTCGGCTCGGCGGGGTCCGAGGGCCGTGGCTGCGATGGCGTCGACGCCGTGGGTGAGGTCATGCAGCGAGGCTATGGGACCGGGCTGACACGGTGGTCGTCGGTACGGTGCCGCGCATGCCTGAACTGCCCGAAGTCGAGTCCGTCCGCCGCCAACTGGAGCCCCGGTTGCGCGGCCGGGTCGTCGAACGGGTGTGGTTCGACGACCATCCTGCGCATCGATTCCACGACATCCACGACCTGGTGGGACGCCACGTCGACGAGGTCACTCGCCGTGGCAAGTTCATCGTGTGCCCGCTGTCACCGGTCGACGCAATGCTGGGTCCGTCGGCGCGCGGCGACCTCCAACTGGTCCTGCACCTGGGCATGACCGGCTCGCTGCAGTTCGTCGATCCGCACGCTGCGACCCAACCCCATGTTCGGGTCCAGGTGTGGCTGGACGACGACCAGCGCATGGACTTCCGCGATCCCCGCCGTTTCGGGCGGTTCTCGGTGGTCGCACCGGAGGATGTGGCCACGGTCGTGCCGACCCTGGCGACGCTGGGCCCCGAACCGTTGACCCAGGACTTCACCGTGGACGGGTTCGCGGCATCCCTGGCCGCGACCACGGCGCCCGTCAAGGCGGTGCTGCTCGGACAGCGAGCGGTTGCCGGGGTGGGCAACATCTATGCCGACGAAGCCCTGTGGCGGGCTCAGATCCATCCAGCCTCGCGGCGAGTCGGAGCCGAGCGGGCCGCACGACTGCACACCGCCATCCGCGAGGTGCTGGCCGAGTCGATCGAGCGTGAGGGCACGACCTTTCGCGACTACCAGATGATCAACGGGGAGTCCGGCCGCAACGCCGACTTCCTGGATGCCTATGGCCAGGAAGGCCTGCCCTGCAATCGATGTGGCACGCCGATGCGCAAGACCACGCTCGCCCAACGCGGCACGACGTACTGCCCGACGTGCCAGCACTGAACCGTTGGCGTTGCGACAGCGCCTTCGTCGAATGCAGCGCTTCTGACACCCTGTCTCCATCCTTGCCCTTCTCATCGTTGCCATCCCTGCCCCTCCATCCGTGACCCCCGCCGCGCTCTGGTTCGGGGGCGATCGCAGGGATGTCACACCCGCGTGTCAGAATGATGTTCCATCAGTGGAAAGACAGCGGGATGCAGGATGGAACACACGTCGATGACCAGGGCGCCGAACCGGCCCCCAAGGATCTGCTGCCGCCCGTGTCCGGTGGGTGGCCGGAGCTGGTGGCGCACGCCGAGGCGCTGGGTCCTGATCCACTGGTGGCAGACGTGGGCGACCGGGGACTGGAGGCAGAACTTCGCACCTGTGCTGCGCAGGTGGCAGCAACGAGCGCACGGCTGCTGGTCCTGATCGGCGAACTGGTCGTCCGAGGCATCTGGCACGACGGCGGCGGTGCCACCACACCCGGACAATGGCTGTCATGGGCCATCGGGATGGCACCGTCAACAGCTCGCGAGCAGGTCCGAGTCGCGTTGGCACTGCGGGTGTTCACCGCCACTCGGGAGCGATTCCTGGCCGGCCAGGTGTCCTACAGCAAGGTGCGTGCGATCACCCGCGCGGGCGAACCCGGGCTGGAGGACATGCTCCTGCAGTACGCCGATGCAGCAACCGCGGCCCAACTGGAACGGATCGTGAGAACATTCCGAGGACTCGCCGACGATCCCACGGCCCACGATCGGCGGTCACTTTCCCTGCAACACGCCGACGACGGCATGGTGGACCTGCGCATGCGGGTTCCCCGGGACGTCGGCGCCCACGTGGCATCGCTGCTGGAACGACTCGTCGGCGAACTCGACGCCAGCGGCCAGCCCCACGACATTGCGGTCGATCCCGACTGCGACCCCGCCAGCCCGGCACGAATGGATCCCATCTCGGCTCGACGGGCCGATGCGTTGGTGCATGGCATGGAGGTTGCCGTCGCCCACCTGGACCGGGATCTGACCGGTGCGGACCGCACCACGATGGTGCTGCACGGCGAGGTCGACACGATCCTGGACAGGCTGGCAACCGACACAGCCCCGCGCGACCAGCCCCGCGCTTCCGCGGGAACGCCCCCCGGCGCTTCCGCGGGAACGCCGACCGGCGTTCGTCATGGCCACGGGGCCGGCAACGGCGGGTCCGCAGCAGCGAGCGGCAACGGCGGGTCCGCAGGAGCGGGCGCCAGTGGCACGCCCGCAGGAGCGACCCGCAACGGCGGCGGCGGGCTTCCAGGAGCGCGCAGCCACGGCACTGACGCGAGCGTGCAACCACACCCGGGGCCGCAGCCCCGCACTCATCCGGAGCGACATCGCCACTCGACCACCGCCCGGACGACCGTGGTCACCGACGACCGGGGTGGCATGCTCGCGCTTTCCCGAGCCATCCTGCGGCGCCTGGCCTGTGACCCTGCCCTGTGCCGAATCACCACACAGAACGGCCTGCCCATCGATGTCGGTCACACGACGCGTGCAATTTCGACCGCGCTGCGACGAGCGCTGCGCAACCGCGATGCCACCTGTCGCTTTCCAGGCTGTGCCGCCACGCGGCACCTGCACGCACACCACATCATCCACTGGGCCGACGGCGGCCCCACCGACCTCGACAACCTGATCCTGCTGTGCGGCGCCCACCATCGCTTCATCCACTCCAACGACTGGTGCATCACCCGAGCTGGCATCTCACGGTGGGACTTCAGGGGGCCCGATGACAGCCAACCTCGTGCCAATGCCCTGGCGATGACGTTCGACCGCCCAGGCGCTTCCGCGGCGTCGCCCTCCCGCCACGACCACGATGCCCTGCAGCCACGCAACTACACCGGACCGGACTGGGATCTCGGCCTGTGCATCGAAATCCTGCACCAGGAGCTGCATCGACTGCCCAGACCCCGGGATCGCGAGCAGGACTTGCTGGCTGCCTGATCCATGGCCGGGATCCGCCCCTCCCCCGGAACCATTCCTGCGAGCCGACGCCAATGCGCCAGGGCTTCCGGTGAGCCTGGCCACTGCATGAACCCGGACCCCTGTCGCAGGTCGCGGCTATGTTCACGAACACGTGTTCGACGAACAGGTGTTCTGCATGGCGCGCGCCCCGGTGACAGCCTCGACCACTGCCCAACGGCTCGGAGTCCCGACGGCGGATCACACCCAGTTGACCCTGCTGGACAGCCCGGCCCTGTTCGACGTGACCTTCGCGGTCCTCGACCTCGAGACCACGGGCCTGTCGCCCGACCGGGATCGCATCACCGAGGTCGGCGTCATCAAGGCCCGTGGTGGCGAGGTGCTGGGGGAACTGTCCACCCTGGTGCATCCCGGACGTGGGATCCCGCCCGCCATCACGGCTGTCACGGGGATCACCTCGCACATGGTCGCCGACCATCCGCCGATCGAGGCGATCCTGCCGACCCTGCTGGAGTTCCTCGGTGACTCGGTCCTGGTCGCCCACAACGCCGGGTTCGACACGCGCTTCCTGGCGGCCGCCCTCCAGCGCCATGGCTACCCACCGCTGGGCCTGCAGGTCGTCGACACCGCCGCCGTGGCCCGCCGGGTCCTGCGCGACGAGGTTCGATCGGTCAAGTTGTCCCGCCTGGCCACCCACTTCCGCTCGCCCGTCACGCCCGACCACCGGGCACTCACCGACGCTCGCGCCACCCTCCACGTCCTCCACGGCCTGCTGGAACGGGTCGGTTCGCTGGGCGCCACGACGCTGGCCGACCTGCAGGCCTACACGACCTCGACCACCGACAAGGCCTTCCGCAAGATCCACATGGTCGACGCCGCGCCCGCTCGACCGGGCGTGTATCGCTTCCTGGGCGCCGACGGGGAAGTCCTGTACGTCGGCACCACGGCCAACCTCCGGACTCGGCTGCGCCGGTACTTCGGCGGGGACCGGCGTCGGCGCATCGCCGACATGGTGCGCGACGCCGACCAGGTCACGTGGGACCTGACCTCGTCGGCACTGGAGGCACGCATCCGCGAGGTGCGAGCCATCGCCGCCACCAAGCCGCGCTACAACCGCCGTTCGAAGTTCCCCGAACGCACCGTCAACCTCAAACTCACCAGCGAGGCGTTCCCACGGCTGTCCGTGACGACGCACGACCTGGGCGACGACGTCGTCGGCATCACCGCCATCGGTCGACGGGCCCGCGCCGACCGGTTCGTCGATGCGATCCACGACGTGTCGCAGGTGCGCCGATGCACGACGCGTCTGCGGCTGGCCCAGGACCACGGGTCGTGCGTGCTCAAGGACCTCGGCCGGTGCCAGTCACCCTGTGACGGCACGATCGACCGAGATGCATATGACGTCACGGTCCGCGAGGTGGCGACCTGGCTGCAGGGTGACCCGACCACGCTGGTGGACCGCCTGCGAGCCCGGATGCTCGAATTGGCAGGCGACCAGCGGTTCGAGGACGCGGCCACCGCCCGGCACCGACTGCACCTGGTTGCCCGGGTCATCGACCGCCAGCGACGGGCGCAGACACTGGCCACGATCGAGGAACTCGTCGTGGCGTGGCCGGCCAGTGCTGACCCCGGCAACGAGGTGGAGGTCGCGATGATCTGCCACGGACGCATGGCCGCGGCCGACGTCCTGCCGGCCACGACGCCCGACGGCGCCATCGTCGCCCATCTGCGAGCCGGCTCCGACCTGCCTGACGGCCCGCTGGCATCGGACCACGAGGAACTCGACCTCCTGCTGGAGCACCTGGCAGATGACGACGTGTGGATCGTGGGCGTCACCGGAACCTGGGCCTCACCGGTTGCCGGTGGTCGTGCCCTTGGCGAGGTCCTCACCGTCGCCAGGCCACTGGCACGACAACTGCGACGTGACCACCAGTTGCTCAGTCAGGCCAGGGTCGCGCAACGCAGTGCGGCGTAGCGGCAGGCCCTCCCGCGCCTCGACATCGGCACGAAGAACCCGCGCACCAGGCGACACCGTCAGTCACACTGGGGCCGTCGCACATCGCGACGAATCGACACCGCCGGGGGAACACCGTGGCACAGCCATTCCGCCTCGACGCCCCTCCGGGCAGACCGAGGAGTCGCGACACCGGATCGCGCCCGATCCCCCGGCGCCGCCGCACCGCACGCCTCCTCGTGGCAGCCTCGTCGGGTCATCCCTGCTGGCGGGGTGTGGATTCCTGACCACCGCTGGTGGTGGGCAACCATTCGGGCAGGAGGTGGGGCTGGCGTGTGATCCGGCCGACTACCGCGGCCAGGAGGGCATGGTGGCCGACTTCGCCCAGGATGCTGCGGGATTCGAGACGGTTGCGGCTGCCCTGGATGACTTCTGGACCAGGGGTGACGGCGCCGTTCGTGATGATCGCGACCAACTCGACGAGGCCGTGGACGGCCGCACGGTTCGGTATCGCGATGACCGCGGCAACGTCGTCATGGTGGTGCAGGTCGTGGGATCGCCGGGCGCGTACAACGTCGGCTCGATGGAGGCCTGCTCACCCTGAGTGGCGCGAGTCGCCGAGCCCTTCGACTGGGTCACAGGACCGCGGATCCGGGGGGCAACGCCACGTCGGTCGCGAGCAGTTGCACGGTCCCGTCCGCCTGCAGCCCACCCAGGATGAGGAACTGGCTCGTGAAGCCGGCGATGCGCTTGTCGGGGAGGTTGACCACGCCCACCACGTGGCGACCCAGCAGTTGCTCCGGGGCGTAGTTGGTGATCTGGGCGGACGTGCCCAGGGTTCCGACCAGGGGTCCGAAGTCCACCGTCACCTTCCACGCCGGCTTGCGGGCTTCGGGAAACTCGTCGACGGCGACGACGATGCCCACCCGCAGGTCGACGCCGAAGAAGTCGGCCGGGTCGATCTCGGGCTTGGGGGCCAGCGTGTCGGGCGCGTAGGGCAGCCCATCGGGATCGATGTCGTGTGTCCCCATGAGGATCCTCCTGGCCCGGGTGCGGGTGGTCGTGTCGTTGGGGGTGTCGGCGTCGTCGCCCGCGGTGACGTTTCGCGGCGGCCGTGGCGTGTCGTCGTGACAGTGGGTGGCGTTGGGTCGTGGCAGTGGTGACATTCGGGCGTGGCAGTGGCGACATTGGTCGTGGCAGTGGTGGCGTCGGCAAGGTCGTGGGGTCTCGGTGTCTGCGTGGTGTCGCTGGCATCGAAGTGACGTGGCGGCCCGTCCCCGTCCCGAACGGGCAGTCCACGTCTGGGTCAGTCCGCGGCAAGTTCCTGCGACCGCGTGGCCCAGCGCTGCAGCAGGTCCCAGCCGGCCCCCGCATCCAGGACGGCCCGGGCGCTGTCGACGCCGGCGGCGATGGAGTCGACCGCGTCCGCGGCATACAGGGCAGCACCGGCGTTGAGGGCCACCAGGTCGGCGCAGGGACCAGCCTCGCCCTGCAGCACGGCCTGCGTGATCGCGGCGTTGTCCTCGGCCTCCCCACCCAGCAGGTCGTCCAGCGATGCCCGCGGGATGCCCAGGTCGGCCGGGTCGAAGCGCGACTGCACCACGTCCCCGTCGCGCACCTCCCACACGTCGGACGGGCCAGTCGTGGTCAACTCGTCGAGTCCATCGTCACCGCGAAACACCAGGACGTGGGTCTTGCCCAGTTCGGCCATCGCATCGGCGACCAGGGGCGCCAGGTCGCGTGCCGCGACGCCGACCACCTGGTGCTGGGCGCCCGCCGGGTTCGACAGTGGGCCGAGCACGTTGAACACCGTGCGGATCCCCAACGCCGCCCTGACCGGGCCGACGTGGCGCATCGCCGGGTGGAAACTGCGGGCGAACAGGAACCCGATGCCCAGTTCCTCGACGCACTGCGCCACGGCCGGGGCCGGCAGGTCGATCACCACGCCGTAGTGCTCCAGCAGGTCGGCAGAGCCCACCTTCGACGACGCCGCGCGGTTGCCGTGCTTGGCCACGCGCACGCCGGCCGCGGCGATGACGGGCGCAACCGTGGTCGACACGTTGAAGGTGTTGGCCCCGTCTCCGCCCGTGCCACACGTGTCGACCAACGGGCCATCGAGGTCGATCGGCACGGCGTTGTCGACCATGGCGCGGACGAAGCCGGCGATCTCGGCCGGCGTCTCGCCCTTGGCCCGCAACGCCGTCAGCAGCGACGCCACCACCGGCGCGGGAACCTCGCCCGCCATGACGGCCATCATCAGTCGATGCGCGTCGTCCTGGGCCAGGTCCTCGCCGTCCAGCAACCCGTCGAGCACGGTCGGCCAACTGATCGAGGCAGCACCCATGGCGCCAGGCGCCGCACCCGACACACCACCCCCAGTGGAAACCGAGGTGGTCATGCTGCCGCCGTCGAGGCCGCCAGTCGCGCCACCGTCCGTGCGAGCGCGAAGGGGTCCACCGGCTTCTCGATCCAGGCGTCCGCCGATGACCAGTGCACCAGGAAGAGATCGTCGGTGCGGTCGGTCAGCACCAACGCCGGTGGTCGGGTGTCGCCGGCCAGATCGGCCTCCTCGCGCAACTGGTACAGCCACGAGTACCCACCCTTGGGCCGCAGGTCGCCATCGACGACCAGCACGTCGGCAGCGTCGAGCAGGTCGCGCGCGTCCGCGATGCTGGTCACGGCGGTCACGTCGAGGTCGCGCCGCAGACCCAGTGCCGACACGGCACGGGCACGGACGTCGTCGTCGGAGATGACGACGAGCACACTGGCGCGGTGACCGGCGGTGACGTCACCACCCGCAGCAGTGGACGTGGCAGCGGTGGAAGCCATGACGGGCACCTTCGGCGACGAGGTCCTGGACGAGATCTGGTGGTGGCCGACAATCTAGCGCTCGGCGTCGCCCGGTCCTCCGGTGGTGCGACCGATCGCTACCCCAGTACCGTGCCGGTCCCCCGAACCCGCGAGTCGCCCGCCATGGCCAACGAGCCTGTCGATCACCCCACGCCGGACCCTGCTGCCATGCCTGCATCCATGGAGGCGGCGACCGTCGTCGACGCGATCGGCAAGGCGTGCCCGATGCCGGTGATCGACCTCGCGGCGGCCGTGAAGCCGGCCCCGCTCGGCGCGGTGTTCCACCTGCTGGCCGACGACGCGGCCGCGCGAGTGGACGTCCCGATCTGGTGTCGCATGCAACGCCAACGCCTCGACGACGTCGTCGAGCAGGTCGGCCATGTCCGGTTCGTCGTCACCAAGACCGCTGCGACGGGCTGACGTCGGCCCGAAAAGGGCGACCTCAGCCCTCGGCGCCCGCGGGTGCCTCGCCTTCGTCGGCCCCGTCGGCATCGTCGGCCTGGTCATGGGCCTGGCCGTAGTGCTCCTCGTAGTCCTGCATCGAGGCCTCGACCACCCGCCAGGCATGCTCGCGGCCGTACCAGCGGTCGATCGACACGTCGGCACTGGACCCGGGATACATCTTGTAGGTGTCGAAGTAGTGGACGAGCCGCTGGATCAGCGCATGGGGCAACTCCACCAGGTCGGTGACGTCGGACCAGATCGCGTCGTTCGCGATCACGGCGATGATCTTGTCGTCGGCTTCGCCGTCGTCGACCATCTGCAGGCCTCCGACCACCCGTGCGGTGATCAGCAGGTCGGCGCGATCGATGGGGCGCTCGGACAGGACACAGATGTCGAGCGGGTCGCCATCCCCCGCCGACGAGTTGGGGCTCAGTTCCTGGACCCGGGGGCCGCACCAGGTCTGCGGGATGAAGCCGTACAGGGTGGGTGGCGACGAGGAGGTCAGCTGCGGTCGGTCGACGTGCAGGTAGCCGGTCGCCTTGTCCACCTCGTACTTGACCACGTCGAACGGCGTGATCTCGATGTAGGTGGTCACCAGGACGGGCGGGTCCGGGCCCGGGTCGAGCCCATGCCACGGGTGTGGTCGCCACTGGGTGAAGTCGTCCATCCATCTACCTCGCAGGTCGAACGTCGCCGGCTGGTCACGTGTGCCTGCCGGGCTGCACCAGGTTCGGGCGCCATGTGTTCGCAGCCTAGGAGCAACGGCTGCCTGCAAGTGGCTTGGCGGCGGACAACTCCCGTGCGGGTCGATCAGCCACCCGACACCGCGATGAGGAATCGCACGCGATCCTCGACCGGCGTGGCCATGTCGCGGACAGCCTCCTCCCCGACCAGGCACAGCAGGTGCGGGCGCAGCGCGCCGCTGTCACTGACGAGGTGGCCGCCAAGGCCCGGTACCTGCGCGTCGACGGCCGCCACCACGCCGGCCACGTCGACAGCATCGACCTCCAGACGTCGCCGCCCGCCCGAGAACGGGTCCAGTCCCGACGGCAGTTCGACCGTCACCACAATGACACCGACAGGATCCGGGGCACCGTCAGCGGCAGCTCGTCCCAGGTGTCCCCGGCATCACCGGTGCGCCAGACGGTGCCGGCGGTCGTGCCCATCACGACCTTGCCGTGTCCGTCGCCGGCAACGGCACCCCGCAACACCTGCGTGTGGGTCGGCGCCGTCGGCCACCCGGTCCCGGATTCCTGCCAGGTCGCACCGTCGTCGTCGGAGCGATACATGCGGAAGTCGCCGTCGACGGGCATGCGCTCGCGATCCGAGTGCAGGGGTTGGGTGAACAGCCGCCCGCTGTCGTCGTCACGATGCATCACGAATCCGAACGCGGCGGGCAGGCCGTCCTCGTTGCGCATCCAGTTGTCGCCTCCGTCCAGCGAGTGGAACATCCCGGTGTGGTCCTGGCGCCACAGGCGCTGGTGGTCGTGCGGATCCATCTGCAAGCCGTGGACGCAGTAGCCGACTTCGGGCCGGGCAACGTCGTCAGGCAAGCCCACCACGGGGACGCCGTCGTTGCACGGCTCGAAGGTCTGCCCGCCGTCATCGCTGCGAAAGACGCCGACTGCCGAGGCGGCCACGAACAGCTGTTCGTCGTCGCCCAGGATCCGGTGGGCACACAGGCCGCCCAGTCCGGGGCCCCACTGGTCCCGGGTGCGGTGGTTGTTGAACCCGTCGACGGGTGACCACGTCGCGCCATCGTCGGTGGAGCGGAACACGGCCGCATCCTGCACCCCCGCCCACAGTGCGCCGGGCGTGCGATGGAACGTCCAGATCGCCTTGATGCCGTCCTGGTCCTGACCGCCGTCCCCACCGCCGTCTCCACCACCTCCTCGCCGTCGGCAGCGTCGTCGGTCTGGCCACCGTCGCCGTCGCCGTCGCCGTCGTCGTCGGTGCCGTCGTGCGCGCTGGTCCCACCGCCAGGTGGTGTCTCGGTGGGCGTCCACGTCTCCAGGTCGGTCGAGCGCTGGATCCCCACTCCGAACCAGTTGCTGGCAACGGCGGCGAGGTGGTGGTCACCCGAGCGGCCGAACGCCGTGACCTGCCACCCGGGAAACAGTGGCTCGGACATCTCGCCGGTGTCCCAGTCGACGAGGAATGCGCCCTTCATGGTGCCGACTGCGATGGTTGTCATGGCGGTTCTCCTGGCGGAACGCGGGCGACTGCGGTGTCGATGCCGACGCGGCGATCACGTCAGGCATCGGTGTCATCCCATTGTCGTCACGACGACCCGGTGCCAGACGGTTCCACTGCCAGTCGGGCGGTGACCGCACGGGCCCGCGCAGTCACCACTCGTATTGATGCCCCGCAACGACTCCCGACACGACGACGGCCACCCGCACGGGGTGGCCGAAGGATGCTGCGAGGTCTGATCAGAAGCTGGCGGAGTCACCGCAGGCGCACCCGCCGGATGCGTTCGGGTTCTCGATGGAGAAGCCCGAGGCCTCGAGGCTTTCCTTCCAGTCGATGACGGCGCCCTGCATGTAGGGAGCCGACATCGGGTCCAGGCGGATCTCGATGCCGTGCTGTTGCTCGACGATGTCGCCGTCGAGCGTGCGGTCGTCGAAGAACAGGGCGTACCGGAAGCCGGCACAGCCGCCAGCCTTGACGGCCACGCGCAGTGCCACGTCGCCGGCGTCCGGGGCGTCACCCAGGAATCCACGCACCTTCGTGGCGGCGGTCTCGGTCAGGATGACGATGGTGTCGTCGACGGCGTCGGTGGTCGCGGTGTCGGTCGTCACGTCTGCGGTTGCGCTCACTGGTGGGCTCCTTGCGAAAGGGGGTGCTGCGGTGGACGGTCGAACGGCCCACTGGCCGTCCGGGTCAGCCAACGTCGAGTCTACCGCGAACCTTCCCCGGCCCCCAGATCACTGCTGCCGGGCTGGCGATCAGCGCTGGCGGGCCAGCGCTGCGCCAGTCGGGCTGCGGCTGCCGCCACCTCGGCCGCCGGGTCGACCGGCCCGTCGGGCGCGGACAGTTCACCCGGGACGCCATCGGGCATCGTGCCCGAGCCCGCGACGATGGCCAGGTCGACGGCGAAGGCCTCGGCCCGGGTGGCGACCTCGGCCACGACCTTGCCGGTGGCGGTCGTGGCATCCACCCGGCCCTCGCCAGTGATCACCAGGTCGGCGTGGCGCAGGGCCTCGTCCAGGCCCACCACGGCAGCCACCACCGGGGCCCCGGCACGCAGTCGGCCACCGACTCCCGCGGCCAACCCGAAGCCCAGCCCACCGGCGGCACCGGTCCCGGCCTGGCGCGACAGCCCCCCCACATCCAGGTCTCGCTCCGCCACCTCCGCGAACCGCGCCAACCCCGCCGTCAACACCTCCACGGCCCCCTCGTCCGCTCCCTTCTGGGGTGCGAACACGGGCGCAGCCTCGGCCAGCGGGATCCCCACGTCGGCGAGCAGTTCGACCTCGACCTCGTCCCAGCCCGGCGACACCCTGCCCGGCTCGATGGTCGCGATGCGGTGGAGTTCGCCACCCCCGATCTTGAGACCTGAACCGTCCGCGACTGCGAGCGCGTAGCCCAGCCCCGACAGGGCACCGGCACCGCCGTCGACGGTTGCGGATCCGCCCAGTCCGACCACGATCCGCCTGGCGCCGGCCCCACGGGCAGCCACGAGCAACTCACCCACGCCATACGACGTGGCGCGCAACGGGTCACGCGCGTCGCGGGACACCAGTGCCAGGCCGTTGGCCAGCGCGGACTCGATGTAGGCCGTGTCATCGACCAGCAGCCATCCGGCCGACGCCGGGTTGCCCATGGGCCCGACCACCTCCTCGATCCGGTGCTCGGCCTGGACACCGCGCATCGTCGGCTGCGTCCGCAGTGGTCACGGCCGCCGCCACCACGTCCAGGAAGCCCTCGCCGCCATCGGACATGGGGCAGGCATCGAGTGCGTCGTCGGGCCGCACCGACGCCCAGCCATCGATGATCGCCGCGGCTGCCTGGGCCGCGGTCAGCGTGCCGCCGAACGAGTCGGGCGCGACGACGATTCGCATGGCCACCTCCGTGTTGGTCCGGAGGACCGGGACCGGTCGCCGCGGACGGACATCGCCGGCAACTCTACGGCGCGAGTCGTCGTGCATCACATGCACCGGTGGGCCGCCGGCGCAGGGTTGGCAGCGCCGGAGCAGGAACCGATTGGCCATCCTCACCAGCCATCAGGTCCAACACCAGCGGCTACCGTGCCACGGAAACCGCCCCCGCATCCTGTACCGAAAGGGCCGCCGTGGCCAACGTCGAACTTCCCCAGCTCGGAGAGTCAGTCACCGAAGGCGTGGTGACAGCGTGGTTGGTCGAGGTCGGTGACACCGTCGAGGTCGACCAGGCGATCGTGGAGATCTCCACCGACAAGGTCGACACGGAGATCCCCTCCCCCGTCGCCGGCGTGGTCAAGGAGCGCAAGGTCGAGGTCGACGACACCGTCGAGGTCGGCGCCGTGCTTGCGGTGATCGGCGAGGACGAGGGTGCCGAGGCAGTCCGACGGTGGCGGCGGCGACGATGCCGGCGACGAGGCGGACGGCAACGACGACGAGGCGGCCGGCAACGACGAGGCGGCCGGCGACGACGGCCAGGACGCATCGGCCGACGAGCAGGACGGCGGCGGATGGCGGCACCGAGGCGACTGCGCCTGCCGCCAGCGGTACCCAGGCCACCGAATCGGCCAGCGCACCCGCAGGATCGAAGGTGGCCAAGGGCGACGGCGACACCCACGACGTGATCATCGTGGGCGCCGGCACCGGTGGCTACTCGACCGCCCTGCGCGCCGCCCAGTTGGGCCTGTCGGTGGCACTGGTCGAGAAGGCCAAGGTCGGCGGGACCTGCCTGCACTGGGGCTGCATCCCGACCAAGGCCGTCCTGCAGACGGCCGAGGTTGCCGAGCACGCCCAGGAGGCCGGGGACTTCGGTGTCACCGTCGACTACCACGGCATCGAGGTGGCCGCGATGAACGCCCACAAGGACGGCGTCGTCGACAAGATGTGGAAGGGCCTGCAGGGCGCCCTGAAGGGACGCGGCGTCGAGACCGTCGAGGGCACGGCGACATTCACCGGTCCGAAGTCCGTCACCGTCGCCACCGAGGAAGGTGAGCGCGAACTGTCGGCCCCGGCCATGGTCATCGCCACCGGGTCGGTGCCCATCGACCTGCCATTCGCGCCGGCCGATGGCGACAGGGTCATCAACTCCGACCACGCCCTGCGGATGGACGAGTTGCCCCGCTCGGCCATCGTGCTGGGCTCGGGCGCCGTGGGGATGGAGTTCGCCACCGCCTGGTCCGCCTTCGGCGTGGACGTGACCATCGTCGAACTCCTCGACCGCCTGCTGCCACTCGAGGATGCGGACTCGTCGCGCGAGGTGGCGCGCGCCTTCCGCAAGCGCGACCACCTGACCGCCCTGACCGGCACCAAGCTCACCACGGTCGACACCGACGGCGACAAGGTGACCGCGACGGTCGAGACCGCCAAGGGCGACAACGAGCTCATCGAGGCCGACCTGCTGCTGGTCGCCGTCGGGCGTCGTCCCGTCACCGCCGACATGGGCATGGAGTCCACGGGCGTGGAGATCACCGACCGCGGCTTCGTCGCCGTGGACGAGTACTGCCGCACCAACGTCGACGGGGTGTATGCCCTGGGCGACGTCATCCCCACGCTGGGCCTGGCGCACGCCTCCTTCGCCGAGGGCTTCCTGGTCGCCGACCAGCTCGCTGGCCTGGACGTCGTGCCGATCGACTACAAGGGTGTGCCCCGGGTGACCTACAGCCACCCCGAGGTGGCCTCGGTCGGCTTCACCGAGGCGGAGGCCAAGGATGCCGGGCACGAGGTCGTCGTCGAGAAGTACCCGTTCCAGGCACTCGGACGTGCGGCGATGATGAAGGCCGGCGGCATGATCAAGGTCGTCGCCGAAGCCGACGAGTCGGCCGAGGGCGGTGCCGGTCGAGTGCTGGGCATCCACATCGTGGGGCCGCGCGCCACCGACCTGATCTCGGAGGGCCAGTTGATCTACAACTGGGAAGCACTGCCCAGCGACGTCGCCCACTTCGTCCACGCCCACCCCAGTCTCGGCGAGGCGATCGGCGAGGCCCACCTCGCCCTGGCCGGCCGCGGCCTGCACGGCTGACGACCCACGACCCACGATCCACGCACGAGCGCGACCCACGCCTGGTCCCGGCGAAGACGGGGCCCATCACACGGGAGCACACGCAATGGCAAACGTCGAACTGCCCCAACTCGGAGAATCGGTCACGGAAGGCGTCATCACGGCCTGGCTGGTCGAGGTCGGTGACACCGTCGAGGCCGACGACCCGATCGTCGAGGTGTCCACCGACAAGGTCGACACCGAGATCCCCTCCCCCGTCGCAGGCGTGGTCCAGGAACTTCGCGGCGAAGTGGACGACACCATCGAGGTCGGCCAGGTCATTGCCGTCATCGGCGACGCCGACGACGCCGGTGGGGGCGACGACGATGGAGCCGCAGAGGATGCCGACGAAGCCGAGGCCGACAGCGACGGCGGCGACAGCGACAGCGACAGCGGCGACAGCGACAGTGGCGACAGCGGCGAGGCTGATGGGGATGACGGCGCAGGTGGCGAGGCCGCCGACCCGCCAAGTCAGCAGACGGCTTCGGCACCCACGACCGCCCAGTCCGAGCCCGCAGCCGACGCCAGCGGCGACAGTGCCGGGGGCGAGGTCGCCAGCAGTGAGGCAGTCCTGACGTCGCCACTCGTGCGCAAGTTGCTCCGTGAGGCAGGCATCGACGCCGCCAGTGTGACGGGCAGCGGTCCCGGTGGGCGCATCACGCGCGCCGACGCCGAGGCCGCCGTGGCCAACCCGCCCGCTGCCCCCAGTGCCCCCGCAGCGGATGCCCCCGCCCAGGCTGCACCCGCGGGTGGCGGTGTGGTGCCTGCGCCAATCACGGTCGTCGCACCCACTTCCGCCTCCCGACCCCAGCCGTCTCCGACCCAGGTCGACTTCAACGGCCAGACAGAGGTCGTGCAGGACCTGACCAGGGTGCGCAAGGCCATTGCCAAGGGGATGATGGACTCCATCCTGTCCACCGCGCAGTTGACGGCGGCGGTCGAGGTCGACATGACCGCGATCATGAACCTGCGCGCCGCCATCAAGGACGAGTTCAAGGCCCGCGAGGGCGCGTCACTGTCCCCATTGCCGTTCGTGTCCAAGGCGGTCATGATGACGATCCCGCGTCACCCCACGGTGAACGCGCGAATGGACCTCGACGCCGGCACCGCGACCTACTTCCGCCACGTCAACCTCGGCATGGCGGTGGACACCGACCGCGGCCTGCTCGTCCCCAACATCAAGGACGCCCAGGACCTGACGGTGGCCGCCCTGGCCCGGCGGATCGGCGATCTTGCCAAGCGCACACGTGCCAAGAAGATCTCGCCCGACGAGATCTCGGGTGGGACCTTCACGATCACCAACACCGGTTCGCTGGGCACGCTGTTCGACACGCCCATCCTCAATGCCCCCGAGGCCGCGATCCTGGCCACGGCCGCGATCGAGAAGCGACCCGTCGTGGTCTCGGACGCCTGGGGCGACTCGATCGCCATCCGGTGGATGAGCTATCTCTGCATGACCTACGACCACCGAATCCTGGACGGCGCCGATGCCGCCCGGTTCCTGCAGGACCTCAAGTGGGTCATCGAGAACCACGACTGGGCCGGGGAAGTCACGGTCTGACTCGCGCGCGGCCACGAACCGGCCGCCACCGTTCTGACGCGGATCGCTCCCCCGGGCGCGATCCGCGTTTCCATGTCCCGGTTCCCACTGTTTCCACGGGCAGGACGGATCGTCGAGGAATAGTTGCGCAAGCAACAACGTTGGAAGGGGTGTGCGCAAGCCGTGCACCGTTCACCCTTCCGAACGACCCAAGGATTCCCGATGACCACCGCCACACTTCCCGACACACTCGCCGGCACGTACGCCATCGACCCCAGCCACTCGCGGCTCGGATTCGTGGCCCGTCACGCCATGATCACCAAGGTTCGCGGCAGCTTCAACGAATTCAGTGGTTCCGGCCACCTCGACCCCGAGAACCCGTCGGACTCCAGCGTCGCCGTCACCATCCAGGCGACCAGCATCGACACCCGCAATGAGGATCGCGACACCCACCTGCGCAGCAACGACTTCTTCGAGATGGACACCTACCCGACCCTGGACTTCGCCAGCACGCAGGTCGAGCAGCTCGACGACGACACCTTCCGTGTCACCGGCGACCTGACCATCAAGGACGTGACCAGGTCGGTCACCATCGACTTCGACTACCAGGGCGCCGCCACCGACCCCTTCGGCCTTCACCGCGTCGGGTTCGAGGGCAGCACGGTGGTGAACCGCAAGGACTTCGGTCTCGAGTGGAACGCCCCCCTGGACACGGGCGGCGTGCTCGTCTCCGACAAGGTCACGTTGGAGTTCGAGATCTCGGCCGTCAAGCAGGACACGGACAACTGATCACCCCGTCCCACCAGCGGTGAGCCGACGCATGGCGTCGTGACCCCCGCACATCGATGGCGGATGCACCCGCTGTCGGAACCCCGACGCCGACCGCCCCCCGGGCGGTCGGCGTCACTCGTGTGGTCCGACGGCGCCCCGCGAGGCCGGCACCGGCAGCGATCCCGCCCTCGCCCGACGCCGTGTCCGGACGCGATCCTGCCCTCGCCCCACGGGCGAGTCCGGGAGCGATCCGATCAGTCGCCCCACCCCGGTGCGCCGCCTGATCGAGCAGTGGTGCGGCACACTGCCGCCATGAATGATGACGATCGATCTGCAAGCCGTCGCGGCGGCGTTCGCCACGGCGGCGAATGCAGTGGTGACGACCACGGCGATGGCCACTGCGGCCACGCCGGGCCTCGGGACGGCCGCACCGACCGGGGTCGGGCGTGACGGCGGCACCCGCCAGTGGCCGCGACACGGTGTGGGCCCATCGCAACTTCCGCCTGCTGTTCTCGGCCAACGTCGCCGACATGGCCGGGACCGCCGTCGCCCCGATCGCGCTGGCCTTCGCCATGCTCGACCTCACGGGATCGTTGACCGACCTTGGCCTGGTCGTCGGCGCCCGCTCGCTGGGGCTGGTCGTCCTGCTGCTGTTCGGGGGCGTGCTGGCGGACCGATTCCGCCGTTCGACCGTCCTGCTGTGGTCCAACCTGGTCAACGGTGTCACCCAGGCCGTCGTGGCAGCGCTGATCCTGACCGGCACCGGGTCGGTCGCCATGCTGGTGGGCCTGTCCCTGGTCGCAGGCGGCGCTGACGCGATGTCCTTTCCCGCCAGCCAGGGGGTGTTGCCCCAGACCGTCCCCAAGCACCTGTTGCAGCAGGCGAACGCGGTCAACGCGTCCGGGTACAACATCGTCAACCTGTTCGGCCTGGTCGCCGGTGCGGCGCTGGTCGCCACCGTTGGGCCGGGGTGGGGCATCGTGGTCGATGCGGCCTCGTGCCTGGTCGCCGGGCTGCTGTTCAGCCGCCTGCGCATCCCGCCCCGGGTGCGCGAGGAGACCTCGACCATGCTCGCGGACCTGCGGGAGGGATGGGATGCCTTCACCGCGCACCAGTGGCTCTGGGTCGTCGTGCTGGCCTTCATGGTGATGATGATCTCGTTCATGGCCACCATCACGGTCCTGGGCCCTGCGATGGCCGACCAGTCCATCGGTCGGGCCGGGTGGGGCTGGGTCCTGGGCGTCGAGGCTGTCGGCATGCTGGCCGTCACCCTGACCATGGCCCGCCGCACGCCGCCGTGGGGCGCGCCTGTCGCTCGCCATGGTCGGGATGCTGGGGCCAGCCGCGTTCATCCTCGCACTGGGCCTGGCACCGACCATGCCCGTGCTGGTCGTGACCGCCCTGGTGTCCGGACTGGGCATCGGCTACTTCGACGTGGCGTGGGAGACCAACCTGCAGGCAAACGTCGCCGAGGAACACCTGTCGCGCGTGTACTCGTTCGATGCGTTGGGATCGATCGTCATGACTCCGGTGGGCCAGGCCGTGGCCGGACCGATCGCGGTGGCGTTCGGGCTTTCCGCGACCCTGGTCGGCGCCAGTGTCCTGGTCGTGGTCGGCGTCGTCGCTGCCCTGTTGGTGCCGTCCGTGCGCGACCTTTCGCGGCCACGCCTGGACCAGGCACCCCCCGATCCTGTCACGCCCGATCCGGTCACTCCTTGATGCGAACCATGCCCTCCTGGCCCAGCGTGGCCACGAGCGTGCCGTCGCGGCTGAACATGCGCCCCACGCCCAGCCCCCGCCCGGACTGGGCCGATGGCGAGTGCTGTACGTACAGCACCCAGTCGTCGACGCGGGCGAAGCGGTGGAACCACATCGCGTGGTCCAGGCTGGCGACCCGGAGTCTGGGGTCGACCCACGCCACGCCATGGCGGCGCAGCACGCTGCCCAGCAGCGAGTAGTCGGAGGCGTAGGCGAGCACGGCCGCATGCACCAGCGGGTCATCCGGCAACGGGCCGGCAGCCCGCAACCAGACCTTCTGGTCGGGGTCCCGCGACTCGGCGGGGCGGTGGACGATCGGACCCTCGACATGGCGCATGTCGATGGCGAGTCGATGGGAGCGCATGGCGGTGGCGGGATCCTCCGACCTGGACGCAGCCACGTGGTCGGGTGGCAGCGATTCCGGGTCAGGTGCGTCCGGCATCACGTCCTGGTGGTCAAGTCCCCCGGCCCGGTCCTGGAACGACGTGATCATCGACAGCAGGATGCGACCGTCTTGGTGGGCATGGACTCGGCGGGCCGAGAACGACCGCCCGTCACGCATGTTCTCCACGCTGAACAGGATCGGCTCGTGGCTGTCTCCGGGCCGCAGGAAGTACCCGTGCAGCGAGTGCACCTGGCGTTGGGGTCCGGCATCGACGGTGCGGCCCGCAGCGATCAGGCACTGGGCCAGGACCTGCCCGCCGAAGACGCGACCGTGGGGCGTCGGCTGGCTGCGACCACTGAACACCCGTGCGGTCGACCGGGCCGGGGTCCTCGTCGTCGTCGTTCGACACCGCAATGTGGCGCTCACCGATCTCGTCGAGGTCCAGGACGTCGAGGAGATCGATGACGGCGGCCGCCGCAGCAGGGTCCGAGGACGCATCGACGACGGCAGCGTCAGGGCCCTCGGCCACGGCATCAGCGTCCGTGGAAGCGTCCGTGGCGTCGGGTCGGGCGTTGTGATCTGGGTCCATGGCGGGGAACCTAGCGGTCGCGCAGGGTGGCACACTCATCCCACCACGAGCGGAGCATCCATGCGCACCGAACCGACCCAACCCAGGACGGGTCCACCAGCTCACGACCCGTGCGGATCGGCCTGGTCGTGTTCGACGGGGTCGACCTGCTGGACGTCGGCGGACCCTACGAGGTGTTCCTGACGGCCAATCGCCTGGTCCAGCGACGGGGGGCCGCGGCGCCGTTCGAGGTCGACACGATCGCGGTCGGCGCTGGTCCGGTGACGGCCTACGGCGGTCTCGGGCTGGTGGCCTCCCACGACCGTTGCCGATGCTGGAGGCCTCGACGTGCTGGTCGTGCCCGGGCACCATCGACGTCGCACGCCGTCACCGCCGACGACGCAGTCATGGCCGCCGTCGCCCGACTCGCCGGCAGTACCCCATTGGTCACCACGGTCTGCACCGGCTCGGTCATCCTCGCCGCCACGGGCCACCTCGATGACGTCGAGTTGGCCACGACCCACCACGAGGACCTCGGCGAGCTCGGCCAGACCATCGCGGACCGGGCCGTCACCGCCCGCTGGGTCGACGCCGGCGCGGTGGTGACCTCGGGCGGGCTGTCGAACGGCATTGCGATGGCACTGCACCTGGTGCGACCGGCTGATCGACCGAGACCTGGCGACGACGACCGCCGCCCAGATCGAGTACGACTGGGATCCCGACGACGGCATCGTCGTCGCGTGAGCCCCGCTCGGACCGTGTGCTCCACGTCGCACGCGGCCAGCACGACCCCCGGCAGCCCGTGCGCAACGCGTCGCTGCCGACCGCCGCAACCAAGGAACTCCGCATGCCGACCGCCGCACGCGACCTCGACATCGTGGTCCACGGCGCCACCGGCTTCGTCGGCGCGCTGACCGCGGCGCGTCTTGCCGAGGTCGCCCCCGACGACGTGCGCATCGGGCTGTCGGGGCGCTCGGAGGAACGTCTGGCCGCCGTTCGCGAGGACCTCGGACCCGCTGCGTCGGACTGGCCCCTGCTCGAAGTGGACAGCCTGTCAGACGACGACATGGACCGCCTGGCAGCCACCACGCACGTGGTCGTGTCGACGGTCGGGCCCTACGCACGCCTGGGCCTGCCGTTGGTGCGTGCATGCGCCCGCGCCGGGACCCACTACGCCGACCTGACCGGCGAGACCACGTTCATGCGGGAGTCGATCGACCACGCCCATGCGGCTGCGGAGGCGTCCGGTGCCCGGATCGTGCACAGCTGCGGGTTCGACTCGATCCCGTCGGACCTGGGCGTCTTCCTGCTGGCCGAGCATGCACGGGCCCGGGACCTGGGCACGCTCGGGCCCACCACGCTGGTGGTCAAGGCGCTGCGTGGCGGCGCCAGTGGCGGCACGATCGACTCGATGCGCGGCATGGTGGACAGCGGTCTCGCCAGCAGCGCGAGTCGACGCCTCATGCGCGACCCCCACGCGCTCAGCCCCGACCGCGAGGCCGAGCCCGACAATGGCGAGGGTGATCCCGTGGGACTCGTCCACGACGCCGACCTCGGGGGTTGGCTCGCACCGTTTCCGATGGGCATCGTCAACAGCCGAGTCGTGCGGCGCTCCAATGCCCTGACCGGACACGCGTGGGGCCCACCCTGGAGTATCGCGAGCTGATGCGCGGCGGGGGCGCTGCCCTTCGGACCTGCCATGGCGGCAGCCATCGCCATCGGGCCACCAGCCCTGGCCGCAGGGTTGGCGTTTCCCCCGACTCGGGCGCTGCTGGATCGCGTGCTCCCGGCGCCTGGCGAAGGACCCGACGAGGCCACACGGGAGCGTGGATTCTTCCGCATCGACATCCACACCACCACGACCACCGGGGCTCGCCTGGTGTGCGAGATCGCGGTCAGCGGTGATCCCGGCTATCGCGCCACCGCCGTGATGCTGAGCGAATCTGCCCTGGCGCTGGCCGGTGACCCGGACCTGCTGCCGGACCGAGCCGGCGTGCTGACACCCTCGACCGGGATCGGGCACGAACTGGCGCGACGCCTGCGTGCTGCCGGCCATCGCTACGACGTCGTGGCTGTCGGAGACGACGACGCCACGCATGACGAAGACGTCACCGATGCGCCCGATGACGCGGACGACGTCGAGACGGCGCCGTCCACCTGACCGACGACTTCCGGCTCAGGCTGGCACGCGCCAGGTCCACTGCTGGACGTCGATGCGCCCGATCTCGAAGCCGGCCTGGCAGTAGCCCAGGTAGTAGTGCCACATCCGCCGGAAGCGCTCGTCGAAGCCCAGGGTGCGCACGGCGGTGTCGAAGGCCCCATCGAAGTCACGCCACCACGTGGCCAGGGTGGTGGCATAGGACCCGCCGAACGCGAGCACGTCATCCTCTGTCAGCCCCGCGTCCGTGGCCAGCCCGCGCACGACCTTGGGCGATGGCAGGCGGCCACCCGGGAAGATCCAGGTGGTGATGAAGTCCTCGCGTCGCGCATAGGTGTCGAACAGGTCGTCGGCAATCATGATGATCTGGAAGACGACCCTGCCGCCGGGCGCGGTCATGAGCAGGCTGACGTCGAACAGGTCGGTCCAGCGAGGCTGGGGAATCGACTCGATCATCTCGATCGAGACCACGGCATCGAAGGATGCCGCCTCGAATCGGGACGGAATCTCGGCGAAGTCGAGGAGGTGGAGGTCGACGTGGTCCGCGAGTCCCGCCTCGGCCAGGCGCTTGCCGGTGAAGTCCAACTGCTCGCGCGCAATGGTGACACCGGTGACGTGGATGCCCCGAGTTGCGGCGACCTCGGCGAACCCGCCCCATCCGAACCCGATCTCGAGCACGCGGTCACCGGCCTGCAACCCCGCCTGGTCGAGGATGCGTTCGTACTTGGCTCGCTGTGCGGCCGACAGTGACCGCTGGTCGACGGCGCGGGCGGACGGACCCAGCACCGACGGCGGCCCGGTGGCACCCAGTGGCTGCACGCTGGGCACTGCCTCGTCGACCCCGTGTCCGTGGTCGAACAGCGCCGAGGAGTAGCTCATGGAGGGATCGAGCCAGGTGGCGTAGAACCGGTTGCCGAGGTTGTAGTGGTCGGCCATCGTCGCGACCGCCCCGTGGGCGCCGAGCCGCTCACGCACGTCGTCGAAGGCCGCACCCGCGCGTGCCTGCAGTCGCTGGCCCAGCGGTGAGCGCACCTGCGAGTCCACGGTCGCACTCAGGATCCGCAGGGTGTCGGGCAGGTTGTCGGTTTCCCAGCCGCCGTCGACGTAGGCGGCTCCCAACGCGCTGGCCCCACCGGTGACCAGGCGTCGGGCCAGGTGGGGGTCGTGCACGCGCACCCGCACGGTCGGCCCCGGCAGCGCCCCGGCATGGGCGCGACGTCGCCCGTCGGGGGTCCACAACAGCATGCGGCCATGCGTGATGCGGTCGGCGAGCAGGTGCAGGAGACGACTCATGACGCAACCTTGTGGGGACACCCCGGAGCGGGGGCGGAACGATCCTGGTCCGACGTGGAAGCCGAACGTGGCGCAGGCGTGGGTGTGCCAACGGTCACGGGGGGTCCGGGCTCGGGCACGGGCCGATAGGTCGCGCCCTTGCGCCACAGTTTGGCGGCCTCGAGGTGGATGCCCGTGACGACCCGGTGCGTCAGCGCGGGATGTCGCCACATCGACTGCCACAGGCCCCGGGTCGTGAAGGCGCGGCGACGCCCGATGAACGATGCCGTCAGGGTGTGGCCGTCACCCGCGTGGTGGGTGATGCCCACCGCCGCCTTGTCGCCCGGGACCGTCAGGGTGAAGTCGTAGGTGCCGTCGACGTCGAAGAACGGTGACACGTGGAACGCCTTGTCGGCCTGGTGCAGCAGGACCTCGCTGCCGGCAGCGGTGCGGCCGGCCAGCGGGTCGGGCACCACGTAGGCATGACGACCACCGAACGTGTTGCGAACCTCGTGCACCACTGCCGAGAGCCGTTGGTCGCCATCGTGGCAGAACCAGACACTCAGCGGGTCGAAGGCATGGCCAAGGACTCGCGGCATGCACAGCACCTGCACGCGACCCGAGACGTCCGGGACCCCGGCCACTTCGGTGACCTCGGCCACCCACTTCCGCAGGTCCGAGCCATCGCCGTGGCCGTGGTCGCTGGCCCGAAACGACACCGGAGCGGGACGGTCGAGTCCGAACCCGCGCACCTGTTCGTCCAGCAGGTCGAGTTCATCGAGGTCGAACAAGGCCATGACGATCCGGGCGTCGAGGTCGTGATCGACCGCGCCACGACGATGGTGACGCACGACACCCGGGTACAGCGCCGATCGCAACCCCGTCGACTGGTCAGGACCGCCGGCATCGGGGGCCGTGACGGCGGAGGCGTCGTGCAGGAGACCAGTCATGTCACGCACCGATCACAGCCGCGGCCGGCCGGCCGGGCGCCGGTTCGGGACGGACGCGCCCGGCCAGCGCTGCACCCACCGCCAGTCCGGACTCCAGTCCGTCCTCGTGGAAGCCGTAGCCGGTCCAGGCACCGCAGACCCAGGTGTTGTTGGTGCCCTGGATCTCGTGGAGACGCGGTTGGGCGGCCGCGGCGGCATCGTCCATGATCGGGTGGCGGAAGTCGCGGATCTCGTGGACGTCGCCGAGCGGTCGCGTGGGATTGAGCGTCACGAACAGGTTGCGGTCGGTGGCCAGGGGTTGGAGGCGGTTCATCCAGTAGGTGACGGCCACCTGACCGCCCGACACCACGTTCCACGACGACCACAGGTCGCGATTGGCCGGCATGACGGATTCGTCCGAGTGCAGCCAGGCGCGATTGCTCGATGACCGGAAGGTGCCCAGCACCTGGGTCTGGTTCGCGGTGGCGTGGTCACCCAACAGGTCCAGTGCCACGTCTGCGGGCGTGGCGAACACCACTCGCTCGCAGGTGACCCGGTCGTCGTGTCCCACCTCGACCTCCCATCCGTTGCCGGTGCGTCGCAGGCCCGTGACTGGCGCGCCGGTGCGCACGGTCGGGGCCATGGACGCCTGCATGGCGTCGACGTAGGCCCGCGACCCGCCGACCACGGTCCGCCACTGCGGTCGTCCGACGTGGTCGAACAGGGCGTGCTGGTCGAAGAAGGTGACCAGCGTCGACAGCGGCATCGCCTCGACGTCGGCCCCCGGCGACGACCAGATCGCCGACACCATCGGGATGACGTAGTCATCGACCACGACCGGACCCAACTGGTGTCGCGCCTCACCGATGGTCAGACCCTGCTCGGCCAGTGCACGGGTGCGGCGTGACAGGGACATGATGCCACGCAGTCGTTGCCACGCGCGCCGGTTTCGCCACCCACCGTGGCCGAGCAGACCACCAAGGCTGCCTGCCCACTCGTCGCCACCAGCCAACTGCACCGACAGCGACATGTCGCTGGGCGCCGTCGCGACGTCGAGGTCATCGAAGAGTCGGACCAGGTTCGGGTAGGTGTCGGTGTTGAAGACGATGAAACCCATGTCGACTGGCACCCGGTCGACCTCGACGGTCAGGGCGTTGCCACCGACGTGGCTGCGCCCGTCCAGCACCAGCACGTCAGGATCCTCACGCAGGGCCCAGGCGGTCCCCAGGCCGGCGATGCCGGCGCCCACCACCACGGTGCGAACATCCATGTCGTGTCGTCCTTGTTCGGTCTGAGTCTGGCCTGGTGTGGTTCGTCGGGGCTCGGCGCCCGGTTTGCCCGCTGGAGCGCATGTCGTCACCGGGGCACGGAGGCGCGTCCCAGCATGCCTCCACATGTGGTTGCCCACATGCACCACAGATGGATGCGCGCGCAACCACTTCGTGCGCAGATCGCACAGGCAGGTGCCGGGATAGCCTGCGACCACGTCGCCACGACCCATCGCCAGAACGGACGCCCCGGCATGGCCCGCAGCCGCTCGCCCGGCAATCCCACGACGCTGCGAGATCGCGCCACCCAGCCGATCACGGTCGTCGATGCCGGCATCGTGGACTACGCGACCGCGTGGGCATGGCAGCGAGACCTGGCACGACGACGAGCCGACGACCAGATCGGCGACGTGCTCCTGCTGGTTCAACACCCGCCGACCTACACGCTCGGTCGGCGGGCCGACCCGCGACAACGTCCTGCTGGACGAGGCAGGCACTCGATGCAGCCGGCATCGCGGTCTTCGAGGTCGACCGCGGCGGGGACGTGACCTACCACGGGCCCGGACAGCTGGTCGGCTACCCCGTGCTGCGCCTGGCCGGGCCCCGCGTCGTGGACTACGTGCGTGCCCTCGAGGAGCTCAACATCCGGATGCTGGCCCGCCATGCCATCGCGGCGGGTCGCATCGACGGGTTGACCGGCGTCTGGACCGACGGCGGCAAGGTGACGGCGATCGGCGTGCGGGTCACGGCCGGGCGGATCACCCAGCACGGCTGGGCCACGAACGTGGCACCCTGACCTCGCCGACTTCCGCGGCATCGTCGCGTGCGGGATCACCGATCGTGCCGTCACCTCGATGCGCGAGCTCGGCAGCGACGCGACCCATGGCCGAGGTCGTCCACGACACCGCCGCCAGCCTTCGCCGACGTGCTGGGCGCGGTCACCACGTGGGCGAGTCCAGCCAGCCTGGGCCTGCACGCCGACATGGCGGCCGGGGTCGCCGGGGCCGCTGGCGTGGCGGGCTCGTCAGGTGCGTCGTCAGGTGAACCGCCGCAACAGCCCTGAGGGCAGCACGCCGAGCAGCCCCGCCACCGGCCGATACCAGCGCGGCACGTGGACGACGCCCGCCCCCCGATCGATCGCCCGGATCATCGTCGCCACGGCATCCGGCGTCGAGGCCTTCATGCCGTTCGGGATCCCGCTCGGTCATCTCGGAATCGATGTACCCGGGGATAGATCGTCGTGACCCCGACACCGCTGCCGTGCAGTTGGAGCTGCAGCGACTCCCCCAGGCTCGCCCACCGCCGACTTGGTGGCGCTGTAGATGGCCGCGCTGCCCGGCATGCCCCGCGTCGCGGCCACCGACGACACCAGCACCACCCGACCATCGCGACGTGGCTGCATCAACGACAGCGCCGACCTCGACCTGCGACACGACCCCGACCAGGTTGGTGGCCACGACAGCAGCATTGGCCTCGTGGTCGCCCCCACCGATGCGGCTGGCCGCTCGCCGATGCCGGCATTTGCGACGACGACGTCCAGACCGCCAGCGCGTCGTCGGCCGCCTGCATCGCCGCCATCGACGGCGGCATGGTCGGTCACGTCCAGTCCTGCACCGACACCGCGCCGGGCGCATCGGCCAACTCGCTCGGCCAGCGCATCGAGGCGGTCGCGGCGACGTGCCGCCACCACGACGTCGTCGCCTCGACGGGCAAGTTGGCGGGCGAGTTCGGCACCGATGCCGGAACTTGCCCCGGAAATGAACCATGTCGTCATGGGCCGCACGCTATGGCTGCCATCGGCGCACGGCAGCGACCCACTGGCCACCGACGTCACCGCCCACACCGATACAGTCGAGCGCGTCGACCATGAGGAGCGCGTCACCGTGGCGTTCGATTCGAACGGGCAACCTGTCATCCCCGAGGGTGTTCGCACCCTGGACGTGCTGGGCCGCGAGCGCACCCAACGAGCGGGCGTGGTGCGCAAGACCATCGACACGTCGCTGCAGGCCGAACGCAAGCCCGAATGGCTCAAGGTCAAGGCGTCGTTCGGCGAGAACTTCACCGACCTCAAGCGGCTGATGGGCGACCTCGAACTCAACACGGTCTGCGAACAGGCCCGGTGCCCCAACATCTACGAGTGCTGGGAGATGCGCGAAGCGACCTTCCTGATCGGCGGCGAGGACTGCACCCGCCGCTGTGGCTTCTGCCAGATCAAGACGGGCAAGCCCGCCGGCTACGACCGCGACGAGCCTCGCCGAGTCGCCGAGGCCGTCACCCACCTGGGTCTGCGCTTCGTCGTGGTCACCATGGTCGCCCGCGACGACCTCGACGACAAGGGCGCCTGGCTGATCGCGGAGACCATCCGACAGGTTCGTGCCACCACTCCCGACGTCGGCATCGAGGTCCTGCCCAGCGACTTCGGCTACGGCCACGAACCCGCCGTGGGAGCGCGTGCGCTCGAACAGGTCGTGGCAACACCGCCCGACGTGTTCGCGTTCAACCTCGAGACCTGTCGTCGCCTGTTCACCCAGATCCGGCCATCGTTCGACTATGACCGCGGCCTCGAGTTCCTGGCGTTGGCGCGGGAGCGGTTCCCGTCCACGACAGCGATCAAGTCCAACATCATCGCGGGCATGGGCGAGACCGACGACGAGATCATCGAGACGATGACCGACATCCGGCGCGCCGGTGTGCAACTGCTCACGATCGGGCAGTACCTGCAACCCTCGGCCCAGCACCTGCACCTGGACCGCTACGTCACGCCGGAGTCCTTCGCGCGATTCAAGCGCCATGGCGAGGACGTGCTGGGCTTCGACCACGTCGAGTCCGGGCCGATGGTGCGTTCGTCCTACCACGCCGGTGACCAGGCCAACGATGCCGGTGCATGGTCCCCGACCGCCACCAGGCTGCCCGTCCTGGGCTGAGCACCCGCGATCCGGGGTACCGCCGCGAACCCCTGCTCAGTCCATGTCGATCACGGCCGCCGTCACCACCAGGTCGTCTTCATCCCTGGCGTGTCGCGCGCCCAGTGCCAGCGCCATGTTGACCCCGGCATGCACGCCCATCGGCGCCCAGATCCCGCCGGTGCGCAGGCGCAACCATCCGAGCAGGAGTCCCGCGACGCCCGTGGCCAGCACGGTGACCACGACCCACGTCGGCACCGATCGTTCCTCGCGAATGGCCTGGTCGCGTGCGACGACGACGTGGCCCAGTGCGAACGAGACCGTGGTGCCCCACAGTGCCAGGTCGGCGCCGCCGGCCTGGTCGAGCACCCACCACACCGCACCCCGATGCACCACCTCCTCGGCGAAGGCCGTCAGGATCGGGATGCGCCACCCCACGTGCAGGGCGAACTCTGCCGGCTCCATGGCCCGCATGCGACGATCGGCCACCATGCCACCCACGCGTGGCGACACCCGGGCCAGGACGGCGACGATGCCGGCGACCACGACCGCCCCCAGGGTCCACCTCCACGCATTGGACAGCCCCGCCGCAGGATCGAGCCTGCGAGAACAGCCACCACGCCGCGATGGCCGCGCCGATGACCGTGACCACGGTCGCGGCACGCTCGCGCCACTCCCCCGGCACCAGGTGACGACCGTTGTGCCACACCACGGCTGCTGCGACGACGACGGCCGCCGCCAGCATGGACATGGACACTCCCGGATCGTGCGCAACCGCCGCCGGCGTGGGTGAACGGCCGGGGAAGGGCGATCGACCGACCGCCGCCCGCATCGTGATACTAGTGTTCGGCGAGACACACCAGACGGAGGGTGACAACGGCCGACAGTGGCGAACTGCGCCGGCAGATGTCACGCCGGGGCCAATGAAACCCCAGCGATTGGACGCACGGAACTGGAAGTGGGCGGCGGCGGGGGCCTCGCGGACCGCGTCGAGGGTCGCGAAGAACGTCGGGACGTCGACGCCGTTGCGGGCGGGGCGGCTGGTGGTCGGGGTGGTCATGGACAGCTCCTTCGTTTGTCGGTGATGAGTTGGGAACACCATCCCACGACTCCGGCGAGCAGCCATCGGTGGCGACCCGCCATGTCCGGGGCTCCACCCACCCATGTTGGACCGCAGTCGCGTCGACTCGATCGCCTCACGTCCTCAACGACTGCTGACGCAGGACACTAGGATCCGGTCGTCGAGGTCGACCCCGACACCACCCGATGGAAGGCAGCGCCATGGACGACATCCTGCTTGGCATCGTCGCGCTGGCGCTGGGCGCGGCCTTCTGCTTCCGTGGCTACCTCGCGATGCGCATCGTCATTCCCCTGTGGGGTGCCCTGATCGGATTCTGGTTCGGGGCCGGCGTCACCGCGGCCGTGACCGGCGAGACCTTCCTGGGCACGACGTTGACCTGGGTTGCGGGGATCGTGGTCGCGCTGCTGTTCGGCCTGCTCGCCTACCTCTACTACGAGGTGTCGGTGGTCCTGTCGATGGCCGGCATCGGCTATGCCCTGGGCGCCACGCTGGCGGCCATGCTCGGGATCACGTGGTCCTGGGCCATCCTGCTGTCGGGGATCGCCGCTGGTGCGGTGTTGGCGGTGATTGCGCTGGCCGTCGACCTGCCCATGGCCCTGCTGACCGTCCTGACGGGGCTTGGCGGTGCCAGTGTGATGGTCGGCGGTGTGATGCTGCTTGTGGGCTCGATCAACGTCGCGGAGGCCGACCCCGACGGGGTCGCCGTCACGTTGGCGTCGTCGCCATGGTGGTTCGCCCTCTACGTCGGCCTCGCCATCGTCGGCATGGTCATCCAGTTTCGGGACACCGATCGTCGTCGTGAGGGGTTGCGTTCGGCCTGGGCGGCAGACGGTGGGCGCTCCGCCCGGTCCGCCTGAGGCTCCCGCCGCCCGCCCCCGGTGGTCACGTCAGTGCAATTGCAAGGGTGATCCCGGATGGTGCAACTCCGGCGGCCATGGCAACGTCACACCCATCGCCTCCATGTAGGCTTTGCCACGTGGTGCACGCCATGACTGTGGGGGGCAGTGGCATGACACGAGGAGCACTGATGGTTCCTGAGGGATCGCTGGTGACGCCGCGCCTGGTCCCGGGCGGGCCGGGCCGGATCGCACGCGCCCGGATCGCCCCGCGCGGCATCACGCCGGTCCTGGTCGCAGTGGCCCTGGTCGCGCTGGCCCTGGCAACGTTGGTCCCTGCAGCGCTGCTGGCCCCGGTGGCCCACGCCCAGGCCGACGGCGATGCGCTCGGCCTTGCCGCCGAGGCGGCCATCCCCGAGCAGGCACAGGCGGCCTGGGCCCCCATCACGGTGACCGTGTCCCCCGCCGTTCCCGTCCAGGGAACGCTGGAGGTCACCGTCGAGGGCCGCAACGGTGCGACCACGATCCAGCGTGAAGTCGAGGTCGCGGCCGGCGCCACCAAGGCGTGGACGATGCTGGTCCCGCCCAGCGAGTCCGGGGCCACGGTACGCCTGCAGTCCGGGGACACCACCGCCTCGACACGAGTGCCGGGCTTCGGCGTGACGACGGCGCTGGTGGGCGTCCTCGACGACCCGGCGTTCACCGACCGCGTCGGTGCCGTGACCGACGCCATCACCGGCGAGGTGTGGACGACCGTCGACATCACGACCGACCTGCTCGACCTGGGACCACTGGCTGTCGAGACCCTTGGCACGCTGACGGCGCCGGCCGACGTCCTCGCCACCATGGACGACGACCAGCGAGACGCCCTGACCACCGCCGTCAACATCCAGGGCCTGCACCTCATCGTCACCGACGTGACCGCCGATCCCGACATCGGGCGACCACCGGGCACGGTCGCGTCCGATGGCATCGATGTGTTGCCGTCGGGCTGGCCACTCGCCCTGGAGGTCGACGACGTCACCACGGGCTCGACCGATGGCGCCGCGGCGGCCACCACCACCTCCGGTCGTGGCCGCATCACGTGGCTGACCCCGATGGTCGGTGACGACGCGCTGTCGTCGCCGCGCATGTGGGGCAACCTGTGGAGCGGGACGCCCGTCTCGTCGGCAGCCGTGTGGTCGCGTGGCCTCGCGCTGGACCCCTGGGCGTTGCAGCAGTCCGGCGTCCGACTGCCGTCGTCGTGGGCGATGGCGGCCTTCGCCGGTGGGTACCTGGTCGTGATCGGGCTGATCGCGCTCGTGGGCATCCGGCGCCTGCGACGTCGGGAGTTGGCGTGGCTCGTCCTGCCAGTCGTCGCCCTGGTCCTGGCGACGGTGGCGTTCGCGGCGTCCAACCGCAACCAGGCGTCCCCGGGTCGATCGCTGGCGCAGGCGACCTGGATCGACGGCGTCGGCACGGAGCAACTCGTCGTGCTGCTGCCGCCCGAACTGGACGGCACGGTCGGCCTGCCCGGCCAGGGCTGGACCGTGGAGAACCTGGGCTGGGACAATCCCACCGTGGCCGTCGCATCGGCGGACGGCGTCGAACTGGGATCGTCGGACCAGCAACGGTCGTTCGGCGCCGGCGTGAGCCTGTCGGTTCGATCGGCACCAACCCCGCCACCACTGGACATCGAGGCCGTGGTCACGCAGGCCGGGCTGCGCGCAGAGATCACGAACACGGCTGCCACCGACCTGGACCACACGCGCGTGAGTTTCGGCCCGCTGGGCCACGTCGACACCGGCACGCTCACCGCCGGCACGACCGTGGTCGTCGAGATGGATGATGACGGCGCCCGGGTCGATGGCGCCGACACCCCGACCACGGCATCTCGCTGGAATCCGCTCCCCGACCTGACTGGCTTCGGAGGCGAGGTCGTCTTCGAGGACCAGGCCGGCGCCGAGCCCATGGTCCCAGCGGACATTGCCCTCGAATCGGGGACCTTCGCCGGGGTGACGAGCCAGCAGGTCGCGGCGACGCCCGGCATGGTCTGGATCCAGGCCCTGGCGTCCTCGCCCATCGTGGCCACTCCCGCGGGGCCCGGCTCGGCCGATCCCGACGTCATCATGGTTGGCGTCACGCCGACAGTGGATCCGGCGGCAGCCGTCAGTGGCATCACGACGCTGTGGCAACCGACCAAGGGCGCAGCCCACGAACTGGACGAGCGCTCACGCATGGTGTTCGGTGCCGGCACGACGTGGATGTCCACGGCCATGCCGGCGCCGCCCGCCCCCGGCCAGGTGCGCATCGTCGTCCCGAAGACCCAGGCGGACGACGGCTGTGTCACCTACGACGTCTTCGACAACGACTTCGCCCAGTCACGCGTCGAGGACCTGTGCGACGGGGAGCCACTGGAATGTCCGGAAGATGCAACCACGTGCGAGGTGTGGGACCAGGGCGCGTCCTTCTGCTTCGATGATCGGCCGTGCGAGAACTGGGAACTGCGCTTCGACGGTGACATGGCGGTGCAGGTCTGGGACCGTGACGCCGAGGAGTTCAGACCCTGGGACGACCAGTTCGCCACCGCGGTCGACGAAGACCCCAGCCTGGTCGTGACTCCGCTGGGTGAGGTCGTCGTGGCGATCTCGGGCAACGGCGACTTCCCACTGTCGCGGATCGACATCGGCACAGGAGGTGGCACATGACCGACACGATGGCACCGTCAACCGTCGCCGACCCGGTCGCCGTCCCCCCTCCGGCCGCGGTCCCGGCGGTCCGGATCCGCGGGCTGCACAAGGCGTACGGGTCAGTCCGCGCGATCGACGGCATCGACCTCGATGTCCCGGCCGGCAGCGTCTTCGGACTGGTCGGGCCCAACGGTGCCGGCAAGACCACGACCATGCAGGCCGTGGTCACGTTGCTGGTGCCGGACCGGGGCACCGTCGAGGTGATGGGCCGCGATGCCGTGGCGGACCCCCGTTCGGTGCGCTCGGTCGTGGGTTGGATGCCGGACTTCTTCGGGCTCTACGACGGCATGTCGTGCACCGAGTACCTCGACTACTTCGGTGCGGCCTACGGGCTGACGGACGTCCGCCGGACCCAGCAGGCCCGCGACCTGCTGGAACTGGTGGGGCTTGACCACAAGGCCGACGTCGACGTCGCGGGCCTGTCGCGCGGCATGCAGCAGCGGTTGTCGTTGGCGCGTGCACTGGTGCACGACCCCCAGGTCCTCGTGCTGGACGAACCCGCCTCGGGGCTGGATCCGCGCGCCCGCATCGACCTGCGCGAGATCCTGTTGGCGCTGGGCGAGATGGACCACACCATCATCGTGTCCAGCCACATCCTGTCCGAACTCGAGGAGATGTGTGATCGCGTCGCCATCGTCGAGGCCGGCAAGGTCCTGGCGGCCGGCACGCCCGAGGAGATCCGCACCGGGGTGGCCGCGACGACCACCGTGCGGGTGCGACTGCTGGTGTCGGATCCGGACGCCGTCGCCCAGGCCATCGATCGGGCCGTGGCCTGCGCGGCAGGGGTCGGTGCCGCCCACGTCGCCACTCGCGACACCGTGCTGCGTTTCGAGGTTCCCGGGGGCGAGGAACCCGTCGCCTCCCTGCTGGAGTCGCTGGTGGGCGCAGGCCTGCGTGTGACCGACTTCCGTGAGGAGGCCGGTGGCCTGGAGCGACTGTTCATGAGTGTGACCAAGGGAGTGGTGCGATGAGTGATGCTGCCGCCACCCCGCCCCCCGGGCGCACGCTGCGACGACCACACCTGTCGCCGGTGACCCGCCAGGAACTCGCGGACCGCTTCCGTGGACCCCGGGGCGGCCTGGTCGTGACCGGCTACGTGGCGCTGCTGGCGCTGGCACTGTTGCTGCTCTACCTGGTGATGTCGTCCATCGCCCGCTTCGACGGCAGCGCCAGCCACGCCGCCGTCGGCCGCTCGATGTTCGACAGTTTCATGGCCATCCAGTTGGGCGCGGTGATGTTCTTCGGGGCCGGGTATGCCGCCTCCCAGGTCGCCACGGAGCGCGAGAAGCGCACGCTGCCACTGCTGCAGATCACCAGCCTCACCCCGTGGGCAATCGTGGCCGGCAAGTGGTGGGCCGTCACCGCATGGCAGGTCCTGTTGCTCGTCGTCGGCATGCCACTGGCCGCGGCGGCAGCGTTCTTCGGAGGCGTCACGCTGCTCGACGTGGTGGCGAGCACGCTCTACATGGTCGTCGTGGTGGCGTCGTTCTCGGCGATCGCGATCGCGGTGTCGGCGTCGATGCGCCGCACGGCAACCGCCATCATCGCGACCTACGGGTTGCTGGCGGCGCTCATGATCGGACCGGGGGTCCTTGCCATCATCGAGTTCCTCCTCACCAGGGACGTGCCCCAGGTGTCGATGTTCTTCCATCCACTGACGGGCCTCTCCTTCGCCGCCGACACACCGGTCGCGATCTCGTTGCCCACCCTCCTGACACCGTTTCGCATCATCTACGCCCCCCAGCAGGTCGGCTTCGACGTCGCCGACGGCGAGATTCCCGGTGCCCTGGCCCAGGACCCCTCGGTGATCCCGCTGCTGTTCGCCCAGGTTGCCATCAGCATCCTGGTCGGCGTCATCGCCCTGCGCTTCGCGGCACGTCGGGTGACACCCGGCCACGGGCCGCGACTCCGGACGCGGACGTCCCGCGGCGCCGCCGGGGCCGACCGCCCTGCGGCCCCGAGCCCGGGCGTGGCTGCCGAGACTGCCGGCGCGGGGAGGGCGCCTGCACCGCCACCCCCGCCACCACCGTGACCACTGACTCCGCCCTGTCACGCGTCATCGCGATGGCGCGTCGTCGCATGCGGGCGAATCGCGCACTGGCCCTGGCCGCACCGACACTGGCGGTTGCCGGCGTCGCCGCGGCGGGGTGGACCCTGCTGGCTCGCCTGGTCCCGGTGCACGACGGTGGTGCCATCACCGCGATCGTGGCGTGTGCAGCCGCCCTGGTGGCACTGGTAGCCGGGCTGGTCACCCCGATCGACGATCGCCTGGCAGCGTGGGCGGCTGATCACTGGCTGGGGACGCGCGACGCCTTCGCGACGGCCGTGGAGCGAGCCCAGGACCCCGCCCCGATGGCCCGGGCCCAGCACGCCGCTGCTGTCGACACCGCGGCCGGGGTCACCGCGATTCCAGGCCGGGTCAGGCTTCCGCGCCGCCTGCTCCTCGTCGGCGCCGTCGCCGTCATGGTCGCGGCCTGGTCGGGCCTGTCCGCAAACCCGGTGGAAGCCGAGATCGCCGCGCGCGAACGCATCCAGGACCAGTTGGCACAGGAGGCTGACGAGTTGCGGGAGGTGGCCGACGCGTTGGCCGATGATCCCGTGACGGCGCCGCTGGCCGCCGAGATCTCGGAGTTGGCCGAGGAACTGGCCGACCTCGAACCCGACGTGGCCGAGGCGCGTCTGCGCGAACTTGCATCGCAACTGCGCAACGACGTGCCAGCCGATCTGGGGGCACAACGCACCGCCCTGACGGGCCTGGGCACGGAACTGGGCACCGATCCCCTTGCCGATGGCGACACCGTGCGGGAGCAACTGGACTCGCTGGCACAGGAACTGGACGACCAGGACCCCGCCGAGCTGACGCAACGACTCGACGAACTGGCAGGTGCCACTGCCGGCGGTCTCCCGGCTGCCAGTGCCGCCCTGTCAGCGGCCGCCCAGGCGGTTGCCGCCGGGGACACGACGGCTGCCGCCGCCGCCCTGGGGGACGCCTCGACAGCCGTCGGGGATGCCGCCGGTGCCCAGCAGTCGGCCGCCGCGGCCGCCGACGCAGCGGCCGCGGCAGATGCCGCAGCCGACCGCCTGGCTGCATCCGACGGCGAGGGGCAAGGACAGGGACAGGGGCAGGGACAAGGCCAAGGGCAGGGGCAGGGGCAAGGACAAGGGCAAGGACAAGGGCAAGGGCAAGGGCAAGGCCAAGGACAAGGCCAAGGACAAGGCCAAGGACAAGGGCAAGGACAGGGCCAAGGACAAGGACAGGGGCAAGGACAGGGGCAAGGACAAGGGCAGGGGCAAGGACAAGGACAAGGTGGTGGCGGCGGTGGCGGCAACCCCACCGGAACAGACGGCACCGGGGCCGCACAGCCGGGCCAGGACAACAACGCCGGCACGGGCGACACACCCGCGCTCGACCAGGTCTATGACCCCCCGACCGGCGCAGTCGACGGCGAGGACGTCCGCATCAGCGGCCAGGCCACCGGGCAGGGTGACACCATCGGGACCACCACCGGCCAGGGCACCGACGCCCAACGCCGGGTGCCCTACCAGGACGTGCTGCCCGCCTACGCCAACGAGGCGGCGCGCACGATCGACCGACCGGACTACCCACCCGCCATGCGCGAGGTGGTGCGCAGCTACTTCGACACGATCGGCAATGCACAGTGACAGCCCCGACATCGGCAGACGCACCCACGATCAGCACGCCCGCGGCCTTCGCCGAGCTCCACCAGCGCATCCTCGACCAGTTGCAGCGCGTCGTCGTGGGCCAGTCCGCGCTGCTCGCCGACGTCCTGGCCGGCATGTTCGCCGAGGGGCACGTGCTGCTCGAGGGGGTGCCGGGGCTGGGCAAGACGGTGCTGCTGCGCACGCTCGGTGACGCGATGTCGTTGGCGGTCAACCGGATCCAGTGCACGCCCGACCTCATGCCCGCCGACATCGTCGGCACCACGGTGCTGTCCGATGGCGGCGCCAGTGTCGAGTTCGAACCGGGTCCCGTCTTCACCCAGCTCCTGCTGGCCGACGAGCTCAACCGGGCGACCCCCAAGACCCAGTCGGCGCTGCTGGAGGCAATGGCCGAGCGTCGCGTGACGACGGCAGGCGTGACCCGCGAACTCCCACGCCCATTCTTCGTGATGGCCACCCAGAACCCGATCGACATGGAGGGCACCTACCCGCTGCCGGAGGCCCAACTCGACCGCTTCGTGGCCAAGGCGCTGGTGCCGTCACCCTCCACCGACGACCTGGTGGACATCCTCGAGCGCACGACCGGCGCCGCGGTCCCCAGCGTCGACCAGGTCGCGACGACCCAGGACCTGGTCTCGGCGATCGCACTGGTCCGCGAGGTGCCGATCGCGAGCCACGTCCTTCGCCACGTCGCCGACCTCGTCCAGGCGACCCACGCCACCAGCCCGACTGCGCCGCCCACCGTCACGTCCTACGTGCGCAACGGCGCCTCACCACGTGGCGCCCAGGCACTGGTGCTGTTGGCCAAGGTCGCCGCACTGCGGGACGGGGACCTGCAGGCCTCGATCGACGGGGTCCGGGCCGTTGCCCACGTCACCCTGCGGCATCGGCTCGTGATGGGCTACGAGGCACTGGCCGCAGGTGTGACGGCCAACCAGGTCATCGACGACGTCCTGGATGCCGTGCCACGTCCGACACCCGCTGTCCGGGGTGCCATGTGACCACGGCCCTGGCGACTGCCCTCCCGCCTGCCGCCGTCGCGCGGCTTGCGCCCCATCGCCTGGCCACCGGCCGTCGCGTCACCGGAACTCGCGACGGGGCCCATCGATCCACCCGGCACGGTTCCAGCCTCGAGTTCGCCGACCTGCGGCCCTACGTGGCCGGCGACGATCCGCGCACGCTCGACCTCCCGTCGTCACGACGCCATGGCCGCCTGCTCGTCCGCATCCACGAGGCCGAGGACGACACCTCCCTGCGAGTCGTGGTGGACGCGTCGGCGTCGATGGCCCTCGGCACCAAGTTGGCCCACGCCGGGCAGTTGGCCGTCGCACTCGCCCACGTCACCGGCCACGGCGGCGACCGCATGCGCGTCATCGTGGCGACGACGGGAGACCGGGTCACGGCGGGGCCCTGGGTTCGTGGGCGCAACGCACCACTGGTGGTGGCCCACACCCTGGCAGGCATCGAGGTCGCCGATCCGGACGACCAGGCGCCCGGGGCGGCACCACTGCGGGCCGCCCTGGCTCGCGCCCACGGCGAGGGCCCGCGCGGTCCAGTGGTGCTGGTCAGCGACCTGCTGGTGCCCGACTGGCGTGACGTCGTCACGGCGCTGGGCTCGGGTGGCCAGGACAGCGTCCTCGTCCACCTGCTCGCGCTCGACGACCTCGACCCCGCGCTGGTCGGCGATCTCGAACTGGTCGATGCCGAGACCGGCGAACTCGTCTCGATCACCGCCAGCGACGACGTCATGGCCATGCATCGCCGGGCCATGGCCGACTGGCGGGACGCCGTCGTCACCCACGCTGCCCGCCACGGGGTCGCCGTCGTTGCCGCGACCGACGACGAGTCGGTCGCCACCGTCGTGGGCGTCGGCCTGCGACGAGTCGGCCTGGTCACATGAGGCTGGCGAATCCCTGGGCGCTCACGACCCTCGGGCTGCTCGTCCCGCTGGTCGTCTGGTACCTGCTGCGCGCCCGGCGACCCCGCCGGATCGTGTCATCCACCATGGTGTGGCAACAGGTCCCCCGGGCAATGACTGCGGCCACGCCCTGGCAGCGCTTCCGCCCCGACCTCACGTTCTGGCTCTGCGCGCTGGCCATCGTCGCCGGTGCGGTGGCGTTGGCCCGCCCGTACGCCGTCGTCCCCGCGACCCTTGGCGATCACACGATCATCGTGGTCGACGTCTCGGGGTCGATGAACGCCCAGGAGGAGGGTGTGAGTCGCCTCGCGATGGCCCGCCGCACGGTCACGGAACTGACCGCCGGGCTGACGACCGGCCAGGAGGTGTCGATCATCGCCGCGGGGCCACGGGCCCGGGTCCTGGTGGCCGGCGCCACGTCCACCAACGAGATCGCCACGGCGCTGGCGCGACTGCCAGTCCAACACGGCCCCGCCGACCTCGCCGACGCCTTCACCCTGGCGGCGGCCCTGCAGCGGGCCAACCAGGCCACCGTGACCCACCTGGTCACCGACAGCGAGGTTCCTGCCGGCACAACCGGGTTGGTCACCAACGTCGCAGTCAGCCCCGTGGGCACCGCCAGGGACAACCTTGCCGTCCAGCGACTCCAGATCGTTCCCCAGGGCTCGGGCACGTCCGAGGTGTTCGTGGCGCTGCGCAACTGGTCGCAGACACCCACGGCAGCGCGCCTGTCCGTGACAATCAACGGCGACGAGGTCGTGGGTGAGGCGTTGGCGTTCGAACCGCGTGGCGACATCGACCGCATCCTGCGCCTGACCGGCGAGCCCGGTGACGTCGTCGCGGCGACGATCACGCCGACCGACGACACCGTGGATGCACTGGCCATGGACGACACTGCCTGGGGGTTGCTGCGTCGTCCCGGCGAGGTGGCCGTCACCGTGGCCACGCCGGGCAACCTCTTCCTCACCGCGGCACTCGAAGCCGTCGAGGGCGTGACGGTGACCGAAACTCCGACGGTCCCCGAGTCGATGGCCGGCATCGACCTGTTGGTCGTGGACCGGCTGCCGGCTCCCGCCACCACGATCGTGCCGACGCTGCTCGTTGCCCCCACCACCTGGCCCGAGGGCATCGCGACCGCGCCCGCAGTCGAACTGCCATCGGTGACCTTCCAGTCCGACCACGAGGTCGTGCGCGCCATGGACCTGTCGGCGACGGCAGTGGCCACGGCCACGCCGCTGCGGGGCGGCGACCTCACCCCGATCGTCGGCGGACCGGACGGGACCCTGGTCAGCGCCGGGCGCCTGGGCGGTGTCGGGGTCGTCGCGATGGGCTTCGCACTCACGGACTCGAACCTGCCCTTGACCGCGGCCTGGCCGACCATGGTTGCCAACACGGTCGGCTGGCTGGCGGGGGCCCCGGCCAGCGTCGCGGCCACGGCCGGCGCGCTGGTCGACGTCGACGTCCCGGCCGGATTCGACACGGTCGAGGTGTCGCCACCCGACGCCGACGCCATCACCGTCCAGGCTGCCTCGCCCAGCCTGGTGGTCGACCGCGTCGGGCTGTGGCGGCTCGCCCCCGGGACGGCGTCGGCCGACGCCGTCGAGGCAGGGCTGGACCCGGACACCGTCGAACTGCCGCCCGCACTGGTCGTGAACCCACCCACCGCCGAAGGCGACCTCGCCCAGGGTCCGCCGGATGCGACCGTCGTGGTCGCCACCGACACCGGGACCTCGCAGGTGGGCGACGGACGCGAACCACTGGCCGCCTGGGTGCTGCCACTGGTGCTGGCGTTGCTGGTCCTGGAATGGCTGCGTACGACGGTGGCCGCCCGCCGGGCATCGCGCACGGCGTCACGCCACCTCGACGGTCCCGAGGCGCCGGCCAGGCCGCTGGGAGGGACGTCATGGACGTGACCTTCGCGGCACCGTGGTGGCTGTTGGGGTTGGTGGGCCTGCCGCTGGCCTGGATGCTCGGCATGGGGCTGCGGCGACCACTCGGACGCCGCCGAGCGCTGTGGGTCACGGGACTGCGCACGGTGGCGCTGGGCCTGTTGGTGGTGGCGCTGGCGGGGCCCAGCCTGGTTGCCGGGGGGCGCGGCGTCGACGTGGCCTTCGTGGTGGACGGGTCGGATTCGATGGAGGCCGTCCAGGAAGCCGCGCAGGAATGGATCGGCTCGGCGCAGGCAACCCGCGGCAGTGGCGACCGTGCCGCCGTGACGCGGTTCGGTCTCGATGCCCAGATCGAGTACTCGCTGACCTCCGATCCGCCGCCCCCGGACTTCAACACGATCGTGGCAGGTGGCGGGACCGACATCGCGCGCGGCCTGCGGCTCGGGCAAGGCGTGCTGGGGACACAGCAGCACCGAAGACTGGTCCTGCTGTCGGATGGCCGCGCCACCCAGGGCGACGCCGAACGCACGGCAGCCGAACTGGCCGAAGCAGGGGTCACGGTCGACGTGGTGCAGGTGGGTGGCGCCAGCGCGGCCGATGTGCTGGTGGAGTCCGTCGCGGCGCCGGGTCGTGTCAACCAGGGCGAGTCCTACGACCTGGTCGCCACGTTGCGAAACACCGGCTCGGCGTCCGTGGCCGCCACGGTCATCACCCGTCGCAACGGTGCCGAGGTCGACCGCGCCGACCTGCAACTCCCGCCCGGGCAGACGATCCACACGCTCGAACATGTGGCAGAGGACACCGGCGCCACCCGCTGGGAGGTCGAGGTGCTCGACCCGTTGGACACCGTCGACGCCAACGACGTCGGACGCGCCGGCGTCCTGGTCGACGGGCCCGCACGAGTCCTGGTCGTCACCGGCACAGACGGTGCCGAGGCCCAACTGGTGGACGCACTGCGGGCCGCCAACCTGCCCACCGAGGTCACGCCCGCGACGTCGTTGCCGGCCTCCGACCAACTGCTCGAGAACGACGCGATCGTGCTGGTGGACGTCCCCGCCCACGCGTTCGACGAGGCCGACATGGTCGCGTTGGACACGTTCGTGCGCGATGCCGGGCATGGCCTGGTCATCATCGGGGGGCCGCAGACCTTCGGTGCCGGTCAATGGCAGGACACGCCACTCGAGGACCTGTCACCCGTGTTCGCCGAGGTCCAGGACCCCCAGACCCGTCCGATGGTGGCCGAGGCGTTGGTCGTGGACGTGTCCGGCTCGATGGCCGCCTGCCACTGCCGCGAAGGCCAGTTCGGTGGCGTCCCCGGCGGTGCCAACGGCGAAGGTGGCGTCAACAAGACCGACATCACCAAGGAGGCAGTCAGCAGGGCCATCGACGCACTCTCGAGCCAGGACACGGTCGGCGTGCTGGCATTCAACGACAGCGCCGAGTGGGTCCTGCCCCTGCAGCAGGCGCCGTCTGCGGCGGTCGTCGACGACGCCGCGGCACGGCTGCGTCCCGACGGGGCCACCAACGTCGTCCCGGCCATCGAGCAGGCGATCGACGGGCTGCTGGACGTCAACGCGCAACTGCGCCACATCGTGCTGTTCACCGACGGCTTCTCCGAGGATCCGCAGTTGCTCGCGGTGGCCGAACAGGCGTTGGCCGAGGGGATCACCCTGTCCGTCGTGGGCACGGGCGAGGTCCCGGCCAACCCACGCACCGGCAACATCCTCGAACGGATGGCCGAGGTCGGCGGCGGCCGCTACTACCCCGGCCGGGACCTGTCCTCGATCCCCGACATCCTGGTCAGCGAAGTCCAGCAGGTCGCCCGACCCTACATCCAGGAGGGTGACTTCCAACCCGTGCGCGGCGGCGCCGATCCGGTGGCTGACCAACTCGACGCCGTGCCGGGGCTGTTGGGCTACCTCGCGACGACGTCCAAACCGACCGCGAGCACGTCGCTGCGCGTCGGCGAGTTCAACGACCCCCTGTTGGCCCGGTGGCAGGTGGGGTTGGGCACGACCGTGGCGTGGACCTCGGATGCCCAGTCGGTGTGGGCCAGCCCGTGGGTCGCGTGGGACGGGTACGGCACGTTCTTCGCCGACCTCGTCGCGTCGACCTTCCCGCGGTCGGGCGGCGGGGAGGGACTGGTCGCGTCCGCCGTGGCCGGGACCGACGGCATCGAGGTCGTGGTGACGGCCGACGAGGTGCTGGCGGATGGCGCCGTGGCGACGGCGACCGTGGTGGCACCGGACGGCGACCGGACCCAGGTGCCCCTGGAGCGCACCGGCACCACGACCTGGGAGGCGGTCATCCCGGGCAGCCAGGAGGGTGTCACCACCCTCGCGGTCACGATCGCGGGCGACGGCGCCACCGAACTGACGACCACGACGACGGCGATCCGGTCGTACTCGGCGGAGTACCTGCCACGTGACGACGATGCCGGCATGCTGGCCGCGATCGCTGCGGCCGGCGGCGGCCGAGTCGATCCCGATCCGACCACGGTCTTCGCCGCCGCTGGGCTGGCTCCGGGCTCGGCGGCGACCTCGCTGTGGCCGCTGCTCGTCCTGCTGGCGCTCGTGACCGTGCCGATCGAGATCGGGGTCAGGCGCCTGCGGCTGCGTCGCGGTGACTTCCGACGTCGGCCCCCCACATCCTCCGATGCGGCCACGCCGTCGCTGGCGACGACACTGGCCGACGTCGTCCGTCCCACCAGTGTCGCCAGCGATGCCGCCAGTGGTGCCGCCACGAGTGCCGAGACGGCCCCAGTCACCGCCGACGACGACGTGGGAACCGACGCTCGCACCCGGCGCCGGATCGCGTGGGACGACCAGGGACGATCGCTGCCACCCACTCCCCCGTCGTCGACCACGCCCGACCCGTCGACCCCACCGCAACCGCCAGGCGACCCCACGTCGTCCTCGGCAGCCACGACACCACCGGCCTCGGCGGCGCCAGCGACGCCGTCCCGGCCGACACCGACACCACCGGTGCCGCCAGCGGGAGACGCGGACGCCGAGCCACCGCCTCCAGCACGACGAGGACCGAACCCCGACGCCCCGGGGACGTCGGCCGCTCGACGCCTGTTGGACCGGCGACAACAGGACTGAACACCGGCCGGGCGCGGCCCCACCTCGCCCGGGGCTGCCTCCACCTCGCCGGGCCTGCCTCCACCTCGCCGGACGTGGCTACGTCTCGCTGGACGTGGCTTCGGACGTGCCCGCGGACGCTTCCTCGGCGGCGCGGACTGCCGCCACCTCGTCGTCGTCTGGCTGCAGCGCCTCGGGGAGGTTGTCGGCGTCACCGGCATGACGCAGCCAGACGGTGCGCTGTGGGAACGGGATCTCGATGCCGGCCTCGTCGAGCGCGACCTTGATGTCGCGTCGCAGTGCCCGTGCCAGCCCGTACTGCATCCCGGGCACGGTCTTGATCCACAGACGGATCACGACGGCGTCGGCCCCCAGCTCCTCCACGCCCAGCATCTCCGGCTCCTCGAGCACCTGGTCGGCATTCTCGGGCGAGGCGGCGAAGTCGCGACAGGCCCGGTCGATCACCTCGATGGCCAGGTCGACGTCGGCTTCGTAGCCCACCGAGATGTCGAGCAGGGCCCGCGCCCAGTCCTGCGACATGTTGCCGACACGTTGGACCTGCCCGTTGGGCACGAACCACAGCGTGCCGTCGGTGCCGCGCAGCGACGTCGTGCGCAACGAGATCTTCTCGACCACCCCGGTGGCCTCACCGAGGTCCACGATGTCGCCGACGCCGAACTGGTCCTCGGCCAGCATGAACATGCCCGACAGGAAGTCCTCGACCAGGCTCTGGGCACCGAAGCCCAACGCCACACCGAGGATCCCGGCGCTGGCGATCAACGGACCGAGGTTCACGCCCAGCGACCCCAGCGCCATCATGATGCCGATGGTCCAGACCACCACGGTCGTGATCGAGCGCGACAACTGGCCGATCGAGACGATTCGTTGCCGCCGGCGCGGATCCCGGGTGCCATCGCCGACCCGCAACGACCCGATGGTGCCGGGCGTCCCACCATCCCGAACCCGATTCACGACCCGCACCACCAGTCGGCGTGCGATCGCGGCGACGACTGCCGTGACGAGCAGGATCACCAGTGCCTGGCCCACCGGGGCCGCAATGGCGCCCAGGAGCACTGCCACCCAGGCTGGCATGCCCTGGTCCAGCAACCACGTGCAGGCCGGGGCCTCGGCCGAGCATTCCTGGGCCAGCAGGAGCATGATCACGGACGAACCTCGGGGCAGCAGCGATGACGGTCGGGTCGGGGGTCATGGTAGGCAGCCCCATGGACGCCGATGCCACGACGCCGTGGCCCCACCGCCCGGGACGAGAGCGCTTCGTGACGCGTGGGAGGCCCCCGGAGCGTCAGGCAACCATTCCGGCACCGGCACAGACGAACGGTGCCACCTCGCCCTGCTCCCAGGCCTCCGCCACGGCCACACCGATCGCGGTTGCGGGATCAGCGCCCAGGCCCAACGAGCGATGCACCGCCACCATCACGTCGTGGGCCACCTCGTCGCGGACCCGGGTGACGCCGGCAACGACCGTCGCGACGCCGGCGTGCAGCAGCGCCGCCGTGAGCCCCAGGGGTTCGTCTCCGGGCCGCACCGTGGCGGCGCCGACCTCGCAGGCCGACAACAGGACCAGGTCGCTGGCCACGAAGGCTGGCAACTCGTGGGCATAGAGGTGGCCGTCGGCCAGGCGAACGGACGAGAACATCGGTGCCGTGTCACGATGGACTCCGTGGGTCGCGAGGTGGACCACACGATCACGTGCCAGGGACTCCTTCACGGCTTCACTGGTGGCAGCGTCTCCGACATGGGCCACCCCACCCGACCATTGGGCGGCCACTGCCTGCGCCTCGAGACCGGACCGGGCCAGTCCCGGTCCGGCGAAGGCCGCCACGCGCACCACGGACCCCCGGTCACTCGCGCGGCTCGCATCCTCGAGGCCAGCCGCGGCATTGACGGAGCGTGCCGGGCCGGCATCGGAGGCACCGTCGGCGGCAGCGGCGACGGCACTGTCGCCGGCGGCGGTACTGGCGCGACACCATGCGGTCAGACAAGGTGCCGTCGTCGTCCGAGCGCCCCGGCGACTGGGCAGCAGCGACCACGGCACGGCCGCCAGTCCTGCCTCGGCAATGATCACCGCAGGACGGTCGGCGACGCCGGTCGGCACCAGCAGGCGGTCGTCGAGTTCGCCCAGCGACGTGGTCAGTGAGCGCGTCACCACCGTCCGGATCCCCGCGGGCAACCCGGGCGTGAGGAGTGCTTCGAGGTCGCTGCGGATCCGTTGGGCAGTCGCCACGGCATCGGCGACGTCGCCCAGGTCGACCACCTCCAACTCGCCACTGTCGAGCACGATCGCGAGCAGGCGATCACCCAGGCGTTCGTAGGTGACGCCGGCAGCACCCACGGATCGCAGGCCGTCGAGCGCCTGATCGACCGAGACGATGCCAGTGGCAGCCGGCGCGCTCCCGCGACCCCACGACCGTTCGCGAAGGTCGGCCATGAGGTCGTCGATCGTGGCTCGAATGGACGTCGCCATGGCGGGATTGTGGCCCGCGTCCAGGTCGTCGAGGGCCTTGTTGGCGCGGCGCAACTGGCCCAGCAGGTCACGGTCCTCGTCGCCCACCTGCGACCGGACCGCAGGCAACCGCGTCGAGGACGCCTTGCCCCGCTCGACGGCTGCGTGCACCAGGTCCGGGTCGCCGGCGCCCAGGGCTGCGCGTACGCCGATCGTGGCCAACTCGCGGCCATGGATCGCCATGGCGGTTCGCAGGTCCAGCGACCCCAGTCGTCCCTGCTGCACGGCCAGCTCGTCCAACCCCGTGGCAACGCGTTCGTGGACCGAAGGACTGCGCCGGCGTGCAGCCAACTCGGCGGCTGCGCGGTGCCAGCGCAACCGGACGCTGAAGGCGTCGAATGCCTGGTCGCTCACCTGCTCCACCTGCTCAGCCGCGCCGTCGAGGTCGCCCCGCAGCAGCATGGTCTCGGCCATCATCAGCCGCAGCGGTGTCTGCAGGTGGACCTCGTCCACCGCGGCGGATTCGGGCAGCAACGTGGCAAGTGCATCCAACACCTGCTGGGTGGCCGCCAGGAATCCCGGCCCCGGGACAACGGCCCACTCCGCCACCGCAGCATCCAGCACGCCAGCAGGTCGCGATGGATCACCACCCGTGTCGCCCTGGTCGGCTCGTCGCTGCAGATCCTCCAGCCGCACGGCCAGCGAGGTCATGGTGGCCCGACGACGCCATCGCGGATTGCCGACGCGTTCGAAGCAGCGCGCCGCCAGGTCCGCCTGCTCGGATGCCAGGTCCAGGTCGCTGGACAACAGGGCCACCCGCGACCAGGCCAGGCGAGCCTCGCCCTCGTCCTGGCTGCGTTCGGCCCGAGCAAGGTCCGCCACGGCACCTGCCAGCAGGTCATCTGCCTCGGCCCACAGGCCTGCCTCGACCAGTGCTCGGGCACGATCGATCGCCACGATCGGGTCGCGGAGCAGGTCGGCGACTGCCCCGGTCGGGTCGTCAACCGACACCGGGCTGCCCATCAGCCGCAGGGCGGTGGGCAGATCGCCGCGCAGGAAGGCCAGGTGGCCACGGTTGTGGCGCGCCTTCTGCGCGATGACGACCCGGCCGACCTCCAGGGCCTCTGCTTCGCAGCGGCAGAAGTCCTCCTCGGCGGCCGCGAGCGACCCGATCTCGAGTGCGAGGCTGCCTCGGTTCAACAGCAGTTGCGAGTGGTCCCGGCCGTCAGCCTGGTCCCACCACTCGTCGGCCTGCCGGAAGGCCGCCATCGCCTCCTCGGTCCGGCCCGCACGCAACAGCAGGTACGCACGTGCACCCTGCAACGGCACCCGGAGTTCGTGCAGGCCGCCGGCAGTCACGACGTGGTCGGCCTCGTCCAGGCGGGCCCAACCGGCTTCGAAGCGACCCGATGTCTCGAGATCGACCGTGGCGCGAGAGCACAGCGCACGAACCCGGATGACGGCCAGATCCCGATCCGCGTCGGGTGCATCCGCGGCGACCACGGCGTCGAGCAGGTCATCGAGCACGGCGGCCGCGGCATCGTGGTGCTGCGTGGCCACCAACTGGCGTGCACGCGCCAGTTGCTCGCCGAGCGCATCGACATCGCGTTGCACCATGCTGCGTTTCCCAGGGGTCCGGGTCACGAGCCTAATCCGCCCCATCGCCATGGGACCCTTCGGGCGACCGAGCGGCCGCCCCACGTGCGACCCGCACCGCCCTACAGCGACATGGCTGGTGTCGCCAACACCGTGTGCCCATCGGCGACATCGACCAGCATGACCTGCACCACCCCCGCCGGCAGGTCCGCCAACTCGAAGCGTCCGCCCTGGGTCACGGTGGCATGGCGCATCTCACCGACCAGTCGCACCTGGGCGGTCACGGCCGATGGACTCTCGATCCACCCGTCCAGCCGCCGGCGATCCCGACCGGTCGTCGTGACCATCACCGTCAACGTGGCGTGGTCGGACGCGAATGTCATGCTGCGAGCCTGGCCGGCATCACCGCGCACCCCCACCAGCGACCCGTCGTCCGAGGCGACGAGCCGCGCCAGTTCCTCCTCGACCTCGGCCCAGGCCACGGTGAACATGGCCCGCTCCACGAGATCGGGCGGCACCGGGTCCAGGGCGTCGTGGAGTCGGGCCAACGTCTCCATGACGACCATGTCGTCCGCGTCGATGACCTGACTCGCCAGGGCGTCGTGTTCGTGGCCACGATCCTGGCCGGCCGATGTCGTCATGATGATTCTCCCATGGCGGCGAAGTCCCAGGATTCGTCGGCCTGCAACAGGACGCGCAACTTGGCCAGGCACCGTCCCCTGGTCGGACCGATGCTGCCCACGGGCATCCCCAGCGCCTCGGAGATGGCCGCGTAGTCAGGACGATCGCTGAAGGCGATGACTCGCAGCAGGGTCTGGCACCGCTCCGGCAGTTCCCTGACGTGGTCCCAGAGGACCTGGGCCTCGGCATCCAACTCGACCTGCTCGTCTGGTCCCCTGCTGGCCGCCCCGGTCGCGACCCAGTCGACCTCGTCGGGCCGGACGTGGGCGATCGTTGCGCCGATGTCGTCGGCCCGACCCGGTCGATCCCGACGCCGGGCCCGCCAGGCGTCGCGCCTGGTGGTGGTCACCAACCACGACACCACTGCCCGCGGCTCCTCGATCGCATCGCTGCGACGCACCAACGCCAACCACGCCCGTTGGACGACGTCCTCGGCCATGGCCTGTGGCAGCCCCTGGCTGCGGGCCACGTGCCACAACAGCGGTGTGACCTGTGCCACGAGATCATCGAAACCGGCGCGGTCGCCGTCACGGTGTCGGATGAAGCACGCGGCCGCCCGATCGGTGAGGGTCGTGGTCACGGCCCACCTCCGGTCGAACTGGTCGCCTCGGTCCTGGGCATCATCGTCATCGTCCTGTTCGACGTCATGGTCGCCTCACGCTGGTCATCGACTCGACGACGTTCCAGGCAGCGGTCACCCGGTTCGGGATGGTGTCCTGGCTGGGCAACCCAGCGGCCGCCAGTTGCGCCGCGGCCTCGGCCGCGAACACGGGGGCGGCGAAGGAGGTCCCACTCCACATCGCGAATCCGCGACTGAAGTCATCCGGGTCCAGCGAGGCACGCTGCATGCCCCACGGTGACATGGTCTCGACCGCCGCCGACTCGCCGGCGTCGACCATCGGAAAGGTGGACAGCAGCATCACCCCCGGTCGCCAGACCGTGACCCAGGGACCGTCGTTGCTGAACAGCGCCGACGTTCCGTCCGGGTTCAGCGCGCCCACCGCCACCAGCGGCACGCGGTCCGCGACGGGCTCGCCGTCGATGCCGCCGGGTGCGAACGCGGCCGGCAGCGCCGGGCGCACGGTTGCGTCGTTGCCGGCCGAGGCGACGACCGTGATGCCAAGCAGGCCCAGTGCCCGGATGCGCGACGCCAACATCACGCTGTATGCCTCGTCCTCGGGCGCCTCGTGGTAGTAGCCCAACGACAGGCTCACCACGTCGATCTCCTCGGCCTCGAGCCCGCGACGCGCACGCACCTGGCGCACGACCAGTTGGGCCAGGACATTCAGCAGGGTGACCTCCGACACCACGCCGTCCGAGCCGAACAACGGCACGCTCAGGATCCGTGCGGACGGGCAGCGCTGACGGACCAGGCCCGCGATGAACGTGCCGTGCCCCGCATGGGACTGCAGCCGCGACAACAGGGAGTTGTCCATCATCGACTCGGACTTGAGGTCAGCCTCGCCCAACGGTTCACCGGCCACCGTGGGGGCGCGATCCACGACGTCGTCCGGCAACCAGGGGTGGGCTGCCACGGGCGTGTCGGCAATCGACGACGACCGGACGCCGCATGCCGGCCTCGGGCGGCGTGGACGCTGGCGGCTCGCCCATCCAGACGGCCGGCATCCTGCCGCCCGAGCCGGGACGGCCGTACCGCCGCATGGCCGTGGCGATGCTGGACCCGTCGACGAACGGCGACCCGTCGACGAACGGCGAACCATCAACGAACGGCGAACCATCAACGAACGGCGAACCATCAACGAACGGCGACCCATCAACGAACGGCGACCCATCAACGAACGGCGACCCATCAACGAACGGCGACCCCTCGATCGGGTGCATGCCCACGATGTGGTCGAGCGACATCGGCAGTTCGGGCAACTGTTGCCGCAGCCGTTGCAGGACCCGCCAGGCATCCGGACGGTCATCGGAGACGTCGCGCTGGCGCAGACGGATCGTCACGGTCGACCCACACGACAACGCCAACGCCTCACGCTCCTGGGGTTCCAGTTCGATGCCCTCGAGCGATCTGGCGACTGACATCCCCGGCGCATCCAGGACCTCGGCATCCATGCCGGCGGCGTCCAGGACGGCCGTGATGGTGGCCAACTCATGGCGTGCAGGGCAGTGCACCAACAGGATGTCGCCCGAGTAGACGGTGGGCCGCAGTCTCGTGGCCTCGTCTGCCCGAGGTGCGTCGACGACGTCCAGGGTTCGAACCCGACGTGCAATGATGATCTCGTCGGGCAGTTCGAGGCTGGGCTCGCGATCGCTGGCCGGCAGACCAGGATTGTCGATGATCTCGTCGACGCTGTAGGTGGTGGTCATCGGATCCCCCTCGGTGCGACTGCAGTTCGGTCCGGCAGGCGGTGCGACCAGGCGATGGACGGAGCCGGGCAGGACCGATCCAACCCGGCATCGCTGCGTCGCGCAATCGCGAGGGCGTCCACGGCGCTCACAACTGGAACACCGGCGTCACCATGGCGACCTGGTTCGTCGTGGCATCGGACACGGCCAGTTGCACCATCCCGTCCGTCACGGAGGGGAAGACGAACCGACCGTGGCCTGCATGCGAGTGCGTGATCTCGTCCTCCTGGCGCAACTGGACGACATGGGATCCCGAGGGGGAGATCCAACCGTCCACACGGCGACGGCCACACCCAAGGTGGGTGATGGCCACCATCACCGTCATCGCCGCCACCTGGAACGAGATGGACGTGGCGGTGTCGGCGCCCCGGACTTCGGCGCCGACCGGTGCGGCCAGACGTTGGATGCTCGCGACCTCGGCCATCAGTTCATCGAAGGCGGCGGCGAACACGACTCGCTGCACCAGGTCTGGCGGCACCGGGTCCACCTCGGCCCACGCTCGGGCCAACGCCGAAAGCGCGCGGGCATCACCGGTGTCCGGCCGGTGGGCGGCCAAGTCGGCGACCTGGCGGGCATCGGGCGCCCACCAAGTGGGGTCTCCTGGAACCATCGCCACCCTCCGTGGTCGTGACTCGAGCCGCAACACGAGTCCTTTTTCCCCGCACCGACGCGTGGCGTCTCGACGAGATGCCACGCCCCGGTGTGCGGGGCGCACGCCGGATGCGCGGGCGCACCAGCAGTGAGAGCGGCGACCTCGTCGTGATACACGCCGTCGCGACGACCGTGCGGTCGCCGCGCGGACCAGGTCAGGGGGGCAGGACGGCCTGGATCGCAGCGAGATCGAGGCGGTCGACCTGGAGATGGGCGGCGTCACTGAGGTCGACGGACACGGGGTGACTGCGCCCGACCACACGCAGGCCCGCAGCTGCCGCCGCCGTCGCGCCGATCAACGTGTCCTCGATGGCCACGGTGGCGTCGGGTGCCACGTCCAGCAGGGTCACGGCGCGCGCGTAGGGCATGGGGTCGGGCTTGTGCCTGGCGACGTCGGTGGCGCTGACGGTGGCCACGAAGCGGTGCTCCAGCCCCAGCAGCTCAAGGACCCGGTCGAGGTGGCCGCGACCGGACGAGGTGCACACGGCCAGGGGGACGTCCAGCCCCGTCAACTGGTCCAGCAACTCGCGCGCGTCGTCGAAAGTGGGCACCCCGTCGGCCATGCCACGATCCCACGCCGGCCCAGCGAGGGATCGATAGTCCTGCTCCGACACCTCGAAGCGGTCCCACAGCCACCCGCGCATCCATGCGAAGGCATGCCCGCGCTGCTCGGCCAGGTCCTCGGGAGTGACGACGTGGCCGAGTTCGCCCAGGACCTCGGTCAGGACCGCCTCGGAGATCGATTCCGTGTCCACCAACGTGCCGTCGAGGTCGAACACGACCGCGTCGGGCAGTGGCCCGACATCGCGTGCACCCGCGGGTGGGTCCTGGTGTGCCGTCGTCACCGTCACAGGATCGGCAGGTACTGGTCCAGCTCGAAGGCCGTGACCTGCTCGTTGTACTCGCGCCACTCCCGCCGCTTGTTGGCCAGGAAGTACGAGGTGACTCGGTCGCCCAGGGTGTCCAGCACCAGCGAACACGCCTCCATCGCGGCGACCGCTTCGCCCAGGTCGGACGGCAGCGTCTCGATCCCAGCCTCCCGGCGTTGGGCCGCGCTCAGCTCGTAGATGTTGTCCGACGACTCCGGCTGCAACTCCAGACCCTGCTCGATGCCGTCGAGTCCGGCCGCCAGCAACACCGAGAACGTGAGGTAGGGGTTGCAGGCGGGATCGGGTGCGCGGTACTCGATCCTGGTCGAGGACACCTTGTTGGGCCTGGACTGTGGGATGCGCACCAGTGCCGATCGGTTGGACTGGCCCCACGACACGTGGACGGGCGCCTCGAACCCTGGCACGAGGCGCTTGAACGAGTTGACCCACTGGTTGGTCACCGCGGTCATGCCCCGGGCGTGGCGCAACACGCCCGCCATGAACGCCCGCGCGGTTGCCGACAACTGCAGCGGGTCGTCGGGATCGTGGAAGGCGTTGTCGTCGCCCTCGTAGAGCGACAGGTGCAGGTGCATCGCCGAGCCCCACTGGCCCTGCAGCGGCTTGGGCATGAACGTCGCGTGGATGCCACGCTGCAACGCCACTTCCTTGACGATCAGCCGGAAGGTCATGATGTTGTCGGCCATCGACAGGGCATCGGCGGCCCGCAGGTCGATCTCGTGCTGACTGGGACCGACCTCGTGGTGGGAGTACTCCACGGAGATGCCGGTGCGTTCGAGCAGGTCGATGGTCTCGCGGCGGAAGTCGTGCTGCACGTCCAGCGGGGTCATGTCGAAGTAGCCGCCACGGTCGAGCGGCTTGGGGTCGTCGGGACTGTCGAACAGGTAGAACTCCATCTCGGGATGGATGTAGAACGTGAATCCCAGTTCGCCGGCGCGGGCCAGTTGACGCTTCAGGATGCCCCGCGAGTCGGCGGCGAAGGGTTCGCCGTCGGGCGTGACGATGTCGCAGAACATCCGTGCGACGCCGTCCTCCCGGGGTCGCCACGGCAGGATCTGGAACGTGTCGGCATCCGGGAGCACCAGCATGTCGGCTTCCTGGACCCGCGCGAAGCCATCGATGGCCGACCCGTCGAACCCGATCCCCTCCTCGAAGGCGTTGCCCAGTTCGGGCGCGGTGATGGCCACCGACTTGAGGAAGCCCAGCACGTCGGTGAACCACAACCGGATGAAACGGATGTTGCGTTCCTCGACGGTGCGCAGGACGTACTGCTGTTGCCTGTTCACAAGAGGTCTCGATGTCGACGTCGACGGGGCCGCAGCCTGACGGTGATGGCCTGCATCCTATGCCGCTGCGGCGTGTCCAGCCGCGATCCTGGGGCGGTCGCACCACTCACGACGTCGGGCACCCCGTGTGGGATGCCCGACGTCTGGATGTGGCCGCGTGTCAGGCGTTTGCGCCCTCGGACCAGGTCTCCGCCCCGACCGACGCGACGTCGACCCCGTCACGGTGCGCGTCCAGCATCCCCTGGACCGACGGGATGTCGTCCGCGTAACCGCGAACGCCATGCTCGTGCCAGTCCAGGCCCTCGAGCTCGATCTCGGGGCTGACCCGAAGACCGAACACCTTGTCGACGACGAAGAACAGGATCGCCGAGGCAACACCGACGAAGGCGATGATCGCCACGATGCCGATGGCCTGCGTGCCAACCGAGAATCCGGCCTCGCGTCCGGCGGAGTAGAACCCGACGGCCAGCGTGCCGATGATGCCGCACACCCCGTGCACGGACACCGCGCCGACCGGGTCGTCCACCTTGACCACCTTCTCGATGAAGATCACCGAGTAGGTCACGACGACACCACAGATGGCACCGACGACGAAGGCACCGACCGCCGTGGCCAGGTCCGGGCCGGCGGTGATGCCGACCAGGCCACCCAGCACGCCGTTTCCGGCCATGATCGGGTCCGGCTTGCCGGTTGCGACCCACGAGGCGCCGTAGGCGAACAGGCCACCTGCCGCACCGGCCAGCAACGTCATGAAGATGATCGAGCCGATGGCGGCACCCTGGCCGACCGCGCCAAGCGTGGAACCGCCGTTGAAGCCGAACCAGCCGAGCCACAGGATGAAGACACCAGTCAGGCCCAGTGGCACCGAGTGCCCGGGGATGGGGTTCTTCGACCCGTCCGAGTTGTAGCGACCAAGACGCGGTCCGAGCATGGCGGCGCCGACGAAGGCGGCGACACCACCGGTGAGGTGGACCAGGCTGGAGCCGGCGAAGTCGTAGAAGCCCAGGTCGTAGAGCCAGGCGCCCTCGCCGGACCACTGCCAGTGCGACACGATCGGGTAGACGAAGCCGGTGATGACCAGCGAGATGGCCAGGTAGCCCACGAAGTTCATGCGCTCGGCAACGGCACCGGACACGATCGTGGCAGCCGTCGCTGCGAACACGAGCTGGAAGACGAACTGCATGCCGTCCCCACCGAGGACCGCACCCTCGGTCCCGGGGCTGAAGAAGAAGCCGCTGGTGCCCATGAACCCGCCGGTACTGACGCCATAGGCAAGGGCGCCACCGACAGCCCAGTAGGCGACACCACCGATGACCATGTCGGCCAGGTTCTTGGCGCCGATGTTGGCGGAGTTCTTGGCGCGGGTGAACCCGGTCTCCACCAGGGTGAAGCCGGCCTGCATGAAGAACACCAGGCCGGCGGCGATCGCCATCCAGACGACGTCGAGGTCGTAGGCGAGGGTTTCGAGGGACGCGTCCTGTGCGGAGGCTGGCAACCCGATGGACAGGACAAGGGCAGCACCTCCGATCACGTAGAGGATCTTTCGCTTCATTGAATGCTCCTGAAAGTCGTTCTCGGTCGGTTCGGTCGGTTCGGTCAGTGGCGCGTCCGGCTGCCCCATTGCGGTCGATCGGCCATGGGGGAATGGTCCGGGGGCGCTGTTGCCCCCGGGTCAGCGCGATGTTTCGACGATGTTGCGAACACGCAGTCTGTGTGACGATCGTGTGTCCGTCACCATCGGCGGCGACCCGTGGCGATCGCGGCCAGTGGCTGGGGCAGGGCCTCGCGCACCGACATGCAGCGGGCGGCACACTGGCCACTCGGAAGCCGTCCCCGGCATCGATCCACGAGGAGTCGCCGTGACCCTGCGCGTCGCCATGGCCCAGCTCGCCCAGCGCGTGGGCGACATCGACCACAACACGACCGCGATCCTGGAGGCATGGCACGAGGCGGCCGACCAGGGCGCCGACCTGGTCGTGTTCCCGGAGTTGGCCGTGACCGGCTATCCGCCCGAGGACCTCCTCCTCAAGCCCGAGTTCCTGGCCGCCACCGACGACGCCCTGGCCACCCTGCGTGCCCGTGGGCCGGCCGGCACGGTGGCCGTCATCGGCACGGTCGGTCGGGTCGGCGTCCAGGAGGCGATCGGCGACGGCGAGGCCGCCGACCCGGACAGTTGGGACGTGACGGTGACGGCCAGGCAACTGCGCAACCGGGCGGTCGTCGTCGCCGACGGTCGCACCGTCGGGGTCTACGACAAGTGGCGCCTGCCCAACTACGGCGTGTTCGACGAGGCTCGCTACTTCCAGCCCGACGACGACGCCGTGGTGGTCACGATCGCCGGCGTGCCCGTCGGCATCACCGTGTGCGAGGACCTGTGGGCACACCCGGGGCCCGTGTCGCAGGCCGTCGCCGCCGGTGCCACGGTCATCGCCAACCTCAATGCATCGCCCTATCACCGGTCCAAGCGAGCCGCTCGCCAGCGATGGGTGACCGACCACGCCACCCACCACGACGTGCACGTGGTCTACGTCAACACGGTCGGCGGCCAGGACGACGTCGTGTTCGATGGCGACTCCATGCTGGCCGCCCCCGACGGATCGATCGTGGCCCGAGGTGCCCAGTTCGCCGCCGACCTGGTGGTCGTCGACATCGATGCCGTCACCGCCGACGTCCCGGGAGCGCTGGTGGCCGGTCATGCCGGCGACAAGCCCCGACTGGACCCGCCGCGTTGGGACGACCGACTGGACGAGGTTGCCGAGGTGTGGGCCGCGCTGGTGACTGCCACCCGCGACTACTGCCGCCGCAACGGGTTCCACGACGTCATCGTCGCGCTCTCGGGCGGCATCGACTCGGCGCTGACCGCTGCCATCGCCGCAGACGCACTGGGCGGGGACCACGTGATGGCGGTGTTGCTGCCGTCGCCGTACTCGTCGGACCATTCGGTGGCCGATGCCCTCGAACTGGCCGACCTGATGGGAATCCGCACGCACACCATCCCCATCAAGCCGGCGATGGGTGCCCTCGACACCATGTTGGGCGATGCCATGGCAGCCGAGGCGACGGGCGTCGTGGCAGGCGACGGCGACGTGTCACTGGCGGAGGAGAACATCCAGTCGCGGCTGCGTGGGGTGGTGACCATGGCGTTGTCCAACGCGACCGGTGCGCTGGTGCTCACGACCGGCAACAAGTCCGAGTACGCGGTCGGCTACGCCACGTTGTACGGCGACATGGCCGGTGGGTTCGCCCCGCTCAAGGACGTCCCCAAGACCCTGGCCTACGACCTCGCCCGCCACCGCAACACCATCGGTGCCGCGATTCCCGTCAACACGATCGACAAGCCACCTTCGGCCGAACTCAGGCCCGACCAGGTCGACCAGGACTCGTTGCCGCCCTACGACGTGCTCGATGCGATCATCGCCGCCTACGTCGAACAGGACCTCGGCATCGACCAGATGATCCACGAGGGACACGATGCGGACACCGTGCGTCGTGTCGTGGGAATGATCGACAAGGCCGAGTTCAAGCGTCGCCAGGCGGCACCGGGACCCAAGGTGACCACGAAGGCCTTCGGCCGCGACCGTCGGGTTCCCATCACCCAGGGGTGGCGTGGCTGATCCGCCGCCCTGCACGGGAGCGTGGGGGCAACCCAGTACCTTCTGGATGGCGCCGATCGGGTGCTGCGCCGCAGCCTGCCACCGCCTGGCGCCGCCCACGACTCCCGATCCCCCCAGACTCCTGCACCAGATTCCCGGAGGAACCCGTGTCCGACACCGCCGCCGAGCGCCCCGCCCGTTCGGACTTCCGCATCGCGACCCAACGTCGCGGCGGCTACGAGGGCGCGGTCATGCACGACGTGCAACTGATCGTCTCGGCCACTGGCGCCATGGTGTGGGCACAGACCTTCAGTGACGAAGCCCAGGCCGAGGAATTCCTCGACCAGGTCTCCGCCCACCTCGAGTCGATGGACACCAACGAGTTCCGTACGCGCTATTCGGTGCCGTCTTCCATGTGACGGGGTGGCTCGACGCCTGATCGGCCGTGGGCGCACTGAGCCCGGGACGACGGTCGCGGCACGGTGTGACGGGACGATGCGCGCGTTGGGCACGAGTTGCCCAGACCCGCGCCGGTCGACGTCCAGGTCAGTTGCGGGACTTGCGGCCCCCGGAGGAGGTGTCCGTGGCCGCGTGGGCGTGCAGCGCCTCGGGATCCCGCTCGATGCCGTCGATCAGCAGGCCGGCCTGGATGCGGTAGTACTTGTTGATCCACAGGATCAGCGGCGTGACGTTCTCGATGTACTCCGAGTTGCGCAGGGGGCCGCAGTAGACGCCCCACATGCCCTCGATGCGTGAGGCGAGGTGGGCGACGCGGTGCGACGCCTCGTTGTCGTCGCCGCAGATCAGCACATGGGTGTTGATGGGTTCGTCCACGCGCAGGAGTCGTCGGCTCGACACGTCGTGGAACGACGACACGACCCGCGCCTGCGGCAGCAGCTGTTGACACTCCTCGGCCGCGGATCCGGCCTCGACCCGCACGGCCTTGGGGCCCTGGTCGTCGAACACCATCGGGTTGACGACGTTGCACACGACCTTGTCGCCGATCACGTCGGCCAGGTCGGGCAGCGTCGCGGCCTGCGCCTCGTAGGGCACGGCCACGACGACGATCTCGGCCGCGGCAGCCACGTCGGCGTTGGTCCCGGCGCGCACGTCGCCGTCGCCGGCGAGGCGTCCGAGGACATCGCCAACGGCGGTCTCGGCCTTCTCGACCGTGCGCGACCCGATGTGGACCACGTGGCCGGCGCGGGCCCAGCGGGCTGCGAGGCCTCGTCCCTGGGGTCCGGTGCCACCGATGATGCCGATGGACTCACGCAGATCGGCACTGGTCATGCACGTTCCTGACGATGGGGGCGAGTGGGCCTGGGCGGACACCGAGGCATCGGGTCTGCGAATCTAGCGCGCTGGCGACTGGTGGCCCCTGGCGTCCGCCGCGGCGAACGCTGCCCCCCAACAGTCGAGGGATCGGCGACCGCGCTGGCGACTGTTGGTTCCTGGGGACCGCGCGGAGAACGCTGCCCCCCAACAGTCGAGGGATCGGCGACCGCGCTGGCGACTGTTGGTTCCTGGGGACCGCGCCGGAGAACGCTGCCCCCCAACAGTCGAGGGATCGGTCGTTGCGTGCCAGTTGCCCGGTGGGGTCAGGCGCGGGAGCGAACGGGCCCAGTCAGTCCGGGTCGTCGATCCCGAGCGCGGCCAGTCGCCGGCGGTGGTTGGCGAGGATGTCGATCGCCAACTCCCTGGTCGCGACACCGTCGTCGCCGTCCTCGAGCAGGATCTCGAGGGCATCGGTGTCGTGCATGACCTGCTGGTAGCCGGCCAGCGCCAGGCCCAGCAACTCCTTGACGATGACGCGGATGCGCTGGCGGTCCTCGCTGCTGGCCACAACCTCGGCCAACTGGTCGAGCGCGAACGCCTCGACGTCCTGGTGCGCGACGACCTGGCCGAACACCTCGCGCGTGGCCTCGGGCAGCCGCGGCGACAGCATGGTGAGGAAGTCGTTGGCGATCGCCCACCCGAAGGCCAGCACCGCGCACCCCTGGTCCCACTGCTCGGCAGCGTTGGCGAAGAAGTCGTCGAAGGCTGGTCGCTGGCGGGCGAGCAGGCCCTCGGGCAGGTCGGTCAATTCGTCGAGGTGGGTCCGCAGGACCTCGTACTCGGCGTACTCCCGCGCCGACAACCGGGCGAGTTCCTCGGCGACGGCGATGTCGGGTGCGATCCGCACGAGCGCCGCCGTCAGGCTGAAGCCGGCCAGTTGCCCGTACGTGGCGGCAGCCACCAGTTGGGCCAGGGCCATGTCGTCCTGGCTCATTGGCCACCCTGTCGACGTGGACGCCATCCGAGTCGCTCGGAGATCTCGCGAGCAGATCGCAACACCCGCAGGGCGACGGCCTCGGGTTCGGGCAGGCGAGCGGTGGGTGCCACGATCCCGACGGCGGCCACGGCCTTGCCGACGTGGTCGAACACGGGTGCTGCGACGCCGGATGCCCCGGCCTCGAGTTCGTCGCGGGTGTAGGCGACCCCACGTTGCCGCACCGACTGGAGTTGCTGGTCGCGTGCCCCCTCGGGCAGGAAGGCCAGCAGGGCGCGGCCGTGGGCCGAGACCCCCAGCGGGTGGCGATACCCCACCCGGTAGTTCACGCTGACGACGCGCTCGGCAGGTTCGACCACGTCGACGACGACCATGTCGTCACGATCACGGACGGCCAGGCATGCGGTCTCGCCCGTCTCGTCGACCAGTGCGCGCAGGGCCGAGCCCGCCAGGCGGCGAACCTCCAGCCCCTGGGCAGCCTGCACCCCCAACTCGAGCACGGCCAGGCCCAACCGGTACTTGCGCGTGTCGGGATCCCGGGTGACGTAGCCCTCCGTGCTCAGGGTCTCGAGCAGGCGGTACAGCACGGCACGGTCCAGCCCGGTGGACTCGGCCAGTCCCGACACGGTGTCCCCGTCGTCGGCGTCGCCCAGGGCCCCGAGCAGGGCAAGCCCCCGGGCCAGCGTTCGCGAGCCGGTTGACCGCCGCGATGAGCCTCCGGCGGAGGTTGACGCTGACGAATCGGCCACCATTGGGTCCTTGTTGCCTCGAGCCCGGCGCCGGAAGACGTCGGTGTCCTGTCTGCGAGTATGGTCGGGCGCACCCCGCACGGTCAAGCCCATTCACCGGACGTTCGGCCCGCTGGGCGCACGCAGGCGATCTGCGTCGGGGGGGTGCAGGGGCGGCGGGGTGATCCGGTGTGATCGCTACGCTGCCAACCCCGCCGTCACGGGCTGCAATCCGGACCCGTGGCGTCCTCGACCACACGACGACAGGCCCACCTCGTGGCAGAAGAAGACGACACGACACCGGAGTCGCCACTGGCGATCTCGGGGCAGGCACGCGCGTTCAAGAAGTTGTTCGAGCAGCGCATCCTGTTCCTCAACGGGCCGCTGGAGCAGGAGACCTCCGATTCGTTGGTCGCCCAACTGTTGGCACTCGACGCCGACAACGACGACGACATCACGCTCTACATCAACTCGCCGGGCGGGATCATCACCGGCATGTTCGCCATCTACGACACCATGCACATGCTCAAGTCCAAGGTGAACACCCGCTGCGTCGGGCTGGCCGCATCGGCCGGCGCGTTCCTGTTGGCGACGCCGACCGGCTCACGCGAGGCCACCGAGAACGCCCGCATCATGATCCACCAGCCGCTTGGCGGCGCGCGGGGTACTGCCAAGGACATCGAGATCCAGGCCCGCAACATCCTGTGGATGCGCCAGCGCCTCAACGAGATGCTCGCCGAGGCCACCGGCAAGGACGTCGAGCAGATCGCCGAGGACACCGACCGCGACAACTGGATGACCGCGGCCGAGGCGATGGAGTACGGCCTCATCGACGACGTCGTGCCGGCCCGTCACGGCGTCACGACCATGTGAACGACGTGCCCACCGCACGACGACGCACGTGAACGACGGGCCCACGGCACGACAACGCATGTGAACGACGGGCCCACGGCACGACAACGCATGTGAACGCGGCACCCACACCACGACGACGCCCTCCCGAGTTCTCGGGAGGGCGTCGTTGATTGGATGCGAAGCCAGAGGACCCGCCTGGATCGGCCGCGTCAGGCCTTGGCAGGCAGCTTGTCGTCGGGGACGTACAGGTAGTACTCCTGGTCGTCTTCCTCCCAGTCCATCTCCAGCACGTCCTTGGCCACTGCGGCCTTGGTGAACTGGAGGAAGCCGGCGTACCCGAAGTCCTTCTCGGAGAAGTCCGCGTCGCGCTTGCGCAACTGGTCCTTGAGACCTGACAGGGGTGGGTCGCCGCCCAACTCGTCCATCAGGTCGATCACGGTCGTGCGCAGCAGGTCGAACGCCTCGGTCTCGGAGGTCTCGCCCTTCTCGGCCGACGGGAAGTCGACCTCGGGATCACCGGGGGCGGACCCCTCGGTGAGCTTGAGGATCCCGTTGGACTCGAGGTGGCGCAGCATCTCCTGGAACCCGCGGAAGCCGTAGTCGCCCTCGGCGAACGTCGGATCCTTGCGCAGGAGGGCGCGCTTGAGGTTGGAGGCCTGCACGGCACCGGCGGCCGAGGACTGCATCCCCGACAGCGTGCGCTTGATCAGCCGCTCGAGCTGGCGCAGGTCCTGCTTGCCGCTCGACTTGGACGACCCCGACGACGACTTGCTCGACGAGGACTTCTTCGAGGACTTGGAGCGTGACGACTTCTTGGAGCCACCGCCCGAGTTGCGTGGCGGGGCGCCGTCGAGGCGGTCGTAGAAGATGAACTCGTCGCACGATGGCGGCAGCATCTTGGACGTCGAGCCCTTCATGCCGACGCCGATGACGCGCTTGTTGAGTTCTCGCAACTTGCTCACCAGCGGGGTGAAGTCGGAGTCGCCGGACACGATGACGAAGGTCGACACGAAGTCGCGCGTCAGCGCGAGTTCCATGGCGTCGACGGCCATCTGGATGTCAGCGGCGTTCTTGCGCACCGAGTCGGAGCGCTGGGGGATCTCGATCAGTTCGATGTTGCCGTCGACGAGGCCACGGCGGTCGTCGCGAAACAGGTTCCAGTCTGCATAGGCCCGCCGGGTGATGAGCCGACCGCGTTCGGCCAGCGCATCCAGCAGCGGGGAGACATCGAACCGCAGTCCGATGTCGCGGGCGCCAATCGCAACGTTCTCGTGATCGATGAACAGTGCGAGGCGTTCTTCATTGTTGTCGTGTGTAGTCATGGACCCCACCGTAGCGCTTGCACCGTGGCCCCATTGACGGCCAGCCCACCACCGTTGGGCGTCAGATCCCGGCCCTGGTGGCGACGCGGGCGCCTCGTGCCGCGAGCGCCGGCACGACCTCCTCGAACGTGGCCACGTCGCCAGCATCGACCTGGCCGTAGGCACCTGCCTTGATCCGCGCGAGCACACCCTCGAGGATCACCGCGAGCTTCCAGTAGCCGAAGGCCACGTAGCGATCCAACGCACCCAGGTCACGCGACGAACTGGCTGCATACCGCTGAAGGACGGTGTCGAACGAGGGCATGCCGTCGATGGCGGCGGCGGCCGGGATCAGCGGCAGCCCCTCCCCCTGCCCGAACGGATCCCAGTAGACGGCCAACAGGCCCAGGTCGGCCAGCGGATCTCCCAGGGTGCACAGTTCCCAGTCCAGGACTGCCACCACGCGACCATCGTCGGCCACCATCACGTTGTCGAGTCGGTAGTCGCCGTGCACGATCGCGGCACCCTGCTGCGCCGGAATGGCGGCGACCAGCCGCTGGTGCAACGACTCGATGCCGGGGACGTCGCGTGATCGGCCCTTGTCGTACTGGCCTCGCCACCGATGCAGTTGGCGTGCGAGGTAGTCGCTGCGGCGACCGAGGTCTTCGAGCCCGACGTCAGCGGGTTCGATGGCGTGCAGTCGGGCCAGCACGTCTGCCAGGTCCTCGCCTGCGCGGCCCCGGGCAGCCATCGACAGGCCGTCGGCGTCATCGACAGTCCGGACGACGTGGCCGTCCACGAAGTCCATGACGTAGAAGGGCGCATCCAGGACCGTGGCCGCGGCCTCGTGACCGACCAGCGGTGGCACCGGCACGTCGGCGTCCTGCAACGCCTGCATCACGCGAAACTCACGGCCGACGTCGTGGGCAGATGCCAGCACGGAGTGCAACGGCGGGCGGCGCAGCACCCAGCGCCGGTGCGCCCGGTCCGTGACGACGTAGGTGAGGTTGGAGCGGCCCCCGGCGATCGGGTCGAACGACAGGCTGCCCACCACGTCGGTGTGGTCGCGAAACCACGACGTCAGGGCAGCCGCATCGATGCCTGCCGGCACTGCCTGCTCGTCACGAGAGGTCGACAATGACTGCTCCGAGATCGCGTCCACGCGACGATAACCGTCGCGCGACACCGGCGGCTCAGTCGCGCTCGATGGCCAGGACCTCGACCGCTGCATCGGACCCGCGCGAGACCTGGTGGATCGACTCGTGGGCAGGCTGGGTCGTGGTGTCGTCACCCAGGTACGGGTGGCGGCGCGCCCACAGGGTGAGCATCGCCGGCAGGACGATGATCGACGACAGCAGTGCCAGACCGATGGTCAGGGCCAGCACGATGCCGAACTGGCGGAACGGACCGATCGTCGAGAACACGAGCACGCCGAACCCGGCCATCGTGGTCACGGCCGATCCCACCAGCGCCCCCCCGGTGTTGCGCAACGTGTCGCGCATTGCGGTGAGCGTGTCGTCGTGGGTCTTGCGGTCCTCCAGGAACCGGTTCACGACGTGGATGCCGAACGGAACCCCGATGCCCACGGCCAGCCCGGACACCATCGCCGTCATGACGTTGAAGGGAATGCCGACCAACGCCATCAGGCCGAACACCCAGGCGACCACGAACGCGACCGTCAGGATGGCCAGCACGCCCAGCATGGGCTTGCGGTCACGTGCCCAGAACGCCAGGGCGAGGATCACCATCGAGGCCACCAGGGTCAGCACCAACCCGCGCAACTGGCTGGCCTGCAACTCCGACAGGACCAGGTCGATGAGCAGTCCGTCGGATGCCGAGTAGGCCGTCATCCCCCCGTCGGTGAGGATCGGGGCCAGCCCGTCCAGCCCTTCGACGAGGTCGCCGACCTGGTCGCCTGCCCGGGTCGGGATGGAGACCAGCGCCGCGTCGTAGCCACCGCGACCGTTGCTCGACACGACCCCCTCCGTCGCCGGCGCGAGTGCCACCAGGCCGTCGAGCAGCACGGTCACGTCGGTGTCGTCGGCGACACCGGTGGCCGGGTCGAAGTCGCTGGTGTCGAGTTCGTCGATGAAGTTGAGCACGGTTGCGAGGTCGACGCCCTCGGGCAGTTCGCCGTCAGCGTCAGCGTCGGCCATGGCGGCCTGGATGCCCTCCAGGCGGGCGATCACCGAGTCGACCGGCACGTCGTCACGGACGTCGTCGAGTTGCGTGACCTCGCTGGTGTACTGCGCCAGCGCGTTGAACCCCTGGACGGTGTCGACACGACCGGACGCCAGCACCTGGGTGGTCTCGGTGACATCGCCCTGGAAGGCGTCCTGGGTGCGTTCGATCTGCGCCAGTGCGTCCGAGTCCGACGGGAAGAACTCGGTCTGGCTGAACTCCGTCGACAGGTTCGTGGCACTGAGGGCGCCGAGCGCGACCAGTGCCAGGGCACCGCCGATGACCACCCATGGGCGCCGCACGGCCAGCGGCGCCACGGTGCTGGCCGCACGACCGAGGAAGCCCGGGTCCTTCGACTGGTTGCGTTCGGGCTTGAGCGTGCCCCTGGCCTCACGGCGGCGATCCACGATGGTCCGCACGGCGGGGACGAAGGCCGTCATGATGATGAAGGCAGCAACGACGCCGATCGCGGCGAACACCCCGAAGTCCTGCAGTGGTGGCAACGGGTTGGACAGGTTGGTCAGGAACCCCACGACCGTGGTGATGGTCGCCAGCAGCAGGGCCACACCCACGGCCCCGATGGCGGACTGGGCAGCCTCGCCCGGCCGCTGGTCCGTGGCGCGTTCCTCGCGGTAGCGCATGGTCAGGTGGATGCCGTAGTCCACACCCAGGCCCACCAGCAGGATCGGGATGGCCATGGTCATCTCACTCTGGCCACCCGTCCACCCCAGGCCCTTCGGGCCCACCAGCGCGGAGCCACCCTGCATCCACACGATGGTGAAGAACAGGCCCAGCATCGAGGCGATGACGTCCATCGGGCGTCTGTAGATGGCCACCAGGATGAGGATGATCAGCCCGACGGCAACCAGCAGCAACGTGCTCAGCTGGCTGGTGATCGAGTCGGTGATCTCGGCACTGAGCGCCGAGATGTCGAAGGGTGCGATCTCGAACCCGGAATCAGTCGTGCCGCCCAGTGACACCAGCGCCTGCTGGGCGGGCGTGTCACCGGTCTCGGCCACGGCGTCGGACTCGAGGAAGACGATCGCCACGCCGGCAGTGGCAGAGGTCTCGGTGACGTCGCCACCCAGCGTCGCGGAGAGCAGGCCGCGCTGGGCCGCGGGAATCCCCGCCAGCGCCTGGGTGTACAGCTCGTCGACCTGTTCGTCGGTGAGCGTGGCCGGATCGATGCCCTGGGCCGCGGCGGCCTGCAGCACGAGGTCGCCCCAGGTGATCACGGCCGGCTCGGTGTCGGCCTCCTCGGCCAGGGCCGCTGCCAGGTCGGGATCGGTGCGAATGTCCTCGTTCAGCTGGGCGGCGACCGCGATGCCCTCGGACGACAGCATGTCGCCGCCCTCCGGGGCATAGACGCTGATCTGGACCGCCGTGCGGTCCGACCCGGTCGAGAACTCCTCCGCGATCGTGTCCTGGGTCGCGGAGATCTCGTTGTCGGGCAGGAAGTTCTGGAAGCCCTGGTCCTGGACCGTCATGGCCGCGGCGGCCGCCGCGAACATGACGGTGAGGACGACGATCGCGATGATGACGGTGGCAGGACTCCTGCGCACGATCCCCTGGAGGACACGGATGATGGCTTGCACGACGACGCCTTGGTTCACGAGACAGGTCCACGCAGGGTACGCGTGGAGGCCGGGGGCAGTGGAGCGCGCGCCGGCGCGGGCTGGATTTAATTGCGCAGTGAAACTATCATCATCTGCACCTGTCTGCCAAGACCTGTCGCCACCGCGGCGCCCCCCCACCTGTCGGAGACCCGATCGTGCCGGATCCAGTCGAACAGCACGCCACCACGTCCCCGCCCCCGGGCGCGACGGCCACCACGACCCTGTCACGCGAGCTCGACCGCCTGATGGGACGCCTGCGTGGTGTGGCGACCCGGACCGCAGAACAGCTCGAACACCGGACCGGCCGGTCGTCCACGCAGCTGGCGACCCTCCAGTCGATCGCGAACGGAGCCACGGGGGTCGGCGACGTCGCGCGGGCTTGCCTGACACACGTGTCGAACGCATCGCGAACGGTTGATTCGCTCGTTCGGGATGGCCTGGTGGACCGCAGCGTCGACCCCCGGGATCGGCGGGCCGTCGTGCTCGAACTCACCGACGCGGGCACGGCGTGTCGGGCGCAGATGACACAGCACCGCGACGACGCGGTGGCCGCGGCCATGACGGACCTCGATGTCGACGAGCGCCGGACGCTGGTCGACCTGCTGGACCGGTTCCTCACCGGATTCGAACACGCCCTGGGCATGGATTCCCAGATCGACACCGACACCGACGACACCGACACCGATCCCGACAACGGCGACGGAGATGGCCACGAGCAGGAGTCGGCGACGACGGCCGCATGATCGGTGACGCCTGACGCGGCGGTGATGCGCGGTGGATGCCGGTGATCGCGGTCGTCAGTCGACGTAGGGCCGGAGTTCGCCGAGTCTGCGAACTCCAACATGACCGCAGGTCATGCGACGTCCCAGACACTGCCCGACTCGAGCAGTCCCTGCAGATCCGGTTCGCGCGCGTCCCGGGCCTGTCGGACCTGGTCGTTGAGCATGTCGTCGTAGACGGGCCGCTGCACGTCCCGGAAGACGCCCAGTGGCGTCGGACCGTTGGGATTGTGCGACAGCCGCGACAGTGCGAACGCAGTGGTGGGCTCCTCGCGACCGGCATCGTGGATGACCACCCGATCGCCGGCCTCGGCGGTGGGCATGATCCGCAGCGACCCATCGGGCTCTGCCACGACCGCCTGATCACTGTCGGGCCCGAACACGATCGGTTCGCCCTGGCGCAGGGGAATCTGGTTGATGACCTTGGTCTCGCGGTCCGTGAGCGCCGAGAAGAAGTCATCGTTGAACACGACGCAGTTCTGGTAGATCTCCACGAGCGAGGCCCCGCGATGGGCATGTGCCGCCGTCAGCACCTCGGTCAGGTGGGCCCGGTCGGTGTCGATGGTGCGCGCCACGAACGTGGCCTCCGCGCCCAGCGCCAGTGACACGGGATTCAGCGGCTGGTCGATCGACCCCATCGGCGTCGACTTGTGCACCGAGCCGCGTGGCGACGTCGGCGAGTACTGCCCCTTGGTCAACCCGTAGATCTCGTTGTTGAACAACAGGATGTTGAGGTTGACGTTGCGTCGCAGGGCGTGGATGAGGTGGTTGCCCCCGATGGACAGGGCGTCCCCGTCACCGGTGATCACCCACACGTCCAGGTCGGGCCGCGAACTGGCCAGCCCGGTGGCGATGGCAGGCGCTCGTCCGTGGATCGAGTGGATGCCGTAGGTGTCCATGTAGTAGGGGAACCGACTCGAGCAGCCGATCCCCGACACGAAGACGGTGTCATGGGGCGCTCGGCCCATGTCGGCCAGCAACTTCTGCACGGTCGCCAGGATGGCGTAGTCGCCGCAGCCCGGGCACCAGCGCACTTCCTGGTCGGACGAGAAGTCCTTCTTGGTGTACTGGGGCAGGTCGGTGGCGGTCATGCGGGGGCCTTCGTCGTGGACGCAAGTGCCGTGATGCGTTGGGCGATGTCGCCTGCTCGCAGGGGCTGGCCGGTCACCCGGTTGTAGCCCTGCACGTCGACCAGGTAGCGGGCGCGCAACAGCATCGCGAGTTGGCCGGAGTTGTTCTCGGGCAGCAACACGTGGTCGTAGCGCGACAGGATGTCGCCGAGGTCGGCCGGCAGCGGATTGAGATGGCGCAGGTGCGTGCGTGCGACCTTGGTGCCGGCCTTGCGAGCACGCTGGACCGCACCCAGGATCGGACCGTAGGTCGATCCCCAACCCAGGACCAGGACGCGGGCGTCGCCGTCCGGATCGTCGACGTCCAGCGGTGGCAGGGTGCGGGCGATGGCCTCGACCTTGTCGTGGCGCAGTTTCGTCATCGCCTGGTGGTTGTCGGCGTCATAGGAGATGTTGCCGGTCAGGGCGTCCTTCTCGAGTCCACCGATGCGGTGGGCCAGTCCCGGAGTACCGGGCAGGGCCCACGGGCGGGCCAACGTCTCGGGGTCGCGCAACAGGGGCACGAAGCCCTCCGGCGTGTTGGGCTCGGTGGTGAAGTCGACGTCGATGGATGGCAGGCTGGCGGCATCGGGCAGCAACCAGGGTTCCGAGGAGGTGGCCAGGAAGCCGTCGGACAGCACGATCACCGGGATGCGATGGACCAGGGCGATGCGGGCCGCCTCGAACGCCGCATAGAAGGCGTCGGATGGCGACTGGGGAGCGATCACCGGAACGGGCGACTCACCGTTGCGGCCGAACATCGCCTGCAACAGGTCGGACTGCTCGGTCTTGGTCGGCAGGCCGGTCGAGGGACCGCCACGCTGGACGTTGATGACCAACAGCGGCAGTTCGGTCGCCATCGCCAGGCCCAGCGCCTCTGACTTGAGTGCAAGCCCGGGCCCCGACGTGCCGGTGATTGCCAACTGCCCCCCGAAGGCTGCGCCGATGGCCGAACCGATCGCGGCGATCTCGTCCTCGGCCTGGAAGGTGCGCACGCCGAAGTGCTTCAGTGCGGCGAGTTCGTGGAGGATGTCCGACGCCGGGGTGATGGGATACGAGCCGTAGAAGATGTCCAGGCCCGACTGGACACTGGCGGCCACCAGGCCGTAGGCCAACGCCTGGTTGCCGGCGATGTTGCGATAGCGCCCGGGTGCCAGTGGTGCCGGCGGCACCTCGTAGGTGTAGGTGAACACCTCGGTCGTCTCGCCGAAGGCATGACCGGCGTTGAGCACCCGGATGTTGGCGTCACGAATCGCGGGCTTGCTGGCGAACTTGCCGGCCAGCCACTCGAGGGTGGGCTCGATGGGACGCGAGAACATCCACGAGACCAGGCCGAGCGCGAACATGTTCTTGCAGCGCTCCGCCTCCTTCTTGTTCAGGGTCCCGTCGCCGACCTCGTCGGCCAGCGCCCGCATGGTCATGTCGGTGATCGCGACCTCGTGGACGCGGTAGTCGGTCAACGCGCCGGACTCGAGGGGGTTGTCGTCGAACCCGGCCTTCGAGAGGTTGCGTGGGGTGAAGGCGTCGGTGTTGATGATCAACGTGCCCCCGGCCTTGACCGCCCCCAGGTGCTTGGCAAGGGCGGCGGGGTTCATCGCGACCAGGACGTCGGGTTCATCACCCGGTGTGTGGATGTCGTCGTCGGAGAAGTGGACCTGGAAGCTCGACACGCCGGCCAGGGTGCCGGCAGGCGCGCGGATCTCGGCCGGGAAGTCGGGCAGAGTTGCCAGGTCGTTGCCGGCGGCAGCCGACTCGGACGTGAACCGGTCCCCGGTCAACTGCATGCCGTCACCGGAGTCACCGGCGAAGCGGATCACCGCAGCGTGCAGCCGGACCCGCGACGTCGCTCGGCGCCCCCCGTTGGTCTGCACGTCGCTGGACTCGTCGACCTCGACTCCCCCCGTCCCGTTGGTTTCCGGAGTCGTTGCCTGCCCGTGCTGGGTTGTCATCGCCCGCCTTGGTTCGTCGCGATACGCGTCGCACGGTACTGCGAACGCCACTTTGCCGCGCGCACCCGCGACGACCCCTGCCATTGTCCGAACGGACACGGTCACGGTCGGCGTCGTGAGCCCGACCAGTACATTGTGACACATGTCACAAACCCATTTCCCCTCCTGGTTCACCCGTGCCCGCGGACGAGGCCACGTCGTGCTGCTCGCTGCGGTCATGGCCCTGGTCGTGAGCCTTGCGACCGCGGTCATGCCGGCGCAGGCACAGGACATCGACGAGCTCGAGGCCCAGCGGACCGAGACTTCCGGCAAGCTCGATGCCGCCACGGCCGACCTCGCGGAAGTCCGTGACCGGATCGACGTGGTGACCGACGACATCGCCGAGGCAGCCGTGCGGCTCGAACTTCTCGACGACGAGATCCTGGCGTTGCAGGGCCAGGTCGACGAGGCCCACGACGAGATGTTCGCGTTGCAGGAGCGCATCGACGTGGGCAAGGCCGCCATGGCCGATCGCGCCCGGTCGATCTACATGCACGGCCAGGCAAGTCCGGTGATGGGACTCCTGACCGGCGACGACGTCGACACGGCCATGGATCGGGCCAGCCTGGCCAACCTGCTGACCAAGGACGACCAGCAGGCGGTCGAGTCGGCGGCTGCCGACCAGGCCAACATCGATGCGGCCATCGAGCAGGTGCACCTGGTGCAGGGCGAACTCGTGGAACGCCAGCAGGAGGCGATCGACGTCAAGGACCAGATGGACGCCGACCTCGCCGAGGCACAGGAACTGCGCGACGGACTCCAGGCCCGGGTCGAGGAACTCGACGCGCGCGAGACCGAGTTGTCGGCCCGGATCGAGGCCGCCGAGGCTGCCGCTGCCGCGGCGGCTGCGGCCGCCGCTGCTCGGGCTGCGGCCCAGGAGGCAGCAGCCCAGGAAGCCGCATCGCAGCAGGCAGCGGCACCGGCAGCGGACGCGGCGGCGGCACCCAGCGGCGGCGGGTCGTCCGCACCCTCCAGTGGTGGCCGTGCGTGTCCGATGAACTCCATCCCGCAGTTGTTCAACGACTGGGGCTGGCCACGCGGCGGCGGATCGCGGTCCCACGAGGGCAACGACCTGTACGGGGACTTCCGTGAGCCCGTCTTCGCGATGGCATCAGGCGTCTGGGACGTCCAGAGCTACGGCAGCAGCGCCGGCAACTGGGCGATCCTGCGTGGCAACGACGGCAACGACTACTACTACATGCACCTGGACGGGCACGCCGTCGGCGATGGCGCCAGCGTCTCGGCCGGACAGCAGACCGCCTACAACGGCTGGACCGGAAATGCCGTCGGCTCCGTCTACCACATCCACTTCGAGATCCATCCTGGTGGTGGCGGCCCGGTCGACCCGTACCCCTACCTCGTCGGCGTCTGCTGAATCGGCCCTGGTGGCCCTCGCCGGTCGGCACCCGCCGAATGGTCGGGGTCTCCAGCACCTCGCCGACGTCCGCTGGGTCGACCCCCGCCCCACCTTGCCGACGTCCCTGAGCCGACCCCTGTCCTACCTCGCCGGATCCTGCTGCGTGGGCGGTGGCCCCCTGTCCGAACGGCGGTGGTCTCGTGACCAGGTGTCGTCCCCCGAGATCTAGACTTGGATCGATCGTCCGTCCCTGTTGGAGCCTCCCCCTGTCGCACCTCCCCACCCCGACACCCCGTCGTGCCCGCGCGCGATCGCTGGGTCGTGTCGCGGTTGCCGTCATCGCGATGGGTGCCCTGTTGACGCCGCAGTTGGCATCGGCACAGTCACTGGAGTCCGAGCGCGACCTGGCCGAGTCCTCCCTGGCCGAAACCCGCACCAAACTCGACCTGACGACCGCCGAGCTGTCCGAGATCCGTGACGAGATCTCGCGGGTCGAGGCCGACCTTGCCGATGCCGAAGCACGCCTGGGCGTCGTCGAGGACGAGGCCGAGCGCCTCCAGGGCGAGGCGGCGACGATCATCCAGGAGATCCTGGACCTCAACGAGGTCGTCGACGAGGCCGAGGCACGCATCAGCGACCAGGCCCGGTCGCTGTACATGCACGGGACCACCGCTGCGCCGATGCTGGCCATGTTCGAGGGCGTCACCTCCAAGGACGCCCTGCAACGCGCCGCACTGGCCGGGCGCCTGGCTGACAACGACCGTGTCGTCGCCGAGTCGGCCGAGGCCACGAAGGCCAACTTCAGCCAGCTGCAGGACGAACTGGCGGCAAAGCAGGCCGTCATCGCAGAGGTCGAGGCAGAAGCCGCGGCCATTCGCGAAGAGGTCGCAGCCAGCCTGACCGAGGCCCAGGCACTGCGCGACGAACTCGCCAGCCGGGCAGATTCGCTGAGCGAGGAAAGTGCCGGCCTGCAGGCAGAGATCGCACGCATCGACCAAGCCATCGAGGCACGCGAGGCTGCCCGTCGCGAGCGGGAACGACGCGAGCGCGAGGCCCGGGCCGCCGCGGCCGCTGCGGCAGCCGCAGCCGCCCAGGCCGCCGAGGAGGCCGAGGCTGCAGCGGCGGCACAGGCCGCAGCCGCAGCACAAACGGCTGCCTCCTCCGAGTCGTCATCGTCTGACTCGTCATCGTCGGGCTCCACGTCGTCTGGTTCGACATCGACGCCGGCGCCGTCGACGCCCCCGCCATCCACTCCCGAGCCGACACCGGACCCGCCAGCGCCACCACCCCCGCCGTCATCGTCGGGCAAGGTGTGTCCGATGTCGCCGGCCAACATCGTCAGCTACTGGGGTGACGCACGGGGCGGTGGCTCGCGCCGCCACATGGGCAACGACATCGCCGGTGGCTACCGCCAGACGGTCTACGCCATCACGTCCGGCACCTGGGACATCCGCAGCTACGGATCCAGCGCCGGCAACTGGGCGATCCTGCGCGGAGACGACGGCAACCACTACTACTACATGCACCTCGACGGCTACGCCGTCGGGGACGGTGCCCGCGTGTCGACCGGCCAGCACGTCGCCTACAACGGGTGGACCGGCAACGCCGTGGGGACCGTCTACCACATCCACTTCGAGGTGCACCCGGGCGGCGGCGGTGCCGTCGACCCGTACCCCACCCTCGGTCCCCTCTGCTAGCGAGTCGTCGGCTTCCGGGTGACACGCCTACGCTGCTGCGCCATGGATCCCACCCCGCTCACGTCCCTGTCCGCTGGCATGCCGATCGTGGTCGGCAGCGACCGGGTGATGCATGTCGACGACGACCTGGCAGCCGCCTTCGAACCGGGTGACGGGCTGGTCGTGGTCGCGGATCCGCCGGCGCTGCTGCACGTGCCGGCCAGCGAACGCGCGGTGGCGACTGCGGCCGTCGACCGGGCCCTGGGCGCGTTCGCTGACATGGGCGCGGTGTCCGACGACGCCATCACCACCTTCTACACCACGTTCGCCGACCGACTGGCCGACGACGACGTGTTCGCCCCCATCGCGGCCGCCAACCGCGAGGACGTGCAACGAGCAGGCGAACGCGGCCGCTCCACCACCCGACTGGTGCTCTCGGACTCGATGCGCGCCGACATGGTGGCGGGCCTGCGCAGTTGGGCCGCGATGCCGTCCGGTCGTGGCCAGGTCATCGACACGATCGCCCACCAGGGCTGGGACGTCGACCTGGTCCGCGACGGGCTGGGGGTGGTCGCCTTCGTGTTCGAGGGCCGCCCGAACGTCTTCGCCGATGCAACCGGTGTCCTGCGTTCAGGCAACACGGTGGTCTTCCGCATCGGGTCGGACGCGCTGGGCACGGCGCGCGCGTTGGTGGCGGGCGTCCTCGATCCGGCGCTGGCCGCCGCCGGCCTGCCGGCCGGTGCCGTCACCCTCCTGGACTCGGCCTCGCATGCCGCCGCCTGGGCAACCTTCCAGGACCCGCGACTCGGCCTCGCGGTCGCGCGTGGTTCTGGTGCCGCCGTCGCGCAACTCGGCGCCATCGCCCGCGCGGCAGGCAACCCGGTGTCGCTGCACGGGACCGGCGGGGCCTGGATCGTGGCCACGACCGCAGCCGACCCCGACCGGGTCGAGGCAGTGGTCGCCGCGTCGCTGGATCGCAAGGTCTGCAACACCCTCAACACGATGGTCGTCACCGCCCAGGCCGCGCCCACGCTGGTGCCCCGAGTCATCGCCGGCCTGGCAGCGGCGGCAGCCGCCCGAGGCGTGGCACCCAAGTTGCACGTGCGAGTCGGCGACGAGGCCCACGTGCCCAGCGACTGGTTCACCGACCAGGTCACCATCCGTCGGGCCGACGGCGACCACACCGAGTCCCGAGCAGCGTCGATCGCCGCGACCGAATTGGGTCGCGAGTGGGAGTGGGAGGACAGTCCCGAACTCACGCTGGCGATCGCGGACTCGATGCCCCAGGCGATCGAGTGGTTCAACCGCCAGTCACCTCGGTTCGTGGCCAGCCTGGTGTCCGAGGACGCCGCCGAGCACGACCGGTTCTTCGCCACCGTCGACGCGCCCTTCGTCGGCGACGGCTTCACCCGCTGGGTGGACGGGCAGTACGCCCTGGACAAACCCGAACTGGGCCTGTCCAACTGGCAGGGCGGTCGGCTGTTCGGTCGTCCCGGGATCCTGTCCGGTGACTCCGTCCACACGTTGCGGATGCGCGTCCACCAGGCCGATCCCGACATCACGCGCTGACGCTCCCCGGCGGACATCAGGCGCCGCCGCACCCGCAGGTCATCACGCGCTGATCCACCAAGTGGGCTGAATCGGGCGGATCGACGTCCAGATGTGCGCGTCAGCGGGCCGGGTACAGCCATCCCCGTACGACACCCGACAGCCACGGCACCGCGAACCAGGTCATGTAGATGGCGAAGATGATCGACGTGATCACCGTGCGCGGCAGCAATGGCACGAACTCCAGTGCCGGCACGATCCACAGTGTCATGACCAGCGACATGGGCACCACGCACGCGCAGGCCACGACGGCCAGTTTCCACCTGGGGGCCGACGGGCCGCCGGCGCTGGGCAGGTCGAACCAGTCGTGCAGGCCGCGGACCCGCCACACCTCGACGGACCGCACGAACGGATCGGCCCGTTCGAGCAACGTGGCCCGCTCCTCGGACTCCTCCCACGCCGCCAGGCTGGTCGGGTCCGCGAAGCGATAGACCACGTGGAACTCGTTGGCACCTTCGGGCGGCCGCAGCAGGCCCCCACCCAGGAACCCCGGCCATGCCGACGCGGCCTCCAGGGCATCATGCGCGAACGCCTCGAAGTCGGCGGTCCCTGCGACCGACACCTGCCGCGCGATGGTCACCGTGACGGGGTCCTGCGCCGACGGCGTCGACTCGGAAGCGGTGGTGTCGCCCATCAGGTCACGCCCCTGATCAGGTGGTGGCCGGGAGTGCTGCGTCGGCCAGCAGTTGCCGGGCGATCACGCACGCCCTCCGGGCGTGATGGAGTTGCTCGCTGCGCTCCCAACGTCCACGGCTTCCTCCAACAGGGATCATCATGCTGCGTCGCTCAGCAGTTGCCGCGCGATGACCCTCAGGGCCAGCACCTCGTCGGCACCCTCGAAGATGCTCAGCACACGGGCATCAACGAACAGGCGCGACACCGTGTACTCCTCGGCGTAGCCGTAGCCCCCGTGCAGTTGCTGGGCTTCACGCGTGACCCACTCGGCGATGCGGCAGGCCATCTGCTTGACCATCGAGGCCTCCAGTTGGCCGCTGCCCGCTGCCAGCATGCGCGCGACTTCGAAGGCGAAGGCGCGCGTGGCCGCGATCAGGGCCGCCATCCTCGCGATCTTTGCCTGCGTGAGCGGATAGTCACCAAGGGCCGCACCGAAGACATGCCGTTGCCCGGCGTAGGCCACCGCCTCCTCGAGGGCCGCCTGCATGACACCCAGTGCCCGCGCCGCAGTCTGCAGCCGGGCATTGGCAAAGGCCTGCATCTGGAGGTAGAAGCCCTGGCCCAGGCCATCGTCCTGGCCGATCAGGTTGGCGTGTGGCACGTGCCAGCCGTCGATGGCGACCTCGAAACTGTGCATCCCGCGATACCCCAGCGTCGGGATGGCACGCGCCTCCATGCTGCCGCCACCGTCCTGGCTCACCGACCACTCATGGCCCTCGAACCGGGGCTTGTCCACCACGAACAGGCTCAACCCGCGGTGGCCCAGCGTGCGGTCCTCGTCGGTGCGTGCGAGCACCAGCAGGTATTCGGCCCGGCCGGCGAACGTGCACCAGGTCTTGACGCCGTTGAGGATCCAGTCGTCGCCGTCGCGGGTGGCCGTGACCTTCATGCCGGCAACGTCGGACCCGTGATCGGGCTCGGTCACCGCGACCCCGCACATCTTCTCCCCCGACGCGATGGCGGGCAACCAGCGTTGCTTCTGCTCCTGGGTGCCGCCCTTGAGGATGGCGGTGCCGATGATCTCGGGCCGGGTGATCAGTGATCCCGCCACGCCCAGCGAGCCACGCGACAACTCCTCGGTCACCACCACCATGTTGAGCAGTTCGTCGGGCCCCCCGTCGGCCATGCCACCGTGCTCGACCGGGATCGACAGCGCGAAGCAGCCCATCTCGGCCAGCCCCGCGATGACGTCGTCGGGGATGTCGCTGTCGTTGCGATGGACGTGCTCGGCGATGGGCATGACGCGATCGGTCGCGAACCGACGGAACGCATCTCGGACCATCGCGAGTTCCTCACCCAGGTGGCGCGGTCCGGCCTCCCCCGTCGCCAGCACGCGGTCGGCGACGGTGCCCAACACCTGGGCGCTGCGGCCCGTCGCGACGGCGGCGACCACGTCCTCGCGCACCAGTCCCACGGCGTCCACGCGCACGCCCCACGCTGCCCAGTGCCCGGTCAGCCGCGAGAACACGTCGGCATGGGTGTCGGCGGCGAACACCAGGGCCAGCGTCGCGAGGTCGTCGTCGGCGGCGTCTGCAGCCAGGTCGACCAGCGAGCGACCGGCACGCACGGTCGAGGCCACCGTGGCGAGGTCGTAGGCCACCGATCCATTGGCATCGATCTCGCCCGTGGACACCCGGCCGTCGACGGTGGCCACTTCGGCCAGGTGGGCCGTCCCTGCCGCAACGACGCGCTCGAGCACGTCGATGAGGATGCGGGCCTGGGAAAGGTGGCTGGTCATCGCATGGAGTCCTTGGTCTCGTCTGGAACCACGGCAGGGTCGCAGGACGGGGCGGGCAGCACGTGGGTGGCGCGGTCACCGCACGACGACGTGGCCGGTCGTGGGTCGTCAGTGTGGCCGACGGGCGGGTCAGGCGCGAACCGGTGCCGCCAGGTCCACGCGTCAGCCCGCGTCGGACTCGATGGCCAGCACGCCGGCGCCGATCGCGCCGCCCTCGGCGCCCATCTGGGCACCTGTCATGCGCACCTGCGGGGGCTGGAGGAACAGGTTCGTCCGCATCGCTGCCTCGATGCGGTGGTGGTACCAGTCCCCCAGCTTGTCACCCAGTCCGCCGCCGATCACGACCATGTCGATGTCGAGGAGGTTGACGACCGACGCGATGCCGGTCCCCAGGGCCAGGATCGCGTCCCGGACCAACTCGTGGGTCAGGTCGTCGTCGGCATCCAGCGCCGCCTTGACGACGCCCGAGGTGACGCGCCCACGATCCTGTTCGTCGGCAAGGTCGAACAGGACGGTGGTGCGACCGGATTCGACGGCACGCCGGGCGGACAGCTCCATCGCCCGCCGTCCCGCGTAGGCCTCCACGCACCCCTGCCGACCGCACGGACAGGTGGCACCACCACGCACGACGACCATGTGGCCGAACTCGCCCGCGCCCCCGTGACCGCCCTGGTAGGCGACGCCGTCCAGGATCAGGCCCGAGCCGACGCCCGTGCCCGAATGGGCGAAGAACACGTTGTCGCACCCGGTCGCCGCCCCCCAGCGATGCTCCGCGACCGCCGCGGCCGTCGCGTCGTTGACGATGTGGACCGGGCGACCCAGGCGCTGGGCGATCATTTCCTTCAGCGCGAACCGTTCGGTCCAGCCGGGCATGTTGGCGGCGCCCCCGACCGTCCCGTCCACCACGACGCCTGGCGTGGCGACACCGATCAGGCCGACATCGCCGCCCGCCGCACCCGCGTCGTCGATCGCAGCTCGCACACTCGCCTCGAGGACATCCACGATGGCCAGGCGATCACCCGTGCGTGGGGTCCGAAGGTTCGCCCGCCCGCTCACCTCGCCGGAGGCGTCCATGAGCACGGATCGAATCCGAGCAGTACCGAGATCGACACCAATCGTGGCCATGCATGACTCCTGCACATCGTGGGCGAGGCTGCACCTGCATCTGATCGACTCGAACGGGCCGAACCACCGGGTCCGGCCCCGCCGAGGCTAGTCCGCACGATGGCGATCCCACCACCCGGGGGGCGTGACCGCGATCAACTGGACGGGGCGGGACCCCGTGGATCGATCGGTCCCATGTCCAGCCCCAACTCCGCCTCGAGCACGGCACCGGCCGCGAGCACCACGTCCTCGCGCCGGGGCGGCCCGACCAACTGGAGACCGACGGGCAGGCCGGTCGACGTGAACCCCACCGGCACCACCAGTGCCGGCGACGCCACCGTCGTGGCCAGGAACGTCACCTTCACCCAGTCGATGTAGGTGTCGAACGTCATGCCGGCATACTCGTCGAGGGCCAGGACGTCGACGGGCGGTGGCGCCACGATGGCTGCCGGCAACGCCAACAGGTCCCAACCCTCCAGGAAGTCGAGCCAGTGGGCGTACACCTGACCACGCAGGACGCGACCACGCGCCAGTTCCGCCCCCGTCAACGCCTGTCCGAACCGCACGTTCCACTGGACGTCGTCGTTGGTCTCGGCCAGCCGATCGCCCAGTCCGTGGCCGAGATCTGCCTGGAGGCGGCCCCGCAGCGCGTGGTACGCCTCGTGCATGCCGGTCACGTCGGGCGCGGCTTCCTCGACGATGGTGCCAAGACCCGCCAGGCGGGCCACGGCAGCACGGCAGATCGTCGCCACCTCGGGATCGACGGTCGTGTAGCCACCCAGGTCCGGTGTCCAGGCGACCCGGCGCGGCGGCGTCGCCTGGGCCACCACGGTGGTGTAGGACCCCGGTGGCGCCGGCAGGCTCATCGGGTCACGGGGATCGCGTCCCACCATGGCGTCCAGGAACAGCGCCACGTCACCGACCGTGCGCGCCATGGGGCCCGTGACACCGGCATCGTCGAACGGGTTGGCACCGGGTCCCCGGGCGACGCGACCGGGACTGGGGCGCAGGCCGACGACCCCGTTGAAGGAGGCGGGCGTGCGCAGCGAGCCACCCACGTCGGTGCCCTGGGCGAGCCACACCTGGCCGGTCCTGAGTGCAGCCGCGGCACCCCCCGAGGATCCGCCGGGACTCCGACTGGTGTCCCATGGATTGCGCGTGGTCCCGAAGACCTCGTTGAAGGTGTTGGCGCCGTTGCCGAACTCCGGCGTGTTGGACTTCGCCACGACGATGCCGCCGTTGCGCTCGATGCGCCGGACCACGATGTCGGAGGTGGTGGGCACGCGATCAGCGAACAGGGTCGAGCCCCGGGTGGTGCGGACCCCTGCCACGTCGGTGAGGTCCTTGATGGCGACCGGGAGACCGCCCAGCAGCGGACTGGTGGCACCTGCATCTCGGTTGGTCGCGACGCGTCGAGCGTGGTCCCGGGCACGGTCGGCCATCACGGTCGGCAGGGCATTGACGGCGCCGTCCACCTCGTCGATGCGTGCCAGGCTGGCTGCCACCAGGTCGGACGGCGTGACCTCGCCGGCATGCAGGCGCGCCACCGCCTCGGTCGCGGTCCAGCCGATCATCTCGGCTGTCATTGCGACTCCCTGCGCGCCACGATCGCAGGCCCGCCGACATCGTCGTCGTCGACCAGGAAGGTGGCCAGCGACGCCGGATCGCACTCCTCCAGGTACTGGCGCATCCCGTCTCGGTACCGGCGATTCGATGGCGCATCAGGATCGGGATCGGTGCCGTCACGTGCCGCGAGTCGGCCGAACGACACGGCCGGGTCGACCTGCAGGAAGACCGTCAGGTCCCACACGTCGCGGAGGCTGCGGCGATGCAGGAACATGCCGTCCACCACGACCACGGCATCGTCGGCGACCTGCACCCGGTCGTCGATCACCGCCGCCTCGGTCGCCAGGTCGTACACCCCGGTGCGGATGCGGCGAGGCTCCTGGGAGGCTGGGCCACGAAGCGGACCCAGCACCCACTGCTCGACCGCATCGAGGTCATAGGAGTCGTGGAAGAACCCGTCCGGTGACCAGCGCCCACGAGCATGACGGCGCGCTCGGGGATTGAGGAAGCGGTCGAGTTCCACCCGTTGGACGCCGCGGGCCACCGAACGCAGCCGACCGGCGAGTTCATCGGCGAACCGGGTCTTGCCCGCCCCGTCCCGTCCGTCCACGCCGACGAGCACGGGACGGGACCGCTCCAGTGCGCAGATGGCGTCGGCGATGGTCGTGCACACGTCGGGCACCGCCGCGCCAGTGACGTCGTCACGAGGTGGCGTCGATGCCACGGATGCTCCGGTCGGCCGGCTGCCGGTCAGCCTAGGACAACCCTCTTCGAGTGGCGGCTCTACGGGCCTGCGCGAAAGGAACTGCCAGGCGGCGCACCAGTCGCCCGACATGGACCGTCTCCGCACAGCGATGCAGCGCAATCACTTGACGCACCGAGGAGCGCCGGTCTAGCGTAAGAATTGCGGGGAATTGGGGTCACGCGGTTTGGTCCATGACGGCGTGTGACGCGTTGCCGAACATGTGCGGCGTTGGCCGGGTTCGCGATGCGCCCATCCCTGTGGACCGGGCAGGCGAATGCCGTCCGGCGCCCGTGAAAGGGGCACGAACATGAACACACTGGGGAAGCGCATGGCTGTGGCGGCGACGGCCGCCGCATTGGTGCTGGTGCCGCTGTCGGCATCCGCGATCGGCGGGCTGCAGGGGCCGGTGTTCAAGCTGGACGCGGCACCCAACGGCGATGTGCTGGTTGCCGACGCCAGCTCCGGCATCACGATCCTCAAGGATGGCAGGATCACCACGACCCTGGCCGTTCCCGGTGCCACCTCGGTCGACGCGATCGGGGCGAAGTCGTTCTGGGTGACCACCACCGGCATGGACACCGAGTCCGACAGCGGTCAGGCGCTGTGGCGGGTCTCCAACGGCAAGGCCAGGATGATCGCCAACCTGTTCGAACTCGAGGCACTGGACCCGGACGGTGAGGGCGTGGACTCCAACCCCTACGACGTGGCTGCCCTGGGCGGCGGCGACGCCGCACTGGTCGTGGACGCAGGCGGCAACAGCCTCCACCGGGTCGACAGTGCCGGGAACGCGGAGTTGGTTGCGACCTTCCCGGTCGAGTTGCTGTCGACCGCGAACTTCAATGAACTTGTCGGCTGCCCACCCCAGGCGCCGTACTGCGCCACCGAGGGTGCAGCGGCCATCCCCGGTCAGTCCGTCCCGACGAGCGTCGTGGTCGGGCCGAACGGCGACTACTGGGTGGGGGAGCTCAAGGGCTTCCCGGCGCCCACGAACGAGTCGGGGATCTGGCGCATCGATGCCGGCGCCACCAACGTCCAGTGTGGTGTCGATCCCGAGTGCGAGAAGGTGCTGGACGGGTTCACCTCGATCGTCGACCTGACCTTCGGTCCCGACGGGATGCTGTACGTCTCTGAGTTCGACGAGGCGTCATGGGCAGCCGTGGAGATCTTCGGCGGCGGCGTTGGCGGCACGTTGAACGCTTGCGATCCTGGGTCTGGATCATGTGACGAAGTCGCCACCGACGTGCCCATGCACACATCGGTCACCTTCGACAAGCACGGCACCCCCTGGGTCAGCGCCAATGCGTTGGTCCCCGGTGGCGCCGAGGTGTATCCCCTCGACTGATAACCAACGAACAGGATGGGCCGGCATCCGCGGAGGCCGGCCCACCTCCATCATCATCACGAACGGCGCGTCGAGTGGCTCCCCTGTTTGGCCTGGCGTGGAGCGGGCTGCATCAGGACTGGGGCCGGCTGTCCGTGTTCCCTCCCGCTGCTGCCGCCCCCGGGCACCCTCTCCGGGTGCCTTGCCTGGCACCCCTCCCGAGCACCCAGCCGCCATCCATCATCGCAAACGGCAGGTGGTCATGGCAACCCCTCCCCGCACGAACCTGCACACTGTCCGAGGCCGACGGGCAACGCCATCGTCCTAGACTCCCGGCACCCAGCCCGGAGCGACAAAATGGACACCCTCACCGCCATCGTCAACGGCGAGCGCATCGGTGCCGACACGACGTTCGAGACGTTGGATCCGTCGACTGGCGAGGTCCTTGCCACCGTGACGGCCAGCGACGCGGCGCTCGTGGATCGCGCCATTGCCGGTGCCCGCGCCGCACAGCCCGCCTGGGCCGCCACCTCGGTGCTCGAACGCAGCCAGTTGTTGTCGGCCTTCGCCGCCCGCATCCGAACAGACGTCGACGAGTTGGCCGCGACCGAGAGTCGCGACACCGGCAAGCCCCTGTCGCAGTCACGTGTCGACGTCGAACAGTGCGCGCAGTACTTCGAGTTCGCGGCCGCCGGCATCCGCGTCCTGCATGGCGACGTGATCCCGACCGACGACCACACCCTGGCCTACACCCGTCGCGAGCCACACGGCGTCGCAGCCGTCATCATCCCGTGGAACTACCCGCTCCAGATCACCGGGCGCACGGTGTCCGCCTCGATCGGCACCGGCAACACGGTCGTCCTCAAGCCTGCCGAGGAAGCACCCATCAACCCCATTCGGCTGGCTGAACTGGCACTGGAGGTCGGGATCCCACCGGGGGTGTTCAACGTCGTGCCGGGCCTGGGCGAGGTCGCCGGTGCCGCGCTGTCGTCGCATCCGGGGATCGATCACCTCTCGTTCACCGGATCGGTGGAGGTGGGGCGACTGATCGGTGCGGCGGCCGCGCGCACCTTCACCCCGATCGTGTTGGAGTTGGGGGGCAAGTCACCCAACATCGTGTTCGCCGACGCCGACCTGGACGCGGCCGTGCCGGTGATCGTCAACTCGATCCTGCAGAACGCGGGGCAGACCTGCTCGGCCGGGTCTCGCCTGGTCGTCGCACGCCAGATCCACGACGAGGTCGTCGACCGGGTGGCCGCAGCATTTGCCACCACGACGATGGGGCCGGGACTGGACGACCCCGACCTCGGACCACTGATCTCGGCCGCCCAACGTGATCGTGTGGCTGGGCTGGTGGGCGCTGCCGCGCAGGGCTCCCACCTCGTTGCGGGTGGGCATGCACCCGCCGATGATGGGCTCGGGGGCGGCTTCTACTGGCCACCGACGCTGTTCGCCGACGTCGCTGCCGACGCCGCCATCGCCCGCGACGAGGTGTTCGGCCCGGTCCTCGCCGCCACGCCGTTCGACGACCTGGAGGAGGCGACGCACATCGCCAACGCGACGGACTTCGGGTTGATCGCGGCAATCTGGACCGCCGACGTCGATCGTGCCCACTGGGTGGCACACCGCCTGGACGTCGGCCAGGTCTACGTCAACCAGTACGGCGCCGGTGGCGGGGTCGCGTTCCCCTTCGGTGGCGTCAAGCATTCGGGTCACGGCCGCGAGAAGGGCTTCGAGGCGCTGCTGGGGGCCACCCGGGTCAAGACCGTGGCGGTGCGCATCCGGCCGACGTGATGACGGCCGGACAGGTGTCGGTCGACGCCGCCGGCCCCTAGCGTGGTGCTGGCAGGCACATCCCGCCTGCTCGACAATTCGGAGGAACTCGTGAGCGACTCGAACGTGCCCCTGCGCGACGACGACATGCAGACCAGCGACACCCTGGAACCCGATCGCCCCGACGTGGGCGACAGCGATGGTGATGCGTCGGACATGGTCGACGGCGACGCCTCCGACGGCAGTGATGCCGACGGCACGGACGCCGACGGGACCGACGCCGACGGCACGGACGCCGACGGGGCCGACGCCGACGGGACCGACGCCGACGGCAGCGATGGTGACGCCACCGACATCGCCGATGGTGACGCGATCGACGGAGCCGACGCCGACGGCACCGACGCCTGAGGTGCACGCGACCACCCTCTTGGCCGGCGACGCGGCCAGTTTCACCCGGCACACCTGGGCCACGCGGATGCACCTGCACCGTGGCGACCCCGACGTCCTGGGTGCGCTGCTCACATTGTCGGACGTCGACGACCTGGTGACCACGACCGGCATCCGCACGCCCGCGATCAGGTTGGCGCGGGATGGCGACGTCCTGCCGGCGTCGTGCTTCACGACCCGTGCCAGTCTCGCCGGGCGTCCGCTGACGGGACTCGTGCACGTTCGCCGCGTGCTCGAGCAGTTCGACGCAGGTGCCACCATCGTCCTGCAGGGCCTGCACCGCTCGTGGCCACCCCTCACACACTTGGTGGCGCGGCTGGAGCGGGAACTTGGTCACCCCGGCCAGGCCAACGCCTACCTCACCCCGCCGGGTTCCCGGGGCTTCGACGTCCATGCCGACAGCCACGACGTGTTCGTGGTGCAGACCCATGGCACCAAACTGTGGGAGGTCCACGATGACGACCGTGTCCACGAGATCCGCATGGAGCCGGGCACCTGTCTGTACCTGCCACTGGGTACACGCCATGCCGCTCGCACGACCGAGACCGCGTCGCTGCACGTCACGATCGGCATCCGTCCGGTGACGTGGCGGCAGGTGCTCACACGAACCGTCACGTCACTCCTGGACGACATGGACGACGATGGCGACTCGCGACTGCCAGCCGGATGGACCGACCGCCAGGACGACATGGCGGTCGCAGCCGGGGATCGCCTCCAACAGGTGGCCCGGGCGCTGACCGCAACCGACCCCGCGGCGATGGCGCGAGACGAGGCGGACCGGTTCCTGGTGTCGCGACCCACCTCGCTGGCGGGCGGACTGGCCGACCTGCTGGACGTCGACGAGATCGACGACACGACCCTGGTCCGACGTCGCCCCGGCCACGTCCTCCAGATCCGGGACGGCGAGGACCAGGTGCGCCTGCTCCTGGGAGATCGCGAACTGACGGTCCCGGGCTGGATTCGGCCCGCCGTCGACCACCTGGTCACGCTCACCGAGTTCCGTCCTGCCGACCTGGCAGGTTCGCTCGATCGGGAGAGTCGCTGCGTCCTGGTGCGACGACTGGTCCGCGAGGGCCTCCTGCAGGTGGTGGCATGACGTTCATGCCGTGTGCGGCTGCCAGCAGGGCCCGCGACGAACCGTTGGCCGGCACGGCATCCACGGTGCGGGCATTCCTCGCAATCCAACAGGAAGGTTCCTGGGGCAAGGATGCGCTCGCGGCGTCACGACTGCCCAGCAACGTGGCCGCCCACCTGGCTGCGACCGCGCAACGGCTCGGGGTCCGACCGCTGCTCATCCGTCGCCACCGACGCAGGGATGCCGATGGCGACGGCGTGCGCGTGTTCGCAGCCTGGGCCCACCATCGCCACCCCTGGATGGAGACGACCTCCCTGGCCGACGTGGCCGACGTTCTCGACATCGACCTGGAGGCGCTGGCAGCGGGCCGGTCGGTGGGACTGACACCGACCAACGATCCCGTCCTGCTGACCTGCACCCACGGCAGCCACGACCGCTGCTGTGCCTCCGAAGGCCGCCCCGTGGCGACAGCCCTGGCTGCCAGCCACCCCGACCATGCCTGGGAGGTCTCCCACATCGGCGGTGACCGGTTCGCCGGCAACGTGCTCGTGCTGCCCCACGGCCTGTGCTTCGGACGACTGGACGCCGACACGGCACCCGCGATGGCCCAGGCGCTGCTCGACGGTCGGCTCGACGTCGATCACCTGCGCGGAAGAAGCGGACTCCCCTTTGCCGTGCAGGCCGCCGAACTCCACCTGCGCACCCACCTGGGACTGGTGGGCATCGACGATGTGCAACTGATGGGCAGCAGCCGCGAAGGTGACACGCGGCATGCGACATTCGCCACCCCGACGCAGGGCTCATGGCAGGTGACGATCCGGACCGTCAGGGGCGCTCCCGCCCGCCTGACCTGCGCCGCCATGACGGCCGGGTCCCCCGCCCACCATGCTCTGGTCTCGATCACCGCGCTGGAAACCGGGCGGTCGTGACAGGCTGTCGGTCGTGTCGGGCCGTCGCCGACAGCGCCGTGTCGATGGCCGCCACGACTTGGTCGACCTGGTCACCGGCCACGACCAGCGGCGGCATCCAGCGAATGGTCACACCGAACGGCCCGCACGACATCGCCACGACCCGCGACTCGTCCAGCATGTGGGCCATGACTGCCCAGGTGCGAGCGGCATCCGGGCTGGCCGTGCCATCGACGATCTCGGTTCCGACCATCAACCCGAGGCCGAGCGGGACATGACGGCCTCGATCGTCACCCGTCCGGGGTGGTGTCGCGTGGTGGACGCCGGCGATTGCCTCCTCGGCGGCGGCACGGTCGCGGCTTCGGCCCACCCGTCCGTCTCGTGCAGGAACGCCACATCGACGTCCAGACTTCGCCGGCGGAGGCCAGGTCACCCTGGGTGCGTGAGTTCGCGCCGCAGCAACTTGGCCAAGATGGTGTAGGCGGACCGGTTGACGTGCAGTTCGTCGGCTTCGAACAGTCGCGGGTCGGCGCGATGATCGAGTCCCAGGAGGTGGGAGAACCAGTCGACGTAGCGCCAGTCGTCTCGTTGCTCGATCGAGGCCGCGATGCCCGCGTTGGCCGTGCGGATCGTGTCGGTGAACTCGTCGCGACCGGGGCTCGGCTTGATCGACACGAACCAGCATTGCGTCGTCGGCGAGTGGGTCCGGACGGTGGCCGCGAACCGGTGGAACAGGTCGATCACCTCGTGCGCCGGGACCCCGCGACCGATGTCGTTGTCCCCGGCGTAGAGGACGAGACGTGCCGGGGCGTGGCGCGCCACGAGCCGTTGGTAGTAGCGGCGACAGGCGTCCAGCGTCGAGCCACCGAACCCCAGGTTCAGCGCCCGTGGCACCCCGACGTCGTCGCCGACGGAGGTCCACATTCGCATCGTTGACGATCCGAAGAAGACCGTTGGCGCCTGGTCCAGGCCCGGTGGCGTCGCCCGCAACTCCAACGACCTGACGTCGTGTTCGAACTCTTCGTGGACGACGTCGACTGCGCCGAGGTTGGTGACCACACCATCGAGCACGGCGTCTGGTCGGACGACGTCGTCCGCCAGCGCGATCGCTTCCTTGACGTGGGCCCGGAACTCTTGCCGGTACGCCGTCAGGAAGTCGGCCATGGCATCCGGGTCGTTCGTGTCGACGCCCCGCTCCGCCATGCTGAACGACGGCTTGATGACGCACGAGAACACCGCACGGTGCGCGGGCTTGTCGAAGTTCGCCATCGCGACCGGCAGAATGCGTGGGTGGCTGGGCAGTTGGTCGCTCATGAGGAAGGCGCCTGCCCTGAGCGGCCCCGGTGACCGCTCTGTGACGCTGTACTCCTCTGTGATGGTGCCCTCCGGGGCGATGCTGAACGGCGTCCCGGCCGCCAGCACGGCGGCGCAGTCGTCGAAGAACTGCTGCTTGCGGGCTGCCTTCTCTGCCGGGGTCTCGTCCAGCCACCCGGACTCGGGCGTCACCACCGGGATGTGGCCCAGGCGGTCGTAGTAGTCGGCGCGCCAGAACTCGGTGATCGCGTTGGTCCGGGCGACGCGGATGCCGTCGCCGTAGGTGGGTTCGAGCAGGATGCTGCTGATGAAGTGGGAGTCCGGGTTGAACAGGAACCCGTTGGGGAACACCGAGTCCTCGGCGTAGGCCATGTGGTTGTAGATGAGGATGAAGTTCGGATCGTGGGGCAGGTGTTCGAGCCCGCCGATGACCCAGGGCACGTGGTCCAGCGCGTCGCGGAAGTGGCGCGTGGAGACGCGGCGTCGCTCGATCGGCGAGAGGTTGTCGCCGGCCACGACGGCATCGTAGGTGGTCTCCATCCCCCGGAAGAAGCGATGGCCCCGCTCCAGGTCGCGCAGAAGATCCAGTGCGGTGCTGGCAACCGCACGCTCGGCCGACGTCCCGTGGATGTGGCGGTCGTACAGCCGTCGGAAGCCGTCCTCCCGAGTCAACCTGTGTCGCAACAGGTGGGGAACGCCGTACAGCGACGAGGTCACGGGCAGCGTCGGGCTGCTGTCGTCGATGAGGTGCTGGACGGCTGCGATGCCGTCGTCGTCGGGGTCGATGCCGAAACGACTCCTGGTCCAGGTCAACCAGTTGCGCAGTTGCCACAGCTCCTGGCCCGTCAGCGCACCAGCCCATCGGGGATGGTGCTCCAGCAACTCCGCGAGTACCTCGACGGGGACGTGTGCCAGCCGGGTCACCCGCGTCGTGATGACGTCGAACGGGACCGGGATGTCGGCAGCGGCCCCACTGATGGCCAACATGGTCCCGGGACGAACGGCTGCGCGCACGGCTGGGCGCTCGGCGCGACCCTCGCCACCGTCGCGGTGATTCGCCCCGTTGGACAGTGCGAAGGTCATCTGGACACGCCCGCTGAACAGCAGCCACAGGCCGCGACTGCGCTCGCCCTCCCGCAGGGCGACCGTCCCGGGCTCGGCCACGTACAGCTGGGTGTGGTCCGCCAGCCACTGTCGGCAGCCTCGGGGCAGCCCACTCAACGACGTTGACTGGTCGTACATGTGGCGCAGCTCGTCGTTGGCCATGTCGCCCGGGGCCAGGTGAGGCGCTGGCCGCTCGGTCGCTGTCGACCCCGATGGTCGCTCGGCGCCACGCACCGTCCACAGTGTGGGAGAGGCCGTCTGCAGCGCGAATTCGATGAGCGCCGCCCACATCGTCGGGTCGGTCGCGCGCAGCTCGTCCCAGATCGCGAAGGGCAGGCTGAGCAGTTGGCCGTCGCTGGTTGCCGTTGCCGTCACCCGGTGCCGCCGCAGGTTCAGGCCACTCCACCCGATCGGCAACCACGGGGCCTGGTCGATGCCGATCGTCTCGCTGACGGACTCGCTGACCACGTGGGTGTATGTCACCCCACCTTCGATCAGCACCAACAGGTTGGCGGCAACGGCGTGTTGCTCCACCAGCACGTCACCGGTTCGGAACGACTGCAACGTGGTGTGGGGGCGGAGCCGATCAGCCAGCGCCGTTGGCTCGACGTGGGGATCGAGGGCCTCGGCCACGGCCGTCGCGAGCGCCGCGAGGGCAGTGTCGTGGGTCACCACGCGTCGACCGACCGTGTTCGAGGTCCGGGACGAGTGCGCGTCGCGCCGCCGCTCGTGGACCACGATGCAATCCGGTCGTGCGTGCCGTGTGCGCGGTGACACGGGGCTGTTGGGAGCGACCTTGGCACGTCTGCTTGCCCTCCGAGCCCGCGAGGTGAACACGTTTGGCCCATGGCCAGTGAACCTCAGTGTGCAACACGAGGCAATCGATTGCAACCGATTCGGGCCTGGTCTGTCCCCCTCGGGGATTGCGATCAGTGCCGGATGGGACGTCCCACGACCAGACGACTGGTTGACACCCTCTCCTGGCGTCTGTAGGTTGCAATCAATCGCAATCGATTGCAGCGACCGGTGCGACAGGATGGGGACGCTGCCTGACAGGAGTCTGATCGTGGCCCGGGACCAGGCGGAGTTCGCCCAAACATCGATCCCGGCACCGGGCATCACAACGGTGGACTGGGAGCAACGCGTCGACTACGACCGACTGCGCGACTATCGAACTCTGCGGGCCCGGCAGGCACTCGAGGCCAGTGAACTGGGGGCCCTGCTGGTCTTCGAATCATCCAATGTGCGCTACCTCAGCAGCACCCACATCGGGACCTGGGGCTACAACAAGACCGAGCGTTGGGTCCTGCTCACGCGCACCGGTGACCCGTGGATCTGGGACTTCGGTTCCAAGGCGGCCAACCATCGCCTGTACTCCCCATGGCTGAAACCCGAACAGGCCAAGGGTGGCAACACCGGCCTACAGGGAGCGATTCATCCCGACAGCGGCCTGCCCGACGGTGCCGCCCAGGAGATCGCCGCGATCCTGCGCGACGAAGGTGTCGCCGACATGCCGGTGGGGCTGGACGTCACCGAGCTGCCCTTCCTGCGCGCGCTGGAAGCCGAGGGGATCGACGTTCGCGACGGTCAGCAGGTCATGCTCGACGCCCGCGAGATCAAGAACCTGGACGAGATCCTGTTGCTGTCACAGGCGGCGGCCATGGTCGACGGCGTCTACCACGACATCTACGAGGCACTCAAGCCCGGGGTCCGCGAGAGCGACATCGTCGCGCTGGCCACCAAGCGGCTCTTCGAGATGGGCTCCGACCAGGTCGAGGCGATCAACGCCATCGCGGGTGAGCGCTGCAGCCCCCACCCGCACGTGTTCTCCGACCGCCTGATCAGGCCGGGCGACCAGGCGTACTTCGACATCATCCATTCCTACAACGGCTATCGCACCTGCTACTACCGGACGTTCGCCGTCGGGCGGGCGACGCAGGCGCACCGGGACGCCTACAAGAAGACGCGCGAGCTCATCGACGCGGCCATCGAGCTGGTCAAGCCCGGTGTGGGCACCGACGAGATCGCCCGTCTGTGGCCCGACGCCACCGAGTTCGGCTTCGAGAACGAATTCGAGGCCTTCGGACTCCAGTTCGGCCACGGCCTGGGGCTGGGGCTGCACGAGCGACCCATCATCTCGAAGCTCAACTCGCTGGCCAACCCGGTCGAGATCAAGGAGGGCATGGTGTTCGCCCTCGAGACCTTCTGGCCAGCCGCCGACGGGCACTCTGCCGCCCGCATCGAGGAAGAGATCGTCGTGACCGCCGACGGCGGGGAACTGCTGACGCTGTTCCCGGCCGAGGAACTCGTCGTCACCAACGCCTACTGAAGAAGGACGTCGCATGGTCGAGGCACGCTTGCCCGCCCCCCCCAGCGAGGACTTGCTGGACATCCCTGACAAGACCCGGCTGGAGTTGTATCGCCAGGTCGTTCGACTCCGCCGCTTCGAGGAGCGCGCCTACCGGCTGTTCATGGATGGCCTGGTCAAGGGAACGTCCCACCTGTCGCTGGGCATGGAGGCGATCGCCGCCGGCGTCGGCACCGCGATGCGCGCCGACGACTACACCTTCTGCACCTATCGCGGCCACGCTCACACGCTGGCCCGCGGCGTGCCGATGGAGGGCGTCATGGCCGAACTGTTGGGTCGGGAAACCGGCGTGTGCGGCGGCAAGGGCGGCTCGATGCACCTGACGTCGGTCGAACACGGCGTCATGGGCAGCTATGCGATCATCGGTGCGCACCTCCCCATCGCCAACGGCGCCGCATGGTCCGCAAAGGCCCGAGGCACCGACCAGGTGACCGCCGCGTTCTTCGGGGACGGCGCGACCAACATCGGCGCGTTCCACGAGGCGCTGAACCTGGCGAAGGTGTGGGAGCTGCCCATCGTCTTCGTGTGCGAGAACAACCTCTGGATGGAGTACACGCCGATCAACAGCGTGACGGCGGTCGAGCACCCCGCGGCTGACCGCGCGAGCGCCTACGGCATGGAGTCGATCGTCATCGACGGCAACGATCCCGACGTCGTGTACGACCACGCGGCGCGCGCCTTCGACAAGGCCCGCTCGGGCGGCGGGCCATCGCTGATAGAGGCGATGACCTACCGGCACGGCGGGCACTCGCGCGCCGATCCCGGCACGTACCGACCCGAGGAGGAGGTCGAGGCCTGGCTGGCCCGCGATCCGCTCAACTATCGCGAACGGCTGCTCGCGGTGGGCATCGACGAGTCAGAGATCACGTCGATCGAGGAAGAGACCGACGCGGCCGTCGACCACGCGACGGAGGCAGCCAAGGCCGCGTCGCCGCCGTCGTTGGATGCGGCCTTCACCAACGTCTGGGCGGATGGAGGCTGGGCATGGCGGAACTGATCACCTACCGCGCTGCGGTGACACGAGCGATTGCCCAGGAGATGCGTCGCGACGACGACGTCTACTTCATCGGCGAGGACATCGCCTCGGCTGGCGGGGTCTTCAAGGCGACGAAGGGCCTGTTCGACGAGTTCGGGCCCGAGCGCGTCCGCGACACGCCGATTTCCGAGGAGGCCATCCTCGGGGCGGCGATGGGTGCGGCGATGACGGGCCTGCGGCCGATCGCCGAGATCATGTTCTCGGACTTTCTGGCCACCTGCTGGGACATCGTCGCGGTCGAGATGGCCAAGACCCAGTACATGACCGACGGGCAGGTATCGCTGCCGCTGGTGATCCGCACCGCCAACGGCGGGGGGCTGCGCTTCGGCGCCCAGCACTCGCAGGCGGTCGAGAACTGGGCGATGATGATTCCCGGTCTCAAGGTCGTCGCGCCGTCCACCCCACACGACGTCATCGGCCTGTTCGCCGCAGCTGTCCGCGACGACAACCCCGTGATGTTCTTCGAACAGAAGTCGCTGTACCCGACGAAGGGTGAGGTGCCCGACGGGGAGATCGTCGAGGAATTGGGCACGGCGAAGATCCGTCGCAGCGGCACCGACGTGACCGTCGTGGCACTTGCCTCGATGGTGTCACGCGCCGAAGAAGCGGCCGAGGAGTTGGCGGCGCAGGGCATCTCGGCCGAGGTGATCGACCTGCGGTCGCTCGTGCCGTTGGACACCAAGACCGTGATCGAGTCGGTCATCAAGACCAGTCGCCTGGTCACCGTGGAGGAGAACCCTCGTCTGTGCGGCTGGGGAGCGGAGGTCGTGTCGATCGTGGCCGAGGAGTGCATCTGGCACATCGATGGTCCACTCACGCGCATCACGACCCCCCACATCCCGCTCCCGAGCGCTGACGCGCTGGAAGACGAGGTGCTGCCCTCGGTACAGCGAATCGTGGACGGGTGCATCAAGGCAGTCTCGTGACCTCCCTGCCGCTCGACGTGGCCACCGACAACTGGATCGACGGTGCGTGGCGCGCCGCCTCCGACGGCGCCACGTTCGAGGTGGTCGACCCCGCAACCACCGAGCCGATCGCCACGGTCGCGGACGGATCCGTCGAGGATGGACTGGCAGCCGTGGCGGCCGCCCACGCCGCTGCCGCGGACTGGGCCGCGACCGCACCGCGCGAGCGCGGGGAGGTCCTGCGGCGTTCGTTCGAACTCATGATGGAGCATCGCGACGAACTCGCGGACCTCATCGTCGCCGAGAACGGCAAGTCGCGCGCCGACGCATTGGGGGAGGTGGCGTACGCGGCGGAGTACTTCCGCTGGTTCTCCGAGGAGGCCGTGCGGACCCACGGCGAGATCGTGACCGCACCGGATGGCGGCAAGCGCATCATGGCCCTGCGGCGACCGGTCGGCGTGGCGCTGCTGATCACCCCCTGGAACTTCCCCGCGGCCATGGCCACGCGCAAGATCGGGCCCGCACTGGCGGCCGGGTGCACTGTGGTCCTCAAGCCCGCCCCGGAGACCCCGTTGACCGCGCTGGCCATGGCCCAGTTGATGTTCGACGCCGGAGCGCCGGCTGGCGTGGTCAATGTGCTGACCACCACGCGGGCGGCTGAGACCGTCGACGCGATGATCCACGATCCGCGCGTCCGGAAGCTGTCGTTCACCGGGTCCACCGAGGTCGGCAAGCTCCTGCTGCGCGCCGCTGCGGACCAGGTGGTGACCTGCTCCATGGAGTTGGGTGGCAACAGCCCGTTCCTGGTGTTCGCGGACGCCGACCTCGAGGCGGCGATCGACGGCGCCATGGTCGCCAAGATGCGCAACGGGGGGGAGTCGTGCATCGCCGCGAATCGGTTCCTGGTCGAGCGCGGCATCGTCGACGACTTCGCCGCCGAGCTCGCCGAGCGAATGGGGGCCCTGCGACTGGGCCCGGGCGACGATGCCGATGCCGACGTGGGACCCCTGATCAATCGAACGGCGCAAGACAGGATCGCTGGCCTTGTGGCCGCCAGCACTGCGGCTGGGGCACGGGTGCTCACGGGTGGCCGGAGACCCGACCGCACTGGCTGGTACTTCGAACCGACCGTGGTCACGGACCTTCATCCCGGCGCGGACCTGCTGGCGACGGAGATCTTCGGTCCCGTGGCTCCGATCGTGGCCTTCGACGACGAGGCAGAAGCCGTCGCCCAGGCCAACGACGTGGCCCATGGGCTGGCCGCCTACCTGTACACGTCCGACCTGGGGCGCGCGCTGCGTGTGGCCGAGGCGCTGGACGTCGGCATGGTGGGAGTGAACCGTGGCCTCATCTCGGATCCGGCCGCCCCCTTCGGTGGTGTCAAGCAGAGCGGGCTCGGCCGCGAGGGCGCCCACGAGGGCCTGATGGAGTACCTGGAAACGAAGTATGTCGCCGTCGACTGGTGAATCGTGGCGCGCGAGCTCCGGCGGCGGTCACTGCGGCGGATGGCACAGCATGTCACAATGTGTCGCTGGGCGACCTGCCACCTGGCCGGGGCCGGACGCGATGGACTGGGCCACAGCATGGATGAGGTACGGCGGAACGCGACGTTGAAGGACGTCGCATCAGCAGCGGGTGTCCACGCGTCCACGGTCTCCCGGGCGTTGAGCCCCGAGAAGCGCACCCTCGTCAACACCGAGACGCGCGAACACATCGAGCAGGTGGCCAAGGAACTGCGGTACCGGCCCGACAAGGTGGCCAGCAGCTTGCGTCGCGGTCGCACCAACGTCATCGGTGTGGTCGTCGCCGACCTGGGCAACCCGTTCATCAACCCCGTCCTGCGAGGCATCGAGAACGCCCTCAGCGGTCGCTGGGTCATGCCGCTGATCGCCGAGTCTCGCGACTCGTCCGATCGGCTCGCCCGGGTGTGTGAGGCCTTGATGGAGCACCGCGTCGACGCCATCATCACCACGGCCGGACGCACGAGTGATCGTTCGACGCTGCGGTCGGTGGCCGACCAGGTCCCCCTGGTCCTGGCGGTGCGCGCCTTGCCCAACCTCGACGTCGCCACGGTTGCCCACGACGACCTGCTCGGCGGGCGCCTTGCCGCTGAGCACCTCGTGGCGCTCGGGCACGAGCGGCTCGGGTCGCTCGTGGGCCCTGACGACATCTCGTCGTTCCGGGATCGTCGCCGCGGGTTCCGCGAGGGCGCGAGCCTCGCCGGGCTGGACGTCCTGGAAGTCGCCGATTCCAACGTCCTGCCCACGGTCGCGGAGGGTCGGCGCCTGATGGAGGGCATGCTCGACGAGCATGGGGCCAACCTGCCCACGGGGATCTTCGTGCACAACGACTCGATGGCCGTCGGGGCCCTGGACGCGGCCCGTGAAGCCGGCCTGCGCTGCCCCGAGGACGTCTCGATCGTGGGCTACAACGACAGTCCCCTGACCGCGCACCTTGCACGCCCGCTGACGACAGTGCACCTGCCCGCCTACGAACTGGGGCGAATGGCCGCCGACACCGTGGTCGGCATGCTCGATGAGCCCGACGTGACGCCCCACACGATCACCTTGCCACCGCGACTGGTGGTGCGGTCGTCGACGGCGGGACCGCCGCCATCATGACGGGCTCCGTGGACATCGGGACGGTCGGCTTCATCGGGCTCGGTCGCATGGGGGCAGCCATGGCGGCCAACATTGCCGCCGGCGGGTACGAGTTGGTCGTCCACAACCGGACCCGTCGCAAGGCCGAGGAGTTCGCGGAGCGGGTCGGCGCGGCCGTAGCGGCCACCCCGGCCGAGCTGGGCGACAGCGCGGACGTGGTCATCACGATGCTGGCAGACGAGGCTGCCCTTCGTTCCGTCCTGGCGGGCACGGATGGCCTGCTCACGCGACTGCGGCCCGTCACGATCCTGGTCGACATGGGCACGTCCGGCCCTCGGGCGATCGCCGAGCTCGCCCCGCTCGTCGCCGATGCCGGCGGCGTGTTGGTCGATGCGCCGGTGTCGGGCAGTGTGGACGCAGCCCGTGCCGCCGAGCTCGCGATCCTCCTCGGGGCGCCCACGGATGTGGCAACGGCGGTCATGCCCGTGCTCGAGACCATGGGTCGCTCGATCCACCACATGGGAGGAACCGGCACGGGCTCGGTCGCCAAGCTCGCGGTCAACAACGTGATCTACGCGCTCGGCAATGCAGTGTCGGAGTCGCTGGTCCTGGCCGAGCAGGCGGGGATCGATCGAGCGCGCATCTACGACGTGTTCGAGGACAGTGCGATCGCAGCGCCGATGGTCGGCTATCGCCGGGACGCGTTCCTGGATCCCGAGGGCACGCCGCCCATGTTCGCCACGACGCTCGCGCGCAAGGACCTCCGCCTGATCACCGAGCTGGCTGCGGGCCTGGGCGTGCCGGTGGCGCAGGCGGAGGCGAACCTGGCATTGATGAGTCGGGTCGTCGACGACGGTCTGGGCGACCATGACATGGCCGACGTCGCCGTGCACCTGCGGCGGCGCCTGCGCGATCAGGGGAGCTCGTAGCCGGCCTCAGCCAGGGATGCGGCACCGCTGTAGCCCCACACCGTCACCAACGGCTCGGTGTCGGAGCCGTTCTCGAGCCCGTGGAACACCCCGGCGGGCACGAACACCACGTCGCCGGCGGTGAGCTCGACCTGCTCGTCACCGATGTGCTTGATGGCGTGGCCCCGGACGACGTACTCCCACTCCTCGGCATGGACGTGGCGATGGATGTCATGTTTGGAGCCAGGGCGCAGCATCGTCCGCCCAACCACGGTCGCCGTCGAACCCACGGTCTCGTCGGTCACCAGCCAGCGCACCTCCATGTCCACCCACCCCTCGTCGGCGGTGAGTGAGTCGTCGGGGTCCACGTCCAGGGCCCGGACTCGAAACCGGTCCGCGGTGCTCAACGTCGCAGCCAATGGTCCGGGGCCGCAAGGCCCACCGCGGCGGCTGGCACCCTCGCCCCTGTCGACGGGAGGGCAACCTGGGCGATGCGTGTCAATGGATCACCATCCCGCCGTCGATCTGGAGCAGCTGGCCGGTCATGTAGTCGCTGTCGGGGCTGGCGAGGAACGAGGCGGTGCCCACGATGTCCTCGGGATAGGAGTAGCGCTTCATCAGGATCATGTTCTCGGCGATGTCGTCCATCGACTCGCCGGCCTCGTCGAACTTGCCCATCTCCACGAGTTCCTTGTCGAGTTGCTCCCACATCTCGGTGCGCACGACCCCGGGCGCGTAGCCGTTGACCGTGATCTTGTGCTCCCACAGACCCTTCGCACCGCCCTTGATGAGCCCCAGCACGGCGTGCTGGCTCATCCCGTAGACGATGACGTCGTCGAAGGTGTCCCGTGACAGGATCGAGCCGACGTTGATGATCTTGTAGGGATAGTCATCGCGCGGTCCCTGCTCCTTCATCTGCTGGGCGACCTTCTGCATCACGTTGAGCTTGCCCCAGGCATTGACGCCCATGATGAACTCGTAGTTGTCCCTGGTGATGTCGAGGAACCACTTGGGCTTGTTCACGCCCGCATTGTTCAGCAGGAGGTTGATCTCGCCGAACGCCTCGACCGTGTGGTCCACCGCGGCCTGTGCGTCTTCCTCACTGGTCACGTCGAGGCTGACGTGGGTCGCCTCGCCGCCGGCGTCCCTGATCTCCTGGGCCACCTCGGCGACGCCCTCGGCGTTGATGTCACCCAGGCAGACCTTGGCGCCCTGGGCCGCCCAGTCCTTGGCCACCGCAGCGCCCATGCCCTGGGCGGCGCCGGTGATCAGGGCGAACTTGCCTTCCAAACGTGTGGTGTCCATCGGTCGGTTCCCATCTGCAGTCGTGTCCAGCTGCCGCCCTTGGGGTGTGCCCACCGAGGCCCGGGGGCGGTGTCCCGGGCCTCGGCTGCAGTCACTCGGTGCCTACCACTCGGGGGCGACTTCCGGGTCCTCGGCGTTGTCCGCGGTGACCGGCACGTTGGGCATGTACTCGACGATCCGCTCGTCCGGGTTCTCGGTGAGGACCTGGTAGGCAACGCTCGCAGCGTTCTCTCCATCCCACGAGGACGACTGGAAGATCGTCCCGTCCAACTCGCCGGAAATGACCAGCGGGTTGCCCAGTTCAGTGTTGCCGATGGAGGTGACGATCAGCTCCGACGGGTCGATGTCGCGTGCCTTCAGGGCGTCGATCACGCCGGCGACCATGGTGTCGTCGGCCGCGTAGACGCCGCCGATGTTCTCGGCGCCGACCGAGGTGATCATCTCCGAGGCCGCGATCTGCGAGTCATCCTTGTTCCAGTCCCCGGCTGGCGCGCGAGGATCTCGACGTTGGGGCACTGCTCGTTGATCGTCTCCTCGAACCCAGCCTCACGGTCGATGGCGGTCGTGTTGCCGGTGAGACCGTTGACCATGATGATCCCCACGTCCTCGCCGTCGGCCTGTTCACAGAACAACTCGGCCGAGGCTGCGCCCTGCTGGTAGGTGTCCGGCCCGGAGTAGGCCTGGGTGAGTTCCACGTCCTGTTCCTGGACGTCCGAGTTCGTGATGGTCACGGGGATCCCGGCGTCGTTGGCCGCCTGGAGGCACGGCCGGACCGTGCTCGCGACCGCCGGCCACAGGATGATGAGATCCGGCTGCGCCGCGACTGCGACCTCGCACTCGCTGGCCTGCTTGTCGGCGTCGTACTGCGAGTTCGTGATCGTGAGGTTGAGGCCGAGTTCCGCGGCGGTCTCCTCGAACGGCGGCAGGTAGGTCGTGCCGTAGGGCTGGTCGTTGCCCTGGGGCAGCAGCGCGTACACCTCGTACTCGCCGCCGGTGGCCGCGGCGCCGCCGTCGTCCGTGGCCTCCGAGCCAGTGGCGGCTGCCGCATCCGTGGCGCCGTCGTCGGCCTCGTCGTCGCCACCGCAGGCAGCAAGTGTCATGGCAGCCACCGCGAGCAGCGCGGCGATGCGTGTGTGTCGCTTCTTCATCATTCGTCTCCCTTGAGAGTTGTGGGGGGTGTCGTGGCTTGGTCAACTGGTGTCGGTGCATGGGTCGGGCCGCGTGCCCTGTGCTCGGCAGTCCCTGGCGTCGTGAGCGCGTCCATCGCCGTCAACCGGGTTGCGCGCGTGCGCCCGACCGATCGGACAGGAACGCCCGGGCGTTGGCGATCACCGCCCTGATCGTGGCCGGGTCGGTGATGACCGCGAGCAGCAGCACGACGCCGATGATGATGTTCTGGACGTCGACCTGGATCCCCGAGAAGGTCAGGGCCACCTGCAGGATCCCCAGCGTCGTCGCGCCGAGCAGCGTGCCGAACACGGATCCACGACCTCCGGTCAGCAGGATCCCGCCGATGATCGCGGCGGCAAAGCTCGACAGGAGCACGGTCGAGCCAGCGGTCGGGTCGGCGGCGGTCCGCTCGAGCGTGTTCATCACGCCGGCCAGCGATGCGACCACCCCGGAAATGATGAAGCCGAGGTAGACACGGGCCTTGACCGGGATGCCGGCGTCGTAGGCCGCCTGCCGATTGCCCCCGACGGCATAGAATTCGCGTCCGACTCGCACCCGGGTGACGAACACCTGCAGGGCGACGAACAGCAGGATGAAGATCAGCATCCGTGGTGTCAACGGTCCGATCAGCGACTGGCCGAACCGGATGCCAGCATCGGGGTTGGAGATCGGGACTGGTTGCTCGCCGGAGATCACGAACCCCAGGCCGCGCAGGAAGAACAGCATTCCGAGGGTGGCGATGAAGGAGTTGATGCCGACCTGCACGACGAAGAACGCGTTGACCACACCGATGACGAGCCCGGCCACCAGCGCTGCGAGGATGCCCACCGCGAGGTTGTCGAAGCTCGCCATGATCACGCCCGACACGGCCAGCGTCGAGGCCACGGCGAGATCGAGCTCGCCCATCAGGATGACGGCGGTCAGCCCCAGCGCCACCAATCCGACCTGTGCGATGCGCCCCAGCGTGACTTCGTAGGAGGTGAACGTCGTCGGCTCGAGGAACAGCGTCACGATGATGACCACGACCAGGAGGGCAACCGCTCGGCCCTCGGTGCGTCGCGCCAGGAGCGTCTTCAGGCGGGAGCGCAGGTCCGTGTCGGTCGTCCCGAGTTGCAGCTTCGATTCGCTCACGATGCAGCCTTCCGGGCGAGGGCGTCCAGCGACACTGCCGCCACGATGAGCGCGCCGATCGCCATCTGCTGGATCCCGAAGCCGAGGCCGGACAGGACCATGATGTTGGTCAGGACGCTGACGAAGATGACGCCGAGCAGGGTCCGCAGCACGCTTCCCTTGCCACCGAACACACTCGTGCCGCCGATGACGATCGCGGCGAGGGCCTCGAAGTCCATGCCGTCCGACATCGACGAGACCGCAGTGTTGGAGAACGCCGCGAGCACGAAGCCGCCGAGCATCGCGCCGAAGGCCGAGAGCATGAACGCCCCGATGACGACCCAGGCGGTGTTGATGCCGGCCAGCCTGGTGGCGGCGTGATTGGAACCGAAGGACTTGACCATGAACCCGAAGGTCGTTCGGGTCAGCACGTACGACAGGCCGAGCGCGATGAGCACGAACACGATCATGGACAGCGGGAACGGGCCGAGCTTGGTCGTGCCGAACGCGCGGATCAGGGAGTCCTCGCCGCCGAAGTAGATGCTGCCACCACTGAGCCAGCGCAGGATGCCGATGCCGATGAACGTGGTCGCGAGGGTGACGATCACCGCGTTGGCCTTGAAGACACCCACGGCGACGCCGTTGACGAAGCCATAGACGACCGCGATGACGATCGCCGCACCGATTGCAGCCACCAGGCCCACGCTGTTGGTCACCGCGATCAGCACCACCGCCGCCGTCGCCACCTGCGCGACGACCGACAGGTCCAGGTAGTTGGCGCTGATGACGACGAAGGTCATGCCGGCCGCCACGATCCCGATCGGCGCGGCACGGTTGAACACGTCGGTGATGTTGACGAGCGAGGCGAAGCCGTCGACGAAGATCGCCGCGCCGACGATGAGCACGGCCGTGAACACGATGATGCCCCGCTCGGCCATCCACTGGAGCAGGCTGGTCTCCTGCTGTTCGACCCCGGGGGCGTCCTCGGTGGTCGCGTCGGTGACTGACGTGCTTGCCGCGGTCTGGGTCGTCGCGTCCTCGCTCACAGTCTCACTCCCGCTGCTCGGACTGCCTGCTCGACCTGTGACGGATCGTCCTGCCACACCTCGACGACAAGATCGTCCTCGAAGCGGTACCTGGTCCGCGTGCCGACCGCGACCTGGTGTCCGGTCGCGGGATCCGTACCGACGATGACCAGCACGAAGCTCACGGTGTCACCGTCGTCGCGGAACTCGGCGACGCTCGTCGTCCGGTCGTGGCGCGTGCGCCGCAGCAGTTGGCACAACGCCACCAGCGCCGGGCGGCCCATCGTCTTGTCGCCAGTCAGGTGGAACACCATGTCCTCGGCGAAGAGTGACTCCACGTTTGCCTGGACCGTGCCCTCCTTGACGTCGTACTGACGTCGGAAGTACTCGGCGATCCGGTCGCGGCGAGAGCTCATCGGTGGCTCCTTCTGGTCGTGTCGGCGTCAGACGCCGATGAGGCTCGTCCCGCCCGAGGCCAGGGCCATCACGGACGACTCATCGGCGACGTCGCGCGGCAGGGTGCCGACGACGCGCCCGTCGCGAACGACGTGGATCGTGTCGGACAGTTCCAGCAGCTCGGGGAGGTCGGAACTGATGACCAACACGGCCGTCCCCTGTTCTGCGAGCCGGCGAACGAGGCGGTGGATCTCGGCCTTGGCGCCGACGTCGACGCCCCGAGTCGGCTCGTCGAGCACGAACAGGGCGGGCTCGCGGCCGAGCCACTTGGCCACGACGACCTTCTGCTGGTTGCCGCCGCTGTAGGCCCCGGCGTCGAGTTCGATCTTCGGTGGTCGCAAGCCGACCTCGTCCGCGAGGCCCTGGGCGTAGTCCGTGATGCGACGACGGTGGAGGACGCCCAAGCTGCTCGACAGCTCCTTGCGGTTCGGGAGCGCCATGTTGTCGCGCACGGTCATCGTGAGTGCGAGGCCGTCCGTCCGCCGTTCCTCGGGGACGTAGCCGACCCCGGCCGACACGGCCTGTCCATAGCTGTTGATCGAGCGGGTCTCGTCGTCGACTGTCAAATGCACGGTGCCAGCGGTCCGAGGATCCGCCCCCAGCATCGCTCGGACGAACTCGGTTCGACCGGCGCCGACGAGGCCCCCGATCCCGACGATCTCGCCGGCTCGCACGTCGAGATCGATGCCGTTGACGCCTGGCGCGCGAATCCCGCGCGCACGGAGGACGACCTCTCCGGGGTTCGACTCGTGGTCGGTCTCGAGCTCGTGCTTGAGCTCCCGTCCGACCATCGCATCCACGATGCCCGACGGGGAGGTGTCGTCGATGTCGACCGTTTCGACGTGCTTGCCGTCGCGGATGACCGTCACCGTGTGGCAGATGGCGAAGATCTCGGGGATCCGATGGGAGATGTAGATGATGGCCAGGCCATGCTCCGCGAGCCTGGTGAGCATGTCCAGCAGGTAGTCGGTCTCGGCCGGCGTGAGCGTCGCAGTGGGCTCGTCCAGGATCAGCACTCGTGGCTGGCGGGCGATGGCGCGGGCGATCTCGACGAACTGACGCAGCGCGACCGACAGCCGCGACACGGGTTCGTCGAGGTCCACCCCGACACCGATCTCGTCGAGGGCGTCCTGGGCGATCTGCTTCAGCTCGCCCCGCCGGATGAACCCGGCATTGGTCGGCATCGACCCCAGCAGGATGTTCTCGGCGACGGTCATCTCCGGGATCAGGCTGAGCTCCTGGTGGACCAGCGAGATGCCGGCCTCGATCGCGTCCTGCGGACGGCCCGGCTCGAGGCGCTCGCCGTCGACGACGACGTAGCCGCCGTCCGGGTCCAGGATCCCTGCGAGCATGCGCATGAACGTGGACTTGCCGGCCCCATTCTCGCCGACGACGGCGTGGATCTCCCCCGGCGAGACGGACAGGCTGACTTCGTCGACAGCGATGACGCCGCCAAAGTGCTTGTGGAGGTCATGTGCCTCGAGGATCGGCGCGACCCCATCGAATTGGGACATCGCCCGCCTCCTTTGCAACTCGACTGCAATCGATTGCTGTCTCCGCACCATAGCGCTGGTCCGAGGGGCCGTCAAGGGGCGATTTCTGGTTGCAATCGTTTGGGTCGAACGCTCAGTGTGGCTTCGACGTCGTTCACGGACCCAGGAAGGACGGGGCCGAGACACCCGAACCACCGCGGTCACGGTGGGTGTCAGGCGGTGGCGACCATCGCCATGTCGAAGGCCTCCAGTCCCTGGTCGACCTGTGCCGGGGTGATGACCAGCGGAGGAATCCAGCGAATGGTCGAGCCGAACGGTCCGCACGACATCACGATGACGCGTGATTCGGCCACCATGTGGGCCAGCACTGCCTTGGTGCGTGCGGGGTCGGGCCTGCCCTGGTCGTCGACGATCTCGGTGCCCACCATCAGGCCGAGGCCGTGGTGTTCGGCGATGGCGTCGTACGTTCCCCGCAATTCCTCCAGCCCTGCCCACACCTGGTCGGCGCGGGCTCGTGCGTGTTCCATGAACCCGTCCGAAGTCATGACGTCGATGGTCGCCAACGCGGCGGCGCAGGCCATCGGGTTGCCGCCGAACGTGCCACCGTGACTGCCCGTCGGCCAAGCGGCCATGATGTCGCCGCTCGCACCGATGGCCGACATCGGGAACCCGGAGGCGATCCCCTTGGCCATCACCATGATGTCGGGATCCAGGTCGTGGTGGTCGACCGCGAACATCTCGGCCGTTCGCCCGAATCCGGACTGGACCTCGTCGGCGATGAACATCATCCCGTGGTCGGCGCAGCGATCCCGCAGTGCGTGCAGGAAGGCGCCCGGGGCCTCGACGTAGCCGCCTTCCCCCAACACCGGTTCGATGATGACGGCCGCCACCTCGCTGGGCGCGGTCTGGGTCGCCAGCAGCAGGTCGAACTCGCGCAGGCACCGCTGCACGGCGGTGTCCACGTCCTCCCCCGTCACGAAGGTGTAGGGGAACGGGGCCACGTGCACGCCGGAGGGCAGTGGCCCCTGGTTGGCGCGGTAGACCGACTTGGAGGTGGTCATGGCCATCGCCTGGTGGGTACGACCGTGAAACGACCCCCGAAAGACGATCGTGTCGGTCCTGCCGGTGGCGAACTTGGCCAGCTTGATGGCGGCTTCGGTGGCCTCGGCCCCGGAATTGGAGAAGAAGAACGTGTCGATGCTGGGCGGTGTGATGCCCGCGAGTCGCGTCGCAAGCGGTGCCAACTGGTCGTGGGTGTAGCAGTTGACCTGGGCATGGAGGAATCGCCCGGCCTGTTCTCGGATGGCCGCGACGACCCTCGGATGGGCGTGGCCGGTGCTGACCACCCCGATGCCGGACGTGAAGTCGAGGTAGTCGGTCCCGTCGGTGGTCGTGACGACGGCCCCGGACCCGTGGCTGACCTGAAGGTCGGTCAACTTGAACCACACGCCACTGAGGTGGTCGCTCACGCCACGGCCCCGGCCAGTTCGTCGTCGGTGATGCCGGCGATGTCGGCGCCGTTGCCCGTCCAACCCTGGGCCGGACGGTCGAACCACACGTGGACCTGCCCGGTACCCGTCGCATTCTCGTAGTCGGACAACTGCTCGCCGGTGGCGATGCAGTCACGCCCACCCACGGCAGCCTCCATCATGAGCACGTGCCCGAAGCGGGCCTCGGGTGCGTGGCGCCGGTAGTCATCCATCGTGTCGATGATGGCGGCGTGGTTGCCGTCCTTCATCCACTGGATGCGTTCCTCGTCGGCGGCACGGGCCTCGGGCGTGATGATGTGGCTGGGGTCCGAGGCCTCGTGCCTGGGCAACTCCTTGAGTGACCAGAAGCGGTGGCTCATGCCACCGGATGCCAACAGCACCACCTTGCGGTCCATGCCAGCGACCGCACGCCCGATGGCGCGTCCCACCCGCAGGAAGTCGTCGGTCTCACCGGTCTGGGCCATCGAGACCGAGATCACCTTCTGGTCGGTGCGCAGGTACTTCACGAGGTTGATCGTGGCGTAGAAGATCGGCAGGTACGGGTCGTGGCTGGCATGCAGCGGCGTGTCGACGAACTCGCCCTGTGCCGCGATGGCGTCGGCCAGTTCCGGGTCACCGGGATACTCGAACGGGATCTGGGCCATGCCCCGGGGCAGTTCGGCCGAGGTGAACACACCCTCGAAGCTGTCCTGGGCCGTGATGATGTGCTCGACGGTGGTGTGCCAGTGGGTGTCGAGGATCACGATGGTGTCGACGTCGAGGGCGGCCAACTTCTCGTCACGCATGCGGTGCAGGCCCGGGACCAGGGAGATCTCCTTGCCCTCGTTGAGTTCGAACCGTTGCTCCTTCGACATCATGATCGTGGGCGCGTGCGACGTCAGCGAGACTGCCAGGACTTCACCCATGGTCGGGCCTTTCGAGTCGGTGCCGGATGCGAGGACGCCGGCGACGGGTTCGGGTTGGTCGTCGGGATTGCGGGTTGGGTGGGTGGTCAGGTGAGGCGTTCCAGCGTGGTGCCGCCCGGGAACGTGACCCCCAACTGCTGGTAGTACGCACCGATCATCTCCTGCGGTTGGAGCAGACCGAACTCCTCACCGGGGACGTCGTACAGACGCAGGTCGACGTCACCGGCGAAGATCGGTCCGGCGTCGACATCGATCGCCTTCATCGTCACCAGTTCGTGCAGTGCGGCGGTCCCGTCAGCCTCGATCGACGGCATGAACCGCGTGTGCACCATCGCGTGGCTGTTGACGAACCCGCCGGTCTCGGACGTCCCGGTGATGGTGAACGTCGCCTCTGCCAGGCGGCGATCACCGGCGGCAAGGGTCGCCCCGAATCGGCCCCCCGGTTCGAGCCGGGGACCTGCCTTGCCGCGAGCGATGGGACGGGTCATCCAGATGCTGCCGAGCTTCTTCGGATAGCCCTGGAAGTGGCCCCGCACCATGGCGAAGTCCTTGTCGACCCAGATGTAGGCACACCGCGAGCGGTGCTCGCCCTGGTAGCGACCCCGGATCACGAAGAAGACCTCGCGGTACTGGGCACTGATGGGGTCGTCGAGTTCGGCGAAGTCGTCCCCGCACGACTGCCAGTCGGCCCACACCAGCGCGACTGCGCCGGGATCGTCGGCTGGCTCCATCTGCTCTGGCAGCAACTCGACGACCCGCTCGGGATCCGTGCGGTACTCGATCGTCAACAGGTCACCCGAGTAGTGCCACGGCGGCGGCGGCAGGATCGACGACGCGCCGGTGGCGGTGCGCGGAAAGATGAATCCATGCTGGGCTGGCACGTGCGATGACTCCTTGGGGGTGCTGAGGTGATGCGCGGCGGCACCGATCCCCGGCGGTCGTTTGGATCCCAACGATAACACGGCCGTGGCGGGCTGTCAGCCAGCGTTGGAGCCTGCGCCGGCGGGCTGTTCAAGGAATCGAGCCGACCGGCACGCACCTCGAGCTGCGCGGTGTCGACGTCATGCGGTTCGAGGACGCCCGGTGACCACCGACTGCGCCGGACATGGGTCAGGCGACATCCCGTCGCCGACGGTGAAGCAACAGTTCCGTCCTGATCGAACCCCTACGCTCATTGAGCCGCATGCGCAGCTGCGGCTTCGCTCTGTCGGCAGGAAACATGATGGCCGCAGCCGAGATCACCAGCGACGACATCCGAGACGTGATCCGCGCTGTCGTCGACGATGACGGCTTCTGCGGTGTGGTGCGTGTCGACCTGGCCGACGGAGCCACGGTCGTGATGGCGCAGGGACGTGCCGATCGTCGATGGGACGTGCCGTTGGGCACCGACACGCGGATGAGCGTGGCCAGTGCAACCAAGGGGTTCACCGCCCTGGCGACGATGGCGCTGGTCGAAGCCGGGGCCGTGACGCTGGACACGACCGCACGTTCGGTGCTCGGGTCCGATCTGCCCCTCGTCGACGATCACGTGACGGTCGAACACCTGCTCGCCCACCGCTCGGGCATCGGTGACTACCTCGACGAGTCGACGATCGGTGACATCACCGACCACCTGATGCCTGTCCCCGTGCACCAACTCGACTCGACCGAGGCGTACCTCGCGGTGCTCGACGGGCACCCGCAGGTGACGGCCCCCGGATCGGTCTTCACCTACAACAACGGTGGCTACGTCGTGCTCGCACTGGTGATCGAGCGAGCGGCCGGAACGCCGTTCGAGCAGCTCGTCGACCGGCTCGTCTGCCGCCCTGCAGGCCTGCACGACACCGGCTTCCTGCGATCTGATTCGCTCCCGACGGGCGTCGCCACGGGCTACCTCCACCGGGATGGACTGCGCACGAACGCACTGCACCTGCCAGTCCTGGGCAGTGGCGACGGTGGCCTGTTCTCGACCGCGGCCGACATGCGCAGGTTCTGGTTGGCACTGTTCGACGGCAAGATCGTGTCGCACAGCGCGGGCGAGATGGTCCGCTCCCGCAGCAACGACGGCGGTTCCCGCTACGGCCTGGGCTTCTGGCTCGCCGAGAGCGGGCCGATGGTTGGCCTCCAGGGTCATGACGCGGGCGTGTCGTTCGGATCGTGGCACGACCCGACCACCAGGCAGACGCACACGGTGATGAGCAACACGTCGGAAGACGCCTGGCCGATGCTTCGTGGCCTCGCCGCTGCCCTCGGCCCAACCTGAGCTGTGGGACCACGGCGCCAGTGCGCCGCCAGGGCGTCGCTGCTGGACGTCGGCTTCGCCGACCTGTCGACCCGCGGGATCGCCGAGCGCGCTGGCGTCCCGTTGAGCCAGATCCAGTAGGTTCATCTTTCGGGACGGGTACCCGGCCCGCCGATCGCAACGACAGGGCAGCGTCATGGAGTCGCGCCGCATCTTCCTGGACGGGGCCGTCGTCCCGGTGACCCGACACGGTGACGAACTGGTCGCCGGGGACGGGCGCTCGGTGTCGGTGGACGACGCCCTGCACCTGGCACCGGTCCAACCGTCGAAGGTCCTGGCCGTTCACCTCAACTACACCTCACGCGTGGACGAGTTCGGCGTGACGCTGCCACCGGCGCCGACGTACTTCCAGAAGCCGCTGTCGGCGCTCAACGGCCATCGCGGCGACGTCGTCCGCCCCAGCAACTGCAAGTGGCTCAACTACGAGGGCGAGATCGCGATCGTGATCGGTCGCACCGCGCGAGGCGTGACCCGGGAGGACGCCTGGGACCACATCGCCGGCTACACGATCAGCAACGACTACGGGCTGCATGACTTTCGCGACACGGATGCCGGTTCGATGCTGCGCGTCAAGGGTTCCGACACCCTCTGCCCGCTCGGTCCGGGCCTGGTCACCGACTGGGATCCTCGCGACGGCCAGGTGCTGCGCACGATCGTGAACGGGGAGGTCGTCCAGGAAGCTTCCACTGACGAGATGACCTGGGACATGGCCTACCTGGTTGCCGACCTCGCCCGGTCGATCACGCTGTACCCGGGTGACGTGATCCTCTCGGGCACGCCGGCCAACTCTCGCACCGTGTATCCGGGCGATGTGGTGGAGGTGTCAGTGGATGGCCTTGGCACCCTGTCCAACACGATCGTGGACGGGCCTCAGCCGGTGTCGGACCAGGTCGGTGCCCAGCCCACCGAAACCGAGCAGGTCCTGTCCACCGCTCGTGGCGGTGACTGGGAGTTTCGTGGCCAACGGGCCCCACGACCCACCGACTACGCGACCGTCCCTGCTCCCCGCATCGATCCACGCAAATGACCGAATCAGTTTGGAATCGTCGACGCGGGGAACGATTGCGTTGACCAGCACGCAGCCGCGACGCGTACTCGTGGCACCCATCAACGGAGATGACCATGGACGACGCACGAGTGTGGATGATCGTGGACCGCAAGGGTCGGATCCGAGCGGTGGGGGCAGGCGGGCGAGCAGCCGCCTACGGCCGCCATGGCAAGAAGTTGGATCGCCGGCGCGACAAGCACGGTGCCGTGCGGATCAGCAGGCAGGGCTTCTCGACCATCGAGGACGCCCGCCGGGCCGCTGCCCTGGTCGCCGAGGCGATCGAGGTTGCGGGCAACGACGGCAAGTCCGTGCACGTCGATGACGACGTCGCGACCGCAGGCACCCTTGACCCAGGACTGCCGACACGCCGCAAGGTCCTGCACTACCGGGACCTGCACCATGCGCTCATCGTGCGGATCGGCCTGGACGACCTGCTCGTCGACGGCCGGCTGGTGTCGGGTCGTCGCCATCCCAAGGAGGCGGCAGAGGTCGTGCGCACGTCGTGGCCATTGGCCCGAGTCCTGGACCAGGGTCTGCCCGTGCGACGCCTGGTCGCCGTCACCGACTCCGAGGTGGACCCTGCGCGAGTGGTCGGCATCTGGAAGGTGGCCGGGCACGACACCTGGGTCGACCATGGCAACGGCAACATCAGCATCGGTCTCAAGAAGCGTGGCAAGGGTGATCGCGGCGGCCATGCCGGGCGTCGCTTCGACTGGGACGGCTACCAGCCGGCCCGATTCGGCTACAGCCACGACCTGCGTGTCGAGGCGGGACTGGTCACCCGCTCGGACGACGAGGAAGAATGACGGCGCACGCGGGCGACCGGATGGCACTGTCGTCAGTACGACCGCTGCATGGCAACTGGCACGGCTTCGATCATTTCCTCGTCCTCGGAGCACCACGCCCACGCCTCACCCGGCTCGAACGACTGGATGACCGGGTGGCCAGACGAACGATGGTGGGCGGTGGCGTGGCGGTTGGGTGAGGAGTCACAGCACCCGACATGGCCGCAGTCCATGCACAGGCGGAGGTGGACCCAGCGACCTCCCATGGCGAGGCAGTCCTCGCACCCGTCCGTCGTGGTGGGTTCCACCGCTTCGAGCGTCGACAGGTGGGGACAGGCCATGGAGGACTCCGAGCGTCGTGTCGATGGGAAGGGGTGGCCAGAGCCTATGGCTTCGAGCCTCTCTGTTGCCCGGCACGGGAAGATGCGCGACCGAGGCCACGTTCCCGAGGCGCATGGTCGCTGAGCTCCGACGAAATCGGAACCCAATGCTCGAACCGATCACCGCCACCGCCCCCGTCTCCATCGACCGGCCAGTCATGCGCATGGACTGGCGGGTGCTGACCTACGTGCACTGGCGGGTCGACGAGGCCGTGGTGGCAGCCTTGCTGCCTGAGGGTCTGGCCCCCGACACCTTCGATGGGTCGGCATGGGTCGGCCTCGTGCCCTTCGACATGCGCGACATCCGTGTCCCGGGCATGCCGCGCGGCATCCCGTGGCTCGGCAGCTTCCCGGAGACGAACATCAGGACCTACGTGGTGGGCCCCGACGGTCGTCGCGGCGTGTGGTTCCATTCGCTGGACATCACCCGCGCCGGGGCGGTCGCCGTGGCCCGCCTGGGGTACCAATTGCCCTACATGTGGGCCCAGATGTCGATCGAACGATCCGGGCGCCGCTTCCGGTACCGCGCCCGGCGCCGCTGGGAGGGCCACCCGTCCTCGAACCTCGACATCGAGGTCGGCGCGCGCCTGGCCGTCCACGAGCGGACGCCACTGGACGACTTCCTGGCCAATCGCTGGTCGCTGTTCGCCGACGGCCCCCTGGGCATCGTCCGTGCCCGCATCGACCACGAGCCGTGGCCGCTGCACCACGCCCGGATCGTGTCGATCGACGACCAGTTCGCGGCTGCAGCCGGCTACGACGTGAGCGGTCATGCCGAGCACGTGCGGTTCTCGCCCGGCGTCGACGTCCGTGTCGGATTGCCGCAGCGCCTGCCGTGACGAGCCTGCGTGCCGGGTCAACCGGCATTCGGGTCACGAGGGTGTGCGTTCCCCTGGACTCCCACTCGCGCCCTCGTCATGGCCGGGCGGCGAGGACCCGTGATCCCCGCCCACGTCGACCGTCCTCCGTATCAGCGAGTGGGCTTCGTCGCCGCCCACCCGCCGGTCCGGTCCAGCCAGTCATCGACCAGCGGCGCAGCCAGTTCGGCACCGCGGGCGACGACGGGGTCGACCGTCTCGAACTCCAACAGTCCGACACCGGTCAGGTTCAGTTCCAGGAGCAGGTCGACGTTGGCGTCTTCCAGCACGGCCGCGAGGTGGCGTTGTGATCCGACCAGCATGGCCCGCATCAACACCGACGTGATGCCGGGATAGCCGCTGCGGCCTCGACCCACCGACGCTCGCAGTGCGCTCCACCCCGACACCGACAACCCGAAGTCGGACCGCGCCCGGGGACCGATCGGGGGTGCGACGTCGACGGCGATGATGGTGCCGCAGACGCCTTCGTCCGCGAGCACGTCCACCGGCAGGTTGTTCAACACACCGCCGTCCACGAGCAGGTCCTCACCGTCGGGCACCGGCGGCAGCACGCCGGGAATCGCGACGCTGGCCCGAACCGCGGGAGCAATCGGGCCGGATCGGTGCACGCGTGTCCGCGACCGTGTCAGGTTGGTCGACACGCACACGAACGGGATCCACGTGTCCTCGAAGTCCCAGCCGGCGAACTGCTCCTCGATCGACCGGGTGATGCGCTCGCCCTTGACCAGGGACACGACGGGCACGGTGTAGTCGAGCAGGCCGTCGAAGAGCCGATGCAGTACGGGCACGAACGAGTCGGGGAGCAGACCGCAGGCCATGCCCCCGGCGATCGGGGAACCGATGGACGATCCCGCCACGATGTCGATCGGGACCCCTCGATCTCGCAGGACTTGCTGGACGCCGACGTGGGCGAACCCGCGGGCACCACCACCACCCAGCGTCAGCCCCACCGCGCGACCGGCCGTGATCCGCGTGGCGCGGGCCAGGTCCTCGCGCCGACCCATCCGTGCGTGCAGCAGTCGATCGACGCCCAGCGCGATCCGGAGTTCGGCCGAGCCGCGTGGCTGATTCGTCTCCTCGGCGTGCATCACGACCGCATTGACCGGGGTGGTGGCCCCGGCTCGAGCGACCGTCTCCACGACGGCGTCGCGCTCGGCCGCGGTCGGGTCGGCCGCCACCACCACGAGCACTCGATCGGCCATCCCCAGAGCAGTCCGGCTCCACTCCCCCGCGTCGGTGCCGACCTCCAGCACGGTCACCTCGTGGGCCAGTTCGACCTCGTGGAGGTGGCTCACCAACCTGCGGCCAGCCGGGCTGTCGTGGGAGCTGTCGGCAATGCCGGCATGTTCGAGGTCGGTGTTGACCCGGGCAGCCGTCACGTGGGCCACGGGTCCGAAGGTCTCGAGCACCTCGACGACCTGGGTGGTGACCACACGCGCACTGAGCATCGGCGTCGCCGTCACCACGGCGAGCGTGGAGACCGCCGGCCGCGACGGCTGACGCTGTCGAGCCATCCGTTCCACCATCAGGCGAGTGACGCGAGCCATCGTCGCAGGGTCGCGTGCCAGCATCCGGTGAAAGACCTCGGTGCGCAGCTCGGCAACGACCGTGTCACGCGCTGCGATCACCGTTGCCGTGCGACGGGCCGCGTCGAACAGGGCAGCTTCCCCGACCATCTGTCCACGACCGAGCCGCTCCACCTCATGCGCTGCGCCATCCACGTCCGTCACCGTGACCGCGAGTTGCCCCGACACGACCAGGAACGCCGAATCCGCCTCGTCCCCCTCGGCGACGAGGGTCTGACCGGAGCGCAGACGCCGCAGATCCAGTTCAGCTGCAGCCGCGGCGAGTTCGTCCAGGGCGAGGGTGTCGGTGATGTCGGCCAGCAGCATGACGACGGCATTGCGGTCGACACGTTCGGCGGCCGCGGCCGCCAGCCGCTGCATGGCATCCGGCTGCTTCTCGACGGCGATCCGAGCCGTCGCCGCAGGCACGAAGGCGACCCTGGTGTCCTGGGAGGCGGTCACCGTCGCAGTCGACACACCCCCGGCCAACAGGCTGATCTCACCGGCCACGTCACCCGGTTCGAGCACGCCGAGCTGGACGTCGACACCGCCGCGCCGCACGGTCGCGGTCAGCCGACCGGACAGCACGCGGTAGAGCCCGTCCGCGGGCCGTCCGTGGCGGATGACCACCTCACCGACGACGACGTCGCGCACGCTGACCTCGTCGCCCAGACGCTCGAACAGTTCTGCACCGACGCCGGCGACCGGGACGATGCCCTCCGTCACTGGCCAACCACTTCGTCCGGACCAGCGGCGGGATCACTCGGCAGGCGCCGATCGATGGTTGGCGGCGCGTCGGCGGACGCAGGTTCGTCGCCAGCGATCCCACCGCGACGCTCGAGCAGCAGGCGGAACCCGTGCGGCGAGTGCGAGGTGAGCCGGAGTTCACCGACGGCCCGCACGGAGGCAGACCTGGGAAAGCCCAGCATCGCACCGAGCTCGCCGAAGTATTGGCCCGGGCCCAGGATCGCGAGCTGTTCCTCGCCACCATCGGCCAGTTCGCGATAGACCTCCGCCTCACCCTCCTCGATGACGAAGACCAGGCTTGCATGGTCATTCTGGTGGAACACCACTTCGCCCGGCGCGTAGGAGACGGTGGTCGCGCCAGCCACGGCCGGATCCGCCTCACCCGACATCTGCACGACCCGATCCGCCACGGGCATCAGGCGCGCATCGTGCGACGACACGACGATGATGCGGCCGTCGTCGCGCAGTTCGGTGAGCAGGCGGATCACCGATTGCGCCTGGATGTGGTCGAGGTTCGCGGTCGGCTCGTCGGCCAGCAACAGGACCGGGTCCGTCACCAGCCCCCGTGCCACTGCGACACGCTGCTGTTGGCCGCCCGAGAGGTGCGAGGGGCGATGGTCCATGCGGTCCTCGAGGCCGACCACACGGAGCAGTTCGGTCGCGCGCTCCATGGCGCGGGCACGCGAAGCGGTCCGGGTCACCATGAGCGGCATCGCGACGTTCTCGCGGGCAGTGAGCGACGGGAGCAGGTTGAACCCCTGGAAGACGAATCCCACGTCCTGGCGACGGTAGGCGTCCAGTTCCGCACCGCGCATCGTGGTGACCTCACGACCACCCAGCGCGACCGATCCCGACGTCGGCGTCAGCATGCCACCCATGCATGACAACAAGGTGGTCTTGCCCGAGCCGGAGGGCCCGAGCAGGACGACGAGTTCGCCGGGCCGGGCGACGAATGACAACTCGTCCAGCACACGGAGTTTGTAGCCGCCGGACTCGTACTCCTTCACGAGGTCACGCACCACCAGGTCGTGGGAACCTTCCTGGTCCACGTCGTTGTGCCGACGCGCTGGCTGTCGTCGTCATCGTCCGGCTCCTCCGAACGCAGCGGCAGGATCGATGCGGCCGACCCGGCGGATCCCGACCATCGCCGCCAGCAGTCCGACCACGGCGGCCACCAGTGGCACCTGCACGTAGGCGTAGTCGGGGACGCGCACCTTCAGGGGGAACACCGGCTCGACGAGCGTGGCCACGATCGCCGCGAATCCGGCCGCCAGCACGGCGACCAGGACCGACTGCAGGGCGAGGCCACCCATCAGCGGTCGCGCACCTGCCCCGACTGCCTTCATGATCGCGAAGTCACGCTCCCGTTCGAGCGCGGACAGGTAGACCACCGCGCCGACGACGATGGCGGCCACCGTCCACAGCAACGCGCGGATCAGGTCGATCGAGGCGACGGCGGACTCCAGTGGCCCCAGCGCGTCCTCGCCGACCTCGGTGGCGGTCAACACGGTCGCACCATCCACCGCACCGGGGTCGCCGTCGACCAGGAATGCCGACACGACCTGGTCAGTGTCGAAGGAGAGGCGCTGGGCGGACTCGAGGTCGAGGAAGACGAACGGCAGGCCCGCGAGCACGGTCGCGTCGCGCGCCAGCCCGACGACGGAGTAGTCGCGACGCCCGACCTCGATGGCATCGCCCACGGCAACACCCAGGCTCTCGTCGACCACCACCTCGTCGGGTCCGGACGCGTTCGTCCCGGCCACCACCTGCGGCGAACCGAGGTCGCCCTGTCGATGGCCGAACACGATGATCTCGCTGTCGGAGCCGTCGTCGAGGAAGGCGGTCCCTCGGGACACCACCAGCGGTGACGCATCGTCTGCGACCTGCTCCTCAAGCGACACCGGCAGCACCGACACCGACGTGAACGGCCCCGACACGCCGTCGGCGACCACCCAGTGATCGGCACCGATGCCGTCGACGGCCAGGAGCGGCTCACTGTTGAGTTGGTGCACGAGGCCGGTCATCAGGAACAGCAGCGTGAGCACCAGCCCCACCAACACCGTGACCACGACGACGCGACGCGCTCGATACTGCAGGTCCCGAAAAGTCACGAGCAACACCACGGTTCCTTGGCATACGTCAACGTCATTGCCCCCGGGCGACCAACGCTAGTCGGTGGCCGCTCCATTGGAGGTCATGTACGCCATTGGTTGGGAGGGCACATCGAACTGCCGCCACCGCGGTGGGTCGGCGGCCATGGGCTGTCACCAGTCCGCGGAGTTCTGTCGCCCGTGTCGGAGTCGCCCGTGGCGGAGTTGTGTCGCTAGTCTCCCGCCGGGGGATCCGAGACGATGCGAGGTCCAGGTGTACATCGAGATCCACGGGGCGCGGGGGTCGATGCCAGTCGGCACGGCCGAGTTCAGCACGTACGGCGGAGACACGACGTGCTACTCGCTGCACCAGGACGACGGCACCCTCATCGCCATCATCGACGCCGGCACGGGGCTTCGTCGGATCCTGCCCGACACGCTGCAAGCCGCCGGCACCTCGGGCGAGCCCGTCACGATCATCATCACCCACTACCACTGGGACCACATCCAGGGCCTGTCGATGTGCGCCCCGATGTGGCGCGGCGACCTCGAACTGCGCATCATCGGTCCGGGCGACCCACGTCAGGCCATCGGCGACGCCATCAGTCCCCCGTGGTTCCCGGCGTCGATCACGGACCTGAACGTCGAGTTCATCCCCGCCGTCGACCACTTCGACCTGGGCGACGTGGCGGCCCGTTCCTTCCCCCTCAACCACCCGCAGGGGGGCCGCGGGTACCGCTTCGACCACCAGGACACCTCCATCGTCGTCGCCACCGACCACGAGGCCGGCACGCCCGCCGACGACGTGCTGGTGGAGATGGCGCGGGGTGCCGGCGTGCTCATCCACGACACGCAGTACCGCCCCGACGAACTCGAGGACAAACGCGGCTGGGGCCACAGCACGTGGGAGCAGGCGGTCGACATCGCCCAACGAGCCGACGTCGAACAGTTGTTGTTCGCAAGCCACGATCCGGGTCGGACCGACAGCCAGGTCGAGGCGATGGTCGAACTCGCCTCGGCACGCTTCGCGTCCACGACAGCTGCCCGCCCGGGGTCTCGCTTCTGGGCCAAGTGAACGGGCGATGACGGGCCGGGACGACCCGCTGGTTCGCCACCTGCCGCGGCTGGTGCGCTACTGGGATGTCGAAGCGCCCGGCGCCCATCACCGTGAGATTCCCGGCTCGATGGCCTTCGTCGACGTGTCGGGATTCACCCAACTCTCGGAGCGGCTGGCCCGGCACGGGAACGTGGGCGCCGAGGAGATCACGCGGGTCATCGATGCCACGTTCGACCAGTTGCTGCGCGAGGCCTACGCCCATGGGGCAAACCTGCTGAGTTTCGGGGGCGACGCACTGCTGTTGTTGTTCGAGGGACCGGCGCACGCCCCGCGGGCAGCGGCGAGCGCGTACGCCATGCGGCGTCGGCTCAAGGCCATCGGACCCTTCACCACGTTGGACGGCGACGTCTCGCTGCGCATGTCGGCCGGCGTCCACACCGGCCGCTTCGACATGTTCCTGGTCGGTCGGTCGCATCGCGAGTTCCTGGTCGCGGGCCCCGACACGACCCGCACGGTCATGATGGAGAGCGCGGCCGCGGCCGGCCAGGTCCTGCTGAGTCCCGATACCGCCGCGGCCCTGCCCGCCGAGCACCGCGGTCGACGAGCCGGACCGGGCGTCCTCCTGCGGGGGGAACCCGATGCCGAAAGCCTGGCATTCCAGACGGCCGAGAGCCCACCGATCGACCTTGCCCAGTTCGTCCCGGTGGCACTTCGCGCCACGCTCACGGCGGACCAGGTGGAGCCCGAGCATCGGCCGGCCACGATCGCGTTCATCCACCTGGGCGGGCTCGACGACTTCCTGGTGACGCGCGGACCGGCCGCTGCGACCACGGCGCTGGACGAACTCGTCACTGCCGTGCAGCGCGCCGCCGATGATCGCGGCGTCACGTTCCTGGCTTCCGACGTCGCCCCCAACGGCGCCAAACTCATCCTGGCAACCGGGGTCCCGCAGGCCACGGGCAACGACCAGGAGCGCATGCTGCTGGCCCTGCGGCAGGTGTTGGCCCAGCACCGGGACCTGACCGTCGAGGTGGGCGTCAACAGCGGCCACGTGTTCAGCGGTGTCGTCGGGTCGTCCCAGCGACGGACCTACACGGTGATGGGCGATGTCGTGAACCTGGCTGCACGACTCATGGCAGCCGCACCCGCAGGCGAGTTGTACGCCACCGAAGGCGTGCTCACGGCCTCCCGGACCACCTTCGCCACCACTCCCCTGGCGCCGCTGCAGGTCAAGGGCAAGGCAGCGCCGGTCCCGGCAGTGTCCGTGGGCGACGCCGTCGGCAGTCGCGCAGGCGACGACGAGGGCCTGCCACTTGTCGGTCGACGCGACGAGGTCGAGGCACTGGGTGAGGAATGGGCCCGCGCGGCCGCCGGTACGCCGGGCATCACCGGCCTCACGGCGCCAGTGGGGATGGGCAAGTCCCGGGTCCTGCAGGCCTTCCTCGACCGCGCCCGACCCACCCACCTGGTGCGCGCGGAATGTCGGCTCTACCAGTCGGCGACTCCCTACTTCCCATTCCGGGCCATCCTGAGGCACGCCCTCGGGATCGCGCCATCCGACCCCGCAGACCAGGCCCTCACCGACGTCGTGGACAGGTTGGCGCCGGACCAACGACCGTGGCTGGCGCTGTTGGGCGAGGTCCTGGGAATCGACCTGCCCCCCTCCGAACGTGTCCGTGAACTGGACGACCAGTTCCGACCGGCACGCACCAGGGACGCGGTCCATGCGGTCCTGTCAGCGACCCTGGCAGAACCCACCATCTTCCTGGTCGAGGACACGCACTGGCTGGACGACAGCTCGCGCGAACTGCTCGCCGGACTGGGACGCGTGGTGGGCAACGAACCGTGGTTGTTCCTGCTCACGTCACGACCAGTCAGCGAGCAGGAAGGCGACACCCCCGTGCTGTGGTCCCGCCACGTCGAGTTGGGTCCACTGACCGATGACGCCGCGACCCGCCTGCTCGTGGCCGCGAGCGCGGACGACCCGCTCCTGCCCAGCCAGTTGCAGGTACTGGTCGAACGAGGGGAGGGACGCCCGCTCTTCCTGCTGGAACTGCTGGCGGCCCTGCAGGCTGGCGGCCAGGCCGACACCCTGCCGGGATCCGTCGAGCAGTTGATTGCAGCACGCGTCGACCGCCTGGCAGTCGGCGACCGCAACGTCCTGCGCCGCCTCGCCGTGCTGGGCAGCACGTTCCACGTCGAGTACGTGGCATCGGTCCTGCCCCCGGACGAGGCCATGCCCATCCAGCGTGATCGAACCCTTGCACGTTTGCGCCAGTACGTGTCGGTGGACGACGATGGCGTGGTCGCGTTCGACAACACGCTCACCCGGGATGTCGCCTACGAGGGATTGCCCTACCGGACGCGGGCCGCCCTGCACGCTGCTGTGGGCGACTCGATCCGCACGGCCGCCGGCGACCGGCCAGAGTCGCAGGCGGCACTGCTGTCGGTGCACTACCACCGGGCGCAGCGCTGGGCGGACTCGTGGACCTTCTCGGGCATCGCCGGCGACACCGCCAGACGCATCTTCGCCAACCAGGATGCAGCAACCTTCTACCGCCGGGCGCTGGACGCCGCCCGCCATCTGGACCTGCCCGGTCGCGACCGCGGACACGTGGCCGCGGTGTTGGCCGAAGTCCTCGAGCGGGCCGGGCGCTACGACGACGCCCTGCACTCGCTCAAGACGGCCATGCGCCACCTGGGCGACGACGCCCTGCTCCGCGGCGAGGTACTGCTCCGCCGGGCCCAGATCCGGATGCGAAAGGCCGCATACCCACAGGCACTGCGAGAGACGACGCTCGGGCTGGGCCTGCTCCAGGACCGGATGGACGACGACGCGCGCGCCCTGCGGGCCAATCTGCTGGCCCTGCGGTCCTCGGTCCGCATGGCACAGCAGCGGCCGCGCAGCGTGCTGCGGCTGGCCGAGGCTGCGATCGAGGATGCGCGTGCGGCGGACGAACCCGCGGCACTGGCCCGCGCCTCGGCCAACCTGGACTGGGCGCACTTCGTCCTGGGCGAACCGGACCTGGCGGTCCACTCGAAGGAGGCCGTGGCCATCTACGAGTCCCTGGGCTCGTTGGACCGCGCGTCCGACGTCGTCAACAACATGGGTGGCTTCGCCTACTACCTGGGCGACTGGACGACGGCGGTCGACTGCGTGGCGCGCAGCCGCGAGTTGTCGGTGCGTGCCGGCAACGACGTGCAGGCAGCCATGACCGGTGTCAACCTGGGCGAACTGCTCGTGGCACAGGGTCGTCTCGACGAAGCCGAACCCGTGCTCGAGGAATCCCTGCGGGTCCTGACGGCGGCCGGAGACCGTGACAATGCCGTCAACGCCGAACTGCAACTTGGTCGGTTGGCCCTGCAGCGCCACGACCTCGACGTTGCCCAACAGCGGCTCGAACACGTGCGGGACCAGGCCGAGGACCTGGGCCAGCAGCAGTTCGCCCACGAGGCCAGGCTGGCCCTGGCCGAGTCTCACGTGCGAGCCGGGGATCCCTCCGCGGCCCTGGCCATCGTGGCCGCAGCAACCGACGTCGCGGACGACCAGGCCGCCCTGTTCACCCCGCAGCGCGCCCGGGTCGTCGGCCACGCCCTCGGGAAGCTTGGTCGCCACGACGAGGCACACCAGGCACTGGCCGAGGGGCTGCAGGCAGCCCGCGAGCACGGCCTGGTGCACGAGGAGGCGTTGCTGCGCGGCGACCTGCTCGACCTGGACCACCACCGGGGCGAACCGGAGGACCCACAGGAGCGGCAGGCGGTCGCGAACCTGTTCGAGGGTCTGGGGATCGTCGCCGCAGGGTCAGGCGCCTGACCACGCCTCACACCGCTTGACCCGGCGACACCCGCCGCCGGGTCAAGCCGGGGCCTTGGACTCAGCGGAACTTCCAGTCCCCTGCGAAGATGGCGTGCCACGTGGTCGCGCCGTCCCAGTCCTGGGTGACGCTGACGATGCAGGCCTCGTGGCCAGCCGGGATCGCCTCGTCGTTCAGGGACCCAGCGGGGTCGTCGGCGACGTCGAAGGGATCCTGCTCACACGCCGGCGCCTGCTTGAAGGCGTCGTAGGGCGGTGCCGAGTCGTACTGCAGCACCGCACTGAGCGGGGTGGTCAGGGGCTGGTCGAAGACCAGCGTGGCCTCGTAGATCGCCTGCTGTGATCCGGGGTCATTGATCTCGAAGGTGACTGACTCATTGCCACCCTCGGCCGGGTCGCTCGCCACCACGTCCAGGTTGTAGGGCTTGGCCACGCAATCGGACCCGTCGGTGTTCTCGTAGCGAGTGATGGTGCCCTCGATGGGGCCATCGTCATCGGTCACCGTGTCGCCACAGTCGATCTCGCCGTCGTAGTCGACCAGGTGGAAGATCGTGTCGAAGGCGACGTTGTCGCCGAAGTCGCCACTGCCTTCGAGCGAAACCTCACCGCGGACCGGCTTCAACGTGACCTGGTCGAACGCGCTCGACGGCAGGATCGTCACGCGACAGTTGTCGCGTGCACCCGAGTCCGGCCCGGCATCCGAGGCATTGCGGCAGTTGCCGATGCGCTCGTCCACCGCGGTGGACGGATCGTCGCTCGTGACCTGGACCGAGTAGGGCTCGGTCATCGTGCCGTCGACTCCCTGGCCAGCCACGACGCCGTCGCCGGCGCGGACGTCGAAGGTGTCGACCACGACGCCGTTCTTTCGGGTCTCGATCAGGACGCGGGTGCCACCCTTGAGTTCGAGGTCGAGGTCGGCGGACAGCGCCGCCGGCACCCCAACCAGCCCAAGGGTGAGCGCCTCGGAGGAGTCGACACGCCCACAGGGCGTCCCGTTGGAACCGCCGGACTTGATCCCGATTCCGTTGCCGCTGAGTCCGGGCCCCTTGCGGGTGCCGGTCAGGGAGGCCAGCGGGCCGGTCACCGTGAGTTCGCAGCGGGTCGGCGGCGCGATGGGCTGCGTCACCGGGGCCCCACTGGCTGGTGTGTAGGTGAAGGAGGTCCCGTCAGTGCCCACGTGCAGCCGCAGGGTGTTCGCGTCCAGCGTCTGGGACGACCCCGCAGTGGGCATGAGCACCACCGCCAGCACCGCGGCCAGCGCGAGGAAGAGCCATCGCCACGACCCCAACGATCCGCTCACACTCAGACTTCGCCCATCAGACATGTCGCACCCCAGTTCGTGTCATGGATCGTGTCGTGTCACGCTCACCGTTTGCCCCCCCGGCAACACACGAAGCAGAAAAAACACTACCGCTTGCAACAAGTCGAGGCAATCATGGCCACAATGGGCCAGAGGTCCTGGGATGCGGCCGCCCGATCGGCACGGGCGCGGTCCAGGGTCATGGGCGAGTCATCAGGCGGTCGAGTCCTCGAGAATCTGCAGGGTCTTGAGATCGGCGTGGAACTCCAGGGCGAAGTGGCCGCCCTCGCGACCGATCCCGGAGATCCCGCAGCCGCCGAACGGTGCGGTCAGGTCCCGGACAAGGAAGGTGTTCACCCACACGGTCCCGGCGCGGATCGCCTCACCCACCCGAACCGCTCGCGCCCGCGATCCCGTGTACACGATCGCCGAGAGCCCGTAGTCGGTCGAGTTGGCCAGCGCCACCGCAGCCGCCTCGTCGGCGAAGGTCTGGATCGTCAGGACCGGCCCGAACACCTCGCGCTGCACCACCTCCGACTGGTTGTCCTTCGGCTTGATCAACGTCGGCTCGACGTACAACGGACCCATCTCGGCACGGCCGCCGCCACGCAGGATCTCGTCACCGTCGGCGCGGGCGCGCTCGATGAACCCGATGACGCGGTCGACGTGGTCGGGATGCACCATCGGACAGATGTCGGTGTCGGGATCGGTGGAGGGGCCCAGCACCAACTCGTCGACGTACCCGTGGAACCGCTCGAGGAAGTCGTCGTGCACGGACTCCTCGACCAACAACCGCGTCCCGGCAAGGCACACCTGCCCGCTGTCGTCGTACTGCCACGCCGCCTTCTTCGCAGCGGCATCCAGGTCGGCGTCGGCGAACACGAGCAGCGGCCCCTTGCCCCCCATCTCGGCGGTGAACGGGACCAGGTTCTGGGCCGCGGCCCGACCGATGAGGCGACCGGCCTCGGGCGAACCGGTGAACGAGATTCGCCGCGCCCGTGGGTCTGACACCAGCGCTGCTCCCACCTCCTCACCGATGCCCTGCACGACGTTCAGCACGCCGGGTGGCACGCCGGCTTCGTCGGCAAGATCACCCAGCAGCGAGGCCGACAGCGGCGACCACTCGGCGGGCTTGAGCACGACCGGATTGCCGGCGGCCAGTGCTGGCGCGACCTTCCACGTCGACAGCATCCATGGCGCATTCCACGGCGTGATCACGACCGCAGGTCCGGCCGGCATTCGGATCACGCGGTTGTGGGTGCCCTTGGACTGCCACTCACGCTCGTCGTGGCTGCTGGCGAGGTCGGCGTAGTTGCGGAAGTTCTCGGCACCGCGGTGGGCCAGACGCGCCCGCATCGACTGCAGGTTGAAGGCCATGTCGGCCGACTCCACCACCGAGATGTGCTCGATGTGGTCGTCGATGGCGTCGGCCAACCGGTGGAGGATTTGGGCGCGGCCCTGCGGCCCCAGGTCGGCCCAGCCGCCGGCGGCAGCCGTGGCCGCGGCCATCGCGAGCGCCGCCACATCCTCGTCGCCGCGGGCCACCTCGCCCAGCACGGTGTCCCAGTCGTTGGGCGAGCGCGTCTCGAAGCGCGTCGGCGAGTCGACTCGCTGCCCGTCGACGTAGTGACACATCGACACGCTGACTCCGGCGACGTCGACGCGGCGATCTGCACTGTTGCCCATGGTGATGTCCTTGGTCATGTTCGACGCACCGGGGTCACATGGCAGCCGGGCGACGGACGGACATCGGCATGTGCTTGATGCCCGAGATGAAGTTGGAGCGCAGTCGGTCGACCGGTCCCGCGGTCTCGAGACGGTCCAGGACCGGCAGCAGTTCCTCGAACGTGATGGCCAACTCCATGCGGGCCAGCCACTCCCCCAGGCACCGGTGGGGCCCACCCCGTCCGAAGGCGAGGTGGTTGTTGGGCGTTCGTGTGATGTCGAAGCTGTACGGATCGGGGAACTGGCGCTCGTCGTGGTCGCCCGAGATCCACCACAGCACGACCTTGTCACCCCGCCTGATCGTGCGGCCATGCAGTTCGACGTCCTTGGTGGCCGTGCGGCGGAAGTGCATCGTCACCGAGGACATCCGCAACATCTCCTCGACCGCCGACGCCATCAGGTCGTCGGGCCGGTCCAGCAGCAGTTCGAGTTGGTCGGGATGGTCAAGCAGCAGTTGCAGGCCGGCGGCCATCGTGTAGCGCGTCGTGTCGTTGCCGGCGGCGACCAGCAGGGTGAAGAAGTTCTTGAACTCGAGATCACTGAGCGGTTCGCCGTCCATGGTGGGCGCCAGCAACTGCGTGATCACGTCGTCGCGTGGGTTGGCGCGACGATCCTTGGCGATCGCGGCCGCGTACTCGAACAGTTCGACCCCGGCGGGCGAGCGGAACGGCATCAGCCGATGTTCGTCGTGGTCGACCTGGTCGACGACGTGGTCGGTGAACTCGGGGTCGGTGTTGCCGATCATGGCGTCACCGCGATCGACGAGGAAGCCGTAGTCGGACTCCGGCGCGCCCAGCAGGCTGCCGAGCATGCGCATCGGCAGCTGTCGGGCGATGTCGGTGACGAAGTCGAACTCGCCCCGCGGCACGGCCTCGTCGATGACGGCGCGGGCCAGCAGTCGGATGGCCTGCTCGTAGGACATGACGGTGCGCCGGGTGAAGCCCCCCATGACCAATCGCCGCAGCCGCGTGTGGCGCGGTGGATCCAGCTCCATCAGCGTCCGCCGCGCCTCCATCTCCTCGTCGTCCATCTCCTCGAGGCGGATGCCGGACTCCGACGACATCGTCCTGAAGTCCTTGTTCAGGGCGATGACGTCGTCGTAGCGCGTGATCGACCAGAATCCCGAGCCATCGCGTTCCGAGGTCCACGCCACCGGGTCCTCGTCACGCATGCGCTGGAAGGTCGCATGGGGAACTCCGCCCACGTAGACGTCGGGATCCGTGAGGTCGAGGTGGCGATCACCGAGCACGATCGTGGTGGTCATCTGGTCCTCGTGCCTCGACGTCGCTTCGGGCCGGTGCGCAACGATAGCAAAGATCATTTGGCTCCGAACGACCACGATCGGCGACTGCGTCGACCGGACCCGTCATGCTCCGGCGTGGGGCGTGGCACCATGATCCGCCGACACACATGGCAGGCGAAGGGCCACAGGTGCGCGCACTCCTCCTCCAACACGACCCCGGGTCAGAAGCCGGGTTGCTCGGCCAGGCCCTGCAGGCTCGCGGCTTCGACCTCGATCCCCTGACCATGGCGGCATCCATCCACGATCCCCATTTCGACGGGGAGTTGCCATCCGTGGGCGACCACGACCTGGTCATCCCGTTGGGTGCGATCTGGTCGGTCTACGACCGGATCGCCCTCGGCTCGTGGATCGACCGCGAACTGCAGTTCCTGCGCGATCTCGACGGTGCCGGCATTCCCGTCCTGGGCGTGTGCTTCGGCGGTCAGGCGCTGGCGGCCGCCCATGGTGGCCATGTCGCGCACATGGGGACCAATGACATCGGCTGGAGCAGCATCGAGACGGTGGACGCCACACGAATCCCGGGCGGGCCCTGGATGCAGTGGCACGGCGACCACTTCGAACCGCCCGTCGAGTCCCAGGTCCTGGCCACCTCGGCGGTGGGTGTGCAGGCCTTCACGCTGCGCGCCAACCTCGGCCTGCAGTTCCATCCCGAGGTCACCCGCGACATCCTGGCGGGATGGATGGACATGGGCGGCGAGGAGGCGACCCGGGCAGCGGTGGCTGCCGGCACGAGCCGTGACGAGATCCTTGCCTGCGCCGACCGCCAGCGAGACCGTGCGCGGGCAGACATCGACAGGATGCTGGACTGGTGGCTGCCCTCGGTCGGGCTGGGATGAGCGGGACGGCATGAGCTGGCTGGCTGAGCGGGACGGCACCTTCGGGCCCGGGAGGGCTGGCGGTGACGGATCCGTCTCAGGCTGGGTCCCAGCAGCCTTCCAGCGCGCTGGCGGTGGCCAGCAGGGCCGTGCGCTGGTCTTCGTGCAGGCGGGTGTACGAGGCGGACGGCGGCACCCGGAACCGGACCATCGACGCACCCATCAGCACGATGCGGGCGGCCACGTGGTCATCGACGACCTCGAGGGTGAACGAGGTGAAGTCCAGCGGCAGGATCGCCGCAGCGAACGTCGGCGACTCGGCGAGCTCGGCCGCCAGTCGGCGTGCCTCGTCGCCACCAGCATCGACGGTGATCCGCGGCCTCGTGCGCCTGACCATGCCCGCATGGCCGACCACCAACTGCAGCGGCCCCTGGACTGCCGGGTCCCACGCCGGCCCACCGATGATGAACGTCGTCTCCGTGATCCGCAGCAACAACCGACCACGGGTCGCGACGTCGAGGACCAGTCGGTGGCCATCCACCTCGACGTCCACTCGACCCACGCCCCGGCGATCGGTCGATGACGGTGCCAGGTCGGCGACGACTCGCGCCAGGACGGCATCGACATCCGTCATGAGGGGGGAATCGCCGCCCCGTCACCGAGCTCCTCGATGGCAAGCTCCTCGGGTGACACGCGCTCGAACAGGGGCAACCTGGAGACCACGGCGATCTGGATGAAGGCGATCACGGCCGCCACGAAGACCATCAGGAAGAAGCGGACGTAGATCTCGCCCCGGGTCAGCCCGGGCGGGGCGATGAACCACAGCGTGACGAACATGCCGATGGTGGCCAGGATGGGTGGCAGCGGGTAGGCCGGCATCCGGTACGGGCGCCGCAGGTCCGGGCGGGTCGATCGCAACACCATCATCGAGATGTTGACCAGGATGTAGGCCACGAGCCACGCGCACACGCCGGCCAGGATCAGGACGAAGATCGAGTCGATGTCACCGCGGATGATGATGGCGTAGACCCCCGGCAGCACCACCGCCAGCACGATGCCTGCCACCGGCGTCTTCCAGCGCGGGTGCAGCCAGGCGAAGATGCGCGGAAAGGTGCCGTCCTTGGCCATGCCGTACAGGATCCGCGGGATGCCGGCCAGCAGGGTGTTGAGGGTGGCCGCGCCCGCGAACAGGACCGCGATCGCCAACCACCACCGACCGAAGCCGCCCAGCACCGCCTCGCCGAAGGCCGGGATCGGCAACGGCGTGTCGAAGAGGGTCAGACCGCTGGCCTCGTCGAGGACCTCGTTCGGCACCTGGCGAGTGATCCCGGCGCCGTACACGAACATCGCGAACGCAACCGCGACCAGGCCGATGAACATCGACCGTGGGAGGTTGCGGTCGGCATCCCGCAACTCCGTGGCCAGCGGTGTGACGAACTCCACGCCCACGAACAGGAACATGGCGAGCCCGACCATCGACAGCACGGCCGTCAGGTCGGTCCCGATCAGCGATGCCCCGAAGAACCCGTCCAGTTCGGCCACGGGTGCCTTGATGATGCCGACGATGCCGAACAGGGCGACCGTGGTCCACATGACCCCGGTCAGGACGACCTCGAACGCGCCGTAGACCTCGATGCCCAACACGTTGACGATGCCGAAGATGACCAGCAGCGCGACACCGACCATCCAGGTCCGCTCCGTGGGCATGGACTCCAGGAACGGGAAGTTGACCTGGGCGAACAGCCCGATCGAGGCGGTCTCGGCGGTCCCCGCGAACAGGTGCACCAGCAGGTAGCCCACGATCGTCCCGGTGGCGGCCACGAACCGACCCAGGCCCGCATTGATGTAGTCATAGGTGGAACCTGCGAGTGGCATCGCGGTCCCGGCCTCCGAGAAGACCATCACCTGGAAGAGCATCAGGACGAACGCGATGAGGATGGCGAGGGCGAACACCCCACCACCCACACCGAACCCCTGGGTCGCCGTCAACAGCACCGACGACGCGATGATCAGGCCGATCGCGGTGGCCAGCGCCGTGGGGAACCCCACCGCTCCCTGCTGCAGGATGTCTCGCTCGGCCATGGCGTTCCCTCGCTCGGCGACCCGCGTCGTTCGCGACGTCCCGGCGAACCCTAGGTACCGATCGTTTGGATCGCAACGACTTCGGCACGGCGGCGGCACGGGCCGTCGATGGGGACGCGGAACGGCGGTCGCGGCCGCAGCCGACCGCGGCCGCGAGTGGCGTCACCCGACCAGCGTCGACCACGCGATCCAGACCAGCGCGCCGGCACCGAGGATGCGACGGAACGGGTTGGCGCCGGAGGTCACTTCCATGACCGCCCACGCACCCAGGGCCACCAGGCGCACGATGTCCAACACGGTGCCCGGCCACCCCGACGGGTCGAACACCGCACCTGCCAACCAGGCCGCGAGGAAGATCCACATCGGGAGGTTGGGGGGTTGGGCGACGGTGATCTCGCCGGTCTGGCGGTCGCGGAACAGCCAGTCGACGACCCCAGTGCCCGTGTTCGTCGGAGGCTGGTCACTCACGTGGCCGTCACGGGTTCGTCCCGCTCCCCCGCTGCCGCCACCAGCCAGTCGAACAGGCCCCGGTCCTCGTCGTAGATCTTCTCCGGATGCCACTGCACCCCGATGCAGGTCGGCCAGTCAGTCGGCTCGATGGCCTCCACCAGCTCGTCGCCGGCACGCGCGGTCACGACCAGTCCATCACCGACGCTGCCGACACCCTGGTGGTGGATCGCGTTGACCTCCCGCCGGCCCGCACCCAGCACCGTGTCCAACCGGGAACCGGGCACGATGTCGACGTCATGGCGCAGTGACAACACCTGGGTCGCATCTTCGGAGATCGGCGGGTGTGGCCCATCAGGGGCCGTGATGTCCTGGCGCAGGTCGCCCCCGTAGGCGACGTTGAGCAACTGCATGCCGCGGCAGATCGCCAGGGTCGGCAGGCCACGCTCGCGGGCGCCGGCCAACACCGCCAACTCGACGGCATCCGCGGCCGGGTCGTTGTCCTGGACGTGCTCGGGCTGCGCCCCGTAGGACCCGGGATCAACGTCGCCACCGCCGCAGACCACGACCGCATCGACGCGGTCCAGGACGACGCCGACGTCGGTCGGATCGACCTGTGGCAGGAGCACGGGCACCCCGCCCGAGGCCTTGATGCTGTCGACGTACTCCGCCGCCAGGGTGTACAGGTCCGTGACCGGGGCCACGTAGGTGGCCAGCGGGCGACGCCACGTGGTCAGCAGCACGATCGGCCGTCGCGTGGCGGCGGCCGAGCCAGACTCCGACCGCATGGTCACGGCGCGATCCACGTCGTCTTGAGTTCGGTGAACGCCTGCCCTCGCTGCGCTCCGGCAGATTGGAGAAACTCGCTGCGCTCGCTCTCCACAAACTTCGTCGTCGATGTCACAGGGAGACCCAGGTCGTCTTGAGTTCGGTGAACGCCTGCCCTCGCTGCGCTCCGGCAGATTGGAGAAACTCGCTGCGCTCGTTCTCCACAAACTTCGTCGTCGATGTCACAGGGAGACCCAGGTCGTCTTGAGTTCGGTGAACTTGTCGATGGCGTGCAGCGACTTGTCACGGCCGTTGCCCGACTCCTTGCGACCGCCGAAGGGCACGCTCAGCCCACCTTCCTCGTAGCAGTTGACCCAGACCGTGCCTGCCTCCAGCGACCGGGCAACGCGATGGGCACGGGACAGGTTCGACGTCCACACGCCGGCCGCCAGCCCGTAGCGACTGTCGTTGGCGATGCGCACGGCATCGGCGTCGTCGTCGAAGGCGATGATCGACAGCACCGGGCCGAAGATCTCCTCACGGGCGATGCGATCGTCGTTGGCGACGCCGCCGAAGACGGTCGGCTGCAACCAGTAGCCGTCCTCGTGACCGGCCACGGAGGCGGGCTCGCCTCCGGTCAACAGATCGGCCTCCCCACGGCCCACCTCCACCCAGTCCATGACGGTGTCGAGTTGGCGGGCCGACACGATCGGTCCGGTCTCGGTGGTTTCGTCCAGCGGATCGCCGACCCGCCGGTGCTGCGCGCGCGCCACCACGGCCGCGGTGAAGTCGTCGAGGATGTCGCGCTGGACCAACAACCGCGATCCCGCCGTGCACATCTCCCCGGCGTTGAAGAACACCGCCCACGCGGCCATGTCCGCGGCCTGGTCGAGGTCGGGCGCATCCGCGAAGACGATGTTGGGCGACTTGCCACCCAACTCCAGCCACACGGACTTGAGGTTGGAGTCCGCCGCAGCGTGCAACAGCGAGCGGCCGACTCGGCCCGATCCGGTGAAGGTCAGCACGTCGACATCGGGATGTCGGGCCAGGGCGTCGCCGGCCACGTCGCCGCGCCCGGTGACGACGTTGAACACGCCGGGTGGCACGCCGGCCGCAACCGCCAGTTGCGCCAGTCGCAGCGCCGAGGTGGAGGTGTACTCGGCCGGCTTGAGCACCACCGAGTTGCCGGTGCACAGGGCCGGGCCCAGCTTCCACCCGGCCATCGTCAGGGGGAAGTTCCACGGGACGATGGCACCGACGACGCCAACGGGTTCGCGCGTCACCAACGCCAGTTCGTCGGGACCGGTGACGGGGAGTTCGTCGACCAGCTTGTCGGCGACCTCGGCGTAGTAGCGCAGGGTCTTGACCAGCGCCGGGACCTCGATGGTGCGGGTGTCGCCGATGGGCTTGCCCATCTCGGTGGTCACGAGCAGCGCCAGCTCGTCGGCCGCCTCCTCCACCAGTCCGGCCCACCTCGCCATCACCTCGCGACGATGGCTGGGGGTCGCGCGTGACCACGCGCCGGAGGTGAACGCGGCGCGCGCCGCCGACACCGCTCGGTCCACGTCCGCCGACCCCGCCGCGGACACCGTCGTCCACACGGCGCCCGTCGCCGGGTTGACCTGGTCGAGCGGCCCGTCACTGCCGTCGGCATCGTGCCAGTCGCCGTCGATGAACAGCCGCGTCGGTGGGTCGATGGCAGCGGCCAGGGTGGCCCAGTCAGTGGTCGTCATCGGTCGTCCTCGTCGAGGCTGGCGACCAGGCGACGCAGTGACCGGATCATCGCATGCTGGTCGGCCGGGTGGAGCCGATCAGCGATGGCACGCTCCTCGGCGTTGAAGGCCGGGAACAACTGCGCCATCTCCTGGTGTCCCTGGTCGGTCAGCACCAGTGAAACCAGGCGCCGATCGTCCTCGTGGCGTCGCCGTTGGACCATGCCACGCTTGTGGAGCGTGTCCACGACACCGGTGAGCGTGCCCTTCGTCACGTCGGCCTCGACCGCCACGAACCGGACCTCGCACTCGCCCCAGATCCACAGCACCCACGCCACCTTGAAGGCCGTCCACGACAGGCCCGTCTCCTTGAGTGCCCGCTGTTCCAGGCGACGTCGCATGGCGGTCGCGACCCGGAACACGTTGGCGGCCAGTGCCATCGCCTCGAGGTCGTAGTCGGCATCGCGCAGGCGCGCCATGACCGCCTGTTCGCGGTCGCCCATGGCATCGGCCTGGACGGCGATGTCGTTGAACTCGGCCAGCCTGCTCACACGCTTCCTGTCCTGTTCGCAACGGCTTGCATCGCCACCGCGCCGTGGGATCCTGCTGCGCAGCGTACGGGGCACCCACCGTCGTTCCGGGCAAACACAGTCAATCGGTTGGATCCAAACGATAGGCTCCGATTCGGCGGCTGGCCATCGCCGTCCTCCGGCCGCCCCGCCGCCCCTCCGCCCCTCCGCCCCTCCACGCTGACAGGGAGCATCACATCGTGGACCACACGCGCGTTCGACTCCTGTGGCCATGCCACCTCGGGCTGGCCAGGGGCAAGTACCTGCCGGTCGCCACGGCCGACAACGGGACCGGCCACTGCATGGCCCTGTTCTCGCAGGACTACGACGGCGAGATGGACGCGGCGATCCCGGGCACCCGGCTGCTGGAGGGCCTGCCCGATCTCGAGGCCTCATTCGCCCCCGCCGCCCTGCGGCCGGGGTGGGAACCCGACACTGCCGTGGCCATCGCGGACGTGGCCTTCGAGGGCGGCGACGTCCAGATGGCACCACGGCCGGCCGCCAGGCGAGCCATCGAGGCATGGCAGGAACTGGGCTACACGCCCCAACTCGGGATCGAACTCGAGGCCTACCTGATGCAACCAGACGACCACGGCGGCTGGGAGCGGGTCCCGACCCCCGGCCACCACGTCTACGCGACTGGGCCCGCGGTCGACCCGACCGGACTGATCGACGAGATCATGGCGGAGGCCAACCGCGTGGGCCTGCCCGTGGAGTCCGTCAACACCGAGTACGACCCGGGCCAGTTCGAACTCACCCTGCACTACGACGAGGCACTCAAGGCGCTCGACGACGCGTTCCTGTTCCGGATCATGGCCCGCGAACTGGCGATGCGGCGTGGACTGATGCTGACCTTCCTGGGCAAGCCGATCAACGGCGCTGGCGGGTCGGGCCTGCATCTCAACCTGTCGCTGACCGACCGGGACGGCGTCAACGCGATGGCCGATGCAGCCGCTGACGACGGACTCTCTGACCTGGCCCGCGCCTGCATCGCGGGCCTGCTCGGCCACCTCGAGGGCACGACCGCCCTGTGTTGCCCCACGGTGAACGCCTACAAGCGGTTGCGTCCGGGTGAGTTCATCCCGTACTGGGCCAACTGGGGGCTCGACCACCGTGGGACGACAATTCGGATTCCTCCGGCTCGCGGCGCGGGCACGCGCCTGGAACACCGGCTGCCCGACGGCGCTGCCAACCCCTACACGGCCGCGGCGGCAGTCCTGCATGCGGCCCGCCTGGGGCTGGTCAACGAGCTGGAGTGCCCGCCGGTCGAGACCCTTGACTGCATCGAGAACGTGGGCACCGACCGTCACGTCCCGGAGAACCTCGGCGACGCGCTGACGGCCCTGGAGGCCGACACCGACCTGTGCGAGGCCATGGGACCGGGCTTCACCGACCACTTCCTCGCCCTGAAGCGAAGCGAGTGGCAGAAGTTCCTGCACCACGTCACGGACTGGGAACTCGACCACTACCTGCCGTTCCTGTAGCACGGCAGCCATGCCTGGCCCCCGGAACTGGGTTCGAGTCACGACCCGGCCCCCGCGCCACCGGGCGCTGGCTCGGTCAAGGGCATTTGTCCCTACGCGGCTGGCGCACCAGGGTGTTCAGTGGCGGTCGAGGCACGCCTTGACGGGGACGCCGGATCGCCCCACGTCCGCTGAGGGCGTCACAGGGGATCGACATGGCTGCGGGACCGGGGATGCTCGCCGACGGCCCGAGTGAGCGGGACGACGCGCCAGGACGCCGCAGGACCGGTGGTGCCGGTCCTCGGCGGCGCGTGGCCGTCACCGGTGCTGCCGGCTTCATCGGCTCGCATCTCGCGGAGGCACTGCTCGACACGGGCGCCGAGGTCGTGGGGATCGACGCGTTCGTCGGGTTCGACGGCGCGGCACACAAGCACCGCAACCTCGCCGGCCTGCTGACCAGACCCGGTTTCACCTTCCGGGAGCTCGACCTGCGCGAGGACGAACTCGACGAGGTGCTCGAGGGGGTCGACACGGTGGTGCACGAGGCAGCCCTGGCCGGCCTGCCCACGAGCTGGTCGGACGTGGATGCCTACGTCGGATGCAACGTCACCGGGACCTCACGACTGATCCAGGCCTGCCAGCGACAAGGCATCAGCCGGTACGTGCACGCATCGACGTCCTCGGTGTATGGCCGCGACGCCGTCGGTGACGAGTCGCAGCCGACCAGGCCCATCTCCCCCTACGGCGTGTCGAAGTTGGCGGCCGAGAACCTCGTGCAGGCACACGTGATCGTCAACGACTTCCCGGCCACCATCCTGCGGTACTTCTCGATCTACGGTCCACGGCAGCGACCGGACATGGCCTACCAGATCTTCATCGAATCGATGCTGGCCGGCCGCCCGCTGACCGTGTTCGGCGACGGACGGCAATCCCGATCGAACACCTACGTGGGCGACTGCGTCGACGGGACCATGCGCGCCATCGAGGGGGGCCATGTCGGCGAGGTCTACAACCTCGGTGGAGGGGTCTGCATGGAACTGCTCGAGGCGATCGACATCATTGCACGGACCCTGGGCGTGCGGCCGCGAATCTCCCACACGGCGGCTCGCGCAGGCGATCAGCGGGTGACGCATGCCGACTTCTCCAAGGCTCGCGAGACATTCGGCTACCGCCCAGGCGTCGAGCCGACGGAGGGCCTGGCCAACCAGGTCCGCTGGGCGATGGAGGAGCACGTGGCCAAGGTTGCCTGAGGGATTGCCAAGCGTGCAATGGGACGCGGAGAAGGGGGTTCGCCGCGATGGAATTGTCGGAACGTGCACGAGCGTCGGCGCTGCCACCGGTGGCGCCGGAGGCCACGCGTGCCATCCATCCCGGCGCGGTGTGGCGCCGACGCTGGCCCATGGTCGTGGTCGCGGTCCCCGCAATCTTCGTCATGCTCATGCTGCTCGTGGGTGTGCTGCCTGTCGCGTTCACCGCCACAGCTCGCGTCGAGGCCCTCGGCACGGAAGTCGATCCACTGTTCGGGGCCACCGGGGGCCGATCAGTCGACGACGAAGTGGACGCACTGCTCCTCGAGCTCGGTGACGAGGGTGTCCTGCTGGCGGCGGCCCGAGATGCCGGAGTCGACCCCGAGGACGTCGACCTCGTCGTCACGAGCCCCCGCGAGACTCGCTACGTGGACGTCGCAGTCACGCTGGACGACCGCGACGCAGCCATCGCCATCGCCGACGCCATCCCCGCCCTTGTCGCCGCCAGCAGGTCCCAGGAGTTGGCCGCCGAATCCGCTCGCGTGAGCGAGGAACTTCGGGCGATGGCTGCGGCAGCCCTGGACGAGGCCGCGACGCTGCAGGACGAGATCGACCGGCTCGCGGCCCAGGACGAGACGACCCAGCTGTTCATCGAGCAACAGCGTCGCCACGCGCTCGTGACGAAGTACACCCAGGCCGAGTTGCAGGCCGACCAGGTCGAGCGAGGCGCGGCGTTGCGACCCCTCGGATTCTCGCTGCACACGTCGGCTTCGCAACAGGTGCGTGCGCGCCCGCCCGAGGGGCCGATCCTGGTGGCGTTGGCCGCGCTGGTCGCCCTGGTCGCCGGCATGGCGATCGCGATGGGCAGGGAACTGCTGGGCAACCATGTCCATGCCGAGAACCTCGACGACCACGGGACCGGCCGGCACCTGGGTCGGATCCGCCATGTTCGAGGGGAGCTGGATGCGTCGGATGTGGAGGCCGTCGCGGCCCGGTTCCTCACCATGCCGAACATGTCCGATCGACGACAACTGGTGTCGGTGGTGTCGGTGGGCGCCGACCCGCACGTGGTGAGCACGACAGTTGCCGGGTTGGCTGCGTGGCTGTGCATCGGTGGTGTGGACGCCGCCGTGATGGACGTGGACTTCGACTCGGACGAGTCGTCGGACCTCGAGCCGGTGTCCGACCATCCGGGCGCCGCAGCCGAGGCCCGCATCACGGCAACTGCCGGGATGCGCCCGTCACCGGCCGTCGGCGGCACCTATGAGTCCATCCGAATCCGGCGCGCCGGGGGGACGGCGCTCGGGGCCGCCTACTCCAACATGGCGCTGGGCCGCATCGCCGGGTTCCGACGAACCCACGACGTCCTCTTCGTGGACTCGTCCCACAGCGGCCCGACATGGTGGGCGGAGACGACCCTTGCGCCTGACCTCGTGGTCGCCGTGCTGGCCGGCGGCAGCACCAGGCACGATCAGTGGGAACGCGCACGCATCCGGCTGTCCGAGTTGTTCCTGCCGGCGGTGACGATCGTCGTCGAGCCGACCAGGTGGGCGTTCATGGCCGGCGTTCGGGACCGGGTCCTGACGATCATTGCCGCGGCCAGGCGGGGCTGGGGGCGACGACGGGGACTGCGGCTGCTGCCCGAACACGAAGAGGCGCCCAACGAGTACCTGGCCGACATCTCGGAGCGAGTGGCGCCACGCCAGTCGCACGTCGAATGACCGCTTCATTCGGGATCGCGCATCCACGGGCCAGCAGCGAGCTGGGCATCCCTGCAACTCGCGACGTCGACGCCATGCTGGTCCTGGCGGCAGTGTTCAGCGCCGGCTTCCTGGTGCCGTCGGTGGCCGGGGACTTCGTCGTCGCGGACCTGTTCATCGTCGCCATGTTGATCGTCGCGCTGCCGTCGTTGGCCCGCGGAGAGCCGCAGGGGTTGATGCGGAGCACAATCCTGCCATTGCTCCTGATCCTGCTCGGATCGCTGCTGGGCGTGCTGGCCATGGGCGTCGAGCCCTGGATGGTGCGGGACCTGTTGAAGGACGTCGGCGCCTTCGGATCACTGCTGGCAGGCGTGGTGTTGCTGCGGCGGGTCGGCCCTCGTGGTCTGCGCGCCGTGGCGAGCGCCGCCGCCGTGGCCACTGTCATCGTCGTGCTGCTGCTCCTGGCCGAGACGGGCCTGCGGGCGGCCGCGGTGTTCCCCAACCCCAACGTCGCCGCCCACTACCTGGGCGCCAACCTGATCGTGCTCAGCCGGGCGCCCATCAGCCGCTGGTTGCGAGTCACGGCGTCGGGATTCGCCTTGGTGGGGCTGGTCGTCACCGGGTCGTTCGGGGCCCTGCTCATGGTCGTCGGTGCATTTGCCTACCTGGGCGCGACTTCGTCGGCGTCCAGTGGTCGCTCGCGACTGCGCATCCTCGTGCCGATCCTGCTCGTGACGGTCTTCGGCATCGTCATGGTGAACCTGCCGTCGTCGACGAGCGACACCGGGTTCAACGTCAAGCATCTCGAGCGCAGTTCCACGGGTCGGCTCGGGAAGTGGACCGCCACGTCCGAGGTGGTTCGCGACCACCCACTGGGCATCGGTCCCGGGAGCAATCGAGGGCTTGGGCTGCTGCCTGACCAGCAGGAGGCCCACAACGAGTACCTGGCGTACCTGTCCGAGCGCGGCGTGGTGGGCCTGGCAGGGCTGATCGCGCTCTACGGCGCGCTGTGGTTGTACGGCGCTCCGGGCGGGTTGACCAGGGCGCTCACCATCGGGTTCGCACTGCAGAGCCTCGTGCGCGAGACCTTCCACTATCGCCATGTCTGGTTGCTGCTGGCGTTGGCAATCGTGCTCGACGAGCGCATGGCGACGCCACCCCAGCCCCAGGCTCTCGGCCCGCCTCGCCACACACCCGGGCGGGACACGCCGTGAGCACTCCACGTGCCTCGGGCAGCGGGGCCGTGCACGGACTGGCCTGGACAAGTGCCGGCTACGCGATCCAGGCCGGCGCCCAGTTCGCCGTCCTTGCCCTGCTGGCCCGATTCCTGACCCCGGTCGAGTTCGGTCTGGCCAGTGCGGCGTTGGTGGTGATCGGCCTCGCCCGCATCATCACCGACTCCCTCGTGGGACCAGCCATCACCCAAAGAACCGACCTCACCGACGCCCACGTCCGCACGGCCTTCGCCCTGTCGGTCTGGGTCGGCGTCGCGGGCATGGTCGTGCTGTGGGCGGGCGCGGGGTTCACCGCACGCGTGTTCCAGATCGACGGTCTGGCCCCCGTCCTGCGGGGACTGGCGCCGATCTTGGTCGTCGACGCCCTCAGCACCGTGGGCCTCGCACTGATGCAGCGCGACCTGGAGTTCCGAGGACTGGCACGGGTGGAGGCGATCGCCTACCTGTTCGGCTACGCCCTCACCGGGTGTGTCCTGGCCGTGCAGGGGGCGGGCGTCTGGGCCCTGGTCATCGCCCAGTTGGCCTACGCCGCCGTGCGTACCGTGGAGGTGCTGGTGGCTCGGTCGCACCCCCGCGGCCTTCGCATCGACCGGGCCGAGGCGTCGGAGGTGCTCCGCTATGGCGGTGGCCATGCGCTGGGCAAGGGCTTCAACCAGGCCGCCCTGCAGGGCGACTACTTCGTGGTGGGACGTTGGCTCTCCGTGGGCGCGCTGGGGATCTACGGACGCGCCTACCAACTGGCCGTCAAGCCCGCGATGCTCCTGGGGCAGGCACTCGACAAGGTGCTGTTCCCGATCATGGCCGCGCTGCAGGCGGACCGGGCGCGGCTGGCGGAGGCCTATCGACGCACGATCTCCCTGGCCGCGTCCGTGTCGGCCCCGATCGCGGTCGTGGGGGTGGTGCTGGGACCCGAGGTGATCGCGGTCGTGCTCGGCCCCAGTTGGACCGAGGCGGTCGTGCCGTTCCAGGTGTTGGTGGCGGGCCTGGTCGCGCGAACCGCGTACAAGCCGTCGGACTCGTTGGTCCGGGCCTCGGGACGCGTGTACCGCCGGGCGTGGCGACAGGCCGTCTATGCCGTCCTGGTGATCCTGGGGGCACTGCTGGGCACGCGCTGGGGGCTGCCGGGCGTGGCAGCGTTCGTGATGGTGGCCATCGTCGTCAACGCACTGCTGATGGCCGGTCTGAGCCTCGACATCGTGGGAATGAGCTGGTCGACCTGGGCGCGAGCGCATGGTCGCGGTCTCGCCCTGGCCGGCCTGGTGGCGCTCGTCCTGGTGCCAGTCGCCGACGGCCTGCGCAGCACCACCCTGCAACCCCTGGGCGTGTTGCTCGGCGCGCTCACCGCGGCCGCCGTCGTGGTTGGGGGGGCCGCCGCCCTTGCTCCGCGCGTGATCCTGGGACCCGACGTGCTCTGGATGCTCGCGCGGGTTCGTCGACTTGCCACCCGAACCCCGCGGCGCTCGCCTCGTCGCGGCGCCATCGTCGCCGTGATCGGCGCCGACGGGTCCGGCAAGTCGACCCTCACGACCACTCTCGCCCACGACCTGGCGCAGGTCCGGACCGGCACACACGACGCGGCATCGAGCGTCCAGCGCGTCTACCTGGGCAGCGGCGACGGCCCCGCCGCCTGGTACCGCCGGCCCATGAAGGCGGTCCGTGATCGGATCCAGCCGCCCGCCACGCGCAAGACGGTGCCGCATGCGGGCCCACGTCGTTCGAATCCCCTGCACGTCGTGGTGCGCACCGCCTGGGCGTTGGCGCTTGCCGCGGAGAAGGTTGGCAAGACCCGCCGCGCCGACCGGGCACGTCGCAGTGGGGTGGTCGTGGTGTGCGACCGGTACCCCCAGACGCAGTGTCCCGGCGGCAACGACGGACCATTGCTCGGCGACTGGCTGGAGCGCCGGGCCGGAGTCAGACGGACCCTGGCCCGATGGGAACAGGCGGCATACGCGCGGGCCACGCGCGTGCACCCGGACCTGGTCCTGACCCTGGACGTGCCGGTTGCGATCGCGATGCAGCGCCGCCCCGGCCTCGACAGCGGCTACCTGCACCGTCGTGTCGAACTGGTGCGGGAACTCGAGTGGCCGTGCCCGACAGTCGTGCTGGACGCTGCGGCGCCCGCCCAGGAGATCCGCGACCATGCGGTGGCCGCGGTCCAGGCTGTCGTCGAGGCCGCCTGACGGTGGTCAGAGCCGACTCCACAGGGCCACGCGGGCAGCCGTGGCCCGTGCCTGGGCAGTCGAACCTGCCACGCCAACGACCCGTTCGCCGGAATCTTCGGCTCCGCCAGTCCATGGCCGGTCCAGGTCGAGTTCGAGGTCTGGCCGAGGAAACCCCACCGGACGCCGTCCCGACGTCGCGGGGTGGTCGGGCACCAGGACGAGGCCACCGGCAGCCGCCAGGTGGCGCACCCGCCGACCGGCTCGCCCCGGTCGGTCGCCGAAGGTCATGGGATGGACGGCGAAGTCACGGCACAACCAGGCATCGAGATCGGCCACGAGTTGGTGCCGACTGCGCTCATCGCCACCGCTGACCGCGACGACCATGCCGCCGTCGGCCAGGGACTTGCGGCGACTGCGTGGCGCCACCCAGCGCCGCCCCAGCCAGTACACCCGGCGCGTCGTCTTCAGGGTGACGTCGACCGTCGACGCCCGGCGCGCGTAGGGCCGCATGGCAATCGTGAGCGCACGCTCGACTCGGGCCTGGGACCACGCGTCGCCCGGTGACGCGATGGCGGATTCGCACCGGGCAAACAGCTCGCTGCCGACCTCGGGCAGCAGTCGATCCACCAGCGCACGACTGGCCTTGGGCGAAGCCTGCGTCGACAACTGCACGAGCTCCCGGCGCTCGGACGAGGCGAGTCCGCCCATGAGCATGAGCTTGGCGTCCCAGGCGCAGTGCTTGAGCACCATGCGCAGGATGAAGACCACGTATTCGAATTCGGGGGCCGGAACGGGGAAGAGTCCGTCGGGACGGCACGAGGCCAGGTACTCGTCCTCGATCGGGAGCCGATGGTTCTTGGTCATGTCATCACCCAGGACGAGTTGGGTGTGCAGGTGCACGTGGACCGGACGCCCCAACTGTGCATCGTGACCGTGGAAGTCCAGCACGCCCGGGATCCGACGCGACGAATGCTGGAGCGCCTGGACGAATCCCAGCCGGTGCAGCACCGCACGACACCGACCGACGTGGTCCCGGCGCACCAACAGATCGAGGTCGTTGCGCCCGGAGGCGGACGCCGCAAGCGCCTCGTTGCTCTTCCAGTGACACCACGAGACTCCCTCGGCCTCGAATGCCGCCACCAGGGCACGCACCAGGTCGAGCACCCCATCGGATCCCGTGTCGGTCATCGGTACCCCTCCTGCGACAACCGCCACCCTAACCAAGCCGCGTCGGTGTCGAGATGGGGCGGATGTCCCTAGGCGGACCCCTCCCGGGTGGGTCTGCTGGGCACAACGTGCTGGGGACTGCCGAGCACAGGTTGGAATGGCCGCGGGGGGTGGGCATGTCGACGATGCGACTCAAGGCGCCGGTGATCATCCTCGGCAACACGAGGTCGGGAACCACGGTGCTGCAGGCCATGCTGGCCGAGCACCCGGATCTCACGTCGTGGTACGAACCGCGCAACATGTGGCAGTTCGCCGATCCGGGTCGGCCACACGACGAATTCGACGCCTCCGATGCCACCGAGCGTGTCCAGCGCTACGTCCGCGCTCGGTTCCTGGCGCGTCAACGTGCCCACGGGGATCGAGTCGTGGTCGAGAAGACCCCGGTGAACATCCTGCGGCTGCCCTACGTCCGCAAGATCCTGCCCGAGGCAACCTGGCTGTTCATCGTGCGCAACCCGTTCTCCTTCATCAACTCGGTGGAACGCAAGTGGCAGCGAACCGTGACGCCCTCGGGAGCACGGCGCCGGCTCGCGGACACACCGACCAGCCAAGTGCATCACTATGCCGCGAAGTACGCCCGCCAGCTGGTGGACAAGCACGTCCTGCGGCGGCGATACCTGTCGACCTGGGGTCCGCGCTACCGGGAAATGGCGCATGACCTGGAAACCCTCGACCAGATGACGGTCATCGCGCGGCAGTGGGCAGTGTGCTCGCAACGTGCCGAACAGGCACTGGTGGAGTTCCCGCCCGACCGGGTGATGCGCCTGCGCTACGAGGACTTCGTGACCGACCCGGTCAATCTGTTGGACCGGGCCGCCCAGCACTGCGGGTTGGCAATGACAGAGCAGATGGCTGACAACGCATCACGCCTCGTCGACCCCACGAGACGCGAGAAGTGGCGCCGACTCGATCCGGACGTGCTGACCCGACTCCTCCCCGAGTTGGAGCCGGAGATGGTCCGCCATGGCTACGAGGTTCCCCCGGAACTGCGCCAGCGGGCGCAGGACCGGCGCCAGGGCATCTCCGCACCGCCCAGGCCGCTCGGGACCCGACCGGGACTCGACGCCACCTGACCTGGGCTCACGTGGGCCCGGATGCCGCACCAACAGGAGAATCCACATGAGCATCGACCGGCTGGCACCTCGCCCCGCCCCGACGTCCACACGGCTCAGCGACGGGTCGTCACCCCAGTTGCTGTGCACCCTCGGGCCGGCATCGCTGGACGCTGCCGTCATCCGACGGCTGGACGAGTGCGGGGCATCGCTGTTTCGCGTGAACCTGAGCCACACGAAGGTCAAGGACCTCCGTGCGATCATCCAGACCATCCGCGACGCCACGGATGTCCCGATCTGCCTGGACACCGAGGGTGCCCAGATCCGCACGGGCAACATGGTCGACGGGTCGATCACTCTCCACGGCAACACCGTCGTGCGGGTGCACCACATGTCGGTGCCCGGCGACGACTGGAACTTCAACCTGTATCCGCGGGGTGTCACGCGCGCGCTGGCGCCCGGGGACTTCCTCAGCATCGACTTCAACTCCGCCCTCGGGCAGGTCGTGGAGGTGGACGAGGACGGGGTGATGATGCGCGTCCTCCAGGGCGGGCTGGTCGGACAGAACAAGGGAGTCAGCGTCGAACGTGAGATCGAGATCCCCTCACTGACCGACAAGGATCGGCAGGCCATCGAACTGGGTGTCGAACTCGACATCCGCCACGTGGCCCTGTCGTTCGCCCGCACGGGCGACGACGTGCGAGAGCTGCGCAAGCTCGCCGGGCCCAACGCCCATGTCATCTCCAAGATCGAGACCCTGGCGGGGATTGCGAACCTCGAGTGGATCGCGGCCGAGTCAGATGCCCTGTTGATCGATCGGGGCGACCTGTCGCGGCAGGTGCCGATCGAACACCTGCCCGAAACCCAGAAGCGAATCATCACGCGAGCTCGCGCGGTCGGAAGTTCGGTGTACGTGGCGACGAACCTGCTCGAGTCGATGGTGTCCCAACCGACGCCGACCCGAGCCGAGGTCAACGACATCCACAACACCCTCCGGGACGGTGCCGACGGCCTCGTGCTGGCGGCCGAGACCGCCATCGGCCGCTACCCGGTGAGGTGCGCATCGATGGTGCGCAAGATGATCGACGTCTACGAGCGCGGCACGATCGACGACCACCATCCCCTCGCCGATGTCTCCCTGTTGGCCGAGCCCCACGGGGGAACCCTGGTCCTGCAACACGCCGGTCCCGACGATCTCGCAGGGCTCGAGGCCCTTCGGCGGATCGCGGTCACCCGTCGCGACCTGATGGACTGCGAACAACTCAGCGTCGGCACCTACTCGCCACTCACCGGCTTCATGGATCGCGAGACACTGACCTCCGTGCTCTCCACCTACCGGCTCCCCCACGGTGAGGTCTGGACGCTGCCCATCCTGCTGGCGGTCGACCCGACCCACGTGACAGGACCCGCCGCCGTGACCGCGGGCGAGCGGGTGGCACTGACCGACGACGACGACGTGGTGCGGGCGCTGCTCGACGTGACGGAGGCGTTCGAGTTCGACCACGATGAGCTTGCCCGCGGGATGTTCGGCACAACGGACGCCCGACATCCGGGCGTTGCCCGCTGTCGGGATTCCGGTACCCACTTCCTGGCGGGTCGGGTGACGTTGGTGGAACCACTGGAGTCGCTGCAGCGGCCCTACCTGCTCACGCCGACCCAGACCCGGTTCATCTTCGATCGCCTCGGATGGTCCCGGGTGGTTGGCTTCCACACCCGCAACGCCGCCCACCGGGGTCACGAGGAGATCCAACTCCGGGCCCTGGAGTCCACCGGCGCCGACGGGATCTACATCAGCCCTGTGGCCAGCCCCGAGAATCCGGGTGACTTCCTGCCGGCACCGATCCTGCTCAGCTACCAGACCCTGTTGGCCTTCGGGCACTATCCCCGGCGCAAGGTGGTCCTGGGCAGCCTGTTCACGTGGTCCCGGTATGCGGGTCCACGCGAGGCGGCGTTCACCGCGCTGTGCCGGAAGAACCTGGGCTGCAGCCACTTCATCATGGGACGCGACCACACCGGTGTGGGAGACTTCTACGGCCCGGATGCAAACCGCGAGATCTTTGCGCGCTTCGGTGACGAAATCGGGATCGAACCGGTGTTCTTCGACCCGATCGGGTTCAACGAGTCGACCCGCAGACACGAGACGTCCCGCGGACAGACGCTCAGGCAGATCTCCGGAAGCCAGGTACGCCAGGCCCTTCGCGATGGTGATCGCCTGCCCAACTGGTTCATGCGAGACCTCGTCCAGGAGGTGCTGGTCGCAGAGGTGGACAGTGGTCGTCCCGTGTTCAGGAGCTAGCTGACGTCCCGTCGTCCCGATCTGCAGCCGGTGCTGCCGGGACAACGCTGGGGTGACGGCGGTTCTGCACCCACGAGGGCCAACACCCTCGCCTGGGCTGCATCTCCCGTGCGCTCGAAGCGAGACCGAGGCCGGGACAGGTGTCCCGATCCACACCAGCGCGGGACACCTGTCCCTTCAGCATGGACCAGCCAACCCGTAGATCTGTGATCCGACAGGTGGCCGGGGGCCGCCGCGGCGGGGTTGCCGATCAGGGACTGGGGAAGCCATGAGCGTTGGCGCGGACGCATCGACACGGGCCGGAGTCATCGAAACGGTGCTCGGCGGGGAACACGTCCTGCCCAGTACGCAGTCGGCGACCGGCACCGACCGACGCAGTTGGGTGCTGCCGGCCAAACGCGTCGTGGATGGCCTGGTGGCGACGATCGCCCTGTTGGCGCTGGCACCGGTGTTCGCGGTGATCGCGCTGGCCGTGAGGATGAGCTCGCCGGGACCCGTGCTGTTTCGACATGAACGCATCGGTCGCAACGGCACGCCGTTCACCTGCCTGAAGTTCCGGACCATGGTGGACGGCGCCGACCGCATGCTGGCCGGCATGCTGGCGTCGGACAAGCGACTCCGAACCCAGTTCGAGGCCGACTTCAAGCTGTCGGCCGATCCCCGCGTCACACGGATCGGACGCTGGCTGCGTCGGACGAGCCTGGACGAACTGCCTCAGTTCTGGAACGTCCTGAAGGGGGACATGAGTGTCGTGGGGCCGCGTCCCGTGGTCCGCGACGAACTGGAACGCTACGGCGAGTGGGTCACCCTCGTGCTCGGGCTGCGACCCGGCATCACGGGCCTGTGGCAGGTGTCGGGACGCAACGACCTCGACTACGCGAGCCGGGTGGCCCTGGACGTCTCCTACGCCCGCACCCACACCCTGCGACAGGATCTCGCCATCATGGCGCGCACCGCCTGGCTGATGGTGGCCATCGGCCACAACGGTGCCCGTTGACATGGCCCGCTCGGTGGTCGCCGACTTGCCCGCGGCGGCTGCTGGGGCGCGCGGTCCAGATCGAGCCCGGGCCCTGCACGTCTGCACGCGGTACCTGCGCGGTGGATCGGAGCGCCGGGTGCGCGACGTCATCGGGGCGCTGCCGGACGTGGACCACATGGTGGTGGTGGGAGCCGACTCCGACCTCGAGCGAGCACGACGGGAACTGGCGCCGGCCTGCGTCGTCCGCCAGCCCCACCTGGTGCGGGCGATCAGTCCCATGCGAGACCTGCGATGCCTGGTCGCGTTGCTGCAGGCGATGACGGCCAGCGACTTCGCCGTGGTCTACACCCACCAGTCCAAGGCCGGCACGCTCGGTCGCGTGGCCGCCCGACTGTGCGGCGGCCCCCCGGTGGTGCACTCGCTGTCGATGGCGAACTTCGGTCCGGGGTTCGGGCGGGTGCAGGGTCGCATCCAGCGACTGGTCGAAGCCAGCCTGACACCGTGGACCGCCGCCTGGGTGGTCGTCGGGACGGACCTCGCCGTCCGCTACCAGCGGCTGGGTGCGGACCCCGAACGACTGCACGTGGTGCGCTCCGGTGCCCCCCTGCCCGACGCCTCCCGCTCACCGGCACGCGCGCGCGCCAGGCTTGCCACTCGGTACGCCTTCGACCGGCAACGACCCTTGATCGTCCACCTCGGCAGTCTCGATCACCGCAAGAACGTGATGGACCTGCCCAACTACCTGTCGGACGTGCTCGCCGACAGCCCTGATCCGCCGGTCCTCCTCGTCGCAGGTGAAGGCCCGCTCGCGCAACCCCTCGCGGCTGCCTTCGACGCAGCTGGCCTGGCAGGTGACGTGCGGCTGACGGGCTACGTCTCGCCGGTGGACGATCTCCTGGTCGCCGCTGACGTCGTCGTCCTGCTCAGTGGCGCCGAGGGGCTGCCCCAGGTCCTGCTGCAGGCTGCGGCGGTCGGGACACCGTTCGTGTCCCATCCCGTCGACGGCGTGGCAGAGTTGCGTTCCCTTGGCGCGATCGGTCGCGTGGTGCCGCATGGCGATGTTGCGGGGGCCGCCATGGCCACGGCCAAGCTGTTGGCCGAGGGGAGCCTTCGCGTGGTGACGCCCGAGCTCGCATCGGCGCTCGACGAGTGGACGCCGGACACGATCCGACGACGACATCGAGTCGTGTTCGAACGCGTGACGGCATCGACATCGAACCCGTCGTCCCTGTCCTGGCGACGCACTCGCGCGTCGGCGACCACGGGAGTGGTCGTGGAGTTCCTCGGTCTCCCCGGCGCGGGCAAGACGACCATCGCCCGCGCCCTGACGGCGGCGATGCCCGGGGCCGAACTGGCCACCGAGGGCCTCGATGCCACGACCTCCACCGCACCACGGATGCTGCGCAAGGTGCTCGCCCTGGCGACGGAGGCCGTCGCGCGTCCCGGCCCGAGCATCGTGGCGACTCGTCGCATGTGGGCATCCGGGCAGGGCGGTGCGACCGCGATCCTGCGGCGAACCACCGCCTGGCTCGTGGCACAGCGCCTGGCCGCCCGCGGTCGTCGCCGTGGCGTGGTCGCCGTGCTCGACGAGGGCAGCCTCCAGGCGATCTGGTCGAGCGGGCTGGTCGGCGACCATCGCCACCTCATCGATGCCTGGTCGTCGCGTCCCGACCGGTGGCGCCGGCCCGACCTGGTCGTGGTCCTGCGCGTCGAGGTGGATCATGCAGCGGCGCGACTGTCGTCGCGCGGTGATCCCCACAGCCGGGTGGAGCGGGCAGCGAGCGGCGACCGGACCCGTCTGCTGCAGCGCGGCCAGGCCGTGCTGGACGACATCGTCGAGATCCTGGAGCGAGGCGAGTTGGCCCACCGGGGCGTCGTGGTCGTGGATGTGGCATGCGACGACACCCTCGAGGACACCCTTCGCACGGTGCGAACGACAGTCGATTCCCGCCTGGGAGGGGCTGAACCACACGTTGCCGCGCGCCGTTCGTGGGACACCTGACCCTTCCGAAGCCGGCATGCGACGTGATTGATCGTGTGAGTGAGGGGGCACTGGCCGCGTGGGAAACGACCGGCAGCATCGTTTCGCCGCATCTCTTCGCATCGCCGGCAGCCCCTCGAAGAGACCGGGGAGCATGTCATGCAGTGGCTGGTCGGATGGAGTCTGCGGGCGCATGTGGGGGGCGATCGCGATCGCCATCGCCGTTGGACTGATCGAGCTTGGGAGGTTCCAGGTCGCCACCAGTGCCGTTGACTCGCTGCCCGAGTTCCAACCCGTGGTCGTGGAGGTCCAGACAGAGGCGCTCGGATTGTCGGCCTTCGAGGTCGAGCAACTCGTCACGGTGTTGATCAGCCACTCCCAGCACCTCGAGGACGTCGAGGGCATGCCCTTCGGAGTCGACCTGGAGTTTCGCGATCGCGCCTTTGTGTCCGCGGCTTGCCGCGCCCACCCACGGGAAGGGACACATGACCCTGTGCAGTCGTGGTCCGGAGATGGTGAGGTGCATGCAGGGCCATCATGGTTCATGGATCGGTGTGTGGGAGATCAGCGGGGGGTTGTCGGATGGTTGTCATCGGGATGTGCACTGACGCGGGCTCGCGAACACAGGATCCACTCGGTGGACCGCGCTTGCGGAGGCAGCGCTCGGGACCTGCGCGCCGCCTCGTCGCACTGGCGGTCGTGGCCTTGGTGGCCACGCTCCTGGTCGGGGTGCCGGGGGTCTCGACGGCGGCTCCTGACACCGCGACCGAGGAGAACGTGGTCCCGACCGGGGACCTCGGCGTCACCCATCCGTCCGGGATCGCCTGGGACCCGGTGGCCGATGTCCTGTGGGTGGGCGAACCGGGTGATGGCTCCATGGTCGGCCTGTCCCGCGACGGCAGTGAGGTCCTCGACGTGCGCCGCACGGACGTCGAGCCGGCCACTGCCACCATCGACGCCGATGGCGGTCTCGCATCGGTGGACGACTCGATCGTCACGATCGAGGACGCCGATGGCTCCGCGACGACGGTCGAGACAGCGATCGATGCGGCCACGGCAGTCACGACCGACCCTGCGTCGGGCGACGTGGTGATCCTGGATGCCGCCGGCCCGAGCCTGGTGCGCGTGTCAGCTGACGGTGACGTGCAGGAGACGGCGCTGGACGACTCACTGGCAGGTGACGGCCTGGACGCCGTGGCGTTCGACCCGACGACAGGCCTGGTCAACGTGGCCGACTGGTCCACCGACGCGGTGTACGCCGTGGACGACGACGGCGCGGTCGTCGGGACCCGCACGGTCGAGTCGGAGTCCATGGTGGACCCGGGGGCGATGACGTTCGCCCCCACGGCGGACTCGACCGACTCGACCGACGCCAGCAGCCTCTACGTTGCTGACGCCGGGCCTCCCAGCGGATCCGGAAGCATCGTCGAGTTGTCACTGGCGGCGGTCGTCCTGGCCGCGGCCAACGACGTTGCTTCGCTGATCAAGACCACCGAACTGTCCACCTACGACCCACCGAGCCCCGACTCGGCCGGCGTCACGTGGCTCGCCGACCTGGACCGCCTCCTGATCGCGGACTCCGAGGTCAACGAGATGCCGATCTTCGAGAACGTGAACCTGTTCCAGACCACGCGCGCCGGCACCCTGGCGCGCACGGGCGTCACCCTGCCCTGGTCCAACGAACCGACCGGCGTGTCTCAGGACCTGGCAAACCGACGGCTGTTCGTGTCCGACGACCGCAGCAGCGGCAAGCTCCACACCGTGAGGCCGGGTCCCGACGAGCGCTACGGCACCTCCGACGACGAGGTCACGACGGCGACGATGGGCAGCTTCGGGTTCGGCACCATCGATGCCGAGGACGTGGCCTACCACGCGCCGTCCAACACCGTGTTCATCGTCGACGGTGTCAACGCCGAGGTGTGGCGGATCTCCCCGGGACCCGACGGCGCCTTCACCGGAGGTGGTTCGACCGGGGACGACACCATCAGCCACTTCGACCTGGGCGTCCACGGCATCCAGGACCCCGAGGGGATCGTCCACAACGCCTTCGACAACACCCTGCTGATCGCCGACCGTCGGACTGACCTGGTCCACGAGTTGACCCTGACGGGCGGGCTCGTCCGCGTCATCGACATCTCGGCGGCTGGGGCGCGCACCCCTGCCGGGATCACGCTGGCGCCCTCATCGGACGGCGCCGGGACCTCGATGTTCGTCGTCGACCGCGGGGTCGACAACGACGCCGACCCCACCGAGAACGACGGCCGGCTGCACGAACTGCGCTTCCCCGGCCCCGTCGGGCAACTCCCCCCGATCGCGGCCGACGACAACGCCACGACGGTCTCCGACGAACCGGTCACGATCGACGTGCTGGCCAACGATGCAGACCTGGGCGGTGACCCGCTCACGATCGCGTCCGTCGGCGTCCCATCCGCGGGGACGGCCCAGGTGAATCCGGACCAGACCGTGACGTACACCCCGGATCCGGGCTTCGTCGGCACGGACACCTTCGACTACGAGGTCTGTGACCCGGATCCGCAGTGCGACACCGCAACCGTGACGGTGGTCGTGCTGGCCGTCAACGAGCCGCCGGTGGCGGTCGACGACAGTGTCACCACGGGGGTCGGGGTCCCGCGTTCGATCTCGGTGCTGGCCAACGACACCGATGCCGAGAACCATGCCCTGACGGTCACCGACCTGGCCCAGCCGGGCGACGGGACGGTGACGCTCAATCCCGACCAGACCGTGACCTACACCCCCGACCCCGCGTTCGAGGGTGTCGACACGTTCACGTATCGGGCCGACGACGGACTGGACACGTCAGACCCGGCCACCGTCACGGTCACGGTCACGTCCGACTGGGATCCGCCGATCGTGATCCAGGTGGCGGCTGACACCGACGACGCCGAGGAGGCCGCTGACGGGACGATGGACCGCGGCAGTTCGGACCTGGAGATGGTCCAGGAGGCCACGGTGCAGACGGTGGGGGTGCGTTTCGACGGCGTGGCACTCCCGGCCGGCGCCAACGTGACCGAGGCCTGGGTGCAGTTCCAGGCCGACGAGACCGATGGGACCCCGACGACACTGGACCTGGCATTCCAGGATGCGGCGGATCCGCCGACCTTCGGCGTCACACCGTTCGACATCTCGAGTCGGCCGGTGCTGTCCGACTCCGTGAGTTGGACGCCGCCCGCCTGGAACGTGGTCGGCGAGCGGGGACCGGCCCAACGCACGCCGGACCTGACAACCGTCGTCCAGCAGGTGGTCGATCGACCCGGATGGAACAGCGGCAACGCGATGGTGTTGGTGGTCACTGGCAGCGGCAAGCGCACGGCCGAGGCCCACGACGGCTTCCCGGCCCAGTCAGCGACCCTGCACGTGCGCTTCGAGGGTGGCGGCAGCGGCGGCAACCTCGCGCCTGACGTGGTCGCCAGCGCCGACGCGACGTTCCTGGCCGGCACGGCCACCCTGTCGGGCCAGGTCAGCGACGACGGGCTGCCGGGTGGCGCGTTGGATGCGACGTGGGCGAAGGTGGCGGGCCCGGGGGCGGTCACCTTCGACGACGCCCACTCATTGGACACGACGGCGACGTTCGACACGCCGGGCACCTACCAGTTGGAGTTGTCGGTCGACGATGGCGACCTGGTGGGCAGCGACCTCGCGCCGGTGGCGGTCGTCGCGCCCGGGGACACTGGGCCGTCCACCGTGTCGTTCGGGATCTTCGGGGACTACGGAGACGGGTCGTCGGACGCCGCCGAGGTGGCGGCGATGCTCGAAGGGTTGGATCCGGACTTCCTGGTGACGACAGGTGACAACAACTACGGACCGGGCGACCAGGACAGCACCGTCGGGGCGCTCTACAGCGACTGGATCGGCAACTACCGGGGCGAGCACGGACAGGGATCGGCGCTGAACCGGTTCTTCACCTCGCTGGGTGACGAGGACATCGAGGCTGGCGCGGGGCTGCCCGACTACCTCGACTTCCACACCCTGCCAGGCGGTGGCCACGCTGCCCCGGCCGCCTCGGGCAACGAGCGCTACTACGACGTCGTCCGGGGGCCGGTCCACGTGTTCGTGCTCAACCCGCACAGTTCCGAGCCCGACGGGCGCCACCTCGGCTCGATCCAGGCCGCCTGGTTGGAGGCCGGTCTGGCCGCGTCGACCACGCCGTGGAACGTCGTCGTGGTGCACGACCCGCCGTACTCGTCCAACGGTTCCGACACCGACACGCAGTGGCCGTACGCCGACTGGGGGGCCGACCTGGTGGTGTCCGGTGATCGTCACGTCTACGAGCGACTCGAGGTCGACGGGTTGACATACGTGGTGTCGGGCCTGGGTGGTGCCTCGATCGCCAGCGCGGCCTCGTCGCTGTTGCCGGAGACGCAGGCCTACTACCGGGACGCGTTCGGTGCCGTGGTCGCCACGGCCTGCCCGACCGGGCTCACGGTGACGTTCCATTCCGTCGACGACGGTGCGGTGGACACCCACACGCTGGGCACGCCGTGTGGCACATCCTCGCCACCGATGGCGTTCGATGACCTGGCGATCACCGACGAAGACATCCCGGTCGTCGTCGACGTCCTGGCCAACGACACCGACGCCGACGGTGACGTCCTGACCGTGACCAACCTGACCCAGCCGTCCAACGGCACCGCCGTCCTGGAAGCCGACGGCACCGTCACCTACACGCCCACGGCCGGCTACTCCGGGATCGACGCGTTCACCTACACCGCCAACGACGGCACCACTGATTCGAACGTGGCCACCGTCACGATCACCGTGGAAGCCGCCAACGATGCCAGCCGTGGCCATCGACGACCTCGCCACCACCGACGAGGACGTGGCGGTCGACATCGACGTGCTCGCCAACGACACCGACGCCGACGGCGACGCGCTGACCGTGACCAACCTCGACCGCAGCCGGCCAACGGCACCGCCGTCCTGGAAGCCGACGGCACCATCACCTACACGCCCGACGCCGGCTACACCGGGATCGACGCGTTCACCTACACCGCCAACGACGGCACGACTGATTCCAACGTGGCCACCGTCACGATCACCGTGCAACCCGTCAACGAGCCGCCGTGGCCACCGACGACCTCGCCACCACCGACGAGGACGTCGCCGGTCGACGATCGACGTGCTGGCCAACGACACCGACGCCGACGGCGACGCGCTGACCGTGACCAACCTCACCCAGCCAGCCAACGGCACCGCCGTGATGGAAGCCGACGGCACCATCACCTACACGCCCGACCGCCGGCTTCGCCGGGCGCAGACACTTCACCTACACGGCCAACGACGGCACGACCGATTCGAACGTGGCCACCGTCACGTCACGGTCGACACCGGTCAACGATGCGCCGGTCGCCTTCGATGACATCGCCCTGACCGACGAAGACATCTCGGTGGTCGTCGACGTGCTGGCCAACGACACCGACGCCGACGGCGACGCCGCTGACCGTGACCAACCTGACCGCAGCCGGCCAACGGCACCGCCGTGCTGGAAGCCGACGGCACCGTCACCTACACCCCGACGGCCGGCTTCGCCGGGATCGACACGTTCACCTACACCGCCAACGACGGCACCACCGACTCCAACGTGGCCACCGTCACGATCACGGTCGACCGCGGTCAACGACGCCGCCGATCGCCGCTGACGACCTGGCCATCACCGACGAAGACATCCCGGTCGTCGTCGACGTCCTGGCCAACGACACCGACGCCGACGGCGACGCGTTGACCGTGACCAACCTCGACCCAGCCAGCCAACGGCACCGCCGTGCTGGAAGCCGACGGCACCATCACCTACACGCCCGACGCCGGCTTCGCCGGGATCGACACGTTCACCTACACCGCCAACGACGGCACGACCGATTCGAACGTGGCCACCGTCACCGTCACGGTCGCACCGGTCAACGATGCCGCCGGTCGCCGTCGACGACCTCGCCCTGACCGACGAAGACATCTCGGTCGTCGTCGACGTGCTGGCCAACGACACCGACATCGACGGTGACGCGTTGACCGTGACCAACCTGACCCAACCAGCCAACGGCACCGCCGAGCTGGAAGCCGACGGCACCGTCACCTACACACCGACGGCCGGCTACGCCGGGATCGACGCGTTCACCTACACCGCCAACGACGGCACGACCGATTCGAACGTGGCCACCGTCACCGTCACCGTGGACGCCGTCGAACGATGCCGCCGTTGCCACCGACGACCTCGCCACCACCGACGAGGACGTGCCGGTCATCGTCGACGTCCTGGCCAACGACACCGACGCCGACGGTGACGCGTTGACCGTGACCAACCTCACCGCGCCAGCCAACGGCACCGCCGTCCTGGAACCCGACGGCACCGTCACCTACACCCCTGCCACCGGACTTCGCCGGGATCGACGCGTTCACCTACACCGCCAACGACGGCACCGGCGACTCCAACGTGGCCACGGTCACCGTCACCGTGCTACCCGTCAACGATGCGCCGGTCGCCGTCGACGACATCGCCCTGACCGACGAGGACGTCCCGGTCGTGTCGACGTGCTGGCCAACGACACCGACATCGACGGCGACGCCGCTGACCGTGACCAACCTCGACCCAACCGGCCAACGGCACCGCCGAGCTGGAGCCCGACGGCACCGTCACCTACACCCCGACGGCCGGCTTCGCCGGGATCGACACGTTCACCTACACCGCCAACGACGGCACGACGGATTCCAACGTGGCCACCGTCACCGTCACCGTGACGCCGGTCAACGAGCCAGCCGTGGCCACCGACGACCTCGCCACCACCGACGAGGACGCGGCAGTCGACCATCGACGTGCTCGCCAACGACACCGACGCCGACGGTGACGCCCTGACCGTGACCAACCTGACCGCGCCGGCCAACGGCACCGCCGACCTGGAAGCCGACGGCACCGTCACCTACACCCCGCGCCAACGACTTCGCCGGGCCAGACACGTTCACCTACACCGCCAACGACGGCACGACCGATTCGAACGTGGCCACCGTCACGATCACGGTCACACCGGTCAATGACGCCCCGGTCGCCGGTGACGAGCAGGCGACCACCGACGAAGACGTGCCGGTCGTGGTCGACGTGCTGGCCAACGACACCGACATCGACGGCGACGCCCTGACCGTGACCAACCTGACCCAACCGGGCAATGGCACCGCCGTGCTGGAGCCCGACGGCACCGTCACCTACACGCCGACGGCCGGCTACGCCGGGATCGACGCGTTCACCTACACCGCCAACGACGGCACCACCGACTCCAACGTGGCCACCGTCACGATCACCGTGGAAGCCGTCAACGAGCCAGCCGTGGCCACCGACGACCTCGCCACCACCGACGAGGACGCGGCAGCGACCATCGACGTGCTCGCCAACGACACCGACGCCGACGGTGACGCCGCTGACCGTGACCAACCTGACCCAGCCGTCCAACGGCACCGCCGACCTGGAAGCCGACGGCACCATCACCTACACCCCCGCCAACGACTACGCCGGACCAGACACCTTCACCTACACCGCCAACGACGGCACCGCTGATTCGAACGTGGCCACCGTCACCGTGACAGTCACACCGGTCAATGACCCACCCGTCGCAATCGACGACAGCGCCACCACTCGGATCGCCACCGCTGTCACGATCGACGTGCTCGCCAATGACAGCGATGTCGACGGGGTGCTCGACCTGACCTCCGTCAGCGTGACGACGGCCCCATCGGATGGGACCACGTCAACAGGCGCAGATGGGGCGGTCACCTACACGCCGAGCGCGGACTTCAGCGGCACCGACACCTTCGACTATCGGGTGTGTGACGAGGCCGGCGCGTGCGCGAACGCGACGGTCACCGTGGCGGTCTCCAACGAGGTCGTCGAGCAGTTCGCCCAGTCCGAGACCACGTCACTCGGGGCGATCCTGTCCGGGACCCTCGCTGCCACCACCGTCGCCGACGGTGTCACGGAAGTCCTGACCGAAGCGCATTCGGGCGGTCCCCGGCGGTCGCGAACGAGCTGGTTGGACCACCGCTGGACGATGGAGGTGGTCAACGGCGAGTCCATGCAACTCGATGTGGTCGCGTCTCGTTCGGCCAACAGTGAGGGTGACGACTTCGCCTTCGAGGTCTCGCGGGACGGTGGCGGCTCCTGGCAACGGATCCTGACGATTGCAAATGCCGGCACGCCCAGCCTCCACACGGGCGAGTTGCCGCCGGCGACCCAGGGGACGGTGCTGGTACGTGTTGTCGACACGAACCGGTCGGCGGGCAACAGCGCGACCGACACGGTCACGGTCGACAGGCTCGTCATCCGCACGGTCAACCCACTCGGGTCAATCCCGGCGGTTGCAGTGGCCGCGCCGGATGCCCAGGCCAGCGAAGATGGTGGCACCGGAACGTTCCGGTTCACGCGCAGTGACAGCTCCGGACCGCTGACGGTTGCCTACGACGTCGCCGGCACCGCCACCGAGGGCAGCGACTACGCGCCGCTGGAGGGAACCGTCCACTTCCCCGACGGGCAGGGGCAGGTCGACGTCACCGTCACCCCGCTCCAGGACACCGATGCGGAGGGCGATGAGAGCATCGACCTGGCACTCGCCGTGTCGGCGCTGTACACGATCGAGCCGCCAGGTACGGCCACGATCGTGATCGTCGACGACGACGTCGCCGCCACCGAGGCACGGGCCACGTCCCAGACCACCGTGCTGGGCTCCGTGCAGGGTGGCGATGTCGCCGCCACGCACTTCGACGACGGGGTCGTCGAGACGCTGCGCGAGGAGTACACCCAGGGCCGCTGGCGTGCCCGCCTGGACCACCGATGGACCTTCCAGGTCGCCGGTGGCAGCAGCGTCGAGTTCCACGTCCGGGCGCACCGCCTCGGGGCCGAGAACATGGTCTTCTCGTGGTCCGTGAACGGGTCCACGTGGACGCCGCTGGTGACGGTCGACAGCACCACCGAGCAGGCGTGGTCGGCCACGCTGCCAGGCACCCTCAGCGGACCTGTGCAGATCCGGGTGACCGACACCGTCAACGACAAGAGCGACGTCGACCGCGGGTCAGTCGTCGTGGACGAGCTGGTCATCCGCTCGACACCGTGAGCGACGGCGCCCAGGCAGGCGGGGTTGCCGCCGACGGCGGGCAAGGTCATGACAGATGCCCCTACATGCCGACTGCACTGGCCCGCACAATGGTGATGCTCCTCGGGAGTGGCTGCCGTTCGAGTCACGCCCTCGGGGCGGATGACGTCGTGAGGGCGGGTAGTGCGACCGACCCTGATGGCGTACTCGTCGACAGCCCCCGTGAAGCCTCGCCTCGTTCGAGCGGTTCACGCTCAACCCCCCCGACGCGAGGAACACGGGGTGCTGTCGACGAGATCCGTGCACATGGGCCCGGACGGATGAGGGCAGCCGGCCACCGATGGACGTGTGTGGGGTGGGAGTCGTCCGTCGGTGCAGCAGAGGTCGATCGGGACGATCGCCGCCGAGGCCCGAGTCGGTGGACCGTGGAGATCCGGTTCCCGTCGTGCCCCGCAGATTCCGGTGAAACTACGGGATCAGCGGCCCTGGGCAAGTGACAGATGTCCCAACGAGCCCGAAACCGGCATCTCCCGCCCCCTGGTTGCGTTGGAGTTCGGCTCCAGCGCACAGCAGGTTGACGCAAGGTGGCAACGCCGTAGCCTGAGGGACAGAAGCCGGCAGCCCATACATCAGTTGTCCGCGCGTCGAACGATCAGGGGGAAGGATCCAGCATTTCGGGGCTGGGTTGAAAAACTTGGGGGCTGGGTCCTTGCGCGAACTGGGTTGAGTGGGGTGTGCCGTTACGAGCTCCGGGGGGAGCAACGATGGGACAGGACAATTCTGATCGAAGAAACACAAGGTTCGGGCCGCGGCATCTGAGCAGTTGTGCAGATGGACCGGGACCCATCCGACTGCTCGCACTGGATGACCACGCGGTGGTCCGTGAAGGTGTCCGTGCGATCTGGGCGGGGGACGATCGAGCCGAGGTCACGGTCAGCACCGATCGCACCGACGTGGCCATGCGGGCCATCGACGACGATCGCGTGGACGTGGCCATCGTCGACGTGTGCCTTGCCACGGGCAGTGGCATCGACTTCGTGAGCGCAGCGCGAGCACGCAATCCTCGTGTGGCACACGTCATGCTGACCTCGTTCCGCCAAGAGGAGGCGTTCTTCCAGGCGGCCATCGCAGGTGCTGCTGCGTTCCTGATCAAGGACCGCCTGGGCGAACAGATCGTGGACATGATCCTGCAGGTCGCAGCTGGTCACAGCCTGATCAGCCCGGACATGATCGACGCCATGACCAATGTCTCGGTCGACTATCGCCTGCCCGATGACCACGTGCTCGACTGCCTCACCGATCGCGAGCGCATGATCGTTGCTCACCTGGCCCGGGGCCGAACCAACGGCGAGATCGCCAACGAGTTGTGCCTGGCCGAGAAGACGATCCGCAACTACGTGTCCAACGTCCTGGCCAAGCTGGGCATGCGCAACCGCACGGAGGTGGCCGCATACGTGGCCAGATCTGCGGCACGGCGCGACGGTGCCCTGGTACGGGCAGCAATGTGACCCCGGACATGCTCAGCCAGGGCCCGATGGCGCAGGCACCCACGTCTGCCCAGTCGCTGGAAGCCCTCACCCTGCTGGTCGAGGCCGTCCTCCATGACCAGACCGGCCTCCTCAACGCCGCGATCGCCGTCATCGATTCGGTCACGAAGGGCCCGACGGCTCTCACCGTCGAACAGGTCGCCGGGCTGTCCGCAGCGCGCGACGACATCCGTGGTCTCGTTGACGAAGTGGCCGCCCTGCTGTCCGACCTGGCATCGGACGCCGACAGCTGGGAGGCGCTCGCGTGGGAGCACATCGCGATGCAGGACCTGGTCGCGGATGCCGTCGAGGACTACTCCCGTTTCAGTGACCACGTGATCGTGGCGGACCTTGCCCCCGTCACGATCTTCGCCAACGCCGAACTCGTGTCGCGCAGCGTGAGGAACCTGATCGGCAACACCCTTCGCCACACGCCGTCCCGTACGACCGTGCAGGTCACCCTCTCGACCGACGGCGACAACGCGGAGGTGATCGTGGCCGACGACGGGCCAGGGATCCCCGACCCGCTCAAGGACCACGTCTTCCAACCGTTCTTCCACGTCGACGGATGGCGCGGGCAATCCGGCCTCGGCCTCGGCCTGAGCCTCGTGCGAGCCAGTGCCAATCTCCATGGCGGGGATGTCGAGGTACGCGACCGAGCCGGTGGTGGCGCCGAGTTCGTGCTCCGAATCCCGATCAGGGACACGTCCCGGCCGCTCGGCACGGTCGACTCGTCCCCCAGCCCGGATGCCTCGGCGCAGTGAGGGGTTCCCCGATCACCCGTTGGCGTCACACGTGGGATGTCCGGGGGGGAACAATCCGGGCAGCGCAGCACGTTGCGGTTCGCGTCCCCAACCACGCGACCGGCGAGACGCCCGTGTTCCGATCAGCCGCCACCGAGTTCGATGCCACTCTGGCACCAGCCCCGCCCGCATGGTCGTCGGGGCCCGAAGGCCTGGCCGCAGAGTGGCGCACCGTACTCCAGTTCCCCCGTCTGGCGTTGGCGACCCCCCAACTGCTCACGGCTCCGAGGGGCGATGGACCCGTGATCCTCATTCCGGGATGGAAGTCACCCGAGGCTCCGATGGCGCCACTGCGCTCGTGGCTGGCGTGGTTGGGCCACGACGCACGCCACTGGGGGCTGGGCACCAATCGTGGCGACCCGCAGGGTGACGTCGAGCGCCTGACGCCGACCGTCGCAGCGCTGGCCGAGGAGGCCGAAAGGCCGGTGTCGCTCGTTGGCTGGAGCCTGGGCGGCGTGATCGCCCGCGAACTCGCGCGCACCCACCCCGACCTGGTGGCACGGGTCATCACCTATGGCACGCCGGTCATCGGTGGCCCGGTCCACACCATCGCCGCGACCAACTGGTCCGAGGACCAGCGAGACCGCATGGCGGCCCGCGTCCGGGCGCACGACCAGACCAACCCGATCGCCGTGCCGATCACGGCGATCCTGACCCGCCGGGACCACATCGTGGCGTGGCAGGCACAACTTGACCGCACCAGCCCGAACGTGCGCCACGTCGAGGTGGACTCGACCCATCTCAGCATGGGCATCGATCCGGACGTGTGGCTGACGGTGGCCAACGAACTGGCCGCCTGAGGCCCAGTCGGCATCCACCAGCGTGGTCCGCCGACGGACCAGGCCAAGGGGTCAGGACGACGCGAGCGTGAGACCGTCCTGCTCCCCCAGTCGGCTGCCCACCACCGCCCGGGTCCGCGCGGCGGACTCGGCGAGCACCGATGCCAGCGCCGGTCTGGGGGGATCCGCCGTCGCGATCCGGATGACGAAGCCGGCCTCACGATCCACCCATGTCGGCGTGTAGGCCACGCCGACCGCGTCGATGGTGCGGTCGTCGCCCTCCTGCAACGACACGGTGGCGATCATGCCGTCGGTCGTCGCGACCGTGCAGCAGAACGCCGACTGGCTCGACAGGAAGTTGCCGAGGCCGTACACGACCCACTCCCCGTCGACCACGTCGACGGGTTGCACCACGTGGGCGTGGTGACCGATCACCAGGTCGACCTCGTCACTGGGCAGGATCTCGGCCACCCACCGTTCCTGGTCGGCCGAGGGTGTTGCCTCGTACTCGTTGCCGGCGTGCAGGCTCACGACGACGAATTCTGCGCCCGCCAGTCGGGCCAACCGGGCCTCCTGCAGGATCGACGCTGGATCGACCAGGTCGACCAACCACTGCTGGTCCGGGGGCAACTCGAACCCGTTGAGCCAGTACGTGGCCGAGATGTGGGCGATGGTGATGCCATTGGCCTCGTACAGCACGGGGGCCAGATCCTGCTGGATCGATCCCGCCATTCCGGCCTGGCGCAGACCGTTGGCGTCGAAGGCATCGAGGGTCGCGCGCACGCCCGGGGCACCGCGATCGAAACTGTGGTTGGAGGCCGTGCTGCAGCCGTCGTAGCCGGCATCGGCAATGGCGGCGACCATTGCGCGTGGACCGTTGAACATCGGGTACGAGCCCAGGTCGGTGTCGTCGGCCGAGATCGGGGTCTCGAGATGGCAGATCGCGAGGTCGGCACGCGACAGGACGGGGCGAACGTCGTCGAACATGGGCCGGAAGTCCCAGCCGTCACCCGCCACGGCTGCCGCATGCATCACCGATCGATGGGGAATGAGGTCGCCCGTGAACGCGATCGTTGCGGTCCGCGGTGGGTCAGGCGGTCGTGTCGCCGTCGCCGGCGTCGGGCTCGGCGTCCGGGTCGGGCTCGGCGTGGGGGTCCGCGTGGGCGTCCGCGTGGGCGTCGCGGTGGGTGGAGGCGTCGCGGTGGGTCGAGGCGTCGAGGTGGGTCGAGGCGTCGAGGTTGGTGAGGGCGTCGGGGGCGGTGTGACCATCGTCGACGGCGATGGCGGTGACGGCGCCTGCAGGTGGGGCGTCGCCGAGGCCACCGGCAAGGCCGCCGTCGCCGCGGTGGTGGCGCCAACCGTGGGGGGTCGGCCCAGGGCTGCGACCACGCCGGCACCGACCAGCAACAGGCTCGTCGAAACCACCAGGAATCGACGAATCAGGATCTGGACCATGGTCGGAACGATATCGCTGCACCAACCCGTCGCACGCGAGGCTGGACGGCCTCGTCGATCGTGGCACCGCTCAGCCGGCTGTCACGGCCCGATCATCGCACTCCGTCCGACGCATCAGGGCGTGGGGGCGTCGACGTTGGCCTTGATCCAGTCCACGGCCGTGGTGAAGATCGCCTTGTCGTCACCGGTGCGTGGGATCGGTGCACCGATTCGGACCCTGACCGTTTCACCGACGGGATATGGCGGGATGTCGTTGAACCGCCACGATCCGCTCAGGGCGATGGGGACGACCTCCAGGTCTGGGGCAGCCGCCATCAACGCCATGGTGCCGGCGCGCTTGAAGCGCTTCAGTTGCCCGTCACGCGATCGAGTGCCCTCGGGGAAGATCACGGCCGACGTTCCCCGCGCCTGGGAGCGTTCGCCCAGCCCCTGGATCTCGGCCACTGCCTGCTTGGGGTTGTCTCGGTCGATGATCGCATGCTGGCCGTGCTGGAGGTTCAGCGAGATGCCCGGGATGCCTGACGCGAGTTCCTTCTTCGCGACGTACTTCGGCAGGTTGGTGAACAGGATCCCCCCGATCAGGGGGATGTCCAGCAGCGACTGGTGGTTGCTGATCACCACGTAGGCGGTCTCCTCCGCCACTGCGGGGTCGCGCTCGACGACGATGTCGACACCGCAGGTCTCGAAGGCGGTCACCAGGGATCGTTGCAGCCGTGCCATGGACCACTCGAACTCCTCGAGACCGGATCGCAGGGCAATTCGCCCCTGCACGTCATAGCGCAGCAGTGTCCCGCCGAAGCCCGCCCAGAAGATCGGGGTGGTTGCGTAGCCGGCAAGCTTGCCCATGGAGATTCCCGTCTTCGAGGTGTGGTCCCCGGCTGGTCAGAGCGCGTCGGGGTCGACGACCTGGAGCCTGACCTGACCGCGTGCGACCAGTTTGCCATCGTCCTGGCGCGTGATCACCACCGACCAGATCTGGTGGGTACGCCCGGTGTGGATGGGTTCCGCCACGGCCAGGAGGCGACCGGTGCGGACAGCCCGGATGAAGTCGGTCGAGTTCGACAGCCCCACCACCCCGACGCCCCGCTCGAACACGTTGGCGGCGGCACCCAGCGACGCCAGGGTCTCGACGATCGAGGCGTGCACGCCCCCGTGCACGATGCCGTAGGGCTGGTGGTGCGAGGTGTCGACGTCCAGGTGCGCCTCGACCCGGGTCGGCGACACGACATCGACGACCAGCCCGAGCTGGCTGACGAAATCGCCCGGTCTGGCCGTCAACCCGGCCATGGCGTCGGCAGGCAGGCCCGCGACGTGGGGTGGGTCGGTTGGCGAGGTGGACATGACAGCCTTGGGTCCCGGATCAGGTCCGAACCTATCCGCCGATACCGTCGGGCATCGCCGGCGGCTCATGCGGTCAACCGGCTGCCATGTCGAGCCAAGGGATCCACCGTGCAGTTCGAGGACCTGCGCAAACTGTCCATCGCGGCCGCGATGGACCTCGTCGACAAGGGCGAGCGACCGCTGACCCCGACGATCGTGGTGCCGGGTGGTTCCTCGACCCAGTTGCTGGCCTTGGCGGGCTTTCCCGACGACGACGAGGCCCGCCACGAGTACCTGGCACGGTTCGCCGCGGACCAGTTGGCAGCCAATCGCGTGCCCGCGTGGGGGTTCGTCGTGCAGGCCGACGTCAACGGGGTCGATGCCGTCGTCGTGGTGTACGGCGCCCGCCAGAAGCCACCGGAGTTGACGGCTGCGCCACTGGGCGACGATGGCCTGGGCGCCTTCGTCGAGCCCGAGCAACTCGACCCGACCGCGATGCCGTTCCTGCATCCACTCCAGCATGCCGTCGATGCATTGCCGGCCGAACCCGCCGATCGCATGTCCGGACCTGGACCGATTCCGGGACCCGACGACCCCGACGCCGGCCTGCCCCTGTTCGGAGGCTGAGCCGGTCGGGGCCCCAGGGCCAGCGGATCTCGGCCGTTCGGTCAGTGGTCTCCGTCCGTGGCGTCGGCCGGTGCCGACCACGCGGCATCGATGGTGGTCACGACCTCATCGAGGCTGTCGGGACCATCGCCGACGAAGTCGACGATGCCTGTCAGGAACGCGCTCTGCACGGACAGTGGCATGAGGTCTGATCCGTCGAAGCGCACGTCCTGGCCATCGGCAACTGCATCGCGAAGCACCTCGGCCACGGGGCGGACGTCGTCGCGGTAGATCGTCGTGTCGGCGTCGCGATGCGGTGACAGGGGGACGTAGCGTCCACTGCCGAGGTGAGCCTGCGGCCAGTCAGGGCCCACGATGAAATCCAGGGCTGCACGGACCTCTGGTCGGTCCGATCGCGCCACGAAGTAGCTGCCCCCGACCAGCACGCGCTCGTCGTCGCCAGCCTCGAGGGGAGGCACGGGAAACGCGCCAACTGTCGTTCCCCACTGATCGGTCCCGTACGCGACGGACGGCTTGTGCAGGAGCCAACAGGACGGGGGGTCGTTCACCACTCCGGCTCGGGCGTCCCCGTGCCACCGTCGGACCGCGACCTCGCGGCCCTGCCAGAGTCTCCCCGGCTCGAGGACGAGGGAGTCGAAGCGTTCGAAGGCCTGCCGGACCACCGGACTCGAGAAGCCAAGTTCTCCTGCGACCCAGGCGTCGTAGGCTGCGGGCCCCTCGGTCTGGAGCAGGATGTCCTCGATCCAGTCCGTTCCGGGCCAGCCACTCCAGTCGCCGTCCTCCTCCGCGTGGCACCACGGCGTGCGCCCGTCTGCCTGGATCTGGTCGACCAACGCTTCGAGTTCTGCCCAGGTCGTGGGCACGTCGTAGCCAGCCTGGGTGAACTCCGGGGTGGGATACCACACGAGGCTCTTGACGATCATGTTCGAAGGCAGGCCCCACACCCCGCCGGCAGCCGCGGCGGCATCACCCACCTCGTCGGTCGTCGTCGCCAGGGAAACCAGGTACTCGGACAAGTCGCGATGGAGGTCGGGCACGTCGAACCACTCGGAGAGGTCCATCAGCATCCCCTTGCCGCCGAGTTCGGCCACGGCAGCCGGCTGGGGCAGGTTGCCGAGGTCGATGCCGGGCTCGATGATCGAGCCCGACTCGCGGGCGGCGTCCCAGAAGGAGAATTCGTAGTCGTACTCGAGACTGATCCCCGTCGCGGCCATCATGGCATTGATCCCAGGTTCGGCCAGGTACTCGTCTTCGTCCTGGGACACCACTCGGACAGTGGTCCCGGCGAGCGGCCTGGACGGATCATCTGGCCGAGGCAGCGCGTCCCACCTCGCGCCCGCCATCACCGCGGGTTTGAGGACGGGACAGCGCGTGGTGCCGAGGTACTCATTGCACTCGTCGGGGCGCAGTTCACGGGCGGTCGTGGCCGTGGCCATCTCGACGAGGACTTGTGGCCCGACATCGAAGACACCACGCGGCCCGTCGGGGCTCTCGAGCACGGCCACGGGGGCGTCCCGAACGGGGTAGGCCGCACCGGCCGCCTGCAGCGTCCAGTGCAGGGCTGCGGTCACGTCGACCGGGACCGTTTCGCCGGCCTCAGCGATGATGGACACCGCGTGCTGGGCAAGGTTGAGCGCCAGGTCCGGATCCTGGTATCGCGTGGCCACGGCGGTTGCGGCCAGCTCACGTGCCCGGGCGCGCTCTGTCGCCAGCACCGCCGCCGCCTCCCTTTCTTGTGCCTCGTGACGTTGGGAAAGTGCTGCCGCTGTCAACCCGGCGCCGATCACCAGCGCGATCGCCAGCACACCCACCAGTCCTCGCAGGCGTCGCACGCTGCGCTGCTCGAGCGCACGCACCCGTTCCTGGCGCTGCGCTTCCTGTATTGCGAGGTCGTCGCGGTGGGTGCGGCTGACACTGATGAATCGGTCTTCGTCGGATGTCGTGACGACGTGGGAGGTCGGCTCCCAGCCGTCGTACTGCGCCAGCCGCGAGCCGGTGAGGAGGAAGTCGGGGTGCCGGTCTGCTCCTTCCCAGTCGGCTGCGGCCATCGAAAGGGCGCGGTGCAGCCGCAGGTCGTCGCGTGCCTGGTCGATCCATCGGCGCAGGCGGGGCCAGGCCGGCAGCAGGGCTTCGTGGGCGACCTCGACGGTGGGCTCGCCGGTGGCGTCGTCGCGGTCGAGCGTCAGCAATCGTGCGCGACCGAACCGTTCGAGGACGAGGTCGACGGCCTGGCGACCGGCGGGCAGATGCCCCAGCTCTCGGCGTGGCACGCGGCGTCGGGTGTCATCAGCGCCGTCTCCCAGGACGACGAGGCGCAGGAAGACCTGTCGCGCCAGTGTCTGCTGGGGCGCGTCGAGCCCGTCGTGGACGTCCTCGGCCCGCCTTGCCAGGATGCCCTGCATCCCGCCCATGCCGTCCAGCGCTGCCTTGGTGAGCACGGTGCCGGCGCGCTCGTCGAAGACCTGCGTGAGCGCGTACTGGAACAGCGGCAACCCGCCCGGCTGGTGCGTGACGGCTGCCACCAGTTCCGCCACGAGTTCGGGCTCCACGCTGACACCGACGGTCGCCGCGGGCCGGGTGCAGGCCTGTTCCACACCGGCGGCTGTCAGCGGTGGCACCGTGACCAGGCCGGCCCGGATTCGTCCGCCGAGCACGGGGTCGGCCAGGGGGAGGTGCAGGAAGTCCGCCCGCAGGGTCACCAGCACGCGCACATCGCTGGCAGGATCATCCACCGCCTCGACAAGGCCACGCACGAAGCGCTCGCCAACCCTCTTGCCAGCGACGAGGAACAGTTCCTCGAACTGGTCCAAGACCAGCAGCAGCCTGCCGTCGTGACGAGTTGCCAGCACGACCCGCATGACGTCGAGCACGTCACCGTTCATGACTTGCGCCAGTTCAGTCTCCCCAGCGCGCGACAGATGGGCGAGCGCCCTGATGAGGGCGGCGAAGGGATCACCACCCGGGACCAGGGTCGCCACCCCCCAGTCCGACGACGCCGTGTGGAGTGCGGGCACCACACCGGCCCTGACCACGCTGGACTTGCCGCTGCCGCTGGGGCCCACGACCGCGACCAGGCGATGGTCCACCAGCCGGGCCAGGATCTCGTGGACCAACTCTGCGCGACCGTGGAACAGCCCTGCGTCCTCGCGACGAAACGGCTCGAGACCGACATACGGATTGGCGGGCGAGGCAGTCGCGCGCACGGGGTCCAGCGGTGCGGCTGGTGTCAGGCGAGGATCCAGGCGCAGGATCTGGCCATGCAGGTCCTGCAGGAACGGCGAGGGGTCAGCTCCCAGCTCGCTGCCCAGTACCCGTCGCCCCTCCTCGTAGACCGCCAGCGCGCGCGCCGACTGGCCGGACTGGTACAGCGCCAGCATCAGGTGACCGCGCAGCCGCTCGCGCAGCGGCCGCCCGGCCACCAATCCCTCCAGTTCCCCCACGATGGCCCGGGCCCGTCCCAGCTCGAGGTCTGCCTCGATCCGGTCTTCGAGCGTGGCCAGTCGTTGCTCCGACAGTCGCACGACGTCCGGTCGGAGCACTGGCTCCTCGCCGAGCTCGCCCCACGGCATGCCGCGCCACAGCCCCAACGCCTGGTCCAGCAGCTGTCGGGCTTCCCGTGGATCGGACGCAAGCAGGGCGCGTCCCTGCTCGGCGAGGTGCTCGAACCGTCGAGCGTCGACCTCGTCATCAGCAAGGACCAGGCCGTATCCGCCATGTTGGCCCAGGAGCCGGTCGGCACCCAGTTGTTGGCGAAGCCGTGACACGTAGACCTGGGCAGTCTTGCGAGCAGTCGAAGGCGCCCGGTCACCCCACACGCCGTCGACGAGGGTCGAGGTCGCAACCGTGGTGCCGGCCCGCTGGATCAACACCGCCAGGACGAGTTGCTGACGGGGACCGCCCAGCGCGAGCTCGGCTTCGCCACCCACGACCCGCAATGTGCCCAGGATCTGGACGTCCACCGCAGCACCTCCCGCCTGCCGGAAGCCGGCCACGCGCAACGAGGCGCCCGCGCCGCAACCGTCCGCGCAGTACCCGCACCCTCAACCACTGCGCCATCAATTCACCATACACACGCCGGGGAGCAATCTGGCTGCAGGCTGCTGCCCGAGCCCGATCAATTCGGTGTGGTCGCCCTCGCACCAAGGTCGCCCCGTGTCGACGGCTGTCTGTTCGCCGCACCTGCACCGCCAGGGCCCCGGGGCCGTGACGCGTCCACATCGAGGATCCCGACATCGCCTTGGGGCGAACTCGGATCGCATCGCGGTCAGGTGTCCCATCGCGGGGGGTCCAACTCCACGCCGGCGGCTTCGGCGGGAGCCCGGTAGGCGCGCGCCAACGACCCCACCGTCTCGTGGGCATTGAGGCCGCTCGGGTTGGGCACGACCCACAGGCGCGCGCCCGCCAGTGCCTCGGGCTGTTCGCCGGCCACCGCCCGGGGTTGCCGGAAGGCGGAGCGGTAGGCAGTCAGGCCGGCGATGGCCACCACGCGGGGGTGCCAGTCGGCCAGCCGCTCGGCCAGTTCACTGGCGCCGGCCCGATACTCCTCGGTGGACAGTTCGCTCGCGCGCGCTGTGGCCCGGCGCACCACGTTGGTGATGGCGATGCCGCGATCGACCAGGTGGCGACGGGCGGCGTCGTCGATGCCGTCGCGGGGCAGTTCGCGATCCGTGATCCCCGCCAGGTACAGGGCGGGGTAGAACCGGTTGGAGGGATGGGCGAAGTGGGTGTTGGTGGCCGCCGTCATCAGGCCGGGATTGATCCCCACGATGACCAGGCGTGGGTGCTCCCCCACCAGGTCGTCGACCTCGGCATCCCGGTACGACTCCAGCTGCGCACGGGTGAAGGTCACCGACGCCACCTCGCCACGTGACCGGCAGGCCGGGTGGTCACTGGTCGCCCACCACCCGCGCCTGGGCGTCGGACTCCGCAGGGTCGTCGTCAGGCGCAGTGATCGCGACGGTGCCGGCACGGCGACCATTGAGGTCGATGACCCGCAGGTTCCAGCCGTCGTGGCGAACCTCGTCGCCGCGCCGCACCAACCGGCCGAGGTCCTCCATCAACCAGCCGTTGAGGGTCTCGGTCTCACCCTCGGGCAGTTCGAGGCCGGTCAGGCGTCGCAGTTCGTCGCGACGCAACAGGCCGTCGACCGTCCACTGGCGGTCCCCCACGGTGCGAACGTGTTCGGCTGCGTCGAACTCATCGGAGATCTCGCCCACCAGTTCCTCCAACACGTCTTCCAGGGTGACCATCCCGATCGTCGCGCCGTACTCGTCGACGACCAGGGTCGCATGGGCGCGCCTGTCACGCATGTCTCCCAACAGGGCCTCGAGGTCGCGGGACTCGGGGACCACCATGACCGGGCGCATCAGGTCACCGACCGCGACACCGTCGAGGTCGTCCGGTTCCCGGATGAGGACGTCCTTGACGTGCACCAGCCCCACGATCTCGTCGTGGTCACCACGAAACACCGGGAAGCGCGTGAACCCGGTGCGTTCCGACAGCCGGATCACCTCGGCGGCCCCGGCATCCGCCGCCGCCAACACCAGGTCGGTGCGGGGGGTCATGGCCGCCTCGGCATCGATCGACGCCAGTTCCAGGGCCGCCGACAGCACCCGACCCTCCATCGCGGTCACGGTGCCCTCGTCGACCGACTCGCGCAGTGCCAGGGCCAGTTCGGCCGGTGTCTGGGCCAGTTCGTGTTCGTCGACGGGTTCCACACCCACCGCCCGCACCAGCAGGTTGCCCAGCCAGTTGAGGAACAGGATCAGTGGCCGCAGCACCCACACGAAGGCCAGGAACGGCCTGGCCAGGCGCAGTGACACGTCCTCGGCCCGGGCCAGTGCCAGGTTCTTGGGGGCCATCTCCCCGACCACCATGTGCAGGAAGACCACGATGGCCAGCGCGATCGCGAATGCAAGGCCATTGCTGGCGGCCTCGGGCAGCGCGGTGCGACCCAGCAGGTTGGCGAACACGGTCGCAACCGCCGGTTCGGCCACGTAGCCCAACCCCAGTGAGGCCATCGTGATGCCCAACTGGGCGCCCGAGAAGGTGATCGAGAGTTCCCCCAGCATCCGGGCCGCGATCACGGCCCGCGGATCGCCCTCCTCGGCACGCTCCTCGATCCGGGCGCGGCGGGCTGCCAGCAGCGCGATCTCGGCGGCCACGAAGAACGCGTTGATCGCCAGCAGCAGGATGCCGAAGACCAGCGCAGGCACGCTCACTGCACCGCCGTGGGCGCCTGCCTCGGTGGCCACCAACACGGCGGTCATTCGCCCGCCTCCGTGTGGTCATCACCAGCAGGATCACCATCGGTGCCGACGAGGTTGGGCGTGATGACCACTTCGTCGATGCGGGCACCATCCATCGCCACGACCTCGAACCTGTGACGCAACCAATCGGTGTGGTCCCCCACCGCCGGAATGCCACCGAACTGGTCGATGACGAAGCCCGCCACGGTCTCGTAGTCCCCCGGCGGCAGGTGGATGCCGACCGCTTCGGACATCCGTTCGACCAGCATGCGGCCCGCCACCAGGATCGTGCCATCGGCACGCACGCGCGCCTCGGCCACCCGTGATGGATCGTGTTCGTCCTCGATCTGGCCGACGAGTTGTTCGAGCACGTCCTCCATGGTGACCACGCCGATGACGTCGCCGTACTCGTCGACCACCACCGAGAAGGTGCGCGACTCGCCGCGGAACCGTGACAACAGACCGCGGGCAGGCTCGGAGCCCGACACCATCAGGCTCGGTGCGGCAATGTCTGCCATGGTCGTGGTGTCGTGCAGTTCGACCGGCACCGCCATCAGGTCCTTGACGTGCACCGTGCCGACCACCCGTTGCCCGTCCCGGACCGGAAAGCGGGAATGGCCGGATTCGCGGGCGACGGTGCGCAACTCGGCAACCACCTGCTCCGCCTGCACCCACGTGACGTCGGGTCGCGGCAGCATCACGTCCTCCACGCGCCGGTCGCGCAGTCGCACCGCCCGTGACAGGATCGTGGCCTGCCCGTCACTGAGCATCCCGCCTTCGCCGGAGGCATCGATGATGCGCGACAGTTCGTCCATGCTCAGCCCACCGCCCAGTTCCTCGGTGACCTCGACCCGAAACACCTTGCGCGTGATCCACGCCGCCGCCGCGTCGAACAGGCGGATCACGGGGCCGAAGACCATCGCGAACACCCTGACCGGGCGACTCGTCGCGATGGCCGTGGACTCGGGCCGCGCGATGGCCAGGTTCTTCGGCGCCAGTTCACCAATGACCATCTGCAGCATGGTGGACAGCAACAACGCCACCCCGATCGACACCGCGGTGGCGGTGGAGGCCGGCAGCCCGAACACCTCGACCACCGGTCGGACCACGACCTCGCCGATGGCGTCCTCGGCCAGGAAGCCGACCAGCAGCGAGGTGGCGGTGATGCCGAACTGGCAGGCGGACAGGATGAACGACAGGTTCGACAACTGGTCGGCGGCCAGCCGGGCACCGCGGTGACCGGAAGCTCGCCGCTTCGTTGATGGCCCCACGCGAAGACCCCACCAGCGCGAATTCGGCCGCGACGAACAGCGCATTGCCGGCGATGAGCAACGCCACGACGGCCAGTGCCAGACCGGGACTCATGGGAGGGCAATGCCTTGGCTGGTGGAGCGATCAGGGACCGGCCGGCGAAATGGTCGACCTGCGCATCGGCAGGACCGCTCACCTCGTCGGCACGTGGGAGAGTCTACGGGGACGCCAGTCCAGCGGCCGTCGTGGCCGGATCGGTGTCAAGCAACCTGGCGTGCGTGGCGAAGTCGAACGAGGCGTCATAGCCCTGGCGGACGGTCAGGCCGGTCAGTGCGGCGACCAGCAGTTCGGCGTGCATGGCGATGACATGGTCGTCGATGTCGGGATGCTCGCGACCGAGTGCGGCATGGAACCGATCCACGCGTCGCTGCTGGGCGCGGCGCATGCGGGCGGCGATGTCCTCGTCGGTCAGGGCGGTGGACGCCAGTTGGAGGTAGATGCGCGACAGCACTGCGTCATCGCCCGTGACGAACTGGACGAACGCATTGACCAGGTCGGCGGACGTTTCGCTGCCCAGGCCCTGCGGATCCGGATCCACCGCGGCGATGGCGTTGGACAGGATCTCCCAGACGGCCTCCTCCTTGGATGCGAAGAGGTTGTAGAAGGAGCCTGCGCCCACCCCGGCCCGATCGGTGATGGACTTGAGGGTCGTGGAGTCCAACCCCTCCTCGGACAGGACGTCCAGCGTCGCCGCGAGGATCCGTTCACGTGTCTGCAAGCCCCACTCGATAGCGAGCCATTGCACTGGTGCCTGTCGTCGTGGGGGCGTGCCCCGTGTCGCGGGCAACGTGCCCCGTTGTGAGCAGCGTGCCCCTGTTGTGGGCAGCGTGCGCCAGGTCCCGTGCAGCCTGGACCCCGGGATGATGTGCAGATGACCCGTCCAGTGGCGGGGCTGCATCGGGCACGTGCCATCTTCTGGAGTGGATGCTACACTTTCGCTACTCCCAAAATGGAGTGAGCGTTCCATATTAGCGGCGCGGCGTCGTCCCGACGGGGGTCGTGACCGACGTCGACCACCTCGAGGAGACCTTCGATGAGCCACTACAAGCCCAACCTCCGTGACATCGAGTTCAATCTCTACGAGGTCTTCAAGGTGCAGGACTGGCTGGGCACCGACGAGTTCCCCGTCGACCAGGACACCGCGCAGGCGATGCTGTCCGAGTTCGCCAACTTCATCGTCAACGGGCCCTGGTCGAACTCCTTCGTCGCCGCCGACCGCACGCCCCTGACGCTGGACGCGGATGGCAACGTGACCATCCCCGATGAACTGGACACGGCGTTGCGGGCCTTCCACGACGACGGCTGGCACCTGTTCGGCATGCCCACCGAGATGGGCGGGATGGGGGCACCGCCATCGCTGGTGTGGGCCAGCAACGAACTGATGGCCGGTGGCCACGCTGCTGCCACGCTGTGGCACATGGGGCCACTGTTCGCCCAGATCATGCGCGAGGAGGGCACCACCGAGCAGTTCGAGCGCTACGGGCGCCACATGGTCGACCGCCACTGGGGCGCCACCATGGTGCTCACCGAGCCCGATGCCGGCTCCGACGTCGGCGCCGCCACCACCAGGGCCGTCAAGATCGCTGAAGAGGACGGCTCGGGCCAGGGCTCGATGTGGCACCTCACCGGTGTGAAGCGATTCATCACGTCCGCGGACGCCCAGACCAACCCCAACACCGTCCACCTCGTGCTGGCACGCCCCGAGGACGGCGAGCCCGGCACCAAGGGGCTGCGACTGTTCATCGTCCCGAAGCTCCACGTCCTGGACGACGAGGGCACGCTCGGCGACCGCAACGGGGTCAAGGTCACCAACCTCGAGGACAAGATGGGGATCAAGGCCTCGGCCACGTGTGAACTGACCTTCGGCGCCGACGCCGACCGTCCGGCCGTCGGCTACCTGCTGGGCAACAAGGACGGCCACGGGGACGGCATCGCCCAGATGTTCCGCATCATCGAGCACGCCCGCATGAGCATCGGTGTCAAGGCGATGGCCACCCTGTCCACGGGCTACCTCAATGCGCTGGACTACGCCAAGATCCGGGTGCAGGGCCAGGACCTGACCCAGATGGCCGACAAGACCGCACCCAAGGTCACCATCATCAACCATCCCGACGTCCGTCGCCTGTTGATGGACCAGAAGGTGCACGCCGAGGGCCTGCGTGCCCTGGCGATGTACACGGCGTCCATCCAGGACCAGTCGATCGTGGCAGCCACGGCGGAGGAACGTGCGGCGTTCAAGCAGCGCGAGGACCTGCTCCTGCCGCTGGTGAAGGGGTACAGCTCCGAGAAGGCCTACGAACTGCTGGCCCAGTCGCTGCAGGTGTTCGGCGGGTCGGGCTTCACGCGCGACTACCCCATCGAGCAGTACATCCGGGATGCCAAGATCGACACGTTGTACGAGGGCACCACGGCGATCCAGTCCCTGGATCTCGTGTTCCGCAAGATCGCTCGCGACAACGCCCAGACCCTGATGTGGTTCGCCGGCCAGGTCCAGGCAGCCATCGACTCCGGCACCGACGCCTTCGCCGACGAGCGCAAGGCACTGGGCCAGGCACTCGAGGACGTGCAGGGCCACCTCGGCCACATGCTCGGGTGGGCAATGACCGCGATGGCTGACAGTGACCAGGCCGAAGAGCTGTACAAGACCGGCCTGCACTCGGTGGCGTTCCTTGAATCGCTGGCCGAGCTGACCATCGGGTGGTTGCTGCTGCGCCAGGGCGAGATCGCCCAGGATGCGCTCGACAGTGGCGATGCCGGCCGCGACACCGACTTCTACACGGGCAAGGTGGCGGCAACCCGCTACTGGGCGCGCACCGTGCTGCCCAAGGCGCGCCACCGTCGCGAGCAGGCCATGGCCGAGGACGGTGCCATCATGGACCTGCCGGAAGCCGCCTTCTGACCCGACGGCCGCGTGGCGCGCGTGGCCGCGTGGCCGTGATCGACCCACCACGGACTGTCCGCGACCCACGTGGTCGTGGGCAGTTTCGTGCGATGAGCGAACATCTGCCCTGTGACCCATTGGCATGGCGCCAGCGGGGCTGTAAGTTCCTCCAGATCCCGAATGGACCACACGGTCCGACCGGGACGGACACGACGCAACCAGGAGGTGACCCATGGCAATGTCAACGCGCACGTTTGCCATTCCCGGCACCCGCTGGGTCATGGCGTCGTGTGTCGGATCGGCGTAGCCCGACCGGCATGATCTCGACGCGGTGGCCAGCGGCCACCGCGTTTCGTCATTTCCGAGATCCTTCGGCATGACCCTCGTGTGTGGCCACCGGCTCCCGGCGTCGCCACCCACCACCACGAGGATCCATGATGGACTCCATCCTGCACCTGCAACTGCACCAGGCTCGGGTCGACGCACCAGTGCGCCACCCCGAGCACGTACCGGCACGCCAACCACGGCCTCCGGGCCGTGGCCGCGAGGTTGCGGCGCGCCAACTCCGCCGCGTCGCCGACGCGCTGGATGCCCGCGAGGTCGCACCGCGTCACGCCTGAGACGGTGACGACGCAGCAACCCGCCACCACTGGACGGTCACCCTGTACCCGGGGTGACCGTCCAGTCATGTCGACGCCCATCGAAGACCATGGGTGGGCCCGCACATGTCCGCCGGTCGCCCCACTGCCGCGGCCAGGTACCGGATGGCCAGTGCCAACGGCGAAGCCGGGACCGGGATCGCGGATATCGTCCACCCATGGCCAATTCATCACGATCCTCGTCCCGCGGCACCAGTGCTCGCCGCTCCGCCACGCCCGAGCCCTCGCGGCCACGCTGGCGCCGTTGGCTCAAGTGGCTGATCATTCCGGGACTGATCCTGGCCATCCTGGGCGCCACGGTCCTGTTCGTCCTGATGGCCAGCGTCCCGTTGCCGTCCGACATCGCGCCGGCCGCGACGACCGTGCTCGATGTCAATGACGAAGTCGTGGGCACCCTTGCCGGAGACGTCACTCGCGAAGACGTCGCCATCGAGGACCTGCCTGTCCACGTCCCCCAGGCGGTGTTGGCCGCCGAGGACCGCGACTACTACGAACACGGGGGCGTCTCTGTCCTGGGCATCACCCGGGCCCTGGTCGTCAACGTCCGGGCCGGCGAGGTTCGCCAGGGTGGGTCGACGATCACCCAGCAGTACGTCAAGAACGCCGTCGTCGGCAACGACCAGACGCTGTATCGCAAGGTCAACGAGGCCGCCATCGCGCTGAAGTTGGAGCGCACCCAGGACAAGGACACGATCCTGGAGTGGTACCTCAACACCATCTACTGGGGGCGCGGCGCAGTCGGCATCGGCGCAGCAGCCGAGACGTACTTCGGTGTCCCCGCATCTGAACTGACCGTCAACCAGGCGGCGACACTGGCAGGGATCATCCAGGCCCCGGAAGGCCTCGACCCCGCCGAGGAGCCCGAGGCGGCGGATCGCCGCCGCCAGTACGTGCTGGGCGGGATGCTCGAGGAGGGCTGGATCGGCCAGGCAGAACACGACGCGCTGGTGGCAGAGGGACTCCCCCAGGTCTCGGACCGCACGGCTGCTCGTTCCCAGATCGCCCCCTACTACCTCGACGCCGTGCGTCGAGAGGTGGTGGACCTGCTCGGGGACGAGGCCATCGCCCAGGACCTGACGATCCACACCGGCCTGGACCTGACCGCCCAGCTGCCTGCCGAGGACGCCGTGCGTGAGGGCCTGGCCAACTCCGGGCTCGAGGCGGACGACCTGTCCGGCGCCCTGGTCGCAGTCGACCCGGCGAGCGGTGAGGTTCGCGCCCTCGTGGGCGGCCCCGACTTCGGCGAACAGCAGTTCAACTCGGCCGTGCAGGGCGACGGCCGCCAGATCGGCTCGGTCTTCAAGGTCTACACCCTGGGGGCGGCCGTCAACGACGACTGGTCACCGGAATCGCTGATCGATGCACCAGCCGAACTCGAGGTCGAGGACGACCCCGACGGCGACGGCATCATCCGTGACTACGCCGACCAGGACCGTGGCATGATCACCCTGCGGGAAGCGTTGGAGGTCTCTGCCAACACCGCGTTCGTCAACCTCCAACGCGACGTCGGTGCGGACCGAGTGCGCGACATGGCCACCACGCTGGGCCTGCCCGACTCGCGCAACGACCAGCCCACGTTCAGCATGGGCTCGTCGATGACGCTGGGCGTTGACGAGTTCCTGCCGATCGAGGTCGCCGAGACGATGGGGACGCTGGCGTCGGGCGGTGCGAAGGTCGAAGCCCACGTGATCAACCTCGTGGAGTCCTCGGACGGCAACCAGCTGTACCGCTTCGCCGAGGAACCCGAACAGGTCGTGGACGCCAACGTCGTGGCCACCGTCACCGACGTGATGCGTGGCGTGATCGACAATGGCACCGGCAGCGCGGCTGCGCTGGATCGCCCCGCTGCTGGCAAGACCGGAACGACCCAGGGTGGTGCCGACGGCCAATTCGCCGGCTTCGTCCCGCAGTTGGCCGCCTCTGTCTGGGTCGGGCGTCTCGACTCCAACGAGCCGGTCGCCGGCCTGTCCGGGAGCAACGTGCCTGCGTCCATCTGGGGCACCTTCATGCGCGCTGCCACGGCGGACATGGAGATCGTGGAGTTCCCCACCCCGGATCTCGACGCCTTCGACGTTCGCAACGCCACGCCGACGCCCACCCCGACGCCGACCCCCACGCCCACGCCCACCCCGACGCCGACCCCGACGCCCACCCCGACGCCGACGCCCACGCCCACCCCGACGCCGACCCCCACGCCCACGCCGACCCCCACGCCCACCCCGACGCCGACCCCCACGCCCACGCCGACCCCGCCGCCCACCCCGCCGCCCACGTCCAGCCCGTCGCCGGCGCCTGCCGCGACCTAGGCCGAACTGGACCTGGCCGGTAGTCTCGGCGTGCTGGGCGACGGGCGCAAGACGTGCCGGCCCGACCAGTCACCCACGGTGGATCGGACACGGCATGGCGCGTCGCAGCAGCGTCCTGGTCCCACTCGTGGCCGTGGTGGCTGCGCTGGCACTGGCCGCTTCGATCGTGTCCTGGGGCCTGTCCTGGACCTCGTTCCAGCCCGCCACGACGTCTGCTGCCGCCATCACCGGGGACGGGTACGCGCTGTGGGATGTGCGTGACGACGGCACGCCCGTGCGATGGGACCCGTGCGAACCCGTGACCTGGACCACGCGGCCCAGCGATCCTGAGTGGCTCCGGGCAGTCGCCGCCGACGCCCTGGCCACGCTGGGCGCGACCACCGGCCTGCAGTTTCGCCACGTCGAGGCCCCCGCCGCCGACGGTGTCGATGCGCTTGTCGGTCCGGCACGGCCACTCACCGACGGCTCGGGCACCTGGTTGCCCGTGCTGGTCACGATGACGACGCCGGCCGAATCACAGTGGCTGTCCGAGGCCGACCGTGCGCTGGCGCTCCCGGTGACGGTGGACGGCCAATTCGTCACGGGCCAGATCCTGCTCCAGTCCGACGTCGTGTTGACACCGGACACGGCCTCACGAGACGGATCCTGGGGTGCGGCACTGATGCACGAGTGGGGCCACGTGGTCGGTCTTGACCACATCGATGACCCGGACCAACTCATGCACGGCGTGGCGTTGCCCGGCGTCGCCGCGTGGGGCAGCGGTGACCTGCGGGGCCTGCGGGAACTGGCCGACGACGCGACCTGCCTCCCTGCGCCGGCGGCGCGGGAAGTCGACCTCGACACCCCCCAACGCCGCTGAGCGGCGAACTCGGCAGGTGGATGCCCTCAAGTTCCCATCGAGCCATGCCGAATCAGCCGCATCGCCCCAGATCACCTGAACGGCACGATCGACATCGTGGTGATGTCGATGTTGACACCCTCAACCCTCTTCCTCAACTGGAGGGTGAAACGACCCGCCCTGAGCAGGCGTGACACCGTGAGTCGAGGCGTGGGCGGGAGATGGGCGTTCGCATGGCTAGCCTTCGGGATCGGGCTGCGCTGGACCCGAAGGGGAGTTGCACCATGACCGTCGCCGTGATCGGAGCCGGACCAACCGGCCTGGCCGCCGTGCGCAACCTCGTCCTCGAAGGCTTCGACGTGGTCGGCTTCGAATCGCATTCGGACGTGGGGGGACTGTGGGACATCGACAGCCCGACGTCGACCATGTACGAGTCGGCGCACCTGATCTCGTCCAAGCGGATGACCGAGTTCGCCGAGTTCCCGATGCGCGACGATGTCGCCACCTATCCCCACCACGGCGAGTTGCGTGACTACTTCCGGGCCTACGCCCAGGAGTTCGGCTTGATCGATCACTACCGGTTCTCGACGACGGTCACGGCCGTGCGGCCACGCAGCCACGGGTGGACGATCACGGCCCAGTCCCACGACCAGCCAGCGGGCACCTCGACCCACGACGTCGACGTCGTGGTGCTGGCAACCGGCACCTTCCACACCCCCAACATGCCGACCTGGCCGGGCACGTTCGACGGTGAACTGCTCCACGCCAGTGCCTATCGCAGTGCCGACCTGTTCGACGGCAAGCGTGTCCTGGTCGTGGGGTGCGGCAACTCCGGGGCCGACATCGCCGTCGACGCGGTCCATCGTGCGGCTGCGGTCGACCTGTCGGTTCGCCGTGGGTACTGGTTCGTTCCCAAGTTCCTCGGTGGCCGACCCATCGACACCGTCGGCACCGGTGGGCCGTCACTGCCACGGGCGGTGAAGCAGCGCGTGGACGCGGCGTTGGTCAAGGCAGTCGTTGGCATGCCGTCCGACTACGGACTTCCGGATCCCGACTACCGGATGTACGAATCGCATCCGGTCGTCAACACGCAGGTGCTCCATCACCTCGGGCATGGCGACATCACACCGCGTCCCGACGTGGCCAGCCTCGACGGCTCCACGGTGACGTTCGCGGATGGCACCAGCGGCACCTACGACCTGGTCCTTGCCGCCACCGGCTACTCGCTGGACTGGCCGTTCATGGACCGTGACCTGCTCAACTGGAACGGCTTCGCGCCGGCGCTCTACCTCAACACCTTCCACCCGGGTCGCAACGACCTCTTCGTCACGGGGATGGTCGAGGCCACGGGCCTGGGCTGGGAGGGGCGCAACAAGCAGGCCGCACTCGTGGCCGCCTACCTCGCCGGACTGCGTGACGGCCACCCTGGGGCCGCGCGCCTGCACCAGACCATCCTGACCAGCGCGCAGGAGCGACTGACCGGCGGCTACGACTACCTCGAGGTCGAGCGGATGGCCTACTACGTCGCCAAGCAACCCTTCCTGGAGCGTGTCCAGCAGCACCTGGACGACCTGCACGCCCCGATGCCTGCGGGCGGGGCCACCCGATGAGCGACATCGCCATCGAGTTCTCCAGCACCGACCTGTGGCTGGTCAACATCGCCGTCGGCCTGATGATGTTCGGCGTCGCCATGGGCATGACGGTGGAGGACTTCCGGCGGGTTCGAACCATCCCGCGAGCACCCGTGGCCGGCCTCGTCGCGCAGTTCATCCTGTTGCCGGCCATGACGTCGCTGGTCGTGTGGGCCTTCGACATCCCGCCCCAACTCGGCATCGGGATGATCCTCGTGGCGTGTTGCCCGGGTGGCACCTACTCGAACGTGGCCACGTGGCTCGCACGTGGCAGCGTGGCCGTCTCGGTCACCATGACAGCGATCTCGTCGGTCGCCGCGATGGTGCTCACACCCCTGAACTTCGCCTTCTGGGGTGGCGTCAATCCGGTCACGAGCGGCATCATCGCCGACATCGTGGTGTCACCGGTGCAGATCCTGGCCGTCATCGCGGTCGTCCTGGCCATCCCAATCGCCGCCGGCATGCTGGTCCGAGCCCGCGCACCGGGATTCGCCGCCCGAGCCGAGCGTCCGGCCCGCGTCGCGACGGTCGTCATCTTCCTGGTCATCGTGGCCCTGGCCTTCAGCAAGAACCTCGCGCTGTTCCTGGACACCTGGGACACGCTGGTGCCAGTGGTGGTCCTGCACAACGCGGCAGCGCTGGCATTGGGATTCGGCATCGCGACCGCACTGCGACTGGCGGAACCCGACCGTCGCGCCGTCACCCTCGAGGTCGGCATCCAGAACTCGGGGCTGGGGCTGGCACTCGCGTTCACGTTCATGCCCCAACTGGGTGACGCCATCCTGGTCACGGCGATGTGGGGGGTCTGGCACCTGGTGGCCGGCATCGTCCTCGCACTGCTGTGGTCTCGACGTGACCCGGGCCCGCTGCCCCAGCCGGTCACCGCATGAACACCACACACGGTCTGCGGATCCTGGTCACGGGCGTGGCCGGCTACATCGGTCACCAGGTCGCGGCACGACTCGCCACCCACCATCACGTCATCGGGATCGACGTTCGCATCCCGGTGGACATGCGCGCCCCCGGCACCCGGGGCCTCGACCTGCGCACGATGGACGTCCGCGACCCGGGGTTGTCCGACCTGGTGGCCGAACTCGACATCACCCACGTCGTGCACCTGGCAGCAATCCTCGACGGCACCGTTGACGAGGACCTGGCCCACGACGTGGACGTCAACGGGACCGCCAACGTCCTGGCCGCGTGCGTGGCCGGCGGGGTGTCGCACCTCACCGTCACCAGTTCGGGTGCCGCGTACGGCTACCACGCCGACAACCCGATTCCCCTGACCGAGGACGATCCCCTCCGCGGCAACGAGTCCTTCCCCTACAGCCGCCACAAGCGCATGGTGGAGGAACTGCTCGCCGAGGCGCGTGACGAACACCCCGAACTCGGCCAACTCGTGTTGCGCGTGGGCACGGTGCTGGGGCTGGGCACCGACAACCTCATCACGGACCTGCTCAGCCGCCGGTTCCTGCCCGTCGTGGCCGGGGCCAGCGCAGGATTCGTGTTCATCTGGGACAGCGACCTGGTCGACATCATCGCCATCGGGGTGCAGCGCTCCCGGACCGGGATCTTCAACGTCGCGGGCAGCGGCAGCGTGTCACCCTCCCAGGTTGCCCGGGCCATGGGTGGCCTGCCGGTCCCCATCCCCGCGGCCGTCCTGAGAACCGCGTTGGGGGCGATGCGCCGTGCCGGGATCGGGCAGTACGGGCCCGAGCAGGTCGAGTTCCTGGCGCATCGGCCCGTGCTCGACAACCACCGCCTCCTGACCGAGTTCCCCTACACGCCGTCCAAGAACTCCAACCAGGCCCTCCAGACGTTCGCCGCTGCCCGACGCGAGGCGTGACGATGGCCGTCGTCATGGTCACCGGCGCGGCCGGTGCGTTGGGATCTGCGCTCGTTGCCCACCACGTTGCGGGTGGTGCCACGGTGGTTGCCGCCGATCTGCAGGGGGTGGCCGAGGTGGCCATGACCATGCCACCCGGTCCCGGACGCATCGTGCCTGTTGCCGGTGACCTGACCGACGACGACCACCTCGCCGACCTGGTGGACGTGGTGCACCGAAGTGGCGGTGCGCTCGACCTGCTGGTCCACAGCGCCGGGATCACCCAGCGCTCCTCGGCAACCACCACCGACATGGCCGTGTTCGACCAGGTGATGGCCGTGAACTGGCGCGCCCCGGTCGCGCTGACACGGCTGACACGGCACCAGTTGGCCCAGGCCCGGGGGTCTGTCGTCGTGCTGGGGTCCATGGCGGGGTGGATGCCGGTGCTGGGTCGCAGCGCCTACGGTGCATCCAAGGCGGCGTTGTCGCAGTTCATGGAGGTGTGGCGGCACGAACTGGCCGACGACGGCATCGACCTGGTGATGGTGTATCCCAGTTTCCTGGACTCGGTGATGACCGACGCGACGGGTGACACCAGGCCGCGTTCCCAGGTCGGCACACCGTTGCCGATCAACGAGATGGTCGGCCACATCACTGCTGCCGTGGACACCGGCGAACGCTGGGTGTTTCCTGACCGGCTCGCGCGGATGTCGAGCATCCTGTACCGGGTCGCGCCGGGGCTGTACCACCGGCTCATGCGCGAACGCTTCAGCGAGGAGGTGTGACCGTGTCCGACCGGCACCACGTTCGTCCCATCACCGATGCCGACCACGCCGCCGTCGGCGCCATCCTGGCTGAGGCCTACGACGTCTTCGCCACGAATTCGCCCAGCTACCACGTCTACGCCAGCACACCGGCGATGTGGGTCGACGACGCCACCGAGGTGTTCGTGGCCGTCGACGACGCGACCGAGACCGTTGTCGGCGTCGTGGTCCTGGCCCTGGACGGCAGCCGCCTGCACGAACGCGTCGAGCCACCGACCAACGATGGTGGGTTCCGGCTGCTTGCGGTGTCTCCGTCGGTCCGGGGTCGCGGGATCGGCCACAGCCTCGTGCAGGCCTGTCTGGACGCGGCTGTGGCTGCCGACTGTCACCGCATCGGGATCTTCACGATGGACTTCATGACGTCGGCCCAGCGACTCTACGACCGCATGGGGTTCGATCGACGGCCGGACCTGGACCTGGAGTTCCCCTCTGGTCTGGGCCATGGCTACACCCTCGACCTGGCACCTGATGCCGCTGACCACTTCCCCCCGCCCGGGCCACCGGCCGACCCCCCGCCGTGGTATCGCGACGCGCTCGCGGAGGAAGCGCCAGACGCGCCCCAGCCGCCTCCGCCGATGTGTGGTCCCTGACCTCGGCTGCCGGGCCAGGCTCCGCCGGCGCCGGGCCAGGCTGCCGGGCCAGACATCTCGTCAGCCACCACCCCACCACGAGCAAGGAGCAGCCCCATGTGCGGACGCTACGTCTCGGTCTCGACGCCGGAACAACTGGCCGCCGAGTTCGCCGTCGACAAGGTCGCCACGGACACCCAGGGCCAGCGGTTCAACGTCGCCCCGACCCTGGATGTCTATGCGATCATCGAACGTGAGGAGACGCGCCGTCTCGGGACGATGCGGTGGGGCTTCGTGCCGCACTGGTCGAAGACGCTCAAGGGCCGCGCACCGATCAATGCCCGGATCGAGACCGTGGCCACCAACGGGATGTTCGCACGATCGTTCGAACGGCGGCGGTGCATCCTGCCTGCAGACGGCTTCTACGAGTGGCAGGAGCGCGCGGGAAGTGACCGCAAGCAACCCTGGTTCATCCACGATCCGCAGGACCGACCACTGGCGTTCGCGGGCATCTGGACGGTGTGGCGCGATCCCGCTGTCGAGGACGCGGAACCCGTGTTCTCCACCGCCATCGTCACCACCGAGGCGAAGGGCGAGATGGTCCGCCTCCATGAGCGGATGCCGGTCATCCTGCCCACCAACCTGCACGCTGACTGGCTCACGGCCAGCCAGGACGAGGCGCCGCACCTGTTGCGCGCCATCGAGGCCATGCCCGTTCCCGCCCTGCGCGCCCACACCGTGACGACCAGGGTCAACAACGTCCGCAACGACGCCGCCGACCTGGTCGACGAGGCGGCACCGCTGGAGGTCTGACCCGCCCGGTCGACGTGGGCTGGCCTGCACGTGGAACGGCACTGCTCGTCGCTGGGGTGAACCAGCGGACGCGCGTGACTCAGCGACGCGTGAAGTCGTCTCGCACCGCCGTGGCAGCGGCCTGGCCCGACGACACGCACGGACTGACGCCGATGCCGTCCCACGCGGCGCCGGCCACCAGGATCCCCTCCGGAAGGTTGGCGCGAGTCGTGGCAACCCGGTCGATGTGGCCGACCTCGTACTGCGGCAGGGCGTCATGCCAGCGCGTGACAAGGGTGTCGGTCGCCGCGGCCTGCAGGCCGGTCAGCTCGGCGACCTCGGCCACCACGGCAGCGACCAGTTCGACGTCATCGAGTTGCTGCCACCGAGTGTCGTCGATGCGTCCGACACTGACGCGCAGGACCGCACCCCGATCGGCCAGGTGCGGCCACTTGCGGGCCAGCCAGGTCCCGGCCTTGACCAGGCGTCCTTCCCGGCGCGGGACCAACACGCCGCTGGCATCCGGCAGGTCGGCCGCCGACGCGCCACCGAAGGCGAGGCTGACCACCCCCACGGACGCATGCCGGATGCTGCCTGCCCCGTCGGCGGCCGTCGGGGCCACGCCACGCAGCAGCGTCGCCACGACATGGGCAGGCACCGCCAGGATGATGCGCCTGCCCACGATGGTGGCAGATGCCGTCGACACGACCCAGCGACCCGGTCCGCCCGTGATCGCCGTCACCGGTTGACCGGCCACCACGACGCCGGGTTGGCGGTCGGCCTTGTCCGCCGCGACCGGGTCGGCGGCGCGGGCCTCGATCGCGGCATGCAGGGCCGTGGCCAGCGACGCCATGGACGAGGTGGGGGTCGCGAAGACGGGGCCGGGGGTGCGTCTCGCCGCCATGACGTGCTGCAGTCCGTGGGCCAGCGACCGACCCTGGCGGTCGGCCAGGGCCACGACCGGCGTGGTCGCCTCGACCGACAACCGGTCCGGCCGCCCGGCGTAGATCCCACCCAGCATGGGCTCCACCAGGCGATCGACCACCTCGTGTCCGTAGCGTTGGCCGACCACCTCGGCCACGCTTCGATCGCCACTCCCCCGCTCGCGACGGGGCCACACCCCCTCCAACGACGCGCGTGCCAGTCCGCGGGGACTCAGGATCCGGGACCTGGCCAGGGCAACCAGGTCAGTCGGAACGCCGAGCATGGTCCCACTGGGCAACCGCCGCAGCGCGCCGTCGGCGACGACCTGCACCGAACCGGTCGCAGGATGGGACAGGTCGAGGCCGAGCCCGCGGGCGAGGTCGATGCCGGCGCCGTGACGGGCCAGCATCGCATCGGCCCCCACGTCCACCGGCGAGCCACCCAGGTCGCGCGCCCACAACTTGCCGCCGACCCGGTCGGACGCCTCCAGCACGCGCACGCTGTACCCAGCGCCGACCAGTTCGTGCGCGGCCGTCAGCCCGGCAACGCCGGCCCCGACGACGACGACGTCGACGTCGGTCGATGGCGAGGGCGGCGAGGGCGGCGAGGGCGAGCCAGCCGGTGGCCGCCCACCATCCGCGTCCGGCTCGGTCACCGGCGGGTCCGCTCGTGGACGTGTGCCACCAGGTCCGCAAGCACGCCGGGGTCGGTGGCGGGCAGCACCCCATGCCCGAGGTTGAAGACGTGGTCGGTGCGATCCCCGACCCGCGCGAGCACGTCATCGGCGCCGGCGCGGGCAACCTCCACGCCTGCCAGCACCGCCGTGGGGTCGAGGTTGCCCTGGGTCGCGACGCCGGCCGGGATCCGGGCCCGGGCCGCGTCCAACGGCACCCGCCAGTCGACCCCGACGACCTCCACGTTGCCCGCCATCTGACCGAGCAGTTCGCCGGTGGCCACCCCGAAGTGGGTCCGCGGGACCCCCAGGTCGCCGACCCGAGCCAGCACGCGCTGCGACCACGGCCGGACGTACGTCGCGTAGTCGGCAGGCGTGAGCGCACCGGCCCACGAGTCGAACAACTGGATGGCGCGCGCGCCGGCCTTGACCTGTGCGACCAGGTGGGTCGCGACCAGGTCTGCCAGGCGGGCCATCAGGAGTTCCCACGTGGCGCGATCCGTGCGCATCAGGGCCTTGGTGTGGGCGTAGTCGCGCGAGGGTCGACCCTCGACCAGGTACGAAGCCAGCGTGAACGGCGCCCCGGCGAACCCGATCAGCGGCACGTCTCCGAGTTCATCGGCCAGGATCGACACCGACTCGAGCACGAACCCCACGTCCTGGTCGGGTTCGAGCGGCCGCAGTCGATCCACGTCGGCGGGCGTGCGAAATGGCCCGTCGATCACCGGGCCGGTGCCCTTCACGATCTCGATCGGCAGGCCGATGCCCTGCAGGGGTGTGACGATGTCGGAGAACAGGATCGCCGCGTCGACGCCGTAGCGCCGCACTGGCTGGAGCGTGACCTCGGCGGTCAGGTCCGGCGTGTGCACGACCTCCTCGAAGTCGTGGTCCGCCCGGATCGCGCGATACTCCGCCAGCGCCCGACCGGCCTGGCGCATGAACCACACGGGCATGTGTGCCGGCGTGGCACCCGTGACGGCGTCGAGGTAGGGCGAGGACGTCGGCATCGATGGATCCTGGCGGTCGGGCTGGGGCGGCGTCAGCACACGTCCGGAAACGGTCGGATGCTGACGGCGCGGCGCGGGTTCGGGCCCCAGCAGGATACGACGTCGACGACGCCGCCTCGATCTGGCGGCTCACGGCGCGCCGGATCAGTCGCCCACGGCCCCGTCGATCGTCTCGCGCAGCAGGTCGGCGTGCCCGGCATGTCGGGCAGTCTCCTCGATCATGTGCACGAGCAGCCACCGCAGGTTGATCGTGCGATCGGGGGGCTGGCGGGCGAGCATGGTGTCCAGTGAGTCGCAGTCGGCCACCAACGCCCGGCTGCGATCGCACTCCGCCAGGTAGTCCGCGATCAACTGGCCGGGGTCGTCATCCACCGCGGTGTCGAACTCCCAGTCGGGAGTGGCCTCCCAGTCGATGCCATCCCATGGCTCGAGCATGTCGTGGCCGGCGAGGCGTTCGTGGAACCATGAGTGCTCGACCAGGGTCAGGTGCTTGACGAGGCCCGCCAGGGTCAGCGGTGAGGCCCCGACGGTGGCGGCCATGTCCGATTGGGACAACCCGGATGCCTTGCGGGCGACGACGGCGCGCTGGTAGTCCAGCATCTCGGTCAGCGTCGTGCGCTCGTCGCCGTCTCGCACGGTGGGCGGCAGGTCGATCATCGGTGGCTCCTGGGTCCGATCGGCGAGGTGGGTGGACGAGGAGAGTTGGACGTACGCCGGATTCTGTTCCCGTCCCGTTGCCGGGTCGGGGGCGACCATCTTTCTGGGACGCCGGTTGCCCGACGCCTCACGCGGCCCACCCGGAGGTGATGTCGACGGGCCGCCGGCACCTCCTGCTTGGCCTTGCTCCCGATGGGGCATGCCCAGCCGTGACGGTCACCCGCCACGCTGGTGGTCTCTTACACCACCGTTTCACCCTTGCCGCCGTCTCGTACGAGACGATGGCGGTCTGCTCTCTGTTGCGCTTGCCACGCATCGCTGCGTCTGGGAGTTACCCAGCATCGTGCCCTGTGGAGTCCGGACGTTCCTCGACGCGAGCGCCGCGGCCGCCTCACCAACTCTCCTCGAACGACCCAGTGTAGGTGGCCGGGGTCCCGTGCGTGGCCGGTCGCGCAGGTGCGGACTGGGGGTCGGTCGCAGGCTGGCGGCTATCGTGGTCGGTGTCGCCACCTCGCCCCTGCAGCCTGGAGTCCGCCCCATGACCGTCCTTGACCGCCCCCTCGTGGTCGTGGCCAACCGCCTGCCCGTGTCGAGGTCGGCGGATGGCTGGAAAGCCTCGGCTGGTGGCCTGGTCACTGCCCTGCGTCCCGTCGTCGAGCAGGTCGACGGCCACTGGGTCGGGTGGGACGGCGCCGATGCCGACGTGCCCCAGCGCGTCGACGGCTTCGACGCCGAACTCCACACCGTCCCGATGTCGGACGAAGAGGTCGAGGACCACTACTACGGCTTCTCGAACCGCACGCTGTGGCCGTTGCTGCACGACTTGTTGGCCGAGCCGGTCTTCGACAACGACTGGTGGCGCACGTACGAGCGCATCAACCGCCGATTCGCGGATGCAGCCGCCGACGTTGCGGCCGACAACCCGGTGTTCTGGGTGCAGGACTATCACCTGATGCTCACCCCGGCGATGCTGCGCGAACGCCTGCCGGACGCCACGATCGGCTTCTTCCTCCACATCCCCTTCCCCCCGCCGGAACTGATGGCTCGCCTGCCCTGGAACGACCAGTTGCTCGACGGACTGCTCGGTGCCGACGCCGTCGGCTTCCACACGGAGTGGTATCGCGAGAACTTCGTGCGATGCGTGCGCCGCACCAGGCGCGACGTCACCGTGTCAGGCGACATGGTCCACCTCCCCGACGGGCGCTCGGTTCGTACGAGCGCCCACCCCATCTCCATCGACGTCGAGGAGTTCTCCGGGTTGGCCGTGGCCGACGAGACCGAGGCAGAACTGGCACAACTGCGAAAGCAGTTCGCCGGACGCAACGTGATGCTGGGCGTCGACCGCCTCGACTACACCAAGGGGATCCGCCATCGCCTCCAGGCGATCGAACGGCTGATGACCGACCAGCCGGAGCTTCGCACCTCGCTCGCCTTCATCCAGATCGCGGTCCCATCGCGCGATGACGTCGACGAGTACCGCGAACTGCGCAACCAGGTCGAGTACATGGCCGGCCACATCAACGGTCGGTTCACCGAGCCAGGCCACGACGTGCCCATCCACTACCTGTATCGCGGTGTCCCCAAGACGCGTCTGGCCGCCTACTACCGCCTGGCCGACGTCATGGCGGTCACGCCGCTCAAGGACGGCATGAACCTGGTGGCCAAGGAGTTCGTCACGGTGCAGCACGCCGCCCGCGACCAGCCCGACCAGGACGCCGGCGTCCTCCTGCTCAGCGAGTTCACGGGTGCTGCCCTTGAATTCGTCGACGACGCCGTCATGTGCAACCCGTTCGACGTGCAGTCCCTGGGCGCCCGCATGGCCCAGTCGCTCACGTTCGACGCCGACGACCGGCAGGCCCGCATCGACGCGATGGCCGCACAGGTCGCCAGCGCCGACGTGTTCGCGTGGGTGCGCGACGAGCTGGCCGCCATCACCAGCGATCCGCGCACGTCCTCGTCGTGACCGACCACGACGATCTGCAGGACGTGGACAGCCCGGACGACGAGGTGAGCAGCCCGGCCGACGAGACGAGCAGCCCGGCCGACTCGCACACTTCGCAACCCCAACCCGGCTCCCCCGTGGCGCTGTCGCAGCCGACCGACGTGGTCGCGGCGCTGCCTCGGCTGGAGGACGCGGTCGTCCTGCTGGACTTCGACGGCACCCTGTCCGACCTGGTGGACGATCCGGGTGCGGCAGCCCCCGTCCCGGGCGCGGCCGACGCCGTGGTCGCACTCGCGGACCGCACGCGTGTCCTGGTCGTGTCCGGGCGTTCGATCGATGACCTGCGCCCGCGACTGCCCGCCGGGATCGACGTCACGTTCGCCGGTGGCCATGGCGCGGAACTGGCCCATGGCGACGAGCCCGTGCGGGCCCTGGTCGACGACGTCGAGCTCGTGACCCGTCATCGTGACCAGGCGGTCACGGCGCTGCGCGACCTGCTGGGCGACACGCCCGGTTGGGTCGTCGAGGTGAAGCCCACCGGGGTGGCCGTGCACTCACGGATGGTGGCCGCGCCACAGGACCACATGGACTCGGTGCTGGCCATCCTGGACGGCCACCAGGTCGGTGGCATGGAGGTGACGCACGGCCACGACGTCGTCGAACTGCGTCCGGCCGGCGTGCACAAGGGCGTCGCAGTCGCCCAGTTGTTGGCCCACGAACAGCGCACGCCCGTGGCCTTCGGTGACGACGTCACCGACGAGGACATGTTCGCCGAGGTCGTCACCCGAGGCGGCCGTGCGGTCCTGGTGTCCAGGACCGCCCGTCCGACCCACGCAGTCCACCGGGTGGCGGACCCGGCAGCCGTGGTCGACACGTTGGCGGCCTGGGCTCGTTCCACGGACGCGTAGGGCCGCGCCTACTCGATCACCATCAGCCGGCCGCAACTGGGGCAGTTCGTCAACGGCGGCCCCTCGATCAGCTCGTTGACATCGGCGTAGGACAGCCCGATGCCGCAGGCCGAGCAGCGTTCCCCATCCAGGTGGCCGACCGCGGTGCCACGATGGCGCGCTGCCGACTGGTCGTAGCGCGTGACCAGGTCCGGGGGCAGGTCACCGCGCTGGGCATCGCGGACCACCTCGTGCTCGGCGATCTGGGCCAGCAGTTCGGCCGCAGCCCGATCGCGCGCAACCTCCGCGTCCTCCCGCGTGACTGCCAGCGTGGCCAGTTCGGAGTCGATCGCGGCGATCGCGGTGTCATGCCCGTCCATCTCCTCCATGGCCTCCAGTTCCGCGAACTCGTGCTCGTCGATCTTGCCCTGCACGGCGGCGATCTCGGCTTCGAGCTTGTGGAGCTGTTTGGCGTTGGTGATGGTCCCCTCGTACATGCGCTGCTGTTCCGCGGACAGCCGTTCGTTGAGTTGCCCGACATTGCGATCGTGGTCGCGTGCGACCGCGGCGGCGGCATCGCGCTCGAGGCCGATGTCGGCGCGGCGACGCCCCAGGTCCGCGATCTGTTCATCCACCTCGGCGAGCCGGCGCTGTTCGGGCAGGTCGTCGAGGAACACCTGGTTGCGACGGATCGCTGCATCCGTGTTGGCCAGGGCGAGCAACCGGGTGAGGTCCTCGGGCGACGGATCGGGCATGTCATGGCCCCTTCTGCGGGTCAGGCTGCGTCCGGGATGCGCGTGCGAGCGGTCTCGCCCGGTCAGGACGGCCAGAGCGCTACAGCGGCAACCACGGCTGCGTGTCAACGCTCGACGCTACCACCGGTGCCGTCAGCCCAAGCCGCTGTCGTTGTGTCTCGAGGGCATCGATCCAGGGTGCCATCGCAGCGTGCTCGACGGCGTGGTGACCGGCATCGATCAGGGCGAGGCCGTCGGCCACGCCGTCCAGCGTGACATGGTGTCGCAGGTCACCCGTCACGTAGCAGTCGGCGCCTGCTGCCACGGCATCGCCGATCATGGAATCGCCGGCGCCCCCCACGGTTGCGACGATCTCGACCATGCGGTCCGGATCACCGGCTGCACGCAGGAATGGCGACGGAAGGTCGTCTCGCAGCCGACGTGCGACGTCTGCCACCGAGGCCGGTTCACGCAGCCGACCGATGCGGCCGATCGAGGCCCGGGCCGCGGGCACGAGCGGGACCAGGTCGACGGCCACCTCCTCGTAGGGATGCGCTGCTTCGAGCGCTGCCACGGCCGGTGCCATGCCGCCACGGTCCACGACGACCTCGAGGCGCCATTCGTCCACCGCCTGGTCGTGGCCGGCACTGCCCAGGTGTGGCGACGACCCCTCACCCGGTCGGAAGGTGCCGGTCCCCCGCGTGGCGAAGGTGCAGCGGGTGGAGTCGCCGATCGTGCCGGCGCCAGTGGCGGTCACGGCGTCGACCACGGCGTCGAGGTGGTCCAGCGGAACGAACGTCACGAGCTTGACCCGGTCGCCAGCCGGCTGCGTCGACAAGGGGGTGACGTCGACCAGGTCGAGCACGGCCACGACGGAATCCGACGTCCCGGTGCCGTCAGTGGCGATGTCGAGGTTGGTGTGCGCGGCAGCAACCGCGACGCCCGCGCGGGCCGCGGCCAGGGCGGTGCGGCCCGACGCCGTGGCAGGCGTGAGCGCGTCGAGGGGTCGAAACAGCAGCGGATGGTGGGCCAGGACCAGGGTCCCCGGCTGCGTCGCCGCCTCCGCGACCACCGCCTCGGTCACGTCGAGGCTGACGACGACCCGCGACACCACGGCTGCCGGATCCCCCACCTGCAACCCCACGTGGTCCCACGACTGTGCCGATGCCCAGGGCCAACGCCCGTCGACCAGCGCCATCCAGTCGGCCACGGTGTCACGCGCTTCCGCCGTCCCATCCACGTCCACTCCTGTCACTGATGCGTCGGGTCGCCCCGATCGGGTTGCTCGCTACCGTTGCGCTCCCGGCGCGGTTAGCTCAGCTGGCAGAGCGCTGCCTTTACACGGCAGAAGTCGCAGGTTCGAGCCCTGCACCGCGCACCACCTTCCTGCCTGTCCCGGCATCGGCACCCCCGTCCGGGCGACGCTTGGGGGGACACCAGCGCCTCGAGCGCCCAGTCCTCGAACACCAAGTCCTCGAACGCCCGCCCCGTGAGCACTCATGCGTCGAGCATCTCGTCGAGGTCCACCACGGCAACCACCCGGCCGGCTGCCCGCAGGGCCGCCACGTCACCGGCTGCCGATGCCGCCAGCAGGGCAGTGAAGTCCTGGTTGGCTTCCGGCACCGCAACACGGGCGGAGCCGGGCTCGACCACCACGGCGAACACGCCGCCGGGTGGCCCGCCCTTGTGGAGTTGGCCGGTGGTCGCCAAGCATGCCGGCGCGAAGCTGAGCCGCACCGGGATGCCGTAGCGACGTCGCAGCGTCGCCGTTGCCCGACGCAGCGCATGGGCCGTGACGTCGTCGGGGTCGACGAAGCCCAGCAGACCCAGCCAGTCGGCATCCTCCAGCTCGTCGACCAGGTCATCGGCCGGCTGGGTCGCCAATCGCTGGCCACCGCCGTCGATCACCTTGCGTGTCAGTTCCCGTCCTGCCATGACGTCGGGCAGCGCAAACGGATCGACGCCGATCAGCGCGCACGCCACGGCGGTCGCGAACTGCCAGCGAAACACCTCGGCCGCGACCCCGTCGACGCCGAAGGCGTCCAGGGTGACGACCGGGATGCCGGCCTCGGCGACGGCGCGGACGCCGTGGTGCGTGCCGATCGTCACGAGACAGCGGGTTGGGCCGTAGGCCACCGGTTCCATCAGCGGTTCGTCGACGATGGGCACCAGTCCGGTGCCGGACTTGCCGGTGGCCGCCGCCACCAGGTGTTCGATCCAGTCGACGAAGCCCGCGGTCGTCGCATCGGGCACGACGGTCAGTTGGTGGCGACCAGCCTGCGACGGCCGTGGCCAGGAAGGCACCCAGGCGTGCCGCCTCGTTGACCTCGGGGTCCTGGGACCGCGTGGTCGCGACGAAGGCTGCCAGCCCGGCGAGCCATGCCGACCATCGAGTCCCAGCGCGGCCGCAGCACAGCAGGCCGGGGGCCGCCAGCGAGCCGAACGGGCCGTCCAGTGGCACCGACTCCGACACGGTCAGGCCCTCGGTGGCCAGGCCGAGGTCACGATCACCCAGCGGGTGGCCCAGATCGCCGTGGTCGATGACCACCAGGCGTCGAGCCGCCCGGTCAGGCGGCAGTCCCGGCTGGCCGCCCACCCCTGCCAGCAGATCGGCGCGGAACCGGGCAAGCAGGCTGGCGGTGACCACGTCGCCCGGCGCGACCGACGCGACGACGGCCCAGGAGGCGGGGACGAAGCGTTCCCGCACGTGGTGCACGGCATCCGCGTGCACCGTGTCCAGGACATGCAGGCGCAGGCGCGGGTGCGACACCAACGACGCGAGCAGGCGCGCGTGGGCGACGGCACCACCCGTGCCGATCAGCAGGACGTCGCTGACGCCGTCGGCCACGAACCCGTCGACCACTTCGACCCAGCGTTGCTGGTCCACGACGGCACGTTCGGCCGCGTCGAGCCAGGCGAACCGATCCGCCTGCTGCCCCGGCGGTGCCGGGTCGGTGGCGTCACGTGGCCACACCGAGTCGTCGCGGGCCCAGATGCGCTCGACGATCGCCCCGACCTCCCAGACGGCATCGTCGTAGCTGCGGGTCATTGCCCCGGCATCCTGGCGCACGTCTGCTCGATGGTCGGTGGGCACCGGCCCCGATGCTATGCGGGCCGGCCCACGCGGACCTCCGTGTCCACGGCCGGGGGCCCACGACCCCGGATGGCACTGCTCCTGTCCCGCGGCGGCGCCCGGCACGACACGACAGGCACGCCCGCCCTGGCATAGGGTGACTCCACTCCAACGCCTGCAAGGACCTCGCATGAGTGACAGCCCGTCCGAAGACCAGCCCGCGCCCCGCCCGCAACCACAGATCCGCGTGGTCGTGAGCGACGATCTCAAGCATGGCGAGTACGCCAACTTCGCGATCGTCCAGCACACCGCGCACGAGTTCACCCTGGACTTCTGCCAGACGATGCCCAGTGGCGAGGCCGGCAAGGTCAACGCCGAGGTCGTGGCACGCGTCAAGATCGCGCCGACGATGGTCGGCCAGGTGATGCGCTCGCTGGCCAATGCCCAGTCCAAGTACGAGGAGAAGTTCGGTTCCATCAAGGCGCTGGGATGACGACGGCAGCGCTGCCCGACGGGCTGTCGCCCGGGGGGCGCTTCGACGAGCTGGCAGGCTGCGCCACATCGGGTGGTGGGCCAGCGACATCGACGGCACGCTGCTGGGCAGTGACGACGAGGTGGCCGACGACGCGGCAGCCGCCATGGTCGCCGCCGCCGCCACCGGACTGCCGGTCGGACTGGTCACCGGACGCATGCGACAGGGGGCGCATCGGATCCACGACCTGCTGCCGGTCCCGGGACCCCACGTGATGCACAACGGGGCCGAGGTGCGCATGGCCGGCGCGACGATCGCATCCTGGCCGCTTGACGTCCGACGAGGTCATGGCCCTGCTCGAACTGTGCCGCCAGCACACCGCGTACTGCGAGTTCTACACCAGCGAGACCTTCTGGGTGACCCGCACCGATGACCGCGCGGCCCTGCACTGGGAGAGCCTGGGCCAGCAACCCGCCGGCATCGTCTCGACCGTCGCCCCGCCGGCCGATCCGGTGCTCAAGGCCACGTTCATGGGCTTCGACGAGGACGAGACCGACCGACATCGTCGCAGCGGTCGCCGGACTTGGGGCTCACCATCGGTGACGGGCGGTCGCTGGCCCATCCGGGGTGGTCGTTCCTCAACATCACGCGCCCGGGTGTCGACAAGGCGCACGCGATGCGCACCGCCGCGTCCCAGATCGGCGTCGACCTGGCCAACGTCGTGATGATCGGCGACGGCCACAACGACCTGCCCGCCCTCGAGATCGTCGGCACCGCGATCGCCATGGGCAATGCAGCCGACGACGTCAAGGCGGTCGCCCACCTGGTCACCGATTCCGTCGATGACGGCGGGGCGATCGTCGCCCTGCGGGCGCTGGGCGTGATCGCCTGACGACCGCACCGGGCCCTGGCGTGGTGGCGACCCGGCGACGATCCGTGGCTACGATCGCATGACGTCACCGACCATGGCATGGCACGCACTCGTTGCCCGCACTGGGCGCCGACAGTCGGTTCCGCAGGCCGGCTCGGGATGGCCGCACGCGGGAGCGGCGCCGACCGGACCCCCTGCAGCACGACGCCGGGGCCGGGACCACGCTGGTGACCAGGCGGATGCCCCGTTGCAGGACCTGACCACGCAAGGATGAACATGGACGCGTTCACGACGGTGCTGCAGGTGTTCGGGCTGGCTGATCCTGCTCGGCATCCTGATGCTGGTGCTGTGGCTGGTGTACCGGCGCCGCTATCGGCGAATCGGACCCGACGAGGCCCTGATCGTCTACGGACGCCGCCAGGGCAAGGGCAAGGAGGGCTTCCGCGTCATCGTCGGTGGCGGCACGTTCGTGACACCGTTCATCGAGGAGGCCGAGAAGTTCCCCCTCCACGCGATGCAGTTGGACATCAAGCTGCGCGGCGTGCTGGCAGGTGACCAGCGCACCCCGATCAACGTCGACGGCACCGCGACCGTGAAGGTGCCGGTCGGACCCGAGGAGCGAGGCGCCAACTTCCCCACCGTGCGCATGGCGGTGGCCAACTTCCTGGGCATGGGCGTCGACGACATCCGAAACTCGCTGACCAAGGTCGTGGGCGGTCACCTGCGCACCATCGTGGCCGGGCTGTCGGTGGCCGAGTTGTACGGCGACCAGGCCAAGTTCACCGAGGACCTCAAGACCAAGGCAGCCGGCGAACTCAACTCGCTGGGCTACTCCTTCCTGTCCTTCGTGTTCGAGTCGATCACCGACGAGAACGGCTACCTCGACTCGCTGGGTGTGCCCGAGATCGAGCGCGCACGTCGTGACGCCCGGATCGCCCAGGCCGAGTCGGACAAGGACGCCTCCCTGCGCGAGGAGTCGGCCCGGTTGACCAAGGAACAGCGGCGCATCCAGGTCGAGCAGGACATCGCCGAGTCCCAGCGCGAGTTGAGCCTGAAGAACGCCTCGATCAAGCGCGATGTCGACATCGAGCAGACTCGGGCCATCAAGGCCGGCGAGATGGAGGCCAAGGAACAGGACATCCGGATCGCGGAGAAGCGAGGCCGAACGCCAGAAGCGCGAACTCGACGCCACGATCCGCGAGAAGGCCGAGGCCGAGAAGTTCGCGGCCGAGCGCAAGGCCGAGGCCGACCGCTTCACGTCCGAGCAACGCGCCGAGGCCGCCCGCTTCCAGGAGGAGCGAGAGGCCATGGCCGACCTGATCAGGCGTTCCAAGGCCGCCGAGGCCCTGCGCGCCGAAGGTGAGGCAGAAGCTGCCAAGGTCCGCGACGTCGGACTCGCCCAGGCCGAGACCATCCGGGCCCGAGGTGAGGCAGAGGCGGAATCCCGCCGCCAGTTGGCCGAGGCCCTGCGTGCCTACAGCGAAGCCGGCATCTCCCTGGAGGCGCTCAAGGTGCTGCCCGACGTGATCGCGGCCGCCTCCGAACCCCTGTCGCGCGCGGGCTCCACCACGATCATCTCCAACGGCAGCGGCGGCGGCACGGGTGCATCCAAGCTCACCGCCGACGTCACCGAGGTGCTGACATCGACCCTGCCGGTCGTCAAGAGCCTGTCCGGCATCGACCTGCTCACGGTGCTGCGCGGCGCCCTGGGCCAGGACTTCGACGACGAGTTGTCAGCGTCGTCCGACCAACCCCAGGACGGGGCCCGCACCGATCGAGGCCGCTCCGGCAACGGTCGGGCCGCCAGTGGCGGGGCCGCGGGTGGCGACGCCGCCGACGACGACGATGGCCGGGACGCCCGCGACGGGACCAGCACGGACTGACCGCCACTGGTCCGGGGCACCAGCCCGGCCACCCACCCCGACCCACGTGACCCAAGTGAGGAACCGCCAGTGGCGACCCCCAGTGATGTGCTGGCGCAGGCAGCCCGCCTGCGTTCGGGCACGCGGTTCGAACGCGCACGGGCCGGGGCCACGGCGCTGTCCACGTTTCTCCAGCTCACCCCCGACGACAAGCGCAACCTGGCCGTGATGGTGGCGCAGCGGGTCGCGCCGGAACTGGTGCCCCGGATCCAGGCAGAGGCGCGGCATCGACCTGACTGCCGAACAGTCACGGGCAGTCCTGGACATGATCGCACGGCTGGACGGCGACGACCTGCGCGAGTTGACCGAGTCGATGGCGACGCCAGCCGGCCCGACGCACCACGCTCGGCGCGGTGGCGGGCACTGCCGCAGCGGCCACCGGGCTCGACGACGTGGTTGCCCCGAACGCCCCCACCCCACGCGGTGCCGGTGGTCCGACCGCCGCTGCCACGGCCGAGTCCCGGGCCGTGGAGCAGGCCGCCCACGACGCAGCGGCGGCGCATGCCGACGACCTCGGTGCGGCCGCCTCGGCCGCAATGGCCGGCCGCGTCGCCGACCTCGAGGCCCGCCTGGCGGCAGCCGAGACCCGGGCACGAACGAGCGAGCAGTCCCTGGAGCACGCCCGCACCGAGGTCGCCCGCGCCAAGGAGCGCGCCGCAGCAGTCGAGGAGCAGATTGCGGGACGCGGCCAGCGAGGCCGACATCGCGCGCCGTGCCCACGAGGGCGAACTGGACGAGCTGCGTCGCCAACTGCGTCGGTCGCGGCGCGAAGTCGAGGAAGCGGGTGGGGGCAGCGTGTCCTCCGCGGCCATCGCGGCCCGACCGGCAACCCGCGTCGCCCGCGTCTCGGCCTTCACGTCCCAGCCCAGCTTCGACCCCGTCCTCGACGGGATGCTGGACCCGTCCGGACCGCTGGGCGAGCACGGTGCCGGCGTGTCCGACGTCGTCGTCGCCGGCCGCTGCCGGGCGGCGGTGCCCCCGGCTCGTCGATGGCGGCATCCACGGGATCGATCAGCGACCTGGTGGAGGTACTGGCGGCCGGCACGAACGCCGCCGCCCTGCGCACCATCCGGGCATGGCTTCCCCACATGGCAGCGTCGTCGCCAAGCGACCGGGTCCGCGTCCTCGAGGCCATCCCGGATGGCTGGGCTCGCCGGCGCGCCCTGCAGCGCATGGTCGAGGCGGGCATCACCACGACGCAGGATGCCGCCGCCCTGCGCCTGCTCGAACGCACCGGTGACCAGGTGTTCGCCGCCGCTTCGATGCTCGATGCGGGTGTTCGACGCCGCCACGGATCGCCGCCCACGTCTCGCGCGGCCGCGAACCGGCGCCTGCAACGCCGCGGTCGCGAGCTGCCCCAGTGGTCCAGGGTCCGGACCAGATGTGGACCCACAGTCGGACACGTCCACCACAGCACGGAGTACGCCATGTCCCACGACCGACTTCCACCCAGCGACCGGTCTACAACGAAGAAGCGGCCGCCTCAAGCAGTCGTGGTACGAGGAAGAACTCGGCCGCCTGCAGGAGGAACTCGTCAAGCTCCAGCACTGGGTCCAACACGAGGGCATCCGGGCACTGGTGATCTTCGAGGGCCGCGGGATCGGCTGGCAAGGGCGGCGTCATCAAGCGCATCCAGGAACGCACCAGCCCCCGCACGGTGCGGGTGGTGGCACTGCCCAAGCCGACCGAGCGGGAACAGACCCAGTGGTACTTCCAGCGCTACGTCGAACACCTGCCGGCCGCCGGCGAGATCGTGCTGTTCGATCGCAGTTGGTACAACCGCTCCAACGTCGAGTGGGTCATGGGCTTCTGCACCGACCAGCAGCACCGCGAGTTCCTGCGCTCGTGCCCGGAGTTCGAACGGATGCTGGTGCGGTCCGGCATCAAGTCTGATCAAGTACTGGTTCTCGGTCAGCTTCGAGGAGCAGCACAGGCGCTTCCAGTCCCGCAACGAGGAGCCGCTCAAGCGGTGGAAGCTGTCGGACATGGACCTGGCCGAGCACCGGCTCTACACCGAGTACTCGCGGGCCAAGGACACCACCTTCGCCGCACACCGACATCAAGCAGGCCCCGTGGTTCGTCGTCCCCAGTGACGACAAGCGCAATGCCCGACTCAACTGCATCCATCACCTGCTCAGCCAGTTCGAGTACGAGGACCTGGTCCCCGATCCGGTGGAACTGCCCGCGCGCGAGGACGTCGCCTACGTCCGCCCGCCGATGGAGGAACAGACCTTCGTGCCCCAGGCTCTACTGACCCGGCGGCACGCCAGGTGTCCAGGGCAACGCGGGGGTCTTCACCCACTCCAGCACTGCCGAACACGACCGTGTGACCGGTAGAATGGGCCGACACGCGCCGCTGTGCGCAGACGATCGGACCCTGGATGGACGCGGGATTCGCAGCGATCGTCGGCACGGGTTGGGCCTCGGGCGTCAACCTCTACGGCACGGTGCTGCTGTTGGGCATCTTCGGGCGCATGGACCTCGCGCCGGTGCCCGAAGTCCTGATGTCGTGGCCCGTCATCATCGTCGCGGCGACCCTCTACGTCATCGAGATGGTCGCTGACAAGATTCCGTGGCTCGACAGTGGCTGGGACGTCATCCACACCGCGATCCGGCCGATCGGCGCGGCGGTGCTCGGTGCCCTGCTGGCCGGCGAGGCCGACATCTCGACCCTGCTGAGCGCCGGGACCAGCGGCGGCATGGCCTTTGCGTCCCATGCGACCAAGGCATCGGCACGAGTGGCGATCAATGCCTCCCCCGAGCCGGTCTCCAACGTCGTCGTGTCCCTGTTCGAGGACGGGCTCGTGGCCGTCATGATGTGGCTGGTCGTCGAACAACCGGTGCTCGCGGCGATCCTCGCGGTGGTGTTCCTGATCGCCGGTGCGACCCTGGTGTTCTTCCTGTGGCGACTGGTGCGCGCCGGCTACGAGCGCCTGCGCCAACGCGGACGGCCCCCGCCGGACGCGCCCGCGACGGTGCGTCCCGCCGACGCCCCACGCGTCTAGTGACCGGCAGGTTGGCGCACCCCTCCCCCGCGCCACTCCGCCGCGCGCCACTCCGCCCCGCGCCACCCCGCCTCGCGCGGCAGTCATTCCCGCCAGCGACTCACGTGTCGAGCACCTGCGCCAGCAGGGGGATCGCCGCCCGCTTCTGCGCCGTGAGGAGATCGGGATCGAGGTGGGTCTGGCGCGAGCCAGACCGCACCACCTCGATCACTCGGGAGGGTGTCACGACCAGGTCGAGCCCGACGTCGTGACTGGCCGGTGGGCACCTCGTGGTCCAGCACCTGCACGTCGTGCACGGTCGTGGCCACGACGACGTCACGATGCAGGATGCCGGCGGCCGCCGTGATGGCGAACTCGAGATCGGCGAATCCCCCACCCTTGCCCAGGCGATGACCCTGCAGGTCCACGCCGACACATCCCTGGACCACCAGGTCGATCTGGTCGAGGTCGGCCACGTCGGCTGGCCTGGCGTGCTGTGACGATCCCTTGATCGAACTGGCCTGCCGCGGGGAGACATCGAGATCATCGGGGTCCAGCACCATGAACGGCGGCAGCGAGGCCAGCCGTGGCACGGCCATCACGACGACCTTGCCGTCACGCAGCGCCTGGGTGCGCACCGGCCACTGCGGCGAGTCGGGATTGCACTTGACCACGGTGGCCCGACGCCACGACGGCGTGTCCGCAAGCCGTTGGGCGGCGGCCTCCGCCCCCACGAAGTTGGGGATTCGATGACGGATGCCGGGAAATCGGCCGGCCCCGGCATCCGCCAGGGCCGACCACACCTGCTCGCGAAGGGCTGCCTTCGCCGTCAGCAGGCCGGCATCGCCACCTGCATCCGTGTCATGCGCGTTGGGTGTGACCACACCTGGGTCCAGTCATCGAAGACCTCCAGCATGGCACGACCGGCGCCGGCGCACCCGCACTACCGGCGTTGCAACACCTCCTGCAGGGTCTGGCCGGGCAGATCGTCGAGCAGCGCGCGCGCCGTCTCGACCAGGTCGCCCAGCGATTCGTCCTGTTCGACGACCGCCAGGGCGCGCCGGAAGCGCTCCGCGTCCTCGCGCGTCACCGGCTTGGACAGGACCTCCTCGGCCGACCACAGTCCCTTGAGGAAGGGTGCTGCCGCCTTCTCGACCACCCGTCGGGCATTGCGATCCATGGCCAGACGAGCCAGTGGGACCCGGTGGGTCTGCACCAGGGCAGCCACGTCCTTGCCACGTTGGGTGCCCTTCACGGCCGCCTCGACGTCACGCGCGAGCCCGCGCTGGCGAGGGAGTTCGACGACTCGGCTCCACCCTGACCGGATGCGACGGGTGATGTTGGCGCCAGCGCCGACCGTGACGTCCAGGGGGACGTTGGGCGGTTGGCGCAGCACCCGCCCCGGTGAGACGGGTCCGGGCAGCGGTCGCGGCAGCCACACGGGCTGTTCCACCAGGCGTGGGAGGTCGCGACGCGACAGCGCGAAGTCATCCTCGTCGGCGAAGAAGTTGTCCAACACCTGGGCGATCAGGCCCGAGCAGATCGTGGTCAGGTCGAGGTCCGCGAAGACGTCCTCGATCGGGTGCGCATAGGCGTTGTTCTCGGACGGGACACCGCCCCACAACAGGCCGACCACTCGCTTCCAACTCTCGCCGTCGGGGTGCTCGCGCTCCACGATGAGCGACCCCGAGTCACCGAAGTAGGCCATCTTGGCGACCCCGGCGTCGGGATCGACCTCGAAGTCGGCGGTCGACCCGTTGTGCCCCAGGCTGAGGTTCACGGCGACGATCGTGCCGGTGGTGTGCTCGGTCGTGGCACCGGACTTCTCCACCGCCATGCCGAGCACTGGCGCCGTCGTCTCGTAGACGGCGGGGCCCACGCCCTCGATCTCGTAGGTCACGTGGGCGGCGTCGGTCGGCGCCGCGATCGTGGCATCGAGCGTGCCGGTGCGCACGTTGTCGGCGATCTGGTCGGCGAGACTGGTCGAACCCCATGGCTGGTAGACGTTGGCGCCCACGACGCCGCCAAGGACGTGGTTGTTGCTCAACAGGACGGGCTGGTCGTTGAGGTCGTCCCACACCCATCCCCCCAGCGTGCCGCCACCGTTGTTGCCCTCGATGCTGCGTCCACCCGGAACCGGCCGGACGCGCGTGGCCAGGCTGCCGTCGGCAAGGTGGTTGTACTCGACGGCGCGAGGACGCTCGACGACATCGGTGTGCACGGGTTCGTCGGCGCCGAAGCCCTCGACGGAGTCGGGCACCAGCCACCCGGGGCGCAGTTCCTCGACTGGCAACTTGCGGTCGACGTACACGAGCACGGCGACCTCGTCGGTCAGCTTGCCGTTGACTCGTTTGAAGCCGACCCCGACGGTGTGGACACCCGGGATGGCGAACAAATTCTTCTCGGCCTGCTGCTTGGCGCGGGTGACGCGCTCGACGACGGCCGAGGTTGGTGTGGGCTGGTCCGATGGCATTGGTGGTTCCCCCTGTGGAAGGTGCGAGCGATGTGGAAGGTGCGAGCGATGTGGATGCTGCGGGCACCCCGCCCCCTGGTGGCGACGGGGGGTGCATGCGTCGAGAGTGCACGGGCACTGTGACAGATACATCGCATCGTGCTGCGACCGCGCAGGGATGGGCGCTGCACGCAACGGTGCTGCCTCACATGGAGGTGACGATCGCCGTGGCCATCGCCAGGACGGTGAACGTCAGCGGCCAGCCGACCCGGGCATAGTCGGTGAATCGATAGCCACCGGGGCCGTACACGATCGTGTTGGTCTGGTAGCCGATGGGTGTCAGGAAGGAACACGACGCGACCACTCCGATGGCGATGGCCAGCGTGCGCGAGTCCAGTCCGGTCGTGGCCGCCAACGACATGGCGATGGGAAAGACGACGATCACGGCAGCGTTGTTCGTGACCAGTTCGGTGATGATTGCCATGGCCAGCAGCAGACCGAAGACCACGCCGACGGTGCCGAACTGGTCGAACGAGGCAATGATGACGTTCGCCAGACTGGTGGCCAGTCCCGTGGTCGCCATGGCCGCGCCCAGCGCGAACGATGCCGCGATCAGGATGATCACGTCGAAGTCGATGGCGTCGCGGACCTCGTTGGACGTGAGCACGCGCGTCGCGACCAGCGCCCCGGCAGCCAGCAACGCCGCTTCGAGGATCGACAGGATGCCAAGCGCTGCGACCACGACCATGATGACCGTGATCGCCGCCACCACCGGCGCCCGTCGCGACGCCGTCGGCGGATCCCCGCCCAGTCGCGAGATGAGCAGGAAGTCACGGCGTTCGGACCAGTTGGTCTGGAACTGCGGTCCCGCCAGCACCATCAACGCGTCGCCCGGCCGGAACCGCACCTCGCGCGGGTCTGCGGTGATCCGGTGCCCGTCGCGGTGGATGGCGAGCACGGCAGCCTGGTAGCGACCCAGGAAGGCGATGTCGGCCAGTTGGTGGCCCGCCAACGGCGAGGTGCGGCCCACCACGGCCACGAAGAGGCTGTGGCCGGGTTCCGCGACGCGATCCAGGTGCTTCTGGGAGGTCGATCGCAGCCCTCCAAGTCGGTACAGGCCCACGATCTGGGTGACCTCGCCGACGAACGTGAGCCGATCGCCCGGCTGCAGGACGGTGTCCAGGTCCACCGGTGCCATCGTTCGATCGCCCTGCGTCAGCTGCACCAGGAAGACGTGACGACGACCGATCAGGTCCGTGTCGTTGATGGGGACACCGTCGTAGGACCCGCCCTGCATCACCTCCATGGTCACGACGAACTCACGGATCTCCTGCTGCGCCTGTTCCTGGGCGGTGGAGCGGATCGGGACGAGACGCCACGACACCAGGATCAGGACCACCATCCCGACCAGGGCGACCGGGCCACCGATCGGGGTGACCTCGAACAGGCCCAGTTCGGCCTGACCGCTCTCGGCCAGCAGGCCGGACACGACCAGGTTGGTGGACGTGCCCAGCACCGTCATGGTCCCACCCAGGATGGCGGCGAACGACAACGGCATCAGGAAGCGCGATGCGGCCAGTCCACGACGTTGGGTCAGCGACACGATGTCGGGCGTCATCATCGCCACCAGCGGCGTGTTGTTGAGGAACGCCGAGGCACCGGCTGCCGGGACCGCCAGGCGCGCCAGGTCCACGCGGCCCTGGCCCTTGCCGAGCAGCCGTGCGGTCAACGGACTGAGCATGCCGGTCTTCTCGGCGGCGCGGGCCAGCACGTACAGGGCAGCAACGGTGATCGGTGCTGGATTCGCGAATCCCGACAGCGCCTGTGCGGTGTCGATCACACCGGTGATGAGCAGGGTGACGGCGGCCATCAGCACGACGGCCGACGGGGCCAGGCGGTCCCACGCCAACATGCCGAAGGTGAGCACCATGACCACGACCGTGATCCAGGCGTCGCCGCTCACTGAGCAGGCTCAGGTCGTCGACAGTCTCGGTCGTGTGTCAGCGGTGCACCGATGGCAACTCCTCGACGATCCGGGGACCCCCAAGGTAGTGGTGGGCGTCGGCAGCGAAGCCGTCTGCGGACGGCAACGTTGGTTCGCCGCGGCAGGCGGGGAATTGGGGGCCACCGGCCCGGGCCGGGCTCAACTGGCCACGGAGCCGTCCGCATCGGTACTGGCGTCATCGGGGGGTGGCGCCAGTGCCAACACCGCGGCGGCCCCCTGGTCGCGACGCAGGTCGTCGACGCGGTCGAGTTTGCGCTCGAGTTGGCGCCGCCGGACGCCATTGACCTCGTCGTAGGCGCGCTGGGCCGACGTGATGCGGTCCCCGACCTTTTCGAGGTGGGCCGTGAACCGGTCCCACTGGTCGGTGAACTCGTTGAGGGCGTCGAGGATCTCGGCCGATCGTTGCTCGGTCATGTGGTCGTCGACGGTCTGGCGGATGACGGCCAGTACGGCGAACAACGTGACGGGCGAGCACAGCACGACGCGCGACGCCAGCGCCTCGTCGAGCAGCGTCGGCGCAGCATCGTGCAGGAAGGCGTAGACGTGCTCGTTGGGCATGAACAGCAGGACCTGGTCGAGACTGCCCTCGGTCGTGTCGTTGTAGTCGCGGCGAGCCAGTTCTCGGACCCGGTTGCGAGCGTCACGCACGAACGCCTGCAGGTGGCGATCCCGCTCGGCATCCGTCGTGGCCTCGAGGTGTCGCAGGTAGTTGTCCAACGGGAACTTGACGTCCATGTGCAGGTGGCGCCCGGCCGGCAGCAGGAACGTCACATCGGGTCGCCCATGCGCGGTCGACTGCTGCAGGACGTAGTTGATGCCTTCGCAGAACCCGGCCGCACGCAGGACGTCCTCGGCCATGCGCTCGCCCCACTGCCCGCGTGACCGCGACGACGCCAACGCCTCCTTGAGCGCACCGGTCGTGCGGGCGAGGTCGCCCGTGGCCCGGGAGGCCTCGGTCAGGCGCGCCTCGAGGTCACCCATGCCCTTGCTGCGTTCGCGATCGAGTTCGGTGACCAGTTCCCGCATCCGGTTGAACTCGTCGGTCATCCGGGCCGCGCGTTCGTCCAGGGTGCGGTCGCGCTCGGCCAGCATCGCCTGGCCCCGCGCCGTCTCGGTGCCCAGCCGTTCGGCCGCGAGTGCCACGACGGTGTCGACGGCATCGACGACGACCCGGTCGCTGCGCCGCTCGAGCGCCTCGCGCTGGATCACGACCTCCTCGCGCAGGTCGGCCGCGACCTGCGCCGTCGCGGCCGCCTGCCGCGTCAGCATGGCCCGTGTGGCGACGTACACCGCGACGGCAGCGGCGACGATCACGACGACGAGGATGGTCCAGGCCGAAACGGGCATCGGGGCCTCCAGGGCGGCGGTTTGTCGGTGCTGCACCAGTTCGACCACGACCATACGGACGGCCTGTGACAAAGCCGTGGAGGCACTGCCAGTGGGCGCGCCCCGGCACACCGCGGGCGTCATCGTCGGTGCCTCGTGCCCAATACCCTGCCCGGCACACGACCCGACCCACCAGGAGCCGCGCAGATGATCGAACTCGACTGGGGAAACCGTGATCCCCGCTGGGCCGGCATCCGGTCGGACAGCATCACCATCGACGACGTCCGCGTCAACCTGCTGCGGGCCGACCCCGCCAGTGTCGGCAACGACGACGCCGATCCGGCCGCGACCCCGATCCTGCTCGTGCATGGCCTGGGCGGTGCGTCCACGAACTGGCTCGAGGTGATCGCCGGGCTGGCCCAGCACGCCCCCGTCGTGGCCATGGACCTGCCGGGCTTCGGCGACACCGAGCCGCCCCTGCCAGAGGCGGCCCACATGACGCCCCAGCTCACCTTCCTGGTCCGCCTGCTCGACGCCCTGGGCTGGGATCGCGCCGAGGTCCACGGCAACTCGATGGGTGGCCTGTTGTCGACGCTGCTCGCCGGTCGCCACCCTGATCGGGTGCAACGGCTGGTCCTGGTGTCGCCGGCCATGCCGACCCGACAGCTGTCCGCCATCCTGCAGATGGACACTGCCATGTTCCTGCAGTTCGCGGCCTTCAGGGTGGCGCGAGGCGCCACGCTCAAGGCACTGCGCCGTGCCTATGCCGGCTCCACGCCAGAGGAGATGTCCAGGCGCGTCCAGGAGCTGGTCTCGGGCGACGGGGAGTCCTTCCGACCCCCACTCGAGGAAGTTGCCATCACCCAGACCAGGGAGGGCATGGGTCGGGACTGGCGCTCGGCGAGCCTGAGCCATGCCACCCGGGACCTCGTGACATGGCTCACCGTTCGCCACGGCGCCATTCGCGCCGCCACGCGTGCGATCACGGCCGACATCCTGCTCATCTGGGGTGACCATGACCACCTGGTTCCCCGCGCGGCGATGGATGCGCTGACGACCCAGCGCGGCGACATCGCCCGCCACGACCTCGCCGGTGTCGGCCACGTCGCCATGATCGAGGTACCCGACCGGTACCTGTCACTGGTCGAGACCTGGCGCTCGGCATCGTCGGCCCCCGAGCAGTCCTCCGGTCCCGCCGAATCGCCCGCGACCCACGACACCACCGCGTCCACCGGATCGCCCGCGATCGACGACACGCCCGCGACCACGGCCAGCGACGGCCGCACGATGGCACCCACCACCGGCTGACCACCACCAGCGGTCGACCGGGTCACGGCCGGCCGCCCGACCACCGCCCGGTTGCGCGGCCGACCTGGCGACCCCCTCCCATCCGTCCACCCCACGTCCAGCGAGGTCTTCCCGTGGCAACAGCCGCCGCCCTGTCCCCGACCCAACGCACCGAGGCGCTGGCGCGCATGCGCCACGAGGTCTTCGACATCGTGGTCATCGGCGGCGGCGTGACCGGCGCCGGGGTCGCACTGGACGCGGCCACCCGCGGGCTGTCGGTGGCCCTGGTCGAACAACGCGATCTCGCGGCCGGCACCTCGTCGCGGTCGTCCAAGCTCGTGCACGGGGGCCTGCGCTACCTCGAACAGCTCAACTTCGGCCTGGTGCGCGAGGCCCTGCACGAACGCGGGCTGCTGCTGCACCGCCTCGCCCCCCACCTGGTTCGCCCGGTCTCGTTCCTCTATCCCCTCACGCACCTGGGCTGGGAACGCCCCTACGTCACCGCCGGCCTGACCCTCTACGACACGCTCGGTGGCGCCGGGCACCTGCCCCGTCACCAGCACCTGACCCGGTCGGGCGCGCTGAAGCTGGCACCCGGATTGCGGCGGTCGTCACTGGTCGGCGCCGTGCGCTACTGGGACGCCCAGGTCGACGACGCCCGCCACACCATGATGGTGGCACGCACCGCCGTCGACAACGGTGCGGCGGTGGCCACCTCGATGCGCGTCACGGACCTGCTGCGCGAGGGCGACCGCGTGTCGGGGGTCGAGGCCACCGACCTCGAGACCGGCGAGGTGATCCAGGTCGCGGCCCGCCAGGTCGTCAACGCCACCGGGGTCTGGGCCGACGACATCCAGGAGATGGCTGGCCGTGGCCGCATCCACGTCCGTGCCTCCAAGGGCATCCACCTGGTCGTGCCCCGGGATCGGTTCCAGTCCGACACCGGGGTGATCCTGCGCACCGAGACCAGCGTGCTGTTCATCATCCCGTGGGGCCGCCACTGGCTGATCGGCACCACCGACACCGACTGGGAGTTGGCCCGGTCGCACCCGGCTGCCTCCGCCACCGACATCCAGTACCTGCTCGATCGCTGCAACCAGGTCCTGACGACACCGTTGACCCACGACGACGTCACCGGGGTCTACGCCGGGCTGCGACCGTTGCTGTGGGGCGAGTCCGAGGACACCTCCCAGTTGTCACGCGAACACGCGGTCTCGGTGGCCGCGGCCGGGTTGATCACCATCGCCGGCGGCAAGTACACGACCTACCGGGTGATGGCCAAGGACGCCGTCGACGCCGCCGCGCACGGCCTGGACGACAAGGTCCCCGACTCGGTCACCGACACCATCCCGATCGTGGGCGGCGCGGGCTACGCCGCCGCCTGGAACCAGCGCCACGACATGGCCGCCCGCTCGGGGCTGCACGTGGCACGCATCGAACACCTGCTGCAGCGCCACGGGACCCTGGTGACGGAACTGCTCGAACTGATCGAGGAGCGACCGGAACTGGCCACGCCCCTGCCTCGGGCCGACGACTACCTCGAGGTGGAGGTCGTCTACGCCGTCAGCCACGAGGGCGCCCTGCACCTTGACGACGTGCTGACGCGACGGACCCGGATCTCGATCGAGTCGTGGGACCGCGGGCTGGCCGCGGCGCCGGTCGTGGCCGGCCACATGGCCGCGGAGCTGGGTTGGGACGACGAGACGACCGAACGGGAGTTGGCGAACTACCGCGGCCGGGTCAAGGCCGAGCGCGAGTCCCAGGGCATGCCCGACGACCAGACTGCCGACGCGACCCGCATGGGCGCTCCGGACGTCCGCACCGGCGCCAGCCAGTGACACGCTCCGTGCCGCGCCCACCACACCGTCATGGGTGACGTCGAGCGTCGCCACCCGCTGCTGGGTCCGTGGTGGATCAGTGCCCACGTCGTGGTGCTGGCGGTCCTGCTCACGTTCCCGCAGTTGGCCATGTGGCAGTGGAGTCGGTACCGCGAGGAGCAGGCCACGGCTGCCCAGATCACCGAGGGCATCGAGCGCGCGCCCGTGCCCCTGGCCGACGTGCTCACGCCGGCGGTGCTGGCCGACTTCGACGACGCCGACGCCGAGGCGCTGGAGTTCACGCCCGGTCGTGGTCACCGGGACCTGGATCGCTGATGAGCAGGTTGCCCAGCGCAACCGGTCCTGGGGCGGCCAGGGCGGCTTCGACCTGCTGACCCCGCTGGTGCCGAGCGTCGACCAGGGCCTCGACGACGTGACCGTGCTGGTGCGTCGTGGCTGGGTGCCACCGGCGCAGGGAGCCGGTGCCACGCCCATGGGAGACGTGCCGATCCCGAGCGAGGTCCAGGTCGTGGGCTGGCTGGAGGCACCCGTGTCCCAGCCGTCCTTCGGCCCCACCGATGCCGAGACCGGCATGCTGACCACGGTCTTCCACGCCGACCTGCAGCGGCTGGACGAGCAGGTCACCGGCACGCTCGCCCCGATGCTGGTGCACCTCACGACCCAGTCCCCCGACGACGGCGAGCTGCCGATCCCGCAACCGGTCCCGGCACTGGACACGACCCAGAACCTGTCCTACGCCCTGCAGTGGACGGCGTTCACCCTGATCGTGGTGATCGGCTACGCGATCGTGCTGCGACGGCGCCTGCGCGATCGGCGGGCGGGGGTCGACAGTGACGTCGACCCGTACCTGCGGGGCCGCCGCGACGACGAACTGGTGCCATGACCCCCGGGATGCAGGCAGGAGCCGCGGCGCACCCGGGGGTGCGCACGGTCGCGGCGACCAGCCTCGCAGGTGTGGCGGGAACCGATGAGGTGGCGGTCGAGGAACCGCTGACGATCCGCCTTGCCACGCTCGCGGGCGCCACGTCGGACCTCGCGGTGACGATGCGCACCCCGGGTCACGACGCCGAACTGGCGATCGGGTGGCTGTTCGCCGAGGGCGTCATCACGGGTCGCCGTGACGTGGTCGACGTCGCCCCGTGCACGCTGGATGCCGATGACGATGCCCGCGGCAACGCGATCCAGGTGACACTGGCAGCGGCCACCCTGCCCGACACGTCGGCGCTGGATCGTCATGGCCTGGTGACCAGCGCCTGTGGGGTCTGTGGCCGCCGCAGCCTCGACGCCCTGGCCGACACCGGCGTGGCCGTCGTGGCCGACGACGTCCGGCTCGATGCCAGCGTCGTGACGGTGCTGCCCGACCGGCTGCGCGCCCGGCAACCGATGTTCGACCGGACCGGCGGCCTCCATGCGGTCGGCATCGCCACCCCGGCGGGTGACGTCACGCTGGTGCGCGAGGACGTCGGACGCCACAACGCCATGGACAAGGTGGTGGGCGCCGCGGTGCTGGACGCCGACCCCCTGACCGGCAGTGTCGCGGTCCTGTCGGGCCGCGCGAGCTACGAGCTGCTGGCGAAGGCCGCCGCCGCCGGGCTGGAGGTCGTGGTCGCCAACGGGGCGGCGTCGTCACTCGCGATCGACGTCGCGCACCGGTTCGGCATCACCCTGGTCGCCTTCGCCGTCGGCCCGACTCCCCGGGTCCTGACCCACCCCCATCGGGTGACCAGCCCGTCGGACGACACCGCTGATGCCGCGGCGAGCCCCTGAAGATGCAGGGAATGCCCACCCGGGTCCGGGGGTTGCATCGACCAGCCTGTCGACCGACGGTCGACCCCGTTCATCCTCCGCCTGCACCCCTGGACAAGGACCACCTCAATGGCCCCAGTTCGTCGCCACCGCCGCGCCAGCCGCATGGCCGGTCTCGCCGTCGCCGCCCTCCTCTTCGCCGCCTGTGGTGGTGACGACGACGCCGCCACGACCACGTCCGAGTCGCCTGCAGGCCAGATGGAGTCCGAGGCCGACGACATGGCCAGCGACGACATGGGTGACCATTCCGAGGACATGAGCGACCACGCCGAGGACATGACCGAGGACGCCACCGACGCCACCGGTGACGACGGCGACGCGGCAGCAGCCGCCGGCGTCGTCGCGATCACGGCCACGACGGCCGACGGCTCCACGATTTCGCCGGCCGACTTTGCCGGGACCCCGGTGTTCGTCGAGACCTTCGCGACCTGGTGTGGCAACTGTCGCTCGCAACTGGGCGACACCAACGAGGCTGCGGCCCAGGCCGGCGACGATGCCGTGTTCCTGGCACTGTCGGTCGAGACCAACCTCGATCCGGGTGAACTCGAGGGCTACGCCGCCGAGAACGGCTTCTCCAACGTGATGTTCGGGGTCCTTGCTGCCGAGGACCTGGCCACGCTGGAGGCCGAGTTCGGCAACGCCGTGCTGGTGCCGCCCTCGACCCCCAAGTTCACCGTCGCAGCCGACGGCTCCGTGGGCGAACTCGTCACCGGGTTCGAATCCGTGGACGAGATCCTCGCGCAACTGTGAGCGAGTACCTCCAGGCCTTCGCCCTGGGCAATGCGGCGATCCTTGGCAACGTCTGCCTGTTGCCGCTGTACCCGGGGCTGTTCGCCCTGCTGGCTGCCAAGTCCGATTCCGACAGCCGCTCCATGCGGTGGATGGGTGTCTGGGTCCTGGCCGGGGTCCTGACCGCCATGACCGCGGTCGCGGCCATCCTCTACGGCGTCAACAGCGTCTTCGCCGACGTCGTGCCGTGGATCCTGCCGGTCGCCTACGGCGCCGTGATCGTGCTCGGCCTGCTGATGCTGGTCGACCGCAACCCGCTCGAACGGCTCGGGAACCGGGCAGGCGCCGGTGGTCTCGTCGCCCGTGGGCAGCGCCTTCCTCTATGGCCTGGCACTTGGCCCCATGACCCTGCCCTGCACCGGACCCGTGATCCTGTCGGCGTTCCTGCTGGGCAGCGTGTCGGGATCCGGCGCCCTGGTCGACGGCATCGTCTACTTCCTGTTCTTCGGGTTGGGCTTCGGCTGGCCGCTCGTCCTGTTGCCCCTGCTGGCAGGTGTGCGCCAACAGGCCTTCACCCGCTGGATGACCCGCAACCACACCGCCGTCACGCGAGTGTCCGGGGTGCTGCTGATCGGCGTGGCGATCTTCGGGTTGGTGGCCGAGTACAGCACGGGCTGACATCGGGTCGCTGCCCTGCACGCAGGCGGCGGCGACGCGCTGGCCGTCCCGGTCGCCACGGCTCGGCCACAACGGCTCGGGCCGGACCGGGCTCACCCCCCGTGCTCGTCCGTGTCGGCCGAGTGCCCCAGTTGCCAGTAGCCGCGTCGGACGGCGTCGGCCAGGTGCGCACGCGGCCACGGCCAGTCGGCGTGGCCGAGTGCGTCGTCGAGGCCGACGTCGTCAGCCACCAGCGCGCGAATCGTGTCCGCGACCTGCCCGAGATCACGTCGTTGGGCATCGACGAAGGTCCGGTCGACGACGGCACCATGCCCCGGCACGACGACGCTGCCGGCATCCAGGAGGTCGCGAGCGTGGCCCAGGGTGGCAGCCCAGTCCAAGGGGTAGGAGTCGGGCCCCGAGACGGGCGGCGCCGACTCCTCCACGAGGTCGCCGGCCACCAGCACGTGCGCGTCGGGCACGTGGGCGAAGAGGTCGCCGGCGGTGTGGCCTCGGCCGAGGTGGATCAGTCGCACGGACCGGTCTCCCAGGTCCAGTGTCGCACTGGCCGTGAAGGTGGTCGTCGCCGGCAGGATGTCGGTTGCCAGCACCTCGTCGGCGTGGGGATCATCCGGGTCGGCCGCGTAGGCGGCCTTGATGCGGGTGCCGGCGCTGCGTGTGTTGGCGGCAGCCACCTCGTGGGCATGGATCGGGACGTTGCCGAGCGCGGCACGGAAGGTGGCGTTGCCGAAGGTGTGGTCGAAGTGCTCGTGGGTGTTGACCACCGCCACGATGCGGCCGGTGGGGCGCACCCGCGCGAGATCGTCGAGGACCGTCCGGGCGGCCGCGCCCGAGGCGTGGGTGTCCACGACCACCAGGCCGCGAGTTCCCTCGACCAGGGTGATGTTGAGGTCGAACCACGCATGGCGGGCGACCCACACGCGGTCGGCAACCTCGCAGAAGCCGGTGTCTGCAGTGGGCACTCCACGCTCCTCCGGGCCGTGATCTCGTCGCATCGCCGCCACGCTGGCACACTGGCACGCTACTGGTCGATCCGATCGGGAATCCGTGATCACGCAGCCGCGCATGGGTGCGACGGACGGCGGCGCGATCAACAGTCACGCAGGGTGGGACGCGTGGCTGGGGTGTCATCGGTCCTAGGATGGCTGCCAGCACCACCCACGCCGGGTGAAGGAGGCATGCATGGCACGGCCCCCGCTGGACGAGCGCCTGGCCCGGCTGGCACTCGGGCCGGTGACACTGACCGGTGACCTGGAACATGGGCCGCCCCACACCACTGCTGCGGGCGTCGGCGCGGTCATGGAGACCGCCCGCCAGGTGGTCCAGCACACCGGGATGGCACGCGGGCTGCCGCTGCTGCGCGACCTCAACCAACACGGCGGCATCGACTGCCCGTCCTGCGCTTGGCCCGACCCACGCGGTGAGCGCTCGTTCGCCGAGTTCTGCGAGAACGGCGCCAAGGCGGTGGCGGATGCGGGTGACCGAACAGCCCTGACCCCCGACCACCTCGCCCAGCACTCGCTGGACGAACTGGCGACCTGGCGCGACCGCGACCTCAACGCTGCTGGCCGACTGACCGCCCCCGCCATCAAGCGCCCCGGCGACGACCGCTACCGCCCGATCTCCTGGGACGAGGCCTTCGCGGTCACGGCCGACGTCCTCACCGACCTGCCGTCACCGGATGCGGCCGCCTTCTACACCTCCGGGCGCACCTCGAACGAGGCCGCCTTCCTCTACCAGTTGTTCGTCCGTGCCTACGGCACCAACAACCTCCCCGACTGCTCGAACATGTGCCACGAGTCCTCCGGGGTCGCGATGGCCTCGACGATCGGCATCGGCAAGGGCACGGTGCTGCTCGAGGACTTCGACGACGCGGACGTCATCGTGATCCTGGGGCAGAATCCCGGGACCAACCATCCCCGCATGCTGACCGCCCTGCAGCATGCCGTCGAAGCCGGCACCACGGTCGTGTCGGTCAATCCGCTGCGCGAGACCGGGCTGCAGGCGGTCCGCAACCCGCAGGACTTCAAGGACGTCCGTCGCCTGCGCCAGGCCGTGACCGGCACGTCGCTGGCGTCACTGTTCCTGGACGTGCGCATCGGCGGCGACCTGGCGCTGCTGACGGCCGTGCAGAAGGTGCTGGTGGAGCGGGACCGTCGCCGGCCTGGAGGCGATCGACCACGACTTCGTCGACCGCGCGACGACTGGCTACGACGACCTCGTCGAGATGCTGGACGAGGCCGACTGGGCCCACCTCGAACGCGAGTCGGGGGTCGCGCGCAGCGAGGTCGAGGCGCTGGTCGACCTGCTGGTCGGGACCGACCGCATCATCTTCTGTTGGGCCATGGGCCTGACCCAGCACGTCCACGCCGTCGACACCATTCGCCAGATCGTCAACCTGGCGTTGTTGCGTGGTGCCATCGGCAAGCCGGGTGCGGGCCTGTGCCCGGTGCGCGGCCATTCCAATGTCCAGGGCGATCGCACGGTCGGCATCTGGGACAAGCCCAGCCCAGCCTTCCTCGATGGGTTGGTCGCAGGGGTCGGCGACCACTTCGACCCACCTCACGATCCGGGGCTGGATGTCGTCGAGACCATCAATGCGATGGCGTCGGGGTCCGTCCAGGCGCTGGTGTGCATGGGTGGCAACTTCCTGTCCGCGGCGCCCGACACCCTGGCGACCGCGGCCGCCCTCGCCAGCACCCGGCTGACCGTGCACGTGGCCACCAAGCTCAACCGCGGCCACCTCGTGACCGGCGAGACCTCGCTGCTGTTGCCCTGCCTGGCCCGCACCGACGTCGACGTCCAGGCCACGGGCGAGCAGTTCGTCACCTGCGAGAACTCGATGGGGATCGTCACGACCTCGCGCGGCACGCTGCCGCCGCTGTCGACGTCGATGCGCTCGGAACCTGCGATCGTGGCCGGTCTGGCCACCGCGGTCCTGGGCCCGACCACCCCCGTGGACTGGGCGTGGCTGGTGGCCGACCACGATCGCATCCGTGACCTGATCGAGGCCAGCATCCCGGGCTTCGACGACTACAACGTGCGGGTACGTGCCCAGGAGGGACTGGAATTGCCCAATCCCGCCCGCCACGGCGACTTCTCCGTCCTGCCCGGTGGGCGCGCCCGCCTGACCGGTGCACCGGTGCCGACCTTGGCCCTCGACGACGACGTGCTGGTCATGATGACCGTGCGCAGCCACGACCAGTTCAACACCACGATCTATGACCACGACGACCGCTACCGCGGCATCCACGGCGAACGACGCGTCATCCTGGTGGCGGCCGAGGACCTGGCCGCACGCGGGCTGGCCGAGGGCGACGTCGTCGACCTCGTCAGTGCCGACGGTCGCCGCATCGCCGAGACGTTCGTGTGCCTGGTGCACGAGATCCCGCGCGGCAACTGCGCGACCTACTTCCCCGAGGCGAACGTGCTGGTCGACCTGGCCGCAGTGGCGCTGGAGTCCAACACCCCGGTGTCCAAGCACGTCCCGATCCGACTGCGCCGCCCACGACGGTGAGCCAAGCCGTTCGTCGTGGGTGCCACCACCGAACCGCGGGCCACCCAACCCCGCTGCCACCCAACCGCGCTGTCACCGAACCCCGCTGGCCCCCAACCCGCGCCGCCACCACGCGCGCTGCCCGCCGAGACGCGCCGTCGCCACCCGCGCCCTCGCCACGCGCGCCGTCGCCACCCGCGCCGTCACCACCCGCGCCATCACCACCCGCGCCGTCACCACGCGCGCTGCCCGCCGAGCCGCGCCGTCACCACCCGCGACGTCACCACCCGCGCCGTCACCACCCGCGCCGTCGCCACGCGCGCTGCCCGCCGAGCCGCGCTGCGAGCTTCACCGCCAGTTCACCCGTCAGGATGCACAGGATCGCCAGTCACTGCCTTGCCGTCCGGTTCCGTCCTTGGTGCGTGCCATTGATGAACTCCCAATCTGGTGCACCCGCGCGATGCCACACATCCAAACATCGGCATGACTCCACAGTCATCCAGGAATGATGTTGCACTCGAACACATGTTCTGCTACTGTGTGCACCAGCACCACCCATCGGAAAGTGTGAGGAGTGTCCGCCGTGACCGTGATCGACGCGCCAGCAGCCGATGGGCTCGATTGGTGGCCCGTGCTGGCCCGCGAGAACCGTGGCTCGTTCGTGGCTGGGCTGGGTGGTGCCGGTCCGGTCGAGGCCCAGCGGGTCGACTGCGCCGGCTCGATCGCAGACCAGGTGGCCGTCCACGTGGCGTCGCTGGGCCGCCTGCTGGAGCCCGCCGACGCGCTGGAAGGGCTTGGCGTCGACCAACTGCGTGCACACGTCGCGGTGCTTCGACGACTCGATGGCCTGACCGCGGCCGCACTCGCCCGCGCCAGCCGGGCCGCCCACCGCACCGGCCTCACCGAGGCAGATGGTGCGTCATCGACCACGGAATGGATCAAGTCCGCCACCGGCAAGGGCGGCCGCGACGCCAGCAGACTCGTTCGCCTGGGCGCCAATCTCGACGACATGCCTGGCACCGCCGACGCGCTCGCTCGTGGCGACATCCCGCTGGAATCGGCCGACGCGATGACCCAGGCCGCCCGCGACGGCCGACTGGGCACACCCGACCAGGTCGAGGACCAACTCCTGGATGCCGCCCGCACCTCCACGCCCGAGGGCCTGCGCACCGCCATCCGCCAACGCCAACAGGACGCCGACGGCGCTGCGCTGTTGGCCGACGAACGACGACAGCACGCCCGTCGACGCGCCTCGCTGCACCGCAACGACCGGGACGGCATGTGGGACCTGCATGCCCGCCTGCCAGACGAGATCGGCTCCTTGGTCGCCACCGCCTTCGACGCATTCGAGCGCGCCGACGCGCTGGGAACTCCAACCGAGCTGCACCGGTCTCACCCGCAGCGGCTGGCCGACGCGCTCGCAGACATGACGCGGACTGTCCTTGACCACGACCTGGCCGCCGGCACCGGCGGCATCGCCCGCCCGCACCTGACCGCCATCGTGGACGCCGACCTCCTTCGGGCCGACCTCACCAGCCCGCACGCCACCGAGCCCGATGCACCCGACGCTGCCGTCACCCCCGATGACGCCGTGTGGGCGGACTTCGCCCCCGGCGAACTGGACTGGGGTGGGATCCTGTCGCCCCAGGCGCTGCGGCGGCTGCTCTGCGACGCCGCGGTCTCTCGAGTCGTGCTGGACGGCGCCTCGATGCCGATGGACATCGGCCGGGCGAGCCGGTCCTGGCCCGAACCTCAACGCCGCGCCATCAACGCGCGCGACCGAAGCTGCCGCGGCCCCAACTGCACTCGCCCGATCGCCTGGACGTCCGTCCACCACATCCAGTGGTGGCGCAACCACGGGGTGACCGCCGTCCACAACGGGGTCGCGCTGTGCCACCACTGCCACCGACTCGTCCATGATCATGGGTGGACCGTGAGACTCCACCCCCAGGACGGCGAGGTCACCTGGACTGCCCCCGACGGGCGCCAGTTCATCGACCTTCTGCCGCAGCGATATGACCACGACGTCGCCAACGACGAGTCCCCTGGCACCCACGAAGCCGACACGCCAACGACGGCACCAGACCCGGAACTTCCGGGGCTGGAGGCGGCACGGCACCCACGGCCCCCGTCAGCGACTCGGCGACGAACACCCTGACCCGATCGCGCCCCACCAAAGTGGGGCCACCACCCATGGGCAAAGCGGTCACTGACGAGGTGTTGTTCCCCAATTGTGACCACTGCGGGATCGCTGCAGGCCCCTGACGACAACCTACGGTGCCATCGATGCCAGCCGGCGACCGCTCCCTACAGGGCGATGGCGATGCGGACGCCCACCCAGTGCAGGGCGATCGCAACCAGCGTCAGGGCGTGGAACAACTCGTGATAGCCGAACGTGGCCGGCCACGGGTCGGGCCGACGACGGGCATAGATCACGGCACCAACCGTGTAGGCCAGCCCCCCGCCCACGACCAACCACAACACCGTGGGTGACAGTTGCCACAGCGCCGGGACAAGGATCACTGCCACCCACCCCAGCACCAGGTAGGGCACGGTTCGCACCCACGACGGCGCGTGGTGGAAGATGTTGTTGACCGCGATGCCGATGGCCGCGCCGACCCACACGCCTACCAGCATCCACGTGCGAAACGATCCGTCCAGGGCCACGACCAGGAACGGCGTGTAGGTGCCGGCGATCCCCACGAAGATGGCCGAGTGGTCAGCACGGCGCATCGGCCCGAGCATCCGCGGTCCCCAGTTCACGACGTGGTAGGCCGCACTGGTGCCCAGCATGACGAAGGCCGACAGCAGGAACACGGCGGCGGCCCAGCGGCGTCCCGGACTGGTCGCGGCCGGCAGCAGCAACGGTGCACTCAGCACGATCGCGATCGCGCCGGCCAGGTGCAGGCGGCCGCGCAACGACGGACGGCCGGCGCGAATCGTCGCCTCGTCGTGCGTGGTGGCATCCTCGATGGTGTCCATGTCGCCCCGAAATCGTCCTGCAGTTGCCGAACACCCAGATGTGCCGGCGACATCACCGTACATCCGGCACTCACTTCGCCCGCGCGACAACCCGGTCCCATCAGCGGTGACCGTCGAGTCTGCCGGGACTTCGCCTGACGGTTCGCGCCGCATGTGCCACGATGTCGCGAGTCGGAACCAGAGCTGGGTCGGGCCGGAGATCGTCTGGCGCTGCGATCGCCTCGCAAGGAGAGGATCGTCTGGCGTTGGGGTCGCCACGCGGAAGGGAGCAGGACGGTCATGGAGCACTCCACGTACACGATCAGGCCGCTCGACGAGTCGACCTGGGAGGCATTCGCGGCCTTGGTGGAGGCCAACAACGGGATCTTCGGCGGCTGCTGGTGCATGGGCTTCCATCCCCAGGAGGACGGCCCATCCCCCACTCCGGAGGCCAACCGCCAACGAAAGCTCGACCGTGTCCGTGCCGGCACGGCACACGCAGCCTTGGTCTTCGACGGTGACGACTGCGTCGGGTGGTGCCAGTTCGGGGCGCCTGAAGAGGTGCCCCGCATCAAGAGCCGGCGGGCATACGACAAGGGGCGGGTCGCCGAGCCGGACTGGCGAATCGCCTGCTGCTACGTCGGCAAGGGCCACCGTCGACAGGGAGTCGCAACCGCCGCGCTCACTGGGGCACTCGAGTTGATCGCGCAACTGGGTGGGGGGACGGTGGAGGGCTACCCCGAGCCGGCCGGGACGGTGTCAGCCGGGTTCCTGTTCAACGGGGCACTCTCGACCTACGAGCGGGCCGGCTTCGACCGGGATCGGCAGATCGGGAAACACCGCTGGGTCGTCGTCAAGGACGTGCCGCCCGCGTAGGCCCGCTGAACCGCGCTCGGTGCCTCAGTGGCCCGGGAACAGCCGGCACCACGTTCCGGCCGGCGTGCACCTCGTTGGGGCCCCGCGGCGCGCCGCACCGCGACCAACGGTCGTTGGAACCCGCCGCGCGCCGCACCGCGACCAACGGTCGTTGGGACCCGCCGCGCGCCGCACCGCGACCAGTGATCGTTGGGGACTCGCCGTCCGCGGCACGGCGATCAGTGGTCGTCAGCGACCGCCAACGGTGCCGTCGCGACGCTGGTCGGCACCCCCGACCAGTCCGTCGTCGGTGACGGCGATCATCGACAGTCCACTGGTCAGCTCGATGATGCCCACCGAGTGCCCTCGGTCTTCGAGTTCACCGGCCAACGCATCGGCGTCGTAGTCCCAGGTGATCCCCGGCAACGGCGTCTCGATGTCGGTGCGACCGTTGCGGTTCATGTAGTGGGGCACGTTGATCGCCTGCTGGGGATCGAGGCCGAAGTCGATGAAGTTGACGATCGACTGGGCGGTGTAGGAAATGATGCGCGATCCACCCGGCGATCCCGTCACGAGTTCGAGATCACCTTGCTCGTCGAACACGATCGACGGCGACATCGAACTCCGCGGGCGCTTGCCGGGCTGGACCCGGTTCGCGACCGGCTGGCCGTCACTGCCGATCGGGCTGAACGAGAAGTCGGTCAACTCGTTGTTGAGCAGGAACCCACCACCGGGCACCATCACGCCGTTGCCGAAGGAGCTCTCGACCGTCGTGGTGACCGACGCAGCATTGCCCCACCGGTCGACGATGGAGATGTGGCTGGTCCCGGCCTCGGTGTCGGTCGCCTGCGGCGACGTCGGGTCGAACTCACCGGGAGGTGTGCCCGGTGATGCCGTTCCCATGTCCTCGTCGGTGATCAGTGCGGCGCGTTCTGCCAGGTAGTCCTCGTCGAGCATCCCCTCGACGGGCACGGTGACGAAGTCGGTGTCGCCGACGTAGAGGTTGCGGTCGGCGAAGGAGAGCCGACCCGCCTGGGTGAACAGGTGCACGGCTTCGACATCCAGTGGGTCATCACCCAGGTCGAAGTGCTCGAGGATGCCAAGCATCTGGCCGACTGCCAGCGCGCCGGACGAGGGTGGTCCCATGCCGCAGACCTCGTGGCCGCGGTAGTCCATGCAGACCGGCTCGCGTTCCACAACCTCGTAGGCGGCCAGGTCGGCGAGCGTCATGTCACCCGGGATGTTGGGGTCACTTTGCACCGCATCGACGATCGACTGGGCCAGAGGCCCCTCGTAGAAGGCCGCCGCACCGTCCTGCGACAACGCCTTCATCGTGTCGGCGTAGTCCTTGTTGCGCATGGTGGTGCCGGCGGGCTTGGCCGCACAGTCGGTCGTGTCGCCGTTGGTGAAGTAGGCGAATGCCACCGGATCGCGGAAGAACAGCCGATCCTGACAGTTGGGGTTGGAAGCCAACAGGCCGTCGACCTGCTCGGCGGTTCGTTCGCTCATTGCGAAGCCACCCTGGGCCAGCGTCTTGGCCGGCACGAAGAGCCGTTGCCACGGCAGCCGACCATGTTCGCGGTGCACCACCTCCATCATGGCCGGATTGCCCGGCACACCGACGGACAACCCGCTCTGCCATGCCTCGACGAAGCCCAGCCCGACGAACCGGTCCTCGCCGGAGGCCATCGGGGTGGTCTCGCGCGCGTCGTAGGTGGTCGTCTCACCGGTTGCGGCGTCGTACCACACGACGAACGACCCCCCACCGATCCCCGTGGACTGGGGCTCGACCAGTCCCAGCACGGTCTGGACCGCGACCAGTGCATCGGCCGCGGTACCGCCGGTGCGCAGGATCTTCTCGCCCGCATCAGTGGCCAGCGGGTTGGTCGTCACGACCATCTCCTGCTGGGTCGTGACGGCGGTGGCGAGGCCGTCGTCGGCAATGGCCGGCGTGGCCATCGCCACGGCCATCACCATCACTGTGAGGAGAGTCCATCGTCGTCGCACGGCCGTTCCAGTCATGTCGGGGGGGTTCGATCCACCCTAATCGACCGTCCATGCACCACGGGCGGAATCGGTCATTTCCGACCAGTTCGGCAGGACACCCAGGAGACGCGGGAGGATCACCAGGCACTGGTCAGCCGGTGGCGGCCAGCAGGGAGCCATCCTGCACCGACAACTCGAGTGCCGGCCCCGACGACGACCTCGTCGCCCCCCTCGCCCGACGACTCGTCGCCCTCGTCGTTCGACGCCTCGCCATCGAGGCCCGGTGTGGCGCCCACGACCGCGCCGGGGACCGTGAACCGGACGCTGTCACCATTGTCGGGATCGCGCACGACCACGACCTGCCCGGCCGCGACATCGGTGGACCAGGTCGCCCGACCCGACAGCTTGTCATGGACGAACACGCGTGGACCCGCCTGGTCCTGGCCGTCGGACATGAACACGACATGGGACCCCAACGGCCACCACGTCGACACCCCGCTGGGCAGCGTCCAGACCGTCACCGTCTGGCGTCGCCCCGTCGTCGTGGCCACCGTGTCGGCGGGTGGATCATCCTGGCTCGCGACCGAGGCGAACGGGTCCGCTGCCACCTGCTCCAGGCCGTCGTCGGAAGCCGGTGGTCGCAGGCTGATCCCCGCGATGGCCACCGCGACCAGGCCAAGGCCCAACCCCATGACCAGCCACACCAGGATGCCCGGTCCCCAGGTGCGTGACGCGCTCGCATCCGGGTCGCGAGGCGGCTCGGCAGGTCGACCCATCGAGTCGTCACCAACGACCAGTGGGGCTTCCGTGGCCCTGCCGTGCGCCGCCATCCGCATGCCTTCGCTGGGCGTCATGCCCCGCCCCCAGGCTGGAATCCACCATATCGCAGATGGCATCAGGAACGACCGGCACGTGCCTCACCGCCCCGTCCGGATGGCGAGGGAGCGACGGCTCGATGCGCGCGTGGTGGGTGGTCATGTCGTCGTCTGTGACGGTTCGGCCACCCGGTGGCCGGGGGCTCAGGCCAGGGTGTCGAGCACCGTCATGTGCGCATCCGACAGTTCCAGACCCGCCGCGGCCACGTTCTCGGCCAGGTGGTCCAGCGATGACGTGCCGGGGATCGGGACCATGACTGGCGAGGTGGCCAGCAACCATGCCAACGACACCGCCGCGGTGCTGGCATCGACCTCTTCGGCGATGCGGGCCAGTTCGCCCTTGCCGGTCGCCAACTCGGAGCCGGCAATGGGGAACCACGGGATGAACGCGATGCCCTGGCCCTCGCAGCGCTCCAACACGTCGTGGCTGGAACGATCGGCGAGGTTGTACAGGTTCTGCACGCTCGCGATGGACGTGACCTCGCGCGCCTTCTCCAGCGTCGGGATGTCGACCTGGGACAGGCCGATCGCGGCGATCTTGCCCTCGTCACGCATGTCCGACAACACGCCGACCTGCTCGGCCAGGGGGAAGGCGCGGTCGACCCGGTGCAGTTGGTACAGGTCGATGATCTCGACATCCAGACGTCGCAGGCTCATCTCGACGCACTGGCGCAGGTACGCGGGCTTGCCGCAGGGCACCCATGTGTCGGGTCCGGTCCGCAGCAGGCCGCCCTTCGTGGCGATGGTGAGGCCGTCATAGGGATGCAGGGCCTCCCTGATCAGGTCCTCGGACACGAACGGCCCGTACGAGTCGGCGGTGTCGATGAAGTCCACCCCCAGGTCCACCGCCCGGCGCAGGACGGCCACCGCCATCTGGTGGTCTGCCGGTGGCCCCCAGATCCCGGGTCCGGTGATGCGCATGGCGCCATAGCCCATGCGCCTCACCTCGCCGCCGTCGATCAGGTTGTGGGTACCGCTGGCAGCAGCGGGCGCGTCGACCACGTCGGGGGCCTTGGATCGGGGGGAAACGGCTCGTGAGTGGGCAGCGTAGTCCTGCCCCGCTCGGCGGCGGACGTACGCTGCCGACCATGCATGTCCTGTCCACCACCGGCCTGGGTCACGACGTCGATGACCGCACCCTGTTCGACGACCTGTCGTTCGGGCTGTCGACCAACGACGCCGTTGCCATCGTGGGCCCCAACGGCTCGGGCAAGTCCACCCTGCTGCGCATCCTGGTCGGGGATCTCGAGGCCACTCGCGGCAACGTGACCGTGGCCAACGCCGCGCGGATCGTGTGGTTGCCACAGCGACCCGACCTGCATGACGACACCACCGCGCTGGCCGCCGCCACCGCCCAACCGGGGGTGGCCGACCATGAAGCGGCCGCCCTGCTCCACCAGTTCGGCGTGGACCCCGAGATCCCGCTCGGCCGGCTGTCCGGCGGACAGCAACGTCGTGTCAGCCTGGTGTCGGTGCTGGTCACGCCCAGCGACCTGCTGGTGCTGGACGAGCCGACCAACCACCTGGACGTCGACGCCATCGAACGCCTGGAGGAGCATCTGCGGCACCGCGCCGGCGGCATGGCGATCGTCACCCACGATCGCGCCCTGCTGCAGCGCGTGGCCCGACGGATGCTCGACCTCAACGACGTCCCGACGTGGGTGGAGGGGACCTACGCCGACGTGTTGCAGGCGCGGGTCGAACGCGCCACCGCCCGGGACCGGATGGCCAGCGTGCGTCGCAACCAACTGCGTCGCGAACTGGCATGGCTGCAGCGCGCACCCAAGGCCCGAGGCACAAAGGCCGACTTCCGGGTGGAACAGGCCGCGTCGCTGCAGGCCGAGGTCGACGCGGACACCTCGACCGAGTCGACCCTGGTGCTGGCCACCGGTCGACGGCGCCTGGGCACGAAGGTGCTCGACGTCGAGGGCCTGTCCATCACCCGCGGCGGCACCCGGATCGCCGACGGCTTCGACCTGCAGGTCGGCCGGGGCGAGCGAATCGGGTTCGTGGGCGCCAACGGCGCGGGCAAGTCCACGTTGCTGGCAGTGCTGGACCAGGCACTGGAGGCAGACGCCGGCACCGTGGAGTGGGGCGTGACGGTCGAACGGGCGACCTACCACCAGCTGGCGCGCACCGCGCCCTCCGACGCCACCACGATCGACACCGTCACCGACATCGCCCCGCGCATCCCCCTGGCCGACGGGTCGGAACTGCCAGCCGCGCGGTTGGCAGAACGCTTCGGCTTCGACGACCGGCTCCAGTACACCCGCGTCAACGACCTGTCCGGTGGGGAACGCCGGCGACTCGCGTTGCTGCACCTGCTCGTTGCGGCCCCCAACGTGATCATCCTCGACGAGCCGACCAACGACCTCGACCTCGACACGCTGCGGGCGCTGGAGGATCACCTCGACGGGTTCGACGGGACCATCCTGGTCGCCTCCCACGACCGCTTCCTGCTCGACCGACTCACGGACCGCCTCTTCGCCATCCACGACGGCACCATCACCCCGGTCGCGGACTGGCCCGCCTACCGGGAACTGGTCGCCTCGCGGACGGGCCCCGACGGGGCCCCACGCCCACGAGTCGGTGGCGGCACCGGCTCGAAGCGCGGCAAGACCGGCAAGGCTGGCGCGTCGGCGGACGCCGATGGCGGCGCTGGCAACCGCGAACGTCTCGAACGCAGCCGGCGACTGCGGTCATTGACCCAGCGCATGGACCGGCTCACCGACCAGGTCAGAGAACTCGAGGCCGACATGGCCGCGGCCGGCGCCGATGTCGAGGCGGCCACGGTGATCCACGAGCGCCTGGTCGCGGTGCGAGCAGAACTGGCCGAGGTGGAGGACGCGTGGCTCGAGTCGTCCACGTGACGGCGCAGGCAGCGGCGACACGGATCGAGCATGACCCCGCGACGGGCACGGGCACTGCTGATGCTGGCCGTCGCAGGCGTGTCGAGCGCAGCCGTGCTGACGACCTGGTTGCTGGAGGGGGACGCCGACCCGCGACGCGCGTTGAGCCTGGCGCTGTGGCGCTGCGCCGGTGGTGCGGCCGTGCTCGGGGTGGTGGCCCTGCGCTCGCCACGGGTGCGCCTCGACACCCGCCAACTGCGCCGTCTCGGCATCTCCGGGATGCTGCTGGGCCTGCACTTCGCCCTGTTCCTGGGGGCCCTGGCCTTCACGTCGGTGGCCTCGGCCACGACGCTTGCCACGCTCTCCCCCGTGATCGTCGCCCTGGGTTCGGTGTGGTGGTTGAAGGAGGTGCCGACACGACGGACCGTCCTGGGCATGACCATCACGCTGGTCGCCGCCATCGCCGTCGGGGCGACCGACCTGCTGGCCGTCACCGGCATCCACGCCGTCATCGGTGACCTGATGGCCTTCACGGCCTCGGTGGTGATCGCGGGGTCACTGGTGATCGGCCGCGCCGAGCGGGCTGCGATCCCGGCGGTGCAGTACTCGTTCGTCGTGTTCGGATTCGCCGCGCTCACCCTGGCAGTCGTGGTCATGGTGACCGGATCGCCCTGGGTCCCGTGGCGCGGCACCGAGTGGTTCGCCGTCATCGGGATGATCGTCGGGCCGCAACTGGTGGGCCACTTCCTGATCCAGACGCTGTTGAGCGACCTGCCACCCGTCGTGGTGTCCACCGCCGTGCTGACCGAACCCATCTTCGCGTCGGTGCTCGCGTGGGTGTTCCTCGATCAACTGCCACCACCCGGTCTCTACGTGACCGGGCCGCTGGTGCTGCTCGGTGTCGCCATCGCCATCACCGGTGCGCAGGGGCAGGGGCCGCCGAGCCGTGGCGGCTCGGGTCCAGGCGTCGGATCGACACGCGACGATGCGTCCAGAGTCCCTGCTGGCTGCAGGAGGAGACCGAGGTGCCGCCGATCGGGTGACCGAGATGCCGATCGGGACGATGCCGATCACGCCGAGCGTGCCGATCAGCCGGCCGAAGTGCCGATCAGCCGGCCGAGGTGCCGATCAGCCGGCCGGAGTGCCGATCGGTGTGACCGGTCGGTGGGACACCCGGCTCAGAACACCAGTGGCAACGAGAAGACGTCGTCCGGTTCGGCCTCACCGACACCCACGATGGCGGCGGCGACCCGGCGCTGGCGGGCGGCCGGGTCGATGCGTCCCGCGACCGCGCCGGGCGCGTCGTCGGGATCGAGTCCCAGATCGTGGCCGGCCACCAGCATGGTGCCCTTGAGTCGCAGGGCAGCGTCCAGCCACTCGGCGTCGATGCTGGCACGACCGACCTGCAGGAGTCGCTCACCGGCCTCGGTCTCGAGTCGCATCTGGGGGCCGTCGAGGATCCACCCCACCCGGGCGCCACGAGGCAGGTCGGTGCCGAAGAACTGCTCCAGCACGACCAGGCCAGCCTCGAGCAGCGATCGGTACAGACCCGTGTCCAGCACCGGACCGTCAGGTGCCTCACCCTCGATGTCCAGGACGAGCATGGGTTGGCCCCGGACCACGAGGAAGCGAGCGGCTGCAGGGGTCACGGCGGGGACCTGACGGGGTTGGCGGGCAGGGGTCTGTCGAGGCTATCGCCGTCCCCCCAACCGGTACGGTCCGACCGCGACCCGACGAGTGGCCACCACGCCAGGGTTTGCCTGCAATGACACCAGTTCCCGCTCCCGGCACCACCCTGCTGGCCGTCGACGGCAATTCGCTGGGCCACCGTGCCTGGCATGCCATCCGGGGCAGTGAGGACGAGGTCGGCGAGTTCGTCGCGGCCGGCGTGCTCGGCCTGATCGCCAGTGTCTGGCGGCACGGCCCCTACGACGCCCTGCTGGTGGCCTTCGACCACGAGCGCAACCAGCGCACGGAAGCTGCACCCTGCCTACAAGGCCGGACGCGAGACCGACCCCGACCTGCAGGTGCGACTGCGACAACTCGGCGCCCGCCTTGCCGAGTTCGGCGTGGCCACGGTGGACGAAGCCGGGCTGGAGGCCGACGACCTGCTGGCGGCGGCATCACGCGGCGCCACCCAGCGAGGCTGGCGCACGGACGTGCTGAGCGGTGATCGCGACCTGACCGCCCTGGTCGACGGGCAGGTCCGCCTGCTGCGCCCGCGCGCCACCATGTCGGACCTCGTGGTGACCACCCCCGGCGTCGTGCTGGCCTCGTACGGCGTGGAGGCTGACCAGTACCACGACTTCGCGGCCCTGCGGGGCGACCCGTCCGACGGTCTGCCGGGTGTGAGCGGCGTCGGTCCCAAGACCGCGGCGACCCTGCTGGCCGACCACGGCAGCCTCGACGAGGTGTACGCCAACCTGTGCTACCTGCCGACCAAGGTGGAACGCGCCCTGCGCGACGGTCGCGACGTCGCCTTCCACAACCGCACGGTGATGGAACCGATCATGCCGGACCAGCCGATCGACCTGGCGTTGGACACGGCCGCGACGTTCGACCTCGACGCAATCGTGGTGATCCTCGAGGACCTCGGTGCTGACGACCTGGGGCTGGCGCGGGCGGCACGACGACTGGCTCGTGCCAACGAACTGGCGGCCATGCCCCGCCCCGACCTCACGGGCGTGCCACCACCCGACGCGCCGATGCCCGACGACCGCGAGCGCGACGACCGTGGCGGCCACGTTCGCGACACCGACGGCCACGACCATGACCAGACGGCCACGGCCTCCGTCGCGACGCCGACGACGGCAGCGACGGCAGCCACCACGACGGCAGCAACCACGACGGCACCACGACGACGACGACCGCCCCGACAGCGCCGATCCGGTTCGTCCGGGCGCCGTGGCGACCTCCGTGCCCCCCGCCGACGAGTCCGGCCCCTCCACAGCGCCGGTCGCCGACATCGAGGTGGGGGCAGGTGTGGACGGGCACGTCGACGACGACCCTGACGACGACCTCCGTGACGCCGTGGACGGGGACCTGCTGGCCGAGGGAGACGACTCGCTCGTCGACCCCGACACCCCGATCGCCGCAATCCCGGCCGCACCGCCATCCGACAGCGCCGACCAGCCGCCCCTGTTCTGACCGCTCGAGGTGACGAACACCGCCGCGCGCGGCGAGCACGGCGCGGCGGCCGAACCGAGGTTTGCACTGTTTCCCCGGTGGGGTCCCGTCCACCCATCGACCGGGCATATGGTCGTGGTTCCTCGTGGTCGCGCAACCGCCACCACGACGGCCCCACCCACCTCGCACCGTCTCTCCTGGAGCACACCATGGCCATCCGCCTGGGCGACGTCGCCCCCGACTTCAATGCCACCACCACCGAAGGAGACCTGTCCTTCCACGAGTGGAAGGGTGATTCCTGGGCCGTGCTGTTCAGCCACCCGGCCGACTTCACGCCCGTGTGCACCACGGAACTGGGGCGCGTGGCCGCCCTCAAGGACGAGTTCACCAAGCGCAACACCAAGGTGCTGGCGCTGTCGGTCGACTCGATCGGTGATCACGAGACCTGGAGCAGTGACATCCTCGAGACCCAGGGCACGGCGCTGAACTACCCGCTGATCGCCGACGACGACCAGTCGATCGCGAACGCCTACGACATGATCCACCCCAACCAGGAGTCCAACCAGACGGTGCGCTCCGTCTTCGTGATCGGTCCCGACAACACGGTCAAGCTGACCCTGACCTACCCGCCGTCGACGGGACGCAACTTCGACGAGATCCTGCGCGTGGTCGATTCGCTCCAGTTGACGGCCAACGAGGGTCTGGCGACACCGGTCGACTGGGTCGACGGCGATCGCGTGATCGTGTCGCCCTCGATCTCGACCGAGGATGCCCGCGAGCGCTTCGACAACCTCGAAGTGGTCAAGCCCTACCTGCGCTACGTGGACGCACCCGCGAACTGACCCACACCGCCCACCTCCCCGACGGGGCGTCGCGACCATGCGACGCCCCGTCGCGGTGTGACGACTGCGAACGTGGCGGACGCGGTGTCACCCGCCCCGGGATGACGCAGCCCGCCGAAGCAGCCCGTGCCACAGCCCCGGGTGACGCAGCCCCCCGGCGCAGACGGCGTCGTCAGACCCGGCGCGCCAAACGGAGCGTCTGGGCGGTGGCATAGTCTCGGGCAACTGCCGTTCGGAGTGCTCCATGACGCGACATCACATCACCAGCGGGTCCAGTTTCGAACGCGACGTCGGCTACAGCCGCGCCGTGGTCACCGACGGCTGGGTGTTCGTCGCCGGCACGACCGGGTTCGACTACGACACGATGACCATCGCCGACGACGTCATCACGCAGTGCTCCCAGACCCTGGTCAACGTCGCGGACGCCCTGGCTGCCGCGGGTGCACGCCTCGACGACGTGGTTCGCGTGCGCTACCTGGTGCCCGACCCCGACGACTTCGAGCCCTGTTGGCCGCTGTTGCGACGCGCGTTCGCCCAGTCCCGACCGGCCGCGACGATGATGGTCGTCGGCCTGGCCGACCCGCGCATGCGCATCGAGATCGAGGTGACCGCACGACTGCCCGACGACGCCGGTCCACGGATCGACCCGCCACCGTCGTGATCCGACGCACGCTCGACCTCACCGGTCCGCTCGACCTCACCCGCACGCTGGGCCACCTGCGCGTGGGCCGCATGGACCCCACCATGCGGATCGCCGGCCCCGCCATGGCTCGCGCCTCGTGGACTCCCGACGGCCCCGCCACCCTGCGCGTGGACATCGACTCCAGCGACAGCCGCGCTCGCGCCACGGCCGCGGGACCCGGTGCCGACTGGGCCCTTGACCGCCTGCCGGACCTGCTCGGCGCGCACGACGACCGCAGCGACTTCGACCCCGAACGCCACGAGGTCGTGGCGCGGTTCGACCGGCGTCTGCAGGACTTCCGCATCGGTCGGACCGGGCGTGTCGTCGACATCCTGGCCGCCACGGTCCTGGCCCAGAAGGTCACCGGAATGGAGGCCATGCGGTCATGGCGCCACCTGACCGAACTGGCCGCCCAACCGGCACCTGCGGGCACCGACCTGCCCGAACTGCTGCTGCCACCGTCGGCGGCGTTCCTGGCCGCCCTGGAGACCTGGCAGTACACGGCGGCCGGCGTGGACGGCAGCCGGGCAACCACGATCATTCGTGCCCACCGGCGCATCGACCGCCTCGAGGAGGCCGTCGCGATGGAGCCGGACGCCGCCTTGGCGCGGCTGACCGCCCTGCGGGGCCTCGGCCCGTGGACCGCCGCGATCGTCGCTCGCGCTGCCCGGGGCGACGCGGACACGGTCGAGGTCGGCGACTTCCACGTCGCCAACGTCGTGGGGTGGAACCTTGCGCGTGAGCCACGGGCAACCGACGAGCGCATGCTCGAACTCCTGGCGCCGTTTCCCGGCCATCGGGGTCGCGTCGTGCGGATCATCGAACTGGCCGGCACGCACGCGCCCGCCTACGGCCCCCGACTGGCTCCGCGCCGCTTCGGTTCACGCCGCAGGCCGGGCAGTCCCAATGGAGGGCGCGGTGACCCGACCAGGCGGTCGAACGGGCGGTGACGCCACCACGCCGTCGTCATCGCCATCACCATGGCGGCGTCGATGCGGCCGGTCCCCAGCGCGAACTCGGCCAGGGTCGCAAGGGCACGGTCGTCATCGGCGGCGGCAGCCACGGCGACCTCGACCGGCAGGCTGGATGCGAGCATCGCGGCAGCCATGTCCGTGTGACGCAGGTGTCGACCGAGCCGGGCTCGCAGGGCACGGCGGTAGGTGACCTGGGGACCCGAGCGGTCCTCGCCCCGGCCTGCCAGGTGGCGGGCCGTCGCAGCGCCCGCCATCGCCCCACTCAGCAGGGCGTAGTAGATGCCCTCCCCGGTCAACGGATGGACCAGGTTCGCCGCGTCCCCCGCCAGCAGGACGCGATCCTGTCCCATGCTGGACCGGGCCGGTGACAACGGCAGGTGGTGGGCGGCCAACGTGGAGGGGTCGATGCCGACGTCGCCGAACAGGGCGTCCAGCGAGGTCACGAGGTCGCGTCGCGACGAGATCGTGGTGGCGTCGAAGGGCCCGTAGCCCACGTTGGCCCGACCGTCACCGATCGGGAAGGCCCATGCATAGGCCGGCCAGCGATCACCGACGAACCAGATGGTGAGTGCGTCCAGTCCGGGCATGTCGGCGTAGCCACGCATCGCCAGGCCGGTCCGCTCACGGGGCGGTCGTGGCCGCCCGATCGACCGCGCCACGGCCGAGTTGGCGCCATCGGCGGCCACCACCCAGCGGGCGCGCACGACGTCGTCGAGCTCGACATGGTCACCGTGGCGGCGAACCTGGCGCACCCGGTGGCGAATCGGCCGTGCGCCGCGCGAGATCGCCAGGTCGCGCAACCTCGCGTCGAAGGTCCGCCGTGGCACGACCACGCCCGGCCTGGGTGCACGACCGGCGGCCCGCCGACCGGACGGCGCGATGACCTCCAGCCGATCAAGCCGGGGCGCGTCAGCCACCACGTCGGCTGCGCCCAGGCGGACCAGGACGTCGAGGCCCTCGGGACCGATGCCGTCCCCGCACACCTTGTCGCGGGGGAAGTCGGCCGCGTCGACCAGGGCGATGTCCAGACCGGGGGCGACTGCCGTGGCCCGCAGCGCCGCCGCGCTGCCCGCGGGTCCGGCACCCACGATGGCGAGATCGACCTCGATCACTGCGTGTCGCAGACTCGTGTCCACGCCGACGAGTCCGCCAACGGGACCGACGGCAGTTCGACCTCGGTGGGAGTCGCGGCGGGCGTCGGGCTGGCGCTCGCGGTCGCGGTCTCGGTCGCAGACTCGGTCGCGTCCGGGCCCGTTGCTGGCTCGCTGCCCCGTGGCACGCGCCAGCACCCTTCGAGGTGGTCCAGCATCGTCAGGACCAGGTCATCGGCCATCACGATGACCCGCCAGCGATCCCCATCGGTGAGGTCGTTGCCGATCACGGCCATGTCCAGGAACGATCCGTCCTCGGCCACGACATGGCCCACCCGCGACTTGACGTCGTCGAGCGTGCCGGACTTGCCGTGGAATCGGCCATCGGCCTCGGTCCCGACGAGGCGATTCTCGAACGTGCCGTCGACCCCCGCCGTGGACAACCAGTCGGACCAGGCATCACCGAAGCGGCCGTACAACTCGCGATCGACCTGCGCCAGCGTGATGGGTGCCACCCGATCGAGACGCGACAGCCCGGAGCCGTCGTCGACGACCAGGCCAGTCGGATCTGCCTCCAGGTCCACGACCGCGGCCTCCACCGCGCGCGCAGCGGCACTCCATGTGCCTTCCCCCTCGGCTCGCAGACCCGCCGTTCGCACCAGCGTGTCGGCGAGATGGTTGTCCGACCGCTCGAGCATGAAGGTCAGGATCTCGTGCAGCGGCGCCGAGGCAACCCACGCGACCTGGTGGCCCGTCACCGGGGGCACCACTGCCATCGTCGCCGACCCGTCCACCACGACCCCGCGCTCGGTGAGCGCATGGCCCAGTTCCCACGCCGCCAGCAACACCGGATGCTCGGCGAGGCGTTGCCCGAGCAGCCGCTCGGAGCCATCGATCGGTCCCGTGTCGACCTCGATGCCGGCATTGATCGTCAGACCGCTGATCTGACGTGCGTCGAAGTCCGACAGGTAGTGCGACGGCCAGCCCGCGGCGACGTCGAGCGGTCCGAAGGCCGTGCCGTCACCGACGATGTCACCCGTCACCCGCGTCACGCCGGCGTCGACGATGCGGTCGGCCAACACCTCGATGCTGGTGGCCGGTCGCGACGGGTAGATGTGGGTGCGATAGGCCTGTGAGGTCAGCGTCGGGTCGCCGGCACCCACCAGGACCAGTGACTCGACGACCCCCTTGCCATTGGGCGGCTCGGGCGAGCGCACCCGGGTCGTGAGGCGCTGGTAGGGCCCCAGCGTGTCCAGCACCGCGGCCGCCGTCAGCACCTTCATCGTCGAGGCCGGCAGCCGGGGCTGCAGCGATTCGTGTTCGGCCACGACGCTGCCTTCGGCATCCAGGACCACGAACCCGACCTCCTCGTCGGCCAGGGTCTCGGCGTGCAGCCGTGCGAACACCTCGAAGGGGTCCGGCGGTGGCACCGGCTCCTGCATGGTCGTCGCCGTTGGTGCGGGCGTCGCGTCCGAAGGCGTCGCGGTGGACGTGGGCGTGGCCGACCGGACAGGTGCAGGCGACGTCGTCGTTGCAGGCTCCTGTGCGCCGACCGGGGGCGCCACGACGACCGCAGTGCCCAGACCAAGGGCAACCACCGTGGCCACGACCAGTCTGCGGGCGCGGCTGGGCGCGGCCGTGCGGTGGGTGCGTGCACTCATGCCGACGAGCTCCGGACACCCTCGAGGAGGCCTCGCAACTGGAATCCACGGGAGGGATGGCGAAGTTTCGTCAAGGTCTTCTTCTCGATCTGGCGGATTCGTTCCCGGGTCAGTCCGAACTGCGTGCCGATGTCCTCGAGGGTGTGCTCCTCGCCGTCGACGAGCCCGTAGCGAAGCATGAGCACCAGGCGTTCGCGATCCGACAGTGAGCCCAACGCCCGCTCGACCTCGAAGCGTGCCATCAGGCTGGTGGCCGACTCCTCCGGATCGGTGGCATGGTCGTCGGGCACCAGGTCGCCCATGGTGGCGTCGCCGTCCTCGCCGATGGGCTTGTCCAGCGACGCCACGTCCTGGGCGGCCTGCTTGACCTCCCGCAGCCGCGACAACTCCAGACCCAGTTCGTCGGCGACTTCGATCTCCTCGGGGTCACGGCCCAACTGCTGCAGCAGGGCGAACTCGGCGTAGCGAATCTTGCCCATCAGTTCGTGCACGTGGACGGGCAGCCGCACCGTGCGTCCGGTGTTGGCCAGGCCCCGCTGCAACGCCTGGCGAATCCACCACGTCGCATAGGTCGAGAACTTGTAGCCCTTGGTGTGGTCGAACTTCTCGACGCCGCGGATCAGCCCCAGGTTGCCTTCCTGGATCAACGCGAGCAGGTCCACGCCGCGACCCCGGAACTTGCGGGCCACCGACACGACCAGGCGCAGGTTGGCCTGGATCATGTGGTCCTTGGCGCGCAGACCCTGGCGCGAGATCATGCGCAGTTGGGCCTTGCGCCGGGTGTCCAGGTCCTGGTCGCTTGCCAGCACGCGATCGGCGTGCAGGCCGGCCTGGAAGCGCTTGGCGAGGTCGACCTCCTGCTCCGCGGTCAGCAGTTCGGTTCGCCCGATCTCGTTGAGGTACTGGCGCACGGAATCGGCGGACGCCGACAGTGGGGTGGCCTCGGGCCGTTCCTCGCCCTCGACCATGTCGTCGATCACCTGCATGCCCAGGTCGCGCGCCGTCTGGGCGGTGTCGTCGACCCAGCCCTGGGAGTGCACGAGGGGATCGTGCAGTTCCGTCAGCTCCGACAACAGCACGTATCCCCGGGAGGCGCCGCGCTCCATGAGCTCGGACAACAGGGGGATGTCGGGTGCGTCGGTCACGGCTGGCTCCCGAGTGGGCACATCGGGGAGTTGCCATCCCCCCCAGATGGGACGAGGATAGGCACGACGTCGGGCCATGTCAGAGGTCGGGTTTCGTCGCCGACTCGGAGGCGGCCGAATCCGAGGGTTCGACCGTCGACATCGCGTCGGGTTCGACCGTCGACGACGCGTCGGGTTCGACCGTCGACGACGCGTCGGTTTCGGCCGTCGACGACGCGTCGGTTTCGGCCGTCGACGTCGCGTCGGCTCCGGCAGCAGTGTGTGCTCGATCGGTCGCCGCTCGCACCCGCTCGGTGGCCGCCTCAACCCGATCCGTGCCCGGCTGGGCCCGCGGGTTCTCGGCCTGCACGCCCTCGGTCGCCGGGATCGTCGCCGCCGCCATCGCGCCGGGTCCCGAAGCCGGTGGAATCGGCCGGGTCTCGGGACTGTCCCCGGTGGGAATGACCAGCACCCTGATCTCGGGCGTCACGTCGACCGCGATGTCGTGGACGATCGTCGACGTGGACCTGCCGTCGCGCGCGAACGGTTCGCCCAGCACGATCAGGTCGGCGCCCAGGTCACGCGCGGTCTGGGCGATGGTGGCGGCCACGTCGCCATTGGATGCCACGGTGCGATGGCGGAAGGACACCTCGCGAGCGTTCGCCACCAGGTCCACGAACCGCAGTGCCGGTGGCATGGGTCCGTCCACGCTGGCGTCGGGCGCCACCACGTGCAACCCAGTCAGCACGGCCCCGGTCGACGCAGCCAGGTCGACGATCTGGGGCGCCTTGCGACGGGCCATCCCCGGATTGGACAGGGGCACCAGGATGCTGGTGATCATCTGTTGGGCACCGGGAGCAGCACCCTCGCCATCGCCTCCTGCTGCCTGCCCGGAGTCGCCGACGGCGTCCAGCGCCCGACCGACCCCGACGGGTCCGATGAGTTCGAACACCACGACGGAACCAAGCACGATCGCCGACACCGTCGACCCGAGCTCGGTCAGCCCGGATTCGCTGGCACGTTCGAGGGTGTAGGCAGCCAGCCCGATCGCCATGCTGGCGAAGGGCGACAGCCCGGCCCCGATCCAGGGTCCCCAGCCCGACCGACGACCAGCACGAGTGAGTTCTGCGCCACCCCAGCCACCGGCCACCTTGCCGATGCTGCGCGCGGCCACGTAGACGAGACCGGGGATGCCCACCGTCGCCAGTTCGTCGAGGTGCACCCCGGCCCCGGCGACGACGAAGAAGATCAGGAAGATCGGGGCCTCGAGCGTGCGCAGCGCCCCGAACAGGGGTCGCGTGTCCCGCTTGTCGTTGGCCAGCGCCGCACCCATCACCAGCGTCGAGATGACCACGGGCGCGCCGGTCGCCCGCGAACCGGCCACGACGACGATCAGCATGACCAGGACGAACAGCAGACGCTCGCTGTTCTTGTGCAGCGTCGGCATGAGCCACCGCATGATGGCACCGGCCACCCCACCGATGACCGCCGACAGGACGATCAACTGGATGAAGGCGATGATGCCGCCGGTCGTGCCCGAAGACCCGTCCAGCGCCAGGATGACGGGCAGCCCGAGGCCGTACAGCGCCACCGACACCACGTTGTTGACCGCCGTCAGCGACAGCAGGTGGTCGGTGAAGCGACCGCGGGCATTCTTGGACGCGATGACGGCCACCAGGGTCGTCGGCGAGGTCGACACGGCGATGGCCGCAAGCAGGTAGGCAGGCCCGAAGTCGATGCCCACCAGCATCAGCCCGCCCAGGGCGAGCGCGAACGTGGCCAGGTTCTCGAGGATCGCCATCGGCATCAGCGTCTTGCGCAGCCGCCGCAGCATCGGGATCTCGAGGCGCTCTCCCATCCCGAAGATGATCGCGCCCAGTGCCAGGGAGATCACCGGATCCAGTGCCGAGAGCATTTCCGGCGTGACCAGGCCGGTCACCTCCGGACCCACCACGATGCCGATCGCGAGGAAGACGATCACCTCGGAGATCCAGCGTTGGGTGAAGTGCCCGACCAGGAAGGCCACGATCCCGAGACCTGCCAGCAGCAACAGGCCCTGCTCGGAGCGCCAGCCGGTCGCCTGGGCACCCGCTTCGGTGGCCACCACCACCCCGGACTGCCACAGTGAGGAAACTGGGACGGCAATCCCGGCGACTGCGCCGATCATGTCGAGCTCCGTGGGGGTGGGTGAACACGGCAGGTTATCCACCACCGCCGGCCAGCGACCGCTTCCGGGTCAGTGGCTGGGGTCCGGCCGGTCAGGGGCTGGCGCAGTTTGCCGTGTCAGGAGCCTGGGCCAGCAGCCTGCGTCGTGGCCGGCTCAGTGGCCGTGTCAGGAGCCTGCGGCGGGGGCGGGCTCAGTGGGCGTGGGTCGGGCCGTGCGTACTCCGGCGGCTGGCCTCGATGGCCTCGGGGCTGCGGCGCACGGCCATGGCGGCGGCCAGCGCCGTGGTGATCGGCACCGCCGCGATGAGGCCGAGCGACCCGACCAGGGTCTTGACCAGTTCCGCCGCCACGACCTCGGACGTGATGATGTCACCGATCGGGCGGCCGCCCGTCGAGAACACGACCAACAGGGTCAACGACGCCCCGGCATAGGCCAGGAACAGGGTGTTGATCGTCGAGGCGATGTGGTCACGACCAACCACCATCGCGGCCCGAACCAGGCTGGCCGACGACAGGGCGGGATCGGTGTCGTGCAACGCCTGGACCGTGGATGCCTGCGCCACGGTCACGTCGTCCAGGACGCCGAGCGCCGCGATGATCAGCCCGGCCAACACCAGCCCGGACACGTCGAGGCCGGGGATCTGGAAGGTGGCCTGCACGGCCGCCTCCGAGGAGTATCCCGTGATGGTGGCGGCATCGATGAACCACACCCCCAACCCGACCGTGAGCGCCAGCGCCGCCGTCGTGCCGACCACTGCCACCGACGTCTTGGTCGTGAATCCGTGCGACAGGTACAGCGTCACCACCAGCACCCCGATCGCGCCGACCAGTGCCACGGCCGCCGGGCTGCTGCCGGCCAGGATCGCGGGCACGATGAACACGACGACGATGAGCAGGCTGATGGCGAGGCCGAACAGGGAGCGCACCCCCTGCCAGCCGCCCGCAGCCACGACCACGACCACGAACAGCGCCGCCAACAGCCACAGCGCACCGGAGCGCTGGTAGTCGGCGATGTAGTAGCCGCCGGCGGCATCAGCGACCACTCGGACCCGTTGCCCGGCCTCGAGTTGCGGCAGTCCCTCCAGGAACGCCTGGGTGGCCACGACCTCGCCGGCATCAGGTCCGTTGGTCAGCCGCAGGGTCACGTCGACCGACTGCGATCCCGGCGGGGCATCGTCAGGCAGGTCGTCGAGCGACGCCACGGTCACGACGACGCCGTCGAGCAGCGCCTGGGCGCCCTCGGGTTCGACGGCCGTGCGGGTCGGCCACAGCGTCACCATGCCGATCGTCGCGATCACCACGATCACGCCGACGACGATGGTCAACGGCTGCAGGCGCCGCGCAGGTCGCTCGAGTGGCACCTGGTCAGGCTGCGATGGCGCGTTCCAGCACGCTGAGCAACCCCGACAGGTGGTGGGCACGTGAGGGGTGGCGCAGCTTGGACAGGGCCCGGTTCTGCATCTGCCGGATGCGCTCGCGGGTCAGCCCGAAGTGCTGGCCGACCTCCTCGAGCGTGCGTGGCTCCTGCCCGTCGAGACCGAAGCGCAGGATCAGGATGATGCGTTCGCGGTCGTCCAGCTCGGACAGCGCCGCCTCGATCTGGGCGACGGCGTCTTCCTTCTGGGCTGACTCGGCGGGGTCCGCGCCACCCTCATCGGCGATGAGGTCGCCCATGGTGGCGTCGCCATCCTCGCCGATCGGCTTGTCCAACGACACCAGGTCCTGCATCGCGTCGCGGACCTCGCGGACCCGCTCGGCCGTCAGGCCGACCTCCTCCGCGACTTCCTCGTCAGACGGGTCGGCGCCCTTGCGCTGCCGGATCCGGGTCTCGGCGGAACGCAGCTTGCCGTACAGCTCCCAGACGTGGGCAGGCACGCGAATCGTGCGCGCCTTGGAGGCGACACCGCGTTGCAGGGCCTGGCGGATCCACCACACGGCGTAGGTCGAGAACTTGTAGCCCTTGGTGTGGTCGAACTTCTCGACGGCACGCAGCAGGCCCAGGTTGCCCTCCTGGATCAACTCGATGAAGTCGAGGTCACGACCCGAGAACTTCCGGGCCTGGGGCACCACCAGACGCAGGTTGGCCTGGACCATGCGCTCCTTGGCGCGCTTGCCGTCCATGGAGATGCGGCGCAGTTGGCGCTTGCGGGCCGCAGGCATGTCCGGCTCGGCCGTCATCATGGTCTCGGCGGCGAGATGGGCCTGGTAGCGCTTGGCGAGGTCGGCCTCGTCCTCCTTGGTGAGCAGCGCGTGCTTGCCGGCGTCGTTGAGGTACTGGCGAACCAGGTCCGTCGTGAGGTGGCCGGTGTCGTACTCCACACCCTCGGGCGCATCGTCGGCAACGTCGTCGATGACCTCCAGACCGGCCTGGCGCACCCGGGCGAGGGAGTCCTCGAGCAGGTCGACGTGGGCGTTGTCGGGCTGGTCGATCGCCTGGAGTTCACTGAGCAGGACGAAACCCCGCTCCTGTGAGCGTTCGATCAGTTCCTCGACGGCCACCTCTGCGATGGGAAGGTCCGTGGCGCTCAAGTCGTGCTCCTCTCGTGCCGCCCACGATGACAGGGCGGTCGGGACATGTTGGTCGTGCCTGGTGCTGCCGGGGCGGCGTGTCGGTCCGTGGGCTGCGGCTGTTGTTGCGTCGGTCGCGGTCCGGCCGACTGCGTCAGGGCCGGGCGAGCAGACTCCAGCGGTGCGGCGCGGCTGTCGAATGACCTTGCCCGACGAGTGGTCGAGCGAAACCTCGCAACCTGGTCGATGCGGGTGGTCAGGTGACCAGTGCAGGTGTCGGGTCGGACAACGGTGACGCGGGGATGCAACGTCCACGACACATCATTGCACATTCCAGCCCATGTGTGAAATCGACTCGCCCGCGAAGGACCCAACGTACCCGCCGGTCGAGATGTTCCAATCTCGCTGGCCGTCATGTACAGGCGACCACTTCCACCTTGAGGCCGTCGGGATCCTCGAAGAACACCGCGTAGTGGTCCTCGCCACCGGCGTGGGGGTACCGATCGTCGTAGAGCAGTCGCACGCCGGCTTCGGACAGCGCTGCTCGCAGTGCGTCCACGTCGGACCTGGTCGCGAGCCCGAAGGCGATGTGGTTGAGGCCGGCGGAACGACGGTCGAGTTCCTCCCCGCCGGCCGGGACCGCCACCAGTGCAATGGCCACCCCCGAGGATCGAAACGAGATGCCCTCGTCCCATTCCTGGAACGGTTCGTAGCCGAACCGGGCCAGCAGGTCACCCCAGAATCGGGCCGAGCGTTCGAGGTCGGCGACGTAGAACTCGAGGTGGTGCAGTCCCCCGACCGTGGGCTGCGGACCCGCACCGTCCGTGCCGTGGTCGTCGACTTCCCGCATCGTCCATCTCCGGTTGCATCGCTGGTGGTGGCTGCCGGGTGCACCCTAATCGACGGGTTGGAACCGCCGTCGGCATTGCCTGCACCACCGTCCGGGACCCAGGCCCGGCCCGGGCGCCCTCCCCCCGACCGCAGGTGGACCCGGCTCAGGACGAGGTGCCGTCGAAGGCGGTGTGGCGGGGGTGGGCTCGGCCAGGTCGGATCCTGCCGTCGACGACCATGACGCCCTCGGCACGCAGCAGCGGCACCTGACGGGTCAGCAGTCGGGGGTGCAGGCGTCCGGATGCCGGGACCACCCGCCACCACGGCAGATCGGGGGGACACGATCGCATCGCGGTGCCCACGGCCCGGGCTGCCCCGGGGTGCCCGATCTCGTGGGCGACCTCGCCATAGGTGACCAGCTCACCGGGCCCCAGACCTGCCACCACGGCATGGACCTTCGTGGCCAGGTCCGTCTCCGCGGACGCCGGGCTCACGGCCGCCTGGCCGCGACCTCCGGGGTCACGATGCCGTCGATGTCCTGCACCGGATGCGCCAGTGAATCCTCGTGGGCATGAGGGTCGTGCGTCGTGGGCATGAGGGTCGTGGGCATGAGGGTCGTGGGCATCGGCATCGTGGGCCTGGTCGTCGCCGCCGTCATCGTCGGCGAGGTCCCGGCCAGCCCCGGTGCCCGCGTCGTGATCGGCCTCGTCGACCGTGCTGGAGGCCTCGACGGTCTCGTCGGGCGGCGAGCCGTTGTCGCGAGTGTCGGCCCGGGCACCGGTCGTCGCATCGTCGCCACGAGCGGTGGGCGTCGTGGCGTTGCCGGCGTCGCGTGACGGTGCCGCGACTGGTGCCGGCGTGGCAGCCGCACCGGGGCCGTGGAGCTGGCCATGACCGCCCCGGCTGCCCGACTGCATCGCCTTGAGTCCTTCGGCATCGGCGACGTCGCTGAGGGTCTCGGGCTTTGGCCGGTCCGCCGACGGATAGGCGATGCGTGGGTGGTAGATCCCTTCGAGGGCGGCGACGACCGAGTCACGGACACGCCGCAGTTCGTCGAAGGTGAGGTCGGACTCGTCGAACTGTCCGTCGTCGATGCGCGCTGACACCAACTTGTCGACCGTGGACTCGATGAGTCCACGGGGAAGTGTGCCCCGGTCCATCGCCATGGCACGCGTGGCAGCCTCGCTGCAGTCCGCGATCAGCAGGACTGCCGCCTCCTTGCCACGCGGCTTGGTGCCCTTGTAACGGAAGACGCCCTCGTCGACCTCGGAGGCATCGCCGCCCGCAGCCTCGACGGCCTTGTTGTAGAAGTAGGACACCACCATGGTCCCGTGGTGGGAGGCAATGGCTGCGACGACCTCGGGTGGCAGGCGGTACTCCGTGGCCATGCGCACGCCATCGATGACGTGCTCCTGGATGATCAGGGCCGAGACCTGGGGTTCGAGGTCGTCGTGGGGATTGGTGATCCCGTACTGGTTCTCGATGAAGAAGTGGGGTCGCCGCACCTTGCCGATGTCGTGGTACAGCGCGGCGACCGATCCCAGCAACGGGTTGGCGCCGATCTCGCGGCAGGCGCGCTCGGTCAGGGAGGCCACCATGACCGAGTGGTTGTACGACCCGATCGCCTTGGTCTCGAGTTCGCGCATCAGTGGATGGTTGCGGTCGGCAAGGTCCAGCAGGGCAGTCACCGTGGGCAGGCGGAACGTGGTCTCGAGGAAGGGCAGCAGGCCCTGGACGAGCAGCGTGATGAGCAGGCCGTTGAGCGCGGCCGCCCCGACCGCGGGCCAGAACTCTGCTCGGGGCCCGAACACCCCGATCGACATCGCCGCGATCACCGGCATGGCCAGACCGGCGCGCAGGGCGGCAGACCGCAGGTCGCCACGGGACCCGAGGTCGATGGTCAGTGGCACGCAGGTCAGGACCGCCGCGGCCGTGAACACGGCAACGCCGTTGGACAACGGCGCCGACAGCGTGACCATGACCACGGCTGGCAGCATCGACGCGATGGCCACGACCGGATGGACCAACAAGGCGACCAGCATGGCCAGCGCCCCCACGGGGACGAGGTACCACCACGCAACCTGGCCCGGGTCGGCCAGCACGCTGACACCGGCCACCAACCCGGCGTAGCCGACCATGACGGCACTCAGCAGCAGCAGCTTGCGGGGCGACCGCCACACGCGTGGCTGCATCTGCCACAGGTAGACGCCCAGGACCATGACGACCACGACCATGGCACCCAGTGCCCGCAGGTAGCGGAACGGTGCCGAGGATGCCTCGAGGCCGGCCTGCTGCAGGGCCTCGAACGAAGCCTCGTCGACGATCAGGCCCTGCGTGACGATGGCGTCGCCCGGCTGCCACACCGTCGTGGTCGGCTCGACGGCCGCCGCCGCCTCCTGGCGCGCCGTCTCGGTGGCGTCCGCGTCGACGATGATCGTGGGCCGCGCCACGGTCTCGAGGATCGGACCGGTGACGGTGGTCGCCTGTTCGGACGACATCGCCAGCAACGGCAACTCGACGGCCACGAAGCCGTCGAGGGTGGAACCGAGGTCCTCCTGGGTCACGTCGATGCGTGCGAACTCCACCGCCAACGGGACCGTCTCCGCACGCACTGCCTGCAGTTGGTCGTCGGGCATGGCCACCAGCGCAGCAATGGCCGCCGCCGGCAACTCGGGGAACAGCGCGGCGAGCTCCGCCTCCTGTTCGGCAGGGGTCAGCGTCACCAGCTCGGGGGTCGTCGTGGGAGCCGGTGCCCCCGGGTCCGCGGCCTCGGGCGACGCCTCGGCCTCACGCGGTGTCCGCACGTCGGCCGCCGCGGCGAAGATCTCGCGGGTGTCGTTGACGATCGCGGCCCCTGCTTCGGGGTCCACGGCCGTCCTGGCGGTGACGGCGGCCGCAGCCTGGCGTTGGCGTTCGAGCGTGTCCGCCTCGTCGACGACCGTGATGGTCTCGTCGGCGACGATGGTGCGGGGGGCCACCGTTCCGACCTCGATGGCGCCACCCTCTCGCAGCGCACCCAGCGACAACAACGCGGGCACCAAGAGCAGCACAAGGCCGGCCGAGATGGCTCGGATCATGGCCAACGAGGGCGAGAAGCGGGCCAACCAGCCAGCTTCCGGGGACATCGACACGTCGAGCCTTTGGCGAGAGGTCGAATGGCCAGTGTACGACGAACTTCGGAATGCACTTGGCCAGTCGCACACCGAGGTCACGGCCGTGCCGGGGCAGCGTGATCGATGGCCGCGGTGCCGCTGCCTGCCGGGCTGCGTGCTCCTAGGATCGACCCCCCGTCGCTGCGGTGACCGCGCCGACGCCCATCCGAACCGGCCAGGAGGCGCCAGTGTCACCCGTCAACGACATCTGGGTCTCGTTCGACCGGCCCGCCTGGTCGCGCCTGCGCGCAGCCACACCACTGACCCTGACCGACGACGACCTCGACGAGTTGCGCGGCCTCAACACCGCCCTGGACATGTCCGAGGTCACCGACATCTACCTGCCGCTGACGCGCCTGGTGAACCTGTACGTCCAGGCCACCCACGACCTGCACCGAGTCACCGACGTGTTCCTGGGCGGCCCCTCGGAACGGGTGCCGTTCGTGCTGGGCGTGGCCGGGTCGGTGGCAGTGGGCAAGTCCACGACCGCCCGTGTCCTGCAGGCACTGCTGTCGCGCTGGCCCGACCACCCCAACGTCGCGTTGATCACGACCGACGGTTTCCTCAAGCCCAATGCGCAACTCGAGGCCGAGGGACTGATGGAGCGCAAGGGCTTCCCGGAGTCCTACGACCAGCGACGCCTCGTCGACTTCGTCGCGGAGGTCAAGGCGGGACGCGATGCCGTGCGAGCGCCGGTCTACTCCCACCTGACCTACGACATCGTCCCCGGCGAGCAGATCGAGGTCCGCCAACCGGACATCCTGATCGTCGAGGGCCTCAACGTCCTGCATTCGGGCGTGGGGGCGTCGTCGCCCTTCGTCTCGGACTTCTTCGACCTGTCCGTCTACGTCGACGCCGACCCCGACCACGTCCGCGAGTGGTACCGGGATCGCTTCCTGGCCCTGCGGCGCACCGCCTTCACGGACCCGCGCTCGTTCTTCCGCCGCTTCGCCGCACTGGACCACGACACCGCCGTCGAGACCGCCGACCACATCTGGGACACCATCAACGGCCCGAACCTGGCCGACAACATCGCCCCGACCCGCTCCCGCGCCGACGTGGTGCTGCACAAGGGCCGCGACCACGGCGTCGAGAACGTGCTGCTGCGCAAGTTGTGAGGTGGCTGGGGCCGGGCCACAGGCAGTATCCTGCCGTGCCCCCACGGGGTCGAGTGCCCGACCGCGTCTCCTCCCGTCGAAGAGTCTGACATGGTCGCCACTCCCCCACCCCACGACGCCGTCCTGCTGACCTCCTTCGGCGGGCCCGAAGGCCCCGACGAGGTCATGCCGTTCCTGCGCAACGTCGTTCGCGGTCGCAACGTCCCTGACGATCGACTCGCCGACGTCGCCGAGCACTACTTCGCTCGTGGCGGGATCAGCCCCATCAACGACCAGAACCGGGCACTGCAGACGGCGCTGCAGGCCGAGCTGGATGCGCGTGGGCACGACCTGCCGGTCCTGTTCGGCAATCGCAACTGGGATCCCTACCTGGCCGACACCATGGTCGCGGCCGTCACCACCGGTCACCGTCACCTGCTCGCCCTGGTGACATCGGCCTACTCGTCGTACTCGGGGTGTCGCCAGTATCGCGAGGACCTGGCGCGGGCTCGTGACGAGACCAGGGACCGCACCGACGTGGAGGTGACCATCGACAAGGTCCGGGTCTGGTTCAACCACCCGGGATTCGTCACCGCCATGGCCACCCAGGTCGCCGCTGCGCTGGCCGAGGTCGACGACGACGCCCCGGTGGCCTACGTCACGCACTCGATCCCGTTGTCGATGGCGCGACACAGTGACTACGTCGCGCAGCACCTCGACGCCTGCCGCCTGGTGTCGGCCGCCGTGCAACGACAGCGGCCCGACTGGGATGGGTCGTGGGAGCTCGTCTACTGCTCCCGCTCGGGCCCGCCACAGGTGCCGTGGCTCGAGCCCGACATCAACGACCACATCGCCACCCTGGCCCGGGACCACGGCGCCACCGCCGTCGTCGCTGCCCCGATCGGGTTCATGAGCGACCACATGGAGGTGATCCACGACCTGGACGTGGAGGCCGCCGAGACTGCCGCGACCCACGGGCTGGGCTGGGCGCGCGCCGCCACGGTCGGCACCCACCCCGACTTCGTCGCCGCGCTGGCAGACCTGGTGGAGGAACGAGTGTCGGGTGGGCCGCGCAAGGCACTGGGTGTGATGGGTGCGTGGCACGACGCCTGTCCCGTGGACTGCTGCCGGGTGCCCGACCGGGACGTCGTGGCAACCGTGGCCGACGCGGACAGTGGTCGCAGACCGGCCACCTGACCACCGGCCAGCGGTGGGGGGAGGATGCGCGCATCGCGGGGGTCGATGTGCCACCATCGTGGCATGACTTCCTCCACCGACACGTCTCGCATGGCGACATCCCAAACATGGGACGACCACGACTCCGGCGATCCCACGCAGTGGGGACCGGTCGAGGCTGCCGGCGGACGCCCGCCACGGCGCTGGCCACGACGCCTGGTCCTCCTGCTCGTCGTCGTGCTGGCGATCCCGATCGTGTGGGGTGTCGCCGTCGCGTCGCATGCGTCGGCGTCCATGGATCGCGAGGACGTCACCGGCCTGTCCGAGCAGACCGGCTCGCGCATGAACGTCCTGGTCACGGGTTCGGACTCGCGCGAGGACCTCACCGACGAGGAGCGCCAGCAACTGCGCACGGGGACCGCCGACGGTGAGCGCACCGACACGATCATGGTCCTGTCGGTCGATGGCAGCACCGCCGAACTGCTCGCGTTCCCGCGCGACCTGTGGGTGCAACGCTGTGACGGCAGCACGGGCCGCATCAACGCCAGCGTGGCCCACGGCGGGACTGGCTGCCTGGTCGACACGATCGAGGCGTTGTCGGGCATCCCGATCCACCACACGCTGGCGGTCGACTTCGGCGGCTTCCGCGACCTGGTGGACGCCGTGGGCGGTGTCGACATCTGCACCGACAAGGAGATGGTGGACCCCAAGGCCGGGCTGGACCTGCCCGCGGGCTGCCACACCATGGACGGTGTGACGGCGCTGGGATTCGTCCGGACCCGCCAGCTCGACAACGACCTGTTCCGCATCCAGCGCCAACAGGAGTTCATCGGCGCCCTTGCGGGGGCGATCCTCACCCCCCAGACCGTGGTCAACCCGCTCACGACCTGGAAGGTGGCGGGCGCTGCCGGCGCGACCCTGACGGCCGACACGGGTCTGGGTCCCCTGGACATGGCCAGGCTCGCCCGTGGTGGCCGCGGTTTGGCCGGCGGACTGGACGCGCAGACCGTGCCGGGCACACCCGTGACCCAGAACGGTGCCGCGGTCCTGGAGCCCGACCTGGCAGCGGCCGAGGCCCTGTTCGCCCCGCTGCGATCCGACGCCCCCGCTGACTCGGCGGCCCCGGACCAGGACGAGCAACCCGAACCCCCGACCCGGTCCGAGGTGCGCGTCGCCGTGCTCAACGGGGCCGGGATCGCGGGCCTCGCGAGTCGTGTGGGCGATGCCCTGGCGGTCCTGGGCTACCCGGTGCCCATCGTCGACGACGGCCCAACGACCGAGGCGACCGTGGTCCACCACGCACCCGGCAACCGAGCGGCCGCGGAGCTCGTTGCCGCCGAGACACCCCAGGATGTCACGATCACCGAAGCCAGCACCGTCGGCGACATCACACTGGGCACCGACGTCGACGTGGTCGTGCTCCTGGGCGGTGACATCACCGTGGGTCGGCTCCTGAACCAGCGCCACGGTCCGATACGCTCCTGACATCGTTGCACATGGGAGGGGCGGGAACGCACTCGCGTGAAACTCGACCCCGAACAACCCCTTCCGCTGCGACCATGCACGCTCGCACCCGTCGCTGCGCACTGAAAATGGTGGGATCATCCTCGATGAGCACTGACACCTCGTCCGACGACGCACAGGCCGCCAGCGGCCTGTTCCGCGACGCACCTGCGAATGCCCCTGAGGCACCCGCCGACGCCGGGACCACGACCGCCGCCGGGGCCGACACCGCCGTCATCGACGCTGTCGACGCCCCCCGGGCATCGACCGAGACTGGCGCCGCGACTGGCCCGGCAGGAGGCCCCGTGCCACCCCGGACCGACGCGGACCACGACGGCTCGAGCGAACCCGCGTGGCGACGCACCGCCATCTGGTGGGTGCCTGCGCTGGTCCTGCTGCTCGTGGCCACGGCCTGGGTGGGATTCCTGATGGCCAGCCGCGCCGGCACGGCCCTGCCGGGCGTGACGCTGGAGGGCGTCGACGTGTCCGGGATGGATGCGGCAGCGATCGACACCGAGATGACCGGCATCGTCACCGCCCGGCAGACCGCCGTGATCACGGCGACGGCCGCTGACCAGACGTTCACGATGCAGATGGGCGACGAGGGCTACCAGGCCGATGTCGACACCGCCGTCGACGAGGCGCTGGCGGCCGGACGCAGTGGTCCGGTGGCCACCGTGGTCAACCAGGTGGCGGCCACGTTCGGTCGGGAATGGGATCTCACCCTGGACACGGCGACCATCGAGGCACCGGTCGACGAGTTCATCGCCACGGTGGCGGCAGCCATCGACACGCCCCCCGACGAGGGCTCCGTCCAGATCGACGTCGACACCGCGACCGTCGTGTCCACCATGCCCGCCACGGGCATCGAACTGGACCAGGACCAGGCACGCAGCCTCGTGCTGGAGGTCGCGGGCACCGGCCAGGACACCACCGTGGAGTTGCCGACCACCGTCATGCAACCCTCGACCACCGACAGCACGGTCCAGGAGGCCACCACGGCCATCGAGGCGATCCTGGCCGAGCCGTACGTGCTCACCTCCGGGGATGCCAGCATCACGATCGAGCCGACCGAGTTCGCCGGGTTCCTGGCCGTGGCCGGTCCGGACGAGTCGTTCGCCGTCACCCTCCAGCAGGAGCCGCTGCGCACCGCAATGGAGGGTCGCGGCGACCAGTTCAACGTCGAACCCGTGTCGGCGCAGTACGTCATCCAGAGCGGGTGGCGCACGTATGACAACAAGGGCTCGGGCACCTTCGACCCCAGCCCGGCGTCGATCGACATCGTCGACGGCAGCACCGGGTTGGCCTACGACGCGGACGCTGCGACCCAGCAGATCGTCGACCTGTACGACGCCGGCGAGCACGCCGGCGAGCTCACCCTCGAGGTGGTCGAGCCCGAACTGAGCAACGAGCGCGCCGTCGAGTTGGCCCCCAACGCCCTGCTGGGCACCTTCACGACCTACGAGGCCTGCTGCGACAACCGCCAACACAACATCCGGCGCATCACCGACCTCATCGACGGTGCCATGCTGTTGCCGGGCGAGAACTACTCGGTCAACGACACCATCGGGCCGCGCACGCTGGAGAACGGCTTCCTGCCCGCCGGTGCCATCATCAACGGCGAGATCAACGAGGACGACATCGGCGGTGGCATCTCCCAGACGGCGACGACCTTCTACAACGCGGCGTTCTTCGCCGGCATCGAGATTCTCGAGCACACCCCGCACTCGTGGCCCATCAGTCGCTACCCGATGGGTCGGGAAGCCACCTTCTCCTACGCCGGCGACCTCGACATCAACATTCTCAACAACACCAGTCACGCCATCATCGTCAGCTCGTCGTGGGAGGGAGAGTCGGTGACCTACTCGATCTTCGGGTACGACGACGGTCGCGAGGTCACCGCCGAAATGGGTGAACCTTCCGACTACCAGGACCCACCCGAGGCGGAACGGCGCGCGACCGACGAACTCTACGTTGGCAACGAACGCCAGGTGCAGGGGCCCGACCGGGGCTTCACGATCGACTTCAAGCGGATCATCGAGGGTGGCGAGACGCCCGGCACCGAGAACCTGTCGTGGACGTACTCCCCCAAGCAGGAGATCATCGAGTACGGCACCCGTCCGCTGACCGAGCCGCCCTACGTTCCTCCGCCCGACGACGACGAGTGACACCACCGCACCACTCGCGCCACCCCAAGGATCCCTCGATGGCCGATCGTCCCGTGCCACCGTCCGGGTCCTCCGCGTGGGCAGCGCCGACAGGTTCTGGCGCTCGCCCCGCCTCCACCGCCCCCGGGCCCCACCGCCCCCACGGCACCGATCCCGTCGTCACCACCATCGTGGGACTCGTCGGGGCCGCCGATGCGTCCCAGTGGCGGTGGCAGCCCCCTGACGCCTCCCCCTGCCCCACCCCCCGCACCGCCGTCGGGGTCCGGTGGTGGCGGCGGTCGGCGCTGGCTCGTCGTGCTGATCGCCATCGTGGTGCTGGCCGTGATCGCCACACCGGTGGCGCTCTTCTTCGCACTGGCCGACAGCGCCGAGCCACAGGCGGCCGCAACCCCCGGCGAGCCCCAGGAGCCTGCCGCCACGCTCGCACCCGCGCCCGATGCCACCACGCCGCCTGCCCCTTCCACGGCGCCGGGCAATCCCCTCGACGACCTGCTGGGGGACCAGAACTTCGACGACCTCCTGGGCTCCGACGTCCTGGCCCAGTGCCTGGCGCCACCCGGGGCCGCCCCCAACCTGCAGGGCACGCCGCTGCCCGACGATCCCGCCGAGGCGATCGACGCCATCGCCGACCAGGTGGCCGACGTGCGCGGCCTCGAGTTCGACACACCGGTCGAACTCGACCTGCTGACCGACGCCGAACTGGCCGAACGCATCGTCGTGGTGTCCGAGGAGGACTACCCGACGGACGACTCGGACGTCGACGACGCCATCCTCACCACCCTGGGCCAACTCGATCCTGACCAGGACCTGCGATCGATCTACTTCGCGCTGCTGGGCGAACAGGTGGCCGGGTTCTACGACCAGGACACCGGCGAGCTGGTCGCCGAGTCCGAGTCCGAACTCGCCCCCGACGACATGGTCATCGTTGCCCATGAACTCGACCATGCCCTGACCGACCAGGCCCTGGGCCTGCCGGACTTCGAGGGCATGGAGGACGACGTGGATGCACTCATCGCCCGCCAGGGCCTGGTCGAGGGTGACGCCACCGCGCTGATGCAGCAGTGGGCCATCACGAACCTGTCGTTGTTCGACCTCGCTGCCCTGGGCACGACCGCGATCGACACGGCGCAACTCGACACGGCCCCGTACGTGCTGCAGGCCCAACTCCTGTATCCATACGAAGCCGGACTCGAATTCGTCTGCAACCTGTACGTCGACGGTGGCTGGGCGGCCGTGGACGCGGCCTACACCGACCTGCCGACCACCAGTGCCCAGGTGCTGTTCCCGGAGCGCTACCTGGCTCGCGAGGCGGCCGTGCCAGTGGCACCGGCCACGGCTGGGTCGGGCTGGGAGGAGATTCGTGCCACGACGTGGGGTGCGGCCGACCTGATGTGGCTCATCGAGGCGCCCGGCAACGACCCTGCGCGCGGACCCTCGGATGCCATGGAGCGGGCAGCCGACTGGGCCGGGGGACGCCAGACCGCGTGGCAACAGGGCGACCAGACGATGGTGTCGCTGGACCTGGTGCAGCAACCGGGCGGTGACCTGTGCACCACCATGCGGGACTGGATCGAGGCGGCCTGGCCTGACGGTGCCGTGACGACCACCGACAACACGGCGACCGTGTGGACCACGTCCGCCGGCGCCGTGGCGCTGACCTGCGACGGTGACGCGGTCAGGGCCGTGGTCGGGCCCGACGAGGCAGCCGTCACGTCCGTGACCGACTGACCAGACGCCCGGTCGGCGGGGGGCATCGCCGCCTCAACCCCTTGAGGCTCCGGCGGCGTCGGTCGCCGACGTCGGCATGCGCCGTCGGTCGTCGACGGCAACGTGCGGCGTCAACGTGCGCGTCAGTCGTCGATCGTCAACGTTGCGCCGTCAACGTTGCGCCGTCAACGGTCGACGTCAGCGATCGTCCTGCCGTGTCGCCCGGGCGAGTTGCCGGCGGACGTCGCGGATGCGGGCGTCAAGTTCCTCGTGCATGCCCTGGGCACTGTGTGGCGGCAACTGGGCGCGAGCGCGTTCCAGCGCCCGCAACCGGTCTCGCAGGGCCATGACCGAGGTGTCCGCCATCAGAACAGGTCGTCCAGGCGCGCCTTGACGTCGTCGTCCATGGCCTCCAGGACATCCAGTGCTGCCATGTTGTCGTGCACCTGCGACACCTTGGAGGCGCCCGTGATCACGGTCGACACGCGCGGGTTGGCCACGACCCAGGCCAGGGCGACCTGCGCCATCGTGGCATCGAGGTCGTCGGCAATGGTCTTGAGTTCGGCCAGGTCCTCGTTGTGACGGGGGTCGGTCAGCATGTCGCGGAGCCACTCGTAGCCCTTGAGGGTGGCTCGTGAACCCTCGGGGATGCCGTCCATGTACTTGCCGGTCAGCAGACCGGAGGCCAACGGCGACCACGTGGTCAGGCCCAGGCCGATGTCGTCGTACAGACGGGCGTACTCCTTCTCGACCTTGCGACGCGAGACCATGTTGTACTGCGGCTGTTCCATCACGGGCTTGTGCAGGTGGTGGCGATCGGCGATGTCCCAGGCCGCCCGGATCTCGTCGGCTGACCACTCCGAGGTCCCCCAGTAGGTGGCCTTGCCGGCACTTACCATGTCCGACATCGCCCACACCGTCTCCTCCAGCGGGGTGTCGGGGTCGGCCCGGTGGCAGAACACCAGGTCGACGAAGTCCAGCCCGAAGCGCTCCAGCGAGCCATCGATGGCCTGCGTGAGGTACTTGCGGTTCAGGGTGTTGGACATGTTCACGTCGTCGTGGATGCCCCAGTACAGCTTCGTGCTGACGAGGTAGCTCCAGCGCGGCCAGTCGAGTTGGGCCAGGGCCTTGCCCATCACGACCTCCGACTCACCACCGGCGTAGGCCTCGGCGTTGTCGAAGAAGTTGACGCCGTAGGACCGTGCGACGTCGAGCTGTTCGGCAGCCGCGTCGATGTCGACCTGGTCGCCGTAGGTCACCCACGAGCCGATGGACAGGGCGGACACCTTCACGCCAGCGTTGCCGAGTCGTCGATAGATCATGTCTGCCATGTCAGTGCTCCGGAGGCGTCGAGGGTTCGTGGTCTGTCGAGGGTAGGACCACCACACCCCGCTCCCGTGCCCGGATCGCGGGTCGAACGGACACGGATGACGGGAATGTCGGGTCGCGGGAGCGGTCGTGGGACAGGTGCACGCAGGATTCGCGCTCGTCAGGTGGGATCGGCGCCACCGGCCAGCCGCGTGGCGACGTGGGCCGGCACCCGGGCCGCCGTGGGCAGCATGACCGGGGTGATGGACACGTGGCCCTCGCGGGCAGCACCGATGTCGGTGCCGGCAAGGTCGTCATCCAGGAACCGCAGCCCGCTGTAGCTGGGGACCCAGTGCTCGAAGGGCGTGGTGGTCGCTGCCGTCGTGTCATGCAACGGCGTGCGGAGGGCCACGGTGTCCTCTGGCAGGCGGTCACTGGGCGCCGCCAGCCCCGGCCCGGCCTCGCCCTGGGCGGCCTCGGGGCTGTACACCGGGCCGTAGCCCGTACGGGCGATCCCGGTCAGCAGGCGCGGGGTCACCTCCTGCACTTCCCAGGGGAGGTTGACCGAGACCACGTCGCAGTGGTCGAGCAGGCCCGCAGCCAGGATGTCGTCGACGACGGCAGCCGCGATCGCGGCCACGCGCTCCCAGTCACCACGCGCCTCGCGCGACTGGGCATGGCGACGCCACGCCATGAAGTCACCTTCGACGATCCCGGTCGACAGGGCGATTGCCGGATGGCCCGTCAGTCCGGCCTCGATCGCCGCGCCGACCGTGCCGGACGACATCAGGAAGGCCGTGCCGAGGTTGTGCCCGAGGTTGATGCCCGACAGCACCAGGTCGGGCCGGTCGCCCCGATGGCAGCCGATCTGGGCGGCGTCGGCCGGCGACCCGCCCACGGCCAGCATCTCGATGCCGTCGCGCGTCACGGTCGACAGCGGGATCCGGTGCAGTCTCGACAGGTGCTTGCCGCTCCAGGACCGCTCGCCATCCGGGGCCACCACGTCGGTCGGTCCCAGCCGCGCGACTGCCCGGACCAACGGCGGCAGGGCGGGTGAGTCCACGCCGTCGTCGTTGGTCACCAGCACCCGCATCGCGCCGCCACGCGGGCGGTGGGCATCAGCTCCCCCTCTGGGACCGTCGCCATGGTCACGGTGCCTTCAGCCCGGTCGACGAGGTCAACGCCCGCACCAGCATGTCGATCGCGACCTTGTTGTCCCCACCGCGAGGAACCAGGATGTCGGCCCAGCGCTTGGAGGGCTCCACGAACTCGAGGTGCATTGGTCGCACGGTCGACTCGTACTGCTCCACCACCGAGTCCAGTGACCGGCCACGTTCACTGATGTCGCGGCGCAACCGACGCAACAGTCGCAGGTCGTCGTCGGTGTCCACGAAGACCTTGATGTCGAGCAGTTCGCGCAGCCGGGCGGAGGCGAACAGCAGGATCCCCTCGGCCAGCACGATCGGTCGCGGCTGCACCCGGCGGGTCTCGTCCATCCGCACGTAGTTGACGTAGTCATAGGTCGGCACGTCGACCGCGGCACCGGCCTTGAGCAGTGACAGGTGCTCGATGAACAGGTCGTCGTCGAAGGCGTTGGGATGGTCGAAGTTGGTGTTGCGACGCTGTTCCATCGGCAGGTTCGACAGGTCGTGGTAGTAGGCGTCGTGGGCCAGCACCGCGATCTTGTCGGCCCCGATCGCGTCCACGACGGCCGTGACCACCGTGGTCTTGCCCGACCCCGAACCGCCGGCCACACCCATGACGACTGGGCGCTGCAGGGTGACCGAAGGCATGCACCGACCTCGACTCGTGGCGGAATCGTGACGGTATCCCGTCACGCAGTGCTCGCCGTGGGCGCAGTTGGGCGTGGCGCTACTCGCCCCGTGACTCGCTGGATCCGGCCCGCTCAGCCGGGTCGTCGGATGGACCGTCAGCCTGGTCCGTGGCGTGGCCACCACCCCACGAACCACCACCGGACGGGCCGCCATCGGACGGGCCACCATCGATCTCGTCGTGCTCCGCCGGGCCGGGATGGTGATCGCCCACGTCCTCCCACCCCGGTCCGTCGTCGGCACCCGGCGGATGGTGGTCGTCGTCGGGGTCGAACGGCACCCGCAGGGAGGCAACGATCGAAATCGTCAGGAGCCCGAAGATGATGGCCAGCGACAGCACGATCGGGATGTGGATGTCCCAGTTGAGCAGCAGCATCTTGATGCCGACGAAGGCCAGGATCGCCGCCAGGCCATAGTCGAGGTACCGGAACCGATCCTTGAGCCCGCCGAGACAGAAGTACAGGGCACGCAGGCCCATGATGGCGAAGGCATTTGAGGAGAAGACGATGAACGGTTCCTGTGACACCGCAAGGATGGCCGGGACCGAGTCGACCGCGAACAGCACGTCGGTTGCCTCGATCAACACCAGCACCGCGAACAGCGGCGTGGCCATGAGGTGACCGTCGCGACGGATGAACATCTTCTGGCCGTGCAACTCGTTGGTGGTCGGCACCAGGCGCCGCACGAGCCGCAGGACGGCAGATGTCTCGGGGTCGATCTCGTGGTCCCCGGGCGAGGCCAACTTCCACGCCGTGTACAGGAGGAACACCCCGAACACGACAAGCAGCCACTCGAAGCGGGCGAGCAGCGCCACGCCCGCGAAGATGAAGACTGCACGCAGCACCAGGGCCCCGAACACACCCCAGAACAGGACGCGGAACTGGTACTGCTGCGGAATCTTGAAGTAGCCGAGGATGACGGCCCACACGAAGACGTTGTCGATCGACAGCGACTTCTCGATCAGGTAGCCGGCGTAGTACTCGCCCGACGCGGCCGCACCGAACCCCCACCACACGACCAGGCCGAACGCCAGGCCGATCGAGATCCAGACCGCCGACTCGATGAGCGCCTCGCGCAGGGAGATCACGTGGGGTTTGCGATGGACCAGCAGCAGGTCGGCCATCAGCAGCACGAGGATGGTGACCACGAGGGCGACCCATTCCCACGCCTTGATGTCCAGGTCGACGAAGTTCGTGGCCGCCTCGGTGGCAAGCACCACCTGGCCGGCAAGGACGGAAATGGTCATTCGGGCTCCTCGAACGATCGCCCACTGTACCGCTGTGTCGCCTCGCGCCGACGGTGGAGCCGAGCACATCGGCCGCCGCCATGGCAGCATGGCCATCCGTGGTCACGCAGGTCGGTCCAGCCAGCGGGACACGCCCCACGGACCCCGCCACGCCGGCTCAGGAGGTTGTCCGTGTCCCCCGTTCCTTCCCACTCCCACGACGACGTGGATGACCGCCGGTCTGGCGTGCCCGACCTGGTCCGAGGCGACGACGGACTGCTGCGGTGCTGGTGGCCGGGCCATGACCCCGACTACGTCGCCTACCACGACCACGAGTGGGGCACGCGGACACGGCAGGACTGGGACGAGCACGCCCTGTTCGAGTTGCTGGTGCTGGAGACCTTCCAGTCGGGTCTGGCGTGGATCACGATCCTGCGCAAGCGCGACAACTTCGTCCGCGCCTTCGAGGGCTTCGATCCCGCCACCATCGCCACCTGGGGAGAACACGAGCGCGTTCGCCTGCTCAACGATGCCGGGATCGTGCGCAACCGCGCCAAGATCGACGCCACCCTGCGCAATGCCCGAGCGGTGCTGGACCTGCGGGCCGCGGGGACGTCGTTGGTCGAGGTCGTCTTCGGTTCGGCCCCGTCCGACCCAGGCCCACGACCTCGAACACGCGCTGACATCCCTGCCTCGACACCAGCGTCGACCGCGCTGGCACGCGACCTCAAGTCCCACGGGTTCTCGTTCGTGGGCCCGACGGTCGCCCATGCCCTGATGCAGTCGGCCGGCGTCGTCGACGACCACCTGGTCGGGTGCCACGTCGTGGACTGAATCGACCAACGCCCTGCGGCCACGACACGAAACTAGACTGGGGCATTCGCGGCCTCGTGCGCGCCCGCACGCCCCGACAGGTGGCATGCGCCGACGGCACCGCGACCGGACGACGAACTGGATTGCCAGCATGCAGGTCAGCCACCTGGGCCACGCCAGTCTCCTCATCGAGTCCGACACGACCCGCGTCCTGATCGACCCCGGTGGTCTGTCCGACGGCTGGCACGACCTGGCAGACCTGTCGATGATCGTGGTGACACACCGTCACGCCGACCATGTGGATGTCGAACGGTTGCCCGCCCTGGTGGCGGCCAACCCGCAGGCCCGCGTCGTCGGTGATGCCGCCAGCATGCGCATCCTGGCCGACCACGACATCGCCGGCACCGCCATGGAAACCGGCGACCAGGTGCGCGCTGGCGACCTGACGTTGACCGGTCATGCGACCCCACACGCCCGCATCCACGACCGCATCACGCAGATCTCGAATCTCGGCGTCGTGATCGAACAGGATGCCGGCGCCCGCATCCTGCATCCCGGCGACGCACTGGAGCCGATGCCCCTGGTCGACGTGGTCGCCCTGCCGACATCGGCGCCGTGGGCGTCGATCGCCATGCTGGCCGACTGGGTCAACGACGTCGGCGCGCCCACCATGGTCCCGATCCACGATGCCCTGCTGTCGCCGGCCGGTCGGGCCATCCACCTCCGGCTGCTGCAGGAACTGACGGACGGCATCGTGCTGGCCGACCTGTCGGATGGATCCCGCCTGACCCTGTGACGCCGCGATCCCGGACGGCCACCGGCCAACGACGGCATGCACGACCGCGACCGTCCGGCGGGGATCACTACCGTCGTCTGACTGCACCTTGACCTGCACGCCTTGACCTGCATGCCCGTGACCTGCACGCCCTGACCGCACCCCGACCGCACGCCTTGACCGCACCCCTGGACTGGCACTCCCTGACGACACCCCGCACTGCCACCCCCTGCCTCCACTCCCTGCCCGCCACCCGTGGCCGTGCCAGCCGCACCCGCCACCGTCGCCCACCGCCCGGCGCCAGTCCCACGCGCCACCGTCGTCCACGCCGGTTGCCAGCCGCACCCGCCACCGTCGTCCACCGCCCGGTGCACCGCCTCCTGTCGAGCCCACCATGCCCCGTTCCTCCATCTCGTTGTCGACGTCCGGCCTCGGGCGTCGCTGGCTGGTGCTCGTCGTGGGCATGTCGGCGCTCGTGACGGGCGTCGCCATGACGATCGCCTCCGACCTGGGTCCCGGGTCGTGGCAGGTGCTGGAGGTGGCGCTGTCCGAGGTGTTCGGCGTCAACCTCGGGACCGTCATCGTGATCGAGTCCCTGCTGGCGCTGGCACTGGCCTGGGGCTGGCTCGGACAGCGGCCGGGTCCTGCGACCGTGGTCCTTGGACTCCTCGGTGGGCCGGCCATCGACCTGCTGCTCGACTGGCTGCCGGTGCCGGGCAGCACCGGCGCCTCGGTCGCCATGATGCTGGCGGGCAGCCTGTTGGTCGCATTCGGCATCGGCCTGTACGTGCCGGCCGAGCTGGGACCATCGGCGCAGGACTCGCTGTTCGTGGGCCTGTATCGACGATTCGACATGCGACCGGGCACGGCCAAGTTCGGCAGCGACTTCGTGATCATCGCCATTGGCTGGCTGCTCGGCGGCCCCGTCGGAATCGGCACCGTGATCGTGACCTTCACGGTTCCGCCGCTGGTCAACGTCCTGTTGCCGATCGGTCATCGACTCGCCGGCACCAGCGTGGTCCCCGACATCCCCGGTCCCGTCACCGCCACGTCGATCTGACCACGCGCTTCTCGATCTCACCCCGACAGTCCCTGGATCTGACCACGCACGTCTCGATCTCCCCCCGCCAGTCCCTGGATCTGACCACGCCAGCCATCGAACTGACGCTGCCAGTCCTCGCCGGGTGTCGTCGCTCCTCGCTGGGTGTCGTCGCCCGAGCCGGTTGGGTGCCCGAGCCGGTTGGGTGCCCGAGCCCGTGTGGTGGGCGGCGATGTCATGACGAGATCGGGGCCACCGTCGCATCCAGGTGGGCGATGACGTCGTCGGCCGCCACGGTCACCCCGGCACCGTGCTCCCCCATGCCCGATCGAGATCTTCCGGCCCACCATCCGTTCGTCGACGATGACCGGCAGGGCAGTGTCCGAGCCGAACGGGGTGATGGTCCCGCGCTCGTAGCCGGTCAGCTCGTGCGCGGTCGCCTGGTCGGCCATCGTCATCCGCGACACGCCCACGACCGCGCGCAGCCGCGCCCAGTCGATGGTGGCGTCGCCGGGCACCAGCACGAAGCGATGGTCGTCCGGCGCCACCCGAACCACCATGGTCTTGACCAGGTCGCGAGGCTCGATGCCACGGACCGCGGCCGCCTCCTCCAACGACGAGACCCGGCCGTGACGGGTCACGGTGTGGTCGATTCCGGCGCGCTCCAGCGCTGCGAGCGCGCGGTTGGGCTGCTCGGCTCCTGCTGAGGTCGAGTCCACGACACACACTCCGCACCGACGACGTTCGACCACCCCATCGGTGGCGGGGCGACTGTAGGGTCCTGCACACACCACCGCCGCTGCACGCCGCCGCTGTCCGGACTGTCGCCCGGAACTCGCCGGTCACCGAACACAGGGATGGACCATGACCGCACCTCGCTGCCTGGTGACGGGCGCAACCGGCTACATCGGTGGCCGCCTCGTGCCTCGCCTGCTGGAAGCCGGCCACGACGTTCGGGTGCTGGCCCGCACACCCGCCAAGCTCGACGGCGTGCCGTGGGCGGACCGGGTCGAGGTGGTGGAGGGAGACCTCGGTGACGTCGATTCACTCGAGCGTGCCGCCACCGACATGGACGTGTTCTACAACCTCGTGCACTCGATGGGTGGCTCCGACGACTTCGCGGCCGAGGAGGCAGCCAACGCGCGCAACATCGTTGCCGCGACGTCGGCAGTCGGCGTCGGCCGGGTCGTCTACCTCAGCGGCCTGCACCCTCGGGATGACGACAACTGGTCGACGCACCTGGCGTCACGCATCGAGGTCGGACGCATCCTGATGGCCGGCCCGGTGCCCACGGTGGTCCTGCAGGCCGGCGTCGTGATCGGATCGGGCTCGGCGTCGTTCGAACTGATCCGCCACCTCACCGAGCGCCTGCCCGTGATGACCACGCCCAAGTGGGTCCACAACCGCATCCAGCCGATCGCCATCACCGATGCCCTGCACTACCTGGTCGCAGCCGCCACCGCCGACATGGCGACCGATCGGGGGTGGGACATCGGCTCACCCGACGTGATGACCTACGGCGAGATGATGTCGACCTATGCCCGCGTGGCCGGGCTCGGGCGTCGTCACCTGCTGGTCCTGCGACCGTTGACCCCCACGCTGGCCAGTCGCTGGGTCGGGCTCGTGACCCCGATCCCACCCGGACTGGCTCGGCCGCTGATCGAGTCACTGGAATGCGACGCCGTGATGGTCGACCACGACATCGACGGTGTCATCCCGCCGCCGGAGCGGGGGCTCGTGTCCTACGAGGACGCGGTGCGCGCCGCCATCGACCATGACCACCAGGGCGTCGTCGACCTGGGCTGGGACGATGTCGATCCCCTGGGCGAGCCGGCCGCGCCGTTGCCCAGTGACCCCGACTGGTCCGGCGAGCTCCTGCTCACCCATGACACCCAGCTGCACATCGACGCCCCCGAGGCGGCCGTGCGCAGCGGCTGCCCGCAGCCTGGTCGGCACCGCCGTTGGCCTCGATCGCCTGCCCATCGTCCCGCCGTCCGCGGCCGCGTCGATCGTCAGCGGCGTCGAGCGCGACAACAGCGACGACAACGACAACGACGACAACAACGACAACGACGAGGCCCGGCGTTGGGACGCTGCCCGCGCGGACACGTCGGCGCGCATCCTGTTGTCGGCGCACGCGCCGCTGCCGGCCGGCCTGTGGCTCGAGGTTCGGACGCGACCCCGACGACGACGCCGGCACGGCCCTGGGCATCCGCCTGGTCTGTGCGCCACACGGTCTGGGAGGGATCACCTGGTGGCAGGCCGTGACACCCATGCGGGTCCTGGCCATGCGCGCCCTGTCGCAGGCGATCGCCTCCCGCGCCCAGTCCTGACCGGCGCCGCCCACCGACGCGCGGCGCCCGCGAGCACGCCCGTCGGTCACAGCAGCGAGCGGTACAGGTCCAAGGTCTGCTGGGCGATCGCCGACCAACTGAACGAGTCGATGGCACGCTGACGGCCCGCCACGCCCATGGCGCTGGCCCGCTCCGAATCGTCGACCAGTTCGGTGATTGCCGCCGCGAAGTCGCGTGCGAACCCCTCCGGGTCCCGCGGGCTCCCGTACTCGTCGTCACCGGGTTCGAACTCGACCAGCAACCCGCACTCGCCATCGACGACGACCTCGGGAATGCCCCCGACGGCCGAGGCCACGACGGCAGTCTCACAGGCCATGGCCTCGAGGTTGACGATCCCCATGGGTTCATAGATCGACGGACAGACGAACACGTCACTGTGTGTGAGCAACTGGACGACCTGCGGCTTGGGCAACATCTCCTTGATCCAGGTGACGTTGCCACGATCCTGCTGGAGCCGCTCGACGGCAGCCGCGACTTCCTCACCGATCGCCGGTGTGTCCGGCGAGCCGGCACACAGCACGACCTGGACGCCCGGATCGAGATGATCCACCGCGTCCAACAGGTGCGGCAACCCCTTCTGCCGGGTGATGCGGCCGACGAAGGTGACCATCGGCGCGTCAGGATCGAGCCCGTGCGCCGCGAGCACATCGGTGTCCGGGTCGGGTGAGTGGACCTCGGTGTCGATGCCGTTGTGGATGACGACCAGCTTGTCGGGATCCACGCCCGGGTAGCACGACAGCACGTCGTCGCGCATCCCCGCCGACACGGCGATGATCGCGTCGGCACCCTCGATGCCCTCCCGTTCGCACCAACTCGACAGCGCGTAGCCACCCCCCAACTGCTCGGCCTTCCACGGACGCAGCGGTTCGAGGCTGTGCGTGGTGACGACGTGGGGAATGGATCGGGCCATGGCCGTGAGGTGACCGCCGAGGTTGGCGTACCAGGTGTGGCTGTGCACGACGTCGAGATCGTCGCTGGCCGCGGTCATGGACAGGTTGATCGCCATGGTTCGCAGGACCGCCAACTCCGGGGCCGACCCCGCCAGGGCATCCCAGCCGTCGTGGGCGCGCACGATGGGATCGCCGGCATCCCCGGCCGGTCGGGGGTCACCCCAGCAGTCGACGCTCACCGTGGTCAGGCGTGCCAGTTCCCGTGCCAGTTCCTCGACGTGCACGCCGGCACCGCCGTAGACGTCGGGCGGGTACTCACGCGTGAACAGGCCGACATGTGGTGTGGCTGCACCCTGGTCCCCACTCATGCCGTCACCCGCTCACCCTTGGCGACCACCACGACGCCGGCATCCGACATCGTCCATCGCTCGCGGTCACGTTCGGGATCGACGCCGATGCTGGCGCCGGGTTCGACGACGACGTCCTTGTCCAGGATTGCATTGCGCACCACGGCCCCGCGACCGACGTCGACCCCGTCCAGGACGACGGAGTCCTCGACCGTGGCGTAGGAGTGCACGCGCACGCCGGGCGACAGGACCGAGCGGCGCACCGAGCCACCGGACAGCACCACGCCCTGTGACACCATCGAGGAGACCGCCTGTCCGCGACGCCCGTCCTCGTCATGGACGAGTTTGGCTGGCGGCAGGGGCTTCTGCCAGGTCAGGATCGGCCACTTGTCGTTGTAGAGGTTGAACGCGGGGTCGACCTGGATCAGGTCCATGTTGGCCTCCCAGTAGGCGTCGATCGATCCGACGTCACGCCAGTAGGCGTGTTCCCGGGCGGCCTCGCCGGGCACCACGTGGCCAGAGAAGTCGTAGACCGCGGCCTCACCCGATGCGACCAGGTCGGTGACGATGTTGCCGCCCATGTCGTGGGCGGATTCGGACTGGTCGGCATCCTGGGTGACCGCACGCACGAGGGTCTCGGTCGAGAAGATGTAGTTGCCCATCGAGGCGAACACCCGGGACGGGTCGTCCGCCAGGCCGATCGGGTCGTCGGGCTTCTCACGAAACGCCGTGATGCGGGTCGGATCGTCGGCGGCCGTCTCGATCACGCCGAAGGCGGACGCCTCCTCGATCGGGACCCGGATGCCCATGACCGTGACCCCGGCACCCGACGCGATGTGCGCCTCGAGCAGTTGGCTCGGGTCGAGGCGGTAGATGTGGTCGGCACCGAGCACGATGACGTAGTCGGGTCGTTCGTCCTTGATCAGGTTGAGGTTCTGGAAGATGGCGTCGGCGGAACCCGAGAACCAGTGAGGCCCCATGCGCATCTGGGCAGGCACCGGGGTGACGTAGGAACCGGTCAGCGGCGACATGCGCCAGGTGACGGAGATGTGTCGGTCGAGGCTGTGGCTCTTGTACTGCGTGAGCACCGCGATGCGGCGCATGCCACCGTTGACGAGGTTCGACAGGGCGAAGTCGATGAGGCGGTACTGCCCGCCGAACGGCACTGCCGGCTTGGCGCGGTCAAGCGTCAGCGGCATCAGCCGCGTTCCCTTGCCACCTGCGAGCACGATCGAGAAGACATTCGGCACGGACGAACCTTCCGGATGGGTACATCGACACTGGCAACCTAATGGGTCATGTCGGGACGATCAGCCGTTCGCCGTGTGCACGTCCACCCGATGGCGTGCCGACGTCCACGTCCGGTTGCCGGCACACTGGCGCGACCACACGACGTCACGGAGCATGCATGGTCGAGGATGCCGACAGCGACCCGCGTCGCGCGGGACTGATCGGCGCTCGGCGTCGGGCCACGCTGCTGCTGGCGTTCGTGACCGTGGTCTTTGCCGCCACCCTTGCGATGGACGATGCCACGTGGGTCGGGTTCGTGCGCGCCACCGCCGAGGCGGCGATGATCGGCGGCATCGCAGACTGGTTCGCGGTGGTGGCGTTGTTCCGCCACCCGCTCGGCATCCCGATCCCACACACGGCGGTGATCCCGCGGTCCAAGGAGGGACTGGGCGCGAACCTCGCCACGTTCGTGGCTGACAACTTCCTCGATCCCGACGATCTCGCGCAGCGTCTCGAGTCGGCGGACCTCGCCACGCGGGCCGGCACCTGGTTGGCCGCCGGCGACAACGCCGCGAACACGGCAAGTCGACTTGCCGACGTGCTCGCGACGCTCCTGGACGACCTGGATGCGCAACGGGTCGGCGCCGGCATCGTGGAGGCGGCCGTGGGCACGCTGGACCGCGTGCCCACGGTGCAACTGGCGGGGCGCGGTCTGGATGCAGCGATCAGCGACGGCCATCACGACGACATGCTGACCGCCGCCCTGCTGGGAGTGCGTGCCGCCATCGCCGACAACGAGAAGGTGCTGCGGCGGCGGCTCTACGAGGAATCCCCACGCTGGGTGCCACCGGCCCTCGACGACCTGGTGTTCGACCGCGCCGCGGCTGGTCTGACGAGGTTCCTGACCGAGGTGGCGCATGACCCCGACCACCCGGTGCGAGCGGTGATCGACCAACGATTGCGGGAACTGGCCACCACACTGCAATCGGATCCCGCCGCCGCCGACGCCGTCCGGCAGCGGCTGCGCGACCTGGCCGACAACCCCGTGGTGCTGGACTGGGCGACCCAGACGTGGGCGGAGATCGCCACGTCGATCCGCCAGTCAGCCACGGACCCGACGTCGCCGCTGCGACGCAATCTCGAGGAACGGCTGGGCGAGTTGGCCGATCGCCTGCACCATGACGCGGCCCTGCGGGCCAGCGTGAACGACTGGGTGGCGGCCGCGGCACCGGCAGTGGCACGCGAATCGCGCAACGAGATCGCGGGGCTGGTGGCGGCGACCGTCGACCGCTGGGACCCCGACGAGACCAGCGAGCGCCTGGAGTTGTGGTTGGGCCGGGACCTGCAGTTCGTCCGCATCAACGGCACCGTCGTCGGTGGCCTGGTCGGCCTGCTGCTCCACACGATCACGGTGGCGGTGGGCTGAGCCGCCAGCAGACCGCCGTGCCGGGCGTGAAGGTCTGTGACACAAAAGGGTGGAGCCCCGGCGCGTCTCAGCGATTCCGGGGCTCCGGCGACGACGGCTTCGTGTGTGTCGTCTCAAGCTCCCCGGAGGGAGCGAGCCAACCCACAGCTTGGCGTCGCCGCGATCGCGCTCTCCATTGACCCGAAGGTCGCTGGTCGTGGGCCATTCGATCCGCGTCCAGACCCGAGGGTCCGTTCGCCGATCGGCTCCCACAGTGAGCCCGACCGTGCCTCCCGACGCTCCTGGGTTTCACCCCAGTCGGTCGTTCGGCCAACCACTCTCCAGCGCAGTGAAGTTTGGTTGTTGGTGACCGTCCCGCCCGGCGAGGCCGGTTGGTTCGATCACCGGTTGCGAGGCACCCTGCGCGGGTCTCGCGGTGTCGGTCGTGTTGCCACTTCCAACACCCAGAACACTAGCCCACCGCCCCCCTGGCTTGTCCAGTCCCCGGTTGGAAATGCTTGGAAATCGTGCACCGCTGTGGTAGGGGCGCACACCTGCCGGCAACTCGTGGACAACCGGAGAATTCGTGCTAGGAGGCGGCCGCCTGGCCACATTGGCAACACCTGCTCACAGCACGCAACCTGGGCCGCACTGGGCATGTCCTGCCACGCGCAGCCGAGGCGATCGTGGTGGCCGCCGGGGTTCCTGATCCCGGCCTGTTGCCCGCGGTCGAGCCAGGCCGGGTAGCACGACGCATGGCACCGGTGGCAGGTCAGTCGATGCTGCGGCGGCGGGTCGCTGGGCGCAGCGACGGCAATTGCGCGGCAGGATCGACCTGGCGGTGGCATGATGGGCACCGCATCCCGAGGAGACTCCCATGGCATACGACCCCGAACTGCTCACCGACGACGAGGAGATCCTGCGTGACTTCCGTCCCCACTGGAAGGTGCTGCTGACGCCCATCTTCGTCACGATCGCCGTGGCCGTCCTGGCCGGCCTCGCCACCTGGTTCGCGACCAACCAGGGGTGGTCGGTCACCCTGTGGATCTGGCTCGTCGCGCTGGTGCTGATCGTGGTGTTCTCGGCCAAGAAGGTCATCGAGTACTGGTTCACCCACTACGTCCTGACCACTGAGCGCATCATCGTCCGTCGGGGAGCAGTTGCGCGTGGCGGCACCGAGATCCCGCTGGAGAGCATCAACAACGTGCTGTTCAGCCAGCGGGCGATCGAGCGGATGCTGCGCTACGGCGACGTCCTGGTCGAGTCGGCCGGTTCACTCGGTCAGTCTCGGCTGACCGACATCCCCGAACCCGAACAGTTCCAGTCGCAGATCTACCGGGCGCGGGAAGACCGCACGGTGGCGTTGGATCGCAAGGGCCACGAGGGCTCACGGGTCAACTCGACGGCGCCCCGCGACGTGGCTGCCCAACTCGAGTCACTGGCCGCCCTGCACGTGGCGGGCAGCCTCACCGACGAGGAGTTCAACGCCCAGAAGCGACGTCTGATGGAAGGCTGATCGGCCGCCGGTCGGCCCGGGATCGCGGCTCGAACCCGTCGCGGCGACTTGACGGACGGCACACGAGTCCGTGCAGCACCCGGTACCATCGGCCATTGTCCGGCGGCATGCCCACGGCACGCCGCCAGGTTCGTCACCACCCCGCCCGGCGCCACCACACTCCTGCCAGAGTCGGCCTCGGGCTGTGTCCGAACACGTGGTCCGCGACGACCATGTACACCCCGGCAGTTCGCCAGTACGACGACTGCCTGCACCGAGGGCCGACTGCACGACGTCGGCACCCACTGGCCAACACGAGGAGCGAGCGCTTGTCACTCACCGTCGGAGACACCGTCATCCATCCCCACCACGGGGCCGCAAGGGTCGAAGACCTGGAGCAACGGACCTTCGGAGGTGAAGAGGTCCAGTACGTGGTGCTGCAGTCACCGATCAACGACCTGACCGTGAAGGTCCCGGTCTCACAGATCGAGGACATCGGGATCCGACCGTGCATGTCACGTGAGCACCTCGACGACGTCCTCGCGGTGCTGCGTGACGAGCCCAGCCCCCAGAAGGGCCACTGGTCACGTCGCCTCAAGCGCAACCAGGCCCGGATGCGGTCAGGTGACGCCATGCAACTGGCGATGGTCGTGCGCGACCTGACCCACAAACTGGCACGCAAGGGCCTGTCGCCGGCCGAGCGGCGCATCCACCGCACCGCGCGCCGCATGCTGCACGGTGAGATGGCAGCAGTGGTCAAGGGTGGCGAGGACCGGGCCGAGGAACTGCTGGAGGCAGCGCTGCACGCGCATGCCAACCCAGAGGAGGCCGCCGCCTGACATGGGTGGCGTCATCATTGCCGCGGGCCGGGTCATTGACCCGGCCCGTCGTGTGTCCCCGTCGTGTGGCCACTGGTCCGAGGCGGTCTACTCGGCTCGTCCCAGCGTGCCCAGGTACAGCTCGATGACCTTGGGGTCGTCGAGGAGTTCCTTGCCCTTGCCGGTGTAGGCGTTGCGACCCTGGTCCAGGACGTAGCCGCGGTCACAGATCTGCAGGCAGCGACGGGCGTTCTGCTCGACCATGATGATCGACACACCCGCCTTGTTGATCTTCTTGGCGTTGATGAACACGCCGTCCTGCAGGTCGGGTGACAGGCCGGCTGACGGCTCGTCCATCAACAGCACCTCGGGCTCCATCATCAGGGCCCGGCTCATCGCCAGCATCTGGCGTTCACCACCCGACAGGGCGCCGGCACGCTGGTCGATGCGTTCCCCCAGTCGCGGGAACGTGTCGACCATGTCGTTGAGGCGGCGGTCGAACTTGGTCTGGTCGAGGTAGCACCCCATCTGCAGGTTCTCGCGGATGGTGAGGCTGGGGAACACGTTCTCGGTCTGGGGGACGAACCCGATGCCCATCTCGACCAGTTGGTGGGCGGGCATGGCGCCGATGTCGGTCCCGCGATAGGTCACGCTGCCCGACCTGATCGGGATCAGACCGAACAATGCCTTGAGCAGGGTCGACTTGCCGGCACCGTTGGGGCCGACGATGCCGACGATCTCCCCCTCGTGGAGGGTCAGTTCACAACCAGTCAGGATGTCGACCTCGGGCACGTAGCCCGCGGTGATGTCATCCACCTTGATGATGACCTCGCTGTCGGGGCGGGCATCGCCACCCGCGACGGTCTCCATGTCGGTCATGCCGTGCCTCCGTCCTGGTCCTGCCCAGCGCTGTCACGTTTCGCGGCCTCGCGTTGGGCACGCTCCTCGGCCTCCAACTTCGCATCCACCCTGGCCGCGATCGCGGCCTCCTCCGGGGTGGCCTGGTGCCGCCCGTAGATGGGGTTGCCGTCGTCGTCGAACTCGAGGTCGTCACCGTGGTGGCTGCCCAGGTAGGCGTCGACGACGGCCGTGTTCTTGGAGATGGCCTTGGGCGTGCCCTCGGCGATGATCCGGCCCTCGGCCATCACGACGACCCAGTCCGCGATCTCGTGGACCACGTCCATGTCGTGCTCGACGAAGATGACCGTCATGCCCTGGTCGCGCAGGTCCTTGACGTGCTCGAGCAAGGTCTGGGTCAAGGCCGGGTTGACGCCGGCCATCGGTTCGTCCAGCATCACCAGGGTGGGATGGGTCATCAACGATCGTGCCATCTCCAACAGCTTGCGCTGGCCACCCGAGAGCGTGCCTGCGAACTCCTCGCGCATGTGGTCCATGTTGAACCGGTCGAGCAGTTCGTCGGCCCGCCCGGTGATCTCGTCCTCCTGGTCGGACCACAGGGGCTTGATCAGGGCCGGCAGGAACCGTTCACCCTTCTGGCCCTGGGCACCCAGGCGCATGTTCTCGATCACGCTCAGCCGAGTCAGCGACTTGGTGAGCTGGAACGTGCGCACCATGCCCTCGTTCGCCAACTTCTCGGGCGACACCTTCTCGGGCAGGCGGTTCCCGTTGAACTCGACCACGCCCGAGTTGGGCTTGTCGAACCCGGTCAGGAGGTTGAAGAACGTCGTCTTGCCGGCGCCGTTGGGACCGATCAGGGCGGTGATCCAGTTGCGTTGGACCTCCAGGTGGTCGACGTCCACGGCCACGAGGCCGCCGAAGCGGCGCTGCATCGTGTCGACCTTCAGGATCGGGTCGGGCTTGGACGACCCGGGCTGCGGGTCGACCTCACCGACGTCCTGGCGCGGGGCAATCGTGTCACTGGTTGCGTCGCTCATCGGTCTTCCAACATCATCTCGTTGCGGTCCCCGAACATGCCCTGGGGTCTGAACGCCATCAGCAGGGCCAGACCGGCACCCACGATGATGAAGCGCACGGCACCGCCGCGCACGCCGGCAGTCAGTGCCGCCGGCAGGTAGCCCGCATCGACACCACCTTCCAGCAGGTTGTTCGACAGCGACAGGATCATCCAGAACGCGATCGAACCGAAGATCGGTGACCAGATCCTGCCGACGCCACCCAGGATGAGTGCCGTCCAGATGAAGAACGTCACCGGTGGTGAGTAGGCGTCGGGTTGCACGGTCGACTGTCCGACCGACAACACGATCCCGGCAAGACCACCGAACACCCCACCAAGCACCAGGCTCTGCATCTTGTAGAAGTAGGCGTTCTTGCCCAGGGCGCGGACGGCATCCTCGTCCTCGCGAATGGCCTTGAGGACGCGGCCCCACGGACTGCGCATCAGCAACCACGTGATGATGGTCACCAGGATCGCCAATGACCACCCCAACAGCATGATCCAGGCCTGGTTGCCGAACACCTTGATCGTCCCGATGCCGTACCTGGTCGACGGATTGAACGGACTCCAGGCGTAGAAGCCGTCCGCCCACCCACTGATGCCGTTGGACCCCCCGGACCAGTCACTCAGCGCCACGGATCTGAATGTCAATCGGATGATCTCCGAGGCGGCGATCGTGACGATGGCCAGGTAGTCGGCTCGCAGGCGCAGTGTTGGCACACCGAGCAGCAATGCCAGGAGGACCGCTGCCAGCAACCCGACGATGAACGCCAGCCATGGCGGCGCGTTGTACTGGGTGATCGAGATGCCCACGCCGTAGGCACCCACGGCCATGAAGCCGACCTGGCCGAAGTTCAACAGCCCGGTGTAGCCGAAGTGGATGTTGAGGCCGACGGCGGCGATGGCGAAGACGGCCGCCTCGCGCGAGATGCCCGCCAGGATTGCGTTCGTGAAGATGCTTGACCAATCCATTGTTCAACCAATCCGTTCGCTGCGGCCCATGATGCCCTGTGGTCGGAACACCAGGATGAGGATCAGGATGATCATCGCCCCGGCGTTCTTGAGCTCCGACGGAATGACCAGGGTCGACATCTGGATGAAGATCCCCACGACCAGGCTGCCCACGAGCGCGCCGTAGGCAGTGCCGATGCCACCCAGGATCATCCCGGCGAAGATCGGCAACAGCAGTCGGAAGCCCATGATCCAACTGACCGACTCGTTGACCCCCCACAGGATGCCGCCGAGGGCGGCCAGGCCACCACCGATCGCCCAGACGTACAGGATGACGCGCTGGACGTCGATGCCCGACGACTCGGCCAGGTCGACGTTGTCGGACACGGCCCGCATGGCACGCCCCAACCTCGTGCGCTGCAACATCACGCCGACGGCGACCAGGATGACGATCGAGATGATCATCGTCCAGATGGCCTTGGCCGACAACACGATCGGCCCGTACTGCGCCCCACGCTGGATGGCGTAGTCGTCATAGGACCGCGGGTCGCCCCCGAAGAACGCCAGGATCAGGTAGCGCATGAACAGCGACATGCCGATCGTGATCACCAACTGCGCGATCAGGCCGATGCCGCGTCGACGCAGGGGACGGAAGATCCACAGGTCCATGAGCGCCGACACGATGGCTGTGGCCAGGATCGAGATCACCGCCGCGATCAGGAGGTTCAGCCCCAGCGTCACGTTGAAGAACCATGCGAGCACTGCGCCGAGCGTGATGATCTCACCGTGCGCGAAGTTGACCAGGCCAGTGGTGCCGAACACCAGGGACAACCCGATGGCCATCATGGCGATGAGCAAGCCGAGTTGGAGCCCTTCGACGAACAACTGCAGCACCAAGCGCAGGTCATTGCCTCCGGCAGTGGTGCCCGCAGCGGCCTCGCCCATCGGGAACAACACGAACCCGACCGAACCCGGATTCGCCGTGACCTCGCGACTGGTGGTGTCCGGATCCCGCAGCGATATCCCCTCGGGGAGGCTGGCAGGGTCCACGGTCACCGTGTAGACGCCGGCCGCGTCCACACCCACGACCCAGGCACCCTCGGCATCCGTGGTGGCCTCGCCGGCCACCGCGCCGTCGGCATCCGTGACCGTGATCAGCACGCCTTCGACGGGTTCGCTGCCGCCTTCCTCGAGCGGGCTGGTGATGGTGCCCCGGAACCCAACGTCGGGTTCCTCTTCCTCCTGGGCGCCGGCCGGCGACGCGACCGTCAGGACCAGGGCCGCCAGCAGCAGTACCAGGAGCGCCTGGACGCCACGTCCCAACCGTCCGGCCACCCAGCCTCTTCGTTCATGCACGTCCATGTTCCTCCCAGGATCCGTTGCGGGCCGAGGAGCACACTAGCGACTCGAGCCTGTCCGATTGGCCATTGGCCGGTCCGTTCCGTCAGTTTGCCGCACCACCTGTCGGAGCGCACACCGGCAAAGATCACGAATTCGGGGGGATGGGTGGCCGAAAGACTGCTTGCGGGGGCAACAACATCTCGATGACTGGACCTGCATCCAACTATCCCTATAATAGGAAGCCGTCCGCCATTCCTGGCGACTGAGACGACAAGGAAGACAATGCACAGGAACTCACGCATGCGCGCTGTTGCCATTCTCGGCACTGCCGCACTCATCCTCTCCGCCTGTGGCGGAGATGACGGAGACGACGCCGCGACCGATGAGGCATCCGAGGTGTCCTCCGAGGCATCCGAGATGGAATCGGACATGGAATCGGAGATGGCTTCCGAGACCGAATCCGGCGAAGCGTCCGCATCCGCCGACGGCGAGCTCCACATCGGGACCCTGCTGCCCGAGACCGGTGACCTCGCCTTCCTCGGACCCCCGGAGTTCGCGGCCGCACAGCTGGCCGTCAACGAGCTCAACGAGGCCGGTGGCATCCTCGAGGCCGACGTCACGTTGACCCAGGGTGACTCGGGTGACACCAACACCGACATCGCCAACCAGACTGTGGACGAGCACCTCGCGGCCGGGACCGACGCCATCATCGGCGCCGCCTCCTCGGGTGTGTCGCTGACCGTGATCGACAAGATCACCGGCGCCAACGTCATCCACTTCTCGCCGGCCAACACCTCGCCGACCTTCACCGACTACGACGACAACGGGCTGTACTTCCGCACCGCGCCGTCCGACGTCCTGCAGGGTCGCATCCTGGCCGAGAACCTGCTGGCCGATGGTGCGTCCAACGTCGTCATCCTTGCCCGTCAGGACTCCTACGGCGAGGGACTGCGTGACTTCACGCTGGGCCCGCTGGAAGAGGCTGGCGCAACCGTCACCGCCATCACCTACGACCCGTCCGCGACCGAGTTCGCAGCCGAGGTCCAGCAGGCCGTGCAGGCCAACCCCGACGCGGTCCTGGTCATCGGCTTCGCCGAGACCGAGCAGATCGTCAAGGGCATGATCGAGCAGCAGCTCGGCCCGCAGGTCGTGCCGTTCTGGTTCACCGACGGCAACGTCGGCAACTCGATGGGTGAGAACTTCGACGACGCACCCGGCGTGCTCGCCGGCGTCCGTGGCACCCTCCCGGCGGCCGACTTCGCCGACGAGTTCCGTGAGCGCCTGCTCGAGGTCGACCCCGAACTGGTCGACTTCAGCTACTCCGCCGAGACCTACGACGCGATCGTCATCACCGCCCTGGCAGCAGCCGTTGCCGGCACCGATGACCCGGTCGCAGTCGCAGCCGAGATCAACGGCGTGACCCGCGAAGGTGAGAAGTGCACCGACATCGCTGGTTGCCTCGAGTTGATCGAAGCCGGCACCGACATCGACTATGACGGTGTGGGTGGCCCCTACGAGTTCTCCGACGCCGGAGAGCCGACCGAGGCCAGCTTCGCCATCCTGCAGTACGGCGACGACAACCAGATCGACGACTCGCTCACCGAGTTCCAGTTCGCCTCCATGAACTGAGTCGACGCACGCACCACCGACGGGGCCCCGCCACTTGGCGGGGCCCCGCTCGCATGTCCGGGACCCTCGGCGAGTCCGGGACCGGGCGGGGCACAGCTGCCGCGGCGCCCGCCAGCCCAACTTCCGCTACACCTGGGCACCCTCGACTCCACCCGTGCACCCTCGACAGCTCGGATCGCGCGATGGCACTGCGCCACGGCCTGACCCTGCCGATCTTCGGCCCCCTGGCAGACCCGAACGTGGTGGCCGAGGTGGCGGTGGCGGCCGAGGAGGCCGGCCACGACGGCGTGTTCGTCTGGGACCACGTCCTGTATCGACGAGACCCCGCCGGCCCGGAGCCACATGGACGCGCCGACGTGCCGGTCGCCGACCCGTGGGTCACGCTTGCAGCCATCGCCGCGGCCACCTCGACGGTTGCCCTTGGCCCGATGGTGACACCGCTGGCGCGCCGGCGGACCCAGGTGCTGGCCCGGCAGACGACCAGCATCGACGTGCTGTCACGGGGACGACTGGTCCTGGGCGTCGGGCTGGGCGGCGACGGCTACGGCGAGTTCTCCGCGTTCGGCGACGAGCCCGAGCCACGTCGCCGCGCCGCGATGCTCGACCAGCGGCTGGCGCTGCTCGACGAGCTGTGGCGCGGTGGGCCGGTGACCAGCGACCGCGAGCACGCGCCCGCCGACGACGTCGACTTCCAGCCCGTGCCGCACCAGCGCCCACGGCCGCCGGTGTGGGTCGCCGGCCGGTGGCCCAACCGGGCACCCATCACCCGTGCCGCCGCATGGGACGGCTGGTTCCCGATCGACCTGCCGGGTCCGGATGCAGTCAGCGAGGGTGTGGCCGCAATCGGGGAGCAACGTGGTGACCTCGACGGCTTCGACGTCGTGGTCAACCTGGCACCGGGTGCCGACCCGGCACCGTGGGCGGCCGCCGGTGCCACCTGGGTGCTCACCACGTTCGACCCGTGGCATGTCAGCGCGCGGGAGGTCATGGACGTGATCGCGGACGGGCCGGCAGCTTCCGCGGGCTGACCACGCCCGCGTCGTGCAGGGCGGGCCGCGACGTGCCACCATCACACCACCGACTGTCCCCTCCCACTCGTCACGAGACCGCCATGGACACTCCCGTGCTCGACACGCCGCAGGCAGGCGTTCCCAATCCGCTGGCAATGGAGGCGGCGCCGAAAGTGCCGGTGCCCGACGACGTGCCGCCACCGGGAGACCCACGTCGATACTTCGCACGGCAGACGTCGGAGTTGGAGTACCACGCGCGAGTGCTGGCCGGGGCGGCCGACCCGACCCAGCCGTTGCTCGAGCGGGTGCGATTCCTGGCCTTCTTCACCACGCTGACCGACGAGTTCTTCCGCGTGCGGGTGGCCGGGCTCAAGGACAAGGCCGATGCCAGCGGGCTGCCGCTGTCGCGAGGCATGCACGCCCATGACCGCGAGATCCAACGACTCCAGGCACGTTTTCGCGAACTGGCCGGCGAGCAACGTCGCCTGTGGGTCGACGAGTTGCGACCCAGCCTTGACGAGGCAGGGATCGAGGTCACCGACTGGGACGACCTGGACGAGGAACAACGAACGCGACTGGCCGAGGTCTTCGACGAGCGCATCTTCCCGGTGCTCACACCCCTGGCGGTCGGCCCCGCCCATCCGTTCCCGTTCATCTCCGACCTGAGCCTGTCACTGGGCGTGCGGCTGGACCCTGCCGATGGCGGTCCCAAGTTCGCCCGGGTGAAGGTGCCACCGCTGCTGGACCGCTATCTGGTGATCGCCGACGACGGCACCCGCACGTCGGTCATCAGGATCGAGGAGGTGGTGGGCGCCCACATCGAGCGATTGTTCCCCGGGCGCACGGTGATCGACTGGCACCTGTTCCGGGTGACCCGCAACGCGGGCTACGCCGTGGGTGGCGTGGATGTCGAAGACCTGATGGAGACGATCGTCAGCGAGATCAAGGAGCGACGCTTCGGTCGCGCCGTGCGCCTCGAGGTGGCCAGCGACATGCCGCTGGACGTCCGCACGATGCTCCAGGACCAGCTCGACCTCGACGACGACGAGGTGGTCGTGAGTTCGGGCCCCCTGGACCTGGGCGCGGTCGGCGAGCTCTACGACCTCGATCGCCCCACCCTCAAGCGGCCGGGCTGGCGACCCCTCGACCTCGCAGCCTTCCGGGGCACCAACGACATCTTCGCCACCCTGCGCGACCGTGACCTGCTCGTGCACCACCCCTACGAGTCGTTCGCCACCTCGACCCAGAAGTTCATCGAGTCGGCCGTGGCCGACCCACGCGTCCTGGCCATCAAGCAGACCCTGTACCGCACCTCGGGTGACTCCCCCGTGGTGCACGCCATGATCCGGGCAGCCGCGGAGGGCAAGCAGGCGGTCGTGCTGGTCGAGCTGAAGGCGAGGTTCGACGAGGAGGCCAACATCGGGTGGGCTCGCAAGCTCGAGGAGGCCGGCGTCCACGTCGTCTACGGCTTCGTCGAACTCAAGACCCACACCAAGACCGCGCTCGTGGTTCGCGAGGACGAGGACGGTCGCATCCGCCGCTACGGCCACATCGCCACCGGCAACTACAACCCCAAGACCGCCCGCTTCTACGAGGACATCGGCCTGTTCACCGCCGACGAGGTGCTGACGGCCGACCTCGGCCAGTTGTTCAACATGCTCACGGGCCACAGTCGCAACCTGCGACCCAAGAAGTTGTTGATCGCCCCGACCACCTTGCGACCGCGGTTGCTCGAACTCATCGAGTCCCAGTCCCATCCCGGCGGACGCATCTTCATGAAGGCCAACCACCTCGCCCACCACGAGATCATCGATGCGCTGTACGCGGCCAGCAATGCGGGTGCCTCGATCGACCTGGTGCTGCGGACCACGTGCGCACTGCGGCCCGGGATCCCCGGGCTGTCCGAGAACATTCGGGTGAAGTCGGTGGTCGGGCCGTTCCTCGAACACTCGCGCATCTACCGCTTCGGCGAGGATCCGGAACCCGGCGGCTACCTGATCGGGTCCGCCGACCTGATGTCGAGGAACCTCGACAACCGGGTCGAGGCCGTGACCCCCGTCGACCAGGCCGACCTGCGCACCCAACTGGACACCATCATCGACCAGTTGCTGGCCGACGAGGCGTTGTCGTGGGAACTGCACGCCGATGGCCGCTGGTCAAAGGTGCCCGGCGACCGCAACGTGCAGTTGGAACAGGCGTCGGCAGCCATCGCCCGCAGCCGCCGCTGACGGCGTCACGCCGAGGCGCTCGTTGCGGCGACGGCGTCGGCCTCGGCGATGCGCGTGTCCAGCCACGGGATCAGTGCCGCCCGCCGCGACGGATCCGTCCGGGTCGAGGGCAACCGGTGCGTGCTGCGCCGCTCGCGATCGTGCCAGAAGTCACCGGAGGTGCGACCGGGCTCGTCCGCGGTGGCCAGCCACACCATGGTGTCGGCGGCCTCCGCGGGTGACCGCAGCAGGGGCCCCATGACCTTGTCGAACACGGGCAGGCCCGCGCTCACGCCGTCGGTCGCCGCCCAGCCCGGGTGCGTGGCATGGACCACGACACGACCGGACCACTCCTGGGCCAGCAGTTCCGCCAACACGACCTGGGCGCGCTTGGCGCGGGCATAGGCCACGGCCCCGCGATAGGTGTCCGGTGCCATCTCCAGTCCCTGCAGGGTCAGTCCCTGGGTGTACATCCCACCCGATGACATGAACAGGACTCGTGCGTCGGGGGCCAGTGCGTCCGCCAGTTCCCGTGTCAACAGGTACGGCCCGACCAGGTGGGCGGCAACCGTGGCCTCGATGCCCGCAGACGTGGTGAACCGCTCCTCGGTCAGGGCGCCGGCGTTGTGGATGAGCACGTCGACGTGGCCCGACTCCGCCCGCACACGCGCCGCGAAGGCACGAACCTGGTCCAGTTCACCCATGTCGACGGCGTGCGCGATCGTGGCACCGGCGCCGGCTGCGTCACCGATTTCGATGGCCGCAGCCTCCGCCCGGTCCTGGGAACGACTGGTCACCCACACGGTGGCGCCCAGCGCGGCCAACTCGGTGGCAACCTCACGACCAATGCCGGTCGACGAGCCCGTCACGACCACGACCGCATCCGTCAGGTCGGCCGTGGGCGGTTGCCAGTCGAACAACGGCCCACGGACCAGTGGCCCGATCCGGCTGAAACTGGGAATGACCGTGGCCTCCATGAGGCCGTCGACTACGTCTTCGATGGGCACGGAGCAACCGTTCTTCGGTGGATGGAGGATGGACGCCTGACGGTGGGCACCAGACGATGCATGGTCGCACCGCCACGGTATTGCCCACCCACCAGTGCCGATGACCGTCGCCGTGGTCGTCGGGGCAGGCCAGCGGCCGTCACGCGGTCCGGTCGGATGGCGGCGTGGTGACCGAGTACGCGGCGATGCCGAAGGCCGTGGCGACGTTGAGGCTGCGCTTGGTGCCCCGCATCGGGATCGCGACTCGTCGATCGGCCATGGCCAGGATGGCGGGATCGATCCCTGCAACCTCGTGGCCCACGACGACGACGATGCGGGCCGACCTGCCAGCCAGACTCGCACACGCGGCGGTGAGCGACTGACCGCCGGCACCTTCCTCCAGGGCCCAGACCTCCCAGCCGTCAACCTGCAACCGTCGTGCATGCGCCGCGCCGTCGGGGTGGCTGCTCCACGCGACGGTGTCCTGGGCGCCCAGGGCGGTCTTGGCGACCCCGGGATGGTCCCCCGGCGACGTGAAGCCGGCGAGGTGGAGGTGGCCGATGCCCATGGCGTCGGACGTGCGCAGCATGGCGCCGACGTTGCGGGCACTGCGGATGTTGTCCAGCAGCGCCACGACCTCGACCGTCGGTGCCGCCTGGTCGTGGGGTTCGCGGGCGGATCCGGCTGACGCACCGATGGCCGTCGGGCCGGCCCCGGTGTGGCGCGTCGCGGCCGCCCCGGTGTGGCGTTTCGGGTCCGCTCCGGTGTGGCGCGTCGGGGCCGCGCTGGTGTGCCGTGTCGGGCCGGCACCGGCGTGGTGCACCGGGTCGGTACCGGGGTGGCGGGCCGAGTTCGGCCCCGCGAGCGAGCCCTGGCAGCGCGGGCACCGACGAGGCTGCCCGTGGTCCCGGGGCAACGGGAACCGCAGCCGACACTGGACGTCGGCGCACTGCACCCACTCGTGGGTGGCACGCACGGCACCCGGATCGTGCGACACGTCCCCGCTGGTGGACATGAAGGACCTTCCGAGCTCGAGCCAACCGATCCCGGCAATGCACCCGGGGGTGGACGACACCCTACGCTTCGCGACCACCGGGCCCACCGGAAGGGCCCGTCCCCGTCGACGCCGCCGGAACGCCAATGCCACCTGATGCGCCCACTCCCCGCCTCGGGTCCGACGACGGCTCCGACCTCTCCCCCGGCTCCTGGGTCATCGCCGCGGGCCGCCCACACGGGGCCGGCCTTCCCAGCAACCCGGCCATGGTGCCGGCCTCCACGTTCGAACACGGCACCGACCGACTCTACGCCCGGGCCGACGCCACCACCGGGTGGGAGGCGTTCGAGGAAGTGGTCGGGGGCCTCGAGCACGGGCGGGCCGTGGCGTTCGCCTCTGGCATGGCGGCCGTGGCCGCGACCTTCGACCAGGTGCCCGCCGGTGCCACGGTGGCCATCCCCGACGACTGCTACCAGGGAGTGGCCATGCTGGCCGACCGGGGCGAAGCCCGGGGCTCGTGGCGGGTCGTGCGCATCCCCACCGATGCCACCGACCGGTGGATCGACGCGTGTGCCGACGCCGCGCTCGTGTGGCTCGAGTCACCCTCCAATCCGCTCCTGGCCGTCGCCGACGTGCCCGCGATCTGTGCCGCACGACGGCCTCACGACTGCCTGGTCGCGGTCGACAACACGTTCGCCACCCCGCTGAACCAACGCCCGCTCACCTTGGGGGCCGACGTCGTGGTGCACTCGGCCACGAAGTTCCTGGGCGGTCACTCCGACCTGCTGGCGGGGGTGGCGGCAACTGCCGATCCTGCCCTGCTCGAACGGCTGCGGACGGCGCGAACACTGGCAGGTGCCACGCCGGGCACGCTCGAAATGTTCCTGGCGCTGCGCGGCATTCGCACCCTCGCGCTGCGACTGGCGGCAGCCCAGGCAACGACACGCGTGCTGGCAACCCGACTGGCGGCACATGCCGACGTCGATCGGGTGCGCTGGCCGGGCCTGCCCGCCCATCCCGGCCATGACCTCGCCGCTGCCACGATGGACGGGTTCGGCGCGATCCTGTCGTTCGAGGTCACCGGTGGTGCGGCCCGCGCCGATGCCCTCTGCGCGGCCACGAGGCTGGTGCGTCACGCCACCAGTCTCGGTGGGGTCGAGACCTCGATGGAGCGTCGCGGTGGTCTGCCCGGCCAGGAGGACATTCCCCCGTCGTTGTTGCGCCTGAGCGTGGGGTGTGAGGATGCCGAGGACGTCTGGCGCGACCTCGCGGCCGCCCTGGCAGCAACTGCCCCGCCGCCGTCGGCCCCACGCTGACACCACGGCGACCGGTCGCTGGTGCTGCACGCTGCTGGTGGGGGCAGGTGTCGGCCGAATCAGGCGCCGGTCGCATCACGTGCCGGTCGCATCACGTGCCGGTCGCATCACGTGCCGGTCGCATCACGTGCCGCTCGCATCACGCGTCGACAGGATCAGGCGTCGGGCTGGCGCGTCGCCTCCAGCAGTCGCAACCACACCTCGGACACGGTCGGAAACGACGGCACCGCGTGCCACAGCGTCGCCACGGGCACCTCGCCCACGATCGCGATCGTCGCGCTGTGCAGCAGGTCCGCCACCTGGGCGCCCACGAAGGTTGCGCCGACGACCACGTCGCGTGACCGGTCGATGACCAGTCGCGCCGGGCCACCCGAGTCCTTGCCCAGCAGCGAGCCGCCGGCGACCTGCCCGGTGTCGTGCTCGACCACGCGCACGTCCACACCGGCGTCGCGGGCCTGCTGTTCGGTCATGCCGACGGCGGCGATCTGCGGGTCCGTGAACACGACCCGGGGCACGGCACGATCGTCGGCCCAGGCCTGGTCGACGTCCACGCCGCCCAGTCGATCACCGACCAGCCTGGCCTGGTACTTGCCCTGGTGGGTCAGCAACGCCCGACCGTTGACGTCGCCGATCGCCGACAGCCACTCGTGACCCGGCACCTGCAGGAACCCGTCGACCTCGATGAAGCCCCGGTTCGTTGCGATGCCGACGGCGTCCAGCCCGATGTCGTCGGTGTTGGCGCGACGGCCGACCGCGACCAGCAGTTCATCCCCGCGAACCTCGGCAACGCGGTCGTCGGATTCGGAGCCGTCGTCGGCCTGGCCCAGGGTGACGACGATGTCGCCGGTGTCGTCACGAGCCACTGCCGTGGCCTTGGCGCCGGTGTGCACCGTGATCCCGTCGGCTTCCAGGGCCGCCAGCAGTGCCTGGGCAGCGGCGGGCTCCTCGCGACCGATCAGCGTGTCCATCGCCTCGACGATGGTGACCGTGGATCCCAGGCGCGCCATGGCCTGGGCCATCTCGACCCCCACCACGCCGCCACCCAGCACGACCAGTCGGTCAGGGATCGCATCGACGGTCGTGATGTCGCGGTTGTCCCAGGCGCTGCACCTGGTCCAACCCGTCGATGGGTGGCATGGCGGCGGACGTCCCGGTGGCGACGACGACGCCGACCCTGGCGGTCAACGTCGTGGTCGTACCGTCGTCATGGGTGACCTCGACCTCGCGCTCGGCGACCAGGCGACCGTGGCCGCGGACCAGGCCCACGTCGACCGACTCGAGCCACTCGACCTGGGAGGCATCGTCCCAGTGCGACGAGAAGGCATCACGGGATTTCAGGGTGGCGGCCACGTCGACCTCGCCGGTGACGGCCGCTGCCGCCGCCGGCACCCGTCGCGCTGCCGCGAGCACCTCGGTGGGACGCAGCAACGCCTTGGACGGCATGCAGGCCCAGTAGGAGCATTCACCGCCGACCAGTTCCCGCTCGACCACCACGACGTCCAGTCCGTGCTGGTGGGCATAGTCGGCCGCGTTCTCACCGGCCGGTCCGGCGCCCAGGACAACGACATCGACAGTTCGGTTCATGGGTTCCTCGAAACGGTTGACGGCACGGATCTGCGTTGCAGCCAACCGCCACCGGCATGCTGCCATTCCCCTGACGCCTGCCGTCACCCCCGTTCGTGGGCCGCCAGCAGCCGGGCCTCGCCCGTCTGCACCTGCCACAGGCCGGCGTAGACACCGTCGTGGGCCAGGAGTTCCTCGTGGGTGCCGGCCTCGACGACGTGGCCGGCATCCAGGACATGGATGCGATCGGCATGGCGAACCGTCGACAACCGGTGGGCGATCACGATCGTGGTGCGATCGTGGGACACCCGCGCCAGCGAGCGTTGGATCGCGGCCTCGGTCTCGTTGTCGACCGAGGAGGTGGCCTCGTCGAGCACCAGGATCTCGGGATCACGCAGCAGGGCGCGCGCGATCGACAACCGCTGGCGCTGGCCGCCGGAAAGCTTCTGGCCGCGCTCGCCCACCACCGTGTCCATGCCGTCGGGCATCGCGGAGATGAAGTCCGTGGCCTCGGCCAGGTCGGCGGCCGCCCACACCTGCTCGTCGGTGGCATCGACACGCCCGTAGGCGATGTTCTCGCGCACGGTGCCGTGGAACAGGAAGACGTCCTGGCTCACCACCCCGATGGCATCACGCAACTGGCCGAGGTCGACATCGCGGACGTCCACCCCATCGACCAGGACTGCCCCCGCAGTCACGTCGTAGAGCCGCAGCACCAACTTCACGATCGTGGACTTGCCGGCACCGGTCGGCCCCACGATCGCGTGCGTCGAACCGGCCGGCACACGGATGTCGATGCCGCGGATGACCTGGTCACCGGTCGCGTAGGCGAACTCCACCCCCTCGAACGTGACGGCACCGGCCACGCGACCATCGGTCGGTCGCGCCAGCGTGGCGGTCCCGGTCCGGATCGCGGGCTCGATGGCCATGAGGTCGAGCAGCCGTCGAACCGACGCCATCGCGCGCTGGTAGTCGTCGAAGACCTCGCCCAGGCGCGTGAGTGGCCACAACAGCCGCTGGGTCAGGAACACCAGCACCGAGTACGTCCCGACCGCCAGGGAACCTGCCAGCGCCATGTTCCCACCCATGTACAGCGTCGCGACGAATCCGAACAGGATCGCGATGCGGATCAGCGGGACGAACGCGCTCGAGAGTCGGATGGCATCGTTGTTGACCGATCGGTACTCGTCCGAGGCGGCGGTGACGCGGGCCACCTCCCGGTCCTGAGCGTTGAAGGCCTTGATGGTGGCAATGCCACCGAGGTTGTTGGCCAGCACGTGGTTGAGGTGACCGACGCGGTCGCGGACCCGGGCATAGAGCGGTTCCAGACGACGCTGGAAGCGCATCGAGCCCCACAGGATCACCGGGATCGGCAGGAACGCCAGCGGGGCGATGGTGGGCACCAGGATGACGAAGGCCGCCCCCACGAACACGACCGTGGCCAGGACCTGGAGGATGTGGTTCGCACCGGTGTCCAGGAAGCGTTCGAGTTGGTTGACGTCGTCGTTGAGGACGGCCATCAGGCCGCCGGTCGACTGGTCCTCGAAGTAGGCGAGTTCCAGTTCCTGGACGTGGGTGTAGGCGTCGATGCGCGCGTCGTGCTGGATGGACTGGGCGAGGTTGCGCCAGGCGATGCTGTAGCCGTACTCCGCGATCGACTCGATGCCCCACACGACGGCCGAGAGGATGGCCACGACCAGCAGTTGCCGACTGGGGTCGGTCACGCCGAACACGCCGGCGATCCACGAGGCGTCACCACGCACGACCACGTCGACCGCGGCACCGATGAGGAAGGGTGGGGCGATGTCGACGAGCTTGTTGAGCACCGACAGGAAACTGGCCCAGATTATGGTGGGTCGGTGGTCGGCCGCGTACAGCCACAGCCGCCGCAGCGGGTGCATGTCGCTGGGGACGGCGCGACTCGGCGAGTCGGTTCGTGGCATCATTGACCTGGACATCTGGACCTGGCAGAGAAGGCGATTGACCGAGGGTATGGCCCCGCCCGCAGACGCCGCAGACGCGGCGCGCCGAGCCCGGACGCACGTGCCGGCCCGGTCAGGTTCGAGCCCGGTCAGGTTTCAGCCCGTTCAGGTTGGAGCCCGGTCAAGGTGCAACCCCGGTCAAGGTGCAGCCCGGCCAGGGTGGAAGCCCGGCCGGGTTGGCCTGGCTCGTGCTCAGCCAGCTAGCCCAGCAACTTGGCCTTGGCCGCGGCGAACTCGTCATCGTTGAGCACGCCTGCCGACTTGAGGTCCGCCAGCTCCTTGAGTTGGCTCATCATGTCGTTGCCACCGGCGGGCGCAGCCGGTGCTGCCGGCGGGGCCTGGGCGGCGGCCTGCTGGGCCTTCATCTCATCCATCTCGGCCTGCATCTGGGCGACCTGCGCCTGTGAGTCGTAGGCGGCCTGCTGGGCAGCCTGTTCCTCGTAGGCGGCCTGTTGCTTGCCAGCCTGGCGGTTGGTCATGCTGCCGTGCACGGCGGTTGCCGTCCCGGCGACCACGGCGGTGCGTGCCATGGTTCCAACCAGACCGGGTCGTCCCATTCGTCGACGTCGCATGTGCTGCTCCTTGTTCCTCGAAGTGGTCGTGGCGCCCGCGTGTGCGGCGCACGGTGAGCCATTGGTTTGCCGGCGCGCTCAGTCCTGATTGGTGGCTGCCACGATCTCGGCGACCTCGTCGACCACGTCGGCGGGGATGCGAACGTTGGCGACCAGGCGACCGCCCGCGTCGAGGATCGAGCGACGCAGTCCGACCGCCCAACGGTGCTCGAACGCGAGCACCGCCGCAGCCCCACCCGGGGCGATGCCGGCGGCCAGGTCGCGGATGTCCTCGTCCGACAACAGGTCCTCGGGCTCCTCGGCCATCAGGTCGCCGACCGCCTCCGGTGCCTCGACCTCGTTGAGACCGTCGATCTCCATCACCAACAGGTCGCCATCGTTCTCGCGGCGCACGAACACACCGTCGATGATGGCGATGGTGCCGGCGTCGACCAGGGCGGCCAGTTCCGGGATGATCTGGCCGGTGAAGCGTCCCTCGGGGAACTCCACGACGATGATCTCGACGGGTCCATGCTCCATGCTTGCACTCCTGTGCCTGTGGGGTGGCAACTCTAATGCGTGCGGACTGGCGCTGCCTCCGCGTGAGGCGGTGTCCCCCGGACCTCCGTCAGCTGTCACCACCCACCAGCATCGCCAGCTTTGCCGCGGCCCCCGCCACTGCGTCCTCGACAGCGGACCTGCCCGGCGCCAGGCGAAAGGTCGGACCCAGCACCACGACCGCCATGGCGGTGGCGTCGGCGGCGACGACGGGGGCGGCGATGGCGGTGATGCCGTCCTCGATCGCGTCCTGCACGACGGCTCGACGACCCGCCAGCGCCGCGCCGACTGCGGTCGTCGCCCGCGGCACCGTGCGCCCCCGCCACCCGGCATGGCGCAGGTGGTGGGTGCCCTCGGCTGCGGCCACGTAGATGGCGGTGGCCTCGTCGTGCTCCACGGCCAGGTATGCCGACTCCCCGGTCGCGGCAGCCAGGGCATCGAGGATCGGCTGCGCGAGTCGTGACACCGGGCGGGCGCCGACCACTCGGTGTGCCAGTCGCACCATCGTCGGCCCGACGACGTAGCCGGTGGTGCCGCGCGCGACCAACCCGGCGGCCTCGAGGGACGCCAGTTGGCGCGTCGCAGTCGAGGGCGCCAGGTCGAGCAACTCCGACAGATGCGTCAGCGACGGTTCGTCACCAGCCTCGATCACCGCGGCCAACAGCGCGAGGACGCGGTCGGACGATCGTGGGGTCGCAGGCGCCGCGGATCTCTCCCCGGGCGTCGCCCCGGCGTCGACGGCATCGCGATCGTCGCCATCGCCAGACTTCATCGGTTGCAACTTTCATCAGGTGGTGTTAGATTCCGCTGCATGGAAACTCTAGCACCGATCTCCCTCCACGACAACGGGATGGATGCGCCCGCCGTCATCGACGTGGCCCGGCACGGGCGACGAGTCGAACTGGCCGACGACGCCATGGTCGCACTCCGACGCGGCGCCGAGGTCGTGGCCGGCCTGGCCGAACGAGACCAGCCGGTCTACGGCGTCTCGACTGGCTTCGGCGCATTGGCCAACACGGTGATCCCGACCGAACGAAGTGCCGAACTGCAACTGGCACTGGTGCGTTCGCATGCTGCCGGCATGGGTCCAGAACTCGAGCGCGAGGTCGTTCGGGCGATGATGGTCCTGCGCGCACGCAGCCTCGCAATGGGGTTCTCCGGGGCGCGACCCGAGGTCGCACAGGCCATCTGCGACCTGCTCAACCATGACATCACGCCGGTCGTGCTCGAACACGGATCGGTCGGCGCCAGCGGTGACCTCGCCCCCCTGGCGGCGGCCGCCCTGGCCCTGCTCGGGGAAGGCGACGTCGACACGCCCAACGGACGCATGACGGCAGACCGGGCGCTGGCCGACGCCGGCCTCCATCCCCTCGTGCTCACGGCCAAGGAAGGCCTGGCACTGGTCAACGGCACCGACGGGATGCTCGGCATGCTGGTCATGGCTGTGGCCGACCTGCGTGACCTGTACCTCGTGGCCGACATCGCCGGCGCCATGACGACCGAGGCGCTGCTGGGCACCGACCGCGCCTTCGACGCCGACCTGGTGGGCATGCGTCCCCAGGTGGGCCAGCAGGCCAGCGCCGCGAACCTGCGGGCGCTGTTGGCGGGGTCGCCGATCGTGGCCAGCCACCGCCACGACGACGACCGGGTCCAGGACGCCTACTCGCTGCGCTGCACCCCACAGGTCCATGGTGCGGGTCGTGACACGATCGACCATGTCGCGACGATCGCAGACCGAGAACTGGTGAGCTTCATCGACAATCCGGTGGTGCTGCCCGACGGGCGCGTGGCATCGTGCGGCAACTTCCACGGTGCCCCGGTCGCCTATGCGGCCGACCTGCTGGCGATCCCGGTTGCCGACCTGTCGGCGCTGTCGGAGCGGCGCACCGATCGCCTGCTCGACCCGACACGCTCGCATGGCCTGCCGGCGTTCCTGTCGCCTGACCCGGGGGTCAACTCGGGACTGATGATCGCCCAGTACACGCAGGCCGCCATGGTCGTCACGAACCGGCGCCTGGCCGCACCGGCCAGTGTCGACACGATCTCGACCAGCGCCGGCCAGGAGGACCACGTGTCCATGGGCTGGGGTGCCGGCCGCAAACTGCGTGAGGCCGTGGACAACCTGCGGCGCATCCTGGCGGTCGAGATCATGGCGGCGACCCATGGACTGGTCCTGCGCGCCCCACTGGAAGCGGCCACCGCCACGCGGGCGGTGGCCGACCTGGTCGTGGACACCGTGGGCGCCCCCGGTGCCGACGCACACCTCGGCTCCCAGGCTGGCGGCGGTCGAGGCCCGCCTGGCCGATGGCTCGGTCGTGGCTGCGGCCCGCGCCCACGCCGACCTCACCTGACACGACCCCCGCCGAACACGACCAGCCGAACACGACCACCAGCCCGACACGACCCAGGAGCCGCCGATGCCGACTGGCCCACGCGACGTACGCGCCCCACGGGGCACCACGCTGACCGCACGTTCCTGGCAGTCCGAGGCGCCCCTCCGGATGCTGATGAACAACCTCGATCCGGAGGTCGCCGAACATCCCGACGACCTGGTCGTCTACGGCGGGACCGGCCGTGCTGCGCGCTCGTGGCCGGCCTTCGACGCGCTCGTGGCCAGCCTGACGGACCTGGGCGACGACGAGACCCTGCTCGTGCAGTCCGGCAAGCCGGTGGGCATCTTCCGGACCCATGAATGGGCGCCTCGGGTGCTGATCGCCAACTCCAACCTGGTCCCCGACTGGGCCAACTGGGAGGAGTTCCGTCGGCTCGAACAGGCGGGCCTGACCATGTACGGGCAGATGACGGCAGGGTCGTGGATCTACATCGGGACCCAGGGGATCCTGCAGGGCACCTACGAGTGCTTCGCCGAGATCGCCCGACGACGCTTCGACGACAGCCTCGCCGGCACCATCACGCTGACGGCAGGGCTTGGCGGCATGGGCGGTGCCCAGCCATTGGCGGTGACGATGAACGACGGCGTGGCCCTGTGCATCGAGGTCGACCCGACCCGTGCCCAGCGGCGCGTCGATCACCGCTACCTCGACGTGATCGCCGACGACATCGACGATGCGACGGCACGTTGCCTGGCGGCTCGCGACGAGCGCCGCCCGTTGTCGGTCGGCCTGGTCGGCAACGCTGCGGAACTGGTGCCCCAACTGCTCGAACGAGACTTTCCGGCCGACATCGTCACCGACCAGACCTCGGCCCACGATCCCCTCAGCTACGTGCCGATCGACCTGTCGCCCGAGGCGACGACGCGGATGGCCGCCGACGAGCCGGCCGAACTGACGCGACGCGCCCGCGCCTCGATGGCCGCCCACTGCGCCGCCATGGTCGGGTTCATGGATCGTGGCGCCGAGGTGTTCGACTACGGCAACTCGCTGCGCGCCGAGGCCGTGTTGGGCGGGTTCGAACGCGCCTTCGACTACCCCGGCTTCGTCCCGGCCTACATCCGACCGCTGTTCTGCGAGGGCAAGGGTCCGTTCCGGTGGGTGGCGCTGTCGGGCGACCCGGCCGACATCGCCGTGACCGACCAGGCGGTGCTGGACACCTTCCCGGATGACGAGCCGCTGGCCCGCTGGATCCGCCAGGCGCGTGAGAAGGTCGCATTCCAGGGCCTGCCCGCCCGGATCTGCTGGCTGGGCTACGGGGAACGCGCCCGGCTGGGCCAGGTCTTCAACGACCTGGTGCGTGACGGTGCCGTGTCGGCTCCCATCGTCATCGGTCGCGACCACCTCGATTCGGGTTCGGTGGCATCGCCCTACCGCGAGACCGAGGCGATGGCCGACGGGTCCGACGCCATCGCCGACTGGCCCCTGCTCAACGCCCTGGCCAACACCGCGTCGGGCGCCACCTGGGTCAGCATCCACCACGGTGGCGGTGTCGGCATCGGTCGGTCCATCCACGCCGGCATGGTCTGCGTGGCCGACGGCACCGACCTGGCGGCCCAGAAACTCGAACGCGTGTTGACCACCGATCCGGGCATGGGGGTCATCCGCCATGCCGACGCCGGCTACGAGCGCGCCGTCGACGGTTGCCCACGAACGCGGTGTCACCATCCCGATGGAGCAGCCGTGACCACACCAGCCGCGCACCCGGGTTCCGACGACGGGCTGACCACCCGGGCACAACGCGACGCCTTTCGCCGTGACGGCGCCGTGGTCGTGCGCCACGCCTTCGGTCCCGAGCACGTCGCGTTGGCCACCCGGGCAATCGACGCCAATCTCGACGACCTGTCCCCCCGCGCCCAGCGTGCCAGTGCCCAGGGTGACGGCACCTTCGTCGAGGACTTCTGCAACTGGCGGCGCATCCCGGCGATCGAGCAGTTCATCCGGGAGTCACCGGCGGCCGCGATCGCGGGTGAACTGATGGGCGCCGACACCGTGCGGCTGTACCACGACCACATGCTCACCAAGGAGCCCGGCACGCGCCAGCGGACACCGTGGCACCAGGACCAGCCCTACTACAACGTCGACGGCCACATGAATGCCTCGATGTGGTTCCCGGTCGATCCGGTTGCGCGTGCGTCGACCCTCGAGTTCGTCGCCGGCTCCCACGGCACCGCCCGGGACGCCACCTGGTACATGCCACGCACGTTCATGGACGACCAGGCCAGGTGGTTTCCCGAGGGCTCCCTGGCCGAGCTGCCCGACATCGACGGGTCGCCCGACGACTTCACGATCCTGGGATGGGAATTGGAGCCCGGCGATGCCGTGTTCTTCAACATGCTGACACTCCACGGTGCCGGCGGCGTGGCGGGTGACCGGCGGCGACGAGTCCTGTCGGTGCGCATGCTGGGCGACGACATGGTGCATGCACCTCGGACCTGGACCACCTCGCCCCCCTTCGATGGCCTGGTCGACGAACTGCCCGCGGGGGCGCCCATGGACCATCCGCTGTTCCCCGTGCTGTGGCGCCGCGACTCGACGGCACCGGCGACGGCGTCATGACGGTCGCCCAGGCGAAGGAGGCGACCCGATGACGGTCCGCGACCTGGTCCATGTCGGCGATCCGGTGCTGCGATCTGGCACGCGTGCGGTCACTCGTGCCGAACTGGCCACCAGCGCCGTCCAGGACCTGATCGACGACCTCGTCGACACGATGCGCGCTGCCAACGGCGCCGGCATCGCGGCACCCCAGATCGGGTCCGACCTGCGCATCGCCATCGCGGAGGTCACGCCCGCCAACGCCAATCGCCGCTACCCGTACAAGCCGCCCATCCCCCTGACCGTGCTCGTCAACCCGCGGCTGCGGCCCCGCGGCGACGAGGTCGTGGTGGTCAACGAGGGGTGCCTGTCGGTGCCGGGACTGCGCGGGGAACTGCAGCGGCACGTCACCATCGAGGCGACGTGGTGGGACCGCGACGGCAGCGAGCACGTCGAGGAGCGACGCGGGCTGACCGCCGGCACGTTCCAGCACGAGGTCGACCACCTCGACGGTCGGGTGTTCCTCGACCGGGTCACCGATCCCACCACCTTCATGACCTGGGACAACTACGACCGCCACCATCGCGCCGCCTTCGAGGCCCGCATCGGCGAGTTCGTGGACCGGATCGGATCGTGACCGACCCACGCCGGACGCAGTGGCTGGCGTGTGACCATGCCTGGCTGGGCGACCGCATGGTGGCAGACGTCCGGCTGGGCATCACCGACGGCCGGTTCAGCCACGTCGTGACCGGACCAGACCCGGATGGCGAGCACGCGCTGGCGCCGGGCAGCGAGGTCACCCACCTGCGCGGGGTGGCGCTGCCCGGCCTGGTCAACGCCCACAGCCATGCCTTCCACCGCCTGCTGCGTGGTCGCACCCAGCCCGACGCCACGACCGGCGACTCCTTCTGGGGGTGGCGCGAGCGCATGTACGAGGTGGCGGCGCGACTGGACCCCGACAGCCTGTACGCCGTGGCCGTGGCGACCTACGGCGAGATGGCCATGGCCGGGATCACCTGCGTCGGTGAGTTCCACTACCTGCACCACGGACCGGGCGGTGAGCCCTACGACGACCCCAACGCGATGGGCCTCGCACTGCTGGCCGCGGCCGCCGAGGTCGGCATCCGCATCACGCTGCTCGACACGCTCTACCTCACCGGACAGGTCGGGGCGACGCTCGACGATCCCGGGCTGGATCCCGTGCAACAGCGGTTCAGCGACGGCGACGCAGCGCGGTGGGCCGCCCGGGTCGCGGCCCTGGCCGACACCCCGACGGCCCGGATCGGTGCCGCCATCCACTCGGTGCGGGCCGTGCCCACGACCGAGATGCCGACGGTGGCCGCAGCCGTGGACGACCCCACCAGCCCGGTGCGAGTCCTGCACGCGCACGTGGCCGAACAACCTCGGGAGGTGGCAGACACGGAGGCGGTCCACGGCACCGGCCCCGTCCAGGTGCTGGCTGCTGCCGGGGCCCTGTCACCACGCTTCACGGCCGTGCATGCCGTGTGGCTCGACCACGCGTCCGTGGCGACGCTGGCCGACGCGGCAGCGACCGTGTGCGCCTGCCCCACCACCGAACGAGACCTGGCCGACGGTGTCGTCGACGCGGCCGGCCTGGCCGCCGCAGGGGTCGGACTGGCGCTGGGCAGTGACCAGCACGCCGTCATCGACCTGTTCGAGGAGGCGCGCGCGCTGGAACTCGACCAGCGCCTGGTGACCGGGATCCGCGGCCACCACCACCCCGCCGCACTCCTGGCCGCCGCCACCGGGGGCGGCGCAACCAGCCTGGGCTGGCCGGAGACCGGTCGCATCGAGGTCGGGGCACGTGCTGACCTGGCGATCGTGCGCACCGACTCGGTGCGCCTGGCCGCCACTGCGCCCCGTGACCTCGCGGCCGCGGTCATCCACGCCGCCACGGCCAGCGACGTCACGGCCACGATGGTGGACGGGACCTGGATCGTGCGCGACGGCCACCATGTCCGGCGCGACGTCGTGGCCGACCTGCACGCAGCCTTCGCCACCGCCGGCCAGCCCGGCGTCCCATCGGTGCGACCAGGTGCCGCCGACGTGCGATCGGACGCGCCATGACGACGACCGTCATCACCGGGATCAGCCGCCTCGTCACCCACGATCCCGCCCATGCCGTCGCACGGGAACCGGCCCGACCACCACGATCACCCGGCATGCCGGGCGTGGGTGCCGGCCTGGCCGATGCCTGGCTGGTGGTCGACGACGACGCCATCGCGGCGGTGGGCCAGGGTGCGCCCCCGGCGGCCGACGACCGCATCGACGTCGGCGGCCGGGCCGTGATCCCCGGGTTCGTGGACAGCCACACCCACCTGGTCTTCGCCGGCGACCGCAGCGCCGAGTTCGCGGCCCGCATGGCCGGTGCCGACTACGAAGCCGGCGGCATCACGACGACGATGGCGGCCACGGGTGCCGCCTCCGACGACACGCTTCGCCGCCTGCTGCGCGGCCGTGTGGCCGACTCGCGAGCAGCCGGCATCACCACGCGCGAGATCAAGTCGGGCTACGCCGGCACGGTCGACGGCGAAGCCAGGCTCCTGCGCCTGGCCGGCGAGGTCACACGCCACACGACCTTCCTGGGGGCCCACGTGGTGCCCCCGAGCCACGCCGGTGACACCGACGCCTACGTGGACCTGGTGACCGGACCGATGCTGGCTGCCTGTGCGCCGCTGGCCACCGCCGTCGACGTGTTCTGCGAGGTCGGCGCGTTCGACCGCGACCAGTCCCTGGCCGTGCTGCGGGCCGGCATGGCCGCGGGGTTGACGCCTCGGGTGCATGCCAACCAGCTCGGGCCGGGTCCGGGGGTGGCCGTGGCGGTCGAGGTCGGCGCTGCCTCGGCCGACCACTGCACGCACCTGACCGATGCCGACGTGGCTGCGTTGGCAGGCTCCGGCACCGTCGCGACCCTGTTGCCGGCGACCGACTTCTCGACCCGGCAGCCCTATCCCGATGGCCGGCGCCTGGTCGATGCGGGTGCCACGGTCGCACTGGCAACCAACGCCAACCCGGGTTCCAGTCACACGACCGCCATGGGCCTGGTCCTGGCGCTGGCCGTGCGCGACTGCCACCTCACCATCGACGAGGCGATCTGGGCGGCGACGCGTGGCGGCGCCAGGTCGCTGCGCCGCGACGACGTCGGTCACCTGCAGCCCGGCGCGCTGGCGGACCTGGCCGTGCTGGATGCACCCGATCCCAGCCACTTCGTCTATCGACCGGGCATGCCGCTGGTGGCCGCGACGATGGAGGCCGGACGGCTCGTGGCCGGCGACTGGCCAGCCTGAGGGCGACTGGCCAGCCTGGGACGGAGCCGACCCGCCAGCCCCTTCGGGCGCCGCGAACTGCGCCAGGATGCGCCGCACCGGCACACACATCGAGGCCGGCAACCGTGGACCCTCAGCGTCGGCTCGCGACCCTGTTGACCAGGAACCCCAGACCCGCGAGCAGCGTGACACCTCCGACGAACATGGCCCACAGGGGCGGTTGTGACGGGGACGCAATCGCCTCGCAGTCAGGCTCTGGGTGGCACAACTCAGCGATCTTGCCAGCAAGCGTGGACGTCTCTGCATCCACCGCTGTTGCCTGCGCCTCGAGCGCGTCGATCTCCGCCTGGAGTTCCTCGCCAGACACAGCCACCAGCTCCGCCGTCTCCTGCTCGAGATCGACCAACTCATTGTCCAACGCGGCCAGGTCCTCGTCCAGCGTGCACGCCGGGTCGTCAGGACAGGTCTCGAAGGTCGAGGACTCGACCCCGTCGACGTCGATCAGGAGCGTGTGCTGCAGCCCGCGTCGTCCCGTCGTCTCGAGCACCACCTCGAGATACCAGACGTTGGTGTCGCCTCCGGTGTAGGACGCCGAGCCGGCGAGTTCCACGCCGGACTCGACCGACCCCAGCGTCGGGCCGACGAAGTTGGCAACCAGTGACAACTCGTCACGTGCTTCGACGTCCACGTCCTCGAGCCCCACGCTGAATTCGAACTGGGTGTCGTTGGTGTAGAGCACCTCGTACCACAGTGACTCGCCCGAAACGATCGTGTCGGAGTAGTTGCCATTCTCCAGCCGCGGCGGGTTGCGAAAGTCGGCTGTCCCCGTGACCTCCTCGCGCTCCTGTGCCGCCACCGGTGACCCGCCGATCGTGAACGCGACGATGCTGACGGCCACGATGCTCAGAACCATCATCGCCTCCGTACCACGGATGCCGGTCATGATTCCTCTCCCCCACCTTCGCCATCACCGGGGGCTGCCCTCGACCTGCGCATGAGCAACACGCCGACCCCGGCAGCCGCGAACCCCGCAGCCAGCATCATCAGCGGCAGGGAGTACTCGGGCGCCGGCTGGACACCGGCGACGAGTTGGGACTCGAGCCGATCCAGCTGGTCCTGCGTGGAAGCCAGTTCGACCTGCGCCCTGTCGAGTTCCTCTTGGGCAGCTGCCAGTTGCTCGACCAATTCCTCTCCCCCCGCCGCCGCCTCGACCTCGTCGCGGCGCGCTCGCGCCGCTTCCACCTCGGTGGTGCGAGCCTCGACCTCCTGTTCGTACCAGCACACCTGGGGCGCTTCGCAGGACGTGCTCGTCCCTCCGACCCCGGGCCCCTCGGTGAGCAACTCGACGTCGAACTCTCCCTCGAGTCGATCATTCTCGCTCGACAGGCTCACCACCCAGAGCATGCCATCCTCGCCAGCGCTGTAGCTGCACCCGGCGCACCGAACCGAGGCTGACGGCCGCCGTGGCAGGCCGGCATCATCGGTGCTTCGTTCGAGGATGAAGTCGTCCTCACGGGGGTCGTACAAGGACGAGGAGAAGAGGATGCCTTCCTGGGCAGGCAGGTCGAAGGCCGTGGCCGTGTACGTGACCTCGCCCGGTCCGAACTGGGGGAACCGATACCAGCGCTCAGAGTTCATCTCGATCGTGTCCACGAACCGTCCATCGGACGCCATCGCACCGTCCAGACGTGGCAGGTCGGGGGCACCATCCTGGGTTGGCGCGCCATCGACGGGCAGGCCACCCAGGCGCTCCGCCGCTCGCGGGCTGGAGATCTGGGCGAGGAGATCCGGCAGTCGCGCCACGTCCTCGTCAGAATCGACCGCGGTGTAGGAGCCACCGCTCACGTCAGCGATGCACCGCAACTCGGTCTCGGCAGCCTCGTCGGCGACGAAGCCCACGGTCTCGATCCGGTCCACTCGCAGGTCGGCGCCACGTGAGCTGATCTCCGCGGCAACCGTGCACGGATTGTCGCCATAGCTCGGCCCCGTGGCGGGATCGCCGTCCAGATCTGCATCGAAGCACTCGTCCCGTCCATCCGAGAACAGGATCACCTGGGCCAGTGCACCCTCGGGGATGTCGGTCTGTGCAGCACGAAGTGCGAGTGCGATCGGCGTGTCCCCCCGCGCTTCGAAGGCCTCCGCGTCGCTGACCAGGGCTGTGGATTCGAGTGGCTGGACCGCTTGCACGAGTCGAGTGTCCGCGCTGCAATTGTCCGCTCGGTCTGCTGGCGGTTGCGGCGGCAGTTGATCACCGTAGACACGCACCCCGACCTGTTCTCCTGGACTGATCTCCGAGAACGCCTCCGCAAAGGCGGACTTGGCGACTTCGAGCTTCGTGCGCTGCGAGTCGAATGGCTCGTTCATGGAACCTGACAGGTCGATGATGAACAGGACCACACGGTCTGGCAGCGCGTCCTCGCTGACCTGGGCGACAGACGGGAGGAACAGACCGCCGGCAACGGCCATCGCCGCCGTTGCCAGGGCGACGATCATGGCAGTGCGACGACTCGGGATCCCTGGATCGACTCGCAATCCGGCGTGCTGCAACTCCATGCCATCCCCCCGGCCGTACCCGGAGACACTGGGCGCCCCCAGATCCTCGTTCGATCACCATAGAAAGGATGTGTGGAGGCGTGACAGGCGCATGCGCGAGGCGATCTTGCACATGCGTTCCATGCACACCTGAAGTCGTGTGCATGATCTCGGCGCGAACGGGATCAGGCGTCGACGGCAACGCAGGAGCGGTAGATGGCCGAGAGCCTCTCCAGCGCACCTACCCTCGACATGACGTACCTCGCGGAGCGAAGGGACAGGGGTGGCAGGCCACGACTACCTCAACTTCGATCTCACGCTGGCCGCGCGTGACTCCAACTACACCGTGCGCGCATCAGCTCCGACCGGTTACGCCGAGTCGGCGTTTGAGCTGCCGCTGACCAACGCAGAACTCGAGAACTTCATCCTGCGCATGCAGGGCGCTCGACTGGCCACCAGGGGCATGCAGTCCCGTCGACAGGAAGCCGCCCAACGACTCGGCAAGACGCTGTACTCGGCGTTGTTCACACCCGAACTCGAGGACTTGCTGCTCGCCAGTGTGCAGCGTGCCCGGGACCAGGGGGCCGGACTCCGGATCCGGCTCCGCCTCGACGATGCACCGGAGCTCGTCAACGTCCCATGGGAGTACCTGCACAGCCAGCGGCTTGGCCGTCCACTGTCCCCGTCCAACGAGACGCTGCTTGTGCGATATCGCAAGGACGACCTCCCCACGTGGACACTGCAGGTCTCGCCACCAATACGCGTACTGGTGGCCGGCGCATCGCCAGCTGGCCTGCCAGCCCTGCAGATCGACGCGGAAATGCGACGGTTGGAGGAAGCCGTCGCCGAACTGACACGCAACGGACGGATCGAGATCCACCGTCTGGAACACGCAACGCTGGGCCGGCTGCGCCGCAGGCTTCGCAAGGGCGCCTTTCACATCCTGCACTTCATCGGCCACGGCATGTTCCACGAGGAATCCGAGACGGGCATGCTTGCCTTCGAGGACGACGAGGGCAGGGCCAGGGGTGTGACAGGTCTCCAACTGGGCCACCTCCTGCACGATCAGCGCGAGATGCGGATGGTCGTCATCAACGCGTGCGAGGGGGCGCGCACCGGCATCGAAGACCCGTTCGGGGGCGTGGCACACAGCCTGATCCGTCAAGGGTTGTCGGCGGTCGTTGCGATGCAGTTCGAGATCACCGACCAGTCGGCACTGGCCTTCTCACACGAGTTCTACGCAGCCATTGCCGAAGGCGCGCCGGTCGACGAGGCCATGGCAGAGGCGCGAACCGCCATGATGATCGACGAGGAGTCCGCCGAGTGGGGCATTCCGGTGCTCCACCTGCGGACGCCCGACGGACGCGCCTTCGACGTGATCGGGGAGCCGACACCGCCTGATCCCGCGGAAGTCGTGGCCATCGCATCGCGGATTGGCGAGACGTCGGATGCTGCCGCGGTCACCGGCGCCATCGGCATGCTGCGGCGGCTGCTCGCAATCGACCCCCACCACAGGGAGGCAGCCGGCCTGCTCAACAGACTGGAGGGTGCGCGAAACGCTGACGAGCACGCGGCGACCGACATCGAAGCCCCGGGGACGGGAGAAGCGAGCGACACGACCACGTCGCTTCCGGCGGGACCGGCGGGACCGGCCGAGCCGGCCGAGCCGGCCGCACAGGGGATCCCGGCAGCACCCGCTGGTGAGGGTGACCCGGCCTCCCGGACCGGACTCGGGCAGGCAGAAGACGAGCAAACCGGAAACGAGCAGGACCGGGGCGGCGAAACGCAAGCCCACGTGCCCACGACCATCATCCGCGACGACCCGCAACGGTCCGGCGGAGAGCCGGGATGGCTCGACCGTCAGGGAGCAAGACTGGGTGTGTCCCTGATCCTGGTGGCCGCTGCGGCAACGGCCGTCACCATCTGGTCACCGTGGGACGACGGTACGGCACGACCAGACGACGTCCCGACCGCGACGGCCACGAGCACGTCGACTGCGGGATCGACGGCGAGTCCGGCCCCACGCACGTCGGCCGAGAACAACGGGGGTGTGGATGATGGACTGCAGGCCAGCTTTGCACCTGTCCGCGAAGGCGCCTGGATCGTGGACCGAGGGTGGCGCGTCACACCGGGCGGTGACGAGTTCGTGGGCATCGCCCGGCTGTCCAGCCCTGACGGCCAGGCAGTCTCCGACAACCACCGGGAGGTGCCACCACCCGCGGTCGCGGGCGACGTGAACGCAATCGAGTGGACGCCGAAGCCCACCGCCCAACTCCAGTCGGTCGGGGTGTTCCAGAACCTGCATGTCGACGACGCCGAAGAGTTCATCGAACTGGAGTACCGCGTCCCACTCGACCCCGACCAACCCATCGGTGTCGCTGACATGGAGTCGTGGTTCACGGAGTGGTCCCAACTGCGCCAGGACTTCATGTTGGGTTCAGGCGACGATCTGGTCGAGCCGATCGTCACCGCGGGCTCCACGGACGAACCCAGCTGAGCACGGACGCCTGATGCCCAGGAAGGGATGAAGAGGTGGGGTCCGGGCCGGGGACAGACCACGCTGAACCGATGGCCAGCCTCAGCGGGGTCAGCGGAACGTGGCAAGCCGCTCGAGGGCCTGGTTGAACTCGCGGCGGCGCTCCTGGACGGTGCGCATGCTCTCGGCCATCAGCTCCGGGTTCACCGCGCTCTGGCTGCGCATGGCGACGTCGCCGTCCACTGCCGAGCGCAATCCCTGCGACGAGTCATTGAGCTGCTTGAGGGCGTTCGCCAGCGGATCACCCTCGGCATCCAACAGCATGGAGGTGGTTTCCTCCTCCATCGCCACCATGCGCTGCCGGGTCGCCTGCCAGAACTGCTCGAGTTGGGCGGGATCATTGGTGCGCTGGATCTCGGGAATGCCCTGGTCGTGGATCCACCGTCCGGTCCCGAGCACCTCGCCGAGCCTCCCACTGCGTGCCGCGGCACCAGCGCGTCGCCGATCCGAGGAGCGACGCATCGCCGAGATGAGCAGCCACGCCAACAGCAGCACGATCAGAGCGATGATGACGATCGGGACCCAGTTCGTGGTGTCGCCGTCGGTGGCGTCGTCCGCCTCGGTCACAGAGGCTTCTCGCTCGCTCGCCGGCGCCTCGCTCGCCGGATCCTCGGTCACGGGCGCCTCGGTTGCGGGGGCCTCGGTCACGGCGGCAGTCGTTGCCTGGGCCACGGTCTGGACCGGATCCGATGTCCCGGCATCCGCGGACGGCAGGTCCGTGGGGAGGCCTGTCGGGAAGTCGGTTGGCAATTGGGAGCCGGCGTTGTCAATCGCGCTGGCGAGATCGTCGCGGCCCTCGTCGGTGCAACCCGTGAGCAGCAGTGCCGTCGCGACACCGATGACCGTCCAACGGCCGATCGATCGACGGCGAGACGAGGACGCGGCGCGGAACATGGTCATGTACGACCCCAGTGGTGGGTGGAGGATCTGTCGGCGAGCACAACGTAGTCGACCGTCGGCCGGCGTCCATCACCTCACACGGTGGCACCGTCGGCGGTGATCGTGAACGCCAGGCTCGACAGGTCGGCGTCCAGGACGGCTTCGTGGCCGTCCTTGCGCCAGGTGATGTGCAGTCGCTCGTCGGGGGTGTCCGCCACCTCGCACTCGGCGTCCCATCCGAAGGCCGGGAAGGTCGCCCGCAACCGCAGCAGGTCGAGTTGACGCTGCACGACCGGCCGCTCGAGGCCGGCGCGCACGTCCTCCATGGTGAGGTTGGTGCGGTTGATCTCCTTGTGTCCGCCGGAGCCGGCGTGCTCGACCGCCTGGTGGTCGTTGGTGCCGGCGAACAGGTCGAGATACCACACCTGGGGCGTGCCGGGCATGAACACCTGGATCGCGCGCGCCAGCACCATGGCATCGTCGGACTCGCCCAGGGCCGAGTAGTAGGTCGCATTGACCTGGTAGTACAACTTCGTGTTGCCGTGCAGGTCCTTGACGTGTCCACCGCGTTCCTGGACCGTCGTGATCAACTGGTCGATCTGGGCGTCGGTCAGCAGCCCCTTGAGGTCCAGCAGCGGGATGCCGTCGTGACAGCCCAGCATGTTGACGACCCGGATCTGCTTGTCGACCAGGTCGTGGATCCAGCGTTCGAGGTGGCTGGCATCGGCGTTGGTCAGCGCATCGATCACCAGCCCCGGCAGGAAGAAGTCGTAGGTCAGCAGGCCCTGCGCGGCGATCTGCTCGTGGATGCCCTCCTCGTGGCGGGTGTGGATCTCGGGCAGCAGCTTGAGTCCCCTGGCGGTGGCAAGTTCCCTGACCCGGGCGAGCAGGTCCCACGTCTCGGGTTCGTTGAGGAAGTTGCGCTTGCCGGGGGTCTTGGGCGCGTAGGCGAAGGCATCGAGGCGAACGATCTCGGCGCCGTAGGCGGCCAACCGGTCCAGCGTGTCCGCGTAGAAGTCCCAGACCAGTGGGCTGTCGATGTCGAGGTCCATCTGCCCGAGGTAGGTGCGGTGGTCCTCCAGCCACTCGACCACGGCGTCGCGGGCCTCCTCGAAGCCATCGAAGTCGACCTCGCCGGGCGCAGCGCCCGCCCCGAGCGAGTCGTTGACGCGATCCGCCAGCAGCGCCGCGGACGAGTACTGCAGGCCTGCCGCCGCCATCAGGTCCTGGGCGTCCACGGCTGGGTACCGGACCTCCTGGTAGAAGGTGTTCCAGTAGGGCGCCTCGGTGCCGTCGGGCAGGCGGACCATGAGGATGGGCAGCCCCGGCTTGCGGAAGAACATGTCTGCGACCAGGTCCGCGTCGGGCTGGATGAAGCCCTGGTCGGTCATCTCACCGTGCCCGTCCCAGAAGGCATTCCAGTCGATGAAGAAGTCCCGGTACGGCGATCGGCGTCCCCTGGCAAGCAGGTCCTGGAACTGTGGTGACAACACCGACGCATGGTTGAGCACGAAGTCGAACTTGAACCCCAGACCCGCGTCACGCAGGGCGTCGAGGTCTGCGGGTGTGGCATACCGGTCGTTGAGGCCGTAGTCGATGACCGAGAAGCCCCGGTCCAGGTCGCTGTTGAACACGCTCGGCAGGATGTAGGCCGAGGTGAAGACTCCCTGCACGGCCGGATCGGTCACCAACGACACGAGTCCGCCCAGGTCAGCACCGATGCTGTCGGGATAGACGTTGAGGATGGGGCCGGATCTCGGCAGATGGGCGCCCATGTTGCGCAGGTAGGTGTCGTGGTCGATCAGGTCACCGGCCTTCGTCACGATGACCTGGGCGCGGTGGGCCTGGGCGTGCAACTTCTCCTGCTCGAGCTCGAGCACCAGCGTCGTGAACGGGGCATCGACGCCCTTGTCGCGCGCACGCGAACGACGATGGGCCAGCGTCTCCTGGGGGGTCGAGTTGAGGAGGATCGGGATGTCGACGCCGACGACGTTGTCGTTGTTGCCGTGGGTCCACTCGATCACCAGGACGCGGACGTCGCGCATGTCGACGGGCTCGTACCACACGTCGTCACGCTCGCGCCCCATCCGCTTGAGCAGCACCTCGTCCGCGCCGTCCCTGAAGTCTGCGAGGATGCCGTTGACCTCGTCGAAGTCGGTCTCCCGAGGTGTGCCGAGGTAGCTGCGCAGCGCCGCTCGTCCCCCCTGCTGGTAGGTCGCCAGCCAGGGAAACTCCTCGACTCGGACCGGGTCGGCGTCGACGTCGGCCGCCTGCAGGTCGGCCAGGCCGGCGCGGACGTCCGCGTCGTAGGCGCCGCTGTCCACCAGGCGTCGCAGCCCGCCTGCGCGAAACAGGCGCAGCCGTTCTGCGTCGTTGTCCTTCGGGATGCGCCGGGGATAGTTGTCCCCCGACATCACGTAGGCGCCGATGTCGTTGGCCCGCAGGTACGCCGCCAGCAGCGACCCGATCTCGGACTTGCCGACGCCGGACCCGCCATGGACGGCGATCACGGCGCGACCGACGTCGGTGTCGCCCAGCACCGGCCACAGCAGTTCCCACAACCGCGGGAAGATGGCGCGGGCCCTGACGATGTGACTGTCGCCGATCTCGACCTTGTCACCCGGCATGTCGCCCGTGGGGACGGTTTCGGGATCCCTGATCTCGGGCAGCGTGAAGGTGGGCAGGGAGCGGTCCATCGGTGATCAGGCCTTGTGCGGAAGCGGGGGCCAGCGACCCGACCGTCGCACCAGGCTGGGCCCTGACCCCTTGATGGGGATGGATCACACCCTAGTGGCCGTGCCTGTCCCAGAAGCTGGGTGCGCCCAGCTTCTGGGCACGACCGACGACATTCATGAGTCGGCGGCCAACGGGTGCGCGTCCCGACTGTCGGCACGCCGCCCGGTGAGCGGCACGGCCGCGAACAAGGCACCCGTGACAAGGGCAACCATCGCCCCTGCGATGCCCCAGCTGCCGTCGTAGCCCTGCAGGGTGAGTGCGGCCACCCCCAGGTACAGCCAGGTGACCGCCAGGACGGCAGCGAGTGGCCCGGCACCGGGACCGCCAGCCGCCGCCAACCCCCCGGCGAGCAGCAACGCGACTGCCAGGGCAGCAGCACCGGCCCAGTGTCCGAACGCCGCATGTTCCGACAGGCCGGCCAGTTGGTGGGCGATGTTGGTCCCCGCGTTGAACAGCAGGAACGGCGTCGAGAGGGCAGCAGCTGCCACCGCCGCTGCACGACGCCCGCCACCGCCGTGCCACCCCACCAGGCCCCGCCTGGCGGGAAGGCTCGCGACGAAGAGGACGGCCAGCACCAGGCTCGGCACCAGCGCCGGGGCGGGATCGGGCATGGTCACCGACAGCACGGCGAGGCTCATGACCGCACCGAGGAATGCCTGCCCGGCAACGACGGTCCGACGTGGCGCGATCGCGCAGACCAGCAGCGATCCGGCGACGAGCAGGTTGACCAGGACGGCGAGATCGGTGGCGTGCCAACGGTGCAGTTCGAAGTGCACTGCCGGGCCGGACACCCAGGGACTGAGGAGGAAGCGGGCCCCGCCGGGCCCGGTCACCACGAAGGCGATGCAGATCGCTGCGACGATGCGGAACACCAGGACCGGGACGTCTCGACGACGAGCGTCGCGTGACCGAGGTACGGCCGGTCCGGTGGATGCGGCTGGCACGGCGGGTTCGACCTGTGTGACGGCTGCGACGGAAATGGTGGGCTGGCTGCTCATGACGAACTCCTGTGTGGTGTGACGCCACGGGTCGTGGCGCGGTTGGGACGGTCAGGGAAACTGGGCACGAGGTCATCGGTTGCGTGCGACGGCTTCAGTGGGTGCGCCCACGGAGCCGCTGGACGCCCAGGTACAGGGCCAGCACCAGCAGGGCCACGTACATGTCGTTCTCGAACCAGGCGAACGGCGTCTGCTGCTCCGGGGTGAACGTGGTCGGATAGACGAAGATCGAGACCCCCAGCAGCACGACCAGGGAGGCGACGACGCCAGTCTGGACCCGACGGTCGGCTCGGCGCGCCAGTGCTGCCGCGGTGAACCCAAGGACGTAGAACGCCCACGTGGTGGGCATTGCCAGGGTGAAGTCGGGACTGGCGAGGCCGACGACCTGGGCCTGGACCGTGTGCGTCAGCGACAGCGAGAACGCCGTCAGCAGCGCCCAGGACTGGTGGCGAGGCAGGTCGATCGCCGCATGGCTGACGGCTGGCTCCAGTCGGACGGAGCGGGTGATGGTGGACATGGCGGCCTCCTGGAGATTTCGGTGGGTGGGTGACACGGATCAGCGTGTCGCCCACGCCTGGCCGGGAACAGCCACAGCACCTCCACAGCACCCCCACACCGCACCGATCTGGGCTAGCGTCGCCGGGATGAGCCAGTCGCCCGGCCGTGCCGACGCCAGTTTCGCCGCCTGTCTGCGGACCGCCCGCGAGGCGGCAGCGCTGACCCAGGAGGAACTGGCGCAGCGGGCCGGCCTGAGCACCAAGGCGGTCGGAGCGCTCGAACGCGGCGAGCGCACGCGGCCCTATCCCCACACGGTGCGTGCCCTGGCCGATGCCCTTGGTCTGGAGGGCGACGAGCGCAGCCGACTGGTGACCGCCGTCCCGCGACGAGCCGCCACAGCCCCGCCGCTGGATTCGTCCCCATCGGAACACGACATCCCGGCACGGGTTGACGGCCGCCGTTCGCCGCCGATGGCGGCGAGCGTGCTGATCGGTCGCGAGGACGAGGTCGCCAACGTGTGCGGGCTCGTCCTGTCGGGTCGACGGGTGGTCACCCTGACGGGACCGGGCGGGGTCGGAAAGACCCGGTTGGCGGTGGAGGTGGCGAGGCGGTTGGCTCCGTCGTTCGAGGGTGGCAGCCACGTGGTCGAACTGGCGGCACTGCGGGACCCGAACCTGGTGGTCCAGCGCCTCGCCGCCGCGCTGGGACTGGCGGATCCGGGCAGCACGACCACGGCGGTCGTGGCCGCGGCCCTGGCCGGACGACCCGTGCTGGTCGTCCTGGACAACCTCGAACAGGTCATTGCCTGCGCGCGGGATCTCGCCACGTTGGTTGCGACGTGCCCGGACCTGGTCGTGCTGGCCACCAGTCGGGCACCGCTGCGAATCAGGGCCGAGTACGAGGTCGTCGTCGCGCCGCTGGCGGTTCCTGCGGACGGGGCTGACTGGGATGCGGTCGCCTCGTCACCTGCCGTGCGCATGTTCATCGACCGCTGTGCGGCGGCCGGCAACTGGATGTTCGTCACCCCGGACACGGCGGACGTGGTTGCGGAGATCTGCCGACGACTGGACGGGATCCCGCTCGCGCTGGAGTTGGCGGCCGCAGGCACGCGACTGCTGTCCTCGGACGAGCTGCTGGCCAGGCTCGGCGAGGTGCTCGACCAGGAACCACTGCGTGACCTGCCGGCACGCCAGCGCACGATGACCGCGGTGCTGGACTGGAGCCACGAGCTGCTCGGAGACGACGACCGCGCGGTCTTCGAGCGACTTGCCGTCTTCCGGGGAGCGTTCACGCTCGAAGCGGCCGCAGCCGTGACGGACGCGCCCGCTGCGGAGGCCGCCCTGGGCCGCCTCGTGGAGCAGTCGCTGGTGGTCCGAGGATCCGACCGTGACGGACCGCCCCGGCTGCGCCTGCTGGAGCCGGTCCGCCAGTACGCGACGGCGCGGTTGGATCGTGCAGATCGGCCACTGGCCGTGGTGGACCGCCATGCAGCGTGGTTCCACGGGCGGGCAGTCAAGGCCTTCCATCGGCTTCGAAGCCCCGACCTGGTCGCATGCCTGGACGAGCTTGGCGCCGAACATGCCGACCTGCGCGCAGCGATGCTGCACCTGGTGGACGCCGGTCGAACTCGGGACGCCGCCGAACTCCTGCACGGCATCTGGCTGGCCCTTGCGCTGCGCGGCCACGCGCGCGAGGGGCGATCGTCGGTGGACCTGCTCGGCTCGTCCGAGGACGACGCCGCCCGGAGCATGCGTGAAGTGGCCGCGGCCGGCCTCGTCTACGCGACCGGCGACATCGTGGCCCTGCGCGACCACGCCACGGCCGGCCTGGCCGCTGCCCGCAGTGCCGGACGCGACGACCTGGCGACCGAGGCGGCGATCCTGGCCGCGTCGGGGGCGGCCTTCGCGGGCGACCACCGGGCCAGCCGCGGCCTGCTCGACCTGGCTGGACGATCGGCACACGCGCAGGCCAACCCGTGGTGGCATGCCCATCTGCGGATTGCCGAGGCCCAACTGGCACTGCTGTCGGCCGAGCCGGCCGCCGCGACGGCGCATCTCGTGGTGGCCGAGGACCTCGCACGGCACCACGACACCATGTTCACCCTGGCGACCGTGCTCAACCTGCGAGCGACGCTGACCGAACTTGCCGGCGACCACACCACCTCAGCCCTGCTCCTGGCCGAGTCCACGGAGCGGTCGGCGACGGGGAACCTGGCCTGGACCCTGGCCTACTCGCTGCCGGCGCTGGCTGCTGTCGCTGCCAACCTGGGCGAGGACGTGATGGCTGCGACCCTGTTCGGGGCCTCGGCCTCCGTCGCCGCGACGACCGCGGTGGACACCCCGTTCCCGGCCGCCCGTGCGCTCGCCGAGGACGGGCTGGGGGCGGTGCGACAGCACCTGGGCGACCGTGCCTTCAAGGCCGCCTGGGACACCGGACGGGTGGCGACGCGACCGGACATCCTCGCCCTCGCACGCAGCATCAGCCGGGACGTTGGCGACTGATCTGCGCGGCTGTGTGCCTCCGGGGGCTGCCTCCACCTGCCCCGTGACACCGAACCCGGGCACCTGGAGAACCGGCGATCCGTCAGGGGCGACGCCACACCCAGGGCGTGGTCGTCGTCACGGCGACGAACCCGGACCGCTCCAGGATCGGTCGCGAGTCCGGCGTCGAGTCGCTGTGGAGCCACGTCTTGCCGCCCCGCAGGGCCGACTTGGCGCGAACAGCCGTCAACGCCCGATACAGCCCTCGATGACGCCAATCGTGGCGGCATCGGCATCCGAGAGATCGCGGTAGGTGACCAGGCCCTGCCCCCCGGGGAAGGTCGCGAGCAGCAAGGGCCCGAGTCGGTCGACTGCGATCGCGCCGGCGACATTGGTCCGCAACTGGTCGTCGTAGGCGGCCAGCAGGGCGTCGGCACCAGTTTGACGTGGTGCACGTGGATCCACGGGTGCTCCATCGACGTGGCGAGCGGCGCTGGAGGCTGCCGCCGTCACCGGACGGGGACGATCCGCGACACCGTGCCCCGGTCCCAGTCCACGACCAGCAGCTCCCCGTCTGCATCGGGAACGATGGCCGACACCATCGTGACTGCCAGGTCATCGGACCAGTCATCCTCGGCGACGACGGACTGGCCATCCCACTCGAGACTGCGGATCCACCCGTTGCACCAGTCGGCGTAGAAGTACGTGCCGTCCAGTTCGGGGATCGCCGACCCGCGGTGGACGGCCCCACCGGTGATCGAACATCCTTCCTCGACATCGTCGTGGGCGACCACCGCGATCGGGTCGACCGCATCAGTGACCGGGGGATCTTCGTAGAAGGCCACTTCGCCCTCGCGCGCAGCCCAGCCGAAGTTGAGGCCGGGCTGGTCCAGTGGCGCCACGTTGATCTCTTCCCAGCTCTCCTGGCCGACGTCGCCGATCCACGCCATGCCGGTCGACTCGTCGATGCTGAACCGCCACGGATTGCGCAGGCCGAACCACCACACCTCGGGCGCGCCCACGACGCCGTCGATGGTGGCACCGTCGGCGAATGGGTTGCCCGACGGGATCGCGTAGGCCGCCCCACCCTCGCCCGGCGTGTCGACGTCGATGCGCAGCACCGTGCCGGGCAACGTCGACGGGTCCTGGCCGTTCACGCTGGCCCTGGCAGCATCCCCCAGCGACACGTACAGCAGCTGGTCGGGTCCGAACAGGACCTTGCCACCGTTGTGGCGCACCTTGTCGGGTTCCTTGTCGACGGTGAGCAGGTCCACGCGGCTCGCCGGGTCGACCTGCTGGGTCGACTGGTCGACCTCCCACGAGGCCAACACGTTGTCGTTGCTGGGCAACGAGTGGAAGGCGAAGATCCGTGGGTCGTTCGGGTAGTCGGGGTGGAAGGCCATGCCCAACAACCCCTGCTCGATCGAGTGGATCTCCATGTCACCCGACACGTCCAGCAGCGGCGTCGGCGACAACGAGCCGTCATCCTGGACGCCGACCACGGCGCCACCCTGCTGCACCACCCAGAGGCTGCCGTCATCGGGTCGCACGGCCACGTCGATGGGCTGGGTGAGGCCACCCGCCACCTCCTGGAGTGCCAGGCCCTGCAACGGGTCCAGGTCGACCGGTGTCGTCGCCGAGGCCGACGGGTCGCCGGTCGTCGTGGCGGTGGCGGTGGCGGAGGGCGCGGTGGTGGCTGACGGCGTCTCGCCCCCGGCAGGCGTCCCGGTCGCCGATGGTTGCGCCGTCGCGCCGGTCGTCGCGGTGGCATCGCCGCCCGAGCCGTCGTCGCCCGAACAGCCTGCAAGGGCAAGGCCGAGGACGACCGACGTGGTCGTGGCGAGGGAACGCAGGGCGGGACGGCGTGGTGTCACGGGCGATTCCAGTCAGGTCACGTACCGCTCGAGGGTAGGCAGGCAGGCGACCCCGAACCGCCACCCGCTGCAGCCGAGCCGGGATGTTGGGGAGCACCCGGTCGGCCCGCCATGGTCGGCCCGCCATGATCGGGTCGCCATGATCGGGTCGTCACAGGACGGTGTCCAGTGCCTCGACGATCCGTGTCGACTCCTGCATGGTGTTGTAGTGCACCAGGCTGATGCGCAGCACCCCGCGCTCCGGGTCGAGCCCGAGTGCCTCGACCAGCCGCCAGGCATGGAAGTGGCTCGCAGCCGCCATGACGTGGTGGTCGGCCAGTGCCACCGCCAGGCCGACCGGGTCGCGCTCGGTCACCAGTGACAGCGTCGGGACCCGGGTGCTGGCATCGGTCGTGCCCACGACGCGGACCCCGGGACGATCGGTGACCAGGTCGAGGATCGGTGCCAGCAGGCCCCGCTCGTGGTCTCCCAGCAGCGCGGTGAGTTCGCTGCGTCGGGCCGGCATCTGCAGGTCCGCGTCGAGGTGATGGTCCACCAACAGGTCGAGGTAGGCCGTCACGCCGGCCGTGGCGGCCACCTGGGCATGGTCGGGGCCCGCCGGCACGAACCACTTCTCGGGCACGGCGTCGTAGAAGAACGGGCCCTGGTTCGGCAGGCGCCGTGCGAGGTCTCGACGCACGACCATGACGCCCTGGTGGGGGCCGAACGTCTTGTAGGTCGAGAACAGGTAGACGTCGACGTCGAGTGCGCCCACGTCGGGCAGGCCATGGGGCGCGGCCGCAACGCCGTCGGCGATCGCGATGGCACCGGCCTGGTGGACTCGTGCCGCGATCTCGGCGACGGGCGTCACCTGGCCCACGATGTTGGACACGTGCGGAAACGCCACCAGCGCAACGTCGTCGTCGAGCAGTCGATCGAGATCGTCCAGCGACAGGCTGGCCGTCTCGGGATCGACCTGCCATTCCCGCACCTCGACGCCGACAGCGGCAAGGTCGCGCCAGGCGCCGGAGTTGGCCTCGTGGTCCAGGTTCGTGACGATGATGGCATCGCCAGGCCCCAGGACCTCGGCGAAGGCGGCCGCCAACGCCGTGGTGTTCGCCGCGGTCGACGGGCCGATGTGCACCTCGTCGGCGGCCACGCCCAGCCAGCGCGCCAGGGCCGGGCGGGCCTGCGCCATGGCCTCAAGGCCGTCGGCGCCGGCCGGAAAGTGGTCGCCACCCTGCAGCTTGGTGTCCAGGTAGTAGGTCGTGAGGCGATCGATGACCTGGCTGCAGGCCCACGACCCCCCGGCGTTCTGGGCATGGATCCAGCCCTGCAGTCGGGGTTGGGTGAACGCCGGGAACTGCGCACGCACGAAGTCCAGGTCCAGGTCGCCACCCCCGTCCTCGATGCCACGGTGACTCTCGCTGGTGTGTGCGTTGCCCATGGCTTCGTCCGCTCTGGTCGGGTGCGCCGTGCCTCGCGCGATCGGGCCGCGACGATACCGAGGCCGTGCGAACCGGTGCCCTGCGAGCCGATGTCGCGGTGGCGATCCCGGGACCGCAGCCTGTCGACCAGCGCGCCGAATCCGCCATGGCGTCGGACCCCGCGCGCACGCATCCGACAACTACGGTCGAGCACACATCGTCGACCAGGAGGCCGCCATGCCTGACTTCCCCGTGAACACCCATCGACGCCAGCCGTATGCGAACTTCAAGTTCCGCATCAAGTGGGACGGGCGTGCCGTGGCGGGCGTGAGCAAGATCAGCGCACTGAAGCGGTCGACCGACGTCATTCGTCACCGGTCCGGCGCTGACAGCAACGTCGAGCACCGCTCCCCCGGTCGCAGCCACTACGAGCCCATCACCCTGGAACGCGGCGTCACCCACGACCCGGTCTTCGAGGAATGGGCCAACCGGGTGCACCAGGTCGGCGCACCCACCGGCGACGAGATGAAGTTGGCCGACTATCGCAAGGACATCGTCATCGAGTTGTCCAACGAGGCAGGCCAGGTCGTCATGGCCTACTTCGTGTACGGATGCTGGGTGTCGGAGTTCAAGGCACTGCCCAGCCTGGACGCCAACGGCAAGTCCCAGGTCGCGATCCAGAAGTTGGTCCTGCAGGTCGAGGGCTGGGAACGCGACCAGGCGGTCACCGAGCCCACCGAGCCGGGTGGCTCGTGAGCACCCACGACCGACCCGCCGATCGCGGGTGGCTGGGCACGCTGCGCGACAACCTGCGCGACGTCCTGCCTCGCGGCGCCGGTGCCGACACGACCACGGTGATCGAGGTGCGTGGCGCCTCGCCGTCCCAGCGCGCCGAACTGGTGCAACGCCTCGAACAGGAACACGATCGCCCGGTGTTCCGGCTGGCCGTGGGCGACCTGGCAGCGCCACCCGAGCGGCGGGCCGTCGCCGCGCTGCGCCTGCTCGATGCCGCCCAGGTGGCCGGCGCCATCCCGATGCTCGACGCCGTCGACGACCTGGTGCCGGACCGGGCCACGATCGTCGCGCTGGAGGATCGCCTCCGCACGTTTCCCGGCCTCGTGGTGCTGGTCAACCGCGGACCCTCACGCCTGGCCGCCGTGGTGACCGCGACGCTCCAGCCCGACTGACCGGCGGGCGCCGTCAGACCGTGAAGGTGGCCACGACCGCGGCGTGGTCGGATGGTGCGTTGGTCGGCACGGTCGGATCGTTGCCCATGGAAGGCAGCGGACTCGCGGCGACGATCTCGACCGTGGGGATCCTGGCCGGATTGACCAGGCGGTGCGACGCGAAGATGTGGTCGATCAACTCGCCTCGGCCTCGGTACACGCGCGTCGCGTTGATGCCGTCGGCTGGCAGGAGTCGATGCAGGTTCCACATCCGGTAGCCGTCACCACGGTCGCTGCGCTGGAACCCTGCGCCCCCACGGAAGTCGATCTCCGAGCCCCCCGGCCCCTGGATGATCTGGGTGCTGGCGGCCCGCGGCTCGTCGTTGAGGTCGCCCAGGAAGATCACCGGGACGTCGGTGCCGGTGCCGGGACCATCGCCGGGCGCATCACCCGGCCTCGCCAGCGCGGCATCCAGGACCGCACGACAGGTCATGGCCTCGGCCGTGCGTCGGTGGATCGCGTAGCCCGCACAGCGCAGTCGTTCACCCTCGTCGGTCGGCACGAACCGGGTCCGACCGCCCGGCACGAGCGCCGGATACGAGATCAGCTTCGACTTGAGGTGGGCCGTCACGATCGTCGCGCGCACGCCACCCGTGCGAAAGGTGGCCGACAGGATGCCACGACCGGTGTGGTCTGCCAGTGCCTCGTTGTCCGTGGTGTGCGGATCGTCGAACCGGACGTCACGGACCTGGACCGGCGTCACGCCGGGAGGAAAGTGCATGGTGTCGGAGCGATTGGACAGCCGGCGTGGACTCATCAGGGCGACGCGGATGCCGCGCCCGTCCGGGATGCCCGCGACCAGGTTGTCGTAGTCGATCGCGCACCGTTGCGACAGGTCGACCAGCACCCGCTCGGGCCCCACCTCCTGGAGCGCGATCACGTCGGGCTGGACGACGTCGATGACACCTGCCAGCGCCGCCAGTTTGGCCTCGTACTCGAAGGTGGTGTCCGGGCCGCCGTCCCCCGACCCGATCGGAAACAGGTTCTGCACGTTCCAGGTCATCACCGTCAGTTGCGCCATCGCAATCCCCCTCGTCACCTCCACCCTAGGAGGCTGCTGAATGATTCCGTTGGATGGGTGGCGAGGGCGAGGTCGTGGCTGGCAAGCAGAAGATTCGACGGCAATGCGGTGTTCATGGTCGAGAATTTTGCGACCCCGCCAGCCTCGGCATCGCACCGCCAGACGCCACCATGAGGTGTCCAGCAGCCTCCTATGTTGGTGCTGTCCATGATCGCACCCACATCGAAGGACGTGCTGATGGCATTCGACGAGGACCTCGCACACCGCATCCGGGCCGTGCTGGGCGACCTGGACGTCCGGGCCACCGAACAACACATGTTCGGCGGTCTCGCCTTCATGGTCCGCGGACACATGACGGTCGGCATCATCGGCGACGACATGCTGGTCAGGGTCGGCAAGCAAGGGCATGCCGACGCGCTGGCACAGCCGCACACGCGCGAGATGGACTTCACGGGCCGGCCCATGACCAGCATGGTCACGGTGATGCCGCCGGGCATGGCGTCCGACCAGGACCTGGCCACCTGGGTCCGTCGCGGCCTGGCCTTCACCGCCACGTTGCCGGCGAAGTAGGTGGGCAACAGGAGCGCAGGTCAGCGGCGCTCGACGAGGTTGACCCGTTCCACCCTGTGGCGGTTGACGTCACCGCGCTGGAAGTGGATGGGCACCCATTCCTCGGCCGAGTACAGCCGCGTCTGGTCGGCGAAGTGCGCTGACGAGGCGTCACTGCTCTGGGAGTAGGTCAGCAACATCTCGCCGACCGGCCCCGCGCCGGTCATCTCCACCGCCATGACCAGGCTGGCCGAGTTGCCGTCCACGTCCGGATAGCCCGCCGCACCCTCGAACGAGGCACTCAGCACGTTGAACACACCCAGGTTGCCACGGCCGCCATGCATCGGGATCGCCTCGCCGTTGCGGTCCTCGGACTGCACGTCTCCGAGCGCCACGTCCAGCGCGATCCCGGCATCGTCGAGTCGTGCCACGGCCGTGGCCAGTGCCCGCAGGACGGCTGGATCGCTGGTCGCAAGGGTGTTGGGCGTCGTCACGGGACTGGCCGGGTCGAAGCCCACCGCGAAGCGCAGGCCACCGGCAACCCCGAACTCCCGGAACAACACGGCACCGACCGACTCGAGGTCGACACGGCGATCCCAGTCGGCGAGCACGTCGCAGGCCTGGGCCAGGTCGACTGTCCGTCCGTCGGCTGCCGTGGCCGTTCCCGCCGCCCGGCAGGTCGTCACCAGGTCATCGACCACCAGTTCAGCACCCAGGTGGCGGTTGCCGAAGATCACGTCCTGGACGGTGTCGACGGTGAACCCGGGCGCACCCAGGCCGTCGGTTCCCGCCAGCCGTTCCTCGACCTGCATGATGCCCAGCCGGGTTCGCAGGCTGCGAGCGGTGCCCTCGTCGCCGATGACGCGGGCATAGCCCTCGAGTGGCTGGTCGGGGTTGGACAGCCAATGGCTGTCGTTGGACTGGGTCACCCACTCGTCGGTCACCAGCACGGGCAGTTGGCCGCCACCCAGGATGCCGTCGGTCGGTGCCGTGGGGTCGGCGATGGGGTCGCAGGCGTGGGTGGTGCCGGCCAGCACGGCCAGGCCCGACTGCTGCCACACACCCTGCAGGAACGCCGGGATGCACTGCTGGGCGAGGGCATCGGGCACCCCCGTCGTCACCGACAGTTGGGCATAGACGGCGTTGCCGGCGCGGTCGGCGCCGGTGGTGTTGACCCATGGAATGCCCATGTGGGTTGCCATGACGTCGACGAGTTCGTCGACGCTGCCGGCGCGGTTCATGGCATTCCACTGGTCCAGCGTGCGCAGGTTGTCGGCGTTGGCATCGTCGACCACGGCGGCGGAGGCAGTCGTCCACCCCAGACCCAGGCTCGGGATCACCACGACCGGGCCGAACACCGTCTCCCACACCGTGGCGGTGGGACCGCCCGGGACGGCCACGGTGGTGGGCTCCATCTGCAGGACCTCACCGTCCACGACGTAGCTGGTGGGATCGCCGGGCACCAGTTGCAACAGCCGCAGGGAGAATCGTTGGGCGGTCGAGACGGTGTGGCTCCAGGCAACATCGTCGTTGAAGCCGATCTGGACGCCGGGAGTCCCCAGCAGCGCACCACCCTGTACGTCGAGTTCGCCCGGAATGGTCTGGTGGGACTGCCAGAAGCGCTCGGGACCGTCCCACGGGAAGTGCGGATTGCCCAACACGATGCCGTGACCTGACTGCGTGGCGTTGCTGCCCAGGCCGTAGGCGTTGCTGCCGGGGCCTGTGTCGGCTTGGAGGGCGTCGAGCAGCGTGTCCAGGGTCCGATCGTCGACCAGGCCTGCGTCATCGGTGCCGGCAGGGGCGTCCGGTGCGGCGGTCTCGGAGTTGTCGGGGACGGCGCGTCGAGCCGCTCCTGGGGCCGGCGCCGTCACTGCCGGCGGGGTCGCGGCCACGATCCCGGCGGCCAGGGCTCCTGCACTGGCTCGCAGGGACGATGTCATGGAGCGCCGCCAGACGTCGTCGGCCGTCAGCGGCCGGACCCAGTCGGCGCCGGCACAGGCAGGGTCGGTGACCCCGGCGGCGCCACCGATGTCCTCGAGGTACCGGTTGAAGCCCGCAGCAAATCCCTCGACCTGCGCGCGCGCCTCGTCGGACGGTCCCGGTGGGCGGTCCTCGGGGCCGTTCGCGAGCAGATTCACCACGCGGTCCGACGCGAGCAGCCACCCCTGGAAGACATCGCTGACCACGTTGTCCTGGCTGGCCCCGAACCACGTGGTGCGCTCGCCGTCCGTGGTCACGGCGAACTCCGCGATGACGCAGAGGTTGTCCCGGGCGGCGGCCCAGCCATTGCCGAAGCCGAGACTGCCGATGTCGTTGGCCCGGATGTGGGGCATGCCGTACTCGGTGGTCGTCACCTCGACGCGGTACGGGGCCTTGCCCTGCGGCCCGGCCGGAGCCGCCGTGGCCGCGACGGCGGTTGCCACCAGCAGGCCAGCCGCGAGGATGACACTGGCTGGACGACGCAACGGACCACGCATCGGGACACCTTCGGCAGACGACGAGACGGGCCCCCGATGCGACCAGTGGCTCGCCACCGTGTCAAGCGTCGGCGAGAAGGGGCGTCACATCGTGGCCGATTCGCCCGGGCTCGCCGGGCAGGAATGCCGGCCAGCCGCCCGACAGGTCAGGGCGCGGCGACCGTGATGGTCGTGCCGTTGGAATCGCCATCGGGATCGTGGTTGTCGCCGGGGCTCCAGATGGCGTCGGGAGCAGTCAGACCACTGACCGTGAAGCTGGCGGTGGTGCCCTTCCTGTTCCGCAGGTTGGCCTTGGTCACCGTGCAGGTGCCGCTGGCCCCCGAGGTGCAGGTGCCGACACCGCTTGCTGCCCCGTCCCAGGTTCCCTCGACGACCACGCCCGGCATCGGTTGGTCGGCAGCATCATGGACCGTGACAACGACGGTGGCGTCCCACTTGTTGCGTCGCTGTGACGTCGATGTCCCATCCAGGTCGCCGACGTGCACCTCGACATCCGCAGGCGGCGGAGGTTCGTACGGTGCGACCGTCACCTCGACCGTGTCCGTGGCACTGCCCCCATTGCCGTCATCGACCGTCAACGTGATGACCGTCGTCCCCGGCGACAAGGCCACCGTCGGTGTCACGCCGGTTGCCGACCCGCCAGACCACGCCCACGCGTACGTCAGCGTGTCCCCATCGGCATCGTTTGACCCGCTGCCGTCGAGCGCGACCGTGGCCGACCCGGACTCGTCGGCGTCGACCGACTGGTCGGGTCCGGCTGCGGCCACGGGCGGCGTGTTCGGAGGCGGTGTCGTCCCCCACTCGTAGGTGACGTCCCAGGTCGCCTGCGCCAGCACCTGCTGGCCTGCGACATTGGGATGGAAGTAGTCGGAGGTGGACAACTGCGAGAGTTGGAACGGGTAGCCGAACACCGTGCCACCGTCGGAGAGACAGGTGCCGGCGTAGGCAGCGCACTCGCTCTCGAGCACGTCGTTGTAGTCCATGACGCGTTGGCGGACCGCTGCGCGGCGGTCGACTGCTGCGCTGCTGGTGCCCAGGGGGTCCGCCAGCATCGACTGGCAGATGCCGTACAGCCACCACGTGAACCGGGCCGACCCGCTGACCTTGCCCACGTCCAGCAGGCGTTGGAGGTCGGGGATGGATGCCACGAAGACGGCGGCACCGGGTGACCTGGTGTGGATCGTGTCCAGACCGGCAGCAATGTCGGCACGGAAGTCATCCACCGACGTCATCTGCCCGACGGTGTCCGTGCAGGCGTCATTGGCCCCGATCAGCATCGTCACGTACCCCGTGTCGCTCGCGATGCCCTGGGCCTGCGAGACCATGTCGGACGCCTCGGCGCCGGTCACCGCGAGGTTGTCACCGCGGATGCTCGTGCCGGTCAGTGCTTCGAGCCTGGTGGCGTGGCTGTCGATGGCGCTGCCGGTGCTCCACGAATTCTGGGGACAGTCGGCCAGGAAGCCACATCCTCCGTGGAACGCTCGCGTGATCGAGTCACCCAGCGAGGCCATGGCAGTGGGTGGGGCCACCACCGGGCCGCTGGCCGCAGCCGGCAGCCCGGCAGCCACCACGGCCATGATTGACAGGACGATGATCACGATGCGACGGGCCACGACCGGCCTCCCGGGTCCAATTCCTCGCAACCCTAGTGCCCGCCACGGACCCGGGGCGGCTCGTTCGAGCCACTGGTCCGTAGCGTGCACGACGAAGTCCGGGCCTGGACCACGGTCGTGATCCTCGACCGCTGGGCGGGCGAGCCCTTCGGGCCTGTTGACTCAGTCCTTGAGCACGGCCTGGTACTCGCGCACGGTCAGGTCGAACGTCGTCGCAGGTGACACCACGCCGGCGTTGAAGATTCCCTGGTCGGCACCGTTGAGTGCCCACGAGTAGTCCCAGACGGTCACGACGGAGGACGGCAGTGGGCCACCCGCATCCTTGGCCGACGAGGTGGTGAACAGGAACGTGCAGATCTCGCCGTCGTCGACCAGTCCGTCCTCGCGCGCCATGGCTCGATCGAGGCGTTCCTCGGTGAACCCGGCGCCAGCGGACGAGCAGGTGCGCTCGTGATCGCCGAACTGCCAACGCACCTCGACCGGTGTGGCGGTGACCGACACGGTCACACCCCGATCCGTGTCGGAGTCCGTGATGGGATCGAATCCGGTGACCTCCAGGAACGACGGGATCCCGACCACCGGCGCCTCCGGGCTCACCACGGCGGGCGGCGCCACGGGGGGAATGCGCGCCTCGATGGTCGATCGCATCACCGCCGGGTTGGGCGGCGGTGGGAGGGCTGGTCCACCACCTGGTGGCGGTGGCGGTGCCGTCACGCACCACCCCACGCATTCGGATCGGTAGGACACCTCGATGGACCCGGGTGGTGAGGTCGTGCAGATGTACTGGACCGTGGCCCACAACTCGTAGTCATCGGGCGGATCACCAGGGATCGGCTTGCGAACCACGTCGGCAAAGACCCCGGATTCACAAGTCGTCACGGGGCCACCACCACCGCCGCCGCCGCCACCACCGCCACCACCGCCACCACCGCCGCCACCGCCGCCACCGCCACCACCGCCACCGCCACCGCCGGTGTGACCGCTGATCGTGCACTCAACCCCAACCCCACCAGAAACCGTCCGGCAAACGCAGGCGTCCTGGTCGGCCGTGCAGGGAGTGCCGTCGTGGTGGGCCCAGACTGGCGAAGTCCCGGCAGGTCCTGCGACGAAACCCAGTGCCAAAGCCACTGCAAGCATGAAATGCCATCGACTCACGGGAAGCACCTCCGCCAGGCTGCGCGCAGCCCGTCTGTGGGCTCGTCAGGTTCATCGATGGCCTGACGGAAGGTCTCCAATTGCCAGGTGCCATCCACCAGCACCCAATCTCCCGTGTACGCCTGGTCCAACCCAGGAGCGCTCGTGCCATCGTCGAACTCGTACCTCGCATCCGGGTCGAGGGCCATGTCCAGACACCAACTGGTGATCGCGAGCCCTGGCGACACGGTCGCGATCTCGAATCCGGTGTAGACGTCGTCGTCCCAAACTTGCAACGTGGTGTCTGGTCCGGCCGTGACGCCATACAGGAGGACCTCATTGAAGGCAGCGGCCGCCTCCTCACTTTCGGGATCGCGGTAGAAAGCGTTCCCGGCGACCACGTATGCCTCCCACGTTTCGGTGAGTTCGGCTGCCAGGGTTGGGGGCACGCATGCCGCGCCCATGCCATCCTCGCCTGGTTCGGGCACCGTGATGTCGGCCATCAGCCACCCGTCCCCGTCGCGCACGTACACGACTTGGTGCGACAGGTAGGTGTCCAACTTGTTGGTCTCGGGGCCGCCCTCCACGGCATTGGCAACGACCGTCGCCACGCACACCTCCGCGGATGCCTGCTCACCCTCCACGACCGGCTCCGCCATGGCCTCACCCAGGACCTCGCCTCGGAACGACACGTCCGGCCCGGTCGCCACAAGGACCTGGTCGGCCAGGAACGTGCGGGCGGTGCCGTCCTCGGTCGTGAGCACCTCAACTTCCGCGTTCTGCGCATCGGTGGGTCCCTGCCCGGGGGGGTCCTCGGACTCGTATCCCACTGCCAGGCCTGCGAGCAGCAGGGCAGCCGCGTCCTGGCCAGAAAGCGACACCGGCGTGGGGGTCGGTGTCGGAGTCGGGGTGGGTGTCGGCGTGTCCGCAGGGCCGGACGCGGTCGGCACCGGCGGCAGCGAGGTGGGCGCGGACGTCTCCTGCGACGATCCGTCCCCATTGCAGGCAGCCAGCACCAGGCAGGACATCAGGAGGACAGCCCCCCGACGCGTGGATGAATGCACACGATCTCCAACGACGATGGGGCGCACGGTAACCGACTTCGATGGATCCCAGCCACCGTCGTATGTCCGTGGCCCGGTCAGCAGACGACCGTGACCGCGGCCGTGGGCCGGGCATGCGTCACCCGCCCGGCTCCGATCCACCGCAGTCTGGCTCCGTCACGGTGGCGAGCAATGCTGCCAGATCCAGTGGTGCGATCGTCGTGAGCGTGTGCTGTTGACCCGCTGTCGTGGTGAACCCTCGGTGGAGGTGGACGCCGGCCGGGCCCGAGGTGATGGTCATCGGCCCGTTCGAGCCAGGGCCGCCCCCGGCGGACGTGACCACGACGACCAGGTCGGCCGCCGCCTCCAACCGAAGCAGGGACGGATCGAGTTTCGACGGATCGTCGGCACGTTGGACTCGGGGCCGCGCCGGATGAGGTCGTTCGTCGCCATCGACCACGATGCCGAGCATCAGCAACGCCCATGCCATCGCCTGCTCGGGGGTTGCGGCCACGATCGATTGGATGCCGGCCGCCCGGTCGACCAGGCGCGCCATTGCGAGGCGGCGATCGCCGATGCGGTCCACGAGGACGTGAAGTCCCCCGGGATCGTCGGGCAGCACCTGCAGCACGGATCGCGCCGACACCTGATCGCGCATGGCGGTCACTGCGGCGTGGGGCCCCAGCAGCTCGACATCCTGGCCGTCGACCACCACTTCCCCCCGAGCCAGGAGCAACGCGAGCACGGCGGACCGCGCCGCATCCTGCTCGGCAGGGGAAAACCTGGCGAGTCGCGGCGAGTCGAGCGGGTTGGCAGCATCGGGATCGAGGACGACGACCTCCTCGTCGGCCATGGTGGCAATCAGCATCGGCGCGCGGCTGACCCGGCGTGCCAGGGCCCGGAGGGAGCTGACCGGCGCCGTCGACATCGTGGCCGGGCTCCTCACTCGTCGAGTCGTCATGGACGCGCCCCGGCGCCGTCGCCCGGACGCGACGCAGCCCGCGAGGGGACCATGCAGGAACCGAGCCACGCCAGCACCCGTGCAATCGTCGCCCCCAGAAACAGGACCGCGGCCCGACCTTCCAACAGCTGCCAGAACGACCCTGGTCCCACGGCAACGTGGTCACCCGTTTCGAACGTGGTGTTGCGGTATGCCGAAGCCGATCCCGGGCGGCCGGAATGGTCGCAGATGATGATGATCTCGCCGCTGGCAGTCCGAGCGTCCCACACCGACGTTCGCCGGCCACACCCACCCCTGGGTCCATCGATCAGGTGCACGACAGTCTGCGGATCGGGCGACGGTGTCACGAGCATGTCGTCCGACACTGCCAGGAACGGGATCGTCGTCACCGCCACCAGTCCGGCCATCGCATACAGCACGCCTCGGACGAGACGTCGCAACCAGTGGACACGCGGTCGTACGCCTCCGGTGATGGCAGCGTCACCCCCGGTCTCGTGGCCGGGTGGCTGGCCGGGCGGCGGGCCGGGTGGTGGGAGCTGCAGTTCCTCAGTCAAACCATCCTCCGACGGTCGCGAACGGGGCGGACATCCCACCGGTGACCACGTCGCCGATCATGGCTCCCATCGCCTCGCCGGCAGCTCCCATCGCCTCGCCGACCGACGAGGCTGCCCGCGACGCCACCCGGCCGAGACTGTCCGTCAGAATGCGGGCGCCACGTGCCAGTTCGTCGCGATTGCGCCAGGCAATCGAACCGGCCACGAACGCCACGCCGACGGCGACACCCACCGGGCCCCCGACTACGAAGGCGGCCGCGGCACCCAGGCCGGCCACCCCTTCCACCACCCTGTCGGTGTCGCCGTCGCGGACTCCGACCACGACGTCGCGAACCGACAGCGCCACCCCGGCTGCCCCCAGGAAGCGGCCACCGAGTCGCGCCACTGACGCCGTTCGGGGAAACCTGGTCGTGAGCGATCCGACCGTGCGATGGATCTTCACCCACCCGTCACCGCGACCGGCCACGACCGATGCACGGGAGGCATGCTGCGCTCGCACCACCCGGGCGAGATCATTGCGGATCCCGCGGTTGTGGTCCCGCATCAGGGCGCGCCTGGCCGGTCGCGGCAGCCCGGTTGCCAGGTAGTCCGACGCCGTCGTGAGGTGGCGCTGCAGCCGCCAGTGTCGAAACGTCGCCACCGAGTGTCGCCAGATGTCGCGCTTCCACCTCGTCAGCACGACGTGGCTGCCTGCCTCGACCCAGTCCGCTGCGCCAGACAGCGCTGCGACTGGGTCCAGCCACCTCCCAGACAGGCTGCCGAACCGCTGGTCCGCGTCCTCCAGTTCCTGGGCGAACTGGTCCATCGAGGCTGCCAGGTCCCGCACCCATGGGATGGCTTCGTCGAGTTGGATCGGCACCGACACCGAGGTCGTGTGGATGCTGGCTGGGGCTCCGACGTAGGCGCGCGCCCGGGCCTCGACCTGCGTGATGGCATCGTGGACGTCGACGAGCGGTCGTCGCAGGTCCGCGGCTCGCTCCCGGATCGCGGCTGGGCTGCCGCTGACCTCACCCATGGACGCGGACCAGTCGTGCGCGCCACCGCAGGACGTCCTGCTCGTGACGCCACATCGCCTCGGCATGGCGTCGCTGCCCGCTGCGACCCGCCGCCAACTCGGCCTCGACGACGGCGGCCGACTCCTCCAGGCGCGCAGCGACGATGCCAAGTTCGCCCAGCAGCAGGCCGAGTTCTTCGTCCACCCGGTTCGCGGTGCGCCCTGCGATCACCTCGTCGAGGGACTGCATGACGGCCACCAGTTGTGCGCGCAGCCGTGTGAGCGCCCCGGAGAGCTGATCGATCGCCGCCAGGAGCGCGCACGCCTCGTCCGCCGGGAATCGGAAGTTCGGTGGCGGAACGGGTCGCATCGTCACGCATCCTCCAGGGTTCGTGGAACAGCATGGAAGATACTGAAGTTGCTTCACGCGCCAGTCGTGGATCCCGCCATGTTGTGGACAACGGATCCGTCCGGCCCGGCGTCACCTCCCTGGGGCGACGCCGTGACCCTGGCGCGACGCAGGCACTCATGGCCACGAGCGCCGCCCAAGCGTGCGTGGGCCGGGCGCGCGCGGACCGGACTCTCAGGCGTGTCGGACCGGGTGCAGCCTCAGGACGGGGCCGACGACTGGACGATCTGTCCGCCCGCGTCGCGAGCGGCCGCCTCGTGGTCATTGGCTGCGAGGTACCGGCGCAGGGCAAGCAGCGGCAGCGCCGCCAACGCGGCGACGCCGGCCCCGACCAGTGCCGCGGTCGCGAACCCGGACTGGATCGCTGCCGCGATCTCGGCACCCGCAGCGACACCTCCGGCGGTGCCCTCGGCGCCACCTGCGCCCAGCACGTCACGCACCAGTTCGACGTCGCCCGTGGCCCGACCCACGACCAGCAGCAGCACGGCACCCACCAGCGCATTGCCGATCGCGAATCCCTGGTTGCGGATGTACTGGTGGGCGGCGGTGGCACGACCAAGTTCGTTGGCCGGCACCAGCGTCTGCAGCAGCGTCAGGCCCGAGTTGGTGGTGGCACCCATGCCCGTGCCGGCGACGAACAGGAAGGCGAAGACCACGACGAGCGTGAGCGACGATGCCACGGACACACCGACGCCGACCAGTCCCGCCGGCACCAACGCGGCGCCCCACAACGTCACGGTGAAGGGCGAATGACGGTCGATGAGTCGACTGGCGACGTTCGCCCCGGTGGTCCACCCGATGACGAAGAACAACACCGACCATGCGGTCAGTGCCGTCCCGCCGCCGCGGCCACCACTGACCAGCAACGGGATGAACGACTGCGTGCCGATCGCGCCGACCAACAACAGGGCGATGCCCCATGCCAGCGGTCCCAGCGGTTGGGTGATGGTGTGGCGAGGTGCCACCAGCGCGTCGGCTCGCCCGCGGTTGCGCTGCAGCACGTAGGCCCCACATGCCAGCGCCGCCAGCATGGCCGGGACCGAGCGCCAGTCCAGCATGTCGACGGCAAGCAGTGACAGGAAGGTGAAGGCCGTCAACAGCGCCAGGTTGAGGGGATTGAGGCGGGCGCTGCCGACCTCGTCACTCCTGCGTCCGGGCAGGGCACGCCAGCCCACGGCCAGCGCCACCAGGCCCAACGGAAGTTGGACCAGGAACACCCAGCGCCACGACGCCAGCGCCAACAACGCGGCCGCGATGGCCGGGCCGGCCACACCCATCACGCCCCAGACGGTCGTGTTGGCGGCGAATGCTCGCCCCACGAGCGGACGGGGAAACACCAGTCCGACTGCCGACAGGCCGACGGCATTCGTGGCGCCGGCGCCGACACCCTGCAGCACGCGGGCGGCCACGAGCAGCGGCATCGTCGGGTGCGAAGGCCGCCAGGACCCCACCGATGGTGAACACGATCACCGAGACCCGGAACACCGATGCCACGCCGACCCGGTCCACGAGTGCGCCGGCGGCAATGGTCGCCACCCCCGAAGCAAGCAGGTAGGCAGTGATCACCCACGGCAACAACGCCACTCCCCCGACATCGGCCACGACCTGCGGCAGGGCGGCCGCGACGGCCAGTCCCTCGAAGGCCGACAGGGCCACGACCAGGAGGATCGCGAACGTCGCCCCACGGAGCCGGGGGTCGAAGATGGAGGTGGGTGTCGCGGTGGCGGTCGGGGCGGACACGGCATTCCGGTGGTCGGTCAGGTCGCTGCGGGCGTCGCGGCACCTCAAGCCCCGCGTGGTGGGACTCGAGGACGTCGTGGCGCTCGATGGTGCCGGGCACCGCGCCGCGTGCGCAACGCGACATTGCGTCGATCCCTTCCCGCGCTCGAGATCGACGCCACGTGCCGCCGTAGGGGGCACGGCATCCTGAACAGGCACAGCGTGGTGCGGTCACCGGACAGTGCAGTTCGGTGTCAGGACGACACGGCCAGCAGGGATTCGAGGGCCGCGACGCACTCGTTGCAGTGCTCGGCGCACGTCGAGCAGCATTCGTGGTCGTGCGACGAGCACTCCTCCGCGCATTCGCGACAGGCCGTGATGCATGCCTCGACCAAGGCCCTCCACGCGTCCCCGGAAGGCGTCGGGCGGGCCAGGACGGTCGCGGTCACCTCGCAGATTGCGGCACAGTCGAGGCAGGTTCGGATGCAGTCGGCCATGGCGCTGGCATCGGTGGCCAGGTCGAAGTCCACGCACAGGTTGCATGCGGTCGCACATGCTCGGCATGCCTCGATCGCGCGCTGCAACTCCGAGGCGTCGAAGGTGTCCTTCTCGGGATGTGCTGCAAGAACGTCGGCGATGGCCATGTGATGTGTCCTTCAGTGGGTTCGGGAGGATGGCATTGGGATTGATGGGTCGATCGATTCCGACACCAACGCATTCCCGGCCACGTCCGCGGGCAAACCTCCGACTGGAACGACCACGCGAGCCAGGCGCGCCACGGGCCAGACGAGGCGCTCGGGCCCGGCAGTCAGGCAGGTCAGGCGCCCTGACCCATGGCCACCAGGTCATCGAGGATTCGGTCGATGGCACCGACGAAGAGCGAGATGTGGCCTTCGTCCTCGAACAGGTGGGTTCGCGCTGTCGGCAGGTTCGATGCCAACCACTGTCCGTGGGCAAACGGCACCATCAGGTCTTCGGCCCCCTGCCACAACGAGACGGGAACGTCGATCTCGGACAATTCGAAGCCCCACGGCTTGACGAAGGCGAGGTCATCGTCGACCCACCCGTCGACACCGGTGCGCAGCGCCTCCTTCATGCTGGCGAGCATGGCCTCGCCGACCTCTCCGGTCAGGACCGACCGATCGACCGGTGGCAACAAGGTCTCCATCGATGCCATGAGCCCGCTCACCGTGGCGTCGCCCATCGACGCCGCGTCACGCTCCAGCAGGGGCCGCAGCGTGTCCTCGCCGCTGACTGCAGCCCCGAACTCCTCGATGTTCTCCTCGCCCATGCCCGCGACGAAGTCGAGCCCGTCGGCCTCGAACGGTGTGACGCTGGCGCCGGACACGACCGCCCGGGCCATTTCGAGCCGCGCAGCGCAGGCCAGCGCGTGCGGACCGCCACCCGACCAGCCGCCGACCAGGCAGGACTGGACGCCCACCGCTGCCAGCACCTGCTTCGTGTCGTCCACGATGTCGACGATCGACCGACCCGGCTGCCGTGTCGAGTCGCCGTAGCCGGGCCGCGACCATCTCACCAGGCGCAGGCCGCGATCGGTGGCAGCCCGCTCCAGGTGCGGCCCAGAGGTTGCCGCACCTGGTGTCCCGTGGAAGAAGACCAGGGTGTCGCCGTCGCTCGGTCCCGCGATGCGCAGGTCCAGACGCCTGCCGTCAGCCAACTTCACCGAGTCCATGCTCTCTCCATCGCTCGACCGTCTGACCTGTCTCGGCCGTTTGAACATCCCGACCGTTTGAACGTCCCGACCGCTCGAACGTCCCGACCGCTCGAACGTCCCGACCGCTTGACCGCCTGGACTGTCTCGGCGACTTGCCCGTCCCAGACCCGCCACCGTCGCCCACCCTAGGCTTGGTCGCCGTGACTTTTCTTGCGGTGATCATCGAACCAAGGCCTGCCGGTCCGGGTTCGATGCCGTCATCTCGCCGGCACGAACACGCAACACCACGACGCACCACGTGCCCAGGGACACACCTTCCCCGCATCCCCGACCGGGACGTCCGACCCCGCGACGAACCGTCCAAGACATCCTCGCCTGGAGCGACCATGATCGACCCCTTGAGCCACGTTCCGCAGTTCATCATGCGCCAGAAGGTGACAGCGGTCACCAACAAGTACCGCTTCATGCCCCCCGATGCAGGCAAGAAGGGGCCACTGCTGGCCTTCGCCCAGCAGAAGAAGATGAAGTTGAAGGAGGAGGTCCATTTCCACGCCGACGAGCAGCGCACGCAGGAGCTCTTCAGCTTCAAGTCGCGCCAGAAGCTCGACCTCCACGCCACCACCGACATCCTGGACCTGTCCGGGAACGCCATCGGGACGTTCACCAAGGACTTCACCAAGAGCCTGGTCAAGTCGACCTGGCACCTCGAATACGGCGACGTCACTGCCCTTGGCGCCGAGGCGTCGACCGGCAAGGCGGTCTTCCGCCGGATCGTTGACCTGCCGCTGCGGTTCGACTTCTCGTTCGTCGACAAGGAGACAGATCAGCAGGTCATGCACGTTGGCCGAGACCGTTCCCTGCGCGACCACTACACGGTGTCGGTCCCGGACCAGCGGCTGCCCTTCGCCGTTGCCGCTGCGATGTGCGTTGCCCTCGACGCCTTCCAGGGTCGCTGACCGGCGATCCTGGGTCAGCCGGGGTTCGTGAAGTCGGACTCGTGCAGGTCGACGACCACGAGCGCGGACTCCACCAGCGAGCCGACGTACAACCGGCCGTCGTGTTCGCACACCCCCGTGGTGTAGTGGAAGTACTGGCCACCAGGATCCTGGAAGCTGGCCATGATGGCGCCGTCGCGCCCCAGGCCCAGCACGATGCCGTGTCTGCCAGCCTTGGGCTTGAGCACCTCGGGCAGGCGCACCACCATCTGCTTGACCAGTCCCGGCAGCGGTGCCAGCCGGTCGACACTGGCCTGGCGGGGCGACGCCAACGCCACCCACACCACGCCCAACGGACCGGTCGACAGGTTGTCCGGGAACCCGGGCAGGTTGTCCGCGAACACCGTTGCCCGGCCTGCGTCGGGGCCGTCCACCGTCACCCGCTGGATCCGATAGCTGCCGGTCTCGGCCACCAGGACCTCGCCGGTGTCGGGATGCAGCGTGACGCCGTTGGCGAACTGGAGGCCGCCCAGCACCACGTCGGTCGAGCCATCCGGATGCCGCACACAGAGCCGACCGGTGCCGGCATGCTCCAACAGGTCGTCCTCGAACCGGGCGATCGGGTGGTGCGCCGACGTGTCGGTGAAGAAGACGCGGCCGTCCGGATGGATCGTGGCGTTGTTGGTGAAGGTGAGGCGCTGCCCGGCGACCTCCTCGACCAGCAATTCCTGGCTGCCCGATTCGAGGTCGAGCAGGACCAGGCCGCGATCAGCCGCACACACCAGGAGGGTGTGGTCGTCGACGACCTCGATGCCCAAGGGCCGCCCGGCGAGCTCGGCGACGCGGGCCGGTCCCGACCCGTCGAAGCCGAACCGCCACACCCCGCCGCCGGCGGTGCCGGTGTAGACCCCGGCATGCGACCCGTCGGCGACGACGGCGACGTCCTCGGGCCCCTCGTCCTGGAGGCTCCAGCGCGCACCGTCGCGCAGGCGCGTGTTCACCGCCGTGGCACCGGTGAGGTCGGGTGCCGTCGGCGGATGCCAGCGAACGGGGTCGAAGTCGTGGTCCATGTGATGGTCCCTGGTCGAGGACGGGTGGCCGGTGGCGACCTGCGCCGGTGTCGGGGGCGACCCGCGCGAGGCGGGGAGCGAGGTGATCGGCCTGGACCGAGCCTACGTGTCACCCCCAGCCGACCGGCCCCTGGGACTTCGGTCGTCAGTGCGGCCCTCAGGTCGCCGACGTCCAGGCACGCATCGTGTCGGGCCCGATCGTCCAGTCGATGCGTTCGACCTCGCCGGCACGGGCGAACAGGGCGCGGGACTGCGCGGTCGTGAGCGCCAACCCGTCACCCACCCGCGCCTGCCCGCCGGCATCCGTGACCACGACCTCGTCGCGATCGCCGACGCCGATCGACACCGGGACTCCACACAGCGTGAACGACCCGACGGTGCCGGCCGCCACCACGTCGTCGGGACCGATGAGCCCTGGCACCAACCGCAGCCGTCCATCCTCCACCCGCATGCCCAGTTCGGCGAACCGCGTCAGCACCTCCTCCTTGACCTGTCCCGTCATCCCGGGCTGCTGTGCGCCGGCGTGGGCCGGGGTGTGCGAGTAGCAGTCGGTCGGGATCGCACCGAAGGTCGCCGGGTCCTTCTGGAAGCCCAGGCCACCGCGGACCCTGCGATAGGCCGCCGCCAGTCCCGCCACGACCTGGTCGGACTCGCCGGTGTCGAGGGCGGCCCACCACGCCTCCTGGACCGCCACCAGGAGCTTGCTGACCATGTGCCAGTAGACGGAGCCCAGACCCTCGTAGCCGTACATGCTGCCCGAGCGACCGGTGAAGGAGGCGTGATCGAACACCTGCTCGTAGACCTCCCGGACGACCGCGCGGCCGGACTCGTCGAGGTCGCTGTCGTCGAGCACCCGTTCCAGCGCCTTGGCGTTGACCAGGTCGGCACGGAAGTGCAGTCCTGCGCTGGGGTCGGCGCGCACGATGGCGTCGAGCACGCCGTCGCCATGTTCGAGCGCCCGGAGTCGATCGGCAGCCGGGCCAGGCACCTGGTTGCGTTCGAGGAAGGCGGGCAGGACGGTCGCGGGGTACAGGATGAAGGTGTCCTGGTCGGCTCGGTACATCGCCGAGTCGTACAGCGCGTCGACCACCGCCAGCACGGCGGACCCGTCCAGCGTGCCGGACGACAGCACCGCGACCTGGCCCTCCAGCATCGGGCCGAGATGCTCGACGCCGGCCGTGTCGTCGCCGAAGACCACCCGGTTGTAGGAGTGGTACAGCCCGTCGTCGCGTCGGCCTGCGGCGATCGTGTCGTCCAGCGCCGCACATGTCACCTCGCACAGCTTCCGGACCTCGGCCACCGGCATGGCAACGGGGTCGTGTCCCTGGCCGGCTGCCACCCGATGCCGATGGCCCTGTCCCCCACGTGCGAGGTCGTCGAGCACTGCTCGGCGGGTGGCATCGTCCACCTCCCCGTCGCGCTCGCCCAGGTCGGCGATGATGGCCGTCACGTCACGACACCACTGGACCACGCTCGCCGACATCTCGATCGTGGTGCGTCGGACATTGCATCGCCGGGCACCGCGATCATCAGGCGCCGCGTCATCAGGCGCCGCGTCATCGGGCGCCGCGTCGTCGGGACTTGGGAGGTCGACGTGGCGTGCGGCTTCCCACTGCTCGACGAGATCGCCGACGAAGGCCAGGTACCGCCGCAGGTGGTACAGCGTCACCATGGAGAGTCCCGGACCGGCCAGGGCGTTGTTCGCGTCGTTCCACTCCGGCCGCTGGGTGTTGAGCCAGATGCCGCCGTCGGGGACGAAACTGGCCAGCTTGGCGAGGGCCGGCACCAGCAACTTCTCCAGCATCCCAACCCGCACCAGGTCGCCGTCCGGAGCCACCACCAGGCGGCCGTCGGCGCCGACCTCCGCCACGCGCACGTCGATGGCCGCAGCACGCTGCTCGTCGTAGGTGATGGTGTCGCGGGGGTCTGCCACCATCTCGTCGTGGTCGGCCAGGCGGTAGGGCACGTCGGCGAAGGTGAAGACCGGCCGATCGAGCCAGTCACTGATCGCGGCGGGCTCGTGGGCGACCCAGGTCTCGAGCAGGCGCAGCAGGTAGATGATCTGGTGATCACCCCAGTAGCCGATGTGGCTCCACGGATCGTCAGGGTCTGGCACCTCCCAGTCGATCCCGTCCTGGCTGATGCGGTAGGGATTGAAGCCATCGATGGTCGATGCATTGAGGAAGGTCGTCACGACGTTGACGAGGTACGCGGGATACGACTGGAGCAGCGCCTCCCAGTTCTGGAAGATGTCACGCCAGTTGCCCTCGTAGGCCAACACCTGCTCGCCGGCGTCGTCGCGGACGTTGATCGAGAAGCGGTTCCAGGGTCGGCTGGGGTCGCCGTGGCGGCGCGAGAAGGTCAGGGGCAGGTAGGCCAGCACGAGCCGGAGCAGGTCGGGGTCGTCCACGGCCAGGGCTGCCTCACGCAGGGCCGTGACGTCCACCTCGGTGGCCAGTGCCGCGAACCAGTCGTCGTGGCGTCGACGCACGTCGGCGTTGCGCGCCGCGACGAACTCGGCCAGGGCCGCGGTCGGGACGCGGTGCCCGAACGGGAACACCCCGCCCCGCATCGAGTTGAACAACACGTTCGACAGGTGGTGGGCGTCGACCACGGCGTCACCGGTGGACTGGAACCCGTCGGCGGCGGCCAGCAGGTCATGCAGCCGGGCCGAACCTGCCGCGATGTCATCGGCGACCCGGTCGACGGCATCCGCTCGGGTTGCCATGTCCACCACGGCCGCGACGTCGGCATGGTCCAGGTTGGTGTCGGCCACCATGCCCCACGCCACCGCGCCATCCGTGGGCAACTCGATGGACCCGCGCAGCAGGTAGGCGCCGGCGCGACCCGTCACCAGCGCGCTCGGCTCGTGGTCGGTGTCCGCCAGCATGGCAGCCACGCCGTGGCTGTCGAGGTCGATCGAGGCGCCCTCCAGGCCCCACGACCAGATCGTGGTGGCGGTCAGTGCCTCCATCGGTTCGGCGCGGTCCGAGAGCAGTGACTCGAGCGAGAACACGGCCAGGGTGCCCCACGGACCCGTTTCGGAACGCTTGTAGGCATTGATGAGGTTGGAGCGGATCTGTTCGGTGAGTGCGTCCACACCGGCCGGCATCACGTCCAGCAGCCCATCGAGGAGTTCGTAGGTGCCGGCCCCGCCACCGTCGTCCACCAGTTCCACGGTGCGAACCCAGCCATGACGATCCGATGGTGCCCAGGTGGCCCGGAACACCAGCCCCCACGTCGGATTGCGCTCCTCGAAGGTGACATGGTCGCCCTGCACACCCTTGGCCAATGCCCGCGTGCACCCGGGGTCCACCTCGCGGCCGAATGGTCGCCACAGTTCCCGCGTGCCGTCGATCGTTCGGGCCACGACCGTCACCGGCCCGACGACCCCGGCATTGCGTTCGAGGCGGTCGTCGGTCTCGTAGGGGAACAGGGCATGGTCGGCGTTGACGCGACCGGCCGTCGGGACGCCGTTGCTGGTCACGAACATCCACAGGTCGGTGTCCGAGACGACCGTCATCAGGAAGGGGTCCATGTCCTGCACCCCGTCGATGCGATAGGCCTGCCCGCCGTCCGCTGCCACCAGTTGCCCGCTGACCATGTCGCACTCCACGCCCCGTGGGAGAATCGACGCCCCGCGGACACAGAAGCCGCAGAATTCGCCGCGGCCGACTGGCCGATCCGGGCGAATCCCAAGCCTAGGACGTCTGCGCGAGCCCATCTTGCGGACGCCTTGCGGCGGGTCTGGCAGACTCGGTGACGAGGATCCTGTCGGGCACGGGGCAGCACGGGATCGACGCATCACCAGGAGGGATCTGCGATGCCCGAACTCGAGGTCACGCTGGCCGGCCGGATCGCCCTGCGATGTGACCAACAGGAACGTGGCGACGCCGACTTCACGGGTCGGCAACTCCGACTGGTCACGGCCGTGCTCGTCCTGGAGCGACGCGACGTGATCACGGTCGACTTCATCGCAGGCGAACTGTGGCCGGATCGCCTGCCCGACCAGTGGCGGCCTGCGCTCCGTGGGCTCGTCAGCAGGGTGCGCCGTGCGCTTCGCGACCTCGGGCTCCCATCGACTGCCATCTCCTCCGTCGGCGGCGCCTACCGGGTCGAACTGGACGACGTCCGAGTCGACCTCGAACAGGCGATGCACTGGGCGCGAGCGGCCACCGAGGCCGCGGACGGGAATCGACTCGAAGACGCCCGTGACCTCGCCAACAGGGCGCGCGCCGTGCTGTCGCGTCCCGTCGTTCCCGGGGCGGACGGCCCCTGGCTGGACGCAGTGCGAGAACGATCCCACGATCGGTTGATCGACGTGCTGGTCACCCTGGGGATCGTGCGCAGCCGACTCGGATTGCACACCCAGGCTCGCACCGTGTTGGCCGAGGCCGTCGACGAGGCGCCGTTGCGCGAGGACGCGTGGCGTGCGCTCATGCAGGCCGAGGTGGCTGCCGGAAATGCCGCAGGAGCACTGGACGCGTACGGCAGGTGCCGGTCCACCCTGGCCGAACAGTTGGGTGTCGATCCGTCCGAAGCCACCCAGCGCGTGCACAGCCACGTGCTCGCGACGATCCCCGAGCCCTCGGCGTCTGCCGCGTCGACGGCCGCCGTCGCGAGTCGGCCAGGTGCGGCTGGCACGGCGCTGCCCGGTGACGCGGTGGCGAGCTCGCCGTACGTCGGGCTGCGAGCCTTCCGCCAAACGGAGGCAGACCGCTTCTTCGGCCGGACCGGGGACGTGCAGGAACTTGTCACGCGGCTGGGTCGACGAGGCATCGTGGCCGTAGTGGGTCCCTCCGGGGTCGGCAAGTCGTCGCTGGTCCGGGCGGGCCTGCTGCACTCGTTGGAGCGTGGCGCCATCCCCGATTCCGACACCTGGACCGCACTGGTGGTCGTGCCCGGGGCAACGCCGATCAAGACGCTGGCCGCCGAGCTCGCAGCGCAATCCGAGGACCTGGACGACATGGCGGTCCAGGGGTTGTTGTCCGACGATGTCGACGGCCTCCACGTCGTGGTGGAGCGAATCCTCGCCGACGGCCCTCCCAGCGCTCGGCTGGTCCTGGTGATCGACCAACTGGAGGAACTGTTCACACTCGGGGATCCCGTCATGGCCGAGCAGTTCGTGGGGCAACTGACGGCAGCCACCAGGCGGGTCGACGCCCGTGTGGTGGTCGTGGTCACGCTCCGCGCCGACTTCGTCGAGGCGGCGGCACGCATCCCGGGGATGGCCGACATGTTGTCGCGAGTCCAGTACGTCGTGCCACCCCTGGTGGGCGAACAGGTCGAGGAGGTGGTGGTGGCCCCGGCCCGGCGCGTCGGCGCCCAGTTGGAACCTGGTCTGGTGGCGACGATCCTGACCGACGTGGCCGGACAGCCAGGCTCGCTCCCACTCCTGCAGCACCTGTTGCACGAGTTGTGGGAACGCCGCGTCGGCCCCGTCATGACCCGCGGGGCCTACGCCGACCTGGGCGGCGTCGCCGGTGCCCTGGCCAATCGCGCCGACGCGGTCTTCGAAGACCTCGATGCAGCGGGCCGTGCGGATGCTCGCCGCGCCCTCTTGCGGGCCGTGCAACCGGGCGAGGACGGCGGCGACACCCGGCGCCCGGTGCGTGAATCGGAGTGGACCGGCCCGGGTGACGATCCGGCCCGCGTCGAGGCCACCGTGGGCCGACTCGTCGACGCCCGGCTGATGACGGCCTCCCACGACGCAGCGTCGGGTGAGCGGGTGGTCGAACTCGCCCACGAGGCGCTGATCGACGGGTGGCCACGCCTGCGTGGCTGGGTGGACGAGGCGCGCGGGTGGTTGCTGGACCACCGGCGCCTGACGGCTGCCGCCGAGGACTGGCGGCGACACGACAGCCACGACGACTGGCTGTTGGCTGGACTGCGGTTGGACGAGGCGCACGAATTGCTGTTGGCCGATGGGCGAGGCGATGTCGACCTGCACCTGTCGCCCACCGAGCACGATCTGGTCACGGTCTCCCTGGCTGCGCGCGAACGCGACCGGGCGGCACGAGCCGACGGCCTTGCCCGCGAGGAGCGCCAGGAGGCGCGCCGCGTTCGCCGCCTTCGGATCCTGGCCACCGGCGCGACCATCCTCGCAGTGGTCGCTGCCACCACGGGTGCCATGGCACTGCGGGCCCGGTCGAGCGCCGACCGAGCGGCCGCACAGGCCGAGGCGACGGCTGCAGAGGCACGAGCGGACGCCCTGGCCTTCGCTGCGTCCGCGGCAGCGGGCCGCGACCTCGGGCGCGCTGGGCTGCTGGCTGCCGAAGCCTGGGCGGCCGCACCGGACCTGGAATCGGCCAGCGCGCTGTTGGACGTGCTGGCGGTGGACCCGCGGCTGGCAGAGTTGGTGGATGATCCCGACGCCACCAGTTGCGGATGGCCGTCCGACACCACGATCGTGTTCACCCGCGCCGATGACGCGAGTGAGAAGGTGGCGGACCTGCGATCATGGCCCGGAATGGAGCCGATCCTGTCGTTCCCGATCGCTGCCGACACGTTCTGCGCCGCCATCGCCCCGTCCGGGCGCTGGGTGACGGCCAACCGCCCCGGTGGGCTGGCGGTGCACGATGCGATGACCGGCGAACTCCTCGCGGAGCGCACCGGCGAGTTCTTCGCCTACACGATCGGGATCGCGTTCCACCCCGATCGACCCGAGGCACTGATCGTCCTGGCAGATGGAACCCCACAGCGGGTGACCCTGCCTGACCTCGAACCGACTGAGGGCGAGGCGTTGCCGCCACTGGCAGGTGTGCTGGACGTGCCGTTCTGGAGCGAACGGGGCGATCATGTAGTGGTGCCGACCGACGAGCAGGCAGCACATGTCGTCGCCTCCGATGGCACCGTCACCACCATCGAGGTCGAGGGTGACGGCTCCACCCAGGGTGCGTTCGTCTCCGATGGGCTGGGCGTCGCCGGCGTCGCCACGTCGGACGGTCTGTGGCTCGCGCCGCTGACCGACCCTGCCGCCCTGGTGGAGGTGAGGCTCATCGGGGAGCCGGCGGTCACCTGGGTGGGCATGCCGGTGTCGCCCGACGGCCGGACCGCCGTGGTCACGACCACCGCGGGGGTCGAGGTCGTCGATCTCGCGAAAGCAACGACGACCGGGGAACCGCTGGCCATCGACGCAGGCGCCGGGATGGCAGTCCACTTCCAGCCTGATGGCGCCTTCGTGGTGGCGTCGCCGTCCATCACGGCCCGCATCGAGCCGGACCGGTCGCTCGCGTTCGCAGAACCCGTCGCCCTCCTGCCGCCCCCGGAGTCCCTGCTCGTGCCGTCGCCAGACGGATCGGGAGCGTTCGACGTTGGGCGGGTGACGACGTTCACTGACCTGGGCACCGGCCAGAGCACGCAGGCGCGCATGGGCAACGGCGAACGACGGGTGGTGGTGGCGTTGTTGCCCGACGGCCGATGGATGCGCCTGTCGCTGGCAGCGGGGACCTTCGAGCGGTTCCACGGCAACCAGGTCGAGCTCCTGGAACAGCTCGACCCCGCACTCCGCCCGGACCTCAAATGGATCTGGGGCACTGCCCAAGTGGACGACCAGGTCGCCGTGGCAGTCACGGAGACGCTGCCGGGAGTGGAGCCGCACCAGTCGGCGGTCATCGTCGTTGACCACCGGACCGGAGCCGTGCAGACCGTCATCGAGTCCGATCCCGACGGGCCTGGATTCGGATACGCGATCCCCGCCGGCAAGGGCCGCCTGCTGGTGGCATACGACGATGGGTCCTTCCGATTCCACGACATGGAGGGGGAGCCCAGCGGTGCGTCGTTCCGTGTCGGCGCCGGCGCCGAGGTCATGGGCGCCACGCCCGACGGCCGACTTCTTGCACTGGCGACGGCCGGCGGGCCCATCATCGTCATCAACCGCGAGGGTGACCAGGTGGCCAGCCTGGAGGGCTCGACAGCCGCAGCACTGATGGTCGGCTTCGCACGCGGCGGCGAGTGGCTGGTTTCCCGTCACCTCGACGGTGCAACGCTGGTGTGGGACATCGGCGCCCAGCGGTTGATCGGCGAGTTGTTCCGATCGAGCGATTACTCCCCTTGGGGCGCCGTGGTGTCCACCGACGGCGAGTCCGTCCTGCAGGCCACGCCCGAGGGTGTTGTCCGCATCCCGCTGGACCCGGAGACCTGGCTCGACGCAGTGTGTGCGCGCACTGCCGGTTCCCTGGGCGAGGCAGAGCTCGACGCCGTCGCCCCGGGCCACGAGGCCCGATCCCCCTGTGCCTGACAGCCAGTCCGCAGCATCAACCACGGGCTGCACTTCAGACGGGCGTGGGCCCGGACGCGAGGTGCGTCCGGGCCCACGGGCAGGTCAATGCGAGACGGGACTACTTGTCGCCGTCGACCGCGTCCTTGACCTTGTCGGTGGCCCGGTCGAGCTTCTCCTTGGCCGAACCGCTGGCCTGGTCGACCTTGCCCTCGCGCTGCAGTTCCTTGTCGTCGGTCAAGTCGCCGGCGGCTTCCTTCGCCCGACCCTTCATCTTGTCGCTGTTGGCACCCATGGTGAACTCCTGTCATGTACGGGGCGCACCGACTGCCGTCGGGCGCGGATTGGGTGTACCCACGGTCGACACCCGCGAAACATCTGGGGCTTCGGATTCGCCCCCTGCCGGCCACGATGGCAATCGCCGGTATCAGGAGCCGGGATCGAGCCCTCGGACACGACAGGCACCACGTCCGAGTGGGGCCACGACTCAGGGGGAACTGCCATGCCACACCATGCCCAGGGAACGACCGGCTGGACGAAGCTCACGAACTACCAGGCGCTGTGGGATCCCAAGATCGACCTCGGGAAGTTCTACTTCACGACGTTCGAGGGCGACCGCAAGGAGACGCCGTACATGACCGCGGACAACTTCGCGCGCACGATCGACATCCTGCGCAACGAGGACCCGGTCTACGGCAACTCCACCACCGGCTCGGTCACGACCCAGACAGAGCCCGTCGGCGAAGCCGAATAGCAAGCCCGAACCGCTTCGGTGACGACAGCCTGGTACTCGCGGGCGGTCAGGTCGAGGGTCGTCGCGGGTGACACCACGCCAGCGGAGACCACGCCCTGCCCTGCAACCGATGCGCAGCACATCCACGCACCCTCGGGAGGTGAGCGCACAGGAACGGCTCGTGCCCACATGTGGCACGAGCCGTTCCACCCCGCGCGTCATCGGTGTCGGTGCGCGATGCAGCTGTCGACGCCAGCGATCAACCGGCGCACCCCAGGCCCACAAGCAGTGCCCGGGCGTAGGCGTCGTAGCGCTCCGCCACACCATCGGCGAGCGCGCCATCGGCAGCCCGGTCTTCGACTGCGTCCAGGAAGTCGTCCAGCTTGTCGCACACCGCGTCGTCGTTGTTCGGGTTGTCGTCGGCAAGCAGCTCGCCGGCAGTGCCCAGGCGTCCGACCAGGCTGCGCTCGACGCCCCTGGGGTGGCCCGCACCCTCGATCTCGGCGATCAGGATGTCGATGCCCGCCGGTCCTGCCGCCACCTCCACCTCCACGGTGAAGGAGTCCTGCGCGCCGTTTCCGGCCGCGTCCTGCGCCGAGCAGGTCACCGTCGTGGTCCCGAGCCCGAAGACGCTGCCCGAGGCGACGTCACAGGTGCTGGAGGTGACGCCGACGTTGTCCGTCGCGGTCACGTCGAACGTGACGGCCGTCCCATCGATGGTCGTCGCGACCCGCACGATGTCGTCCGGGAGCACCAACGTCGGGGCTGCCCGGTCCTCGACGGTCACGTCGAAGGTGGCCGACACCTGGTTGCCGGCCGCGTCCTGGGCGGTGCACGAGACGGTCGTGGTGCCCAACGCGAAGGTCGCTCCCGTCGTCGGGTCACACGCGAGGGCAGCGACTCCCACGTTGTCCGTCGCGGTGACCTCCCAGTCCACGACCGCGGTGGCCGCACCGGGATCCGTGCCAACGGTGATGCCGTCGGGCACCGAGAGCACCGGCGCCTCGTGGTCCACGACCGTCACGTCGAACGTTGCTTCCGCGGTCTGTTTCCAGTAGTCCGTGACCGTGCACGTGACAGTCGTGGTCCCTGCGTCGAAGGCCGAGCCCGAGGCAGGGTCGCACTCCGGCGTCAGCAGTCGGCCGAAGTAGTCGGCACCGGTGGCCGTGAAGTCCACGACCGTCGTCGCGGACCCGATCTCCAGACCCACGACCTGGTCACCGGGCACGTCCACGGTTGGATCGAAGTCCAGGGAGTAGGTCCAGAGGGCCTCGTTCTGGGCCTCGTCGGTCGCGACGCAGATCAGCAATGGACCCAAGGGGGGAAGGTACGCCTCGAACCCCGAGTCCTGGATGCAGAGCACGGAGATGTCCTCCGGGGCTGAGACGTTGTCCGACACGACGGTGTCGTAGGTCACGATCGCCTTCGAAGGGGGCACCAGGGTGAGTTCGACGTCGATGAACTGCAGCGTCGGCGCCTGGGTGTCGACTGCCTGGGCACTCGCCGCGGTGCCCGACAGGGCCAGGACGGCGATGAGGATGACTGCTGCCCATCCGGGCCATCCACGCCGGTGCCTGCCCGGCGGCCTCGCGATCGTGGCGGACGTGGACGTGGGCGCTGACGCTGGCATGGCGACTCCTTCGCGGTTCGGTGTGGCGGCGTGACGACAGAAGAGCACGATCTGCCGGACGACGACGTACGTCATATGACGTACGTCGCGGGCGGTCGGCCACGGTTCCCACGAGTTCGCCGGCCTTTCGGCGAAGCCGAGGCACCGGAAGGGGAATGGGCTGGCGGCAGGCCTCGATCTTCAGGCAGACCAGACAACGACGGCCGCCCTCGACGAAGCGTCGAGGGCGGCGGTGCGGCGATCGTGGGCGAACGCCGCGAGGATCGAACGGGGTCCGATCAGATGTCGAAGCGGTCTGCCTCCATCACCTTTGTCCAGGCAGCGACGAAGTCGTCGACGAACTTGCCGGCGTTGTCGTCCTGGGCGTACAGCTCGACGTAGGCGCGCAGGATCGAGTTCGATCCGAACACCAGGTCCAGGCGCGACGCGGTCCACTTCACCTCGCCCGACACGCGGTCACGAACCTCGTAGGTGCCGTCGGCGACGGGCGCCCACGTGTTGGCCATGTCGGTCAGGTTGACGAAGAAGTCGGTCGTCAACTGGCCTTCGCGGTCGGTGAACACGCCGTGAGCGGAGCCACCGTGGTTGGCGCCGATGGCGCGCAGACCGCCGACCAGCACGACCATCTCGGGGGCTGTCAAGCCCATGAGCTGGGTGCGGTCGAGCAGCATCTCCTCGGGGCTGACGACGTAGTCGTCCTTGAGCCAGTTGCGGTAGCCGTCGTGCAACGGCTCCAGCGGCTCGAACGAGTCGACGTCGGTCTGCTCGGCCGTGGCGTCACCACGACCCGGGTGGAAGGGCACCTCGACGTCGGACCCGGCGGCCTGTGCAGCCCGCTCGATGCCGACGTTGCCGCCCAGGACGATGACGTCGGCGATGCTGGCGCCGTGGTCCGAGGCGATCGCCTCGTACACGCCCAGCACCCGGGCGAGACGCTCGGGCTCGTTGCCGGCCCAGTCCTTCTGCGGGGCCAGGCGGATGCGGGCACCGTTGGCACCACCGCGCATGTCGGACTGGCGGTAGGTGCGGGCACTGTCCCACGCCGTGGCGACCAGTTCGGCCGTGGTCAGGCCACTGTCCGCGATCGCACCCTTGACGGCGGCGACGTCCCAATCGGTCGGACCGGCCGGGACCGGGTCCATCCACAGCGAGTCCTCGGCGGGCACGTCGGGGCCGAGGTAGCGCTCACGGGGCCCCATGTCGCGGTGGGTCAACTTGAACCAGGCACGGGCGAAGGCATCCGAGAACGCCTCGAAGTCGTCGCGGTAGCGCTCGGCGATCTGGCGGAACTCGGGATCGACCTTGATCGCCATGTCGGCGTCGGTCATGGCCGGGTTGCGCCGGATCGACGAGTCCTCGGCATCCACGGGCTTGAGTTCCTCGGGCAGGTCGACCGGCTCCCACTGCCAGGCACCGGCGGGGGTTTCGCGCTGCTCCCACTCGTGGTCCAGCAGCAACTCGAGGTAGCCGTTGTCCCAGGTCGTCGGCTCGCTGGTCCAGGCACCCTCGAGACCGCTGGTGACGGTGTCGCGACCGATGCCGCGGGTGGTCTTGTTGATCCAACCCATGCCCCCGTCCTCGACCGAGGCAGCCTCGGGGTCGGGACCGAGCAGGTCGGGGTCGCCGTTGCCGTGCATCTTGCCGACGGTGTGGCCGCCGATGGTCAGCGCGACGGTCTCCTCGTCACTCATCGCCATGCGACTGAACGTCACGCGCATGTCACGGGCGCTCTTGAGCGGGTCGGACGTCCCGCCGGGGCCCTCCGGGTTGACGTAGATGAGGCCCATCACCACCGCGGCCAGCGGGTTCTCCAGCGACTCGCGGTCATCGTCGTCCTCGTAGCGCTCGGCGGCCAGCCACTCGCGCTCCTGGCCCCAGTAGGTGTCCTTCTCGGGGTGCCAGATGTCCGGACGACCGAAGCCGAAGCCGTAGGCCGGCAGCCCCATCGTCTCGTAGGCCATCGTGCCGGCCAGGATCATCAGGTCGGCCCAGCTGATCCTGTTGCCGTACTTCTTCTTGAGCGGCCACAGCAGGCGGCGGGCCTTGTCGAGGTTGACGTTGTCGGGCCAGGAGTTGAGGGGCGAGAAACGCTGGTTGCCGGTGCCGCCGCCGCCGCGACCGTCGGCGATGCGGTAGGTGCCCGCGGCGTGCCACGACATCCGGATGAACAGGCCGCCGTAGTGACCCCAGTCGGCCGGCCACCAGTCCTGGCTGTCGGTCATGAGGTCGCGCATGTCCTGCTTGAGTGCCTCGAAGTCCAGCGACTTGACCTCCTCGCGGTAGTCGAAGTCGGCACCCATCGGGTTGGTCTTGGTGTCGTGCTGGTGGAGGATGTCGAGGTTGAGGGTCTCGGGCCACCAGTCGGTGACGGTGTGCCCCGTCGACGTGTGGGAGCCGTGCGGCACCGGACACCCATTGGAGCCCTGGTCCTGTTCGTGTGCCGGCGCGTCCGAGACCACCTTGTTGTGGTCGTCGTCGATCTTGTCGGTGTGGGACATGCAGTGCTCCTTGGGTGGTGTGTTCGCGGAAGGTGGTGCGTCGAATCGAGGTGGTGTCCGGGGTGGTTGGGGTGTGCCGTGGCTGTCGGATGCGATCTGCAGGTGTGGGCGAGAGGCCGCGACGCGGCGTTCAGGTCGCGATGGGGTCATCGACTGCCTGCTCCTGGCAGGCCGGACAGGTCCCCCAGTGCGTGACCTCCGCCTCGTCGATGACGAAGCCGTGGTCCTCGCTGGCCTGCAGGCAAGGACGCGCGCCGACCACACAGTCCACGTCGACGACTGCACCGCACTCGCGGCAGACGAGGTGGTGGTGGTTGTCACCGGTGCGGTCCTCGTAGCGAGCCGCCGAACGTGCCGGCTGGAAGCGCCTGACCAACCCGGTGTCGGTGAGCACACCAAGGGCGTCGTAGACGGCCTGGCGGGACACGGTGCCGATGCGATCTCGCACGTCGCCGACGATCTCGTCGGCAGTGGCATGCGACCCGCCCGCGACCGCCTCCAACACCGCGAGGCGTTGCGCGGTCACGTGCAGCCCGTGGCCACGCAACAACTGGGCTCGGTCGACGACCAGTTCGGTGCTCCCGGCTTCAGTTCGCCCGGAATCGGTGCTGCTGGATTCAGTGCTGATGGGTTGGGTCTCCGTGGCCGTGCGGTGACATCCACCCTAGCCCAAAGTTCTGGACTATGTCCAGACTATTTGTCAGTCCAGTTCCGCGGGCATCGGCAGTCTCGGCAGCCCCCAGGTCAATGGACGAACATGTCGAATGGCAGACCGCCGCACGGGTACTCGACACCCGGCGCGTTCAGGCAGTAGTAGAACCCCGAGGGCAGGGCGGCCGTCTCGACGACGACCTCGGCTGCGCGGCGATCGTCGAAGGTCACGGTGGCCACCTGGCTGTGCAGGGCGAACGCAGGCCATCCGCCGTCCTCGTCGAACCCACCGCCCTGGGGATACGAGTAGAGACCGAACGCCACCTCCGCTCCCTGGGGCCACCCGTTGACCAGGAAGGTTCGCGTGTCGCCGCCGCCCGGCACCAGCCGGATGGACGGCGCGGTCGGCGTCACCACTGCCAGGGTCGAGGACGCCGAGACAGTTGCCGGTCCCGACGAGGCCGGGGTGACCGCTTCCGCATCCGTCGCGGTCGGGGTCGGGGTCGCCGCCGTGGGTGCCGCTGGTGCTGGCGAATCCGCAGGGAGGTCTTCGCCCGAGGCGTCCGGGGCTTCCAGGGTCGTGGCCGCGACCGTCCACGTGCCCACGGACACGTCCGGCGACAGGACCCATTCCACGAAGCCGAACGTGTCCGAGACCGTGACGACCTCCTCCACGGTGGTGCCGCCCGGATCCGTCAGTGCGACCAGCACGTCGACGGGGCCATCGGCACCCTCGGTGAAGCCGATGAGGCAGATGTTGCGCACCGATCCGGGGGCGAAGTCGTTGTACCCATCCTCCTTGCCCACGTAGGGCGTGGGGCCGGCGTAGCCCTCGCGAAACTCGCACTCGAACACGTCGCCGCCACCGATGTTCCCGTCGGTCGTGCCCGCGAGGTTCGTGTAGTCGAATCCCGGATCGCTCGCCGCAGGGGTGCCCGCCCCAGAGGACTCGGACCCGGCGGTCGTGGCCTGCGCCTGCGTCGGAAGGGCCACGGTCTCCTGGTCCGACGGTTGCTGCTGGGTGGACGCGGCCGCGGTGGTTGCCTCGGTGGCGTCATCGTCGGTCGACGGCCTGGCACATGCCACCAGCGACACCACGACCAGGGCGAGGCCGACGTTGCGGCACTTCGATCGGCCCGACCACGCGCGCGTCGATGTCGTGTCCTGAGTCCGTGACATGATCACTCCTCCACCGCTGGATCGACGCCGACCATTCGGGAGCGTCGAGCACCGCACCTGATACCCGGACGCACCGGCGCCCGACGGCACGGCGAGCGCCTCGGCATGTCGGGGCCCCGATCAGCACTCATGGGCATCCCACCATCTCTGCGAGTTGCCCGATCTCGTCGAGCTGCTGGACCCGGAGATCGTCCTGCACCCCCTGCTGTGCCTGCAGGTCTGCCACCACGATGTCCTGGCACGCGGATTCCACATCGCCCAGCCGCCAGGCGGCGATGGCCCGTTGTTGGATGAACCGGGACAGACTCGCTCGACTGGACGGCCCCAGCCGGATCGCGGCGTCGGCGTGCTCGAGGCTGGCACGAAGGAGTTCGTCGGCGGCGTCACCGGCGGTCTCGAGCGCAGCACGCAGGTCGAGGTTGGCCAGCGCCGCGTGCGCCTCGGCGGCGACGTCGATGCCGATCCGTGGATGCTGCGCCTGCAACGCCAGGGCGTCGGCGTACAGCGTGCGCGCCTCGGCCTCCTGGTCGGCGATGCCCGCGAAGGTTCGACATCTGGCCACCCGGGCGCGTCCGTAGACGGCGATCATCTGGACCCGCGGCTGTGGCGTCGTCACCAGTTGTTCGGCATCGTCGAAGTGCTGCTCCGCCTGCGTCAGGGCCTGCAGTTCCGCATCGTCCAGGGCACCGGGTTGGCAGTCACCACCACGTCCCTGCTGGTAGGCGAGTTCCCCCAGCCCCAGGATCGGGCGGGGTGACGCGGGGTCGGCCCGGGCCGCCGCCGTGTACTCGGCTTCGGCCTGGTCCCACTCGTGCAGGCGACCGTGCAGGTCCCCCGTCACGACACCGACCAGTGACGGCTGGAAATCGGGATGCGCCGTCCGCAGGTCACCCATCTGCGCCAACGCGTCACGGAAGTCCCCGCGGGCGCTGTAGGCCAGCCCGACGACGAGCTCCGACATCGCATCCGCCAGTTCGAGCACCTCGCCGCGGAACTCGGCCTTGTCGACGGCGTTGTCCAGGCTGACCATCTCGGCAAGGACGGGATCGATGAGGTGGTGGCCGACCAATTCGGGTGCGTCCGCGAGGTGGCGTTCACCGAAGTACACCCGCGGCCGCAGCGTGACCAGGTCGAAGCCGTTGGCCTCCCGGACCGACACGACCCCGTACACCACCACGTCCGCCTGCAGCGCGCCGGCGGTCTCCTCGACCCAGTCCTGCATCTGGTCCTCGGACAGGTCGGCTGGAGGTTGCAGCTGCGCCGGGCCACGACAGCCGTACTGCAACCCCGCCGGGCCGCTGCCCGTCCCCACGCCCGACTCGTCACATCCCAGGGTGTCTGACAGTTGGGCGAAGACGGACTGGTCGAGGCCGTCGAACGCGGTGACACCGTCGGAGCCATCGCCGGTGAACCCCGCGACCGCCATGTTCAGGTCCCCCACCATCGCCTCGACCGGCGGCGGTCCGGCGCGCCACTCGCCCACACGCTCGATGATGTCCAGGTAGGTGAACACGAGCGGGATGAGCACCGCCAGCGTGACCCAGGCGGCCTCGCGCTTGTGACGAACCAACCACTCCCACGGGCCGACCGGTGGAGGTGGCTCCGGGACACGGTCGTCGACTGGCCGCGGCTGCACCAGGTGGGACTGGCCCGGTGCGAGGAAGACCACCGGGATGCCCAGGTGCGCGGCAGCCGAGGAGGTGTCGTCGTCGATGAGACGTCGCACGTCCGTCAGGGCGTGGTCGACCGAGCGCCCGTCGAGCAACGCCTCGTGCAGGTCGGCGCCCACCGTGGCCGCGAAGTCGTCCGAGACGGCTGCCTGCATGCCGACGATCGCCGGCACCCCGACGTTGCTGAGTCGGCGGGCGAAGTCGGGCACCGCCGGCAGGGTCGACCCCGAACCCAGCGCCGAGCACGCGTTGAGCACGACCAGTCGCAGCGCGCTGTCCTGGACGAACGCTGCCAGCTCCTCGGCATCGACCACCCCGTCGGCCCCGCCCAGGCGAATCAGCCCCCTGCCGCGGTCGTCGGTGGCGGCATGCCCGGCGTAGTGCAGGACGTGGAAGGGTCGTCCGGCCACCTCGGCCTCGCGGATGGCGTCGGCCACGGCACGGCGGTCCGGGTTGCCGAGCACCACGGCTTCCTCGCAGCGGCCGTCCAGACTGGCCTCGTGGTACGCGCGGCCGATGCCCTCCGCCTCCTCGCGGACCGACGGCAGCGGATCCTCGGCCGGGCTGGACCAGACCACCAGGGCCCGGATCGGCTCGTCGACCGCCAGCGGGGCCGAGGGCACCGGCATCGATCCGTCGGCGACCAGCCACCGCACCACCGAGCCACCTCGCGCCAGGAACTCGTCGGTGGACGGGTTGACCATGAGTTCCCACGGCATCCCGGCCACGCGGGCGTCCGAGGTGATCAGGCGCAGGCGAACGAACGCACCGCCGGCGGCCACCTCGTGGAACAGGTTGATCGCGTGGCGTTCGTGGAACAGCGCCTCGAACAGACGCGTCCCCGTCCGGCGGGCACCACCATGATCGCCGACGCCTGCCTCGAGATGCTGCCACTGCGTGTCCGACACGTCCTCGGCCGGCACGCGGAAGGTCGAACTGAGCAGCGTTGCGTCGGACTGGAACGTGACCTGGGCGACACCGTCGGCACCAAGTGTGTGGACGTGGACCTGCAGCGTCCGCACGCGTGGCTGCGACCACTCGGGCGCGGCAGGCGTGGGAGTGTCCGCATGGCGCAACACCGGTTGGCCCGCGCGGGGCGCACCGTCACCGTCGTGTGGCTCCATCCCAGTCGCCATGGCTCCCCCTCCCGGACAACTCTAGGCACACAGCTGTCAGACGAGAGGGAATGCGGATCCCGTCCTGATACTGCCCAAAACACGACCGGCCGCGCCATCGGACCGCGAGGGCGATCCGTGACAGCGGTTGACAGGGGCGGTGGGACTCGGCAGACTAACGTTGTTCGATAACCGAACTTCGTTAGACGACCCGACCCGGAGATGCGACATGGCGCGACCCACCGTGGTGCGAGGTGTCGACACGCGCGACGCAGTGGTGGCGGCAGCCTGGGAGTTGGCGCGCCGGGACGGGATTGCCACGCTGTCGCTGCGGGACCTGGCCGCTGCTGTCGGGATCAAGGCCCCGTCGCTGTACCACCACTTCGACGGCAAGGACGCCATCTACGACGCGATGTTCCGCCAGGGGCACACGGCCGTCAACGAACTGGTGCGCGACCTCGACCTGCCGGAGGATCCGCGCGAGGCCCTGGTCGTCGCCTGCCGGGCCTGGCTGGACTTCTGCCGGGCCGACTGGCCCCGGTACCAGTTGATGTACACGCGCATCATCCCCGACTGGGAACCGTCCGCCGAGGCATATGCCGTGGCGGTGGAGGGATTCGACCAGATGCACGCCCAACTCGTCGCGCTGGGCATGGGCGACACCGACGTCGACCTGCTGGTCGCGGTGACGGCAGGCCTGGCAGCCCAACAGTTCGCCAATGACCCCGACGGCGATCGGTGGATCGGGCTCGCCCGCCGCGCCGTCGAGATGATCCACGACCAAGTCCTGGGCGGTTCCACACCTGCCTTGGCCAACCCGAGAGGCAGACCATGACCACGACCGCCGTGCAGGACGTCACCGACATCGCACCAATCGGCCGCAACGAGGTGGAGGACCTGGCCCTGGGGGCGTACCGCGACCTGGTCGACCTGGTGGCCGGGCTCGACGACGAGTCGTGGATGCGACCCACGGTCTGTGACGGCTGGACGGTCGACGACATGGTCGGCCACGTGATCGGGGCGGCCAAGGCCAATGCGTCGCTGCCCGAGACGGCCCGCCAGCAACTGCAGGCCATGCGGCACCGGGGCGACTTCGACGGCCAGCCCCTGGACGCCATGAATGCGTTCCAGGTCCGCGAACATCGCCACCTCACCCCGGCTCAGAAGGTCACAACCCTGCGTGAAATCGCTCCACGAGCAGCCCACAAACGTGCGCGCACTCCCCGCCTGCTGCGCGGTGTGCCGCTGCCGATGGACGTGGGCGGATCGATCCCGCAGGAGCCGACACGCCTGACCCTGGGCCGGCTCAACGAAGTCATCTACACGCGCGACGCATGGCTGCACCGCGTGGACGTCGCCCGCGCAGTCGGCATCGACCCAGGGCTCACGTCGGACGTTGACCGTCGCCTGCTCGAGGACGTGGTTGCCGAGTGGGCGCGCGTGCACGGCCAGGCGATGACCTTGCACCTGGACGGTCCCGCCGGGGGCACCTGGCAACAGGGGTCCGGCGGGCCAGAACTCCGATCGACGGTCGCCGACTTCCTGTGGGGCATCACCGGCCGCCAGGACGCCGACGGCCTGCTGGCAACCTGGGTGCTGTTCTGAGCACCGCAGGTCGGTCGCGGCTGCTCCCCCGCCGTGCCGCGTACAACGCCACCTGGTCGTCGGTCTTGATCCCTGCGGCACCGCGATGAACTGAACCAGGCCCGGTGCCATCCTCACGTCGCGCCCCGCCATCCTCGGTCGCGTCGCGCCCCCCATCCTCAGTCCCGGTGCCTCGGTCCCTCTGTTCCGGGTGCCGATGTCACATCCAGGTGTCCTGCGTCGTCAGTACTGGTGCACGCCGTGATCGAGGAGACCGTCATGAGAATCGTCGTCACCGGTGCCACCGGAGTGCTGGGCCGCCGAGTCGTCCCCCGGCTGACCGCCGCCCACCACGACGTCACGGCAGTTGTGCGTGGCAAGCCCGACGCCCTGCGAGCGGCTGGTGCCACGCCAGTCGAGGTGGAACTGTTCGACCGGGACGCGGTCACGCGACTCGTGCGCGATCACGACGCCGTGGTCGACCTGGCCACGCGCATCCCGTCGGTGTCCCACATGGCCCGACGCTCGGCGTGGCGCGACAACGACCGACTCCGCACCGAAGCCAGCGCGATCATGGCCGACGCCGTGCTGGCAGCCGGTGCGGGGCGGTACGTACGCGAGTCCTACTTCGGGGTGTTCGCCGACGGCGGGACGGACCCGGTCAACGAGGGCAGTCCGCTCGACCCACCGTGGCCGGCCGCGACGGCGTTGCATGCGGAGGCGGCCGCGGCACGGGTGAGCGACGCCGGCGGGGTCGGGGTGGCGCTGCGATTCGGGCAGTTCTACGCCGTCGACTCCGGTCACACCCAGGTCCAGGTGGCGATGGCGCGGCGCGGGATCGCCCCGTTCCTCGGTGACCCCGATGGGTACCTGCCGGCGCTGCACGTCGACGATGCCGCCACCGCCGTGGTGGCCGCCCTGGGTGCGCCGGCCGGGGTCTGGGTCGTGGCCGACGACGTGCCGGCGACGCGTCGGGACCATGCCGACGCACTGGGCGCAGCCCTCGGGCGCAACCTTCGGCACCTGCCCCGCCTGGTGACCCGGGTCGGCCCGTTGCAGGCGCAGGACCGGTCGATCCGCCTGGACGCCGCTGCGTTCCGGGCCGCGACCGGCTGGACGCCACGCGTGGCGAGCGTGCATGATGGGTGGCCCCGCATCGTCGCCGAACTCGATGCTGTCGCTGCCGGTGACGCAGGCGCGGGGTCGCCCGGGACTGCACAGGGAGTGATGCCGTGACCGCCACCCTCGACCTGGCCCAGCAGTCCCGACGGCTGTTCGGTCTGGCCTACCGCATGATCGGTGAGGTGGCCGAGGCCGAGGACGCCGTCCAGGATGCCCTGGCACGGTGGGCAACCGCGGACCAGGCAGCCATCCGAGAGCCGGCAGCCTGGCTGACCACCGTCACCACGCGCATCTGCATCGATCGCCTGACATCGGCTCGGCGCCGCCGCGAAACCTACGTCGGGCCGTGGCTGCCCGAACCGGTGCTGACCGGCGGGCCAGCCATCGATGATCCGGCCGACGCGGCCGAGATGGCCGACTCGATGACCCTGGCGTTCCTGGTCGTGCTGGAGTCGCTGTCGCCGCCCGAACGCGCCGTGTTCCTCCTCCACGACGTGTTCGGCTACCCACACGACGAGATCGCCACGATGCTGGACCGGTCGCCGGCGGCCGTGCGCCAACTCGCCAGCCGCGCCCGCGGCCACCTCGATGACCGGCGACCCCGCTACGAGCACGACGCCGACCGACGCCACGCGGTCACCGAGGCGTTCCTGTCGGCCTGCCAGAGCGGTGCGGTCGACGAGGTGCTGGCAGTGCTCGCCCCGGACGTGACCCTGCTCAGTGACGGAGGCGGACATGGTGTCAGCTGCCCGGCGGCCGGTGGTGGGTGGCGATCGAGTGGCGCGCTTCCTGCTCGGCCTGCTCCGCCAGGCCGGCGACGACATCGAGGTGGAGGTGGTCGACGTCAACGGCGAGCCGGGGCTGGTCGGTCGCGTGGGCGGGCAGGTCGAGGTCGTGTTCGTCCTCCACGTCGAGGACGACCACGTCGCCTCCCTCCAGGCCATCCGCAATCCCGACAAGCTCGAGGGCCTGGCCAAGTCGCTGCCGGCCTGACGTGGTGTGCTCGCCGACAACGCGGCCCTGCGCAGGGCTGGACATGCAGCGGCAGGGCCAGCCGTGTGGTCGCAAGACACCTCGACACGTTTCAATCCGGCTCAGCATCCCAGGTCCTGTGCGCCCCGCGGGACGTTCGCGATGTCGAGACACGACCGGCGGCTGCTGGTTCATTGGGCAGTCGTAGATCTCGGGGGCGGGCGCGTGAAGTTGGCAGATGTCTTGGATCAGGATGGGACGGACCATTTCGCGGAGCTCAGGAGGACGGTGGCGGGATCGTTGCTGGAGTTGCACAGGGATTGGGCGCCCAGGGGATACGGCTCCGCCAGCGCGGGCAACCTGAGCCTCGACGCTGTCGCAACCCACGTCGGGCAATTCCTGGAGCGGCACTACGACTCCCGAAGTCCGTGGGAATCCCGGATGCGGGCCTACATCCCCGATCTCCTGCGTGCGCCGCATCGCCGAACCGGCATTCGCGACCATGCCGGGACGCGCACAACGATGCTCGTCACGTGGTTCACCGACCGTCTGGGCTGGTCGGACGTGGAACAGTCGCACCTGCGAGACCTGGTCACCGTCTGCATGAAGGACCTGGCTTCGCCTCCCGACGCCGGTGATGGACCGCCGTCAGCGGCCCAGCCGCCACGGCCAACGAACAGTGGTGGCCCCTCGACGACCTCCCCTCGATGGGATCCCCTCCCCGATGCATGGCGGGCCTTCTACACCAACCCGGAGATGGCCGAAACGCGACGAGTCATCGAGCACGAGTACGAGCGCGTGGTCGAACCCATGTTGTTGCGGCTGATCGACGACAACATGTTCAGCCCATCGATCGGCATGGACCGTGAGCTCTCGTCGATCGAGGTGGGCGTCACGAACCTCCTCAACGTGCTGGAGGCGGTGGCATGGGCGGACCGAACGGGGGCATCCGATCCAGCGGGCATTGCCGTGTCGTTCAACGAGTGGCTCGACCGCTGGCTGCGACAAGATCGCTTCGTCGCTCTGCACCACTGCATCGCCCTCCGCGGCTACCAGCACCTCACGCACCGACTTCGCCTCTTCTCTTTCGAGGAGGCACACGCAAATCGTCGCACGATTGCGGTCTACGGGACGCTGATGAAGGGTGAGGTCCACCACGGTCGGCTCTCCTCCGCGGTGTTCCTTGGGCGGACCGCAATTTCTGGGAGCCTGCACCGCCTGGAGGTGGCCAGCGGTGAAGCCGCCCGGCGCGAGGTCGGCGTGCGCGCGTCTGACCTCGGGCAGCCGCCAGACAGCAGCATCGTCGTGGAGGTGTACCGGCTGCCCGACAGCGACTTCGTGCTGGCGAACATCGATGGGATGGCCGCCGATCACGGCTCGGTCGATCCAAAGTTCCGACGGCGCCTGGTTCGCCTGCCCGAAGATCTGTCTGAGGCCAGCTTCGACACGGCATCGACTGCCGCATGGGTCTTCGACTACGTCCTGTCCGACTCGCCCGGAGTCCCGGTACCCAGCGGTGACTGGCACGCCCGCGCACGGGCGTCCTGACGGGGCGCGGGCTGACGCCCATCTGGTCAGTTTCTGATCACCCACTGGTCAGTGTGGATGTTTGGACCGTCCGGGTCCACCTTCGCTGGCAGCACGGTCGACCCGCGACCGAAGGTCCCTGACAGGAACACCAAATGCACAACTCGATCGCCAGCACTCCCACGCACCTCACCAGGCCCCGGATCCTGGTGGTCACCCTCCTCGCCACCCTGGCCGTCTTCGCGATGTCCGGTGTGCTCAAGTCTCCCCCGGCAGACGCGCACACCCAGGCCGACTGGGTCTACGTCGTGAACCCGATCATCGACGGTGACTCCGTGCACAACGATGTCTCGTCCTGGTGGGCATGGGGATCGGCCACCGCGCCGGGAAGCCACCACGTCGTCTACAGCAACTACTCGCTCAGGAACGACTGGAGCATGGACATCTTCGCGAAGGCCGAGGGCAAGCGCTTCGTCACTCCGTTCAGCGGCAAGACGAACACGGGTCACGCAGTCGAGTCCAAGGTCGTTGCGATCGCGCCGGGCTGCAAGGCGTCGTCGAGCACGGAGTCGACCAGCAGCCGCATCGCCCGCGGTGGGTATCGGGTCACCATCGAGGCCAAGGACACGGTCACAGGCGCAATCCTGGGCCGTGCGGATCTGATGCACGTCGCCAATGAAAAGGTTTCCGTGGGCCAGAAGTTGGGCGCATGGACCGTGGTGGGCTACACCAAGAAGTTCCCGTACAACTCGTGCTACCAAGTGAGCACCGTTGCCGGCATCCACGGCCACGTGGAGTTCACCAACAAGCACAGGTACTCCTGCTGGATTCCCAAGTCCTACAACGCGGCGCTCCTCGAGACCACCAGGATCGGCAAGGTTGGTGCCCACTACTCCTCGGCGCGTGCCTGCTGACCGAGGAACTGCGATGCCCACCATTCGTGGAGCGTGACCAACGTGGACCCGGCACATGCCGGGTCCACGTTCATTTCGCCCGAGATGCCATGCATGATGTATACTGCGATGTATGATGAAGCGAAAACAGCTCTACATCGACGACGACCTCGACCGCGCGCTGAAGCAGGTGGCTCGGTCAACCGATCGCTCCGAGGCCTCCCACGTCCGGGCGGCCCTGCGCGAGTACCTCGCCCTCCACCTCGAACTGGTCGACGATCCCCTTGCCGGACTGGTGGGCCTCGTCGCCGACCCCGACGGACCAGATGACGTGGCCGAGCATCACGACCGCTACCTGTACGAGGCGGCCGAGGGTCACGCCGGGTACGACACGTGAAGTCGGTCTACGTCGACACGGGTGCCTTCATCGCCCTGATCTGGTCCCGAGATCGAGCCCATGGCAGGATGCGGGATGCCCTTGCCGCGGTGCGCGCGGATGCGTCGCGGCTGGTGACCTGCGATCCGGTGATCGGCGAGACCGCCACCCGTTTGCGATACGACGCCGGTCTGGCCGAGGCGATGGCCTTCCACGAACTGGTGCAGCAGGCGGTCACCGCTGGCCAGTTGGACGTGGTCGAGTCGAGTGTCGAGTTGCGGTCCGAGGCGTTCGACCTGATGGGCCGCTTCGACGGGCTCAGCCTGTCGTACGCGGATGCCGTCGGGGCCGCAGTGGCCAAACGCCACGATGCGACCACCGTCCTGGGCCTCGACAACGACTTCCGAGTCCTGGGCTTCCACCTGGTCCCCGAGTAGTGCAACGCGGCCACGTCACCCCTCGGTGATCACTGCCTGGTACTCGCGCACCGTCAGGTCGAATGTCGTTGCGGGCGACACCAGTCCTGGGGTGAACACGCCCTGGTCGACGCCGTTCAGGGCCCAGGAGTAGTCCCACACGGTCACGACGGACGACGGCAACGAAGCACAGTCTGACCGGCCACCGTCCCATCCGGGCGGGTCATCACCGTCGCTCCGGTGGTTGTGGGGCGTCAACCTCGGCGATGGGGCATGATGGCTGCAGGCGCCCCCACCGGACGACCAGCGGATCCCAGCCACGGGACCGGACGACGTCGCCCGGGAGCGGTGGCCCGGACAAGGCAGACCCATGGCCGACCGGATCGTGACTCACGTGGCGCGCGACGCCAACGGCAACGTCACAGACGTCGGCCAACCCGGTGCTGACTGGTCGCCACGTCGCACCGCCGCCGTCATCGCCGACATCGAGGCCGGCATGCACCGCTACTTCGTCGCCGGGCCGGCAGGCGCCGGGCCCCGCATCCACGTGGTGCACGACCACGGCGGATACCTGCGATCGGGTGCGGACGATGTCGCCGGCAACAACCTCGACAGCCTGCCAATGCTGTTCGGAGGACAACCGCCCGCCACATGTGCCATCGGCTGGCAGCCCAGCGTGCTGGCACCGGTGTTCTACGGCGTGCGTGACCTCACGCCCGACGACGACGGCGCCCCGGGTCACATGCGCGTGTTCTTCCCGAGCCTGGACGGGGCCGTGCACTCCGCACCGATCCTGGAAGGGTGCGGGCGCTACCCGTTGATCCTGTTCGCACACGGCAACTGCGCCGAGGACGACCACCACCGCAACTGGCTCGAACTGCCGGCCCAACTGGCGCGCAGTGGGTACGTCGTGGCGGTCCCGGCACTGCCGTCCATCGCTGGCGGCCTGGGCCCGTGGGCAGACGACCACCCGGACATGGACCTGCTGGCCGACATCATGGCCTGGATGCGCAGTGACTGGGAACACCAGTCGGTGCTGCTGCCGGAGCCGGCGACCGGGATCGCCGGGCATTCGTGGGGCGCCCTGCTCGCCGGACAGTTCGCGACCGAGCACGCGATCGCCGCATACGTGTCGCTCAGCGGCACCTGGAGTGAGTGGCCGCCGGTGCCTCCGTCCCCACTCAGCTCGCTGGAAATGCCAAAACTGTTCACCTGGGGCACCGGCTTCGGGGACCTGTTCGCGGCGCTGGGCCAGGGACAGTGGGACGCGCTGCCGGGCACCAAGCACCGAGCGGCGTTCACCGACGCGGGCCACTGGGACTACTTCCCCGAGGGCCGCAGCGACTGCGAGGAGTTGCGTGGCTCGTGCACCCTGGTGCCGAGCCTCGCAATGGACCTGGTGGCGTGCCACTTCGCCACGTACCTGCCCCCGGAATGCTGGGCCGGGTTCGACTTCGGGATCCCGGACAGCCTCGTGCCCCCGCCACTGACGTTGACCGCCGACCAGCAGTTCTTCGCCGGCGCCCACCTCACCGGGTTCCCGCGTCTGGTCGACCAGGACCAGGACGACTGCGAGGTGGAGTTGGCGTGGGACACCTCCCGCGGTAGTGGCACCACGCTCCTGCCCTGAGGACGGGGGCCGCGACCGCGCACGAGTTGACCTCTGCCGAGTGACGAGGCGGTCTCCCGTCCGACGCAAGCAGCCCGGACGTCAGTCGTCGCGATCCCCGACGCCGTCTTCCTCCTCACCGACGACCTGGAAGTCGCGATCCAGCTGGACGTCGACGTCGCTGCCGTTGTCCAGCGTCACCTCGACCTCGTCGTGGCTGTCCTCGTCGCCGACCTCGGTCTGGGTGACGTGACCCGCTCCGAGGTGATCCAGCCCGGCCCGGCTGGCGTCCAGGGTGCGGGAGGCTGGCCGTCGATCGGAAAGGCGAGGCGGGTGGCCGCGAGCGACGACGACGACCTGGGGTGGCAGTTCCTGCGCGCCGACGGTTCCGTGCTCCCGGAAGACCGGCTCGGGCACGCCGTCACCCGCTGGAAGCGCGGACCACCAGTGAAGATCGTTGTGTGCGATCCCGGGAAGACCGTCACCGGCCTTGACAGGACGCACTCACGGATGCAGAGTGGAACGCACGAGGGGGCTGGCCATGCACGGGGACCCGACGAGACACCACGCGGACGAATCGACGCACCTTCCGGACGACACCGCGGGGCTGGAGGCGGCGTGCCTGGCGCTGGATCGCAACGCGACCACGCTGGCGGGATCGTGCCGAGAGATTCGGGACACCCTGGCGTCGCTGGACGCGGCGCTCGGGGGAATCTCGCACGTCGGGGGCGCACCGGGCGACTACGGCATCATTGGCCTGCCGATCCAGGCCGCGATCAAGGCTGCCCGCGGCGTTGCCACCCAGGTCGTGCGCCAGCAGACCGGGACGTCTCTCGATGAATGGACGAAGATCGTGGCGTCCACGGTGGAGGCCTTCGACGACTACGTGGACTGCCTGACGGCAACATCGGCGACGCTTCGCGATGTGCGTTCCGACGAATCCGCGACCACCGCGACTCTCGCTGCGAGCCTGCAGGAACTCGAGTGGAGGACCCGCGAATGGCGTCCCGTCCTGGTGAACCTCGGACAGGTGGGCGAGCTCCTGGATGCGGTGCGAATCGGCATCACACGTGGCACACCTGACGACGCCGCCCAGGTCGAGCAGGCACCCACCCAGCAGATCCCCGCACCCCAGGCGACGACCGAAAAGCTCAAGACCGGGTTCAAGAAGGCCACCACGAAGGCCACCGGAGCCGTGACCAGTGCGGTGTCCACCGTGGTGGCCAAGCCCAATCCGTGGCAGGACGTCCTCCTGGCGCCCTTCGTGGACGTTGCGGAGCGCGTTCAGGGCCTCCCCACCACCGTTCAGGTCGTCTCAGAGGACGTCCAAATGCTGGAGGTGTTGATCGACGTGGCGCAGGCACAGGTGGCAGTTGCCCTGGGGGCGTCGTCCAGGGAGGAAGCCCAACTCGTGGCTGTTCGGGCACACGCCGTGGTCGACATCCCGCATGTGGTCCGTGCCATCGAGGGCGCGCGCGAGGAGATTGCGACGACGGAGGCGACCATCGCTCGCCTCGCTGGCGCTGTCGACGCCGGCCGGATCGATCCGTCCACCGCGACCGAACTCGATGCCGAGTATCGCGAATCGCTCGCGGAGTCCCATGCACGACTCCAGCAGTACGAGCACAGGCTTGCAGTCTGGCGTCGCGAGGGTTCGGTGAGGCTGCACGCGTGCATCGATGCAGCGACGGCTCGATTGCGAGTGCTCAACGCGCGCGGGATCGCGGAGGACACGGATGAGTACGACGACAGGGTCCGACTCCTGCGACGCGAGATCGCCATGGCGAACAAGGCGGCCGCCCACCTCGCCGAGGGGTAGACCTGGCCCCGCCCAGATGGCCAGGCTTCAACCCAGGCCGGTTGCCGCAGGGCCGGACCAGGCACTGTCGCCGGCGACGTAGACGATCCGGGGGCCACGTGGTCCACCAACCGGTACGGCCCAGGCCAGGCGGTCGGGTACCGCGTCGAACGACAGCTGCGGGGCACCCGCCACCTCGCCGTCGTCCAACTCGGTCCCTGCGCGGGCAGCCACGACGGCCGGATCCAGCCACGATGCGGCGGACGGCGGGCCGCCACGACCGGTCGCGAAGGTCGAGCTGCGTCGGTGGGTCAGGTCGGGCAGCAACTCGACGAAGCCCACGAGCCCGTCGCCATCGACCAGCGGGACGAACCACGAGTACAGGCGTCCCCGTGGGTCGCGCACCGGGACCGGGTCGGCCAGCAGGGCCGGGGTGTCGGTGAACGCAACGGCCCGTCGACGCACCTCGTCGGGGGCGCGTTCGTCGTCGGTCATGGGATCGTTCCGACCTCGGCGGTGTAGGCGTACTGGTAGGTCTGGGTGGCGAAGTTCTCCCAGCGAGTGATGACGCCGGCATTCGGCGGCCACGGATCGTAGACAAGCAGTCCGCGGTAGGGGTCGCTGTTGATCGGCGCGATCAGGCTCTCGGTGTAGCCAGCCACAGTCCTGGAGTGGCCCGGCACGAAGCTGATGAGCGGCCGGTTCGCACGGATCTCATCCTTGAACGTGCTGAAGCCCGGATTGGTGATCATGGTCGCATCCAGCCCGTTGCTCGTCAACGCCTCGATTGCCGTCACGACGTCGGCCACCCGGGCGTAGGGCAGCCCGTTCGGGTTGGCGAGGGTGCCAAGCCCGAGCTCCTGGGCAAGCCGTACCTGCGTGTACGCGTACCGATAGAAGTCCAACAGCATCTGCACACTCGCCCCGACGCACCAGACACTGGTCTCCTGACCTCGAAGTTCGTAGCACATCTGGTGGTCGCCGGCCCGCAGCGAATAGTCGATGTCGCGGGTGTCAACCAGCTTGAACGTCAGTTTCGGCACCCAGTCGTGGGGTTCGATCCGGTACACGTCAAGGTCGACCTGGAACTCCTGGAGGTTCGCCAGACGCCTACGGAACGAGTCGGCACGCTGTTCCCGCAGTTCGTCGGGAAGCTCTTCGACAAGGCTCCAGCGTTCGAAGTTGCTCGGCTCGAGCGGGCGCCGCGGCTTCTGCTGGTACCTGCCATCGCTGCGTTCGTCCGCCGTCGGGACGGGCCGCCAGGTCTGCCACTCGATCATCGCCAACTCCTCCCCATCGCGCAGGAACTGGATCGCAACCTTGGGGTGGCTGTAGTCGACGAATCGGACCTCGTCCGCCTTGTCGACGCGCAGCCCCTGGTCGCGGGCGTGCTCTCGCGCCTCGCCCACGATCGCCGACGGGTTCCAGGGCAGGCCGAATGACACCGCCACCAATGGATCCCCGAGCACTTCGTTGACGGCGATGTCGACGTAGGCAACCTGCTCACGCTCCCGCACGATCGGAATCCTGTGGAACAACACATCCCCGGTCAGGTCGTGGACGGGCGTGGACTCCTTGGAGATGTGAGCACCTCGCAACGGCCCGCTGGGCAATGTGCCAGCAGCCGTGAGTGCGTTCACTTCGATGCCCGCGATCCTGCGGGCCACCCGTGCGTTTCCCTCGTTCATGGTCGTGTGCCTTCCTCGATGTCTGGCCGGGCGACGCCCCCACGTCGCGTGGACCGGCCACCGGACAGGAGGAGGTCACCAGGAGCCTGATACTCACATGCCTCGTTCTCGGTGCGGGCGCGTGATCGTGGCAAGCAACGACCGACGTTGAAACACCGCGACGAGCGACGATGCGACGACTAGGTTCCACGATGGCCTGTTCGTGCCATCGCTCACCGGGGCCATCCCACACTCGACACTGGATGCCCGCATGCCGACCCGGATCCCTCGCCTCGCCCTCGTCGTCCTCACCCTGATCGCCCTGGCGCTGCCACCCAGCGTGGCGGCTGCCCAGGGTGCCTCGGACGGCCAGGCATCCGTCGTCTTCATCGTCGACACGTCCGGCTCGATGTCGGGCACCCCATTGGCCCAGGCGAAGGCTGCGCTGACCACCGCAATCGGGGCCCTGCCAAGCGAACAACCCGTCGGCCTGCGGTCCTACGCGGGCTCCTGCAACAACGGCGGCATCCTGCGGGTGCCCGTCGCGACGGACAACCGTGGGGACCTGGACACGGCGATCGCGCAGTTGTCCGCCGGCGGGGGCACGCCCACACCCGCCGCGCTGGTCGCTGGTGTCACCGACCTCCCCGACGATCCCGACGGACGCGTCGTCGTGCTGATATCCGACGGTGCCTCCTCGTGCGGGGACCCCTGCCCGGTTGCCGCGTCGCTGTACGCCGAGGCCGAGGTCGAGTTCAAGGTTCACACCGTCGGCTTCCGCGCGCCCGGCAGCGCCGCCGCAGAACTGCAGTGCATCGCGGAGGTGACCGGCGGTGACTACTTCTCGGCCGACGACGCCGACGAACTCGCCGACGCCATCGGCGACGTCCTGTCCGGCAACCTGCCGACCTACGCCGAGGTGCAGCAGAAGTCGACCCACAACTCCTACCTGCGCAAGGAGTCGCTGCAGGACCAGCTGGTGTTCCACCGGATCCGTTCGTTGGAACTCGACATCCACACCAACAGCGCGCCCGACGCCGACTGGCGTGTGCTGCACGACGCGTTCCCGACCGACGACTACACCACCTGCAACCTGCTGACGGACTGCCTCGACGAACTGGCAGCGTTCCACGAGACCTACCCCGACCACGAAGTCGTGACGGTCTTCGTGGACCTCAAGGACGACTGGGAGGATGGTCACCGACCGGCCGACTTCGACTCGTTGTTGACAGATCCACGATTCGGCGGCGGCGACCTGGTGGTGTCGCCGGCCGACTTCATGGCCGCCTGCCCCCAGGCCACGACCCTGGTGGAGGCAGTGACGTTGGAGGTGGACGGCGAACAGGTCTGCGACTGGCCCAGCCTGGACGCCCTGCGTGGCAGGTTCCTGTTCGTGCTGACCGAAGAGGAGGCGCGCCAGGAGGAGTACGTGGCGGAGGGGGGAGCCGTCGCGTTCCGAGCGCCGGCGGTCGACACGTTCCCGCGTGACGGAGTCGATGACTCCGACGTGGTGTTCCTGAACCACGGCGGCTTCGATGCCGGCCTGGCCGCGGATGTGCGCGCAGCTGGCCTGGTGCTGCGCAACTACGGGCTGAACGGTCGCGACGAGTACACCGCCGCGCGCGACGGCGGCGTCCACCACCTCGCAACCGACAAGGCCAACTACCTGCAGGACCCCTGGACGGCCACGCACAACGCCCATGGCTGGCCGTTCCTCGTCACTGATCGTGGCGCATGGCCCGACGCCGGCGAGTACGAGGAACCGGGACGGGCGATCACCGTGCGTGCCCAGGCGGACAAGGACCTGTGGAAGGGCGGCCCCGATGCGTTCCACTTCGCCCACACGACCAGCGACGGCGTCGGTGCCGACGACTGGTCCACGTGGGTGTCCACGCCCAACAGCCATGTCCCCAACAAGTCGGGGAAGGCCTGCCTGATGGCGAGGGCGTCAACCGACGAGGACGCGGCCTACTTCGCCGTGTGCCGGCACGCCGACGACAAGCCCCTGCAGGTCCAGTGGCGCGACGCCGACGGCAACTTCGACCACGTCAAGGTCGACGTGGCCCCCGACGACACCATCGAAGAGGACAGCATGGCGTTCCTGGGGCTGCTCGTTGGCCGCAACGCAGACGGCCAGCAGTGCGCCTTCGGCAGGGCCGGCCTCAGTCGCACGGCGGTCCCCGGGTCGCCCACGCTGGGATCCGAGATCGTCGCGACACACTGTTTCGACGTGGACCTGCCGTTGCAGGGGCTGGCCAGCACGTCGGAGCACCGGTCCAAGTCGATCGACTACATCTACTCCGACCTCCAGCACGACGACACTGCGGTGATGATGGAGGACCTGACGCAGGGCCAGGTCGGGCGGTCCGTGGGCCTGGCCTTCGACGGTCGCTGGATGCGCGACGACGCCCTGCCACCGCCATTGCTCTTCGCGGACTTCGACCCGGATCTCGACCAGGTCGCCCAGTTCCCCATCCCCGTGTGGGAAGGCCACGGTCGCACCCGACTGCAGTTGTTCATCATGCCGCAGTCGGTCTGCCTGATCCCTGGCTTCTCACCCACGTGTGGCGATGGTGACGACCGCGGCTTCGTGACCGGTGACCAGATCGCCGACTACGACGTGCCCGCCCGCGTCAAGATCCTGGCCGACCACGAACGTGGCCTCGCGACCGTGGTGGCATACCGGACCCACGACGGCAACGGTGAGGTGGCTGCCCTGCCGATCGAGATGCGCAACATGGGCAACGTCGCGGCGCTTCCCGAAGTGGAATACCCCAGCCTCCTGCGTCAGTACGGACCCGGGATCGAGGAGATCCGCAATGGCGGAATCGGGTTCGACTTCCGGTTCATCAACTCGGTGACGCCCGAGATCGTGGCCGGCGCGGCTCCGGCGATCATCGGCGCGGTGCTGCTGGAGCGTGCCGACGACGGCCAGGTCAGCATCAACTACACCGGGTCGCCCTACCCCAGCCTCGAGGTCATCCGCGACACGTTCGACGACGACGAGATGCCGACGTCGACGCTCGTGTTGACCCACGAACAGAACACCGACGACCCGTGGGGCCTGTACGGCACCGTGTTCCGGGACGTGGCCGTCGGGTAGCACCGGCCGACACGCCCGAGACACCCCCGTCCCGTCGTCACCCGCTGGAGGCGCGGACGACCACGACTGGGCCATCCCAGGAGGCGACGTCGTCCACCTCGGTCGTCATGGTGTCCCATTTCGCATCGGCCAGGCCACTCCAGGTTCGCACCGAGACGTTGACGCGGACGTCACCGGCCTGCCTCCCGCCCAGCCACTGATCCGCCTCGTTGAGGTCGAGGTCGTAGCTGGCGCCGAACTCTGCCAGGTACCAGTCCGCCGTGGCCGTCGGGTCGTCGATGCCCCAGATCACCTCCACCCGGGCCGGAGTCTCGAACCCGACGGAACTGCCCGCGGTCTCGGACGTGGCCAGTTCCACACCTCCGGGGGGTTGTTGCAGGATCGGCTCTGCGCGCAGGGTCTCGAGCAGATCTCCATTGCTGCACCCCGTGAGCATCGCCACCACGACGATCAAGGTCGCCACACGCCGACGCCCGGGACCCCTAGCCACCGAGGGTGTCGATCAGTTCGCTCGAGTAGCCCAGGAGCTGCGACCGGAGCTCGGGATCGAGCTTGTTCTCACGGACTTCGACGTGCTTGCGGAAGGTCGCCAACTCGCCGACTGCACCATCGACGTCGCCGGCAGCCAGCGCGTCCTGCGCCCGCAGGAGGCGGTTGAGTTCTGACTGGTACAGCCCTTGCGTGAAGATCTGGTCGGCGTCGTGGCCAGTCCTCCACAGGGCGATGAGGGTGTCCATGTCGGGCGTGCCAGCCGTCCACTGGGCCGGGTCGAGGAAGTCCGTGAACCCGGCTGGAGCACGATCGAACGACGTCGGGTCCTCGCCCGAGGTGACCGTCAGGTCCACCAGCGAGTAGCGCCCGGCGAGGTGGCCGCCGACGAGCGCCCCGTCGAGCGTCTCGGAGAGGTCGTTGGGACCTTCCACGAGATCGGTGACCAGGGTGAGCGAGGACAGCTGCTGGCCACGGGGGCCCAGGAAGATCCCCTCGAACTCGTAGGTGCCAGCCTCGGGCACCCACGTGGTCCAGCTCCACGTGAGCGTGTCGAGCAGGCCGTCGAGGTCGGCGTCCGAACCGTTCCCGATCGGGCGGCTGATCTCGAGGCCACCGGCGCCCAGGACTTCGCGCGCGACTGGCGAAGTCAAACCCAACGAGTCGGCCCTGGCGATCCATGTGCGCTCGGGCCCGCGTGTGAGCACGAGGTCGGTGACCTCCCATGGACCGGCCAGCCCGACCGACGCCATTTCGTCCAGGCCGATCGTCACGTCCATCGTGTTCGTGCCGGCCACCAGGTCGGCCTGGCCGGGCCCGGTGCCCACGACGGTGTCGTCGATGGTGAGTTGCAGCGACAGCTGGTGGGGACCAGCCACGTCCGTGGACACGGCGATCGTCAGCTGCAGCGCGTCGTCGCGGCCGTCGCCGTCGGTGTCGACGAGGGCGTCGGCCACGAGGCGATCAATGGAGCCAGTGCCGTCCTCGACGATGAACCCGGTGGTCGCGATGCGCTCATGGGGACCCGAGACGAAGATGTCGACCGGCTGGTGGCTGCCCCGCTCGGGCGTGATCGTCGTGCGATAGGTCAGTTCGGCGCCATTGACCTTGTCCAGGGCAACGTCGATGGGTGTCCGGTCGGGACCGCTGCCGACCAGGGCCTCGACCACCGATGGCCTGGCCGTCGACGGCGAGGCGTGGCGCATCGTGACGACCAGTTCGACCTCGTCCGGCGACAGCACTTGTGCCGCCACGCTCGCCTGGACCGCACTCACGACCGTCGTCGAAACGGCCATCTGCGCACCGGGACGGCCGGTCAGCGTCAACGTGGCATCCCCGACTGTCGGATACAGGAGTGCCCTCGCACCGGGGACACCGAACACCGCAACGTCGTGTGACACCTCCGCGGCGATCGGCTGACCGGCGGCGTCGTGCACTCGCACATCCTCGAGGTCGCCCTCGTCGGCGAGCACGAAGACACCGAGGCCGTCGCCCTCGTCCGTCACCGGCAACGTCCCGACGCCGTCATCGGAGAGGTGGATGGCCTGCACCCGCTGCAACTGCAGCGACGGGGCATCCGCCTGCCCTGCAGTTGCGTTGCCGGCAGCGGCCGTTGCCTGCAGGGACGAGGACGGGATCGGCATCAGGGCGGTCGGGTCGTACGACCCGTCAAGCCGAGGGAAGTCCTCGCAGGCCTGTTCGTCGCCCTGGATCCACGGATTGTCGGGATAGAACGAGCCGTACATCCACGCCAGCACGGCGGTGTTCGGGCAGGCGTCCTGGCGAACGTCGGTGTGGTTGAGCCCCTGGAACACCGGGTCGATGGCGAAGTGCCGACCGCCGGGGTCGAATCCGGCCACCTGGGCGAAGGCCGACCACACGCACACCGCGTTCTCGCCGTCGGGGTCGCCCAAGCCGCCCCATCCGTCGACGTCGGTGCAATCATGGCCAACCAGCGACGTGCCATTGCAGTCGATTCGACCCTCGTCCGTCCAGGCGGCTCCCATGCAGTCTCCCGCCGCGACCCAGAAGTCGTGCTGGGGCGAGTCCTTGACGATCTCGTTGTAGACGTCGGCGATGTAGGCGGTCTGGAGGTTGTACAGGCCATCGGCGTCACTGTCACAGGGACCCATCTCCCCGAAGACACCGTCGATGCCGACACGACGCAGGAAGCACAGGGTGTTGGCGAGTCCCGAGCCACCGTTGGGCGTCGCCAACATCGCGAGGTCCTCGAACCAGTTGGGCACCGCCCACATCGCGACCCGACTGTCGAGTCCGCCCTTGGAGTGCGCGATGATGTTGACGGCGCCGGAGTCGTTTCGATCGGCAAGTGTGAAGGCATCCTCTGCCAGGGTCTGGGCGTTGTCCCACACACTTCCGACAGCCGCGGTGTCCGTGGACAGCGTGTCAGGCAGGTCCTCGACGACCTCCTCGGCGAAGTCGAGGTTGGGAACCATGTCCTCAGCCGCACCGGTGATGCCGTGGGCACCCAGCAACGGCATCGGCTGCTGTCGGTCCACGACCTGGGCGCCGGGTCGGCAGTCATTGGCAACGTCAGCGACGCGTCCGAACCGCAGGTCATCGAGGAAGACCGCCGAGTCGTAGATCTGGTCGCCCTGGTCGAAGATGGACAGATACAGGGTGTGGCTGCCCGGATCGATGGGAGTGGCTGCGGTCAGGACCGGTGTGGCGCCGTCGTAGGTCGTCCCGTCCGCCTCGACGGCCGACATCGAGGTGGCCCCGGCCGCGTTGATCGAGATCACGTTGCCGACAGGGTCGAATGCGAAGTTGTCGGGCGCGGAAATGGTGGACCCGGACGTGGTCCACGTCGATTCATCAAGCTCGAGCACGAAGGCGTCGTTGTAGCTGCTGTTCACGAACTCGGGGAACTCGTCGGACAGGAATCGGAACTGGATGCCCACCAGGCAGTTGGTTCCCGTGGGCACCTCCAGGTCGATGCGCAGCACGGTGACGTCGTAGTCAGTGGTGCCACGCACTGGCTGGCCGCCGTTGGAGACCCCAGTGCTGCCCGAACTGTTCGGGTCGTCGGCCAAACCGGCGTTGCCGGAGGTGAGGATGCCGAAATCCGCACCATCTCGCGGAAAGCCAGCAAGAAACCCGCTGGCCCGAGCGGTGGGTTGCCCACCTGGTCGCTCTGCCCACGCGGCGCCGGTCACCGTGGACGGATCGGCTGCGATGGACTCGGCAACCTGCTGGGCCGAGGCCGATGTGTCGACCACGACCTCCTGGGCCTGGACCGCGGGTTCCGGACCCAACGGATTGCCGGCAACCACCAGCAGCGCGGCAATCGCGAGCGCCCATGTCATTCGCATCCGTGTCACGGCATACCCCCCGGCGTCGTCCGTTCCATCGCGGGGCACACTACGCGTGAACATGCCGTTCAGCAACCCCTCCACCGTTTTCGTTGCTGGATCACGCACCTTCAGTTCTGGGGCGACTCGCACCGTGTCCACCAGACCTGAACGGCTGCTGACACCTCCTGCCGGCGGGGTCGTGACGTGGCGTACCGTTCGCGACGTGTCTCGTCTCCCCCGCGCCGCAGCCATGGCAGTCCTGGCGACTGTCCTGTTGGCCTGTTCGTCCTCTTCGCCGGACGCGGCACCCACGGCGACGCCGGAGGCCGCCGCCGCCACCTCGAACTCGGGCGAGGGTCCAGCGGCCACCGGATCGCCGACCGTGGCGGAAGAATCGGACGGGACCCCAACGGCGCCGTCCGCGACACCAAACGCGACGCCCACCGCTCCCCCGGTCGAGCTGGCCGGCCACGGGCCAACGGACGTCGTGACCCTGCCCCTGGACGACTGGGACGTGCGCATCGACTGGCCCCAGGATCCCGAGGGCACCGACATGGCCACCTACATCGGCGACCATCCCGACATCACCGTGCTCACCAACGCCGGGATCTTCTCCACCGACCTGACCCCGGGCGGACTGCTGGTCGCCGACGGCCAGGTGCTGCGCGAGCTCAACCTCGCCGACGGGGCCGGCAACTTCCACCTCAAGCCCAACGCCGTGTTCGCCATCCACGACGACGGCACCGCCAGCGTGGTGGACGCGACCGCATACGACCCCACCGGCGTGCAGTACGCGACCCAGTCCGGGCCCGCACTGCTGCTGGACGGCGCGATCCATCCCGAGTTCCGCGCCGGGAGCGAGAACGTCGCGATCCGATCGGGCGTGGGGGTCAGCCCAGACGGACGCACCGTTCACCTGGCCATCTCGCACACCCCCGTGAACCTGTGGGACTTCGCGACCATGTTCCGCGACGACCTGGGCGTGCAGGATGCGCTGTACCTCGACGGGCAGATCTCCCAGCTCTGGATCAACGGGTGGACCGACGATCCGCTGCCGTTCCTGGGTCCCTACGCCGGCGTGATCTCCGCTTCTCCACGGTGACCTGTGAGCCGACCCCGCCGGCCTACTCGGCCTTCACCGGTCGTGGACCACCCCACGCCGTCTCGCTCCACCAAGCCGTCCAGGTTCGACCGTCCATTCCGACGGCGAACAGATCCAGCTGGCCCGACTTGCGACTGACCAGCGCCAGACCCGTTGCACGGGCGACCCGGAAATTGGTCACAGGTTGCCACGACTGCCAGTTGGGTGACGACGCGTCCCAGCGGGCGTGGCGCACGTAGCCCTGCACATCAACCGTCACGAGATCGAGGTGCTTCGGGGTGCGTGCCACCATGGCAAGCCCGGCCCGGGGATGGACGACCACGTCCCCGACGGTCCACCAACCCTTCCACTTGACACCGTCGTCGTGCGTCGCAGTTCCCCGCACCCGGCAGTTCCCATCGATGACCACCAGATCGACCGTGTTGCCTCGGGCCACCAGGACCGGCGTGGAACCGAGCAGGGCGGTCGTCCCGGGCAGTGTCCGCCACTGGCTCCAGGATCCTCCCTGCGGCCGCCGGGCTGTCACCATGACTCCGTCGACGCCGCGCGCCACCGCGTGGAGCGTGCCCGAACTGGTCCGCGCGAGGGCAATGTCGGACGTCAGCAGTTGGGTGTGGATCGGCTTCCATCCCGTGCAGCTGGGGCCGTCTGCGGTGGCCTGCATCGTGGTGTGCCAGGCGCGTGCGTCCAGCCCCCGAACGAGGACGTCGTGACTGGTGTCGTCCCGCCGGATGGCTGCGACCGCGGACAGGCCCTTGCCGCCGTCCAGTCGCCGCCACGGGGTCCAGTTCGATCCTGTCCAGGTCGTGGCTGCGATCGAGTCGTCCAACTGCCGCAGGAACACGTCGATCGTGTCGGCCGTGCGGGAAACGGCCGTCGGCGGCGACATCCCATACCCGGCTCGCATGTCGAACGGGCTCGGCTTGGCCGGTCCCAAGCGCCACCAGCCCTTCCAGCCACCTTGCCACGTCGCCGTGTGGATCGCGTTGTTGGTCCAACGGGCAAAGACGTCGATGCCGCCAGGCTTGCGACTGAGCGCAGACTGCGGCCCGATGAGTCCGGCCGCAGCCGTGAGGTTGTAGGCCGCACGCACGCTGATGATGTCGCCCTCCGACGCGCCGCCGATGGTGCCGATGTTCGGGCAGCCGCCCGCCCTGGGCTTCAGAAACGCGTCCTCGCGGTAGTGACTCACCGAGACACAGTCGTATGTCCCGAATGCACTCCACTGCCCAGGCGTGTCGAGGATGTCGTACGGATCCGCCTTGCCGGCTTCGTCGTCGACGTCGACGTACTTGGCGCGATCGAAACGTTGGTGCTCGTGGCCGAACCCGATCGTGTGCGCGAACTCGTGCGAGTACACGCTCCAGCTCTCCGGATCCTGCACGGAGCATTCCAGTTTCTGGGCGCCCTTCTTCTCGTTGCCGACGCCGCCGGCATGACACTTGCCCGTCGGTGGCACCAACCGAAGCCGAACGAAGTTTGACTGGTTCGTTCGGGGCACGACGCTCAACTCGGTCTTGGCAAGCCAGTCGGCCAGCGCCGCCTGCGTCGTGGCCGCCCAGGACGGGTTGGCCGCGGCATTCTCGAGTTCGTACGGGATCGTGCCGCTGCTCCAGAGCAGATCGATTCGCAACAGGCCCACGGGACTCCTCCTCAGCCGACCGGTCCAGGAGCACCGCGGACCCGTGTGGCCACGGGCGCAGACACGCGCCCGGGCGCGATGGAGCAACCCTCGACCATGTCACCTTCGAGGTCGACTGGTGGCGTTCCTGGTCTCATCGCCTCACGAAGCGGGATACCTGGCTGTCCACTGGACCGTAGGTGTGGGCAAGCGCAATGCCCATCCGGAAGGCCACAATCAGTGTTCTGGCCAGCCGCAACCGATGAAGGTCGACGTCAGTGCTGTCCGAGTCGACCGGTCAGGCTGCCTCGACACCGCGGGAAGACCCTTGGGTCTCGACGTCGAAGGTCGCCCCGGCACCCTTGCCGGCACCTCACCGACCTCACGATTCGTGAAACCGAGCGCGACCTTGCGAGAGACCTCGAGCTCTGCCGATGGCAATGTCTCCCAGCCGCCAACGAGTCGATCCACGCGTGCGGTCCAGCGTCAGCCGGCGCGGCCAGCGGCCAGCACGGCCGATGTCGCACCATGTCCGACGCGACGACCTAGGGTCAATTCCACTGCGTCATCGACGCCACGACCAGCGAGAGCTGGCCGGCCGAACGACCACGACGACAGGACCACCCGATGCGCCTCCCGACACGCACCCCCACTGCTGCCCTGGCACTTGCCCTCGCCCTCGCCCTCGCCCTTGCTGCCTGTGGCGGCGACGACGGCGGCGACGGCGACAGCAGCGAGACCACAGGCGAACAGGCAACCGGCGCCAGCGACGACGGCGGAACCACGGACGGCGTCGCCCTCCCGACGATCACGGAGGGCAGCCTGACGATCTGCACCGATTCGCCCTACGCGCCATTCGAGTACGAGGACGACACCACGCCCTCGGGCTACAGCGGCTTCGACATCGATCTCGTCCAGGCGATGGCCGACGAGCTGGGTGTCGAGTTGGTGGTCACGGTGACCAGCTTCGACGCGATCCAGTCCGGGACCGCGCTCGCCGCGAGCAACTGTGACATGGCAGCATCGGCCATGACGATCACCGAGGAGCGGGAGGCGAACGTCGACTTCCTCGACCCCTACTTCGATGCCGACCAGTCCCTGCTCGTGAAGGTCGATGGTCCGCAATCGCTCGACGAGATGAGCTCGCTGGGTGTGCAGGCCGACACCACCGGCCAGGCCTACGCCGAGGAGAACTTCGACGGCGACATCACCGAGTTCGACGGTGCCGCCGCGCTGTTCGCCGCCCTCGAGGCGGGCAACGTCGAGGGCCTCCTCCAGGACCTGCCGGTCAACGCCGAGCGTGCCGCCCAGGACGACACGGTGACGATCGTCGAGACCTTCACCACTGGTGAGCAGTACGGCTTCGCCGTGTCGGAGGGCGCCACCGACCTGAGTGGGCCGCTCAACGAGGCGCTGCAGACGGTGCGTGACGACGGCACCTACGACGAGTTGTACTCGCAGTACTTCGAGGGCTGACCGACAGGTGCCCACCGGCGTTGCGGCGGGTGGGCACCGCACCGCACGACGTGAGGAAGGGCCCAGCCCATGACTGACCAGGCCACGCCTGTCCCGTCGCGTGTCGCCGCGCGCACGCGACTGCCGGGACCACTGGGACGACTGACCAGGACCCAGCGCCAGCGTGCCTTCCGCGGCTCGTTGTATGCCCTGCTGGTCATCGGCCTCGTCGTCTTTCTCTCGGTCGCCGACCTCCAGGCGCTCCAACAGGGGTTCTTCAACCCCGAGTACGCAGCCGACACGCTGCCCGGCATCATCACGGTCGGCGCGAAGAACACGATCATCTACACGATCGGGTCCTTCATCATCGGGTTGGCCATCGGCCTTCCGCTCGCACTGATGAAGCTGTCGCCGGTGCGCGTCTACCGCTGGCTCGCAACGGTCTACATCGAGTACTTCCGTGGCGTCCCCGCAATCCTCAACATCTTCGCGCTGGCCTTCATGCTGCCGATCGCGCTGGACGGCTTCCGGATCCCGGGCGGCAACACCGGGGCCGCGACCATGGCGCTCGGCCTGATCGCCGCGGCCTACATGGCCGAGACGATCCGGGCCGGCATCCAGGCGGTGCAGAAGGGGCAGGTGGAGGCCGCCCGCTCGCTGGGAATGTCGTCGATGCGGGCGACCTGGTCGATCGTGCTGCCCCAGGCCTTCCGCATCATCATCCCACCGATGACCAACGAGGCCGTCCTGCTGATCAAGGACACGTCGCTGTTCTTCATCGCCGGGTTCCAACAGCCCGAGAAGGACATCTTCACCTACGCACGTGACATCGCCACGGACACGTTCAACGCGACTCCGCTGATCGTCGGTGGCTTCGTCTACCTCGCCATCACGCTGCCACTGACGCAACTCGTGGCTGCACTGGAGCGTCGACAGGGCAGGAGAGAGCGATGACCAGCACGCAACGCGAGGGTGCCGCGATCGACGTCATCCAGCTGTACAAGTCGTTCGGTGACCTGGAGGTGCTCAAGGGCATCGACTTCCACGTCGACCAGGGCGAGGTGGTGTGCGTCATCGGGCCGTCGGGATCGGGCAAGTCGACGCTCCTGCGGTGCGTGAACCGACTCGAGGCGGCGACCAAGGGCACCATCCTGGTCGAGGGCGAGGACATCACCGATCCGGATGCCGAGGTGGACATCATCCGCACCCGCATCGGGATGGTGTTCCAGTCGTTCAACCTCTTCCCGCACCTGTCGGTGCTCGGAAACCTCACCATCGCACAGCGCAAGGTGCTCAAGCGTCGCAAGGCAGAGGCCGATCGCATCGCCCGCGAGAACCTCGAGCGGGTCGGGATGATCGACAAGATCGACGCCTACCCCGCCCAACTGTCGGGCGGCCAGAGCCAGCGTGTCGCGATCGCCCGTGCGCTGTCGATGCAGCCCGACATGATGCTGTTCGACGAGCCGACGTCGGCGCTGGACCCCGAACTGGTCGGCGAGGTGCTGCAGGTGATGCGCAGCCTGGCCGACGAGGGCATGACGATGATGGTCGTGACCCACGAGATGGGCTTCGCCCGCGAGGTCGCCGACCGGGTCGTGTTCATGGACGGCGGCGTGGTCGTCGAGGAGAACACGCCGATCGAGCTCATCAACCACCCGCAGGAGGAGCGCACGAAGGCGTTCCTGAGCGAGGTGCTCTGACCGGACGGCCCGATCTCGAGACCGGCGGCCACGGACCTCGACCCCGACACTGGCCCCGACACCGTGCCCCGACACCGTGCCCCGACACCGTGCCCCGACACCGTGCATTGGTGCCGCGCCCCGACACCGTGCATTGGTGCCGCGCAGCCCGGTCGACCTCTTTCGGCAGGCAGTCGACCGAGTCGACGCGGTGTCACATGCCGGGGACGGCCTGGGCCTCGTGGACCTCGATCTCGCATCCGCCCGGCATCTGCAGGTGCGGGTGGTCCTTGGCCAGCGCCACGGCAGCGTCGAGGTCGTCGGCCTCGATGATGCTGTAGCCCGAGACCTCACGGTCGGACGCGGACGTGCCATCGGGAGTGACGCGCACCCCGTTCATCAGCGGCGTGCCGAAGTCGACCAGGCCGTCGCCGAGTTGGCCGGCCCACTGGTTCCAGGCACCCATGACCTCGGCCACCTGTTCGGGCGAGGGCTCGGGGGCATCCGGCGGTGCGGCGGGGGCGTGGTAGACGTACACGAACTGGGGCATGGTGGTTCCTTTCCGCAGGGTTGGTTGGGTGCGGCCTGGGGTGTGTGTTCAGGCAGGCACGAGCGGGCGACGTCCCGAGAACGCGACCAGTCGTGACAGCGCGGTGGCGTCCGGCGACGGGGTGACCTCGGCAGCGAAGGCACCACGCTCGCGGCCGTTCGCGATGAGCGATCGGGCATGCTCGTGCAGCCAGGCCACGACCTCGTCAGAGACCTCGATGGTGCGACCGCTGGATTCGGCGAAGTCCCAGCCGTGCAGCAGGAACTCGATGGCCAGGACCGTGACCGGCCACGTGGCGGGCCGGTCGCCGCTCGGGCCCCGGTCGGAGCCGTCCGAGCCTTCCGAGCCTTCCGAGCCGTCGCTGCTGTCCATCGCGTCGGTGCTGTCCATGCCGTCGGCACCCTGTGCCCGCCAGGCGTCGATGGCCTGGTCCGCCATCGTGGCGACCCGGTCCTCCAGTGAGCCGGTGTCGGGGGTGGTGATGCTGGCGCCGGCCATGGCCCCGAGTTGCTGGATGGATCCGAACAGGTGCTCGGCCAGCGCGTGGGCGTCGAAGTCGCTGCACGGCGTGGGGGCCTGCTGCTCGGTGACGCCACGCAGGACGCGCAACAGGCTGGCCAGGGTGGCCTCTGCCACACCGAACGCGTCGAGCGGATCAGGCACGGCAGCCCACTCGTCGGGGCCAGCGTCGCCGGTGGTCGCGAGTCGTTCGAGCCGATCGAGGTAGTGGGTCCAACCCTGGGCGTGTCGCTCGGCCTGCTCGGGCGTCAGGCCGGTGTGTTCCAGCGTGACCGTCGACGACGCGTCGTCGACCGGCTCGATGATGATGGTGACCGTGGAGGCGTCAGGCGCCGGGTCCTCTGCGCCGTGCCAGCCCCACCCCAACACGACCCGGCGGCCGGGGTCGAGCTCCCGCACCGTGCCAGCGGCGATGTGGCCTGGCAACACCGTCCACCGGAAGTCACCGCCGGCGCGCAGGTCGACGCGGGCCGTCACGGTCTGCCAGCGGCGCAGTCGCTCCGGCTCGGTCACCAGGGCGAACGCCTCCTCGGCGGCGACCGGCAGGCTGACGGTCCTGGAGTAGCTCATGTCTCGTCCTTGCTCGTGTCGTCGCGACGGCCCTGGGCGACGGCGGTGGCGTCGGCGGCCAGCAGGTCCAGCTCGTCGGTCCAGAAGCGGTCGATCTCGGCATGCAACTGCGCAAGCCCCTGCGGGACGACCCGGTAGATCCGCGTGCGACCGACCTTGTCCGCGGCCACCAGGCCGACGTCGCGCAGCACGGCGAGGTGCTGGGACGTGGCCGATCGGGTGGTCGTGAACTCGTCGGCCAGTTCGCTGACCGTTCGCGGGCCCGACGCCAACAACTGCAGGATGCGTCGCCGGTTCGGTTCGGCCACAGCAGCGAGGGCGTCCGTCATGATCCAATACGTTAGCGTGCACTAACGTATTGCGCAAGCGATGTGGTTCGACCGTTGGTTCAAGAGATCGACGGGGGGACCTGCACCCGAGAGATGCGGCGGGTGGGGGATCCGGAACGGGCCTTGTGGCTACCCACATGGTGGGAGGGCGTCGACGTCCGTAGTGTCGACCTGAGCACCTCCGGGGGAAGTTTCCCACCCACGATCATGACGCCATGTCCTGGGTCGAACGATGGGAGGCGTCGTGTCCACCAGGTACAGCATCCACCCTTCGATCGGCATCGCGCGGGTCGGCAACAGTCCCGAATGGTTCCTGGGACCGGAGTTGGTCGGTGACCGCCCCAACCCGCCCGGAGGCTTCAAGGACGACCTGTGTCGCGTCAAGCGGCAGGCTGCCCGGTTTCGGATCTTCGCCCACCTCGACGACGGCACATCGGTCGAGGTGTCCGCGGCAGACCACGAGATCCAGTGGTCGGTCCACGTTGCCAATGCGAAGGCCGCGCACCCCATGCGCGGCAACGACGGTCCCGCGCCCGACCTGACCATCGACCCGGGCCGCAAACGGATCGACGGGCCGGCTGCACACGTTGCCCTGGACGGCGGGCGCATCACGTTCCTCGACCATGCGCCCGTGCCGGTCTCGCTCGGCGAGTTGCGAACCGACGGCGCCGCGCGCCTGTACGTGCTCGGCGGGCATGGCGCCGCCGGTTCGCCGGCAGACGTCGGTCTGGGGGACTACTGGAAGAATCCGTGGTGGTGGGACGACGTCGGCGACGGTCCCGTCTTCGCGCGGCTGCGGCCGACGGGGTCGACCCAATGGCATCGGGCCGACGCGGCCTGGGTCGTCATCGCCCCGCCGAAGTTCGCACCCCACCAGGACAGTGTCACCACCCTGTACGACCGGTTGATGCAGGAAATGGTGAAGGGCGCGGTCCTGCCGCGTTCCGGCCACCACCTCCTACACGCGTGATGTGCACCCGATCCTGCAGCGTGCCCGCGACATCCGGTGGGTTCGCGGGATTGCCGACAAGCACAGCAACCCGGCCCACTGGGCCGAACCAGTCACGGCCAAGGATGACCGTGACTACATCTTCCCCTTCGTGACGGCGCCGGCTGCAACGACGGGTACCAACATGCCGGCGCTCCAGGGCCCGGACGGACGGGTGACGCCGCTGCAGTACCAGCACCTGCGGCGGTGGGTGACAGCCAACTTCGTTGACGACTGGCAGGGGTTGCCTGACGTGCAGTGGTCGATCGACCCGGATGGCCTCACAAGGGCGGCGCTCGAGGCGTGCGTGGGAGGGCCCTTCCACCCGGGCATCGAGGTCGGTGCCCTTCCCCTCCCGGGACACGACCCGTCGCCGTTGCTTGATGCCACCAACTACGTCGAGCCCTTCCGCCTGGACGCCACCAAGGTCCGCCCTGGCGACCTCACCCGTGGCATGGCCGTGCCGTGGCAGGCTGACTACCAACTGTGCACCGGCACCTGGTGGCCAGTGCCCCGGCCCGCATCCGTCTACGCGGCCGGCGACACGTTGCCGCACGCGTGGTCCAGCGTGAACGACTACGCCGGCATGGTGCGGACGTGGCATCGGCTCGGATTCGTGGTCGACGAGGGCGATCGGCACGTGGAACGAGAAGTCTGCCATCACCCCGTGCTCGTTCCCCGCAGCCATCACCTGGTGGCGTTGGGCGCACCGGACGGGGATCGCGCCGTCGTTGACCTCGAATTCGACGTTGTGGACATGGGGCACTCGAGGACGAACGTGACGCTGGCAGTCGACCGCAGTCGGCGCGTGCGCGGCGGGACGTCCAGCACAGCGCGATCCGAGAGCGGGCGCATCCGCCGCGTGACCATCCCCATCGAGGTGAATCGTGACCCACGGATGGCCCGGTTCGAGGTGGCCGTGGTCCGCGACCGATCGAGCGGTGGAGCGTGGGGCATGACCGTTGCCGTGCCGCCGGGGCGGGTCCGCCCGGAAGGGCCCGATGGCGAGCCAGGTGGATGGCCTCTCGGTCGTCGGATCCACGAGCACGCCGAAGGCCAACCGATCGCCACGGTTGCACACGCCCAGGTACCCGTGGGACTGCTCCACCGTGTCCCGGTGTTCGTGACCGAACTCGACCACCACCTGCGCGTCGTGGTCCTGACCCAGGACCGCGTGGCGCTCGACGTCCGACTCCAGTCTCCGGGGGGAAGGCTGATCGAGCCCTGGACGGCCGAGGCCGACGACCGGGCCGACCACCGGCGCGAACCGGGAGCGACCGAGTTCGGTCTCCGAATGCCCTTCGGCCCGGGTGGGCGTGAAGAGCACGCAGGGGTGTGGCACGTCCTCGTGCGCCAGGGCGACCCACGCGACGCGCCCTCGCCCGGAACCCGGGACGGCATCGACGCCACAGTCCTGGAGGGCATGGGCTCGGGAGGCATCGGGCGTCCGGCGATCCAGCCGTCGCGAGGTGCGATGGCCGACGGCCCGGCGACCGCCTATGCGCTGCTGGGCACGCTCACCGGCGGGCCCTCGTTGACAGTCGAGGCACAGCCGAGGCGTCGGTCCATGGCTGTCCGCGTCATGACACGGGCGGCGACTCAGGTCGCCCATCCGGACTTGTGGGTCGAGACGCGCGACCGGAGGGGCGCGATCATCGACCACGAACTCGAGCAGGTCGACGACACCACCTTCCAAGGTGACGTGCCCGTGGCGCGCGTCCTGGACGGACGCTGCCGAGTTCGACTCCGGGGGGCCTCGCCCGCTGGGTTTCCGCTGTTCCGTGAGGCGATCGTGCTCGCCGACCATGGCTGACGAGCGAGTCGACGTCGTCGTCGCCGGCGGCGGCCCGGCGGGCGCCGTCGCTGCGTGCAGGTTGGCTCGCGCCGGCGCGTCGGTCCTGCTGCTCGAACGTGCCGAGCGCGACATTGCCCGGGTCGGTGAGACCCTGGCTCCCGGCATCCGGCCGCTGCTCGTTGAACTTGGAGCATGGGAGCAATTTCTCGCGCTCGACCCCATGCCCTGTCATGGCACCGCGAGCGCATGGGGAGACGAGCACCTCGTGCGACAGTCGTACCTGGCGACACCCTACGGCCAGGGGTGGCACGTCGATCGGATGGCCCTGGATCGCCTGCTGCGTTGCCTGGCGCTCGAAGCCGGGGCGACGATCAGGCATGGTGGGCGACTGGTCGATGTTCGCCCGGTTGCGGGCCATTGGGAGGTGGACGTGGCCCCGGCAACTGGTGCGGTGCAGCCTGCGTCGAACGTCACCGCCACCATCGTGGTCGACGCGACCGGGCGTCGCGCACTGGTCGGTCGCCGGCTGGGGGCGACCCGCCGCACCTTCGACCGACTCACGGCCGTGGCCGCGCACGTCCAAGGCCAGCCCAGGGATGGTGGGGTCCTGCTGGTCGAGTCGACTCCCGATGGTTGGTGGTACCGCGCCCCCGTGGATCCGTCCCGTGACGCGGTGGTGCTGCTGACGGACGCGGACGTGTGCAGGCGTCGGCAACTCGGCGTGCCCTCGGTCTGGCGGTGCACGCTCGCTGCCACGAGGTGGATCGCCGACGGGTCGGTGCCAGGTGGACTCCTGTGGGGGCCACGCGCACTCAGCGCCGCGAGCCACCGACTGGACCGCCGTGGCGACCCACGGCCGTGGGTGGCAGTCGGCGATGCGGCGCTGGCGGTCGACCCGATCGCCGGCAGCGGGGTCCTGCGAGCGCTTCGCACCGGGATCGCGGGCGCAGACGTGGCCCTCGAACTGCTCGGCGATGGTCCCCAGCGCGGCGACGCATCGGCACTGGCCCACCATGAACGCACGCTCGACGAGGAGGCCACGGTCCACCTGGTCGAGCGGATCGGGTTCTACGCCGCCGAGCAGCGCTTCCACACGCCGTTCTGGCAACGGCGTGCGCGGTTCGCGGCGACCGCGCAGGAGATCACAGGGACACGTCCAACGTGACGGTCGTGCTGCCACCGTCGCACCGCCGCCTCGGGCTGGGACCACCGACCAGGTTCCCCGATGGCCGGTCCATGCGCATCGCCCACCAAGGCCATCCCCGACTCGACATCTGAGTCTCGCCGCTGATGTCACATGCCCATCACAGCAGAAAGTCGTCCGCAAAGACGACGCGCTCTGCAGTCGCTCCACGGTCGCGACTGGGTGAGGGGTCCTCGTCCTGCAGGAAGGTCTGGAACTCCTGGACGTGCAGGCGGCGGGGGCGCTGGGGACTTCCCCCAGGCGGGACCACGCCACGCCATGTGCCGCGGAACCCGTCGAGGTCCAGGTCCAGGTCCGTCGAATGGACCGTCCGCCAGCCCAGGTCACCCCGACCCCCCACGTCCTCCTGCAGGTCGACGCGGACGATCGGACGGGCCCGCAGTCGCGGCCCCAAGGCCGACACGCGGGCGGCACCGACGTCGTTGCTCCCGACTGGGCCGGACACCGTGACCATCGTGCCGCCCCGCACGATGCGCAGCCGTGTCTCCCGATCCGGCACCACCTGCACGGTGTGGTCGGTCACGGTCGGCGACAACGACAGGCCCGGCAACGAGGACGGCTGCAGTCGCACCAGGGACAGCCGCACGAAGGGGAAGTAGACGTCTCCCAGGTCGACCTGAAGGTCGGCGTACCACCGCCGGCTCCCCCAGTCCCACTGCACGGCATGCGCGGCGACGACGACGTCCGCCTTCGGAAGCTCCACCAAGGTCCGGGAGGCGTTCGACGGTCCCGGCAGCGCGAGCGGGAAGTGGCTGGTCGTGGCGATGGCGGGTACGCCAGACGAATCCCACACGGGGTCGCTGCCGTAGGTCGTCACGTACTGGCCCAACGGCGCACGCGTCAGCGGGTTCACGTGCAACGGCTGGCCGTCCGGCAGGTCGGCGGTCACCACGCCCAGCAGTTCGCCGTCGCCAGAGGAGTACCACGGCCGTCGCAGCCAGATGCGAACGCCGCCGCCACGTCGCCGCCGGATGCGGGCGCCACCACTGATCTCCTCCTCCCAGGCCATGGTTGGCAGCACCCGTTCCACGTCGGGAGGCGCCGGGTGGGCCGAGCTCGGCACCTGCAGGGTCCAGGAGGTCGGTGGGTCGCCGACCTGTTCGCGGCGGACCAGGCGCTCGGTGTCCGCGACCAGTTCGACCGGTTGGAACTCGCGGTATCGACTGGTCGCGGTCGCCGAGTAGGCCACACGGCGATGACGGGTGTCACCAAACTCGTGGCGGGCCAGGCGATCCATTCGTGGGACCACCTGGGCGGGTCCGACCGGCTCGTGACGATCCCCCACCCAGCACGCGCGAGGCTCCACGCCGGACAGGAACAGGCACGTGCAGTGCTTGCAACGACGCCAGGCTGGCTGGCCCGGTCCGGCACCCGGCACGGACACTTCGTCACCGGGCGCATGCAACCCGCCACCAGGACAGGACTCGGTCGGGAGGAGCGGATCGAACCAGAACGCCGACGCACACTTCTGGCAGCCACGCCACCGGGGGCTGGTCCCCTGGCCGGCGGGCCCGGACACCAGCGCGTAGTGCTCGGGTGCCACCAGGACGTGGTGGTCGTGGGGTGGCGATGGCGCCTGGGGTGCTCGTGCGGGGCAGGGGCTGCCTGCCTTGCCTTCGGGCACCAGCGTGGCACACCGCACACAGCGTCGGAACCGGGACGTCCCTTCGGCCTCCAGTGCCGGGCCGTCGGGGTCGACCATGGTCACCACGACCTCGTCCTCGGCGGATCCCACGGCCACCTCGAAGGCGCGAGCCCGGCGCCGCTGGAACGGCCAGCCAGGTGCACCGCCGGCAATGGCCGCGGCGTCGTCGTCCTTCGACGGTGGCGGCCGTGAGGGGTCATCGACCGGCTCGACCCAGTCCGCCATGACGTCGATCCGCGCCGTGCTGGCCGCATGGGTCCGGATGGTGCCTGCCAGGATCGTGTCGGTCGCACCCGGGTGGCGGTGGACCACCAGGCCGGTGCTGTCGGGCAGCGACGGTTTGCCCGGACCACCCAACGCATGGGGCAGGGGCCGCTCGACGGCGTGCGTGGCGGTGAGGGTGTGGCGCGGGCTGAGCATCCAGTGCCGGCCCTGCACTGCGGCGGTACGCACGGCCGCCGCGCCGGCCGCGTTCGCCTGCTTGGCCCAGTGCCACACGCCGAACAGGTCCAGGTGCTCCTCCGCGAAGGTCGAACTGAGCTCCAGGGTCACCTGTTCGCCAGCTGGCACGGTCAGGACGATGACGTCGGGGCTGCCGGGGGGGCTGGCGGGGTCGGCGAGCTCGGCCAGGCTCACTGTCGGGCCGGACGCGAGACGCAGGCGACGTGGTTCCAGGTCCGGCCAGGTGCCCGACCAGTCGACGGGCAGCGACACCTCCTGGGCCTCATGTCGGACCACCAGCAGCATGCCCGCAGCCCACGGATCCGGCAGGTGGAGGTCCTTGGCATCCAGCGTCTCCGCGATGACGTAGGGCACCGGGTTGCCCTGCTCGTCGCGGTGGTCCTCGTGCGTGGAACTGATCGGGTCGTCGTCGGCCCCAAGGGAACGTTGCTCCCGCGTGGCCACGTCGTAGAGGCGCTCGAGGGCATCGGGTTCGTTGCCGTCGAGGATGGCGTCGAAGGCACCATGTGCTTCGGCCATCGCCACGCTGGCACGCGGTGGCAGCAACCAGCGCTCGGCCACGCCTCGGTAGCGGTCGTGACCCACCTCGGCGTTGAGCGACGTCGCGTGGGTCCACGGATCCGGCTGAGGGTCGAGATCCCCGCTGCTGCGGATCACGAGGTGGTCGATTCCCTCCCCCTCGGTGTCGTCACGGGTGCGCACGAGGTTCGGCGGGTGGACGGGTTCCCAGCGACGATGCCGAGCGGGTGGTGTGCTGAGGGGGGCGTTGTCGATGGTCGGGTCGAAGTGCGGGTCGTCGAGCGGCCGGCTGGTCCCGGCCAGGTCAACCACCCGGGCCCGGAGCGCATACTCCCGCCCGACCCGCAGCCGTGGCAGCGTCGCGTCGGCGGCCCGGGCCTCGGTGGTCATGCCCAGGGCCCCGGTCGGGTCGGCCTCGTCGTAGTCGGCCGTCGTGTGGTTCGCGCTTCCGCCGTCGTCGTCGCGCGGCAGGTGGCGACCCGGCCGGGGGACGACCAGCGACCATCCGTCCCACCCCACGAGTGCCTCGTGGACGTACAGGTCATCGGCGGGGGCGCCCCCATCGTCGGACGCCGTCGGGTTGGAGGTGGCCACCCCCAGCTTGGCGAAGCCCTCGTCTGTGTAGGAGATCGGTGCCGGTGCGCCTGGTGCCGTGAGGGCGTGGCGGACCTGGCGCGCCTGCAGGCTCCGCCAGGTCGCCGCGTCCTCGACGTCGACCCGGACGCCCCGGACGAGTTGCTCGGCGTGCAGTACCGGTCCGGCAGCCGCCTCGAGGCTGGCCATCGTGGTGAAGCCGCTGAACATCGAAGATGCGGCGTCGTGCCGGGCCACGGTCCACCCGCCCGTTCGCAGCGACGGCAGCGTGGAGCGCAGGGGGTCCAGCGGTCCCCGCAGCGCGCCGTCGGTGAACTGGCCGAGGCTGGCCGCGAACCCGGCCAGTTTCAGGCCGATTCCGTCGAGGTCGACCTGGTAGGTGGTGAACAGGTCGGGATCGCCCAGTGCCAGCCACCCGTGGGCCAGCCAGCGCAAGTGGGGCTCGGCGAGTTGCGGTCGGACGAAGAAGTGGCGACGGTCGGCGTCGGCCTCCCATGCGGTTCGAGGGACGGACGGGGGGATGCCGGTGTCGGGCACCTCTGCGGTCGGCAGGACGGCAACCGTTCCCTGGGGTGGCAGGTCCGCGACAATCAGGGGCAACCGCAGGGTGCACACGATCCCGAGTCGACGCAGCAATCGGGGATGGTCGCCCAGCAGGGCCAGCCGTTCGTGGAACTCCGGTGCGTAGGGTCCCGGGTCGATCGCGGGATCCGTTTGGCCGCCGCCGGCGTCCGTGAACCACGGTCGGTCGTAGAACCGGTGGAGGTCCTCCAGTGCCACGATCCCGGACGGACCTCCCGATGGTTGGTTGTCGACCACGCCCGGGTGTGTGTCACCTCCCTGTTCACCGTCCCAACTGGGTGGCCGGAAGGTCGTGACGCCCCGCCAGGGGTGAACGCGGGCGAAGGGGCCAGCCACGTCGTCGACCAACGGTGGCTCGAGCCCGTCGGGTGATGCGGCGGTCGTGCCGTACAGCCCGGCCACCTCCGCCAACAGGTCAGCCACCGACCAGGTGTGCACCGCCTTGTCCTCGTGCGCGGGACGGACCCAGGTCCCGACCGGGGTGTCTGGCGGGAAGAGGGCCTCCCACAGTCCGGGCGTTGGGCTCGTAATCGGCACCAGGCCCTGGTGAAGTGTGCCGTTGATGTCGACGGAGAAGGTCATGCCCGCCACGGACTCCGCCCAGGATCGCGCCGGGCCGCCGACGTCGTCCAGCGTGACCCCGTCGCCACCACCCAGCCGAATCGAGGCATGGGCGTTGACGAGCACCCGGCCGGCGTCGTCGACGTGGGCGGGGAGCGCCACCCAGGTGACGTCGGTGGTCAGGTCACCAGGCATGGTCGCTCCGATCCTCGTCTCGCGACGCGGTCGCCGCCGACGGTGCGTTCATGCGAAGGCCGCCCAGTACCGCCGCCAGTCGGGAGGTTTGACCATCTCCGCGAAGGGGGGATCCTGCGAGGACAAGGACCCACCGAACGACTTCGACGCCTCCACGCGGATGTCCTTGGAGACCAGGCCGAGGTCGATCTCCACCCAGATCTGCGCGGTGCCCGTGAGCCGCTTGGGGCTGTTGGCCGAGGGAGACGGCGCCAGTCCGAGGTACAGCTCGATGCTGATCGACACGATGCCGAGGGCCTTGACCACGCCGCGGACCCGGAAGTACCCGGTCAGTTGCACCTCGGTGCCGGCAACCTGGATGTGGATGCCGCCCATTGCCGAGACCGACCCCGCCGCCATGCCCAGGTTCATGGCCACGGCCGCACCGAACTCCAGCGACGCCTCCAGGGACCGCAGGCCGGCGGCGTGCACCGACACACCGACGTGCGCGCCACCGCCGAAAAGGCCGACGGTGAGCATGGCCGGCCGCTCCCGCGAGGCGAAGTTGAACCAGGCGTACAGCGGATCGCCGGTGAAAGGGATTCCGAAGCCGGCATCCAGCCCCAGTTGCTGGATCGAGAACGCTCCGACCGCCAGGGTAGGAAGGGTGGTACCGAATCCGGCCACGATGCCGCTGGCGCTCACGTCGACCGCTGGCGGATCCGAAAAGCCGTCGAGCGGGATGTACTTGCGGAGCACGTCCACGAACTGCAGCGGTCCTTCGAAGCGGATGGCGTCGAAGACCACGTCGACTTCGGGCTTCCGCCCGGCCCGCGACCGGAACTCCAACCGATCGAAGTCCAGGCCGAGGATGCCGGCCAACGTGAGGTGGAGCCCCTCCAGCACGGCCGTGGTCACCACCTCTGGTGGGTGGTCGCCGTCGCCTCCCACGACGTCGACCACCACCTCCAGGGGATGGTGCGCCTGCAACTCGAGCGCACCATCGGAGAAGGTCTCCTTCAGTGGGGCGGTCCAGGACAGCGAGCCGACGTCGCGTGTCGACAGCCCGGAGTCGGCAAGGTGGTAGCTCGGCAGGGCCGCCACGACCCCGTCGAGCAGCGCCGCCAGCTGGTCGACCTGGGCCTGCGTGGCGCTGGACGCCGACGATGTCAGGCTGGTGAGGTCGGCGATGGCGTCGCTCGCCGTGGACGTCTCTTCCAAGACGCCCTGCAGGACCGCCGCAGCGGACGGGCCCACGGTCGTTCCCGACGACAGGGCTGCGTCGATGCGTCGGGCGACGGCCGTGGCTCGATCGACGACCGTCATCGGTCCGCCCGTGAACACTGGTGCCGCACTGACCGAGGCCTTCTTCAGGATCGACGTCAGCCGGATGGAGCCGAGCAGGCGAGCGTCCAGCAGGTCGCCGAATGCATCAGTGGGGTCGAAGTCGCCCGCGTTGACGGTGCCCAACGAGTCGACAGGCGGATTCGCGGAACCCGAGACCGGTCCGATGGCTCGCGACAGGCCCACCATGCGCAGGTCGGGTGCGGCCAGGGCGCCCGTCTGGTTCGACTGTGGGCTGAAGGCGACCACGAGTGGCGTCTTGCACCGCAGGAACACCTCCCCGTGGGCGTCCTGCGTCCACCCGGACGCGAGGTACGAGGGCCAGTACTCGACATCCGCCTCGCGGCGACGACCGGACAGGTGGTCGAGAGCGGGCACCGACACCCGACCGGATGTGACCACGGGGAGGAAGCGGGCGTGGCGCGAGGCCTCCGCATTCGAGCCGGGCACGTCGACCAGACGGGCGTCGAAGGTGACCGACTGCGTGGGCAGCCGCACCGACGCGTCGGCGACGGCGTCCGTGGCGCCGGGACGCGGCGCGGTGTCGACCCAGGCAACCGCCTGCCCGCCCAAGGGAGCGACGCGATCCGTGTGGGTGATGCCGTGGGGGCTCTTGGATGTCGTGGTCGTCAGGTTGTAGTCCTTGACGACAGACGGCAGGAGGGAGTCCCCCGGGGCCCCCGTGCCGATCGGGCGATCGAGTTCGACCTTGTCGAGGAACAGCAGCGGCAGGTCAAAGTCAACCGTCGCCCCCGTGCGGTCGGTCGCCCGGCACGCGAACCGGAAGGGTCGTCCACCAACCCGGGGGAGGAACGCGAGTTTGGCTGCCGCATCGTTGCGGAAGCTCGGGCTCGAGGCGGGGTCGTCGAGGTCTGGCGACGTGATCGTGGTGATGGTGATCCGGTCCCACGGCAGCATCCGGTCGATCCGGGTGCCGTCCGCCTGGGTCAAGGCAGGATGCCACGTGGCCGGAAGCGCCCCGAAAGTTCGCGTGGGTTGCCGAACCACGATGAACATGCGCTGGCGCAGGAAGGCCGCAACTCCGTCGTGGGTGAACTGGCGTTCCGTGACCTTCACCAACGACGCCCGATGGCCGAACGGGAACAGCCTGCCGGCGTAGACCACTCGTGCGACCTGGTCACGGCCGACCGCTGCGCGATGGCGCCACTCCTGGACCGACAGGCCCAGCGGTTGCTCGTCCCAGGTCCCGCGGAGATCCAGTGTTGCCCCGAGGGCCGTCAGCGCAAGGTCCGACACACCGATTGGGATCGGCCGGTACGGCACCGCAACCTCGTGGGGCGTGACCGTCAGGGCCGTGTTGCTGCTCAGGTGGACGATGTTGTGTCGGTCGCGGGCATCGAGCGAACTCCGGTCGGGCTCCTGCGGATTCCCCGGGTCCGGCACGACCACCGCTTGGCCCTCCGGTGGCGTCGTCAAGGCACCGTCGCGAGTACGGTCGCGACTCCAGATGGCGCGGACCGTGCGCAGCGGGTGTGGGCCCGGGACGCGATCGTCGGGTGATGTCGAGCCGTGGGGCCACGTCGCGAGCCGGGTGTGCCACAGTTCGAACCGCCCGTCGGACCCGCCGAAGGGGTCGATCCGGTGGAACCACGCGCCGTGTTGGTTCGGGGAGAGCACCAGTCGGCTCGGGACCTCGATCGACGTGTGCGTGGGACCCGGGGGCATCGGGGTGGGGGACGCCACCTGGATCCCGACGCCGGGCGACGGTCGGAACAGATGGTCGGCTGCCTCCCACGACTGTTGCGGGAAGCCGAACTCGGCCCGCACCAGGTCCATGATCCGCCGGCGGGCATGCACACGCTGGGCCGTTGCCCGTGGCGCCCGGGCGATCGGAAGCAGCCGTGCGACCTCATCGATCATGGGTGTTGGTTCCACGGTTGCGAGTTCGGTCGGTGACCACGCCGGTGGGGCGAGGAGCAGCCGGAGGGATCGGATGCGCGACAGGATCCCCGACAGGTCCAGCGGCACGACCTCCCCGGGTGGAACCACGAACACCAGTCGGCTCGGGTTCGAAAGCCGGCTCTGGGCGGGAACGGTCGGAACGTCGGAACTGGTTCCGGCGTCAGGATCCTGCGCCGGTACCGGCAGGACGTCGATGGCCTTGAAGAAGGCCTGCTCCCGGAGGTGCTGGGGCGGGAAGCCGAGGATGAGCACGCCTTCGGGCGCTCCCGCGTCGACCGCCAACACGCCGTCGACCACGGACATCGCCTGCCAGGCGATGTCCAGGACGACCAGGTCCTGCGGGCGCACGAGGCGATGGGGCAACTCGGACGGCATCGGGGCCTCCTGGCCATCGCCGCCGGCATGCCAACCCAGGGACCAGCGAGGCCGTTTCAGGGAACCCCGGCGGTGATGCCGTCGACGGTAATGATGTCTCCCCTGCCAACCATCCGGCTGACCACCAAGTTGATTCTGGCCAGCCCCACCTTGCGTTGCTCCCCGTACCGGGCTCGCGCCGTCAAGCTTGCTGACCCTCGGGAACCACGGCGCCATTGTGGGTTGCAACCATGAACGACCTCGGTCGGCACGGTCGGGGGCTGCCTGCGGACATCGCTGATGTCGTCGACGCGTACCTCGTCTCCTGGCGTGACCGACGTGGCGTACCGTTCGTGGCGTGTCTCGTCACCTCCGCGTCGCAGCCACGGCAGTCCTGGCGACTGTCCTGCTGGCCTGTTCGTCCGATTCGCCGGGCGTGCCACCCAGCTCGACGGAGGCGACCGCATCCACGTCGACTCAGGAGGATGTCCCTGCAGCCAGCGAATCGGACGGGGCGCAACCGGAGCCGTCCGCTTCACCTGCCGCAGCGCTCACCGCTCCCCCGGTCGAACTGACTGGGCTCGGACCGGCGGACGTCGTGACCCTGCCGCTGGACGACTGGGACGTGCGCGTCGACTGGCCCCAGGACTCGGACGGCACCGACATGGCCACCTACATGGGCGACCATCCCGACATCACCGTGCTCACCAACGCCGGGATCTTCTCCACCGACCTCACCCCGGGAGGGCTGCTCGTCACCGACGGCCAGGTGCTGCGCGACCTCAACCTCGCCGACGGGGCCGGCAACTTCCACCTCAAGCCCAACGCCGTGTTCGCCATCCACGACGACGGCACCGCCAGCGTGGTGGACGCGACCGCATACGACCCCACCGGCGTGCAGTACGCGACCCAGTCCGGGCCCGCACTGCTGCTGGACGGCGCGATCCATCCCGAGTTCCGCGCCGGGAGCGAGAACGTCGCGATCCGGTCAGGCGTGGGGGTCAGCCGCGACGGGCGCACGGTTCACCTGGCCATCTCGCACACCCCCGTGAACCTGTGGGACTTCGCGACCATGTTCCGCGACGACCTGGACGTCGACGACGCCCTCTACCTCGACGGCCAGATCTCCCAGCTCTGGATCAAGGGCTGGACCCGCGACCCGATCCCGTTCCTGGGCCCGTACGCCGGCGTGATCTCGGCATCACGACGGTGACGACGAGGCCGCGCGGGGCGTCCGGGACGCCGAGTGCGACCGCTCGAGACGTCGCGGGATTCCGAGGACGTCCAGATCCGGTCGTGAGAGCGTCCTCGAACGTCCCGGGTGCGTGGGCCGAGGCCTCACCGGCACCGAGTGGCTGGCCTTGCCCCAGCGGTGATGCCCCCATCGTTTTCCTTGACGATCCCCGCCGGGGCGTCCGCGGGCACGGGCGCTCGATGACCTGGGCGCACGAGCTGCACACCAGGGGTTTACACGGGAGATCGGTCGACCTAGAGTTCCGCTCCTGCTCGCCGGGTGCGACCCACCCCGGACCCCGCACGGCCCGGACGAGCGGGAGTCGGTCATGGGGCGACGGCTGGCAGCGCGACCGGGACACCACGTCCGGACGCCATCCATCCCGGACGGCAGGCGGCGACCACTGGCCCGGTGGGCCGAACGGATGCTCGGACCGGTCATCTCGGTGGTCGGGCTGGGGGCGATGCTTGCCACGACCCAGCTGCGGTTCGGGGGCGAGGACCCGCTGGCGTCCGCCGACGAGTTCGACAACTGGCACCACCGCGACATCGCCAACACGGCGGCGCGCGACCTCGGGTGGTCGGCGGGCGCGGCCAGCGAGATGTCGTGGCATGCCGACTTCGTCGACTCCTACCTCTACAACCCGCTGTGGTGGGTCCAGGGCGGCCTGTCCCGGATCAAGACTGCCCTGTCGTTGGCACCGCCGCTGACCAACGTCCACTTCGACGACCTGTCGTCGGTGACGCAGGTCACCACGATGTGGCGGCGCTACCTGTCCGGCGCGATCACTGGTGTGCTGCACGCTCGCGAGGCCTTCCCCACCGAGGCCGAGCAGGTCGCCGCGGCCCGCCACGTCGTCGGCGTCAGCCTCCACGCGGCCGCCGACTTCTACTCCCACTCCAACTGGGTCGACGACCCGGCCCGACGCCGGCTGACGTGGAGCGAGCACTCCCCCGCCGAGCAGGCCCGCCTGGCGCTGTTCACCGGCACCTACGAACACGCCGAGCACACCGGCATCGCCCACCACGGCAAGTACTCGATCGGCTGCACCCTGATGACGCCGATCGGCGGGATGATGGACATCGTCTGCCACGCCGCGTCGCCGTTCTCCAACACCTCCATCTGCCAGACGTGGCGGGCCTGCAAGGACTCCGAGCCGATCGGGTCGTTCGAGGTCCTGGGCGTCCCGATCCCGTCCGGGTTCGTCCACCTCGACCCGCCGGGCATCAACCTCGACAGCACCTGGCTGGCCCGCATCGGCGCCCAGGTTCGCGGCTTCTCGGCCGACGACGGCCCGATGCTCTTCGACGCGGCGAAGTCGCTGGCGGTCCGCGAGTGCACCGCGATGCTGCGCACGATCGGTGCGACCGTCGAGCGGGCGGGGCAGGGCGACTTCTGGAGGAAGGTCACGACCAACGCCGCCGCGGCCGAGTCGGTGTGGCACGACCAGTACGAGGACTTCCACCGCCAGGGCCTGCACTTCGTCGGGACCGGCACCTATCCCCCGGCACCGTCGACCCCGACGGCCGAGTGGTTCCTGCGACTGCGGATCGTCACGGCGAACACGTTCGGCGCCGGCACCGACGCCGACATCTTCGCCCGCACCCCGTACGGCGAGGTGCTGCTGGACACGATGGCCGGGCGCAACCCGCTGATCGCCTACAACGACTTCGAGGCCGGCGACGACCAGGTGTTCCACCTCGGCCCGTTCCCGGACTTCCCGACCGAACTGCGCCTGCGCAACGACTCGGCCGGCGTCGGCGAGGTGTTCGTCGCGCTGGGCCAGGCGTTCGTCGCGGCGCTGGTGGGCGCGGTGGACCTGGTCGAGGACTTCTTCCTGTCGATCATCGGTGGCCACGCCGACCACGTCGCGACCACTCGCAAGGTCTGGACGCCGTCGCAACTGGCGGCGGTCACCGGCACGGCCACCTCGTTCACGGTGCGACTGGACGGTGGCGGCGAGGGCATCTACGACGTGCAGGGCACGATCCGGCGGACCCGTCGCAGCGTCGTGATGGGACGGCCCGCCTCCAGCTACGAGGTGCACCTGGTCAGACTGCGCTGCATCAAGGAGTCGGACTGGGACCGCGGATCGTCCAGCGACGAGCCGTTCCTGTTCGCGATGCTGGTCAACCAGGCGTCACGGACGATGGCTCGGGAGATGTTCGGCCCGTTCAGCGACGTCGACACGGGTGAGTCACGCACCCTGGACCGGCGGTTGACCGCCAACGACGTCCCCGACGGGATCGGGTACGTGACCCTGCCGCTGCAGGTGATGGAGTCCGACGACGAGGGTTCGACCCGGCGCCGCCAGGCCTTCGACGCCTTCAGCAGCGCGTTCATGACCCAGACCGAGGAGTCCCGCGAGGGCTTCATCTCGGCACTGGGCCGCTCGCTGGGGGCCGACTGGGAGGTGGCGAGCCTGCAGGTGCACGCCTACCGGACCGGGATCGACGAGGTCGCGTACGGGCAGGTGCTGGCACCGGTGCGCCCGGGGCTGATCGCGGGCGACACGTCGCGCACGTTCGCCCTGGACCGCGGCGGGGTGCGCACTGTCCCGATCGTGCGTCCCGGTGTGGCCGGCGGGGTGGCGGGGCCAGGTGCCGGCCAGCCGGGACGGCGCACCGACCTGGACGGCAACGGGACCTCCGACGTGTTGGTGCACAGTCCGTGGGGGCTCGGGTACCTGGCGCTGACGTCCAGCGGGATGACCGCACCGGCCATGGCCGCCAACGGGACCCGGTTCGACGGCTGGCTGCTCAACACCGCCGACAACCGCTTCGGCCCGATTGCCGACGTCAACGGCGACGGGCGCGACGAGGTGGTCGTGACCAGCCCATGGGGGCTGGGGGTCCTGGGAGTCAGTGGGACCACCTTCCGTGGCCTGATGCTGGCGGCGAACGGGACCCGGTTCGGGGGCTGGCTGCTCAACACCGCCGACAACCGGCTCGGCCCGGTCGCCGACGTGAACGGTGACGGGCGCGACGAGGTGGTGATCTCGAGCCCGTGGGGGCTCGGGATCCTGCGGTGGAACGGGTCGACGCTGGAGCCGGTGATGATGGCCGCCAACGGCACCCGGTTCGGGGGCTGGCTGCTCAACACGGCCGACAACGTGCTGGGGCCGGTCGGCGACTTCGACGGCGACGGCCGCGAGGAGATCGTGATCTCGAGCCCGTGGGGCATCGCGCTGTTGCGCTGGGACGGGTCGAACCTCGTGCCGGTGATGATGGCCGCCAACGGGACCCGGTTCGGGGGTTGGCTGCTCAACACTGCCGACAACCGCTTCGGTCCGGTGGGTGACCTCGACGGGAACGGACGTGACGAGCTGGTGGTCACGAGCCCGTGGGGCATTGGCATCCTCCGGTTCAACGGGACGACGCTGGAACCAGTGATGATGGCCGCCAACGGCACCCGGTTCGGAGGCTGGCTGCTCAACACCGCCGACAACCACGTGCGTGCCGCTGCAAGGTTCGGGCGGGGCCAGGACGACCTGTTCGTCACCAGTCCGTGGGGCGTCGGGGTGCTCGGGTTGTCGGGCGGGTCGCTGACGTCGATGGTGATGGCGGCCAACGGCACCCGGATCGACGGGTGGATCATCGACACGACCGCGAACGAGTTCGTGCAGGTCAACCCCCTGGGCGGCGACGGCTCGGCCGACGTGGTGCTGGTGAGCGGGTGGGGACTCGGAGTCCTGCGTCCGCGCGGCACCACCTTGCGCGTGCCGTTCCTGGCCGGCAACGGCACGCGCTTCGGCGGCTGGTTGCTCAACACAGCCGACAACACCTTCGGCTGACTGCCGCCGCAGGGCCCCGCTCGAGTCCCAGGTCGAGCCCGGCGGAACCCAGGTCGTGCCCCGGTCGAGCGCCAGCCTCCTTGGCGGTCGGAGCGGTGGATCGACCGGTCACCGGGTTGGTTGCGCTTCGGTGATCGATGCGCGTGTCGTGGGCGTCGCGCAGAACGTGGCGATGAGGTCGAGGACCTCCGGGAGCACGGGTTGCCGGGCCTGCTTCTTGTACGTGCGGACGCTCGCGGGACCGGGCTCGTGGCGCAGCAGGTGGCTCATGTCCTCGATCAGCTCGACTGTGACCGGGCCGTCGACGAGCTCCCCGATGCGCTCGGTGTGGTGCGGGGCCGCCTGGATGTCCTTGGTCCCGGTCACCGCCAGTACCGGTACCTGGACCATCTCCAGGGACGGCGAGGGGTCGTGGTCCAGGAACTCGCGCATCCAGCGGGCGTTGACCTTGGCCAGTTGGATCCGCACGACGTCGTCGGTGCTCGCCCGGAGCGTCGCCAGACGCTTGTCCTGCATCGTGGCGATGTCCTTTCCCAGAAGCCGCAGCAGCCCGGTGACGGGCCGAGGCAGCGACTCGGCCACGGTGACTGCCTGCTCACGCAGGACCTGTTCACCGGTGGAGGCCGTCCCCGACAGGAGCACGACGCCGGCAAGTCGGTCATCGGTGGCGGCGAGCTCGGTGGCAATCACCGCACCCTCGCTGTGGCCGACCACGAACACCCGCCCGGGGTCGACGCCGTCCTGGGCACGCAACGCCGCCAGCGCAGCGCGTGCGTCGTCGACGTTGTCGTACAGCCCGGCAGCGTGGTACTCACCGGTGCTCGCTCCGACGCCGCGCTTGTCGTAGCGCAACGAGGACACGCCTGCGGCGGCCAGGCGCTCGGCGACCTGGGCCATCACCCCGATGGCCAGCTGCCTGGCGTTGGAGTCGCGGTCGACTGGCCCCGACCCGCTGACCAGCAGTGCGGCGGTGCCCAGCGGTGCCGGACCCGTTGCAGACGCGGGCTGGAAGGTGCCGGCGAGGGTGTGCCCACCGCTGGTGAAGGTCGTCGTCATGGTGGTGCTCGCATTCAATCGAGGATCGTGTCAGGACGAATGCTATCATAGTTGAGAACATTCGCAAGTTCGAGAACCAACTGTACGATCGTGATCTGACCAGGAGGGTGCGATGCCGACAACACCAGGTGACCTGCTCGTCCACCCCGTGCGACTCCGCGCGATCCGGGCGCTGCTGCAGGAGCCGATGACCGCCGGCGACCTCCAGGAGGTGCTCGGCGACGTCGCACCGGCGACGCTGTACCGGCACCTGAGCACACTCGAGGAGGGCGGCATCATCGAGGTCGTCGAGCGACGGCAGGCTCGGGGTGGGACCGAGCGCACGTTCGCAGTCGTCGACGGCGCCGGCACCCTGGGGCCCGAGGACGTCACGGACGCCACGACCCAGGACCACATGCGGTGGTTCACGACGTTCGTCGGCACGCTGCTGGCCGACTTCGCCGCCTACCTCGACAGCGACGATGTCGATGTCGCGGCCGACCGGCTCAGCTACCGGCAACTCCCCCTCTGGTTGACCGACCAGGAGACCGACGACCTCATCACGGAGCTGCGGGAGCTGCTGGCGCGACACACGGAACTGCCACCGGGCGGTGAGCGCCGCCGACGCATCCTCACCACGATCCTCGTGCCCGACGACCGTGCTCGACACGGATGACGGTGCCGCCGGACCGGGAGGGGGCCTGTCGCAGACTGCGTCGCAGACAGTGTTGTCACCAACGATCGTGGCACCTGGCGAGAGGACGGTGGCACGTTCACGATCACCGGCACCGAGATCGGGGCGCAAGGAGTGGCCTCGTGGCTTCCAGTTGCTCACGCGCGAGTCGGGGTTCGACCCTTGCGGTGTCGAGTGCAACGGCTCCACGAGCGCGACCCCTCGGTACGGCGTTGTAGCATCGTCGTTGTCGCCAACCTGCAAGGTGTGAAGACCACATGGACGCGAACCTGACACCGATGGTCGGGAAGGTGACCCAAACGGCCGCGGCGCTCTGGATCCTGAACGTGTGGTTCAACCGGTTCAACAAGGACACCGGCTACCGCGGCGGCGACGCCAAGAACATGAAAGAGGAGTTCGAGGTGTACGGGCTCTCCGAGAGCACGATGTACGCCGTCGGGGCGGCGAAGGTCGGGCTCGCCGGCCTGATGCTCGCCGGCCACGCCGAGCCTCGACTGGTCCGGCCGGCTTCGGCGGGCCTGGCGGTGCTCATGCTCGGTGCCATCTCGATGCACATCAAGGTCGGGGATCCCGTCAAGCAGTACGTGCCGGCCCTGTCGGTCTTTTCGTTGTCGGCCATCTCGGCGATCGTGAACGGCCCCCCGCTGACCAACCGGTCCGCCACGAGCTGAGAACACGCACGACGAGCACCGCATTGACGGCACCGACTCGAAGGACGAGGCGAATGGACATCGAAGGCTCGGAGCAGCGGCTCGGCGGCTCCTCACAGCGGATGATCAGGCTCGCGCGCTGGCTGATCGGGATCGCCGCGTTCCTCTCGTTCCTGCTCTCGGTCTACCTCTGGTTCAACGGAGACCGCGAGGCCGGCATCTTCGTGGGCATCTGGGTGCCGTCGATCGTGAGCACGGGCGCGTTCCTCGTACCGCGGACGACGTCGTCATGAGCGATCTCGGGATATTCATCGCCGGCTGCATCGTCACGGCGATGGTCGTGGCCGGCCTCATCGCGCTCTTCTACGCAGCAGTCCTCGACGGGCGCACCGAGCAGCGGCGCAAGAGCAGAGGCGTGGAGCCTCATCACGAATCCTGAGACCGGTCGCGGCGCAGTCGACGTCCGCTCACAGCTGGGTCCGGTCGTCGCCTGGACGACGTGACCGCACGGAGGAACCCATGGCGAACACGATGTCGAGGGCGGGGTCGTCTGCTGCCGAAGTGGTGCGCAGCCGCGTGATCGCGTGCGATCCGTTGGCGACGGCATGATCTTGGTGACCGGGGCCAACGGCCTCGTCGGCGCGCACCTGTGCCGCGAACTCGCCGACCGCTCCGTCCCGGTGCGCGCACTCGTGCGTCGGCCAGGCACCGCACCCGACCTGCCCGGCGTCGACGAAGTGGTCGGCAACTTCGACGACCCGGACCAGGCACCCGCCTTCGTGGCCGACGTCGATGCCGTGGTCACCACGGTGGCACCGATGGGGGCGGACCACCAGACCCAGCATCGGGTCACCGTGGAAGGCACCCGCACGCTGGCCACTGCAGCGATCGACGCCGGCGTCGATCGGCTCGTGCACGTGTCCACGACTGCGGTCTACTCCCTGCCCCCCGGCCGCGGCGACGTGGACGAGACCGCCCCGTACGTCGACGACGACGCGAGCCCGTATGCCGTGACCAAGCGGGACGCCGACCTCGCCCTGGCCGACCTCGCGGGCATCACCCGGATCATCGCACGGCCACCGGCGATCCTCGGCCCGGGCGACACCTCGATCTGGAACACCGTACGCCCGGCCCGGATCGCGCAGGACCCGTCCGCGCCGCAACCCAACCCGGACGCCACGTTCGCATGGGTCCACGTCACCGACCTCGCCAGGTTCCTCGCCGACGCCGCCACCAACGAGCTGGCACCTGGACCGGCCCGGGGCGAGGTGACCGCGGTCAACGTCGCCGCGGACGACGCCACGTGGGGCGCCTACCTCGGCCAGGTCGCGACGGCACTCGGGATCGCGCCAACGTGGTCCGACGAGCCTGCCTGGAGGGGCCAGGTCCTGTCCGGCAGGGCGAGGTCGTGGGGCTGGAGTCCCCACACCACGTTCGACGATGCGATGGCCGAACTCGTCAGCGGACTGACCGCCCCGGACTCGTCCCGAGGCTGAGTCCCGCCGTGGCCGGGCGCCACAGCAACACCGTCACGGGTCCAAGAGCGCGAAGGTTCACGAGACATCGGCCTCGGGGGACCAACGGATTCGCAACTCGGCTGGATCACGTCCGCACCCAAGTGGCGTCTGCGCTCATCAGTTCATCTCCATTCCTCCACACACGTTGAGTGCCTGGCCGGTGACGTAGCTCGACGAGGGACCCAACAAGTAGACCACCGACGCGGCAATCTCGTCCGGCGTCGCCGCTCGCCCGAGCGGGATTCGCTGCGTCATCCCGGCGAAGGACTCCTCCTCGGAGACCGCCTGCCGCTCGGCTCGGTCCTGGTGGAGTCGGCGGGTCATGTCCGTCTTGACGACGCCCGGGCAGACAGCGTTGACACGAACGCCGAACTCGGCCAGCGCGAGCGACGCCGACTGCGTCAGCGAGATGACGGCGGCCTTGCTGGCTGCGTAGTCCGCTTCGTTGGGTCGTCCCGAGCGTCCCGAGATCGAGGAGACGAGGACGATCGATGCTCCGTGACTGTCACGCGACCGTTGCCGGCCGATGGCCTGGGTGAGGTACAACGGACCGCCAACGTTCACCCGGAATGTCCGGTCGACCTGCGCGGCTTCGAGCTCCAGGAAGGGGCCCGATGCGATCACCCCGGCGCTGGCCACACCGGCGGTGACCGGGCCGAACCGGTCTTCAACCTCCGACACGAAGCCGTCCATCCCGTCCTGCGACGAGGCATCGACGACACGGAAGAGATCGCATTCGGCAGTCACGCCTTCTCGGTCCGCGAGGTCGGCAACCGCCACGACGTAGCCATCCGCCTTCAGTCTGCGAACGGTTGCATGGCCGATGCCACCTCCACCACCCGTGACGACGGCGACAGGCGAGGTCATCCCAGCACCTGCCTCGAGGCGCCCCGAGTCCTCAGCATGATCGCCACATCCTCATCGCCGGACGACGTGCACGGTAGTCACGGTGCGCACAGCACGTTCCAGTTGTGGGCGTCGTCGGGTGTGCAGACAGCGCCAGGGGGCCACTGGGCGGCCGAGGTCGACGACGACGAACTCCCGACCCCGCACGGGATGCTGGCTGCGCTGGATCGTGCGGTCGCAGCCGGACTGGGCGACCTCGCGGCCTGGTGCTCGCGGAGTTCAAGAAGGAGCGACTCGATTCGTTCCTGACGGTCAGGTTGCAGCCACAGGGTTGTGCGCTGGACGGACGCATCCCAGCATTCCGTACTAAGTACGGATACCTTCACTCATGTGGTCGTACAAAGTACGACCGGCTGCGGACCGCGGCATCGACCCAAGCGACGGAGTTCGCCATGAAGAGCACGACGACGCCACCCATCACCGCCTCCAAGGCAGCTTCCCACGACGCGCTGCCCGCCAGTTCGTTGGCTGCTGTGCGCTACGAGTACGGCCCGCCCGCCGGCATCGAGGTCGCGACGCTTCCCGTACCGACCCCGGGAGCGGGCCAGGTCCTGTTGGAGGTGCACGCGGGCGGTCTCGATCGCGGCGCATGGCACCTGATGGCGGGCGAACCGTACGCCGTGCGACTCGCCGGGTACGGGGTGCGTCGCCCGAAACAGCCGAGGCTCGGGTTGGACGTCGCGGGCACGGTCGTTGCGCTCGGCGAGGGCGTCGACACGTTCGCCGTCGGCGACGAGGTCTTCGGGATCGCGGATGGCTCGTGGGCCGAGCACGCGGTGGCAGATGCCACGCGGCTCGCCCTGCGGCCGGCCAACGTGTCTCCGGTCCAGGCGGCCGTCTCCGCAGTCTCGGGCATCACCGCGCTGCAGGCGCTGGTCGACGTCGCAGGTGTCGAGGCGGGCCAACGGGTGCTGGTGGTCGGCGCGTCGGGCGGGGTGGGCAGCTTCGTCGTCCAGCTCGCGGTGGCACTCGGTGCAACGGTCGACGGCGTCGCCAGCGCGGCGAAGGCCGAGTTCGTACGCGACCTCGGTGCCAGCCGCGTGTACGACTACGCGATCGACGATCCGTACGACGGGTCGCAGCGCTACGACGTCATCGTCGACACGGGCGGGCGAAACCCGGTGCGCACCCTTCGGCGAGCGTTGACCGACCGCGGGACGCTGGTGATCGTCGGTGGCGAGGGCGGCGGCTCGATCACTGGCGGCGTCGGCCGCCAGGTGCGGGCCGCGATGCTCTCGCCGTTCGTGCGGCACCGCATGGCGATGTTCATCAGCGCCGAGGCGAAGGGCCACGTCGCCAAGCTCGCCGCGTTCCTGGCGGACGGCTCCGTGGTCCCGGCCGTGGGCGCGACCTACCGGCTCGCCGATGTGGGCAGCGCGATCGCGGACCTGTTGGCTGGCCGCGCACGCGGCAAGTCCGCGATACTCGTCGCCGCGACCGAGAACGAGGCGTCGTGAAGTTGTCGCGACGTGACCAGACGGTGCTCGGGATCGGCATCGCGCTGTGCGGCGCCTTGTTCCTCCTGTCGAGCACGATCCCCGACGGGCTCGGGCTCGCGTTGGGCATGCTTGGGATCGGCGTGCTCGGCACCCGGCCGTCCGCCGGGTCGGACAACGACGACGAGGAGATGTGAGCATGGCGGCGACAAGTGGCTCGACACCGTTGAACCGTGAGCGCATCGTCCAGGCGGCGGTCGAACTCGCGGACCAGGTCGGCGCCGAGGCGCTCGCCATCCGCAAGATCGCTGACGCCCTCGGTTCGAAGCCGATGACGCTGTACAGCTACATCGACGGCAAGGACGACATCCTGGACGGCATGGTCGACCAGGTGTTCGCCGAGATCGCGCTGCCGGATCCGGATCTGCCGTGGCAGGATGCCGTGCGTGGCCGGTGCGTCTCGGCACGGCAGGTGCTCGGCCGGCACACGTGGGCGGTCCCGCTGCTGGAGTCACGACGCTCACCGGGGCATGCCACCCTCGAGCACCACGACGCGATGCTCGGGTGCCTGTTCCGTGGCGGTCTGCCCATCGGAGTCGTGGCACATGCGTATGCCGTCCTGGACGCGTTCGTGTACGGCTTCGTCATCCAGGAGGCCAGTCTCCCAGCCGCGGAGGGCGAGGAGTTGCAGGAGCTCGTGCACGAGATCGCCGCGGCGATGCCGGCCGAGGAGTTCCCACACCTCGCCCGCTTCACGGTCGAGCACGTGATGTCGCCGGGATACTCCTTCGGGGTGTCGTTCGACGTCGGCCTCGACGTGCTGCTCGATGGCATCGAACGGCTGGCTGCAGACGGCTGAGCGGCCGGAGCGTGGACGTCAACCGATTTCCACCATCCGCGCCACTTCCCGTCCGCAACGTCCCCCGACCGTCGTGACCCCGGCAGGCGTGATCGACCAGCCCGACCGCCGAACCCCCGGGCCAATGCACCTCGCCGAACTGGTCGGTCGGCCGTCGCACGATCCTCGAGTCCAGGTTGCGGGAGTGCAGGCATCACCATTGGCTGGCAGGGCCGCGAGGTCCTGGGTGTCATGAGCCGCGAACGTGAGGCGCTGCGCGGGTCGGGCCACGCAGCGCCTCGACAGGTTCGGGTTCAGGCCTCGCAGTGCAGCACGACGTTGGATCCGCGTCCACCGTCGCAGGTGTCGGTGTTCGGCGAGGGGTCGACACCGGGACCGGCGCCGCGGTCTTGCTCGAGGTCCGGGTAGTCCCCGGTCACCAGGTCGTCGCCGTTGCCGCCGGAGGCGATGTCGTCGCCGAAGCCGCCCGAGACGAAGTCGTCACCGTTGCCGCCGGCGAGCTCGTCGTCTCCGAAGCCGCCCGCAACGAAGTCATCACCTTGGTCGCCGGAGAGATCATCGTCGCCCTGGTGGCCGACAACGCTGTCCTGGCCCGGTCCACCACTCATGGTGTCATCGCCCGGCCCGCCGAGGATCTCGTCGTTTCCCGGTCCGCCGAAGACGGTGTCGTCGCCACCCATGTCGTTGTCGGGGTTGCCGAAGAACGTGAGGTCGTCGGCGGTGGTGACGTCGTCACCTGGCCCCAATTCGATCCAGTCGTCGCCTTGGCACCCGGCCACGACGTCGTCGCCGCCACCGGCGTAGATCGTGTCATTGCCGTCACCGGCGATGATCGCATCCGGCCCGTCGGTGCCCACCAGCACGTCGGCGTCGTCCGTCCCGAGGATCAGATTGCGCCCCTCGAAGAGCGGATCGTCCAGCTCCACCCCTGCGCAGGTTGGCATGTCGGCCGACGCTGCCGGCGCTGCAAGCACCGACATCACCAGCACCAGCACCGCGGATGCGCAAACTCTTGAAGACTTCCCCATGATTGCTCCCCTTTGTACGTGCCCGTGGGACCACGGGCTGCCAACACAGGCTAGTCGCCGAGCACATCGTCGGGGCATGATTGCGGCCTGGTCTTGCTCCTGACGTGACGGCTCTCCAACAACCTTCCGAACCAGGTGGAGTTCCACCTCGGACAGCGACACGAGGCCGTGTGGATCGAGGCCTCATCGGATCCACCCTTCCAGGCCAACGTGACGTCCCAGCCAACGGACGCCGACGCCTCCAACAACGCCGCTGGTCCCCAAGGGTCGGGACCTCGTGACTATGGTCCATCGGGAGTCCGCGATGCGGACAGGCCGGGGGCGGCAATGCACCATGACCACGACCAGGACGGCACCCGGACGTCGGAGCGTGACGGCGCAGATCCGGTCCGTCACCACCTGAGTCGTCGACACTTCCTGCGTGGCACGCTGGCCGCCACGGTGGTGCTGCCACTCGTCGGGTGCGAGCCGGACGGTGACGCAATCCCGACCGCAAGCCCGACCACGTCCGGCAGCACGCCGACTGGCACCGCCGCACCCGGCGACCCGGCCAGCCCCGTTCCGACCGGCGGAGGTGGTGGCGGAGGTGGTGGCGGAGGTGGTGCCGGCACGGCGACGGCGCAGGAGACCTGGAACGAGCCGTGGGTGTGGCGCCCGTCCGACTGGCCGGGCCAGCCGCTGGTGCTCAACGTCGTCGAGAACCAGAACCCCGGCGCCGTCATCGGCTTCGGCAACCCCAGCCAGGTGCTGTTCAGCTACGGCGGCGCCACGCCGGGACCCACGATCAGGATGCGCGGCGACGAGGACCTGCTGGTCACCCTGCGCAACATGCTGGGCCTCGATGCCGGCATCACCTACGTGGGGGCCTATCCCGATCCGCTCACGCTGACGGGCTACCTGGGCGACGAGCCGCTGGCCCTCACCGCTGTCCAGCAACTCGCCGCTGCGCTGGGCAATCGGCGCAGTGACTTCTGCCTGGGGGAGCACACGAATGGCGTGCACACGGTCCACACGACGAACCTGCACAGCCACGGCCTGCACGTGCGGCCGGGTCGCAACCCCGACGGCACGCATTCCGACAACGTGATCCTGCGCCTGGTCCCGCAGGCCGACCTGGCCCAGCGTGAGGCCGACCCCCAGGACGGGACCATCGAGTGCCACTTCCTGCGCGAGGGTGACCAGATCAACTTCCTGGCCGACGACGACCAGGTCGGCCAGGCCCACTTCGAGTTCCGATTGGGCGATGTCATGGGCATGGCCAGGCGTCCGCATCCGCCGGGCACGCACTGGTACCACCCGCACTCGCACGGGGCGACGCACGACCAGGTGGCCAGCGGCATGGCCGGGTTCCTGGTCGTCGAGGGCGACGTCGACGACGCGATCCGAGCCGCCATGGTCCCGGATCGCGCGAAGGATCCCGGTGACCCCTCCCTCAAGACCGGCCCCAGCGACTACCGCGAACGACTGATGTTGATCCAGCGGGTGTTCAAGGTCCCCAACGATCCCGACGCCCCTGCCGGCAGCAACGACTTCACCGGGAAGGGTGGCAACCCGTCCGCCACGATCGTCAACGGGAACGTCGACGCCACCACGATCACCATGAGACCCAACGCCATGGAGCGGTGGCGGGTGCTCAACGGCAGCGTGGACGGCAAGGGGTTTCGACGCTTCATGGTGCTCGAGGGGCGCTACGCCGTGGACGCCACCGGCCGCCTGACGCAGCAGGACGCCGACGGCAACGAGGTGTTGGTGACTCGTGCGACGGTCGAGGAGCGCAAACAGCATCTGTGGCAACTGGCGATGGACGGCGTGACGCTTGTGACCGAGGACGGTGAGTACCGGGTCAAGGACCTCGCCGACCAGGGGGACGGCTCCGCAGCGTTCCCGTTGGCGGACTTCCCGACGGCCCCGCCAGCGCAACTGGTCGAGGACTACGTCGCCTGCTTCGCAGACGGTGACAGCCTCCGCAACTGCTACGTGCGGCCGAACGAGGTCTACATGGGCCCGGCCAACCGCACGGACGTGTTCTTCCGGGCACCCCCGCTGGAGGAGGGCCAGGACAGCGCTGTGTACTCGGTCATCGCGCTGGGCGTCATCCTGCACGCGGACACGCCGCTGCAGGGCCTGATGCAGGTGATCGAGGCGCCCGCGACCCGGGGCCTCGACGGCACTGCCACCCAGCCCAGCGTCAACCCGCCCGGCGGGCCGGGTGACGTGGTGTTGGCCACCGTGGTCGTGTCAGGCTCGGACGCCACCCCCGTCGATCCCACCACGATCGAGTTGCCCGAAGTGCCGCCCTACCTCATGCCCATCACCGACGACGAGCCGGGTCTGGCCGCGCCTGGTGGTGGCTTCCGCACGCGCACGGTCACATACTCGGGCTGGGGTGCTGCAGGAATGCCACTGGTCGTGGCCGAGATGGAGGTTGGCGCCGACGGCGTCCCGACCGCGCTGGCCGACCCCGACGCGGCCTCGGCCACGGCCCAGGCCTTCGCCCGGTTCATCCTCGACAGCCCCGACCTGGAGGGCCTGCGCTACGTGCGACGGTTCCCGGCCGAGGATGGCCGGGCACCGTACGTGCTGCTGCCACCGAACATCCGGACGATGGCGATCGACGGGCGCAAGTTCGACCCCACCGATCCGGGCCGCCCGCGCATGCACCTGGACAGCGCCGAGGAGTGGGTCGTCACCAACGTCGCCGAGGGGATGTGGGGCGACACCAGTGCCGACGCGCTGGTACCTGCCCAGTTCGGCACCCAGTACGACGGTCGGGTCCTGACCCTGGCCGAGGGCATGGAACGGTGGCGCGAGTCACCCTCGTTCCAAGTCCTGACGCGCGCCGTCGACCATCCGTTCCACATCCACCAGAACCCGTTCTGGGTCATCCGCATCGATGTGCCCGCCGCCGATGGCGAGCTCCACAACATCCTGGACGAGCCCCGCTGGATGGACGTCGTCCCGCTGCCGCGGCATCGCGGCCGAGTCGTCTTCCGTTCGCGGTTCCCCGACTTCGTCGGCACCTACGTCAACCACTGCCACATCCTGTTGCACGAGGACAACGGCATGATGCAGGCGGTCGAGGTCACCCCCTTCGATCGCACGACCGAGTCCAGCCAGGACGTCGATGTCGCCCGTGCGAACTACGTCGTGCGCGACGGTCTCGCCCAGGGCGGGCCGTCCGCGGCGGCTGCCCAGGAGGTGACGGACCTCTACGGCCGCATGACCGGCGACGAGGCGTGGGTCGCCAACGTCAGCTTCGAGGACCCCAACCACTCGACCGGTCAGTCCTACCCGGGCTTCGAGGTGACCCCGCCCGGGACGTGAGGCTGGTCAGGCAGCCAGGTGCGGGGCCAGCTCCGCGACGATGCTCTGTCGACGTACGCACTCACGGCCATCGAATGCCTCCTCAGCTCGGGCCGTCGTCGGCCCCGGTGAGTTGGACGACGATCCGCGCGGCTTGCTCGATCTCGAATGCAGTTGGGCTGCGCGGAGGTCGACCATCGCTCCGGCCGTCTCGTGGGGAGCAAGGCGTATGACCCCACCCGTGTCCACGTCGCTGCTCGCCGACACGGATGCCGAGCACCCGACGCGACACACGCTGACCGTGTCCGTCGCGCCCCACCTGGCCACCGCCGGAGGGCTCACGGGGACACCGGCACACCTGGCGGCCGCCCACGCCCACCCTGCGCCCAGACACCTTGCGCCCAGACGATGGACCACGACGAGATCGTGGCGTTCCTGACGGCCGCCGTGGCCGCTCAGGCTGGTTGGCGGCGCTCCATCGTCGTGTACACGACGACCGAACCCGCCAGCACGGCGACCAGCCAGACCACGAACACCCAGGTGAGCACGTTGCCGGGGTCGAACTGGCCCCACGCCCGGACGGTGGCCACCAGGATGAGACCGAGCATGACCCACACCACCTGCACGAGCAGGCGCGTCGCCCGCCAGCGCGGATCCCGTGCGATGCCCAGTCCGGTGCCACCCAGGGCAAACATGGCGGCCATGACCCGTGCCGTCAACGGCGACAACTGCCACGGCCACACCTCGATCAGTTGGTGGGGCCACATGAACAGCGCGGCGCTGCCCAGGATGGCGACTGCCCCCAGCACACCGGCGGACACCTGGGCCCGTCGCGACAACCGGAGCTCGCCGTCGCCGCCGTCGCCGCCGTCGCCGATCGGCGACTGCGTGGATGCAGGATGGACGTCTGCGTCCGAGCCGACCTGGCGCTGGTTGGCCCACCACGTTGCGATGACCAGCAACGGGGTCGTGATGTACAGCACGACCCACACCCGGAACGAGATGTGGCCGCTGGTGAACGCGTCCCAGTGCAGGAAGGTGGCAATCCCCATCAACGAGGCGAACGCGGTGACCGGCAGGAAGCCCAGGTGGATCTGCTCCCACTCGCGGGCCGTCACCACTCGTGCGAAGAACCAGGCCCCGCCGAGGTACACCGCTGCGAGCATCCTCGCGGTCATCGGCGGCCCCACGGGCCACGCGAACAGGCGCTCGGTCTGGTCCGGCAGCAGGAACAGGATCCACCACGCCACGACCAGGAACGGCACGATCAGGACGGCCAGCGCACGTGTTGCGGGCAGGACGCGCGTATGGCTGCCCGAGACGCCGGTGTCCTGCCCCATGATGCTCCCCAGCCCGCACCGGGTCATCGTAGTGGCGCACGTGTCCGGCAGGTCCAGGACTGGGCGCATCGCGATCGCGAGTGCGCCCACTCGGAACTCGGCATTCGTTGTCCCGAGGTGGCTCCGACGCTGTTCGGTGGCACCTGGCACGACGACTGCTCCCCACCTCAGATCTCCGAGATGGGCACGACTCCGGTGACATCGAGTCGTTCAGCCGTCGATGGCGACCGGGATTACGGGGCGCTTCGGATGCTTCGCCTGGCGGGACACGAACTTGATTGTTCAGCCGAGTTTGATGTCTCGATCCGCCGTAGGCTGTCCTTGCAGGCCTTGGCGGGCTTGCAGGTCGTGACGTTGGTGTTGACTGGGGCCGTCACCGTTGTTGACCTCCGCGCCGGGTTCGAGGTGGCTGCCTGGGGAGGGCGTCAATGGGGAGCATGCAGGCCGACGGCACAGCCACATCCACCTGGCGGACAGAAGTCGACAAGGAGGCGGGCACGTGAACTGGCCACCCAGCACCTCGAAGGACCTCGGGACCTCCGACGCAGGAGGGTGGCTGGTCGTGGGCGTGGACGGGAACCAGAAGACGCAAGCCCTGCCCGATCCCGCGCTCCTCGATGCACAGCGCGAACGAATCGACCACGTTCCCATCGCCTCGTGACGGGCAGTGACCAGCCGGACACGACCGCGCGCCCCGACCGGGCGCTGCTGCAGGACGGGCGGCTCGCGCTCGTGCTTTCGGGGGGCGGTGCTCGCGGCGCGTTCGACGCCGGGGTGGTGGCGGCCGTGTACGAAGCCGGGCTGCGCCCGCAGGTGCTGGCCGGCACCTCCGCCGGTGCACTGACCGCCGCGGCCGCCGCGATGGGCTGGTCACCGGAACGCATCCGCACGCTGTGGACCGACCAGAAGTCCCGGGACGTCTACCGAGCCCGGTTCGACGTGCACAGGCTGCTGCGGGTGGATCGCCTGCTGCGCGACCCCCTGGGGCTCCCGCAACGCATCCTGGGCCTGGGTGAGTACACCACGACAGAGTGGCTGCTCGACCTCTTCGGGTGGACCTGGCTGTTCCACCTCGAGCCCCTGCGCGCCCAGCTGGTCGACGCCATCGGCGGCGAGGTCCTGCCGCTCGAAGACGACGTGACCCTGGTCGTGTCGGCGGTCGACGTCGCCACCGGCGAGCTGGTGCGCTTCGGCAACCGGCAACCGCCCGGACGCCCCGCGGACGGACTGCGGGTCGTGGAACTGACCGTCGACCACCTGCTCGCATCGGCCGCCATCCCGGGCCTGTTCCGGCCGACGGAGATCGACGGCCAGCAGTACTGGGACGGTGGACTGGCCTCCAACACCCCGCTGGCCGCCGCGCTGCAGCACGAGCCCGACCTGGCCGTGGTCGTCGCATCGTCGGTGCCCAGCGACCGGCCCCGCCCGCCGAAGTCGCTGGGTGACGTGCTGGCGCTGGCCGTCGAGCACGCCTTCCGGTCGTCGATCCTGACCGACCTCGACCATGCTCGGACAATCAACGACCTGGTCGCGGCCGGCGTCGACACCAAGCATCGGCACGTGGAACTGGTGCCCGTGACGCCTGAGGAGCCGATCAGCGGCATCGGGGAGATCCTCGACTTCGAGCCCGCGCGAGCCCGCCGACTGGTCGACGCCGGACGCGACGCCGTCCGCACGGAACTGGGCCTGTCGGACTAGCCGTGGCCCGGGCCTCGCCGTGGCGCGGACCGCCGTCAGCGCCGTCCGTTGACCTGGGCGTCGATCCACACGAGTCGGTGGTCCGAACTCAGGGGCACGCCGGTGCCGGGATCGTCGTCCCCGACCAGGCGGAACAGCGGGTCGTCCTCGGTCGGCCAGAACACTCCGGCGTCGCGGACGGTCAACTGGCGACTGGGCAGCACGTAGTCGACGCGGAGGTTGCCCGCGCCGAACGGCGGGGCGTCGCTGAAGTCGGCCGTGTCGTGGGCGGGGTCCCCCTGGTGGTCGACGTTCACGCCACCGTCCTCGACCGAGTCCTGGGCCGCTCCGTCGCTGGTGGGCACGATCCGGTCGTTGACGAGCGGGCTGTCCAGCAGCTGTTGGCGGCGCCGGCGACGCTGTCGCCGTCGTGCGGATCGGCGTTGTTGTCACCGACGATCACGAACGGCTCGCCCGCCGCGAGGCCACCGCGTGCCCCGTCGTCGTCGTAGATGTAGTCGCCCCGGCGGGGTGACGTAGTCGGCCCAGAACCGGATCTCGTCGTGGTTGCGGCGGCCGTTCTGGTCCTCGGGGCCGTCGAACACCGGCGGCGTCGGGTGGCGGCCAGCAGGTGCAGGGTCCTGCCGCCGACCTCGACCGGCACGTCCCAGTGGCTCTTCGACGACAGCCGGAACGACGTCGAGTTCGGCCTCGTCGTAGTAGTCCCGGGCGGCGGTCGCGCGGATCGTCGGGCAACACGCGCCGGGCATGTCCCGCCACAGGAAGTCCTGGAACGTGCGCACGCTCGTCGTCGCGATGGGGTAGCTGCGACAGGACCAGCATGCCGAACTGCCCGGGGAAGACGCCGAAGCCGAACGCGTCGCCCGGCCGTCGAGCCGACCGTCGTTGTCGAGGTCGACCTCGAGTCGGGCAGCGCCGGTGTTGACGCGCGATGTAGCGTACGTACTCGATCGGTGGCGGCGCCGTCGTGCGGCACCTCCAGGTAGTTGTTGCGGAACAGGTCGCGGCGCGCCGGGTCGTAGTCGAACTCGTTGAGAGCAGGACGTCCGGGCGCACGCGCTGGATGATCTCGGCGATGCGCTGGCCTGCGCGTCGTCCGGCGTCGACAGGTCGTTCGCCAGGTCGCCCTGGTTGAACCGGTTGAGCGACGCGTTGAAGGTTGCGACGCGCACCGTGTCCTGGCGTCCCGGTCGGCCGGTTCGCCCGCTGTCGCCGGCACGGCAACACCGCCACCAGCACGGCGACCAGGGTCGCGACGGACACTCGACGTGGACCCGAACTCATGATCACCCCTTGGATCGTGCACGACAAACGCTCGTCCTCGAGCCTGCCACCCCGACGGCAACACGTCGCGCACAAATCACCATAGTCCTTCCCCCAGGCGTGACGTGGGGGCTTCGCGAGCCGTTGACTGACCGGAGCCATCCCTGCCCTCCGCGACCTCGAACAGGCGGCCTCACGAACCGTTCACTCACCGGCTCCACCAGTCCACGATCTCGTCGAACGACAACGCGCCGGCCGCCGCAGCGACGACGAAGTCGTAGGCCACGTCGTCGTGACCGCCGCCGGAGGCGAAGTGCTCGTCCTGAGGTGTTGGAGAGGGGCCTTGAGGGTATTTCAGTTGTCATGTCACACCGGGTTGGCAGGGTGTCGCCAACGACCACCGGAGTGGACATGGACAAAGAGAAGGTCAAGGGCGGTGGTGGCTGAGTTGCCGTGCCAGAGGCGTTCGAGCGACCCACCAGCGCGTCAAGCGTTCGCCTCACGATGGGTGATGGCGAGGGTCCATCGGCGTGGGACCGCTGGCTCAGGTGGCCATGGACCATGCGCTCGCACGCACCTTCGACCATGGACACTTCCCGCGTGGCGTGGTCCTCATGGACGACGGGAGACTCTGTTGGACGTTCGATGATCCGGGTTGTGCCCACATGGAGTGCGTGGTCGCGAGCCCGCGCCGGGAAGTCCACGACCACGTGCGCGAACCTTGGCTGCTCGTGGCATGGCTGGGGAGACCCGAACCCCGGTGGGTCGTGCACTTCGACGACGACGGCAACGAACTTGACGAGGTACTGACCCAGCCGCAACCGCAAGGCTGGTCGATGCTCTGGTACGGCGAGGCCCAGGGTCGGGGGGTCGCGTCGGTGGATGCCGGGCGAGTCGACATGTTCGGCGGCCATGAGCCGGGGCGCGAGTTGCAAAGGCTCCGCCTGGACCGTGCCGACGCCTGGCTCGGCGGTGCCGCCACCCTCCTGCGAGGACACCCGGCCCGACGTTCCCACCGACTTCGCTCCTGACCCACCCACCGCCCGAAGGGTCCACCGACTGTCGCCAGCCCGGGCGCGGACGGCCATCTGTAGGGTTGTGACAGAACTGCCACGGGGCTCCGGCAGGCTCACGTCCACCGCGAGCGACGACGCCATCGGACGCGATGGCGACGCGCGGTGGGAAGGGGCGCCATGCTGGAGTATCACGTACTGGGTGTAGTGCGAGTCGCCCGGGACGGCGACGACGTGCACGTCGGGGGGCCACGCCAGCGCCGCCTGCTGGCGGTGTTGCTGGTGCACCGCAACGAGGTGGTGTCGACCGATCGGCTGGTCGAGGCCGTCTTCGCCGGCGATCCCGACGCCGCGGGCGGCGACGACGCTGCGCACGCTACGTGATGCGGCTGCGCAGGGTGCGTCGACGACGACGGCGACGGACCGGTCCTGGTGACGCGGTCGCCGGGCTACGTGCTGCGGGTCGCCGACGACGCCGTCGACGCGGCGCGGTTCGAGCGCCTGGTCGGCGGAGGGTCGGGCGCGCCGGGCCCAGGGCGATCCGGTCGGAGCGGCGTCGGCGTTCCGCGCAGGCGCTGGATCTGTGGGCCGGCGACGCCTATGCCGAGTTCGACGGCGAGGGCTGGGTGATGCCCGAGGCCCAGCGGCTGGCCGAGCTGCGCTCGGTCACCGAGGAGCAGCTGGTCGACGCCGAGCTGGCGTGCGGCCTGGCGGCCGAACTGGTGTCCCGCCTCGAGGTGCTGGTCGGACGCAGGAACCGCTGCGAGAGTCGTTCCGGGCCACCTGATGGTGGCGCTGTACCGCAGCGGCCGGCAGGCCGACGCGCTGGCGGTCATGCGCGACTACCGGGACGTGCTGGGCGGAGGCCGGGCTGGATCCGTCACCGCGAGCTGGAGGAGCTCGCGCAGCGGATCCTGGCGCACGACGAGGAGCTGCGGCAGGTCGAGCCGCCCGGGCGGGTCGTCCGGGGCTACCGGCTGGGCGAGCGGCTCGGCTCGGGCCGCGACGGCACCGTGCACGCCGCCCGCCTGCCGGGCGTGGACCGCGACCTCGTGATCCGGGTCGTGCCGCCCGGACGTCGCCGACCGGCCCGACGTCGTGCGGTCGTTCGACGCGACCATGCGGCGGGTCGCGGCACTGCACCACGACGCGATCGTGCCCGATCGACGACCACTGGCGCGAGCCCGGCGGCGCCTGGGTCGTGCTGCGCCGGATGCGTGGCGGGACCCTGCGTGACCGGCTCGATCGCGGCCCGCTGCCGACCGAGGACGTCGCGACCTGGCCGCGCGGGTCGGGCTCGGCCCTGGAGGCCGCGGCGCGACCTCGGGGTCGTGCACGGCCGGGTCATCCCCGAGAGCGTGCTGTTCGACGAGGCGGGCGCGGCCCACCTGGCCGACTTCCCGCTCGGCGAGGTCGACGGCGACCCGGGCGACGACGTGGTGGCCTTCGCACGCCTGGTCCACGAGGCGCTCACGGGCACGCGCCGCGATGTCGGCGACGGCGTGCCGGTGACGGCGCCCGGGCGCCGTCGTCGCTGCGACGACGCCATGTCGGCCGACCCCCCGCCTCCGATCGCGCGGCTGCTGGCCGACTTCGACGCGACGGCGGCCGGCGCGACGGCCAGGCGCCGGCCCGTGGGCAACCCCTACAAGGGCCTGCGGGCGTTCGACGAGGCCGATGCCGCCGACTTCTTCGGCCGGGACACGCTCGTCGCCGGATTGGTCGACCGGCTCGGCGCCGCGCGGACCGGCCGGCCGGCTCGTGCTGGTCGTGGGGGCGTCGGGCAGTGGCAAGTCGAGCGTCGTCCGCGCCGGGCCTGCTGCCGCGGGTCCGCGCCGGGCGCGATCGCCGGGTCGGACGCATGGCTGGTCACGACGATGATCCCCGGCGCGGCCCCGTTCAAGGAGCTGGCCGAGGGCCTGGCCCGGGTCGCCACGGCGTCGCGGGGACCGCGACGTCGGCCGCTCGGAGCGCCGTGCTTGCCGAGCGACCTCGCCGGCGCGACGGCGGGATCGCCGCCGTGCTGCGCGAACTCGTGCCCGACGGCGGCGAGTGCTGCTGGTCGTGGACCAGCTCGAGGAGCTGTTCACGCTGGCCGACGACGACGTCCAGCGCGCCTTCCTCGACGGGCTCGTGCACGCCGCTGACGGTGCCCGACAGCCGACTGCGGGTGGTCGCGACCCTGCGGGCCGACTTCTACGACCGGCCCCTGCGCTTCCACGGCTTCGGCGCAGCTCGTCCGCGACGCGACCGTGACCGTGCCGGCGATGCAGGCGACCGCAGCTGGAGGCCGCGATCACGGGGCCCGGCCGACCGGGTCGGGCTGGCGGTCGAGCCGACCGCTGGTGGCCGAGCTCGTGGCCGCCGTGGTCGACCAGCCCGCGGCGATGCCGTCACTGCAGTTCACGCTGTACGAACTGGCCAGCGCGCGGCGACGGCCGGCTCGACCTGGCCGCCTACCGCGAGCTCGGCGGGGTCGGCGGTGCGATCGCGACGCGAGCCGAGGACCTGTACCGGTCGATGCGACGATGACCGAGACGCGGTCCGCCACCTGTTCGAGCAGCTCGTCGTGATCAGACGCCGAGGGCGAACCCACCCGCCGGCCGGCCCCTCAGTCAGAACTTGCCGGGCTGGCTGCCGGACCTGGGCATCGACGGGTGGTCGAGCCGTGGGTGCAGGCCCGGCTGCTCGCGCACGACCGCCACCCCGAGACGCGCGAGCCGACCGTCGAGGTCGCCCACGAGGCACTGTTGCGCGAGTGGCCCCGCCTGCGCGGCTGGATCGACGCGACCGCGCCGCGATCGTGGCCGCCGGCCAGCTGCGCGAGGCCGCCGCGAGCTGGGCAGCCCTGGACCTCGACCCCGGTGCGCTGTACCGCGGGTCGAAGCTGGACGCCGCCGCTGGAACAGCTCGGTGGCCGCAAGGCCACGCTCCCCGCCACGGCACGCGAGTTCCTCGACGCAAGTCGGGCCGCCCGCGACTCACCGCCGTGCACGCGAGGCCGAGCGAGTCACCCGGCAGGAGCGGACCAACCGGCGGCTGCGACGCCAACTCGCCGCCCTGGCGCTGGCCATGGTCGTCGCGCTGGTCGGCGGGGTGGTCGCACTCGACCAGCGCGGTGAGGCCGGACAGCAGGCGGCGCGGGCCGAGGCCGAGGAGCGCGTCGCCACCGCGCGGGAACTGGCGGCCTCGTCGGTGTCCGTCGTCGACGACGACCCCGAACTCGGCATCCTGCTGGCGCTGGAGGCGATCGAGCGCACACGCGAACCGGACGGGGCCGTGCTGCCGGAGGCCGAGGCAGCGCTGCACCGCGCCGTGACGTCGTCGCGGATCGTGCTGCGTGTCCCGGACCTCGGCGGCAGCGTCGACTGGCACCCGGACGGCAGGTTGTTCGTCACGGAAGGCCCCGAGGAGTCCGGGCTCGTCGACCTGCGGGACGCGACCACGGGCGAGTCCGTGCTCGCGTGGACCGGTCATGACGCCGACGTCAACGACGTGGCGTTCAGCCCTGACGGATCCCTGCTCGCGACATCGGGCGACGACGGCCTCCTGCGTGTCTGGGACACCGCCACGGGCATGATGGAGGCCGAACTGGCCGGCATCGGGGTCGTCTGGGGCGTGACGTTCAGTCCGGACGGCTCGAAGGTGGCGGCTGGCTGGGTGGACCAACAACAGGTCCGCGTTCTGGACGTCACGACGGGCGAGATGATCCTGCGAACCGAGGCAGCCACTGACGTTCTCGCGGACCCCATCACGTTCGGCCCGGATGGCCAGCGCCTGGCCATCGCCGACTGGCGGGATGGAGTCCTGGTCATCGACGTGTCGACGGGTGAGGTCGCGCGCACCGTGTCGCAGGCATTCGAACCGATCGCGGTGGCCTGGAGCCCAGACGGGCGCTGGTTGGCGTGGAGCGCTGCCCGTGGCGTCGTTCGCATCTCCGACGCCAACGGCGCGGACCGGCACATGGACCTTGCAGACGTCGGCGACGTCACCCACCTCGACTGGAGCCCGGACTCGACGCACCTGGCGACAGGGGGCCGTGACGGGAACGCCCGCGTGTGGGAGGTCGCCGATGATGGGGTCTCGGAGGTGCTCGCGCTTGCGGCCCGAGCCGACCAGGGAGCCATCGGTGGGCTGGCCTTCTCGCCGGACGGCGAGCACGTGCTGACGGGGGACGTGCGTGTCAACGCCGCCAGCATCTGGGAGGTCGGCAGCGCCGGTGGGGCGGAGTGGGCGAACATGCCGACGTCGCCGCAGGTGCAGGGAACGGCCATGTTCGTCCCCAACGGCGACGCCATCGTTGCCACGGGCCACGAGGCCAGCGCGACGCAGTGGGACGTCGCCACGTCGACGCCGCTGCTCACGTTCGGCGACGAGGGCGTGGCGGCGGTTGAAATCGAGGTGAGCCCGGACGGCGAACTGGTCGCAACCCTCGACTTCAGCGAGCCGCCAAGGATCCAGGTGTGGGACCGCAGGACCGGTGAGCGTGCCTTCACCATCCAGGAGGACGGCGTGAACCCCCAGCGCATGGCCTGGAGTCCAGACGGCGAACTGCTTGCCGCTTCCATGTACCGGGACGGAGCGCCGGGACGGATCGTCGTCGTGGACAGGACGGGGGCGCCGGTCACGACCGTGGTCGAGGACGCGACATTCGTGGCGCTCGACCTCGCCTTCCTGCCGGACGGGCGGCGACTGGTTGCGCAACGCCAACGCAGCGACCGGGAGGACCCGACCGTGGACGGCGTGCGAGTGTGGGACTGGACGCGCGGCGTACCGCTCGTGGGATTCCCCGTCTTCGCGGGCACCATCGCGCTGTCCCCGGATGGCACTCGTCTCGCGGTGGCCGAGATCGCCGGCTCCGGCTCCGTGTGGGATGTTGCGTCCGGCGAGCGGGTGGCGACGCTCACCGGGCACACCGGAGACGTCAGCGACGTAGTGTTCTCGCCCGACGGCGACTCGATTGCCACGGCCGGGGCCGACGGCACGGTGCGGCTGTGGACGACCGAGTCGGGCAACGAGGTCCTGGCGTTGTACGGGCATGCCGACCCGGTGTGGTCCGTGGACTTCGGGCCAGACGGCGACCGACTGGTCTCCACCGGGGGCGGCGTGGCCAGAGTGTGGGCGCTGGACGTGGACGACCTCATCGGCATCGCCGAGGACCGTCTCACCCGGTCGCTCAGCGACCCGGAGTGCCGCCAGTACCTGCACGTCGACACCTGCCCGGCGTGACGAGCGAATCGCCGGTCAGTTGGCGTTTCTGGCCCCGTACGAGGCTGTGACAGGACTGTGACGGGCGTCATCCACGCTGCCACCAGCCGCAACGGGACAGCGATGGGCTGTCCGGGGCTCCCGCTCGACACCACGAGCCGGGCACGACAAGGGGAACCATCATGCGACGAACCATCCGACGATCCATGACCGCCATGCTGGCCGCGTGCCTGCTGTTGGTAGGCACCACCACGACCGCGAGCGCGCAGCCGCAGGGCCACATCCGCGACGAGCTCGGGGTCGGCTTCTTCTACGGCACCTTCGACCAGGACCCCAACATCTCGGTGCTCGTCGGTGGGCGCGCCGAGGACTTCTGCGAGGCGAATCCCGACGACCCCTTCAACGCCGAACCAGGGTCGGCGCCACTGCGCGTGTTTCCCCGCGATGACGGGTCGCTCGACCTCAGGGCCGACGACAACGGCCAACCCATCCACCTGTACAGCCAGAGCGTCGGCGGCGGTCCGGAGTGGATCACGGCGGTCTGCGAGGCCTACTTCGCCGACGGCACCATCCCGGAGCCGCTGGCCAGCGGGACCGCCCACCTCAAGGTCCGGCTCTCGATCGACGGCAACGTCGTGGACGTCTTCAACTCGGTGAACGGCATCGCGACCGGCAGCGACGGCACTGCCTGGAAGGTGCGAGCGTGGGCCGACCTCGTGGTGGTCGACGGTGTGCCGCAGGGCAACCCGGCCGACTTCGTCGGCACTGAGATCATCGCGATCAGGCGCTGACGCGCATGCAACGGGGCGGATCGTGCGACCCGGCGGGCCTCCCGCCGGGTCGCTGCGTGGCCTCGGCGAGCAGATCACGCCGCACCTGCAGATCTCCGAGCCTCCTCAGCTCGGGCCGTCGTCGGCCCCGGTGAGTTGGACGACGATCCGCGCGGCTTGCTCGATCTCGAAGACCAGCGGTTGGGCAGCGCCCAGCTGCAACGAGGCCTCGGAGCATCGTGGCCCCATCGCGACGTACATCGGTGGACCTGGGCGGTACGGAGTCCGTCCGGGCGCGACGAACGGCACGTGGATCTCCGTCTCGCCGGAGCCCAGGGTGTTGGCAACTGCGTAGGAGCCGGGCCGAAGGATGGTGGCCACGAACTGGTCCCCGCGCTCCAGCCGTCGGCTGTCGAACTTGGGTCCGCCCGACGGGTCGTCGGTGGCCTCCACTGCCCACCGCAGGTTCCCAGACCCGACGTGGAACAGGACATGGCCACCCGGCGCTACCGCCACGCCGTCACCTGACGCGGACCCGCGTCGGCCCGCGTCGGCGAGGTCGACATGGACAGAGTCGGGCGCACCCTGTTCGACCCTCAGCGTGGTCTCGTCCACGGCCACCCCTCGGGCCATCGTCGCGACGCGGTAGGCCCCTTGCTCATCGAACCGGTGCACGACCGTTCCCAAACGCCCCAGGGCACCGCTGTCGAGCCCGACCTGGGAGAACAATGCATGGTCCACGGGTGAGCGACTTGCGGGGGCGCGACGAACTGGCATCTTGTGCTCCTCAGCCGATGAATGCCTCGGCGATCATTTCGTCGTCGGTGTTGCGCACGGTCAGGTCGCGAATGGGGACGAACACCGGGTTCAGGCCCTGGACCGACTTCCACATTGGGTAGGGGTCCTCCACGACGTTGATGGGGAACTCGCGAGCGAAGTGGTCGACGAGTGCCTGGGTCACGAGGTCACCCAGGCCGAAGCTGTTGTCGAGCTTGTCGGTGAGCCACTCGTCGACGTTGTCCGGAACGTCGAGCATGTCCCGCATCCAGCCGGAGAGTGGGGCGATGAAGCTCTTCAGGAGGGACTTCGCCCATCCCGGCATCAATCCCAGGGCATCGTCGAATGCCTTGTCGACGGCTTGGTCCATCAGGTCACCCAAGATGTCGGGCACGTCCACGAGGTCGACATCGACTGACTCGGTGTCAATGTAGACCTGCCACTGGTTGGCCAAGCCCTGTGACGATGCATCCACAGCATCCATTTGCACTGGCCGGTCCTGGTTCACGTGGTACGTCGTCCTCAGCGACCCGATGAACGACACCTCGGTCCTGTTGAACGGAGCGAGGTCCAACTCGACCTCCACATCTGGGTCGTCGGCGAAGATGCACGCCTTCGGCAAACGCTTGAGGCATCCCTTGACTGGCACCCAGACGACGCATTGTCCACCGATGCACTGCTGCGGTATGTCGAGCCCGAACGAGACCTTGAAGACGACGAAGTCGAGATCGAGCTGCGAGATCTCGACGGTGTTGTCAGGGCGGAGGTCAATCGTGCCGTTCTTGAGGCGGAGGTCGATCTCGTAGCCCAGCACGTAGGTCCCCAAGTCCACTTTGCCGTCCCTGACCAGGCGGAAGTTGTCCCGAACGTGTCGGAAGAACATCTCGAAGGTGGTCTCGGAGGCCGCGATCGTCACGTGGGCCATCAGGGCGACACCTCCAGGTCCAGATAGACCTTCAACTGGTCATCCTCGACGGCAGGGTTGTGGGCCACGGCAGTTGCCGGCTTGATCGTCACGGTCCCGAGCGACATCGGGAGGTCGAGCACAACCGCAGTGACGAGCAGCCTCAGCCGGGGCAGGACCGCCCAACGGATGACCGTCCTCAGGTAGCACTCCATGGCATCCTCGAGGCTGTCGGGTTCGACGTCGACGATCTCGATCCCGTCCAGGATCAGTTCCACGCGCCTGGCGGTGCTCGGTCCGTCCAAGGACGCATGGGCCGTGGCCACGAGCTCGAGTTCGAAGCAGGTCAGGTGGTCGACCGGGATCGTGACCGGATCCGGTTGCGGCTCGTCCGACGGGTCAGGGTCGTCGTCGTTCGGCCACGTGATCGGCGGGTGATCGGGTGGCGGGAACTCCTGCAGCATCTCGTCCGACGGGCAGCCGATGCCGGCACACATCCGCACGAACACTCCGACCTGCTGGGGTTGGAGTTGGCTTCCCAGCTGAGCAGGCAGGGGCCGGTCGGAGTCATGGAAGTCGAGCGACAGCTCCGCGATCTGGGCCGCCCAGTCCAGGCGGTAGACACCCCCCGTGCCCAGGATTGGAAGCGGATCCTGGATGGACACGACCGGATTGACGCGAGCTTCGACCAGCGGGTCAATGTCGGGCGGACAGCAGAGCCGGGCGGGCCAGTCGTCGGCCACCCATTGAGTGCAGAAATTGAAGTAGACCGGCCGCTGTTCCATGAGGCGCCGGATCGCTTGGTTGATCCCGTCCTCGTGGATGGCACCATAGAGGTCGCTGCTGTCCGTCAGCGCCATGATCGAGCCCCGCCACCAGTGGCCTCGTGGCTGCCGCCGGCATTGGCGGCGATCTCGTCGATCCCGTCCCCCTCGACGTCGACTGGCACGATGCCGCCCCGTGCGTTGCGTCCGAAACCCACCTTCCTGTCCACGTCCACCCGCTCCCCCGCGTCTCGATGTCGAGGCTAAGAAGGCGAGTGCTGCCCAACCACCGGGCTGGCCGCAGGAGCGATTCCGGTTGCCCCCAGCCTGACGCGGTGGCCTGCCCCATCTGGGCGTGGGCGACGAGCGAGGGAGCGACCACACCGGACTCGAATTCGAAACTGCAGTTGGCCCGCTCCGAATGTGTGGCCTGGTCCAGTCCCCGTCACCCGACCTTCGGCTCGCCCTCGAACGGGTGGGGGACGTGACGTCGACAGGTGTCAGCACCCGGACGTCTTCATGCTTCGTCTGGCGGAACACGAACTTGATCGTTCAGCCGAGTTTGATGTCTCGATCCGCCGTAGGCTGTCTTTGCAGGCCTTGGCGGGCTTGCAGGTCGTGACGTTGGTGTTGACTGGGGCCGTCACCGTTGTTGACCCTCCGCGCCGGGTTCTTGGTGGCTGCCTGGGGAGGGCGTCAATGGGGAGCATGCAGGCCGACGGCACAGCCACATCCACCTGGCGGACAGAAGCCGACAAAGAGGCGGGCACGTGAACTGGCCACCCAGCACCTCGAAGGACCTCGGGACCTCCGACGCAGGAGGGTGGCTGGTCGTGGGCGTGGACGGGAACCAGAAGACGCAAGCCCTCATGCCCGATCCCGCGCTCCTCGATGCACAGCGCGAACGAGTCGACCACGTTCCCATCGCCTCGTGACGGGCAGTGACCAGCCGGACACGCCCGCGCGCCCCGACCGGGCGCTGCTGCAGGACGGGCGGCTCGCGCTCGTGCTTTCGGGTGGCGGTGCTCGCGGCGCGTTCGACGCCGGGGTGGTGGCGGCCGTGTACGAGGCCGGGCTGCGCCCGCAGGTGCTGGCCGGCACCTCCGCCGGTGCACTGACCGCCGCGGCCGCCGCGATGGGCTGGTCACCGGAACGCATCCGCACGCTGTGGACCGACCAGAAGTCCCGGGACGTCTACCGGGCCCGGTTCGACGTGCACAGGCTGCTGCGGGTGGATCGCCTGCTGCGCGACCCCCTGGGGCTCCCGCAACGCATCCTGGGCCTGGGTGAGTACACCACGACAGAGTGGCTGCTCGACCTCTTCGGGTGGACCTGGCTGTTCCACCTCGAGCCCCTGCGCGCCCAGCTGGTCGACGCCATCGGCGGCGAGGTCCTGCCGCTCGAAGACGACGTGACCCTGGTCGTGTCGGCGGTCGACGTCGCCACCGGCGAGCTGGTGCGCTTCGGCAACCGGCAACCGCCCGGCCGCCCCCCGGACGGACTGCGGGTCGTGGAACTGACCGTCGACCACCTGCTCGCATCGGCCGCCATCCCGGGCCTGTTCCGGCCGACGGAGATCGACGGCCAGCAGTACTGGGACGGTGGACTGGCCTCCAACACCCCGCTGGCCGCCGCGCTGCAGCACGAGCCCGACCTGGCCGTGGTCGTCGCATCGTCGGTGCCCAGCGACCGGCCCCGCCCGCCGAAGTCGCTGGGTGACGTGCTGGCGCTGGCCGTCGAGCACACCTTCCGGTCGTCGATCCTGACCGACCTCGACCATGCTCGGACAATCAACGACCTGGTCGCGGCCGGCGTCGACACCAAGCATCGGCACGTGGAACTGGTGCCCGTGACGCCTGAGGAGCCGATCAGCGGCATCGGGGAGATCCTCGACTTCGAGCCCGCACGAGCCCGCCGACTGGTCGACGCCGGACGCGACGCCGTCCGCACGGAGCTGGGCCTGTCGGACTGAACCGAGGCACGTCGTCTTGCGAACATCGACACAAGGAAACTGACGATGACAGCATCCACGCCCAAGGGCTTCCGGACCGAGCCCGATCCGGCAGTCACGTCGGCATCGAGGGTGCCAACCCCACCCGAATTCAAGGCGTTGGACCGGCAGGCAGGGTGGCTCGTGGTCAACCGGTGGACGTACCGACCACTGCGGATGCTCGGCGGGCTGATCCTCCCCAGCGCTGACGTGTCGGGGGTGCAGGTCACCGACGAACCCACTGTGGGGCAGGGCATCAAGGTGGTGCGTCCCGACGACGTTGGCGGCGACGGGGCGGTGCTGCTGATCCACGGCGGCGGCTACGTCCTGGGATCCAACGACGAGACCGTCGGCTGGGCCGCGAAGCTCGCCCGCGAAAGCGGCGTCCCGGTGTTCTGCCCGGCCTACCGGCTCGGTCCCGAGGACCCCTTCCCCGCGGGCCTGGACGACTGCCACCACGCCTGGACATGGCTCATCGAGCACGCGTCGCGGTTCGGCGTCGATCCCGACAAGGTCGTGGTCGGTGGGATCAGCGCCGGCGGCGGCCTGGCCGCCGGCCTCGTGCAACGGCTCCACGACGAGGGCGGCACCCAGCCGTCGGGGCAACTGCTGGTCTGCCCCATGCTGGACGACACGACCGCGACCCGACACGAGCTGGACTCGCCCCGGCACCGCGTGTGGAGCAACGCCAACAATCGGTTCGGGTGGACCGGCTACCTCGGACATGCGCCGGGCCAGCCGTCGCCGCCGTACGCCGTGCCGGCCGCCCGCGAGGACCTTTCGGGCCTGCCACCCGCATGGGTGGGCGTGGGCACCGCGGACCTGTTCCTCGACGAGGACCGCGAGTACGCCCGACGGTTGACCGAGGCGGATGTCGAAGTCGACTTCGTCGAGGTCGACGGCGGCATCCACGGGTTCAACATGGCCGAGGACTCGCCGCTCGCCGAGGCGTTCGACGCCGCCGCCGTCGAGTTCGTCCGCCGGCGCACAGCCTGAGCTGCATCGTCGGCGAGGTGAACATGGCGTCCGAGCGCACGCCCTGGTCGGTGCAGCATGTCGGTGTCACCCGTCGTGCACGACGATCCGGTAGCCGTCCGGGTCCACGAAGGCGAAGGTCCTGCCGAACGGCGAGTCCTCGGGCTCGGCGGCGATCTCCACGCCCGCATCGCGCAACGCCTCGCAGTGGGCATCGGCGTCGTCGCTTCGCATCCACAGGGCGACCCCCCAGCCGAGCTGGTCGACCGCATCGAGGTCGACCAGGGGTTCGCGCACGGCGAACGGGACCGGGTCGGTGGCGAAGACGACAGCGCCGGGCGGCGACCGATCGGCACGCACCAAGCCGACCTGTCGTTCGTAGAAGTCGGCCGCCGCGGCGACGTCCCGGACCTGCAGGGCGATGAAGTCCACTCCGGTGGCTGGCATGGTCGATCTCCTCCATTGGCGATGAATGTCAGTATGCTGACATTGATCGCGACTATATATCAGGATGCTGACATGTCAAGGCGAGCGACCCAGGACGAAGTCGGCTGGCTCGTGAAGCAGCTGCAACAAGAGCTGCGGACCCACATGGACCGGGCCCTGTCAGACCATGACGTGACCATGAGCACGTACGCGGCCCTCACCGCGCTGGCCGTGGACCCGGACCTGTCGAACGCCGAGCTCGCACGGCGCTGCTTCGTGACGCCACAAACCATGCACCGCCTGGTCGCCGACCTGGTGGACGCGGGCCACGTCGAACAACGCAATGACCCCGACCACGGACGGATCAAGTTGACCCGGCTGACCGACGAGGGGCACCGCAAGCTCCGCGCCTGCCACCGCGACGTCGACCACGTCCAGGACCGCATGCTCGCCGACCTGGCCGGCAACGACGAGGACCAGCTGCGCGACCTCCTCCGCCGCTGTCTTGCCGGCCTGCGCGACGGCTCACCCCGCCCGGCCGCCGACGTGCGTCCCGCGCTGCGCGGTCCGCTGGCACCGTTGGGGTCCGGGCCGTCAGGCCGGACAGCGCTCGACGTGGAGGTACTGCAGGCACTCGACGTCGGTCAGGGACCGGGTCAGGCGGCCCTCGGCCATCCCGACCAAATCGTCCAGGTCCAGCGCCCACACCCGCGCCACGCCGTCGCTGGTGGTCACGAGCCGATCACCGTCAGGGCTGAAGTCGACCCACCACACCGGACCGTCCGGACTGTGCAGCACGAGTTCCTGCGTGAAGGAATCGGTGTCCCAGAGACGCACGGTGCCGTCGACGCCGGAGGTGGCGAGCAGGTCGCCGTCCGGGGAGTAGGCGAGGCCGCTGATGTCGCCGGTGTGCGCGTCGAGCGTGGCGACGCGTTCCCCCGAGGCGATGTCCCAGATCGAGCCGCCCCCGGCGAGGCGGCTGACCGCGATGCTGGTCCCGTCGGGCGAGACCGTGAGCTCCCCGGGGAACTCCTGCATGTCGATGACCACCTCTCCGGTCGCCCAGTCCCACACCCGAAGGCCGTTCGCCGTGGGGTCCTCGCGGTCGATCTTCCAGCGCGCGGTGACCAGGCGCTCGCCGTCGGGGACGAACACGAGGTCGGCGGGGCGGAAGTTGGCCTCCTCGGGCAGTTCGGCCACCCGTTGGCCGGTGCGATCCACGATCACGGTCTTGCCTGATCCGTCGAGGACGCCCCAGACGGCGACGGCAAGCAGCTGCCCGTCGGGACTCCACGAGAGGAACTCGGGCTGGAAGTCGACTTCCTCGACCGCGAACACCTCCTCCCCCGTGTCCGGGTCCCAGACCTGTGCGCGGGGTGGGTCGTCGTAGCTCACGGTCGCGACCAACCCGCCGTCCGGGCTGACCGCGAGGTCGACGGCGGTGTCCTGGTCCTCCCCCAGGGTGGCGTGACGTGCTCCGGTGTCCGGGTCCCACACGACCGCCTCGGCGTCGCGGCCGCTCACGACGACCCGGTCGCCGTCGGGCGTGAAGGCGGCCTTCTGCAGCCCGCCGGTGGAGGTCGGGAGGTTCGCCCACTCGGCGCCACCAGCCAGCCCGACGTCCCAGACCTCGGCGTCGGTCACGGTGACGTCGCCGGTCAGGACCTGCTCGCCGTCCGGCGAGAAGGCGATGCCGCCGACACCCTCGGGAGACGACACGGCGACCTGCTCCACGACCTCCTCGCCGTCGACCTTCCACACGCGAGCGGTCCCGTCCCGCGCACCGGTGACCAACTGGCCGGTCTCCCGGCTCCAGTCGAGGGCGAAGACCTCCCCGGTCTGCCGGGGCACGGCGATGTGGTCCAGCCCGGTCTCGGCGTCGGTGAGCCGGGTCTCGACGCCCAGGCTGCTCGAGGCGATCCACTGCCCGTCCGGGCTCCACGCCACGGCCACCGCCGTCTCCATGTTGGGCTGGAAGCGCAGGACGACGTCGCCGGTGGCCACCTCCACGACCTCGACCTCCGAGCCGTTCGTGATCGCGAGCCGCGCACCGTCCGGACTGAAACTCGCGGGGTCGCCGAGGGACCGAGTCCCGGCCTGGACCTCGAGGGTCGGCTCCCCCGTGGCGACGTCCAGGACCCGGATCCGGTCCTCCCCGACCCACGACGACGCCACCCGCGTGCCGTCCGGGCTGAAGGCGACGCCCCACACCTGTCCGGCCTCCCCCTGGAACTCCGACTGCGAGGTCCCCGGTCTCGGGATCCCACAACCGCAGCAACCCGTCGTCCCCCGTGGTCGCCAGCACCGAGCCGTCCGGGCTGAACCCGACGTCGTTGATGTCGACGTCGTGCCCGGTGAAGGCCAGCACCGACTCCCCGGTCTCGGCATCGCGCAGGTCCACGAGGCCGGACTCCTCGGGACCCTCGGTCACGAACACGGTGCCGTCGGGGCTCCAGGCGACGCTGCCGCCCAGGCCGGGCAGGGTCAGGACGAGGCGGGAGGCAGTGACGGCGCGATGCAGGGCGCTCTCGGCCTCGGGCAGCACCGTGCCGTCGTCCTCGCGCGTGGTGTCGATCGCCTCGAGCGCGAGCAGGATGCCCAGCTCGGCGTCCTCGTCCACCGCCGCGGTCGACGCCGCCGCCAGCTCTCGTGCGACGGCCAGGCGTTCCTGTGCCCGGGCATCGCGACGCTGGTCCAGCGCGATCAGCCCGCCGACCACCGCGACGACCATCGCCACGGCGAGTCCGACCAGCTGCCGACGCAGGCGGCGATTGGTGCGCGCCTGGTGAGCGAGGCGTTCGGCCTCGCGTTCCCGGCGCTGGTCCCGGGCCGCCTGGCTGGCGTCGAGGAACTGCCGGGCGGGGTCGGGCAACGCGTCGACGCGACCGTCGAGGTGGTCGAGCGCGGCCTCAAGCTTCGTCCCGCGGTACAGCGCCCCGGGGTCGCGGTCGACCGCCTCCCAGCTCGCGGCCGCCTCCGTGAGCTGCTCGGCGGCGACGATCGCGGCCCGGTCCTCCTCGATCCAGCCGCGCAGCCGGGGCCACTCGCGCAGCAGCGCCTCGTGCGCCAGCTCGAACACCACCCCCTCCTCGCGGGCCTGGGCCTGGAGCAGCCGACTGGACACCAGGGTCTCGAGCACCGCCTCGAGATCACCGGGTTCGGCCATCCCGTCGAGATCGGTCCGGGCGATCGGGCGCCGGCTGTCGGCCTCGTCGCGGGTGCCGGGCGACACCCCACGCAGCAGGATCCGGCGGGCCAGGGCCTGGTCCTGGACCGACTCCCAGGTCTGCTCGGCGTGTCGGGCCAGAGCGCCCGCCAGGCCGCCGATCCGCTCGTACCCGGCGAGCGTCAGGATGGCCCCCTCGCGGTGGTGCCACAGCTCCCACGAGCGTGTGCTGGAGCAGGGGGAGCCGACCGGGCTGTCCGGTCGCCTCGGCGACCATGCGACCGACGATGCCACGTTCGAGCGTCGCGCCCACCAGGCTGGCCGGTCCGACGATGGCTGCCTCGAGCTCGGCGCCCGACATCGGCGGAATCACCAGCTGCGAGCGGCCAAGGAGCGCTGCCATGTCCGGGTTCGACGCGGCCTGGGGATAGAAGTCGGCACGCATGGTGGCCACGACCCCGACCCTGGGGGCATGGGCCCGCACGGCCACGTCGACGGCCGCCAGGAAGGCGGCGCACTGGTCCGACTCGCTGACCGTGAACAGCTCCTCCGCCTGGTCGACGACCACCAGGATCCGCGCTGCCCGGTCGGCCCCCGACGACGCCAGGATCCGGCGCGCCATGGCGTCGAGGACCCCGGGGTCGTCGGCCAGCCGGTCCGCCAGGTCCTCGACGGTGGCGGTGGCGGTGGCCGTGGCCGTTGCCGTGGCAGTGGGCGTGCCTGTTGCCGTGGCGGTCGCCACGGAGCCCTGTCCGACATCCTCCCCGGCCACGCGCGACCAGGGCCGCGGCGAGCGCCGCCAGGGGTCGCCGGCCGGGCACGACAACGACGACCGGCCACGTGTCCGCGTCGGGGATCGCTCCTGACGCCAGCGCCGGCAGCAAGCCGGCGCGCACCAGCGACGACTTCCCGCTGCCCGAGGGGCCGACGACCGTCGCCGTCGGGTGGTCGGCCAACAGGTCGACGAGGCGTTGCACGGCGGCGTCGCGACCGAAGAACAGCTCGGCGTCGCCGTGCTCGAACGCCCGCAGTCCGACGTAGGGCGGGCGCTGCACCGTGACACCGGGCCCGCCATCGGGCGTGTCCGGCCCGGCCGACAGCGCGTGGGCCGGTGGCATCGCGACCTCCGCGTCGCGCACTGGGGCGGGAGTCGGGACCGATCGCAGGATCGCCGTGTGCAACTCCTGGGTGGCCGGCGAGGGGTCCACCCCCAGCTCGTCGGCGAGCTGGCGACGGCAGTCCTCGTAGACCTGCAGGGCGGCCGCCACGTTGCCCGACTCGGCCTCGAGTCCCATCAGGTCGCGCCAGGCGTCCTCGCGAAACGGTGCTCGCCCGAGCACCTCGGCCAGCACCGACCGGGCCGCCGACCAGCGGCCCTGGCGTCGACGGACCCGTCCCAGCACCAGCAGCGACTCGACGTGGTCCGGCCCCACGGTGCGGCGCAACTCCTCGACCCACGGTGCCTCGAGGCCCGGCAGGATCGGCCGCGACAGCACTGCTCGCGCCCGTGCCGCGAGGTCGTCCGCCGCGTCGAGCCGACCGTCGGCCAGCGCCTGGGCCGCCCGGACGACGTCGTCACCCGCGACCTCGAGGTCGACCGCCAGGTCGGGGAGGTCAACGTGGTAGTGCCCGGAGCGGCTCTCGACGGCTCGCTCGTCCACCCCGACCTCGGCCAGCAGGCCCCGCAGCCGGCTCACGAGCAGGCGGACGGCCGGCCGCCACCGTTCGGGTGGGCCCGACGGCCACACCTGGGCCGCGATCTGCTCGGGCGACCAGGCCCGGTCGCGGTCGACCAGCAGCATCGCCGCCACCAGTCGGGGCTGCGGTCCGCCGAACGCGCGGTCGGAGATGACCGCGCCGTCCCGGGCCAGTTCGAGGGCACCCGCGACCGTGAAGGACACCCCCACGTCGACCCCTTCCCCACGGTCTACCCAGCCCGCACCCCCAGCCTAGGCACCTCGCTCCAGCGGCCGGGGGTCGGGCACGTCCCGGGACTGGCTCAGCCGACAAGGCCCAGCGCGGCCTCGCAGAACCCGATCCCCTGGAGGTCGTTGCGACCGGTGCTGCCGAAGATCGTGCCGAGGTCCGCGACGAAGGCGTCGTCGAACGGGTTGTCGAGCGTGCCGTTGGTGTCGACCACGAACTGGTAGCGGACCTGGCCGGGGTCGTTGTACACGAGCCGGCCGTCCGGGCCGAACCACGTCTCCCCGCCTGTCCCCATGGCCGTGATGGTCGCGAACCCGTCCTCGTCGACGGTGAAGTCGAGGTCGAGCAACAGGATGCGGAGATTGCGGGTGAAACTCACACCGGTGTCCAGGTTGGTGAACGTCTCCGTCGCCCGGAAGTTCTCCTTGTAGCGCGGGACACCGTCCGGACCGGTGGCGGTGAACGACTGGCGTACCCGGATCTGGCCGTCGATCTGGACCGCGATCCCCGACCCGCAGAAGTTCGGGTCGACCTCGGTGAACTCCTCCTCGAACGCCTGGACGTCGGGTGGACCGGCCAGGGCCGGCGAGGCCACGAGGGCCAGAGCCAGTGCGGTGAAGACGACCAACAGTCGTCGCATGGACAGGATGGAAGGTGCAGACATCGGTGATCTCTCCGAGTTCGTCGTGGACGCCCTGATGACGGCCATGCCGCCGGGCGATTGCGCTTCGCAGGCTGGCCGCGAGGCGCAAGAGGGCCGCAAGAACCCGCGCTCGCGACGGTCGGCCCCATCACCGAGTCCCTGCGGGGCGCGAGGATGATGGTTCCGTGCGACGGCGTCCACATGCGATGGCCCCGTTTCAACAAGCACTCGCCCTCGATTGACGTTCGTGGAACCATCGAAGCTCTGCCGACGTCGAACGTGTCATGATGCCCATGAACAAGCCCCGCGCCTGGACCGCCGTCGCCGCTGCGCTTGCCGCCACGATGCTGGTGGGGGGCTGCGCCGGCTCCGTCTCCGATCCGGACGCGGGCTCGACTGCGTCACCGTCGGAAGCGGTGCCCCCCGCGGACGATTCGCCATCGTCGACGACACCATCGACCTCTCCGTCTTCCGTTGGGTCGCCATCGGCGTCGTCCACGGAGGCGGCGTTCGTGGTGCCAACACCGACCGCGCCTGTCCAGCAGGTGGAGATCGACGGTGCGATCGTCACGACCCGCAGCGCCCTTGACGTCGTGCCCGAGCAGGCATCGGTGGTGCGGTTCTCCTCCACCCTCATCGATGACGGCAGCGGGTTCGAGTTGTGCCTGGAGGGGGTCATGGAGTCACTTCCGCCCCAGTGCGATGGACCGGTGGTGGCCGGCCTGGACCCTCAGGGATGGACCGAAACCCAGAGTGGCGTGACGTGGGGTGACCGCGAGATCGTGGTGGCCTGGCCCCCTGACGACGGCGAGCTCGTCCTGATCGAGGACGGCCCCCCGCGGCCACCACCCGAGGAGCCGATCGACGAACCGGACGGATCCTACGGCGAGGCCGCGCTGATGGCGATCCAGGACCAGCTGTCGAATGCCAACCTGTACGGGGCGTCTGGGCCGGTGCTCTACAGCGCCATCGGCGCGACCCCGGGCCGCCTCGACGTGGGGGTCGTGGTCGCCGACCTCGCCACGGTCCGTCGGGTACTGGAGGTTGTCGACACGCCTGACGCACTCCATGTCTGGGGACACGGCGAGATCCTCGCTGGATGAACCTGCTGGCGCTCGTGCCGGCCTGGGTCGGCGATGCTGACATCGACGTGGAGCCGAGACCGGCAGCTTTGCCGGGATCGCGAAGTCCGTGGGACCATCCCCTGGTTTTGATGGTCACCACGACCTGGGACGGGACTGGCCACGTCACACCGTGAAGCCCCACTCCCCACCGGTGATGATGGGTTCCTCCGAGCCGTCGTCTCTGACCCCGCGCACGTCCAGGTCCGATGACCCCACGACGAAGTCCACGTGGATGGCGCTGTGGTTGAGGCCTGCCGCGAGCCGTTCGTCGGGATCCATTGCGTCTGCTCCGTCCACACACGACGGGTAGGACATGCCCAGGGCAATGTGGCAGGCGTCGTTCTCGTCGAACAGCATGTTGTTCCACACCAGCTGCTCGGCCGCGACGGCACTGGATTGCGGCACCATGGCCATCTCCCCGAAGCGAACCGATCCCTCGTCGGTGCCCAGGATCCGGTCGAGCGTTTCCTGTCCGGACTCGGCCGTGGCCGCCACGACCTCACCCTGGGCAACCTCGAATGCAAAGCCCTCGATCAGGGTGCCGAAGTAGCTCAACGGCTTGGTCGCGCGAATGCGCCCCTCCACCTGCATCCGGTGGGGCACGGTGAACACCTCCTCGGTCGGCAGGTTGGGAATGAACGTGCGTCCGTCGATCCCAGCCTCCCCGCCGTTCCACCGCACCCCGTCGGGCAGCCCCACTCGCAGGTCGGTTCCCGGGCCGTCGTAGCGCAGCCCGACGTAGTCGCGGGAGGTGAGGTGGGTGCGACGGGCAACGAGTTCGGCCGAGTGGTCGCGCCAGGCGGCGACCGGGTCCGGGGTGTCCGCACGGCATGCCCGCAGGATCGCCTCCCACAACCGCTCGTCGGCGATCGTCGGCATCCGGGAACACGGTTCGACTCCACCCCGGGGTTGGTGCACCGACGACGCACCAGGGCACCCGCTCGGACATGTAGCCCTCCCACCCGGATCGAACGTGGGCCCGATTGGCAGCCTGGAACTGTGCGACCCGCTCGACGTCCAGCCCCGCCATCGCGTTGGGGTCCTCAGCAAGGATCCTCAGAAAGGCCACGCCCGCCTCGCCGGCCAGGCGTCGGTATTCGGAGGTGTCGGCGATGACCGCCGCGGCGTCGGCCCCACCATGGCTGAACCGCGCCCGCTCGACCTCGACATCGTCCCACAACACGTCGACGTTCACAGCACCTGCGGCATAGGCAGCCTGCACCACCCGCCGGGTGAAGTCGATCGTGGCGATCGGCGAATCGATGAGCACCCGGTCGCCGGGCTGCAGACCCAGGCCCACTTCCACGACGACCTGGGCGTACGACTCCAACATGTCACGTGACGGCATCGAGGGCTCCATTCGCTGTCGGGAGGGACGTGGCCCTCCTCCCCACTGTTCCTGCAATGCGCCACGGTGGCTCACCATAGTTCTTGGGAGGTCGAGGACTACCCGGGGCCTCGGCGTCCTCCGCCCCGCGGCAACACCTTTAGTGTCCCGTTCTTGGCCGTCAACGGCCCCCGCTTCGGCAGCTGACTCATCAAGACCACCGATAACGTGTTCGGCCAAACTGGCAGGCCGAGGTATTTGGCGCACGGCTTCCTCCGACCGGCACACCGGCACCCGCGACGATCAGGTGACGCAGGTGGAGGAAGACCTCATTCCAGCCCAACTATTGGATGGATCGATAAGAGGTGGACCCCGACCATCTCCCATCTCTAGACAATGGGCAAGTTCAGGTGCACGCTATTCTAGCCCTGCCGGAGGCATCGAGATTTGAGCAGCAACACGTCCAATAGCCGTTAGCCTCAAATAGATGTCCGATCCAGAACCACGCAACCGAAGTTCATCAGAAGCCTTTCGAAGGTTCTCTGACATGTTTCGATCGTAGTCTCCAGCATCTTGCATGATGTCACGAATTTCCGCGATAGAAACCCATCCATCGTCGGATTGAACCTCAAGGGCCCCCACTGCAAGAATGGTGATACTCCTCTGCCTCTCCCGGCCCGCGTTGCCCCTAGCCGGTCCCGCGGTACTAGGATTTGGATCCTCCCTTCAGAGAGGTAGAGCACTCCTTCGACCCTGTCCGGGTCGACCCGCAAATGTTCTGCCACCCGGCCTAGATGGCCACCGGGCAAGAAAGTTTCTGACTTCGTACTTTCGTCTACCGCTTGGCCCGCCGTCGGCTGATGACCAAGACATTTCCCCCCCGAGTCGGCACTTGCTTGCGGATCTAGGAGATGCCGCAAGACCGCCGCCTTTTCGATATCGTCAAGGTCCATTTCTCGCACTTCTTCGATTATCTTAACTATGTGACCTGTCATGGCCGATCCGTCCTGTTTAGATCCGGGAGCGTCTGCGCCCAATCCGTAACTGTCGATCTAATCGCGGCCAAGTCTGCAAGTTCCACGCTTTGGTAGATTCTCCCCAAGAGATCCGTAGGCATCGCGGCAGAACCCATGTCCTTAAGAATCAGGCATCGCCGACCAAGAGCAATCATTGAGCCCAACTCGATCAGCATGTTCGAATTGAGTCCGCTCTTGGAATCTCCTTCCACAAACGCCAACCCGTACTTGCACGCCCAGATATGGGCGGCGACGTTACCCCAGAGATCATCCACTACTTGAGCGTCCGAAGCCACGTGAAGCGTGAGCCCCACCTGCCTCAGAGCGCTGCGGGAGGAGTCAATCGCCGCTTCCAGGTGGCCTCCTCGGGGCCTGACGGGAATCGCGTCATGAGGAAGACGTTGTGCGCGAACGGGTTCCGTCCTGTGAAAAGCTCTGCGTTTCCCAGCCCACTCGGCCGGTGCCAGCTCTTAAGGCACCAGTGGTTGGTAGATGGATTCGGCGGACGTCGGTGCCGAATCGGGCTCCGTCCTTGCTAGCTCTTCGTCGACGTTCCACCGCGCACCCGCCTCCGACTCACCCATGGGCGTGAGGGCCCATTGGATGTGGGCACCTGAAGAGTGATCCGCCAAGACGAGTCCTCGAGACTCAAGGGCGCGGAGGTCACGGGTCAAGTTTGAGGGCTGAGGAACCCTCAGGGTCATGTAGAGATTGGAGACCTCTCTGGTCGTGAACCACCCGTCGACACTGCGAGCAACGGCCAAGCTGCATACGGCCAGCAGCGAGTCTCGACTCGGCCCGCTGAACCCGGAGCCCGAAGTCTGGGGGGACAATCATCAGCCAGCCAGATCAGTCAAGAGTGATGACCAACCGTCCCAACCGGGCATGGTCAACCACAACTCCTTGGACACGCCCTTCCCGCGAGTGGAGAACTCCTCCTCCATCTCAGTGAGAGTTCTAGCGAAGTTCTTCGAGTCGTAGCGGGAATACCGCTTCGACCACTCCCGGATCTCACTGGCCGAAGTCCACTCTTCCAGACCTAGGCCCTGACGGGCGCCAGTGACCAACAAGGCCAGTTGACGCGTGGCCTCGGCGTCCGTCTCCGCCAGCCGCCGGACAGACACGACGATCTCCGGTTCCTCATCATGGCCCAAGGAATAGACATGCCGAAGCTTCGGCTCCTCGATCCCTGCCCTGTCGACGAGTGCGGCAAGCGGACCAGATCCTTCGCCTTGGTCACGCTTCACTGAGGATTCGAAGGGCGGCTCTGATTCTTTCCGTTCTGCGCCAGATTGACTCTCGTAGCCACTTAGTAGGTACTTGAGCCCTACGACTTCCAAATGATCGGGCAGGCTCATATCGCTTACGGCGCTGAGTGCTGCCCGGAGGCGCTCCACTCGCTGCTTAATCAGTCTTCCATAGGACCTCTCCTTCTTGTCAGACTAGTGCAGGGCACACTTGGGTTGGCTGCAAGCACCTGTTATGCCTTGAGATCTGCGGCTTGAACCGTTTCTACGGGGCACCTAAAGACCCTCTCCTCTGAATCGCCGTCGAATGCGTGACACGCCCTGCGCTTTGATGGACTTGTAAGTGCCGACATATACGCGATTCAATGCCAAAGTATGTTGTTCAGTTGGCCTATGCGCGATCTGCGCGCCGCATGGCGCCTTGAAGAATAAGGAAGGGGCCGCCTCTCGGGCGGCCCCTTCCTGCGCTTTCAACCTCTGTTAGCTGCAGCCGCTGGTGGTGCCGCAGCTCTCGCAGACGTGGCAGCTGCCGGCGCGCTTCATCTTGATGCCGCAGGAGTAGCACATCGGCGCGTCGTGGTCGACGCGGACGGCGTTGCGGGCAGGACCAGCATCCAGGTCGGGTGCCGCGGCCACGGACTCGGGTGTCGGCGCAGCAGGGCACGCTCGGCTTCCTCCATGTCCAACTGGGCGGTGCGCTCGTCCAGGGTGAAGATCCCCAGCGCCTCACGGCTCTCGTAGGGCAGGTACTCGATCGCCAACTTGCGGGCGGCGTAGTCCACCAGTGATGCGGCGAAGCGGATCTCGGCGTCATCCGTCATCCCGGCCGGCTCGAACCTCATGTTCATGAACTTGCGCACGTAGGTCTCGAGCGGCACGCCGTACTGCAGGCCGATCGACACGGCGATCGCGAACGCGTCCAGCAGCCCGGACAGCGTCGAACCCTGCTTGCCGAGCTTGACGAAGATCTCGCCCAGCCCGTCACCGGGGTACTCCCCCGCCGTCAGGTAGCCCTTGGCCTCGCCGACGCGGAACGAGATGGTCTGGGACGGACGCTGCTTGGGCAGCTTGCGCCGCACCGGGCCGGCCGCGGCAGGCGCAGCAACCGCCGCCGGCCCGGCGGGCGCTTCCGCGGAAGCGTCAGCGACCTTGTCGGACTTCTTGGACACGCTCAGCGGCTGGGCGACCTTGCAGTTGTCGCGGTAGATCGCGATGGCCTTGATGCCCAGCTTCCAGGCATCCACGTGCAACTGCTCGATGTCCTCGACCGTCGCCTCCTCGGGCAGGTTCACGGTCTTGGAGATCGCACCCGAGATGAACGGCTGGGCCGCACCCATCATCTTGACGTGGCCCATGTAGCCGATGGCGTTGTCGCCCATCGCGCACTGGAACACGTCGACGTGCTCGTCCTTGAGGATCGGCGCATCCAGGATGGACTTGTTCTCGTCGATGTAGGCCACGATCTGGTCGATCTCGCCCTGCGAGTAGCCCAGCGACTTCAGCGCCTGCGGCACGGTCTGGTTGACGAACATCATCGAGCCGCCACCGACCAACTTCTTCATCTTGACCAGGCCCAGGTCGGGCTCGATGCCGGTCGTGTCGCAGTCCATCATCAGGCCGATGGTGCCCGTGGGGGCCAGCACCGATGCCTGGGCGTTGCGGAAGCCATGCTCGCCACCCTCGGCCAACGCCGTGTCCCACGGCGTCGCGGGCGGCAGTCAGCAGGTCGCGGGGAGCCAGCGATGCATCGATGTCGTCGACGGCATCACGGTGCTTGCCGATGACGCGCAACATGGCGTCCTCGTTGCCCGTGTAGCCCGCGAACGGGCCGACGACCTGCGCGTACTTGGTCGACTGGGCGTAGGCGTGACCGGTCATCAGGGCGGTGATGGCGCCGGCCCAGGCACGACCCTCGTCGGAGTCGTAGGGCAGGCCCAGCGACATCAGCAGGCCGCCCAGGTTGGCGTAGCCCAGCCCCAACTGGCGGTAGTCGACCGCGTTCTGGCCGATCGGCTCGGTCGGGTAGCTCGAGAACCCGACGATGATCTCCTGCGCCGTGAACACGACCTCCACCGCACGCTTGAACGCCTCGACGTCGAAGTGGCCGGCGTCGTAGTCGTAGAACTTCTTGAGGTTGAGCGATGCCAGGTTGCAGGCGGAGTTGTCCAGGTGCATGTACTCCGAGCACGGGTTGGAGCCGTTGATGCGACCCGAGTTCGGGGTGGTGTGCCAGTCGTTGATCGTCGTGTCGTACTGCATGCCCGGGTCGGCGCAGGCCCAGGCGGCCTCGGCGAACTGGCGCATGACGTCACGCGCGGACCGGGTGTCGATGACCTCGCCGGTCGTGACGGCCTTGAGCCCGTAGTCCTGACCGGCCTCGTACGCCTCCATGAACTCGTCGGTGACGCGCACCGAGTTGTTGGCGTTCTGGTACTGCACCGAGGCGTAGTCGGCGCCGTCCAGGTCCATGTCGAAGCCGGCCTCGCGCAGGACCCGGATCTTGTCCTCCTCGCGCACCTTGGTGGCGATGAACTCCTCGACGTCGGGGTGGTCGACGTTGAGGATCACCATCTTGGCGGCCCGGCGCGTCTTGCCGCCCGACTTGATCGTGCCGGCGGAGGCGTCGGCCCCGCGCATGAACGACACCGGACCGGAGGCCTCTCCGCCGCCCTTGAGGATCTCCTTGGACGAACGGATCGAGCTGAGGTTGATGCCCGCGCCCGAGCCGCCCTTGAAGATCGTGCCCTCCTCGACGTACCAGTTGAGGATGGAGCTCATCGTGTCCTCGACCGACAGGATGAAGCAGGCCGAGCACTGCGGCTTGTCGGTGGTGCCGACGTTGAACCACACCGGCGAGTTGAAGGCGGCCTTCTGGTGCACCAGCAGGTGCTTGAGTTCGGCGCGGAACACCTCGGCCGAGTCCTGGTCGGAGAAGTAGCCACCCGCCAGGCCCCACCCGGTGATGGTGTCGGCGACCCGGTCGATCATGTGCTTGACGCTGCGCTCGCGCTCGGGCGTGCCCAGCGTGCCGCGGAAGTACTTCTGGGCCACGATCGTGGTGGCGTTCATCGACCAGTCGGCCGGGAACTCGACGTCGCGCTGTTCGAAGGAGGTGGTGCCGTCGCGCCAGTTGGTGATCACCGCGTCGCGCAGTTCCCACTCGACCTCGTCGTAGGGGTGCACGTCGGGCGAGGTGAAGTGGCGGCCGAAGGTCAGTCCGCGGCCGGTGGTCGACGCATCCATGTCGGTCGGCGTCACGGCCAGCGGGGTCGTGGCCGTGGTCGTCGCGGGTGCCGAGGTGTCACTGGTGACGGGGGCGTCGGTGGTGGTGTCCATTGCCTGGTCTTCTTCCTCCCGGCGACCATGTCGTGGTCGGCGGCGCGTCGGTGGGGCATCAAGTGGGTGCGGCCCGGTCGGGGCGCATGGTGGCGGCAGCCGAGTCGCCTCGGGCGAGGTGGCGTGCCGACCCCCCGAAGGTGCGTCCGACCTCGTCTTCGAGGCGAGTTCGGGCGGTCCGCGTGTCGGGTCCGGCGTGGTTCGAGGCGCACTGAGGCGGTCGAGACGGCGAAAACGACACCCATGGGATTACAGCGTGCGGAGACGATGGTGTCAACCATTGAACTCGCGAAAGGTTCATCGAGCAACACAACAGGTAGCGCCCTGTCCCCAGCGACCCCCACTACATGTTGTGGTTTGCCGACTTCATCCCCAGCGTTGTCCCCAGTTCTGCACATCACGTCCACATGCTGTCCACGGCCACCGGCGGGTTGACCACAGCCACAAGTCGTCCATCGCAGCGCGCAGAGTGCACACAGCCCGTGACGCAGCGCAACGATGCGCGCATGCCGGACGCGGGCGACACGAGCGCCGTCGGCAGGGAGTCGTGGTCCACCATCGCACCCACGTTCGGGCACCCATCTGCCCTACCCTGCGCGCGACTGGCCCACCCGGGTCGACCGCACAGCGAAAAGGTCCCCGCGATGGCAGACGATGCCCCGACCGCGCCACGATCGCCCGGCGACCGCCGTCGCGTCCCGGTCTGGCTCGACCTCACCGCCGGGTGGACCTGGCGACTGTTGGTCATCGGCGCCGGCGTCGTCGTGTTCTGGTCGGTCATGGGGCGCCTGCTGGTCGTCACCCTGCCACTGGCCATCGCCGTCATCCTGGCAACGCTGGCCATGCCGGTGAAGCAGTGGCTGGTCGAGCGAAACATCAGCCACCTGTGGGCAACGGTGATCGTGGTGCTGGGTGGCCTGCTGGCCTTCATCGGGCTGTTCGCCGCGATCGCGCCGTCCTTCATCACCCAGTTGCAGGAACTGGGCCCGACGGTCCTCCAGGGCTGGGAGGACTTCCTCGAATGGGCCAACAACGGCCCGTTCGGTCTCGATCCGGAATTCTTCAACAACATGGTCACCACGATCGAGGGCGCGATCGCCAATGGAGGTGGCAGCAGCAGCGGCGTCGTCTCGGGCGTGCTGTCGGGCGTCACGACGGTCGGCCAGATCCTGGCCGGTCTGGCACTGACGGTCGTGCTGTTGTTCTTCGTCGTCAAGGATGCACCACAGATCCTCACCTGGACCACTGCGCGCATTCCCGACGACCCACCGACCCACCGCGTCGGCACTGGGTCGACGGGCGTGGAGTGCCCTGTCTGGCTACGTGCGGGGCACGGCAACGATCGCCCTCATCGATGCGCTGGGCATCGGCATCGGCCTGTTCTTCCTCGACGTGCCCCTGGTCCTGCCGCTGATGGTGTTGGTGTTCTTCGGAGGCTTCCTGCCCGTCGTGGGCGCGTTCCTGGCGGGCCTGGTGGCGGTGCTCGTGGCGCTTGCCTCCGGCGGCATCACCACGGCGTTGTTGACACTCGCCCTGATCCTGGCCGTGCAACAGATCGAGGGCAACTTCCTCCACCCGACCATCATGCGCCGAGCCGTGGCGCTGCATCCCATCGTCGTGCTGACCGCGCTGGCGGCGGGTGGCGCGCTGGGCGGCATCATCGGTGCGTTCCTGGCCGTGCCGGTCGTCGCGGTGGTCTCGGCGGTGTCCAACGAGATCCGCCTGCGCCTGGAGTTGGGGCTGTTCGACGACGGTGCCGACGCACCCCCGTATCCCATCGGTGGTCCCGATGTCGATGCGCCGCCCGACGTCGTCGCGGCGGAGTCGTCCGACACCGCCTGACGTCACACCCACCCGCCACAGTGGTCCAAACAGGCGTGGCATCGAAGCCCGCGAAATCCTACGATGAGGTCGCAGGCGCTGGGTGCCTGCACATCGCGTCCGAACCAGCCCGAAGGGGCCCAATGAGCCAGCACCGCGAGGTCCGCCTGCGTGTCCTGACCATCGACGATGCCGCGTGGATGGTCCGCACCGATGCCGAGACGACGACGGCCTGGGCCGCGCCGGTCGGGTTCGAACTGCCCGCCGTGGCCGACGAACTGGCCGCCGGGGACTGGGCCAGTGCGGACCGCTGGGGCTGGGCCATCATGGTGAACGGCACGCCGGTGGGCTTCGTGATCGTCACCGGCATGGCCAGCGGTGACGGCCGCATCCAGATTCGTCTGCGTCCCTCCCAACGTGGCCAGGGCGTGGGGCGCGAGGTGCTGCGCCAACTCGCCGACCACCACTTCGCCGACAACGACCGCCTCCAGCGCCTCGTCGGACTGACCCACGAACGCAACCTGCCGATGCAGCGGGCCTTCAACGCCGCCGGGTTCCGCATGGAGGCGCGGTACCGCGATGCTGCCACCGACGCGCTGGGCGCCCCCGCGTCGACCTGGGGCTACGCGCTGACTCGGCGTGACTGGACGATGCGACGCCACCGGATGGACGACCAGGGCTACGACCTGCATGGCCTGCGCTTCGAGGTCGAGGAGGTGCTGGACGGCCCTCGACTGGGCTCGCGCGGACTCACGTTCGAGTTCTGGCAGGACGGCGCCCGCGTGACCGCCTCGTTCCGTTCGGAACTCCTGTCCGACGGCGAGATGGCCGGCATCATGGTCGATGACGTCCTGCACTACCACTACCTGCAGAGCTTCGACCCGGCGATGGACGACCAGCTGCTCACGGGCCAGGGCCGGTTGCGCGTCCAGCGGATGGCCGACAGCCGACTGCAGCTCATCAACGAGTGGGTGGCCACGGACGGCCTCAGTGGGCGCACGGTCCTGGTGCAGGCCAGTCAGGCGGACCAGGAGCACGCCCCCAGCGCTGCCGACGCGGCAGCAGACGCTGCGACCGACGCGGCAGCGGACGACGACTCGGACGAGGCCCCGGCCGATGGTGACTCCCCCTCCGATGTCACCGCAAGGGCCAGCTGACGCCGGCTACCAGGCGCCCTCACCGAAGGCAGGCATCGGGACGTACTCGGTGCCGGGCCAGGTCTCGATCCCGACCTGGAATGCGCTGGCCGCTGCGTGGACATGACCATCCATGCCCACCAGCGCGGCGATCGACCGCATCTTGCGGCCCTCCCCCGACTCGAGTTTCGCGGCGATGCGCAGGGTCTCGCCCAGTGGCACACGTGAGAACCAGGCCACGGTGAACCCGCCCAGCAGGGCGCCACCGAACCCGTTGGCGGCGAGGTGGTCACGTGCGGCCCACACCGTCGGGCAGTCCAGGACGGCCGCCACCGCTGCCGGGTCCACGAAGCCACCGTCGTCGCCCGCGACACGCTCGTCGGGCACCCACTCCTGCACGACGCTCGACCCGTCAACCCACGCGGGAAACAGGTGCAATCCGGTGGGGTGGTCGACGCCACACACGAAGCACCCGGTGGCAAGCCGCAGCGGGACCGGTCGCGGAAGGTCATCGACCAGGGCCAGTTCAACCAGGTCGTCGAGGATCGGTTGGGGGCCGTGGCCGGCCAGTTCGACCACGCCCGACACCAGCACGTCGGCACCCACCTCCTCGTCACCGAAGTCGGCATGGTCATCGATGTCGGAGGCAACCGTGCGCACCTCCCAGGTGGTGTCCTCGCCGTCGAGCACCAGTGCCGTGACATCCACGCCCGTCAGCGTCGGCTTGTGCAGGCGTGCCTCGACCATGGTCGCTGCCGGGATGGCGGGCGAGCCCGGGGCGACGCCGGCCTGCGCCTCGGCGGCGGCGCGGGCAGCCAGTTCGAGGGCACCCACGGCGATGCCGCCCTGCACGACCCCGTCGGGGCCCTGCAGCACGTGGTCGACAAGCAGGGTGGCCACGGCCACGTCACCGTCGACATCGGCTTCGTCAACCGAGAGTCCGTCCATGGATCCGATGTGTCCTTCGCCGGAGGGTCGGACGACGACGTCGCCACGGCTCCGGTCGTCGTGGTCGACCCGAGCCTAGATGGGCAGGGCAGGCAGCATGCGTCCTGGCACAGGCATGCAACATGATGCGTGCACCCGGGTCGAACCTTCCGACGCACTGGCACGCCGGCCGGGCGGTGTCGAGGTGCGCCATCGAATCCGGATTCGCTAGGGTCAGGCTGCTCCCCACCTTCCGAAAGTCACGCCCCTTGCGCTGCCCCAACTGTGCTGCCGACGATGACCACGTCGTCGACTCACGGCCGTCGGCCGACGGGACGTCGGTGCGGCGACGACGAGAGTGCGCCGTGTGCCAGCAACGCTTCACGACCTTCGAACGGGTCGAGCAGCAACCGCTGTTGGTGCGCAAGCGCAGCGGCAGCCAGTCCACGTTCTCGCGGGACAAGGTGCTCGAGGGCATGGCCCGCGCTGCCAAGAACCGGGTGCCGATGGACGACCTGCGCGAAGCCGCCTTCGAGGTGGAGGCGTCGTTGCGACGTGAGGACACCCCGACCGTCACCAGCGAGCAGGTGGGCCTGGCCGTGCTGACCCAGTTGCGTGGGCTGGACCCCGTCGCCTACGTCCGGTTCGCGTCGGTCTACAAGAACTTCCAGGGGCCCGAGGACTTCGAATTCGAGCTGTCCGAGTTGCGCAAGGACGCCCCACCCAAGCTGTGATGCGACCGCCTCGGCCACGGATCCGCTCGTGCCGGCGCTGGTCGACATGGCCGGCGGGCCTGACCTGCTCGGCAACCGGGAGGGTTTCGGGCGGGCGACCGGCGGGGCACCGGGAACGGTTCGGCCCCGTCGCAAACCTGGTGTGTCCCCCCGTCGCTACGGTCGGAGCATGATCGATCGAACCCGCAAGCTCTGGGACACGCAACATCGGCTGGTCGGTGATCGACGTGGGCTGTTCGAGGCGGTCGCAGCGCTGCGCCCCATCGACGCCGTGCTCTACCCGGGCTCGTACGTCGACCTGACACCCTCGTTCGTGTGGCCGTCGGTGACCTATGTGGACGTGGATCAGCGAGCGAAGCGCTTCTTCAGCGACGCGGACGGGGTCGACGAGTTGCTCGACACATATGACGTGGACCCCGACCGACGCCTCGTGCGGTTCCTGCACGCCGACTTCACCGACCCGCTCGATCTCGGCGAAGAATCTGCTGACCTGCTCGTGTCCCTCTACGCCGGCTTCGTGTCCGAGCACTGCACCCGATACCTGCGACGCGGTGGGCTCTTGATGGTCAACTCGAGCCACGGTGACGCCGCCATGGCCTCGATCGACCCGAGGTACCAATTGCATGCAGTGATCGAGCACCGATCCGGCACGTACCGGACGCGAACCGATGGACTGGACGACTACTTGGTCCCCCGGCGCGACGTGGAGATCACACCGGCGGGCCTGCACGAGCGTGGCCGTGGCATTGCCTACACGAAGTCCCCGTACGCCTACCTGTTCGAGCGAGTGTCCTGACGGGTGACCAGAGGGTGTGCGCGTCCGGAGGTGTCTGCGTCAGTCCACGGCAGGCAGCAGCACGAGGGTCCCAGCGGGCAGCGTGGCGGTCTGGAAGTCGTTGACGTCCATGATGGCCTGGAGGTTCGGGCGGACATCCTGGCCGGCGGGCGTGATCTCGTCCGCGAGGTGCCACAGGGTCTCGCCGGACTGCAGGGTGGTCGACCCGGCCACCTCGAAGTCGCCATCCGCGCTGGCACCGGCCATGCCGGCGAACACCGCGAGCACGATGGCCATGGCGATCGAGACCACCGCGGTCACGATCCACCGACGACGCACGTCGACCGGTGTCTCGGCGACCAGGTCGTTGCCGCTGCCATGCCGGTCGGGCTGGATCGTGATCAGCTGGCGTGGTCCGTCGGGCGTCCCGACGACGGGGACGTGCCGCGTGAGCTCGTCGAATGCCCGGTCGTCACGCGCGATCCCCCGGTCTGCGCCGACAGCACTGGCCAACTCCGCCACCAACTCGTCGGTGGCCGGGCTGGCATCGATGCCGTCACGAATGGCACGGTGGCGGTGGGACCGGATGTCGATGATGGCGCTCATGGTCGTTCCTCGGAGTCGAACTTCTCGGCGGTGTGGCGGGCGGTGGTGGGACCGTATGGAGGGGGTGTGACATCCCGACCTGGTCGCTGGTCGAACGGGTGTTCGGTGCCTGCAGCGAGTATGCACAGAACACGCGTTCGAGTCAACCCGAACACGTGTACTGTTCAGCTCACCGCTGCTGATGACTCCAGCAACACCAGCCACAGGCATCGCGCAAACGCGTGTTCGGGCCATTCCGGAACAGATGTTCGACTTCCGCCCGGGTGGTGGCTATCATCCGAACAGGTGTTTGCAGATACGAGCGCTCAGCGCACGAATGGAACCGCAGTCACCACCAGCACACGCGACGACCAGGCTTCACGAGTCCCCCCGCGGACAGGACGATGATGAGTGACAACCTCACCGACCGCCAGCACGCGATCATGGAGTTTCTCCATGCCTTCACGGCCGAGCACGGCTACCCGCCGTCGGTCCGCGAGATCGGTGACGCCGTCGGCCTCAAGTCACCGTCGTCGGTGCACTCGCAACTGGCCACGCTCGAGGACAAGGGCCTGTTGCGACGCGATCCCAGCAAGCCGCGTGCGCTCGACCTCGACCCGATGAGTCCCGGGTACGGCGACGCCCCGACCTCGATGGCGCGCCAGGTGCCACTGGTCGGAGAGATCGCTGCAGGTGCCCCGATCCTCGCGGAGCAGCAGGTCGAATCGGTGTTCCCGCTGCCCTCCGACCTGGTCGGCGACGGCACGTTGTTCATGCTGCGCGTTCGCGGTGACTCGATGATCGAGGCCGGCGTCTTCGACGGCGACTTCGTGGTCGTGCGTGAACAGCCCAGCGTCGAACAGGGCGAGATGTGTGCTGCCCTGGTCGAGGGTGAGGCCACCGTCAAGTTCTTCCGTCGCACCAACGTCGGCCACGTCTACCTCGACCCGGCCAACGAACACTACGACCCGATCCTGGTGCGGCCCAACGACGACGAAGCCCGGATCATGGGCAAGGTCACCGCGGTCCTGCGTTCCATTCACTGATCGGTCAGAGCAGTTCGGCAATCATGCCGGCGGCACGGCTGGCGCCGTCGGATTCGACTGGGCGGTAGTCGACCGGCGAACCCAGTTCCTCGACCATGGCGGCAGCGATGGTGTCGGGATCGCTGCTGTCGAAGTCCATGCAGCGACCGGCGCGATGGCGATCGAGTCGGTGGCGCACGTGGATGTTCTGTTCGAAGTGGTCGCGCAGCGGGAAGTACAGGAACGGACGTCGGGCGGCGGTCAACTCCATCGTGGTCGTCAGTCCACCCTGCACGACCGCCAGGTCACAGGCCGACAGGTGCCGGAACAGTCGGTCGACATAGCCGTGCACCTCCAGGCCCGAGAACACGGGCAGGCTCTCCGGCGCGATCCGAGGCCCCGCCACCACCATCATCCGCAGACATGGAACCTGGCGCCTGGCCAGCGGGTAGGCCTCGATCACCTGCCGGAGCAGGGTTTCGCCCACGCCCGATCCGCCGACGGTCACGACCACGACCTGTTCGTCGGCAGCCCAGCCGAACTCATCACGCCACTGGGCCACCTGGTCAGGTGACGGGGGCGTGAACCCGGTCACGTAGCCGGGAAAGTCGAAGTGCTGCTGTGTCCAGTCCCGGATCATCGGCAGACCGGGCCCGAACGAGCGCTCCACGATGTCGGCGTGATTGCCCACGAACAACGACCGGTCACGAATGCGGGGGTACCGGGCGACGTGGTCGATCATCTCGGCGTTGTAGTCGGATGTGAGGACGAGCTCACCGTCGCCGCCCACTGGCATCGGCAACCAGCCCACGAAGTCGGTCAGCCACACGTGGGCACCACGCTTGAGCTCCGGGTTCTCGTGCCAGTAGTGGTCGATGTCCCACGCCTCGTCACCCACGACCAGGTCGTAGTCACCGTCCTCGATCACCTGCTGGAACACCATGAAGTTCGCCAGCAGGATCTCGTCCATCCGGCGCAGCGCCTGGAAGCAGTGGAGATGGTGTCCGCTGGCCTCGGCCGCCAGGTGCGCGGATTCGCTTGCCAGCCAGCGGCTGGCCGGGTGGATGCGCATGCCCTCGTCGCCGAGCACGCGGGTCACGGGGTCCTGGGCGAGCCAGTCGATCTGCAGGTCGGGATGGTGCTCGAGCAGTTCTCGCGCGATGGCGACGTCGCGACGGGCATGGCCAAGGCCGATCGGCGATGACACGTACAGGACGCGGCGACGGCGCTGCGAACCTCGCGTCCAGACCTGCACGTCGCCGCGCCCGTCATCCACCTCCCGTCCGGGCACCGACGCTGCGCGATCAGGTGGCCGGTGCGCGGTTGCCGGCGTGCTCGATCCCGGCAGTCGATCCAACAGGAACTGCGAGATCGCCCGGTTGACCGCCACCGGATCCCGTGCCGGAAGCAGGTGGCCGCCACCAGCGACGACCACCAGGTCACCACCCGTGAGTGCCGCCAGCGCCCGACCCTTGGCCACCGGTTGGCAGATGTCCCGATCACCGTGGATGACCAGCACCGGACGATCCAGGTGGCGGAGTTGGTCGAGGTAGGCCTCGCGCTCGGGCACGTCCAGATCCTGGGCCTCCTCGCTGGCGGCCAGCACCGCCCCGTCGGACTCCATGGCCCAGGCCACCATGTCCTCGAACGGCTTCGTCGAGTGCGGCTCGACGAGTTGCTCACCAAAGAAGAACTCGACCCAGTCGCGATGGTCGGTCACGATGCCGTGACGCGTGAATCGTTCCCACCCGACCGGATCGTCGATCACGGACTCCCAGCGTGGCCCCGCGTCGATCCAGTGCTGGTGGGACGGTGCCACCCAGGGCACACCGGGGGCGATGGCCACGAGGCCGGCGACGCGCTCCGGCAACGCTGCCGCCACGTCGATGGCCCACCAATTCGCGTGGCAATGGGCAACGAGGACAACCCGGTCGTTGCCGTCGTCGGTGGCGTCGTCGGTGGCGCCGACAGCATCCATGACGGCGATGATGTCGGCGACGTTGTGGGCACGGGTGTGCTGGCTGACCTCGACAGGTCGATCGGAGCGGCCGTTGCCGCGGCCATCGAGCGTGACGACACGATGACGGCGGGCAAGGTGGGGGACCTGGCCCTTCCACATGCGCGCATGGGTGATTGGTGACGGGGGGATCATCACGATGGTCGGTGAACCAGTGCCATGCACCTCGTAGTGGATGGCGATGCCATCCCGGTCCACGCTGCCTACGACGTCTGGTTGTCGTGCTCGCATGGCCAACCCCCCGGGGTCGTCCCAACGTCCGATCAGGACAAATCTCTTGACGTGCCGGATCGTGAGCCGTATCGTATCGGTCGATCGATCGAACAGCAACCTCCAAACCATTTGCATCGCGACCGTGCACCAGGGAGCCGAACGTGACAGCGAAGTCGAAGCCCGATGGCGACGAACGTGGCGACACGCGCAGCGTGATCCTGGCTGCAGCCAAGGAATGCCTGCTCGAGCAGGGCTACGGACAGTTGTCGACCCGCGCGATCACCGACCACGCCGGAGTGCCACTGAGCCAACTGCACTACCACTTCGGGTCACGGCAGGGGCTGGTGCTGGCACTGCTCGACCACGAGAACACGCGGCGACTGCAACGCCAGTCCGGCATGTACGCCGCCGACCAACCCTTGTGGAAGCGCTGGGAACAGGCCTGTGACTACCTCGAGGACGACCTCGAATCCGGCTACGTCCGCGTGCTGCAGGAGATGACCGCGGCCGGGTGGTCCAACGAGGAGATCGCGGCCGCAGTGCGTGACAACCTGGCAGGGTGGTACGGCCTGTTGACCGAGGTCTTCGACGAACTGGCCCGACACCCGGGTGCCCTCGGCCCCTTCGAGCCAGACGAGGCAGCCGCGCTGGCGGGGAACATGTTCCTGGGGGCCGAGACAATGATCCTGCTTGGCGTGTCGGAGGAGACGACGCCACACAGACGAGCGCTGCGACGGATCGGGGAGTTGATCCGTCGGATCGAGGAGCCTCCCACCGACACCGAACGCGAAGAATGAACGGGGGCCACCATGCGAGCGCGAGAACCTGACCAGACCGGACTGGTCGACCACGACGGGACGAAGATCGGGTGGGAGGTCTTCGGGGCCGGGTCGCCGACCCTGCTGCTGCTCCCGACCTGGACGATCGTCCACAGTCGCTTCTGGAAAATGCAGGTCGACCACCTCGCCCGCCACCACCGGGTGGTGACCTTCGACGGTCCCGGCAACGGTCGCTCCGATCGTCCGCTCGACCCGGCCGTCTACACCATCGCCAGCGTGGCCGAGATGGCGATCACGGTCATGGACGAGACCGACACCGACACGGCCATCCTGGTGTCGCTGTCCATGGGGGCCAACTGGTCCCTGAAACTGGCCGCCGATCATCCCAGTCGCGTGCTGGGACAGATCTTCATCGGCCCGACACTGTCATTGGCACCGCCGTCCAGCGAGCGAACCGAGATCGTGGACCGCTTCCACGACCATGTGGACGACCCGCAGGGGTGGGACAAGTACAACGCCCACCACTGGCGGCACCACTACGACGACTTCACCGACTTCTTCTTCCGCCAGTGCTTCTCGGAACCCCATTCCACGAAGCAGATCGAGGACACCAGAGGGTGGGCGAACGAAACCACTCCGGACGTCCTGCTGGCCGACCACGCCGCCGAGTCCCCCGCACCCGAACAGGTGCTGGGCTGGTGCCACACGGTCGACCATCCCGTGCTGGCCATCCACGGCAGCGACGACCGCATCAGTCCCGTGCAACGAAGTGAGGCCCTGGTGGCGGCCACCGGTGGAGATCTGGTGGTCCTCGAAGGGTCGGGGCACCTGCCGCTGGCACGGGATCCCGTGAAGGTGAATCGCCTGATCATCGACTTCGTGGACCGCGTGGCGCCAAGGCCTCGGAAGGTCGAGTGGGCTCGGGGCATGGCCCGCCCGAAGCGCGCCCTGGTGATCTCGTCACCGATCGGCCTGGGCCACGCCCGCCGCGACCTTGCCACCGTGCAGGCACTGCGGCGCCACCATCCCGACCTGGTCGTGGACTGGCTGGCACAGGACCCGGTGACCCGTGTCCTGGCCGACGCCGGTGAGCGGGTGCATCCCGCCAGTCGCCACCTCAGCTCCGAGTCCGCGCACGTCACCGCAGAGTCCGCCGAACACGACCTCCACTGCTTCCAGGCATGGCGGCGCATGGACGAGATCCTGCTGGCCAACTTCATGGTCTTCAACGACGTCGTCACCGCCACCGACTACGACCTGGTGTTCGGCGACGAGGCCTGGGAGGTCGACTACTTCCTCCACGAGAACCCCGAACTCAAGCGCTTCGCCTACGCGTGGTCCACCGACTTCGTCGGGTGGTTGCCCATGGCTGCCGGGGGCGCCCACGAGCGGTCGCTCACGGCCGACTACAACGCCGAGATGATCGAACACATCGCCCGTCGTCCCCAGGTGCGCGACCTCGCCCAGTTCGTCGGCAACCCCGACGACATCGTCGAGGACGACTTCGGTCCCGACCTGCCATCGATCCGTGAATGGACCGAACAGCACTACACCTTCCCCGGCTACATCACGGGGTTCGACCCCGCCCAGTTGGGCGATCGCGACGAGCTGCGCGAGTCGCTGGGGTATCACCCGTCTGAACTCGTGTGCATCGCGACGGTGGGTGGGTCGGGCATCGGGTCGGACCTGCTTGGCCGGGTCATCGACGCCTTCCCGATCGCCCGTCGGAAGGTGCCGCAACTGCGCATGATCCTGGTCGCCGGACCCCGTATCAACCCCGACTCGCTCCCCCGTCACGATCGGCTCGAGGTGGTGGGCTTCGTGCCCGACCTGTACCGCCACCTGGCCGCCTGCGATCTCGCGATCGTGCAGGGCGGCCTCACCACCTGCATGGAGTTGACCGCTGCGCGTACTCCGTTCGTGTACCTGCCGCTTCGCAACCACTTCGAACAGAATTTCCACGTCCACCACCGACTGCGCAACCACGGGGCGGGGCGGCGACTCGACTACGCCGACGCAACCCCCGACCACCTCGCCGAGGTGATCGCCAGCGAGATCGGCCGAGAGGTCGACTACCGACCGGTCGAGACCGACGGTGGCGAGCGTGCCGGCGAAGCACTGGCTGCCTTGCTCTGACCAACGCCCGTTCCACATCCAGTGAGACTCGTCCACGTGTTTTCGGTCGATCGCTCGAACAAGGCCACTACTTGACAGGAAGGAGTCACCCGTCATCACACCCAACCCACACCCAACTGCGCGCAAGCGTTCAACGACACGACGGAGCAATCCCATGACCACTGCAACCGCAACCCGCCAACCAATCAACGGTGTCGACGTTCCGACACTGTTCGCCACCATCGACGCCGTCAGGGCGCAGCCGGAAGCCGCCAAGTTCCAGTTCCGCGTCACGAACCGGTGGATCAGCGGCACCCACAGTCGCACCACGATCCACGAGTTCTTCGGCGTCGGTGAGCAGCGCCAGCATCGCGAGGAGTTCACCACCGACGCCGATCACCCCGAGATCCTCGTCGGGACGGGTCTGGCACCGAGCCCGGTCGAGCAACTGCTGCATGCGTTGGCCGCCTGCCTGACCGCTGGCATCGGCAACATCGCATCCGCTCGGGGCATCCAACTGGAGGAGGTCGAATCCCATCTCGAGGGTGACATCGACCTGCAGGGCCTGCTCGGGCTGTCCGACGACGTTCGCAACGGCTTCGAACGCATCCGCGTCAGTTTCCGCGTCACCGGGGACGCCAGTGACGAGGAGCTGCGCCAACTCGTCGACCAGTCGCGCGCGCGCTCGGCAGTGTTCGACATGCTCACCAACGGCGTGCCCGTCGACATCGACGTGGCCACCACGTGAGGCACCACGTGGGCACTCCAGCGTCGATCCGGTCCCTGCACGTGACAGGGACCGGGATCGACGCCCCCTTCACGCACCAGACACATGAGGAACGACCGTGACCAGCCACGACGTTGTCATCGTCGGTGCCCGTGCCGCGGGGGCCGCCACCGCCATGCTGTTGGCGCGCAGCGGTCATCGTGTGCTGGTCCTGGACCGGGACGAGCGCGGCACCGACACCCTGTCGACCCACGCCCTGATGCGTCCGGGGGTGCTCCAACTCGAACGCTGGGGCCTGCTGGACGAGGTCGTCGCCGCGGGCACCCCGGCGCAACACCGGGTGGTGTTCCACTACGACCAGGACCGGGTGCCGGTGGAGACTTCCCGGCCGCTCTACGCACCTCGGCGGGTCGTGCTGGACCCCATCCTGGTGGCCGGCGCCGAACGGGCCGGCGCCGAGTTCCGCTTCGGCGTCGACGTGAGTGGTGTCATGACTGACCAGTTCGACCGAGTCTGCGGGGTGGTGCTGCGTGGTGGGGAACCCGTCGCCAGCCGATTCATCGTCGGTGCCGACGGCCGCCGGTCTCGCATTGCCCGCGAGGTCGGAGCCGCCACCACCCACCGCAGCACCACGCCCCCGGGCGCGGCGCTGTACGGCTACTGGTCCGGGGTCGAGGCGCAGGGGTACGAATGGGCCTTCCGACCCGGCACGGCAGCCGGGCTGATCCCCACCAATCACGGCCTCACGTGCGTCTACGCCGGCGTGGCCCAGGACCGCTTCCTCGACGACCTCCGCCGCGACCGAGAGGGCGGCATCATGCGGGTCCTGCACGAGTCCAGCCCGGAGTTGGCCGAGCGCGTGGCGGGCGGCTGTCGTCAGGGGCCAATCCGCGGTTTTCCCGGCATGACCGGGCGGCTGCGTCGGCCCCGAGGGCCCGGGTGGGCCCTGGTCGGTGACGCGGGGTACTTCAAGGACCCGATCACCTCCCACGGCATCACCGACGCCCTCCGGGATGCCGAACTGCTGGCCCGCGACCTGCACCGATCCCTGACCAACGGGAACACGTTCGACCAGGGCACATACGAGCAGGTGCGCAACGCGCTCTCGATCGACCTGTTCACCGTGACCAACCGGATCGCCACCTTCGACTGGGACATGGCCGAACTCCGGGACCTGCACCTGGCGATGAGTCGTGCCATGAAGCGCGAGTACGAGTTCCTGGCCTCGCTCGAACCCGTGAGCACCTACGCCGGCGCCGCCTGAGCTCGGCTGTCGGTCAGGCCAGTTCCCACGCCTCGGTGGCCTCGGCGAACGGGTCCTCGTCGAGGTAGTCGCGCAACTGGATCGCGAGGTCCTCCCCCACCGTGGCATCGATGCGCGTGCCGTCGGCCGTGTGGTCGAGGTCGTGGACGGTGCCATGGTCGTGCACCAGTGACACCAGGTCACCGCGATCCCACGGCACCTCGCCCGACACCCGCACGCGCTGGCCCGGCAGTTTCCGGGTGATCACCTCGACCAGGTCCTCGATGCCCTGTCCCGACGCGGCCGACACCACGACCGGGTCGTGGCCGGACTGCTCGGCCAGGCGTCGGGCCAGCGCCGCGACATCGGCGGGGTCGACCAGGTCAGCCTTGTTGAGCACGATCTGGGTCGGAACCTCGTCGGCGCCGATCTCGGTCAGCACGGTGCGCACGGCGTCCAGGTGGGCCAGCGCCTCGGGGTGGGCCGCATCCACGACCACCAGCAGCAGGTCGGCATCGACGGATTCCTCGAGCGTCGACGTGAACGCCTCGATCAGCCCGTGCGGCAACTTGCGGACGAACCCGACCGTGTCGGTGACGACCACGTCGCGGCCATCCGGCAACGCCAATTGGCGCACGGTCGGATCTAGCGTGGCGAACAACTGGTCGCGGACCAGCACCGAACTGCCGGTCACCGCGTTGAGCAACGACGACTTGCCGGCGTTGGTGTAGCCGACCAGCGCGGCCGTGCGGACCTGGCGGTTGTCACGGTCCTTGGACTTGGTGCGACGGATGCGGTCGAAGTCCTTGAGGTCGCGTCGCAACTTCGTGATGCGCCGGTTGATCCGTCGACGGTCGACCTCCAACTGGGTTTCACCGGGGCCACGGCCTCCGATGCCGCCGCCACCTGCGACACGACCACCGGCCTGGCGTGACAGTGCGTCACCCCACCCACGCAGGCCGCGGGAGCATGTAGGTCAACTGGGCCATCTCGACCTGGGCCTTGCCCTCGCGCGAGGTGGCGTGCTGGGCGAAGATGTCGAGGATGACGATCGTGCGATCAAGCACCTTCTGGCCGATGCGCTCCTCCAGGTTGCGCTGCTGGGCCGGCGCGAGCTCGTCGTCGAACACGACGGCGTCGGCGTCCAGCACCTTGGCGAGGTCACGCAGTTCGCTGGCCTTGCCCGAGCCGATGAAGGTGGCAGCCTCGGGCGTGTCGCGCTTCTGCACCACGCGTTCGACGACCTCGGCACCGGCGGTGTCCAGCAGCGCCTCGAGTTCGTCCAGCGCGGCATCCATGTCGGAGTCGCTCACGTCGGGCAGTTGCAGGCCGACGATGATGGCGCGTTCGACCGGACGGATGATGTCGACGCCCTCGCGGGGGGCGCCGTCCTCGATGACGTCGCGGTCGCGCCGGCGCAGGGCGGCTCGCCCGAGGTCGTCGCCATGCCCGTTCGACGCGCTGCGAGCGCCGGGGTCGTCATGGTCCTGCAGGTCCCCGCCGTGGGCAGCCACCTCGGTCGCGTCGGCCACATCGGTCTCGACGTCGCGATCGTCGGTCGGGCGGGCGTCGGTGGTGCGGTCGTCGAGGTCGTGGTCGTGCGCGGTGGTCAAAGGGGCTCCGTGGACACGGGGATGGTCATGAGGTGCGAGACCTGCCAGCGTATCCCTCGAAATCCACATCCTCGCAGGAAGTTCTGTTCGCCGGCAGCTCTGCGGTGCGGACCGCAGCGGCTACCGCGCGAGACGGTCCAGCAGGCCCAGCAGGTGGTCGGGCACCGACGAGTCGGCCGTCCACGTGCGTTGCAGCGGGAGCTGGGTCAACTCCAGGCGTTGCTCGCCGACCATGATCCGGTTCTGTCCCTGCATCAGGGCGTCGACGGCCCCGTCACCCAGGCGGGCGCCCAGGACGCGGTCGCGCATGGTGGGTGACCCGCCGCGCTGCATGTGCCCGAGCGAGGTGACCCGGTGGTCGAGGTCGACGTCGCCCTCGTCGGGAAAGACCTGGGTGGCGATGGCGCGGGCACCGCCGTTGCCCTCGGCCACCACGACCAGGCAGAAGCGCTTGCCCATCTCGAACGAGGAGCGCACGCGGTCGTGCAGGGCCTCGATGTCACGCTCGCCCTCGGGGACGATGGCGGCGGTGGCGCCTCCCGCCAGGCCGGCATACAACGCGATCCAGCCGGCATTGCGACCCATCACCTCGATGAAGAAGAGCCGCTGGTGGCTGGAGGCCGTGTCACGGATGCGGTCGATGGCCTCGACGGCCGTGTTGACGGCGGTGTCGAACCCGATCGTGAAGTCCGTGCCGGCCAGGTCGTTGTCGATCGTCCCGGGCACCCCGACCACGGCCACGTCGCCTTCCTGGGCGAGCAGGTCGGCGCCCCGGAAGGAGCCATCGCCACCGATGACGATCAGGCCCTCGATCCTGTGTTCGTCCATGTGGCGCACGGCGTCCTGGCGACCCTCCGGGGTACGGAACGTGCCGGAACGGGCGGTGCCCAGGATCGTGCCGCCCAGGTGCAGGATGCCCGACACCTCGCGCGGGGTCATCTTCTCGAACCAGCCCCGGTGCAGCCCGCGATAGCCGTCCTTGACCCCCAGTACCTCGATGCCTCGGGAGTCGGCGGAGCGCACCACCCCTCGGATGGCAGCGTTCATGCCGGGGGCGTCGCCCCCACTGGTCAGCAGTGCAATTCGCTTCATGTCACCAAGGTCCTTGTCGCATGCCGAGCATGACGGCTGGCGTGCGGAGTGTCACGGATCGGGCTGCAGGTTCACGTGCGTGCAGTGTGCCCGCTTCGAGCGCGCCCATGTTGCCGGTCAGCCGGGGCGGTGCGACCGCGCAGGGTCGTGCGGGCTGTCGATGACCTTCGCCGGGCCGCTGTGGTGCCAACGCGACGTGGACACGAACGGCCGCTGGCCAGCACCTGGATCCTGCGCGACGGCGAGCGGACGTGACCATTGCACGTCCCCGCACAGCACGCGCACGCAGGGTGCGTGGCATCCTGCCACCTGTGCGCCGACCTGTGCGCGCCAGGCTTCGAACGGACGGGACCGAACATGCCAGGACCGCTGGCCGGGGTGACGATCGTCGAGCTCGCCGGCATCGGACCCACCCCGTTCGCCGGCATGATGCTGGCTGACCTGGGTGCCCAGGTCATCCGCGTCGCGAAACCCGGTGACGGCGACCAGGTCGGCCACGGGATCCTCAACCGCAGTCGCACACGCATCGAGGTGGACCTGAAGGACCCGGACGGCGTGGAGGTGGTGCGTCGACTTGCGGCTTCGGCCGACGGACTGATCGAGGGCTTCCGACCAGGGGTGTTGGAACGACTGGGGCTTGGACCCGACGACCTGCTGGCGGACAACCCGGCGCTGGTCATCGGGCGGATGACGGGCTGGGGCCAGGATGGCCCGTGGGCGCAGGCCGCCGGTCACGACATCAACTACATCGCGGTGACCGGGGCGCTGGATGCAATCGGGCGTCGCGAGTCTCCGCCCACGGTCCCGCTGAACCTGGTCGGCGACTTCGGGGGCGGTGCGATGTTCCTGGTGGTGGGGATGCTGGCGGGGGTGCTGCATGCCCGAGCCACGGGGGAAGGCCAGGTGGTTGACGCCGCGATGGTCGATGGCGCGAGTGCCCTGATGGCGATGTTCCACGACATGGCTCGCAGCGGGCTGCACCAGCCACAGCGAGGGGTCAACCTGCTCGATTCAGGGGCGTGGTTCTACGACGTCTACGAGTGTGAAGATGGCGACTGGGTCGCGATCGGGCCGATCGAGCCACAGTTCCGTGCCGAATTGATCCGCGCGCTCGACCTCGACGAGTCGTTCCTGTCCGGCGACGACCCCGCGACATGGCAGCGGTTGTCGACCGAGTTGGCTGCCGTGTTCCGGACACGACCCCGCTCGCACTGGGACGACCTGCTGGCCGGCACCGATGCCTGCTACGCGCCAGTGCTCGGGCTCGACGAGGCCCCCGACCACCCGCACCTGGTGGCTCGCGGCACGTTCGTGGAGGTGGACGGTCAGCCCCAACCTGCACCTGCCCCACGCTTCAGCGCCACGCCCGCCGATCTGCCCCGTGCAGCCGACGACCCCGGCGCGGTCGACGGGGCGTTGGCAGGCGCCGGCCTGGACGCCGCAGCGATCGCCGACCTGCGCGCCCGCGGCATCATCACCTGACTCGCGCGAGCGCCGGTCGCGGCCAAGTCGGGCACCTCTCCCCTCCGCGGGTAGCCAGCACGTCAAACACGACCACCTCACCACCCACCAGCACGCCCCCGCCCGCTTCACCCTGCGTGGGTGGCCAACACGTCAGACATGACCAGCTCACCACCCACTGCAAGACTTCGGCTCCTGCGCAGGGGCGTCAGTCGGTCACGGAATCGAGGCGGGCAGCGAGCCAGCCGTCATCGAGGGTGACCGTGCCGACGATCTCGGCCGGCCCGGTCATCAGCATGTGGCCGCGGTCGTCGCGCTCGATGCGCAACGTGCCACCGGCCACGACGACGTCCACGGGGTGGTCGCCGTCCACCAGCCCGGCAACGGTCATCGCTGCCACGCTCGCGCACGCGCCGGTGCCGCAGGCCTGGGTCTCGCCAACCCCGCGTTCCCACACTCGCAGGCGCAGCGTGACGTCGTCGACCACCTGGACCACGTTGACGTTGACACCGTCGGCGAAGGCCTCGTGGCACTCGATCACCGGTCCGAAGCGCGCAAGGGCGACCGTGTCGACGTCGTCCACGATCGTCACGGCGTGCGGGTTGCCCATGGACACGCCGGCAAACGCCGCTCCCATCAGGTCGTCAGGGGCCTCGATGCGTGCCCGTGCGTCGGCCAACCGGAACTCGGCCACGTCACCGTCGTAGGCGCCGTCGACCAGTCCGACGGCGTCGGCATCCTGCAGCGCTGGTCCCATGTCGACCACCACGTGGGTCACGACCATCGACCCGTCGGACCCGGCATCGCCCATCACCCTGACCGGTCGCAGCCCTGCCCGGGTGCCGATCGGCAGTCGCGCGTTGACAGCGACCGGGACCAGGCCGTGGTCGTGGACCACCTTGGCCACCACGCGGACCCCGTTGCCACACATCTCGACGATGGTCCCGTCGGCGTTGCGGTAGTCCATGAACACGGGTGCGTCGGCCACGCCTTCCGCGATGGCGGCCGACACGTCATCGGGAACAGCGGCCGTGATGCGGATGACCCCGTCGGCACCCACGCCCCGGTGGCGATCACACAACGCCGCCACGATGTCCGCGGACAGTTCGACCTCGTCATCCATGTCGATCAGGATCACGAAGTCGTTGCCGGTGCCGTGCGCCTTGAGGATGCGCCCGTCGATGCTCGCCGCGGCCAAGGTGTGGCGCAGTCCAGTCATGCGGGATCCTTCGGTCGGGGCGTGCGGGTTCGGTGAGTGGTCCGGCTTCGGCGAGTGGTCCGGCTTCGGCGAGTGGTCCGGCTTCGGCGCGTGGTCCGGCTTCGGTGGGTGGTCGGTCTTCGGTGGGTGGCGTGGGTCCGGTGGGCGACCTGGCTTCGTCGTGTCGGTGGTGGCTCAGTGGGCCTCGTGGCTGGCCACCAGGTCGGCGACGTCGTCGTGCGTGCGTGCCATGCAACGGGGGTCGCGTCGGAACCACGACCGCTGTCGACGCGCATAGTGCCACGTCCTGGTCGAGATGGCCGCAGCCAGCCCGTCCATCGGAGCAGTGCCGTCCAGGACGGCAAGCGCCTCGGCGACCCCGATCCCCTGCCTGGCGGTCTTCGACAAGGTGTCGCGGTCCAGTGCCGCCACCTCGTCGAGCAGGCCCCCGTCGATCATCTTCGTGGTGCGCCTGTCGATCCGCTGGCGCAGCACCTCCGTCGACGGCTCCAGGTAGTCCACGACCAGGTCGTACACGGACTCGTGGTCGTCCCACGCCGTGCGATACGTCGAGAACTCCCGCCCGGTGAGTTCGAGGACCTCCAGTGCCCGGACGGTTCGACGGAGGTTGTCGGGTTCGATCAGTTCCGCCGCCTGCGGGTCGAGACGCGCCAAGTGGGCATGGGCGCCACCGGGGTCGTCCTGCCAGCGCGTCTCGAGGGACGCTCGCACGGCAGCATCGGTCGGCGGAAAGTCCAGTGGATCCACGACGGCGCGGAAGTACAGACCGGATCCGCCGACCAGCAGCGGCACGCGACCGCGAGCATGGATGTCGGCGATGGCGTCGCGAGCCCAGGTCTGGAACTGCGCCACCGACACCGACTCGGACGGGTCGAGCACATCGATCAGGTGGTGTGGAACTGCCGCCAGGTCGCCGGCGGACGGGGTGGCGGTGGCGACATCGAGGCCGCGGTAGATCGTGAAGGCATCGACGGCCACGATCTCGACGTCTCGGCCGCCGGTGACTGCCAGGCGGTCGGCGTCGGGTGCCAGCGTCAGTGCCGCGGCCGACTTGCCCGACGCGGTCGGACCGACGATCGCCCACACGGGCAGGTCGCTGCGCGCCTCGGTGCCGGGCAATGTGCGACCAGGCGACGGGGTGCGCGCGGGTGGTGGCACGATCTCAGGCGCTGACCACGGGCAGCGGCTGGCGACCGGCCGGCAGGGCGTGGCCGACCGGCGGGGTCAACACGGCATCGGGACCCAGCGACCAGCCGTCCCCGGATGCCATGGCCGACTCGGTGGCACGACCCGCTGCAGTTCGGACCACCGCGTGGGGGATGCCGGCGATGCAGTAGTTGGTCGCGGCCTCGGTGATGGTGACCTCCACCAGGTCCCCGGGCGCCCAGTGGTCGCTCGCGCCGCCGCCAGCCTGCGGAGAACTGGTCGGCACCGGCAGGTGCACCAGGTGGTTGCCGCGCGTGCGACCCGACAGGCGGGTCGGGTCGGTCTTGGACGGTGACTCCAGCAGCAACTGCTGCGTCGTGCCGACCAGGGCGACGTGGGCATCGTGGGACAACTGCCGGGTCAGGGCTTCCAGCCGTCCGTACCGTTCGGCGACGACCTCGGGCGCGATGAACTGGTCGACCATCTCCGCGGCGGGCGTGCCCGGACGTGGCGAGTACTGGAAGGTGAACGACTGGTCGAAGCGTGCTGCCTCCACGACGGTCAGGGTGTCCTCGAAGTCCTGGTCGGTCTCGCCCGGGAAGCCCACGATCAGGTCCGTGGTCAGCGACGCCGTCGGCAGCAGTTCGCGGGTGCGTTCCACCAGGTCCAGGAAGCGCCGCGACCGATAGGAGCGCCGCATCGCCTTGAGGACCCGGTCGGAGCCGGACTGCAGCGGCAGGTGGAGGTGCTCGCAGACGTTGTCGACCTCCGCCATCGCCACCAGCACGTCCTCGGTGAAGTCGTGGGGGTGCGGCGAGGTGAAGCGAACCCGTTCGAGTCCGTCCACGTCACCCATGGCGTGGAGCAGTTCGGCGAACATGGGGCGCTTGTCGAGGTCGCGGCCGTAGCTGTTGACGTTCTGGCCCAGCAGGGTGACCTCGACCACGCCGTCGGCCACCAGCGACTGCACCTCGGCCACGATGTCGCCGAGCCGGCGGGAGTTCTCGGGCCCACGCAGCGACGGCACGATGCAGAAGGTGCACGAGTTGTTGCAGCCCACCGAGATGGAGACCCACGCATGGTGGCGCACGTCCCGCTTGGCGGGCAGGGCCGACGGGAAGGACTCGAGTTGCTCGACGATCTCGAGCACCGGCAGGGCGGCCGAGTCGGCCTGTTCCAGCAACTTCGGCAGGCTGGCGAGGTTGTGGGTGCCGTAGACCACGTCGACCCACGGTGCGCGGTCGGTGATGGTGGCACCGTCCTTCTGTGCCAGGCAGCCACCGACGACGATGGTGGTGCCCTGCTCGTCCTTGAGCGGCTTGAGGTGGCCGAGGGTCCCGTACAACTTGTTGTCGGCGTTCTCGCGCACCGCACACGTGTTGAGCAGCACCAGGCTGGCGTCGCGCACGTCCTCGGTCCGACGGAACCCCATGGTTTCGAGGATGCCGGCGGCACGTTCGGAATCGTGCACGTTCATCTGGCACCCGAAGGTGCGAATCGCGTAGGTGCGCATGCATGACCCGGTGGCTGGACGACGCCGGCGAGGGTATCCCTGCTCGCGTGGACGCCCTCGATCCGGATGCGCAGTCGAAACCGGCCTCGGGATCGTCAGGCGGCGTGGGTCCATCGATCGCGGGTGTCCTGCTCCTCGGGGCGTTCGTCGACCTCGACGCTGCCCCGACCGGTTGCAACCAGGCCCACGGCGATCAACCCGATCAACCCGCCCCACACCGCGCCACCGTCCACGGTCATGAAGGCGGCCATCAGCAGGGCCAGCACGGCATAGCCCACCAGGGCCCGGAGTCGATCACGACCGGCGAACAGCGCGGCCGTGATGATGAGGCCCGGAACGCCCACGAGCAACCATGTCTGGGTGACGTCCACTGCGACCTCCGGTGCATGACGGTGACTGGCGTGATGGCTCGAGCCTAGGCGACCACGTCACGTGACGGCACTGCCGCAACGCTCAGTGACCGGTGATGACGTCGTCCTCGAGTTCGTTGAACACGACCTCGCGGGCGACCTTGCGTGCCACCCATTCGTTGTGGCCACGCCGCGACAGGTGTCCCACCAGCCGCCGGAATGCGGTCTCGCTGTCCACGCCACGCAACGACGAGGCCTTGGTCCGTGCGACCTCGAAGGCAACTGCCTCGGGGTCGCGATCGTTGTGGCGAGCCATGGTGGCGGCAATCACGTCGTCGTCGAACTCGCGCGTGCGCAGGTCCTTGCGGATGCGCTTCTCGGCGTGCCCCTTGGCACGTCCCTCGTCAGACAGGGCAGCGGCGAACGCCGCGTCGTCCACGAGCCCCTGGTCGCGGGCCTGGTCCAATGCCAGGCGAATCGCCGGCGCCGGGACGTCGCGCGCCGCGAGCTTGCGCTGCAGGCGACCGGTCGAGGCCGGCCCCGAGGCGGTCGAGCGCTGGATGAACGTGACGGCACGCGTCACCTCGTCGGACAGGTCGGGATGGTCGCGTCCCGATCCGATCGGGGCGTCATGGCCCTCCCCCGGGATGGCCGGTGGGGGCTCGGTCGCCAACTGATGGACTTCCCGCGCACCTGGTGCGGGCATGGCGCCGGCAGCCGGGACCGGCTCGGTCGATGAGGGCGTTGCCGCGGCCGCGTCGGCCACCCCGGGACCACCTGCGTCGGCATCCAGCTCGGCATCTGCCGGCACGGTCACCTTGATGCGTTCACGCTCGATGCCGCGTTCGGCCAACCATTCCTCGGCCGAGCGAAAGGTCACCGGTCCGTCGTCGCCCGGCGCACCGGTGTCGGCCGCGTCCGGTTGCACGTCCGGGTGACTCACTCGTCATCAGCCGACGCGTCGGCTTCCTCTTCGGCGGTGCCACCGGCGAGCGGCGACACGCCCAGCTTCTCCTTGACCTTCTTCTCGATCTCGAGCGCCATGTCGACGTGTTCCTTGAGGTAGTTGCGCGCGTTCTCGCGACCCTGCCCCAACTGCTCGCCGTCGTAGGTGTACCAGGCACCTGCCTTGCGGATGATTCCCTCGTCGACGCCGATGTCGATGCAGCGAGCCCTCCTTGGAGATGCCCTCGCCGTACATGATGTCGAACTCCGCCTTCTTGAACGGTGGTGCGACCTTGTTCTTGACCACCTTGACGCGGACCTTGTTGCCCACGATGTCGGTGCCGTCCTTGAGCGACTCGATGCGACGCACGTCCAGGCGCACGGACGAGTAGAACTTGAGGGCGCGCCCACCCGGGGTCGTCTCGGGCGAGCCGAACATCACCCCGATCTTCTCACGCAACTGGTTGATGAACACGGCACAGGTCTTGGAGCGGTTGAGTGAACCTGCGAGCTTGCGCAACGCCTGGGACATCAGGCGCGCCTGCAGCCCGACGTGGGTGGCACCCATCTCGCCCTCGATCTCGGCACGTGGCGTCAATGCCGCCACCGAGTCGATGACCACGATGTCCACCGCCGCCGAGCGGATCAGCATGTCGGCGATCTCCAGGGCCTGCTCGCCGTTGTCGGGCTGGGACACCAACATCTCGTTGATGTCCACACCCAGCGCCCGGGCGTAGGTCGGGTCGAGCGCGTGCTCGGCGTCGATGAAGGCCGCGATGCCACCCAACTTCTGGGCTTCGGCGATGGCGTGCAGGGCCACCGTCGTCTTGCCCGACGACTCCGGACCGAAGATCTCGACGACGCGACCTCGTGGCAGCCCGCCGATGCCCAGCGCGAGGTCGAGTGACAACGCTCCCGTCGGGATCGCGGCGACCGGGGCGACCACGCCATCACCCATCTTCATCACCGACCCCTTGCCGAACTGCTTCTCGATGGAGGCAAGTGCGGCCTCGAGCGACTTGTCGCGACTCATGATGTGTCCTTCTTGGTGGTGGTCCCGAGTCGATCGGGTGGGGCAAACTGAGGGGGCGAGCGGAGGGTCTGACGTCGTGTGCGGCACCGTATGGGCTGGGTGCGACATGCCGGTGGAGGCGTCGAGGTCCTGTGGACAAGGGCGCGGGCTGGGCCGGCCAGGTTCTGGTGCGGCGACGGGGCGGACGAGGTTGGGGCGGCGAGGGCAGCGGGCGACCGGAGTCGCCCGCGCGAACACCTGTTCGAGACGAAGCATAGTCGAACGAGCGTTCGACCGCCACCACCGCGGTCGCCGACAATTGCTCGCCGAGGGCACGGGGACGCGTCACACGGTCGGGATAGCCTGCGATGCAACGCAGGAGTTGCACGTGCCCAAATTCGTCTTCATCGACACCGAGGCCACCGGTCTCGACCACTCCCGCCACGAGTTGACCGAGGTCGCCTGGATCCTCCGCTGCGAGGACGGCACCGAGATCACGCGGCAGTACTTCCCCGAGCACACCCTCGACGGGGCCGAGCCGGCCGCGCTGGAACTCACCAACTACACCACGGCGATCGGCCCCCAGCAACGCACGCCGGCCACGGTGTGGCTGCGTCGGTTCCTCGAGGACGCCAGTGGCGCCTACCTGGTCGGCGCGGTCCCCGACTTCGACGCCACCCACCTCGCCCGCATGTGTCGCAAGCTCGGCTGGTCGCCGACCTGGGACCACCACCTCATCGACGTCGAGACCCTCGCCCTGCCACTGATCGCGGCATCACCCGAAGGGCCCCGCTCGCTCGCCCGCACCGCCCGGGCACTGGGTCGTGCCCCATGACGATGGTCAGGCACACGGCGCGCTCTACGACGCCCAGCAGGCCATGGCGGTGTTCGACGCCGTGTGGGACAAGCTCGGCCAACTGCGCGCCGACGGCTCGCCCCTGCCGCCGCCGGTCCCGCGCGGGCACAACGACCGCCATGCACCGATCGTCCAGATCCATGCCCGTGACCGAGCAGAACTGGCGGGCCGTGGCCGACATCGCGCCACGAGGCGACCAGGAGGCCTTCGTGTACCCCCTGGCAGCCCGCTACATGGTGCTGGCACAGCACAGTGTGTGGACGTCGGTGGCACTGGTCAACGAGGGCACGGTGGTCGGCCACGCGATGCACGGCATGGAGGACGACGTCGCCTGGATCGGCGGATTCGTGATCGACGCCGCCCACCAGGGCCGGGGCCTCGGGCGTGCCGGCGCAGTGTCGCTGCTGGACCAACTGGGTGACGGTGGAGGTGCGGCTGCACGGTGCACCCCGACAACCTGCCGGCCGAGCGACTGTGGCGGTCGTGCGGGTTCGAACCGGGCACCGAGATGGACGGCGAGGAACGGGTCTGGATCCGCCCCGCACCCGAAGCCGTGGGCGACTGATCAGTCCGGCGACGTGTCGGACCGCGTGAGCAGGTGGCGTCGGACGGCGTCGATGGCCGCGGTGGACAGGCGGTCGCGGACGTCGTCACGGTCCCCCGGCAGGCGCCGCGACCAGGCCCGGGCTCCCGAGGCGTCGGCAACCGCCCAGACGGCCGTGCCGACCGGGACCCCGTCCTGTGCCGTCGGTCCGGCCGAGGCAGTCGTGGCGACCCCGATGTCGGCGCCCAGGCGTGTCCGGACGGCGACCGCCAGCGCCCGTGTGACTTCCTCGGACACCGGCGGGTGTGCCGCGAGCAGGGCCTGGTCGATGCCGGCCAGCGAGACCTTGGTGTCGGTGGCGTAGACGACCACCCCACCGCGCACGACCTGCGAGGCGCCCGGGACCTGCGTCAACCGGGCCGCGACCTGGCCGCCCGTGGCCGACTCGGCCGTCGCGATGGTCAGGCCGGCCGAACGCAGGGCGCTGACCACGCCCACCTCCAGGCCGTCGCCGTCGATGCCGACCACGGCCGCTCCCAGTTCGGCCACGACCCGATCGACATGGCTCGGCAAGGGTTGCCGCCAGCGCCGTCCTCGTCCGTGCCCGAGCCCGACAGCTTGACCTGGATGCCCCGACCCGTGGCGAGGTAGGCGACGTCCACGCCGCCGTCGCTCGGCCGCATCCTCCACGTCGGCCAGCGCGGTGGCGACGTCGGATTCGCCCATGCCGGCGAGGTGGACGACCCGTGTCACCAGCACGCGACCACCACTGCGTGCCAACACCGCCGGGGCGACGTGCTCGTCGAACATGCGTCGCAGTTCCCACGGCACGCCGGGCAACACGTGGAGCGTGGTCGCGCCCACCTCCAACGAGAACCCGGCCGCGGTCCCGACCGGTGGCATCACCACACCGCCTTCGGGGATGTCGGCCTGGCGGGCGTTGACGACCGGCATCGTGCGACCGAACCCTTCGAAGCGAGCCTCGATCATGGCCAGCACGTCGGGACGTCGCGCCAGCGTCGACCTCGGCGAAACGGGCCACGGCATCGCGGGTGCGGTCATCGGGGGTTGGCCCCAACCCGCCGCCGACCACGACCACGTCGGCACGAGCGGCAGCGATCGCCAACGCGTCGACCAGTTCCTCCATGTCGTCGCCGACTGCGACCACCAGCACGGGCCGGGCCCCAAGCGTGCGGAGCCGAGCGGCCAGCCACGGTGCATTGGTGTCGACCTGGTCACCGGCAACGACTTCGGTCCCCACCGACACGATCGCGGCACGCAGGTCGTCGCACCCGTCACCGTGACCGGAATCGTGGGCACGACCGCCGGGTCCGAGACCGTCGGGGCCGAGACCGTCGTGGACCGAGACCGTCAGGACCGAGACCATCGTGGCCGAACCCGTCGCCGTGGCCGGCATCCTCGCCCTCGCCCAGGCCGTCCTGTGCGTTGGACTCGCCCACCGCGGCAGGGCGCTGGGCCTCGCTCACGACTGGTCGGCGTCGCTGTGCAACAGCCGGAACACGTGCAGCGCATAGGTCAGGCCCGACACCACGGTCAGGATCACCGCGATCCACAGGCTGGCGGTGCGCAGGCCCGCCGCAACACCCGGATACAGGTACAGCGACACCGCGATCACCTGGGACACCGTCTTGGCCTTGCCCCACTTCGAGGCTGGCAGGACCAGGTTGTGCCGCGACACCAGGCTCACGCGCATCACGGTGACGGCGACCTCACGCAGGACGATCACGATCACCGCCCACCACGGCAGTTCACCGACCGCGGCCAGCGACGCCAGCGACCCGACGATCAACAACTTGTCCGCGATCGGGTCGGCCAACTGGCCCCAGCGGGTCACCCCGTGCCACCTGCGTGCCACCCAGCCGTCGATCGAGTCCGTCAGCGCGGCGAACACGAAGATCCCGAAGGCCCACCACTGCGACTCCTCGCTGTCCAGCGTGAGCAGCCACAGGATGACCGGGACCAGCAGCGCGCGCAGGAACGTGACCGCGTTGGGCACGTTGAACCAGTGCGGTTCGTCGTCGCGCAGTTCGGCCGCGTCGATGACCTCTGGTTGCCCCAGCCCACGGTCGAGCAACTGCGCGGACTCCTCGATGCGGGCGGCACGGTCGCGGCCCCTGGACGGCGTGGCGCCATCCGGCCTGGCGGTGCGGCCACGACCGCCAGCGCCTCGGGGTCGCCCGACATCCTCATGACCGGCATCGCCATCACGACCGGCATCGCCCTGACGACCGGCATCGTCGGGGCGACCGTCAGCCCCGTCACGACCGCCAGCCCCGTCACGACCGCCAGCCCCGTCAGGACCGTCGGGCACGTCGGGGCCGGAACCAGGTGCGGGGCCGGAGTCCCGCGCGGTCATGCCACGGCCACCAGGTCGACACCGTCGCTGGCCACGACGACGGCCTGCACGATCTGGCCCACGACCACGTCTGCCGGCGCGCCGTCGGCATCGACCAGGCGCACCTCACCGTCGGACTCGGGTGCCTCGCGGTGGCTGCGGCCCCAGGCCTCGTCGGCGTCGACGTCCTCGACGATGATCACCAACTCGTCACCCACGCGCGCGGAGGCACGGCGGTCACTTGCTCGGTTGACGACGTCGGCCATGTCCTCGAGTCGCTCGTTGGCGACCTCGACGGCGACGTGGTCAGCCATGTCGACGGCCGGCGTGCCGTCCTCGTCGGAGTAGGTGAACAGCCCGACGAAGTCGAGTTCGTGGTCGTCCAGGAAGGTCGCGAGCGCGGCGACGTCGTCGTCGGTCTCGCCCGGGAAGCCCACGATGAAGTTGGAGCGGATGGCGGCGTCGGGAGCCAACTCGCGGATGCGCTCGACCAGCGCACCGAAGCGTTCGGGCGACCCAGATCGCGCCATGCGCCGCAGGACGTCGGCCGAGACGTGCTGCAGCGACAGGTCGAAGTAGTTGGCGACCTCGTCGATGGAGGTGATGGCCTCCAGCAGGTCCTCGCGCAGTTCGGCGGGCTGCAGGTACATCAGGCGGATGCGCTCGATGCCGGCGACGTCGGCCAGGGCCTGCAGCAGGTACGGGGCCAACGAGCGCCCGCCCGGATGACCCTCCCATGCCCCCAGGTCCTTGCCCCACGAGGTCGTGTTCTCGCTCACCAGCACCAGTTCCCGCACGCCCTGGTCGGCCAGCCACGTGGCCTCGGCGACCAGTTCGTCGATCGGTCGCGACCGGAAACGACCTCGGAACGACGGGATGGCGCAGAACGTGCACAGCCGGTCACAGCCGGACGCGATCTTGAGGTAGGCCCAGGTGCCGTCGGCGGCGCGGCGCGGTGGAAAGACCGGGCCGGTCGCGGGCGATTCGGCCGCGGTGACCGGCGCCAACGGGTCGATGACGGTGTCGTCGGGGGCCGCACCCGGCAGTTCGGGCACCGGTGCCATCCAGGTCGCGCGGCCACCGAGCGCGGGGTCGGAACCGTCGGCCATGGCGCCACCCGGGGCATCGAGGTGGTGCGCCCCACCTGTGGCCCCGGACGCAGGCATGGAGCCGTCGGACTGCGAGTCGGGCGTGGCCGCTGGGTCGGTGGCGTCGGTGGCGGTCGTGGCCGGCAGGTCTGCCGCCGGCGCCCCGAACACGGGCAGGGACCGCCCCGGCAGCACCGAGGGCGCGGCCAGGGTGTCGACACCCACGATGCGGTCATGGTCGCGACCGCCCAGGATGTCGTCGATCAGTCCCGGCAGCGCCGGGTAGCCGGCGAAGCCGACGATGGCGTCGGCCTCGGGCAGCGACTCGGAAAGTTCGTTGGGGTAGCGCTGCGCCATGCAGCCGATGACGACGACGCCGGTCGCGCTGGCCGGTCGCTCCTCGCCGTCGTGCTTGAGGTCGGCGGCCGCCAGGATCGTGTCGATCGACTCCTGCTTGGCAGGCTCGATGAAGGTGCAGGTGTTGACCAGCACGACGTCGGCCGTCGTGGCGTCGGCGCACACCTCGAAGCGTGATCCGAGCAGCCCGGCCAACTGGTCACTGTCGACCTCGTTGCGTCCACAGCCCAGCGTGACGATGGCCACGCGGGGCGTGTCGCCGCGGGTGGCGTCGTCATGCCCGTCACCCGGATCGGGTGCCGGGGCGGTGGCGGGTGTCACCGATGTGGCCGTGGCCTGCGTGGTCATGCCACCACCGAGGCGCCGTCGACCGTGTAGGTGACCTCGACGACCTCGCCGGGCGCCCCGGGCGTGCCCAGACGCTCCCCGTTGAGTTCGACCTCCACGCCGCCGGCATTGCCGTAGCGAATCCTGACCTCGTCCTCGCCCGCGATGGTCAGCACCTCGCCGGCCCGCAGCACCGTTTGGCTCTGGGGGTGCGGGCGCACCGTCCACGTCGATCGCCAGCCACACGTCCTGTTCGAATGCCAGCAGCAACTCCACGCCGTCAGGCGTCGGGGTCGGCGTGGGCGTCGGAGTCGGGGTCGGCGTGGGCGTGGGGGTGGCCGACGACGTCGGGGCGGTCGAGGCCGTCGAGGGGGTCGCCTGTTCGGTCGCCGTGGGTGTCGGGGACTGCGTGGCCACGGGCGCGGTCTGGGGGGTGCGGTTGCCGAACTGGCCGATCAGGGCCAACGCGATCAGCAGCACCACGACCAGGCCGGTCACGACGATCCACCGTGGGAGCGGCTCGCGCGGCGCGTTCGTGCTGACCGTGGTCGTCGTGGCGATGTCCTGGGCCCCGATCGCCAGGCCACCATGCTCGCGATCCCACGCCGCCACGATGCGGTCGGGATCGAGTCCGACCAGCTTGGCGTAGTTGCGCAGGTGGCCGCGGACATAGGGCGCTGCCCCCAGCGCGGCATAGTTCTCGGCCTCCATCGCCGCGACGTGCGACCTGCGGATCTTGAGGGAGTCCGCGACATCGCCAAGCTCGAGGCCACGCGCCACCCGCGCGTCCCGCAACCTGGTCCCGATGCCGTCACTCACGTCTGGTCGACCTTGCCTGTCCGGGTCCCACTGCGGGTGGGAGATGATCGCGGGCACCTCGTGCGCGCGGTTGTCGGTCCGGCGAACACGTCAGCGTCGAGGTGCCTGCAGGATCCGGGTACAGACTACTGTCCGGCACCCACCGTGGTGCCCCACCGACACTCCTGCGGCGGCGTCTTCCGGCGAACCGGGGCACCCGGTCCGTCGCAACTCGGGCACTCGGTGCGTCGGTGCGGCCCCGACGGGTCCGACGCGCGGGACAGCGCGGGGCGCGAGCCGCTAGCATCCCCCGCCATGATGACCACTTCCTCCGCCCCGTTCCGCCGGTCGGCAACCCGCGTCACTGCGTGGGCCCTGGCCCTGGCAACCGTCCTGGCGCTGCTGTTGGCGACGCCGGGCCTGGCCACAGAGTCCTCTGCAGAGGACGGTGCAGCCGAGGAGGGTGGCAAGATCACCTTCCCGTCCAACCCCCATGACCAGTTCGGGTTGATCCTGTTCGGGTTGATGGGCCTGGCTGCCCTGGCGGTGGGCATCAACGTGCTGGTGCAGTTGCGTGGCGAGCGCCCGCAGGCCGACGGCAAGATTCGCTGGCGCTGACGCACGCGCTCGGCGCCTGACGGTCGTCGTCCGGCCGCCGATCCCACCTCAGCGCATCACTGATCCGAGGGCGTCGCCCATCCGCGGCTGGTCATTTCGGCCATGGACGGCCCGACCACAGCACCACTGACCGTCTACTGGCGCGGCGTCACAACGGTGGCGGCGGTGGGGGCAGCCCACGCTCGGTGTCGGGCGGCAGCGGCGCGTTCCCCGTGTCGGTGGGCCGCCCGTGGGGAGCCGTCGAGTCGGCCCGAAACGGCCAGGTCCCGGGTGGGGCCACATCCGCAGGGCCGTGGCCGGGATCGTGGCCGACAGTGCCAGCCGTCGGCGTGGGCATCGGGGAGGCCATGTGGTGGTCATCGACGTCGTGATCGCTGGCGCCCGACGCGAGCGTGCTTGGCCCGGGCGTTCCTGGTGCCGGCGGCACCAGGGTCGAGGACGTCGACTCGCTGGCCTCGGACTCGTTGGGGGAACGCCCATCCAGGGTGAGGACGGCGATCACGCCAACGATCCCGACGACGACCACCACGCCAGCCACGATCGCGAATTCCACGTCCGCCCCCCTTGGTTCGTGCGCCCAGTCAAGCAGCGAGGCGACTGCGACGCCACTGCCACCGTCCCGGATTCGCTGTCACCGGGCGTCGAACCGACCGCATTCCGTCGAATCCACGCCCACTGTCCACCACGCCCCCGGATCTACCCCCGGGCCACCGGGCGTCGAACCGACCGCATTCCGTCGCATCCACGCCCACTGTTCAGCACGCCCCCCCGATCAACTGCCACCGGGCGTCGAACCGACCGCATTCGCGTCGCATCCACGCCCATTGGCATGGGTGCGAGACGACCAAGTGGGCCGGCGACCCAGGTGGGCCGGTGACCAAGGGGGCCGGTGGGATGGTGGAGCGTGTGCCAGGTTGGCGGCCTAGAGGTCGTCGTCGGCAGCCAGGTCATCGACCAGATCGTCGCCGTGCATGCGACCACGCAACTTGTCACGACCGCGTTCCACCGCCTGCAGGGTCTTGCCCAGCACGATCTCGAAGTTGGCCAGCTTGCCATCGACGTAGTCGTCGGCCTGCAGGCGCATCTGGCGAGCCCGCTCCTCGGCGTCGGCGATGATTCGTTCCGACTCGCGGTTGGCGGCATCGACCACCTCGGTCCGCGAGATCAGCCGCGCCCGCTCGGACCGCGCCTCCTCCAGGATCCGGTCGTGCTCGGCGCGTGCCGACTCCAGCACGTCCTCCCGCTCCTTGACCACCCACCGGGCCTGGCGCATCTCCTCGGGAAGGGCTGCCCGCATGTCGTGGAGCAGGCCGTCGACCTCGGCACGGTTGAGCATGATGGAGGAGGACAGCGGGACGACCTTGGCGTCGCGGGCCATCTCCTCCAGGTGCTGCAACTTCGCCTCGAAGTCGACCGCAGGTGCCGATCCGGTCCGCCGTGGCGAGTGCACGTCGACGACGTCCGGGACGTCGAAGTCGGACGTGGAATCACTCATGTGGAACCCTCTGGACGTGGCGCAGGCAATGCCACGAGGCTACCCCCGGCAGGGCTGGGAGGAACCGGGTCGCACGGACAGGGGTGCAGCCCTCGACCCGGTGTTCAGTCCCGGTCCAGACGCGCCGCCAGGGCCCGGGCGACCACCGCCGGGACGGTGTCGTCGATGCTGCCGCCCAACTTCGCAACTTCCTTGACCAGCGAGGACGACAGGAAGACCCATTCGGGGCTGGTGGACATGAACACGGTCTCGACATCACCGATGTGCGAGTTCATCTGTGCCATCTGCAGTTCGTACTCGAAGTCGGACACCGCCCGCAGGCCCTTGCAGATCGTGCCGATGTCGTGGGCATGGCAGAAGTCCACCAGCAGACCGGTGAACGAGTCCACTGCCACGTTGTCGAGGTGGTCGGTGCAGGCACCGATCAGGTCCAGTCGTTCATCGGTCGTGAACATGCCCTGCTTGGCCTCGTTGACCAGGACTGCCACGGTGACGTGGTCGAAACGGGACGCGGCACGCTCGATGACGTCGAGATGTCCGTTGTGGATGGGATCGAAACTCCCGGGGACCACGACCTTGACGGGCACCGCGCACTCCTTGCCTGGCTGGGCTTGGCTGACTGGGGCTGGGGCTGGCTTGGGTCGCAACCCTGGGCGGGCTGCATGGTGCTGGGTGGTCCGACGACCTTAGCCCGTGGGTCAGGCGTCCTGGTCAGGCATCCTGGTCAGACCCTTCGTCCTGGTCAGACCCTGCGTCCCGGTCGAGCCCCGGGTCCTGGGCGCGAACTGCCTCGATGATGACGGTGTCGCCGTAGCGCCGCATGCCGGTCTGCACGAACGTGGCGGGCAGCGTGACCGACATGGCGCGCCGCGACGCCTGCTCCAGCCGCACCAGGGCACCCGCCTGGGTCACCTCGGCGATGCCGTCCAGGACCGTGCCCAGTTCGGTGCCGGCCATCGCATAGGGCGGGTCGACCAGCACGAGGTCGAAGGTGGCACCACGACCGGCCAGGGCCCGCAGGGTGGACCGAACGTCACGACCGAACACCGTGGCCCGATCGGCGAGGTGGGTGGCGGTGAGGTTGGCGTCGATCGCGGCACGGGCCCGGCGATCGGACTCCACGAACGTGGCCTCGGCAGCCCCCCGCGACAGGGCCTCGATCCCCAGTGCCCCGGACCCGGCGAACAGGTCCAGCACGCGACTGCCGGGCAGGTCGGGTTGCAGCGACGAGAAGAGCGCCTCCTTGACACGATCGCCGGTCGGGCGGGTGTCGGGACCCTTCGGCGCACGCAACTGGTGGCCCTTGGCCGTCCCTGCGATCACGCGCATGTCAGGCCACCTTCGCAACGGCGCCGACGCGGTCCAGCATGAACGCCAGTTGGAACGCTCGTTCCTCCCAGGCGCGGTAGCGGCCCGACGGTCCCCCGTGCCCTGCGCCCAGTTCGGTCTTGAGGAGGATCGGCGCATCCGAGGTGGTGTGGGTTCGCAGTCGGGCGACCCACTTGGCCGGCTCCCAGTAGCCCACACGCGGATCGTTGAGGCCGGCCGTCACCAGCATCGCCGGATAGGCCTGCTCGGTGATGTTGTCGTAGGGCGAATAGGCGGCGATCACGTCGAACCACTCCTGTTCGAGTGGGTTGCCCCATTCCTCGTACTCGCCCACGGTCAACGGCAACGACGGGTCCGACATCGTGGACAGCACGTCGACGAACGGGACGCCGGCGACCACGGCCGTGGCCAGGTCGGGACGTTGGTTGACCACCGCCCCCATCAACAGGCCGCCGGCCGAGGCACCTTCGATGACCAGTCGGTCGTTGGTGGTCACGCCCGTGGCGACGAGATGGTCGGCGACGGCGATGAAGTCGGTGAACGAGTTGGGCTTGTTCGCGAACTTGCCGTCCAGGTACCACTCCCGCCCCATCTCGCCGCCACCCCGCACGTGGGCGTAGGCCACCACCATCCCACGATCCAACAGGCTCAGGCGTGCTGACGAGAACACCGGGTCCAACGAGATCTCGTAGGCGCCGTAGCCGTAGAGCAGGGCTGGATGGGGGCCGGCACCGAGGTCGGCACGGGCCACGATCGAGATCGGGATGCGGGTGCCGTCGTGGGCCGTGGCCCAGTCACGCCGCGACACGTACCGGTCGGGGTCGTGACCGGGAACCGGATCGGTGTGCACGACCACCCGATCCGCTTCGGAGGCCGGGCGCAGGTCGGGTCCCGCCAGGCGGAGTTCGACCAGGCTGGGGGGCTGCACCAGCGAGGTGTAGGCGAAGCGGTACCACTCGGGGTCGTCGACGGGGTTTCCGGTGATCGTCGCGGTGTGCACCTCTTCGGGCCACCCCAGGACCCCGGTGTCACGGTCGGGGTGGGCCGGGTCAGTCGGGTCGAGGATGCGCACCTGGACTCGCGCCTGGGTTCGTTCCGACACGAACACGGCGCCGACGAAGGCGTCGACGTCCTCGATGCGCACGCCGGGGCGATGGGCGACGACCTCGTGCCACTCCCCCGCCGCCAGGCCGGTGCGGCCGTCGAGTGCGGCTGCCAGGACGCGAAAGTCGGGCGCGTCGTCGTTGGTCACCACCAGGAGGCGGTTGCGGGCGCGGTCGTGCTCGACCGCGTACTCGACGCCGTTGCGACGGGGTGCCACGCACCACGGCAGTCCCTCGGGATCGTCGGCGTCGAGCAGCCACGACTCGGAGGTGGTCGACGAGCCCGCCGCGATCTCGAGGAACGACTCGCTGCGATGGGCACCGATGGACACCCAGAAGCGCTCGTCGGCCTCGTCGAACAGGACGGTGTCGTGCTCGGGGCCACCGGGCTGGCCGACGACGTGACGCCAGACCCGCCGCGGGCGCTGCGCCTCGTCGGGTTCCAGCCACAGCAGTCGCGCCGAGTCGTTGGCCCAGGCCAGCCCGTAGGTGGCCCGATCGGTGACCACGGTGTCGTGGCCCGTGGCGAGATCGCGAATGCGAAGTTCGTACAGTTCCCGCCCGGTCACGTCGACCAACCACGCCAGCAGGCGATGATCTGGTGACACCGCGACCCCACCGATGCCGAGGTAGGCGTGGCCCGTTGCCTCCACGTTCTCGTCCAGGACGACCTGTTCGCCGTCTGGCACCGTGTCGGGCGCCACCGCGGCCACGTCGGCGTGGCGATCGCCGGTGGCAGGGCGGCGACAGTGGATGGCGTAGTCGCTGCCCTCGACCGTGCGGGCGTAGTACACCCAGCCGTCCTCGATGGTCCCGGCGCTCGTGTCGGTCTCGACGACGCGCGACCTGATCTCGTCGTAGACGGCCGTGCGCAACTCGGCGAGGTGGGCCTGTGCCTGCTCGGTGTGGTCGTTGTTGGCCTCGAGCCACGCCAGCGTGTCGGGGTCGTCGGGGTCCTGCATCCAGGCGTGGTGGTCGACGAAGGTGCGTCCGAATCGTTGGGTCGTGGTGGCGCGACGCGGGGCCGAGGGAGGCACGGGAACAGCGGTCATGGGGGCTTCCGGATCGTGGGGGTGGACGGGGGCGGGGTCAGTCCAGTGTCGCGGCGAAGCGACGGAAGGCGCTGGCGGCGCCGCTGGTCAAGGGGGGCGAATGGCCGAACACGGCACTGGTGAAGTCGTGGGTTGCCAGGTGGGCGATGCTGGCGTCGAAGGTGGGGTCCTTGACGTTCATGATGCCGCGGACGATGGCGCCACGACGATTCGCCATGGCCGCATCCCCCACGAACATCACGCCACCGCCACGGTCGAGCAGGAAGCTGACGTGTCCGGGCGTGTGACCGGGCGTGTCGAGCACCGTGAAGTCATCGGGCAGGCCGGACGGCTCGGCGGCCGACACCTCGTGGTCCACGACCACGTCGTCACCCCGCGGCACGAACCGGAACAGCCATGCCAGTGGCCCCAGCCGCCCGGCCACCGGCGGTGGGGACTCGACCTGGTCACCGCGTGCCACCCGCGCGTCGATCGGCGACATCGCCAGCGTCGCCGTGGTGACCTCCTTGAGGGCGGCGGCGCTGCCGTAGTGGTCGACGTGCGCGTGGGTCACCAGGATGGCCGTGAGGTCGTCCAGGGAACGCCCGATCTCGCGCAGGGCAGCCGCGATGGCGTCGACACGACCGGGCAACCCGGTGTCGATGAGCGTGACACCCTGGTCGCCGTCGACCAGGCAGGCGTTGGGACCGATGTCGAGGTGGTGGACGCCGTCGGCGATGGTGTGCATGTCATCCTCCCGCGGGAATGCCCACCAGCCCGGGGAGGTTGGTGCAGCCGAAACCGGACTGGTCGAGCCCGTTCCCGTGGGCCATTGAAGCACCCCGGCCATCCGACGCTCGACCACGAACGAACCCCGATCGCAGTTGCCGACAACACAGGACCCCACCATGACCACGTTGCACGACTTCGAAGCCGACACCCTGCGCGGCGAACCTGCCCGTCTCGCCGACTACGACGGCAAGGTCGTGCTCGTGGTCAACACGGCCTCCAAGTGCGGATTCACCCCGCAGTACGAGGGCCTGCAGCAGTTGTGGGAGGACTACCGCGACCAGGACCTCGTCATCCTGGGCTTTCCCTGCAACCAGTTCGGGGGCCAGGAACCCGGCGAGGGCGACGACATCGCCGAGTTCTGCCAGGTCAACTACGGCGTGACCTTCCCGATGTTCGCCAAGGTCGACGTCAACGGCGACGACGCGCACCCGCTGTTCGCATGGCTTCGCGACGAGACCGGTGGCCTGCTGGGCAGCCGCATCAAGTGGAACTTCACCAAGTTCCTCATCGACCGGGACGGCACCGTGATCGAGCGGTTCGGGTCCCGCACCAGCCCCAACGATCTGCGCGCACCGATCGAGCAGGCGCTGGCGGCCTGACTCCGCCGCCGGGCCCAGCGACTCACCCGGTCTCGAGCGCGGCGAAGTCCTCGAGCCCACCCTCGTAGCGGCGCAACACCTCTGCCCGCATCCGCGGGTGGCGGTCGAAGTCGGGATCCCGCTCGATCACCGTCTGCGCCCAGGTGCGGGTCGCCGCGATGACCTCCAGGTCGCGGTGCAGCCGCGCCAGCCGCAGGTCAGGCAGACCTGACTGGCGCACGCCGAAGAGCTGGCCCTGGCCGCGTTGCCGCAGGTCGACGTCGGCCAGTTCGAACCCGTCCGTGGTCGCGGCCACGGCCAACAGGCGCTCGTGGGTGTCCTCGTTGGCCGGATCTGCGAACAGCACGCAGTAGGACAGGTCGGCACCGCGACCGACGCGACCACGCAACTGGTGCAACTGCGAGATGCCGAAGCGGTCGGCGTCCTCGATCACCATGATCGTGGCGGCGGGCACGTCCACGCCGACCTCGATCACGGTCGTGGCCACCAGGATCGACGCCTCACCGGCGCGGAACCGGGTCATCTCCCGGTCCTTGTCCGCCGACGACAGTTGCCCGTGCACCAGCGCCACCTCCAGGTCGGGAAAGACCCTGTCCGCGAGATCGCGGTGCATGGCGACGGCCGAGGCCACGCCGTCCAGCGCCTCGGACTCCTCGACCAACGGGCACACGACGTAGGTCTGCAGGCCCGTGGCGGCCTGCTCGCGCACGAACTCGTACAACTTCTCCCGCCGCCCCACCTGGTCCGGCGTGATGTACTGCGTCACGATCGGCTTGCGACCGGCCGGCAACTCGTCGAGCACGGTGACGTCGAGGTCGCCGTACATCGTCAGCGCCAACGAGCGAGGGATGGGGGTTGCCGTCATCACCAGCACGTCGGGGATCGTCGCGCGCCCGCCGCTGGTGGGCACGTCACGCTTGTCCTTGAGTCCCACGCGCTGGTTGGTGCCGAAGCGATGCTGTTCGTCGACCACGACCACGCCCAGGTCCGCGAACCGCACGCGCTCCTCGAGGAGGGCGTGGGTGCCGACCAGCATGTCGACCTCGCCGGTGAGCAGACCCGACAGGATCCGGCGTCGCTCCTTGATCGTCGTCGAGGACGTCAGCACCTCGACGCGCACCCCGTCGAACATGTTGACGCCCAGTGGCTCGAGCAGGTCCAGCAGGGTCAGGAAGTGCTGGTCGGCCAGGACCTCGGTCGGCACCATGAGCGCCGCCTGGCGACCGTTGTCGACGGCGGTGAGCATGGCGTGGACGGCGACCAGGGTCTTGCCGGCCCCGACGTCGCCCTGGAGCAACCGGTGCATCGGGGTCTCGCCCGCCATGTCGACACCGATGTCGGCGATCGCCCGCGACTGTGCGTCCGTCGGTGTGAACGGCAACGAGTCCCAGAAGGCGGCTGCATGGCCGTCGGGACGAGGGCTGTTGTCGACACCGGCCAGGCGTGCGGCCAGGTGGGCACGACGCCACTGCAGGCCCAACTGCAGCGTGGCGAGTTCGTCGAACACCAGGCGGCGGTGGGCTGCGCGCAGGCTCGCTCGGTCCGCCGGCAGGTGGATCCAGCGCACCGCGTCGTCGAGACTGACCAGGTCGAAGCGATCGAGGGTGTCCTCGTCCACCCACTCCTCCCAGGGCCCGAGGTCGTCGAGTGCATCCTCGATCCACTGCCCGATCTTCCATGTCGGGAGGGCGTCCGTGGCCGGGTAGACCGGCAGCAGCGTGCGGTGGTCCAGGGCCGCCGTGGCGGCGTCGGGATCCACGATCGACGACGCGCCCAGGTTCGTGACCTCCGGACTGGTGATCTTGAGGTGGGAGCGGAACCGCTCGACCTTGCCCGAGAAGGCGGCGAGTGTCCCGACCGGCAGCGAGTTGGGTCGCCACGGCTGGTTGAACCAGGTCACCAGGAACGTCGGGCCGGCGTCGGTGGCCACGACCGCCTCGGCGATGGTGAGCCGACCACGACGCCCGCGGCGCTGGGTGCTGCGCGTGGTCCAGTCGGTGACGGTGCCCACCAGCGTCGCGGGCTCCCCGACCGTGACCGCGGTCAGGTCCATCAGTTCGCCCAGGTCGTTGTGGCGTCGCGGCCAGTGGCTGACCAGGTCGTCGACCGTGACGATCTCGAACGCCTCGGCCAACCGGCGCGCCGAGACGTCGCCCAGTCCCTCGATCGCGGTCACGGGATCGTCGCGCTGCAGCCTCATCGAGGAGTGGCCGTCACGTGTGCACCGGGACGCCCTCGGCACCGATCAACCACCGTGAGGTCGGCAGGTCGGCTTCGAGCAGTTCGACATCGGCATCGGGAACCCGGGCGCGGACCGCCGCCACGAAGTCTTCTCGTTCGGCAGCCGTGGTGCTCGCCCCGGCCAGCAGGGTCACGAGTTCGGCGCCCTGGGCCAGCAGGTGGTCCAACAGCGTTTCCCGCACCTCGTCGATCTGGTGGGACGCCGCCACGATGTCACCGCGCACGATCACCAGGTACTCGCCCTGGGCAACCTCACCCACCGCGGTGGTGGCGCCGCGCACCGCTTCGACGACCTCGCCGACGACCACGTCCGCGGCCGCGGCGTCCAGCAACTCGATGTCGACGTCGACCTCGTCGGACACGGCCAGCGCCGCCAGCGCGGCCGGCACCGAACTGGCCGCACGCACCACGTGCAGGGTCGGCCCTTCCTCGGCCTGGGACACCTTGGCAGCCTGCTGGGCCGTGGGCACCACGTTGCGGTGACCCGGCAGCACCAGGACTTCGTCGGCATTCACCTCGCCGGCGGCCCTGAGCAGGTCGGCCACCGCCGGCAGGTCGCCCGGCGCCGCCACCACGACGCGGACACCCTCGGCGGCGACCATCTCGGCCAGGGTGGCGCTGGGCAGCACCACGACGTGTCCGACCGCCCGGTGTGCCGTCAGGTGCTCCACGGTGGGTTGGTCGATCTGGTCGGCGAAGGCATGGATCTCGACCCGCTGGGTGACCCCTCGGCGCTCGCCGGCGGCCACGGCGTCGTCCACCTCGTTGGTGTGGACGTGGACGTTGAGCAGTCCGCCACACGCGACCACCACGACCGAGTCGCCCAGTCCCGTGAGTTCGGTGCGCAGCGGCCCGGCTTCCTCGTCGGGCGCCTCCAGCAGGTACTGGACCTCGTACTGGTAGACCAGTGAGCCCGATTCGCGCTGCAGTGGGCCCCGGCCGGCGGCGCGACGCACCGGCGGCGGCTGCGACGGGACGTCGGATCCCTGCAGGTGCGCCCGCAACCCGATCATCGCCACCTCCAGCCCACGGGCACCGGCGTCCACGACCCCCGCGAGACGGTTCTCCTCCAGCACGTCGCGCGTGCGCGCCACGGCCAGCGCGAGCGCGTCGGTGACCTGCTCGAGTGCGCGGGGCAGGTCGAGATGGTCAGCCCGGGCGCGGTCGGCGGCTGCCGCGGCCTCGTCCATGGCAGACAGGATGGTGCCGTCGAGCGGTTCGGCCACGGCGTCGTAGGAATAGTCGCAGGCGGCATCGAGGAAGTCGGCGAGCCCGTTCGTGTCCATGGGCTGGTCGGTGGCCTGCTCGAGCAGGGCGCGCAGGACCTGCGAGAAGATGACCCCCGAGTTGCCACGCGCGCCGCGGACGGCACCGTGGCCGAGTTGGTCGATGCTGGTCTCGACGTCTGCCTCGTCATCGACCTCCGCGATGGCGGCACGCACGGTCATCACCATGTTGGTGCCCGTGTCGCCGTCCGGAACGGGGAACACGTTCAGGGCGTCGAGTTCCTCCCGGGCACTGGCCAGGGCAGCCTCGATCGTGGCGATGACCTCGGGCAGGGTGGCCCGCGTGACGTCACGGCCGGGGCGATGGTCGAGTTCGCCTGGCCGGTCGGCGGCCGGATCGGGCGTGGGCGTGGGCGTGGGCGCCATGGCCTCCTCCTCCCGGCATCGAGTCGTGGTGGGGCCAACCTAGCCGCCGCAGCCCCCCGGCCGACTCCTTGTCGCCGACCGATCTCGGGGGCCGGAGGTCCAGGGCGGCGTCCCCGCGTCCGCCGGCCCGTCGCACGCCCACGGGTTCCGACGTGTGGGCCACTGCCCAGGTCGTTGTCCACACGTGCCCGATGATGCCTCGAGGCTCCCGCCCCCTGCATACGGTACTGCGCGAAACATCACCAAACACAACCAAGGATCCAACGTGAACACCACCCAACTCGTCGGCCGGCTCACTGCCGACCCGGTCCTGCGCCACACCTCCAACGGCACGCCGGTGACCGACGTCCGCCTGGCCGTCGATCGTCGCGGCGATGGGACGGACTTCATCTCGGTGACGGTGTGGTCACGCACCGCCGAGGTCGTCACCGAACACCTCGCGCGCGGGCGCCGCGTGGGCGTGACCGGACGACTCGAACAGCAGCAGTGGACCGACAAGCAGTCCGGCACAAACCGCGAGCGCCTGGTCGTGGTGGCCGACTCGATCGAGTTCCTGGACGCCCCGCGACGCGACGGGGACGGCAGCGCCACGAGCACCCAGGACGGCGCGGACACGCCGACCGACGTCGAGGAGGCGGTGCCGGCCTGAACTCCGACGGTCCGGCGGTCCGGAGGTCAGCGGTCCAGCGGTCCAGCGGTCCGGAGGTTCTGGCGGCCCAGCGGTCCGGAGGTTCTGGCGGTCAGGCACGTCCGGCGGGTCCGGCGGCCTGCGCCAACAGGACACCCATCAGTTCGTGGACCAGGTTCACCCCACGCAGGGGCCGCAGCATCACCTTGAAGTCGTCGATGCGACCGTCCTGGTCGAAGTGGATGAGGTCGACGCCGTTCACGACCGTGCCATCGATCGTGGTCACGAACTCCAGGACGGCGTCGTGGTCGCCGCGGACCTCGCGGACGTAGCGGAAGGTGTCATTGCCCAGCACCGACAGGGCTGCTGCCAGGTACATGCGCGTGACGGTGGCACCCCGCTGCGGCGTGTGCACGACCGGCGAGTGGAACACCACGTCGTGGGCCAGCAGCGCCTCCAGGCGGGTCGTGTCGCGACTGGTCACGACCTCGTGCCAGGCATCCACTGGATGGGTCATCGCTGCTCCGTTGCCAGGGCCGAGCCCGGCCGCCGCGGTCCGCGGGAGACCCTAGCGGCCCGGTCGCGCCCGTCATGGGCACACGACGACGGCCGCCACCCGGAATGGGTGGCGGCCGTGAAGTCGTGGTGGCAGGTCAGACAGCGGCGCGCTGGACCTTGCCGGCCTTGATGCAGGAGGTGCACACGTCGACGCGCTGGACGCGGCCCTCGTGCTGCACCTTCAGACGCTGGATGTTGGGGTTCCAGCGACGGCTCGAGCGGCGGTGGGAGTGGCTGACCTGCTTGCCGAACCACGGGCCCTTGCCGCAGATGTCACACTTGGACGCCATGGCGTGCTCCTTCGTGATGGGACGGACACGTCCGCGACGGGACATGTCCGGGGAAACGTCGTGAAAAGGGGAACTGCGCCACGCGGGCGCATCGACCAGCAAGGCTACCAGACCCGTCCCGGGGCCGTGCCCGCGCGTGCACCGGCCGGGCGGACAGCAGGCCGTCTCAACCACCCAGGCGGGCGTCGTCGAGGGCAGCGGCCATCGCCAGGTCCAGCAGGCGGGCCACCAACTGTGGGTAGGACACGCCCTCGGCCTGCCACAGCATCGGCAGCATCGACGACGGCGTGAAGCCCGGAATCGTGTTGATCTCGTTGAGGTAGAGCGACCCGTCTCGTTCCAGGAAGAAGTCGATGCGGGCCATGCCCCGGCACCCGATGGCCAGCCATGCCTGCTCGGCGATCTCGCGGATGCGGTCGGCCGTGGCGTCGTCGACGTCGGCCGGCACGTGCAACTGGGAGTCGTCGAGGTACTTGGCCTCGAAGGTGTAGAACTCGCCGGCCGGCACGATCTCGCCCGGCGCCGTGATCTCGACGTCGTCGTTGCCCAGGGCGCCGACCTCGACCTCGCGCGGCCTGTCGAGACCCTGCTCGACGATCACCGTGCGATCGAACTCGAAGGCCATCGCCAGCCCCCCGATCAGCTCCTCGCGGTGATGCGCCATCGTGATGCCGATGGACGACCCCTGCCGGGCGGGCTTGGTGAACATCGGGTAGGACAGCGCGCCCTCGATCTCGTCGACCAGGGCAGTGCGTTCGCGATCCCAGCGTGCCCGGGTCACCGGCAGGTACGGCACCTGGGGCAGCCCGCGTGCCTTGAACGCCAACTTCATGGCGCGCTTGTCGATCCCCACCGACGAGGCCGTGACATCTGCCCCGACGTAGGGGACCCCGACGGTGGTGAGATAGCCCTGGATCGCGCCGTCCTCGCCGTAGGGCCCGTGCAGCACGGGAAAGGCCACGTCCACGTTGCCCAGGTCCTCGACGGCGTCACCGTCCAGGCGCAGCAGGTGGGCGCCGTCGTCGGACTGGATCAGCGTGACCGGGTCACCGGCATCCGGCGCCACCTCGGGCAGCGGGGAGCCCGGGCTGGGCTCGATGACACCGTCCGTGAGCCGCCACCGACCGTCGCGGGTTATGCCCACCGGCAGGACGTCGAAGCGCTCCCGATCGATGACGTCGAGCACGGACTTGGCCGACAGGCAGGACACCGGATGCTCACTCGACCGGCCGCCGTAGGCCACCAGCACTCGTCGCCGCCCTGCCATCGAAACCTCCGTCGTCACCCCTGGTGTCCGGGGGTCGTGGAGTCGTGACCGTACCGTCGGGCGGGCGCTGGACAGGACGCCCGTGCCTATACTCGCTGGCTGTGCCGTGCACGCCGCCGCCCGTCAGGGTGGACCCTTCCCGCAACCAGGAGCAGCCCTCATGGCGGAGATCAACTTCGACGGGCGAGTCGCGATCGTCACCGGTGCTGGCGGCGGTCTTGGTCGCAGCCACGCACTGACGTTGGCCGCCCGCGGCGCGAAGGTGGTGGTGAACGACCTGGGTGGTGCCCGTGACGGCACCGGCACCGGTTCCGAGATGGCCGACCAGGTCGTCGCCGAGATCCGCGACGCCGGCGGTGAGGCCATCGCCAACTACGACGGCGTCCACACCTGGGAGGGCGGCCAGGCCATCGTCGCGGCCGCCACCGACGAGTGGGGCCAGATCGACATCGTCGTCAACAACGCCGGGATCCTGCGCGACGTCACCTTCCACAAGATGGACCAGGCCCAACTCGACGCCGTCATCAAGGTGCACCTGTACGGCGCCTTCCACGTCACCCGGGCAGCATGGCCCCACATGCGCGAACAGGCCTACGGCCGCGTGGTCAACACCACCTCGGGATCGGGTCTGTACGGCAACTTCGGACAGTCCAACTACGGCGCCGCCAAGCTCGGCCTGGTCGGGCTGACCCGGACGCTGGCCCACGAGGGCGCCAAGTACAACATCAACGCCAACGCCATCGCTCCGGTGGCGATGTCACGCATGACCGAGGACATCCTGTCGGAGCCGCTGCAGGAAAAGCTGCTGCCCGAGCACGTGTCCCCGCTGGTGGCATGGTTGTGCGCCCAGGAGTGCACCGCGACGGGACGGACCTACTCCGTCGGCGGTGGCTACATCGCCCGCGTGGCGATCGTCGAGGGCACGCCCCTGACCTTCGACGACGTGCCCACCGTCGACGACGTCGCCGCGCGTGCCGATGACCTCGAGGCCATCGGCGACCATCCCGTCGAGATCACCCACGGCGTGATGGAACAGACCGCCACCATCATGAAGGCCCTGGGCATGGACCTGCCCGGCTGAGGGCCTGCTGTCATCGGCGTCGGCACCGGCCACGAGGACCCGGCCACCCCACACCCCCCAACCACGGAGACGACCCATGCCCGACGTGCTCGACCTGATCCTGGATGACCACCGCCGTTTCGAAGCGTTGCTGCGTGACCTGCGCAACGTCGAGTCCGACCGCAGCGCGCTGCTGGACGAGCTCGCCGCCCTGCTGGTGGCCCACGCCGAGGCCGAGGAGGCCGAGGTCTACCCGACCCTGCGCAACACCGACGCGATCGACGCCGAGGAGGCCGAACACGGGGCCCATGAGCACGACGAGGGCCACGTCGCCCTGCTGGACCTGATGGAGGTCGACGACGTCGACAGCGAGGAATTCAGCGAGGCGCTCCACGAGTTGGGCGAGGCGTTGTCGCACCACCTGGACGAGGAGGAGCGCACGATCCTGAATCCGGCACGCGAGACGATGGACCTGGCCCAGCGTGAGTCGCTTGGCACGGCCTTCCTCACTGCCCGTCAGGCGCGCCTGGACGCCGACTGCGGTGCCATCGAGGTCGTGCGCGACCTGGTCGAGCGTGCCGAGCAACGCGAGGACTGATCGCGACCGTCGGTGCGGGGCCCCTACGTCACCGAGGACCAGACCGTCAGCATCGCGTCCCTGACGACGTACGAGCAACTGACACGCGAACTGACCGGCATCGCTGCGCGCAACAGCCAGGTCGAGGTCGAGTCCATCGGCACGTCGGGCGAGGGACGCGACATCTGGATGGCCAAGGTCGGCGACCCGTCCAACACCCCCGTGATGATCATCAACCAGCAACACGGTGACGAACCCCACGGTGCCGAGGCGTCGCTCGACCTCATCAAGAAGTTGGGCACCGGGTCCGGCCGTGCCATCCTGGACGACCTGTACGTCCTGATCGTGCCCCGCGTCAACGTCGACGGTGCCGAGATCCAGGAGCAGATCGGCACACCGGAACGCGGCAACACCGACTACGACGCGCCCCGACTGCGCTCCAGCCAGGGCATCTTCACCACCGAGTTGGGTGACCTCGAACTGTGGTCGTGGGACATCAACCGCTACCACTTCGCGTCACCCGAGCAGAGCGACATCCTCAACTGGAACGACAACCCACTGTCGGCCAGCCGCTACCCGACCAATCCCGTGCCCGAGGCGGTCGCGGTGCTGGACACCTACTTCGAGTACGGACCGATCTGGGTGGTGGACGTCCACAACCAGGGCTTCCACGTGGTGGACCCGGATCCTGATGACGACCCCGAGTTCTCCCGCGACGGGCATCGCACGACTGCTGGCATCCTGTGGAGCCTCAACGACGACACCGCACCGGAGGCCATCGAGTTGTCCAAGCAGATGGCCGTGGCCATGAAGTTGGACTCGCTGCAGTACGGCCACATGGAGGTCACTCGCTACGACTCGACCGCCGGTGACGCCAACATCGCCCGCAACGCCTACGCCCTCTACGGCACCGAGCGGATGGCCAACGGCGAGGACGGCCCCCTGGGTGGCACGCTGCTCGTCGAGATCGACGGCCAGACCGAGGGCAACCTCGATTCGCTGCTCGGCCAGAAGCGCGTGGGCATGCTCAAGCAGAACGCGATCAACCTGGTGTGGTCGGTGCTCGACGCCACCGCCGACGGCAGCCTGTACGACCTCGACGCCGACCTGGCCGACCAGATCCTGGTCGATGACCGCAACCTGTCGAACCCGCGCGAGCGCGACGACGAGTGAGGTCCGGGCGCGGCTACTGCATCCCGTGCATCTCGGGCTTGGCGGACCGCGACATGAGGGCCGACATCACGTCGCGGGTGTCGGCGCCCTCGTGGAGGATGGCGACGACTCCCTCGGCGATGGGCATCTCGACCTCGTGCTCGTGGGCCAGGGCAAGGATGGCCTGTGACGACTTCACGCCCTCGGCCACCATGTTCATCGAGTCGATGATGTCGTCGAGCGTCTCGCCGTTGCCCAGGCGCTCCCCGACGGTCCGGTTGCGCGACTTCGGCGACGTGCAGGTCGCCACCAGGTCACCGACACCGGCCAGTCCCGAGAAGGTCAACGTGTTGCCACCCAGGGCGACGCCCAAACGCTGCATCTCGGCCAGGCCCCGGGTGATGACGGTCGCCATCGTGTTGTCCCCGAACCCCATCCCCGCCGTGATGCCGGCAGCCAGCGCCACCACGTTCTTGACGGCCCCACCCACCTCGACCCCGATGCGATCGGGGTTCGTGTAGACCCGGAAGTAGGGCACGTGGGCGGCGTCCTGCACCCGGGCGGCATGCTCGCTGGACGGGCTGGCGGCGACGGTCGCGGCCGGCAGGCGCTGGGCCACCTCCTTGGCCAGGTTCGGACCCGACACGACCACGATCCGGTCCGGATCGCCACCGATGGCGTCGTGGATCACCTGCGAACCGAAACGGCGACTCGCGACGTCGACACCCTTGATGAGGCTGGCGAGCGTGGCGTCCGCCGGGACGTGATCACCCCAACTGCCGAGTTGTTCCTCCAGTCCCATGGACGGGACCGCCAACACCACCACGTCGGCATCGGCCAGTGCCTCGTCGGGGGCGGAGGTGGCACGCAGCGCCGGCAGTTGCGCCCCCGGCAGGTAGGCCTCGTTGGAGTGCTGCTCGTTGATCTCGTCCGCGACCTCGTCACGGCGCGCCCACAGGACGACGTCCTCGCCGGAATCGTGGACCATCATCGCGAACGCGGTCCCCCACGACCCTGCACCCATCACTGCTGTGGTTCCCATGTTCAACTCCCGGCCTGCGGCGGCGACGTCGCCGCCAGATGGCATCGACGCGACCACGTGTCCCACGACGGCCGGTCGCTGGCGACGCTAGCCGCAGCGCAGATCAGCGTCAGGCGTCACTCGGCGCACGGGTAGCATCACCGCCGCACCCCACTCGAGGAGGCGCCAGTGCCGCAGGGAACCATCAAGTCATGGGATCGCGAGACCCACGAGTCCGTGATCATCACCGACGACCTGGTCGAACACCCCGTCCCCGCCACGGCCTTCCAGAACTCGACCCTGTTGGAGCTGCGCATCGGTCAACGCGTGCGATTCGAGATGGTCGATGACGGCGACGGTGGCCAGCAGGTCGGACAGCTGGGCATCATCAGCCTGTGACGACCGGCCTGCAGGTGCACGAGACCTGATCAGCCGGTCGGGATCTCGGCCAACTGGACCGCCGTGAGGCCCATGATCCCCTGGCCATGGTCGATGCCGTTGTCCTCGGCGAACTCGCGCGCCTGGTCCAGCACCTCCCGCAACCGGGCCGAGGCCTCGGGCGATTCGGCCCCGAACTCGGCCAGCGCGGCAGACGCGATCTTGTCGGCGCCGAAGTCGATCAGCTCCCTGGTCAGGCCGTCGGCATCGGGTGTGTCCCGCCACGCCAACGCGCATGCTGCCACGAACTCCGGGCTGTCGAAGTCGCCGTCGCTGGCGATGACCGCCAGGTGCATCAGGGCCTTGGCCGACAGACGATCCTCGTCGGCGACGGCCGCCACCAGCGGGGCGTAGTCACCCAGTTGCTCGTCGGTTGCCAACGGCGCCAACAGCGACACGAACTTCGCGCGCACGCCCACGTTGACGTGGACCTCGAGATCCTCGGGCAGGTCACCCTCGGCGATCCAGGCCGACAGGGGCCGTGCCTCGTCCCAGTACTCGGCGGGTGACAGTTCGGCCCGTCGCGAGGCCGTGTTGGCGAGGGCCTTGGCAGGGTCGACCGACCATGACACCAGGCCCGGACCCAGCTCCTGGGCCCGGCTGACGGCCTGGTCCCGTGACACCCATCCCGACACGCGCTTGCCCTTGGCCCAGGTCCCCGGTGCCGCGGCGTCGAAGTCGTCGATGGGGCCCAGCAGACCGGACAGGTCCGCACGGGTCCGCAGGCCCTCCTCCTCGATCATCGGGAGGCGGACACATGGGGTGAGGTGATAGACGTCGACGCGGCTCACGGACTGCCAACCTTGGGTCGAGGAACTTCGGGCACGAGCCACGGCAGCGTACCGGTGCCCCACTCGGGCCCCCGGTGCTGCCCGGGCCGATCGGGACGGGCTGGATCCACTCTGGCGCGAGTCAGCCTCTACGCTGGCCCTCGGCACGGGTCCATCCGTCGAGGCAGGACCGCCACGGCACCGACCACCGCCACCGCCCTCGGGCCGTGCCATCGTGACCCATCCACATCCGGCCACCTTCGAGAACCACGTGGAGCCATCGACGCCAGGCCTCCCGGCCGGCCACACCGCCCGCCCGGCGACGTGGGAAGATCTGCCGGCAGTCGCCCGGCTCTTCCAGCGCGCCGAGGCAGACCGCCAGGGCACGATCTCGTTCCGCCAACGGGACCTGCGCCTGCGCTGGTTGGGCCGTGACGGCTTCGACGACACGATCGTCGTCGTCCAGGAGAACGAGGACGAGGACAGCGACGGGGAAGTCGCCGCATTCGCCGAGTTCACCGTCGACACCGACGTCTTCTCCCACGGTGCCGATGTCTGGATCGACGCCCGCGTGGACCCGGCCCACCTCAACGCGGGCCTGGCGACCTGGCTGCACGACCGTGGCGTCGAGCGCGCCCGCGCCGAGGCCGACGCCCGTGGCCTGGGCCAGGTGATGCTGCGCACGACCGTGACGGCCGGCGATCGTCCGGCCGAACGATTCCTCGCCAGCCAGGGATTCGAACCCGCGCACCACTACGTGGCCATGCGACTCGACCTCGACGAACCACCGCCCCGGCCCGTGTGGCCCGACCCCGTGGCCATTCGCGAGGCCACCCCACGCGACCTCGCCGCCATCCACCAGACCCACCAACTGGCCTTCCAGGACCACGTCGCGAGCCTGCCCCTGGGCCTGACCGACTGGGTCGAGTCCCGCACCGGCGGCGATCCGCCCGACTGGCCCCTGTGGTTGGTGGCCACCGTGGACGACGAGGTCGTGGGCATCTGCCTGGGGCGCGCCGGGACCCCCGAAGGCGCCGAGGTGGGCTACATCCGCGACCTGGGCGTGGTGCCGGCATGGCGTCGCAACGGCGTCGCGCTGGCGCTGCTCATGACGGCCTTCCGGCGCTTCTACGCCCGCGGCCTGACCGGCGTGGCGTTGGAGGTGGACGACGAGACCCTCGCAGGTGCCGTCGAGCTGTACCGCCGGGCCGGCATGGAGGTCGTCAGTCGCACCGACGTGGTCGAGCACCCCGTGACGGCCACCCCCTAGGCAGGCGTCACTGACCTGCGGTCACACCGGGTGGGAGGTCGTGGCGGGGCTCACACCGGGTGGGCGGTCGTGGCGGGGCTCACACCAGCGGTGAGCCGGTCGTGGCGGGGCTCACACCGGCGGTGTGCCGGGGACCGGGATGGTGGGGTCGATGACCATGTCCGGATCGTCGCGATCGGCCGCCTCGACGTCCTCGCGCCGGATGCCCATCAGGAACAGGATGGCGTCGAGGTAGGGGACGTTGAGGGCGGTGTCGGCGGACTCTGCCACGACCGGCTTGGCGTTGAAGGCGATGCCCAACCCCGCCACGGCCAGCATGTCGAGGTCGTTGGCCCCGTCGCCCACCGCGACCGTCTGTTCCAACGGGATGTCGAACTCGTCGGCGATGCGACGCAGCACCCGTGCCTTGCCGGCCCGATCCACGATCTCGCCGACCACGCGGCCGGTCAGCACACCGTCAACCACCTCCAGGTCGTTGGCGGCCACGTGACGCACGCCCAACTCGTCGGCGAGGGACCGGACGATGGGCAGGAACCCACCCGACACCAGCGCGACCTGGAACCCCAGCCGCTTCAGGGTGCGCACGAACGTGCGAGCACCCGGGGTCAGGCGCACACGCTCGCGCACCCGGTCCATCGCCTCCACCGGGGTGCCCGCCAACGTCGCCACGCGCGCATGCAGCGACTCGGAGAAGTCCAGGTCACCCGCCATCGCCCGCTGGGTGACGGCGCGGACCTCCTCCAGGGAACCGGCCTCCTCCGCCAGCAGTTCGATGACCTCGTCGCGGATCAGGGTCGAGTCGACGTCCATGACGACCAGTCGCTTGGCCCGCCGTCCGATGTTCTCGCGCTGGACGGCGACGTCCACGTCGTGCTCGGCGGCAGCCGCGAGGACCTCGGCGCGGACGTCGCCCAGGTGCCCGTCGATGACCACGAACTCGAAGGACCGCACCGGGTAGCGACTCAGGCGCAGGATGCGGTCGATGTTGCCCCCACCGGCCGCGATGGCGCGGGTCACCGCACCCAGGGCGGCCGGGCTCATCTTGTCGTGGGCGCCGATCACCGTCACGACGTGGCGCGGCAGTCCGGCCCGCCTCGACACCGCCTCGACGACCTCGAAGTCCAGGTGCACGCCTTCCTGGAAGGCCCAGTACAGCAACTCCTTGAGCGGATCGTCGCCGCCGCGCAGGCCGACCAGTACGTCCAGGGTCAGCCGCTCGCGCACGACCACCTGCTCCATGTCGTAGACGTCGACGGCGGCGGTCGCGAGTTGGTCCAGCAAGCCGGCGGTGATCCCGGGCCGGTCGGTCCCCGACACGCGCACGAGCAGTGTCCGGGTGCCGTCGGGCACGGGCTCGACGACGTCACCGGACAGCGCCGCAGGTTCCTGTGGGGGGTTCGGATGGGCCGACATGGAGTCCTCGAACGGGCCGGGTGGCCAGGGTGCGGGAAGGATGGGGGCCGGCAGCGCCCGGGTGGTCACGGGTGGCTGGGCTGGACGGGCGGGTGGTCGTGGCGAGGGGCACGTGTGGCGGCTCAGGAGGTGCCGGGCGCCAGCGTGAGGGTCGGAGTTCCGGCGACCGTAGCGATCCCGGTCACCTGACGACCGTGGCGGCCGGCCCGGCGCAACGCCGCCAACGCGGTGGCGGCGTCGTCGAGGACCACGACCTCGTCAGGGCCCTCGGCGCGCACCCGGGGGCCGGGTCGGCGGCGCGCCGCATCGAGCTGCGCCACCAGCGCGTCCGGGTCGTCACCCTCGACGATCGCCAACGTGGCATCGAGCCACGCCTGGAGTTCCCGCACCGTGGCCGTCACGGCAGCCGCATTGCGAGTCACCAGGTCGGCCCAGAACTGCGGGTCCGAGGCAGCCACGCGGGTGGCATCACGAAAGGACGGTCCGGCCAGCGCGGCGACCACGTCCCCGCCGACCTGTCGCCCCCGGTGCTGCAGGCCGTAGGCCAGCAGGTGTGGCAGGTGACTCACGGTGGCCACCATCGCGTCGTGCCCGGCCGCCGGCACGACGATCGGTCGCGCCTGCAGGTCCAACGCCAGTTCGACGACTGCGGCCAGGGCCGTCATGTCGACGCCGTCATGCGGGGTGACGAGCCAGGGTGCGCCGACCACCAGTCCGCGCCGGGCGGCGGCGAACGAGTTGCGTTCGGTGCCGGCCATCGGATGACTGCCCACCCAGTTTCCCGGCAGCGGCGCGTCCAGTCCGAGCGCCGCCGGATCGCGGACCGAGGCGACGTCGGTCACGGGTGCATCGGTCGCAGCAGTGACGCGGCGAACGGTGGCGGCGATGGTCGGCGGGGGCGACGCGATCACGACCAGGTCGACGGTCGCGGCGACGGCATCGAGATCGCTGCCGATGTCGATGCCGGCGTGCTGCGCTGCGGTGCACGTCGCGGCGTCGGGATCCACCCCCACGACCCGTCGACCCGCTGCGACCAGGTCGAGGGCGATGGACCCCCCGATCAGGCCGAGCCCGACGATGCCCACCGAGCGCTGCGTGTCGGCCTGGGTCACGAGCCGGCCTCGGAACCAGTGCCGCTTCCCGCTTCGGTGTCGTCGAGGCGAGCCGCCAGGGCCGCCAGGTCGTCCAGGGTGCGCAGGTCGGCTCCCGCCGGCAGCCGACCACTGACCTGGGACCAGGTGCGCTCGCCGGCCGGGAAGGTGCCCAGGTACTTCAGGTGCGAGGAGGCGGACAGGACGTCGGCCAGGGCATCGGCGAGCCAGACGTCGCGTGGGGATCCCTCCACCTCCAGCAGGAAGCCGTACATGCCGATGGCGCCGTGCAGTGGCCGCGTGCCGAACCGGGTGAGGTTGAGGCCGCGCGACGAGAAGGCTGCGAGCATCTCCAACAACGTCCCCGGGCGGTTGAGTTGGGGAATCACGAACAGCAGCGTCTGGGGATCGGCGACGGCCCGTGCCGGGTGGGTTCCGACCGTGACCCAGCGAGTGGTGGCGTCACCGTGTGCCAGGTCGAACTCGTCGACCACGACGACGTCGGCCGTGTCGAAGGCCAGGCCGTCCACGGTGGCCGCGCACAGCCCGTCGTGGGAGTCCTCCAGGGGAACGACCCCCAGGTCCGCAGTCCCCGCGTCGACGGCCGCCAGCACGGTGGCGATGTCCCGGATTGGCCGATACCGCACGCTGGTCCCGACCCGACTGCCGAGCCGGGCGGCGGCGCGGGCGCCGTGGTCAGTCGCGAGGTGCATCACCAGCATGGGCGGAGCGCTTCCGATGGCGGGGGTTGGGGGACGCAGCCACGACCTGTCGAACCTGCCGGACCTGGTCGAACCTGCGGCACCGAACGGAGGCTAGCGAGCGGCGGCAGGAAGCCGCCCGTGACCGACCCCCGCGTTGCCTACGATGCCCGGACCGGATCGACGCCACGTCCGGACCCCCTGCCACTGCCCACCAAGGCCGCCCCGAATGGTCATGCGAAACCCCGCCCTGGACGCCATCGGGTCCTATGCGCTCGAGGAGTTGCGTCATCGCGTGGCCCAGTTGCGAGCCGACGGGGCGACCCTGCACGACTTCTCGATCGGCGACCCCGACGAGCCCACCCCCGAGTTCGTTCGTCGCGCGTTGATCGACGCCGTCGGACCGGTGTCCAACTACCCGACCTCGTGGGGCAAGCAGGAACTGCGCAGCGCCGTCGCCGACTTCTTCGCGCGCCGCCACGGCGTCGACTGGCTCGACCCGGCCACCCAGGTCCTGCCCTCGGCAGGATCCAAGGAGGCCATCTTCCACTTGCCCTTCGGCGTCATCGACCCACAGTCGGACAAGCGGTCGGTGATCTGGGGCGATCCCGGCTACCCGGTCTACGGGCGGTCGGCGTTGTTGGCGGGCGGGGTGTCGGACCCGGTGGCGTTGTCGGATGGCAACGGGTGGCTGCTGGACCTGGCGACACTGGACGGCGACCGCCTCGACCGTGCCGCCATGGTGTGGCTGAACTACCCCCACAACCCGACGGGTGCCGAGGCCGACCTCGCCTACTGGCGTGACCAGGTGGCCGTCGCCCGCGAACACGACATCCTGCTGTGCTCGGACGAGTGCTACCAGGAGATCTGGTTCGGCTCGACCCCACCGCCGTCGGCACTCGAGGCCGTCGACGGCGACCCCACGGGGGTGATCGCGGTGGCGTCGCTGTCCAAGCGTTCCGGCATGACGGGGTATCGGTCAGGCGCGATCGTCGGCGACACCGCCGTGGTCACCGACCAGCGGTTCGTCCGACCCAACTTCGGCACCGCGTCCCAGAACTTCGTCCAGGAAGCCGCCATCGCCGCATGGGGCGACGACGACCACGTCGCCGAGCGGCGCGCGATCTTCGGCGCCAAGCACGCGGTCATGGCCACGTTCCTCACCGACGCCGGCTACGACCTCCTCGACTCCCACGCCACCTTCTACCTGTGGTTCGCGGCCCCGGGCGGCGACGACGTCGGCCACGCCCAGGCACTGCTGGACGCCGGCGTGGTCGCCTCCCCCGGTCGTTCGTTCGGACCGGCAGGCCAGGGGTGGTTGCGACTGGCACTGGTCCCCACCCTGGGCGACTGCCGCGACGCCATCGACCTGTGGCAGGCCGGCCTGGCGGACGGACGCGTGCCGAACCCGCGCGGCTGACCCTGTGCGGTTGCCGCGACTGCGCACGCGGCGGCACCCAAGGCTCGGCGTCCCGCAGGGCCGGACGACGCTCGGGCCCGACGACGCGCCGGACCCGGCTCACAGGTCCGGCGTGGCACCGGGATGGCGCAGTCGCCATGCATGCGGGTGGAGGCGCCAGGTCGACCTGGTGCGAGGGTCGGGCAGTTCCCCGTCCACGTTGTAGGGGAGCTCGTCCCCGGTGATCACGACCGTGCTGCCACGCGTGGTCACCACGTCGTCGCGGTCCGTGTGCTGACCACGCTGCAACGCCGTCGCATACGCGATCCTGGCGAGGCCACCGGTCGCCAGGCTGACGACCACGTCGACCGCCGCGTCCTCGGGGTCGGCGTCGGGGGCCGCCGCCGTCCCACCACCCACGGACGGCCCGTTGCCGATCACGATGTGCAAGACCTCGGTGTCGGTGACCACGTCGGTGTCGTCGACCGTCACGGTCAGGGTCCAGCCTGCCTCGGTGATCCCGGCCCCGAGCGCCCCCGCGGGGTAGGCAGCCGCGCCCATCGTGGGCTTGAGGCTGGCCGCGCGCTGTGACGCCACCGCCCCGATGCCCAGGTTCACGGCGTTGACGGCAACCATGCCGTCCTGGTCGACCAGCAGGTCCATCGGGTGGGCCGTGCCGTCGAGCAGGGCGCGAGCGGCTGCCTCGGGTTCCAACGGCAACCCGATGCCACGCGCGAGGTCATTGCCGGTGCCCATGGGCAGCAGTCCGACCACCACGTCCGTGAGCGCTTCGGCATCGGCCAGCCCCTGCACGACCGCGTGGACACTCCCGTCGCCACCGGCCGCGACCAGCAGGCGTCCATCCAGGTCGGCGATGACCTCGGCAAGTTCGTCGGGCGACGAGGTCGCGACGACCTCGACGTCGAGGCCGGCGGCACGCCAGACGTCGCAGGCCGCGTCGACGGCCTCCTGGTCGTGACTGCCCGCCTCGGGGTTGCCGACCACGACCAGGCCCGCCGGGGTCTGGTCAGGCGCCTGGTCCGGCGTCTCGTGGGTGGTCTCGTCGGGAGCGTCGCCAGCGTTGGAAGCCGTCATCGGACACCTCGACCCAGGTCGGCGTCAGTGTGGCCATCGGCGACCTCGGCGGAGGGCAGGGCTGGCAGATCCGGGTCGCCGGCGTCATCGTGGTGGGCGTCACGGTCCACCGTGCGGTCACCGACCCAGGCGATCGCCACCACGATCACGATGCCGAGCAGTCCCGCCCCGACCGCGATGGGCAGGTCACCTGCGACGGGGGCGCCAAGGTTGGCGTCGGCGACGCCGTCGACCCCTGCCGGCCACGGCCACAGCACCCGCAGCGAGCCGACCATCAGCCCGACCAGCGCCGCGAGCGTGAGATCGTGGTGTCGCTCGAGGACCCGGTTCAGGAGCGAGGAGAACAGCGCCAGCCCGGTCACCGCGCCAAGTCCGAACACGGCCAGCACGAACAGGTCGCGGTCGTTGACGGCTGCGATGACCGGTGCGTACATCCCCATCAGCAGCAGCATGAACGAGCCCGAGATGCCGGGCAGGATCATGGCGCAGATCGCGATGGCGGCAGCCCCGAAGAACAGGAGCGGGCCGGGGTCGGTGACCCTGCCCGCCGTGACACCCAGGACGACGAACGTCACGACGGCCACCGCGGCCAACACGGCCATTCGTGCACCGGTCAACGGCGCGTGCATCTCGCGCAGGGCCAGCACCACCGACCCGAGCACCAGTCCGAAGAACAGGGCCGACATCGCGACCGGCTGGGTCTCCAGCAGGTGTTCGAGACTGCTGGTCAATGCCAGGATCGCCGCGCCCATCCCGACGAGCAGCGACACCAGGAAGACCCAGTCGACGGCTCGCAGTCGGGCAACCATCCCCCCAACGTCGCCGCGAACCAGGGCGCCGATCGCGCTCGATCCCTGCGACAGTGCGGCGATCAGGCGGTCGTAGATGCCGAACACCAGGGCGATGGTGCCCCCGGAGACGCCCGGCACGATCTCGGCGGCGCCCATGCAGGCACCGCCGATGACCACGCCGAGATGGTCGCGGATGCGACCGCGATTCGTGGTGGGGCCGGCGTGCGTGGACACGTGCTGCTCCGGTGGTCGGGCCAGGGACGGGCTCGGGCAGGGATCGCGCCCACGGTACTGCCGGACGGGCAGTGCAGTCCGCACCCGCATCCGGGCCTCGGCCTACGCTGCAGGCCCACCACCCGCCTGCCCCCGACCCGCCCCAGTGCGCCGCCCAAGGACACCCCGCCGTGACCGACCAGCTCCGCTCGACCATCGAATCCGCCATCGCGTCCGAGGACGGATGGCGCTCCGCCGAAGCCCGCGAGGCCGTGACCGAGACCCTCGAACTGCTGGACAAGGGCCACGTCCGGGTGGCGGAACAGGATCCCGACACCGGCGAGTGGTCCGTCAACGAGTGGACACGCCAGGCCATCCTGCTCATGTTCCGCCAGGCCGAGATGCAGACCTTCGAGGTGGGTCCGTTCGAGTACCACGACAAGGTCGCCCTCAAGACCGACTATGCCAGCCAGGGGGTCCGAGTGGTCCCGCCAGGCACGGCGCGCCACAGTGCCCACCTCGAACGCGGCGTCGTGCTGATGCCCGGCTACGTCAACGTCGGCGCCAGGGTGGGTGCCGGCACGATGATCGACACCTGGGCCACGGTCGGTTCCTGCGCGCAGATCGGCAGCAACGTGCACCTGTCGGGTGGCGTGGGCATCGGTGGTGTGCTCGAGCCAGCCGGCGCCACGCCAGTCATCGTCGAGGACGACTGCTTCATCGGCTCGCGCTCGATCATCGTCGAGGGTGTGCACGTCGGTCGCGGTGCGGTCGTCGGGGCCAACACCGTGCTCACGAAGTCGACCCCCATCATCGACGTGACCGGCGACGAGCCGGTCGAGGTCCGTGGGCACGTGCCGGCCGGCGCCGTCGTCATCCCCGGCACGCGCCCCAAGACGTTCCCCGCCGGCACCTACCAGTTGCCGGCGGCGCTGATCATCGGCACCCGCACCGAGTCGACCAACGCCAAGACCTCGCTCAACGACACGTTGCGGGAGTTCGCCGTCCAGGTCTGATCGAGAGCCACCATGTCCGCCACCCCGCCGCCCGAGGCCACGCCGTCCGCCGCCACGCCATCCGCCGCCACGCCGTCGGCCACCACGCCTTCGGCCACCACGCCGACTGCGGCACCTGCCGACGTCACGCTCGACCGTGCCGTGGTCGACGACCTGGTGGCGCGCCTGGTCGAGCACTGCGAACTGATGTGTGAAACCGGCCACGAGGGCCCGATCGCGGATGCCGTGGCCGGGCACCACGCCGCCCGCGGTGACGTGGTCGAGCGCATCGCGAACTCACTGGTGATCCGCCCGTCCGGCATGCCCGACCCCACCACCACCCCACCCGACGCGCGCCGACCACTCGTCGTGCTCGCGGGCCACCTCGACGTCGTCGCGCCCACTGACGACGACCGCGAGGTCACGGCCACCACGAGCGCTGGCGTCGACGTCGTGGTGGGGCGAGGCACATCGGACATGAAGGCCGGCAACGTCGTCGCCATGCGGGCGTTCGAGCGGGTCGCCGACGGCGACCTCACGAGTGCCGCCGACGTCGTCCTGGTCCTCTACTCCGGCGAGGAGGGTCCCGCCGCGGGCAACGAACTCGCAACCGTCATCGACCGCGTCGCCTGGCTGGCAGCAGCCGACCTGGTGGTCATCCTCGAACCAACCGACGGCAGGGTGGAACTCGGCTGCCTCGGTGGCCTGCACGCCACGCTCACCGTCCACGGCCGCCAGGCGCACTCGGCCCGGCCGTGGCACGGACGCAACGCCCTGACCGCCGCCGGCACCCTGTTGACCGCCTTCGACAGCTTCGATCCCATCGAGGTCGAGGTGGGCGGCGTGGTCTACCACGACGTGTGGTCAGTGACGCAACTCGACACCCCGAACGGCCGCAACGTCATCCCCGGACAGGTGGACATCAACCTCAACTTCAGGTTCAGCCCCAGCCGTGACATCGCCGCAGCCGAGCAGGAGTTGCGCGACGTGGTGGCCGGCATGGCCGACGTGCTCGACCTCGAGATCGACGTGGTCGTGACGGACCGGGCCCTGCCGGCCAGTCCGGGCTCCGAGCGACCGCTGACACGCCAGTTCCTCGACATCGTGTCCGCCGAGGTGGCCGCCAAGCAGGCGTGGACGGACGTCGCCCGCTTCGCCGCCCTGGACGTGGCGGCGTTGAACTTCGGCCCCGGCCGCACCGACCAGGCCCACCAGCGCGGCGAGTTCGTGGAGGTCTGGCGGCTGGCTGCCTGCAGCGCCCAACTCGAGGACTTCCTGACCAGGCTGACGCCGACATCGCAACGTGGCTGACGTGGGCCTCGCGACACGACACCACTATGGCTCGTCGCCCCACCAGTTCGGCGAGTTCCGGTCCCCCACCGTCGCCGGTGCCCCGCCACCACCGGGCCTGGTCGTCAACCTCCACGGCGGCTTCTGGCACGCCACCTACGACCTGACCCATGCCCGTCCGTTCTGCGCCGCACTGCGGCGCGCAGGGGTGGGCAACCCTCAACCTGGAGTACAGACGGGTGGGCAACGACGGCGGGGGGTGGCCGGGCACCTTCGACGACGTCACCAACGGTCTGGGACTGGTCACGCAGCTGGTCGACGACGGTCTCGTCGATCCCGACCTGATCGCGGTGACCGGTCACTCGGCGGGTGGGCATCTCGCCCTGTGGGTCGCGGCCACCACCACCATGCGCCTGCGTGGTGTGGTGCCCATCGCCGCCATGACCGACCTGGTGGCAGCCCATGCGGCCGCACTGTCGGACCGGGGCACGGCCACGGCCGAACTGCTGGGAGGGACCCCCGACCAGTTGCCACAGCGCTACCGCGACGCCTCCCCCGTGACCCACGTCCCGCTGGCGATGCCGGCAGTGCTGGTCCACGGCAGCAACGACGCCAACGTGCCGGTGTCCCAGTCACGCACCTTCGTCGACGCATCGCAGGCGGTGGGCGGCGATGCGCGCCTCGAGGTGGTCGACGGCGACGACCACTTCGCGATCCTCGATCCCCGCAGCGCCTCGTTCGCTGCCGTCACGCGGGCGCTGACCGACATGCTGGCGCCCGCCGCTGGTACGCCATGACCGAGTCCGACGCGATCCCCATGCAGCCGTTTCGCACCCGGTTGTACGACCCCGCTGAACTGCTGGGCGAGTTCGACCCCGACGATGCCCAGTCCTTCACGGCGACCCACGACTTCGAGGTGTACCGCGCGTGGGTGACAGCGGGCCGGGCCCATGCCAGTCACGTCCACGCGATCGCGCAGGCGATCCACGACTCCTCCATCACCGATGCCCTGGACGAGTGGGCCGCCGACCGACCCCTGGTCGGGATCATGGGCGGCCACCGGATGCAGCGCAGCGCGGACCCGGCGTCGCCCTACGCCAGCGTCGTCCGACTGGCGCGGCGCCTGCGACGTGACGGGTTCACGCCGATCTCGGGTGGTGGACCCGGTGCGATGGAGGCCACGCACCTGGGCGCGCGCACGGCCAGCCTCGACTGGGACGACGTGACCGCCCACCTGTCCGACCTGGCCACGGCAGCGACCTTCCCCGTCGGCGTCGCCGGGATCGTGACCGATGACGGCACCGTCGACCCCGACGTCGTGGCGCGACTGCACGCCTGGCAGGCACCGGCCTTCCGGGTGGCGGCCGAGACGGCGATCGACCCCGGGATCTCGCTGGGCGTCCCGACCTGGCACTACGGCCACGAACCCCCCACGCCGCTGGCAACCCACATCGCCAAGTACTTCCAGAACTCGGTGCGCGAGGACGGGCTGCTGGCCATCGCCCGCCACGGCATCGTGTGCTTCCCGGGCGCTGCCGGCACCATCCAGGAGATCTTCCAGGACGCGACCCAGAACTACTACGGCCTGCACGGCCTGGTGAGCCCGATGGTGCTGGTGGGCGTCGACCAGTGGACGCGGGTGATGCCGGTGTGGCCCGTGCTCCGGGCACTGTTCGACGACCACGCGATGCTGCACCTCACCGACGACGTCGACGACGCCTGCGAGTTCCTGGCCGCGCATCCCCCTCGACCGGAAACATGACACGGCCCGGCCGGGTCTGGGGCGCTGACCTGGTGACGTGATGGCAGGCATCACCCACCGTTTCGCGCCGCGTGCAAGTCGCGTTCAGCCGCCCAGTGCGTCGCGGACGGCGTCACGGGCCCTGTCGAAGGCACCGGCAACGGGAGCCAGTGCACCCTTGGCGACGGCATTGTTCGGCGCGTTCGGATGGGCGCGGGTGGGTCCCACCGACTCGAGCAGCTCGAACTGCTTCGCCATCGCCACCATCTCGTCCTCGTCGAGTACTTCCTCCAGGCGCGGGAACTCCTTGTCCTCCTCGTGCTCGGCATGCGCGAGAACGGCGTCCCGCAGCGACCGGAACGTGTCCATGAACTCGTCGCCTTCCGCGTCCATCGACTCCATCTGCGCCATCATTTCCTCGGCTTCCTGCTCCTCGCGGATCACCGAGTCGACGACCTGGTCACCGTGGGCCGCCTCGCGACTGCGAGGATGCACGATCGCCTGCTCGGCAGCCTCGTGGCCAGCCAACTCCGACAGGATCTCGTTGAACAGGTCCGCCCGTTCGTCCTTCGGCGTCTGTTCGAGGCGTCCGAACATCTCGCGGACCTTGTCGTGGTCCTTGCGAAGGTGGTCGATGATCGTTTCAGGCATGTGGGTCCTCCAGGAGGAAGTGGTCATGGGCAGTCCGACGGCTGCGCGCCAATGGTTCCCCGAGCGGCAGGTTCCCAAACGCGTTCGAGGGCCCGACTCCTGCCACCGCGCGTTCCTGTTTGCGCACCGACTCGGTGGGGCAGACCTCGGTGACGGGCTCACACGCCATCGGCAGTCCCGTCACGACGAAGGAGCCACCATGTACGACATCGATCATGTCACCCTCCACGGTTCGAGGAATCGACCGCCATCGCGCCACCTGTTCCCGGAGGCCACGTTCGGCCGCCCGGCCGTCCCGCGACGGCTGGCCGACAGCGGCAGCCGCCTGCGCATCCTGCTGGTCGCCCCACCGTGGTTCCCGGTGCCCCCGCCACGCTATGGGGGCACCGAACTCGTGGTCGGAAACCTGGCCGCAGGCCTGGCCGACCGTGGGCACGACGTGACCGTCCTGACGACCGGCGACGCGACGGTCGCCGCAACCAGGTGGTCCGCATTCGACCAGGCGCCCACCGAACACATCGGCGATGCCTCGGTGGAGCTGGCCCACCTGCTGGCGGCCTACGGTCGCCGGGAACACTTCGACCTCATCCATGACCACAGCCTGTTGGGCGCGGCCATGGCAACCCTTGCGGCACCGGCGACCCCCGTGGTCCACACACTGCACGGACGCTGGACCCCTGGCGGAACCATGGCCTGCCGCGCCGTGCAGGACAGCTGTCACCTGGTCGCGATCAGTCACGACCAGGCACGCCGTGCCCCCGACGGGATCTCGATCACACGCGTCGTCCACAACGGCATCGACCTGTCGGCGTTCCCCGTCACCACCACTGCCCAGGGGCACCTGGCGTTCCTGGGTCGTGCGAATCCCGAGAAGTCGCCCCACCTGGCGGTCGAGGTCGCGCGTCGGCTTGGTCGACGCCTGGTCATGGGCGTGAAGGTCAACGAACCCGAGGAACGTGCCTACTGGCGTGACGTCGTCGAACCAGCCATCGACGGCCACGACGTGACCGTGGTGAAGAATGCGACGCACGACCAGAAGGTGGCCATCCTGGGTGGCGCCAGCGTGGTGCTGTTCCCCATCCAGTGGCCCGAACCATTCGGACTGGTGCCGGTCGAGGCCAACGCCTGCGGCACACCGGTCGTGGCATTCGCCAACGGCGCCGCGGTCGAGGTCGTCTCCAACGACCGCAGCGGCGTCCTGGTCGATCCATCCGCAGGCGTCGACGGGCTGGTGGCAGCCGTCGCCCGCGCCGAGCAGGTGTCGCGACCGGGCTGCCGGCAGCACGCCGAGGAGCACTTCTCGGCCGAGCGGATGGTGGATGACTACGAGGACCTGTACCGGGACCTTGTGCGCCGAACCACCATGCCGGTGGCACGGATCGGTTCACACGAGACGAACCGTCAGCTGTCCGGACTGGGTGCGGCCGAAGGCGCGGCTCGGTGACCGCCCGGATCACTCGTCCTCCGTGTCCGGCACCCATGTCCGCAGGCGACGAGCTCGGGCCAGGAACGCCTCCACGCCCTGGTCACCCAGGTCGACGAACCCGTCGTGGTCGTCGCTGTCGAGGCCGGCGGCCTCCAGCAGCGGACCGGCATCGTCACCCAGGGCCACGAACTTGCCGTGGGCCATCGCGTCGGTCACGAACTGGCGTGCCGGCGGCATGGCTGCCAGGTCGTCCACGCTCGCGGCGGCGGGCACCACCGCCACAGCGTCGAACAGCACTGACGGGCCACCTGCCACGGCCTCGTCGACCTCGACCTCGTTGCCATCACTGTCGCTGATGCCCTGGACGGTGGGCGCCACGACCATCACGGTCGCGCCCTCATCCTCGAAGGCAGTTCGCAGTGCCTGCAGGGTTGCAGCGTCAACACCATCGGTCACCAGGACACCGAGCCGTCGACCGGCGAAGTCGTCGGGTCCGTTGCGCAGGATGCTCAGCGCCGGAGAGGCGGCCAGGTCCGTGACGGGTTCACGGGCGGCGTCGGCCGGATCGGGCAGGTCGGTCATGCCGAGGCCATCGGCAACCGCGTCGGCGAGGTCGTCGTGGACGTGGCGCAGGTGGGACACGACGCGGCGACGAATGCGCTCCTGGTCGCACTTGCCGAGTTCGAACGTGAAGGCCGAGGCGATGTGGTCCTGTTCGACCGGCGTCTGGCTGATCCAGAACTGGCGCGCCTGGCTGTAGTGGTCGGCAAAGGTCTCCGACCGCGCACGAACCTTGTCACCCTCCACGTGTGCCGGAACGGTGACGAAGCCGGTCTCGGGATCCTCGCGTGGCCCCGCCTGCTCGCCTTCCCACGAGTTCGGTTCGTAGTTGGCGCGGCCCGTCGGGTTGTGCATTGCCATGTGCCCGTCCTGCTGGAACAGGTGGACGGGGCACTTGGGTGCATTCACCGGTATGTGGGTGAAGTTGGGACCGCCGAGGCGCTTGAGTTGGGTGTCCAGGTAGGAGAAGTTGCGCCCCTGCAGCAGCGGATCGTCGCTGAAGTCGATGCCGGGGACCACGTTGCCGGTCTGGAAGGCGACCTGTTCGGTCTCGGCGAAGAAGTTGTCCACGACCCGGTCCAGCACCAACCTGCCGACCCGTTTCACCGGGACGTCCTCCTCGGGGATGAGCTTCGTGGCGTCCAGGACGTCGAAGGGGAACCGATCGGCGAAGTCCTCGTCGAACACCTGCAGGCCGAGCTCCCAGGCGGGGTGGTCGCCTCCGCGGATGGCGTCCCACAGGTCGCGACGGTGGAAGTCCGGATCCGCGCCGTTGATCTTGACGGCTTCGTCCCACACGACTGACTGCAGCCCTTGTTCGGGCTTCCAGTGGAACTTCACGAAGGTCGACGTTCCCTCCGCGTTCACGAGCCGGAAGGTGTGGATGCCGAACCCCTCCATGAAGCGGAACGACCGGGGAATCGCGCGATCGGACATGACCCACAACAGCATGTGGACGGTCTCGGGCGTCAGGGAGGTGAAGTCCCAGAAGTTGTCATGGGCGGACTGCGCCTGGGGAAAGCCGCGGTCGGGAGCGGCCTTGACGGCGTGGATGATGTCGGGGAACTTGATGGCGTCCTGGATGAAGAACACCGGGATGTTGTTGCCGACGATGTCCCAGTTGCCCTGCTTGGTGTACAACTTGACGGCGAATCCGCGCACGTCACGAGCCAGGTCGAACGAGCCCTTGTTGCCGGCAACCGTGGAGAAGCGGACGAACGCCGGCGTGCGTTCGCCGGCGCGCTGGAACAGGTCGGCACTTGTCAGGTCGGCCAGAGACTCGTAGGTCTCGAAGTGCCCATGCGCACCGAAACCCCGGGCATGCACGACGCGCTCCGGAATCCGTTCGTGGTCGAAGTGGAAGAGCTTCTCCCGAAAGTGTTGGTCTTCCAGTGCTCCCGGACCCCGCGCGCCGATGCGCAGCGAATTCTGGTCATCGGCGACCGGCGTCCCCTGCTGGGTCGTCAGCGGTGGCCGCTCACCTCCGGCCACCTGGTGGGGTTCACCACCGTTTCCGACGTGGTCTTGGGCGTGTTCGGCCATGGGTCCTCCTGGCAGGGTGGGTGGGATCCGCACGGGTGCCTCGGGATCTTCCCCACCCGCCAACGCAGGCAAACATGGCGGCCCCACCGACGTCGGTGTCCTGGGCTCGCTCGGGTCGCCCATGCGATTCCAGGTGCTCCGAGACCGCCACTGGTGTCGTCGTCACCGGGCCACGATCCGAAGCGTGCCACCCGAGACCTCACCAACAACGCCGCCCGCAGTGCATTCAACCGTCAGCGCGCAACTGCCCAACGGCATGCCTGCGATCCGCATGGCGGGCACCGCGGCGCCTGGCAACGACCGCAGCATGACGACGCCGTCGGGCACGTTCGGCTCCAGGCCCATCACTGCCCGCCGCGATCAGCCAGGCGGCGCCGGCCGCCCAGGCCTGCGGTCGACAGGCCGATGGATACGGGACCGGGGCCACGGCCTGCTCAGCACCGAGGCCGGCGAACAGTTCAGTCAGGCGATGGTCGAATTCTGGCGCCGCAGCAAGCAGCTGCCTGAGCAGGGTCGCGGCGGCATCCCCCTGGCCAGTGCGTGCCAACCCCCAGATCGCGATCGCGGTGTCGTGGGGCCACACCGAACCACAGTGGTACGACAACGGGTTGTAGCCACCGGAGCGCGCGGAGAGGGTGCGCAGGCCGTAGCCGCTGGCCATGTCCTCGCCCACCAGGCGTTGCCCCACCAGCATCGCCTCGGCGGGATCAAGGATCCTGGTGAAGAGCAGGTGACCCATGTTGCTCGCCACCGCGTCCACGGCGACCTTGTCGGCATCCAGGGCCACGGCCGGATGGCGACCTTGGTCATCCTCGACACAGAACTGCTCGCGAAAGTTGTTCGGCCAGATCGTCGGCCCACGCACGCCACCGGCCCGCTCCGGCACGCCCGAAATGGTCGAGCAGGTCGGCACCGCCCCGCGCCGCCGCCACTGCGTAGCCCTGGACTTCCGCCAGCGCCAGCGGGGCCAGGGCGATGCGTCCGTCCGCGAAGCGGATTCCGTCGTCGCTGTCCTTCCACCCCTGGTTGGCCAGGCCCCTCCCCGTCGGTGGCACATACTCCACGAACCCGTCCCCGTCGGGGTCCCCAAAGCTGTCCATCCACTCGAGTGCCGCCTCGACGTGGTCCATGCAGCGGCTCGAGGTCGGCCGTCGTCCAGCCCCCACCGCCATGCCTCGTGTGCCAGCACGACGTACAGGGGTGTCGCATCCACCGTGCCGTAGTAGGTGCGGGCAGGTCGGCCCGGTGGGCGAGTGCCGCCGTGGCGAACCTCGTGGAGGATCTTGCCGGGCTGCTCCTCGGGTCACGTCGTCGACGCGGACGCCCTGGCGGCGGGCCAGGGTGCGCAGCGTTCCCAACGCGAGGGACGGATCGATCGGCAGGGCCATGAGGGCGGCCCAGATCGAGTCGCGGCCGAACAGTGTCAGGTACCACGGGCTGCCCGCAGCCACGAACTGGTCGGTCGGGGGTCCCGGCCAGTGCCTGCTCCTGGGGGCCGACACGAGCCTGATGCCCGCCGCTGCACGGTTGTGCCTGCCGGGCGCAGATGCCCCGACGTATGCCCACGCAGTGGGTTTGCTGCAGATGCTGTGTGACCGGGGGATCGCAACGGACTGGACGACCGCATGCCGGGTCGTCGGGGAGCTTCCGGTCGCCCTGCTGCACGAGTACACGGAGGCCATCGACGCCAACCTCGTCACCTCGACGGAGTCCAGTCGACGTGGCCTGGCAGGCGCCGGGGCATGAGCCTCGGAGTCAGCCCACGGCAGCATGCGCCACACATCGAGTGGTCGTGGCGAGCAGCTCCAACCGACCTGCCTCGATGGCCTGGCTGCAGACTTCACACCTCCCCCACTCACCATGCTCCAGTCGACGCAATGCCTGGCTGACCTCGTCGAGACGCGCGTGCAGGCGTGCGGCCTCGAGGGCCATCTCCTCGGCAGTGCGACGATGATCGGCCAACTCGGACAGGTCGCCCTGGGGCATCGCCTGGTCATCCGAGGCGAGAAGTCGCGCAAGTGACTCCTCGAGTGCGCGTTGCTCGTCGACGAGACGCGTCGCAGTTGTCCTGGCTGCGTCAGGGTCGAGGACATCTTCGCGTCGCTCGGGACGACTGGTGTGGCTGGCAGTCATGACGACTTCCTTCGCTCGCGGAACCAGCAGGGTTCCCCTCGCCGGTGTCGGGCAAACGTCGGGGCGTGTGCATCCGGACACCGAAAAGCCCGCCCACGAGCCGTCGAGCAGAGGACGGTCGAGAGGACGCGGGTTGCCCCTTGACAGGGCCGCCGCCGCGCGACACCATCACGCTGCTTCCTCCAGACCCCGGGGAGTCTCCCTCCAGACCCCGGGATTGCTGAAGACGCGGCCGGCCGATGTGTCGATCACCTCGATCAACGCCAAGGCCCAGTTCGACGAGTCGCGTCCTGACTGGAGGGACACGCAGTGACGGCTGCCATCGATCGCGTCAGACCACCTGCCGGCGACAACGACGACGAACTGTTTCGGCGACATCGCCACACCGGTGACCGCGAACTGCATGCGCAACTCGTGGCCGACAACCTGGGACTGGCCGAGGCCATGGCACGCCGATACGCCGGGCGTGGCGAGGATGACGACGACCTGCGCCAGGTCGCCGTCATCGATCTCATGAAGGCCATCGATCGGTTCGATCCCGACCAGGGGTACGCGTTCTCGACCTTTGCGGTCCCGACCATCCTGGGCGAACTCAAGCACCACTTCCGCGACGCCGGGTGGACCATCCGTGTGCCGCGCCGGATCAAGGAGTTGCGTCGACACTGCAATCGTGCGCACCAGGAGCTGCAGCACCGCCTGCATCGCGCGCCCACCCTGGCGGAGATCGCGGAGGAACTGGGCGAACACGTCGACGAGGTGGAAGTGGCCATCATGGGCGTTCGTGACTGCTACCAACCCCAGAGGCTGGAAGCGTCCACCCCACTGCAGTCAGTCGAGGCCGACACGACCGAGGACGTGGCCTGTCGTGAGGTGCTGTTGGAGGATTTGCTCGCGGGGTTGACGAGCCGCGAGCAACGGATCTTCGTCCTGCGCTACTACGAGGACTTGACCCAGCAGGAGATCGCCGAGCAGGTCGGCATCAGCCAGATGCACGTGTCGCGCCTGTTGCGATCGGGGCTGGAGGACATGCGAGCCGTGGCGTGAGCCCGTTCATCCCTGGACGAATCCGATGCGGCGACCCAGTCACACGTCAGTGATTGCGCAAGGCGTCGATCAGTTCGGACTTGTCCATGTCGGACCGACCCTCGATCCCGATCTCGGCCGCCCGGTCACGCAGATCGTCCACGGTCCACTCCTCGTAGGGCGGCGAACTGCCACCCCGCTTGGCGGCTGTCGTGCGATCGGTGTTGGCGATCCGGGCCGCCTTCTCCTTGGACGCGCCGTCGTCTCGCAGTGCCTCGTACTGTTCGTCGTCCTTCACGGAGGGACCTGGTTCCTTGTCTTCTGGCATCGCGTGCTCCCGTCGTCTTTGCGAGTCGTGGTGGTGCCGTCGAGGCATGACCTGAGTCATCCTCGGGCTGCCATGGGCAGTGCCCATGGCAACCCCACGACAACCATCGTCGCGACCACGTGGGGATGCCACCACCGACGAACGGTCGGAACATGCGCGGGCCTCGGCTTCTGCGATCGCTGGATCTCCACCTGGATGCTGCCGCCACCGCCTGCCGCAACACCACCTGACAGTCGAACCCGACGCCGTGCACTCGACCCGCATAGGTCATTTGACCGATGCCGACAGCCAAAGCCCGGGGCACGCTTCGTCCTGCAGTGCAGCCACCAGGCAGCACCTCGACAAGGAGACACTGATGTCAGCCATTCCGGAAATCAAGCTCTCGGGCAAGCACGTGACCCAGCTGCACGATGCGCTGAAGAACGATGTGGACGGCATCGTCCAGTCCTTGAAGGTGGGGGCCTCCCGCATCTTCAACGGCACCACCAGCCCCGTGGTGTTCTTCGTCTACAACTACGTTGACTCGGCGTACTGGGTCGCGGCGCAGCGGACGACGGTGGCACCGGGCAAGGGTGGCGATGTCGCGGCCTCGGGCAATCGCTTCAAGATCCATCCCAACGACGACAAGAAGCTGGAGTTCTTGGTCGAGCCGGGTGGGGTGTACCTGTATGCCGGACCAGGCGACATCGAACGCATCAAGTAGCGCCCGATCGTGGACGATGGGCCGTTGGGGTGACGATGGCCCTCGTGCACCGGCGCCACGGCTGCAGGGGCAGGCACGTGCACCGCTGCGTTGTGCCGGGACCCACCTGCCCAAACCCGGCTGCAGTCCGGCACAACCGGCCCACCAGGACCGATAACCCGAAAGGACAGGCTGATGCCCTACGAACGACAGAACAAGCAGGCGCTCGACGACCTGGGCAAGACCGGGGCGGTCACGTATGTCCACGCGCGGCACACCCTCGTCATCAACCCGGGGCGAAGGGACGACGACCGTTTCGACCGCCTGGCCCACCGTGGGCTCATCCGCAAATACGACACGAAGGCCAACTCCAGGTTGCTCGTCGTCGATCACGCAGGCAGTGACCGGTCGGAGTTCGAAGACTGCATCCGTGACTGTGGCTACGGCAAGTACACCGTCGAGTACACGACCTAGCCGTGCTCCCCGGGGTCACCATGTCCAGGTGCTCGAGGCGAGATGGGGCCCAGACGGACCCGGGCCCCATCTCGCACCATCGTGGCTCGATGTCCGTGGTGGTCGCCGTCGAGCGAGTAGCGTTTCGTGTCTGCCGACAAAGGGCACGAGCACGGCACCGCAAGAGGGGTTCTCGGGGGATCGCCCAGGGCGGTCGGCATTCGTGGGCCGCAACCGTGCCCTGGCCATCCTCGGCGACCGGCTCGGTCACGCGCGTTCAGGCCAACTGGCCATCGCCGTCGTCTCGGGTCCGGGCGGCATCGGCAAGACTCGGCTCACCCAGGAGTTCCTCGCATGGCAGGGCGAGCGCGTTGGCCGCGTGCTGTCCGGAGCCTGCCTCGACGAAGGGGCGGAGCTCAGGCCCCTCGGCCCGGTCGAACAGCTCGTCCGTCAGCTCGACGTCCGGTCCGTGGAAGTCGAGGATTCGTCGGTTTCCGTCGAGTTGCGCGTGCGCGCAATCGTCGATGCGATCGGGAACGTGTCGCGGTCCGCTCCCGTCACGGTCATCGTCCTGGAGGATCTCCACTGGGCCGACCCCACGACGCTGGAATTCGTCGGCTTCGCCGTGCACGCCCTGGCCCATGAGCCCGTGCTGGTCATCGTCACCCACCGCGATGGGGCTGCGGTCCGAGCGCCGCTGCGCAGAGCGTTGACGTCCCTGGACCGGCATCCGGGGTCCACCCGGCTGGCACTCGGTCCGCTGGGTCTGACGGATTCCCGTCGACTCGTCACCGACCTGATCGGTGCACGCGTCGACGATGCAGTGGTCGACGCCGTGGTCGCGCGCGGTGGCGGGCTCACCCTGTTCGTCGAGGAGTTGGCCGTGGGCCTGCGGACTGGCGGCGAACCCGGCCTGCCCCAACGACTGCACCACATCCTCCTCGACCCCGTCGAGCGCTGCTCGCTGGCCGCGCGGGAGTTGCTGGAGTGGGCGGCCGTGTGTGGCCAGCAGTTCTCACAGGAACTGCTGGCCAAAGTGGCGGAATGGCCCGCGGCGACCCTCGAGAAGCGGCTCGACGAGTTGCTGGATGCCGAGATCCTCATCGAGCACGAAGCTGCCCGCGGCTACACGTTCCGGCATGCCCTGCTGCACGAAGCCATCCGGGACGACCTGCGCCCGATGACGTTGCGGCGACTGCACACGGGTTGTGCACGCGTGCTCGCAACACGGCCGGACCTGACGCCGGGGGCTGCCCTGCCCAGCGCAGACCTGGCGCGACGGTGGAGCCTTGCCGAACAGCCCGGACCAGCGCTCGAGGCGTTCGCCCGGGCGGGCGTGGAGGCCGCGGACCGCGGTTCCCACGCTGAGGCCGCACGGCTCGCTGAGAACGCCCTTCGGTGGTTCCGACGGGTGCCGGCCGACGAGCGCGAGGGATGGGACGAGGCAGAGTTGCTCGAGGTGATTGGCGACAACCGTGACCGCGCAGGTGACCACAAGGTCGCCATCGTTCGCTATCGAAAGGCACTGTCCACGTTGGGTCCCGGCGAAGACGCCCGGGCCCGGCTGTGGGCCGCCGTGATCAGGTCCTCGTACCTGGCGGGTGATGTTGCAGGTGCGATCGATGCGGCCACGAACTGTGCCCGGGAACTCGCGCAGGACCTGTCGCCGGCCGCCCGAGCGCTGTCAATGGCCGTGTCGGCAGGAATCCTGCCGGTCAACGACGGTGCGGCGCTCGCCACCAGCAGGACGGCGGAGGCGCTGACGATGGCACGGGTCTCCGACGACCCGGCGGTGCTGTCGGACGTGCTGTGTTCGCACGCGTTGACACTGGCACGCCTGGGACGCGGGGCCGAGGCTCGATCGGCACTGATGGAGGCCGAGGCCAGCGCAGCGCAGCTGCCGGATCCCCGGGCGGTCCTGCGCCCGACGGTCATCCGCATGCTGATGCTCCACGGCTCGGGCTCGACCCATGCGGTCGTCGACATCGGTCGGCGCACGATGAGGCGTGCCGACCAGATGGGCGTCACACGGTCCGTCGGGCAACAGGTGCGGGCAATCCTGGCGGACTGCCTCGTGGCGATCGGCAGGTGGGGAGAGGCCTCCGAGGCGATTTCGGAGGGCTTGGCGTGGCGCCAGCACGGTCTCATGGGAGCGCTGCTCCGCGCGACGAGGGTCGACTTGGCGATCCTGCGTGGCCGCCTAGCGGATGCCGAGCGGACCTGGGAGTGCTGCAGGAGCAGGTGCCGGCCGGGCACTTCCACCTGTCACTCCAGCCGCCACTGGCATCGTGGCAGCGCGATCCGGCCGTCAGCCGGTGCCACGCCTCGGACGGCGCTCGAGCGCGCAGATCGCTCGGATCCCGCCGCACATGGAGCGATGGTCGTCGCCTCGGACCGAGCCGAGCCGGAGCCACGCGTCCGGCCGGACGGCATCCTGACCGCCGACGAAGCGTCGAGAGCCTCGCGGCGCGGGCCGGTCATCCCGTCTGCGACGCGTGGCTGGTGACAGCGAGCGCCACGCGCGAGGAGGCGAAACTCGCGGACGGCGGGGCCTGGACGCGGCCCGCGACGCCTGGTTGCGCCTGGACCGACCTCCAATGGTGGCAATGGCGGCCCTTCGCCCGGTCTCACCCACGCCGCACGTGGTCGACATCGAGCTCCCTCGACCGCTGCAGGAAGCCGAGGAACCGCAGGCCTGCTGGTGCCGTCCCGCTGTGGTCGAGGCCCGCGCCGCTCTGTTGCCACCCGGCGGGCACTCGGCAGCGGACCAGGTGCCGATGCCCACCTCGTCACGACAGACTGGGATGACGGATTGACCACGCGCGAGTTGCAGGTGCTCGACCTGTGTCCCGTGCTGGACCAACAAGCGGATCGCCCAGAAGCTGGGGATCAGTCCGCGCACCGTCGTCACCACGTGTCTCGGATCCTGGACAAGCTTGGCCTTGTCACCAGGGGCGAGGCAAGCGCCCACTTCCACCGCCGGCGCCAAATGACCCCCACGGTGATGACGGGGCCTCAGGATGCCGTTGGGCGATGCGCGCCCTCCACCTCCACCCTCACCGAACGCCGATACGCGAAAGCCTCGTCTGGGTGGACAGACGAGGCTTCGCAGTACCCCCGAGCGGATTTGAACCGCCGTTACCGCCTTGAGAGGGCGGCGTCCTGGGCCGCTAGACGACGGGGGCAGGACATGGTGTGGCCCCTCGTGGAGGCCACACATTTGTGTGCCCCGCACAGGCGGGGCGGAAGGGGCGCGAAGATAGCACCCACAGCTCGGGGGGAAGGACTTGAACCCTCAATAACTGGACCAGAACCAGCCGTGTTGCCAATTACACCACCCCCGAAGGGCCGTGCCATGGTAACTGCTGCGCGCATCCTTCGCGAATTGGTGCCTGTCCGTTCGTCGCCGTACCCCCCCCACCCCACGAGCCCCGACCACCTCCAGCGTGCGCACCACCAACGACATCCCGTCCGAAATGCGCACACCACGGCTTGATGCGACCCGCAACCCCTCGTCCCCAGCTCGACGAAGCCGACCGAGGCCGAGCGCCATCCGTTCGTAGGGTCGGGTTCCCAAGCGGCGCGAGAGGAGACCATGGCCGGCGGCGACCCGTTCGACGACGAGCTGGCGGCGACCCTCGCGGCCTCGCTGGCGGACCTGCGCCGCCACCTGGACGGTGCGTGCCACCTGGTTGCGCAGGGCCAGCGCGACCCGCTGGCATGGACCGGCCCAGCGCACGACCGGTGGGCCGCCGGCCTCGACGGCTGCCTCGACGACGGTCTCGACGTGGTGGATGCCCTGGCTGCCGCGATCGACGACATCGAGGACCGCCACGAACGGTGGGTGTTCGACAACCGTCGGGTGTGGGGATCGGGCCGATGACGACGATCATGGTGGCGCCCGACCGCCTGCGCCGCTGGACCAACGATGCAGCAGGTGGGACCACCCGGGTGGTGCACGAACTGGCCATCGTCGACGACGTGGCCGCGCGCTGGCATGCGGATGCCGGGTTCCGGGATCCCCGGTCACTGCTGGCGCAGGTTCGCGACGTCCTGGCACGCATGCTGCACCTGCTCGCCGTCGCTGATCTCGTCGCCGACGAGGCCGAGCGACTCGACGACCGGTTCGTCGACGGGCCCCTGGTGGCCCTGGCCGGACGTGCCGCCGCCGGCCTGGCCCGCCCCGACGACATCGCACGGGTCCTGGCGGCGCTGGACGACGTCGACCGCGTCCATGCGCTGTGGGCCACGCTGCCCACGACACTCGCTGGTGCCACACGGCGTCATCGACCCGACGTCGTCGCTGCCCTGGACGGGATCGACCTGGACAGCCGGGATGCCGCGAATCGCCACCTGGTCGGACGACGAATCGCACACCTGCACGGCGACATTGCCCGCCTCGAGGCCGACGCGATCGAGGCAGCCGGCATCGACGACGCCGTCGGGTTGGTCAGTGCGGACCTGTTGACAGCCCGTGCCGATCGCGTGCGCGCACGCATCGAGGCACTCGAGGCGATCCTGGCGGCCGACCGGGTGCTGGTGTGGGACCCGACCGACGACGGGCGCGCGGTCGTTGCCTGGGGCGATCCAGCCACGGCCTCCCACGTGGCCACGTTCGTCCCCGGCATGGCCAACTCGCTGGCCACGTTCGGTCGCGTCATGCGCGATGCCTCCTCGCTCCACGGCGCCTTGGCAGCGATGGCGGACACGTCGCGGACGCGGCGCACGCGGACGACGACGGGTTCCGGGACTGCGGTGGCCGCGCCGACCAGCACCATGTCGCCGAGCGTGGCGACAGTGGCCTGGCTGGGCCACGACGCGCCCTCGGGCCCGGCCTGGGGGCTGGGACAGGCCGCCACGGACGACCTCGCCCGGGCGGAGGCCCACCGCCTCGCGTCGTGGTCCAACGCCCTTGGCGCCGCCAACCCCGGCGTCGTGCACACCGTGGTCGCCCACTCCTACGGATCCGTCGTGGCCGGCCAGGCGCTGCGCATGGCCGGCGACCGGGCAGGAGTGGACCACCTGGTGGTGCTGGGGTCGCCCGGCCTGGGCAGTGGCATCCGGCGGACCAGTGACCTCCACCTCGCCGACGGTCGGCTGTCCGTGGCGGCGACGCGTGGCGACGTCGTGCCGATGCTGCCCGTCCTGGGTCCCGATCCCATGGGGTTCGCCGGGGCGGTCAGACTCCCGCAGGGACCTGCCAACGGTGGCCACTCGTCCTACCTGGCCGCCACCAGTCTCGGACTGGACAACGTCGCACGCGCGGCGTTGGGCCTGCCACCCGTGCCCCGCACGGTGTGGTGACCGCACCCCCATCCGGAATCGGCATGCGCTTGACGCACACAACCGACCCATGACTAGGCTCGATTCCAGACCGCCTCTCGGATGGAGCCCTGATGACCTGCCTGATCGTGGCCAACCAGACCCTGGGCGGACCGCGCCTGCAATGGGAGATCCAGACCCGCATCGACGCGGGCACGACGGACTTCCACGTCCTCGTGCCGATCATCAAGCCCGGACTCGAGGCTGCCAACCAGGTCGTGTGGCATCCGGGCGCCTCGTCGGAGCAGCTCTCACGAAGCGAAGCCCGACACGAGGCCAAGCACCGCGCCGAGCATCGCCTGGCAAAGATGATCGACCTCGTGAACGACCTCGGTGGCACTGCCAAGGGTGAGGTGGGCACGACCAACGCGGTGAACTCGATCCGGTGGTGCCTGCGCCATGGCGACTACGACGAGATCCTGATCTCGACCCTGCCGTCGGGATTCTCGCACTGGCTCAAGGCCGACCTGCCTGCCCGGGTGGCCCAGGTCACCGACATCCCAGTGGTGACGGTCACCGCCGAGCAGTAGCCGACGGAACCCGTGGCTCCGATGCCTCGGTGGGCCGGGCGGGTGGAGGTGGCCGTGGCCACGCGCGTCACCTCGTCGACACCACCGGCGTGACATGCGCGCCGCATCGGCACGCGATCACCGGCACGGGGGCACGAACGAGGCGCCCATCCAGCAACCGCAGCCTCACACCGGCACCGACCGCCACCACCCGGCCGTACGGGGACATCCCCGGGCGATCACCGCCGCCACGGGTGTCGCGGTCCTCGTCGGCTCGTTCCGCCCGCCGTCCCTCCGGAGCCAGCACGAGCACGGATCCGGCGGGACAGGCCGCCGCAGTCGTGCGCAGTTGGTCATCGATCGCCGTACACGCGAGGTCGGCCATCGCCACGCCGACGTGGCTGCGGTCGCACGTCGGCGGCGTGTCCGTGTCGCCACACCGGCACAGCGCGACGTCCCCGTGCCGAGGGTCCGGCGCCACCACCCCGGCGGGCCCGTCCCGTGGTGGGACCATGCCCGTGACGACGGGCACGTGCGCCTGCACGATCCACGGACCGGCGGCGCGAACACGGACATCGGGCGCCGCAGTCGGCGTGGCGCCTGGCCAGCCCACCAGTCCTTCGAGGACCCGGTAGGTCCCCATCTCGCGTTCTTCGTGACCGGTGTCGACCATGCCGAGTCGTCGGGCCAGGGCCACCATGGCGGCGTTCGCCTCACGCGTGCGCACCACGACACGCACCGGCTGGGCCAGGTCCGCATCGAGGCGCGACATCGCATGGCCCAGGACGGCGGTGGCCAGTCCCCGTCGCTGCGCCGCGGCGGCGAAGCGCACGAACACGTTCAGGACCCACTCACCACGCCACCACATCCAGCGCAGGCCGGCCACCCCTCGTGGCTGCACCCCGCCACCCGGCGACGCGGGATCGGTCCCCGCGGGCCACACCACCCAGTAGCCGAACCCGTACTCGTGCCAGTGGGCCACGTAGCGTCGGATGTCGTCGGCCTGGCCGACGATCGACTGCACCCGCCACGCCGCCGGGACGTCCACGTACAGCCGCGGGTCCGACTGCAGCGCGTACAGCGCCTCGGCGTCCGCCACCCGCGGACGTGCCAGTACGACGCCCTGGGACTCGAGGACTTCCGTGAACGGCCACCCGGGCACCGCCGGCGGCGGGGCGGCACCAGACCCGTCCTGCCAGTCCGTCACGGCGTACTCACGAGGCTGGTGCGGTCTCGGCAAGGTCCGACATGCCAACCATGTGGCGATACAGCCACGCCGTCAACAACCAGCTGACCGGGGAGGCGATCAGCAACCCGATCCCGCACGCGAGCATGCCGACCGTGGCGATCACCTGCGTCATGACGACACCGACGAGGGCATCGGCCCACCGCTGTCGGGTCAGGGCAATGCTGCGGGTGATGGCCTCGAGCGGGCTGTGGCCATCCATGACGAACAGGGGTGCCCACATCGCCATGACGGCGAACACCAGGCCCGGCAGGATGCACAGGACCAGGCCCACTATCGTGCCGAGCGCGACCAGCAGGATCGTGCCCAGGACTGCGCCGAGGCGGTGCAACTCGAAGAACGTGCCGAACGTGACCTCACGACCGTCCACGGCAGCGAGCGACGCGCGGTAGACACCCACCGCCACCACGAAACTGGCGACGACGACCACCACGCTGACCACCACCATCGCCACCGTTGCCGCCACCCCGAGCTCGCCACCGACAGCGACGTCGCCCCCAGACGCGACGTCGCCCCCAGCCGCGACGTCGCCACTGAACGCGATCGCGAAGACCACGATCGGCAGCATGCTCACGGCGACCAGGGCCAGGATGGCACCGACCCAGGCCCCGGGCGCCTGGCGAAACAGTTCCCAGGCACGGCCGACCCCGTCACCGACGTCCCATGTCAGTTGCGAACCGGGCGGGATCCCGCCCGTGGGCGAGGTCGGGGCGGACGGCGGCTGCGGCGGCGGCGGTCGACCTGCCGGCGTCGGGGTCGAACCTGGGGGTGTCGGAGGTGGGGGTGGCTGGTCGCTCATCCCTGGTCCGAAAGGCTCCGGGCCAACGGCAGCGCAGCAGCCAGGCGGGCCAGCACGACGTCGCGGTCCATCACCTCGATGGACTCGAACAGCGGCGGCGACACGTTGGAGCCGGTGACCGCGACACGGATCGGCTGGGCGACCTTGCCGAACCCGATGCCCAGTTCGTCGCTCAGGCCGCGCAGCGCGGCCTCGATTGCCTCGGTGGTCCAGTCGACCTCGGCCAGCACGCGGGCGCCGGCCTCGAGGGCCTCGACCGCGCCGGCCTTGCGAAACACCTTGGCGGCCGCGGCCTCGTCGATGCCGACCTCGCGGAAGAACGGCGGGGCGTAGCCCTGGATCTCGGTCAGGACCTGCATCCGCTCCTGCACCAGCGGCACCAGCGCGGTCAGCGTCGCCATCTGGTCGTCGGTGGGCGGGCGAGACAGTTCCGCCACGAAGTCGTCGGGCTCCGCCATCCTCGGCCACCGGCGTGTACGTGCCGTCCAGGTAGGGCACCAGGCGCTGTGGCCAACTCGTCCACCTCCATCTCACGGATGCGTTCGCCGTTGAAGGCGGTCAACTTGTCACGGTCGAAGGCCGCGGCGGAGTTGCCGATCTGGGCCAGGTCGAAGGCCGCCACCAGCTCGTCACGGTCCATGCGCTCGCGGCCGTCACGCGGCGACCATCCCAGCAGGGCGATCGCGTTCACCAGGGTCTCGGGCAGGAACCCCTGCCGCGCCATCTCCTGGATCGACACCGCGCCGTGCCGCTTGGACAACTTCTTGCGATCCTGGCCGACCACCATCGACAGGTGGGCGAAGCCGGACGGACGCGTCCACGCCGGGTCTCGCGAAGGCAGTCCCACCTCCGCGAGCGCCTCGTCGAGCAACCCGTCGGCCAGCAACAGGTCGTAGAGGAACACCTGGCGGGGCGTGACCGACAGCAGATCCTCGCCCCGGCACACCAGTGACACGCCCTGGGCAAGATCGTCCGATGCGTTGGCCAGCGGATAGGTCACGGCCCCGTTGGAGCGCACCAGGACCGGGTCGGACTCCAGCGCCCAGTCCCAGGTCACGTCGCCACGGACCTCGTCGTGCACCGTGATCGTGCCCTCGGTCGGCAGTTGCAGTCGCAGCGTGCCGGTGGTGGCATCCGGCACGGTCGACCGCTTGACGATCGGGGGCAGGTCGGCGTCGCGGCGCTCCTGGCGCCAGTCGTTGAGCGCCTCGGGCGTGCGATCGTCGAAGTAGAGGTGGCCGGCCTCGTGCAGGCGTCGGGCCACCGCGCGATGGAGGTCGGCCCGCTCCGACTGGCGATACGGGCCCCACGGGCCGCCCACCTCGATGCCCTCGTCCCAGTCCAGGCCCAGCCACCGCATCGCCTCGATCATCGAGTGCATCGACTCGTCGGTGGCACGGTCGGCGTCGGTGTCCTCGATGCGCCAGATCATGGTGCCGTCGGTGTGGCGGGCCCACAGCCAGTTGAACAGCGCCGTGCGCACGCTGCCGATGTGGAGGTAGCCCGACGGGGCCGGTGCGAAGCGCACGCGGACGGGCGTGGGGGAGGAAGAGGCGGCAGACACGGCGAATGGCCTTGCGTGGGAGGCAGGAGGTGCACGAGGAGTGGCGTGACAGGTGGCAGAGGGTACGCGCGGGGTGGCGGTGCCGACAGCCGAATCGAGGTGGCTGGTCAGCCGACCAGTTCGGCGAACCGTGCCAGGTCGATGTTGCCGCCGGTGAGGATGATGCCGACCCGTTGGCCCTGCCAGCGATTGCGCCGCGGCCTTGACGGCCGCGAAGCCCCAGGCACCCGGTCGGCTCGACGACCAGCTTCATGGTGGTGGCCAGTTGCGCCATGCAGGCCACCAACTCATCGTCGGTGGCGGTCATGATCTCGTCCACCAGTCTCGCGGATCACGGCAAAGGTCAAGTGGCCGAGCGACGGAGTCTGGGCACCGTCCGCGATCGTCACCGGGGGCGGGATCGTGACCAACTCCCCCGTCTGCCAACGACTGCTGGCCGTCGTTGCCGGCCTCGGGTTCGACCCCGACCAGCCGGCAGTCCGGCGACAGCGCCCGCGTGGCCAGCGCCGTGCCCGACAACAGGCCCCCGCCGCCCAGCGGGCACGAACAGGGCGTCGAGGTGGCCCGACCTCCTCGAACAGTTCCATTGCGGCCGTGCCCTGGCCGGCCATCATGTCGGCGTGGTCGTAGGGCGGGATCAGCGTCATGCCGTGGTCGGTCGGCCAACGCCTGCCCGATGGCGGCGCGATCCTGGGTGTAGCGGTCATAGGTCACGATGGTGGCGCCGTAGCCCCGAGTGGCGGCCACCTTGGCGGCAGGCGCGTCAGTCGGCATGACGATCGTGGCCGGGATGCCGAGCAATCGGGCCGACAGGGCGATCGCCTGGGCGTGGTTGCCCGACGAGAAGGTGACCACCCCCGCCGCGCCGCTGGGCGTCGTCGAACTGCGACAGGGCGTTGTAGCCCCCGCGAAACTTGAAGGCACCGACGCGCTGCAGGTTCTCGCACTTGAAGAACAGGCTGGCACCGACCTGCGTCGTCCAGGCGTCGCGACGTCAGCACCGGGGTGCGATGGGCCACGCCCGCCAGTCGCGCGCAGCCGCCTCGACATCGGCAAAGGTCGGCAGGGCATCCATCGCGCGCACCTCCTTCGGACGGAGGCGTCTGGGGGACCCCGTCCGGCACGTGGGGACCCTATCGTGGGGGCCGCGACGAAACGGGAGGTGACGTGGGCCGAGGCGTGGGCACGGCACTGATCTGGGTCGGCGTGGGCCTGGTCGTCGTGGGCCTGATCGCCCGCGCCGGCGGACTGTCGTGGTTCGGCAACCTGCCCGGCGACATCCGCATCGAGTCGAACACGACGCGGGTCTTCGTCCCCATCACGTCGATGCTGGTCGTCTCGGTCGTTGCCACCCTGCTCGTCAACCTCGTCCAACGACTTCGCTGACAGGACCACATCGTGCCCGACCTCGACGACGACCCGGCCGATGGCTGGTTTCCGGAGCGCGTTGCAGCCCGCTACGACGATGGCGACGGGATCGAGTACGACGCCGTGGAGATCGCACGTACCGTCGATGTGCTGGCCGACCTCGCGGGTGACGGCAACACGCTCGAGTTCGCCATCGGGACCGGACGAGTCGCGGCGCCGCTGGCGCAACGTGGCGTCGCCGTCCAGGGCATCGAGTTGAGCCGGGCCATGGCCCGGCGCATTCCGGACAAGCCCGGCGGCGACGCGATCACCGTCACGATCGGAGACATGACCACGACCCGCGTCCCCGGCGAGTTCGCGGTCGTCTACCTGGTCTTCAACACGATCAACAACCTGACGAGCCAGGACGCCCAGGTTGCCTGCTTCGTCAACGCGGCTGCCCACCTGGTGCCGGGTGGCACGTTCGTGGTGGAGGTCATGGTGCCGCAGTTGCGCCTGCTGCCACCCGGTCAGGACACGGTTCCGTTCGCGGTGACCTCCGACCCCGCCGGTGATGGTGGCTACGTCGGGTTCGACCGCTACGACGTCGTCACGCAGGCAATGACCTCCCACCACGTCACAGTCAGCGGCGCGACGGGACGATTCCGCTCGATCCCGTTCCGCTACGTCTGGCCGGCCGAGCTCGACCTGATGGCACGCATCGCCGGCCTGCGCCTGCGCCACCGGTGGGCGGACTGGAGCCGCGCGCCTTTCACCGCAGACTCCCACAAACACGTGTCCGTGTGGGAGCACGTGACGCCGGTCGCCACGCCGTCGTCGAACAGCGCCAGCGTGGTGTAGCCGACGTCAGGTACTGCTCCCCCGCGCGGACCCGGTCGTGGTCCCCGATGTCGGTCCCAGCATGCAGACGACCTCGCGATCGCCGGAGCGCCACGACTGCTCGCTGGGCCCCAACCACGTGAAGTCCCAGCCCGACCCGTCGAAGGGCCTGCCCACGAACGACTCGAACAGCTGCAGGCAGATCTTGTCGCCCTGGGCCTCGACTCGTGCCTGGTCCCAGGCATCGGCCGAGGACAACATGTGGGTGGCGTAGACCTCGAACTCGTGGTCGTCGGCGCAGTCCACGATGTCCACCGCCTTGATCACGCCTGCGCCCGGATCCATCAGGCAGTCACCCACCTCCAGCGAGAAGAGCGGATCGCCCGCACAGGCGCCCAGGAGCACCACTGCCACGACCAGCAAGCCGGGGCCGGCACCTCGGCGATACGACGCTGCATGGGTGCTCGTCATTCGAGATCCGATCGACGCGACCGGTCGCCTGGGACAGTCGTTCCGCGACCTGCAGGTGCTGTTCGAAACGAGGACCATACAACCGACCACCCGGGCGTGACCCACCCCGCCGACCGGGCAGCACGTGACGCCCCGACGCCTGCGTGGCCAGTGGTGACAGGCACGCACGCAGGTGCCTGTTGACGACGCCCCACTCCACCATGTCACCTACGGTTGGTCTGCCACCGATTCCCGCAACCGGACTGCCCGCCGGCAAGCCGATCCGCGCCACCAGGAGTGATCACCCATGAGGATCGAAGTGACGTCCGTGTACGTCGACGACCAGGCCAGCGCCGAGACCTTCTACACCGAGGTGCTGGGATTCGAGGTGCGCGAGGACGAGCCACTGGGCGCAGATCGCTGGCTGACGGTGGCATCGCTGGACCAAGACGGCCCCGAGTTGCTGCTCGAGCCGTCGGGTCACCCCGCGGTGGCCCCGTACCGCGAGGCGCTCGTCGGTGACGGCATCCCACTGCTGTCGTTGGCCGTCGACGACGTGCAGGCCGAACACGATCGCCTGGTCGAGCGCGGGGTGCAGTTCACCCAGTCACCGCAGCCGTCCGGCCCGGTGGTGACCGCCGTGTTCGATGACACCTGCGGCAACCTCGTCCAGCTCGTCGGTCCCGCGTCGGCCTGACTCGCGGGCCGACATGCCGCAGGTCCCCGGTGCTGGTCCGACCGCGTTGCCGCTCGGTGCTGCGAACGCGCCGCAGGTCCCCGGTACTGGTCCTCACGCGACATCCAGATCGAGGTCACCAGCTGGCTGGCGTGCTGTCCGTTCGGCGACGTGCAGGTGTTCGTCGAAGCGAGGACCGTACAACCGCACGCCCGCCGCCCGAGCCCACGCCCGCACGTCGCTGCCACCATCCCCGCGCCACCCGTGGCGGGCCAGCCGCGCGGTCACCTGCGCGTCGCTCTCGGCGGTCAGGACGGGTTCGCCGGCACCGGCCAGGCCGACCCGCGCCGCGAACGCCAGCGGCCCGACCGAGGGGGTCACCATCGTCGGCAGGAACCCGGTCACGAGCAGGCGACTGCCCTGCGGTGATCGCTCGGCCAGGACCGCAACGTCTCGTCCACGGCCGGCCCGGGGAGGTAGGGCACCACCGCTTCCCAGACCCACACGACCGGCGGTCGGGATCCTGGCCGACCGCGTCCAGCGCCGTGGCCAGGTCGTCGGTGCCCAGGTCCACGGCGACGAACTGCAGCGTGGCGATGGGTGCCGGCAGGCGGTGGAGCCGCTCGCGTTTGGCACGCTGGGTCTCGGGCATGTCGATCTCGACGACAGCGCGACCGCGCAGGCATTCCAGCCGCCACGCGCGGGTGTCGCAGCCAGCCCCGACGATGACCACGACGGCGGGCTCGATCGATGCCACGGCCGCTGCCACCGCCATGTCGATCGCGTGCATGCGCAGGGCGGCGTGGGCAGTCATGCCCATGGCCGGTCGGGTGGAGGGCAATCGCGACAGCGATGCGACGACGAGCCGATCGGGCCCGGGCAGCAGGCTGGCGACCAACGGGTCACGGATGGTGTCGATCCCCACGGCGCGCGCGATCGCCACGCCCCGGGCGGTGGCGGAACTGATGCCGGGAATCATGGGGTGCCAATCGCCGGGTCGATCGCGAACCGGAAGGCCGGCGCGCTGGTGACGCGGACTGACGCACGGTGACGCCGCCGGTGACGCCGACGGACGTACGGCCGGCGCGGCCGGTGGTCCAGTCCCTCAGGTGCGCGCGAACAGGCTGCGCAGTTCGCCCGCGACCCATGCAACCAGATCGTCGGGCGGCGGTGACGGCACCGGGATGAGGACCTGCTCGTCGGTGGTCGTGGCGTGGCGGTGGCGTCGCTGCAGTCGCACCTGCTGGGACTCGGTCAGGTGGACCGGGCTGATCCGCAGGGTCATCCGGCCGCCGCGCCGGGCCACCGCCAGGTCGGTGACGCCCCAGCGTCGCAGCGCCGCCTTCAGCGCGGCCAGGGTCAGCACCCGCGTGGCGGGCTCGGGCGGCGGGCCGAAGCGGTCACGCAGTTCCTCGGTCAGTTCCTTGACCCCGGCCGCATCCCGGATCGCCGAGATGCGCTTGTACAACTCGAGGCGCTGGTGGTCGTCGGGGACGTAGCTGGCCGGCAGGGTGGCATCCACGGGCAGGTCCAGGCTGATCTCGACCTCCTCCTCGATCGCCTCTCCGGTCAGGTCGGCGACCTCTTCCTTGAGCAATTGGGTGTACATGTCGAACCCGACGGCGGCGACCTGTCCGGACTGTTCGGCGCCCACGACGTTGCCGGCACCACGAATCTCGAGGTCGCGCATGGCGATCGACAGACCCGATCCCAACCTGGAGTTCTCGGCGATCGTGCGCAGGCGCTCGTAGGCCGGCTCGGTCAACGACGCGTGCGGCGGGAACAGGAAGTAGGCATAGCCACGCTTGGCCGACCGCCCGACACGGCCACGCAACTGGTGCAACTGGCCCAGCCCCAACAGGTCGGCGCGCTCGATGATCAGGGTGTTGGCATTGGGGATGTCGAGGCCGGACTCGATGATGGTCGTGCACACCAGCACGTCGTACTCGCGCTCCCAGAACTTGACCATCACGCCCTCCAGGGCGCGCTCGTCCATCCGGCCGTGGGCCACGGCGACGCGCGCACCCGGCACCAGGTCCTGCAGGCGGGCGGCGACGGAGTGGATCGTGTCGACCTGGTTGTGCAGGTAGAACACCTGGCCGTCACGGAGCAGTTCGCGTCGGATCGCCAGCGTCACCTGCCCCTCGTCGTAGGCCTGCACCAACGTCGTGACCGGTTGCCGGTCCTCCGGGGGCGTCTCGATCACCGACAGGTCGCGGATGCCGGCGACCGCCATCTCGAGCGTGCGCGGGATGGGCGTGGCCGACATCGACAGCACGTCCACGGCGGTGCGCAGTTGCTTGAGCCGTTCCTTCTGGGCGACCCCGAAGCGCTGCTCCTCGTCGATGACGACCAGGCCGAGGTTCTTCCAGCGCACCTCCTTGGCCAGCAGGGCATGGGTCCCCACGACCAGGTCCACGGTGCCGTCGTCGATGCCGGCCAGGACCTGCCGGCGGTCGGCGTCGGACACGAAGCGTGACAGCATGCGGACCTCGACCGGGAAGCCGGCGAAGCGCTCCTTGAAGGTTTCGAAGTGCTGCTGGGCCAGGATCGTGGTCGGAACCAGGACGCACACCTGGGCGCCGTCGAAGAGCGCCTTGGCCGCGGCACGCACCGCCACCTCGGTCTTGCCGAACCCGACGTCGCCGGCCAGCACCCGGTCCATGGGCAGCGGCGCCTCCATGTCGCGCTTGACCTCGTCGATCACCGTGACCTGGTCGGGGGTCTCGACGTGGGCGAACGAGTCCTCGAGTTCCTGCTGCATCATCCCGTCGGGCGAGAACGCCGTGCCCTGGGCATGCATGCGGGCGGCGTAGAGGCGGATGAGTTGCCCGGCGATGTCACGGACCGACCCGCGCACGCGATCCTTGGCCCGCTCCCACTGGGCGCCACCAAGGCGCATCGGTTTGGGGCTGTCCCCACCCTGGTACCGGGCGATGGCGTCGACCTGGTCGGACGGGATGAAGAGGGTGTCCTCCTTGGCGTACTCCACGACGACGTAGTCACGGGTCACCGGCAACCCGTCGGGACCCCGGTACTCACGCGTGACCAGCCCGCGGAACAGTCCGACCCCATGGGTGCGGTGCACGATCGCGTCGCCGGGCTCCAGCCCCGACACCGTGTCCAGCGCCTTGCCCCTGGCGCCGGATCGCCGGGTGGCCCGACGGGTGCGGCGGGGACCGAACAGGTCCCACTCCCCCAGCAGGGCAATCCCCAGGTCGGCGGCGACGAAGCCCTTGCGCAGGGTCGACGGCACCAGTTCGACCCGCTGGCCGGGCTTGTCCGGGGCAAGTCGTTCGAGGTCCAGGGTTGCGGGCACCAGTTCCTCGGACAGCACGTCGCGCAGTCGTCGCACCGGTCCGACGCCGGCCGTGGTCGCGACCACGCGCATGCCGTCGGCCAGCCAGCCCTGGCCACGTCCGGCGATTGCCTCGACGTTGCCCTTGAACGAGTCGACGGCATCGCCCGGCAGGCGGGTCGCCCCGAACGCGGGCAGGTCCCAGCGGCGCCCCGACACCCGCGCCAGCATGTCCTCCATGCTGGCGAACCCCGCGGGCCCGAACCTCGCCATGCCGTCGGGCAGGTCCCACGACACCTCGGCCAGCACCGTGGCCTCCTCGAGCACCTTGCCGGCGCGGTCCGCGACCAGCATCGGGTCGACGATGGCGACACCGGCGCTGTCGGGGAGGAAGTCGGGCAGCAGGGCGGGGTCGTGGTGCAGCAGCGTGACCAGCGACTCGGCGCCCTCGAAGGCGATGCCGGCGGCCAACTCCTCCAGCGGGGCGGCCAGCGACGGCATGGTCGTGGCCAGGCGGGCGGCGCGCTCGCGCAGGTCGTCGTTGAGGACCAGTTCACGCGCCGGATCCACCACGACGTCGTCGACATCGGCGATCGATCGCTGGTCGGCGATCCCGAACGTGCGCAGCGTGTCGACGTCGTCGCCGAAGAACTCGACGCGCACGGCCTCGTCTGCGTCGGTGGGAAACACGTCCACGATGCCGCCACGCACGGCGAACTCACCTCGCGCCGTCACCTGGGTGCCACGTGCATAGCCCAGCACCGCCAACTGCTCGATCAGACCGTCGAGGCCACCGTCGTAGCGCCGTGTCAGGTGCAGCGGCCGTCGCGTGGCCAGCCGTGGGTCCATCGGTTGCAGCACCGCCCGCACGGGTGCGACGACGGCGGCCAGCGGTCGCACCTCACCGGCCCTGGCCGCCACCAGGCGGTCCAACACGGACAGTCGGGCACCCACCGTCGAGGGCTGGGGTGACAGGCGTTCGTGGGGCAGCGTTTCCCACGACGGGAAGTGGGCCACCACGTCGGGTCCCAGGAAGGCACCCATGGCATCCACGAGTTCCTCGGCATCCGAGGTCCGGGCCGTCACGACCAGCAGCGGCGTGGCCTGTTCGGCCAGCAACGACAACCAGTAGCCACGGGCGGCCTCGGCGGGGGCCACGACGTCGGCGGTGAAGGCGTCCATGGCCATGTCACGGCCAGCCCGCAGGAGACTGGCCAGCGGCCCGGTCGCGAGGCCGGGATCCAGCACGTCGTCGACGGATCGCCGCACGGGGCGCGACGGCACCGTCACGTCCGCGATGCGTGCAGGTCGCCCGCCGGGCCGACCGGAATGTCGCGGCGTGGGCAGGCCACGATTCCGAGGACCGTCATCGCTGCTTCTTCCCCGGGTTGGGGATGTAGCCCTTGGGCATGGGCAGGCCGGGGTCCAGTGCTGCGAGCTCACGGGCCAGCCTCGGCACGTCGTTCTTGCCGAGCTTGCGCGGGAACTTGCTCAGCGTCACCTGGAGTTTCTGCAGCGGCACCTGGCCCTCGCCGTTGCCCACGACCACCACGTGGACCGGCGTCTCCTTGGTGATGCGGTCCATGCGACGGCGCTGCTTGGCCAGCAGCGGCTTGGTGCGCGTGGGTTGGCCCTCGGCCACCAGGATGACACCCTGGCGCCCGACGGCTCGGTGCACGAAGTCCTGCTTCTTGCTGAACGCCACGGCCGGGGTGATGAACCACTGGCCACGCATCGACTGCAGCACCGCCGCTGCCGCGCCCGGACGGCCCTCGATCTGGGCGTACTGGGAGGACTGGGCGGCGCGACCGAAGATGACCATGGCGACCAGCAACGCCAGCGCGATGCCGACCGGCAACCACAGCCACTGCCCCAGGACCGCGCACACCGCGACGGTGATGGCGATGATGGCCACGGCCGGACCCAGCACCAGCAGCGGCAGGCGCGGGTTGTCGGCCACCGCGATCTGCCAGGCCTGCTTGAACTGTTGGAAGCGCTCTCTCATGATGGTCTCTCGGGACGATCGGTGGCGGGCTGCGCCCCGGGGATCGCCCAGCCGGGTGGCGGGGCGCCGCGGGCGTGGTGGGCGCGGGTGCTGGCGTCGTCAGCCGCCCGACGGATTCGCGACGTCCAGCCCGTGGTAGCGGTTCTGGACCGTCTCGATGTCCGCCGTGGCGAGCAGTTCGATGGCGTCGGCGGCATGTTCGGCCACGATGTCGATGATCTCACGTTCCGACGTCGTGAAGCGGCGCAGCACGTGGTCGCGCGCGGGCTGGCGACCGGGAGGCCGGCCGACGCCGACACGAACACGAAGATAGTCGCGGGTGCCCAGCGCCCGGTCGACGTCCTTGAGTCCGTTGTGGCCGCCGTTGCCACCGCCGCGCTTGCAGCGGATGCGTCCGACCTCGAGGTCGATGTCGTCATGGACCACGACGATGTCGTCGTCGTCGGTGGAGTACCACCGCGCCGCCGCCTGCACCGGGCCGCCCGACGTGTTCATGAAGGTCGACGGGATGACCAGGTCGAGGCGACCTGCAGTGCCCAGTCGCACCTCGGCGGCCTCGGCGTTGATGCGCTTGTTGCGTCCCATGGAGGCATGGTGGCGAGACGCCAGGAGGCGGACGACATCGGCCCCCACGTTGTGTCGGGTGCCGCCGTAGTCCGCCTCGGGATTGCCCAGACCGACGACCAGCAGTCGTCGGTCCGAGCCGTTCGTCGCCGCGTCGATCACTCGTCCGCGGCGTCGGAGTCGTCCTGGCCAGCGTCGCCAGCCTCGCCGGCGTCGCCTTCGGCGGACTCTTCGCCCACGACGGCGACATCGGCGGCGTCCTCCTCGATGCCCGCACCCTCGGCCATCTCGTCGAGCTCCTCCTCGGACATCGGGGCGTTGATCGTGACCAGCGTGCGGTCGTCATCGATGTCGAAGGTCGCACCGTCGGGCAGCTGGTCGCTCAGGTTGCCGACGCGCAGCACGTCGCCGATGGTCATGCCCTCGAGGTCGATGGTGAAGTGACCCGGGACCTCCAGCGGACGGACGTTGACCGGCACGGTGTACAGGACCAGGTTGATGATCCCGCCAGCGTTGCGCGGCGACTCCTCGTTGACCAGGTCGATGGGGATCTCGGCGGTGATCAGCTGGTCGCGGCTGACGGCCTGGAAGTCGACGTGCATGTAGTCGCCACGCACCACGTGGCGCTGCAGGTCCTTGACGATGGTCAGGTGCTCGTCGCCCTCGACGTCCAGGCGGATCAGCACGTTGCGACCCGCACCGGTGTGCAGCGCGTGGTAGAGCTCGCGGTTGTCGACCTCGATGGGGGTCGGTTCGACGCCGGAGCCGTAGACGATGCCCGGCACGACGCCGGTCTTGCGCAGGCGCCCGGCGGCACCCTTGCCCTTGGCGGTGCGGACGGCAGCTGTGAGGTTGAACTGGGTGGAGGCCATGGTGGTGGCACTTTCGCTTGGTGGTCCCCAGCGTGGGTCGGTCACGACGGCATGTCGCCCAGTCAAACGGTGGTGGGCGACAGTCGCGGCGAGATGTCACGAGGGGTGCGTGCCAGCGCGGCAGGTGGTCGATTGCCGGGGCGCCGGGATCGGCGGGCGGACACGCAGCAGGCCCGCTGGAGTACTGGCGGGCCGGTCGGGTGAGTCTACCCGGCAGCGGCTCGCACTCGCCACCGCGGCGCGGGGCTCACCGGTCGGTCGAGCGGCGCGTGCGCCCCCATCCGAACGGCAGGGCCAGGCGGTGGGCCATCATCAGGCGGTTGTCGGTCAACAGCCCGTTGGTCCGGCGATCGGCCACGATCCTGCCGTGGTCCATGACCACCGACCGCACACACGTCTGCAGCGCGAAGGGAAGGTCGTGGGTGATGACGACCAGGGTGACGTCGAGCTCGGCCAACACCGCCGCCAGGGTGTGGACGCCGACCGGGTCCATGCCGGCCGATGGCTCGTCGAGCACCAGGACGTCGGGTTCCATCGCCAGCACCGTCGCGATGGCGACGCGCCGGCGTTCGCCACCCGACAGGTGGTGGGGCGGCTTGTCGGCGGCTGCCTCCATGCCGACCGCCTGCAGCGCAGCATGCACCCGTTGGTCGAGGGCGTCGCCGCGCAGGCCGAGGTTGGCAGGACCGAAGGCGACATCGTCGCGAACCGTGCCGAGGAAGAGCTGGTCATCGGCGTCCTGGAAGACCAGGCCGACCCGACGGCGCACCTCGGCCAGGTGATCGCCGACTTCGAGGCCGCCGATGCGGACCGACCCGGACTGGACCGCGAGCAGACCGTTGAGGTGCAGCGCCAACGTGGTCTTGCCCGCACCGTTGGGTCCCAGGATGGCGATTCGTTCACCGGGTTGGACGACCAGGTCGACCCCGGCCAGTGCCTGGGTGCCGTCCGGATGCCGAAACTCCAGGTCGGTGATCGCGATGACCGGCACGCTGCCACCGTCCGGGTGGCTGCCGTGCCCGTCGCCCACCGTGGTCCGCTCCGGGGTCGGCTCCGGGGTCGGCTCCGGGCCTGGGGTCGGGGTCACGCCATCACCTGTGCCGCGATGCTGACGGCCAGCGCGATGCCGGCCCAGGTGCCGGCCACGAGCCACTGGCGGGAGGACGCGGCATCGTCGTGCAGGCGGGGCAGGTGACCGGTGAAGCCCCGCGCGACCATGGCGAGGTGGACGCGCTCACCGCGTTCGTAGGTGCGCACGAACAGGGCGCCCGACGCCAGCGCCATCGGCCGGACCTGTCCGAGCCACCGCGGATCGTGGCCCCGTGCCGCCATCGCGGCGTGCATGCGTCCGAGTTCGCTCGCCACGAGTTCGAGGTAGCGCAGCATGAACGAGGCGATGGCGGTGATCGGGCCGGGGACCCGCAGTCGTTCGAGGCCCGCCAGCAGTCGCGGCAGTTCCGTCGTTCCGGCGACGACGATCGACGCGGCCACACCCAACAGTGCGCGCAGCGCGATCGAGACCCCGGCAGCCACCCCGACACTGGACCAACTCAGCGGCCCGAGACGCATGTCGTGGCCCGACGCCGCGAACGGGATCACCAGCGCCGACAGCAGGAACGGGGTGACGATCAGCGCCCGGGTGGCGACGAAGCCCAGGGGCAGCCGTGCGGCGACGATCGCGACGACGACCAGCACCGCCAGGGACGCGAAGGCAGCCCAGGCTCCCACGGGGGTCGTGGCCACCGCGATCGCGTAGCCGAGCAGGGCGACGACCTTCACGTGGGGAGCCATCCGGTGCACGGGCGAATGGCCGTGCACGTGCAGGGGATGGCTGTGGCCTGCTCCCATGTGGCTGTTCCGGTGGTCGGTGGCTGGTGGTCGGTCAGGTCCGGGTGGTCGTGCGGCCCGGGGTCGACGAATCCGGTGACTCCCCGGTGTTGCTGCGAGGGGCAGGCGACGAGCCATTGGACGAGCCATCGGGCGGGGCGGTCACGTCCGGGGTCGACGCGACGCCAGTGCGCCGGGTGCGCGGCCCTCGCAGGGCCAGGATGATGCCCGATCCCACTGCCAGTGTCACCAGGACGCCAGCCACGCCGGCGGCCGCCAGGCTGACCTGCTCGTTGCCCACGCCGGTGGTGGCGTACTCGGCGAACACGGAACTGGAAAGGGCGTGGTCCTGGCCCTGGTCGTCGAATCCCTGGGTGGCGGCGACCGACTCGAGGCCGTCCGGGTCGTCGACCGCGAACTGGCTCACGCCGACGGCGACCAGGATGGTCGCGACGACGGCGCCGGCGACGAAGCGACCCATCCTGCGGGTGCCGGTCTGCTGGGGCGCCAGGTCGGCGGCGCCGACCACCAGGTCGGGCCGTGACGCCACGACGGCGGCCACGACGAAGCCCGTGATGACCCCTTCGCCGATGCCGATGACGGTGTGCACACCGAGCATCGCGGTCAGGACCCGGTCGAAGGGCACCGGTGCCGACGCCCCGAACAGCCACTCCAGTGAGAAGGCCAGGGCGGACAGGAGCACCGAGACGAAGCCCGCGATGCCGGCAGCGATCGGCACGCTGGCCATGCGCTCCGGCAGCAGGCGTCGCGCGACTCGGAACACCGCCCAGCCGCCCAGGGCCGGCACGATCGCCATGTTGAGCACGTTGTAGCCCAGCGCCGTGATGCCTCCGTCGGCGAACAGCAGCGCCTGGACCATGACCACGACCGCCACGACCAGCGTGCCGACCCATGGCCCCAACAGCACCGCTGCCAGCGCCGCCCCGATCAGGTGACCGGACACGCCCCCACCGATGGGGAAGTTGACCATCTGGGCTGCGAACACGAAGGCCGCGGTCAGACCCGCCAGTGGGACCATGCGATCCGAGAGCTCGTCGCGGGCGCGTCGCAGGCTCACGCCGATGCCCGCGACCGAGAGCGCTCCGGTGGCCACGGCAGTGCCCGCGGTCAGGAAGCCGTCGGGTGCGTGCACGGGTCACCTCACAGGGGTCCGACGACGCCCCTTCCCCTCACGGGCAGCGACACGTCATCCTTGTTGCGAATGATTCGCAACAACGATACGGCAGCACGAGCGAGGGCGTCAATCGGAAAGGCCTCGACCAGTCGCCTCGTCAGACGTTCTCGCCGGCAAAGATCTCCGAGACCGAGGAGTCCTCGAACACTGCCCGCAGGGCCGACGCGACGATCGGCGCGATCGACAGCAGGACCAGTTTGTCGGGTCGCCGCTCGGGTGGGATCGGGATGGTGTTGGTCACCACGACGGCCTCGATGTCGGCCTTGTCGAGGCGCTCCTTGGCCGAGCCAGAGAACAACGGGTGGGTCGCCAGCAGGTAGACCTTGTTGGCGCCCTGCTCCTTGAGCAGCGCGGCGGCACCGGTGATCGTGCCGGCCGTGTCGATCATGTCGTCGACCACGACACAGTCGCGACCCTCGACCTCACCGATCAACGACATCGTCTCGGACTGGTTGTGCGCACTGGGGTCCCGACGCTTCTGCATGATCGCCATCGGCGACTCCAGGTGCGACGCGAACTTCTCGGTCAGACGCACGCGACCGGCATCCGGTGCCACCACCACGCGACGCTCGGCATCCGTGGAGTCCGCGATCCACCCCTCCAGCAACGGCATGGCGGTGAGGTGGTCGAAGGGTTCGTCGATGAAGCCCTGGATCTGGCCGGTGTGCAGGTCGACCGACATCAGCCGATCGACTCCGGCGGCCATGAACATGTCGGCCATCAGGCGAGCCGCGATCGCCTCGCGCGACAGCGTCTTCTTGTCGGATCGCGAGTAGCCGTAGTAGGGCATCACGGCGACGATGCGCTTGGCCGACGCACGCTTGAGCGCATCGATCATCACGAGGTGTTCCATGATGAAGTCGTTGACCGAGGCATGGCCGGGGATGGTGAGGTGGGACTGCAGGACGAACGCGTCGGCGCCGCGGACGGACTCCTCGAACCGGCAGTAGCGCTCGCCGTCCGCAAAGGTGTCCAACTGCACCTTGCCCAGGCGCATGCCGAGGTGGTCAGCCACCTCGCGCGCCAGTTCCTGGTTCGACGATCCCGAAAAGATCATCATCCGCTTGTTGGTGACGACTTCCATCGTGCTCCCAGTGCGTGGCGGTCTCGCGTCGGCCGGGTGGTCCCGGCATCGGCGGCGGCACATGCGCACATCGGCGCGGTCGACTCTTGAGGGAGTGCAACGGGAACGCCGATGTGCCCGTCAGCGTAGCCAAGCCGGTGGCCGCGTCCGGCAGTGGGGGGTCAACGGGTGTCGGCATCCTCGCCGGGCTCGCCGGACTCGCCGGACTCGGCTCGGCGGACTCGGCGGCGTCGGCACGGCGCTGGGCGGCCCAGCCCTCCTTGACCGACTGGCGCGCTCGCGCGATTGCCAGCGCGTCGGCGGGCACGTCCTCGGTGATCGTGGACCCGGCGGCCACGAAGGCGCCTGCGCCGATCTCCACGGGGGCGACCAGCATCGTGTCGCAGCCGATGAACGCACCATCACCGATGATGGTCTCGTACTTGCCGAAGCCGTCGTAGTTGACGGTCACCGACCCGCAGGCGAAGTTGACGTTCTCGCCGATGGTGGCGTCGCCGACGTAGGACAGGTGTGGCACCTTGCTGCCGGCCCCGATGGTCGACTTCTTGACCTCGGCGAAGGCGCCGACCTTGCCGTTCGCGCCCAGTTCGGTGCCCGGGCGCAGGTGGGCGAAGGGACCGACACTGGCACCCTCGGCGATCGCCGCCGTGTCGCACCAGGACTGCATCACGCGTGCGCCGGCTCCCACCTCGGTGTCGTGCATGGTCGTGTGCGGCCCGACCACTGCGCCGGCAGCGACGAAGCTGGCGCCGGTCAGCACACAACCGGGCAGGATGGTGGCGTCGGGTTCGACGTCCACGGTCACGTCGATCCAGGTCGCGGCAGGATCCAGGACGGTCACGCCGGACTGCATCAACTGCCGCAGGTGTCGGCGGCGCAGGATCGCACCGGCATCGGCCAACTGGGCACGGTCGTTCACGCCGACCTCTTCGAGCGCGACCCGGATGGCTCGCACCTCGCTGCCCTCGGCCACCAGCCGCTCCACGACCGTGGTCACGTAGCGCTCGGCCTGGGCGTTGTCGCCGGTGATCGAGGCGAGGCGGTCGGCCAGGCCGTCGAGGTCGAAGGCGTACATCCCGGCGTTCACCTCGCGCAGGGCCAACTCCTCCGGCGAGGCGTCACGGTCCTCGACGATTGCCACGACGCGGTCGCCATCACCACGCACCACCCGGCCGTAGCCGGCCGGGTCGTCCAACTCGACGGTCAGGATCGCCGCCGAGCCGACCGGCGTGTCGACCAGCCCCACCAGCATCTCGTCGGTCAACAGGGGCGCGTCACCGTTGATCACGACGACCTTGTCGATGTCGTCGCGCACCTGCGACAACCCCACCTCGACCGCATGACCCGTCCCGAGCTGGGGCTCCTGCACGACCGTGGCGACGTCGGGAATCGGCCCAGCGGCAGCGTGTGCGGCCACGTCGTCGGCCTGGTGGCCCACGACCACCACGACCTGTCCGAGACCCAGTGGTTCGATCGCCGTCATGACGTGGTGCAACAGGCTGCGGCCGGCGGCCTCGTGCATGACCTTGGCGGTCGAGGAACGCAGCCGGGTGCCCTTGCCGGCCGCCATGACGATGGCGGCGACACGGTCCCGCGAGGTGGCTGATGGCACGACGGACTCCTGGTCAGACTGCTGCGGCAGGGTACTGACGAGGAATCCCGCGCTCGGTGCAGCCGCCCCTGCCAGCATGCTCGGCGAGCGAGGTCACGATCGCCTTGTCACGGAGGTGGCGTCAATCCGAGGAGCGGTCCTTGCGATTGAGAGCCTTGACGATGGAGCGGGCCGTGAGCAACGCGACGATCGCGACGACCTCGGCGCCGAACAGGACGCGGTTGACGTCGATCGCGGGTCGCCAGGTCACCTCGTTGCCTTGAAGCAGGAAGGCGCCCACGGGCTCGGCGCTGAGGCCGAACCCCCCGCCCGATCCCCTGCCTTCGCCGTCCGGTCCTTCCCCGTCCCCGCCGCCACCGCCACCTCGCACCTTGGCGACGGGGATCAGCGTGGTGCCGTCGTGCTGCAACGGCTCGCCGAACACGCGCCGGACGGTCAGGGCGTCCTGTGCCCTCGTCATCACGTTGTCGATGTCCATGCTCCTGCTCCTGTGCCCCGGGTCCGTTGTGGTGGCATTGAATCGGCGTCGCCGCGGTCTGGTGAGGGCTGGGGGTCCCAGTGGTGGAGGGCAGGTCGGCTCTCTTCGATCGCGGGCCGACCGGGCAGACTTGCCTGGTTGGTGCGATCAGGTCGTCGGCCAGGGGAGAGGCAATGCACGTTCTTGTCACGGCAGCATCCAGACACGGCGCAACTCGGGAGATCGCCGTGGCGATCGCGGACCGTCTGGGCGAGCACGGTCTGCAGGTCGCGGTTGCGGATCCCGCCGAGGTCACGGGTTTCGGACCCTACGACGCGGTGGTGGTGGGCAGCGCGGTCTACGCCGGCCACTGGCTCGATGCGGCGAAGAAGCTGGTCGAGCGGCATGCGCCGGAGCTGACGGCGCGGCCGGTCTGGCTGTTCTCGTCCGGCCCGGTCGGCGACCCTCCCAAGCCTGACGAGGCCGCCGTCGAGGTCGATGACCTGGTGGCCGCCACGGGCGCGCAGGGCCATGAGGTGTTCGCTGGCAAGATCGAGAGGAGCACGCTCGGGTTCGCCGAGCGGGCCATCGTGCGAGCGCTCAAGGTCCCGGTCGGTGACTTCCGCGACTGGGACGCCATCGACACCTGGGCTGACCACATTGCCCTGGAGCTCGAAGCCAAATAGTCGATGCCGGGACCTCCGTCGACGTGCTTGACGTTGACGACGGACCTTGGTGCGTGGGGAGGTCGGCATGCAGGTTGAGGAGGCGCAGGCACAGCTGCGTGCGATCTACCGGAGCGGATCTCCCGGAGCGGCGGTCGCAGGCCTGGTGTGGCTCGCGGCCGCGGCGACCACGACCATCAGCGGGGCCGGATGGGGGATCGCGGTCATGCTGGCCGCCGGCTTCTTCATCTACCCGCTCACGCAACTCGTGCTTCGCTCGCTGGGGGGTCCGGCGTCGGTCCCGCTGACAATCCGTTGCGTGAGCTGTCGGTCGAGGTGCCGCTGGTCGGGCCGATGATGATTCCGCTCGTCGGCGCCGCCACCCTGTACCGGACCGAGTGGTTCTTTCCCGCCTTCATGTTGGCCATGGGGGCCCACTACCTGCCGTTCTCGTTCCTCTACGGCATGCGGTCGTTCATCTCTCTGGGTGCTGTCATGGCCGTCGGCGGACTGGTCGTCGCCTTGTGGGCACCGGCCCTCCACGTCCTGGCCGCGTTCTCCACCGCCGTCGTCCTGCTGGCGTTCTCAGCCCTCGCTCACAGGCAGGACCGCCGGGAACGACAGCAGGTCTCAGACCTCGATGCCATCCGTCGATGAGCCGGGTTCAGGCGGCCGGGGGCCGGCCGGGTGACGCGATGGTTGGGCACTGCAGCAAGCCGCGACTGCAGTGCCTGTCCGACGCGACCGGTGGCACCGGTGACCACGATGGGTCCGGACCTCGATGCCTTGGCCATGATGCCCTCCGTGGCCTGTTACACGTCCGCGCGGCGGACCATCACCGCTGCCGCCCCCAGCGCAGCGGCGACGTACGCGCCGTACAGGCCGGCTGAGGCCACAAGACCCGGGTCGGCCTGCGGGGCTGCGCCCGCGATCCGCGACGCGATGGCCGATGGCAGCCACGCGGCGAAGCTGGGCACGAAGGCTCCCAACAGGGGTTCCACCGCCAGCATCACGATCAGTGCAGCCCCGATCGCAGCAGCCTGGTTGCGGACGATCCCGCCGATGCCCAGTCCGAGCAGGGCTGCCAGCGCGGCCGCGAACATCGTGCCCGCCACCGACGCCACGATCCGGTCGGTGTCCGCCACGACGTCGTTGGATGTCGCCACCAGCACCAGCCAGCTTCCGATGACGGCTGTCGCGGCGGCGACCAGCCCCAACACCGCGCCCAGGGTGAACGTGGCCACTGACTTTGCGGCCAGCACGCGTGTCCGCCGCGGTTCGGCCAGGAAGGTCGACGCCAAGGTGTGATGGCGTACCTCGGTGGCCAGCCCGAGTGTTCCGAGCAGGACCGCGATCACGGGGGCAAGGCCAGACGCCGACTGGAACAACATCAACTGGGTTTCCGGGTCGGACAGGGGCGGGAGATCGTCACCACCACTGGCGGTGACGGCCTGGGCGATGACCGCGAGCGCAACGACGGCGGCAGTGACGGCCAGGAACAGCCATGTCGTCCGAACAGAGCGGAGCTTGAGAAATTCGGCGTGGAGTTGGCGACGCATGGGTCTTCCAGTCGTCAGGCGGCGGTCAGGTCGAGGAAGACATCCTCGAGGGAGTGGGTGTGTTCGGCCAGTTCGTGGACTTCGATGCGCGCATCCAGGGCCAGTCGTGCCACCGTCGGCGCATCGAGGTCTTCGACCACGAGCCGATCCGGGCTGCCGCCGCCGTCGGCGTGAACCCGCCCGCCCGCCTGCTGCATCAGCACCGAGAGCCGATCGGCCTCGGGACTGCGCACGGACAGTGCCCGGTTGTGCTCAGTGGTGAGGGCGTCAACCCGATCGTGGGTGATCAGCGCGCCCTCGCGAATCACGATGACCTCATCCGCGATCAACGCCATCTCGGCCAGCTGGTGGCTCGAGACCAGCACACAGGCGCCGTCGCGGGCACGATCACGCAGCAGCCCGCGCAGCCCTCGGACTCCCTGGGGGTCCAGGCCGTTGGCCGGTTCGTCCAGGATCAACACGTCGGGATCCGCCAACAGCGCACCGGCGATCCCCAACCGCTGGCGCATCCCCAGGCTGTACCCACCGGCGGCTCGATCTGCCGCGTCCACCAAACCCACCGTGTCCAGCACTTCGTCGACGCGCTGGCGCGGTCGTCCTGAGGCGGCCGCCAGGATCTCCAAGTGTGCGCGCCCACTGCGGGCCGGATGAAACGCATCGGCTTCCAACAGCGCACCCACGGTTCCGGGCGGGTCGGGCAAGTCGGCGTATGGAACGCCACCGATGACCGCGTCGCCAGATGTGGGTCGGACCAGGCCCAGCAGCATCCGCATGGTCGTGGACTTGCCGGCACCGTTGGGGCCCAAGAAGCCCGTGACCACGCCCGGCCGCACATGAAACGACAGGTCGTCGACGGCGAGGGTCGGCCCGAATCGCTTGGTGAGGTGGCTGACACTGATGGTGGTCACGACGGTCCCTTCAGTCGCACAGTCCGAAGGTGACTGCGGTGGCAGCGTCCGTTGGATGGTGTGCCGGGTTGGATGGTGTGCCGGGTCAGATTGTCTCGCGAGCCGGATCATCCGACCACTGCCACCTGTCACTGTTCACGGCGCCACCCGGCGGTCCTGTGTGGAGTCCTTCGGGCAGCCGAACCGGGCACTTCACCACCCAGAAAGGGGGCCGGGCGCCACGTTCGCTTCGACCCGACAGCAGCCACAATCGGGCCATGGTTGTCGTCGAGGAGGACGTCATGCGACCCGGACGGATCGTTGCCCTGATCATTGGATTCGTGCTTGTCGCGCCGGGTGTCGGCATGGTGTTTGGCGGGGGAGCCATGGCCATGGTGGCCACCCAGCGTGACGCTGACGGGTATGCGACCACCACGGTGGCGCTGGATTCGCCGACGGCGGCGATCACCACCGACGACGTGACCTACCACATCGATGCCGACACGCCGGCCTGGGTGCTCGACGCGCTCGAACCAGATGTCCGTTTGGAGGTCGTTGACGCCGCCGGTGACGTGTTCGTGGGCATCGCCCCAGCCAACGAGATCGACGGCTGGCTGTCGGGAGTGTCGCACGACCAGATCGCCGACGTCGGCGTTGCGACGGGAGACGTCACCTACCGCACCAGCCCGGGAACGGACGGCGCGGACACGCCGGCCGATCAGCCGTTCTGGGTGGCATCCACCTCCAGCAGCGCTGGTGCCGATGACCTGACGTGGACCCTGGCGGACGGCGACTGGGTGGTCGTGGTCATGAACGCGGATGGATCACCCGGCGTCGTCGCAGACGTGCAGGTGGGGCTGCGATCCGGGTTCCTGCTGCCGCTCGGGCTGGCGCTGGTTGGCCTGGGTGTGCTGGTCCTTGCCGCGGCGGTGGGACTCATCGTGTTCGGTGCGACCGGACCACAGAAACCCGACCCCGAGCGCGATTCGCAGGCGCCCGCCCCAGCCGAGCCGACGGCCATGGCCACGGCGGCCCCGTCGGGCCTGTCGCCGACACATCCGCTGTCGCTGGAAGCACACCTGGACCCTGACCTGTCACGCTGGCAATGGCTGGTGAAGTGGGCACTGGCGATCCCCCACTTCATCGTCCTTGCCGTGCTGTGGATGGCCTTCGTGGTCCTGACCGTGGTCGCCGGCGTGTCGATCCTGTTCACCGGGTCCTACCCGAGGGGGATCTTCGACTTCAACGTTGGTGTGTTGCGGTGGAGCTGGCGGGTGTCCTACTACGCCACCACTGGCGGCATCGGCACCGACCGCTACCCGCCGTTCAGCCTGGCACCGGATCCCGACTTCCCCGCCAGCCTCGACGTCGCCTACCCCAGCCGCCTGTCGCGTGGGCTGGTCCTGGTCAAGTGGTGGCTGCTGGCCCTGCCGCAGTACCTGGTCGTCGCCTTGCTGATCGGGACGGTCAGGTGGTTCCCCGCCGAGGGCAACTCCCTGGGCTTCGACCCCACCGGCGGCGCCGGCATCCTCGGCCTGCTCGTCCTGGTCGCCGGATTCGTCCTGCTGTTCACCGGCTCCTACTCGCGGCTGCTGTTCGACCTCATCGTGGGACTCAACCGGTGGGTGTTCCGCGTGATCGCCTACGCCGCCCTCATGACCGACCAGTACCCCCCCTTCCGGCTCGACCAAGGCGGCAGCGAACCCCGACCCGACCCGCCCACCACGCGCGCCCCCATGCGGCGGCGACACCCCATGCGGCGGGGACACCGGCACCTGAACCCGCACACCTCGACGCCTGAGACACCAGAAAGGAACGTGGTCGCCATGACCACCGACACCACCACGAACCCCCAAACCTCCGCCGCAACGTCGGCGAAGCCCGACGCGCCAGCCCCCGGCGATCGACAGACTGCACCCCTGCCGACAGGGTCACGGTGGCGGGATCCACACGCGCTGCTGCGGGCAACCTCTGTCCTGGTCGTGGTCGGGTGGGCGCTGGCTGTGGTCACGTGGACGCCACGCGGACCCCAGACCACGTCGGAGGCGCTGCTGTCGATCGTGGTCGCCCTGGCCGCGGGTGGCCTGGCCGGGTGGGCGTGGCGGTCGCGGTGGACCATCGTTGCGGCACCGGCGGTCTTTGCCGTCGTCGTGGAACTCGCCCGTCTCGCCGTGGTCGGGCCGACCGTGGACGCGATCCGGACCAGCACCTACGGGATCTACGTGTTGGTGTCCGGACGGGTCGTGCACGGTCTGCTGGCGCTGGTGCCGATGGCGCTGGGCGCAGCAGTGGGCGCCGGCCTTGCCCGACGCCAGGCCGGGGTCCGATCTCCGCGGCGTGTCACCGCCGGCCGTGTCGGTGCCGGCCTGGCCGCGGTCGCACTGCTGGCGCTGGTTGCAGGGCTCGTCCGGCCAGCGTCCACCGCGGCGATCACCGCGCCCGACGGCACGGCGATGCCCGACAGCATCGCCGAACTGACCACCATCGAGGTCAACGGCCACGAGCACGGGTTGATGATCCGCGGTCACGATGTCGACAATCCGGTCATGCTGTTCCTGGCTGGTGGTCCGGGCGGGTCCGAGTTCGGCGCGATGCGCAACCACCTGCCCGATCTCGAACGCCACGTCACCGTCGTCACGTGGGACCAGCGCGGCACCGGGACGTCCTATGACGCCCTGGACCCCACCGACACCCTGACCCTGGCCAGTTCCGTCGCCGACACGCTCGCGGTCACCAACCACGTGCGTGAGCGGTTTGGTCAGGACCGCATCCTGCTGGCCGGTCAGTCCTGGGGCACCACCGTGGGCGTGCTCGCCGTGCAACAGGCGCCGGAGTTGTACAGCGGGTACGTCGGAACCGGCCAGATGGTCGACCAACTCGCCACCGACGAACTCATGTACGCCGACACGGTGACCTGGGCACGCGACACCGGTCGCGACGACCTCGCCGCGCAACTGATCGACATCGGTCCCCCGCCCTACACCGACATGCTCAACTACGAGACCGTCCTGGGCTACCCGCAGGTCTACCCCTACGACCACAGCCGCAACTCCGAAGGCGAGGGCGGCTGGTCCGAAAACTTCATCGTGGGCGAGTACACCCTGTTGGACCAGCTCCACCTGATGGCGGCGTTCGTCGACACCTACAGCGTCCTGTACCCCCAGCTGCAGGACATCGACTTCCGCGACACGGCCACCACCTTCGACGTGCCGATGTTCTTCGTCCAGGGCGCCCACGAAGCACGCGGCAGGGCCGAACTGTTCGCCGACTGGTATCCGATGATCGATGCCCCGACCAAGGACCTGGCCACCCTGGACACGTCCGGCCACCGGCCGCTGTTCGAACAACCCGACGAGTTCGTGGCCTACATCACCGACACGGTGCTGCCGGCAACCACGCCGGAGGGGCCACGGTGACCACCGACACCCCTCCCACACCTCCACCTCGGCGGGCGACTTGTCTTCCACGTGTTCGCGGCCGTGGCCGAGTTCGAACGGCGCCTGCCCCGGTCCCCCACGTTGCCGAGGCGCCTGCGCGACCGGGTCACTGGTGGGTGGGCGGGACCACCCTGATCTCGCCATCCACGTCGGCGACCGCGGCAAGGGTGTTGTAGATCGTGCCGAAGCGACGGAGGTTGTCGTGGAGCAATTCGACACGACGCGGCGGTTCGTCGGAGGTCACCGCAAGCACGTAGCGCACGGAGATGATCCGCGGCGGCGAGTCCTGCCGCTCGGCGGTGACGTCGATCGAGGCACGCTCGTATCGAAACGGCAGCAACGAGGAGAAGCGTTCGACGTTCTTGAGTGCGCAGGCCGCGAAGGCGGCCGTCAGCAGGTCTGCAGGACCAGGCAGGCTGTCGCCCTGTCCCGCCGCTGCGTCGAAGGGAATCTCCCGGCCCTTGGCGTACGCCGTGGCAGCCCCACCCAGGATCGACTCGGCGTGGACGTGGTAGCTGTGGTCGCTGGAGGGCATGGTGGTGGCTTCCGAGTCGCGGTCGACGGATCCAGGGGCCTCCGCCGAGGCGCCCGCGGTGGTGTGGCTACAGTCTCGTCCATCGAACAGCACTGGAGCCAACCGTGGGTCACATCCAGGAAACCCACCTGCCCGGAATCGGTGAGCGCGTCGAGTTCGTGACCGGAGAAGGTCGCCGGATGGGGGTGGTCCAGCACCACAACGGTCGCCGCGAGGTGTTCGTGTGCGGGCCCGACGATCCCGACAGCACCCAACTGAACGTCCGACTCACCGAGGACGAGGCCCACAGCCTGGTGGAGGCGCTTGGCGTCCTGTCCATCGAGGAGAACGCCAAGGCGAGGACCTACGAGGTCGAGGGCCTGGTCTTCGAATGGCTCGACGTCGCCGCCGAGTCACCGACGGTGGGCCGGTCGATCGCCGACCTCGCCATCCGGACGAACACGGGCGCCAGCATCGTGGCGGTCCTGCGAACGTCCGGAGCCGTGCCGGCGCCCGAACCCGACTTCGTGATCGCGGCAGACGACACGCTGGTGGTGGCGGGCACGACCGACGGGGTCGAAGCGGTGCGCGTCCTGCTCGAACCTCGCTGACGTGGACCACACCGTCCAGATCCTGCTCGAGGTGGGCGGTGTCCTGACGCTGTTGGCGTTCATGGCGAGGTTGGCAGGTCGCCTGTCCATCTCGCCCATCCCGCTCTACCTCGCCGCCGGCCTGGCGTTCGGGGAGGGTGGCCTGCTCCCACTCGACATCTCCGAGGAGTTCGTGGAGACCGGTGCCGAGTTGGGCGTGATCCTGCTGCTGTTGATGCTCGGACTGGAGTACTCGGGGCGCGAACTGACCGACAACCTGCGGCGGGCCACTCCCGTGGGGCTGGCCGACCTGGCGTTGAACTTCACCCCCGGGTTCATCGCCGGGCTCCTGCTCGACCTGGGAGTCGTGCCGTCGCTGTTCCTGGGTGGTGTCACCTACATCTCGTCGTCCGGCGTGGTCGCAAAGGTGTTGGGGGACCTGGGATGGACCGGGAACCGGGAAACGCCGGTGGTCCTGACGGTGCTGGTCTTCGAGGACCTGGCGATGGCCGTCATCCTGCCAGTGCTCGGCGCGATCGCGCTGGGGGGCAGCCTCACCAGCGCGATGGTCTCGGTGGTCGTGGCGCTGGGTGCCGTCAGCCTGACCCTCTACCTGTCGGTTCGCCACGGCGAACGAGTCAGCGCGGCAGCCTTCTCCGAATCCGACGAGGTCAACCTGCTCACCATCCTTGGCACGGCCCTGGTCGTCGCCGCCCTTGCCGAGTTGATCCACGTGTCTGCCGCCGTGGGGGCCTTCCTGGTCGGGATCGCGATCTCCGGCCCGGCCGCCCATCGCGCCGAGACGCTGCTGACCCCACTGCGCGACCTGTTCGCAGCGGTGTTCTTCGTGTTCTTCGGGCTCTCCACCGATCCCTCGGTCCTGCCGGCAGTCGTGGTCCCCGTGCTCGCGCTGGGCGCGGTCACGATGGCGACCAAGGGCGCGGTGGCGTGGATCGGCGGTCACCGTGCCGGCATCGGGAAGCGTGGGCGATGGCGAGCCACGGCGCTGCTGAGCGCGCGGGGCGAGTTCTCCATCATCATCGCCGGCCTGGGCGTCACGGCCGGAGGAAGTGCACGCCTGTCGGCGATCGCAGCCGGCTACGTGTTGCTGACCGCGACCGCGGGACCTGTCCTGGCCCGGGTGGTCGATCGCTGGTCGGGCCTGCCCTTCCGACGGCCCCAGCCCCAAAGCACCTGAAACCGACGGCACGCAGCGTGCGATGCTGGTCGAGGCCACACGTTCACTGCGATCCAGCCATCCATTGGTGCGCGCTGGTCTGGATGGACTCGGCCGGGCAGCGCGCTGAGTGCACCTTCGAACAACTGCAGGCCAGGGCTGGGACAACGACACGCTGGCCCCCCTGCGCCGTGCCGCGAACGACTCCACCGCCCGATCCTCGAATCGTCCGGCCGTCATCCTCACCACCCACATGGACGCCCTGTTCGACACCACGACGCCCGCATGGCAGCTCACGCGGCCACCCCATCTGCCGACCGGCACCCGCACGCCGTCATGCACCTCGGCGGCACCCGCCGACCCGGACCGCGGCCCGCCCTGACACGGGATGACGGCCCCGGGGGACCCGACCGTGCGGGGCCGTTCGGCACTTCTCGGGGTCATCGGGGAACCATAGATTCGGTCCCGACCGGGAGGCGATCGTGGCCGAATCGCGTGCGGCGAACATGTCGGTGGGGGTGGTGTCCCCCGCGGGCATCGGCACGCTGATCGATGAGCTTCGGCAGCGAGGGCATCGCGTGATCGGACCGCAGCGGCGGGACGGAGCGATCGTCAACGGCGAGGTCACCGGTCTCGAAGACCTGCCGAAGGGCTGGACCGACGTCCAGGCACCCGGTCGCTACGAGTTGCAGCGCCGCGACGACGAGGCGCTGTTCGGCTATGCCGTGGGACCGGACAGCTGGAAACGCGAACTCTTCCCCCCGCGCCAGGTCCTGTGGTCGTCCGTCCGCGACGGTCACGGCCTGCGTTTCGAACCAGCCGAAGCCGTTCCGACGAAGGCCGCCTTCCTGGGGGTCCGGGCGTGCGAACTGGCCGCCATCGCCATCCAGGACCGCGTCTTCCTCCATGGCCTCGCCATCGACACCGTCTATTCGGCCAATCGCGAGGACGTCGTGCTCGTGGCCGTCAACTGCACCGACCCGTCCGGGTCCTGCTTCTGCGTGTCGATGGGGACCGGGCCACGGGTCAGGACCGGGAACGGGACGGGCGGCGCGCCAGCCGACGGTGGCGGCGGTGCCGACCTCGTCCTGACCGAGTTGGTCGACGACGGCCCCCACGAGTTCGTGGTCGAGGCAGCCACCCCGCTGGGCCAGGAGTTGCTGACCGCCATGGACCCGCGTCCGGTCGCGCCCGACCACCGCATCCGCGCCGACCGTCGCCTCGACCACGCGGCCAACTCGATGGGCCGCACGCTGGACGCCGAGGGCGTCCACGACCTCCTGCTGGGCAACCTCGAACACGAGCGCTGGGCCGACGTCGCGCAGCGCTGCCTGGCCTGCACCAACTGCACGTTGGTCTGCCCGACCTGCTTCTGCAACCAGGTCGAGGACGTCACCAGCCTCGACGGGGCACACGCCACCCACGAGCGCCGCTGGGACTCCTGCTTCACGCTGGACTTCTCCCACATGCGGCGCGGGCAGCGTGCGCTCGTCGACCGGAGCCGCTACCGCCAGTGGATGACCCACAAGCTGGCGACCTGGGTCGACCAGTTCGGCACCAGCGGGTGCGTCGGCTGCGGCCGCTGCATCACCTGGTGCCCGGTCGGCATCGACATCACCGCCGAGGTGGCCGCGATCGCCGCCCATCCGGACGACCGCGACCTCATGACCGCGAACACCGCGACCATCGGGACCACTCCCGATGTGGAGGGAGCAGCGCCATGACGACCGACGACGCCCGCACACCCCACACGGACACGCCGGTGCTGGAGTCCGGTGACCACGACCTCATGGCCACGCTGGCAGCGCACCCGTTCATGGAGGACCTCGATGCCACGCATCTCGAGCGGATGACGTCGCTGATGGGCATGGTCCGGTTCGGCGCCGGGACCTACGTGTTCCGGCACGGCCAGCCCGCCGAGACCCTCTACCTCGTCACTGAGGGCACAGTCGCGCTGGAGATCGCCGGGGCCAGCCACGAGCCCCTCGTCCTCGAGACCATCCACGGCGGTGACGCCCTGGGCTGGTCGTGGCTGTACCCGCCCTACACCTGGCATCTGGATGCCAGGGCCGTCAGCCGCCGTGACGGCGATCACGCTCGACTCCTCGGGGCTGCGGCGGTACTTCGCCGACGATCCGGTCCTGGCCGCAGTGATGGCATGGCGGATCGGCGAGGTGCTGGTCGACCGACTCCAGCACGCACGGGCCCAACTCGCCTCGGTGCAGCTGCCATGAGCACCACGACGGAATCGCTGTCCGCACCGGAGGCCCCCACCACCGATGAGTTGGTGCCACGACCCGGTCCGCGTCGCTGCCGTGCGTCGCGAGACCCACGACACCGTCACGCTCGACCTCGACTCCGCGGACATGCCGCTGCACTTCGCGCCCGGGCCAGTTCGACATGCTGTCGACGCATTGGCCTCGGCGAGGCGGCGATCTCGATCTCGTCCGACCCGGCCCGTCCCGGCCTCGTCTCCCACACCATCCGCTCGGTCGGCTGGGTCACCAACGGCGCTTGGTCGCACGGAGGTCGGGCGGGACCCTCGGCGTGCGCGGACCCTACGGGCGCCGGTGGCCCCTGCAGGAGGCGGTGGGCGGTGACCTCGTGATCGTGGCGGGCGGCATCGGGCTGGCCCCGGTGCGTCCCGCCGTGCTGCACGCCCTCGCACATCGCGACCAGTATCGCGAGGTGTGCCTGTTGGTCGGGGCGCGGACCCCCGGCGACCTGGTCTTTCGCGAGGAACTCGAGTCCTGGGTGCGACGACCCGCGGCTGTTCACGCGCGACGATCGTCGATCGGGCCGGCCCGGGGTGGGAGGGACCGGTCGGCGTCGTGACCAGGCTGGTCGACCGCGCGCCCTTCGACCCCGACACCACCACGGTCATCACCTGCGGGCCCGAGATCATGATGCGATTCGTCGCCCGCTCGGCGCTGGCTCGGGGCGTCGCCGCCACATCGACATCCATGCCAGCCTCGAACGCAACATGCGGTGTGGCGTCGGCACCTGCGGCCATTGTCAGCTCGGCCCGGTGTTCGTCTGCCGGGACGGCCCGGTGTTCCCGTGGCCGGAGTCTCACGGTTGCTGGAGGTGCGCGAGATGGTGAGCCGATCGACCACCGACCACGCGTCGCCGTGTGGAAGTTCGCCTCCTGCGACGGCTGCCAACTGTCGCTGCTGTCTGCGGAGGACGAACTGCTCACCCTGGCCGGCGAGATCGAGATCGCCTACTTCCTGGAGGTGACCCGCGACGTCGGCGAGGGGCCCTACGACGTGTCGATCGTCGAGGGATCGATCACGACCCCGGGCGACGCGGAACGGATCCAGCACGTGCGCGAGATCTCCGACGTGGTCGTCACGATCGGAGCCTGTGCCACGGCCGGGGGCATCCAGGCGTTGCGCAAACCACGCCGACATGGAGGGATTCCGCGAGACCGTGTACGCAGGGCCGACCTATGTCGAGACCCTGGCCGACGTCGACGGCGATCGCCGACCACGTCGAAGTCGACCTCGAGCTGCGGGGCTGCCCGGTCGAGACCGACCAACTGGTCGAGGTCGTCAGCGCCCTGCTGGCGGGACGCAGGCCGGTGCTGCCGACCCACAGCGTGTGCGTCGAGTGCAAGCTGCGCGACACGGTGTGCGTCGCAGTGGTCGACGGGTTCCCGTGCCTCGGCCCGGTGACCCAGGCCGGCTGTGGCGCACGCTGCCCCGCCTTCGGACGTGCCTGCTACGGCTGCTTCGGCCCCATGCGAGACCGCCAACACCCCGTCGCTGGCCGACCACCTCTCCGACGTCGGCACCACCGCCCCCGAGTTGGTCCGGCTGTTCCGCACCTTCAACGCCGAGCGCCCCCGCGTTCAACCTGGAGGCTGCGCGCCACGAGGACGGCTACGCCGTCGCCGCGTCGGCCGCGCCCGAAGCGCAGGTACAGCCATGAGCCACACCCACGACCGCCGACATCCGCGTCGCCGAGCTCGCCCGGGTCGAGGGCGAGGGTGCCATGCACGTCTCGGTCATCGACGGGCAGGTCGACCACGTCGAGCTGCAGATCTACGAACCGCCGCGCTTCTTCGAGGCCCTGCTGCGCGGCCGCGACTTCCGCGAGCCGCCCGACATCACCGCCCGGATCTGTGGCATCTGCCCGGTCGCCTACCAACTGTCGGCGATCAACGCGATCGAGTCACCTGTGCGGCGTCGAGGTCGTCCGACCCGATCCGCCAACTCCGCCGCCTGCTGTACTGCGGCGAGTGGATCGAGAGCCACGTCCTGCACGTCTTCCTGCTGCATGCGCCCGACTTCCTCGGCTACGCCTCGGCGCTGGACCTGGCCGCGCGACGACAAGGAACTGGTCGAGACCGCGCTGCGCTGCGCAAGGCCGGCAACACGCTGCTGGAGACGGTCGGTGGCCGCGCCGTCCATCCCGATCAACATCAAGGTCGGCGGCTTCCACCGCGCCCCCACCAAGGCTGCCTGCAGGCGCTCGTGCCGGAACTGGAATGGGCGCGCGACGCGGCGGTCGAGGCGGTCCGGCTGGTGGCCGAGCTTCGACTTCCCCGAGCTGTCCACGACCACCGCTACGTGGCCCTGCGGCCCACTGCCGAGGACACGCCGCCCGGCGCCACCGGCTACCCGATCGAGCGTGGCCGGCTGCTGTCGACCGACGGGCTGGACGTGCCGGTGCGAGGCGTGGCCCGAGCACTTCGCCGAATACCAGGTGCCCCACTCGACCGCGCTGCACGCCCAGGCGCTGGACGGCGCCACGTACCTGGTCGGTCCGGCCGCGAGGTTCGCGCTGAACGCCGACCTGCTCGCCCCGGCAGCGGCACAGGTGGCCGCCGAGGTCGGCCTGGTGGCGCCCGACCGCAACCCGTTCCGCAGCATCATCATCCGCACCGTCGAGACCGTCCACGCGCTGGAGGAGGCGCTGTCGCTGATCGCCGCGTACGAGGAGCCCGAGACGTCGAGCGTGCCGGTGGAGCCCGTCGCGGGCACCGGCCACGGCGTGTCCGAGGCGCCTCGGGGGATCCTCTACCACCGCTACGCGCTGGACGAGCAGGGGCTCATCACCGACGCCGTGATCGCACCACCCACGTCACAGAACCAGCGGGCGGTCGAGGCCGACCTCGCCGAATTCGTGCAGGCGCACCTCGAACTGGACGACGACGACCTCCAGTGGAGGTGCGAGCAGGCCATCCGCAACTACGACCCGTGCATCTCGTGCTCGACCCACTTCCTGGACCTGACCGTGGACCGACGATGACGACGCTGCTGCTCGGCCTGGGCAATCGCGACCGCGGCGACGACGCGGTCGGGTTGCAGGTCTCCGCCCGCGTGGCCGCCGGGTTGGGGCTGCCGCTCGCGGGGCAGGGCGTGGCGGCGGCCGACGCCGGCCGTGCACCCGCGCCGGTGACGGTGGCGACGTGGTCCGGACCGGACCTCGACCTGCTCGACCGCTGGGATGGCCACGACCACGTCATCATGGTGGACGCGTCCCGCGGTGCCGGCCCCACGGGCACGCGCCGCCGGGTGGTCGTGGACCCACGAGCCAGCGGGAACGTCGGCCACGCGACCGGGTCGCATGCGATGGGCCTGCCCCGGGTCATCGCCCTGGGCCATCTGCTCGGGCGCCTGCCGGACCGCATCGAGCTCGTGACCGTCGAGGCCGGGTCGGTCGAGCCCGGGGCGGAGCTGACCCCGGCGGTGGCGGCGGCCGCCGACGACCTGGCGGACGCACTCGTGGCCGAGTTCCGGGTCCCACCACGCTCGCGCCAACCCATGGAGGTGGACCGTGTGCCTGGGTGACCTGGGTGTGGTGACGGGCTTCGTGCCCGAACGTGTGGGTCGAGACGTCGTGCTCGTGGACACCGTCCGCGGGCAGGTCGAGGCATCGATCCTGATGGCACCACACACGCGCCGGGGCGACCACGTCGTGGTGCACAGCGGCCACGTGCTGCAGGTCCTCGATGCCGATCGCGCGATCGAGGCCGCACTGCTGCGCCGCGGGTCGACGGGTCCGCATGACCAGGACACCGTCCACGACCATGCCGTCCGCCACGGCGCAGCCCCCGAGCACTGATCCCGGAGGAACCACCATGTCCACATCGATTTCGACCAGGACCGGCCTCGCACTGGCCTCGGTGACGGCGCTCGTGAGTGGCGTTGCGGTCTACCTCAACGGCATGGGCGTGCGGTCGGTCGGCGACGCCACCACCTACACCATGGCCAAGAACCTGGTCGCTGCCCTCGTACTGGTGGCCGTCGGTGTGACGGTCGTGGGCAGGTCCAGCCCCGCCACGCCGTCCAGCGGGAGACACAGTTGGCTGACGCCCCGGATCGCCGTGGCCGTCGTCGGCGGCAGCGTGCCGTTCGTGCTGTTCTTCGAGGGGCTGTCGCGGGCCGACTCGGTGGACGCCGCGTTCATCCACAAGACCCTGGTCGTGTGGGTGGCCATCCTCGCGGTGGTGTTCCTGCGCGAGCAGACGGGGCCTCGCCACCTGGTCGCGGTCGCACTGCTGTTGGGTGGCCAGGTCGCGTTGGTGGGCGGACTCCCGGCCCTGTCGTGGGGCTCCGGCGAGGCGATGATCGCGGTCGCGACGCTGCTGTGGGCCGTGGAGTTCGTCGTCGCCAAGCGGGCGCTCGCGGACATCCCGAGCCACGAGTTGGCGGCGTGGCGCATGGGTGGAGGCTCGGTGCTGTTGGTGGCCTGGGTGCTGGTGTCCGGTCGGGCCGACACGCTGCTCGCGATCACGCCGACCGGGTGGGCATGGGTGCTGGGCACGGGCCTGCTGCTGGGTGCGTACGTGGGAACGTGGTACGCGGCGCTGGCACGGATCCCGGCAGTCGACGTCGCCGCGGTGCTCGTTGCCGGCGCCATCATCACCGCGCTGCTGCAGGCCGGTTTCAGCGGGGCGGCGCTGGCACCGAGTGCGCTGGGGCTGGGGCTGCTCGGGGCCGGCGCCGTCGTGGCAGCGCGGCCGTGGGCACGCCTGCGCCAGCTCGATCGCGTCCCCGCAAGACCGCTGCAATGAGGCCGCACGGCGTCACCGGTTCCGGGCTGGGCACCCGCAATGGCTCGATGCCCGATGGTGGCGTGGGGGCGGACGGGGGACGACGATCGGCGCCCGTCAGCGGCGTGCTGCGGTTCACGCGCTACGCCTATCCCCCCAACGTGCTGGGCTACTGCGGGCCCGGTGACCACCAGGCGCTGCTCGAGTACGCCAGCGCCGGCGTGGCCGACCCGGGCCTCGACCAACTCGCACGCGGGTTCGACGGCGCCTGGCCCTACCTCGCCCTGATCGCGGCCGCGAACGGTGACCGCGATCCGCTCGACGACGACGTCGTCTCGGCCTACTGGATCGGCAATGATCTGCTGGCCCACGTGCCCGGGGACCTGCTGGTGCGTCATCTCGAGGACCGCTTCCGCCCACGGGTGGCCGGATCGGTCGGGGTCGTGGTCGGCCCCGTGTTGCAGGGCGGGGTCGCGCACCACAGCCTGCACGTGCTGGGCGTCACGCCATGGATCGGGCTGCTGCGGGCCGGCCAGGTCGACCCGGCCATGGAGGTGGTCGAGCGGTGCCTGGTCCGTTGGGGGCGGGTCGCGACCGTCCCCGACGCCGGGTGGGTCGAGGTCACGGTGCCCACGATCATGTGGGACGGCCTCCAGTTGTCCCTGGGCCCGACGCGCGTCGAGCAGTTCCGCTGCGAGGAGCGGGGCCACCACCTCGCCGACGTGCAGGTCGACGACCTCGTGGGCGTGCACTGGGAATGGGTGTGCGACCGCCTCACGCCGTCCGAGGCCGCCCAATTGGCCTGGACGACACGCCACAACCTGGCGGCCGTCCAGCGAGCCCGCGTGCACCCGGCGGCTGCGACCTGAGGGACGCGGAGCGAAACGAGGGGGCGAACACGGGGAGGGGGTTCCCGCGTCTCGCCTTCGAGCGACAAGTCCGACATTTCGGGCCCTCTGGCGACCCGGCGTGGGCCGTCTGCAGCGCCCAGAGTCAGGCGAGTCGGACCGTCATCCTGCGAGTCGGGATGGTGTTCCGTCGACCATCGTCGCCGCGTGTGGGCTCGGACATGGCTCACGTCAGTGAACATCACGAACAAGTCCGTGATGCCCGTCCCCCCATCATGGGCGGAATTGGGGCAGGGACGCGTGGCGTCGCCCAGCGGCATCTACCATCCTGCCGAACGCGTGGGCGACCACGAACTGCTTCTCCGACCGGAAGGCAATCCATGGCCATCGCCGCGCCAGGTCACGCCCCGTCGCCCCCGCGGGCACGGACGGGTCTCGAATGGTCGCTCGTCCTCCTGACGCTTCTCCAGGTCGCGCTGATCCTCGCCCAGGCGGTGACAGCCGGCAACGTCATGGCGGGCAACCGCTCGTTCCTGGCCCTCCACGAAGTCGTCGGCGCCAACGTGATCGGCTTCGTCTCCATCGCCCAGATCGTCGTCGTCGCGCTGCTCCGGCGCGCGCGCCTCGTTCGGACCTGGCTCGTGGTGGTAGCCGTCGTCGCCTTCGGACTGGTGGTCGCGCAGGTCTTCCTCGGCTTCGGTGGCCGGGTGGCACTCCACGTCCCGAACGCCTTGCTGGTCTTCGCGGCCCAGGGCGTTCTGCTCGTCGGCGGTCGATCGACCGTGCGCCCCTGAGACGTCGGGAGCGGTTCGGGCTCCCCGACAGGCCCTGCCCGTTCGACCCTGGTGCCACCGGTGAGGGAACGCCCTATGGTCAGACGGGACCGGCAAGGCGAAGGGTCGCCCGCACCAGCGCAGGGCAGGTGGGTGGCGGCCATGCCGCAGTGTCGGCACGCGACCACTGGTGGATTGGCAAGCGCCGAGAAGGGCAGCGGGGCATGGCGTGGCGGGCAGGAGGTCCCGGATGCAGGACCCACGGTGTCCAGCGCCACCTACTGATGCTCGCCCTGGTCACGTTGCTGGTTGTCGGCTGTGGCGCTGACTCCACCATCCAGGCGACGCCCAGCAGCCAAGTGACCACTCAGACCAACCCTGCGACTGCCAGTCCAACATCGGCCAGTCCTCCAGCAGCAAGCTCGGTGCCCACCCTGTCCGAGCCCGGAAGTCGCGTTCTGGGACATCGACGGGAACCCCAGCGACGTCCAGTTCTCGTTCGTGGTGATGGGCGGCCCGGCACCGGCACCTGCGGCGGCCGCGGCCCGGTCGGCAGCACCCGTCAGCCCCGATCTCGGCGTCCCCGGCGAGTGACCCTCGTTCCTGGCCGGTTGCGACGGACGTCGCGACCGGCCCGGCAGGATGGGAGGAGACGGCCAGGTCGACGGCGACGGCGACCAGGGTCCCGGGCGTGGCACACCTCGTGGTGGCCGAAGGTCGGCGGCCAGGGTGGGAGCGACGGCGGGCGTCCACGACCGTCCAGATGTCGACTGACGTGGGCGGAGTAGGCAGACCACTGACGCCCAGCGCCAGGACGGCCGGCGACAGGCGCAAGAGGCAACGGCACGAGCGCGACCGACACCCGGAGGGGCGACCCGAGCGTCGACCACAACGCGAAGGTGCCCACGGTGAAGACCGGTCTGCCGTGAGTCTGATCGAGTGGCTGGGAGGCAGGGGATCGAACCCTGAATACCGACTCCAAAGGACGGCGTGTTGCCTGTTACACCACCTCCCAATGGTGACGCCATGGGCGTCACCGGGGTGGCGAGGGTAGTGGTGGTCGCAGTCGCCGGCCCAACCCGCTGCCCGGCCGCCCGGCCGGAGCGCTCAGCCCACCCGCAACTGGGAGCCACCGGCCGGTGACGACGACGCCTCGGTGCGGTCGAAGCGGTCGGCCATGGCCTCGCGCAGCGCCCGTGCATGGTCGGCATCGGCCGCCAGCGCGGCCACGGTCGACCCCGACAAGACTGCGCCTGGTTCACCGGTCGCCCCGCCGGACGCGCTGGCAGGGTCGCCCAAACTCAACTCGGGAGCCATTCGCTGAGGGCCTCGGCAAGCTCCGACTCGAGCTCACGGGCAGTTGCTTCGGAAATGTGGCTGGCATCCCGATACAGGATCTGTCCGTCACGAATTGCCGGACATCGACCATCCTCACACATCCAGGGGACCGGGTTGACCGTGTTCCACCCGTGGTCACGGGCGACGTCAAGGTCCATCATCGAGTTCGCGACGGGGAAGTCGAAGTCACATTGCGCGCCCGTGAAAGACGGTTCGGAGATGCACCGCGGGATGTCGACGGGTGGTCGAGGCGTACCACCCAGGAACACCAAGGAGCCGTCCGTCTTCCCCGCGATCAGGTCCAGCATCGTGCCCAAACCCTTATCCCAAGAATCCCTGTCCTTCCAGCTGTCGAGCCAGATCTCTGGGTCTTCGCCATCAGCGAAGTAGTCATAGTTGGAGGCATGGGTCACGATCACGAGATCGGCACCGGCAAGCATGTCGAGGTTGTCGGCCAGCGCGTCGATGTAGATGGGGCACTCCAGGTGCGGTTGCTGCGCGGATCTGGCGATGGTGGTGATGCCATCGACTATGGGACAGGACGACTTCGTCACGTACCGAAGCCTCGCGTTGGCCTCCTCTGCAATGGCAAGCAGTGGGGAGAACCACTGGCCGGCGTGGCTGTCACCCAGGATCACGATCTCGAACGTATCCTCAGCCGTACTCCCGAAGTCGCAGGGCGCGGGTTCTGTGGCGTCGAATCCCCCGTCACAGCCCCGGTTCTCCCCCATGTAGAGCGGGGGCTTGAGTCGGCGGGCCTCGGTGTAGTCGGGTACCGCGGCACCGTGCTCTTCGGTGGCCGGGCCTGATACCCGGGCACGCGGCTCGTCGCCATCGTCGTGGGGCACCTCCGCAGGTGGTTTGCTGGCGGCGTCGAGCAGGGTCGTGGTCCCGACCACCACGAGCAACAATGACGCCACCACCATCGCCGGCGTGGCAAACCTGCGGCGAAGCCATCTGGCACTGCGCGCCGGATTCTCGACGAGCCGGTACGTCAACACGGCCAGTGCCCAGCTGGCCAGCAGCGCTGCGGCGCGGATGACCGGACCATCGTCTGTCTGTTCGGCGGCTGCGACCAGAATGACCCAGTGCCACAGGTACAGCGAGTACGAGATGGTGCCGAAGTGCACGAGTGTGGCGACCAGTGGCGACGGGATCCGATCGGCGAGCGCACGACCACCCCACAGCAATCCGAGGGTGGCCACCGTCGGAACCAATGCGGCCCAACCGGGATAGGGCGTCGATTCGGTATAGGTGACGCAGACCCAGGCGAAGACCCCAAGACTCGCCAATGAGACCACGACCCCGGAGGTCCCGGACACCCTCAGAGCAGAGAGCCCGAGCATGGCCCCCATGGCGAACTGCCACGCCCGCGTGGATGACGAGAAGAAGGCGAACGATGGATTGGTGCCCATGGCTGAGAGCATGGCGGCGAAGGATGCCACGGTGATAATCGCGAATACGCCGATCAGGAGCGGTCGCACGCTCCTGGACGGGAGTGAGTCACGCTCGGACTTACGTCGGAGCAGCAGCCAGATCGCCGCGAACACGATGATGGGGATGACGGCGTAGAACTGTTCCTCGACCGACAGTGACCAGAAGTGCAGGACGGGTTCCGGGTCATCGACCGGCTCGAGGTAGTCGCGGGACTTAGCGATGAAGGCGAAGTTCGCCACGTAGAGCCCGGCCGCACGGATGGTCAACATGACGGGCTGGACGTCCAGGCGCGGCAGCGTCAGCCACGCCCAGAGGGTGGCGGCTCCCAGGACCACGAGCGACGCGGGCAGTAGACGTCGGAACCGTCGGCCCCAGAAGGCAGCCAGGCCGATGCCGCCGGTCGCCTCGGCCTCTTCCCCCAGCAGTGTCGCGATGAGGTAGCCCGAGAGGACGAAGAAGGCGTCCACACCTACGAAGCCTCCCGGGAGACCGAAGTCGGCGTGGTAGATGAGCACCACCAGAACCGCGATGCCTCGCAGGGCCTGGATGTCACCGCGGAAGCCCAGAGCTGGGTACCGACGGACACGATCATCCCGTCGCATGGAAGATCCCTCCGGGATGGCGGATCAGATCGGATTGAGGCCCCACCAAGCCCCGGAGAATGAAGGGCCCTGTGGCCCGCCCCGCGAGAGGATCGGTGTCCATCGGTCGCCGAGTTTGCGAGTGGATTGTATCGGCTTCCAAGCCATTCCCACGTGACGGCAAACGGGGCTGCAGTCCGGATCCTGGCGTAGCTGTGATGCGTCGGCACCTCGGGTGCGGTTCCTCGCAACGTTGTCGACATGGTGAGAACCTCGCAGTCCTGCAAGAGTTCCAACTCAACAAGGACGCAAGGTTTTCGACGACGCATCGTGTGGCAGAATTGACTGGTGAAGGCCGCAGGCTGCTGGTGTCCCGGATGCGCGATCATGGCTGTCGGGTCGCCGCTGCGGCGGCAGCACGGGGAGTGCACCCGGGCCACTGTCTGACAAGTGGCTCAAACGCTACGACACCGACGCCATGGGCGTCACCGGGGTGGCGAGGGTAGTGGTGGTCGCAGTCGCCGGCCCAACCCGCTTCCCCGCCACTCGGCCGGAGCGGTCAGCCCACGCGCAACTGGGGTCCCCCGGCCGGTGACGACGACACCTCGGTGCGGTCGAAGCGGTCGGCCATGGCTTCGCGCAGCGCCCGTGCATGGTCGGCATCGGCCGCCAGCGCGGCCACGGTCGGCCCCGACCCCGACACGATCGCACCCAGGGCGCCCTCGACCAGGAACGCGTCAACGGCGTCGGCCAACTCGGGGCGCAACTGGAAGGCTGCTGCCTGCAGGTCGTTGTGCAGGCTCTCGCCCAGCAGCCTCGCGTTGCCCGACCGCACCGCCGTCAGGACATCGCCGTGGTCGGCACGGAAGTGATGGTCCAGTCGGTCCCACGCCGCGTAGACGGCGGGCGTGGCCAGCGGCGTGTCGGACATGCCGATGACCCAGTGGAACTCGCCACGCGACATGACGTCGGCGGTGGCCGTGCCGGTGCCCGTGGCCAGTGCGGTCCCCCCGGTGACACAGAACGGCACGTCCGATCCCAGGTCCGCGGCGATGTCGCGCAGGCGATGCCGATCCAGCCCGGCACACAGCACCGCGTTCATGGCGATCAGGGTGCCGGCGGCATCGGCCGAGCCACCCGCCATCCCTGCGGCCACCGGGATCGACTTGTCCAGCCGCAACCGCAGCGTCGGCACCTCCCCCAGGGTGGATGCGGCGACACCGTCGGAGGCGGCGACACCGTCGGATGCGGCGACACCGTCGACCACCTCCACCAACTCGATGGCCAGTTCCTCGAGCAGGCGCTCGGCGGCCCGGACCACCAGGTTGGCGCCACCGGACGGCACACCCTGGGTGCCGTCGTGGTCGAACGACAGCGCCACACGGTCCGGGCAGCCACCGGGCCCGAGGTGCCCCAGCACGTCGACGGAGACGGTGTCCCACACGTCGACACTCTGCAGGATCGTGGCGATCTCGTGATACCCGTCGGATCGCAGGTGCCCGACACCCAGGAACAGGTTGACCTTGGCCGGCACCACGACACTGGCGCGCCCGTGGCCACCCCCGTCACCCGTCATCGAGCCAACCCCTGCCGTTGTCGTGGCAAGGGAGGGTAGGCGGCAGCCACGGTGCCCATCGACACCGAATCTCCGGCCACCGACCCAAGGGTTTCAGGTGGCGGACGCCACTGCCGCGGCCAGGCGCACGAAGTCGTCGGCAGTCAGGGTCTCGGCACGACGTTGGGGGTCGATGCCGACAGTCTCCAACGCCTGCGGTGCCGGCATCGCCGAAGGACCGGCGCAGGTTGTTGCGCAGCGTCTTGCGCCGCTGCCGAAACGCGATGTCGACGACCGCACCGATCTCGGCCCGGCGGACTGGGTCCAGCGCGTCGGGCCGACGCACGGCCCGCACCATGACCGAGTCGACGTTGGGCACCGGCCAGAACACCGAGCGCGGAATGGCGAGGTCGATCGCGAGGTCAGCCACCAGCGCCAACTTGATCGACACCGCACCGTGTGCGGCGTCACCGGGCCCGGCCACCCATCGGTCGGCCACCTCGCGCTGCACCATGACGTACGCGTCGGTCACTGCGGTGCCCGCGAACCCGTGCAGCACCAGTGGTGTCGCCACGTTGTAGGGCAGGTTGGCGACGATGCGGACGGGGCCGTCGAAACCGTCGAAGTCCACGTCCATGGCGTCGGCGTGCACGATGGTCAGTCCGTCACGATCGCCCATGGTCTCGCGCAGGACGGCCACCAACCCGGCATCCAGTTCGATCGCGGTGACCTGCCCGGCTCGTTCCGCCAACAGACCGGTCATCGACCCCAGTCCGGGGCCGATCTCGACGACGTGGTCATCGCCGCCCACACCGGCGGCGTCCACGATCCGGTGCACGGTGTTGGCATCGACCAGGAAGTTCTGGCCGTCGGACTTGCGCGGTGCAAGTCCGTGCCGCTTGACCAGTGCTCGGACCTCGGTCGGTGTCAGTGTCACCGCAGGCCGAGCTTGTCACTGCAGGCCGGCCACGGGTTCCAGCCCTGGGAGGCCTGCAACCGTGAGGCAGCCTCGATCTGCTGGTCCCGGGTTGCCTGCCAGGCGTACTCGGGGTAGCTGGACTTCTTCCACGCGTTCCATGTCGTGGGATGGAACTGCAACCCACCGTCGTAGAGCCCGACGTTGAGATCCCAGCGACCGTTGGACTCGCACTGGGCGAGGCGGTCCCAGACCGACCCGCTGGGCGTGGTGGGCGTGTCGGGCTCGGGGTCCGGTTCGGGCGCAGGTGCCGGGGCCGGAGCGGGCGCCGCGGACGGTGAGGAGGACGACGACGACGACGAGGACGAGGACGACGAGGACGACGACGAGGGCTCGGGTGCGGGCGCCGCGACGACCGGTTCGGGCTCGGGCTCGGGCGCCGGCACCGGCGCGGTGCCGATCTCGACCACGCGGGTGACGGGCTCGGTGGTGACCTCGGACGAGACCAGTTCGCGGCTCTGTTGCAGGCCGTCGTACGACTCGACGCTGTAGGTGTCCACCTGCAGGCCGTTGCTGCCGGCCGTGACTTCACCGTCGTCACCGACGAAGCGGTCGTCGGTCTGGACCCAGTCGGTGTCGAACTCGAGGACGATCTCCTCGGTCTCCTCGGTCACGTCGACGCGGATGACCGTGATCATGGATCCCGACGCGACCAGTTCGTCCAGCGGCATGCTGACGATGTCGTCGGCGTCGAGTTCGATGCCGGCACTCGCCAGCACGTCGGCGGCGGTCGCGGGCAGGAGTTCGACGTACTCGACGCCACCATCCACGGCCACGAAGTAGGGCACCGGGCGGGTGACGTTGATCACGTCGCCGTCGGCTGCTGCCGTCCCCAGCGCCGGCTGGATGGCTGCCTCGGTGATGTCGCCGATGCCGGCGGCCTGCACGACGCTGCGCACGTCGTCGGCGACCGTGGCCACCTCGACTTCCTCGCCGTCGACGACCACGGTGAACTGGCCGGCACGTTCGACCTCGATGACCATGCCATCGGCCAACTCGGTGTCGGCACTCGGCGTCACCTGGTCACCCTCACCGAGGGCGACCCCTTCGCTGGCCAGCACCTCGCCGACGGTGCCACTGAACTGGCTCATCGAGGTGGTGGTCCCGTCCACGACGAGTTCGAACCGCTCGACCGCCATGGCGACGGGGACGATCAGCGACAGGATGGCCACCAGCGCGAGCACCTTGAGTGCAATGCCCCAGGTGGGGCGCTGCTGGTCGGGCGACGCCATGATCACCGGCGGTCCGTCGCCACGGCCGTCGAGCCCGGGAACGGAGGTGTCCGGGCGTGCCTGGGGGGCGACCACCTCGGACCGGGTGTCGGTGGGGGCTTCGGGACGGAAGGTCGTCGACATCAGCTGGCCTTTGCCTGCGTGGCGGTTGATCCCAGGCCGAAGACGCGGCGGGCGTTGGCCATGACCGTGGTCGCCAGCGCGTCGGCGTCGACGCCCTGGACCCTGGCGAGTTGCTGCAACACCAGGCCGACCATGGAGGGATCGTTGGGGGTTCCACGATGGGGATGCGGAGTCAGGAACGGGGAGTCGGTCTCGGTGAGGAGGAGCCCGGCGGGAACTGCTGCGGCCGCGACGCGCAGGTCGGCGGCGTTGATGAAGGTGACGTTGCCGGCGAAGGACATGGACCAGCCCTGCTCGATGCAGGTGGCCACGACGTCGAGGTCGCCGGAGAAGCAGTGCATGACGACCTGGTCGGGTGCGCCGTGGTCGGCGAGCACCGCCAGCGTCTCGGGCCAGGCATCGCGGCAGTGGATGACCAGCGCCTTGTCGTGGGCTCGCGCGATGTCGATGTGGGCGCGGAACGCCGCCTCCTGTTGCGCCGGCGTCGTCGAGTCCCGGTAGAAGTCCATGCCGGTCTCGCCGATGCCCACGACCTTGTCGTCACCGGCCAGGCGGTCGATGACCTCCAGCACTGCCGGGGTCGCCTCCATGGCGTCGTTGGGATGGATGCCGACCACGGCGTACACGTCGTCGTGCTGGTTGGCGGTCTGGACTGCCTGGTTCGACGAGGCCATGTCGGTGCCGACCGTGACCATCAGGGACACGTCGGCCTCGCGGGCCCGCGTGACCTGGGCCGCAGCCGACAGACCACGGTGATGGTCCAGGTGACAGTGCGTGTCGACGAACATTGGCGGGACTCTTCTGCGGTGCGACGACCAGCGCTGCGACGTCGACCAGATGGATGTGGAGGGAAGGGGGGTGGGGGCACGGCCGCGGCCCAGCACGCAGATCCGAACACCGAGCAGGTGGGTCGGAGTGAGCGCGCGCACGCGCGCAACACCCATGGTGGGGGGCATGGGCAGGCTGGGGGTGGGGTCGCCCTGTCCGAAGGGACGGTGAAGGTGAATCACTGCCATGCATGCACGGCATGTCCTGATGCGTTCCCGACCAATGCAGTTTGTTTCACTGCACACTGCACACGATTTCAGCCGTTGACCGCGTCGTAGAGCTGCCGCGTCGTGACGTCGGCGGTGGCCGCAACCGCCTTGACCGCAGCCCGCGGCGCCATGCCGTCTGCCTGCAGGGCGCGGACGCGAGCGACCAACTCCTCCATGCTGGCACTGCCCTGCGCCGCCGGGGCACCGGCCACGACCAACGTGAGTTCGCCACGCAGGTCTGCGGCACCAGCCGCGAGCGCACCCAGGCTGGCCGCGCAGGTACTCCTCGTGCAACTTGGTCAATTCGCGGCCAAGCACGGCCGGCCGATCGGCGCCACAGACGTCGGCGAGATCCTCCAGGTCCGACTGGGCTCGGTGGGGCGCCACGAACACGACCATGGTCCGCGCCTCGGTCGCCAACTGCGCCAGTCGATCCCGTCGACTCGTGCCCTTGCGCGGCAGGAACCCCTCGAAGGTGAACCGATCGCCCGCCAGGCCCGAGGCCACCAGGGCGGTGAGCACGGCCGACGGTCCTGGCACCGCTTCGACGTCGTGACCGGCGGCGATCGCGGCCGCGATCAGGCGGTGGCCCGGATCCGACACCGCCGGTGTCCCGGCATCCGACACGAGCACCACGCGGTCACCGGCGCCCAGTCGCTCGAGCACCGCCGGCACCTGCGCCCGCTCGTTGTGGTCGTGCAGCGACCACTGGGGTGCGCGGGAGTCGACCTCGGCCAGCAGGCGGCCGGTCCGTCGCGTGTCCTCGGCACAGACCAGGTCGGCATCCACCAGCGCGGCCGCAGCCCGTGGGCTGAGGTCGCCAAGGTTCCCGATCGGCGTGGCAACCACGACCAACCTGCCCATGCCCGCCTCCGCCTGCCGCCGCGTCGCCCGCACGCCGGCCCGATGGCCGACGCCTGCGCACAACGGTAGGCGACGCCACCCCTACACTTCGCGGCCATGACTGGCATCCGGTGGCTGCGATCGCATGCCCGCGTCGCCGTCCCGGTGATCGTGGTGGCCACTGCCGTCGTGACGCTCGTCGCCACGGTCTGGCCCACCCCGAGCGCATCTTCTTCGACGAGGTCTACTACGTCAACGATGCGCGCGACTTCCTCGAGTTCGGCGTCGAGGACGGCTTCGTGGTCCATCCCGCGCTCGGCAAACTGCTGATCGCGACCAGCATCCACGTCTTCGGCGACACGCCGTGGGGCTGGCGCCTGCTCGGTGCCATGCTCGGCGTCATGGGCGTGTGGCTCGTGTACGACATGGCTCGCCGGTTGGGCCTGCGCATCGCCGCAGCCGGCCTGGCGGCCCTGGCCCTGGCACTGGACGGTGTCTGGATCGCGCAGTCCCACACCGCGATGTTGGACATCTACCTGGGCTTCTTCGTGGTCCTTGGTGCGTGGGCGCTGGTGCGCGACCGCAACCACGTCCGGCGCGCCGACAACGCCGCAGTGGCTGCCGCCATGCCGACCAGCCCGGTGCTGCCGGATGCCCGCAGTCGCCGCGACCACTGCTGGCGCCGACGCTGACCCGGCACGCGGCCACGCAGTCACCACGGCACCCTCCGCCGCGTGGGAGGCAACCCCGGCAACGGCATCCTCGACGGCAGCCGCCCCCTGGGTCCCACCCCCCGACGACCCCCGAACGACGAGGCTGCCAGAACTCCCACGCCCCGGCCGCTGGTGGCTGGTGCTGGCCGGGTTGTCCTTCGGTGCGGCCCTGGGGGTGAAGTGGTCGGGGGCGCTGGCGCTGGTGGCGGCCGGCATCGTGGCCCTGGGCTGGGAACTGGCGCGACGACGACGGCTGCTCGGATCGGCCGCCCGCGACCCGTGGTCGTGGCTGGGACTGGGGCTGGCAACCCTGGTGCTGGTGCCGCTGGCGGTCTACGCGGTGACGTGGATCCCGTGGTTCGTCGCCTTCGACAACACCTACATGGCCTCGGGGCCGTGCGCCAACGAGGACAACGACCTCGACTGCGACGGCGTCGCCGGTCGCCTCGGCGCGCTCGTGGACTATCACGATCGCATGATCGACTTCCACATCGGCCTGGACGCCGACCATGCCTACCGGGCGCCCGCCACGGGTTGGCCGATCCAGCGTCGACCGGTCGTCTACTACTACGAGACGTGCAGCGACAGCCGCCTCGATCGTGTGCCCAAGACCGACAGCGACGGGGTCGTCACGACGCCCGAACCATGCTCGGTCCCCCAGGGGTCGGCAGCCGAGATCATGTCGTTGGGCAACCCGGCGGTGTGGTGGCTGCTGCTGGCCTCGCTCCCCCTGCTCGGTGCCGCCCTGCGACGACGGTCTCGCGGCAGTTGGATGGTCGTCGTCTTCATCCTGGTCCAGTTCCTGCCGTGGTTGGGCCCGTCCCGACCAGTGTTCAACTTCTACACCGTGCCCCTGGTGCCGTTCGTCGCGCTGGCACTGGCGATCGCCGTCGACGAGGTCGCAAGTTGGCGGAGCGCGTGGCGTGCCTGGGTGGCTGGCGCGGCCACGGGGGCCATGATGGCTGCCACGCTGGCCGTGTTCGACGTGTTCACGTCGCTGCAGGTGGGCTGGACACTGGGCTGGTACCTGGTCGGCATCGGCGCACTTGCCGGTGGCGCGATGATGGGCACCGACACGTCGGGCGCCCCCGCCGCATGGTCGACACCGGTCGGAACGACGGAACTGGGCGACACCAGGCGGGTGTGGCCGCTGGTCGCGGTGGCAGTCGTCGTGGTGGGCGTCGCCGTGTACTTCCTGCCCGTGTGGTGGGGCGTGACCATGCCCACCTGGTTCGTCCGCGGCCACTGGTGGCTGCCGACCTGGATCTGACCGCGCCCTGCCCCGGGCCGGTCACGGCAGCCAGTTGGGCAGCAGGACGTCGCGAACCCGTCAATCGCGCACCCGCCGGTTGCGAACCCGTCGGTTGCGGACCCGTCAGTTGCGGCAACGCCGGTCGTGCACCTGTCAGGCGCGCACCAGGTCGACCACGACGGCCACCATGTCGGCCACGTCGGCGTCAGCAGTGGCCAGCACCAGGTCCGGCGTGCTGGGTGCTTCGTACGGCGCGTCGATGCCGGTCATGCCGCGGACCTCACCAGCGCGTGCACGGGCGTAGAGGCCCTTGGTGTCGCGACGTTCGACCACGTCCAGTGGCGCATCGACGAATGCCTCGATGAACTCGATGCCGGCAGCCGTGTGGATGGCGCGCATGCGCTCACGGTCGGCGCGGTAGGGCGCGATCACGGGCACGAGCACCACCATCCCTGCATCGGCCATCAGGCGGGCCACCTCCCCCACCCGGCGCACGTTCTCGCTGCGATCCGCCGGGCTGAAGCCCAGGTCGCCGTTCAGGCCGTGACGGACGTTGTCGCCGTCCAACCGGTAGCAGGCCACCCCGTCCGCCACCAGTTGTTCCTCGACCGCGGCCGCGATCGTCGACTTGCCTGCGCCCGACAATCCGGTGAACAGGATCGTCACGCCCCCACGCAGGCGAGCGCCGATCCGCGCGGCGGCGTCCACCGAGCTCGGATGCCACACGACGTCGCCCGGCCCGGCCTGGCCGGTCACTGCGTCGGACCCAGGATCATCCCGGCACCGACGGTGTCGTTGGTGGCCTCGTCGACCAGGATGAACGACCCGGTGAAGCGATTGCGGCGGTACTCGTCGTAGAGCAGCGGTGTGGTGCTGCGCAGCCGGAACCGTCCGATCTCGTTGAGCCCCAACTCCTCGACGCCCTCCTCCCGATGGAGGGTGTTGATGTTGAGCCGATAGTTGCAGTCCTTGACCACGACCCGTCCCCACCGGGTGGTGTGCTTGATCGCCAACTTGTTGCCCGGCCGCAGGGTCCGCTCGTCGGACATCCAGCACACCATCGCGTCGAAGTCCTGGCCGTTGTGGGGGCGGTTGTGGGGCCTGGCGATCATGTCACCACGGGACACGTCCAGGTTGTCGGCCAGTCGGATCACCACCGACATCGGCGGCACGGCCTCCTGGACGGGGCCGTCGAAGGTGTCGATCGCGGCGATCGAGGTCTCGTAGCCCGACGGCAACACCACGACGTCGTCGCCCACCTTCATGACCCCGCTGGCAACCTGCCCGGCGTAGCCGCGATAGTCCTGGTGGTCCATCGTGTGCGGTCGGATCACGTACTGCACCGGGAACCGGACGTCGACCAGGTTGCGGTCCGACGCGATGTGGATCTCCTCGAGCAGTTGCATGACCGATGGGCCGTGGTACCAGTCCATGTTCGTGGAGTTGTCGACCACGTTGTCGCCGGTGAGCGCGGAGACGGGCACGAACCGCAGGTCGGCGATGTTGAGCCGTGCAGCGAAGTCCCGGAACTGCTGGACGACGGTCTCGTAGGCCTGCTGGTCCCAGTCCACCAAGTCCATCTTGTTGACGCACACGACCAGGTGGGGCACCCCGAGCAACGACGTGATGAACGAGTGGCGTCGGGTCTGCTCGATGACGCCGTTGCGCACGTCCACGAGGATCAGGGCGACGTCGGCAGTCGAGGCACCCGTGACCATGTTGCGCGTGTACTGGATGTGGCCGGGGGTGTCGGCCAGGATGAAGGACCGCTTCGGCGTCGAGAAGTAGCGATAGGCGACATCGATCGTGATGCCCTGTTCGCGTTCTGCCCGCAGGCCGTCCGTCAGCAGTGCGAGGTCGACGTAGTCGGTGCCGCGCTGTCGCGAGGCCTCCTCGATCGCCTCCATCTGGTCGACGAAGATCTGCTTGGTGTCGAACAGCAGCCGACCGATGAGGGTGGACTTGCCGTCGTCGACGGAGCCCGTCGTTGCGAGTCGGACGAGTTCCATCAGAAGTATCCCTCGCGCTTGCGGTCTTCCATGGCGGCTTCGGCCATGCGGTCGTCGGCCCGGCTGGCACCGCGCTCGGTGATGCGGGTCGCGCTGACCTCGTCGATGATCTCTGGCACCGTGGTCGCAGTTGATTCGAAGGCACCGGTCACCGGCATGTCGCCCACGGTGCGGAACCGGACGGTGCGTTCCTCGATGACCTCGTCACCCGTCATCTGGATGTGGTCGGACTCGGCCATCAGCATCCCGTCGCGGACGAACACCCGACGCTTGTGGGCGTAGTAGATGGAGGGCAGTTCGATCTCCTGCGAGCCGATGTAGCCCCAGATGTCGGCCTCGGTCCAGTTGGAGATCGGGAACACCCGGACGTGCTCGCCGCGACGGATCCGGGGGTTGTACAGGTCCCACAACTCGGGTCGCTGGGCCTTGGGGTCCCACTGGCTGAACTCGTCGCGGAACGAGAACACCCGTTCCTTGGCACGCGCCTTCTCCTCGTCACGACGGGCACCACCGAACACGGTGTCGAACTGGTGGTCCTCGATCGCGGCCACGAGCGGCTCGATCTGCAGTCGGTTGCGGGAGGCGTTTCGTCCGCGCTCCTCGACGACACGTCCCTGGTCGATGGCGTCCTGGACGGACACGACGATCAGTTCGGCCCCGTAACGTTGCACCTGGCGATCGCGGAAGTCGATCACCTCAGGGAAGTTGTGACCGGTGTCGATGTGCATCACCGGAAAGGGCAGTCGTGCGGGATGGAAGGCCTTGATGGCCAGGTGCAACACGACCGCCGAGTCCTTGCCACCGGAGAACAGCAGCACAGGTCGCTCGCCCTCGGCGACGGCTTCGCGCATGATGTGGATCGACTCGGCCTCGAGGGCCTCGATCTGCGACAGTTTGTACGTGGGCGTCATGGGACATGCCTGGAGAGTCGATTGGGTCGCTGGTGGCCGCATGGGAGCTGACGACTGATGTGGCAGACGTGGTTCGTCGCAGCCGTCGTCGTGGGCGTGCTCATCCTACTCATTCGCGAGGTCACCTCCCCGGCCGTGACCATGGTCGCAGGGATGGTGGCCGTGCTGGTGACGGGCGTGGTGACCCCCGCGCAGGCGCTGTCGGGCTTCTCCAATCCCGCGCCGGTCACGGTGGCCGCGCTGTACATCCTCGCTCGGGGGGTCCAGAAGACCGGAGCACTGGTCCCGGTGGTGCATGGCCTGCTGGGGGCCGGCCGACCCATCCGGGTCGCCCTGGTGCGACTGCTGGCGCCGGTGACTGCCTCCTCGGCCTTCCTCAACAACACGCCGATCGTGGCCATGCTGCTGCCCACGGTCCGGTCGTGGTGCGAGGACAACGACCTGGCCCCCAGCAAGTTCCTGATGCCGATGTCCTTCGCCGCGTTGCTTGGCGGCACCCTGACCGTGATCGGCACGTCGACCAACATCGTCGTGTCCGGGCTGATGGGCGAGGCTGGGCTGGCGCCACTGGGCTTCTTCGAACTCGCGACGGTCGGTCTGCCCATCACGATCGGCGCCTTCGTCCTGCTGGTGGTCCTGGCACCGATCGTCCTGCCCGACCGTCGCACCGCCCGCGACCAGGTCAGCGCCGACACTCGCCGGTTCATGACCGACATGCGGGTCGGGGAGGAACTGGACGGGCTGGCCGTCCTGGACGCGGACCTGCGGCACATGTCGACCGTGTTCGTCACCTCCCTGGTGCGCGACGGCGAACTCGTGGCGCCGATCGGGCCGGACACGATCCTGCGCACGGGTGACCTCCTGCGCTTCGTCGGCGGGGTCGAGGACGTGGACGCCCTGCCACGCATCCGCGGACTCACCAGCACCGCGCGAGACCACCTGGGCGACATGGACCCCAGTGACGGTCGCTACTTCGAGGCCGTGATCGGGCAGGACTCGCCGCTGCTGGGTCGCACCCTGGCCCAGGCCGCCTTTCGCGGGACCTACCTGGGGGTCGTGATGGGCATCCACCGCTCGGGGCACATGATGGAGGGAAAGCTGGGGACCGTGCAGTTGCACGTCGGCGACACCTTGCTGGTGCTCGCCGACGAGGGATTCGGCAAGCGGTGGCGGGACCGCAGCGACTTCCTGGTGATCCAGGACCTTGGCTACACCCCCCCGACCACGTCGCGGCAGGCGATCGTGGTCTCCGGGATCACGCTGGCCATCGTGGTGGCGGCCTCGACCGGCCTGATGCCGATCCTGCAGGCCAGCCTGCTGGGTGCCACCGCCCTGGTCGTCACCGGGATCCTGACCCCGACCGAGGCGCGCGACGCGATCGACCTGGACATCGTCGTCCTCATCGCCTCCGCCTTCGGGCTGGCGGCCGCGGTCACCACCTCCGGGCTTGCCGACGTCATGGCCAATGCCATCGTGGGCCCGCTGTCGGCCCTGGGCCCTCGCGGCGTCCTGGTGGGACTGCTCATCGCCACCATCGCACTGACCGGCATGGTCACCAACAATGCCGCGGCGCTGCTCATGTTCCCGATCGCGTTGTCGACGGCATCGACCCTGGGCCTCGACCCCCGTGGATTCATCGTCGCGATCGCGATCGGCGCGAGCGTCGACTTCCTGACCCCGATCGGCTACCAGACCAACACGATGGTCTACGGCCCCGGTGGCTACCGCTTCTCGGACTATCCCCGACTCGGCGCCCCGCTCACCATCCTGGTCATCGTGGTGGTGGCCCTGGTGGTCCCCGTGGCCTGGCCCGTCTGAGGTCGCGCCGCCCCACCCGGACGCGCGCTGACCGCCCATCTCGGCCGGATAAGGCCTGCCCTGGTTGCAGGAGCGTGTTCCTAGTTTGTAAGTTCACTGAACTACTAAACCTTCCACCCGCCCAGCCCCCTCGGAGGCGCGATGCAGTCGCGGACCCCCACGGCACGCCAGCCGCGCAAGACGTCGCGTGCCGACAGTCGCCGCTGGAACCTGCTCACGGCGCTGCAGACCATCGCCACCCAGGGGGCCACGAGTCGCGCCGAGGTCGCCCGACTGACCGGGCTCACCCGCCCGACCGTCTCCACGCTGGTCGCCGACCTGATCGACGAAGGCCTGGTGGTGGAACTGGGCCAGGGCGAGCCGACGTCGACCGGCAAGCCACCCACCCTGCTGGGCATCAACGCCACCGGCCGCCAGATCGTGGCGCTGGACCTGAGCCAGCAGCCGGCACGTGGGGCGGTGGTCAACCTGGACGGCAGCGTCAGCCATCTCGCGACGGCTGCGCACCCCGCGGTCGGGCCGGCTGCGGTCGAGTCCGCCATCGACCTCATCGACACCTGCCTGGCGCAGGCCTCCGGTCCGATCATGGGAATCGGCGTCGGCACGCCGGGCATGATCGACCACCACGGCACGATCAGCGAGGCCGCCCACCTCGACTGGCACGACCTGCCGTTGGGCCAACTGCTCGGTGACCACTTCGACCTGCCCGTCGTCGTGGGCAACGACGCCCACGTGGCCGCGCTGGCGCAACTGCAGGCGGAACCTGACCAGCCCGACACGCTGCTGCTGGTCGCCGTCGGCACCGGCATCGGGGCCGGCATGGTCATCGATGGCAGCCTGCACACCGGCCAGCACCAGTCGTTCGGCGAGATCGGCCACGTCGTCGTCGATCCCGACGGCTCGGCCTGCCGCTGTGGGCTGACCGGGTGCCTCGAAACCGTGGCCGCCGTGCCAGCGGTGGCACGGCGCGACGACGACTTCGACCCGATCGACCTCGCACGCGCCGGTCGCCGGCTGGGCGCCACGCTCGCCGTCGTGGTGTCCGCCATCGACGTCGACCGCATCGTCCTGGCCGGCGCACTCGCAGACCACGACGCCTGGGTCACTGCCGTCGGCGACGAGATCCGCAGTCGCATCCATCCCGCTCGCCGCGACGCCCTGGTGGTCAGCCCCTCGACGATCACCGAGCCGGTCCTGGCCGGAGCAGCCGCCGCCCTGATGGGCGACGTGCTCGGGGTGGTGCTGCGATGACGAGCATCGGCGTCGACGTGGGCGGGACCAACGTGCGGGCCGCATGGCTCGACGCCCCTGCCTCCGAACGGGTCCAGGCGCCGACCTCGACCGTGGGAGGTCCCGATCTGGCGGCGCGGATCGCCCTGGTCGTCGCGCCACTCCTGGCCGATGGCCGGCGCCCCGACGTCGTCGGCATCGGCGTGCCGGGGACGGTCGACCCCGCCACCGGCACGGTTCGCAACGCCGTCCACCTCGGCATCGACGACCGTCCCCATCCGCTGGGTCCGGACGTCGCCGCCCGCCTGGGGGTCCCGGTCGTGATCGAGAACGACGCCCGGGCGGCCGCGCTGGGTGCGCTCCACCTGCTGCAGGCTGACCACCCCGGGCTCCGCGACCTCGTCCTCCTCAACCTCGGCACCGGCGTGTCGGCCGGCATCGTCGTCGACGGCCGGCTCCATCGTGGCCACAACGGACTCGCCGGCGAGATCGGCCACGCGCCGTTCGGCAACGACACCACCCCGTGCACCTGCGGCGGGCTCGGATGCCTCGACGCCCTGGTCGGCGGCGGTGCGTTGCAGCGGCGCCTGGGCGACCGCGCCCGCCGACTCTTCGCCACGCCCTCGTCCAGCCCCGCCGACGCCGCCGTCGTGGCGGCAACGGTCGCTGCCGCCCTGCGCCAGGTCGCGGCCAACCACGATCCCCAACTGTTCGTTCTCGGGGGCGGCGTGGCCCGCCACGCCGCCCCCGCCATCCGCGCCGCGGTGGCCGAGCAGTCAGCCAATTCGTCCTTCGCGACGAACCTGCTGACGCCCGATCGCATCGTGACGCTTCCCCACGGGTCCGAACCCGGACTCGTGGGCGCAGCACTGCTTGGCCGGCAGCAGCCATCGCCGGTGATCCAGATGACACCCCCGGCATCACCCGGGCTCTCCCAAGGAGAACTGCAATGACGCGACGCAAACTGACGGCGTTGTTCGCCGTCCTGGCCATCGGCGCCGGGGCGTGTGCCAACTCCGCCGACGACGGCGACACCGCCGCCACGGAGGCCGAGGCCACCGAGGCCGCCGCCACCGAAGCGACCACGGAAGCGGCCACCGATGGCGCGACCGAGGCCGCTGACGGCGCCTACGAGCACCTCGCTGCCGCCCAGGCCGGTGAGTACTCCGGCACCGAGGTCGAGCTGCTCGGCCAGTGGGTCGACGCCGAATCCGAGAACTTCCAGGCTGCCCTGCAGCCCTTCGTCGAGGCCACCGGCATCGACGTGACCTACGAGGGCATCACCGACTACGAGACCGTGCTCGCCACGCGTGTCGACGGTGGCAACGCCCCCGACATCGCGCAGATCGCCCAGCCCGGTGTCATGCGCACGTATGCCTCCGAGGGCCAGCTGGTCGCCCTGTCGGACTTCATGAACACCGACCAGCTCACCAACGACTACATCGAGTCGTTCGTCGAGCTGGGCTCCTACGAGGACGACGTCTACGGCGTCTTCTACAAGGGCGACCTGAAGTCGATCGTCTGGTACCCGGTCCAGGCCTTCGAGGACGCCGGCTACGAAGTCCCGACCACCTGGGACGAGCTGACCGCGCTGAGCGACCAGATCGTCGCCGACGGCAACGGCAACCCGTGGTGCGTGTCGATCGAGCACGGTGACGCCACCGGCTGGGTCGCCACCGACTGGGTCGAGGACGCACTGCTGCGCACCGCCGACCCTGCCGTCTACGACCAGTGGGTCAGCCACGAGATTCCCTTCAACGCCCCCGAGGTCCTCGCAGCTGCGGACGTCGTCGGCGACGTCTGGTTCACCGAGGACTCCGTCTACGGCGGCAGCGACGCGATCCTGTCGACCTTCGTCGGTGACACCCAGACCCCGATGTTCAACGAGGACGGTCCCGGTTGCTGGATGCACAAGCAGGCCGCATGGATCCCCGAGTTCTGGCCCGAGGGCACCGAGGCCGGTGTCGACAGCAAGTTCTTCTACCTCCCCGGCATCGACGAGGAGCTGGGCAACCCCGTCCTGGGCTCCGGTGACCAGATGGTCATGTTCGACGACCGCCCCGAGGTCCGCGCCGTCATGGAGTACCTCGCCACGCCGGAGGCAGCCCAGGGTTGGATCGAGGCCGGTGGGTTCGTCTCCCCCAACCAGTCGGTTCCGCTGGACTGGTACAGCACCTACCCCAACGACGAGTTGGCCGAGATCCTCAACGGCGCCGACACGTTCCGCTTCGACGCGTCGGACACCATGCCGGCAGAGGTCGGCAGCGGCACCTTCTGGAACGGAATGATCGACTGGGTGGCCGCTGACGGCACCAACACCGAGGAGGTCTTCCAGCAGATCGAGGACAGCTGGCCCGCCAACTGACCCCCTCGTGGCGTGCCCTGATCCCGGGGCACGCCACGACCCCGGCGACCGGTCTGCCCTGACGGTCGCCGGGCACCACCCAACCCCACGCCCACGCTCCAGGAGATTCGCCATGGACACCAGCGGCCACGACCGCCAACCCAACCCCCGCGGTGGCACGACAATGCCGGCGCTGCTGGCGCTGGGCACGTTCCTGGCCACGGTTGCCGTGATCTGGGGCGGGCTGCGAGTGCTGTCGGACGAGAACGGCATCACCAACCTGGTGGCCGGCGCCTATCGGACCCTGGGTGCCTCGTCGTCGGCAGACAACGTCGTCGAGTACGGGTTGACGCCACTCACGGACAAGATCCTGTTGATGACGATCGCCCTGCTCATCGGTGTCGGTGCCGTCTGGGCGCTCTTCTACACCGTCAACCACCTCATCGATCGCCTCGGACCGACGTTCGAACGGCTGATGCGACCATGGGTGTTCATCATGCCGGCCGTCGCCCTGCTGGCCTTCTACCTGCTCTACCCGGCCGTGCGCACGGTCATCATCGCCTTCACCGAGACCGGTGACGCGGGTCCGTTCGCCAACTTCGCCACGGTCTTCACCAACCCCGACATGCTGCTGGCCCTGCGCAACAACGCCATCTGGCTGGTGGTCGGCACGACCGGATCAGTCGTGATCGGCCTGGTGTTCGCCGCCCTGGTGGACCGCGTCAAGCGCGAAGCCCTTGCCAAGACCTTCATCTTCCTGCCGATCGCGATCTCGATGGTCGGTGCGGCCGTCATCTGGGGCTTCGTGTACGAATGGCGCCCCGCCGGCGAGACCCAGATCGGCCTGGCCAACTGGCTGTTGACCGAATTCGGCCAGGAGCCGATCGCGTTCTTCCAGACACCCCCCATCAACACCATCGTGTTGATCATCATCATGGTGTGGATCCAGACCGGCTTCGCCATGGTGATCCTGTCGGCTGCCATCAAGGGCGTGCCCGAGGACATCCTGGAGGCCGCCCGCATCGACGGTGCCAGCGAACTGCAGAGCTTCTTCAAGATCGTGGTGCCATCCATTCGTGGCTCCATCGTGACCGTGGCCACCACGATCTTCATCGCCGTCCTGAAGGTGTTCGACATCGTGTTCGTGACCACGGGCGGTCGCTTCGAGACCGACGTGATCGCGAACCGGATGTTCATGGAGTTGATCCGCTTCCGAAATCGCGGGGTCGCATCGGCGCTGGCAGTCGTCCTGCTGGTCGCCGTCATCCCGGTGATGATCATCAACGTCCGCAACCTTCGTCGCCAGGGAGTGGGAGCATGAGCATCCAGGCTGCCAACGAACCGACCTCGCCTCGACCCCGCGACCCGGGGTTCGCGACGACCACGCACGGCATGGAAACGCGCGTCAAGGGCACGTCCGGCAAGGGCACGTCTGGCAAGGGCGCGGACACCGGGCCACGCAAGATGGTGGGCATGTCGTGGTGGTCGCGCACCTGGGTCCGCGTCGCGGTCGTGATGATCGCGGGCCTGTGGTCGCTGCCCACCGTCGGACTGCTCATCAGTTCGTTCCGCAGTCCCAACGACATCCGTGCCTCGGGCTGGTGGACCACCCTGCTGCACCCGTTCGAGACCACCTGGACCCTGGCGAACTACGGCGACGTGCTCGGATCGGCCGGCATGCTCGACGCCTTCGTCAACAGCCTGATCGTGACGATCCCCGCCACCGTCCTGCCCATCACCCTGGCAGCGTTCGCGGCCTATGCGTTCGCCTGGATCGAGTTCCCGGGCCGCAGCATCCTGTTCGCGATCGTGGTCGGCCTGCTCGTGGTCCCGCTGCAGATGACGCTGGTCCCGCTGCTGCAGGCCTACAACGGACTGGGCCTGACCGGCACCTACCTGGGCACCTGGCTGGCCCACGCAGCATTCGGACTGCCGCTGGCCATCTACCTGCTCTACAACTACATCTCGCAACTGCCCAAGGAACTGATGGAGTCGTCCTTCATCGACGGCGCGTCACACTTCACCGCCTTCACCCGCCTGGTGTTGCCCCTGTCGATGCCGGCGCTGGCCGCCTTCGCCATCTTCCAGTTCCTGTGGGTGTGGAACGACCTGCTGGTTGCGCTGGTCTTCCTGGGGACTGACTCCGAGGTGGCCGTGCTGACCGCTCGGCTCAACGAACTGGTCGGCAGTCGTGGCCAGGACTGGCACCTCCTGACGGCCGGCGCGTTCATCACCATGGGTGTGCCCGTGCTGGTGTTCCTGAGCTTGCAGCGCTACTTCGTCCGCGGCCTGCTGGCCGGATCGGTCAAGGGATGAGTGCTGGACCAACGCCACCGGATGTGGCGCTGGCAGCCGACGGCCACTTCCTGCTGGCCTTCGACGGCACCACTGCGCCCGACGAGGTGCTGACGACCCTGGGCACCGGCGGGGTGCCCGGCGTGACGCTGTTTCGGTTCGCGAACGTCGAGTCGCCGGCGCAGGTCGCCGAACTGACCCGGGCGCTCGAGGCTGCCAACGGGTCCGACCTGCCACTGCTCATCGCCGCTGACCAGGAGACCGGTCAGCTGATGGGCCTGGGTGATGACACGACCACCTTTCCCGGTGCCATGGCGCTGGGCGCCACGGGCGACGTCGCCCTGGCCCATGCCGTCGCAGTCGCCGTCGGCCGCGAACTGCGGGCGCTGGGCATCACGATGAACTATGCCCCGGTCTGCGACGTGGCGACCAACCCCGCCAATCCGGCACTGGGCGTCCGAGCCTTCGGGGACGACCCCGAATTGGTGGCTGCCATGGCCGCCGCGACCGTGGCCGGCCTGGCCGAGGCCGGGGTCGTCGCAACTGCCAAGCACTTTCCGGGTGCCGGGGAGGCCGTCGTCGATCCCCACCTCACGCTGCCGGTCCTGGACCTGGACCGCGCGCGCCTGGACGAGGTCGAACTGGCACCGTTCACGGCGGCCGTGGACAGCGGTGTTGCCGCCATCATGGTCGGCCACTACGGCGTCCCGGCCGTCGACGGCAGGGACGACCTGCCCAGTTCGGTGTCCGAGGCCGTCGTGGCCGGACTGCTTCGCACTGACCTGGGCTTCGACGGCGTGGTCGTCACGGACGCGCTGGACATGGGCGCACTGCCGCAGGGCACCGGTCAGGTGGTCGACGCGCTGGCCGCGTTGCGCGCCGGCGTCGACCTGTTGCTGTGTGCCCCAACCAGCGACACGCGTGACCGCCTGCGTCGAGGGATCGACCTGGCGATCGACCGCGGCATGGTCGATGCACGGGTCACTGCCGCCTCACAGGCACGCGTCGACCGATTGCGTCGGTGGGTGGCCGAGTTCCCACGTCCGGACATGGAGGTGGTGGGCTGCGCGGAGCATCATGCGCTGGCCACCGACGTCGCCCGCCGCGCCACCACACTGGTGCGGGACCACGAGGGCCTCCTGCCGTTGCCACGCACGGGGCGCATCGTCGCCGTCATGCCCCAGCCCGAAGACCTCACGCCGGCCGACACCTCGTCGACCGTGGTCCCGGGACTCGCAGCGGCACTGCGCCGCCACCAGCCCGACGTGACCGAGTTCGTCGTGACGCGCGATCCGACACCGGACGAGATCGGCGCCATCACCGCCGCCGCCCAGGGCGCCGCCGCCGTGGTCGTCGGCACGATCTGGGCGGATGCCGGGCAGGCCGCCGTGGTCGATGCCGTCCTGGCCACCGGCACCCCGACCGTCACCGTGGCACTGCGCACGCCGTTCGACCTGGCGGCGTATCCGACCGCTGGCACGCACCTGTGCACCTACTCGATCCACCCTGCCTCCATGCAGGCATTGGCCGACGTCCTGTACGGCGAGCACGAGGCCCACGGTCGCCTGCCCGCGGCGATCCCCGGCCTGTACCCGGCCGGTCACGGCCTGGTCGGGGGCGGGCAATGACTCCCGACCCGGTCGACCGCCACACCGGCACCCCCGCACCCGACGCCCCCGACGCCACCGAGGCCACCGCCGCCCCCGACGAGGCCGCCAACGCCGCATCGCCGTTCGCGGGTCGTCCCGGCACCGTCGTCGCCGGCTTCGTCGACCTCCAACTCAACGGTGGCTGGGGCCACGACTTCACCCTGGATCCCGCCTCGATCTGGGAGGTGGGCGCGCGCCTGCCGGCTCACGGGGTCACGGCGTTCCTGCCCACGGTCATCACCGCCGCACCGATCGCCGCGATCAGGGCCCTGGAGACGCTGGCTGCCGGACCCCCGCCGGGGTGGCAGGGCGCACGGCCGCTCGGCATCCACCTCGAAGGACCGATGATCGCCGCGGACCGGCGGGGCACCCACCCCGTCGATGCGCTCGTCGCGGTCAGCCCCGACCTCGTCGCGCAGTGGCTCGAGGTCGGTCCGCCCACGATGGTGACGCTGGCGCCGGAGTTGCCGGGAGCCCTGGACGCGATCGAGGCGCTGGCCGCGGCCGGCGTGGTGGTGGCGATCGGGCACTCGGACGCCGACCTGGCCACGGCGCAGGCGGCCTTCGCCGCCGGCGCCACCCACGTGACCCACCTGTTCAACGCCATGTCGGGCCTGCACCACCGCACCCCCGGGGTGGCAGCGGCAGCGCTGCTGGACGACCACGTCACGATGGGCCTGGTCGCGGACGGCATCCACGTCCATCCGCGCCATGCTGCGCCTGGCCATCCGCACGGTCGGGCGTGGACCGGATCGCGCTGGTCACCGACGCGATGGCCGCCCTGGCCATGGCCGATGGCGCGCACGCCATCGGCGACGTCCCGGTCAGCGTGGACGGCATGACCGTTCGCAATGCCCACGGCGACCTGGCGGGCAGCGCCGCGCCGATGGACCACGTCGTGCGCACGGCTGCCGCCGTCCTCGCCTCGATCCCCACACCACCGAGACCGCCGCCCTGGAGGCCGCGGTCGTGATGGCTTCGACCACCCCGACCTCGGCCTCGTCGGCCCGCCCACCGCGCCCGGGCGACCAGGTCCTCCTCGACGATGATCGACGCGTGGTTGCGACCGCCGTCGACGGCACGATCCTCCACGAACGGAACCCACGATGAGCATGCTGACAGAACTCGACGAGACGTCCGCCGCCGTCGCCCGCCTGTTGGCCGGCAACCACGCAGCACTTGCTCGACTGCCCGAACTCGCCGCCGACTGCACCCATGTCATCGCGGCTGCCCGCGGGACGTCGGACAATGCCGCGCGCTACGCCCAGTACGTGCTGGGGTCACACAACGGCCTGGCGGTGGGCCTGACCACGCCATCACTGTTCGGCCCACTCGCGGCCCCGCCACGTCTGGACGGGGCGCTGGTCATCGCGATCTCGCAGTCGGGCCAGTCCCCGGACCTGGTCAAGGTGGTCGAGGAGGCGGCGCGCCAGGGTCGTCCCACGGTGACCATCACCAACGATGTCGCCTCGCCGCTCGCCGCAGCCGCGGACGTCGTGATCGACCTGTGCGCCGGACCCGAGATCGCCGTGGCCGCCACCAAGACCTACACGGCCTCGCTGGTGGCAGTCGCACTGGTGTCGCAGGCGCTGGCCGGATCCGACAGTGGGGAACTTGCCGACCTGCCCGCGCTCGCTGGCCACCAGCGACCGGGCCGACGTCACGCCTGCCACCACCGGGCTGCTGGCGGCACCCCGCTGCGTCGTGGTCGGACGAGGGTTCCAGTTCGCGACGGCGTTCGAGTGGGCGCTGAAGCTGCAGGAGCTGACGCATGTCGTCGCCCAGCCCTTCTCCGCGGCGGACTTCCGCCACGGCCCGGTGGCGGTCGTGGACGGGGGATTCCCGATCCTGGCGGTCGCGACGGCCGGCAGCACGCACGCCGAGATGGTCGAACTGATCGACGACATGCTGGCGCGAGGTGCCCACGTGGTCACCATGACCGACATCCCGGAGTCGACGCCCGGCAGCGCCCACCTGGTGGTGCCGACCGTGGCCGAATGGTTGGCACCCATCGTGGCGGCGCCGACGCTGCAACGATTCGCCCACGCCCTGGCCGTGGGTCGGGGCCTGGACCCGGACTCGCCGCGTGGCCTGGCAAAGGTCACGATGACCGCCTGACCTGCCGGGTTGCCGGGCGGACGGGCTGACGGGCTACCGGACCGCCGGACCTCCGGACCGACCGGGTCGCGCACGAGCCTTACCGGGGGCTTACGGCCAAGTGCCATCATCGGAGGAACCAACCTGGCGGAACGGTCGCAGGGGCGAGCGCCCTTGGCGACGTGGCCCGCTCGACGTAGGGTGCCGTCAGGCAGTCGAGCCGAGGGTGCGGCATGGACACGCTCGAGGTGACCCTTGCCGGAGCGATGACACTCCGTCGCGGGACGCGCGAATTCGGGGACGTCGCGTTCTCGGGTCGCCAACTTCGGTTGGTGACGGCCATGTTGGTCCTGCAGCGGGCGAATCCCATCGCCTTCGACGAACTGGCCAACGAGTTGTGGGCGGGCACGCTGCCAACCCAATGGCGTGTCGCGGTCCGGGGACTGGTCAGCAAGGTGCGCCGAGCAGTCGTCGATCTGGGCATGTCCTCGGAGGCCATCGTGGCGGTGGCCGGCACGTACGAGGTCGACCTCGAACCGGTCCAGGTCGACATCGAGACGGCCATGGCAGCTGCCGCAGCGGCACGGGTCCAACTCGGCGAGGGTCGTGTCGACGCCGCGCTCGACAGCGCCAATCGTGCCCGAGCCGTCCTGTCGCGTCCTGTCGTGCCCGGGGTCCGCTCGGACTGGCTGGACGGGATCCGCGACGGTGTGGCTGGTCGCCACGTCGACGCACTGATCTCGCTGGGCGAGGGCCGCAGCCTGCTGGGCCGGCACGACCAGTCGCGAATGGCCCTGACCCGGGCAGTCGAGACGGCACCCTTGCGCGAGGACGCCTGGCGGGCCCTGATGCGCGTCGAGGCCAGCGCCGGCAACAGCGGCGAGGCGCTGCAGGTCTACGAGCGATGCCGACATCATCTCGCCGAGGAGCTGGGCGTGGATCCGTCCGAGGCCACGCAGCACCTGCACGCCGATCTCCTGGATGCAGTGCCCGCACCCGGCGGAGCCCGCACGCCGGCTGGTGCGGATCGGTTGACGGTCTCGACCGGACCACCCGCCGCGCCGGTCACCGCGGTTGCGCCCTACGTGGGACTTCGGACCTTCCAGCCGGACGACGCCGAGTTGTTCTTCGGGCGCGACGCCGAGGTGCAGGAGATACTGACTCGCCTGGTGCGCTCCGGGATCGTCGCCGTGGTCGGACCATCCGGGATCGGGAAGTCATCGACGGTCCGGGCGGGGCTGCTCCCCGCGCTCGAGCGAGGCGCGATTCCCGACTCGGACACGTGGATCCCGATGATCATCACTCCGGGGTCCGCACCGTTGGAGGCACTCGCCCACGAACTGGCCGAACTGGCACCGACACGGTCCCACGGCGACCTCGCCACACGCCTGTACGACGATCCGGACGAACTCCACGAAATCGTCGAGGACCTGCTTTCCGAGGAGCAGCCGGGGGCTCGTGTGCTGCTCGTCATCGACCAACTCGAGGAGTTGTTCACCCTCGGCGACCGGGAGCAGGCAGCGCGGCTGGTCGCGCTGCTGACCTCCGCGAGCCGTCGCCTGGATGGCAGGGCGGTCGTGGTCCTGACGTTGCGAGCCGACTTCTACGAGGAGGCCACCCGTGTCCCGGGACTCGCCGACCTCCTCTCGCGCTCGCAGTTCGTCGTTCCCCCCATGCAGGGTGAACAGGTGGAGGACGTGGTCGAGCGGCCCGCCCGACACGCCGGCGCCACGCTGGAACGAGGCCTGCTCCCACAGATCATCGCCGACGTCACCGGCCAGCCCGGCGCATTGCCCCTGCTCCAGCACCTCCTGTACGAATTGTGGGAGCAGCGCACCGACCGCGTGATGACCCGCGGCGCCTACGACGACCTGGGCGGTGTCACCGGCGCACTCGCCAAGCGCGCAGAACGCGTGTACGAGGCCATGGACCAGGACGAGCGAGCCCGTGCCCGTCGGGTGCTGCTGCGAGGGGTGCGGCCCAGCGAGGACGGGGCCGACGCTCGCCGCCCCATCCCCGAGTCTGAGTGGGCCCTGGGCGAGGAGGGGCACGACACCGATGCGGTCGTCAGCCACCTGGTCCAGGCTCGCCTCCTGACGGCCACCCGGGATCCGGCCAGCGGCGGCCGCATGGTCGAGTTGGCCCACGAGGCCTTGATCGACGGGTGGCCACGACTGCGCGACTGGGTGGACCAGGCACGCGGATGGCTGCTCGACGCACGGCGCCTGTCCTCGATGGCCGCGGACTGGGAACGGCACGGCCGTCATGACGACTGGCTGCTGTCCGGCCGTCGCCTCGACGAGGCCGAGGAGGTGATGCACGCCGACGGTCGCACCGAACTCGACCTGCACCTGCCACCACGGTCATCGAACTGGTGGCGGCCTCACTCGAGGTTCGCGACGCCCGGCGCCGGGAACGTCGAACGCGACGCCGGATCGCGGGCATCCGGGGACTGGTGTCGGAGGCACGGTCCGCGCTGGGCGACGACCCACAGCGAGGCTTGCTGCTGGCGATGGTCGCAGCCCAACGACAGGAGGCGGTGCCGGAGATGCCTCCCCACCCGGTCGACGACGTGCTGCACCGCGCCGTCGCGGCACAACGAGAACGTCGCCGATTCGTCGACGTGGGGGAACTCCTGGCGGTCCACCCACGCGGAGCGACCTTCCTGACGGTCCGGACCGACGGCGCCGCCGGGCCAGGGGCCGCCTTCGAGATTCGCGACGGTCGGACGGGCCATCGAATCCAGGCGCTCCCCGCGGCGCGACACGCCTACCTCTCTGCGGCCTACGACCCCGAGGGCACCGTGCTCGTCACAAGTGTCCACGGATCCCACTTGCGTGTGTGGCGGACCAGTGACGGGGAGGAGGTGCGCAGGCTCCACGGACCCCAGGGCTCTGCCCTCTCGGTGTGGAGTCTCGACCTCACGGGACGACTCGTCGTCGCCGGCGACGGCGCCAACATGCGGGGTGACCGCCAGGCCGGGTCGAGAGACGGCCGCCCGGCTCGCACGACCGGATCGACTCGGGCCACCCACGTCTGGGACCTTGACACGGGGAAGATCGTCCGGACGGTCGAGCAACCACGGTGGCTGGAGCCCGACGATGCCGGTCCCTGCTGGGCCAGCTTCAGTCCGGACGGACGGCTGCTCGCGATCTGCTACTGGGCGAGGCGTTCCTCGGCCCGGGTCATCGACATTGCCACGGGGTCGTGCCTGTTCGAACTGCCCCGCGATCGGCTCACGGTGACGACCACGGCCTGGAGCCCTGACGGACGCTGGCTCGCGCTGGGCGGTGACCAGATCACCGTCGTGGACGTGGCGCGTTGGCGAGTCCAGACGACGTGGGCGGCACCCGACGGCCTGGTCGCCGGGCTGGCATGGGCCGCCGACTCCCGCGGGTTGTTCATCGGGAGCATGAGCGTGCAACGGTGGAACGGACCAGTGGGCCTGCACGAGCTCACCTACCGAGCCAGCGGACCGTTCGGCCCCAACATCCGAGTGTTCGCGACCGGGGACGGCCACCTGTTCTCGGGGTCGCGCGCCGACGGGCTCGTGCGGGTCTGGGATGCATCACCCGATGCCGGCGCCGAAGTGGCACGGGTGCGCACCGACGACCGCCCGTCACTGGCCTGGTCCCCCGACGGCGAGGGACTCGCCGTCTCGCGACCGGACGGCTGTGGCCTGGTGGACTCGAAGTCGTGGCACGACGTCGCCACACTGGCTGCCGACCTGGATGAAGAGCGCCTGTTGGCGTGGAGCCCGGACGGCACGCGCATCGCAGCCGGCCACGACGGCGGTGTCGTGGTGTGGAACCCGCGGGCGGAGGCGGAGGTGTTCCGACTGGCCCCCGAAGCCGGCAGGACGGAGATGGGAGCGGTGTGCTTCACACCGGACGGCTCCCACCTGGTGGCAGCCGAGTGGCTGTCCGCCGGCGACGACGGCGTGTGGGCGTCCGGCTACCGCCTCCGGATCGTCGACCGGGACGGCCTCGAGACCCACCGCCTCGAACGCGCCGGCGAGGGCTGTGTCAATCGCATGGTGGTCAGCCCCGATGGTCGTACCGTGGCGGTCGCGCGCTACGGGGGGCTGTACCCGCTACTCCCCGTCGACTGCGGGATCGACCTGTGGGACTGGCGGGCCGGGACGAGCACCATGCTGGACACGACCAGCTCAGACGTTGCGTTCGAGCCCGGGGGTCACCGGCTGGCATCCGGCGGACTGGGTGGTCAGGTGGAGGTTTGGGACCTGCGCACCGCCACGCTCGAGACCACGCTGGACGGGCACAGCGGGGCCGTGGAGGTCGTGACCTGGTCCGCCGATGGCAGGTGGATCGCCACCGGTGGCACCGATGCCACGATCCGGCTGTGGGACGCCAGCACCGGCACGCAACTCCTCAAACTCGACCTGGAGGCCAGCCAGGACGTGTCGGCGATCGAGTTCAGCCCGGACTTGCGCCGAATCGCGGCGGGACAGGAGGGACAGGGCGTCTGGGTGTGGACCCTGGATCGCGCCGAACTGGTGCGGATGGCGCAGGGGCGACTCACCAGGGGGCTGAGCGACCACGAGCGCGCCGAGTTCGTCGATCGCCACGACTGGTCGCGCTGACGGCGTGGGACTCCATCGCGTCTGGTGGTCACGAGCGATCAACCAGAGGGTCCGCGCCACCGGGGCCATGCAGGTCTGCTCCGACCGTCAGACGCTGACCGCCCGACTCGCGCGCATGACGCACATGGGTACTACCGCGGTAGGAAATGCGCGACATCGACTTGGCCCCCTCGTAGTGTTCCTTCCCGGTCAACACAGGGCAGTCGTTCCAGCCGGCGGCAACTGTCTGGGGGGCATGCCTTGACACCCACCGTGGAAGGGCCACACCGCCGTGCTGGACGTTCGCAACATCGAAGTCGTCTACGAGGACGTCATCCTCGTCCTCAAGGGCCTGTCGCTGCAGGTGCCCGATGGCGAGATCGTGGCCCTGCTGGGGCCGAACGGTGCCGGCAAGACGACGGTGCTTCGCGCCCTGACAGGCCTGCTCGACGTCCACCACGGTGAGATCACCCGTGGTGAGGTGACGTTCGACGGCCAGACCATCTCGGGCCGACCGGCGCACGAGATCGTGACCACCGGCATCAGCCAGGTCATGGAGGGTCGGCGGGTGTTCGCCGAACTGACCGTCGAGGAGAACCTCAAGGCCGGCGCGTACACCCAACGTGGCGACGGCGCCCAGGACCGCGTCTTCGACCTGTTCCCGGTGCTTGCGAGTCGGCGCAAGTCCACCGCCGGCTACCTGTCGGGTGGGGAACAACAGATGCTGGCCATCGGCCGTGCCCTGATGGCCGACCCGCAACTGTTGCTGCTGGACGAGCCGTCCCTGGGCCTTGCGCCCCAACTCGTCGAACAGATCCGTGACCTCATCGTCGAGATCAACGAACAGGGAACCGCGGTCCTGCTGGTCGAACAGAACGCCACGATGGCGTTGTCGATCGCGTCGCACGGCTATGTCCTCGAGACCGGCAAGATCGTGCTGGACAAGACCGCCGCCGAACTGCTCGACGACGAGGACATGCAGGAGTTCTATCTCGGCATCAGCGCTGGCGGTGACCGCCATTCCTTCCGTGACGTCAAGCACTACCGCCGCCGCAAGCGCTGGCTGTCCTGATCCGACGAGCTGGCGGCCCGCCCTGGCCCGTCGGCCCACACGACCCGCAGGCCCACACGACCGCACCGATCCCCACAGCCAGCACGACGACTGACGAGGAGAGCGGATGGCCATCACCCATCCCCTGACGAGCGCCCTGCCGTCGACCCAGGACCCCCTGCCCGAGGGTCCCGTGGTCCGCGCACGGGACGTGACGTTGTCGTTCTCCGGGGTCGTCGCGCTGCAGGACGTCTCCTACGAGGTCCAGCAGAACGAGCTGTTCGCGATCGTGGGACCCAACGGTGCCGGCAAGACGTCCAACTTCAACCTGATCTCGGGGGTCTACCGCGCCACTGCCGGGTCGGTCGAGGTGCTCGGACTCGACGTCGCCACCAGCACCCCGCACGAGATCGCCCGTCACGGCGTGGCCCGCACCTTCCAGAACATCGAGTTGTTCGAGAACCTGACCGTGGTCGACAACCTGATGCTGGGCCGCCAACAGCACATGTCCTACTCCCCCGTCGCCGCCATGCTGCGCACCCCGTCGGTCCGGCGCGCCGAAGTGGCCAATCGCGAGGTCGTCGAGTCCATCATCGACTTCCTCGACATCCCCCAGCACCGCGCCAGCCTGGTCGGCATGCTGCCCTACGGCGTGCAGAAGCGCATCGAACTGGGCCGCGCGCTGGCCATGGAGCCGAAGTTGCTGCTCCTGGACGAGCCCGTCGCGGGCATGAACCTCGAAGAGACCGAGGACATGGCCCGCTTCATCCTCGACATCCGCGACGAACTGGGCATCACCATCATCATGGTCGAACACGACATGGGACTGGTGATGGACCTCGCCGACCGCGTGCTGGTCCTGGACTTCGGCCAGGTCATCGCCAACGACGTCCCGTCGGTGGTGCAGCGCGACCCCGAGGTCATCCGCGCGTACCTGGGCGGTGCCGGAGACGACCTGACCGAGGCCACGGCTGCTGCCGTGACCGCCGGGGACGGCACGTCCGCCACGGCAGCGACCGACCCAGACAACCCTGCGACCGAGTCGGAGGCCCCGCGATGACCGCCACTGCGAGCGCACCGTCGATCGACCTCCCCGCCACGGCAGCCCCGGTGCTGCGGCTGCGCAGCCACGCGACCTCGCCACCATCGCCCGTCGCCCTGCGCGAGAAGCACCACGGTGTCTGGCGCGACATCGGCTGGGACGAGTACTGGGGCCAGTCCGAACTGGTCGCCCACGCCCTGCTGTCGCTGGGCATCGAGGTGGGTGACCGCGTGGCCGTCCACAGCGAGAACCGCTCCGAGTGGGTGACCACGGACTTCGGCACCCAGGCGATCCGGGCGGCGTGCATGGGCCTGTATCCCACCAACCCCTCCCCCGAGGTCGGCTACATGCTGGCCGACGCCGGAGCGCGGGTGCTGGTCGCCGAGGACCAGGAACAGGTCGACAAGGTCCTGGAACTGGATCGCGCCGACCTCCCGGCGCTCGAACACATCGTGTACCTGGAGGAACGCGGCGTCCGCGACTACGACGATGATCGCCTGGTCTCCTGGGTCGACTTCCTGGACCGAGGACGCGCCCACCGCGAGGCCCACCCGCACGCCGTCGACGAACGGCTGGCCGCGATCACCGACGACGACCTGGCCGTGCTGATCTACACGTCGGGCACGACGGGACCGCCCAAGGGTGCGATGATCACCGTGGGCAACATCAACTTCGCGATCGAGGCGGCCGGCAGTGCCACCGGATTCTTCCAGCCCCCCATCGGCCCGGGTGACTGGCTGCTCAGCTACCTGCCGCTGTGCCACGTGTACGAGCGCCTGCTCACCAGTTGGCTCGGTGCCGGGCTGGGGGCGACCATCCACTTCGCCGAGAGCATCGAGACCGTGACCCGCGACCTCACCGAGGTCCAGCCCACCATCTTCGCCACCGTGCCGCGCATCCTCGAGAAGATGCACGCCGGCGTGACCGTGCGCATGGCCTCGGCCTCGCGTCTCAAGCAGGCCAACTGGAAGGTGTGGTCGGGTGTCGCCCGCCAGATCGGGGCATCCAAGGTGGCCAACAACGGCCGCCACACTCCCCGGACCCAGGCGTTGGAGGCAGTCGGCAACGTGTTCCTGTTCCGCGCACTCAAGGAGCGTCTGGGCCTGCAGCACGCCCGGGCGGCCGTGTCGGGCGCCGCCCCGATCGCCCCGGAACTGCTCGAGTTCTTCATGGGCATCGGCGTCCCGATGTCCGAGGCCTACGGTCAGACCGAGAACTGCGCCATCGCCACGGCCAACCCGCTCGACGACGTCGTCGTGGGCTCGGTCGGCAAGCCCATCGAGGGCATCGAGTTGCGACTCGACGACGACACCGGCGAGATCCTGGTGCGACACCCGGCCGTGTTCGCCGGCTACTGGAACCGGCCGGACGCAACCGCCGAGACCGTCGACGGCGACGGCTGGCTGCACACCGGCGACGTCGGGCAGTGGGAGGGCGACCACCTCAGGATCGTCGACCGCATCAAGGACATCATCATCACGGCCGGCGGCAAGAACATCTCGCCGTCCGAGATCGAGAACACCCTCAAGACCTCGCCGTTCATCAAGGAGGCGATCGTCATCGGGGACCGACGCAAGTTCATCTCGGCCCTGATCGGCATCGACGACGAGGTGGTCGGCAACTGGGCCCAGTCCAGGAAGATCACCTACACCACCTACCGCGACCTGACCGAGCGCCCCGAGGTGCTCGAACTGATCGGTCGCGAGGTCGACACGGCCAACGAGAAGTTCGCACGGGTCGAGACCGTCAAGCAGTTCCGCCTCCTGCCCAAGCAGTTGGACCACGAGGACGGTGAGGTCACGGCCACCCAGAAGGTCAAGCGCTCGGCCATCGAGAAGATCTTCGCCGACCTGATCGACGACATGTACGGCGGTCCCGGCCCGGCGCCGACCACTGGGGCACCCGGGCAGGAGGACGCGTGAGCTTCTTCCTGCAGGCCGTCGCCTCCGGCATCGCGCTGGGGACGATCTATGCGTTGCTGGCGCTGGGCTTCGTCATCATCTATCGAGCCACCGACGTGGTGAGCTTCGCCCAACCCGCCCTGATGGTCTTCGGCGCATGGTGGACCGTCTACTTCGCCACCGTGATCGGCTGGAACTTCTGGTCGGCCGTGGTCATCGCGGCCCTGGTCGGAGCGGCGGCCGGTGCAGTGATCGAGCGCGTGCTGCTGCGCCCGCTCGTGGGCCGGCCACCGTTCTCGGCGGTGATGGTCACGATCGGCCTGGACGTGGTCCTGCGCGTCATCGTCGACGACCTGATGGGCATCAACCAGCGCACCGTCGGTGACCCCTACGGCCTGTCGGTGTTCAAGCTCGGTGACATCGTCATCCCCAAGTCCGACGTCGCCGCCGTGGTTGGTTCGGTGCTGGTGATCAGCGCCCTGCTGGCCTTCTATCGCTACACCAAGTACGGGTTGGCGATGCGCGCCTCGGCCTTCGACCAGGAGGCCGCGATGGCCCAGGGGATCCCGGTCGGCCGCATGTACGGCCTGGCATGGGCCCTGGCCGGGGCGATGGCTGCGATCGCCGGCACCTTCATCGCGATGGGCAACGGCTCGCTGTCACGATCTTCCTGGGTGTTCGCGCTGCGGGCGCTTCCCGTCATCGTGCTGGGTGGACTCGACTCGATCCGTGGCGCCATCGTCGGGGGGCTCATCATCGGGGTGGCCGAACGCCTGGTCGGCGCCTATCAACCCACCGCCGCCCCGTGGCTGGGGTCGGGCTTCGAACTGGTCGTGCCCTACCTGGTGATGGTGATCGTCCTGCTCGTCAAGCCCTACGGCCTGTACGGCACCGAGGAGGTGACCCGCGTATGAGGACGAACCTGACAGACCTCTGCGCCGGCCCTCCATGTCGACAGGAACGCTGATGGCCCAACGACCTCGGATGATCCGCAGCCAGGAACAGGCCACGGCGCTGGTGCCGACCCGGACGCGTGGCGTGTGGCTGGGTGTCCTGCTCGTGCTGGCCGTGAGCGCGCCGTTCTGGATGTCCAACGGCCTGTTGTTCCTGCTCGTCGCCGGGCTTGCCTACGTGGTGGGCGCCATCGGTCTCAACCTCGTCACGGGCTTCGCCGGCCAGCTGTCACTGGGCCACGCATTCTTCCTGGCCGTCGGCGCCTACACGGCGGCCGTGATCTCGGGCCCGTCGACCGACACCACCTTCGGACTGGGCATCGGCGAGATCCTGGTGTGGCTGCCGGCCGCGGGGCTGGTGGCCGGCCTGGCCGGGCTGATCGTCGGGCCGTTGGCCACGCGGCTGCGTGGGCTGTACCTGGCCATCGTCACCCTGGGCCTGGTCCTGGTCGGCGAGTACGTGCTGCGCAACTGGACCTCGCTGACCGGTGGCGTGGGCTTCGGCCGCGCTGCCCCGGAGCCGACCCTGCTGGGTTTCGACCTGTCATCGGCCACGACCGTGTTCGGGATCGACGTCGCCCGCAGCTCCTTCCTCTACTGGTTCGCCCTGGCCGTCGCCGTGCTGTTGACGGTCCTGGCACTCAACCTGGTGCGATCTCGTACCGGGCGCGCCTTCCAGGCCGTGCGTGATCGCGACATCGCGGCCGCCGTCATGGGCATCGACATCACCCGCACCAAGCTGATCGCCTTCACCGTGTCGTCGGCCTATGCCGGCATGGCCGGCGCGTTGTTGGCGATGCGGCTCGAGACGATCGAAGCCACCCAGTTCAACCTCCTGCTGTCGTTCCTGTTCATCGCCATGATCCTGATCGGCGGGGTCTCGTCGATTCCCGGTGCCATCATCGGGGCACTGCTCCTGGCCGTGCTGCCCGACATCGCGGGCCCGATCGGCGAAGCCATCACCCCGGTCTTCGACACCGTGATCTTCTGGCGCCCCGACGGTGGCTTCCCGCTGGACGAGTTCCAGTTCGAGCAACTCCTGTACGGCATGCTGTTGATCGCGTTCGTGCTCGCCGAACCGCGCGGCCTGATGGGCCTGTGGTACCGGGTGCGCAACTACTGGAAGGCGTTCCCATTCTCGTACTGAACCCCTCCTCGGCCCGCGACCCCACTCGTGCGGGGGCACCTCGCCCAGCCTCGCAGGAGCCAGCACCTTGACACCGCGATCCGCCGCGGCGCACGATCTCCCACGACCACCCACGACCCCAACCCACCACCAACGAGGTCCGGGCAACCGGACAAGGAGCACCCCATGAGACAGCTGAAGAAGACGGCCAGGACCAGCCTGGTTGTCGCTGCGATCGCCAGCCTGGTGCTGGCCGGATGCGGCGGCGACGACGACGAACCCGAGGCGACCGAGTCGGCCGTCGAGACCGAGACGGCATCCGAGACCGAGATGGCCAGCGAGACCGAGATGGCCACCGAGGCGGCCGGCGGTGAGGTCGCGATCGGTCGCGGTGTCACCGAGGAGCCCTGTCCCGACGGCAACCCCGACCGAGGCTGCATCTACCTCGGCATCATCTCCGACCTGAGCGTGGGCCCGTTCGCTGCGCTGGGCGTCCCGATCACCGACGCCCAGGTTGCGTTCTGGGACACGGTGAACGAGAACGGCGGCATCGGTGGTGCCTATGACGTCAACGTCAGCGATCACACCCAGGATGCGCAGTACAACCCCCAGCTGCACGCCGAGGAGTACGAGAAGATCCGTGGCGAGGTGCTGGCACTGGCGCAGTCACTGGGCACGTCGCAGTCGTTGTCGGTCATCGACGCCATGCGTGAGGACAGCATGGTCGCGGTGCCGATGACGTGGTGGTCCGGCTGGGCATTCGACCCCAACATCCTCCAGTCCGGTGCGTCCTACTGCGTGCAGGCCATGAACGGTGTGGACTACGTCAAGGACGACGTCTCGACCATCTCGATCGTGAAGTTCCCCGGTGACTACGGCGAGGACTGGGCAGCGGGCGTGCGCATCGCCGCCGAAGAAGCCGGTCTCGAGGTCGTGGGCGAGGACATCACGCAGGTTCCGATCTCGGCTGGTGGCGACGTCGCCGCAGCCGTCGGTGAACTTGCCGGTGCCAGCGCCGATGCCATCTTCCTGGCCGTCGGCCCGACAGAACTTGGCCAGATCGCCGGTGGCCTGGCCCAACAGGGCTACGAGGGTCGCTACGTCGGCTCCAACCCCACCTACAACGGTGCCCTGCTCGAGTCCGCGGTCGGCCCGATCCTGGAGGCCAGCTACATCGTGATGGGACCGTTCGCCCCCTACGACGCCACCGATGACGCCCACGCCGCGTTGCAGGCCGGAGTTCCCGAACCTGCCAACGAGGGTGCCACCTACGGCTGGATGATGTCCTACCCACTGCTGGACGTGCTCAACGCCGCCTACGAAGCCGGTGACCTCACACCCGAGGGTGTGCTGGCTGCCTCGACCACCACGATGGTCAGCTACGAAGGCGCGCTGCCCGACCTGGACCTGGCCGGGACCCCGGCCGAACAGGAAGTGCGGACCAACGCGATCGGCGCTCCGTCGGCCGACGGGACGACCGGTCTGGCCATCGTGGAGGATTCATTCGGTGGCGACATCGCCGCCAACTACGCGTTCGACGAGCCCTGCTTCAACCTCAGCTGAGGCTCGCCGCACCACACCGTCGAGGGGCGCCCGATCGGGCGCCCCTCGTCGTGTCACGGTTCGAGCCGAGCCATCGCCTGCTGTGCCGGCGTCGGCGATTCGGTCAGGCGCGCACGAACAGGAAGCGTCCCACCAGTGCCGGACGCTCGCTGCCCTCGATCTCGACGGTCACGTCGACGTGCATGAGGATCCCCCCACCCTTCTCCTCGGTGTGGTCGAGGTGGCCGACTGCGCGCACGCGGCTGCCGACGGGCACCGGGGCGGTCAGCCGCACCCGGTCGGAGCCGTAGTTGACCCCCATGTTCCCATCAGTCACCTCGATCAGGTCAGCGATCATGCTGGGCAGCATGGCCAGGGTCCAGAAGCCGTGGGCGATGGTGCCACCGAAGGGTCCGGCGGCGGCTCGCTGCGGGTCGACGTGGATCCACTGGTGGTCGTCGGTCGCGTCGGCGAACTGGTCGACCAGTTCCTGGGTGACCTCGAGCCAGGGGGACGCACCGAGGTCGAGGTCGGCCGCGGTCGTGAGTTCCTCGAGTGTCAGGGTGACGGGCATGGTGAGGTTCCTTGGCTCTGAAGGGCGCGCGACCGGATGCGTGGAGACCGGACGCGATGTCAGTTGACCTTGTACACGCTGTCGCCGACGACCGCTGTGGGGTCGGGCGCTCTTCTGCGCTGCTGGAGTGTCTCTCGGTTCGACGCTGCTCGATCGAGCACGGATCCATCGTCTCCAGGGGGCGCAAGGTCGACGCAAGAATCATGCGAAAGGAAGGTGGGCGTCGACCCTGTCGCCGGTGGACGTCGGCGTCGTTCCGACATCCTCACCGCTGTGCCCCTGCGGATGCGGGCGTCGTCGCAGGGAAGAGTCGTCCGCTCGCCGGGACTCAAATCCTGGGTGGAGTACTCGCGATGGCCTCGGCCCCGAACCAGAAGTAGGCGATGATGAAGAGCGGTCGCTGCAGCGCACCGTAGGCGCCCGGAAGTGCGAGCATCGCCAGGGGGAGCACGGTCGCCGACACGACTGCCAGCAGGTCCAGCACGCGGACCCCGTCCCCGCGACGTGCCCGTGCGACAGCAACGACGATGACCCCCGCGGTGTAGGCAAATCCCATCGCCGTGGCAGCCACCGAGTGCAGGAGGTCCTCGGTGACGTCGTAGGTCGCATGTGGCTCCCAGGCGTGGGTCGAGAACAGGGAAGCCATCACCATGAAGGCACCGAACAGCCCCAGCAGGCCGGTCCCGACAATGCCCCAGCGCGAGCGCGACAGGACAGCCAACCACAACACCCCAGCCCCGAAGAACAGGAAGCCCAGCCGAGCCACCCAGGCCCAGGGAATGCCCTGCGCAGCCGAGTCGCTGGTGCCATGCGCCACCAGCGAGTATGTCGGCGGCATCAGCAAGGGTGCGACGGCCAGTGCCAGCGCGGAACCCAGCAGGAGGACCAGCACGATGGTGCGATGCGTTCGCTTCATGCTTGATCCTAGTTTCACTATATTCTAGGATAACTAAGTATGGGCTCCTCCACAACCGGGCAGTGGCGGCCCGGATCTGGGCAGGCCGCGGCGTGCCCAGATCAACCGACACCGAGTTGTAGGCTCACCCAGCGGCAGAGAGGGGTCTGAGGTGGCCGATCGAGCACCACGCGGCGCGCTTCGACGCCAGATCCTGGCCGCGACCGCGTCGCTGTTGGCGGAACACGGGGATCCGCGCGACGTCGCAATCGACGATGTCGTGGCTGCGGTGGGCTGCACCCCGCCGTCGCTGTACTACTACTTCCCGACCAAGCAGGCGCTGCTCCACGAGGTGTGTCGCACCCAGTACGAGGAATTCGCCCAGACCATCGAACCTGGTCTGCCTGAGGACGCGCTGGATGAACTGGTCGAACGCGGCGTCGCGTACCTGGACTGGGCCGTCACCAACCCAGCCATGTACCGCGTGTTGTTCCTGGACCGCCCGGTGGAAGCCGGCGACCCAATTGCGGGCCCTGTGGATCCTTCTGCCGCCGCCGGACTCGGTGAGCTGATCGGCAACATCCTCCGCGCGCAGGAAGCCGGCGTCCTCGTCGCCGGCGACCCGCTGTCGATCGCCGTTCGACTGTGGTCGGTCGTCCATGGCATCGCCAGCCTGGTGGTGGTCAATCCGGACCTGCCCCTGGAACTCGCCAAGAGCGTGCTCGCCCAGAACACGATGGCGGTGATTGCAGACCTGCGTCCCCGACCGACGTGAGCCACCCGGCCGCCGCGAGCCGGGACATCAGGCTGACTTGAAGCCTTCGAAGGGTTGGCGGCAGTCCGCGCACATCCACATGTCGCGGCACGGTGTCGGCCCGAATGCGGAGTCCCGGGTGGTCGCGGTGGACCCGCACCACGGACAGCGACGGCCGCTCGTGGCCTCGACCACCGACACGATCGGGAGTGCGATCGACACCCTCGGGAGGCTGGAGGCCGACGGCCGCGCCATCGTCGTCCGCGGACGCGCCCAGGGGCGGGGCGATGCCGAACTCGGCCAGACGTCGTCGCCCCTCCTCGTCGATGCGATCGGGCGTCCACACCGGCGTGAAGTGGAACACCACCTCCACGTCGGTGACGCCGGGCAGGGGCGCGACGGCGGCCACGACGTCCTCGCGGATCATGTCGGTCGCCGGACACCCCGCGAAGGTCGGCAGCAAGGCGACCAGGACGCGACCGGCATCGTCGACCTCCAGGTCGTGCACCATTCCGAGCATGCCGATGGTCACCGGCGGCAACTCGGGATCCGGCACCGCCTCGACGGCCATCCGCACCCGCGCCATCACCGCGTCGTCGCGTCACCACCGTCACCACACCGCCGCGGGATCGGAGCGGTAGAGCGTGGTCATCTCGGGCCACAACTCCTGGGTGAAGTCGGCGGTGTGCACTGCCGCGACGGCCACCCAGCGCGTCGCTGGGCACCTCGTCGACCTGCATGATCGCATCCAGCCCATGCGGTGCCAGCACGCCCTGCATCCGCTCGACCCAGGCATCGCGGATGCCGGCGTGGGACAGCGGCAGCGTGCCGTCCGCCACCACCTCCGCCTCGCCCTCGAAGGACTCGAACATGCCGAAGGCCTCCGGGACCACTCGCTCCAGTGCCGTGACGAAACGGTCACGGTGGGCAGGCTCGGCCGCGGCCAGCAGGCCCAGGTAGCGAACCGCGTGCTGCAGGTGGTAGCGCTGTTCCCACGCGATCTTGCCTGCCAGGGTGGCGATGTCCTGGTCGCTGTGAATCCGTCAGGACCTCCAGTCGCGTTGCGATGACGTGGTCCACGACGATGTGGCGCGCAACCGAGAAGGCGATGTCGCCGGGCGGCCGCTCGCACAGGATCGCATGGCGGTAGTCACCGGGCTCACGACCCAGGCCGATGGCGTCCACGGCCGCGCGGACCTGTGGGTCGTTGCCGGCCAACTCGGTGCCCATGATCAGCTGGTACCACAGGTCGGCATGGTTGATGCCGTCCTGTGCGATGGTCGCGAAGGCCAGGTCCATCTCGATCGCCGGCGCCACCCCGGTCCAGTACGAGGCGCGGTGGCCGGTGATCAGGTCGTCGTCGCCCAGCACCAACAGCAACCGTGATCGCGGGGCTGCCAACGCCGACGCGATGCTCACGCCCGGGGCCGCACGCAGGCTGGTCATGACGCCTCCGATGCGACGTCGCGACCAGGCGCCGGACGTGTCTGCAGGTCCTGGAGGCCCCGGCGAGCCGCTGCCTCGCGGGCATTCGCGCGCTTGTCGCGGAACCCCGAGTAGCCCCGCTGCAGTCGGTAGTCGATGTCCACCCGACGTTCGAGGATGGAGGGATCTCGCCAGGCGATGCAGTTGGTCACTGCGCACGACCGCGTAGTCGACTGCCTCCTCGTGGCGGAAGTGCGTCTCGCGCGCCAGCAGCAACGCCGTGTCGCGATCCCCGGCATGGATCTGGCCGACGTGCTCGAGCGCATCGTTGATGCGGCGCCGTCCGAAGACCTCCCACATGGTCTCGACCGGCAGGGCCTCGGTGGGATCGTGCTCGTCGGCGGACGCGGCCGGTGCCACGTCGCCGGACGTCTCGTCGTGCGCCACCGTGCCATCCTCCATCACGCGGCCAACACCGGGGCCGGCTCGCCCAGGACGACCTCGCGGATCCAGTCGTTGTTGCGGGCCAGGGCCTGCTTCCAGGCCAGTCGTGAGGCCGTGGCCTCGGACGGTTCGCCCTTGACCAGGTCGGCCAGTTCCTGCCAGTCCGGCTCCTGGTAGCTCCAGACCTTCGTGGTCGGATCCCAGTCCAGGGTCGGGTCCGGCAGGCTGATCCCCACGTCCCACAACTTCGGGATGTAGGTGGTCATCCACTCCTGGCGCGACTCCTCGTTGGTCCGGGGCTTGATGCCCCAGAAGATGGAGGGATCCGCGTCACGCGGTGTGTCCGTGCCGAAGAAGTGCAGGATTGGCGTCCACCAGCGGTTCGACGGCCTCCTGCAGCATGGCGAACTGTTCGTCCGTGCCGCTGGCCAGCGCCAGCAGGATGTCCTCGCCGTGGCGGTAGTGCAGCGACTCCTCGGCCACGACCCGCCGCATCACGCGCAGGTAGGGGGCATACGACGTGTCGGTCAGCGCGCGTTGCGTCACGATCGCGGCGCCATCGACCAGGAAGCCGATGCAGGCCACGTCGCCCCACGTGAAGGTCGGATAGTGGAAGACGTTGTGGAAGCGACCACGACCCGCGACCAGGTCGGCATACATCTGGCTGCGGGGCTTGCCCAGCGATTCGGCCACGCGGTAGATCAGTTGGCCGTGGCCGACCTCGTCCTGCACCTTGGCAGCCAGCGAGCGCTTGCGGCGCAGGCTCGGGGCGCGCGCGATCCACTCGCGTTCGGGCAGTGCGCCCATGATCTCCGAGTTCGCGTGCATCTCGATGAACTTGAGGTTGAGACGGCGGTAGATCTCGGGCATCCAGTCGGTTGCCTCGACCTTGCCGCCGCCATGGATGTGGTCGACGAATTCGGCGGTGCGGGCGTCCATCTGGTCGCGCGTGGGGATCAGTCCGGCCATGACATGCCTTCCGAGGATGGCGGTGTCCCAAGCCTATCGACGACACCATCCCGATCCTGTCCGGCGCGATGGCTGAGCGCACACGCCGCCTACCATCCCGTTCTCGATCCCAGCACTGGACCCGCCATGCCCGTCCCTCCCGGCGATCCGACCGACGCCCTGCTGGCAGTGCCCGACGGATGGCCGGGGGTGTCGCGGGACGCGGCCGAGCTGGCAGTCGTGACGCGATCGGGCTTCATCGAGTCGCGTCACCTCGGCCACGCTGCCGTGGTCGATCGTGACGCCACCCTGGTCGCGGCTGTCGGTGACCCCGACACCCAGTGCTTCCCACGCTCGTCACTCAAGCCATTCCAGGCGGCTGCCGTGCTGCTGGCAGGCGCCGACCTGGCCGATGCGAAGTTGGCATTCGCTGCCGCGAGCCACCGCGGCCACCCCGACCACGTCGCCCTTGTCACCGAACTGTTGACCGACGTCGGCCTGTCGGTCGACGACCTGCAGACGCCACCGGCACTGCCGAGCGAGGACTGGGCGCGGGCCGCCGTCCTGCAGGCAGGCGGTGGACCGACGCGCGTGGCCATGAACTGCTCCGGCAAGCACGCCGGCATGCTGGCAGCGTGCGTCGCCGCCGGCTGGGACCCGTCGACCTACCGGGATCCCGACCATCCCCTGCAGGTGCTGGCGCGACGCGTCGTCGAGATCGCCACCGGCGTCGAGGTCACCACGATCGGCATCGATGGCTGTGGTGCGCCGTTGTCCACGACGACCGTGCGCGGGCTGGCCACGGCCATGGGGCGGCTGGGTGCTGCCACGGCCGCGGAGCCGACCGGGCCCGTCGCGCGCCGCACCGATCCTGACGCCGTGACACGCGACGACGTCGCGACCGCGCTGGGCGTGATCGGCCGTGCCATGCGGGCACATCCGTGGACGATCGCCGGCGTCGGCGCCGACGACACCATCGTGATGCAGGAACTGGACGGCGTCGTCGCCAAGGGTGGCGCCGAGGCCGTCATGGCGCTGGGTTCGGCCGACGGACACGGGGTCGCCGTCAAGGTGCTGGACGGCAACGATCGGGCTGCGATGGTCGCCGGCCTGGCGCTGCTGGCCACGACGGGCATGGACACCCGCTGCCGTCGCCGACGCCATCGCCCCTCGCACGCTGGGCCATGGCGAGCCCGTCGGACGAGTCCATCCCTCACCGCTCCTCGCCCACCTGACTCGATCGACCGTCGTCGCCCGACCGGTCGGATGCGGCCGTGCGGCATCGCGCGCCTACCCTGCACCGTCACTGCGTCCGTGGCGGGTGAACACGCCAGCAGACGACGCCGCAACAGTGCAACGGCTGCAGCGCAGTCACCCGGTCCTCCACACCTTCCAACCTCCTCCACCTCACCCCAAGCGAGGCAGTCGTGTCAGCATCCTCCAGCCAAGTCGACCTCGACGATGCCGTTTCCGTGATCCGTGGCTTCGCCATGGACGCACCCCGCGCCGCGAACTCGGGTCACCAGGGCACCGCCATGGCGCTGGCCCCGTTGGCGCACGTGCTCTACAGCCGCGTCATGAAGCACGACCCCGCCGACCCGAATGGGTGGATCGCGACCGCTTCATCCTGTCGGCCGGGCATGCGTCGATCCTGCAGTACTCGATGCTCTACCTCACCGGCTACGGACTCGAACTGGACGACCTGCGTGACTTCCGCCAGTGGGAGTCGAGCACACCCGGGCACCCCGAGGCCGGTCACACCGTCGGAGTCGAGGTGACGACGGGACCGCTGGGCCAGGGGCTGGCCAACGGCGTCGGCATGGCCATCGCGGAGCGTCACCTGCGGGCGCGGTTCGGCGCCGACGCCATCGACCACCACACCTGGGTGATCGCGGGCGACGGCTGCATGATGGAGGGCGTCAGCCACGAGGCCGGCGGGCTGGCCGGCAACCTCGGACTGGGCAACCTGACCGTCATCTTCGACAGCAACCACATCACGATCGACGGGGACACGTCGCTGGCGACCAGGGAGGACGTCGGGGCACGATTCGCTGCCTATGGCTGGGACGTGGTCGAACTGGGCGACATCGGTGACGACGCCGATGCGCTGGAGGCGGCGTTGCTGGCCTCCAAGGAGGTCACCGACAAGCCGTCGCTGTTGGTCCTGCGCACCCACATCGGCACGCCCTCGCCCGACCACACCGACGACCACTCGGCCCACGGGCTGGCCTTCGACCACGACGACATCACCCGCACCAAGGAGGTCATGGGCATCCCGGACGAACCGTTCTGGGCCCCCGACGACCTGGTCGATGCCTACCGGTCGCACGTCGCCGAGCGAGGCGCCGCAGCCCGCGCCGCCTGGACCGAGCGCAACGCCGACGTCGTCACCGATCCGGCGTGGATCGCTGCCTGGGACCAGACCGGTCTCGCGGGGTGGGAGGATGCCCTGCCGTCGTGGGACGACGGCGAGAAGTTGGCGACCCGCCAGGCGATCCAGAAGGTGCTGGACGCAACGGTCGACCTGATTCCCACGATGCTGTCCGGCTCGGCCGACCTCACCGGTTCGACCGGGACCGGACTCGAGGGCGCGGGCATCCACACCGCGGACAACCCGGCTGGCCGCCAGTTCCACTTCGGCATCCGCGAGCACGGGATGGGCTCGGCCCTGGTCGGCATGGCACGCCACGGTGGCGTGATCCCGCTGGGCGGCACGTTCTTCACGTTCCTGGACTACATGCGTCCACCGGTCCGGCTGGCCGCGATGTCGCATGCCAAGTGCGTGTTCGTGTGGACCCACGACTCGGTCGGTGTCGGCGAGGACGGCCCCACCCACCAGCCCGTCGAGCACCTGTCGTCGCCTGCGCGGCATGCCGAACCTGCAGGTGATCCGGCCGGCGGACGCCAACGAGGTCGCCGAGGCCTTCCGCGATCGCCCTCGGCACCGACGGCCCCACCGCGCTGATCCTGACCCGCCAGGGCGTCGACCGTCACCACCGACGGATCGGCGGTCGAGACCGGCGCCGGCGTCGTGCGCGACACCGACGGCCCGGCCGACGTCGTGTTGCTGGGCACCGGGTCCGAGGTGTCCCTGTGCGTGGAGGCGGCCGAGGTGCTGGCGTTGGAGGACATCGCCGCGCGGGTCGTGTCGATGCCGTCGTGGGATCGCTTCGCAGCGCAGTCCAACGAGGTCCAGCGCAGCGTCCTGCCCGACGACGTGCCGGTGCTGTCGGTCGAGGCCGGGTCGACCTTCGGGTGGGCTGCATGGGCCGACGACTCGATCGGCATCGACCGTTTCGGCGAGTCCGCGCCGGGTGAGGTCGCACTGGCACGCCTGGGCATCAACGTCGACAACGTCGTCGCCCACGCCCGCGACCTCATCGCCTGATCGCGGCGGCCGCTCCCCCGGCCGCCGCCACTGCTGCCCCGCACCCCAGCCGGGCCCAACCACCGCTGCCCCACGCAGCCCCGCGGGCCCACCGCTGCCCCAACGCAGCCCCGCGGCGCCCACACCGCCCCACGACTGGTGGTCTCCAGCGTCCGCCCCGCAGAACGCCGGCCCCCAAGAGTCGCGAGCCAGGCACCGCCTCACCGACCGTTGGTCTCCAGCGTCCGCCCCGAAGAACGCCGCCCCCCAAGAGTCGCGAGCCAGGCACCGCCTCACCGACTGTCGGTCTCCAGCGTCCGCCCAGGAGAACGCTGCCCCCCAAGAGTCGTGAGGGTGGTGGGTCGAGGTGGGTCAGGTGGTGGGGAGGGCGGCGCCGTGGAGGAGGACCTCGGCGAGGTGGTGGGCGCGCCGGTCGGCCAGGTCGGCGAGTTGCGTGCGACACGAGAACCCGTCCGCGACCACGATGGCGTCATCGGGCGCAGCCGCGACGGCCGGGAGCAGTTGCTGGTTGGCGATGGCAACCGAGACATCATGGTGGCCACGTTCGAGGCCCCAGTTGCCGGCCAGTCCGCAGCAGCCTCCGACGGTGACCACGTCGGCGCCGGTCGCGGCCAGGATGGCGCGGTCGGGAGCAAAGCCCATCACCGCGTACTGGTGACAGTGGGGCTGCACCACGACGGTGCGACCGATCAGCGACGGCGGTGACCAGTCGGGTCGCCGGGTCGCCAGCACCTCGGCCAACGTGCGCACCCGCGCCACGACGGCCGGCATCCCGGGTTCGTCGGGCAGCAGGTCGGGCAGGTCGTCGCGCACGGCAGCAACGCAGGGCGGTTCCACCCCGACGATCGGCACCGCCACGTCTCCCCCGCCGCTGGCACCGAGCACGGTGACGAGATGTCGCAGGCGAGCCTTGGCCGCATCGAGGTCGCCGGTCGTGATCGAGGTCAGGCCACAACAGGCGTCGTCGGTCACGACCTCGACGTCGAAGCCGGCTGCCACCAGGACGCGCAGCGTCGCGACCGCGGCCTGGGGGGCGAAGTGGTCGGTGAACGTGTCGACCCACAGCACCACCCTGCCGACAGGCGTGGGGGCCTGCGGCACCCGTCCGCCGCGCTGGCCTCGTTCGTACACCACCTGGAAGGTGGCAGGGGCGAAGGCCGGCAGCGACCTGCGCGGATCCACGTCGGCCAGCCCGCTTCGAACAGTCCCGACAGACCCGGTGCCGACGAGGGACCGGTTGGCGAGGCCGGGCACGCGGGCCGCGAGGTCAGCCAGCCGTGGCAGGTCACCCAGCGGATCGGGGATCCACGAGGTGACACGGCCACGACGGCGATGCAGCACCTCGGACTTCAGCCTGGCCATGTCCACACCGGTGGGACAGTCGCTGGCGCACGCCTTGCACGACAGGCACAGGTCCAGCGCCTCGGTGACGGCCGGATCGTCCACGTCCGCGACCAGGTCGCCGCGCAGCACCTCCTGCAGCACCCGGGCTCGGCCACGGGTGCTGTCCTGTTCCCGGCTGGGTGGCGCGCCAGGACGGACACATCACGGCGGTGTCGGGCGTCGTGGCGACGCACGCGCCGACCCCCGTGCACCTGTGCGTCGCGGTGGTGAGGTCACCGTCGTCGGCGGTCATGGCGAACCCGGCGGCCGGCACGACCTCGACGCCGACCGCGCGCAGGTCGCGATCGCCTGCGACGGGGTCGATGATGATGCCGGGATTGCAGATGCCGTCGGGGTCGAACAGCGTCTTGACCCGGCGCATCGCGGCGACGTCCGTCGGGACTGTGGAGGCGCTCCAGCAACCACCCACGCATGCGACCGTCACCGTGCTCGCCCGACGTCGTGCCGCCGTGGCTGATGACCAGGTCCGTGGCCGCCTCCATGAACCGTCGATACTGCGCCGCGCCGTCCGCCGAGCGCAGGGCGAAGTCCAGGCGGACGTGGAGGCAGCCGTCACCGAAGTGGCCGTAGGGCATCCCGGTGAGGCCGTGTGTCGCTCATCAGGCCCTCGAGGTCGCGCAGGTAGCCGCCCAACCTCTCGGGAGCCACGGCCGAGTCCTCCCAGCCGGCATGCCCCGGTCGACCCGACGGCGCCACCGCGGCAAGCCCGGCACCTGCCTCCCGGATGGCCCACAGCGCGCGGGCCTCGCCAGCATCGGTGACGACCACGGCCCCGGTTGCCGCGGCATCCGCCACCACCGCGGCGGCCGCCGCGACCAGTTGGGTCGGGTCGTCGCCACCCAGTTCGACGAACAGCCACCCCCCGCCGTCCGGCAGGGGCGGGATGTCGACATCGGCCCGGCGTCCGCGGACGGCATCGACGATCCGTGCATCGAGCCCCTCGATCGCGACCGGCCGGTGGGCCAGCAGTGCCGGGACGGCGTCGGCGGCCGCGGGCAGGTCGGGATACCCGAGCACCACCAGGACGGTGTGCACCGGCACCGCGACCAGGTCGAGCTCGATCGCAGTCGTGAGGCCCAACGTGCCCTCGCTGCCGGCCAGCACGCGAGCGGGTGCCCGCGTGGCCATTGCCCCGTCGGCCTTCGCCACCAGGTGCTCGAGCGCGTAGCCCGACACCTGCCGCGGCACGCGGGCGAACTCGGTGCGGATCGAGTCGACGTGGTCGCGTCCGATCGCCACCAGTCCGGCCACCAGCCGTGCTCGCGTGCGGAGGTCACCGGGGGCCAGACCCGCGAGTTCGCGGTCCTCGCCAAGCGTGACGGTGTCCCCCTGCCCCGGTCACCAGTGCCAGGGCGGCGACCCCGTCACTGGTGCGCCCGTAGCCCAGGGCACGGGCGCCGCAGGAGTTGTTGCCGACCATGCCCCCGAGGGTGGCGCGCGAATGCGTCGCGGGCTCCGCCCCGAACCGCACGCCGTTCACCGCGGCAGCCCGTTGCAGGTCGTCGAGCACCACTCCGGGTTGCACGATGGCGCGATCCGGCCCCAGGTGCAGGATTCGGTCCATGTGGCGGCGGAAGTCGACGACGATGCCGGGCCCGATGGCGTTGCCGGCGATCGAGGTGCCGGCACCCCGCGCCGTGATCGGCACGCCGGTTGCCCGTGCCACCGCGACCAGCGCCGCGACGTCGTCGGCATCGCGGGGCGCGACCACCACCCGGGGCACGACCCGGTGCAGTGAAGCGTCCTGGGCGTGCATGGCGCGCGCCAGCACGGAATCGTCGACATCGTCGAGACCCGCGCCACGCAACGCGCCCACCAGGTCGCCGTGCCGGTCGTCCGCCACCTCGACCTCCAATCGTCCCGTGCCGCGTCCTGGTGCAACGCGCTGCCATGTCCGCGCGCGCCGTGGCGCTGACGACGCGCTGTTGGTCCAACGACCCGGCATGTTCCGACGACCCAGCGCCAGGACGTCCATTTCCGACGAGCCGTCGTCTGCGACGAGCCACCATGGTGTGGCGAGCCACGGTCTAGCCTGCCACAGACGACGACGCTGCACACGGATCCGACAGCACGACGGGTCACGATCCGCTGCACCGCGCCCGAACGTGCGGATGCACCTGCACCTCGAGAGCCAGTCCACCAAGGAGCCACGCCATGTCCCTGTTCGACGTCGACGGCAAGTTCTGCGTCGTGACCGGAGGCGGTCGCGGCATCGGTGAGATGATCACGACCGGCCTGGTCGACGCCGGTGCCACCGTCCTGATCACCTCGCGGAAGCTCGACAACCTGCAGGAAACAGCCGATCGACTGGGGGACGCCTGCATCCCGGTCGCCGCCGACCTGTCCACCCAGGATGGCATCGAGTCGCTGGCGGCTGCCGTTGCCGAGCACACCGACCACGTGGACGTCCTGGTCAACAACGCGGGGATCGCCTGGGGCGAGCCGATCGACGACTACGCACGTCGCGGCTTCGAGAAGGTCATGAACGTGAACGTCACGGCCGTCTTCCACACCACGCAGGCCCTGCTGCCACTGCTGCGCGCGGCCGCCACGCCCGAGGACCCTGCCCGCGTGATCACGATCGGCAGCGTCGACGGCTTCACCGTGCCCGAGTGGGAGACCTACGCCTACTCGGCCTCCAAGGCCGGCGTGCACCACATGAGCCGGCACATGGCCCAGCGCCTCACCCCCGAACACATCACCGTGAACGTCATCGCCCCCGGCTTCTTCCCGTCGGACATGACCGCGTTCGCGCTCGAGGATCCCGAGGCCGGCAAGGCGTTCGCCGCCCGCATCCCACGCGGGCGCTTCGGTGATGCCGACGACATCACCGGCGCCGTGGTCTTCCTGGCATCCCGAGCTGGCGCCTACGTGACCGGCGCAGTCCTGCCCGATCGACGGTGGTGCCCGCACCACCCTGTGACCCCGTCCGATGCGGGCAGGGACCAACGACGAGGAGCGATGGTGGACAGCCTGGCGCGGGGCCCGTTCCCGGACATGGCCGGCCACGACCGGGCGCTCGAGCTGGACCGCGACGACCCGCTGGCGAGTGCCATCGACCAGTTCGTGGTCACCGATCCCGACCTGCTCTACCTCGACGGGAACTCGCTGGGCCGAATGCCCCGCGCCGCCGCCGAGCGGGTCCGCCAGGTCGCCGACCACGACTGGGGTGATCGCCTGATCCGGTCGTGGAACGAGGGCTGGTGGGATGCCCATGTCCGACTGGGTGACGCACTGGCCCCGGTGATCGGCGCGCGCCCGGGCGAGGTCATCATCTCGGAGTCGACCTCGACGAACCTGTTCAAGTTGGTCGTGGCCGGCCTGCGCCTGCAGCACGGCCGCCACACGATCGTCACCGACGACCTCAACTTCCCGACCGACAACCACGTCCTGGCCGGCATCGCCGAACTGGTCCCCGACACCAGGGTCGTCACGCTCGCCAGTCCCGACGGCATCCACGGGGACATGGAGGCATTGCGCGCCAGCCTGGACGACGACGTCGCGATCGTGTCGCTGAGCCACGTCGCCTACAGGTCCGGGTGGATCTGGGACATCGAGGAGGTGACGGCCGCCGCCCACGATGCAGGTGCGCTGGTGGTGTGGGACTGCAGCCACTCGGCAGGCTCGGTGCCGGTGGACCTGGCCGCCCACGGCGCGGACATGGCCGTCGGCTGCACCTACAAGTACCTCAACGGTGGACCGGGCGCCCCCGCGTTCGCCTACGTCCGCTCCGACCTGCAGGAGCAGTTGACCAACCCGATCACCGGGTGGTGGGGCCACGAGGCACCGTTCTCCTTCGACCTCGACTTCCGCCCGTCACCCGACATCCGCCGCGTCCACGTCGGCACGGTCCCGATGCTGTCACTGCTGGCCGCCGAAGCCGGCATCACGATGGTCGCCGATGCCGGCATCGACGGCATCCGGGCAAAGTCGACGGCGCTGACGACGGTGCTGGTCGACCTCGCCGACCAGCACCTCGCGCCGCTGGGCTTCACGTTGGCGTCGCCGCGCAACCCCGACGACCGCGGTGGCCACGTGTCCCTGGCCCACGAACATGGCTGGGGCGTCACCCGCGCACTGATCGAACAGGCTGACGTGATCCCCGACTTCCGGGCGCCCGACATCGTGCGCCTGGGCCTGTCGCCACTGACCACCTCGTTCCTGGATGTCCACACCGCGGTCGGACGAATCGTCGAGGTGGTGCGCGCCGGTGCACACCTCGCCCATGGCAACGATGCCAGCCCGGTGACATGAGCAGCACCGGCCCGGCGGCAACAGGACCGGTCACGTGGCTGGGCGGCCTAGGATCGACAGCCCGGCCCCGCGTGCCCCGACCGCGCCCCGCCCCCGCCAACCACGCCAAGGACCAGCCATGATCCACGCGTTCGTGCTGATGAATGTCGAACCCGACCACATCGCCAGTGCTGCAGTTCGGGCGGCGGAGTTCGACGGCGTGCGCTCCGCCCACTCGGTGGCCGGCGGCGAGGCCGACGTGGTCGTCGTGCTGGCCGTTCCCAGCCACGACGCCATCGCGCGCGTGGTCACCGAGGACCTGTCCACGCTCGAGGGGCTGGTCTCGACCCGGACCATGATCGCCTTCCGGTCCTACACCTCCGACGAGATGGACGCCGCCTACGAGGGGTTCGGCGACTGATCACCGTCGCACCGTGGCGTGGCACTGGAGCCCCTCATCGCTTGCTGCCCTTGAGGGATCCCTCGACCGGTCCGCTGGGGTCGTAGACCCCACAGGCGACGTCGTGGTCACCGAGCTCCCAGCTCTCCGGCGTCGGTGACAGGTGGTAGATGTCGAGACGCGACGCCGTGTAGGCGAGGCCGACGAACCCGTCGAAGATCGGCAGGCACACGTCGACGGCTGCGGCAGCCATGTCCTCGGGCATGGGCCCGCGAGGCAGCGAGGCGACGCCCATGATCTCGATGTCATGCTCCCTCCCACACGGGATCGTCTGGACCCAGAAGACGACCGTGCCCTCCTCCGGCTCGTCGAAGCAGGTGCCCGACGTCAGTTCGGTGGGAAGCAGCACCGGGGGCGTGTCCGGCTCGGCATGCAGGACCTGGCACAGGTCGTTGCCACCGGCGAGCAGGTCACGGGCACCACAGGTGGCAGCGAAGAACTCGTAGTCGGAGTTGGCCGACGACTGGAAGTACAGCAGGTCGCAGGCCTCCCAGTCCTCGGCCGCGCAGGCCTCCCACAGCTCATCCAGTTCCGCGTCGGTCGCCGGCGCAGCCGTGGCGGCGGCATCCGGTCCCGCCCCGGGAATGTCACCGGCGCCGGCGCCATCATCCGCGGCCTCGGGATCCGTCATGTCCTCGGTGCACAGGAAGGCATCCGTCGACGCGGTAGCCGCAGGTGCGGCCGAACTCCTCGTAGACCGATCCGAACTCGGACTCGAAGAACAGGTCGTCGCAGGCCTGCCAGTCCTCGGCCGCACAGGCCGCCCACAGCTCGTCCATCGCGGAGTCCGACCCGGGTGGTGCCGCATCCGGCCCTTCCTCGGGCAGACCGGCATCGCCGTCGTCGGTGGCGTCGGCGTCACCGCTGAAGGCATCGACGCACAGACCGGCATCCTCGACGCGACGCCCGCAGGTGCGACCGAAGTCCTCGTACTCGGACCCGACCTCCGACCTGGTGTACAGGTCGTCGCAGGCCGCCATGTCCCCGTCGGCACACGCGACCCACAACTCGTCCAGTGCGGTGTCGGTTCCCGGTGCCTCGGTGTCGCCGCCCGGGTCGGGCACAGTGGCCTCGGTGGCGGCGAAGATGGCATCGGGATCGGCGCCCCGCACCAGCCCCACCGCCAACGCCACGACCCCGATCACCACGAGCAGACCGACACCCAGTGCAACCAGGATCCAGGTGCGCCCGCTGCCCGCGGACACACCCTGCGGCGCGGGCGGCACGGGTGGCGGTCCGCCAGATCCGCCGCTGGAGGCCGAGCCGATCGGTGGTTGCCCAGGTGGCGGGGCCGGTGGCGGCACGCCCAGGTCCAGGGTCGGCGGATCCAGGGTCGACGCCGGCGGCGCGACGGGGGCCGTCCACTCGGGCGGCGGCGGGTGACCGTCGCCGCCGGGCGGGCCAGGGGCCGGGGCGGCATCGGCACTGCCAGCATCGGGAAGGCCAGCATCGGGACTGGCAGCCTCGGTCGTGGCGGCCTCGGTCCTGGGGGCCTCGGTACTGGCGACCTCGGTACTGGCGGCCTCGGTACTGTCCGGCCTCGGTACTTCCGGCACCGGCATCCTCGGGCCGGTCAGCCATGCCGGCGGCCCCGCAGGTCGGGCAGGGTTGCTGGGTGTCCGGTCGAGTGGCGCCGCAGGATGGACATGACATGGATCGGCTTCCCCCGTGATGGCGTGGCCCGTGGCGCCGCAGCCTAGCGATGTCGACGGGGGTGCCGACAGGTCACGCAACCCGCTTCGCCGACGGTGCCCGTCCTCCAGCGGGGTCACGCCACCTCACTCGCCGACGGCGCGCGTCCTACAGTTGGCGATCCCCTGCAGGAGCACGCCACGTGGACGAGATCACTCGCATCGACGACGCCATCGACGACCTGCTGGCAACACACCCGCCGGCGTCGACGCCCCCACCGGAATTCTGGGGCGCGCAGTTCGACGCAGGCCTGGCGTGGGTCCACCACCCCGAGGGCAAGGGCGGGTTGGGCGTGTCACCGCGTCACCTCGCCCACGTCCGATCACGCCTGGCCGAGGCCGGCGCCGACCAGTCCAACATCCGCGCCAACATCATCGGCATCGGCATGGGGGCCGGGACCCTGCTGGCGCATGCCGACGACGCCATGCAGGACCGACTGCTGCGGCCGATGTTCACGTTGGAGGAGATCTGGTGCCAGTTGTTCAGCGAGCCGGGCGCGGGCTCGGACCTCGCCAACCTGGCGACGTCGGCCGTCCGGGAAGGCGACCAGTGGATCGTCAACGGCCAGAAGGTGTGGACCACGCTGGCCCACATCGCGCGCTGGGGGCTGCTCGTGACACGGACCGATCCCGGGCAACCCAAGCACCGCGGCCTGACGTACTTCGTGCTCGACATGGACAACGACGGCGTCGACGTCCGGCCGCTGCACCAGATCACCGGCGAGGCCGAGTTCAACGAGGTCTACCTCACTGACGTGCACATCGACGACTCGATGCGACTGGGCGACGTCGGCGCCGGCTGGTCGGTGTCGATGACCACGCTGATGAACGAGCGGGTCGCGATCGGTGGCAACGTGCCGCCGCGGGGCAGTGGCGCCATCGCCGACGCCGTGACCGCATGGCACGACCACGACCATGACGATCCCGCGCTGGCCGACCGCCTGTTGGACCTGTGGATCGAGGCCGAGGCCCTGCGCCTGACCTCGCTGCGGGCCGCCCACGCCAGGACCGCCGGCACACCCGGACCGGAGGGGTCGACCTCCAAGCTGCACTGGGCCGAACTGAACAAGGAGGTGACCACCTTCACGATGCAGCTGCTCGGCCCCGACGGCCTGCTGATGCCCGGTGGCTACCCGCTCACGGCGCCGACCCTGGACGAGGTGCCCCGAGGCCACCCCGCAACACGCGTTCCTGCGCGCGCGCGCCAACTCCATCGAGGGCGGCACCTCGCAGATCCTGCGCAACATCCTGGGCGAGCGAGTGCTCGGCCTGCCGGGAGAACCGCGCGTCGACAAGGACCTGCCGTGGCGCGACGTCGCCCGGTGACGCCAGCCGTGGCCGTCCGGCCCGCCCAGCCGCCGGCGCTGACCGGCGCCCCAGCCGACCGGCCCGCCCAGCCGACCGGCGCTGACCGGCCCCGGTGCCGACCGGCCGACGACCACGATCCGGCCTCTCGGCCACGCTCCCCCACCGCACCCCAGCAGTCGCCCGACAGGATCCCACCATGACCGACACGGCCACCACCGACACGTCTGTCGCCGATCCGTCCGCCACGGACGCGATCGCCAGCATGACGATGCCACCTCGATGCAGGAGCTGGTGCTCACCGAGGAGCAGGCGGCCCTGCGATCGGTGGCGCGGGAGTTCCTGGCCGACCGGGTGCCCACGACCCGGGTGCGCCAGTTGATGGACACGCCCACCGCCTTCGACGAACGCCTGTGGCGTGAGGTCGCCGGCATGGGCTGGCAGGCCATGGCGATCCCGGAGGACCTGGGCGGCGCGGGGTACGGCATGGTCGAGGTGGCAGTGCTGTTCGAGGAAGTCGGCCGTGCCGTCGCCCCGATGCCGCTCCTGTCGACGATCATGGCCACGGCGGCCCTGCTGGACCATGGCACCGATGCCCAGCGCACGGCCATGCTGCCCGCGATCGCTGCGGGAGACCTGCGCGTCGCGGTGGCCGTTCCCCTGGACGGCGCGCATGACGGAGTGCGGGTCGCGATCGTCGACGATGCCACCACGCTGAGCGGTCATGCCAGTCACGTCATCGAGGGGCTGGGCGCCCAGGCGGTCATCGTCGGAACGGACCATGGCGCGTTCGTCGTTCCGACCGACCGCGACGGCGTGACGATGACCGCCATGGAGGCGCTGGACCCGACCCGGCCGCTGGCCCGAGTCGAATTCGCTGCCGTGGCCGTCGACGACGGCGACGCCATGACCGGGGACGCGGCCGCCGTCGTGGAGCGTGCCCGCACCGTCGGTGCGGTGATGCTCGCCAACGAGATGGTCGGCGTGGCCGCCGGCGCCCATGCCATGGCCGTGGACTACGCCAGGGTTCGTCGCCAGTTCGGTCGGGCGATCGGGTCGTTCCAGGCCATCAAGCACCTGTTGGCCGACGACCTCGTCCAGCTCGAGGCAGCCAGGTCCACGGCGTGGTGGGCTGCCCGCGCCCTGGCGATCGGTGACGACGCGGAACTGGCCGTGGCGGTCCCCATGGCGGCGTCGCTGTGCCCCGCGACGGCGGCGCGCATCACCGGCCACTCGATCCAGGTCCACGGCGGCATCGGGTTCACGTGGGAGCACGACGCGCACCTGTACTACAAGCGCGCCAGTGCGGCGACGTTGCTCCTGGGCAGCGGTCGGTGGTGGCGACGCCGACTGGGGGACGTGCTCGGCATCGTGTGAGCCAGCCCGATCCGGGCGAGCGCCCGGGAGTGCCAGGTCACCAGCGATCGTGCACGTGGGGCCTGATCATCTCGTCGTAGATCTCCCGCAGCGTCGCATGGACCTCGGGACGCAGTGGATCGAGGTGTGACGCAGCCGCATTGCCGCGCGCCTGCGCGCGGGTCCGGGCACCCGGGATGACGACGCTGACGGCATCGTGGTCCAGCACCCATCGCAGTGCGAACTGCGCCATCGTGAGGTGGTCGGGCACCAGGGGACGCACTCGTTCGACGGCCGCCAGGCCAACCTCCCACGGCACCCCTGCGAAGGTCTCGCCGACGTCGAAGGCCTGGCCGTCGCGATTGAAGTTGCGGTGGTCGTCGGCCTCGAAGGTCGTGTCCTGCGTGAACTTGCCGGTCAGCAGGCCCGAGGCCAGCGGGACACGCACGATCACCCCGACACCGGCGTCGCGAGCCGCGTCGAACACGACATCGACCGGTTTCATCCGGAACAGGTTGGCGATCAACTGGATCGTGGCCAGCCCGTCGACCTCCAGGGCGGCAACGCGCCTCGTCGACCGTCTCGACACTCACGCCGAACGCGGAGACCACGCCGTCGTCCTGCAGTTCGCGGAGGGCATCCCACACACCGTCCATGTCGTAGATCTCGGTACCCAGGCAGTGCAGTTGGACCAGGTCGACGGTGTCCACACCGAGGTTGCGTCGGGACCGGTCGAGCCACGACAGGAACTGCGCCCGGGTCCACAGCGCGGGGTCCAGTTCGGCCCGCCGACCCATCTTGGTCGCCACGACCACGTCGTGTTCGGCGGCGATGTGGCCCACGAGTCGCTCGCTGTGCCCGTCCCCGTAGACGTCGGCGGTGTCGAAGAAGGTCACCCCCGCCCGGATCGCGGTCTCGAGCGTCGCGATCGACTCGTCGTCGTCGACCTCGCCCCAACTCCCCCCGATGGCCCAGGCACCGAACCCCACCTCCGAGACGTCGGGGCCGCCACGATGCAGTGGTCGTGTGTCCATCATCGTCTCCTGGCAGGGGCGTGGCGGGGGCGCCGTCGCCGCCATGGTCGCAGAGGCGCTGCGCCGATGCCAGTGATCCACGCAGGTTGCACGAGATCCCGACCCGGGTCTTGGCGTGACCCGGCAAGGGTCTGGCCCCGACACCGCCCAGGTCTGGCCCACTCACGTGGCAGGGAAGCACTCAGGATCGGCTGTGGCGCGACGCGATTCGGCGCCGCACCCCCGTCCTCAGGTGGGGCGATGGCCGACTTCGAGTCCGGCGAACTCGGTGGTCCCGTGGTAGTCGACACGGCCCCGAACCGTCAGTTCGAGATGGCCGAGCAGGTACTCGAAGTCGGTGTCGACGTTGCGCCGCTCGGCGGGCAGCGGCACCGGCAGGACGTGTGGCGACCCGGTGCCCGTCGCCACGATGTCGACCTGCGTCCCCAGTCCCCGGGCATGCACGCGCCAGGTGCGCCCGTCGGTCTCGCTGTGGACCCGCGCAGTCGGCGGCGTGAGACGCAGGACGTGCGCCCCGACGCGGACGACGACGCCCCCGACCGTCACCGCGAGCGGCCCGGCGGTCAGCACGCCACCCGAGAACGCGACGCACACGTCATCGCGGTCGAACCCCTGGGCCTGTCCCCACCACCAGTGCGCGGGGAAGCCGGCACCCCAGTTCTTCTCGGCATACACCTGGGCATCGTCGAACTGCCAGGTCTCGTCCCCGACGGTCACCGTCCCGCTGGCTGCGCCACCCAGCAGGTGCGGGTGCCAGTACTGGCCCAGGAACGGCAGTGCCGAGAAGACGCCGCCGCCCCCCAGGGCGCGTGGCCACTCGACGGGTCGCTCCAGCGACAGGTCGACACGGGCATCGGGCCCCAGGTCCACCTGCACACGTGACGCACTGGCGCGGAAGGCCCCATCACCCGCCTCCACCCGGTAGGTGTCGGTGTCACCGTGGGCATCGGACAGCACGGCCTGGCGGACGAATCCACCGGGTTCGGCCGCGACCGCCACGGTGGCCCAGTCACCGTCGGGATGCCGATTGACGCCGCAGAGCACGACCACGACGCGGCCCGACCGGCTGTCGGTCACCCGCCAGAACCACCCCTCCATCTCGGCCCCGTGCGACGGGCGCGGATCGGCCATCGGCAGGGTGGCACCGCTGCGGCGGAACCACTGGTCCAGTTGCGCGAGCCTGCCCATTGTCGTGGCCTGTCAGTGGTGGACGTCGGTGGACGTCGGCGACCATCGTGCCGACGACGAACCCGCCCTGCATGCGTTGCACAGGGCGGGTCGGGTGCGGTGGAGGTGATCGGATTTGAACCGACGGCCCCTTCGTTGCGAACGAAGTGCTCTGCCGAACTGAGCTACACCCCCGCGGGGTTTGGTCCGATCGAACGGTGCTGGATCGGGCAGGCGCTCAGGGTAGCCACTGGGAGTGGGCCGGGCGGACCGCCGCGCCGTGGCTGTCAGTTCAGGACGTCGAAGCCCTGGTAGGCCTGGATGCGCTGCTGTCCGGCCAGGACCCGGACGTCGCTGCGGGAGGCCTGGGCGTCACCGCGCTGGCTGTCCATCGAGGTGCTGCCGAGGTCACGGGGGGCGTAGCCCTGTCCAACCGCGGACGGCAGTGACGAGCGCTGTCGGATGGGTGCCGGCGCCAGCTCGGCATGGTCACGGATCGAGGTGATGACGGCGCGGGCTCGGTCCTGCTCGATCTTGCGCCGGCGCAGCAGCGACACGAATGCGCCGGTCGCGACCAGCGAGAGGACGAACAGGGGCACGAACACGGTGCCCCACGCCAGGGCCGCCAGGGCGAGCACGAGGGTCGATCCGACGGCGACGGCGAAGAGGCGACGAAGCAGCGACAGGTTCGACGACTGGCGCCGCGATGTCGCGAGATGCTGGGAGGCTGCGGACACGGTCGGCGCCTTCATTTCTGGATCAAGGACGGACATTGCCTGGTGGAACCCGGTGACGGTGCCCGCGAGCGATTCGGACCTGGTCCGCATTGCCAACGGGAAGGCGATGGCCAACCACGCCACCGCCAGCAGTCCGAGGGTCACCACCTGTGTCGGCGTCATGCGTCACCACCGTCTCGGCAAGGCCAGCCGGGTTTGTCGTGGGAAACTACATCCATGGAACTACACCCGTCGGCTTCCCCGAACATAGCCCGTGGCACAGCAAAACGAAAGCACCTGTCTCGACGACTTGGCCAACATGTGGCGATGGTGCCAGACACGCTCCCCACGACCGCACGCGACCCCCCGTCCACACGACCACGGCCGTCGAGGCGACACCGACCCCACACCCCACTTGGCCCGTCACGGGCCCCCCTGCCAACAGCGCCTCGGCCATCACGGGCCACCCTGCCGGCAGCGCGCCCTGCCGAATCACCGCTCGACGTGCCAGTCCCCCGACCGGCCGCCGGACTTGCTGACCAGCGCAACCTCGGTGACCCGGACATCTCGCTGCACGGCCTTGACCATGTCGTAGAGGGCCAGCGCGGCGACGCTGGCTGCCGTCATCGCCTCCATCTCCACCCCGGTGCGATCCACGGCCCGCGCCGTCGCAACGATGTTGGCCCGACCTGCCGCCGCGTCGACGTCGACGTCGACCTCGACCGAGGTCACCGCCACCTGGTGGCACAACGGGATCAGTTGTGGTGTCAGTTTGGCGGCCTGGATGCCGGCCAGCCGCACCAGTGGCAAGGCATCGCCCTTGGGGAGGTCGCCCCCGGCCACACGTGCGGCCGTGGCCGGTGCCATCTCGACGGTTGCCCGGGCAACCGCGACGCGGGCGGTGATCGACTTGGCCCCGACCTCGACCATGCGGGCATGGCCGGATTCGTCGAGGTGGGTCAGGCCGTCCGAACGAGCGCCGTCCCGACCGCCATCGTCGCCGTCGGTGATCACGACACCAGCAGGTGCAGGCGCACCGAGTCACCGGCTGCCACCTCGGTCACGTCGACGGGCACCTCGGCCAGCGCATCGGCCCGCGACAGCGCCCCGATCATGTGGCTTCCCTGTCCCCCTGCGAGCGTGGCATGCCAGGTCCCCTTGCGACGATCCAGTCGCACCCGGACGAACTCGGCCTTGCCCTCCGGCGACGTGATGGCCTCGTCGAGCACACCCGTGACCGACGGCCGCAGGATGTCCTTGCGCCCGGCCAGCAGGCGCAGCGCAGGTCGCACCAGCACCTCGAAGGACACGAACGTCGAGACCGGGTTGCCCGGCAGCCCGATCACGGTGGTCGAGCCGATCCGTCCGAGTGCCTGGGGCATGCCGGGACGCATCGCCAGCTTCGTCCGCTCGACCTGGCCCAGGGCCTGGATCGCCTCGGCCACGTGGTCACGTGCGCCGGCCGACACGCCTCCGGACATGATCACGACGTCGACCTCGTCGACGATGTCCTCCAGCGCTCGCGTGAGCGCCTGCAACGTGTCGGGAACGGGACCCCGTCGAACCGGCTCCGCGCCGGCGTCGGCGATCATCGCGGCCAACATCGGGCCGTTGCTGTCGTGGATCTGTCCGGGTGCCAACTGCTGTCCGGACGGCACCAGTTCGTCACCCGTCGTCAGGATCCCGACACGCGGCCGGGCCATCGCGGTGACCTGGTCGACCCCGGTGGCGACCAGCACCCCGATGTCGGCGGCCGTCACGCGATGCCCGGCACGCAGCAGCACGCGGCCTGCGGCCAGCTCCTCGCCGGCGCGACGCACGTGGGCTCCGGCGGCGACGGCCACGTGGATCGCGATCTGCCCGTCGGTGCCCGCCGTGGTGTGCTCGACGGGCACGACCGCGTCGGCCCCGTCGGGCAGCGGCGCCCCGGTCATGACGGCGACGGTCGTTCCCGGGGTCACCGTCGTGGCGGCGGCCTGGTCGGCCGAGGGACCGGCATGGACGCTGCCGCCATCGCGCAGGCTGACGGGCGCATCGCCGCTCGCGTCGGCCACGTCATCGGCGCGCACGGCCCACCCGTCCATCGCCGAGTTGGTGAAGGCGGGGAGGTCCGTCCCGGCGCTGACGTCGCTGGCCAGGACGAGGTCGCGGGCATCGCCGGTCGCCACCTGGACCTTGCGGGGAGCCGGCAGGGCCCGGATGACCAACTGGCGCTGGCGATCCACCGAACGAAGCTGGCTGGGTTCGACCAGTTGGGTCCGGCCATCGCCGACGAAGGCGCTCATCAGTTCACCTCCGAGGACTCGTCACCGGCAAGTCGTTCCGACGCCACGAGCTCGCGCAGGTGCGCGGCCAACGGACCCGCCAGTTCGTCGTCGCGCAATGCAAAGTCCAGGGTTGCCTTCAGGAAGCCCAACTTGTCGCCGGCATCGTGGCGCACGCCGTCCAGGCGGATCCCCACGATCGGGGTCTCGGCAGCCTGGGCCTGCAGTGCGTCGGTCAACTGGATCTCGCCCCCGGCCCCGCGGGTCGTGGCGTCCAGGGCATCGAAGATGCTGGGAGGAAGGACGTAGCGACCGATGACGGCGAGGTTGGAGGGCGCGTCGGCCAGCGCGGGCTTCTCGACCAGGCTGGTGATGCGGAACACCCCGTCGTCGGGATGCTCGTCCTCGACGGCCGCGATGCCGTACTTGTCCACCTCGGAGTCGGCCACCTCCATCAGTGCGACGACGGCCAGGCCCGTGTCCTCGTGCGCGGCCACCATCCGAACGAGCAGGTCGTCGTCGGGATCGACGATGTCGTCGCCCAGCAGGACGGCGAACGACTCGCCGCCGACATGCTCCCTGGCCTGGGCGACTGCATGCCCCAAGCCAAGCTGTTCGCCCTGGCGCACGGTGTGGATGCTGGCCAGGTCCGCGAGCGCCACCACCTCGTCGAGCAGGTCCTGCTTGCCCTTGGCGGCCAGCGCGGATTCGAGTTCGAGGGCACGGTCGAAGTGGTCCTGGATGGCGTCCTTGCCGGCGGCCGTGACCAGCAGGACGTCGTCGAGACCGGAGCGAGCACACTCGCGAACGATGTATTCGATCGTTGGGCGATCCACGATCGGCAACATCTCCTTTGGCACGGCCTTCGTGGCTGGCAGGAACCGGGTTCCGTAGCCAGCCGCGGGAATGACGGCCTTGCGCGTGGTCATGGGTGCTCCTGGTTCGGCATGGCGGACTGGTGGCTGGCAGCGCATGGTGTTTCACGCCGCTCCACCGGCCAGCCTACTTTGTGTCATGGCTGCATCCCGGTGCCATCCGGGAGGCAATGGAGGCGAGATGGCCACCGACGAGGACGACGTGCGTCGCGCCAAGGAGCGACTGCGGGACTCGGTCGTTCGCATGTCCCGCCAACTCGACCCCGAGGTCCACATGGGGGCGTCGCGACGGGTGTGCGAACGGTTGCTGACACTGGGCAGTGTGCGCCGGGCCCACACGGCGGCGTTGTACCGGGCCACGGGCCACGAACTGGACCCGGCGTCCGCGCTGGCGGCCATGGAGGAGCGTGGCATTCGCACCCTGCTGCCACGCATGGTCGACGACCGCATCCACCTGGCGCCCTCGGGTGACCCCGGCCTCCTGATCGCCGGCCACCATGGCATCCCCGAACCGGCCAGTGGGTCAGTACCGGTCGACGAGGTCGACGTCGTCATCCTGCCGGGGGTGGCATTCGACCTGGACGGCGGACGGCTCGGACGAGGTGGTGGCCACTACGACCGACTGCTGGCACTCCTGCCCGGCGACACCGTGCGGGTCGGCGTCGCCCACACCGGCCAGCTCGTGACACGCGTGCCGCGCGAACCCCACGACGAACTGCTCGACGTGGTGGTGACCGATCGAGGCGTGCACCACACCGGCGCACGCTCGCACCTGCGCGACGCCTGACCCCAACGGCTGCCGCGACACTGTGCTGTTCCTGACCGGATGGGCAGCCGTCGGATACCATTTGGCCCGTCACCGCCCCGTGAAACCGGGTGCCTGTGTGACACAACCGGCAGCAATTCAGGAGGACCAGCCATGCCGACCTACGAGTACGCCTGCAAGGACTGCGGCAACCACTTCGACATCGTGCAGTCCTTCTCCGACGACGCGCTGACCGTGTGCCCCTCGTGCGAGGGCAGCCTGCGCAAGGTCTTCTCGGCCGCGGGCATCATCTTCAAGGGCTCCGGCTGGCACATCAAGGACTATGCCAAGACGGGCGGTTCCAGCGGGTCCACGTCGTCCGGCGAGGAGAGCTCGGGTGAGGGCGGCTCGTCCGACCGCGACACCAAGACTGCAGGGGCCGACTCGACATCGACGAACGGCTCCGAGTCCACCGCCTCGAAGTCCTCCGACAAGCCATCGAAGTCCGGCACGTCGACGTCCGACACCGCCAGCTCGAAGCCGTCGTCCACGACGTCCGACACCGCCAAGTCTGCCTGAACGAAGTGCGTTGACTGCAGCGCAGTCCACAGGCCGGACAACGCAGCCGCCGGGCCCGCGGTGACTCCTGTCAACTGGGGCCATGGCCACCCACCTGCCCTCCACCAGCCGCGCGTCGTCCCAGGTCGATTCCGCCGGACCGCTTCGTCGCCTCGGTCGTGCACGGCTCCCGCGGCGACGGTCCGTGCCGCGCGCCCCGACGGCGCTGCTGCGTGGCCCCCTCCCGGCACTCCCCCGGCCGCTGGATGCCGCCGTCGAGGGCTGGTGGCGGCTGCCGGCCCGCATGCGACTGCTCGGCGGGATGGCGGTACTGGGCCTGGTGGTCTTCGGGATCGTGCAGCGCACGACGACGACCGCGTGGGGGCCGATCGAGCAGGTGGTCGTCGCCACGACCGATGCCGTGGCCGGATCACCTGTGTCTGCCGAGTTCGCCGCGCGACCCCGGGGCCTCGTTCCCGCAGACGCCGTGGCGACCCCACCCGATGGCATGCTGGCCCGCGACATCGGCGTCGGCGAGGTCGTGACGTCACGTCACCTGGCCACCGGCATCGACGCACTGCTGGAGCCGGGCGAAGTGGCACTGGCGATTCCCGACGACCTGCCACCCCTGCCCGCCCACGCCGGGTTGGAGATCCTTGCCACTGCCCTCGACGGCACTGCCGGCCGACTGGGCCCGGCACGTGTGCTGACCACCGACCAGGACTGGCTGTGGATCGCGGTGTCCGACCGCATCGCAGCCGACGTCGCGGCCGCCATGGCTCGAGGCGGCATCGCGCTGGCACTGGCACCGCCGTGACCCATGGCCGACCTGCCCCGGGTTCGCAGGAGTCACTGCCACCACAGGCCCGTGACCAACGCCCGGACGCCACGGGCATGGCTGGCCGACCACCCCGGGGCGTCGCCCGTGGTGACCAGTCCTCGTAGGCTTGCGTCGCCATGCCCCGTGCCGGCCTGCCGCCCTGCCGCCCGCCTGATCGAGCCCACCACCCATGCTGAACGCCATCCTCCTCGGCCTGATCCAGGGCTTGACCGAGTTCCTCCCGGTGTCGTCATCGGGCCACCTCCAGATCCTGCCCTACCTGTTCGGGCTGGAACCGGGCCCGTTGGCCTTCGACGTCGCCCTCCACTTCGGCACGCTGATGGCAGTCGTGGCCTACTTCTTCTCCGACCTGTGGGAGATCGGCATGGGCACGCTGGGCGTCGGCGACCGCTCCCGCGCCCAGATCGCCACGGCACGCCGGGAGTTCATCCTGCTCATCGTCGCCTCGATCCCTGCGGCCGTCACCGGGTTCCTGCTCGAGGGCACCTTCGAGGAACTGCTGGACGACCCGCGCCTGGCCGCCGTGATGCTGCTGGTCACCGCCGGCTTCCTGCTTGGCGCCGAACGGCTCTATGCCGCCCGCCAGTCCACCGGACGCACCCAGGTCGACGGTCGCAACGCGATCACGATGGGCCTGTCGCAGGCGCTGGCCATCATTCCCGGCATCAGCCGCTCCGGTGCCACGATCGCCACCGGCATGACCACCGGCCTGACGCGGTCGGCAGCCGCGCGATTCTCGTTCCTGATGTCGGTGCCGGTGATCGCCGGCGCGTTCGTCGCCCAGTTGCCGTCCCTGTCCAGCGCCGCGTTGGCCGGCACCGGCTACACCCCCGCGGACGTTGTGGCCGGCACGATCACCGCCGGCGTCTCGGGCTACTTCGCGGTGCGCTTCCTGATGCGCCTGGTGACCAACGAGACCCTGCGTGGGTTCGCCTACTACGTCATCGGCCTGTCGGTCGTGACACTGGTCGCCTCGATCTGGATCGGCCCGCCGAGCTAGCCGCGGACTGGGCTGTTGCCCGTCGGCGAGTGCGGCTTGCGCGGGCGCAGCCGGCGCGGTCGGGCCGGGCATGGGCCCGCCGGTACGGAGGCCGGCTGGCTCGGCTGCAGCCGGCGCGGACGGCCATCGACACGGTTGGCCCGGCGCGGTCAGGCGGCCTCGTCGAGTGCCTCCCACAGGGCCTCGATGTGGCTGCGGCGTGTCCAGGTGGCGCCGATCGAGATCCGCAGGAACCGGGCGTCGGCAATGGTTGATGCCGCCAGCCCGAACTCGGGTCGTGCCGTGATCGTGGCCAGGAAGTCGTCGTTGCGATCGGGATCGGCATGGCGGACCGAGACCAGCGCGAACGGGGTCGGTGCCACCAACTCGAAGCGCTCGTCGGCGTCCAGGCGTGCCGCCAGTTCTCGCGCCCATGCGAGGTGCTCGCGGATGCGGGCGCGCAGACCGTCGATGCCGAAGGACCTGATCACCCACCACAGCTTCAGTGCCCGGAACCGACGGCCCAGCGGCACGTGCCAGTCGCGGTAGTCGACCACGGAACCGGATTCCGAGGCGTCGTTGCGCAGGTACGGCGGCACGATCGACAGGGCGTCGACCAGGTGGGTCCGATCGGCCACCCAGAACAGCGAGCAGTCGAAGTTGGTGAACAGCCACTTGTGGGCGTTGGTGACGTAGGAGTCGACCCGCTCGAGGCCCGGTTGGAGGTGGCGCAGTTCCGGACACAGCATCGCGGTGCCGGCGTAGGCGGCGTCGACGTGGTGCCACATGCCGTGGACGGACGCCACGTCGGCAACGGTCTCGATGGGGTCGACGGCAGTCGTGCCGGTCGTGCCCACCGCCGACACCACGAAGGTCGGCGCCAGGCCCGCCTCGACGTCGTCGGCAACCGCCGCCGCGAGCGCCCCGGGGTCCATCGCGAACTCGTCGTCGACGTCGATCAGGCGCAGGTGGCCGTAGCCCGCCACCCGCGCGCCCTTCTCGACCGAGGAATGGGCCTGCGAGGAGGTGTAGACCACGCAGTCGTCCGCGCTCCCACCGGCATCGGTGGCCCGCAGACGTGCCACGACCAGCGCGGTGTGGGTCGCATCCGACGCCGACATCTGGATGACACCACCACCGGGTCCGGTGTCCACCCGCCACGACGTCGGCAGACCCAGCTCCTCGACGAGCCAGTCCAGCACGTGGGACTCGACCTCGGTGACCGCCGGGGAGGTCGACCACAACATCCCCTGCACGCCCATGCCGGCGGCCACGAGTTCGCCGAGCACCGATGCCGGTGACGAGTTCGCGGGGAAGTAGGCCAGCCACCCGGGGTGCTGCCAGTGCGTCAGCCCCGGCACCACGATCTCGTCGAGGTCGGCCAGCATGGCGTCGAACGAGTCGGGCTCGCGCGGCGCATGGGCCGGCATCGCGGCTCGCACGTCGCCCGCCTCGACCTGCGACCACACGGGTCGTTCCTCCAGGCGTGCGAGGTAGTCGGCCACCCAGTCCACGGCGGCGTGCCCGTTGCGGCGGAACTCGTCGAGGTCGAGCGGATCCGGACCGGATGGGGGGCCATCGGGTGACTCCGGCGCTGGCACCCCGCGTGTGGCGTCGTGCGAGATGTCCATGGCAGTCCTTGGCGATGTGGAGTCGACGGGGCACCCACGGCGATCGGGGACCGGCCGGTCGACCGGGCGGCAGGGGCGACCACGAGGATGCCACGACACCGCGGACGACGCCTTCGCAACCGCGTCGCACGGGCGGGAGGGATGACAGGGATCGACTGGGCGTCCGACTGCGAGCACACCACCGCGGGCGCCCATGGCGCGCCTTCCTTGGAATGATGACCCGGTGAGACTGGTTTGCAGTGATGGTCAACGCCGGTGCACGGTCGTGACCAGCGGGAGCCGGCCCTGGCGCCCGCCACCCACCGGCAGCCCATCCCACCACCAAGGATGACCATGACGCCGCAACGCCGACGCCTGCTGATGATCGGCACGCCGATCCTCCTGGTCGTACTGATCGCTGGATTCGTCGTGTTCCGACCCGACACGCTGTTCTTCGACGACGTCGTGGACGAGCAGTTGGACGACGACGTCGTCGCCCTGCTGGCGACGCCAACCGCGACGCCAAGCCCCACACCGACCCCCACGTCGACGCCCACTCCCCTGCCCAGTCCGACATCGCCCGCGCCCGCCACGCCTGCCGCGCCGGAGCCGGCCGTGACCGCCGCGTCACCCGCCGCCCCCGCCCCCACCACGCCCGCAGCACGGCCGCCCGCCGACGGCCCCGTCGTGCTGGCGCGGGGGTCCTGGACGAGTCTCGAACACACAACCACCGGGACCGTCGTCCTGCTGCGTGACGGCACCGACCTCCAACTGGCCCTGGTCGACCTCGATGGATCCAACGGGCCCGACCTGCGGGTCATCCTGTCACCCAAGAAGGCGATCGAGGGTGACTGGTTCGGGTACGAGGATGGCGCCGTCTACCTGGGGGCCCTGAAGGGCAACAAGGGCACCCAGACCTACGACGTGCCCGACGACCTCGACCTGGACGACATCGCCAGCGTCGTGATCTGGTGCGAGCGGTTCTCGGTCGGGTTCGGGGCAGCGGACCTGGTCGCCACGACCTGACGCCAACGAGGTACAGGAGGCCGATCGACCCATGGCGGGCCGGCACCACCGCCTAGGGTGGTCGGCATGACCCAACTCGACACCATCATTGCCCGGGGCTCCGACGCCGTCGACCTCACCGATCCCGCCGTGTTGCCACACACGCGGGCACTGGCCGACGAGATCCTGGCCACCGATCCGACTCGCGACGACCTGCGGGTCATCCGGGCGGACACCTCGATCGGGATCGACGTGCGCGTGGCCGCCACCCTGGCCGCATCGCGCATGCACCTCGTCGCCATGGGCGATGCCGCTCCCCGGATCCAGGTGCAGTTCGCCATGTGGGGCGAGCACAACCGCCTGCGACCCCGGACCGAGGACAACCCGGGCGGCGAGGACTCGCTGCGGGTCAAGTTGGACCAACTCGACTGGCTGCTCGGCGACACCGCGATCGACTGGCGCCTGGTCGCGATCGACGACGGCAGCCCCGACGACGACTGGGCCACGGCTCGCGAGATGGCCGACCAGCACCCCCTGGGTGACCGCGTCAACGTCCTGCGACTCGACGAGGCCATCCCGGTGGACACCGGACCATTGGCAGGACTGTCCGACGTCGACAACTCGCGCAAGGGCGGCGCCATGGTGCTGGGCGCCCAGCACGCCATGGATGCCGGCATGGAAGCAGTGGTGCTCACCGACGCCGACAACTCCGTCGACCTGGGCCAACTCGGCTTGCTCCTGGCACCGTTCGTCGCAGGTTCCGAGGTGGTCATCGGGGATCGAAAACACCCCGAGGCGGTCCTGCGCAAGGCCGAGGCGCGGTGGGGACCCGGCATCGTCGTGCTGCGTCACATGCAACGGATGGTGGGCCGAGCGCTGTTCTCGCGCGGGTTGCGCGACACCCAGGCGGCGTTCAAGTTGTTCGGCCGCGACGCCCTCGCCGACATCCTGGCCGCACCGTCGACGTATGGCTTCTCGTTCGACCCCGACTGGCTCTACGGCGCGCTGGGCGGCGGCCACGAGATCGCCACGACACCGTTCGCCTTCGTCGACTCGTTCGCCGAGTCTGCCTCCCTGACCCAGGGCCCGATGACGACGTGGGAATCGCTGCTGGTCGGTCTGACCGCGTCTGCCCGGGCCCGTGGCGCCGACCACGACGAGGAGATGGCTGCGCTGGTCGACGACCGTGGTGATGCCGCACACCTGGGACTGGTGATCGTGCGCGAGCCACCGCCGGCACTGGCAGCGGCGGCCCCGTCCGACCTCGGCGACCCGCGCATGATGTCGGTCGCGGACCTGCGCGCCTGGATGGATGACGATCCCGGTCAGTCCTGACCGGACCGGCGTCCCGGGCCAGTCCGGCGTCCCGAGCCAGTCCGGCGTCCCGAGCCAGTCCGGCGTCCCGAGCCAGTCCGGCATGGCCTCACTCGACGGGTGGGCCGTCCTCGAACGGGTAGACGAGCCCAATCTGGCGACGTGCCTCGTCCATCACCCAGTGCGTGGCCAAGGTGTCCTGGTGGGTCCAGTCTGGGTGCTCGACCAGGCCGTCGGAGACCGCCTCGTGCACGGCCCGGATCTCGTATTCGAACCCGTGCCCGTCGAACGGGATGTCCAGCACCTCGACCTCGCCACCCCGATGCAACTCGATGGTCGACGGGTGGTGTGACGGCGCGGGCATGACGATCCTGCCGGCATCACCCTCGAAGGTGGCCGAGTTGGCCAGCGTGGTGTCCAGCGCCGTGGCAAGGGTCGCGACGGCGTCGCCATGCTGGGTCACGAGTTGGGTGGAATGATCGACACCACCCTCCAGGCGGGCGATGGCGCGGACCTGCGTGGCCGGCCCCAGCACCATGTGTGCCATCGAGACCGGGTAGACACCCATGTCCAGCAGCGCGCCACCGGCGCGTGCCGGGTCGACCAGTCGCGTCCGGTCGGCCTGGGTCGTGTCCTGGGCGTGGCCGAGGCTGATCGCAGCCGTGCGAACCGGGCCGATCGCGTCGTTGGCCACCAGGTCGATCACGCGCTGCATCGCCGGCAGGAAGCGGGTCCACATGGCCTCCATCGCAAAGACACCACGTTGGGTGGCCAACTCCAGCAGATCCTGCGCATCGCGGCGGCTGGTCCCGAGCGGCTTCTCGATCAGGACGGGATGGCCGGCCTCGATGGCCAGCCTGGCGACCGCCGTGTGGTCGGTGTGCGTGGTGCCGACGTAGACCAGGTCGACGTCGGGATCGGCCACCAGGGCCTGGTAGCTGCCGTGGCCTCGCTCGGCCCCCACCTCCTGGGCATAGGGACCCACTCGGTCGGGGCTGGTCGAGCCAACGGCCACCAACCTGGTGCCGTCGACGTTGGCCAGGTCGGTGGCGAACTGGCGCGAGATGCCGCCCGCGCCAAGGATGCCCCAGTTGTGTGTCGGCATGTGCAACTCCAGTCGATCGGGCCGCTGGCTGAATCGCAGCGGACTGCCGCACGGTAGCCATGACAGTGGTCGTGGCCATGTCGAGCAGCGCGGCTTCCCTCGCCGTCAAGCGTCTCGAACGCCACTGGATCGCAGTCGCCCGCACCCACCAGCCCCACTCCTGCGCCCCGACCGGCCTCGGGCTGCGATCAGGGCCGGGTCTCCCCCGTCCGTGAGGGTCTCGACGGTGTCGTGCAGGTCGAAAGCCACGGGTGCGTGCCTGGCGTGCCGGGTGGATCGCGATCGTGTCGACGTGTCCGTCCTGGTGCACGGCCTCGGGGGTGCACCTTCGGACCACACCCGAGAATTTGCGATGTGGGTCAGGCGATCTCGTCGCGCGCGTCGATCCAGTGTGCCAGCGGCGTCGGCATCTCGGCCGGGCGGCCGCCCCAGTCGTAGACGACGGCAGAGCTCCCGATGAGGTCGTGGAGCGCCCGACGCTCGTGGTCGACCATCATCCATGCACCTCCCAGGAATCCGGGCACGCTCAGGGGCATTGCGAGCGTGCGAACCAGCGCTCGGCTCGGACGCAGCGGTGTCCCGTCCCTCGACGTGATGCGCAGTCCCGCAGCCATCATCGCCGGGGTTCGTCCTGCCACGACCGTGGTCGTGCTCCAGTACACGAACAGCCAGGCCAGGCTGGCCAGGAACCACCAGATGGTGCTGGAGCCGTCGCCGGGTGTGAGGTCGACCCCGGCGATGGTCTCGAACAGCCAGGCCACCGCCGCGGTGCCGATGGTGAAGATGGCCGTGGCGAATGCAAAGTCGGCCCCGAACGCAAGCAGGCGACTCATGGGACCGGCGTAGAAGCCGCTCACCTCGGCGCGAGCTCGTACCCGGGACTTGTCGGGATCGGGCAGTTCGACGTCGGACGCCGTTTCGGCGACCAGGGTTGTCGGGCCAGCCGCTTCGACGGTCGGGTCCCGACGCAGGAGACGCTGGCTGAGCCGCCACGCGCCGATGTCCACGGCGACGAGCTGCCGCCGGGCGAGGTCGAGGGCCGACCCGGCCAGTTGCCCCGTGCTGTCGGCCACGATCTCCGGGATGCCGGCGCGCTGCACCAGTTGCTCCACGTCCAGCCGGTCGACGATCGCGTCCAGGTCGATTCGTGCGACCAGGGTGTCGAGGTCGACCCGTGCCATGACCTGATCGAGGTCGACGCGGTCCAGGAGTTGATCCAGGTCGACGCGGCCCATGAGCTGGTCGATGTCGATGCGTGCGACCAGTGCGTCGAGGTCGACGCTGGCCATGAGCTTGTCGAGGTTGACGCGGCCCATCAGCGTGTCGAGGTCGACGCGTGCGAGCAGGACGTCGAGGTCGACCCGTGCCAGGATGGCATCGAGGTCGACGTGCTCCATCAGGGCATCCAGGTCCACTGAGGCCAGGACGGGATCGAGGTCGAGTCGGGTGGCGAGCGCCTGGACGTCGACGCGCTGGACGAGGCCATCGATGTCAGCCCGGTCGAGCAGTTGGTCGATGGTCACGCGATCGAGCAACCGGTCCACGTCGGCCCGGTCGAGGACTTGGTCGACGCTGATGCGGTCGAGCAACCTGTCCACGTCGATTCGGTCGAGCAAGTGGTTGACCGTCACGCGGTCCAGAACCTCGTTCACATCGACACGATCGAGGACCTGGTTGACGTCGATGCGGTCCAGCACCGCCTCGATGTCCACCCGTTCCAGCAGGGCATCGACATCCAGCTGGGCGACCACGATGTCCGGGTCCAGCTCGCCCAGCACACGATTGCTGACGGCCCCGACGAGGTGCTCGACGCGACCCAATCCCCGGATGCCGCGACGAGGCGGGTCGAGGTTGCTGTCAACGTTGTTGGCCATCGCACTCTCCCCTCGACGCAAGCACGCTGGCCGTGCGGCCATGTTCGTGCGCCGCGCGGGAACCCTCGTGAGGCCGGCGCGGGTGAATCCGCGCGGGCGCGTTGCCGCCTGCGTGGCCTCTTCCCGCCAAGGTGCCTGTCAGGGCCGGACGGCGCATCATCCGAACGAGGTGAGCCCGGGAGTTGCGCACGCAAGCCACGCACGGCAGCACGGCTGCCAGGGCGGGCGGTGAACAGGTCCGCGACGCCGGCGATGTCGGCCACGGCATGGTCGGGCACCCTGGGACTTCCGAGGATCAGTTCGTGGGGCAGTCGAACTGGCACTTGCATATCGACAAACGATATGCAACACTCCAAGTGGACATATCGAAAAACAATATGTTCGGATCTGGGCCAACGATCCCTGGATCCCACCGCGACACCGGCGCACGAGACACCTGGCGCCCACACAGGGAGACACTCGCATGGACACCATCGACACGCCCAGAGGCAGGACACCAACCGGCGACGGCTCGCAGTCCAACGGCGCGCCCGGCAGCGATGGCGGGGCACCACGCACGACCAGTCCGTGGCAGGTCCTGGCCGAGGGCGTCACGCTGTTCGTCCTGGGTGCTGCCCCCGTCGTTGCACTCCTCGACGGCCTGGACGTGGTGACGGGAAGCCCAGTGGAGGTCGAGATCGGACTCGATGCCGGCACCACGTTGGACGTCGGCCAACAGGCAGTCCCCGTCGACAGCGCGTTCGCCATGCTCGAGCCGACGTCCTCCCAGGCGTGGATCATCGCCGGGACGGGCGTGGTGCAGGCGCTCATCGTGTCGGCGCTGGCCTGGATCGTCTACTCGATCCTCCGAGATGCCCGCACGGCACCCGGCCCGTTCGGTGGTGACACGTCGGCGCGCCTGTTCCGCCTGGCAGTGCTCGGGGCGGTCGGCGGCATCGTGCTCGCGGCGCTGGACTGGGTGGCGCCGATGCTGCTGACGCCGACCGGGGCCGGGTTGGTGGCGCAACTCAGCCTCGTGCCCATCGGGCTGGCCGCCTTCGTCGGCGTGATGGCGGAGGTCTTCCGCCGGGGCGAGGCGATGCAGGACGACCTGAGCGGGCTCGTCTGATGATGGCAGGCCGAAACCGCGGCGCAGTTGCCCCACGGGAGTCGTCGGTGCCGGCGGCAGCGGGCGATGACGGCAGGTCCGAGTCTGGCGAATCGATCGATCCGGCCGACCGGGTGCGCTGCCACCTCGACGACCTGTTGGAACGCAGGAACATGACGCTGACGGCCCTGGCCGACGAGGTGGGCGTCACGGTGGCCAACCTCTCGATCCTCAAGAACGACCGGGCACGCGCGATCCGGTTCTCCACGATGGTGGCGATCTGCGACGTCCTGGGATGCCAGCCCGGTGACCTGCTGACGGTCACGCCTGGCGAGGGCACGCCGCCCGACAGTGGCTGACGCGGGCACCGAGGTGGCGAGTGCGGGTCGAGGCGGCCGTGCTGGCCGGAGTGCGCGTGGCCGGGTCCACACTGCCTCGGGATGGGCTTCCCCACACAGATCCGGATTCTCGACGGCGTCGGAACGGGCTGGTCCGCGCACGATCGGCCAGCGCATGTCGACTACCGTGAACCCTCCCATTGGTCCCGTTTCTCCCATCCTGACAGGTCCGCCATGAGCACGATCATCTACACGATCACCGACGAGGCACCCGCCCTGGCCACCACCTCGCTGTTGCCGGTCATCCAGGCCTTCGCGGGCGCAGCCGGGGTCGAGGTCGAGACGCGCGACATCTCCCTGGCCGCCAGGATCCTGGCACAGTTTCCCGACCTGCTCGGCGACCGGGCGGTGAACGACGCGCTGACGGAGCTGGGCGAGTTGGCCACCACGCCCGAGGCCAACATCATCAAGTTGCCCAACATCTCGGCCTCGCTGCCACAGTTGAAGGCGGCCATCAAGGAACTGCAGGACGACGGGCATCCGCTTCCCGACTACCCCGAGGACGCCACTTCCGAGGAGGACGCGGCCGTGCGGGCGCGCTACGGCGTCGCGATGGGCTCGGCCGTGAATCCGGTGCTGCGCGAGGGCAACTCCGATCGCCGTGCACCCAAGGCAGTCAAGGCCTACGCCCGCGCCAACCCCCACCCGATGGGCGAGTGGAGCAGCGACTCGAAGACCCGGGTCGCCACGATGGACGATGGCGACTTTCGCAGCACCGAGGTCTCGACGACGCTCGCCCAGGACGACGACGTGCGCATCCAGCACGTCGCGGCGGACGGGACCGTGACCGTGCTCAAGGAGTCCACCCCGTTGCTGGCGGGCGAGATCATCGATGCCGCCGTCATGCGCCGCGATGCGCTGGTCGCCTTCCTCGAACAGCAGGTCGCGGCGGCGCGCGAGGCCGGGATCCTGTTCTCGGTGCACCTCAAGGCCACCATGATGAAGGTCTCGGACCCCATCATCTTCGGCCACGCCGTACGGGCCTACTTCGACGACGTGTTCACCACCCACGCCGACAGCCTTGCAGGACTGGGCGTGAGCGCCAACGACGGCATGGCCAGTCTCGAAGCCGCCCTGGACCAGTTGCCCGCGGACCAGGCGCAGGCCATTCGCGACGACATCGCCGCCACCTACGACCGCGGCCCCGCGCTCGCCCAGGTCAACTCGGACAAGGGCATCACGAACCTGCACGTCCCGTCCGACATCATCATCGATGCGTCGATGCCGGCGATGATCCGCACGTCCGGGCAGATGTGGAACGCTGCCGGCGACCCGCAGGATGCCCTCACCGTCATCCCCGACTCCAGCTACGCCGCCCTGTACGACGAGACCATCCTCGACTGCCAGCGCAACGGGGCCTTCGACCCGACCACGATGGGCACGGTCCAGAACATCGGGCTGATGGCCAGGAAGGCCGAGGAGTACGGCAGCCACGACAAGACCTTCGAGATCGCGTCCAAGGGTGTCGTCGAGGTCGTCGACCAGGCTGGTGAGGTACTGCTGTCGCTGGACGTCGACGAAGGTGACATCTGGCGCATGTGCCAGACCAAGGACGACGCGGTGCAGGACTGGGTCCGCCTGGCCGTGCGCCGCGCCCGTGCCACCGGCATGCCGATCGTGTTCTGGTTGGACCGGGACCGCGCCCACGACGCCCAACTGATCGCCAAGTTGGACGCGACCCTGCCGACGCTGGACACCGACGGCCTGGACATCGAGACCCTCGATGTCGCCGCGGCGACCCGCTACACGCTCGACCGCGTCCGCCGTGGCGAGGACACCATCTCGGTCACGGGCAACGTCCTGCGCGACTACCTCACCGACCTGTTCCCCATCCTCGAGGTCGGCACGTCTGCCAAGATGCTGTCGATCGTGCCGCTGCTCAACGGCGGTGGCCTGTTCGAGACCGGCGCCGGCGGCTCGGCCCCCAAGCACGTGCAGCAGTTCGTGGCCGAGAACCACCTGCGTTGGGACTCGCTGGGCGAGTTCCTGGCCCTGGCCGCGTCGCTGGACCACCTCGCCGACTTCGCCGACAACCCCCGGGCCGCGATCCTGGGCGCCGCGCTCGACGACGCCACCGAACAGTTGCTCATGACCGGCAAGTCGCCGTCGCGCAAGGTCAACGAGAACGACAACCGCGGCAGCCACTACTGGCTGGCCAGGTACTGGGCCCGCGCCCTGGCCGACCAGGACGACGACCCAGAGTTGGCAGCCGCCTTCGCCGAGGTCGCCGACGCCCTGGCGGCCAACGAGGACGCCATCGTGTCCGAACTGCTCGAAGTCCAGGGCGATCCCGTCGACATCGGCGGCTACTACTGGCCCGACCCCGCCCTGGTCGAGGCAGCCATGCGCCCGAGTCCCACCTTCAACGCCATCCTCGAATCCGTCTCGGCATGACGGCTGCGGGCGACGACGACCTCGCCGCCGCCCGCGCGGCCTGGTCGGATCCCGGCCAGCCGCGCGACACGCGGATCGCGGCGCTGCTTGGTGCCATGACCGTGCGCGAAAAGGTGGCGCACCTGACCGGCACGTGGCAGGGCGCAGACCTCACCCCCGACATGGCCCACGACCCGGATCCGGCCGCCACCCGGGAACCGGTTGGTGATGTGCGCGCCGATGACGGCCGCGATGAAGTCGGGTCGGACCTGGGAGGACATCCGCACGCTCGGGGTCGCCCACCTCACCCGGGTGTTCGGCACCGCACCGACCTCGGCCGCCGACGGTGTCGCACGCCTCGCGACCTTCCAGCGCGACCTGGTGGACCACTCCCGGCTCGGCATCCCCGCCATCGCCCACGAGGAGTGCCTGACCGGATTCACCACGCTTGGCGCGACGGTGTATCCCACTCCCCTGGCACTGGCGGCCACCTTCGACCCGGCCCTGGTCCAACGTGTGACCGCCTCGATCGGCAACGACCTGCGTGGCGTCGACGTCCACCAGGCGCTGGCACCCGTCCTGGACGTGGTGCAGGATCCACGGTGGGGCCGCACCGAGGAGTCGTTCGGGGAGGATCCGTACCTGGTCGGGCTCGATGGGCGCCGCCTATGTCGCCGGGCTCGAGTCAACCGGCGTGGTCGCGACCTGCAAGCACTTCGCCGGCTACGCGTCGTCGCGTGCAGCCCGCAACCATGCCCCGGTGTCGATGGGGCGTCGCGAGTTCGCGGACGTGGTGCTGGTCCCGTTCGAGATGGCCCTGCGACTTGGCGGCGCACGCTCGGTGATGAACTCCTACGCCGACGTGGACGGGATGCCACCCGCGGCCGATGGTGGCCTGCTCACCGACATGCTGCGCGAGGACTGGGGCTTCGACGGCACGGTCGTCTCGGACTACGGCGCGATCGCCTTCCTGGCCCTGGTCCATCGGGTCGCACCCTCGATCGACGATGCGGCGGCGGTCGCCCTGGCTGCCGGCATCGACGTCGAACTGCCCGAGGCCGTGGCCTTCGGTGACGAGTTGGCTGCCCGCGCCCAGGCGGGCGCAGTGGACGAGGCGCTGCTGGACCGTGCGCTTGGACGAGTCCTGGGCCAGAAACTCGACCTCGGACTGCTCGACGCCGGCTGGGCACCTCGCACCGAGTCCAGCGTCGACCTCGACAGCCAGGCCAATCGCGATCTCGCCCGGACGGCGGCAGCGCGCAGCCTCGTCCTGCTGTCCAACGACGGCGTGCTGCCGCTGTCGACGGAGGATGCGGGTGCCCAGCGCATCGCCGTGATCGGCCCCGGCAGCGCCGACCCCAACGTCTTCCTGGGGTGCTACTCCTACCCGAACCACGTCCTGCCGATGCATCCGGGCGTCGGACTGGGCATCGACGTGACGACGCTGGTCGACTCGATCCGGCAGCGCTGGCCCGCCGCCGTGATCGATCACCAGGTCGGCACCGGTGTCCAGGCAGGGCCCGACAGCGACGTCGAGGCGGCGGTGCTCGCAGCGGGCGCAGCCGACGTCGTCGTGCTGGCACTTGCCGACCTGCCCGGCATGTTCGGGCGTGGCACCAGCGGGGAGGGCAACGACGCCGCGGACCTGGGGCTGCCGGGACGCCAGCAGGAGTTGGCCGACGCGGTCCTGGCCACCGGCACGCCGACCATCGTGGTGGTCATCTCGGGCCGCCCCTACGCCCTGGGCATCGATCCCGGACCGGGCCGGTGCGGTCGTGCAGGCGTTCCTGCCCGGCCAGGAGGCGGCCGACGCCATCACCGACCTGCTCTCGGGCCAGGTCCAGCCGCAGGGACGCCTGCCCATCCAGGTGCCGATCGACGGCGGCGGGATGCCGGCCGGGTACCTGCATCCGGTCCTGGGTGAGCCGGGCCTGGGCATCTCGATGGCCGACACGCAGGTGGCATTTCCGTTCGGGCACGGGCTGTCGTGGACGACCTTCGACCTGCGGGCGCCGCAGGTGTCGTCGGCAACGCTGCCGACGGACGGCACCGTCAGCGTGTCGTGCGAGGTCGCGAACACGGGGAATCGCGGTGGCACGGCGGTGGTGCAGTTGTACGTGGACGATCCAGTGGCCCAGGTCGTGCGCCCGGTGCGACAACTGGTCGGCTTCGCCCGTGTGGAGGTGGCAGCCGGCCAGACGTCACGGGTGACCTTCGAGGTGCATGCCGACCGGCTCGCCTACACCGGTCCCACCAACGAACGGATCGTCGAGGCCGGCACCATCGCGTTCATGCTGGGCCTGTCCAGCGGCGATCTGCCGCTGCGGACCGAGGTGGAGGTCACCGGTGCGACCCGGGTGGTCGGCCACGACCGCGTCCTGACGACACCGGCCAGCGTGCGCGGGATGACGGCGGGCGTCGCACCCCACTGATTGCGCGACCATGCGGGGAGCCAGGGTGCCGCCAAACAGCGCCTGCGGCCCACGAGAGGGACGCTCCAGTAGTCTGGGGACGGTTCGAGCCAACCACATGGCAGCGATCGGATCCGTGCAGGGGTCACGTCTCGGGAGGAGGGTTCATGGCGATTTCGTCCAGCCCTGTCCCCAGCTCAGGGATCGTGGCGCCTGCCGACCAGCACTCGATCCGTGACCACAACCTCGCCGTGGTGCTCCGGCACGTGGCCAGCGAGGGCGCGTCGAGCCGCGCCCGCATCGCGACCGACACCGGGCTCAACAAGACCACGGTCTCGTCGCTGGTCGCCGAACTCATCGATCGACGGTTGCTGCGCGACGGCGACCTCCAGCACAGTGGCACCGTCGGACGACCTGCCACCACCGTCGAGGTGGACGGCGACGTCTTCGTGGCCATCGGCATGGAGGTGAACGTCGAGTACGTGGCCTGGGCCACGATCGACCTCACGAATCGCGTCCGCGAACACCACGTCACGGTCGTCGACAACCATTCGCGCGATCCTCGGGACACCCTGGTGGACCTCGCCACCCAGGTCATCGATGCGCTGCCCCGGCTCCAGGACCAGGGCTTGATCCCCATCGCCGCCAACCTGGCCGCACCGGGCCTGGTCGATGCCGCGCAGGCCAACGTGCTCGTCGCACCGAACCTGGGCTGGGAAGACGTCCCGGCCGGCGAGATCCTCGCGGAGCTGTTCGACCCCTACGACCTGCCGGTGCTGGTCGACAACGAGGCCAACCTGGCAGCGGTGGCGGAACGGCTCGTCGGAGCGGGGCGCAGCATCGACTCGTTCATCCACGTCTCCGGGGAAGTGGGAGTCGGTGCCGGCCTGATCGTCGACGGACGGCTGCACCGCGGGGCGCTCGGATTCGGTGGCGAACTGGGACACATGCCGCTGGACCCGACCGGTCCCCGGTGCACGTGTGGGGCCACGGGGTGTGTCGAGACCTTCGTGGGCCTGCATGCCACGCTGCGACGCGCCCACATGGAACCCGACATCGTGACGGCCATCGCCAAGGACACGGAGGTGTCGCCCGCCGACCAACTCGCCAGCGCCGCCGCCAGCGACCAGGCGGTCGCCGATGCCCTGGCGGAAACGGGCCGTCTGCTGGGCACGGCACTGTCCATGGCGGTCAACCTGCTGTCGCCCGAAGCGATCGTGCTGGGCGGGTACTTCACGGCCCTGCATCCGTGGCTGGCACCCGCCATCGCCGAGGAACTCGACCGGCGCGTGCTGTCATCGCGCGTGCGCACGATCGACGTGGTGCCATCGCAACTGCAACTGGCGGCTGCGGTGCGCGGGGCAGCCGCCATGACGCTCAACCGAGTCCTGGACACCGCCAACACCACCCGCTGACGCCGCCCACCGCGGGTCGCCACCCGGCCCCCACGGGTGGACATGCCGCTCCCGGTCCAGACATGTCCGGTGAGCGCTCACATGGCGACTGCAGCCGCGTTCGCCCGGCACTTCGACCGACGTCGTCGCGGTCCTGCGCCCAGCGACGTCATCGTCGCCGCGAGGATCGCATGCCGATCACAACGCCGACGGATTGGCCCCCTGGCCCGGTTCGGAGCCCGTCATCTCGGCCATGCCGCGCAAGCTTCATCCTCCACTTGATGTTGAGGTGCTCGGGAGACTGCCGGGGCGGGTCCGATCGAGCCTCCCAACGGGCCGATCGATCACTGTCCACCCTCACCAGGATGGCGTGCATGCACGTGTACCGTTGGACCCCGATCGGGGGATGGTGCCGCCACGTGCCCCTCGTCGTGGCAGGCCCCGCTTGCCCGACCAGACCGACGGCCGGGCCCTGCCAACCCGACACCGCGATCACAATCTTCCCTGGAGCCCACGTTGCGTTTGTCCTGTGCCGTTCGTCGTGCCGCCGCTGTGATCGCCGTCGCAATGCTGATGGCCACCTCGGCCCAGGCCAGTCCCCCCGCCGTCCTGCTGCAGACCGCACCCAGTGACGACGAGTCCACGTTCAACGGGGTCAGCATCGTCGGCCCCAGCGCCGAGGAACTGGCCGACGCCCGCGCCCGGCTCGGCAGCATCGGCAACGAACTCGAACGCGCCCAGGCAGAGTTGGACCTGGTCGAGGACGAACTGGCGCTGGTGGAGCAGCAGTTGCGAATCGCCAGCGAACAGCTGACGGTGGCCGAGGAAGTGTCCTGGAGGGCCACCGACGCCGCCAACGCGGCTCGCGACGACCTCGCCCGTGTCCAGGGTGAACTCGCCGATGCCCGCCAGGCCGAGGCCGACAACCGCGACGAACTGACCGGTTTCGCCCGCAGCGCCTACATGTTCGGCCCCAGCGCCACCGACCCGACCCTGATGCTGCTGGACGGCATGCGCAACGGGGGCTCCGACCTGGCCAAGGCCCAGCAGGCCGTCGACGTGGTCGCCCGCGACCGCAGCAACGTCCTCGAGTCGACCGAACGGCTCGTGGCCAACACGACCGCGCTCGAAGTCGAGGCCGGCCTGATGGAGGATGCGCGCGCCGAGCGGGAGGCCGAGGCCGAGGAGGCCCGTGCCGCCGCGGCCGCCCAACACGCCACGGTGCTCGAGCTGCTCGACCAGACCGATGCCAAGGTCCAGCGCCAGGAAGAACTGATCGGGCAACTGGGCCTCGAGCAACAGGACGCCGCCGCCTCGCTCGACGAACTCGAGGAGGAGGCCGCCCGCGCGAAGGCTGCCGCCGAGGCCAAGCGCAAGGCCGAGGAGGAAGCTCGCAAGCGCGCCGAGGAGGCAGCCCGCCTGGCTGCCGAGGCCGCCGAGGAAGCCGAACGAGAGGCGCGAGAAGCTGCCGCTGAACGAGCTGCCGACGAGGCCGCGCGCGCGGCCGAGGCCGCCGAGGAAGCCGAAGCCGAGGCCGCCTCCGCCGAGAGCGCCCGCGACCAGCGCAAGGCGGCCGGCACGGTCACGGTCAGTTCCAGCGGCGGCCTTGCCACCGTCGGGGGCATCACCGTCAGCGCATCGATCGCCGGCCAGCTCGAGAGCCTGCTGAACGCGGCGCGAGCCGACGGCATCGTGCTCGGGGGCGGTGGCTATCGCTCCCCCGAGACGACCGTGGCACTGCGCATTGCCAACGGCTGCCCCGACGTCTACAACTCGCCGGCGTCGTCCTGTCGCATCCCCACCGCGATCCCGGGCTCGTCGATGCACGAGAAGGGTCTCGCCGTGGACTTCACGTGGCAGGGCCAGACGATCTGCTACCCGCGCAGCGCCGCCAACTGCTACGGCAACGCCGCCTACGACTGGCTGCGTGCCAATGCGTCGAGCTACGGCCTGCACGGCATGAGCTCGGAAGCCTGGCACTTCTCGACCACCGGCAACTAGGCGCGCTGGACCTCGTGGGCGGCCCGCTCGACCGGCCACGCCGCCCACGATCACTCGCCGACGATCACCAGGGGTTGGACTGGTTGAGCGGTTCCAGGGCACCCACGACTGCGTCCAGCCGTTCACGCGCAGCCACGTCCACCTCCATCGGCTCGCTCGTGGTGCCGCCCGTCCCCCATCGCGCTGCGACGTCGTAGGGCGACTCGCCCGTGAGCACCCCGGCCGCCTGGGCGGCGGCACCCCGCGCGACCAGTTCCTCGGCCGCAGGGATCTGCAGCGACCGACCGGTCAGCACCCCCAGGGCGCGTCGCCACGCAGCACCCCGGGCACCGCCACCGACGACGGTCAGTGGCGCGTTCGGATCGAGCCCCCCGGTCAGACCGTCGATGCGTTCCAGGGCCAACACCAACGAGTACGCGGCCCCCAGGTAGGCGGCCCACAGCAGTTCCTGCGACGTCGTGCGATGGGTCATGCCCACGATGCTGGCGCGCGCATCGGGCAGGTTGGGCGTGCGCTCGCCGTCGAACCAGGGCACCACGACGACATCGGTCTCCGCGGCCACGTCGTCGCGTTCCAGACCGAGCATGTCAGCCATGCGGTCGACCGCCAGCGTGCAGTTGAGGGCGGCGGCCAGGGGCAACCAGCGATCGGTGGCGTCGGCGAACCCGGCGATCATCCCGGACGCATCCTGGACACACGAGTCCGAGACGACGAACGCCGTGCCGGACGTTCCCAGGCTCACGATCGGGGCACCCGGTGCCACGCCCAGCCCCATGGCGGCACCGGCGTTGTCCCCGGTGCCGGACCCCACGGGGATGCCGGCGGGCAGACCCGTGGCGGTGGCCGCCGCGGTGGTCACGTCGCCGGCATGGCCATCGCGCGCCAGTCGTGGCAGGCGGTCGGGCGGCAGGTCGATGTGGTCCAGCACCTCGTCGACGACCCGATCCTGCACGCTGGAGAACCATGCCGTGCCGGACGCGTCGCCGCGGTCGGTGACGGCATGGCCGGTCAACGATCGATTGAGGTAGTCGTGGGGCAGGCAGACCGTGGCAGCGCGGGCAGCAGCCTCGGGTTCGTGTGCCCGCAACCACTGCCACTTCGACGCGGTGAAGGAGGCAACCGGCACGACGCCGACCTCCCGCGCCCACCAGTCCGGGCCGCCGAAGTGGTCCACCAGGGCCGCCGCCTGCGGCGCCGACTGGGTGTCGTTCCACAACTTGGCGGGGCGCACCGGCTCGCCGCCGTCGTCGAGCACGACCAGCCCGTGCTGCTGGCCAGCGACGGCGATCGCCGCCACCTCGCCCGCACGGCCCGTGGCCGCCAGGGCATCACGCAGCGCACCCTGCCACTGCCGAGGATCGGTCTCACGGGCGCCGTGGACACCGGTGACGTCGTGGGTGGCCCGACCGGTCGCGACGACGGTCCCGTCGTCGACGTCGATCACCAGGACCTTGGTGGACTGGGTGGACGAGTCGACTCCGGCAACCAGTGGCATCGCGTGACCGTTCGTGGATTGTCAGGGGGCCGGACCGGGCCCGGCGCAGCCGCTCGACCCCACTCCCTGCGTGCCGGCGACGGGCCGGGACTAGGCCCGGGGCAACCGCTCGATGGTCCGGTTCACGACGTTCTCGAGTGCCTCCTGGCGACCGGAGACCGGAGTCGGGTCGATGCCCTCCTCGACCACCATCTTCGACAGGCTGGCCAACCCGTGATCGCCGGCCGTGATGGCCGACCCGAGCTCGCCGGACCAGCCGGCGTAGCGCTGCTCGACGGCGTCGGCCAGCTCACCGTTGTCGATCATCGACTGGGCCACCAGCAAGGACTTGGCCAGGGTGTCCATGGCACCGATGTGGGCGTGGAACAGGTCGCTGCGGTCCAGCGACTGGCGGCGCAGCTTCGTGTCGAACATGAAGCCACCGGTGTCGAATCCGCCACCCTTGAGGATGTGGTAGGTCACCAGGCTCATCTCGTCCAGCGACGACGGGAACTGGTCGGTGTCCCACCCCAGGCGGTCGTCCCCGGTGTTGGCGTCGATCGAACCGAAGATGCCGGCCTCGACGGCGGTTGCCACCTCGTGGACGAAGTCGTGGCCTGCGAGCGTGGCGTGGTTGCCCTCGATGTTGACCTTGAACTCGTCCTGGAGTCCGTGTCGATGCAGGAACCCCGCGACGGTCGCGCTGTCGTGGTCGTACTGGTGCTTGGTCGGTTCCTGTGGCTTGGGCTCGAGCAGCAGCGCCCCGGTGAAGCCGATCTGGTGCTTGTACTCGACCACCATGTGCAGGAAGCGTGCCAACTGGTCGAGTTCGCGGCGCAGATCCGTGTTGAGCATGGTCTCGTAGCCCTCACGACCACCCCACAGCACGTAGTTGGCGCCACCCAGTCGATGGGTCACGTCCATGGCGTGCTTGACCTGCGCGGCCGCATGTGCGAACACCTCGGGATCCGGGTTGGTCGCGGCGCCCGCGGCATAGCGGGGATGGCTGAACAGGTTGGCGGTCCCCCACAGCAACTTCACGCCGGTGCGTTCCATGTGGCCGGCTGCATCGTCGGCCAGGGCGTCGAGGTTGGCGCTGCCCTCGGCCAGCGTGGCGCCTTCGGGTGCCATGTCGTAGTCGTGGAAGGAGTAGAACGGAACCGTCAGCTTCTCGAAGAACTCGAAGGCAGCGGTCATCTTGGCGCGGGCGGCCGCCATCGGGTCGTCGGTGGGCTCCAGCCACGGCCGGTCGAAGGTGCCGGCCCCGAAGACGTCCGACCCCGGCCAGTTGAAGCTGTGCCAGTAGCAGGCAGCCATGCGCAGGTGCTCGGCCATGGTGCGATCGCCCACCACGCGGTCCGCGTCGTACCACCGAAAGGCCAGCGGATTGTCCGAGTCAGGACCCTCGTAGGCGATCGGTGCGGTCACATCGGGAAGAACATGGGCGCCTCGCTGGTCTGCCGTCAATAAGTTGTGAAGATCAACTAAAGCCTACGTGGTCAACAGGCGAATGACCAGCACCAATTTTCCCGACGCCCGGACCCCCCGATTCAGGCCACGATCGAGGCCACGCTCCCCATGCCACCTCTTCCATCACCACTGGGCGTCAAACCGACCGGATACCACCGAATCCACGCCCACCGGTCGAACACGCCTGCCGCCGGAGCACGTACAGGCGGCCCCGGGACCCCACCACCCGCCGCCACGCCATCCCCCACGCACAGGTGCAGCTCAGTCGTGCACCTTGGGGTCCGGCATGCCCGGTTCCTGGTGGTCGCGGATCCAGGTGTCGATGTGCTCCCACCACTCGTAGAGCCAGTCCGTCCGGTCGTTGGAGTCCGTCGGGATGTCGTCTCGGGGGACGTGCCACCACGCCATCCGGATCGAGTGCTCCATGGGCAACCCGGTCAGCACGTCGTGGACCGACGACAGGCGTTCGAGCCCGGTGTGGGCCACCACGACGACGTCGGCATCGGGATTGGCATCGAGTGCCCTGAGCACCCCGCCGGGGCGGGGCGGCAGCACCGTGTCCAGGTCCCTGGCCCGGTCGACGTACTCGTCCAACCCGAGGTCGATCAGCTTCTGGATGGCACGGGTCCGGCGTCCCGGTGTGAAGTTGCCGCCTTCGGGAAAGATGACCAGCGCGCCATCGTCCGCGAGCCCCGCCGACAGCGCCGCGATCTGGTCGGTGACGCCGGCACCGGGTGGCGGATTCGGCGAGATGAACGCGTTGGGGAACCGATGCAGCGCGATGTCGATGCTGGGCACCAGTTGGAGTGTGTCCTTGAGCACCACGGCCGGCACCCGGTCGAAGGTGTTCACCAACAGGTGCACCAGCAGGAACGAGTCCCCCGCGCCCGCATGCCGACTGAGCACCAGCATCGGCCGGGACTCCGTCCGCGGCTCCACCACCAGCTCCCCCGGTGCCTGCTCCGTCACGATCCGCACGCCCAGGGTGCGTTGCGACGTGCCCACGAGCCCCCACAGGTACCACCCGATGAGTCGGACGTGTTGGGAACGAAACCAGGGCGTGTCGAGCTTCCACCCGAACCCACTGATGATCCACAGGCCGAACAGCAGCAGGATCGCCCAGGATTCGCGGTACAGCCACACCAGTGCCAGCCAGAACAGGCGCAGGATCTTGAGTCGGCCCGGCAGGTAGCGGGTGCCGAAGGCACCGATGAGCACGAGCAGCGGCGTGCCCAGCAACGTCAGGGTGGCGATGAGCAGGACCAGCGGTGCGAGCACCACCCGGCGCAGCCACGTCGGTGGCATCCACTTCACCGGTTCGTCCTCGTCCTCACGGCCTCGACGGCCAATCCTGTCGATCGAGCGACCATGGCCGCCGGACCCGCCACGATAGGCGACGCCGGTGCCGGCACGGGCCACGGGGCGGGGGACCTCGCCCCAGTGCTCAGCCGGTGCGGCGGGTCAGGGGCTTGTACTTGATGCGAGTCGGGTTGACCGCGTCCTCGCCCTTGCGCTTGAGCAGGTCGGCCTCGTACTCCGAGTAGGACCCGGGGAACCACACCGCGTTCGAGTCACCCTCGAAGGCGAGGATGTGGGTGGCGACCTTGTCCAGGAACCACCGGTCGTGGGACGTGATCACGGCGCATCCCGCGTACTCCAGCAACGCCTCCTCCAGACCGCGGAGCGTGTCGACGTCCAGGTCGTTGGTCGGCTCGTCCAACAGCAGCAGGTTGGCCTCGTTCTGGAGCAGTTTGGCCAGGTGGATGCGGTTGCGTTCGCCACCGGAGCATGACCCGACCGGCTTCTGCTGCTCGCCGCTCTTGAAGCCGAATGCCGCCACGTAGGCCCGCGACGCCATCTCGGTCGCCCCGATCTGCACCCAGTCCAGCCCACCCGTGATCTCCTCGAACACGGTCTTGACCGGATCGAGGTCGGCGCGCGACTGGTCGACGTAGGACAACTCGACGGTTTCCCCGACCCGGACGGTCCCCTCGTCCGGGGTCGTCTCCTCCTCCGGGCGCGCCTCGCCGGCGGCGGTCACGATCATCCGCATGAGCGTGGTCTTGCCGGCGCCGTTGGGGCCGATCACGCCGACGATGCCACCCGGGGGCAGCTTGAAGGTCAGGTCCTCGTAGAGCAGTCGATCGCCGTAGCCCTTCGCGACGTCGTCGACGTCGACCACCACGTCGCCCAGGCGGGGGCCGTCGGGAATCATGATGATGGGCTTGGTGACCTGCTTGGGGCGGTCCTTGTGCAACAGGGTCTCGTAGGCCTGGACACGCGCCTTGGCCTTGGTCCGTCGTCCCTGCGGCGACTGCTTGACCCACTCGGCCTCCTCGGCCAACTGCCGCTGGCGGGCCGACTCCTCACGCTCCTCCTGTGCCAGCCGGTCCCGCTTCTGGTCAAGCCAGCCCGAGTAGTTGCCCTGGAAGGGGTAGTAGTTGCCACGGTCCAACTCCAGGATCCACTCGGCCACCTCGTCCAGGAAGTAGCGATCGTGGGTGACCGCCACGACCATGCCGGCGTAGTCGGCCAGGTGGCGTTGCAGCCACGCCACGGTCTCGGCATCGAGGTGGTTGGTGGGCTCGTCGAGCAGCAGGATGTCGGGCTTGGACAGCAGCAGGCGGCACAGCGCGACCCGCCGTCGTTCACCCCCCGACAGCACCGACACGTCGGCGTCGCCGTCGGGCACGCGCAGCGCATCCATGGCGATCTCGATGTGGCGGTCCAGGTCCCACGCGTCGGCGGCGTCGATCTTGTCCTGCACGCCTGCCATCTCGTCGAGCACCCGCGCCATCTCGTCGTCGTCCATGGGCTCGGACAGTGACGCGGTCAGCTCGTTGTAGCGGTCGACCAGTGTCGCGGTCTCGCCCAGGCCCTCCAGGACGTTCTCGCGGACGGACTTGTCCTCGTCCAGTTCGGGCTCCTGGGACAGGAAGCCGATCGAGTACCCCTTGGCCGCCCAGGCCTCGCCCTCGATGTCGGTGTCCACGCCGGCCATGATCTTGAGCAGCGTGGACTTGCCGGTGCCGTTGGGGCCGATCACGCCGATCTTGGCGCCGGGCAGGAACGACAGCCAGACGTTCGACAGGACTTCCTTGCCGCCGGGGATGAGCTTGGTCATCCCCTTCATCACGTAGCAGTACTCAGCCATGGGTTCAGCAGTCCTTGGAACGAAGATGGGAGGAGAATCGGGCCCCAACGTGGCGAGCCGGTCGACTTCGCAGCCTATCGCCGTGCGACTGCCGGGCCGCAGACCACTGGACGGTCCGGCGGGTGCCGCACGACTGGCTCGCTCGTCCGGTCGTAGGCTTCGGGCATGGAACCCTGCTGCTGTGCCGACGACTACGCCCGCATGTTCGGGCGCAGCACGGCCGCCAACGACGCCAAGGCGTTCCGCAAGCGCGGATTGCGGGGCACCGCCGCCGACCTGGCCCGGGGCATCGAGGCGACCGGCATCGACGGCGCCTCGATCCTGGAAGTCGGTGGCGGGGTCGGTGGCCTGCACGTCCACCTGCTCGAGCGTGGCGCCGCCAGTGCCGTCAACGTCGAGTTGTCACCTGCCTACGAATCCGAGGCCGCGGTGTTGCTGTCGGAACGAGACCTGGCCGACCGTGTGGAACGGCGTGTCGGCGACTTCGTCGCGTCGCCGGCGCTCGAACCAGCCGACGTGGTGGTCCTGCACCGCGTCGTGTGTTGCTACCCCGACTGGGAGGCGATGCTGGGCCGGACCGCGGACCTGGCGACGCGCGTCATCGCACTGACCTTCCCGCGCGACTGGTGGCCGGGGCGGACCGCCGTCGGCCTGGGCAATGGCCTGTGCCGGATCTCGCGCATGGACTTTCGAGCATTCGTGCATCCGGCGGACGCGATGCTGGCCTCGCTGTCGCGCCACGGATTCCAGATCGGCCTCGACGAGGTCGGACTGGTGTGGCGCAGCGTCGTCATGGCCAGGACCCTGCGCTGACGGCGACCAGCGGACGTCATGTGGCCCAGCGAGGGTCCACCGGGATCGACGGGTCGGACGGGCCGCCCAGGCGTCACGGACCCGTGGCCGGGGTGGCACCGTCGGCGATCGCGGCCACCTCGTCCAGGCCGGGCGGCGCCACGGCGGCAAGCACCTGCAGGTTGCGTCGGACATCCCTGGACTCGCGCAACCGGATGAGCCACACGACCGAGGTCAGCCATCCGGGTCGCAGCACCGTCTCGCCGATCGGGACCACACCGCCGTCGCGCGCCGAGATCGCCCCATCGATGCCCGCGGGATCGAGTGCGTCCAACTGCGTGGCGAATGCCCACGCCTGGCGGCGCGCCACCTCGATGCTGAACCGCACGACGGCATCGTCGTTGCGACCGCCGAACCGGTCCAGGGCACCGAGCCACGGCGAGATCGACGCCAGGGCGGCCTGGCTGCGCGCCGTCATCGAGGCCAGGATCGCGTTGATCAGGTCGAAGTCGCGACGCATCCGGGGCAGGCCGTCCCGGCCGGCCGTGGCCGCCACGACCACCCCCAGATCCAGGTTGATGTGGGCACTGATGCCGACCAGGAGGTGCTGCAGCACGATGGCGCTGCCGGCGTCGGCGGCGTCGAAGGCCACGCGCCAAGCCCGCGTGGGCGTCCCGCCGGCCACGTGGACGGCAAGGGCATCCAGGTACCGGTTGGCGAACGCGACGTCCAGGACCGCCATGCGCTCGCCGTCGTCGAAGAAGTCCTCCAGGATGCCCTGTCGGACCCTGGCGGTGACATCTCGGTACAGCACGGCGAAGTAGCCGATGGGGTGTGCCTCCTGGCGTGCCCACGCCACCACGTCGTCGAGCACTGCGATGACGTCGTCGATGTCGACGGCATGCCGGACCGGATTGCCAGCCATGTCTCCCCCTCCCCACGCGAACACCATAGGTCGGCCAGACCAGGCAGGACCCGTGGTCGCCATGGGTGCGACCACCGACCTGCTCGGCGCACCCGATCCGCGCGCGTGCGGCCCACCGGCCAGCCGTTGGTGCAACCGGCGCGGCGTTCGGGCGGCTCAGGCCATCCGCTCGGCCACCTGCACCAGGACGTCCCGCGTTCTGGCGGTGCCCTCGATGCTGACCCATTCGACCTCGGCGTGGGCGCCGTCGCCGTCGGGTCCGAACAGCACGGTCGGGATGTCGGCACCCGCGATCAGGGCCGAGTCCGCCCAGTAGCTGACGCCGACAGGGTTCGCAGCCCTCGCCAGGACGTCGGCAGCCGCCACCATCGCGGTGGTCACGAACGGGTGGTCCGCGTCGGTGTGCAGCGCGGCACGAACCAACACCGTGGTGGCCGTGGCAACCAGGCCCGGTCGTCGGGCCTCGGCAGCGGCCAGCACCTCGGCCAGGTCGCGCTCCACCCGCGCGATCGACTCTCCCGGCAGGATGCGACGCTCGATGTCGAGCTCGGCCCCGTCGGGGATGGTGGACCAGTCGCGGCCGCCGGTGACGACCGAGGCGTGCAGCGACCCGGGGCCCAGCAGCGGGTGGGTATGGGCGGCGAGTTCCTGGTCCAGGGTCGCCAGCCCGGTCAGGATGGGCCCCAGATCCATGATGGCATCGCGCCCCAGGTGCGGCCGGGAGCCATGGGCGGCCACGCCCTGGACATCGACGCGTTGCCACACGAAGCCCCTGTGGGCGATCGCGACCTCCAGTTCGGTCGGCTCGGTCACGATGGCGGCGTCGATGGCCGCGACGTCGATGTGGTCGAGCACCTCCACCATGCCACGGCTGGCGTGCTCCTCGTCTGCCACCGCAGCCACCACGACACGGGTGTCGGCGTCGCGCCGGGCCATGACCCGGCACGTCTCCAGTGCTGCGGCCAGTCCCCCCTTCATGTCGTAGGTGCCACGACCGTGGAGCCGATCACCCTCGCGACGGGCGGCGATCGGGCGGCGATCGTTGCCAACGGTGTCGAGGTGGCCGCACAGCAGGAGGGTGGGACCGTCGCCGGCGTCGGGGCGCGACGACACCACGATGCTGGGGCGCGACTCGTCACCTGCCACACGTTCGACATGCAGTCCGGATGACTCGGCCCACTCGGTGACCAGTGCAGCCACGGCCGCCTCCCCCGTCCCGGTCGCGTCGAGCGTGGGGTTCACCGACGGCGTGTCCACGAGCGCGACCAGGAGATCGAGGAGTCCGGCATCAGTCCCGTCGGCGGTCATGGTGCCACCCCCGGTCATGGTGCCACCCCCTGGTGTCCCTCGGTGGACAACAGCACGACGATGGCCTCGGGGTGCACGCCCAGCCGGTCACGACGCGGCGCGGCCCGGGGACCCACCAGCGCGACCCGGGCACCGGCCAGCGCGGCCGCGCCCGACGGCCCGGCGTCGATCCCGACATCGGTGAGGTCGGCGACCGCGGTGACCGCCTGGTCGTCGGTCACCGCCACTGCGCCGTCCAGGCCCTGGGCCAGCACCGGCCAGGCAAGGCTCGACGGCGTGCCACAGTTGAGTCCGGCCATGATCGTTGCAGCCGTCGGCACGGTCACGCGCGCACCGGCCCCCAGGCTGGCGACCACGCATGCCGCACTGTCGGGCTCAACCGCCAGCACCGCGCGCCCGGGTCGGGTGCCGGCATCATGATCTCCCGACGTGTCCGCGCCCGAGCCGGGATCGTTCGGTCGCCCGGGTGGGAGCGGTCGCGAGCGATTCCACGTCACCACCGCCTGCGCCAGCGATCCGACGCCGGTGGGCACGACGGTCAGGTCGACCTCGTGGGCCACACTCCCGGTGGTGTCGAGTTGTTCGGCCAGCTGGTCATCGACCTCGGCACACAGCGTCGAGTAGCCCTCGACGATCCACGTCGGCACCTGTTCGTACCCGGGCCACGCCGTGTCCTGCACCAGTGCCGTGCGGGGATCACCGTCTGCCTCGGCGGCGGCGGCTGCCACCGCCTCGTCATAGGTGCCAGCATGGCGCACGACGACGGCATCCTCGTCCGCGATGGCCGCCGCCGGGCCCGGGGCCATGACGGCCGGGACGAACACGCGGCAGTCCAGCCCCAGGCGGCGCGCGATCGAGGCCAGTGCGCGGCCGTGGTTGCCGTCGGTGGCGGTGACCAGCGTCAGGTCGATCGTGCGCGCGGCGGCGGTGACTCGATCCCAGGTGACGGGCGCTGCGTCCGGGGTCGTGGACTGCTCATCGGTCAGGTCGCCGGGTGCACGTGCCGCGGCGGCCAGCACGACGCGCGCGACGGCCCACGACACCCCCAGGACCTTGAAGGCCGGGAGCCCGAAACGCTCGCGCTCCTCCTTGACGAAGACGCGACCGACGCCAAGTTCGTCGGCAAGTGCAGGGACCTCCACCAGTGGGGTGGGAGCATGGCCGGGAATTGACCGGTGGAAGGCCATGACACCCGCCGTGTGCGACGCACAATGCCACGTTCGGGACCCCGATCCACTCGCCCAGAGGCCAACTCGGCTGTCATGCGTCACCCATGGCTCAGAAGTGTTCGTTGTGCGCACAGTCATCACTGGACCTTTTCTTGCACAGGTTTCGGGTCGGAAACAGGGCCTTCGACCCCACCCTAGATGCTGGGTTGAGATCGTAGGTGGTCGACGGTCACCCCCTCCCTCGAAGCCGCCCCAAAAACCCTCAACCCACACCTTTGGTCGAGGCTTTCGCGCTCCAGCGACCCGGTCCAGACGGACAGTGTCCCTCGCCGGGACGTCGCGAAACCGGCGTCTGTAGGGTCGGCCAGGTCCGGGGGGGAACGCAGTGCCGTCGCATCGTGGCGGATTGCCAGTACGACCTGCACCACCGCAGGTCGCAACCGCCAAACCGCCGCACCCCACCGCGAGTTCCGGGAGCCACCATTGCGCTTGTCACGAACCCTCCGCCGCGCCGCCGCGATCACCGCGGCCTCGATGCTGGTCGCCACCGCCGTGCAGGCGGCGCCGTCCGGCGTCCACTTCCAACCTGCACCCAGCGATGACGAGACCACCTACAACGGTGTGAGCATCGTGGGTCCCAGCGACCAGGAACTGGCAGCCGCCCGCAACGCCATCGGTGACATCACCAACCAGATCGACCGCGCCACGGCCGAGCTCGACCTCGTCGAGGACGAGCTCGCGATCCTCCAGCAGAAGCTGACCATCGCCAGTGAGCAGTTCAGTGAGGCCGAGGAGGCCTCCCTGCAGGCGACCGAGGCCGCCGACGTGGCCCGAGACGACCTGGCTCGGGTCCAGGGTGAGCTCGCAGAGGCCCGTGCCGCCGAGGCCGAGAACCGTGCGCTGCTGACCGGCTTCGCCCGCGACGCCTACATGTACGGCCCCAGCCAGACCGACTCGACCCTGATCATGCTGGACGGCATGAGTCGCAATGGCAACTCGGACCTGGTCAAGGCCCAGCAGGCCGTGGACGTGGTCGCTCGCGACCGGAGCAAGATCCTCGAGGACACCGAGGTGCTCGTCGCAGCCACGGCCGCGCTCGAGGAAGAGGCCGCCCAGATGGAGCAGGCGCGTGCCCAGAAGGAGGAGGAGGCCGAGGCTGCCCGCGACGAGGCGGCACACCGGCACGCCACCGTGCTGGAGCTGGTCGACCAGACCGAGGCCAAGATCAGTCGTCAACTGGAACTGCTCGACGAGCTGGGCCTGGACCGCGCCGTCGCGATCACGGCCCTGAGTGACCTCGAGATGGAGGCACAGCGAGCCGAGGAGGCCGCCGCCGCCAAGCGCCAGGCCGAGGAAGCCGCCCGCCAGCGCGCCGAGGAAGCCGCCCGTCGGGCCCAGGAGGCCGAGGAGGCAGCGGCCGCCGAGCGCGCCGCCGCCGAACAGGCGGCCGCAGAGCGCGCCGCACGTGAGGCCGAGGCTGCCGCAGCCGCTGCCGCAGCCCAGCAGGCCGAGGAGGCCAGTCAGGCGCAACAGGCGCAACAGGCAGCGCAGGCTGCATCCGAACAGGCCGCCGATGACGCAGCCCGGGAGGCCGAACGAGCCGCCGAGGCCGCCGCCAGCCAGCGTGCAGCCGACGAGGCCGCCCGCGCTGCCGAGGCTGCCCGACGCGCCCAGGAAGCCGCGGATGAGGCTGCCGCGGCCCAGGCCGCAGCCGACCGCGCCGCCGCTGCCAAGGCGGCCGAGAGCAAGAAGGCAACCGAGACCGTCACGGTGCGCCCGAGCGGCAGCATGACCACGGTTGGTGGCATCACGGTCAGCAGCTCGATCGCTGACCAGGTCGCGGCCCTGCTCAATGCAGCCCGCGCCGACGGCATCTACCTGGGTGGTGGCGGCTACCGCTCCCCCGCGACGACCGCGGCCCTGCGGATTGCCAACGGGTGCCCGGACGTCTACACGTCACCCGCGTCGTCATGCCGCGTGCCGACCGCCATCCCGGGCACCTCGATGCACGAACGCGGACTCGCCATCGACTTCACCTGGAAGGGCTCGACCATCTGCTTCCCGCGGCGGGCGAGCTCCTGCGTCGGCAACGCCGCCTTCGACTGGCTGAAGGCCAACGCCAACAAGTACGGCCTGTACGGACTCAGCTCCGAGGCGTGGCACTGGTCGACCAACGGCCACTAGGTCGTTGGGCTTGCGACCGGCCCTGCCAGGCACCACCAGGAGAGGGTTTCGACCATGGACATGCTGATGGGCGACGAGATCGCCGACGCCAGGCTCAGCGACTGGCGCAAGCTGGCCCAGGGACTGCACGCCCGGTACGTCGTCGACGACTTCGACACCGGTGCAAGGTTCCTCGTCGCGATCGGCGAGGCGGGTGACGCGCTCGGCCACCACCCGCGCGCCTCGATCGACACCGGGCACGTCGACCTCAAGCTGGTCAGCGACGACGCCGTCCACCGCGACGACGAGGGCAACGAATTCGTCCTCCAGTGGGTGACCCAACAGGACGTCGACCTCGCCCGACAGATCACCGAGATCGCTGCCGACCACGGGATCGAGGCCGATCCGGCCTCGGTCAGCGAGATCGAGCTGGGCCTGGACACCGCGGACTCCGCGACCATCGCCCCGGTGTGGGCCGCGCTGTTGACCGGGAGTCCCGAGGCCCAGGGCCACGGGTCGCCCAGCGACGAGATCCGGGACGCCCTGGGACGGGTGCCGAACCTGTGGTTCGGCGACGCCGACGAAGCCGACCCCTCCCGGCAGCGCTTCCACGTCGAGGTCTACGTGCCTCGCGAGGTGGCCGCACAGCGGATCGCCGCCGTCGTCGCGGCGGGTGGGACGGTCGTCGACGACAGCGACGCGCCGTCGCTCACGGTGATCGCCGACCAGCATGGCAACCGCGGAGTCCTCTGCGTCGCAGAGTCCCCGGCGACGGACGACTGACCCGCTTCCCACACCGGCACCGGTTCAGCCGTCGGCCACCGTGCTCGTGTCGCCACTTCCCCAGCCCCCACCGCCAGGGGTGAGCAGGACGAACGTGTCGCCCACGTCCACCTCGACCTGGTCACGTCCACCGACGGCCGTCGTGGTGCCGTCCGGATGCTCGATCCACTGATCACCCGGTGCGCCCGGGCCGCCGCCGGCAAGTCCCCGCGGCGCGACCTCGCGGTTGCTCGCCAGGACCGAGACCGTCATCGGCTCCAGGAACAGCAACCGGCGCTCGGCACCATCGCCCCCGTGCCGCAGGCCGCGACCGCCGCTGCCGCGCCGGATCCTGAACGACGACACCCGGACCGGATGGCGCCACTCCACCACCTCGGGGTCGGTCAGACGGGAGTTGGTCATGTGGGTCTGGACCACGTCCGTGCCGTCGAATCCCGCCGCCGCACCGGACCCACTGGCCACGGTCTCGTAGTACTGGTGTTCTTCGTTGCCGAACGTCACGTTGTTCATCGTCCCGGCACCCTCGGCCTGGACTCCCAACGCCTCGTACAACGCGGCGGTGACCGCCTGGGACGTCTCCACGTTGCCTGCCACCACCGCCGCCGGATGCCGCGGGTTGAGCATGCAGCCCGGCGGCACCGTCACGTCCAGGGGTTCGAGGCACCCGGCATTGAGGGGGATGTCGGCAGCCACGAGCGTCCGGAACACGTAGAGCACGGCCGCCATGGTGACCGCCACCGGCGCGTTGTCGTTGCCCGGACGCTGTGGCGACGTGCCGGTGAAGTCGATGTGGGCACGTCGGGCGACACGATCGAACTCGATCGCCACCTCGATGACGGCACCGCCGTCGATGGGGTGGATGGCGTGGCGCGGACCGTCCCGCGGCGTCGAGGCGAGTCGGTCGATCACCCCGCGGATGGCCTCGGCAGCATTGGTCCGGACGTGGTCCATGTAGGCGTGGACCACGTCCAGTCCCCAGTTGTCGACCATGGCGCGCAACTCCCGGACGCCGGTTTCGTTGGCCGCGACCTGGGCGGCCAGGTCGGCGAGGTTGGACTCCGGATCCCGCGACGGATGGGCACCCGCCAGCAACGCCTCGCGGGTGGCATCACGACGCAACTGCCCGTCGCGCACCAGCAGGTGGGTGTCGAACACCACGCCCTCCTGGTCGATGCGCGTCGACGTCGCCGGCATGGACCCGGGCGTGATGCCACCGATCTCGGCGTGGTGACCGCGTGACGCCACCCAGAACCACGTGTCGGCACCATCCGGTGCGAACACCGGCGTGGCGACCGTGATGTCGGGCAGGTGGGTGCCGCCGCGATACGGATTGTTGAGGCAGTACACGTCGCCGGGGCGGATCGTCGCCGACGTGGCATCCCGGATCGCTCGGATCGACTCGCCCATCGAGCCCAGGTGCACCGGGATGTGGGGCGCATTCGCGATCAGGTTGCCAGCCGCGTCGAACACCGCACACGAGAAGTCGAGTCGCTCCTTGATGTTGACCGAGTGGGCCGTGCGTTGCAGCGACACCCCCATCTGCTGGGCCACCGCCATGAACTGGTTGTCGAAGACCTCCAACAGCACCGGATCGGCGACGGTCACGTCACGCTGCTGACCGGCCCCCGATGGGCTGCGCGGGGTCGTCCGCGTGAGTTCGAGATGGCCGAGGTCGGTGACGCGGGCCTGCCAGCCGGGGTCGACCACGGTGGTGCCGGTGGCCTCGGTGACCAGCGCCGGACCGGACACGATCGCACCCGCTCGCAGGTGCTCGCGCGCCATGATCGGCACCTGCCGTGACCCTGAATCGAACACGACGGCACCCGTCGTGGTGTCCGTGGTGTCCGGGGCGTCGGCCCCGACCTCGGCGCCGGGCTCCTCCGATGGCCTCGGGTCACCACCCCCCCACCCCGCCACTGCCGCCACCTCGGTCTCGTCGGCCCCGGTCGCCGCCGTCACCTCCACCCGCACGGACGTCACGACCAGGGGAGCGTCGACCGGCAGGAAGGAGTACTGGGCCAGGTAGGCCCGGTCGAAGGCCGACCGCATCGCCGCCACGGTGTCGTGGTCCACGGTCAGGGAGGTGTCACTGCCCGCGTGGCGCAGGCGCACCTGCACGAACCTGGCGATCTGCTCGGCGGGCAGGTCAGCATCGAGGTCGCTGCGGGCGGCGATCTCGAGGTCGTCGGAGATCTCCTCGATCGCGGCGAGGGCATCGTCGTCGAGCGCCAGTTCGACCGCCCGATCCCGCAGACTGGAGACATCGGCCAGGCCCATCCCGTAGGCCGACAGGACGCCAGCGAGCGGATGCACCAACACGGTGTCCATCCCCAGCAGGTCGGCGACGGCGCAGGCGTGCTGGCCACCGGCGCCGCCGAAGGTCACCAGCGCGTACTGGGTCACGTCGTGGCCCCGGCGCACCGAGATCGTCCGGATGGCGTTGGCCATGTTGGCCACGGCGATCGCGCGAAAGCCGGCCGCCACCTCCTGCGGCGACCGGTCGTCCCCGGTGGCCGCCCGAATCCTGTCCGCCATGGCGGTGAAGGCCTCCAGTGCCGCGCCTGGATCCAACGGCTGGTCGCGGTCGGCGCCGAACACGGCCGGAAACGCCGCTGGCTGGATCCGGCCCAGGACCAGGTTGGCGTCCGTCACGGTCAGCGGGCCACCATTTCGATAGGCCGCCGGACCCGGATCGGCGCCGGCCGAGTCCGGTCCGACGCGGTAGCGCCGACCGTCGAAGTGGAGCACCGATCCACCGCCGGCCGCGACGGTGTGCACCGCCAGCATCGGCACGCGCACACGAATGCCGCCCACCTCGGTGTCCAGCGTGCGCTCGAGCACGCCGTCGGCCACGTGTGACACGTCGGTGGAGGTCCCACCCATGTCGAAGCCGATGATGCGGTCATGGCCAGCGGCCGCGGCCACCCTGGCGGCGGCGACCACGCCACCTGCAGGTCCCGACAGGATCGCATCCCGTCCATGCAGGCGAGCAGCGGCCACCAGGCCACCGTTGGACTGCATGAAGCGCACCGGGATGCCGGGCAACTGGTCGGCCACCCGACGAACGTGCTCGCGCAGTCCGGGCGACAACCATGCGTCGACCACGGTCGTGTCGCCTCGTGGCACCAGCCGCATCAGCGGGCTGACCTCGTGCGACAGCGACACCTGTTCGAATCCCAGGTCGGTGGCGATGGCTCCCACTGCACGCTCATGCGCGGCATGGGCCCACCCGTGCAGCAGCACCACGGCGACGGCACGGCACCCGGCATCCAGCGCCGCGCCCAGGTCCCGTCGCACGGCGGCCTCGTCCAGGGGTTCCAGTTCGGTGCCGTCGACGGCCACCCGTGCACCCACCTCGACGACGCGATCGTGGAGGACGTCGGGCAGCACGATGTGACGGGCGAAGATGTCGGGACGGTGCTGGTCGCCGATCCGCAGGGCATCGCGGAACCCTGCCGTCGTCACCAGCACCGTCGGGGTGCCGGTGCGTTCCAGCAGGGCGTTGGTGGCGACCGTGGTGCCCATGCGCACCTCGTCGACCAGGGTCGCGGGCACCGGCTCGTCCCGGCCCAGCCCCAGCACGCGGCGGATGCCGACCACTGCCGCATCGCGGCCATCGGGCAGGTCCGACAACTCCTTGTGCACGACCACGGCGCCGTCGGGCCCCCGACCCACCACGTCGGTGAAGGTGCCACCGCGATCGACCCAGAACGACCAGGCATGCCGCTGGGGTGACGACGAAGGGGGCGGGGTCACGGGTGGTCCCTGCTGGGGTCGAACGTGGGTCCGGGCACCGGGCGTGTCGTGCTCGGCACCGGCATGGGGCGACAATAGGGCAGCCGGCTGGCCGGATAGCCTCACGGCCATGCCTGTCTTCCTCGCTGCCTTCCTCGTGTTCGTCGCGTCCGGATCCGTCCTGGTGCTCGAGACCCTGGCCGGCCGGCTCCTGGCGCCCTACGTGGGCGTCACACTCCAGTCGTTCACCGGGATCATCGGCACCATCCTTGCCGGCATCGCCGTTGGTGCATGGCTGGGTGGCCGCCTGGCCGATCGTCACGACCCTCGCCGGCTGCTCGGCCCCACCCTGGTGGCCGGGGGCATCCTGGCGCTGCTGTCGATCCCCGTGATCGACTACCTCGGTGCCAGCATGCGCGGTGCCACGGCCGGCGTCGTGGTCTTCCTGACGGCGGCGGCGTTCCTCCTGCCGTCGGCCGTGCTCTCCGCCGTCAGCCCGATCGTGGTGAAACTGCAACTGTCCGACCTCGACGACACCGGCCGGATCGTGGGCATGCTGTCCGCCATCGGCACGGTGGGTGCCCTGGTCGGCACCTTCGTCACGGGATTCGTGCTGGTCGCGGCCTGGCCCACCCGCCCCATCATCCGCCTGTTGGCTGCGAGCCTGGTCGTCGGCGGGGTGGTGCTGTGGCTGTGGCTGGCACGGAGTTCGGACCCCGACCATCGGGTGCATGCCCCGACGGCCGCGATCGTGGTCGTGGCCGTCCTGGGCGGCGTCGTGTCGTTCGCCGCTGCCCACCCCTGCGAGTACGAGTCGACCTACTTCTGCGCCCGCGTCGAGGTCGACCCCGACCTGGAGTCGGGGCGGGTCCTGTGGCTGGACACCCTGCGTCACTCCTACGCCGACATCGACGACCCGACCCATCTCGAGTTCACCTACGCCCAGACCATGTCCGACGTGTTGGCAGCCGTGACACCTTCGGACGACGCATCGCCGGATGCGCCGCTGGCGGTCACCCACATCGGTGGCGGCGGCATGAGCCTGCCGATGTACCTGCGGCACGTCCGGCCCGGGACCCAGTCCACGGTGTTGGAGTTGGACCCGCTGCTCGTGACGATCGCACAGGACGAGCTGGGCTACGTCCCGGGCGACGACATCGAGGTGGTCACGGGCGATGCCCGGCTGTCGTTGGACCAGGTGGCGCCCGGATCCCAGGACGTGGTCATCGGTGATGCCTTCGGTGGGGTCTCGGTCCCGTGGCATCTCACCACGCGCGAGTTCGTCCAACAGATCCACGACACGCTCGCCCCCGGCGGCGTCTACGCCCTCAACATGATCGACTACCCCCCGCTGGGGTTCGCGCGTGCCGAACTGGCAACCCTGGCCGACGTCTTCGACAACGTCGCGGTGGTGGCACCACCCGAGCGCCTGCGTGGCGAGGCCGGTGGCAACTTCATCATGGTCGCGTCCGACGCGCCACTGCCCATCGACGCGATCCTGTCGCGCAACGCCGACCGCGGTGACGACGAGCAGGCCCTGTGGACCACCGGCTCGACGGTCGACGGCGTGACACTGCAGGACTTCATCGGCGATGCCCAGGTGCTGGTCGACGACTTCGCGCCGGTCGACCAACTCCTGAATCCGTACCCGTCCCGCTGACCCACGATCACGTCCGGATGCACCCGGGCGCCACGACCGTCGCGGGCGGCGGAAGTGAACCATTCACGCCTGCCGTGCGTAGAGACTGACGTGACCGCTGGTCCCGGCGGTCAGGCTGCGCCGCGACGACGCGAGATCCCGGAAGGCCTCGCGCCCTGCAGGTGCTCGACGACAGGCTCACCAATGCGAAGGTTCCGATTGACGATGGCTGCCAGCGTCATCGCACTTGCCGGACTCGTGGGAAGTGCCGGCGCTGCGCCGCCAACGATGACAGCGCACCTGCAGGGCGCCCAGGAGGTCCCCGCCGCCGACTCCAACGCGCAGGGCCAACTGGTCATGAAGGTGGCTGCGGACGGGGACTCGATCGACTATCGCCTGATCGTGTCCAACATCGACGACGTCCTGATGGCACACCTGCACCTTGCGCCGGCCGGCCAGAACGGTGGCATCGTGGTGTGGCTGTACCCCGACGCACCGCCCCCGCAACTGATCCCCGGACCGACCAACGGCACCCTGGCGACCGGCACCATCACGGCCGACGACCTGGTGGGTGCCCTGGCGGGAATGCAGATCAGCGATCTGGTGGCAGCAGTCCGGGCCGGGAACATCTACGCCAACGTGCACACGCCGACATTCCCCGGCGGAGAGGTCCGCGGCCAACTGGGCTGACCTGTCAATGGCAGTTGGCTGCCCCGGGTCTGGCTGACCCGGGCCTGGGAGGTCGAGGCGCTTCCTCGCGCGGCGCCTCGACGCACACTCACGCCACGAGTTCCTCGAACAGGTGCGCCAGCGTGGCGTCGGGGTCGCTGGTCAGGCCGGTGTGGACGGGGCCCGCCTGCACCACGGTGGAGCGGGGCGCCGTGATCCAGCCGAAGCGGCGACTCGACGAGTCGGGGTGCGCGCCCCGAGGTGCGACGGCCTCCCGCACCGCTGCCAGCGCAGAGGTGATCGCATCCATGTCGGCGCCGTCGTCGACTGCGGCCAACCGGTCGCGGTCCAACTCGATCCGCGCACCGATCCAGTCCAGGGCCGGGCAGTGGACCACCACGCCGACGTTGAGGCATTCACCGCGGTGCACGCGCGGCACGACCCGGACCACGGCGTACTGGTAGGTCTCGCGGCGGGGTGCGGCAGCGGCACTCATCGCTCGAACTGCTTCCTGCCAGCAGACAGGCGCCCGGTGGGAGGCATCCGGTGCGGTCGTGGATGGTCACGCCGATCGAGCCAGGCATCGTCGACCAGTCGCTGCGCCAGCACCCGGACGTGGGCATCCCGCACGGCATCCGCCGCCATGGTGTCGGCTCCACTGAGCCATTCGTCCGGCACCGCGGCAAGCGCCGCCTCCAGGTCGTCCCGGGTCAGGGTGGCCGTGGCCTGGCGTCGCGCCGCACCGAGGTCCCCACCCGCCCCGGCCAGGACATGGTCGGACAGGTCGAGGAAGCGCCGGGCCGCGGCCGTGATGGCCTCGTCGGTGACGCGCCCGTCGCGCACGGCCGGGCCGTCGGGCCGGGCCCAGGCATGCTGCCACACCAGTGCCGCCCCATGATCGATCACCCACAGGTCGCCGTGCCACATCAGCAGGTTGGGGTTGCGCCACGTGCGATCGACGTTGGCCACGAACGCGTCGAGCCACATGACCATGCCGGCCTCGCGGGTCGCCACGTCGAACGTGGCGGGCTCGAACCCGACCGATCCGGGCAGGAAGTCCATCCCCAGGTTCATGCCGGCACTGGTGACCAACAGGTGCTGGATCTCGGGGTCTGGCTCCAGGCGACCGATCGCCTCGTCGAGGTCGAGGGTCACCAGGTCAGGCACCCGCAGGTCCAGGCGGCGTGCCAGGCTGGCGACGACGACCTCGGCCACCAGGGCGGTCGGGCCCTGGCCGGCACCGGTGAACTTGGCCACGTACGTGCCCAGGTCATCGGCCTCGACGATCCCGGGCAACGAGCCACCTTCCCGCAGGGGGGTGGCGTAGCGCAGGATCGTGGCGGATGGCAGCATCGTGTCAGCCTATGCCCGGTCCCCCGCGTCGATGTCGGCCCGGCGCAGGAGTTGGGCGTTGGCCGCCACGATGATGGTGGACAGGCTCATCAGGGCAGCGCCCACCGCCGGGGCGAGCACGAAGCCGACCGGGGCCAGCACCCCTGCCGCCAGTGGCACTGCGATGACGTTGTAGCCAGCCGCCCAGACCAGGTTCTGCTGCATCTTGGCATAGCTGGCGGCGGACAGTCGACGCACGACCGCCACGTTGCGGGGATCATCCGACGCCAACACGATGTGTGCCGAGGCCGCCGCGACGTCGGTGCCAGCCCCGATCGCCAGGCCCACGTCCGCCGCCGCCAGTGCCGGCGCATCGTTCACCCCGTCGCCCACCATGGCCACGGTGTCGCCATCGGCCTGGAGTCGGGCCACCAGATCCTGCTTGTCGCCGGGCTGCACCTGGGCGTGGACGTCGTCGATGCCGAGTTCGCGGGCCACGTGGTCGGCGACCTGGTGGGCGTCGCCGGTGGCCATGACAACGCGAACGCCCGCATCGTGGAGGCCATCGATGGCCTGGCGCGACACGTCCCGGATGGCGTCCTCCAGCGCGAACGCCGCCACGACCTTCCCGTCGACCACCACGTGCAGGACAGCCGCACCGCGGTCCTGCCACGCCGCCACCTGACGGGCCAGGTCACCGGTGTCGTCGTCCAGGCCACGTGTCGCGAGCATCGCGGGGCCACCGACCACCACCTCGGTGCCGTCCACCGTGCCGGACACGCCACGCCCGGCATGCGACGCGAAGTCCGATGCGGTGGGCACGTCGACGTCCTCGTCCCGCGCCAGCGCCACGATCGCCCGGGCCACCGGGTGCTCGGAGTCCGACTCGACTGCAGCCGCCAGCCCGATCGCCTGGGCACGACTGCGACCATCGACGACCGCGACGTCGGTGACGCGATGGTTGCCCTCGGTCAGCGTGCCGGTCTTGTCGAAGATGACGACGTCGACCTGGCGCATGCGCTCGAGTGCCAGCCGGTCGCGCACCAGGATCCCACGCTTCGCGGCCATCGAGGTGGACAGCGACACCACCAGCGGGATCGCCAGGCCCAGGGCATGCGGGCAGGCGATGACCAGCACGGTCACCGTGCGGGTGACTGCCTGGTTCGGTTCCCCGATCAACCACCACACCACGAAGGTGATGACGGCAGCCACGGACGCGTACCAGAACAGGCCCGCGGCGGCCCGGTCGGCCAGCACCTGGGTCCGGGACCGTGACGACTGGGCGTCCCGGACCATGCGCTGGATGCCTGCCAGCGCAGTGTCGTCGCCCGTGGCCGCCACCTCGACGCGGACCGAGGACCCCAGCACGACCGACCCGGCGACCACCTCGTCACCCTCGTCGTGCGCGACGGCCGCGGACTCGCCGGTCAGCATCGACTCGTCGAACTCGGCCGATCCGGATGCGATCGTGCCGTCGGCGGGCACCGACGTGCCGGGGCGGACCAACACCACGTCACCGGGCTGCAACTGGTCGACGGGACCGTCCTGGTGTCGTCGTCCTCGACCAGTTCGGCCTCGTCAGGCAACAGTTCGGCCAGGCTCTCGAGCGCGGACTGGGCCTGCCCGATCGCCTTCATCTCCTGCCAGTGCCCCAGCAGCATGATGACGATCAGGCCGGCGAGCTCCCACCAGAACTCGAGGTCGAGCAGCCCGAACTCACTGGCCCACGAGGCGGCGAAGGCGACCGAGATGGCCATCCCGATGAGCGCCATCATCCCCGGCGAACGGTCCTTGATCTCCTGCCAGCCCGGGCACCAGGAAGACCCGGCCGCCGTCGAGGAACAGGATCGTGCCGAGGACCGGGACCGACCGCATCCACCAGGAACGTGTCGGGCAGGTCCACCCCGAACCAGCCCCACACCATGCGCGATGTCAGGATGATCGGGATGGCCAGCCACAGTGACCGCCAGAACTTGGCGCGGAACATCTCGGCGTGGTCCGCGTGGCCACCGTGATCGGCATGCTCGTCGTCGCCGTGACCACTGTGCGCGGCATCGCCATCACCGGGATCGGTGCCGCGGTCGCCGTCGTGACCCTGCTCGTGGTGACCGTCGCGGGCCGTGGCCGTCGTCGTCGGCACCGGTGCCATCGTGGCCGTCCGTCACCTGCTCCCCGTCGTGGCCGCGCCGGTCCGGCGCGTCAGCGTGCTCGTCGGTCCGGGTGTCGCTCATCGGCCGAAGCGCCGCAGCCGCAGGGAGTTGAGCCACCACGGACACCGAGGAGAACGCCATCGCGGCGCCCGCGATCGTCGGTGACAGGAATCCCAGCGCGGCAACGGGAATCGCGAGCACGTTGTAGCCGAACGCCCAGCCCAGGTTCTGCATGATCGTGCGGCGCGTGGCGATCGACAGGTCGATGGCAGTCACGACCGTGGCGACGTCGCCGCGCAACAGCGTCAGGTCGCTCGACTCGATGGCCACGTCGGTGCCGGTCCCGATCGCGATGCCCAGGTCGGCCTGCACCAGGGCCGGTGCGTCATTGACCCCGTCGCCGACCATGGCGACGATCTCACCACCGTCCTGCAGGCTCGCGACCTCGGCCTGCTTGGCGTCGGGTCGTACACCCGCCAACACTCGTTCGATCCCGACCTGGCCGGCGATCGTGGTGGCGGTGGCCTCGTTGTCCCCGGTCAACAACACCACGTCCATGCCGCGATCACGCAACGCCGCCACGGTGGCGGCAGCGCCCGGCTTGAGACTGTCGGCAACCGCCAGCATGGCCCGCGCCCGGCCGTTCCACCCGGCCAGCACGGCGGTGTGGCCAGCGCCCTCCGCCGTGGCCAGCGCGTCCTGCAGCGCGGACGGCACGGTCATGTGCCTCGTCGGCCATCAGCCCCGAGGTGCCCACGGCCACGGTCGTGTCGGCCACGGTCGACGGCGGCCACGGTCGTGTCACCGTTGGCGGTGCCCGCGACGCGGCGTCGACCTGGGCCGGGCCACCCCGCAGGGTCGCCACCACACCACGACCCGGACGAGCGGTGAACGCCACGACCTCCAGGGCCGACCAGGCGCTCGTCCTCGTCAGCCATGGCCGCCAGGGTTCGTCCGACCGGATGCTCCGAGCCCGACTCGGCGGCGGCCACGATCGACACGGCCGTGGCCCGATCGACGCCGGGCGCCGTCACGACCTCGACGACACGCATGTCGCCGCGGGTCAGGGTGCCGGTCTTGTCGAACACGACCGTCGTGATCTCGCCCACGCGTTCGAGCGTCTCGATGTCCTTGATGAGCACGCCCAGGTCCGCCCCGCGACCCGTGCCCACCATGATGGCAGTCGGAGTGGCCAGACCCAGGGCACAGGGGCAGGCGATGACCAGCACTGCGACGGCGGCCGCGACGGCGGCAGACACGTCGCCGGTGACCAGCACCCACCCGAGGAAGGTCACGATCGCGATGCCGATGACGGCCGGCACGAAGACGCCTGCGACCCGGTCCGCAAGACGTTGGAGGTCGGCCTTGCCGGACTGGGCCCGTTCGACCATCGCGACGACCTGGGCCAGCGAGGTGTCGGCACCGACGGCCGTTGCCCGGACGTCGATCACCCCGGTGGTGTTGATGGTGCCACCGGCAACCTCGTCATCCACCCGCTTGGTGACCGGTGCCGACTCCCCCGTCAGCATCGCCTCGTCCACGGCCGACGTGCCGTCAACGACTTGGCCGTCGACCGGCACCCTGGCGCCGGGCCGCACCCGAACGACGTCCCCGATCCGCAGGCTGGCCGTGTCGACGTCGTGCTCACCGTCCGCGTCGACCAGTGTCGCCCGGGTGGGTGCCAACTCCAGCAACGCCCGCAGTGCCGACCCGGCTCGCCGCTTGGCCCGTGCCTCCATCCATCGTCCCAGCACCAGGAACGTGATGATCAGGGCAGCCGACTCGAAGTAGTGCTCGTGACTGCCCTGCACCAGCAGGACCACCGAGTAGCCCCAGGCCGACAACGTGCCCAATGCCACCAGCGTGTCCATGTTGACCGTGCCACGCCGTGCTCGACGCCACGCCTCGGACAGGAACGGCCAACCGGCACCGAACTCCACGATCGTCGCCAGGACCGCGACCGTCCAGGACCGCGCCGTCGGGTCCAGCACGTCACCAACCGGTGTCATGGCGATCAGCAGGACGGCCAGACCGAGTGGCCCCGCGATCCACAGCCGCCGTGCCCAGGCCGCCACCTCGTCGTCGGCGCTGGTGTCGGGGGTGGGCATCGGGCGATGCTCGGTCAGGCCATAGCCGATGCGGTCGACGGCATCGGCGAGGTGGCCGATGTCGACGTCTGCGTCGGCGCGGACGTGCGCTCGCCCCGTGGCATAGTTCACCTCGGCCACGTCGACCCCGCCCTGGCGACCCAGGATGCGCTGGACCCGGGCCGCGCACGACCCACAGGTCATGCCAGCGACATCGAAGTCCAGGTCGACGAGACGATGCGGGGTCATCGGGAAGCCATCCCGCGCCGTCGCGTCATCGACACCAAGGTCCGCGGTGGCGGTGGGCGTGCTCGGCTCCGTGGCGCGGGTCACGATGCGCCGTCCGTCCTCGCACCGTCGTCGGTGGCAGCCGCGGTCGCGACCTCGTAGCCCTGGTCCTCGATGACCGCGACGAGGTCGTCCAGACCGCAATCGGTGTCGTCCCAGGTCACCACGACCTCACGACGCGCCAGGTCCACGCGCGACGACTGGACCCCGGCCTGCCCCGCCAGGGCGTGCTCGATGGAGTTCACACAGTGCTGGCAGTGGACTTCGGGGACACTGATGGAGGTGGAGGGCATGGCAGTCCTTGCCGTCGAGCGCGTTGCGGGCGGGCCGTGATCACGGTTCGTGTGGATGCCGGCGATCGTGCGTGCCAGCCACCGAGGATCGTATACCCCATGGGGGTATGCTGCAATCGGCGCCGACGGTCCTCGACCAACCTCGCCCGGCGCCCGGCACGCGCACGACCTGCTCGCAACACCCACCACGCCAGCCCTGCCCATGCCGACCACGTCGCCCGAAGGATCCACCAAGATGCCAGACTCCCCCACGACCCCCGCCGGGGCAGGTGTCCAGCCCCACCACCACGACCATGATCCGGACCAACCCGGCTACCACGACGACAAGGCCCGGGTCCTCGCCCGCCTGCGTCGCATCGAGGGCCAGGTCCGCGGCCTGCAGCGAATGGTCGACGAGGACGTCTACTGCATCGACGTGCTCACCCAGGTCAGCGCCGCCAATCGGGCCCTGCAGAAGGTGGCACTGGTCCTGCTCGACGACCACGTGCGCCACTGCGTCGTCGACGACGTGCGAGCGGGCTCCGACGACCGCATCGACGAGGCGCTGGCGGCAATTGCCCGGCTGGTGCGCTCCTGAGCGACGTCACAACTTCCGTCGAGGGTTTGCGGGCAGACTGCTTGCAATTGCGAGCACTTCACCCCGATATTCCCCCTGCACGTCACGGGACCCGGCCATTGGTCCATTGTTGACCGCTTTTGGTGCTTGCAACTGTTTCGTATACTGGGATCACGCGCCGCAGCCACGCGGCCACCACACGACTTTCCCATCTCTCGCCACGCAAGGAAGCAACCCATGCGGACCCTGACCGATCACCTCACCGACATCGATGGCGTCTCCGAGCGCATCGCTGGCGAACTCGTCGCCAAGTTCGACACCTACGCCAAGCTCAACGACGCCTCCACCGAGGAGCTGACCGCCGTCAAGGGCGTCGGCCCGGTCCTCGCCACGCGCATCCAGACCGAGACCGCGGCGGCGACCTCCACGAAGGCTGTCAAGGAGACTGCCGCGACTGCCAAGACGGAGTCCGCCAAGGTCGCCAAGAAGGCCGACACGGCATCCGACAAGGTGACCAAGGCTGCCAAGAAGGCATCCGCGGGCACCAAGCAGTCCGTGACCAAGGCCACCAAGTCGGCCTCCAAGGCCACCGACAAGGCAGCCGCCTCGAACAAGGCAGCCGCCAAGGACACCAAGGAAGCCGTCAGCGCCGTCGCCAAGCGGGCCAACACCACCGCCAACGCTGCGACGAAGCGCGTTGCGGCCGTCGGCGACACCGCCACCACGCAGGCCGACGCCGTCAAGGACGAGGCCATCTCGGGCCTGGCCCGCTTCACCTCCAAGGCTGCGGACAGCTCCGAGTTGATCGCCAAGAACTTCGCAGATCACCTCGACCGCCGCTCGTTCGGCCCGGTCACCCTCCCGGCCGACCTGCCCAAGCCGGTCGGCGCCGTCCTCACCTTCACCGAGGCATACGTCAACTTCGGCCTCGGCCTGACCACCGGTGTCCTGCGCAAGGCCACCTCGGTCCTGCGCTGACCCAGCACCACCTCCATCATGTGCGCCGGCTCCCACGAGGGGCCGGCGCACATGCGTGTGCGGATCCAGGGGCGGTTTGGCCCAGGCACCCGACGGTGATGCAACGCCGGCGGGCGGTCGGGACAGCCGCCGGCGCCACCACGCATTCGCACGAGCGAGGTGGGGCCGGCACACTGGCCCGACCCGACCCGACACTGGTGGTCGCCAACCCGCGAGCCATGGGACCACGATGAGCCCCAAGCTGTTCCTCGACCTGATGGCGATGCTCGCCGCGATCGCGCTCCTGGTGGCGGGCTTCGTGGTCGTGTCACGGGTGCGCGGACGCCAGTTCCTGGACAGTCGACAGGTCCTGTGGGCAGCCGCCGCCATCGCCGTCGCCACGGCCGCCGGATCGTTGACGATGTCGGACGTGTTCCACTTCACGCCCTGCCTGCTGTGTTGGTGGCAGCGGATCTTCATGTACCCACTGGCGGTACTCTTGCCGTTGGCAGCCGTACGGCGAGATCTGACCATCCGCCCGTACCTGCTGGCGCTGGCAGTCCCCGGTCTGGCATTCTCGACCTGGCACAGCATCGTGCAGCAGTTCCCCAACCTGCTCGGTGACAGTTGCGCCATCGGGGACTCATGCGCCGGGATCTGGGTCCCGGCCGCCCTCCTGACCATCCCGAACCTCGCCCTGATCGCCTTCATCTCGATCACTGCCCTGCTGCTGGCGGCACCCGACGACCAAGGAACGCTCCAATGAGCAACGAGACTCGCCCCGCCAACACGGGCCGTGCCGGGCAGGCGCGGCGCCCCGCACAGGCGCGGACGCCCGACAAGAAGTCGGGTGTCGACGGCACGACGTTGGCCTTCGTGGCGCTGGTCGTCGTGATCATTGCCGGCAGCGTGTTCCTGGTGTTGAGCAAGAACAGTGCCGCCGACACCGGCGCGATCCAGGAGTACAGCCCGGAGGTGACGATCGAGGGCGAGACCCTGCCGGTCTACAACACCGCGTCGGTCACGGCCGTGACCGACGAAGCGGTCGGGATGCCGGCGCCAGTGGTCACCGGGCAGGACTTCTTCGGCGACGAGGTCACCATTCCCGTGGACGGCGAATCCACGATCCTGTCCTTCCTGGCGCACTGGTGCCCCCACTGCCAGGCCGAGGTGCCGCTGATGATGGAGGAATGGATCGAGACAGATCTGCCCGACGGCGTGAACGTTGCCGCGGTCACGACCGCGACTCGTGACGACGCCGCCAACTACCCCCCGTCGAACTGGCTGCTGGCCGACAACGACTGGGACGAGCCGATCCTTGCCGACACCCAGGAAGCCGAGGTGGCAGCCGCGTACGGCCTGGCGAGCTACCCGTTCTTCGTGGTCGTGGCACCTGATGGCACCGTGCTGGCGCGCACCTCCGGCGAACTTGGCCGCGACCAGTTGCAGTCCCTCATCGATGTCGCCGCGGGTGCCGCCGACGCGGGCAGCATCGGTGAGTCCGGTGAGCAGTCGACGGTGGCACCACAGGACCAGTGACCGGTGACATGACCGACGACGGTCGGCGGTGGCGACCCCGCGGGGCAGCCACCGCCACCGATCACGGGCGAACCCGTGCCACGACCACCGACGGATTCGGCACCACCACCGCCACCGACGGATCCAGCACCACCGCCACCGCCGTGGCCACCGGCTCCCGCGCTGCCACCGCCCACCTGGCCCGACGCGAGGCCTGTCGACGGCCCCGACGCGAGGTCCGACGCCGGGCCCGTCGCACCTCACGGGCCCGTGGCCGACGCCAGTCCGGTGCCACCGCCGCCCCCAGCGCGGCATGGCTCCGAGGAACCACCCACGTGGCAGATGCAGAATCCACGGCGATTCTGGATGGCCATCACGGCGCTCGGACTGGCGCTGGTCGCAGGATTCGTGCTGCGTGCAGTGGGTCCCGATGACCGCGGTCCCACGTTGGTCGTCCCCGAGTACGAGGGCGGCTCGGTGCAGGAGTTCAGTCCGACCGTCGACGTGACGGGCACCGAACTCGACCCCCTGGATCCGGATGCCAGCGACATCGCTGCCGACCCGATGGTGGGCATGCCTGCACCCGTGATCACCGGCGAGAACTTCACGGGTGAATGGGTGACGACGCCGGTCGACGGCGACGCCACGATCCTGGTGTTCCTCGCCCACTGGTGCCCCCACTGCCAGGCCGAGTTTCCACGCCTGCTCGATGCCTGGATCGATCCGGACCTGCCCAACGGTGTCGAGGTGGTCGCCGTCCCGACCGCGCAGCGCGACGACAGCCCCAACTGGCCGCCGTCGGACTGGATGCTCGAGGGCCCGCGGTCCTGGGACGAGCCCGTGCTGCTGGACACCGCCGACCAGGACGTGGCGCGAGCCATGGGCGTGACGAGCTACCCGTTCTTCGTCGTCATCGCGCCGGACGGCACCGTCGCGGCACGCACGGCCGGCGAACAGGGTGTGGACGGCCTCGCGGCGATGGTGGAGTTCGCCGCCGGTCTGGGCTGACATCCGGGCTGGGCGCACGTCCGGACGGCCATCGCGTCTCCCTCGATCTGCACCCGGTGCCAGTTCCCATCGACTCCCGCCTGCACGTCGGGACGGACGGTTCCCACCGGTCGCCCCGGTGGCCCGGGGTCCTGAACGTGCGGGTCCCGCGCCGGTGGGAGGACACCGTCAACGCCAAACTGGCCAGCGAAGTCCCGGGCCACGCAAACGCCTCGTTGCGGGACTGGCCCGGTTCCAGTGGCTCCAACCCGAGTTGGTTCGGCCCGGACGGCATCCACGTCTACGGCAGGACCGGTGCGGACAAGTTCGCCGGCCTGATCGCCTGGGGCGTGACGAACTGACCACCCCGGGGCCGGGGCCGACAGTGCCCGGGCATTGGTGCATCTGTGCGGTTCCAACTGTCCACGTGCCGTGGTTTCCGTGCATGCCGTGCTGGGTATGGTGAAGTCACTGTCGTCGACCTGATCGCACTGGAGCAGCTCGTGGGAACAGGCCACAGCCACGGTGCACCGCCCGGCCACGCGTCCGGTCGCCACCGTCGCGCCCTGGTGATCGCCCTGGCACTGCTGGGCACCTTCTTCGTGGTCGAGTTGGTCGGCGGCGTGGTGTCGGGGTCCCTGGCGTTGTTGTCGGACGCCGGCCACATGCTCACCGACGTCCTCGGACTGGCGATGTCGCTGGCCGCCATCCAGGCAGCGCTGGCCGGAACGGCGAACCGCCAACGCACCTACGGGCTGTATCGCCTGGAGATCCTGGCGGCGCTGGCCAACGCGGTGCTGCTGGCGGGCCTCGCGATCTGGATCATCTGGACTGCCATCCAGCGCCTGTCGCAGCCGGTCGAGGTCGAGTCGGGCCTGATGCTCGTGGTGGCCGTCATCGGGCTGATCGTGAACCTGGTGGTTCTGCGCATCCTGCGTGCCGGCAGCGAGGAATCGTTGAACATGGAGGGGGCCAGGCTCGAGGTGCTGGCCGACACGGTGGGATCCGTCGCCGCGGTCACGGCCGCGGTGGTGATCCGCTTCACCGGGTTCGAACGCATCGACCCGATCTTCGGGATCCTGCTGGGCCTGTGGGTGCTCCCCCGCACCTTCAACCTGGCGCGCAAGGCCGTCCGGGTGCTCGTGCAGTCGGCGCCACCCCACCTCGACGTCGAGGCGATCACCAGTGACCTGGCCCGGATCGACGGCGTCGTGGACGTCCACGACCTGCACGTGTGGACGCTCACGTCGGGCATGGACGTGGCGTCGGTCCACATGTCCACGGACCAGATGGAGGCAGGACATCGGGTGCTCGACGCGGCCAAACGAGTGCTGCGCGACGACCATGCCATCGGGCACGCCACGGTCCAGATCGACCCGCCCGAGCACGGTGCCTGTGACGACTGCGACGCCCTGACCTTCTGAGCACGACCTCCACACCCGGGGCGACCCGGTGCACGGCCCGCCAGTGGGCGTGGAATCGGCGGTATCCGGTCGCTCTGACGCCCAGTGCGATGGAGGTGGGCCTGGGGCAAGGTGCTGGGCGTGGACCCGGCAGTATCCGGCCGATCTGACGCCCAGTGCGATGGGGGTAGGCCACGCGCAACATGGTGGGCGTGGACCCGGCGGTATCCGGTCGGTTTCACGCCCAGTGCGCAACCAGCAGTGGGCGCCACCACGTCAGCGTGGATCCGGCGGGCCGGCGCACCGCCGCGCAGTCAGCCGCGCAGGCGCTCGCGGATGGCAGCGAGCAGGGCGTTCACCCAGGCTGCCTCGTCGGATGTCATCGGGTGGCCGCCGGCGTGTCGATGGGCCCGGATGAACAGGAAGAGACTCGCGCGCAGCATGTCGAGCGACCCCGGCAACGGGTGTCCGGCCGACCAGGCTGCCTCGACCGACGCGACCTTCGTGCCCAACTCCTGTGGCCCGCCGCCCCAGGCGTAGCCGTTGAAGGTCTGGGCGAACCGCACGACGACATCGACGCCATGGACGACGGACTCGCCATCCGCTGCGGCGTCCGGGGCTGGGCAGACATCGGACGCCCCGACGACCAGGTCAGGTGGGACCGCGGCCAGGGTGAGATCAGCCGTGGCGATCTGGGAGGGCATCGCAGGCCTTCGTGACGTGGATCGGGCGGGTGGGTGCCAGTCAACCGGATGAGCGGTCCGCGCGTACCCTGCGGGTCGCACCACATGCCCTCGTAGCTCAGTGGATAGAGCATCGGTTTCCTAAACCGTGAGCGCAGGTTCGATTCCTGCCGGGGGCACCCGACACGACAGCCCCATCCGCAGATTCCGAGACTCACGGCCAACCGTCGAGGCGGTGAGCCGACAATGTCGGTGCGGCTGGCCAGCGGTTCGGGTCACAGGCCGTGGTCGTCCAGCACTGGCAGCCCGGCGCGAACGGTCGCACGGGCTTCCTCGGCCGATCCCGCGGTGACCGCGAGCTGCGCCAACTCGCGACACCGCTCCATGGCGGTGGCGGCAAGCGCCAGCGCCACCGGCGCCAGGGCGGACGGAACCATCGACAGGCTCGTCACCCCCAGGCCGGCCAGCACCACGGCCAGCGCCGGATCGGACGCTGCCTCCCCGCACACCCCGACCGGCTTCCCGCGCGCCCGCCCGGCCTTCGCAACGGCCTCGACGAGTGCCAGGACGGCGGGCTGCCACGGATCGTTCAGGCCCGCGACGGCGCCCGCCATGCGGTCGGCGGCCATCGTGTACTGGCTGAGGTCGTTGGTCCCGATGCTCAGGAACTGGACGTGGTCCAGGAGTTGCTCGGCCGACAACGCGGCGGCGGGAGTCTCGACCATCACCCCGGCGACCAGGCCATGGGCGGCACAGGCCGCCGCGAACATCGCTGCCTCGGCCGGTGTCGCCACCATCGGTGCCATCACCCGCAGTTGCGCATCGGTCGTCGACGCAGCCGCCGCCACCGCGGCCAGTTGGCGGTCGAGCACACCGGGATGCTGCCACGCCGTGCGCAGCCCACGAACCCCCAGCGCCGGATTTGGTTCGGGGCCATCGTCGAGGAACGGCAGCGGCTTGTCGGAACCGGCGTCCAGCGTCCGCACGACCACGGTGGCGCCGGAGAACGGCTCGATCAGGTTGCGGTAGGCCGTCACCTGTTCGTCGTGGTCAGGCTCCGCCCGCCGTTCCAGGAACAGGAACTCGGTGCGCAGCAAGCCGATCCCCTGGGCGCGTGCCGACCGTGCGGCGCGAACGTCGTCGATGCCCCCCACGTTGGCCAGCAGCGACACGGGGCTGCCGTCCGACGTGCGGCCCCGCCCGTCGAAGTCCGGGACCGGCGTCGGGGGGCGAGTCGTGGCGGCACTTTCGGCGGGCTGGGGGTCCACCTGCAACCTGGCTGCCGTCCCGTCCACCAGCACGGTCTGCCCGTCCGTCAGCCCGTCGACCGCTGCACCGACGACCACCGCCGGGATGCCCAGGCGGCGCGCGATGATGGCGGTGTGTGACGTCGGACCGCCGTCACGAACGACGAGCGCCACGCAGTTCGACCCGGCCAGGGTCGCCGTGTCGGCTGGTGCGAGGTCGTCGGCGACGAGCACGAACGGGTCACTGCGCGTCGGCACCCCCGGCATGGGCTGGTCGAGCAGGCGCGCCACGATCCGGTCGCGGACATCCTGGACGTCGACCTGTCGTTCGGCCAGGTACCCACCAGCCTCGGCGAAGGCCTCCACGACCTCGTTGGCGGCCTCGACCACTGCCGTGGCGGGGTGGGTCCCGTCGTCTCGTACGCGGTCGGTTGCCGCTGCCAGCAACTCCGGATCCCGGGCCATCATGGCGGTGGCGGAGAGGATCGCGGACGTGTGGTCGTCGTCGACCGTGCCGGCCTGCGCCTCCAGCGCCGAGGCGACCTCCTCGGCTGCCGCCAGCAGCGCAGCGACCGCTGGTTCGCGCGCGGACTCGTCCAGCACGGTCGCCGGCGGTGCCACGGTCACGGCCACCTCCAGGCGGGCCACCGGTCCGATCGCGCGGCCGGGCGAGATGCCCACGACGGCGGACGGTGCCGACGTCGCCCAGGCCGGACGTGGTCGCGCAGCCGTGGGGACCTCGTCGGGTCCGTCACCGTCACCGGTCGCCTCGTCCTCTTCTGCGGGGATCGGCGCCACGGGTTCGCCGAACCCGTCGCGAACCAGCTCCCCGACGGCGTCCACGGCTGCCTGCGCGTCGGGACCCCAGGCTGCCAGTTGCAGGCGGTGTCCATGACGAGCACCCAGCCGCGCGACCCCGCTCAGGCTCGAGGCCGCGGCGGGCCCGGCACCGGTCGACAGGTTGACGACCTCGAGCCGGGCGTCGTGGCCGGCTGCCACTCGGACCAGTGCCGCTGCCGGCCGGGCGTGCAGGCCCTGCTCGTTCACGAGCACCACGTCGGACACCGCGTCCGCAGGGTCGTCGGTGCGGTCCTCGCCAGGTGTCGGTTCGGCGTCGGACGGTGCCACCTCGTCGCCGTCGCCGACCTGGTCGTGCTTGGCGTCCATGGCCGCAGTGGCCTCGCTGCGCACGGTGTCGAGATCGCTGCCCAGGCTCGCCTGCACCACGGCCGCGACGAGGCCCTCGACCAGTGGCGCACCCGTCAGCTCCACGCGGTAGTCGACCTCGCCCAGGAACTCCAGCGCCATCTCGGCGCTCAACACGGCACTGCCCAGGTCCATCAGCACCAGGACACCGGCACTCGAGGCCACCTCCTCGATGCCCGACAGCACCGCCATGGCGTCAGTCCCGATGCCGCCGTCCTCGGTGCCGGCCGCCACGGCGATGGACGGTGGATCGTCGGCAACCATCTGGATGGCCAGCGCGACGGCAGCCTCGGCCAGCGGTCGGCTGTGGGAGACGACCACCAGGCCCACCCGGGGACTCATCCGTCGGACCCCAACGATGCGGCCAGGGCTTCGAACAGCAGGCAGGTCGAGGCAGCGCCCGGATCGAGGTGCCCGGCACTGCGCTCGCCCAGGTAGCTCGCGCGGCCCTTTCGCGCCACCATCGGCACGGTGGCATCGCGGCCCTCGACCGCGCCAGCCGCCGCGGCAGCAGTCGCCTCGCCGACAGTCGCGCCATCGTCCAGGGCCGCGTGCATCGCGGTCATCGCCGGAAGCATGGCGTCGACCATGGTCTTGTCACCCGCCTGCGCCTTGCCGCGCGCGACCACCCCCTGGACGCCGGCATCCAACGCCGCCGCGAGCGACGCACCGTCGAGGGTGGCCGCATCTGCCGCGTCGCCGCCGAAGCGGATGAAGAAGGTGCCGTACAGGGGGCCGCTGGCGCCGCCGACCTTCGAGACCAACGTCATCCCCACCGTCCGGAACATCGCGCCGATGGCCGCGTCCGGGTCCAGCGTTCCCATCGCATCGGCCACCGCGTTCATCCCACGTGCCATGTTGCCACCGTGGTCGGCATCACCGATCGCGGAGTCCAGGGCGGTCAGGTGGTCGCGGTTCGCCAGCACCGCCGCCCCGAATCGGGCGATCCAGTCCTCCAGGTCCGTGCGCGTGACCTCGGTCGACGCCACGGTTCAGGCCCCCCATCGCAGGCCGGGGGTCGACACCGGGGCGTCCCAGAGTCGCAGCAGGTCGTCGTCCACCTCGAGCAGGGTGACCGAGCACCCCGCCATCTCCAGTGACGTGATGTAGTTGCCGACCAGGGACCGGGCGACCCGGATCCCGGCATCGTCCAGCAACCGCCGCACCTCCCCGTACATCAGGTAGAGCTCCAACAGGGGGCTGCCCCCCATGCCGTTGACGAACGCGATGACGTTGTCGAAGGACCGGTCCTCGAGGATCGGGGCAACCAGTCGCTCGGCGAGCTCGGCCGCCGGCGCCATCTCCAGTCGCTGCCGCCCGGGCTCCCCATGGATGCCGATGCCCAACTCGTACTCGTCGTCGTCCAACTCGAAGGTCGGCGACCCGGCCGACGGCACGACACAGGAGGTGAGCGCCAGGCCCATGCTGCGGCCGCCGTCATTGACCTTGTTGGCCACCGCCGCCACCGCGTCCAGGTCCTGGCCCTCCTCGGCCGCGGCACCCGCGATCTTCTCGAGCAGGACGGTGACCCCCACGCCACGACGACCCGCCGTGTAGAGGCTGTCGGTCACGGCGACGTCGTCGTTGGTGATGACGGTCTCGACCCGGACGTCGTCGCCGGCCAGTTCGGCTGCCATCTCGAAGTTCATGATGTCGCCGGTGTAGTTCTTGACGATGTGGAGGACCCCGGCGCCGGTGTCCACGGCCGCGGTCGCGGCCATCATCTGGTCGGGCACCGGCGACGTGAACACCTCGCCGGCACACGCCGCATCGAGCATGCCGGGGCCGACGAAGCCACCGTGCAGCGGTTCGTGGCCGGACCCGCCACCCGACACCAGCCCGACCTTGCCGGCAGCCTTGGGCTGGGCCCGATAGATGATCTTGAGATCGTGGTCGACGCGCAGGTCGTCATGGGCGGCGTCCATGCCGCGCAGGGCGTCACTGACCACCTCGTCGGGATCGTTGATGAGCTTCTTCATGGTCCAAACCTCCGATATCGGCCTGTGGGCGACGTGAAGGATGGCCGACGCACCCGATGGGGCCAGTCAAGCACACGTGCCCATCCTTCGTGGCGAGTCGACAGCCGGGGCCCAGAAGATTTCCCTTGCGTGACGACGTGAAGAGGTCGCGCAATCACGCACATTGTCGTGTGCCTTGCCTCTATGGTGACGACGTGAAGGGTCAATCCTCCCCCAACCATCCGGACACTGCCTTGAGCGAGATGGATGTCGATCCGCCAGCCCCACCAGTCGGCGCCGAGGCGGTGGCGGAACTGGTCACCATCGAGCAGTTCCTCGAGGATCGCCAGTCGTCCATCTCGTCATCCGGGCTCACGGCCCTGCTCTACGACCTGGCCCTGGCCGGCAAGTTGATCGCCAATCGCACCCGGCGCGCCGGACTCACCGAGTTGATGGGAGCATCAGGACACATCAATCCCCAGGGCGAGGAGCAGAAGGCTCTCGACGTGTACGCCGACGACGTCGTGACGGCGTTGCTGCGGCGCGGGGGCCGGGTGTGCGCCATCGTGTCGGAGGAGCAGTCGGAGGTGACGGTGGTGCCGGGCGACGGCCGCTACGTGGTCGTCCATGACCCGCTGGACGGTTCGTCCAACATCGACTCCAACGTCAGTGTCGGGACCATATTCGGGGTGTACCGACGCGTCAGCGACGCGTCCGGGCCGCCCGATGAACACGACTGGCTCCGTCCGGGCAGGGATCTTGCCGCGGCCGGCTACATCCTGTACGGCACGTCCACGATGATGGTGCTGAGCACCGGTGACGGTGTGCACGCCTTCACGCTGGACCCCGAGGTTGGCGAGTTCGTGCTCACCTGGTCGGACCTGCACCACCCCGAGACTCCCGCCTACTACAGCTTCAACCACGCATCCTCGCCCCTGTGGGAACAAGGCGTGGGCGACTTCGTGGCATGGCTGGAACGACCCGACACGCCGCAGTTGTCGCAGCGCTACATCGGCTCGGCGGTCGCGGACTTCCACCGCAACCTGCTGCACGGCGGCATCTACGGGTACCCCGCCGAAACGGGTCTGCCGGACGGCAAGTTGCGCATGGTCTACGAGGGCGCCCCGTTGGCGTTCCTGGCCGAACAGGCGGGTGGCCTGGGTTCTGACGGCACGCGACGTCTGCTCGACGTCGTCCCCGACAGCATCCATCAGCGGATCCCGGTCTTCCTTGGACATCACGCACTCGTGGAGCGCCTGCAGAACATGGTCGCCGCGGGAGGGGCGCCATGATCCCCGTCGCTGCACATCGCCGGGCGTCCCGCCGCCCCGGCAACGCTGTACCACCCCCCACGATCCGGCGGCCACGCCAGATCGCCGACCGCGGCCCCTGTCAGGGGCATGCACTGAACGTCAGGAACGCAGATGCCGCTAGGTGACGTATTCATTTCCGAGGTGCTTGGCACCGGACTGTTGCTGTTGTTGGGCTGTGGCGTCGTCGCCAACGTCGCCCTGGCCGACAGCAAGGGAGCCGGGGGAGGATTCCTCCTGGTGAACTGGGGGTGGGGTCTCGCCGTCTTCGCCGGGGTCTACGCGGCGTTCAAGTCGGGCGCCCACATCAACCCCGCGGTCACGTTCGGCCTGTTGGCCAACGGCGCCGAGGAGTATGCGCCGGGGGTCGCCGTCACCGCGAGCTCGACCATGGTCTACCTGGCGGGCGAGATGGTCGGGGCGTTCATCGGGGCCGTGCTCTGTTGGCTGGCCTACAAGGACCACTTCGCGGCCACGCCCGACCCGGAGAGCAAGCTCGGGGTGTTCTCGACCGGCCCGGCCATCCGCAACTACTCCTGGAACCTCGTCACCGAGATCATCGGCACCTTCGTGCTGGTGTTCGTGATCCTGACCTTCGGGCAGAACCCGGCTGCCCTGGGTCCGCTGCCCGTCGCCCTGCTGGTGGTCGGAATCGGTGCCTCCCTCGGTGGTCCGACGGGGTATGCCATCAACCCGGCGCGTGACCTCGGGCCACGCATCGCACACGCCGTCCTGCCGATCCCCGGCAAGGGCAGCAGCGACTGGGCGTACTCATGGGTGCCGGTCGTGGGCCCCATCATCGGCGGCGTCCTGGGCGGCCTTGTTGCCAAGTGGTACATCTGATGGCGCCGGCCACCGACGCTTCCGGACACGAGGGCACGCCCGAGCACGGGCTGCTCGACGACGCCGAGGACGTGGACGCCGAGCCGGAGGGCAGCTACGTCGACAGCCAGGAGGAGGGCGAGGACGAGCCGAAGCATCACGAACCCGGGGAGGAGGGCACCTACGTCGAGGTGTCGCACGAGAAGGGCGAACCGCCCGTGGATCCCCACCCCGAACCCGGCCACTACGTCGACTCGGACGAAGAATCCGACGACGGCGAGCCATGACTCCACCACGGGGGCCCCACTCCCCGGCGTGACCCCGACCCCCAGACCACGACTCGCACCCTGCACATCACCACGGCACCCCGGACTCGGGGGCCAACCGAAATCACCACGACAGGAACATGACATGGCAGACTTCGTCGGCGCAGTTGACCAGGGCACCACCAGTTCCCGCTTCATGATCTTCGACCACGGCGGCAACGAGGTGGCACGCCACCAACTCGAGCACGAACAGATCCTGCCCCAGGCTGGCTGGGTGGAGCACAACCCGGTCGAGATCTGGGAACGCACGTCAACGGCCATCAGAAGCACGCTGGCCGGGGCGAACCTGGACGCATCGGACCTGGCAGCGGTGGGCATCACCAACCAGCGCGAGACCACGGTGGTGTGGAACCGCAAGACCGGTCGTCCGTACTTCAACGCGATCGTGTGGCAGGACACGCGCACCGACAGGATTGCCTCGAAACTGGAGCGCGAGGGCAAGGGTGACGTGATCCGTCGCAAGGCTGGACTGCCACCGGCGACCTACTTCTCGGGCGGCAAGATCCAGTGGATCCTCGAGAACGTCGACGGCGTGCGCGAGGCCGCCGAACGCGGCGACGCGATCTTCGGCAACACCGACACGTGGACCATCTGGAACCTCACCGGTGGGATCAACGGCGGATCGCACGTCACCGACCCGACCAACGCATCACGCACGATGCTGATGGACCTCGAGACCCTGTCATGGGACGACGAGTTGCTGTCCTTCTTCGACATCCCGCGGTCGATGCTGCCCGAGATCCGCCCGTCGTCCGACCCCAACGGCTATGGCGAGACCCTGGAGAGCGGGCCCTTCGGCGGTGTCGTGCCGTTGACGGGAGACCTGGGCGACCAGCAGGCCGCCACGGTGGGCCAGGTGTGCTTCGACCCCGGACAGGCCAAGAACACCTACGGCACGGGCAACTTCATGCTGCTGAACACCGGCACTGAACTGGTCCGTTCCGAGAACGGACTGCTCACGACGGTGTGCTACCAGTTCGGTGACGACGATCCCGTCTACGCCCTCGAAGGTTCGATCGCGGTCACCGGGTCGGCGATCCAGTGGCTGCGAGACCAGCTCGACATCATCGACGATGCCGCCGAGAGCGAGACACTGGCCCGCAAGGTCGAGGACAACGGCGGCCTGTCGTTCGTGCCGGCCTTCTCGGGTCTGTTCGCCCCCTACTGGCGTTCGGACGCCCGCGGCGTGATCGTGGGGATGTCCCGGTTCAACAACAAGAACCACGTGGCCCGCGCCGCCCTCGAGGCGATCTGCTACCAGTCCAAGGACGTGGTGGACGCCATGGCGCAGGACTCGGGCGTCGACCTCGACGTGCTGAAGGTGGACGGCGGCATCACCGCCAACGACCTGTGCATGCAGATCCAGGCCGACGTGCTGGGGGTCTCGGTGAGCAAGCCCGTCGTGGCGGAGACCACCGCGCTGGGAGCCGCCTACGCGGCCGGCCTCGCCACGGGCTTCTGGGCCAACATCGACGAACTGCGTGAGAACTGGAACGAGGACAAGCGCTGGGAGCCGGAGTGGGACGACGAGCAGCGTGCGGCCGGTCATGCCCAGTGGGCCAAGGCGGTCGAGCGGACCCTCAACTGGGTCGATGTCGACTGACCTCACCCGGCGCGATCTCCGACACCGCACACTAGAGTTCCGCCCCCACCCACACGACCAGACGAAAAGGCTGTCACCAATGGTCTCGACCACACCGATCGCCATGAGCCCCGACTTCCGGAGGCAGTCGCTGGAGCGAATGCGCACCGAACAGTTCGACGTCCTCGTGATCGGCGGGGGCGTGACGGGTGGCGGGGCAGCGCTGGATGCCACGTCGCGCGGGTTGTCGGTCGCACTCGTCGAGGCGCGGGACTTCGCGTCCGGCACGTCGAGCAGGTCCAGCAAGCTGATCCACGGCGGCCTGCGCTACCTGGAGCAGCTCAACTTCTCACTGGTCCAGGAAGCGCTCAAGGAGCGCTCCCTGATCCTGGACCGGTTGTGCCCGCACCTGGCACATCCGGTCCCGTTCATCCTGCCCCTGCAGCACCGGGGATGGGAGCGGCTGTACCTGGGCAGTGGCGTGCTGCTCTACGACACGATGGCGGGTCGACACAAGGCCGTCCCGTCCCACCGCCACCTCAGTCGCAGCGAAGCCCTGCGCCAGTTTCCCGTCGCTGCGCAAGGATGCGCTGATCGGGGCCATCAAGTACTACGACGGCCAGGTCGACGACGCCCGCCACACGATGTTCCTGTCGCGGACGGCCGCGCAGTACGGCGCGGCCCTGGCCACCAGCACGCGGGTCACCGGCCTGCTGCGCGAGGGTGACCGCGTCGTGGGTGTGCGGGCGGTCGACCTCGAGGCGTCCGAGGAACTCGAGATCCACGCACGCGCGACCGTCAACGCCGCGGGCGTGTGGACAGACGACATCCAGGAGATGGTCGGGGGGCGTGGCCAGTTCAACGTCCGGGCCTCCAAGGGTGTGCACATCCTGGTACCCCGCGATCGCATCCACGGCGAGACCGGACTGATCTCGCGCACCGAGAAGAGTGTCCTGTTCGTCATCCCGTGGGGCAAGAGTCACTGGATCATCGGCACCACCGACACCGACTGGGAACTGGACCGCGCCCATCCCGCCGCCAGCCGCACCGACATCGACTACCTGTTGGACCACGTCAACGCGATCCTGACCTCCCCACTGACCCACGACGACGTCGAAGGCGTCTACGCGGGGTTGCGACCGCTCCTGGCGGGCGAGTCCGAGGCCACCAGCAAGTTGTCACGAGAGCACGCCGTCGTCACCCCGGTGGCCGGACTGGTGATGGTGGCCGGGGGCAAGTACACGACCTACCGGGTCATGGCCAAGGACGCCATCGACCTGGCCGTCCAGGGCTTCCCGACCACCGTGGCGGAGTCCACGACCGAGACGACTCGACTGGCGGGCGCGGAGGGCTACCACGCAGCCTGGAACGCACGGCACCGGTTGGCCGAGGACAGCGGGCTGCACGTCAACCGCATCGAACGACTCCTCGGACGCTACGGCAGCCTGTTGCACGAACTCCTGGAGATGGTCGCCGAACGACCCGACCTGGGTGACCCGCTCACCGGCGCTGACGAGTACCTGCGGGTCGAGATCGCCTATGCCGCGTCGCACGAAGGGGCGCTGCACCTGGACGACGTGCTGACACGTCGGACCCGGATCTCGATCGAGACCTTCCACCGAGGGGTGGACGTGGCACAGGAGGTCGCCGAACTCGTTGCCCCGATCCTTGGCTGGGACGATGACCGCGTCGCCGCCGAAGTGGAGCACTACGCCCAGCGCGTCGAGGCCGAACGAGAGTCCCAGCAGATGGATGACGACCAGACTGCCGATGCTGCCCGGATGGGTGCCGACGACGTGCGCACCGGCATTCCCAGTGGTGCCTGACACCCGCCCGGCACCACTGGTGCATCAGGACGCATCTCGATCAGCGGCGCTGCCGTCACCGGCGGCGGCCTGGCCGACCAGGTGATCCCGGGGCCGGCCGAGGTCGGCCGTACCGGGCGTCGCAGTCGTCGCGACGTCGGCGACGGCCTTGTCGGCTGACTTCACCTGACCTGCATAGACGTCCACGTACTCCTGCCCGGACAGCATCATGATCTCGTACATCACCTCGTCGGTGGCAGCCCGCAGGGCGAACGGGTCGTCGACCTGGTCGGCGTAGCGCGACAGGTTGACGGGCCGGCCGTACCTCACCGTGACCGTCTCGCGGGAGATCGTCTTCTGGCCGGTGGGCTGCGCGCGGTCGGAACCGATGACGCCGCAGGGAATGATGTCCACCCCCGCCGCCACGGCCATGCGCACGGGGCCGGTCTTGCCCCGGTACAACCGCCCATCGGGACTGCGCGTGCCCTCCGGATAGACACCGACGAGGTCACCCGACCGGAGGATCTCGATCCCGGTCTCGAGGCTCTCCATCCCCGCTGCGCCACCCTCGCGTCGGACGGGGACGACCCCGACACCCTGGAAGAACCACCTCGTGCGCCACGAGTCCCAGTAGTCGGCCTTGCCCAGGAAGTAGACCGGGCGAGGCACGGACAGGGGCAGGACCAACGAGTCCATGAAGGACAGGTGATTGCTCGCCAGGATCGCCGGACGCGTCCGGGGAACGTGGTCGAGACCCTCCACCTGCAGATCGACCCACCGTTGGAGGACGGGCTTGAACACCGTCCTGACGAGCCGATACAGGACTGGTGCGTGCGACATCGAAGACATCGGAAACCCTCCGTTCCGACCACCTTAGTCGTCCCGGGCAACCGCGCGACACCCTTCCCACACGGCCTTCTGCCGGACTCGATGGGGCGGTGGCCGGGGGAACCAGCCTCGGTGGGACACATGCCCACGATTGCACGCAGCGGCTACTCTCGATGGCCTGTCCGCTGCGGACCGTGCCGATGACCCGGAGGGCTGATGGACGTCATCCTGGTCCCCGGGCTGTGGCTGGATTCGTCGTCGTGGGAGGCCGTGTCCGGCCGCCTGCAGGCGGCCGGACACCGAACGCATCCCCTCACGCTGCCGGGCATGGACGCCCGTACGTGCCGACCGCTCCCAGATCAGCCTGGCACACCACGTCGACGCGGTGATCGCCGCCATCGATGACGTCGCCCCGGCGGATGGCGATCCCGGCATCGAGCCGGGCAGGGCGTACGGCAACGACGGGACCGTTGCCCTGGTCGGGCACTCGGCCGGCTGCGCGATCGCGTGGGCGGCGGCGGATGCACGCCCCGAACGCGTCGCCCACATCGTGATGGTGGGCGGCTTCCCGACGGCCGACGGTGATGCGATCGCCGACTCCTTCACGCCCGTGGACGGCGAGGTGCCGCTGCCGCCCTGGGACGACTTCGATGCCGCCGACCTGGCCGACATGGACGACACCCTGCGCGCCCGCTTCGCCGACACCGCCATCCCCTCGCCGGCCGGCGTGACCACGGATCCGCAACGCCTGGTCGACGACCGTCGCCTCGCCATTCCCGTGACGGTGATCTGCACCGAGTTCACCGGCCAGCAGGTGACCTCGTGGATCGATGAGGGCCTCGCGCCGGTGCGCGAGTTCGCCCACATCGAGCACCTCGACATGGTCGACCTGCCCACGGGTCACTGGCCGCAGTTCACCCGGCCCGACGACCTCGCCGACACGATCATCGGTGTCCTGAGGGGGATCGGTCCCCCGGCGCTGGGCGTCGGACCCACCGGCTGCCCGGAACCCCCGATCGCCGGCGACGAGGTGGCCACGGTGCTGGGCTCGCTGGAGCGGCAGCGCGCCACGCTTGCCTGGAAGACTTCCGGACTGGACCCTGCCGGACTGCAGGCCACGGTCGGGGCATCGTCGATGACCCTGGGAGGACTCCTCAAGCACCTCGCCTTCGTCGAGGACCTGTACTTCACCGTGCGACTGGCCGGCAACGACCTGCCTGATGCATGGGCAGAGTTCGACGAACGCGACTGGGACTGGCGCTCCGCTGCCGACGACAGCCCGTCGCACCTGCATGACCTGTGGGGCGCCGCAGTGGCCCGGTCGCGGCAGGCCGTTGCCGACGCGCTGGCCACGGGAGGCCTCGACCAACGGGTGCGGACGTCGGACTGGGACCAGGTGCCAAGCATGCGTCGGGTGCTCGCCGACGTCGTCGAGGAGTACGCCCGACACGTTGGACATGCCGACCTGCTGCGTGAGGCCGTCGACGGCGTCACTGGCGAGGACCCGCCGGCCGAGTTCTTCGGCCGGGCATGACCGGCGACCCACCGGCCAGACCCGCCACCAGGGGTCCCGGGCGTCGCCCGGCGTCACCCTTCGGCGACGTCGGACCGGCTGCCGTCGCTGCCGGCGCCTTCACCGTGCTCGCCGTGGTGTGGCTGGCTGCGGGCACGTGGCTGCCCGGCGATCGCTGGCTCGCCGTGCACCTGTTCACCCTGGGGGTGCTGACGAACGTCGTGATCGCGTTCACCCGTCACTTCGGCGACACCCTGACCCGCAGTGACGACGACGGCACGGACACGTGGATCCTGGTCACGTTCAACCTCGCCGCAGCCACCGTGATGGTGGGCGTGGTGGGCGCCATGCCCATCGTCGTCGGGATCGGCTCGACGGCGGCCACGGTCGCGGTGATGGGCAACCACCTCCACCTGCGCCGCTCGCGGCATGGCTCGATCGGCGCCCGCTTCGCCTGGATCGTGCGAGCCTACGAACGCGCCCACGGCGCCTTCGTCCATGGCGCGATCCTGGGCGGACTCCTGGGAGCCGGGGTCCTGACCGGATCGTGGTACGGCAGCGCCCGACTTGCCCACCTGCACGTCAACGTGCTGGGCTGGGCCGGCATCACGTTGTTGGCGACGCTGGTGTTCTTCGGCCCGACGATGGCCCGGACACGCATCGAGGCCGGGCGCCGACGACCGCGCAGCGGTGATGGTCAGGCGTGGCGCCCATGCCCTGACGGTCGCGGCCCTGCTGCTGCTGGCCAGTGGCGTCGGGGGGACGGCCGGCACGATCACGCGCATCCTGGCGGCCGGCGGCCTGGCCGTGTTCGCGGGTGCCACGACCAGCACCTGCGCAGCCGTCGGCCGCGCCGTGCACGCAGCCAAGCCCGGCACGGCTCGGTGGCCGGTCATCGCGGTGTGTGCCTGGTTCAGCCTCGCCACCTGGGTCGACGTCGGCGTGGTCGCCACCGGATCGTGGCGACTGCTGGACGGACTCGGGTTGGCAATGCTGGTCGGCGTGCTGGCCCAGGCCGTCGCCACCAGCCTCCAGTACGTCGCTCCCATGCTGGTTGCCCGCACCCGCGCCGAACGTGAACCCCTGCGCCTGGCGCTGGAACGACTGGCCACGCCACGAGCCGCCGTCTTCAACCTCGGATGCGCACTGGTGGTCGTCCTGGCCCTTGTCGGTGCGCGGGCCGGCCCAGTCGGGGCCGCGCTGGCCATGACGGGGTGGGTGCTGGTCGTGCTGGCACTCGCGCAGCCGGTGGCGGCGATCCTGGTGGCGCGGTCGACGGGTCCACGACCGGCCGACGCATGAGCACCTGGGTGGGAGTCTCGCCATGCCGATCGTGACCTGCCCCACCTGTGGCGAGGACGAGGACCTCGAGGGTCATGCCACCACCGATGGCATCGCCATCACGTGCGGTGGCTGTGGTTCGACGTGGGATCGGGACACGACACCGACATGCAGCCTGTGCGGATCGACCGACCTGCAGGGCGTGCCGACGTCGACCCTGCGCGAAGCGGGCCGTGGTGAGCAGTGGGCACCGTCGGGGGTGCGCATGGCCTGGTTCTGCTGGGCCTGCAGCGGGCACGACGTGACCAGCCCGACCCCGATCCCCGGGCCCAATCCCCCGCCCGGCGATGCCACCGACCTGCGTGACCTGCGGCATCGCTGACCACGGGGCGGAGCAGGACCCACCGAGGGCCATCGGGGCGGACTTCACCCCGACCCGGGATTGGGGGGAAACCCCTGTTTCGCTGGGCACCCCACCGGGGCTACCGTGACCTGCACCACGACCCAAGGCTGGCTCCATGTCGCAACTTCCACCTGCAGGATGGCACCCCGACCCGCTCGGCCGGCAGGCCCAGCGCTACTGGGACGGCCAGCAATGGACCGAACACGTTGCCGACCAGTCCGGCAACATGTCCACCGATCCGTTGGACGGGCAGGGCCAGCAGACCCAACAGGCCCAGGCCGACCAGGGCAGTGCCGCGGCCTGGTCGGGCTCCCAGGACACCCCCAGCCAGGACACGGGCCAGGCTGGCTCACCGGCGGGGGGCTCCCAGCAGCCTGCGACGGACTGGGGCCAGCAGGATGCCGGCGGCTGGGGCGCACTGCCCGCAGAACCCGACCAGGCCACTGCCGGCGGCTTCGACAGCACGTGGGGCGATGACGGCGCGAGCGGGGATGCGGACCCAGCGACGGGTGTCGCCAGCACGTCCGACGCCACGAGCGGTGGCGTCTCCGATGCAGCCGCAGCCGGTGGCGCGGTCGCAGCAGCCGGCGCGGCAGCAGCCACGGGAACCGACGCGGGCGACACCGACGACGCGGTGGCGACCGGCGATGCGACTGCGGCCACCACCGCCGCGATGGACAGTGCCGAGACGGCCGACGACTTCCGGGACGAGGAGGACGCCAACGACTGGTCGGGCGGCGTCGTGGCCATGGAGGTGACCGACGACGACCCGATCGTCGCGGCCGTCGGTGCCGTCGTCGCGCGCACGTCGGACGTGACGATGTCCGAGCGCGATGACGGTGATGCCCTGGCCGGATCCGGCACGGTGTGGCTCGGGGCTGGCGGGAACGAGGTGACGGTGATCACGCTCCACGATCCCGGCCTGACGGTCAACCGTGCTGCCCTGGTTGCCCACAGTGGCGGTCTGGACCGCCAGGACACCCATCCCGGCATCGTGGGCTTCGCGGGCGTCCGCCTGTCCGGCGCGGGCTGGGTCGCCCTGTCGGCCCACGGCGGCCTCGCCGAGGTGCCCACCTCGGGCGGCATCGAGGTGGCCTCCACGGCGCTCGTGGCGTTCACAAACGACCTGGACGTGTCGCACGCCGACACCGTGAACCTGTCCGGCCTGGGCGTTGCCCTGGTCAGCGGCGGCTGACGACGACACGTACAGCCCCACCCCTGACGTCCGCCCCGCCACCGTGCGCGGCGGACGTCAGGTGGCCTCGACGGTCATCGATGTCCTGCGGTCACACGTACGGGCAGCGGCACGGGGCGACCGGTCTGGCTGACCACGCGGCGTGACTCCGCCCAGGCGGCGAAGCCCATGGCTGCCAGTCCCGAGAGCAGGAACGACGCGACGATCGGCGTCAGGCTGACGTCGTCGAAGAAGTACTGCACGACGCTGCCGAGGATGGTGCCCACCCCCAGGGACACGGCGCCGATGACGGCCGACGCGATCCCGGCGACCTCGCCCATCGGGTCCATCGCCAGCGACTGCGCGTTGGACTGCAGGAATGCCTGCGACATCAGCACGGCTGCCATTGCCAGCACGAGCATCCACAACGGGGTCACGCCACCCAACATGACGGTGGCCACCAACCATGCCGCGGTTGCGACCACGTAGACGCGCACCACGATCTTGACCAGCCGACGGGCCCCGACACGCTCGACCACGCGGGAGTTGCCCAGCGATGCGATGGCCATGGTGAACGCCAGCCCGCCGAACAGGTACGGGAATGCGGTCTCCATCCCGTAGATGCCGACGATGACCGGCTCGCTGAGGGCGATCCAGGCCGTGAACGACGCGGACAGAGCCGTCAGCGCCAGCAGGTAGCCCACGGTGACGGGATTCGAGAACACCACTCGCATCGAGCCCAGCACCTGCGAGGGGGCAAGCGACCTGACGTTGGCGGGATCCAGCGTCTCGGGCAGTCGACGCAACCACACCAACTCGGCGACCGCGACCACCGCGATGCCGACGAACAACCCACGCCACGACGTGAACGCGAGGGCCGCAGCACCCAGGCTCGGTGCGACCACCGGCACCAGGATGAACACGCTGAAGATCAGCGACATCACCGACGCCATGCGATCGCCACGGAATCGGTCGCGCACGACCGTCATCGTCGTGGACCGTGCCGCCGAAGCCCCGAACCCCCACAGGAAGCGCAGGACGAGCAGCAACGGCAGGGACGACACGGCGGCCGAGGCCAGCGCCATCACTGCGATGACCGCCAACCCGGCGTTGAGGGACACCTTGCGTCCGTAGCGGTCCGCCAGCGGTCCCCACAGCAACTGGCCGACGGCCATGCCCAGGAAGTAGGTGGTCACGATGCCGGCGACCTCGGTCGACGAACTGGCACCGACGTCGGTGGCGAGGTCCCCCAGTCCCGGGAGCATCAGGTCGATGCCGATGGCGATGAGGCCCATGAGCAGCGACATCATGGCGACGAATTCGATGCGCCCCGGCATGCGGCGCTCGGTTGAACGGGTGGTCATCGAGGATTCCAGCGAATGGGTGGTGACGGCAATGGTGTCGTGCAACGCAGCGAAAATGTGGGCCACTGAACACCTCCAACGTCATCGTCGGCGGGCATCATTCCCCGAACCCGACGTGGCGATCACCACCATTCGGACCGACCCACAGGCGTGTCCCGAAAACCGCCCCCGAACCAACCACACCGGGCGTCGAACCGACCAAATCACGTCGGATCCACGCCCACTGGCCGAGTTCCCCCCGAACCACCACACCGGGCGTCAAAGCGACCAAATCACGTCGGATCCACGCCCACTGGCCGCGTGACGCACCTCGGAGGCAAAATTCGATGCGGCGGCGCGGTGTCAGGACTGCGTGGGGGGAACCTCGATGCGGGGAAAGAGCACCTCGGCGTCACCGAGCGGGGTGCCCGCGGCGACGACCGGACGCGTCCATCCCGCTCCTGCGAGCGGGCCGAGTCCGATCCAGTCACGGATTCGTTGCGACGAGAACGGGGTGAAGGGGGCGAAGGCCACCGTGCCGGTCCCGATCGCCTGGAGCGCGACCCACAGCGTCGTGGCAGTTCGCTCGGTGTCCACCTTGGCAGTCTTCCACGGTGCCCGGGCATTGAGGTAGGCGTTGGTCGCCCGGGCAACCTCCATGGCCTCCTGCAGGGCAGCCCGCAACTCGACGCGCTCGATGGCGTCGGCAGTCGCCGCCAGGGCAGCATCCACGGCAGCCAGCAGCTGGTCGTCGACCTCGTCGAGGGGACCCGGCTCCGGCACGGCCCCGTCGAAGTTCTTGGTGGTCATGGTCATGACACGATTGACCAGGTTGCCCCAGTCGTTGGCCAACTCCTGGTTGGCGACCGCGACCAGGTCGTCGAAGGCGATGTCTGCGTCGTTGAACTCCGGCAGGTGACGTGCCACGGCGAAGCGCAGCTGGTCGGCGGAGAACGTGTCGAGGTAGTCCAGGATCGGCGTGCCGATGCCACGCGACTTGGAGGCCTTCTCGCCCTTGAAGGTGACGTACTGGTTCGCGGGGATGTCGGTGGGGAGGTTGAGTTGGCCGTACTCGCGATCGGTGCGGTTGTAGCCCATCAGCTGCGCCACCCAGAAGACCGCGTGGAACGGGATGTTGTCCTTGCCGATGAAGTAGACCGTCTCGGCCTCGCCGTTCCACCACTGTCGCCAGGCGTCGGGGTCGTCGGTGCCGGCGGCCCATTCGATGGAGGCGGACAGGTAGCCGATCACGGCGTCGAACCACACGTAGATGCGCTTGCCGTCGCCGAGCGTGTCGAACTCCGGCGGCACCGGCACGCCCCAGTCGAGGTCGCGTGTGATCGCGCGGGCGTGCAACCCGCCGACGAACCCACGGGCCCAGTTGATGACGTGGTTGCGCCACCCCTCCCGGTCGTCCAACCACGCTGCCAGTTCCTCGCCCACCTGCGGCAGGTCGAAGAACCAGTGCTGCGTCGTGCGCAGTTGCGGCGCCGCGTCGGACAACGTGGAGCGGGGGTCGACCAGGTCGGTCGGATCGAGGGTACGGCCGCAGTTGTCGCACTGGTCACCACGGGCGTCGCCGTAGCCACAGTTGGGGCAGGTCCCCTCGACGTAGCGATCGGGCAGGAACCGCTGGACCTGCGGGTCGAAGTACTGCTCACTGGCCTGGGCCGTGATCAACCCGGCCTGGTGCAGCCCGCGGAAGATCTCCCAGGTCACCTCGCGGTGATTGTCCGTGGTGGTCGTCGTGAACAGGTCGAAGTCGATGCCCAGGCGTTCCCACTGCTCGAGCATCCTGGGGTGGATCTCGTCGACGATCTGGGACGGCGGGATGCCCTGGGCATCGGCCATGACCGTGATCGGGGTGCCGTGCCCATCCGCGCCCGAGACCATCAGCACGTCATTGCCGCTGATGCGGTGGAAACGGGCGTAGATGTCGGGTGGGAGGTAGGCACCGGCGAAGTGGCCCAGGTGCTGCAATCCGTTGGCATAGGGCCAGGCAACGGCGACGAGGATGCGGCGTGGAGTGGTCATGTCGGCGACGCTACCCCACGAGGAACCCTCGATGGCAATCGATCGCGCCCCGGGACCATTACGCTGCGGCCTGCCGCCGAACCACTCGCGGTGACCATGACGTCGTGCCGCGTCGCCACCGTTGTGCCCCCGACCGAGGAACCGCCCTCGTGGCATCTGGACGAACCCCCACCAGCCAGACGACACCGGCTCGCACCCGTGGTGCCGCGGCGGCACCCGTTGCCGATCTGGACGGCATCTCCACGCGGTTCCTCGACGTCCACGGGATCCAGGTCCACATCGGCCAGGTCGACGGCCTCGACCACGCTGCGGGAGCCACGCCCACACACGTCACGGATGCCGCCATGCCGGACCAGGCGCGGCAGGTCGGCGTGGCGCTCCTGCACCACTTCTACGGCAACGTCGCCACCTGGCGACGCGTGCTGCGTCGCCTGGACGCACGGGGCATCGCGGCCGTCGCGGTGGACCGCCCCGGCTTCGGCTGGACCCAGCGACCCACCCCCAGGCAGGCCCGTGCCGTCATGCGCGACGGTGCCCCCAACCCCTGGACGCGAGCCTTCGGCGTGGCGGCAGCGCGGGCCGCGATCGACGACGCCGGCTGGGACGAGGTCGTGATCGTCGGATCCTCCATGGGCGGCACGTTGGCCATCGAGTTGGCCGCGTCGATGGAGGCGGATGCCGACGCCCCCGCCATCCGTCACCTCGTCCTGTTGTCACCGGCACTCACGGGCGACGTCGGCATGCCGCCACCACTGCGGCCGCTGTTGCGCGGAGCGTGGATCCGGCGCGCCATGCGACCCGTGGTCAACCGGCTGTCCCGACGCATGGACCTGCAACGGGTGACCGGCGGGTGGCACGACCGGGCACTCGCCGACGACCTCGACGTCCAGGCCTACCGCGTCCAGACACGGCTGCCGCGGTGGGCAGACGGCATGTGGCAGGTCATGACGGTCGAGGCTCCGCCGGACCTGCGGGCGACCGCCCGCGCCATCGACGCCGCGACAACCGTCGTGTCCGGGGACCACGACCGCACGGTTCGACCCAAGTGGAACCGCAAGACGGCCGCCGGCATGGACGCACGACTGGTGGAGGTCGACACCGGCCACACCCCCCAGGAAGAGGCTCCCGACCTGGTCGTCGACCTCATCGACCGAGGTCATCGGCGGCAACGGGAACGCAGATCAGGCAGACTGAGCGACCACACCAGCCAGAGGTCGTCAGTTGTCCACGCCATCGTCCGCTCCCACCTCCTCCCCTGCCCGACAGCCCCTGCTCTTCGGCGTCGCCAGCTCCGCCCTGCAGGTCGAGGGTGCCGTCGACGTGGACGGCCGTGGGCGCAGCATCTGGGAGGACTTCCAGGCCCAGCCCGACGCCATCGACGACGGCTCGGTGCTCGACGACGCCGTGCTCCACCATGCCAACATGGCCAGCGACGTGGAACTCATCGCCGCGCTGGGGGTCGACGCCTACCGGTTCTCGGTGTCGTGGCCGCGCGTCGTGCCCGGGGGACGGGCAGTGTGAACGCGGCCGGACTGGGCTTCTACGACCGGCTGGTGGACGAACTGCTCGCGGCCGGGATCGCACCGGTCGCCACGCTGTACCACTGGGACCTGCCGGCGGCGCTCCAGGCCCGGGGCGGCTGGTCGAGTCGGGCAACGGCCGTGGCATTCGGCGACTACGCCGCCGCGGTGGCATCGCGACTCGGTGATCGGGTGTCGCACTGGGGCACCGTCAACGAACCCCGCGTGGCCGGCCTCATCGGGCATGCCCATGGTCGCCACGCCCCCGGGCTCACCGACCTGGCAACGGGTGTGGCCGCGTCCCACCACCTGCTGGTTGCCCATGGCCTCGCCACCCGGGCGGTGCGTGCCGAGGTCGGCGGTGGTGCGCGCATCGGCATCAGCATCGACCTCGTGCCCCAACGCCCGGCCAACCCCGACGACGAACACCATGTCCGCGCGGCACACCTGGAGGATCTCCAGACCAACGCGTTCTTCCTCGACGCCGTCACCGGCCACGGCTATCCCCGAGGAACTCGTCGATGCCTACGGCGAGGCCATGCCCGCCATCCGCGAGGGCGACATGGAGGTGATCGCCGAACCCACCGACTTCCTGGGGATCAACCACTACCGCAGCGAGACCGTCGCGCCCACCGGCAAGGACCATCCCGAAGGTCACTGGGCCTTCGCATGGCCGGTGCCGGTCGACGGGCCGACGACGGCCATGGGCTGGAACATCGACCCGCACAGCCTGCGTGAAGTCATCGACATGGCGGTGCACCGTGGCGTGCAGGACGTCATGATCACCGAGTCGGGGATGGCCACCGAGGAGGCGCTGGACGACCCGGCGCTGGTCCACGACCAGGCCAGGATCGACTGGCTCGATGCCCACCTGGAGGTGCTCCACGCTGCCCGTGCCGACGGCATGCCGGTGTCGGGCTACTTCGTGTGGACCCTGATGGACAACTTCGAGTGGGGCGAGGGCTATCGCCCGCGCTTCGGACTGATCGCCACGGATCCGGGCACCGACCTGCGCCTGCCCAAGGACTCGGCGCGCTGGTACCGCGACCACATCCGCGCCCACCGCGACTGACGGTCAGGCCAGGCTCGTCGAACGGCGACAGGATCGACAGGTCCCCGAACGCATCGTCGTCGTCGACCACGACCTCGTCGGCGACGTGGCGCAGCACGGTGTCGACGTAGTCGTCGGTGGCATCGTGCAACGAGATGTCGTGACCCCGCTCGGCCGACGTCCTGGCCCAGTGCTCCAACACCTCCAGAAACAGCTGTGGTCCGTCCCGGCGGCCCCACAGGTCGTCAGGAACCCGTGACAGCACCCCCATGTAGGAACGGTCGTACCAGCGTCGGTCCATCCGGTCCCGGGGCACGTGGACGCCGTCCTGCGCCTCGGCCCACGCGCCGTAGCGCGCGATGTCGTTGAGCAGGGCACGAGCCTGGGCCTCCTCGGCCACCAGGCCAGTGCGCTCGAACAGCAGGCGACGATGCCGGGCCGGTTCGACGACGTGCAGGTGCAACTCGAGCTTGTCGGGATCGTCGGCGGCGATGATCTCGACCTCGCCGACGTCGTAGCCCAACTGGTTGACCCGCTCCAGCCGTTCGTGGATGCGGTAGCGCTCGGTGGCCCGGAACACCTCGACCGCAGTCAGCGTCGACCACAGCATGGTGTAGGTGGCTTCCAGGGCGAGCCCGAAGTCAACGGGGTCGAGGTCGTCGGGAACCAACCCCTGGGCCTGCAGGTCGAGCAACTCGCCCGACGTTCGTTCCACGGCCAGTTCGAGGTCGTACGCTGCGTTGCCCGACGGTCAGTTTCGGATGCAGTTCGCCGGTTTCGGTGTCGATGAGGTAGGCGGCCAACTGGTCGGCGTCGCGACGAAACAGGGTGTTGGACAATGAGCAGTCGCCCCAGTAGAAGCCGACCAGGTGGATGCGCACGAGCAGGTTCGCCAGTGCATCGATCATGGTCGTGATGAGTTCCGGATCGGAGCGACGCGAGAACAGGAGGCGGTAGGGCAGCGAGTAGGACAGGTGCCGCGTCATGAACACCGCGGAAAGCGGCTCACCATCGACATCCGTGCGCCCCGTCACCACGCCGACAGCCTCGACCGTCGGCACCCCCGCCTCCTTGAGGTGGTTGAGGAATCGGTACTCGCGCTCGGCATAGCGCTGGGGCAGTTCCTTGAGCACGTAGAGGCGCTCGCCGTAGCGGACGAATCGCACGACGTGGCGGTGCAGGCCGGCAGGGATCTCGACCAGCCGATCGTGCTCCCACTCCTCCAGTGGCTCGCGCCACGGCAGGTCGAGGAAGTCGGGGTGCCCGGTGCGGGCGAAGATGCGCAGTGCCACGGTGCAACGACCCTCTGTCAGTGAACGGGCGAGGCTACCCACCGGAGCTCGACGCCCCGTGGCCATGGCGACTGGTGCCGGCCGTCACGCCGCCAACGCGGCCACCGCCAGGAACATCGGATACGGGCGATCGTGCTTGACGACGTGGTGGACGTGGCGCCATGTCGGCGCCGTGAACCCGGCGTCGAGGAGCATCGCGGTGAGCCCCTCCCGATCGAAGCCGTCGTGCCCGTCGAAGCCCTCGAGGTCGACGTGGAAGGAGCCATCCTCGGCATCGAGGTCGACGATGGCGAGATGCCCACCGGGTGCCAGGATCCGGGCCATTGCAGCCACGACCTCCGCGGCATCGGGAATGTGGTGCAGCGCCATCACGGTGACGACCAGGTCGAACCGCGCGTCGGGGTCCCAGTCCGGATCGGACGACTCGTCACTGGCGAGGTCCATCGAGGTGATGACGGCGTCGGCGGGCAGGCGACCATCTGCGACCTTGGCAGCCATGACGTCGCGCATGCCGGTGGACGGATCGGCCAGGGTCACGGCACCGACCGGCCCACCCTCGGCCAGGTGCTGGGTCGTCAGTCCGGTGCCGGCGCCGTACTCGAGCACGCGGGTCGTGGCGTCGACGGCCACCTGGTCACGAATCGCAGCGGCGACGACGCGGCTGCGGTCGACCTTGTCCTGGTCGTCCCAGTCGGCGGCGCGCTCGTCGAAGTGCCGCGCAGGATCCCCGTGGTGCGGGCCGTGCCCGTCGTGGGCTGGTCCGTCGTGCGCCGTGGGCGTGGCGGCCCGTCGTGCCCGTCGTGGGCGTGGTCGCCGTCGGCGTGTCCGTCGTGGGCATCGTCACCGAGGGGGCGTCCATGGTCGGAGTGGTCGTGCGTCGTGGACATGGTGTTCCTGTTCTGGTCGGTGCGAGCGAGCGTCAGGAGGAGGCAACGACGCCGGCAATGCGGGCCACCGCCTGTTCGATCCGATGGGGCGCGGTGGCGACGTTGAGTCGGGCGTGGCCCGCGCCGCCGGCCCCGAAGAACAGGCCGTCGCTGAGGGCCAGTCGGCCACGCTCCAGCAGCGCTGCCGCAGGATCGTGGCCGAGTCGGGTGGCCGAGAAGTCGAGCCATGCCAGGTAGGTGGCCTGGGCGGGGGTCATCGTCACCGACGGCACCTGTGTGGCCAGCAGATCGGCGAGGAGGGTGAGGTTGGCGTCGATGGCAACCCTGGCACCCTCCAGCCACTCCCGTCCATGGTCCAGGGCAGCGGTCTGGGCAATCATCCCCATGTGGCTGGGTCCGTGGGTGACCAGTTCTGGCACGGCCTCGATGTCGGTGGCCGCCCGGGGGCCACCGATCACCAGGGCGGCCTTGAGGGCGGCCAGGTTCCAGCCCTTGGACGCCGAGATGACACTGAAGTCGCCCGCCGTGCCCGGCACCGTGAGCCACGGCGTGAACACGACACCCGGGCGCGTCAGTGGGGCATGGATCTCGTCGACGACCACGCGGGCGCCGTGGCGGTTCGCCAACCCGGCCACCGCCTCGATCTCGCCACGGGAGTGGACCGTGCCAGTCGGGTTGTGCGGACTGCACACCAGCAGGACGACGCCACGGGTGGCGCGAGCGGCGGCAGCCTGCAGCGTGCGGTCGAGGCAGGCGAGGTCGAACCTGCCGTCGACGCCCAGCGGCGCATCGAATCGCATGCGCCCGGCCAGGTCGACGACATCCATGAACGGCCCGTACACCGGCGGGGTCACCACGACCGGGTCGCCGGGATCGGTCACGACATCGATGATCTCCCGAATCCCGGTCATGACGTCGGTCACCGCGACGGTGCGGACTGGGTCCACCTCCCAGCCCCACGTGTCACGGGCGAAGGAGGCGATGGCATCCGCGAAGTCCGTGCCCACCGGATAGCCCGTGTTGCCGGTCTCGAGGGCGTTGGTGACAGCCTCGACCACGGCGGGGACTGGACGCGCATCCATCTCCGCGACCCACAGCGGCAGGACATTGGCGGGATGGGCGTGCCACTTGAGGCCGCTGCCGCCACGCAGCGTCTCCTCGGCGACACCCCGGAACGGGTCCTGCAACACGCCGGGTTGGTGGCCTGGCACCCAGACATCCTCTCAGCCGACTGGCACCCAGCCTAGATTGGCGACGGCAGGGGGACCGATCAGGCACGGACGCGGGGTCGCAGTGGACACGGATGACACCCAGGTGGTCACCATCACGGCCGGACGACTGTCGGCCGGGATCAACCGCCACGGCGCCAGGTTGGAGTACTTCCGACGCGACGGCGTCGACCTGGTCGTTGCGCCAGCGGGTCCCGGACCCGAACCCGGCTACCACGGGGCCGTGATCGGACCATGGCCCAACCGGGTGGCCGACGGCACCTGGATCTTCGATGGCATCCCCCATCACGCCCCGATCAACGAACCCGCACGCGGTGCGGCCCTCCACGGCTTCACACCCTGGCTGGACTGGGACGTCACGGCCACGACTCGGGACCGCATCACTGCGCAGGTCGACCTGCCACCTCGTTCGGGATGGCCACACCACCTGGACCTCGTGCTCGACGTCCGCCTGGACGAGGAGTTGCTGACGTTGGCCCTGACGGCGACCAACGTCGGCAAAGGCCCGGCACCGTGGGGCACGACGATCCACCCGTACCTGGCTCCCCCGGGTGACCGCGACGACTGGACGGTCCTGGTGCCCGCACGCCAGGTGCTCGAGGTCGACGCGCGACTGCTGCCGCTCGCCGTGATCGACGTGGCCGGCACCGCCCGAGACCTGCGGCGACCACGCGCGGTCACGGAACTGGACCTCGACCATGCCTTCACGGGCATCCCCCGCGACGCAGCCACAGGTGGCATTGTCCGCGCCGAGGTGCGCGGCAGGGACGGCCACGGCGTCCACATCTCGTGGGAGGCGGACACGTGCCCGTGGATCCAGGTCTTCACCGGCGACGCCCGGGGCATTGCCATCGAGCCCATGACCTGCCCACCCGATGCCCTCAATTCAGGCACCGACCTGGTGACGCTGGCCCCGACAGACGCGCACACGACGACATGGCAGCTGGGCCCACTGCGGGCGAGTCCGGCGAGCGCACCGGTCAAGTGACCCGCAGCAGCCGGGACCAAGGACACCGCATCATGGGACCAAGGACCCAATTGCGCTCGAAACACCAGATCTGGCTTGCAATGCGGTGGGCAACGTGCCATCGTGGCGAACGCAAGCTCGAACAGTCCCGGTCGACGTCGTGCCGCCTGGCTCACACCAGCGACACCGTCGCCTCGACAGTGGGGATGGCTCCCCCCACGGACTGATCGCTTCCCCGGTGCCCATGGATCCGGGGGGACCCATGGGCATCGGGGTTCTTGCATCGTGGGGCGACCACCAGCTCCACGACCCGTCGTCAGCCGGCCGCCACGATCTCCCACGTGTGGCTGATCTCAACGCCACCCGCAGCGAGCATGATCGATGCCGAGCAGTACTTGTCGGCCGACAGTGCCACGGCGCGCGCCACCTTCGCCTCTGACAGGTCCGTCCCGGTCACCACGAAGTGCATCCGGATCGCGGTGAACAGGGCCGGGACCGCGTCGGCGCGGTCTGCCTCGAGTTCGCACACGCAGTCGCGGACGACCTGGCGACCCTTGCGCAGGAAGTCGACGACGTCGAACGAGGCACACGCACCGGTGCCCAACAACACGAGTTCCATCGGGCGGGGGCCGAGGTTGCGGCCCCCACTGGCCGGCGGGCCATCGACGGTCAGGGTGTGACCGGTCTCGGACTCGACATCGAACGTGACCGTGTCACGCCACCGCACGGTTGCCTTCATGCCCACTCCGAATCACCCGGGCTGCCCTGGCTGGGGCGCTGGCGTGGTGAGGCTAGTCCCACTCGACGAGTCGGGTGGAGTCGGACGGCGACCGGTCGCACCACTGGCGCGCGCAACGGCGGCGGACAGACTTGGGCGTGGACGGGACCGAGGACGCACGGGACCCGGCCACGTGGCACCCGGTGGCAACCGGTCCGGTCGCGTCAGAGCGGGTCAGCGCCCTTCAGGGCCGTGGCCGGATCGAACCGCGGCGCCATGATGTCCGCCAGGCCGATTGCCGTGAAGGGCAGGGCCGGCCCGATTGCCGCCAGGACGAAGAACAGCGGCTGCACCTGCATCCCCAGCACGACCACCACGGTCACCAGGGCGGCCGCGATCGCACGAGCGTGCCAGATCGTGCCCTCGGGCCGATCGACGGCGACCACGGCCCCGGCACTGAAGCCCGCCAGCAGTGCGGCCAGGGGATTGCGGAAGTACATCAGGGGCAACCCGACAGCGATGGCCAGGCCCATGGCCGCAAGCACCCAGATGTACCAGTCCGGCTTGCGCGAGACCATGCCGGCGACCACGAACGCGATCGGCACCAGGGCGATGGACATGCCGATGCCGACCAGCCCGATCGACGTCGCGTCGCCGGCCCCACTGGGCGTGGTGCCTGCCTCCAGGACGGTCGAGCCATAGGCCATGGCCCAGAACGAGACCGTCACGACGACGGTGGCCAGCGCAATCGCCAGCCACCGTCGTTGCGGTGTTGTGGGGGCGGGCAGGGTCAGCCCTTCACTGCACCCGCGGTCATGCCGCGGACGAAGAAGCGCTGCAGGGAGAAGAACACGATCATCGGGACGATCATGGAGATGAAGGCGCCTGCGGTGAGCAGGTACCACGATTCTCCGTTGGACCCGTTGAGCTTGTTCAGGGCGATCGTGAGCACGTCGTTGCCCGGGTTCGTGGACATGAACACCAGGGCGACGAGGTAGTCGTTGAAGACCCACAGGAACTGGAAGATCGCGAAGGACGCCAGTGCCGGGACCGACAGTGGGAGGATCAGACGGGTGAACGTGGCGTAGTGATCGGCGCCATCGATGCGGGCGGACTCGATCAGTTCACTGGGCAGCGAGCCGATGTAGTTGCGCAGCAGGTAGATCGCCAGCGGCAACCCGAACCCGGTGTGGGCCAACCACAGTCCCAGGAACTTGCCGTTGAGATCGATCGACAGTCCCGTCGTGATCGACTGGATGTTGGACACGTCCACGTTGGGATTGAGGTTGAGGAAGAACTCGTAGATCGGCGCCAGGAACGTCACGTCGATGTCGACCCCGCCGTAGAGCTTGAGCAGCGGGATCAGCGCGACCTGCAGCGGCACCGCCATCAGTCCGATGATGGTGATGAACATGGCCGTGCGGCCACGAAACTCCATCCACGAGAAGGCGTAGGCAGCGAACGTGGCGATCGTGATGGGCATGATGGTGGCGGGAACTGCGACCACCATCGTGTTGATGAAGGCCGAGTCGAAGCCCTGTGAGGTCAGCACCTGGTTGTAGTTGTCCAGCGTCCACTGGGAGAAGTCCCCGATGCTGGTGAACACCGTCCACCAGCCACTGGAGGTGATGGCCGCCTGGTCGCGCAACGACGTGATCAGCAGGCCGACCGCGGGGACCAGCCAGATCAGCACGATCACCGTGACGATGATGCGGATGACCCACAATGTCGCCGGGTTGGAGACGCCGCCTTCCTTCGACGGCTTGAACTTGGCCGGCATCTCCGACTCGGAGGGCTTGGGCTCGGGATCGGTGACGGCAGGAGTGACAGAACTCATCGCTGGGCCTCTTCCTCACGGAACCGACGGATGTTGAGGATCATGATGGGCACGATGGCCAGGAACATGAACGTCGCGACCGCCGCTCCTCTCCCGAAATTTCGGAACGTGAACATCTGTCTGATCATGCGTTCCGCGATCACTTCCGTCCCGGCCTGTCCGCCGGTCATCACCCAGACGATGTCGAACACCTTCAGTGCCCCGATCATCATGGTCGTGTAGACGACCACGATCGAGGACATGATCGACGGCACGACCACGCGCCAGAACACCTGGATCTCGGTGGCACCGTCGATGCGTGCCGCCTCAAGGATGTCACCCGGCACACCCTTGATGGCCGCCGACAGGATCACCATCGCAAAACCCGTCTGCAACCAGACCATCACGATCATGAGGAAGATGTTGTTCCACCCGTTGAGCCGCAACCAGTCCACCGGCGCATTGCCCAGGTTGGTCCAGAACGCATTCAGGATGCCGATCTGCTCGCCGGTGCCCTCGATGCGGAAGCTGTAGACGAAGCGCCACACGATCCCGGCCCCGATGAACGAGATCGCCATCGGCAGGAAGATCATCGACTTGGCGAACGACTCGGTGCGCTGCAAGCGGTCGGCCAGGACCGCGAAGCCCAGCCCGATGCCGACACACACGATCGGGACGATGAAGACCCAGGCCAGGGTGTTGCGCAATGAACGCAGCATGGCAGGGTCGGTGAACACGTACACGTAGTTCTCGAAGCCGACGTACTCCGTGGACGTCGCGTTCATGAACGAGATGCGCACCGTGTCGACGGCCGGGTACAGCAGGAAGATGCCCACGATCACCATCGCGGGACCTGCCCATGCGTATGGGCGGACACGGTCACCGATGTTGGCCGGCAACAACTTGATCGCGAAGTCGACCAGCGTGTAGAGCAGGAACGTGCCCACGGTCCCGATCAGGATGGCCACGACACCGATCGCCCATGGCGGGAGATCGTTGTCCGCCAACAGGTTGAAGACCGTGTTCAGTGCCAGGTAGGTCAGCAGTGGCACCGCCACGGTCGCCAGGACTGCGAAGAAGACGACGGCAAGTGAGCCGCCGAACCCCGGTGAATCATCGACGTACACGACCTCCGAGTCATCCCCCTGGAGGTCTGGGTCGGTCAACGTCTCGGACATCTGTGACTCCCGTCGTGAGTGCGTCCCGCCTCTGCCGGGCGGGTGTGGAACGGACACGCCGTGACCCGGGTGGCTGGTCAGCCACCCGGGTCACGAAGCGTTCAGTTGCCGAACGCCGCGTCGATGCTGGCGAGCACATCGTCGAGGTTGTCCGGGCCATTGTCGGTGTAGTTGTTCATCGAGTTCCAGAACTCACCCGAACCGACCTCCGGAGGCATCAGGTCGGATCCGTCGAAGCGAGCCTGGCCGGAGTTGAGCGCCTCGTTCAACGTCCCGGCCGCCTGGGCGATCAGCTCGTTGTCGTAGCAGTCGGCGCCCACGTCCAGTCGTGCCGAGATCAGGTTGATGCCGGCGATCGACCCCAGCGCACACTGTGGCTCGTTGGCGGTGTAGAGGTCGATGAAGGACTTGACCTCAGGCGCGTTGCGGAAGAAGGCGAACATGCCGCCTGCCATCAGTGCACCAGCGTTGCCGTCGATGTCGGGGAACGGGAAGAAGTCGTAGTCCTCGAGGGGCGTCAACTCCTCGTCGGTCCCGGCTCCGGGGAAGAAGTTGGTGATGAATGTTGCCTGGCGATGCATCAGGCACTGCGGCGGGTCCTGGAACATCGGGTCGGGCGCGTCGCGGAAGTCGTTCCCGCTGATGTTCTCGTTCCCACCCAGGACGTAGCCCTCGGTGAAGATGATGTCGCCGAACAGTTCCCACGAGGCCTTGATCTCGTCCGAGGAGAACGGCAGTTCGCCGTTGACCCAGGCGTCGTAGTTGTCGACACCGGCCGAACGCAGGGTGATGTCCTCGATCCAGTCCGTTCCCGGCCACCCGGTGGCAGCGTCGGAACCAGTGCCCAGGCACCATGGCGTCTGTCCGTCGGCCACCATCTGGTCACTCAGCGCGATCAGTTCGTCCCAGGTCTCGGGGATCTCGTACCCGCCAGCCTCGAAGGCCGGCACGTTGTACCAGACGGCGCTCTTGAAGTTGATGGTGTCGGGGATGCCGTAGTGCTTGCCCTCGAACTCACCAAGCGACATCAGGTACTCGCCGAAGATGGCGTTGAGCTCCTCGATGTCGTAGCCCAGGTCCTCCAGGGCGATGGCGTTGCCCTGCTCGGCCTGCTCGACCACGGCACCGGGCTGGGGGAAGGCGGCCACGTCAGGGGGCGTGCCGCCCTGGATCTGCAGGATGACCTCCTGCTCGAACCCGTCGGACCCGGAGTACGTCGCGGTGAAGTCCTCCTGTGCGTCGTTGACGTAGGTGTCGTACAACTCCTGCGTCGCTGCGGCCTCGATGCCGGTCCCGGCACCCGAGACCAGCACCGCGCCGGTGTTGTCGGCGGGGTCGCCTGCGGGCTCACCACCGCCGGTGTCACCACCGCTGTCGCTGGAGTCCTCGCCACCGCCGTCTCCCCCGGCGGCCGGACTGGCCTCGTTCACTGTGGTCGTGCAACCGGCGAGCAGCATGGCGCTGACTGCTGCCAGTGCAATTGCCCTGGAAATGCGCATTGTTTGTTCTCCTGGTGATCGGACGAGAGCGCGACACGGAAGCGGCAGCACCCGCGCGCGTCGACAGGCTCTCGGTGATGTGGTCTGTCGCGCCGCACCACCTCGGCCATCGACAAACAGCAGCCAACGATCCCAGTAGCACGTCTGCGAAGAACGCTAGTCGTGGCGCTGGCACATTTCAGCGGTGCTCGAAAAATCGGCCGCAATGCGACGGAAGCCAGCCGATTGTCGGCTGGCTTCCGTCAGACGCCGTGCGCATGGACACCACACCGGGGCCACCGCGTGGACCCAGCGCGCGTCGCAGACGTCACGTCAGGGCGTTGCCGGTGTCCGGGTCGAAGAAGAAGAACTTGTCGCTGCGGAACCCGACGGAGATCTTCGAGCCGACCTTGGGGGGCGCACCCGGCTCGAACCGGGCGACGAACTGCTGGCCGCCCTCGGCTGCCCGACGCTTCAGGTCCTCGAAGGCGTCGTCGTCGTCGATGGCAGCCTTCATGTCATCGGAGATGATCGGCGTCACCGCGGTCTTGAGGTGGACCAGCATCTCGGCGCCCAGCATCTCGACCAGCTCGACTTCGAGGTCGTCCCAACGGTTGCCGTCCTCGGCTTCGCGCAGGAAGTGCTCGGGTCGCATGCCCAGGGCCACCTTCTGGCCCACGCGCTCTCGGACACCCGGGTACTTCTCGATCGACGCCTCCCCGACCCTGAGCGTCGAACCATCTCCCATGTCCAACACCAGGCCGTTGCCGTCCTCGCTCACGTTGACGATCCCCAGGTTCATGGCAGGCGAGCCGATGAACCCGGCGACGAACAGGTTGTCGGGGTTCTCGTAGAGGTGCTGCGGTGAGTCCACCTGCATGAGCCACCCAAACTTCAGCACCGCCACGCGGTCGCCCATGGTCATGGCTTCGACCTGGTCGTGGGTCACGTAGATGGTGGTGACGCCGAGGCGTTGCTGGAGCGCGGCGATCTCGGCGCGCATCTGCACCCGCAACTTGGCATCGAGGTTGGACAACGGCTCGTCCATCAGGAAGGCCTTGGGCTGGCGCACGATGGCGCGGCCCATGGCCACCCGCTGACGCTGCCCACCCGACAGCGCCTTGGGCTTGCGGTCGAGGTGATCCGTCAGGTCCAGGATCTCTGCGGCATCGTTGACACGCTCCTGGATCTCGCTCTTGGGCGTCTTGGACAACTTGAGCGAGAAGCCCATGTTCTCGGCCACGGTCATGTGGGGATACAGCGCGTAGGACTGGAACACCATCGCGATGTCGCGTTCCTTGGGCGTCTTGTCGTTGACGACCTCGTCGCCGATCAGCAGTTCGCCGGCAGTGATCTCCTCGAGCCCGGCGACCATGCGCAGTGCAGTCGACTTGCCGCAGCCGGACGGGCCGACGAGGATGACGAACTCACCGTCCTCGATCGTGAGGTTGAGGTCATGGATGGCGTGGTAGCCGTCCGGATAGACCTTGTTGACGTTCCTGAGTTCGACGCTTGCCATGGTGACTCCCGCACAGACGCTGGTCGGGCGACGGTCGCACCGACATCCCTGCCCATCATGGCCTGCCGCGCGCGCCCATGCAAGGGCTTGCATGCAAGCGCTTGCAGTTGCCCCCTCCCCCCGCCGCCTCAGGCCACAGGACCCGACGATCGCCGAACGACCAGGGAGGTGGCCACGGTCCGATGCCTGGGCGGGATCGGCGCCAACTCGGCGGCATCGGCATCGGCTGCCACGCGTGCAACCAACCAGTCGGCCGCAACGGTGGCCATGCGGGTGACGTCGCGGGCCACGGTCGTCAGCCCGACGTACTGCGCGATCGGTTGATCATCCAGTCCCACCACCGACAGGTCGCCGGGAATCGTCAGCCCGCGGGCGCGCGCCACCTCCATGGCGCCCAGCGCCATCTCGTCAGAGGCCGTGATCACCGCCGTTGGTGGTCGTGGACCCTCCAGCAGCAGCGTCATGGCGGCGGCACCCCCGGTCGGGGTCGGCTGGGTCTCGACCACGTGCCCGGCCGACAGCGAGTGACCTGCTCGGACCAGCGCCGACTCGAACCCCTCACGTCGCAGTCGGGGCCCCACCAGCGTTGCCGTGGACTCGGTGTCGCCGATGAAGGTGATCCGTTCATGGCCCAGCCCGAGCAGGTGCGTGGTGGCGGCAGCGACGCCTCCGGCCTCGTCGGCGACCACGGTGTCGACATCGTCGAGGTCGAGGCCGATCGTGGCGACGGGTCGGCCCTCGGCCAGTCGAGCCACGTCGGCGACGTCCAGCGGCACCTCGGCCACCACGAGGCCGTCCACCCGGCGCCGAAAGGGATGGGCGTCGAGGAAGAAGTCGCGGGCTGCGGGCGACGCGAGCATCACCGGCAGGATGTCCAGGCCAGCACGGGTGGCGATGTCGGACACCACCTCGAGGATTCGCGCATGGCCCCACCGACCGATCGTGGGCACGACGACGCCGATCGCATCGGTGCGGCCCGCAGCCAGCGCCGATGCGGCCGGGTCGGGGATGTAGTCGAGCAGGCTGGCTGCTCGGGCCACCCGCTCCCGGGTGACCGGCGCAACATTGGGAAGGCCACGCAGGGCGCGCGAGACCGTTGCCGTGGACACCCCGGCCAACTGGGCCACGTCGTCGATGGTTGCTGGCACCTGGTCTCCCGACACCGTGCGGTGGGACTCCCGCGCCGCCACGGTAACCGGGGCGGGCATCGGCACGAACGCCGGGGGATGGTCGTCAAGGGACGGGCGCGGCCGGGCCCACGCCTGCCTCGGGCTATCGTGGGCGCCACCTCGGCACTGCCCGATCGGCATCCGGCGCTGACACCGCCGCCCACCTCCTTCGTCTCTCGAGGCAACGCCATGGCCACGTCCGCCCCCGTTTCCCCGCCTGCCGTCGCCACGGATGCGACACCCGCAGCCGACGCCGCAGCCTCCGGCATGGTCGACGGTGGCTCGTCGACAGGTCGCACCACGCTGGCGACCACCGAGACTGCGGCCCTGCCGGTGGACGACACCAGGTGGTGGCATGGCAGCGTCGGCTACCAGGTCTATCCGCGGTCGTTCGCGGACTCCGACGGCGACGGCGTCGGTGACCTGTGGGGACTGCTCGAACACGTCGACCACATCGCCGACCTGGGTGTCGACTTCGTCTGGCTGAACCCGGTCTACCCCTCCCCCGGACTCGACCACGGCTACGACGTCGCCGACTACCGCGCCATCGAGGAGTCCATGGGTGGCATGGCGGCCTTCGAGGCGGTGCGCGACGCGTTCCACGATCGCGGGATCCGCCTGCTCATGGACATGGTCCCCGGGCACACCTCCGACCAGCATGCATGGTTCCAGTCCGCCCTGGCAGGTCGGGACTCGCCGGATCGCGACATCTACGTGTGGCGCGACCCCGGTGCCGACGGCGGGCCGCCCAACAACTGGATCTCGGTGTTCGGCGGGTCGGCGTGGACGTTGGACGAGGCGTCGGGCCAGTACTGGATGCACCGCTTCCTGCCCGAGCAACCCGACCTCAACTGGCGAAACCCGGTCGTCGCGACGCGGATGGAGCACATCCTGCGGTTCTGGTTCGAGCGTGGGGTCGACGGCTTCCGGGTCGACGTGGCCCAGGGCATGCTCGCAGATCCGACCTGGGCCGACCGGCCGGCGCCCCCCGACGACCTCGACGACCACGAGGCACGCGACTGGATGCTCGCTGCCTACATGGGACGACCCGAGACCCCAGCCCTGTGGGAACGTTGGCGCCGCGTTGCCGACGAGTACGACGCGCTGCTGCTGGGCGAGGTCTACCTCGACGACCCGTTCGAGGTTGCCACCTACGCCACCGACCAACGCCTGCACCGAGCGTTCTACCTCCCGCTGCAGCACATCACCTGGGATCGCGACGAGATCGCCGACACCCTTGCCACCGCCGTCGCCGCGGGCCGGGGACGCTTCGCCTGGCCACAGTCGTCGCACGACGATCCTCGGGCCGGCACCCGGTTCGGCGGCGGCCACGTCGGCGCGCGTCGCGCGCTGGCCTTCTTCCACCTCATCGCCACCCTGCCGGGCACCCCGGTGATGCTGGCCGGCGACGAACTGGCACTGGACAACGGCGTCGTTCCCGCCAGCGACGTCGAGGACCCGGTCTCGGTCCGCAACACCGACCGAACCGATGGCCGCGACGGTTCGCGCACCCCGATGCCCTGGGATCCCGACCAGGACAACTGGGGATTCACGACCGGCAGCCCATGGCTCCCGATCGGCGACAACCGCACGCGGGACCAGTCCGTGGTCGTCCAGCGCGCCGATCCGACGTCACCACTGCACCGCATGCGCGCCCTGCTGCGTGCGCGGGCGGGCATGACGGGAATGCTGGCCACCAACGAGATCACGTGGCTCGAACTCGGTGCCGACGTCGTGGCGTTGCGACGAGGCGACGTCATCACCGCCTGCAACCTCGGTGCGACCACGACGATCGACCTGGCGGCCGCGGGGGTCACGACAGCCGGCCACATCGCAGCGGCCAGCAGCGCCGACGCCACCTTGCACGACGGTGCGTTGACCCTGGGCACGGACACGACGGCGCTGGTCCGTGTCGATGGCTGACCAGCCACTCCCGTCCTGGAACGGGGCGACACCATGACTGGACCGGCTGCCCCATCCGGCAGCGTCGCCGTCTTCGGCGAGGCCCTGATCGACATGATCCCCACGGGTGGCGTCACCTTCGAGGCACGCGCCGGCGGGTCCCCGGCCAACATCGCGGTGGCCGCGGCACGGCTGGGCTGTGCGGCCACGTTCCTGGGCGGGTTGTCGACCGATCGGTGGGGCCGACTGCTCGCCGACCACCTCGGCGATGCCGGTGTCACGACCACCGACGCGCCGCGCAGCGACCGGCCCACGGCCATGGCGTTCGTCGACCTGGCGCCCGACGGCTCCGCGAGCTACCGATTCCTGTGGGACGACACCGCCGACCGCGCCGTGACGTTGGACGAGTTGCCGACCGACCTGGGTGCCGTGAACTGGCTGCAGGTCGGATCCGTCAGCGCCGCATTCGCAGACACCTTCGACGTCGTCGACGGCCTGGTGGCCCGGGAGCGCGCCCACCGGCTGGTGTCGTGTGATCCCAATGTTCGCATCATGGTGCACGGCGACGACCCGGCCGTCCGGGACCGCCTGCTGCGCGTCATCGGAGCCGTCGACCTGGTGAAGTGTTCCGACGAGGACCTCGACTTCCTGCTCCCGGGAGCCAGCACGGACGCGGCCATCGCCCACTTCCTTGCAGCCGGCGCCGGCGTGGTGGCAGTCACGCGGGGGGCGGCTGGCGCCGTCATCGCATCGGCTGCCGCAACGATCGCGATCGACCCGGTGGCGGTCACCATCGTGGACACCGTCGGTGCCGGCGACACCTTCATGGCGGGGCTGCTGACCGGCTTCCTCGATGCCGGGGTCCGCACCCGCGACGACCTCCACGACGTCGATCCCGACACGCTGCAGGCGGTCGGAACCCTGGCGGCCACCGCAGCCGCGATCACCGTGGGACGGGCCGGGGCCAACCCTCCGGTGCGCAATGACCTGCCCCACGACGTCGTCATCAACTGACCCCTGTCGAGTCACCCGGCCGGACGGGGCCGTCCATCACGAGCTGTCGCACGTCCCCGCATGCACGAGGTCGTCCGCCGGGCGCTCGGTTCAGCCGTCGAGTGCTGCGACCGTCATCTCCATGGTGTTGTCGAAGAACTCGGCACCGCCCTGCGCCCCCAACCAGTGGAACTGACCGTTGAGTTCCAGCGCCACCGCGCCGTGCAACACCGACCACCACGACACGGTCAGGGCGGCGAACGCCGGTGTGATGGCAACCGGCGCGATCGCGGCCATCTCCTGGGCCAGGCGCGTGGCTGCGGGGGCCGGGCCGTGCCCCTCGGGCACGGGCAGACGACCCGCTGCCTGCGCCTCGAGCATCGGCATCACCAGTGCCTGGGCCATGCGGGCGTTGGCGGCCGACGTCTCGCCGTCCACCGGCGCGGCGTATCCCTCGATCGGTTCGCCGAACAGGAGGTGGAACTCGTTGGGATGGGCACACGCCCAGTCGCGGTAGGTGCGCCAGGTGGCGCGGACTCGGTCGCCCACGTCGGCCGAGCCGGCCACGGCATGGGGCACGTCGTGCGCACGTGCGGAGTCCGACACCAAGTCGTCCTGCCCCTGGGCAAGGAACAGGTGATCGGCCAGGTCGTGGTACCCGGCGGTGATCAACATCGTCAGCAGCGCATCACGTCCGTCGTAGTAGCGATACAGCCCGGCCGGGCTGATGCCGACGTCCCGGGCGATCGCACGCAGTGACAGACCCGCCGGCCCCTGCTCGCGGAGATTGGCCCGGGCGGCCTCGCGCACCGCCACCAACAACTCGGCCCGCAACTGCTCACGTCGTCCTGCCATCTGCGCTGCTCCTCCATGTGGTGGGCCACCCGGCGCGATCCCGCCGCTCCGGCCGACCTTGCCGACCTTGCCGACCATGCCGACCATGGTGCATGGGTGGACCCGTTGGTGTGCGATCGGTCCTCCTGCAGCGCCACCCGCGCGCGGCCACCGCTCACAACACTGGCACAATTCTCTATGTGAACACTGTTCATGTATTGTGCGAACAGTGTTCACGAAAGGAACCGCGATGAAGGTCACCGTCCTCGGTGCAACCGGCGGCATCGGCCGCGCCATCACCCACGAACTCGCTCGCCGCGGCCACGCCGTCGCCCCCGCCTCCCACAGTGGTGGTCCGGTCCTGGACGGGGTCGAGTCGACGGCCTTCGACCACGCCGACCGCGCTGCCACCGTGGCGGTGTGCGCCGGCGCCGACGTGGTCGTCATGGCAAGCCAACCGGCCTACCCCCAGTGGGTGTCCGACTTCCCGGCGATCATCGACAACGTCATCGCAGGTGTGGAGGCTGCAGGTGCCCGCCTGGTGTTCGTCGACAACCTCTACATGTACGCGCCTGCCACGGCGCCCCTGACCGAGCAGTCCCCCGAGCACGCGACCGACCCCAAGGGAATCCTGCGCCGGCAGTTGGGCGAGACGATCCTCGACGCGCACCGAGCAGGGCGCATCCGGGCCACCATCGGCCGGTTCAGCGACTACTACGGGCCGCACGGCACCAACTCCGGGCTGGCCATGATGGGGATTCTGCCGGCCCTTGCGGGCAAGCGCCCCCGCGGACTGTGGAACCTGGACCAACCCCACACGTTCCACCACCTGCCGGATGCCGCGCGTGGATTCGCGACCCTCGTCGAGGACGACCGTGGCGACGGCCGAGCGTGGATCCTGCCGGCGGCGCCGGCGATCACGCAACGCCACCTCCTGGAACTGGTGAGCGGAGCGACCGGCGCGGGCAGGCCCGGTGTCCTGCCGCATGCAGCCATCTGGGTCGCGGGGCTCTTCGACGCCATGATCCGGGAGTCCCGGTCGGTCCGTGTGCAGTACGAGCGCCCGTGGGTCGTCGACGCCCGCGCCTTCACGGCGACCTTCGGGGCCATCGAGGTCACACCTCACGAGGTCGCCGTCACCGACACCGTGGCGTGGTTCCGACGCCAGGACGCCGCCGGCCCGGCCACGACGGGCGAACCCACCACGCTCGAGCCGGCCGCGTGACCCGTGGGGTCAAGGCGTGAAGGCCAGCGGATCGGCAACGAAGGCCTCACGGCACCCGGGGCCGCAGAACCACACCGTGACCCCGCCCTGCTCGGCGTGCAGGGATGCCGCGACGGTCGCCACCGACATGCCGCACACGGGATCCGTCGCCGTGCCCGGGTCCTGGCTCTCGGCGGACGTGTCCGCGTCATCGCCGACCCCGGCCGGATCGGCCACGGTGCCGGCCTCGGGAACATGGTCGTCGGCTCGTGGACCGGGTCGAGCCGCGATGATCCCGGCCAGGATCGACACGGCCACCTCGGCAGGCGTCCGGGCGCCGATGTCGAGGCCGGCCGGGGTGTCGATGCGGGCGCAGTCGTCGTCCGACAGCCCCAGCGACGCCACCACGGCACTGCCTCGCTTCGGGCTCGCGACCAGGCCGACGTAGTCGACCCCGGCACGCACGGCGGCCGCCAGGATCGCTTCCTCGTCGCGGCCGTGTGACGCCACGATCACGGCCGATGCACCTTCGGGCACAGCGTCGTCCCAGCCCACCACCTCCCACCCGACTGCGGCCCCGACCGCCAACAGCGCCTGGGCGATGGGTGAGGATCCGACCACCACTGCCAACGGCACGGGCAACTCGGGCTCGAGGAAGATCTCCAGGGTTCCGCCCGACAGGCAGTGGTTGTGGACCACGACCTTGCCGTCCTGGCCCGGTTCAGGATCCGGGGTGATGCGGACCAGGACCGACCGGCCCGACCGCAGCACCGCCAGGGACTGCTCCCTCACGGTCGCCTCGGCACACGTGCCCCCCACGAATCCCTCGATGGTGCCATCCGACAGCACGACCGCCTCGTCGCCCGGTGTGGACGAGGTCGGCCGTTGCGCCAACACCACACGGGCATGGACGAACGGCACGCGCTGGGCACGCAACTCGCCGGCACGATGGGCCACCGTCGCGACTGCCATGGCACTCCTCCTCGATTGTCGTGCACCGCCGGGTGCGTCGGTGCCCGCCCGTCGTGCCACGCCCCCGGCAGCACCGGGACGGCCACGCCGGCATCCGGCACGGGCGGGTGATGCCGGCCTATTCGATGGCCATGTCGGTGCGCAGCGGAGATCCCTGCAGCGCCCGCCAGACTGCGGCCGGTGTCAACGGCATGTCGGCGTGGCGCACGTTGATCGCGTCCAGCACCGAGTTGACCACCGCTGGTGGTGACCCGACCGTGGCGGACTCGCCCACACCCTTGACGCCCAACGGGTGATGGGGCGACGGGGTGACGGTCTCGCCCAGTTCGAAGCTGGGGCACTCCATCGAGGTGGGCAGCAGGTAGTCCATGAACGACGAGCCGAGGTTGTTGCCCTCGGGGTCGAACGCGATCAGCTGCATGAGGGCCATCCCGACCCCGTCGGCCAGGCCACCGTGCACCTGCCCCTCGACGATCATCGGGTTGATGCGCGGACCGCAGTCGTCGACCGCGATGAAGCGGCGCACGCTGACCTCACCGGTGGCGGTGTCGACATCGGTGACACAGATGTAGGCGCCGAAGGGATAGGTGAGGTTGGGCGGGTTGTAGACGGTCTGGGCATCGAGGTGGCCCTCGACGCCCTCGGGCAACTCCAGGCTGCCGTGGGCGGCGAAGGCGGTTTCCTGGATGGTCTGGCCGGTCTCGGGTGACCCCTTGACGAACCAGCGACCGGGTTCCCACTCGAGGTCGTCGGGGTCACACTCCAGCGCCGTGGCCGCGATGATCCGCGCCTTGTCGCGGATGCGATGCGACACCACGGCCGCCGCGGCCCCGGACACCGGTGTCGACCGCGATCCGTAGGTCCCCAGCCCGAACGGGGTGTTGTCGGTGTCGCCGTGCACGACGTCGATGTCCTCGGGCGGGATGCCCAGTTCCTGTGACACGATCTGGGCGAATGTGGTCTCGTGACCCTGGCCCTGGCTCTGCACGCTGATGCGCAGGATGGCCTTGCCGGTGGGATGGATGCGCAGTTCGCACCCGTCGGCCATGCCCAGTCCGAGAATGTCCATGTGCTTGCGGGGGCCGGCCCCGACACCCTCGGTGAAGAACGACAGGCCGATGCCCATCACCTTCGTGGACTCGCCGCGATCATGGGCAGCCTGCATCTGGGCCTGCTCGGCGCGCAGGTCGTCGTAGCCCGCCATCTCCAGGGCCTTCTGCAGGGCGCGGGGATAGTCGCCCGAGTCGTACTCCCAGCCCGTCGGGGTGGTGTAGGGGAACTGCTCGGGCTGCAGGAGGTTCTTCATCCGCAGTTCGGCCGGGTCCATGTCCAGTTCGTCGGCCAGCACGTCGATCATGCGCTCGACCAGGTAGACGGCCTCGGTGATGCGGAACGAACAGGCGTAGGCGACGCCGCCGGGTGCCTTGTTGGTGTACACGGCTCGCACGTTGCAGTGGGCGGCACGAAAGTCGTAGGACCCGGTGAAGATGTGGAAGAACCCGGCCGGGTACTTGGTCGGCTGCGCGACCCCGTTGAAGGCACCGTGGTCGGCGAGCACGTCGACTCGCAGCCCCTGGATGTCGCCATCGGCGGTGGCCGCGATCGAGCCGGTCATGTGGTAGTCGCGGGCGAAGGAGGTGGACATGAGGTTGCCCGACCGATCCTCCATCCACTTGACCGGCTTGCCGGTCACGATCGAGCCGACGATCGAGCACACGTAGCCCGGGTAGATGCCGACCTTGTTGCCGAAGCCACCCCCGATGTCGGGCGAGATGACCTGGATCTTGTGCTCGGGCAGCCCGGCGACCAACGCGTACAGCGTGCGATGGGCATGGGGCGCCTGGGTGGTCGTCCACATGACCAGCTTGCCCGTGACGGGATTCATGTCGGCCACCGACCCGCACGTCTCCATCGGCGCGGGGTGCACGCGGGGATAGAGCATGTCCTGGGTGACCACGACCTCGGCCTGGTCGAACACGCGGTCGGTCTCCTCGCGGTTGCCGGCCTCCCAGTCGTAGATGCGGTTGTCGGTGCGACCCTCGATGTCGTCACGGATCACCGGTGCGTCGTCCTCGAGCGCCCGCTTGGCGTCGACCACCACCGGCAGTGGTTCGTAGTCCACGAAGATGCGATCGAGCGCATCCATGGCGATGTAGTGGTCGTCGGCGACCACGAAGGCCACCTCCTGGCCCTGGAACCGAACCTTGTCGGTGACCAACACGGACTGCGTGTCGTTGGACAGCGTCGGCATCCATGCCAGGCCCAGCCCCTCGAGGACCTCGCCGGTGATGACGGCATGGACGCCGTCCATCGCCTCGGCCGCGGACGTGTCGATCGAGTTGATGCGCGCGTGCGCCATCGGGGCGCGCAGGATGGCGCCATGCAGCATCCCGGGCAACTGCAGGTCGTCGACGTAGTTGCCCTGGCCACGCAGGAACCGGGCGTCCTCCTTGCGCAGCATCCGGCCGAACCCGATCGGGTTGCCGGCCTCGCTCATGGGGGCCTCGGGTGGGGTCTCGGTCGCCGTCATGCCGTCACCTCCGCGGCATCGCCGCGTGTCCCGTCGCCCTCGTCGGCGCTGGCCGTGCCGTCGGTCTCGGCCGTGTCGTCAACGCTGCTGTCGCCGGTCGCAGTCGCGTCCTCGCCACTGCCGTTGCCGTGTTCGGCCGCCCATCGGACGGCTCGCACGATGTTCTCGTACCCGGTGCAGCGACACAGGTTGCCCGAGATCGCCTCGCGGATCGTCGCTTCGTCCGGATCGGGATCACGATCCAGCAGTGCCTGGCCGGTCATGAGCATCCCGGGGGTGCAGAAGCCGCACTGCAGCCCATGTTCACGCATGAAGCCCTCCTGCAGTGGGTTGAGTTCCCCACCGGTGTCGAGGTCCTCGACCGTGCGGACGTCGTGGCCGTCGGCCATGACTGCCAGGACCGTGCAACTCTTGACGGGCTCTTCATCGACCCAGAGCGTGCAGGCGCCGCAGTTGGTGGTGTCGCAGGCCCAGTGGGTGCCGGTCAGGCCCAGGTGGTCGCGCACGAAGTGCACCAACAACGTGCGCGGTTCGACGTCGCGGGTCACCTCCGTCCCGTTCACGTTCATGGTCACGTTCATCGTGGTGCCCATCAGGCGTCCTCCTCGGTCGTGCCGGCTGCGGCCCGCTGGGCCGACGTTGCGAGTGCGCGCCGGGTCAACTCACCGGCCAGGTGGCGCTTGTAGTCCACCGGTCCGCGCTGGTCGGCGACCGGGTTCACGGACTCGGACACGATGGCCGCGGCGGCGCTGAAGGCGTCCGCGGAGGCCGGGCCTCCCACCAGCGACTCCTCGGCCTCGGGACACGTCATGTGCGCGGCACCGACCGCTGCCAGGCCGATCCCGGCCTCCGCGATCGTGTCGCCGTCCATGCGCACGAAGGCGCCGGCGGCAGCCACTGCCCAGTCACCGACTCGTCGCTCGACCTTGTGGTAGGCACTGCCCACGGCGGTGCGGATCGGCACGCGCACCTCGACCACCATCTCGGCATCACCCACCACGGTCTCCCATGGCCCGGTGTGGAAGTCCCTGATCGACACGCTGCGTTGGCCATCGCCACCCTGGATGACGACGCTGCCGCGCAGGGCCGTCACGACCGCGGACAGGTCCTCGGCGGGGTCGGCCTGGCAGATCGAGCCACCGATCGTCCCGCGGTTGCGCACCAACGGGTCGGCGATCTTGCGTTCGGCATCCCGGAAGACCGGGTAGTGCTCGGCCAGGATCGGGTCGTCGAGGATGGCGGCGTGGCGCACCATCGACCCGATCGAGATCTCGTCGCCATCGATGCGCACGACGTCCAGGCCGGGCACGTCGTTGATGTCGATCAACACCTCGGGCAATGCCAGGCGCAACTTCATCATCGGCAGGAGGCTGTGCCCCCCGGCGATCAGTCGCGCCTCCTCGCCGTGATGGGCCAGACGTGCAACGGCCTCCTGCACCGTCGACACGCGTTCGTAGTCAAATTTCTCCGGTACCTGCATGTGTCAGTCTCCTCCGCCACGACATGACTGCCACACGAGCGCAGTCCAGGAAATGAGGTTCCCGCTCGAGTGCGTCCATCCCCCGATGACGAACACTCGGCAGGACGAGTAAAGCAACGACGAGGTCCCGCGGCAGGCATTCGGCCCACCTGTTTGCATCAGCGCCCAGGCCAGCATGCGCTCGCGCAGCATGTCGATGCGCAGTGGACCACCGTCCACCATTGATGGATCAGCACTCCCGCTGCCACCCAGCACCACCCGGCAGGATCAACGATCGTGGCACCGGGGCTCAGGCGCGCCTGCCCCACCCGGCCGGTCGCGGCGCCGCGAGCCAACGATCATGGCGACCTGCGTCCAGTTCGTCCAACCACCCGTCGAGGTCGCGACCTGCCAGGGTCAGCCAGCGGGTCCAGTCCGAACCGTCGAGCCGGACGACGGCGGCATGCCAGGTCGCGGCCTCGATGGTGGCCGTGACGCCCTGTCGCCGACGCGGACCGTAGTGCCGTGGTCGTGCGTGCCCAGCCACGCCATCGCCGTCGGTCGGACACTGCGACGGCAACTGGACCACGCCCGCCGCCAGGTCGTCGCCCAGTGCAATCTCGTCGTCGTCCAGCAGCCCCAGCACGAAGGGGCGACCCATGCTCCAGGTCGCCTGCAGCACCTCCCCAGCCCGAAGGGTTCCGGTGGGGCCCGTCCGCCAGCGCCCACGCCACGGTGTGGGTCGAGCCGCGACAGCCACTGGCGTGTCCCTGCCACACGCATACAGGTCGGAACCGAACGCGCGACGGTCGACGTACCAGCCATGCCGCTCGATGGCGGGGACCACCTCGCACACGGGCCGGGGAAGGCTGTGGCGCAGCACCGCGTCCCAACGGCACCGCTCGGCCAGCAGGGTCACTGCGATGGCGATCACCATGGCCGCCCGCAGCTGCACGCCCGCAGCAAACTCGCCCCCGACCTCAAGACGTCGGTGTCGCGGCCGCACGAGCAGTCCGGGCGAATGCGTCCGGTCCAGTGCCAGCATCAGCGGCAGGGCCAGCCGACGAGCAATGAGGGCAGCCACGGCTGGACCACGCCGGCTGCCCGCCAACTCGACATTCAAGTGCGTGGAGTAGCCCTCGAGGTGGTGCGACGATGGCACCAACGACGCCAGGTGCGACCGTCCGCGTGCGGCCGACTCGAGCACTGCGTGAGTGCAACCGGGCGCGAGTGGGATGGGAGGAGTGGCGGCCTCCGCATGGTCGCCGTCGGCCGTCACCTGCCCGCCCCATCCGGCCCGTCGCGCCAATGGATCGCCCGGGTCCAGCGCCCAGCCTGCATCGCGCAGCCCGGGACGCAGGGTCGCGAACGGAACCGGTCCCGACGGTCCCACGACGGTGAACTCACGCTCGACGCCGATGACTCGTCGACCCATCGACTTCGACGCCGGCCTCCGCGCCATCACGCAGCCAGCAGCAGCGCCACGTCGCGACACAGTTGGATGAGCTCCGGCTGCACCGACGGGCCATCGGGACCCTCCAGGTCGACGGCACAGGTCAACTCGACCGAACCGAACTTCGCCGTCGTGGAGATGGTCGAGAAATCGATGAGCGTCAGGAAGGTGTCGGCACATGTCGCCGTGCGTGCGACGTTTCCGAAGTCGTCGAGATCGGCCACCTGGCAGTCGTCCAGGAAGCCGTCTGCCAGGACCTCGGAGTTGGTGTCGCCCACCGAGAGTCGGACCAGCGGACGAAACGACTGGTTCGTGATGGTGCCCCCGGAATCGTCCCGTGCGGTCACCTGCGTCCCCCAGTAGTCGCACGTGTTGGCGAGCACGGGCACGGCCACGGGCAAGTTGTACTCGGCCGGGAACGTCTCACCCTCCGGGATGGCGAACGTCTCGGTCACGGGCTCGCCGAGCACGACGGCCACTGCGTCGACGTCGACCTGGTCGCAGAACAACTCGACTCGCAGCGCGCCCACCGGGTCGGCGACCTCGCTGTCGGACTGGCTCGGGGATGCTTGCTGGGGTGTGGCTGGCGGGGTCGAGCCCATCGCGACGGTCTGGGCGGCGGTGGGCGCCGGCGTGGTGGCGGTGGGCGCCGGCGTGGTGGCGACGGCCGTCGGCGACACGGCGTCATCCCCGCCCTGCATTGCCACCGCGACGCCACCCACGATCGCCACGGCGACGACCAGGCCAGCCACGAGCCAGCCCGGACGCCACGGGCCCTTCGACGTGTCCGCAGCCAGTGCGCCAGCCGTGGGACCGGTGGCGTGGTGGCCGGTCGCCGCAGCGCCCACTGGCGCCAGACGGCTCGTGGGTCCGCGCGAACGCGACTTGTCACGAGGACCCGGTGTCGCGATCCGGCCCGTGGCAGGATCGCGTTCAGGCGCGATCGTCGAGTTGGGATCTGGGCGCCTCCCGGACAGCCGACCGCCCCCTGGCCCGCGCGTGGTGGCCACGCGGTGTCAGTCCTCCTCGGCAGGTGTCGGATCGACACCGCCTGCCGCGTCCGATGCCGAGTCGGTGGCCACGTCCGATGCCGAGTCGGTGGCCACGTCCTCCGAGGGCCGTCGAAGCCGCTCTCGACCTTCCTGGATCGTGTGGTCGGCGGTCGACTCGATGACCTTGTCGCGCACCGAACCGACGTAGTCCTCGCCCGCTCCGAGCACCGTCTCGGTCGTCCGTGTGGTTGTCCGCTCGATCAGCGAATCGCCTGCGGCCGCGGCCGCGCCTGCGGCACCGATCGCGCCACCAGCGGCTGCAGCGACATTCCCCTTCTCACCCATTTCACCCTCCGGGTCAAGGTCTCCGAGTCGAATGCCCGAAGACACGGCACGGTCCGCGTGAGCGCCCCCTGCCCGTCCGGGAAGCCTAGATTCGCCGGCGGCCCATCGCAATGGGACCGTGGTCCCATTGCACCGTGCGTCGGGCTGTGGGCTGGTCACGCGTCGAATCGACGCGAGTGACGCTCCGGGCTGCTCACGCCAGCATGCGCTCGCGCAGCATGTCGATGCGCACGGGACCACCATCCAACACCCGGTTGTGGAAGTCGTTGAGGTCGAAGTCGCCGCGTGCCTGCAGTTCGTCGCGGATCGCGAGGATGGCGCGCTCGCCGACCTTGTAGCTGATGGCCTGGGCGGGCCAGCCGAGGTAGCGCTTGACCTCCGAGACGGCGACGTCGTGGCCCTCCAGACCCATGGTCTCCATGAAGGCCACCGCCGTGTCGAAGTCCCAGTCCCCGCCCGCGAACATGGGGGCGTCCTCGGGGATCGGGAAGCCCAGGTGCAGGCCGAGGTCCACGACCACGCGACTGGCGCGGAACGCATGCGTGGCCAGCATCCCCAACTTCCAGGCGGGGTTGTCCAGGAAGCCCAGTTCCTCCATCAGGCGCTCCGTGTACAGCGCCCACCCCTCGCCATAGCCCGGATACCACACGAGCAGGCGATGGGCTCGCGACAACTGCTCCGCGCGGTCCATCACGGTGGCGACCTGGAGGTGGTGGCCGGGGAAGCCCTCGTGGTAGGCGGTCGAGACCTCCTTCCACATCGGGACCACCTGCTGCTCGCCCAGCGAGTACCAGACGGACCCGGGCCGCGTGAAGTCCTCCGACGGGTTGATGTACCACGCCCCCAACGCGCCTCCCGCGGGCGCCAGGTTGACCGTCACCTGCTTCATCTTGTCGGGCAGGTCGAAGTGGGTGCCGTCCAACTTGGCGACGGCATCGTCGAGCAGCGCCTGCACCGTGTCCGCGAACGCCTGTGGCGACGGCGCTGCCTGCTCGGGATCGGTTTCGAGTCGCTCGATGACCTCGCGCACGTCGGCGTCAGGATCGATCTGCGTGGCGACCTCCTCCATTCGCCCCCAGATCCGAGCCAGTTCCTCCCAGCCCCAGGCATAGGTCTCCTCGAGGTCGAGGTCGTCGCCGATGAAGGCCTGGACATTGCGGGTGTAGCGATCCCGGCCGGCGGCATCCCGGTCCCGGGCGGCCGGCAGCAGGTCGGACTCGAACCAGTCGGCCAGCGCCCCGACACTCGCCCGGGCGTGCGTCACGGCGGCGGCCAGCTGGTCTCGTGCCTCGGGAGCCAGTCCGGCCCTGGCGGCCTCGCCGTCGTAGGCCGCGAACGGTGACTGGTCGCCAGCCAGCACCCGCATCTGCTCGATGACCGACTCCACCTGGCGACGCGACGGGACCAGTCCGGCGTCGATGCCAGCAGCGAGGCACTCGCGATACCCACCCAGGGGTTGGTCGATGGTGGCCAGGCGTGTCGTGACGTTGGTCCACCCGGCCGGTGTCTCGCGATCCATGATGTCGAAGATGTCGCGGACCTCGGTCACGGGGCAGTAGATGTGGTTGACGTCCCGGAGGTGGTCGCCGGCCTCGTGGGCCTCCAGGGCCTCCTCGAACTGGGCCACGAGCACCGCGGCCGCATGGGCCTGGTGGGGGTCGGGATCGTCGAGGTGGTCGACCAACTGGGACCGGGTGGCCCGGGCCAGGTCGGCGAGGTCGTCGCGACCGGCCGGGGACATGTCGTCCCACAGGTGGTCGCTGCCATCGATGCCGAAGGCTGTCGCCGTCATCGGACTGCGGGCGAACACTGCCTCGACGTAGGCATCGGCGGTGGAGAAGGCGTCGGTCATGGATCGTCCAGGGTGAAGGTGTGGCGGGGTGGTGCCGGCCAACCTATCGCTGGCGCCGTTCCCCGCCCACCGTCCACGGACGGTGGGCGGCGACCCGTGGCGCCCCGGTCATCCCGTCGTCACCACGTCGTGGCGTGCACCGGCCCCGGGCGGTGGGCAGCGCCGGACGGCATCGAGGTCGTGCATCCCCTCGGGTCGGTGCATCGCGATGACGACCGAGGCGTCGACCAGGGCCGTGGCGACATCCGCCATCACCGCAACGGCGGTGGGGTGGTCCAGGTGGGCCACCGGTTCGTCCAGCAGCACCACCGGGCGGCCGGACACGACCGCGCGTGCCACCGCCAGCCGGCTGCGTTCGCCACCCGACAGGCCGCGATGACCGGCACCGATCCGGGTCGCCAGTTCGGCGGGCAACCCCGCCAGCCATTCCCCCAGCCCAGCCGTCACCAGCGCGCCGACGACCTGCTCGTCGGTGGCGTCCGGCGCCGCGACCAGCACGTTGTTGCGCACCGTCGATGCGAACACGTGCGGCTCGTCGTCCACGATCGCCAGGCGTGCCCGGACTGCTGCCAGGCCGACGTGACGGACGTCGACACCATCGATGTCGTGGCGGCCCACCTCGGGATCGAGGTGACGAGCGAGCACGGCCATGGTGGTGGACTTGCCCGACCCGTTCGGCCCGACGAGCCCGACGTGCATCCCGGGTCGAAGGTCCAGGTCCGGCAGCGGCAGCAGCGCGCCGGCGTCGGTCCAGCGGGCACCCACCCCGTCCAGGTGCAGCCGCGTCGGTCCCGGCGGTGCCTCGACGCCGGCGGCCGCATCGGTCACGGCCGGGTCCTGGTCGACCACCTGGTCCAGCCGTGCACCCGCCGCTCGAGCTCGGGCCCATTCACCGGCCGCCGCGGCCAGGTCCCCGCCGATCGCCTCGCCCAGCCCCAGCGGCAGCAGCACGACCAGCGCGGCCACGGGCATCGCCAGGCCCGCGCCCACGGCGGACCGTGCCACGACCGCCAGCGCCAGGGTGGCGGCGACGACGACCAGCGGGACCAGTCCCACACCCAGTGCCCGTGCCCACGACTGTGCCCGCACCGCCCGGCCGAGCACGCCCTGGGCCGCGGCCAGCCGGCGACTGATCGCGTCGGGTCCACCCGGTCCCAGGCCGCGAATCGCCGTGGCCTCGTCCGCCACCAGCGTCGCGATCCCGGTGACCTCGGCGCGGGCTTCCGCCACGGCATCCTGGGTGCGCTGCTCCACCGCCAGGTCGAGCGCAGCCGCGCCCACCAGGCCGATGGCCAGCGCCACGATCCACCCACTGGCCGCCGGCAGAGCCCACGTCGCCACGCCGACGCCCAGCACCGTGGCCACCACGATGGCGACCGCGGGCACCACCACCCGCACCTGTGCGGACACCACGTCGTCGAGGTCGTCGACCAGGCTGGACAGCAGTCGTGCCCGTCCGTGGGCGCCGAGCCGGGCCGGTGCCAACGGCACGAGTGCCGTCCACAGGCCCTCGCGTCGACGCGCCAGGTCGCCCAGCGCCGCGTCGTGGGAACGCACACGTTCCCACCAACGCAACAGCGGTCGGGCGATCCCGAAGGCCCGGACCAACACGATCGCCACCAACAGCACGAGGATCTCGGGCTCGAGGCTGGCGGCAACGATCAGCCACCCCGACGTCGCCGTCAGCGCCACGCCACAGGCCCGCGCCAGGCCTCCGACCAGCCCGGCGGTCACGACATCGCGCGAGGCCCCGACGCGCGTCGCGACCCGGAGCGGTGGGCTCCCGGCCGTGTCGGCCTCGACGGCGTCCGTCGACACGATCTCGGTGCTCGTCGATCCGGACGAGCGTGCGGTGACTCCCGACGGCATCGTCGCGTCGGTGTCGGCTCGATCGTCGCTGCGCCCGGCCTCCGATCCGGCCTCCGCCGGCGCGTCCGAGCCGATCACCGCCGGCGCGGGCGAGCCGATCACCGCCGGCACGTGGCTGGCGAGGTCGACCACCTGGTCAGCCAGGGCCAGCAGGTCGGCGTCGTGGGTCGCCACCACCACGACCCGACGCGCGGCCTCCTCGCGCAGGACGTCGCGCACCAGCGCGGCCGCGTCGTCGTCCTGGTGGGCGGTGGGCTCGTCGCACACCAGCACACCCGCCGTGGACAGCAGCCCACGGGCCAGGACCAGCCGACCACGCTGGCCCGCCGACAACCCCAGGCCGTCGTCGCCCAGTGGTGACGCCAGGCCATCGGGCAGCGTCGCAACCACGTCCGCCAGGCCCACGCGTCGCAACGCCCGCTCCATGGCCGAACGATCGGGCACCACCACACAACCCAGCGCCAGGTTCGTCGCGATGTCGCCCTCGACCAGGAAGGGTCGCTGCCCGACCAGGTGTGCCGCCGGCACGTGCACCGTCCCTGCCAGGGGTGCGCGGACGCCGGCGACGACCTCGAGCAGGGTGGACTTGCCGACACCCGACGGGCCGACGACTGCGGTCAGTCCCACCGGCAGGGTGACGTCGAGGCCGTGCGCGAGCGGGTGGTCGTGGCCCACGGTCACGCCGTCCAGCCGCCCCGGATCGACCGCTGGGTGGCCCGTGACGGCGACGGGTTCGCCAAGGTGCCTGCCCGCGGCTGCCGCGGGCAGCACGGTTGGTGGCGCCACCGGTCCAGGAGGACCGGCGGTCGCCGCCACCGCCAACAGGTCATCCAGTGCCGCGGCGCCATCGGCAGCGGCATGGAACTCGGTGCCGACCCGCCGCAGCGGCCAGTACGCCTCGGGCGCCAGCAGGATCAGTGGCAGCCCGACGGCCAGGTCCATGCGGCCCTCGGCCAGCGCGAGGCCGACGAAGACGGCCACGACCGCCACCGACAGGCTGGCCAACAACTCCAGGGCCGCCGCCGACAGGAACGCCAGGCGCAGGGTCGCCACGGTGGTGGTCCGCACCCGCTCGCTCACCTCACGGATGGTGCCGGCCTGGCGCTCGGCGCGGCCGTAGTTGACCAGCGTGACCATGCCCCGCATGACGTCGAGGAAGTGTCCCGACAACGCGGCAAGGGCGGCCCAGCGACGATCGGCCTCGTCTGCCGTGGCCGCCCCGATGAGCGCCGCGAACAAGGGCAGCAGCGGCACCGTGAGGACCGGGATCAGCGCGATCCGCCAGTCCAGCACTGCCATCGTGGTGATCGCGGCCACGGGCACCACCACGGCGGCGACCAGCGCCGGCAGATAGCGCGCGACGTAGGGCTCGACGGCGGCCGGCCCCTGGTCGAGGCGTGTCAGCAGCCGCGCGGGCCCCGGCCGCCGATTCGCCGGCAGGGCCAACGTGGCCACCGTGACGCGACGGCGCAGGGCCGTGGACACGCTGACCCCCGCCCACGCGCCCAGGCGCTCGACGGCTGCGGCCAGGATCCCACGGGCCACGAACAGGGCGGCCACGGTCATGGCGATCCTGGCCATGGGCTGGGCGCGCACCACGGCCACGACCAACGCTGCCGTGGCCACGGCCTGCGCGATCGCGACACCACCCTGCACCGCCCCCACGGCAGCCAGCACCAGCACCGGGCGACGGGCCTCGGTGATCGTGTGCAGCAACCGCGGATCGAACGGCCGCAGCCGGACACCCCCGGGCGGATCCGACTCGCGCACGCGTGTCGACGGTTGGTCCCGGGCGACCGAGTTCACGCGCGCCCGGGGGCGTGGGAATCGGGGATGTGCTGCGTGCCCAGGCGGCGGCGGAACACGATCCACGACCACGCCTGGTAGCCGATCACGATCGGGGTGAAGAAGACCGCGACGATCGTCATGATCCGCAGTGTGTACTCGGAACTGGACGCCGAGGTGGTCGTCAGCGAGAACGCCGGATCGATCGTGGAGGGCATGACGTCGGGGAACAGCATCGTGAAGTAGGCGACGGTGGCCAGCCCGATGGTCACGGCCGTGCCCGCGAAGGCCCAGCCATCTCGTTGCCGGGTCACGGCCACCAGCGCCGCGACCAGCGCCGCAGCCGCCAGTCCCGACACCACCCACGAGGCCACGTTGCCCCGGATGGAGCCGAGCCAGCCCAGCAGGCCCAGGGCCAGCACGGCGGCGACCGGTCCGGCCCGCAGCGCGATCGCATGCGCCTGTGCACGGATCGGGCCGGTGGTCTTGAGCGCGGTGAACACGGCGCCGTGCGTGATGAACAGGGCTGCGAAGGTCGCACCACCCACCAGTGCCAGCGGATTGAGCAGGTCCATGAACGTGCCCGCGTACTCCCCGGCCTCGTCGATGGGCACCCCGGCGACGATGTTGGTCAGTGCCACGCCCCACAGCACGGCCGGCACCCACGACCCGAACACGATCGCCGCATCCCAGCCAGCCCGCCATCGGTCGTCGTCACGCTTGTGGCGGTACTCGATCCCCAGCGCCCGCACGATCAGCCCCACCAGGATCACGAGCAGGGCGAGGTAGAACCCCGAGAACAAGGTCGCGTACCACTCGGGGAAGGCCGCGAACGTCGCCCCGCCGGCGGTCAACAGCCACACCTCGTTGCCGTCCCAGTGCGGACCGATGGTGGTGAGCATCAGGCGCCGGCGACGGTCCTGCTCGAGCGGGTCGCCGTCACTGGCGCGGTTGCCACCCAGCACCGGCAACAGCATGCCGACACCCAGGTCGTAGCCGTCCAGCACGAGGTAGCCGGTCCACAGGACGGCGATGAGGATGAACCACACGGTGGTCAGTTCCATCGTCGACTCCTCAGTAGGCGAAGACGAGGGGGGCCTCGTCATCGGCATCGTCGTCATCCGGCAGCGGTTCGTGCACCGGTCCTCGCCTGATCCAGGTCATCATGAGCTTGACCTCGATCACCGCCAACACCCCGTACAGGAGCGTGAAGATCGACATCGAGGTCAGCACCTCCCCGGCGGAGACGGTCGGCGACACCCCGGTCGCGGTCGTCATCAGGCCGAACACGACCCACGGCTGGCGTCCCATCTCGGTGAACATCCAGCCGAAGCTGTTGGCCATCAGCGGCAGCAGGGGAACCACCACGGCCAGCGTCGCCCACCACCTCGATCGCAACTGGACGTCGCCGGCCTTGCTGCGGGTGAGCCACAGCAGCCCCGCCGCGATCGCGGCCGTCACCATGCCGGTGCCGATCATCAGTCGGAACAGCCAGTAGGTGGACGGGATGTTGGGCAGGTAGGTGCCGTCCTGGGTCAGCAACGTGCCGTCCGTGCCGTACCGCTGCACGTACTCGGCCTGGATGTCGTTGATGCCCTCGACCTCGCCGTCGAAACTGCCGGTGGCGAGGTAGCTGAGCAACCCCGGAATCCGGATCGAGAACCTCTCCTCGGTGCCGTCCAGCGATCCGATCGTGAAGATCGAGAAGCTCGCCGGCTGCTCGGTGTCCCACAGGGCCTCGGCCGCGGCCATCTTCATGGGCTGGACCTGGGTCATGATCTTGGCCTGTTGGTCCCCGGTCAGGAACACCACGATCCCCCCGACCAGCGCCACCCAGGCACCGATGCGCACGGCCCGTCGATGCAGCGGGCGGTCATCGGGCACCCGGTTGCGCCACATGCTCCACAGGGCGACCCCCATGACGAACGCGCCCCCGGTCATGTAGGCGGCCGAGATCGTGTGGGGAAACGTGACCAACTGGACCTTGTTGGTCAGCACGGCCATGAAGTCGGTCATCTCGGCCCGACCGGTCTCGGGGTTGAACGCGAACCCGACCGGGTTCTGCATGAACGAATTCGCCGACAGGATGAAGTAGGCCGACAGCACCGTCCCGATGTGGACCAGCCAGATGGTGGCGAGGTGGACCTTTTCGGGCAGGCGACCCCACCCGAACAGCCACAGCCCCAGGAAGGTGGACTCCAGGAAGAAGGCCAACAGGGCCTCGATGGCCAGCGGAGCCCCGAAGATGTCACCGACGAAGCGCGAGTAGTCCGACCAGTTCATCCCGAACTGGAACTCCTGCACGATGCCCGTGGCCAATCCCAGGGCGAAGTTGATCATGAACAACTTGCCGTAGAACTTCGTCAGCCGCAGGTCGTCCTCGCGGTGGTGGCGCACCCACCGCGTGTGCATGTAGGCGACGATGCCCGACAGCCCGATCGTGATCGGCACGAACAGGAAGTGGTAGACCGTCGTGATGCCGAACTGCCAGCGAGCGAGGTCGAGTGACTCCATGGATGCGCTCCGCGAGACGAGGCCGTGGGGCGCCACTGCGGGCCTGCTCGCCCGGCACGTGACGGCAGCGATACTAGACACCCGCTCCCGGCCCGGGCAGGTCCGGCGCACCCGGCCGAGCATCCCCCTTCACGATGACGGCCCAGTCATCCTCCCGGCCCGGTGCATGAGCCGTGGCCTACGCTGGCCGACGTGACCACCCCCACCGTCCCTCGTCGACGTCGCGCCCGCCTCGGCTGGGCGGTGCTGCTGGTGCTCGTGGCCGTCGTCGCCCTGGTCATCGGTGCCATGACGTCCTGGGACAACCCCCTGTCCGGCCTGTTGGGCAGCGAGGAGTTCGTCGACCAGGGTCCGGTGGTGGTGGAGTCGGTGCGCAACCTGTCCGAACTCACCACCGTCGAGGTGGTCGAGTCCACCACGATCGAGGCAGGCACCGACACGGGCCTGTTCAACTTCGCAACCGGTGATCGCATCTTCCTGTTCGCGGTCGCGAGGATCTCTGCCGGCGTGGACCTGGGCCAGGTCGGCCCCGAGGACGTCGACATCGACGAGGCAGCCAACTCGATCGTCCTGACGCTGCCGAGTCCCACCATCACCGCGGTCGAGATGGACAACGAACAGACCCAGGTCTACGACCGTGACACCGGACTGTTCACCAAGGGCGACGTCGATCTCGAACGCGAGGCCCGACTGGCTGCCGAGGACCTCATGGTCGAGGCCGCCATCCAGGACGGCATCCGTGAGCGTGCCCGCGAGAGCAGCCAGTTGGCGATGGAGGCACTGCTCACGTCGCTGGGCTACGACCAGGTCATCATCCGGTTCGCACCCGCCGACTGACGGGCGGTCACCGCAGGGGCAGCTCGAGTTCGTGGTCGAGCGTGGCGAGGTCGTGGCGGGCCAGCGAGGTCCAGCCCAGCGTCCACAGGTCGTCCCCGATCACCATGGACCGTTGCACACTGGCGTTGCCCTCGAAGCCCAACCCGTCGGACCCGTCCTGGGTGATCATGCCCTGTTCGACCAGTCGTCCGGGTTCGACCTCGACGACGACCGCGCCGGCGAACGGCTTGCGATCCCGCGGTGCGATGTCGCCGCTGGGCTCGTCCTCGCCGAGCTCGTCGATGAACTCCTCGTACAGCTCCAGCGGCAGCACCACCTGCCCGGTGGCGGGCCAGTGGAGGAAGGCGTGGTGGTCGTACTCGGCCGGCGAGTACCCGCCCTTCCAGGTGAGGTTGTCGACGCGGCGTGGGTCGGTGGGGTCGGAGACGTCGAACAGCGACAGCTGCAGACCGGTGGTGCGGCCGTCGTCGGTCGCGTCCTGCCCGACACCGAGCAACCACCCGTCCTCGATCGGGTGGAGGTAGGTGGACACGCCGGGAATCTTGAGCTCACCGGCCACCGTGGGTGCCGTCGGGTCCGAAGTGTCCACCAGGTACAGCGGATCGGTCTGGCGGAAGGTCACGATGGCGGCCAGGTCAGCCGACAGGTAGCGCACGCTGTGGATCTGCTCGGTCACACCGAGACCGTCCACCCGGCCGGTCTCGACGAGTTGTCCGCCCTCCTCCTCCAGCACCACCAGCGACGACTGGGACTCCTCGCTGCCACGACCCCACCAGTTGGGACTGGTCGTGGTGGCCACGCGGACGATGCCATCCACCTCGGACAGGGCGAACTGGTTGACCATGGTGCCCGTCGACCTCACCTGACCCCACGTAGGTCGTGGCGGCCGGATCGGTGATGTCGAAGCTGTGCAGTTGGGTCGTGATGTCGTCGTCACGACGGTCGACGTCATCCTCGGCGGCAAACGGGATGAACCACTGACCCCACGGAGAGGTGGCGACGATCAGGCGGTCGGTCGAGGCATACACGGTCTCGCCGCTGGCGACGATGCCGGCGGCCGAGGTGGGCTGCATGGCGTCCTCGCCGATCGCCATCGTCACCACTGACAGGGTCTCGAAGCCCGAGAACTCGACCGGCAACGCGACCTGGTCGCAGGCCAGCAGGGGCAGGACCTCACCGTCGACGCCGTCGGGGCCCGTGACGCGGTAGTGCGGCATCCAGTCGTCGAGATCTGACTCCCGCAGCAGCCGTCGGTTCTCCTCAAGTGCCGCCTGTTCCGCCGACAGCCCACTGTCGGTGGGCGTGGTCAGCGCCAGACCGGTCGGCTGGGACTCGATGACCAGTCGGACGGTGCCGTCGACCATGCGGGCCGATCGGTAGCTGCCCTCGATGGTTGCCGTGCCGACCACTGTCGGGTCAGCAGGCTCGGTCAGGTCGATGCGGGTGATCGTGGTGCGTTGGACCGGGAACGCCGGGGACCGGTCGGCAGGCATCGGACCACCCCAGCCCGACCCGGTGGTCGCCATCACGAGCAGGTCGTCGCCGGCCATCAGGAGTTCCCCACCCCAGAACTCCTCGTCCAGTCGCACACTGCCGACCACCTCGGCCGATGCCACGTCCACGACCTCCACGCGACCCTCGGTGATCGTCACGATCCGCGTGCCGTCGGTCTTGACCGTGTCCGGTTCGTCGACACCGTCCTCCTGGACGTTGGTGGTGGAGAAGTCACTGCCGGCGTCGCTCGCAGTCGCGGTGGCAGCCTGCTCGAGCGACTCGGCCTGGTCGACGCCAGCCATGTCGTCGCCCTCGAGCGTGAAGATGCCACCGCCGCCCCCAAGTCCCCACGGTGTGACCAGTTCGACGGCGTTGTCCACGTAGTGGTCGAGCAGGGCGTCGCACGAACTCGCGGCCTGCAACTGGACGAACTGGGCCTGCAACGGCGTGGCGCCACCATCGCCTGCAGTGGCGGCCGGCGCCGTCGTGGCAGCCGACGCATCCGTGGCAGCCGGCGACGCGGTCGCAACGGGAAACCCGATGTCGCCGGGCACGCCCGTGGCCTGCGGGTCGTCGACCGCACCGGGCGTACAGGCGGCCAGGACGAGGGTGATGGTGGCGGTCACGGCGAGCAGGACGGTGCGACGCATGGCGCCTCCAACTGGTGAGCGGACTGGCACGCCGTCAGACGCGCTCGGAGGCCCAATGGTTGCATGCCGGTCGCAGGACGACCGTTGCGACTGCCGGCTGCCCTGCTGACGGCCGATCTGGTGCCGGCCACGCTGCTGGCGGCCACGCTGCTGACGGCCGACTGCCAGCCGTTGCGCACCCGCTGCCTGCACCACGCTCAGGTCGCGGCAGCCAGGACGTGGGCGACGACGTCGTCGAGCGCCACGTCACCGCGATCGCCGGTGGCGCGGTCCTTCACCTCGACCATGCCGTCCTTGAGCCCGCGCCCGAGCACGACGATGGTCGGCATCCCCAGCAGGTCGGCATCGTTGAACTTGACCCCGGCGCGGGCATCACGGTCGTCGTAGAGCACCGACAGGCCGGCGGCCTCGAACTCGCCGCTGAGGGCCTCGGCCGCGTCGCGATGCTCGTCGGACTGCGCGGCGGTCAACAGGTGGACGTCGTAGGGCGCCACCGAGCGTGGCCAGATCAACCCGTTGTCGTCATGGGACTGCTCGATGATGGCGGCGACGGCGCGTGACACCCCGATGCCGTACGAGCCCATCGTCGGCGTGACGTTGCGGCCGTTGTCGTCCTGCACGGTGAGGTCGAGTGCCTCGGCGTAGCGACGGCCCAACTTGAAGATGTGCCCGATCTCGATGCCGCGTGCCAGTGTCACCGCACCGTCACAGTTGGGACACGGGTCGCCCTCGCGGATGTCGGCGACGTCCATGCGCCCGGCGACGGGGAAGTCACGCCCGGCGACCAGGTCATAGACGTGGTTGCCGTGGTGGTTGGCACCGGTGATCCAGCGTGAGCCCTCGGCGACGCGGGGGTCGAGCAGGTAGCGGATGCCGTCCTCGCCAAGCGGCCCCGGCGTGCCGTCAGGTCGTGCACCCGGCCCGATGTAGCCCTTGTCCAACTGCGGATGGGCATCGAAGTCGGCCGGTTCGAAGGCCATGACCTCGGCTGGTTCGACGGCTGCCTGGAGACGCTTGAGGTCGACTTCGCGGTCGCCGGGCACGCCGATCGCCAGCGGTTCGCGGACCCCGTCGGGATGCAGGATCATCACGACGACGTTCTTGAGGGTGTCCGCGGCGGTCCAGTCGCGATCGTCGCGACGCAGGTCGTCGCGCTGGTTGGACACGTCGACCAGCGTCTGGATCGTGGGCGTGTCGGGCGTGTCCTCCACGTGGGCGGCGGGAACGTCGGTGGCATCCACCGGGTCCGCGATCGGGAACCGCACCGCCTCCGCGTTGGCGGCATAGCCGCACCCGGCGCATGCCACGTAGGTGTCCTCGCCGGACGCACAGGGTGCGAGGAATTCCTCGGATGCCGACCCGCCCATGGCCCCCGACATGGCGAAGACCGTGACGAAGTCCAGGCTCAGGCGTCGGAACGTCGACTCGTACGCCGCGCGATGACGCTCGTAGGACACGTCGAGGCCGTCGTCGTCGAGGTCGAAACTGTAGGAGTCCTTCATCGAGAACTCGCGACCGCGAAGGATGCCCGCGCGCGGCCGGGCCTCGTCGCGATACTTGGTCTGGATCTGGTAGATCACCAGCGGCAGATCGCGGTAGGACTCGGTGATGTCCTTGACCTGCAGGGTGAACAACTCCTCGTGGGTCGGACCCAGCAGCATGTCGTTGTCGCGCCGGTCCGTGAGCCGGAACAGGTTGTCGCCGTACTCGGTCCAGCGGTTCGAGGCCTCGTAGGGCTCGCGTGGCAGCAGCGCCGGAAAGTGCAGTTCCTGGAACCCCGCGGCATCCATCTCCTCGCGCACGATGCGTTCCACGTTGCGATAGACGCGCCAGCCCAGTGGCAGCCAGGTGAAGATGCCGGGAGCGACCCTGCGCACGTACCCAGCCCGAACCAGCAGCCGGTGCGATGGCACCTCTGCGTCCGCCGGATCCTCACGCAACGTGCGCAGGAACAGGGATGACATTCGGGTCGGCATCGGGGCGTTCTCCTGCAGGCAACGGCGGCAACGGGTGCGGCTGTCGAGCCTACAGCCGCCCGATCATGCCTCCGAGTCGTCCGGCTCGTTCGTCGTCGGCCACAGCACCTCGAACCGTTCGAAGACGGTTTCGATGTCGGGATGGAACTCGAAGCCCCCGCCCGCGGCCTCCCGGGCGAAGACCTCGTGATGTGCGCGCAGCCACCAGTCGCGACTGCGGTCACCCTCGCCCTCGTCCCAGGCGAACTGCTCGCTGACAGAGGACAGCGGTCCCACGCGGACATCGGTGGTCCGGATGAGCGCAGCCGGCCGTCCGGCCCCGTCCACCACGATCCAGCGCCCACCCACGACCGGGATCGGCTCGGCGTCCGAGTACCCGCACGCCAGGGATGCCGTGGCACGCTTGGGACCGTGCACGACCAGGCCAGCCAACTTGTCGGCACCCTGGGGCGTGTCCAGGAACCAGAACTGCGGTGGCACCGGTCCCCCGCCGAATTCGTCCCCGTGCTCCTCCCAGAAGGCCTGCACCGCTGCTCGGTCGATCTCGATGTCCACGGCACCCTCCCGGCCAGTTCACGCCGCACTCCGCATGGGTCAGAACAGCATGGCGGCCTGCTCGGCCAGTGGGGACCGCACGCCCTTCTGCAGGGTCACGTGGCCGAACAGCGCCGACCCCTTGAACTTCTCGATCAGGGCGGCCATGCCGCCATAGGGCGAGATGTAGGGGTTGTCGACCTGGCCGAGGTCGCCGCAGAACACCAACTTGGACCCCGCCGCCATGCGCGTCAGCACGACCTTGAGGGCCGACAACTCGATGTTCTGGGCCTCGTCGACGATCACGAACTCGTCGGTGATGGAACGGCCTCGCAGGTAGGTGATGGCAGCCATCTCCAACTGGCCGCGGTCCACGAGCGACTCGATCGTGGACTGGACCTGGCGGTGGTCGCGGTTCGAGCGCCCGTCGTCGCGGCGCAACAGCGCATAGAGGTTGTCGTGCACCGCCGCCATCCACGGGGCCAACTTCTCGTCGAGGTCGCCCGGCAGGTACCCGATGTCCTGGCGCCCGACCGCGACCAGCGGACGGTAGACCGACAGGCGGCGGTAGGCCGTGGCCTGCACCACCTGTTCGAGGCCCGCGGCCAGTGCCAGGAAGGTCTTGCCGGTGCCGGCCATCCCCATGAGCGACACGCACGGCACGTCGGGATCCAGCAGCATGTCGATGGCGAAGGTCTGGCGGACGTCACGTGGCGTCATCCCGAAGGCGCGACGCTGTCCCAGGACTCGATGCACGGTTGCACGGCCATCGCCGTCCACGTCGATCACCCGCCCCAGCGCCGAGGCCTGGCCGGCCCGCATGACCAGGCACTCGTTGCGCACCAACCCGGCGTGGTCCGCCGACAGGACCATCTTGCCGTCTCGATGGAGGTCGTCGATGGATTCGACCGCCACCTCCAACTCGGTCACGCCGTCCCAGTGCTCGTCCACCCGAGCCGTGTCACCCCGGTAGTCCTGGGCCTCGACCCCCAACTGCGAGGCCTTGATCCGCAACGCGGCATCCTTGGTGACCAGCACCCCACCCAGGCCCTTGGCCACGGCCAGGATGCGATGGTCGGCCTTGTGCGGATCGAGGTAGGCCGGCAGCGGCTCGTCGATGTGGTTGGACTCGATCCGCAGCGTGCCCCCATGGGGCAGCACGACCGCCTCGGCCAGGCCCCCGTGGCGGGCGCGAAGCTCCTCGATGCCCCGCAGTGCCAGGCGCGCGTTGCGCCCGATGTCGTCGACCATGGCCTTCTTGTGGTCAAGTTCCTCGATCACGACCAGCGGCACCACGACGTGGTGCTCGTCGAACCGCATGATGGAGTTGGGGTCGGCCAGGGGAACGTTGGTGTCGATCACGTAGGTCTGGCGCTCGATCAGACGGGCAGACGTGTCGCTGGGACGGTCAGTCACGGAAGGGTCCACGGAAGGTCCTCGGAGGCAGGCTCTGGCAGGTCGTGAGCAGGTGGTGCAACGGCCCCAGCCACGGCGGCTGGTCGTCGACCACGACGAAGACGACGCCGCCCATCAGGGGCAGCGTCGGCAGGTGGAGTGGATGGGCGTTCGGACGAACCGGGGAATCCCCGGAGACTGTGGCAGGCCCCGGCCGATGCTGATCGGGTCGGGATCGCAGCCATCCCGGGCTGTGGCTGCGCCGGACGGGACGGTCATGCAGTTGTGCCACCTGGGGGCCACCTTCGACGAAGGACGACTTTGGCGAACGTCCGCGACCGTAGTGGCCGCGGTGGCACGAGCCACGCAACCTCGACCACGCCGTGGAGGATCGGTGTCATGCGGTCAGCGACCGAAGCGTCGAGCCCGGTTGGCGTAGTCACGCAGTGCCCGGAGGAAGTCGACACGGCGGAAGTCGGGCCAGTTCGGATCGCAGAAGTAGAACTCACTGTGGGCCGACTGCCACAACAGGAAGCCGCTCAATCGCACCTCCCCCGACGTCCGGATGATGAGGTCGGGCTCGGGCATGCCACTGGTGTACAGGTGTGCGCCGATGTGGTCGGGCTGCAGAGTCGCCGCCGCTTCCTCGAGGCTGTGACCGGAGGCCTCCATGTCACGCAGCCAGCTGCTGAGGGCGTCGGTGATCTCCTGGCGGCCGCCGTAGCCGACCGCGACCTGCACGTGGAACCCGTCGTTGCCCTCGGTTGCCTCCGACGCCTCCTCCAGCGCCGCACGCACCTGGTCGGGCAGTCGATCCAGTGCCCCGACGGCCGTCACCCGCAGGTTTCGTGCCGAGGTCGTCGGGTGCGTGGCGATCCTGCGGACCGTCGACACGATGATGTCGAGGAGGTGGCGCAGTTCCTCGTCGTCGCGGCCGAGGTTGTCCGTCGACAGCAGCCACAGCGTCACGTAGGGGATGTCGAGTTCGAAGCACCAGTCGAGGAACTCGGGGATCTTCTCGGCGCCCGCCAGGTGGCCCTCGCTGACCGACGCCAGCCCCCGCGCCCGTGCATAGCGTCGGTTGCCGTCGAGGATCACCCCGACATGGCGAGGCAGCGTCTCGCCGGCCAACTCGCGCTCGAGTCGGCGTTCGTACAATCGATAGAGCACGTCACTGGCAGCCATGCGAGCGAGACTAGTTGCTGGGACTGCAACGCCCTGCCGCCCCGGACCTCGGCGGATCAGCCAGATCCACGTTCCCCACCAACCGAAGGCACCAGTGACATGTCGGACACGCTCTGGAAGTTCGCGATCAGCGGCGCAGCCGTGGTCGCGGCCATCGCGACCCGCAAGATCCTCAGTTCGGGATGGGAGGCAGCCACCGGCAACGAGCCGCCCGAGAACCCGGCCGATCCCAGCACCGAGTGGAAGGAGGCCGTGGCATGGGGCCTGCTCACCGGTGCCACGATCGGCGTGGCCCGAGTGCTGGCGCGACGCGGCACCACCCAGTTGGCCCAGCGCTCACAGGGATCCCTGCCCGACGACGTGGTCCGCACCTGACCCACCCGTCGGCGAACCACCCGTCGAACGCATCTTCGCGCCCGACGGTGGCAATTCCATGACGCGAGGGGCGCCCCGGATCGGGGCGCCCCTCGCACTGTCATGCGGCCGCGGCATCCGCGGTCACGACGTCACGCGGGCTTGATGGCCCGGATGGTGACGTCGAAGGTCGCGGCCGGTGCATCCACGGTGACGGTGTCGCCGACCTTGCCACCGGTGACGGCCTTGCCCATCGGGGAGTCTGCGGACAGCACCGGGAACTCGTCGTGTTCGTCCTCGCGGGACCCCAGCAGGTAGGTCTCCTCGTCACCGTCGACGTCAAGGACCACGACCAGGCCGGGAGCGACGTGGTCGGTGTCGTCGGGCGTCCCGATGACGGCATCACGCAGCAGCAGTTCGAGCTGGCGGATCCTGGCCTCCATCTTGCCCTGCTCGTCCTTGGCAGCGTGGTACTCGGCGTTCTCGCGCAGGTCGCCGTGGGCGCGTGCGGTCTCGATCTCTCCCGAAATCTCCTCGCGGCCTTCGGTCTTGAGTTGCTCGAGTTCCGCCAACAGGCGGTCGTGGGCTTCCTGGCTCAACCATGTCTCGGCCATGGGAGTCCTCCTTGGTGGTGCATCGTGGTCCGCACGTCCTGTGCGGTCGGTGAAGTGTGGCGTCGTCGGGGATGTGTGAGGCATGTCGTGACAGCGTCCCGCGACGCACGTCCTGCTGCAATCGATGGCGGTCCCGGCGTGTCGGTCGGCGCATGGTGCACCGCACGACACTTCTGGGGGAGTTGGGCCAACGAGCGCGCCCGGCCGCGGAGGACCGGGCGTTCATCAGGATCCAACTGTAGCGGTTGGTCAGGATCACGGCATGGTCGGATCTGCCCCTTCGTCGGGCACTGCGTCCGCCCGTCCGGCGCCTGACGACCCGGCAGCGGCATCGAGGCATGCGCCGGAGCAGCCCGTCGCGGGTGGCAGGCTCCGCCGCCCTAGGGTTGCGGGAGGCAGGACCCGTGGATCGGGAGGGTGGGACATGGTGGACCCGGCACAGCGTCTGCGGCCGCCGCTTCGGGTGGTCGTGGTCGATGACCATGAGGTCGTTCGTGCCGGCCTGCGCGCGGAGTTGCCACGTCATCGCGTCGAGGTGGTCGGCGAGGCGCACGACGTTGCCTCGGCCCTGGAGGTCGTTCGCACCACCACTCCTGACGTCATCCTCCTCGACGTGCACCTGCCGGGAGGTGGAGGCCCCGCGGTGCTCACCGCGCTCGGTGACGATGCTCCCCCGACCCTGGCCGTGTCGGCCTCCGACCAACGCGACGACGTCGTCGCGACGGTGCGCGCAGGTGCGGGGGGCTACCTCCTGAAGACGGCCCCGATGGCGGCGGTGGCCGCTGCCGTGGCCACGGTGCATGCGGGCGAGCCGGTGTTCTCGCCCGAACTGGCCGGGCACCTGCTGGACCTCGACCTCGGCCAGCACGACGGCGTCGACGACCCGGACTGGCAGGCGTTGACGGATCGCGAGCGCGAGGTGCTGCGTCACCTGGCTCGCGGCCATCCCTACCGCCGCATCGGCGAGGAACTGCACGTGTCGACCAAGACCGTGGAGACCCACGTCCGCCACATCCTGCAGAAGCTGCAGGTCAGCAATCGGCACGAGGCCACCGTCTGGGCCATCGATCGCGGCTTCGACGGCCAGTGACACGGCTGGTGGCATGGATGACACGACCCGTCGCTCGTGGATCTCAGGGCCAACCCTGACGGATGCGAGCCGGCGCCGGGCCACGGTGGGGGCATCCCAGCGAGGAGCACCCCATGGCCACTTCGTCCACCACCGATCCCAGGTCGACAGCCCCACCTGCACGACCCACGCCAGCACCCGCGATGCCGCAAGCGACCGCCGCCGCGACGTCGACCGGGGTCGCCGGGCCACCGACCATGCCGACCGCGTCACCGGTGCCCGAGGTTGCCGCACCGAACCTTGCCGCCGCGTCCCGCCGCGCTGACCGGGGTGCGGACCGCCCGGGTGCGGACCGCCCGACGTCGGCCCACGGCAGGTCGTTGCGGACACCGACCCAACTTCGTGACGCGATCATGGGCCGACTGCCCGAACTGCTCGGCGGCTTCGGTGCCATGCTGGTGGTCGCGGCCGTCGCAGGCTTCGTCGTGTCGAGCTGGGACGTGCTCGGCAACGTCGGCCAGGCGGGTCTGCTGGCCGCTGGTTCGGCCGGTCTCTCCTTCCAGGCCCATTGGGCGACCGGGCGGGACAATGCCGTCCTGCGGCGACTCGTGCCGCTGTGCTGGGGCGCTGCCGCCGGCCTGACCCTGGTCGCCGCGCAGTTGGTGTTCGACATCGTCCTGCCCGATGTCGCCCGCCTGGCGGTGCTGGGAGCCGGCGTCGCCGGGCTCGCCCATGCCGGCTGGGCGTGGCGCGAGCATCCCTCGTCGATCCTGCTGCAACTGACCTCCGTCGCGACTGCGCTCTACGCAGTCGGGCCCATCGGGGCCGGAGTCGATGCCGGCTGGGACGTCGTGTCGTGGTCCGGATGGGCCGCCGCCCCGATCGAGGCATTGGTCACCGGAACCTCCGACACCGGCAACGACGGGCTGCTCATGGTCGCCATCGGCCACACCGCCATCGCGGTCGCCTGGCTGCTGTTGGGTCTGCGACTGCGCTCGGTGCCGGCAGCCCGCGTGGCTCGCGTGGGTGGTTCGATCCTGCTCGGATGGGCGGTCCTGGAGTTCAATGCCATGGTGAACCCGATCGGGGCTGCCATCGCGCTGCTGCTGGTGATCGGATTCCTGATCGTCGGGATCGCGCTGGAGGACGGCCTGCTGATCAGCCTCGGCGCGCTGGCCGGCCTGGTGACGGGGTTGCGCACGATCTGGTCCCTGTTCACCGGCCAGGTCGCCGTGACACTGACGGTTGCCGTCGCCGGCGTGCTGATGCTCGCCGTGGCGATCCAGGTCGCGCGTCGACGCGGCACGGATGGCCTCGACGAGCCACAATGACCCCGACTGCCCGCGGGTCTCGCGACCCGCGACGCCACCGTCCTGCCCAACGCCCACGGCGGAGCAGCAATGACCGACAAGGCCAGCAGTCGCACCCACCACCAGTCGGCCGACCAACTTCGAGACGAGTCGCTGCGGTTCCTGCGGCGATTCGGCCTGTTGTCGGCGGCGTGGTCGGTGCTGTTGGCCGCCACGGCACCGACCGTCGCCGATCCCACCATCCTGTGGATCGGGGTCGGCGTGGCGGCGGCCTGGGCCATCGCGTCGCAGTGGGTGACGAACCCACGCACGTGGTGGCTCGGCTGGTTCACGGCGGCGATCGTGCTGGAATGGACCGGGCCGCTGGCAGGCACCCAGGGCTGGGCCGTGACCGGCGGTGCCGTGCTCGTGGTCCTGTTCGGCGTGGTGCTGTCGGGGAGTCGCACCACCATCGCAGTGACCACCGGGGCCCTGGTGGTCGCTGGCCTGGTGCGTCCGCTCATCGGCCACGGGTGGCCGCCTGCGCGCGCGGCCACGACGGCACTGTTCGTCATCTTCGGGGCGGTCGCGATGACGTGGTTGGTCCGCGGCATCGAACGGGTCCTCGGCGACCGCGACCGGCTCCAGGACCAACTGCTCGAGGCGCGCACCGAGGCCGCCCGGGCCACCGAGCGGGCCGAGTCCGGTGCCCGCCTGCACGACACGGTGCTGCAGCACCTCACGGCTGTCAGCCACGCCAGCGACGTGGCGACCGCCCGTCGGCACGCCGGGCGCGCCTCGAACCAACTGCGCCAGTTCCTGCGGGCAGACGTCGCGGCCCCCGGATCCCTGCGAAGCCTGCTGCAGCAGGCCGTGACCGACGCTGCCGACGGCATCGACATCTCGGTGTCCGTGGTCGGCGACCGCCGGTGTGACGAGGGCAGTCGCCTGGTGGTGGCCGCTGCCGCCGAGGCGGTTCGCAATGCCCGACGCCACGGCACGCCACCAGTCAGGGTCCATGCGGAACTGCAGCAATCGGGTGAGGACACGGTGGTCTGGGTGGTGGACCAGGGACCCGGGTTCGACCTCGCCACCATGCCAGCGGATCGCCTCGGGGTTCGCTCCTCGATCATCGAGCGCATGGCGCGGGCTGGCGGCTCCGCACGCCTGACGGTGGGCGCCACCACCGAGTGGGAACTGCGACTTCCCGACGCGGCCCCGGGTCAGGGGGTCGCCGCCGACCCCGAACCAGGAGCCTCGACGTCACCTGATCCGGCGCCGCCACCCGGATAGGTCGCGGCCGGATCGTCGACGCCATGGGCCAGCCACTGGACCTGTTCGACCAGGTCGGCAATGGCGGCGCGACGCGCCTCCTGCCCTGCATCCGGTTGCGCGGCCACGTTCGCGTCCACCGCGGCGGCGTCCAGGCCCGCCTCGACCTCGACGAGGCGGTCGACGAGGTCGCGGAGACGAGCGATCGCGGACGGTCCCACGGCCAGGACGGCTTCGCTGCCGGCGGTGGTCCACTTGGCCAGCACGGAGCGGGCCAACGCGCCGACCGGCACGTCGAGCGCGCCGGCCAGCCGTTCCAGGGTCGGCATCGGGTCGGCCAACGAGGTGGTGGCGATGTCGACCAGGAAGTTCGCGTCCGGGTGGTCGGGATCAACCGGTCCCGTCCACGGCACCAACACGACGACTGGCCAGTCGCCGTCGTGCGACGCAGGTCCCGCCGGCTCGGTCACGACAGGCGCTCGACCACCATCGCCATGCCCTGCCCGCCGCCCACGCACATCGTCTCGAGCCCGAACGTGGCGTCGGTGTGACGCAGGCCATTGAGCAGCGTGCCCGTGATCCGGGCACCGGTCATCCCGAACGGGTGTCCGACGGCGATCGCGCCGCCATGCGGGTTGAGGCGATCGAAGTCCACGCCCAGTTCCCGAGCCGACGGGATCACCTGGGCCGCGAAGGCCTCGTTGATCTCGACCAGGTCGATGTCGTCGATCGTCATGCCGGCCCGGTCCAGGGCCTGGCGCGACGCCTCGATCGGGCCCAGCCCCATGATCTCGGGGTCGAGGGCGGACACGCCCGTCGACACGATGCGTGCCAGCGGTTCGATGCCCAGTTCCGCGGCCATGGTGTCACTCATGACCACCACGGCGGCAGCACCGTCGTTGAGCGGGCAGGCGTTGCCGGCCGTGACCCGACCGTCCGGGCGGAACACCGGCTGCAGGCTGGCAAGGCCTTCGCGCGTCGTGCCGAATCGTGGCGAGTCGTCGCGCTCGAGCGTCGTGCCGTCGGGCAGTTCGATCGGCGTGATCTCGTTGGCCCAGAAGCCGTCCTCGAAGGCCTGTTCGTAGCGCTGCTGCGACGACAGGGCGAATTCGTCCATCTCGACCCGGGAGATGCCGTGCAGGAGTGCCGACGTTCTCGGCCGTCTGGCCCATCGGGACGTAGATGTCGGGCAGTTGGTCGAGCGTGGCAGCGCTGACCCAGTCGTTGGCGCCGTCCTGGGCCCGCGACTCAGTGCGTGCCCGTGCCTCCTCGAAGCGCGGGTTCATGGTGTCGGGCAGCGAGTCCGAGTTTCCCCTGGTGAACCGTGACACCATCTCCACGCCGGCGGACACGAACACGTCGCCCTCCCCGGCCCGGATGGCGTGCAACGCCATGCGGGTCGTCTGCAGCGATGACGAGCAGTACCGCGTCAGGGTGACGCCGGGAACGGTCTCCCATCCCAGCAAGGTGGCGACGACTCGGGCCATGTTGAAGCCTTGTTCGCCCCCCGGCAGGCCGGCACCCAGGTGCAGGTCATCGATCATGTCCGGCGTGACCTGGGGCACCTGCGCCATGGCCGCGGCGATGATGGTTGCGGCCAGGTCGTCGGGACGCAGCTGCGTCATCGAACCCTTGAACGCACGTCCGATCGGGCTCCGGGCAGTGGCAACGATGACAGCTTCGGGCATGAATTCTCCAGTGGGCACGCAGCGAGGTGGCAGACGGCGGAAACGGCGGCGGCGGAGGCTCACGCTCGAGGCGCGCACGCCGACTCGACACCGCAACCATGCGCGGCACCGACGGCGTCCAGTCTATGGCGCAGGCTGGCGACGCGGTGTGGTCGGCTGGCCGTCGCCGACCATGGCCCGACGTCGCACACGTGCGGTCCAGCGGCCATCGACCCGGGCCACTGCGACCGCGATGTCGAAGGCCCGGGACACCAGGTGGTCGGTGAGCACGCTGTCGACCGGACCCGTCGCGCACACCCGTCCGTTCCGCAGCAAGGTGGCATCGCGCACTCCCGCGGGCAGTTCCTCCAGGTGGTGGGTCACGATGACCGTCGCGGGGGCGTCCGGCGCCGCCAACAGGCGATCGAGGTCGGCCACCAGCGACTCGCGCCCGCCCAGGTCCAGGCCGGCGGCGGGCTCGTCGAGCAGCAGCAGTTCGGGCTCGGCGACCAGCGCACGCGCGATCTGCACACGCTGCCACTCCCCCTGCGAGCAGGTGCGGGCGATGCGCTCCGCCAACCGCCCGACGCCGATCCGTTCGAGGGCCAGCGACTGCCGCCTCTCGATCATGTGCCGTCACCCGACGGTCGCTGCGCAGCGTGCCACGACACGCGGCCGCCACCAGGTCGCCGATGGTCTGGCTCGCCGGCAGCAGCGGGTTCATGGCGACGGAGGCGAAGCCGATGCGATGGCGCAGCAGCCGCAGGTCGGTGCGTCCGAAGGTCGCGCCCAGGACCTCAACGCGACCTGACGTCGGGAACAGGCGCGTGGCCAGCATCCGCAACAGCGTCGTCTTGCCGGCGCCGTTGGGGCCCAGCAGGGCCATGGGGCGGCCCGGGTGCAGGACCAGGCTCACGCCGTCGACCAGGATGGCGCCGGCACGGGTGACGGTGACGTCGTCCAGTCGCGCCACCGGTGCCACGGCCTGGCGTGACCGATCCGCGCCAGCAGGCCCGGACGCCGCGCCGCCCGGCCCTGGCTCGGTGTCGTTCACCGGCCGCCCAGCCGCCCCGTGGGCTCGAACCAGCGACCCTGGGGTGGCAGATGCTCGAGATTGATCCGTGGCAGTGACACCGGAATCAGGTCCTCGATCGTCTCGAGGTCGACGAAGCGGAAGGCTGCCTCGGACGACAGGCCACCGGCGTACTCGGGAAAGCCCAGCACGGTCACGTCGATGCCGTCGGCATCGAGGTCCACCAGCGGTTCGACGAAGCAGCGAGCGTCGTTGGATCCGACGTAGGCAGCCGTCAGCGATCCCTCGGCGTGCCGCGCCCGCAGGTGGGCGACCATGTCGTCGTCGACGTCGGAGTCCTCGATCTTGGGGCGCGCGAACACGCGGTAGCCCTGTTCGAGCAGCCACATGACCCAGCCCCGCAAGCGGCCGGCGACGTGGTCGGCCACGTTCACGAAGACACATGCCTCCACGTCGTCGCCGTCCGCCTCGTCCACCAGCCACTGGCCCAGCACCTCCAGGTCGGGGCGTTCCCGCGTGGTCGGCTTGCCGTCGATGATGTTGGCGATGGTCATGTCGATGTTGGGTGCGTCCCACACCAGCACGTGTCGTCCCATGATGCCTCCGAACGCAGTCGATTCCGCCAGCTGTGACGGGCAATCCCGGTGGCCACAGGTGGCCCGGACCGGGCAATGGCCCCAACCATACCGATGGCACCCTCGGCATCGACTGCCGTCGGCCGTCGCCTCGAGGGCACTGCCCCACGGCGTGCCGAGCGGATGCGGTCTGCGCCTATCCTCACCGGTGGAGCTGGCGGGATCGCCCGGGCGGCCGACCCTCGCACAGCCGGGGGCCGGGCCCCGGTCACCACCCTGCCATCACGACCAAGGTTGCAACCGATGACCTCGCCCGCCACGAGCAGCCCCGGCACCGACGCCGCCGACACCGCCACCCCACGATCGTGACCGCTCGGCGGCCGGGCCCACCCTGCCCCAACCGGACCGACCGTGGCTGATCCGGACCTACTCGGGCCACTCGTCGGCCGCAGCCTCCAACGAGCTGTATCGCACCAACCTCACCAAGGGCCAGACCGGCCTGAGTGTGGCCTTCGACCTGCCGACCCAGACCGGCTACGACTCCGACCATCCCCTGGCGCGTGGCGAGGTCGGCAAGGTCGGCGTCCCGGTCACCTCCATCGACGACATGCGCACGCTGTTCGACGACATCCCCCTGGAGGCGATGAACACCTCCATGACCATCAATGCCACGGCGATGTGGCTGCTGGCGCTGTACATCGCGGTGGCCGAGGAGCAGGGTGCCGACACGACCGGCGCTGCGCGGCACGACCCAGAACGACATCCTCAAGGAGTACCTGTCACGCGGCACCTACGCGTTCCCACCGGAGCCGTCGCTGCGGCTGACCACCGACGTCGTCGTGCACACCTTCCGCCACCTGCCCGAAGTGGAACCCGCTCAACATCTGCAGCTACCACCTCCAGGAGGCGGGGGCGACGCCGGTCCAGGAACTCGCCTTCGCCCTGGCCAACGCGATCGCGGTCCTCGATGGGGTGCGCGACTCGGGCCAGGTCCCAGCCGCCGACTTCCCCGGCGTCGTCGGGCGCATCAGCTTCTTCGTCAACGCCGGCATCCGGTTCGTCGAGGAGGTCGCCAAGATGCGCGCCTTCGTCGAACTGTGGGACCGCATCACCCGCGACCGCTACGGCGTCACCGACCCGCGTGCTCGTCGGTTCCGCTACGGCGTGCAGGTCAACAGTCTCGGCCTGACCGAGCAGCAGCCCGAGAACAACATCGCGCGCATCCTCATCGAGATGCTTGGCGTCACGTTGTCGCGCGATGCCCGTGCCCGCGCCGTGCAGTTGCCCGCCTGGAACGAGGCGCTGGGCCTGCCGCGACCGTGGGACCAGCAGTTGTCGCTGCGGATGCAGCAGGTGCTCGCACTGGAGACCGACCTGCTCGAGTACCCCGACCTGTTCGCCGGGTCGACGGTCATGGAGGCGAAGGTCGACGAACTGGTCGAGCAGGCCGGCGCAGAACTGGATCGCATCCTGGAGATGGGCGGGGCGGTGGCCGCGGTCGACTGGATGAAGGCCGAACTGGTCGACCTCCAATGCTGCGCGCCTGCGCCGCATCGAGGCCGGCGAGCAGGTGGTCGTCGGCGTGAACGCCCACACCACCGCGACGCCCAGCCCCCTGGTCGAGGACGGGGGCATCCTGACCGTCGACCCGGCTGCCGAGGCCGAGCAGATCGCCCGACTCGAGGCCCATCGAGCCCGTCGCGACGACGAGGCCGCGGAGGCGGCGATCGAGGAGCTGCGTCGGGCCGCGGCCGCCGGCGACAACCTGATGCCGGCGTCGATCGTGGCGGCGAAGGCCGGCGTGACGACCGGCGAGTGGTCCCAGGCGCTGCGTGACATCTTCGGGGAGTACCGCGGTCCCACCGGGGTGACCGAGGGGGCCATGACGACCACCCCTGGCCAGTCGCTGACGGCGGCCCGCCAGCGTGTGGCCACCGTCGCGGACCGGCTCGGCCGTCGCGTCCGCATCCTGGTGGGCAAGCCCGGTCTGGACGGGCACTCCAACGGTGCCGAACAGGTGGCCCTGCGTGCACGGGACCTGGGCATGGAGGTGATCTACGAGGGGATCCGTCTGACCCCCGAACAGATCGTGGCTGCGGCCGTGGACGAGGACGTGGCCCTGGTGGGACTGTCGATCCTGTCGGGATCCCACCTGGAGTTGGTGCCCGCGGTCGTGGCCGGCCTGCGCGCCGCAGGACACGACGCGCCCGTCATCGCGGGCGGCATCATCCCACCCGCCGACGCCCAGCGACTGCGAGACGCCGGGGTCGCCGCCATCTTCACGCCCAAGGACTTCGACCTCAACGACATGCTGGCCTCGGTGGCCGAACTCGCGGTCGTTGCGGCCACGCCCTGACCGACGCTGCCGACGGGGCATCCACCCCCGGAGCAGCCGTGACCGGGCGTGAGTCCGCCCCCACGGATCAGACGTGCTCGTGTGCCCCGGACCAGGCCAACCCGGACCGGGCCAACCCGGACCGGGCCAACCCGGACCGGGCCAACCGGATCAGGCCAACCCGGGCGACGACGCCAGCCGCGTGCCGGCCACGACGGCAGCGAGGTCGTCGTGGAGGCCCGCCACGATGCCGTCCCAGTCGAAGTGACCCACCACGAAGTCGCGACCGGCGGCACCCATGGTGCGGGCGCGCTCGCGATCGGCAAGCAGGTCCACGATGGCCGCCACCACGCTGTCGGGATCGTCGCCGTCGACCAACACGCCGGTCTCGCCCGGGACCAGGGTTTCGGGTGACCCACCGGAATCACCGGCCACGACTGGGCGCCCGACGGCCTGGGCCTCCAGGAAGATCACCCCGAACCCCTCCTGTTCCAGACCCGCCCCAGCGTGACCGGTTCGGGTGCACGAACACGTCCGCGGCGGCGTGGTGGGCGGGCAGTTCGTCCCACGGCACGCGTCCGGCGAGCACCACGGCATCGTCACCACGAGCCTCGACCTGGGCGCGCAGTTTCGGTGTCAACCTGCCGTCGCCGGTCACGAGCAGACGCGCATCGGGGACCTGTGCCCGCACCGCCGACCACTGCGCCACCAGCAGGTCGATGCCCTTGCGTGGCACATGTCGCCCCACGAACACCGCGGTCGGATCGTCTCCCAGGCCATGGCGGGCACGGATGGCATCGCCGTTGGCCGACGGGTTGAAGGTGGCCGCATCGACGCCGGGCCGGACATACCGGATCGGGGGACCTTCGTGGCCGACGAGACGGCGCAGGTGTCGGCCGGTCCACTCGGACACCGTGGTCAGCAGTTGCACCGCTGCGCAACTGGCGCCCCAGGACGGTCGCGACCCCCGGGACACGGGACGGGATCACCAGTTCGGCCCCGTGGTTCATGACCACGACGGGCAGGTCCAGCGACAGGCCGACCGGCACCAGGGGCCATGGCGCAGGACACACGATCACGTTGGCCCGGTGGGCTGCGGCGGCCCGGCGGACCTGGTCGACCACCCCGGGTGACGGCACCACCCATCCCCCCAGCCCCGGGACCCGGCCGGCACGGCCCCCCAGGCGGTGGACCGGATACGGCAGCCGGTCGTCATGGCGTTGCGCGTCCGGATGCGACGGCGCCACCACCGCGGCATCCGGCAGCCGACGCATGATCTCGCCCAGGTAGTACTGGATGCCTCCCACGTCGGGGAGGAAGTCGTTGGTGACGACCAGTGGACGAGGTGGGACTGTGGCCGTCAGATGTCTGCCTGGGAATCGCCACCACCGCTGCCGGTGAAGCCTCGCACCACGATCTCGGTGACCAGGGCGGCGAGGTCCGGTGGCAGGGTGGACAGGTCGCCGAGGTTGTCGCGCATCGAGGCCGTGAAGCCGTTGGCCGACTCGGAGATCGCGTCGCCGTAGACGCCACTGCCGGCCAGCAGCAACGTCGGGTCGTCCGCCACGGCGGCGGTCCAGTCGATCCAGTCCTGGAGGTGGACCAGGTAGGCGGCACGGATCGCGGCGTTGGCACCGTCGGCAGTGCCGGCTGTCTCCAACTCGGCGTGCAACTCCTCGAGTTCGGCGACTGCCTCCTCGCCCACTGTCGCGGGCCTGCGCCATCTCTGACTCGGTCAGCGAGCCATCGTCGGAGACGGGCGACTCGAACATGAAGTCCAGCATCTCGAGTTCGGCGTCGTCGATGATCTCGAAGACGTCCTCGAGGGCGTCGATCTCCTCGTCGCTGGGCGACGGCAACGGGTTCGGCAGCGACGGATCGACGGCCAGCGGGTCCCCGCCCGGCCCCCCACCGAGCCCACCCTGGGGCCCCTCGGGATCGACGAAGCCCGGGTCGTCAGGATCGGCGGCACCGCCCGGTGCCGTCGCCTGCGAGTCGGCCAACGTCTCGCCACCCGCGCCACGCGTGCTCGCCCATCCGACCCCCAACACGACGGCCAGGGCGACGACGCCCACGGTCACCAGGACGCCGACGACGAGTCCACGGCGGCCACCGCCGGACGACGGCGACGACGGTTCTGGGGATCGCGGTGGCGGCGGCTGCATCCAGGGCTCGGCGTCGCCCGATGGACTGGGCCAGCCCGCGCCGGACGAGGGCGCCTCCGACACGGGTCCGGACGGGCTCGGCGGCGAGGCAGCGGGCGGCGAGGCTGGTGACGAGCCCGGGGGCGCGGGAGCGGCATTCGGCGGTGGCGGCCAGGCCGGAGCCGTCCCGTCCGTGGTGGACCCGGCGGCGGCCGGACCATCCGCACCGGTGGGCCACGACGGCGGTGGCAACGGCGGCTGTCCCTGCTCGGACATCGGCTTCCTCCGGGTGGCGGCCAGGCGAACGGTGCTCCCGCGCAACGGATCGGGTCACCGGCGCGACAATGGCCCGAGGGTACAACCGCCGGGCGACGATCCCGCTCCTACATGGCAACTCCGGCGGCGCGGGTCTGCGAGCGAGTCAGGGCATAGCCGCGCCGGCGCAACTCCACGACGATCGCGTCGGTGTGGTCCTGGCCGCGCACCTCCAACTCGACCATGACGTCCACCGTCCCCAGTCGACGACGGCCGCCGAAGCGGTAGTGCTCGACGCCGACCACGTTGGCCTGCAGTTCTGCCAGCACCTCCAGGAAGGCGACCAACTCGCCCGGCTGGTCCGGCACGCGCGTCAACAGGGTGACATGGCGGCCTTCCTCGTCCAGCCCCGCCCGCACCAACTGGTCGAGCATCATCGGGTCGATGTTGCCGCCCGACAGGACGACGACCACCGGCCCGTCGACCTCGACGGAGCCCGCCAGCAGTGCCGCCACGCCGGCAGCACCCGACGGCTCGACCACCTGCTTGGCTCGTTCCAACAGCATGGTCAGGGCGCGCGCGATCAGCTGGTCGTCGACCGCCACGACCTCGTCGACCAGTTCGTCCACGTGGGCAAGCGTGAGTGCACCCGGCCGCTTCACGGCGATGCCGTCCGCGATCGTGGACCCGTCCTGGGCCACGACTGGCCGCCCCGCAGCCAGCGACGCCGCCATGGAGGCAGCCGCCTCGGCCTCGACGCCCACGATCCTGACGTCGGGTCGGGCCGCCTTGATGGCCACCGCGATGCCCGAGATCAGCCCGCCACCACCGATGGGGACGACGACCGTGGTGAAGTCGGTCGTCCTGGTCGAGCAACTCGAGCCCCACGGTGCCCTGGCCGGCGATGATGTCCGGGTGGTCGAACGGATGCACGAACACGCGCTCGGCCTCGCGCGTGAACTCCTGCGCCGACGCCATCGCCTCGTCGAAGCTTGCCCCCATGAGCTTGACCGTGGCGCCGTAGCCACGGGTGGCCTCGACCTTGGGCAGCGGCGCGCGTTCGGGCATGAACACCGTGACATCCACGTCCTGCAACGTCGCCGCCAGCGCCACGCCCTGGGCGTGGTTGCCGGCCGACGCACACACGACACCTCGCGCGCGTTCCTGGTCGCTGAGGTGGTGGATGCGGTTGTAGGCGCCACGCAACTTGAACGACCCGGTGCGCTGGAGATGTTCGCACTTGAGCAGGACGGGGTGGCCGACGACGGCGGACAGGGCTCGCGAGGTCTCCAGCGGGGTGGTCTGGATGACGCCCTCCAGCACTCGCGCAGCCGCAGCGACCCGGTCGGCGGACACCAGCGGCGGGCGCTGATCGGTGGCGGCGTCGGCAGCCGCTGACGGCTCCGACTCCGACACGAGCGACTCGGGCTGCATCTGGGCACCTTCCTGGGCATCTCTGCCGGGGCATCTTCCGGGGGCCATCTTCCCGGATCGTCCGCGACCGGGGCTCGGGCGGCGACCTTCGGCGTGGGTGCGAACCGCACACCCACTGGCGTCTGCGACGCGGGCCGAGCGACGCTCGGTGGACCGGACATCGACATGGCCCCGACACGATCGAGACTAACCCCGACGCACCATGGCGACCATAGACTCGCACCCGTGCCCCACCCTGCCGAGATCCAGGAACACGACCATGGCCGACCACCGCACCGCCCACGACACGATGGGGGAAATGCAGATCCCCGCCGACGCCCTGTGGGGTGCCTCGACCCAGCGCGCGGTCGACAACTTCCCGGTCTCGGGCCAGCCGGTCCCGGCAGCCGTCGTGCATGCCCAGGCCATGATCAAGTGGGCGGCAGCGGCCGCGAACGTGGACCTTGGCGTGGTGGACCAGGAGCGGGCGGCAGCGATCCGCGAGGCCGCCGACGAGGTCATCGACGGCCAGTTGGACCAGCACTTCCCCGTGGACACGTTCCAGACCGGTTCGGGCACGTCGACGAACATGAACGTCAACGAGGTGCTCGCCAATCGCGCGAAGCAGTTGCTGGGCAGTGATCTCGAGTCCGACCGCGTCCACCCCAACGACCACGTCAATGCCTCGCAGTCCTCCAATGACTCCTTCCCGTCAGCCGTGCACATCGCCTGCGCCCGCACCGCCGTCGACATCACGATCCCGGGACTGGCCCACCTGGCTGCCGGTCTGCGGGCCAAGGAGGAGGAGTTCGCGGACGTCGCCAAGTCCGGACGTACCCACCTGATGGATGCAACACCGGTGACGCTGGGCCAGGAGTTCGGCGGCTGGGCCCGCCAGGTCGAGTTGGGGATCGAGCGCATCGAGCGCGCACTGGGCAGCATCCATGAACTGGCGCTGGGCGGAACCGCCGTGGGCACCGGCCTCAACTGCCCGCCGGGATTCCCGCACGCAGTGATCACCGCCATTGCCGACCGCACCGGCATCCCCTTCGTCGAGGCCGGCAACCACTTCGAGGCGCAGGGATCCCGAGATGCGCTGGTCGAGTTGTCCGGTGCCCTGAAGGTCGTCGCCACGAGCCTGATCAAGATCGCCAACGACATCCGGTGGTTGTCATCGGGACCCCGCACCGGCATCGCGGAACTGTCACTGCCCGCGATCCAGCCCGGATCGTCGATCATGCCCGGAAAGGTCAACCCGGTCATCCCGGAATCGGTTCGCCAGGTCGGGGCACAGGTCATCGGCAACGACGCCGCGGTCACCGTTGGCGGGCTGTCCGGCGAACTCGAACTCAACGTCATGATCCCGCTCATGGCGCGCAACGTCATCGAGTCGCTGGAACTGATCGGGCGCGTGTCGCGACTGTTCGTCGACAAGTGCCTGGCCGACGACCGAGGCGACCGATCGCGGCCCTGAACTGGTGGAGCGGTCGCTCATGGCGGTCACGGCCCTGGTGCCCGAGATCGGCTACGAGCGGTCGGCGGCACTCGCCAAGCAGGCCCACAAGGAGGGTCGCACCCTGCGTGAGGTCGCGGAGGCCGACGGCGTCGACACGGCCGTGCTCGATCGGGTGCTCGACCACCGTCGGATGGCCGAGGGCGGCATCCTGTGACCGACATCCTCGGTCAGGAACCCACACCGAGTCGTCCCACCGCCCAGCGGATCCCGATGCCGAGCTGATGGACCTGCTCGTCGTCCAGGGATGACCTGTTCGCGGTGCGCACGACGAACACGTCGTCCACCATGTCACCGCGCGTCACGATCTGGGCGCTCACGATGTCCAGTCGCAGTTCCGCGAACGCATCCGCAATCGTGAACAGCAGGCCCATGCGGTCACCGGTGCGCACGCGCACCGACGTCCAGGGAGCCTCGGGCACGACATCCATGGCCACCTCGCGGGTGGTCGACGTGCGGGCCTCGCGGGCAGCAGCATCCACCGCTGCTCGCAGTGCCACGCGTCCGGCCACGGCATCCGCCAACTCGCCTTCGAACCTGGCCCACCACGCCGTGGACACGCCGGCAGGGGCGACCACCTCGAAGGTGTCCACGGCCACGTCGTCCGACGTGGTGTGGGCACCTGCCGACATGACCTGGCCGCCGATGAGGGCCACGACACCTGACACCTGGGCGAACAGCCCCGGCGCGTCGGGCGTCACGACGTCGAGCTCACGCCGGTGGGGGTCGCCGCCAGGCGCCGGGGTGACGCGACTGCGTACTTCGCCCGACGAAAGTGGGCTCTGGAGCATGAGCAGGTGGCGCGCAATGGTGCGCGCAGGCACGCTGCCGACGTACCGAGGCGTGAAGCGGCCGATGTGGCGATCGACCTCCCCGGGCTCTATGGCCAACTTCTCCGCCTCGCGATGGGCATCGTTGACGCGCGTGGCACGTGGGGTCGCGCGCTCGGTGGGCAACTGATGGGTCACGAGGAATCCGGGGGTCGGGTCATCGGCTGGGCCCGCACACCGAGGTCGGCGGCGGCATCGCGGGAAGGCGGTCCAACGCCCCGTGGGGACGCTGGTGTGGGTGTCAGTGTGCCTCACCAGGCTCGGCTGAAGCCACCTGAGACGCCGTGTCGCCATGGGCCTCGGCGGGCCTGGTCGAGCCCGGCACGGCCGCCGTCGACACCCACCGAATTCGTCGTGCTGCACAACCAACTACGCCCGAAACGGCCGAATAGTGGGATACTCACATGCGCTTCAGTGAAACACCCTGTTCTTTTGGACAGCGCGGGGGCCAAATTCGAGTAGCCCCGGACACCCCGGCTTGGTAAAGTGGACACAGACGATCTGCCCCGATCGTCGCGCATCATTCATCCGCCTCTTCTTCGCGGAGATGCGCACGGAGTGTGTGAGCCTCCCCAGCTCCCGCTCCCACCGGTTGACGCACATCCCCCCGCGCGTCCCGGTCACGGACCCCCGGTCTTCGGACCGGGGGTCCGCTCGTTGTGCCGGAATCCTGGCGAACGAACCCCAATCGAGACCGCGGGCCTTCGAACAGCGAGCGCACGCGGCATGCAGGCGTGACGCGCGACAACGTTGCGAGCGGACGCTCCGAGCGCAGCGAGCAACTCCAACGCGGCCCAAGTCCAAGCGTGGACGGTGTGAGCCCTGGGCGAACAATTCCCACGCGTCCGAAGGACGCGCGTTCAGCCCAAGCGCGCGATCATGAGTTGGGCGGCCTCGGAGGGGTTCATGGCCACGGCGATGCCCATGCCCTCGAGGATCTCCTTCTTCTCGGCCGCCGACTCGCCGCCGGGACCGCCCTCCTTGACGATGGCGCCGGCATGGCCCATCTGCTTGCCGGCAGGAGCCTCGTACCCGGCGATGTAGCCCACGACAGGGGTGTCGGGGATGTTGTCACGGATCCACTCCCCCGCGATCTGCTCCTCCGAGCCCCCGATCTCGCCGACGAACGCGAGCGCATCCGTGTCCGGATCGGCCGCAAAGGCCTGGATCACGTCCAGGAACTGGGTTCCGATGACCGGGATCGCCCCCGATGCCCACGCACGTGGAGATGCCGATGCCAGCCTGGGCCAGCTCGTGCATGATCTGGTAGGTCAGGGTCCCCGACCGCGACACCAGGCCCACGCGTCCGGGGCTGGGGATGTCGGCGGGGATGATCCCCACGTTGGACTTGCCCGGCGAGATGAGGCCCGGGCAGTTCGGACCGATGAGGCGGGTGCCACCGCGGCGCACGACCGTGTCGTAGACCTCGGTCATGTCGAGCACCGGGACGCCCTCGGTGACCGCGACGATCGTCTCGATCCCGGCGTCGTGGGCTTCCAGGATGGCATCCTTGGTGAACGGCGCGGGCACCATCACCAGCGACGTGTTGGCACCCTCGTGCTCCACCGCCTCGGCGACCGTCGCGTAGACCGGCCGATCCAACTCCTCCCAGGTCGTCCCACCCTTCCTGGGGTGGGTTCCGGCAACCACCTGGGTGCCGTAGTCCTGGTTGCGCTTGGCATGGAACGTGCCCTGGGAGCCGATGCCCTGCACGACCACGCGTGTGTGCTCATCGATGAAGATCGACATTTCAGTGTCTCCTTGCGCACGACGTGTGCGCGGTGATCGGTCAGGCGGTGGCGAGCTCGACAGCCTTCTCGGCGGCCTCGGACATCGTTGCCGCGGGGATGACGCTGGGGTGGGCGGCCTCGGTGAGGATGGCCCGGCCCTGCTCGGCGTTGGTGCCGTCGAGTCGCACCACCAACTTCTGGGGGAAGTCGCCCAGTTGGTCACAGGCCTCCAGGATCCCGGTGGCCACCTGTTCGCCCCGGGTGATGCCCCCGAACACGTTGATGAACACCGACGCGACGTCGGGGTCGGACAACACGAGCGCCAGGGACTGCGCCATGACCTCGGCAGAGGCACCACCGCCAATGTCGAGAAAGTTGGCTGCCTTGCCACCGGCCTGGGCGACCACGTCCAACGTGGCCATCACCAGCCCGGCGCCGTTGCCCAGCACGCCGACGGTCCCGTCGAGCTTGACGTACTGGATGCCCTGCTCCTTGGCCTGCGCCTCGAGTGGGTCGTCGTTGTCCAGTCCCTCGACCTGCCACTCCTCGTAGTCGCCGTGGCGGAAGGCGGCATTGCCGTCGAGGGTGACCTTGGAGTCCAGGGCGATCACGCGCCCGTCAGCCGTCTTGACGAGGGGGTTGATCTCGACGAGCGTCGCGTCCTCGTTGCGCATCGCGGCGAACAGGTTGACCAGCAGATCGGCCGCTTGGTCGAGCACGTCGTCGGGGAAGTTCGCGCGCTCCATGATGTCACGGGCCGTGTCCACGTCCAGCCCGTCGAGCGGTCTCGGACGGCAACAGGACCTGCTTGACCACGGCATCCGGACGCGTGCGATTGACCTCCTCGATGTCGACGCCGCCCTCGCGGGAGGCGATCACCAGGAAGCCCTTGTTGACCCGGTCGTGCATGATCGACAGGTAGTACTCCTCGGCGATGTCGCTGGCCGGTTCGACGTAGATCACGTTGACGATGTGGCCCTTGATGTCGAGCCCGAAGATGTCCTGGGCGTGGGCCACCGCGTCATCGACGGAGGTTGCGACCTTCACGCCGCCGGCCTTGCCGCGTCCACCGGTCTTGACCTGGGACTTGATGACGGTGACGGGCCCCAACTCCTCTGCCGCAGCGCGGACCTCGTCGACGGTGCGGCACACGGCGCCGACCTCCGGCACGGGAACGCCGTTGCGTCCGAAGAGTTGCTTTCCCTGGTATTCGACGAGATCCATGGATGGGTTCTTTCGTGGGCGGTGGTCAACGGCCGGCAGTGCGTGCCGACGCTGCGCAGGGGTCGTGTGGTGGCAAGGTAGGGCGGTGGGGCGTGCGCCGAAGTCGGGTTGCCCTGGGTGCCGTCAGCCGGCCGGGTCGAGGGGCGATCAGGGCCGTGGCGCGACCACCGACCCACGTCGCAGCCGTGCCGACCGATCGCCGCCGCATGGTGACGTCACACGCGCTCGGGGATGTTGGCGTGCACCCAATCGGTGATGGTCTTCATCGGGGTGCCGGGCGTGAAGATCGCCGCCACACCCTGTTCCTGGAGCACGGGGATGTCCTCGTCGGGCACGATGCCACCCCCGAAGACGACGATGTCGTCGGCCCCCTCGGCTGCCAGCAACTCGACCACCTTGGGGAACAGGGTCATGTGCGCACCCGAGTGGATCGACAGCCCGATGGCCTGGGCATCCTCCTGGATGGCGGCGGCCACGATCTGCGCCGGGGTCTGGTGCAGACCGGTGTAGATGACCTCGCACCCTGCATCGCGCAGGGCCCGGGCGACCACCTTTGCGCCACGGTCATGACCATCCAGACCGGGCTTGGCAACGATGACCCTGATCGCCATTGGCAACTCCTCGTTGTGGCAACGTCCGAGGGCGGGGCGCCACGGATCGTCCGCGGCGTCCACACGGCCAGCGTAGTCGTCGGTTCAGGTCCGGGATCCGTGCCACGACCGGGCGAACCGGCCATCGATCGCGGACCATCTCCTAGGCTGGGCAGCCCCTCGATCGACAAGGCTCACCCAGATGGCCACACCTACGGACATCCGCTCCACCAACGCCTGGCAGGCACTGGCCGACCACCACGCCGACATGGCCGATGCCACCCTGCGCGACCTGTTCGACGGTGATCCCGGTCGGGTCGAGCGGTTGAGTCGCAGCGTCGGTGACCTCCATGTCGACATGTCCAAGCACGCCATCACCGACGAGACCATCGAGGCCCTGGTGGCCGTGGCCGAGGCGGCCGACCTGGGTGATCGCATCGCCGCCATGTACGCCGGCGAGCACATCAACGTCACCGAGGACCGCGCCGTCCTGCACACCGCCCTGCGACTGCCGCGCGACGCCGAACTGGTGGTCGACGGCCAGGACGTGGTGGCCGACGTGCATGCCGTCCTGGACGCCATGGGCGACCTGAGCGACCGGGTGCGATCCGGCGCATGGAAGGGCGCCACCGGCGAGCGCATCCGCACCGTCGTCAACATCGGCATCGGTGGGTCGGACCTCGGGCCCGCGATGGCCGTGCAGGCGCTCAGTGCCCACGTACAGCGCGACCTCGACTTCCGCTTCGTCTCCAACGTCGATCCCGCCGACCTCGCCGAGGCCCTGGTCGGGGCCGACCCGGCCAGCACCCTGTTCATCGTCGCGTCCAAGACGTTCACCACGCTCGAGACCCTCACCAACGCACGCAACGCGCGCCGCTGGTTGCTCGACGGCCTGGGCGCGGCCGACGACGCCGTGGCCAACCACTTCGTCGCCCTGTCGACCAACACCGAGGGCGTCGTCGAGTTCGGCATCGATGCAGCCAACATGTTCGAGTTCTGGGACTGGGTCGGTGGCCGCTACTCGATGACCAGTGCGATCGGGCTGTCGCTGATGATCGCGATCGGCCGCGAGGGATACGCCGACATGCTCGCCGGCTTCCACATTGTCGACGAGCACTTCCGAACCGCCCCACTGTCCGACAACGTGCCCGCGCTGTTGGGCATGCTGGCATGCTGGTACGTCAACCTGGCCGGGGCCCAGTCCCACGTCGTCCTGCCCTACTCGAACTACCTGGGGCGGTTCCCGGCCTACCTCCAGCAGTTGACGATGGAGTCCAACGGCAAGTCGGTCCGCTGGGACGGCACTGCCGTCCAGACACTGACCGGTGAGGTCTACTGGGGTGAGCCCGGCACCAACGGACAGCACGCCTTCCACCAACTGCTCCACCAGGGCACCGTGCTGGTCCCGGCCGACTTCATCGGCTTCGCGTCCCCCCTGACCGCCGACACCTTGCCCGACGATGCGGTGGCCGAGATGCACGACATCCTGATGGCCAACATGCTGGCCCAGTCGTCGGCACTGGCGTTCGGTCGCCTGCCCGAGGAACTGCGAGACATGGGCGTGGACGAGGATCTGGTGGGGCCCCGGACCATGCCCGGCAATCGGCCCAGCACGACCATCCTGGCCCCCCGCCTCACGCCCAGCGTGCTGGGTCAACTGATCGCGCTGTACGAACACCAGACCTTCACCCAGGGCATGATCTGGGGCATCGACTCCTTCGACCAGTGGGGTGTGCAACTGGGCAAGGAGTTGGCCAACAACCTCACGCCGCTGGTCGCAGAGGGCACGCAGCCCGATCCGCCCGCCGACGCGTCGACCACGGCGTTGGTCACGGCCTATCGCCGGATGGGTGGCCGCGACCAGGACCAGGGCTGAGCACTCCGCCGCGTCCGTTGCCGCGGCGGCAGCCCGCAAGCATGCGGATACGGTCACGGCCATGAGCAGCCCCCCAGACGCCAGCGCGGATCCGACGGATCCGACGGATCCCGACACCCGGCCGGAATCCGTCGACCTCGACTTCGGGCCGTCCGGCTACCTGCCGGCCAAGGCGTCGGCACGCGCCCGCAAGATCGTGCTGCGCGCGCCGCTGGGCATCCAGTGGGTGATCGGGGCCGTCGTCGCCGGCATCGTGGTGGTCGTTGCCGGGGTGCTGTGGCTGGGCCAGTCAGGCCCACCGGCGGCGCCGTACGTGACCACGGTTGGCGTGACCGACGTCGACGGCTCGCTGGTCCTGGCCGACCTGGATGCGCTGGTGGTGACGGCCGCGGGACCCGTGGTGGTGTTCGCCGACGCCGGGGACCTCGCCCTGTGCCCGGCCAGTGGTCGGGTCGAGGGCAACGGCGGGGTCTGGTCGGCCAGCACCGGTCGCGGCCTGGGCGTGGCATCGCTGCCCCACCACCCCACGGTGGTCCACGACGGCGTGCTGTACGTGGATCCCACGCAGGTGATCGACGGACCACAGGCGTCGTCGACGGTCGAGGCCCCGAGTTGTTGAACGTCCCGGTCTGCCATGCCGGCCCGACCTGTTGAACCGTCCCGACCGGTCGAGGCCCCGCCCCGTCGAGTCGGCCCGGTTGAGCCGTCCCCGGGTCGCGGTCCCAGCCCCGACCTGTTTGACCGGCGAGCGACGTGACGCGTTCGATCAGACGCGAACCAGTGGCGCGTAGGCCAACAGCAGTTGCTTGCGACCGACACTGTCGAAGTCCACGGTCGCCTCGGCATCCTCCCCGCCGCCCGTCAGGGCGCGCACGACACCATCGCCGTAGGAGGTGTGCACGACCCGGTCGCCGACCCGGAACTCGACGCCGTCCATCTCCAACACTTCGCGATCGCGGACCCGACGGGCAGCCGACGAGGTCCCGGTGGCGGCCTCGTGGCGGACCAGGCCGCCGGGGATCTCGGACAGGAACCGTGACGGCGGGTTCCACGACGACCCGCCCCACAGCATCCGGTGGTCGGCGTGGGTCAGGAACAGCCGGTCCTCGGCCCGCGTGATGCCCACGTACGCCAGGCGTCGCTCCTCGGCGAGTTCCTCGGGGTCGTCCATGGATCGCACGTGCGGGAACACCCCGTCCTCCATCCCGATCAGGAAGACCAGCGGGTACTCCAGGCCCTTGGCGTTGTGCAACGTCATCAGCGTGACCTGGCCGAGGTCCTCGCCGGTGGCCTCCTCGAGGTTGTCCTGCTCGCTGACCAGCGCGATCGATTCGAGGAAGGTGGCGAGCCCCTCGCCACCACGGCCCTCGAACTCGCGTGCGACGGACTGCAGTTCGCGCAGGTTCTCCTCCCGCGACAGCCCCTCGACGGTCTTGCCGGCCAGGACCTCGTCCATGTAGCCCGTGTCGGCCCACATGGCCTCGACCAGGTCGGCCACCGACACGTCCGGATCGTCGACCTTGTCGGCCAGGGCGTCGACCACCGCCACGAATCCCTCGATGGCGTTGACCGCCCGCGCACCGAGGGTCGTGATCGCACCGACGTCGCGAGCCGCGGTCATGAACGACACCCCCGTCACCGCCGCATGGTCCGCGATGGCCTGTTCGGTCTTGTCGCCGATCCCCCGTTTGGGCACGTTGACGATGCGTCGGGCCGCCTCGTCGTCGGTCGGGTTCACGAGGACGCGGGCATAGGCCAGCACGTCCTTGATCTCGCGGCGTTCGTAGAAGCGCAGGCCACCGATGATCTGGTAGGGGGTCCCGACGCGGACGAAGACGTCTTCGAGGACACGGGACTGTGCATTGGTGCGGTAGAACACGGCCACGTCGTCGAAGCCGATGTCGGACTCGAGCCGGAGGCGTTCGACCTGCTCGCTGATCCAGGCCGCCTCGTCGTGCTCGTCGTTGGCGTGGTAGACCACGATCGGTTCGCCCGGTCCCCGATCGGTCCACAGGTCCTTGTGGGTGCGGCCGTCGTTGTTGGCGATCACGGCGTTCGCGGCATCCAGCACGGTCTGGGTCGACCGGTAGTTGCGCGTCAACGGCACGACCGATGCATCCGGGTAGTCGTCCTCGAAGTCGAGGATGTTGCGGATCGTGGCACCCCGGAAGCGGTAGACGCTCTGGTCGGGGTCGCCCACGACCATCAGGTTGCGATGACCACCTGCCAGCAGTTGGACCAGGTGGTACTGCGCGCGGTTGGTGTCCTGGTACTCGTCGACGAGCAGGTACTGGAACCGACGCTGCCAGTGCTCGAGCACGTCGGGGAACAGCTGGAACACCTCGACGGCCTTGACGATCAGGTCGTCGAAGTCCAGGGCGTTGTTGGCCAGCAACTGCTGCTGGTAGTCGCGGTAGACGTCGGCGACCACCGTCTCGGGCCACTGGGTGGCACCGTCGCGGTAGCTCTCGAAGTCGATGAGGTCGTCCTTGGCCGCGCTGATCGCGTGCTGGACCGACCGCGCAGACACCCGCCGATCGTCGATGCCCATGTCCTTGAGGATGCGCGCGATGACTCGGCGGGAGTCCTGGGCGTCGTAGATCGTGAAGTTCGAGGCGTAGCCAAGTCGGGTGAGTTCCCGACGCAGGATCCGGACCGCCGCCTTGTGGAAGGTCGTGACCCACATCTTGTCGCCCAGGCGCGACCCGACCATCGCCGACACCCTGGCGGCCATCTCCCCAGCGGCCTTGTTCGTGAACGTGATGGCCAGGATCGAGAACGGGCTCACGCCCTGGTCGATGAGGTGGGCGATGCGATGGGTCAGCACCCGGGTCTTGCCCGACCCTGCGCCGGCAACCACCAGCACCGGTCCGTCGATCGTCGACACGGCCGCGAGTTGCTCGGGGTTGAGCCCTTCGAGCGGCGCGGGCCCACCGGTGCGCTCGGGCGCAGGGTCACCACCGTTGGCACGTGCGCGAGCACGTGCGATGGCGGCATCGACATCGGTCACGGGAAACGCCTCGGTTGACGGCGTGGCCGAGCGGCGTTCGGCGACACGCATTGGGTGGACAGGGACGCTCACGCGGTCGAACGCGACCGCGGCGCCGGGGCCGTGGTGGGCCGATTCGGCGTGCTGGCACGGGCAGGCGCAGACGCGTGGTGCGGATGCACGAGACTACCGACGAGGTCCGACAGTCCCCCGTGGCAATGGCCACTGTGGACGCTCGGCAGGACCCTGGCGGCAACCGGGATCACGCCACACGGCATGGCGCACACCCCGCAGGTGCGCCGTCGGTTCCCGATCGCCGTGTCGACGCGATCCGATGGAGCAGTCATCGCCGTGGCAACGCCCACGAGCGTCGCCACGGCGATGGCAGGTCGACTGATCAGCCAGCCGTCCGACCGCGGATCACGGCTGCACGAACCCGATCGTGATCGGATAGGTGTATGCCTCGCCACGCGAGGCTCGGATCGCGGCCACGATCGGCAGCACGAGCCACAGGATGAACCCGACGATGGCCAGGGGAATCGTGGCGATCAACGTGATCACGGGCAGGCTCGCCACGACCAGCAGGATGCCATAGAGGAGCATGGACAACTGGAAGTTGAGGGCCTCCGACGCATTCTGTGCGATGAACGGGTCCTCGTCCCGCTTGAGGAGCCACACGAGCAGCGGCCCGAGGAAGCCCATCCCGCCCACCGACGAGGCGACGATCCCGGACACGTGGGCCAGCAACGCCCAGTTGCGTGCGGACTCACTGACCAGGACGGCACCCTGGTTGGGTGGTGTCGGGCGACTGGCCGTGGGCGACGCCGGCACGACCGGCCACGCAGGCTCGTCGCCGGTGGGACCTGCGCCCACATCGGAGACGGGAGGCGGCGGCAGGCTGGGCCCACCGGCGGATCCGACGACCTCGTCAGTGGGTCCGGTGGCAACGGCAGCGTCGCCACCGACCGACGCGTCGGGGGTCGATGCGGGTGTGTCGGCGTCCGCGAACGAAGGATCCGCGTCGTCGGGCGCCACGATCGCGTCGGGACCGGCGGCTGCCACGGCCGTCCCGGTGCTCGGGGTTGCCGCGTCACCCGCGGCGGCGGGTCCGGCAGGCCACTGGGTGGCGGGATCGGTGGCGGCGTCGTGGTCGGTGTCGGTGGTCATGGTGGAATCCTCGTGGTCGCGCCCCGTCACCATGCCCGGCGCCACGTCCACCAACGGCGTGCCGCACACCACACACGTGGTGGCGTCGTCGGCCGTGGTCGTCGCGCAGCCTGGGCAGGTCTTCATGATCGGGGCTTCCTGTACGTGTCGACCCCATGGTCACCCATGTTTGCGGACCCACACCTCAGGGTCTGCCCCACCACCCCCCTGATCGCCCCCGCATCCCGTCGTGCGCGACTCATCGACGCCCTACTCCCACTCGATCGTGCCAGGGGGCTTGGACGTGATGTCGTAGACCACCCGGTTGACACCGTCGACCTCGTTGGTGATGCGCGAGGAGATGCGCGCCAGCACGTCGTGTGGCAGCCGGGCCCAGTCCGCGGTCATCGCGTCCTCGGACGTCACGGCCCGGATCACGATCGGGTGACCGTAGGTGCGACCGTCGCCCTGCACACCCACCGAGCGAAGGGTCAACAGCGCGGCATAGGACTGCCACAGTTCGTCCTCCAGGCCGGCTGCCCGGAACTCGTCCAGGGCGATGCGGTCCGCAGCCCTGACCAGGTCGAGGCGCTCCTGGGTGATGTCGCCGACGATCCGTACGGCCAAGCCGGGACCCGGGAAGGGCTGGCGCCGCACCATGTCCTCGGGCAGGCCCAACTGCCGACCCAGCGCCCGCACCTCGTCCTTGAACAGGTCACGCAGGGGTTCGACGAGGTCGAAGTCGAGGTCGTCGGGCAGGCCCCCGACGTTGTGGTGGGACTTGATCGTCGACGCCGAGTCCGAACCACCCGACTCGATCACGTCGGGGTACAGCGTCCCCTGCACCAGGTACTTCGTGCCGGGCGCGTCGGCGTAGATGTCGCGGGCCGCCGCCTCGAACTCCCGGATGAACGCCTCACCGATCACCTTGCGCTTGGTCTCGGGGTCGCTGATGCCGGCCAACTTCGCCAGGAATCGGTCGGCTGCCCGGACGTGCACGAGGTCGACGTGGAAGTGGTCGCGGAACGTCGCCTCGACCTGGAGGCCTTCGTCGTGGCGCATGAGGCCGTGGTCGACGAACACGCACGTCAACTGGTCACCGACTGCTCGGTGCACCAGGGCGGCGGCCACCGACGAGTCCACGCCACCGGACAACCCGCACAGCACCGGGCGATCACCGACCTGGTCACGGATGCGGCCGACGAGGTCGTCGATGATGTTGGTCGGGGTCCAGTTCGGGGTGATGCCGGCGCCGTCGACCAGGAAGGCCGTCAACAGGTCCTGGCCCCGTGGTGTGTGCGACACCTCCGGGTGGTACTGCACCCCGAACAACGAGCGTTCGGTGTCCTCGATGGCTGCGCAGGGCGCAGCGGCGGTCGACGCGAGGACCTCGAAGCCCACCGGTGCCCGGGACACGGCGTCGCGGTGCGACATCCACACCGACTGGGTTCCGGGCGAGTCCCCGAGCAGGACCGAGTCGGCGCCGTCCACGGCCAGGTCCGTGTCCCCGTACTCGGCCACGTCCGAATGGGCCACGGTGCCGCCCAGCAGTTGCACCATGAGTTGCTGGCCGTAGCAGATGCCGAGCGTCGGGATGCCCAACGAGAGGATCTCCGGATCCATCGACGGCGCTCCCTCGGCGTACACCGAGGCCGGTCCGCCCGACAGCACGAGTGCTGCGGGCTGGGCGGCCGCGACCTCGGCGGCGGTGATGGTGTTGGGCACGATGACCGAGTGGACGTTGGCCTCACGCACACGACGTGCGATCAACTGGGCGTACTGGGCCCCGAAGTCGACCACGAAGACCGTGGGGACGGCCGTCGCCTGGACAGGCAGTTCGAGTGGCACTTCAGCCTCCCACGGCCAGCGTGACCGACTGCAGGTCACGCAGGGTCTCGGCGCCGCACACGGCCATGGCGCGCTGGAGTCCCCCGAAGAGGTTGACCGTGCCGTCGTCGCGATGCGCTGGCCCCGTCAGCAACTGCTCGATCGTGCCCCGGGTCTCGACCCGCTCGAAGCGACCGCGTGGCAGTTCGTGGTGCGCCGCCGACAGGCCCCAGTAGGTGCCGTCGCCGGGTGCTTCCTGGGCCGCGGCCAGCGCGCGGCCGACCATGACCGCGTCGGCACCGCAGGCAATGGCCTTGGCAACGTCGCCACCCGTGCGCAGCCCCCCCGAGGCGATCACCTGGACGTAGCGACCGGACTCGAGGTGGTAGCGGTTGCGAGCGGCCGCAACGTCGGCGATGGCAGTCGCCCGTGGCATGCCGATGCCGAGCGCGCGGTGGGTGGTGGACACGCTGGAGCGTCCGATCCCGGCAAGGATGCCCACGGCACCCGTGCGCATCAGGTGCAGTGCCGCCTTGCCCGAGGCCACGCCGCCGACGACGACGGGGATGTCGTAGCGCGCGGTGAACGACTTGAGGTCCAGCGGCGCGCTGGCATCGGCCGGGGTGACCTGCTGGGCGGTCACGGCAACACCCTGCACGACGAGCACGTCGAGCCCCGCCTCCAGCGCTGCGGCGTGGTAGCGCTCCACCTTCTGGGGGGTCAGGCTGCCGGCGGCGTATCCGGCACTGGCGAGTTCGTCGACGCGTCGGCCGATCAGCTCCTCGCGGACCGGTTCGGCGTACAACTGCTGCAGACGCGCGGTCGCGGTCGGACCCGGCTCGAGCGTGGCGATCTCGGCCAGCACCCCGGCGGGATCGTCGTAGCGGGTCCACAGGCCCTCGAGGTTGAGGACCCCCAGGCCCCCGAGTTCACCGATGGCGGCCGCCGTGGTCGGCGACGTCACGGCGTCCAGCGGTGCCGAGAGCAACGGCAGGTCGAGGTGGTAGGCATCCAGGTCCCACCCGAGATCCACCAGTGAGCGATCGCGGGTTCGTCGGGTCGGGACGAGCGAGATGTCGTCGAGGTCCACACCCCGGATGGCCATGCGGCCACCACCCAGGTCGATGTCAGTCACGGTCACGGTCGTTTGTCGGTGGCGGTGGCGGTGGCCAGCCTACAAGTCCACGTCGCGCGGTCCGGTCGCCGCACGTCGCCCTGATCGCCGGGTCGCGCATCCACTCCCCAGATCCCGGCGGCGGTCGTCACCCGACCTCGCGACGTGCCACACTGGGGGTCGACAAGGAGCGCCCGGTGCCCGACCAGCCACCCCAGGATCCCGACGACTTCGAGGACTTCGACGAGGACTTCGAGTTCAGCAACGAGGAGTCGTTGCCACTCGACGACCACGAATCGGCCATGGTGCAACAGGACCTGGTCGACCTCGAGTCCTTCGAGGAGACCTTCGGCAACGACGGCTACCGCGGCGTCAGCGTGTACTGCCGTGACTGCGAAATCGAGCACTACTACCCGTGGGAACTGCTGCGCGAGAACCTGCGGCTGCTGTTGGAGACCGGCGAGACACCCGTCCACGAGCCCGCCTTCGACCCCAACCCGGCTGACTACGTCCCGTGGGAGTACGCCCGTGGCTACGTCGACGCGCTCAACGACGCGGGTGTGGCGGCACGACTGCCCGTCGGTGAGTGCCCCACCTGCGGCATGACACTGCCCGAGGAACTGGGCCCGGCCAACTTCTGCCCCCGGTGTGCGACGCCCCTGGTCGGATCGCGCCTGATCGACGCGCTGCGCTCCCGGGGCAGCTCCGACGACGAGATCACCACGATCCTGCACGAGATCGGCCTGCCCGGCTGACGTGGTCGTGAGTGCGTCGGCGCGGGCGGGTGCACCTTCCACACGACGACGCGGGGCTCGCCACGGCCTCGAGCCGGGTCGGCTCAGGCACCCAGCAGCGATGCCGTGAGGTCACCGGGTCCGGCCAACACCGCGAGCCGGACCACCCGCCGGATCCGCATCGACCCGCGCAGCCACTGACGCACCCGCGGCACCATGTCCACGGAGTCACTGGTGGGCACCACCCGGTGGATGACCCATGCGGCGGGCCAGGTTCGCCCCAGCGCGGGCGTGTCCGTCACCCACACGATCCGCGCCGATGCCGCCAGGTGGATCGCCCGTTCCCGATGTGCGGCCTCGACATCGGGCTCCAGACCAGTGGCGATCACCACGGTCCAGGGCAGCAGCAGTCGTCGGCCCGTTGCCTCGGCCCGGCGCGGCACGCGCGCCAGTCGCCGCAGTGGGCTGCCCGGCTCCACCCACCTCGAAGGATCGGGGGCCCTCATGCCAGCCACTCCCCGAGGTGGCGGGCAGCGCCACCGGCCCCGTTGTCCCAGGAGAGCTCGTCGAGCCGGGCACGCAGCCGCAGCTGCTCGTCGGGCTGGCGCACGCGATCGACGGCTGCCAGGACCTGGGCGGGGGCCTGTCCCCCGTCGATCGACACCCCGGCCCGGTCGAACATGCGCGCACGTGCCTCCTGATCGTCCATGCCGGTACCGGGGTTGGGCACGAACACGGTGGGCACGCCGCCGACCAGCAGTTCGTAGCTGGAGTTGTAGCCACTGGACGAGATGGCGGCGTCGAAGGCGCGGAACAGGTGGGCCATCGGCAGGGATCGAAACGTCCGCACGTTGGGCGGCACGACCATTCGATCCAGCGGACTGCCGGGAACCATGACCGTCCAGTCGGTCCGAGCGAGGTGCTCGACCACCGCCCGGGTCATCGAGTCGGCGTGGGTCAACGCACTGACGGCCCACAGCAACAGGACGACCTTGTCGTCGGGTGCGATCCCCAGGATGCGGCGCGCCTCGTCCCGATCCAGCATCTGGCTGCGGTCCACGAGCGTGACGGGACCGACGCCGGTGGCCCGTCCGTCGGTCACGGTGACATCGCCGTCGAGTTCACCGGGCTCGATGACATGGGTGAAGGCGTCCGCACGCTCAAGTGCCTCGTCGCCACGACCGTGCTTCCACAGGCCGCGCCGCTGCCACACCGTGACGAGGTCGGGGCGAGCCCGGATGACCTCCACCAGCCCCCTGTAGGGCATCACACCGTCGAAGACGAGCCCACCGGCGCCGGTCCGGTCGACCAACTCGTCCAGTCGATTGGCCAGTTGGCGCTCCCAGGTGTGGTCGCGGAAGCCGGGGCGGTAGGACGTCATGTGCTCCCACGCCAAGCCTGAGCGCTCGAGCACCTCCGCCGCGGCCGACAGCGAGAACACGGTGACGGGCGCGTCGTCCGGCAGCCGCATGGCCACCGACATCAGGCGCATCAGGTGGCCCATGCCGAACCCGTTGCTCGACATCATGACCAGGGGGGCGCGATTCCCCCAGGTCGGGATCTCGGGCTGGCGCAGATCAGCGATCATCGGGTCGAGTCGGGCCAACGGGCTGGGCCTGGCAGCTGTCGGATCGTTGCCGTCCACGCCGTCTTCCCCGTGTCCGGCCCGCACGGAGCCGCCTCGACTGACTGCCACCGGTGGCGGCCGAAACGGAGCGTAGTTGTTCGCGAGGGCCTGACCGGGTCTGGTGTGCCCCGGCCGAAGGGGCCCGTCGCCCGATTGGGCGCAAGACTCGCCCCGATAGACTCGCGCACTGTCCGCGACGCTGCAACTGAGGCATCTTGACCACCAACTCGGCTCGGCCACACACGGTCTATGTCCCCATCAAGGGCGGCTTCCCGCCGATCCGCGACTACCTGCGCCGAACGTGGGAACACCGCGAATTCGTGGTCGAACTTGCCCGCAGCACGCTGCGTGCGAACAATGCCGCGACTGCCCTGGGCCAGGCGTGGCAGATCCTCAACCCCATCCTGATGGCGACCGTGTACTACCTGGTCTGGGGACTGCTGCTCGGACGCACCGGCAAGGCCGAACTCAACAGCTATCCGATCTTCACCGACAACTACCTCACCTACCTCGTGGGGTGCATCTTCGTCTTCGACTTCGTGGCGCGATCCATGATCAGCGGTGCCAAGTCGATCGTGAAGGCCGGCGGCCTGCTGTTCAACTCGAACTTCCCCCGGATCGTCTTTCCGATCGCCGCGGTCATGACCCACCTCGCCGACCTGATGTCGATGCTGCTGGTCTACCTCGCCTTCCACCTCCTGACGGGCTTTCCGCTCCAGTGGACGATGCTGCTGCTGCCGTGGCTGCTGTTCATGATGGTCATGTTCACCCTGGGCACGGTCATGTTCTGGTCCACGCTGACGGTGTACTACCAGGACGTCTCCAACATCCTTCCCCACATCGTGCGGGTGTTGTTCTTCCTGTCGCCGGTCCTGTGGGTGCCCGAGGAGGCCATCCAGCGCGGTCTGCCCCACTGGGTCATGGCCCTGAACCCGATTGCGAACTACCTGCGCTTCTGGAACGACATGACAAACGGGATCGTGCCCACTGCCACCACCGTGCTGATCGGACTGGGCTGGGCCCTGACCAGCCTGGCTGTCGGTGGCGCCTTCTTCCTGCGCAACGAACACGACTTCGCGGTGCGGATATGACAGCCACACGAGTCACCGCGCGAGACCTCGACACCGCCATCCGAGTCGAGGACCTGCACGTCACCTACAAGGCGGCCGTGGACAAGCGGCGCACGCTCAAGGGCATGGTCACCAAGGGGGAGGACAGCGAGGCCCGCAAGGACCGGACCGTGCGCGCCCTGCGAGGCATCGACGTCGTGGTCCCACGTGGCAGGGTCTTGGGGGTCATCGGGCACAACGGGGCCGGCAAGTCCACCCTGCTGCGCGCGATGGCGGGCATCCTGCCGCCGTCCCAGGGGCGCATCGTCGTGGATGGCCGCGTGTCCACCCTGCTGGCACTGGGCCTGGGGTTCAACCGCAACCTGACCGGCCGCGAGAACATCCTGATCGGCGGGCTGGTCAACGGCCTGAGCCGCCAGCAGGTCGAGGAACGCGAACAGGACATCATCGACTTCGCCGGGGTCGGTGACTTCATCGACTACCCCATCCGCAGCTTTTCCTCCGGCATGCGGGGGCGCCTGGCGTTCGCCGTCGCGACATCGATGGAGCCCGACATCCTGCTGGTGGACGAAGCCCTGTCCGCCGGAGACGCCAAGTTCAAGATGAAGGCCGCCGACCGGATGCGGGAACTGATCCTCAGCGAGCGCACCATCGTGCTCGTCAGCCACGGCCTCGCGAGCATCCGGGAGATGTCGGACGAGGTGCTGTGGCTGGACCACGGCACGCGACGGATGCTGGGACCCACCGAGGAAGTCGTCGAGGCCTACGTCAGGAACACGGGGACCAAGGACAAGCCGAGCGCCCACGAGGACTGACGCCGAGGGGTCGGGGAATCCAACAGCGGTGGCCGCGACCAGGTCAGGGCCACCGCCGTTGCAGCGTCCCGGGGGTCAGGGGCGCCCGATCGAGTCGTACATGATGCCGGAGTTGCGCATCGAATCGACGTCGTAGACGTTGCGGCCGTCGATCACGATGGGATAGGCCATCGCAGCCTTGAAGTCGTCCGGCGTGATCGCCCGAATCTCTGGCCACTCCGTGGCGACCAGGGCTGCGTGGGCACCCGCCAACGCAGCGTCGAGATCGTCGGTCAGGGTCATGTCGTCGCCTGCCCAGTCCGGCAGTTCGTCGACCACCGGGTCGTAGACACGCACCGTGGCACCCTCCTCGGCCAACTGGCGACCGATGTGGAGCCCCGGGGCCTCCCGCGTGTCGTCGGTGTCGGGCTTGAAGGACGCACCAAGGATGGTGACCACCTTCTCGTCGAAGTGCCACAGCCGACTGCGCAGCTTCTCGATGACGTGGTCGCGCATCGTGGCGTTGATGACCCGAACCGAGCGCATCAGGGTCGCGTCCTGGCCCAGGTGCTCGGTGAGGTGGACGAAGGCATCCAGGTCCTTGGGGAAGCAGGACCCGCCGTAGCCGATGCCGGCGCGCAGGAAGTGGGGGCCGATGCGGTCGTCGTGGCCCATGCCGGCCGTCACGACGTCCACGTTGGCACCCACGCGCTCGCACAGCAGGGCGAGGTTGTTGACGTAGGAGATCCGCATGGCGAGGTAGCCGTTGGAGGCGTGCTTGATCAACTCGGCGGTGGCCAGGTCAGTCTCGACCAGCGGGCAGCCACTCTCCTCGACGACGTGGGCGAAGACCTCACGAAGTCGCTCGCCGGCCCAGTCGTCCTGGTAGCCGATGACGATGCGGTCAGGCACCAACGTGTCCTGGACGGCTGCGCCCTGGCGCAGGAACTCGGGGCTGGAGGCGACGGAGATGCGACCCTCCAGGTCGTGCAGCCGTTGCTCCATCTCGATGATCTCGTGCAGGCGCTCACCCGTCTGGGCCGGCACCGTCGACTTCTCGACGACCACGAGATCCTGGTCCGCGTGGGCGGCGACCCGCCTGCCCACGGCCTCGACGTAGGAGAGGTTTGGGCCCCCGCCCGGCAGCGAGGGTGTGCCGACGCAGACGAACGCGACTTCTGCGTGGCGGATCGCCGACTTCGCATCGGTCGAGAAGCGCAGGCGACCCGTGGCCATCTGCGCAGTGACCAACTCCTCCATGCCGGGTTCGAAGAAGGGCATCACGCCCTGGTTGAGTCCTTCGATCTTGCCGGCGTCGTCGTCCATGCCGATGACGTCGTGGCCCCATGAGGCCATGGCAGCAGCGGACACGAGGCCGACGTGGCCCACACCGATCACGGTGATCTTCATTGGTTGCACCTTCTTGTGGTCGTGCGCCTCGTGGCGCGACTTCGGAGTCGGGGTTGGCACTGGCGAAGAACTGGTCGGAGGTCACAGGACTTCGACGTGGCACGGGAAGGCAGTGGCCGCAGTGGGCACGGAGCAACGATCGGACATCGAAGGGCCTTCGGGCGACGTCGGCTCGAGCGGTCATCACTGCATCGTTGCACGCTGACGATCGCGCCCGCGCGGGGCGTCGTCCACGCTCGGACCCCGGCCCTCGATGCTACCCGCGCAACGACTTGATCGAGGCTGTGGCACAGGCTCCCGGCCCGGCCGGATGGCCACCGCTGGGCACACCTGGCGGCGAACCTGACGTCGGCGGCACGCGGGTCGGTGTCACTCCTGCTCCAGCGGCGCCCCGAAGTCGATCGAGTCGAGGATCGACTCGATGTCGTCGAGGTTGTCCAGGAACAGGTCGGCGCCATCCTGTTGGCCTCGGACCGGCACGGCCTGTGCCAGCAGGACGAGGTGGCGGGAGGGGACGGTCAGGACCCGTTCCCTGGTCTGGGGCACGGCCTGGCCCTGTGCCGGCAGCGTGTACTGCAGCACCGATGCCGGCAGGCCATCGATCTCGATGGTCGCGTCCTGCTCGATCTCGCCGTCGCGCTGCGCGACCAGGTCGCGCCAATCGTCGATGGACGGCGTGTCCTCGACCATGAACTGGATGCCCACGGTCAGGTCTCCCGGATCGCCCTCGTCGTCACCACCCGTGCCGTTGCCGACGTACAGCACCGTGCCGAGTTCCTCGATCACGACCCACCCGTCCGGCAGGGTCACGTCCAGGTCACGCCACTCGATGGTGCCCGTGGTGGCAGGTCCGCCGCACGCACAGAGCATGACCGCACAGGTGAGGAGGATGCCCGCGAGACGGGCTCGCGTCACTCGTCGCCTCGCTGCCACACCTCGTTGGCCAGGGACTGCAACGAGGCAGTCAGACGCGCAGCCTCGCGCGCCGTGGCATCGATGTCGTCATCGTCATCGTCAGGCGACTGGGGGGCCGCGGTCGACGACTGGGCACTGGTGGTGTCCGCTGCGGGAGCGGACGACGGGTGAGGCGGGCGCCACGTCGTCGGCTGTGGGCTGCGACTCGACCGCCGGCACGGGCTGGGCCGGACCAGCGGCTGCGGGCCGTGCCGCGGGTTCCGGCTCGGCGGGGCGCCGCGGTCGGACCGTGCGAACGTGGCCGCCCCCGGGCACCGGTGGCGCGGCGTCGTCGTCGTCTTCGTACTCGTCGATCGGCTGGTCGTCGCCGCGTGCGTGCGTGGCGGCGCCAGCCGCCATGGTGCCTGCGGCACCCGCACCTGCCGCTGCGGCACCGGCACCTGCCGTCGAGCCACCACCGGCGGGCTGGCCGGCAGGACCGCCGTCGGGCCGGTCGGAACGGTCGGGCCGGGCCGCGGGACGAACGATGTCCACCCGCTGCGTCGGGGCGGGGTCCGTGTCGACGACGCGAACCGTGTCGTCGAAGTCATCGTCATCGCCGTCCATGTGCGCGTCAGCCGGCAGCACGTCGTCGCTGGGCGGCTGTGTGGCCGGGCGGCTGGCCGCAGGTGGCGGCGCCGCAGCCGGCTCGGGTGCGACTGGCGAAGCCTGCGTCCATGACTCGTCGGGACGGTCCTGATCCGACGGCTGGCCGACCACTGCCACGCTGGTCGACGGCGAGGCGGTCGTGTCCAGGTCCGGGTCCACCAACACCAGGGCAGCAGGGACACCGGCAGCATCGATGGCGTCCAGGCATGCGATCAGGTCCACCCGTTCGGTGCGGTCCACCTCGACCAGGACGAGCACCAGTTCGACCCCCTGCACCGCGGGCAGGACGCCGGGTTCTGCCAACGGCGGCAACGCCGCGACCAGGACGTCGAGGTCCTCGGGCAGGGCGTTGGCCCAGTCGGCGAAGCCGGCCAGCGCCGCCTCGGGCTCGGACCCGATGGCGAGGTGGGCCAGGAACAGTTCCTCGTCGAAACGCACGGCCTCGGCGAGCTTGCGGTCACCGGACAGGACGTCGGACAGGCCGACGGCGGGCGTTCGGCCACGCGTGAGGTCGGTGCACAGCACCTTCAGGTCACGCTGGGCCAGTTCCTCGGCGACCATGTTGGCGCGCGCGCCGGGAACGCCTGCCGACCGGGACGCCGGCGTCAACGCGACTCGCACGCCCTGGTCACTGCCGTACTGGTCGATGAGCGCCATCAGCGCATCGATGTCGCCCGGATCGCGCGAGATCGTGCCCGCGACGTGGCCACCGGCGGCGACGACGTGACGCGGTCCACGGACCACCAGGTCGGCGGAGTCCAGCGCGACGACGGTCGCAGTGGCCAACAGCGCGGCGGCGATGCCGACTGCCACCCCCATCAGCAGGGTGGGCGGCAACAGGGACGGAGCCAGCAGGGCCAACAGCGCGCCGAGCAACACCACGGCCACGGCCGTCACGATCCAGGTGCGGCGGCGAGCCTGGATGATGTCGACGAAGCCGTCGAGCCAACTGGGGGCGGGAGCAGTCTGATCAGTCATTGCACGACATCCTATCGACGGACCGGGCAGGCTCTGGGATCTCGTGCATGCGAACGGTCACCACAGGGCATTCCACGAGGCAGGAGGTGTGCCAGGCCGGGCATGGGGCCAAGGTGCTGCGTGACCGGCGCGATCGACGTCGCCAGCCCCCCACAAGGCGAATGCCCCGCCGGATGGGGCGGGGCATTCGCGTGCAGTGCTGGGGTCGTGTGACCCGGCAGGGCTGGACTCAGAAGTCCATGCCGCCCATGCCGTGGTCGTGACCGCCGCCACCGGCCGCAGCCTCGGGCTCCGGCTTGTCGGCGATCAGTGCCTCGGTGGTCAGCAGCAGACCGGCGATGGACGCCGCGTTCTGCAGTGCCGAACGCGTCACCTTGGCCGGGTCGATGACACCCTGCTCGATGAGGTTGCCGTACTCGCCGGTCAGGGCGTTGAGTCCCTCGCCCGGCTCCATGCCCTTGACCTTCTCGACGACGACCGAACCTTCGAGGCCGGCATTCGTGGCGATCCAGTACAGCGGGGCCTTGAGGGAGTCGCGCACGATGCGCCATCCCGTGGCCTCGTCACCGTCGCCGTCGGCAGCGTCGAGCACCTTGACGGCCTGCAGCAGGGCGGTGCCGCCACCGGCGACGATGCCCTCCTCGACGGCCGCACGGGTCGCGCTCAGCGCGTCCTCGATGCGGTGCTTGACCTCCTTGAGCTCGGTCTCGGTGGCTGCGCCAACCTTGACCACGGCCACGCCACCCGACAGCTTGGCGAGACGCTCCTGGAGCTTCTCACGGTCCCAGTCGGAGTCGGTCTTGTCGATCTCGGCCTTGATCTGGTTGATGCGACCGGCGATGGCCTCCTCGGCCCCGCCGCCCTCGACGATGGTGGTGTCGTCCTTGGTCACCACGACCTTGCGGGCGGTGCCCAGCAGGTCGACGGTGGTGTTCTCGAGCTTGAGGCCGACGTCCTCGGAGATGACCTGCCCACCGGTGAGGGTGGCGATGTCCTGGAGCATGGCCTTGCGACGCTCACCGAACCCGGGGGCCTTGACGGCCACGGACTGGAAGGTGCCGCGGATCTTGTTGACGACCAGCGTGGCGAGTGCCTCGCCCTCGACGTCCTCGGCCACGATGACGAGCGGCTTGCCGCCCTGCATGACCTGCTCCAGCACGGGCAGCAGGTCCTGCACGCCGCCGATCTTGGAGTTGACGATGAGGATGTAGGGGTCCTCGAACACGGCTTCCATGCGGTCCTGGTCGGTGACCATGTAGGCCGACAGGTAGCCCTTGTCGAACTGCATGCCCTCGACGAAGTCCAGGTCCATGCCGAAGGAGTGCGACTCCTCGACGGTGATGACGCCGTCCTTGCCGACCTTCTCCATCGCGTTGGCGATGGTCTGGCCGATCTCGGCGTCGTTGTTGGCCGAGATGCCGGCGATCTGGGCGATCTCGTCCTGGGTCTCGATGTCGCGAGACTGCGACGCGATCTCGGCGACGACCTTCTCGACGGCCTTGTCGATGCCGCGCTTGAGCATCATCGGGTTGGCGCCTGCAGCGACGTTGCGCAGGCCTTCCTTCACGATGGCCTGGGCCAACACGGTTGCGGTGGTGGTGCCGTCACCCGCGACGTCGTTGGTCTTGGTCGCGACCTCCTTGGCCAGCTGGGCGCCCATGTTCTCCATGGCGTCCTCGAGCTCGATCTCGCGAGCAACGGTGACACCATCCTTGGTGATGGTGGGTGCGCCCCACTTCTTGTCGATGACGACGTTGCGGCCCTTGGGCCCCAGCGTCACCTTGACTGCGTCGGCGAGCTGGTTGACACCAGACTCGAGACGGCGGCGGCCGTCCTCGGAAAAGCTCAGGATCTTCGCCATTGCGGGTCTCCTCTTCGTGGTTTGTGCCCCCGGTCAGGGAGCGAGTTTGAAAGTCGGTCAGCCGATGACGGCGAGGATGTCACGAGACGACAGCAACAGGTACTCGCTGCCCTCGTACTTGACCTCCGTGCCGCCGTACTTGCTGAACAGGACGGTGTCCCCGGCGCTGACGTCGACGGCGATGCGCTCGCCGGTGGTCTCGGAGAACTTGCCCTGCCCAACGGCGACGACGGTCCCCTGTTGTGGCTTCTCCTTGGCGGTGTCCGGGATCACGAGCCCTGAGGCGGTGGTCTGCTCGGCGTCGTCGACGGTGACGAGCACACGGTCCTCGAGGGGACGAATGTTGACGTCGGTCATCGTGTCCTCCCTTTCCATGTCGTTTGGCGCGTCGCGGTGACGCGCGGATGGGTGGTCTGTCGTGCTGGCCACGACGAGATCGTGACCAAGTCGTTTCCGGTGCGAGGCAGCACGCGTCCACCGCTGTGTGGGAGTGGGGGGTGTTGGCACTCACGAGGCCGGAGTGACAACGACGCTAGCACTCGCCCCGGGAGAGTGCAATCCGAGGCACCCGCAGACGGGCTGGACCTGCGTCGTCCGGACGCAGGTTTCCTCCATTGGGTCGGGCTGGCGCCCTTCCGTGTGTCCTCGCAGACAGCGCTGCGGGCACACCCCAGGCCGTCGCACCACCGCACCTCGGGGTCAGGGACGCACGACCAGGCGCCATTCCTCGACATCCACGAATCCTGCCGCCACGTAGGCGCGGATCGCCGGCGTGTTCGCGGCCCGGACGTGCAAGCGAGATCGGGCAGGCCGCCCGCCTGGCTGCGGGCCTCGCGCACGGCGGCGGCCACGAAGGCGCGACCCAGCCCCTGCGAGCGCGCCGGCGGGGTCACGACGATGCCGGCCAGTTGCACGCCCCGACGGGCCGAGGCCACAGCCCGCTCCAACTTGGCCACCGGGGCGCCGACCGGGCCCACGACGCGCAGCAGGCCGCTGTCGATCGAGCCCTGCATGCGCGCTCGATACCCACGCCGAATCGCCCCCGAGACCGGACCGAACTCGTCGTCCAGGTGCAGTTGCACCGCCAGGTCCACGAGCCCGTCGAGGTCTGCGGCCTCCGCGGCGCGGATGCCCGGATCGGGCAACGCCGCCACGTCTGGCACCCGTTCGAGGTCCACCAGCATGAACCGCTGGTGGTGCACCAGGACCCCGTCAGGGAGCCCGGCGGGATCCAGCAGTGGTCGACAGGCGGCCACGTCACCGATGATCATCCGCCACCGACGCGACGGGAACCCGAGTCTTGCGATCAGGCCGGGATCGCCGGCAGGGACGAGTGTGCGTCCGGGATGCACGATGCAGATCGCCCACCGATCCCCGTCCGTGGCGACACGGGTCACATCAGGACCCATGGCGTCGAGGCAGGCCAGGGCGAACATGTGCCGCGCGGGGCCGATGCCCGGATCGGGCCAGGTGGTCAACCATCGTTCGATCGTGGGCACCTCGCCGATGCCGGGTCGCCGCCAGCGTGGTCGCCCGATCACCCGGCGGACCCCACGACGTCTGCCAGGGGCAGGTTGGGGTCAGCCCCAGGCCGAGGTCGGCCACGATGCCGGCCGCCAGCAGGTTGGCCCCGGCGGCCGCCACCATCGCCCCGTTGTCGGTGCACAACTGCACGTGCGGGACCAGCAGGCGGCCACCGGCCTGCACCATGGCCTCGTGCATCCGCGCCCGCAGGCGCGAGTTGGCGGCCACACCACCGGCCATCACCAGCGTGTCGATCCCGTGATCAGTCGCGGCCCTGACCGACTTGGCGACCTGGACGTCCACGATGGCCTCCTGGAACGAGGCAGCCACGTCGGCCACGTCGATCTCGCGTCCGGCCGCCTCCTCGCGGCGAAGTTCGCGGATCACCGCGGTCTTGAGCCCCGACAGCGAGAAGTTGTAGCTGCCGTCGCGCGCCAGTGGTCGCGGAAAGTCGAACGCCTTGGGGTTGCCCTCGCGGGCAATCCGGTCGATCTGGGGCCCGCCGGGATAGCCGAGTCCGAGGAACCGCGCGATCTTGTCGAAGGCCTCTCCGGCGGCATCGTCGATCGTGGCGCCGAGTTGGCGGAACCCGGGGCGCGCCCCCGACTCGTCGGGCTCCTCCAGGACCACCAGCGAGGTGTGACCGCCGGACACCACCAGTGCCACGAGCGGCGGGCTCAGTTCACCGAATTCCAACTGGGCTGCCTCGACGTGGGCACGCAGGTGGTTGACGCCGAGCAACGGCAGGTCGGCACCCAGGGCCAGGCCCTTGGCTGCGGCCACTCCGACCAGCAGGGCGCCGGCCAACCCCGGGCCGGCCGTGACCGCGATGGCGTCGATGTCGGAGAGTCGACACCCGGCCTCGACCAGTGCCCGTTCGATCGTGGGCTGCATCAGTTCGAGATGGGCACGTGCCGCAACCTCGGGGACCACGCCGCCGAACGGCGCGTGCAGGTCCACCTGCGACGCCACCACGTTGGAGCGCACGAGGAAGCGATCCTCGACCACGCCGACGGCCGTCTCGTCACACGAGGTCTCGATGCCGAGCACCAACATCTAGGCAGTCCTTGCAGCGGGGGTGGAAGTCGTGGAGGCATGTGGCGACGCCGCGGGGACTGGCGCGTCATCGGCACGTGGCGACCTTGCCCCGGTGGGAGCGGTCGAGGTGCCCGTGAGGGCTGCGGCCAACGCGGACAGGTCGTGGTGCCACATGATGACGGCGTCCTCGCCGTCCTGGTAGTACCCGGGGCGAGTGCCGTGGTCGACGAAGCCGGCCGCGGTGTAGAGGGCCTGGGCGGCCGGATTCGACGCCCGCACCTCGAGGGTCATGGCGGTGGCACCTTCAGCCATCGCCGCCGCGGCCAACCAGGTCAGCAGGCGGGTGGCGATGCCGCGCCGACGAACCGAGGGCGCCACTGCGATGTCCAGCAGGTGGACCTCGTCGGGCTGGCGCGTCGACATCGCGAACCCGATCACGCCGTCGACGTCCAGGGCAACGACGCCGTGGCGTGGTTTCTCACCGGCCAGGTCAAGGTGCAGCAGTCGACGCGTCGACCCGGACAGGTCGAGCCGTTCCACGATCTGATCGTGGTCACCGGGCACGGCAGGACGCAGGATGACCGATGCCGCCGACGCGCCAGCGCCGGTCGACCGCGGTGTGCCGGCGTGGTCGATCATGATGCCGACCCTCCCTGCAACCGACCGCGTTGCTGCCAGCCGATCTGGGCATCGACCCGCCGCAGGTAGATCGCCTCGAGTTCGCCCGGACGACTGGTCTGCTCCCGGACGAACAGGGGACGCGCCAACATGGCCAGGTCGGACGCCAGCGGTGCCCGGTCGGTGTGGTGGTCGAGGTCGACACCGGCGTCGGCGAGCACCTGGCGGTTGGGATCCACGCCGTCGCCGACGACCAGCACGTCCCCGCCCACCGACATCAACTCCGCTGCCAACTCGTCGGCCGCTCCGACCCGCAGATCACCGTCGCGCTGCACGCCGCCGGGGACACGGTCGTAGCGCGCCCAGAACACCTGGCCTCGCCGGGCATCGATCATCGCGTACACCGGACAGCTGCTGTGGCGCATCGAGTGCCCCAGCACGTCCAGGCCCGACAGCCCCACCACGGGCAGGCGGCGGGCCTGCGCGAAGGCCTGGGCAAACGCCAACCCCACCCGCAGCCCGGTGTAGAGGCCGGGTCCCGTCCCGGCCGCGACGCCGGTCACGTCCGCGATGGTGTGGCCGGACTGGTCCAGGCAGAACTTGACTGCCGAGCCGACGAACTCGCCATGCCGTCGTGGCACGCCCAGTCCGGCAGAGGCCACGAGGCCGTCACGATCCACCAGCGCGACCGAGGATCGTGGCGTGGAGGTCTCCACTGCGAGGATCAGCATCAGGGGTGCCCGGGTTCGAGGAGGTGGGGTGCAGCCGCCGCCAGGTCGTCACGGCGGTCCTGCCAACGGCCATGCATGGTTGCCACAACGGTACGGGGCAGGTCGACGAGTCCGCCATCCGCGTCCACCGGCGCGTCCAGCTCCGGGGCCGGGTCGAGGTCGTCAAGGTCGTCCTGGCCGCCCGTCGGCGCCAACCCGTCGCGATGACGCAGTTCGACCTCCAGGCGATCGGGTGGCAGCAACGACTGGATGGTGTCGCCCCACTCGACCACCGTGACAACGTCGGGTGCCATGGCGTCGTCGCCCAGGTCGACGACGTCGCGAAGCCGATCCAGTCGGTACACGTCCAGGTGCACGAGCAGTTCCCGGCCCGGATAGGTCTTCTGCAGCATGAAGGTCGGCGAGGTGACCGGCAGGGTCACGTCCAGCCCACGCGCGAGGCCCTGGACCAGGCACGTCTTGCCCGCCCCCAGGTCACCGCTGAGCGACACCACGTCACCGGCCTGCACGAGGGTGGCGAGCGCCGCCCCCAGTTGCCTGGTCTCGGCCGCCGTGGCCGTCGCGAATCGAAGCGACGCCGTCATGCCCCGACCTGGTGTGATGCCACGACGGGGCCGCGTCGTGCTGCCGTGGCCACGGCCTCGACGGCCATGGTCGTGACCAGGTCCAGCGACGCCGGCACCCGCCCGGTGGCCAGGCCGAACAGGGCATCACCGTCCATCGAGGTGTGGGCGGGACGCACGGCCAGCGCGATGCCGTCATGGGCCAGGTCGGCCATCCGATGCACCTGGCCCTTGGTCAGGATGGCGTTGGTCACGACGCACCCGATGACCGTGTTGCTGCGGGCCTCGGCGAGGTCGGGCTCGGCGGGGGCCGATGCCTCGGCCATGGCGGCCATCCACTCCTCGAGCCCACGGCCGATGGCCTCGGGGTCATGGGGCCAGCGGGCCTCGCCGGCGGGCAGGCTGGTCCCCACCAGGATCGAGCCGTCCTCGTCGATGACCTCTCCCACGGCGTTGTTGACGACGATGGCGGACACCACGACGTCCTCGTGGCGCACGACTGCGATGCCCTGACCCCCGGGCTCGAGGTGGTCGAACCCGCCGGTCTTGGCCACTCGTGCCCCGGCGCCGGCACCCACGCTGCCCTCGACGTCCGCGGCGCCGGCGGCCGCACACGCGGCCCAACCGGCGTCGGCGTCGGGCCGCACGTCGGGGTCGGTGGCAGCGGCATCCAGGATGATCGCCGCGCCGACGATGGGGATGCGGCCGCCGGGCACGGGCTGACCGCGCCCCTGCGCCTCCAACCACCGCATCACGCCGTCGGCGGTGGCCAGGCCGAAGGCGGAACCACCCGACAGCACGACGGCATGGACATGCTGGATCCTGGCGGCCGGGGCGAGCGCGGCTGCCTCACGGGTCCCCGGCGCCTGGCCACGAACGGCGATCGAGCCGACCGTCTTGTCCGGAGGCAACACCACCGTGCAGCCGGACGGACCAGCCGGGGACGTCCACACGCCCAGGCCGACGTCGTCAAGTCCGAGTGCCACGCGATCACCTCCGTTCCACGGTCGAGGACACCTTGGAATGTAGAGGCAGCCCCGAGGTCCCGGCGACCGGTGGTCCAATCGTTCGGTCCACCCGCACCCACACCTGGTGGATCTCCCGAGATCACGTATCAGCCCGGTCCCGCTCGACTCCTGATGCCGGGACCATCACGGTCCTCACCCTGCCGCCGTCCGGTGGCGGGGACCGCTGCCACGCGGTCGATGCTGGTGGCCGCGATGACGGTTGCGAGTTCGTTGCCCGCGGCGGCAAGATCCGGGGGAACCACCATGCCCACCACCATGAAGGTCACCACACCAGACGAGGCCAAGGGTCCCGTCATCGCCTACCTGTTCGACGAACAGGGTGAACTGGTCGAGCGCGCCGAGGTCACCGACGGAACCGTCCAACTGCGAGCTGCCAAGGGCAAGGTCCTGGCCGGGCGCCTGCTCCTTGCCTCCGACATCGGCGAGGAGGTCACCCCATCCATGCTGGAACGAGCACGGGCATTCGAGCCCCTGCTGGGCCGTGACAGCCTGCCTGACACCATCACGTTGCCGGGCTCGGTGGTCGCGCACTGGCCATGGTGCATCTGCCTCATCAGGGGCCGAGTCGAGCGCGCCGACGGTCGTCCGGTGTGCGATGCTCGCGTGCACATCTGTGAGGTGGATGCGATTCCGCAGTTGATCGCCCGCCTGCCAGATCGTGACGTCATTCGACTGCGCGACGACCTCATCGACATCGTCGACCGGCCGGTCGTGCCGATCCCCATTCCGATCCCGAATCCGGATCCCGACCCCTTTCCCGACCCACGGCCGGGGCCGGATCCTGCTCCTGTCATCGGCCGAGTCAGGGACCTTGCTGGCCGGGTCCGCCCGGAACTCACACCCGACCTGCGACGGCTGGGCGGCGCCACGACCGGCAGCCGGGCACCCATGGGCGACGAGGTCGGCACCCTCGGAACTGGCAGCGTGTTCGCGAGCGATCGCGCAACCGTGGAACTCGACGGCCGCATTCGGGCGCAACTGACAAGCCAGGCCGTGCCCACCGTCCGCAAGGCGTTGGCCGCGCATCCACACCTCATCCTGCCGTGGCTGTGTCACTGGCACTGGCTGTGGCCATGGTTGCGGTGCGACGAGATCGCGGTGGTCGACACCGACGGTGGTGGCAGGTTCCAGCATCTGTACTTCCACGACTGCAGCGACACTCCTGACCTGTACTTCTGGGTCGAATTCGACTTCGGTGACGGCTGGGAGACGATCCATCGCCCGCCCATGCCGTGCAACGTCCACTGGAACCACGACTGCAGCGACGAGATCGTGGTCACGGTCAATGATCCAAGGATTCCCACCTGTGCCGGCACCCCGAGTGGCAACCACGACGTCAACATCCTGTCCCTGGGACTCAACGTGGCGGTCAAGGAGGTCCAGGACGCGAGCGCTGGCCCTGCGGCCGAGGGCCTGACCACTGCGGGCGAGCCCTTCGGAGGCACGATCGAGCCACGTGTGGACTTCGCACCGTCCCTGGACGGGTCCGGGATCGACTACTACCGCTGGTCGGTCCGCCGGCTCAGCGGACCAGACGGAACATCGACGTCAGCCCCCACGGGATCGGTCCCGATCGACGACTGGAAGCCGCTGACCAAGACCGTGCAACGCCACTATCGCGAGACCACGGCGACGGGAACGTCGTTCCCCGCCATGATCCTGGGCCCCCTGCCCACGACCGAGGCCCCGGCACCCAACCTGTTTCGCATTCCGCCGGTGCTGACACCCGCTGGCGACGCCCAGTGGCGCGTCCTCAACGAACACGAGGACCTCGCGTCCGCGCACTTCGAGACGGCGTCGTTGCTGGGCAGTCCGACGTCGGCCGCGACGCCGGACCTGGCGGCCGGTCGGTACGAGCTCAAGTTGGAGTTGTTCGACTCCGCCGGCGCGCTGGTGAACTGGACCCAGAAGCACATCAAGGCCGGGATCACCAACGAGCCTGCCCCGTTCACCGGACCCATCACGACCAGTGTCGCCCCAGGGGGCAACCAGATCCGCAACGCCGCCGATGAGATGATCGGCTTCCGCATGGTGATCAGGGTCGACAACAACCGCTGTCAGGCTGCGGTCCGCCCACCGGCCGGTGACCTCGAACTGGACTCCTGCGGGTTCCACCAGTACGCACAGCCAGGCGACAAGGTGCACCTGTCCTTCGACGCCGTCCACCCAAATGGCTTCGCGCGCTGGGGCTACAACGTGGTGCGAGGCACCGACACACCGCCACAGGTCCCGGTCGAGCGTCGCGGGCGACGTGGGCCAGACCGGCCCGGGCCCATGGAACGCTCTCGGGCCAGACGCACAGCAACAACACCATCACGGTTGCCGACCTGCTGGGGACGTGCCCGCGAGCAGCCTTCTCGCAGGCCCTCCGGGTCTCGACGTTGGCCCAGAACGGGTATTCGCGGCTGTCGGGCTACGACGCCACCGCACACGGTGGGTTTGCCCTGGTCGCCAAGGAGGTGTGACGAAGGGTGGCGCCCACGACGCCACGACCAGGACCGGCTCCACTGCGGGGCCGGTCCTCGTCGTGCGGCATAGCCTGCCGAAGTCCACCTCCACCGACGTCCGCACATGACCACCTGCTGCGGACGCGCCCCGACCCCGAGGACGTGCCATGGACCGGTCGCTCGCCGAAGGCGTCCTGCTCACCGACCAGTACCAACTCACGATGGCACAGCTGTACTGGCAGCAGGGCATCCACGAACGACCGGCGCGATTCGAGCACTTCTTCCGTCGCTACCCGGACTACGGACGGCACCAGGCCGGCTACTGCATCGCTGCCGGCCACGCGTGGTTCGGCGAGTGGGCGCGCACGGCACGGTTCGACCGCCCCGCCCTGGAGGCACTGCGGTCCCATCGCACCGACGACGGCCACCGCGTCTTCGACGACGGGTTCCTGGCGTGGCTCGACGAGGTCGGTGGCTTCGCTGCCCTTGACATCCAGGCGGTGCCGGAGGGCCGCGTGGTCCATGCCAACACCCCGATGACGGTGGTGGAGGGGCCGTTGGCCCTGGCACAGGTCATCGAGACCCCGCTGCTCAACCAGATGAACTTCCAGACCCTGATCGCCACCAAGGCCTCGCGGGTCCGCCAGGCGGCGCGCGGTGGCGAGGTGCTCGAGTTCGGCATGCGTCGCGCCGCAGATCGTGGTGCCAACGCCGCCTCGCGCGCCGCCCTGGTCGGTGGTGCCAACCACTCCTCCAACGTCGGGGTGAGCCACATGGTCGGGTATCCACCCCAGGGCACCCACGCCCATGCCCTCGTGCAGGTCTACATGGCCATGGGCGAGGGTGAGCTGGGGGCGTTTCGGGCCTATGCGCAGGGGTATCCCGACGCCTGCCTGCTGCTGGTCGACACCATCGACACGCTGCGAGTCGGGGTGCCCAACGCCATCACGGTCTTCGAGGAGCTGCGTGAGCGGGGCCACGAGCCGATCGGGATCCGGTTGGACTCCGGGGACCTCGCACACCTCGCCGTGCAGTCGGCCCGTCAGTTGGATGCGGCCGGCTTCCCGGACACGAGCATCGTGTTGTCGTCAGGGCTGGACGAGCTGGCGATCTGGCAGATCCGCAACCAGGTCCGTGACGAGGCACCTGCCTACGGCCTGGATTCCGACGCCGTGATCGCGCGCCTGGTCTATGGCGTCGGGACCAAGATGTCGACGTCGGACGGTGACCCCAACCTCGACGGCGTCTACAAGTTGGTCGCCCTGCAGTCCGAGGACGGCGCGAGGTGGGATCCCGCCATCAAGGTGTCCGACACCCCCGCCAAGACCGTGAACCCGGGTCGCAAGCAGCTGCTGCGGCTGTACGGGTCACGCGGGACCGCGGAGGCAGACCTGCTCGCGGACGTCGACGAGCAGGTGGGCACCTCCGTCACCCTCAACCACCACGCCCAGCCCGGCGTCGCGCGCCGGTTGGAGGACATCTCGGAGGTCGAGTCGTTGCTCGAACCGTTCGACCGCGGACCGGTCGACCAACACGAGGCCATCGAACGCGCACGCAGCCGTCGCGACGCCGACATCGCGCGGCTCGATCCCGGGGTGTTGCGGCTGGTGAACCCCCACGTCTACCACGTGTCCCTGACCGACCACATCGCCCAGTCGAAGGCGCGTCTGGTCGCGGCGGCACGCCGGGACGGCTGACCGCCGCCAGCACCGGCCGGCTCAGGGCAGGTGGATGCGCGGGACCCGGGCGGTCAACTGGCATGGGATCTCGTAGGCGATGGTGTCCGCCGCGGCAGCCCACTCGTCGACGTTGACGAACCGGGTCGGGTCGTCCGGGTGGGACGCATCACCGCCCAGCAGCACGACCTCGTCTCCGACCCGGGGCTGGTGGGGTCCGGTGAACACGAGCACCTGGTCCATCGACACGCGCCCGACCTGCGGGCACCGCCGACCGTCGATGATCACCTCGATCCCGTTGGAGGTGGACCGCGGGACCCCGTCGGCGTATCCGATGGGCAACGTGGCGACCCACCCGTCCCGGGGCGCCGACCAGGTGTGGCCGTAGCCCAGTGGGGTTCGGGCCGGCACGTGCTTGACGAACGAGACCGCAGTGCGCAGGGTCAGTGCCTGGCGCAGCCCGAAGGACACGGCGGTCACGGACGGCGCCGGGGACAGGCCGTAGAGCGCGATGCCGGCCCGCACCATGTCGAAGTGCGCATCCGGGTGGCGCAGCAGGCCGGCAGAGTTGGCGGCGTGCACGATGGCGTCCGGCCGAGCCCGGCGAACCTCGTCCACGACTGGCGCCCACCGGCGTCGCTGCACGTCGGTGGTGTCGACGTCCTCGTCGGCGCGGGCGAGGTGGGTCCACGCCCCGGTCACGTCCAGGCCGGGGTGGTCCAGCAGTGCGGTCACCTCGTCCGGTCGGCAGCCCACCCGGCCCATGCCGGTGTCGACCAACAGGTGGGCGCCGACGGGCGAGCCCGCCACCGCGGCCAGCAACCCGGCGAATTCGGTGGTCGCGACCGAGGGTGTCAGGTCCGCCGCCAGCACCCGCGTCGCCGCTGCGCGCCGTCCGGCCTCGTCGACCTGGCCCACGGGTTCACTCAGCAGCAGGATCGGCGCCTCGATGCCGCCGGCACGCAGGGCCTCGCCCTCCTCGACCAGGGCGACCGCCAGCCACTGGGCACCTGCCGCCAGTGCTGCACGCCCGACCTGGATCGACCCGTGGCCGTAGCCGTCGGCCTTGACCACGGCACAGACCATGGCGCCGGGGGCAGTGGCCTGCACCACCTGCACGTTGTGGCGGATGGCGGTCAGGTCGATCTCGGCCCAGGTGGGACGCAGCCGTTCGATGTGACTCTCCCGCGTGGTGTCGTGGGGCAAGTATGCCCCGTGCCGGATGGCCGAGCCGTCTGGCCGGGCTGGCACGGACTTCCTCCGGCCCACAGGATGCGCGATGTGACCGTTTCAGGTCTCCAACGGCCACTCGGGTCGCGCACTGGCCAGGGCGACCAGGGCGCCGTCGGCATCCGCCAACCGTTCGCCCAGTTCCTGGGCACCCACACGCTGCACACCCCGCTCGCCGGCCAGCCAGTGGGCAGCGAAGGCATGGCGCCACACCGTTTCGGCCACGGCCAGGGGGACGTCGTCGGCTGCCGCCACGACCGTGCCAAGCATGCCTGCCAGCGTGTCACCGGTCCCGCCCGTGCCCAGCTCCGGTCCGCCCAACGGCGTCACCCACACGCGACCATCGGGCGCCGCAACGATGGTTCCGGGACCCTTCGCGACGATGGTCGCGTGGTAGCGCATCGCCAGTTCCGGCACCCGCTGCACGCGATGGGCCCAGGCATCCGGGCCGTCCTCCCCGCCACCCAGGCGGGCGAGTTCTCGTTCGTGGGGGGTCAGGACCAGGACGCCTGCGTGGTCGGCCAGCCGGTCCGGATCGTCGCGGAACACGTTGATCGCGTCCGCGTCCAGCACGACCCGGCCAGCCGCGGCCAGGACGTGCTCCACGATCGCCCGCGTGCCGTCGACCGGCCCGAGCCCGGGACCCACGACCACCGCGTCGAACTGGTCCACGTCCTGCAGGTCGGCAACCGCTGCAGGTGCGACATGCTCGCCCAGGTGTGGCAGGCGACGGGTCATCGCCGCCGGGACGACCGGCGCCACGACCCGTTGGATGTGCGCCGGCGTCGCCAGCGTCACCAGTCCCCCACCGGCTGCCAGCGCCGCCCGCGTGGACAGGATGGCTGCACCGCCGGTGCCGACACTGCCGGCAATCACCAGGACGCGACCGTGTGCGACCTTGTCGGCGTCCGGTGCCGGCGGACGCGGGGCGGCCCCTGCCGCGGTCAGGGCATGCCAGTCGCCATCCGTCGGGTAGTGCGGTCCGAGGTCGCCCACCACCACCTCGCCTGCCTGCCAGCACCCGGGTGCCAGGACCAGGCCACGCTTGCGGGCGCCCATCGTGACGGTGACGTCGGCGCGCACGGCGGGTTCGTGCACGGTGCCGGTGTCGGCATCCACACCCGTCGGCATGTCGCATGCCACGACGAGCACGCCCTCGGCATCCGCGAGGTCGTTGATCGCCACCACGGCGTCGCCCATGGCGTCACGAGGGGCACCGCTGGCACCGGTGCCGAGCAGGCAGTCGACCACGACGTCGGCACCAGCCAACGCCTGGTGCGGATCTGCGGTCGGAGGTCGCGTGCGACCGCCAGCCGCCACCCAGGCCTCGCGATGCGCGCTGGCCTCGTCGGACAGGTCGGCGTCCAGGGCAGCGAGCGAGAAGACCGTGACATGGGCCCCACGCCTGGCCAACAGTGGCGCTGCCGCCCACCCGTCGCCACCGTTGTTGCCCGAACCGACCACCACGACGACGCGCAGGCCATACCCGAAGCCTGCCGCCTGCATGACGCCCCGGGCCAGGGCATGGGCGGCGCGGTCCATGAGCCCCGCCCAGGTGGCACCGGCAGCCACGGCCGCCTGGTCACCGGCACGCGCCGCAGCCGCATCGAGCAGCGGCACGGACAGGAGCGGTTCGCCTGGCTGCATCACCGGATCTCCGTTCGACTCGGGACCACGATAGGGCAGCCTCCAGCCACCGCACTGGCCGGACGAGGATGTCCCTTGACCGGCACTGAACCGTGCGACATAGGCTGGCCCGAACCAGCAATCCAGGAGCAATGATCCGTGAACGACCACACCGACCACGCTGGCCAGACCGACGACGCCCCGGCCAACGGCGCCGCGTCCGACCAGGCCCAGGAACTCGACCGTCTCGCGGCGGCGTTCTGGGACGCGATCATGGCCGCCGAACCCAGCTACGCCACCATGCTGGGCGACCATCGCTTCGACGACCAACTGGAGCGGCTGGACGAGGCCACGCTGCAGGCCCGACGCGACCAACTCGACGAGACGATCGCCGCCGCCCGTGACCTGACGGTGGACGACCCCGCCGACCAGTTGACCAGGGACCTGCTCGTCCACGAGGCCGGCGAACAGCGCCTCGGTCTCGACATCGACATCCAGATCGGGCCGATCGATCCGTTCCTGGGCATGCACTCAGAACTCCTGTCCGCGGCATCCCAGATCGGCGCCACCACCCCCGACCAGGCCGACATGCTGCTGGCACGCCATGCCCAGGTCCCGCGCCTGTTCGCCGAGGTCGCAGACCACAACCGTGACCGACTGGCACGGGGCCTGGCCCCGGCAGCGATCAATGTCGAGCGGGTGATGGCCCAGGTCGCCGACTACCTCGCCAGCGACCTCGACGACGACCCGTTCGTGGCGATTCCCGTCCCCGACGCGGTGGCCGACGACTTCCGCGACCGCATGCGCACGCTGGTCGCCGAGGTCGTCCGGCCTGCCTTCCAGGACCATCTCGACTTCGTTCGCGACGTGGTGTTGCCAGCCAGCCGCGACAACGACCATGTCGGGCTGTGCCACCTTCCCGGGGGCCACCAGACCTACGCGACACTGTCTCGCATCCACACCAGCCTCGACCAGTCCCCCGCCACGATGCACCAGATCGGCGTGGACAATGCGCAGGAGGAACTGCCCGTCGAATGGCTCGAGATCGGCCAGCGCGCCCTGGGCGCCACCGACCTGGCCGGGCTGTTCGACCGCCTGCGCACCGATCCGGACCTGCGCTACGACACGCCACAGGCGATGGTCACCCATGCCGAAGCGATCGTCGCACGTGCCTGGGCGAACATCGACGGCTGGTTCAACGCCCGACCGAAGGCGCCGTGCCAGGTCCTGCCGGTCCCGGACTCGCTGGCACCCGCGATGCCGCCGGCCTACTACTTCCCCCCGGCCGAGGACGGCTCGCGGCCCGGCACCTACTTCATCAACACCCACGAGGCCACCGAGCGCCAGCGCTACCCCTACGAGGCCATCGCCTTCCACGAGGCCATCCCCGGACACCACTTCGACCGCACGTTGGCCCAGGAGTTGGAGGGCGTCCCGGCCTTCCGGCGCTACCTGTCCTCCACGGCCCATGCCGAGGGGTGGGGGCTGTACACCGAACGGCTGGCCGACGAGATGGGCCTGTACTCCGGCGACCTGGATCGACTGGGGATGCTCATGGCCGACTCCTGGCGGGCCGGACGACTGGTGGTCGACACCGGCATCCACGCCATGGGCTGGACGCGCCAACAGGCCATCGACTGGTTCCTGGAGTGGACTCCCATCCCACCCGCGGTCATCGCCCAGGAGGTTGACCGCTACATCGGCATGCCCGGCCAGGCGCTGTCGTACAAGATGGGACAGCGCCACATCTTCGCGCTGCGCGACCTGGCCCGGGACCAGTTGGGTGACGACTTCGACATCGCCGCCTTCCACGACGCCGTCCTGGTGCGTGGTGGCCTCCCGCTGCCGGTCCTGACCACCTCGGTCAAGGACCAACTGGGCCTCACCTGACCCCACCGCTGGCCTCGCTGACCTTCATCGACCCGGTGTCGCCCTACGGCTAAGGCGGCGTCCACCCCGACGGCACTCCACAACTCGCTGCGCTCGTTCTGCGAACGGGCTCCTCATCACGGGCGCCCCATCCCCGGCCGAGACCGGACTACTCGACGGTGACGGCCTGACCTCGCAGGCTCGGACAGGATGCAGAACTCGCTGCGCTCGTTCTGCGAGCGGGCTCCTCATCACGGGCGCCCATCCCCGGCCGGGACCGGACTACTCGACGGTGACGGCCTGACCTCGCAGGCTCGGACAGGATGCACAACTCGCTGCGCTCGTTCTGCGAACGGGCTCCTCATCACGGGCGCCCATCCCCCGCCGGGACCGGACTACTCGACGGTGACGGTCTTGGCGAGGTTGCGGGGCTGGTCGATGTCCTCGCCGCGCAGTCGGGCGACGTGGTAGGCGAACAACTGCAACGGGATGGCGGTCAGGATCGGTGTGGCCAGTTCGTGCACCGCCTCGGGCAGCGTCACGATGTCGTCTGCGTGCGCCTTGAGGTCGCCCTCGGACCCGTCCGTCGCGATCGCCAGGACTGCAGCGCCGCGGGCCCTGACCTCCTGGATGTTGGACACGGTCTTGGCGAAGGTGTGCCCCGCCGGCGCGATGGCCACGACCAGCGACCCGTCCTCGATGAGGGCGATCGGCCCGTGCTTCATCTCGCCTGCCGGGAATGCCTCGGCGTGGAGGTAGGAGATCTCCTTGAGCTTGAGCGCTCCCTCCATGGCGATGGGCAGCCCCGAGTGACGACCGATGAACATGGTGTACTTGGCGTCGAGGTACTTGGCGGCCAACTCGGCGATCTGCTGGTCCAGTTCGAGCACCTGCTGGATCTGGGCCGGCACGCCATGCAGGCGCGCAAGGATGTCCTTGATCTCGGAGGTGTAGATCCGGCCCTTCTGCTGGGCCAGGTACAGGCCAATGACCAGGAACGCAGCCAACTGGGTGGTGAAGGCCTTGGTCGACGCGACCGCGACCTCCGGGCCGGCGTGCGTGTAGAACACGGCGTCGGCCTCACGGGCCAGGGTGGACCCGACCACGTTCACCAGCGACAGGACCGGGGCACGCTGGTCGCGGGCGTGCGCGGCGGCTGCCATGGTGTCGGTGGTCTCGCCGGACTGGGACACGGCGATCACGAGGGTGTGGGGATCCAGGATCGGGTCGCGGTAGCGGAACTCCGATGCCACCTCGACCTCGACCGGGATGCCGGCCCAGTGCTCGATGGCCAGTTTGCCCACCATCGCCGAGTACAGCGACGTCCCGCAGGCGACGATGAAGACCTTGTCGATGCGGCCGAGTTCGGCCTCGTCGATGCGGCATTCGTCCAGGTGCAGCCGCGGTGCGCCCGATGGACCGCCCCGGGCTCCGAGGCGATCACGCAGGGTGTCGGCGATCGCCTGGGGTTGCTCGTGGATCTCCTTGAGCATGAAGTGGTCGTAGCCGCCCTTCTCGGCGGCGTCGAGGTCCCAGTCGACGTGGTAGTCGTGCGCCTGTGCCGGGGCACCCTCGAGGTCGGTGACCTCGACGCCCTCGGGCGTGATCACCGCGACCTGGTCGTCGAGCAGCGCCGACACGTCACGCGTGTGCGCGATCATCGCCGCCACGTCCGAGGCGCAGTAGCCGACACCGTCGGCATGCCCCACGATCAGTGGCGCGTCGCGCTTGGCGACCACGATCATGTCCGGTGTCTCGGTCGCCATGATGCACAGCGCGAAGGCACCCTCGAGTTGGCGGACGACGGCGCGCGACGCATCCGGCAGGGACTCACCGGTCGCCACGCGAGCAGCGATCAGGTGGGCCACGACCTCGGTGTCGGTGTCCGAGGAGAACTCCGCCTCGGGCATGCTGGCGCGCAACTCCTCGTAGTTCTCGATGATCCCGTTGTGCACCACGGCCACGGTGCCTGCCGGGTCCGAGTGCGGATGGGCATTGCGGTCGTTGGGTGGGCCGTGGGTGGCCCAGCGGGTGTGACCGACCCCGGTCGAGCCGGTCACGGCCTGACCGTCCAGCGCGCCAACCAGGTTGGAGACCTTGCCTCCACGCTTGACGATGCGCAGGTCGTCACCGATGACGACGCCCGCAGAGTCATAGCCGCGATACTCGAGTCGCTTGAGACCAGTCATGATCACGTCGAGCGCATCTGGGCGCCCGGCCACGCCGACAATGCCACACATGTCGATCCTTGCAATTCTTGGTGAGGGAGAGGGGTCCGCGCCAAGTATTGGGCGACCTGCTTCAGCCTACCGATGCCGCCTCGCACCACTGATCCGGCGCGCCCGGTCAATCGGCCATCAGCGCCGGCCCCGACTCGCGACACCGAACTCGGCCGCCGGCACCGCCTGGCACGTGGGTCAGGCCACGGCGAGGGTCGTGCGGACGGCGTCCGCGATGGCCTGCGCGCCACCCTGGGCATCGTGCTCGGTCACGGCCTCGACCATGACGCGGATGAGCGGCTCGGTCCCCGACGGGCGCACCAGGACACGGCCGTCGTCGCCCAGGTCATCGGTGACCCTGGCGATCACGGCCTCGACGTGGGCAGCGTCGGCCAATCGATGCTTGTCGACGCCCGTGACGTTGATCAGGACCTGCGGCAACCGGGTCATGACCGTTCGGAGATCAGCCAGGGGTGCTCCTGCGGTCGCCATCGTGGACAGCAGCAACACCGCGGACAGGATGCCGTCACCCGTCGTCGCGTGGTCCAGCGCGATGATGTGACCGCTCTGTTCGCCACCCAGGGTCAGGCCGCCGGCACGCATCGCCTCCATGACGTAGCGATCGCCCACGCGCGTGAGTTCGACCCCGATGCCGAGTCCGGCCATCGCCCGACGGAAGCCGAGATTCGTCATGACGGTCGTGACGACCGCGTGGGCAGGCAGGTTCCCGGCCTCGTGCGCGGCCCGAGCCAGGATCGCCAGGATGATGTCGCCGTCCACCTCGCGCCCGAGATGGTCGACGGCCAGGAGCCGGTCGGCGTCGCCGTCATGGGCGATGCCGACATCCGCGCCGTTGGCCACGACGGCATCCATCAACGACTGGGGGTGCGTCGACCCGCAGTCGCGGTTGATGTTGCGGCCGTCGGGATCGGCGTGGATCGGGATCACCGTGGCGCCCAGGCGCCGATAGACGTCCGGCCCGAGCGTCGAGGCCGACCCGTTGGCGGCGTCGACGACGACGGTCAGACCGGACAGGTCCGCGCCTGCGGCCACGACGCTGTCGACCCAGTCGCGCACCGGTGCATCGTCCTGGGTGATCCGACCGACGTCGTCACCGATGGGCCGGTGGTGATCGCCGTGGTCGCGGGTGAACAGCTCCTCGACCCGGTCCTCCTCCGCGTCGCTGAGCTTGAACCCGTCATGGCCGAAGAACTTGATGCCGTTGTCCGGCATGGGATTGTGCGAGGCGGAGATCATCGCGCCGGCATGCACCTCGGACGCGGCGGCGGCATGCGCCACGACGGGAGTCGACACCATCCCGAGACTGTGGACGTCGGCGCCTGCCGACGCGAGCCCGGCTGCCAGGCCAGCTTCGAGCATCGGGGACGACCACCGTGGGTCGCGACCGACCACGACCTCGGGTCGCGTGTGGCCCTTCTCGCGCAGCACCCGGGCCACCGCGCGGCCCAGGCGCAGCGCCAGCTCCGGCGTCACCTCGACGTTGGCACGGCCGCGGACCCCGTCCGTGCCGAAGATGCGAGCCATTGCTGCTCCTGACGACCGGCGAGACTGCCGGCATGTCGATCATGGCCGTTGCGCGAGGGCTTTGCCACCATTCGGACCCGGCCGTTCGCCCGGCGAGCTCGCCACCACGCGACCCAGTCAGCGTGGCTGCGATGGGGATGGCAGGAGGACGAGCGGCAGGCTTGGGCGCGTGGGACGAGCAGCTGCACTGGCCCCCGAGTCCCCGGCCGCGATGCCGCAGCGTGCCCGGACGTGACAACGGCGCCACCCCGAAGGGGCGACGCCGTCGAAGGCAGTCGGCCGTGGCCGAATCAGCGCTTGGAGTACTGGGGGGCGCGACGGGCCTTCTTGAGGCCGTACTTCTTGCGCTCGACCCGGCGGGCGTCGCGGGTCAACAGACCGGCCGACTTGAGCGTGGGGCGCAGCGAGGGGTCGTCGGCGACCAGCGCGCGGCTGATCGCGAGACGCAGCGCACCGGCCTGGCCGGTGCTGCCGCCGCCGTGCAGGCGGGCGGTGACGTCCCACTGCCCAGTCTGTTCGACGGCCTCGAAGGGCTCCATGACGTGGCGACGAAGCTTCTCGGTGGTGAAGTAGTCCTCGAAGGTGCGACCGTTGAGGGTCAGGACCCCGGAACCGCGGGAGAGGCTGGCGCGGGCGACCGCCGACTTGCGACGACCGACGTGGATGGTGGAAGACATGGTGTCAGTTCCTTGGTGTGCCGTGGGTTGTCCCGCGAGTGCGGTTTTGTCACGGTCTTGGTGATGGTGTGCAGGCGCTCGGAAGATCCGGTCGCCGTGGTGATCAGACGTGGTCCGGGAACGGCTGGGGCTGCTGCGCGACGTGGGGGTGGTCGGGACCGGCGTAGACCTTGAGCTTGGTGCCCATGGCGCGGCCGAGCTTGTTCTTGGGCAGCATGCCCTTGACCGCGGTCTCGATGATCGCGGTCGGCCGGCTGGCGAGCATGTCGGCGAAGGGCACCGAGGTCAGGCCGCCGGGGAAGTTGGAGTGGCGGTGGTAGAGCTTGTCGGCCGCCTTCTCACCCGCGAGTTCGATCTTCTCGGCGTTGACCACGATCACGTAGTCGCCCATGTCGAGGTGCGGTGCGAAGGTCGGCTTGTGCTTGCCACGCAGCACGGTGGCGATGCGGGTCGAGAGGCGACCGAGGGTCTCGCCCTCGGCATCCACGACGAACCAGTCGCGCGTGATGTCCTTGGCGCTGGGGCTGTAGGTGCGCATGACGTCGAGCCTTGTGGAGGTGAAGGGGTGTGTTCTTGGGTCGTGCCCACGACGGGACGGACGTGGAGGTGGTGACGCCACAGCCGGTCACCGCGGCTGCCTGGGCAGTGGGTGACGGCCCCACCGGGGGCACGTGTGGTTTGCCGGTCGGCGGGGCGGTTGGGAAGGTTCCGTCGCCCACACCTGCATGCCCCGTGAGGGGACGGCAAGCCGACGCGGCCCAATGGTGGGCCGCGACTCGCTCCAAGGTATCGGTTGGGGCCGAGACCGGCAAGGTCAGCCCCGTCCCCACGGACGGGAGGTCGACACCGTCGTGCTGGCTGCCCATCTGCCCACCAGTTGCGGCCACACCGGATCTCGGTGGGCGGCCACGGCGTCCGGGACGGCGGCCCAGGTGGTCAGTCGCTCAGCGACGTCCCGATGAGCATTGGTTCGTTGACCAGGGTGATGCCGAAGCGTGCGTCCACCCCGTCCCTGACCTCGCGGGCCAACGCGACCAGGTCGCCAGCCGTTGCCCCGCCGCGGTTGGTGATGGCCAGGGTGTGGCGCGACGACAGGGCCGCGGGACCCGGCAGGCCATGCCCGGGCTCGAAGCCTGCGCGCTGGATCAACCATGCGGCCGATGCCTTGACCGTGACACCGTCGGGCTGGAGGTGCCGTGGCGCATCCTCTGGCAATCGGTGTGCTCGATCCGGCCCCAACAGTGGGTTGGTGAAGAACGACCCGGCCGACCAGGTGTCGTGGTCGGCGGGGTCGAGCACCATCCCCTTGGCCCGACGCAGGGACAACACCGCCGCGCGGACATCCTCGATCGCCGTGCGCGCCCCGATCTCGACGTCGAGTTCATCTGCGAGTTGGGCATAGCGCACGGGGTCGGACCGGTCCGTGGCCTGCAGTCGCAGGGTGACGTCGACCACCACCCAGCGAGGTGTCACCCCCTGCATCGTGCGCTTGAGCACCGAGGTCCGGTACCCGAAACCAAGGTCGGGGGGAACGAGACGTCGCAGTCGCTGCTCCTGGCGATCCCACGCCGTCAGCGACACCAGGACGTCGGCGACCTCGCTGCCGTACGCACCCACGTTCTGCACCGGCGTGGCCCCGACGGATCCCGGGATGCCCGACAGCGGGGACACGCCGGCCCAGCCATTGGCCACGGTGTGGGCAACGAGGTCGTCCCACACGACACCGGCGGCGGCGGTCACCAGGACATGGTCGCCGCGATCGTCCACATCGATGGCGCGACGATGGTCTCGGACCACGACCCCATCGAACCCATGGTCTGCCACCAACACGTTCGACCCACCGCCCAGCACCAGCAGGGGGTCGCCGTCGGCGTCGACCGTGCGAATGGCAGCCAGGAAGTCGTCGACCGCATCGGTGTCGACCACCTGGCGTGCAGGTCCGCCCACGCGCAGGGTCGTCATCTCGGCAAGGGTGGTCATGGGTCGGAGGATACGGCTCCGGCCACATTGCCCGGGACCGCGCACCGGCGATGTCCACGGTCAACTGTCGTCGCGGCGAAGTGCCAGGGCGATCGCCTCGGCCCGACTCGACACACCCAACGCGGCCAGGATGTTGCTCACGTGGTGTTCAGCCGTTCGCGGGCTGATCCAGAGACGCTCGGCGATCTCGACATTGGACCTCCCTTCGACCAACAGGCCGAGGACCTGTGACTGGCGGGGCGTGAGTGTCGCGCCGGACGCTCGGGACGGCGTGGGCACCGGTCCACCCAGGCGGCGAACCAGGCTGGCAGCACGATCCGTCTCTCCGGCGCCCAGCTCCTGGAGCACGCGGTGCGCAGTCGTGGCCTCGACCAGGGCGACTTCCGGCGAGGAGGCGGCCACGAGTTCGGCGTACTCGAGCCGAGCCGTGGCCAGTTCCCAGGGCAGGTGCGCCACGGCCAACGCAGCAAGTGCGTCCTCGTAGTACCGCCGAGCGGTCGGGTCGTCGCTGCCAACGGCGACTCGTGCCCTCGCCAGGTTGGCCCTGCCGACGATGCTCGGCTGCCCGGTCCGACACGCCAGCTGGTCGAGCGCCACCGCCACTCCCAGGGCGACGTCCAGGTGCCCCTGGGCGACCTCGGCACAGACGAGCAGCGACATCTCCGTTGCGTGCAACGGTCCACGACCGCGGCGATCGAGGTCGCGCTGGAGGAGTGCCGCCGCCACCGGGGCGAGACCTGCCGCCATGGCCAACCGAGCGCGTGGCAGCGCTGCACCTGCGAGGTCCTCCAGGCCCTCGAGCAGTCGCTGCGCCTCCTCGAAACGGCCCTGCCGAGCACGCAACTCGGCCAGGAGCAGGAGCGGCTCGGTGCGACTCCCCCGATACCGGGACCACAGGCACTCCAGCGCGGCCTGCAGCTCCACGGCCGCCTGGTCCCAGTCGCCAGCGGTGATCAGCAGCCCGCCGTAGTGCATGCGACAGATCCCGCGGATCGGCAACTCGCCGGTGCGATCGACGTAGTCGTCCACCGTGGCGAGCCAGTCGTTCGCCCGCTGCACGTCTCCCGTCAGTTCACAGGCACGGAACAGCGTGCAGTAGATCTCGCCCTCGGACCAGGGATCCGCCACGAGCCCGGAACTTGCCGACACCACGGCCTCGTCGACCAGGTCCAGCCCCTCGGCGAAGTCCCCCTGCTCGATCCGGGCCTGGCCCAGGTACGCCAACGCCGTGAACTCGAGCCCCCGCACCCGGTGCCGGCGCCCCAGCTCGACGGCAGTGGTCGCGTGGGACTGTCGCTGGGCAGGATCCGTGGCGATGCAGGCCAGGAACACCTCCACCCATCCCCGCTCCGCACCCGCATCCTCAGTGGCTTCCAGCATGCGAACGGCGTGGGCGATCCAGCCGTTCATGGCGGCGCCGTTCGCGTGGATGAGCGCATGCAGTTGGGCGAGCTGGATGGCCACGCGGGCCGCGCGGCGACGGTTGCCGGCAGCTCGATGCCGTCGATACCCATCCTCGAGCAGGTCGAGTGCCTCTCGATAGTCGCCCTGCCAGTACCTCGCGTGGCCCAGCCCGGTGATGGCGTCAGGCGACGTCTCGACCGCCAGCGCTGCTGCGAACTGTGCGTGGGCGCCGTCCCAGTCACACGCCAGGAGGCGCGCTCGGCCCGCAGCCACGAGTTGCGGGGCGAGCATTGGTTCCATGTCGCCAGCATGCCACACGCTGCTGCAACACCCGTGGTTTCCCCCATGCGCAGGAGCCAACACGACGGCACGGTGGAACCCGACCGCCGCGACGACGCCCCATACGACCAGACCGCGGTGGCCGCAAGGACTGCCATGACGACAGATGCCGCAATGGACACCGAGCCTGGATGGCAGGTGGACACCGACGCAGCCGGTGCCTACGAGCGCTACCTGGTGCCCTCGATCTTCGCGGGGTTGGCGCGGCGCCTGGTGGACGTCGTGGGGGTCGATGCCGGCGACCATGTCCTGGACGCTGCCTGTGGCACCGGGGTGGTCGCGAGGACGGCTGCGCGTCGGGTCGGGCCCCTGGGTGACGTCGCGGGAGTCGACATCAATCCGGACATGCTCGCGGTCGCCCGTCGGGCCGCCGCGGACGCTGACCCGGCCATCACCTGGCACCGGGGGGACCTCACGGCACTGCCCTTCGACGACGACACCTTCGACATCGCCATCTGTGAGGAGGCCCTGCAGTTCCTGGACGACCCCGTGGCGGGGCTTGTCGAGCTGGGCAGGGTGACGGCACCGGGCGGGGTCGTGGCATTCAGCGTGCTGCGAGGACTGGCACACCATGATGTCTACGCCCGGCTGGTCTCCGCACTCCGAACCCATGTCTCGTCCGCGGCCGCCATGATCATGGCATCTCCCTTCGAGTTCGGGGGTGGCGGTCGCTGCCGGCACGTTGCCGAGTCGGCGGGACTGGGCGACGTGGTGGTCCGCATCGTGGTCGGCGAGGAGCGGTTTCCATCCATTTCCGAGTTCGTCCGGCAGGAGGCGGCCAGCTCTCCCCTTGCGGGCGAGCTCGCCACACTCGATGGCGCCGGACGGGACGCCCTGGTCGCTGCACTCGAGGACAGCCTGACGGCCCATGTGGACGACCACGGGCTCGTCTTCCCGAACCAGACCCGGATCGTCACCGGCCGCGTCCCGGGAGCAGCAACCCCACGAACCTGACGGGAGCAGCGCCACGTGGACGTCGTCGGGCGTCAGCAGGCGCTGCGAAGTCGCGCCAACCACACGCCCGGGACTCGTGGCACCAGCAACCACTGCGTGGCCGTTCGGACGTGGCGGCGCCCCGGTGGAGCCGCAAGGGTGGTGGTCCACCCAGACGCGACGAGGAGTTGTGGCCATGCCATGCGGACACCCGGGTTGCACGTGCACGACCGAGGCCGGACGGGACTACTGCAGTGAGCAGTGTGCTGACCAGGCCGTACGGCATGACGATCAGGACGCCTGTGCCTGCGGACACGATTCCTGTACTCCGGTCGCACCAACGACCTGATCCCCCACGTCACGCAAGCGGTGCCGAACGAACGGCGATCACGCCGGTCAGGCGTGCAGACTCGGCGCGTCGGCCCATGGCGCGGGGTAGTCGACCGCCTCCAGCACGAGGCCGTGGGCCGGGGCGACCCGGGCGGCGACGCGCCGGTCGCGCGCGGCCAGCACCTCGCCCATCCATGACTCTGGTCGCTCGCCCAGTCCGATCTCGACCAGGCAGCCCGTGATGGATCGCACCTGCTGATGGCAGAAGGCGGGTCCGCGCAGGGTCACGTGGACCTGGTCGGACGCCCGCACTGGGTCGGACGCCCGCACTGGGCCCGTGTCGGCTCCCCCATGACGCACGACTGCGATCTCCTCGATGCGACGCCTGGTGTGACGCCCGGGCGCCTGTCGGCACAGCGAGGTGAAGTCGTGCTCGCCGACCAAAGACTGCGCAGCCCGATGCATCGCCGCGTCGTCCAGCGCGGTCCCGACGTCCCAGCGCTGGCCGCGGCCCAGCGGCGCGACGACAGGCGCATCGGTCAGCACGTAGCGGTAGTGCCGCATCCGGGCACAGAAGCGCGCATCGAACGTCGAGTCCACGATCGTGGTCGACCACACCGAGATCCCCGACCCGACGATCTCGTCGAGTCGACGACGCACGACATCGGGGTCGTCGGTGGCCTGGGCGACGACCGTTGCCGCCGCCGATGACCAAGTCGGGTCGATGTCGAGATGCACCACCTGGGCCAGGGCATGCACCCCGGCATCGGTGCGCCCGGCACACGTCGAGTTGATGCGCTCGTCACGCACCGGGAGTCCATCAACCTCGGCACTGCCCCGGATCAACCCACAGACACGCGTCAGGGCACCCTCGAGGGTGCCCTGGACGGTGGGCACATCGGGCTGGCGAGCGAATCCGTGAAACCCAGATCCGTCATACGCCAGATCGATGCGCAGCCGAATGCTCACATCATCACCTCGACCTGATGCATCTCAGCCCAGCGAGGCTGCAGAAACGAGCGAAGCGAGTTTGCTGCAACCTGAGGAGCGCAGCGACTCAGGCGTCGTGAGTGTCGGATCCGACCGCCGCGACGTTCTTGCGGCGTCGGCCGAACAGCCCACGAGAGCGCTTGGCCTTGGACTGCTCGATGGCCTGGTCGCCGGAGTCGTCGCCCTGGTCGACCAGTTCGATCAGTGCCATCGGCGCATTGTCGCCGGGACGGGGTCCCAGCTTGATGATGCGCGTGTAGCCACCGTCGCGGTCGACGAAGCGCGGTGCGACCTCTTCGAACAGGTGCGCCACGACGTCACGGTCATGCAGCTCGGCGAGCACCTGGCGTCGCTTGTGCAGGTCGCCGGTGCGTGCCTTGGTGATGAGCTTTTCGGCGTACGGGCGAAGCATCTTGGCACGCGCCTGCGTCGTGCGGATGCGCCCATGGCGGAACAGGTCGCTGGCCTGGTTGCGCAGCAGTGCCTTCTGCTGTGCAGGGCCGCCTGCAAGTCGGGTCCCGCGCTTGGGAGTCGGCATCGGTCTTCCTTGTGTGTCGGGCGGTTCAGCGGCCCCGTGTGGACGGGGCAATCGCGGTCACTGCGGAAATCTGGGGTGCTATTCGGCCAGGGCGACGTTGAGCTCGTCGAGCTTCTCGACGACCTCCTCGACACTCTTGGCACCGAAGTTGCGGATCTCGAGCAACTGGTCCTCGGTGAGGATGCGAAGCTCGCCGACGGTGGCGATGCCCTCGCGCTTGAGGCAGTTGTAGGAACGCACGGACAGGTCGAGGTCCTCGATCGGGGTCGAGTCGATCTCGTCGAAGGGCGACTCGAGCAGTTCCTCGGGCGAGACGACGATGCCGCCGGGGCCACCCTCCTCGAAGGCACGGAACTGGTCGAACAGCGAGGTGAGCGTCTCACCTGCCGACGACAGGGCCTGGGCCGGGGTCACGGACCCGTCGGTCTCGACGTTGACGACCAGGCGGTCGTAGTTGGTGATCTGCTCGACGCGGGTCGCCTCGACCTTGTAGGCCACGCGACGGATGGGCGAGAAGATCGAGTCGACCGGGATGACACCGATCGGGTCGTTGTCACGCTTGTTCTCGTCGGCCGTGGTGTAGCCGCGACCGCGCTCGACGGTGAGGTACATCTCCAGGTGGCCCTGGGGGTTGAGCGTGGCGATGTGGAGGTCCTCGTTGACGACCTCGACCTGGCTGGGCGCGAAGATGTTCTCGGCCGTCAGCACACCCGGTCCGTCACCACCCAGGAAGATCTCGACGGGCTCGTCGGAGTCGGAGCGCACCACCAGGTCCTTGATGTTGAGGATGATGTCGATGACATCCTCCTTCACACCCTCGATCGCGGCGTACTCGTGCAGGACCGAGCCACCCTCGGGACCGGCAGCCTCGGCGGAGGTGAAGCGCAGCCGGGTCACGGCGGCACCGGGGATCGAGCTCAGCAGCGTGCGGCGCAGGGAGTTGCCCAGCGTGTAGCCGAAGCCCGGCTCGAGCGGCTCGATCGTGAAGCGAGAACGCGTGCCCTCGTCGACGACCTCCTCGGTCAGTCGGGGGCGGTAGGCGATGAACGGCGAGCCACCCTGGCCCATGGCCAGGCTGATCGCGCCGTCCTCCTCGTAGAAACCAAAGTCAGACATGTTCGAAGATCCCATTCGTGTGTGGTTCGGCGACACCATCCTTGTCGCCGCGTGCCGCCCTCGTTCCCGGGGCCATCGGCGCGCACGCCTTGTCGTCACGCAGACCCGGTTGGGTCGCGGACTCCTCCGCAGGGCGACACCCGGGTCGCCACGACGGCCTCGGCGAACGGGTGCTCCCGAGGACGCGCCGTTGGTGGACCGGGCGGCGACCGGTTGGCCCGACGTGCGGACCGTGCTGGCACCCACCACGGGCGGGTGCCGGCAACCGGACGGTCGGGGTGGCGGGGATGCCACCACCTCGACCGTCGCGGATCACTTCGAGTAGAGCTCGACGATCATCTGTTCCTGCACGGGCGCGTCGATCATGGCGCGCTCGGGCATCGACAGGATCTTGATCTGGTGAGCGGACGGGTCGGACTCGATCCAACCCGGCATCTCCCAGCGGCCGTACAGCTCCAGCGAGCCGAGCACCGCGGCCGAGTTGCGGGCGCGCTCCCGGATCTCGACCACGTCGCCGACCTTGACGGCGTACGACGGGATGTTGACGGTGCGACCGTTGACCAGCACGTGCTTGTGGGACACGAGCTGGCGTGCCTCACGCCGGGTGCGAGCGAAGCCACCGCGGAAGACGACGTTGTCCAACCGCGTCTCGAGGATGACCAGCAGGTTGACACCGGTCAGACCGGAGCGCCGGCTGGCTTCCTCGTAGTAGCGGCGGAACTGCTTCTCGAGGACGCCGTAGTAGTAACGGGCCTTCTGCTTCTCGCGGAGCTGGAGCAGGTACTCGGACTCCTTGATGCGGCCACGACCGTGGTCCCCGGGGGGAACGGACGCTTGTCGAAGTTCTTGTCGTTGCCCTTGAGGTCGACGCCGAGACGACGCGACTTCTTGGTGGCAGGACCGGTGTAGCGAGCCATTGTTGCAACCTTTGTGGGTCAGCCCCGACGCTTCTTGGGGGGGCGGGCACCGTTGTGTGGCACTGGGGTCACGTCCTTGATGGACAGGACCTCCAGGCCCATGGCGGCCATGGTGCGGATGGCGGTCTCGCGACCAGCTCCCGGACCCTTGGCCATCACGTCGACCTTGCGCACTCCGTTGTCGATGGCGGCCTTGCAGGCCTGCTCGGCTGCGACCTGTGCCGCGAACGGCGTCGACTTGCGGGAGCCCTTGAACCCGGCGTTGCCGCCGGTGGACCAGCAGATGACATTGCCCTGCTGGTCGGCAAAGGTGATGGTGGTGTTGTTGAAGGTGGCCTTGACATGGGCGACCGCGTGGAGGACGTTCTTGCGTTCCTTCTTGCGACCGCGCTTCTTCTGCTGCGCCATGATGGGATCCTCTCGCGATCAGGCTTTGCGGGTGGGCTTGCGGATGCCACCAACGGACTTCTTCGGGCCCTTGCGGGTCCGTGCGTTGGTGTGGGTCCGCTGACCGCGAACCGGCAGACCAAGGCGGTGACGCACACCCTGGTACGACCCGATCTCGATCTTGCGCTTGATGTTGTCTGCGACCTCACGACGGAGGTCACCCTCGACCGTGTAGGCGTTCTCGATGTACTGCCGCAGCTTGATGACGGACTCGTCGTCGAGGTCGCGGACGCGCGTGTCGGGGTCGACCTCGGTGTCGCGCAACGCCTGCTGCGCACGGGTCTGCCCGATGCCGTAGATGTAGGTGAGCGCCACCTCGACCCGCTTCTCGCGGGGGATGTCAACGCCAGCAATACGTGCCATTGAAAGTCTCCTCAGCCCTGGCGCTGCTTGTGGCGCGGGTTCTCGCAAATGACCATGACACGGCCCTTGCGCTTGATGATCTTGCACTTGTCACACATCTTGGTGACGGAAGGATGAACCTTCACCGTCGTTCCTTTCGGCTTGGCCACGCGCCCGGTTGGCGAATGGTGGTGGCAGAGGCATCCCTCCTGAGCCACCAGGGTTCCTGGTCGACGCTGCCATCGGTGCTGGTGAACCAGCAAAGTGATGGTGCGCCGGAAACCGGCCGATGCTGCACCGCGGTGGGGTGCAGCCTCAGTCTTTGGTTGTCAGACGGTCGCCGTGCAGGGAGGCACGAGTGGCGACCGGTCGATCACTTGTAGCGGTAGGTGATGCGACCGCGGGTCAGGTCGTAGGGCGACAGCTCGACCACGACCTTGTCGGCAGGCAGGATGCGGATGTAGTGCTGGCGCATCTTGCCGGAGATGTGGGCGAGGACTTCGTGCCCGTTGTCCAGTTCGACACGAAACGTCGTGTTGGGCAACGCCTCGGTGACGGTGCCCTCGACCTGGATGGCCTCTTCCTTGGCCACAGTTCCTCCATCGTTGCCGTGGCGGCATGTCCTTCGTCGCAGGCAACGATTGACCGCCAGAGCGGGATCGAGGACGCAACGAAACCCCCGCACCTGCGGGAGCTGAGGCCACCGTACCCCCGTGGGCAGTGGGTGTCCAACCGATCGGCGGCCAACGGGCCACCAGGGAGCCGGCGCATCCCAACGGGCGGGGTGGCCGGCACTGGGTCCTGCCCACGTGTCATATCGTGTGGCATCCACCGCCTGCCTGCCGTCCCCGAGCCTCGGAGCCATGATCACCGCCGACGTCACCGCCACGACCTCCACCCTGGTCAGCGCATCGATCGAGATCCCGGGCGTGTCGCCCGCCGAGGTGTTCGACTGGCTCTGCGACACGACCAACCATGTCACCAACGACGGGTCCGGGCACGTGGTCAAGCCCATCGGGGCAGCCACCCTGTCGGCCAAGGGCGACACGTTCGGCATGCAGATGAAGTGGGTCGTGCCGTACCGGGTCACCAACACCGTGGTCGAGTTCGACCGCGACACCAGGATCGCCTGGCGGCACTTCGCCGGGCATCGCTGGCGCTACGAACTCGAGCCCGTTGCCGGCGGCACCCGGGTGACCGAATCCTTCGACATCAGCCGCACACCGACCCTCGCGCGGCCGAGCTACTCGCTCTTCTTCGACTTTCCGGACGGCTACGCCACGACCCTGCGTCACTCGCTGGAGCAGTTGCGCGACCAACTGCAGGCCGTCACCGACGCCAGGTCCGCCGACGACAGCGCACGACCACCACCGATCCGGCACGGCCGATCGACTCCCCGCCCACCTGACCATCACCGAAGGCGCTGGACGCCGCAGTCGACGCCGCCACCGACGAGGCAGGCGGCCGACTACGGTGCCAGCACTGCCCGGGTGATCGGCACCCGGTGACGATCGACGGACCCGAGTCGACAATGGCCCCTGGAGTCATCTTCGCCCGCCTGCTGATGGCAGCCGTGTGCTCGGGCCTGGTGGGGTTCGAACGGGAGACCGCGCGCAAGCCTGCCGGCCTGCGCACCCACACCCTGCTTGGCCTGGGTTCCGCCATGTTCACCATCGCATCGGTGAGCGTGTTCCAGGGACCTGACGAGGCGCGCATCGCGGCCCAGATCGTCACCGGCGTGGGCTTCCTGGGTGCCGGAGCCATCTTTCGTGACCGTGGCGCGGTCAGCGGGCTCACGACCGCGGCCGGCCTCTGGGTCGTTGCGGCACTGGGCATGGCGGCCGGAGCAGGCGCCTACTGGCTGGCGGTGATCGCCACCGGCATGTCCGCTGGCGACCCTCTACTCCCTGCGCGCCGTCGACCGAGCCGTGGCCCGACGCACCGAGGTCGTGCGACGGCACATCTCCATCACCATGGACAAGATCGGCAAGGTGGAGACGCTGTTGACCTACATCCAGCGGGTCGACGAGGATGCCGTCCAGGAGGACTTCCAGCGGCTGGCTGACGGCACGGGGATGCTGACGGTCAGTGTCCACCCCGACCGGCAGCCATGCTCGCCGACATGGTGGCGCGCCCACAAACTGGTCGCCGACGTCGAGGTCCTGAAGGCGATCCACACGCCACCGACGACGGACTCGCCACGCCAGCCGTGACCCAACGCCGGCGAGGCGCTGACCGCGGCCCGATCCTCAGTCGGCCAACGGCCACTCGGGCTCGTCGGAGCGCGCCGTCAGCACCCGGGGGCCGTCCGCGGTCAGTGCGATCGTGTGCTCCCAGTGCGACGACAACGTGCCCGTCCGCAGTCACGACGGTCCAGTGGTCGTCGAGCGTCATGGTGTCGTCGCCCCCGAGGTTGAACATCGGCTCGATGGCCAGCACCCAGCCCTTCGACAGCCGGTTGCCCCGACCCGCAGAGCCGTAGTTGGGCACCGACGGATCCTCGTGCAACGAGCGACCGATGCCGTGGCCCACGTACTCACGGACGATGCCGTAGTCATGGCCGTTGGCGACTGCCTCGATCGCTGCACCGATGTCGCCCAACCGGTTGCCGGCCGGCGAAGGCATGGATCCCAGCCCACAGCCCGCGGTGGGTCTCGACGACCAGTTCGGCCACCTCGGGGGCCACGGCGTCCGCCCCACCGACGATCCAGGTCGCGGCAGAGTCACCATGGAACCCGTCCACGATGGCGCCACAGTCCAGCTTGACCAGGTCACCCTCGCGCAGCACGACGTCCGCCGATGGGATGCCGTGGACGATCTGTTCGTTGACCGACGTGCAGAGGGTTCCGGGAAACGGCGGAAACGAGCCGACGCGGCCGCCGTAGCCCTTGAACGACGGAATGCCACCATCGCCCGTGATGACCTTCTCGGCGATCCGGTCGAGTTCGAGGGTCGACACGCCCGGCCGCACGGCATCGCGAACCTCTTCGTGGGCCTTGGCCACCAACGCACCGGCGACGGCCATCTTCTCGATCTCGCGGCGTGACTTCTTGATGATCATCTCGGGACCTTTCCAGGCGGGAGGGTACGCCCCCGACGGCCGGTCCGATCCGGGCGATCGTCATCACGGGGGCGACACCCACCCGGCGTCGCCCTCGCCAGCCTCGTGGGGCGGCCGATCAGGTCGGCAGCGCCGTCATCATGCGGTTGGTGACGTCGTCGACGTCGCCCATGGCGTCGATGGCCACGACCAGGTCACGCGCACGATAGAACTCGACCAATGGCTCGGTCTGTTCCGTGTACACCTCCAACCGATTGCGCACCACGTCCTCGGTGTCGTCGTCGCGCTGGAACAGCTCCTTGCCGTCGACGTCGCACACACCGGGGGTGGCAGGGGGATTGCCCGAGACGTGGTAGATGTGGCCGTCGGGGCAGGACCGGCGACCGGTCAGACGTCCGACGAGTTCATCCGTGTCGACCTCGAAGAGCACCACGGTGTCCAGTGGCGTGCCGACAGCGGCCAACAGGGTCTGGAGTGACTCGGCCTGTTCGATGGTGCGCGGGAACCCGTCGAAGAGGAACCCTCCGCCGGTGTCACCCTGCTCGAGACGGTCGGCGACCATCCGCAGCACCAACTCATCGGGAACCAGGTCGCCAGCATCCATGTAGCTGCGGGCTTCCAGGCCCAGTGGTGTCTCGTCACGCAGGTTGGCCCGGAACAGGTCACCGGTCGAGATGTGGGGAATGCCGTAGTGGTCTGCCAGGACGTGAGCCTGGGTGCCCTTGCCAGCTCCGGGAGGGCCGAGGAGGATGACGCGCATCTGCAAGTCCTTGATCGAGGACCGTCGCGGCACTGCGACGGTGTGCGACGGCCGGTGGGCACCCACCACGGGCAGCTCCCGGAGCCAGCGGCATGGACCACGACCATCGCGGGGCCATCCTAGACGTCGCTCGGACGCGCCGACGCCCGGTCCCCGCTGCAGCAGCGGTGGACCGGGCGTCGGGTGCGTTGCGTCAGGCCATGAAGCCTTCGTAGTTGTGCTGCATCAACTGGCCCTCGATCTGCTTCATGGTTTCGAGGGCGACCCCGACCATGATCAGCAGCGATGCGCCGCCCAGCGGGAACTGGGTGACGTCGAAGACCGCGAAGGCGATGAACGGCATCACGGCCACCGAGGTCAGGTACAGCGATCCGGGCAGCGTGAGGCGCGACAGCACCGTGTCGAGGTACTGGGCGGTCTGGCGACCGGGGCGAATGCCCGGGATGAAGCCGCCGTAGCGCTGCATGTTCTCGGACACCTCGACAGGATTGAACGAGATCGCCGCGTAGAAGTAGGTGAAGAAGATGGTCAAGACCGCGAACGTGGCGATGTAGACCCACGTGATGCCGCCTTCGGGTGGGGCGAACCACCGTTCGACGAAGTCCTGCAACGGCTGCCAACTGGTCACCTGGGCAGCAAGGGTGGGCAGCGACAGCAACGACGCCGCGAAGATGATCGGGATCACGCCCGACTGGTTCACCTTCAGGGGGATGTAGGTGGCCTGGCCGCCGTAGGACCGGCGCCCAACGGTCCGACGCGCGTACTGCACCGGGATGCGTCGCTGACCCTGCTCCATGAACACCACGGCGAACGTCACGATGACGCCGATGCCCAGCACGATCACCACGAGTCCCCAGCCACCGAGGAAGCCCGCCAGGTTCTGGTTCTTGACCAGGTACAGCTGCGACGGGAACTGGCTCAGGATCGACACGTAGATCAACAACGACATGCCGTTGCCGACGCCCCGCTGGGTGATCAACTCGGCCAGCCACATGATCACGGACGTGCCGGCCGTCAGCACCAGCACCATGAACAGGATCAACCAGGGCGAATCGCTGATGAGGATCGATTCCTGGGATCCGAACAGCGCGCCCGTGCGAGCGAGGCTGACGAGGGCGGTCGACTGCAGCAGTGCCAGTCCGACCGTGAGGTAACGGGTGTACTGCGTGATCTTTCGCCGACCCTGCTCGCCCTCCTTCTGCAGTTGCTCGAGCTTGGGAATGACGACGACGAGCAGCTGCAGGATGATGGATGCCGTGATGTAGGGCATCACGCCCAGTGCAAACACGGCCATCTGCTGCAGCGCGCCACCCGCGAACACGTTGAGGATCCCCAGGAAGCCGCCGGCGCCGCCGGCCTGGGCGGCCTCGAGGCGACTGACGTCGACTCCGGGCACGGGCAGCCAGGATCCCACCCGGTACATGAAGATCATCATGAGGGTGAAGACGAGCTTCTTGCGAAGATCGGGGATCTTGAGTGCGTTGACAAATGCCTTCAGCATTGGTGCCTCACGATGCGTCGGGTCGGGCTGCCAGGTCACCTGCACAGGCGTCAGGCGACGGTGCCACCAGCTGCAGTGATCTTGTCGGCTGCGGTGCCCGACACCTTGTCGACATCGACGGTGAGCGCCTTGGTCAAGTCGCCGTGACCGAGGACCTTGACCGGACCACGGGCCTTGACCAGGCCCTTGGCACGCAGCGTCTCGGGCGTGACCTCGTCGCCGGCCTCGAAGTACTCGTCGAGCTTGGCGACGTTGATGATGGCGTACTCGACCCGGTTGGGGTTGGAGAAGCCACCCAGCTTGGGCTGGCGACGCTGCAGCGGCAACTGGCCGCCTTCGAAGCCTGCCGGAACGGTGCCGCGGGCGCCGGTGCCCTTGGTGCCGCGACCGGCGGTCTTGCCGCCGCGACCGCGGTCACCGCGGGCGACACGCTTCTTGTCCTTCTTGGCGCCCTCGTTGGGCTTGAGATGGTGGAGCTTGATGACCATGGGTTGTGCCTCGCTTTCACTGTGCGGCGGCGCGGCGCAAGCGGCGCGTGGGAGTTCGCTTCACGAACTCCGGGTTCTGGTCGGCTTGAGGGCGCGGTGACTTCGGGATGGTATGCCGGAACGCGCCCGACAGGATGCTTCAGTCCTGGACCTCTTCGAAGGTGACCAGGTGCGGGACCTTGCGGAGCATGCCGCGGATCTCGGGCCGGTCAGGCTGGGTGACGGTGTGGCGGATGCGCTTGAGGCCCAGCGAACGAACGGTGTCGCGCTGGTTCTGGGGGCGTCCCACCAGGCTGCGGGTCTGGGTGATCTTCAGGGTTGTCATCATGCACCTCCGCGCATGGCCTCGACCATCGCCTTGGGAGCAACGTCCTCGACGGCCTTGTCGCGCAGTTCGGCGATCTCGTAGGCCGACCGCAGGTCCTTGAGACCGGCGATGGTCGCGTGGACGACGTTGATCGGGTTGCCCGAGCCCAGGGACTTGGCGAGCAGGTCCTGGATCCCGGCGGCCTCGACGACCGCGCGCACCGGACCACCGGCGATGACACCGGTACCGGGCGCAGCCGGCTTGAGCATGACGCGGCCTGCGCCGGCCTCGCCCGTCACGGGGTGGACGATGGTCTTGCCCACCATCGGGATGGTGAAGAAGCTCTTCTTGGCCTCCTCGACACCCTTCTGGATGGCCGACTGGACCTCGCGGGCCTTGCCGTGACCGACGCCGACCTGTCCCTTGCCGTCACCAACGACGACCAGGGCGGTGAACTGGAACCGACGACCACCCTTGACGACCTTGGAGACACGGTTGATCTCGACGACGCGCTCGTCGAACTGGTCGCGGTCGCGATCCCGGCCGCCGCGGCCGCCGGATGAACGATTGTTGCCTGCCATGATTGGTCCTTTTAGAGCTTGAGGCCGGCGTCACGGGCCGCTTCCGCCAGCGCCTTGACGCGCCCGGCGTAGCGGTTGCCGCCACGGTCGAAGATGGCCGATTCGATGCCGGCCTCTGAGGCCCGCGTGCCGATGAGCTCGCCAACCTGGCGAGCAACGCCGACCTTGCCGTCGTCACCCGGGGTGACGTCGGCTTCCAACGAGGACGCCGACGCCAGCGTGTGGCCGGCGATGTCGTCGATCAGTTGGGCGTAGATGTGGGAGTTCGAGCGGTACACGTTCAGGCGGGGGGTCGTGGCGGTGCCACTGACCCGCTTGCGCAGGCGCTGGTGGCGCCGGCGACGCGCGGTGTGCTTGCGTGCCTTTGCTGCATCCATGGTGGTCTCCTCGTACGTCTCGCCGACTGGCGCCGCTGCTGGCGCGCGATGCGGCGGGTACTCCGGCGGCGGATGCCACCGCTGGATTGGTTCGGTTGGTGCGTTTCGTGGTGGTCGGCCTCGGCCTCCGATGCGGAGTTTCCGGAGTTGCGGAGGAAACCAGCGGGTGGCTGACCGCCCGAGCTTGCGAGCGCGTCAGCGACCGGCGGCCTTGCCGGCCTTGCGGCGGATGGTCTCGCCGGCGTACTTGATGCCCTTGCCCTTGTACGGCTCGGGCGGACGGATCTTGCGGATGTTGGCCGCGACCTGGCCGACGAGCTGCTTGTCGATGCCGGTGACCACCACCTCGGTGGGCTGTGGCGCCGCCAGGGTGATGCCCTCGGGCGCCTCGACCATCACGGGGTGCGAGAAGCCGACCTGGAACTCCAGGTCGGAGCCCTTCTGCTGGGCGCGGTACCCCACGCCGACCAGTTCGAGCTTCTTCTCGTAGCCCTGCGTGACGCCCTCGACCATGTTGGCGACCAGGGAACGCACGAGCCCGTGCAACGAGCGTGCCGGACCATCGTCGCGTGGCGGGTCACCACGACCTGGCCGTCGTCGTCACGACCGACCTCCACACCCTCGGGCATGGTGGCCGACAATTGCCCCTTGGGGCCCTTGACCGTGACGTCGAGGCCGTCGATGGCGACATCGACGCCGTCGGGGACGACGATGGGTTGCTTTCCAATGCGTGACATGGTGGAACCTTTCCTACCAGACGTAGGCGAGCAGTTCGCCGCCGCGGCCGTCCTTGCGGGCCTGGCCATCGGTCATCAGGCCGGCGTTGGTGGACAGGACGGCAACGCCGAGGCCACCGAGGACGCGGGGGATCTCGTCGTGCTTGACGTAGACGCGCAGGCCGGGCTTGGACACGCGCTTGAGGCCGGTGATGACCCGTTCCCGCTTGCGGCCGTACTTCAGCTGCACGGTCAAGGTCGCCTGCGGCTTGGTGTCGGTCACCTCGTAGCTGGCGATGTAGCCCTCCTGCTTGAGGATCTCGGCGAAGTTCACCTTGATCTTCGAGGACGGCATCGCGGCCTCGTCGGCGTGGGCCATGGAGGCGTTGCGCAGACGCGTGAGCATGTCTGCCAGTGGGTCGGTCATGGTCATGGTGTGTCATTCTCCTGGGGTTGCAGGGACCTGCCCTGTACTTCCCGGTCGTGGACCGCGCGGTTGCGGTCCTTGTGTTCAGGCTGGTGGTTGCAGTGTCGTTGGATCGCTGTTCAGCCGTGGAGTTCGCGCAGCCTGGATGTTCGCGGCAGCGAACTCCATCGCTGGCCGAAGGCCACGCCGCTACCAGCTGGCCTTGCGAATGCCGGGCAGCTCGCCTGCGTGGGCCATCTCGCGGAAGCAGATGCGGCACAGGCGGAACTTCTTGAAGACGGCGCGGGGGCGGCCGCAGCGCTCGCAACGGGTGTAGTTCTGCACGTTGTACTTCATCCCGCGGCGGGCCTGGACACGCTTGGAGGTCTTGGCCATGATGGCGTCCTTTTCGTCAGTTCTTGATGAACGGGAAGCCGAAGGCACCCAAGAGTGCCCGGCCCTGCTCGTCGGTGGTGGCCGTGGTGACGATGGTGACGTCCATGCCACGGGTGGCGTCGATGCTGTCGTAGTCGATCTCGGGGAACACGAGCTGCTCGTTGAGCCCGAAGGTGTAGTTGCCGTTGCCGTCGAAGGACTTGGGGTTGAGCCCACGGAAGTCACGCACGCGGGGCAGCGCGACCGACAACAGCCGGTCGAAGAAGTCCCACATGCGGTCGCCGCGCAACGTGACCTTGGCCCCGATGGCCTGGCCCTCGCGCAACTTGAACCCGGCGATCGACTTGCGTGCCCGGTTGATGCGCGGGTGCTGACCGGTGATGGTCTCGAGGTCCGAGATCGAGTTCTCGAGCGCCTTGGAGTCGTTGATCGCCTCGCCGAGACCGACGTTGACCACGATCTTGGTGAAGGTCGGGATCTGCATCGGGTTGTCGAGGCCCAGCTCGTCCTGCAGCTGGGCCTTGATCTCGTCGTTGTAGCGCGTCTTGAGACGCGGGGTGCGCGCCGTCGTGGTGGTGACTGTCTCACTCATGGTTGATCATTGCCTTGGTCTGGCACCGAAACCTCGTCCCCGGTTGCCCGGTACGGATCCGTTTCGATCCCGTTGGGTGGAAATCCTAGAAATGGGCCTGGCACTTGCGGCACTCACGGACCTTTGAGCGGCGGTCGCCCTCGGTCGTGAAGACGTAGCCAACCCGCACACCCTGCCCGCACTTGGGGCAGATGGGCATGAGGTTGGAGACGTGGATGGGGGCCTCGGTCTGGATGATGCCGCCCTCGTTGACACCCTGTGCACGTCTGCTGCTCGCGCACGTGCTTGGTCACGAAGTTGCGACCCTCGACCAGGGCGCGGTCACTGTCGGTGACCATGCGGATGACCCGGCCCTTCTTGCCAGCGTCCTTGCCGGCGATGACCAGGACCTCGTCGTCCTTGCGAATGCGATTCATCACAAAACCTCCGGCGCGAGCGACACGATCTTCATGAATCGCTTGTCGCGCAGTTCACGGGCGACCGGGCCGAAGATGCGGGTGCCACGTGGCGACCCGTCCTCGCGCACGATCACGCACGCGTTGTCGTCAAACTTGATGTAGGAGCCGTCCTGGCGTCGCTTCTCCTTCGCAGTGCGCACCACCACGCACCGCACGACCTCGCCCTTCTTGACGTTGGACGAAGGAATGGCCTGCTTGACCGTTCCGACGAAGACGTCACCGACCGAGGCGTACCGACGCCCGGACCCTCCGAGCACGCGGATGCACAGCACCTCACGGGCCCCTGAGTTGTCCGCGACCTTGAGTCGCGATTCCTGCTGAATCATCGGTGTCCTACCTGTGTTCGTGAAAGTTGGTGGGGTGGGGTCGGGGCGCGATGGCGCCGGCGACCCCGTTTGTCACTGGATCGATGTCACTGGGCGCGTTCGACGATTTCGGCCAGGCGCCACCGCTTGGTCCTGGAGATCGGACGGGTCTCGACGATGCGGACGGTGTCGCCGGTGCCGGCGGTGTTGTCCTCGTCGTGGACCTGGAACTTCTTGGACTTGGTGATGGTCTTGCCGTACGTGGGGTCGACCGTGCGGCGCTCGATGCGCACGACGATCGTCTTGTCCTGCTTGGTGGACTCCACCAGGCCAACGCGCTCCTTGCGAGCAGCGCGACCCTCGGTGTCGTCGGTGATGGTGTCGATGATGTCGGTCATTGGATTCACTCTTCGCTGTCGGCGACGGCGGCCCGCTGGCCGGCGATGTCGCGCTCACGCATGACGGTCATGACCCGGGCGATCTGGGTCTTGACCGCGCGGATGCGACGGGGGTCATCGAGCTGGCCGGTGACGATCTGGAAGCGCAGGTTGAACAGCTCTTCCTTGTTGTCGGCCAACTGTGTGGCGAGCTCGTCGTCGGCGAGCTCACGGAGTTCGGATGCTGTCATCATTCGCCACCCTCCTCACGTGCAACGAACTTGGTCTTGACGGGAAGCTTGTGGGCCGCGCGGCGCATGGCCTCGCGGGCGAGCTCCTCGGAGACACCGGAGATCTCGAACAGGACGCGGCCGGGCTTGACGGCGGCGACCCAGTGGTCCGGCGAGCCCTTGCCCGAACCCATGCGGGTCTCGAGCGGCTTGCGCGTGATCGAGCGGTCCGGGAAGATCGCGATGCGAACCTTCCCGCCACGCTTGACGGCGCGGTTGATGGCAATACGTGCCGACTCGATCTGGCGTGCAGTGATCCAGCCGGGCGTGGTCGCCTTCAGCCCATAGTCACCGACGTAGACCTCGGTGCCACCCGTGGCCAGGCCCTTGAGGGGCCGGGGCCGGTGCTGTTTGCGGTACTTGACGCGCTTGGGGGACAACATCAGGCGTCCTCCTGCTTGCTCTCATCGGCGGCTGCTGCATCCTGTGCGGCGTCAGCTGCCGGCGCCGGTGCCTGTTCGGGGGCATCGGTGGGTTCTGGGGTCTCGTCGGCGCCGGCCGGCTCGGGGGCGTCCTCGCCCGCGACCTGGTCGGCATCCATGGCGCCGGACTGCGGTGGCGCAGCCTCGGTGGTCGCCTCGACGGTGTCAGACGCGGCGGTGTCGCCGGCCTCCACGACCGTGGTCGGGGCGTCGGGTCCGGTGGCCGAACCCTGGGCGTCGCCGCCTGCCTCGGTGGTGGCAGCCTCGGCGGCCTCGGTGGTCGCGGCCTCGGCAGCCTCGGTGGACGCGGCTTCCGCAGCCTCAGTGGACGCGGCCTCGGTGGACGCGGCCTCGGTGGACGCCGGGGCAGCCTTGGCCGGAGCCTGGCGCGAGCCGACGCCCGTGACCTGCTTGGCCACCGAAGCAGCCTTGCGGGCGGAGCGACGACGCGGCCGGTCGTCGACCTTGCGGCCTTCGGCCATGGCCCTGGCGCGATCCATGGCCCGCTGGGCCTCGACCTCGTCGCCGGAACCCAACTGGTCGCCGGTGTAGATCCACACCTTGACACCGATGACGCCGTAGGTCGTCTTGGCCTCGTCGAAGCCGTAGTCGACCTTGGCACGCAGTGTGTGCAGCGGGACGCGGCCCTCGCGGTACCACTCGGTGCGGCTCATCTCGGAGCCTCCGAGTCGACCGGCGACCTGGACCCGCACACCCAGTGCGCCTGCCTTCTGCGCGTTCTGGACGGCACGACGCATGGCACGACGGAACGACACCCGGCCCTTGAGTTGCTCGGCGGTGTTGAACGCCACGACCTGTGCGTCGAGGTCCGGGTTCTTGATCTCGATGATGTTGAGCTTGACCTTCTTGCCCGACAGCTTTTCGAGATCGGCCCGGATCGCGTCCGCCTCCGACCCACGTCGACCGATGACGATGCCGGGGCGCGCCGCCTGGACGCTGACCTCGACGTTGTCACGGGTACGCGTGATGTCGATGCGGGAAATACCCGCATGCCGCACCCGCTTGCGGATGTAGCGACGGATGCGATCGTCCTCATGGAGGTAGGTCGCATAGTCCTTGTCGTTGGCGATCCACTTGGACTTCCAGTCGGTTGTTATACCGAGCCGGAAGCCGTAGGGGTTGACCTTCTGACCCATTGGGGGTTGCTCCTTGCCGTGCCGGTCGTTGCCGGCGGCGTCGTCAGATGTTGCGGTCGTCGCTCAGGACGACGGTGATGTGGCTGGTGCGCTTGCGGATGCGGGATGCCCGCCCCATGGCACGTGGCTGGAACCGCTTGAGGGTCGGTCCCTCGTCGGCCCAGGCGCGCTCGACATAGAGGTTGTCGATGTCGAGCGGCGGCTCGGCGTTGTTCTCGGCATTTGCCACTGCCGAGCGCAGCACCTTGAGGAGGGGCTTGGCAGCACCCTTCTCCGAGAATGCGAGCATGTTGTCGGCATCGACGACGGGGGCACCGACGATCAGGGTCGTCAGTTGACGAACCTTGTTCGGTGCCACCCGCACGTACTTGGCGGTGGCCTTCTGCGTTGCCATGGTGGTTGTCCTTCTCGTGCCCGTGGTCAGCGACCGTCGGGCGTGGTGCGTGTGGCGGCCGGACCGTCATGTCGAGTCAACGACAGGACCGGTTCGCGGCGCGTGCTGGTCAGCGGGCCTTGGTGGTCTGCTTCTCGCCTGCGCCCTGCCACTTGATGGCACGGGTCGGGGCGAACTCGCCCAGCTTGTGCCCGACCATGCGCTCGTAGATGCGCACGGGCACGTGCTGCTGGCCGTTGTGGACGGCGATCGTGTGCCCCACGAACTCGGGGTAGATCGTCGAACGACGTGACCAGGTCTTCACGACCCGGCTGTCGCCGGACTCGTTCATGGCCTCGATCTTCTTCATGAGATGGTCGTCGACCCAGGGGGCCTTCTTGAGACTGCGTGGCATCAGCGCCTCCGATTCTTGCCGCGCCGGCGGATGATCTGCTTGTCGGATTCCTTCTTGCCCCGGCGGGTGCGCCGCTCGGGGTTGCCCCACTTGTCGACGGGGTGGCGCCCACCGGAGGACTTGCCCTCACCGCCACCCAGGGGGTGGTCGACGGGGTTCATGGCGACACCGCGGGTTTGCGGGCGCACGTTCTTCCACCGGCTGCGACCGGCCTTGCCGAGGTCGACCAGCTCGTGGGACTCGTTGCCCACGGTGCCGATCGTGGCCCGGCAGCGGGCGTCGACCAGGCGAATCTCGCCGGAGGGCAGCCGCAGTGCGGCGTTCTTGCCCTCCTTGGCCAGCAACTGGATGGCGGTTCCGGCACTGCGGCCCATCTTGGCGCCACCTGCCGGACGAAGCTCGACCGCGTGGATGGTCGTACCGACGGGGATGTTGGCCAGCGGCAGGGCGTTGCCGGTCTTGATGTCGGCCTGGGGCCCAGACTCGACGATCGTGCCGACCATGAGGTTCTTGGGCGCCAGCATGTAGCGCTTCTCACCATCGTGGTAGTGCAGCAACGCGATGCGGGCCGACCGGTTGGGGTCGTACTCGATCGCCGCGACGGTCGCCGGAATGCCGTCCTTGTTGCGACGGAAGTCCACGACGCGGAAGCGGCGCTTGTGCCCGCCACCACGGTGACGGCTGGTGATGCGGCCGTTGTTGTTCCGGCCAGCCTTGTTGCGCCCCTTGGCCACCAGCCCCTTCTCGGGACGTGAACGGGTCACCTCCTCGAACGAGGCCACCGAGCCAAAGCGACGACCGTTGGTGGTCGGCTTGTACTTGCGGATTGCCATGATGTGAACTTTCGGGTCGCGTGCGACCGGGGGGCCGGTCGGAGCGGAACTCGGGCGCTTCAGGCCCTGGCCGTGTGGCCTTACAGGGCGACGTCGAACAACTCGATCTCGTCGCCTTCGGCAACGGTCACGATCGCTCGCTTGATGTTGGGACGGCGCCCGACGACGAAGCCGCGGCGCTTGCGCTTCCCGGCCCGGTTGAGCGTGTTGATCTTGACGACCTTCACGTCGAAGACGTCCTCGACGGCAGCCTTGATCTGGCTCTTGGTCGCGCGCGGGTCGACATCGAAGGTGTACTTGCCCTCGTCCAGCGATCCGTATGACTTCTCGGAGATGACGGGACGGAGGATGATGTCGCGTGGGTCCTTGAACGGGGTCATGTTCAGGCCTCCTCGGTGTTGGCGTCCGTGGACGCGGCCTCGTCGGCCTGTGGCGCATCGGCCACTGGGGCGTCGGCCACGTCGGTCGCGTCGGCGTCCGCGGGGGCTGCAGGTGCGGCCTCGGACGCGTCGCTGGACGACGAGGTCTCGGTGGCGCCACCCATCAGGGCGAGCGCCGCCTCGTCGAACACGACCACGTCGGCGCGCAGCACGTCGTAGGTGTTGAGCTGGTCGACGGTCAGCACGTGGACGGACTGCAGGTTGCGCAGCGACTTGCTGGTGGCCTCGTGACGCGCCGCCAGCACGATCAGCGTCTTGACCTGGTCGTGACCCAGGGCGACCAGCGCCGCCACGGCGTCGCGGGTCCGAGGGGTGTCGAAGCTGAACTCGCGCACGACCGTCACCGCGCCGTTGCGGGCGCGATCGGTGAGTGCGGACCGCAGGGCGGCCTTGCGCACCTTCTTGTTGACGCGCTTGGACCAGTCCTTGGGGACGCGACCGTGGGCCGTGCCACCGCCAACCCAGATGGGTGAGCGGATGGACCCATGACGGGCCCGACCGGTGCCCTTCTGGCGCCATGGCTTGATGCCACCACCGCGGACCTCGCCACGGTTCTTGGTCTTGTGGGTGCCCTGTCGTGCTGCGGCCAGCTGCGCCGTCACGACCTCGTGCATGACACCGATGTTGACCTTGCCGTCGAACCACTCGGCGGGCAGGTCGACGGAGTCGACGACCGCACCGGTGAGGTCGACGACGTCAACACCCAGGCCGACACGTGTCTCTGGCGTCTCGGTAGCCATCAGGCATCACCGCCTTCGGGGGTCGCGGCCTTGACGGCCGAACGAATCAGCACGATCGAGCCGTTGGAGCCGGGCACCGCACCCTTGACCAGGATCAGTCCGTTGGCGGTGTCGATGTCCACGACCTCGAGGTTCTGGACGGTGACGCGCTCGCCACCCATCCGACCGGCCATGCGCATGCCCTTGAACGTGCGCCCGGGGGTCGAGGCCATGCCCACGGAACCGGGGTGACGGTTCTTGCGCTTGACGCCGTGACCGTCGCCCATGCCCTTGAAGTTGTGCCGCTTCATGACGCCGGCGTAGCCCTTGCCCTTCGAGGTGCCGGTCACGTCGATGACCTCGCCCTTGGCGAAGACGTCGCAGGTGAGTACGGCGCCCAGTTCGGGCAGCTCGTCGTCGGCGGACAGGCGCAACTCGGCCAGCGTGCGAGCGGACTCGACGTCGGCCTTGGCCAGGTGACCGGCCATCGGCTTGTTGGTGTGCTTGCGGGATCCAAATGCCATCTGCACGGCCGTGTACCCGTCGGTGTCGACGGTCTTGACCTGTGTGATCGTGCAGGGGCCGGCCTCGACGACGGTGACCGGAACGATCCGGTTCTCGTCATCGAAGACCTGGGTCATGCCCAGCTTGGTGCCCAGGAGTGCCTTGGCAGCCATTGATCTCTTCCTTCTTCTCGACGTCATTGCGCGGGCCCGAGGGCGCCGGCAAGCGGACGTGTCAGAGCTTGATCTCGATGTCGACTCCGGCCGGCAGCGACAGACCCATCAACTTGTCGATGGTCTTCTGTGACGGCTGGTGGATGTCGATCAGACGCTTGTGGGTCCGGCGCTCGAAGTGCTCGCGGGAGTCCTTGTACTTGTGGGGGGACCGGATGACGGCCCACACCTGGCGCTCGGTCGGCAACGGGACGGGTCCCGTGACGTGCGCACCGGTGGCCTCGACCGTGTCGACGATCTCGCGCGCCGAGCGGTCCAGAACCTCGTGGTCGTACGCCTTGAGGCGAATCCGGATCTTGGTGTCAGCAGCCATTTCGTTTTCTCATCTCGCACCCAGGTGCGTTCGTGGCTTCGTTCTTGTTTCAGTCGGGGCTGGAGTTGCGAGCCCCAGGGCGAGCAACTCCAACCTGAACCGAGCCGTCAGGCGAGGTTCAGGCCAAGACCTTGGTGACACGGCCCGCACCCACCGTGCGACCACCCTCACGGATGGCAAACCGCAACCCCTCATCCATCGCGATCGGCGCAATCAACTCCACCGTCATCTCCGTGTTGTCACCCGGCATCACCATCTCCACACCATCCGGCAACGACACCGCACCCGTCACATCCGTGGTCCGGAAATAGAACTGCGGCCGATAGTTGTCAAAGAACGGCGTGTGACGACCACCCTCATCCTTGGACAACACATACACCTGCGCCTCAAACTGCGTGTGCGGCGTGATCGAACCCGGAGCCGCCAACACCTGGCCACGCTCCACATCATCCTTCTTGGTCCCACGCAACAACACACCCACGTTGTCACCCGCCTCACCACGATCCAACAACTTGCGGAACATCTCCACACCCGTCACCGTCGTCGACGTCGTGTCCTTGATCCCGATGATCTCCACCGTGTCAGACACATTCACCACACCCTGCTCGATCCGACCCGTCACCACCGTGCCACGACCCGTGATCGAAAACACATCCTCGATCGGCATCAAGAACGGCTTGTCCGTGTCACGCTCCGGCTGCGCAAACGTCGAATCCACCGTCGCCATCAACTCCAACACACCCGCCTCAGCCGCCTCATCACCCTCCAACGCCTGCAACGCCGACACCCGAACAATCGGCGTGTCCACATCAAACTCATACGACTCCAACAACTCAGACACCTCCAACTCCACCAACTCCAACAACTCCTCATCATCGACCATGTCGACCTTGTTCAACGCCACCACCAACTCAGGCACCCCAACCTGACGCGCCAACAACACATGCTCACGAGTCTGCGGCATCGGACCATCAGCAGCCGACACCACCAAGATCGCACCATCCATCTGCGCCGCACCCGTGATCATGTTCTTCACATAGTCAGCGTGCCCAGGCGCATCCACGTGCGCATAATGACGATTCTCCGTCTCATACTCCACATGCGACACATTGATCGTGATCCCACGCTCACGCTCCTCCGGCGCCTTGTCAATCTGGTCAAACGCCGACGCCACATTCCCATCGACATGCTTGGCCAACACAAACGTGATCGCCGCAGTCAACGTCGTCTTCCCATGGTCAACGTGACCAATCGTGCCAATGTTCATGTGCGGCTTGTTCCGCTCAAACTTTTCCTTGGCCATGATGCGCCTTCTTTCCTTGAACCGTGTGGTGGGGGCGGTGTTGCGCCCGTGCGGTGGGTGTACGTGGTGTGGTTGATGGTCAGACTGGACGTTGCGAACCTGCGAGCAACTCCCTCGCGTCCGAAGGACGCGCGCTCACTCGCCCCGTGCCTTGGTGACGACCTCTTCCTGGATGGACGAGGGCGCCGGCTCGTAGGCACCGAACTGCATCGTGTAGTTGGCTCGACCCTGGGTCATGGACCGCAGGTCGGTCGAGTAGCCGAACATCTCGGCCAGCGGCACGCGCGCCTTGACGACGGTGTACTGCCCACGGGGCGACGAGCCCTCGATGAGGCCACGGCGACCGGACAGGTCGCCCATGACGTCACCCAGGTAGTCATCGGGAGTCGAGACCTCGACGTCCATGACGGGCTCGAGCAACTGCACACCAGCACGGCGAGCAGCCTCCTTGAAGGCCATGGAACCGGTGATCTTGAACGCCATCTCGGACGAGTCGACGTCGTGGTAGGAACCATCGACCAACTCGACGAACACGTCGACCAGCGGGTAGCCGGCCAACACACCAGAACCGAGCGAGTCCCGGATGCCGGCATCGACCGCGGGGATGTACTCGCGAGGGATCGAGCCACCGTAGATCTTGGACTCGAAGTGGTAGTGGGTGTCCTCGTCGAGTTCGAACTCTTCGCGGTCGTCGTCGGTCAGCGGGCGGACGTTGATGACGACCTGCCCGAACTGGCCGGAACCACCGGTCTGCTTCTTGTGGGTGTAGGAGACCTTCTCGACACCCTTCTTGAGCGACTCGCGGTAGGCCACCTGGGGGCGACCGACGTTGGCCTCGACCTTGAACTCACGCATGAGCCGGTCGACGATGATCTCGAGGTGCAACTCGCCCATGCCGCCGATGATGGTCTGCCCGGTCTCCTCGTCCGTGTGGACGCGGAAGGTGGGGTCCTCCTCGGCGAGCTTCATCAACCCGACGATCAGCTTCTCCTGATCGGTCTTGGTCTTGGGCTCGATGGCGATGTCGATGACCGGGTCCGGGAAGTCCATCGACTCCAGCAGGATCCGGTGGTCGGGATCCGACAGGGTGTCACCGGTGCTCGTGGACTTGAGCCCGACCAGGGCGACGATGTCGCCGGTCATGGTCTTGTCGCGGTCCTCACGGTGGTTGGCGTGCATCTGGAGGATGCGACCGACGCGGAGCTTCTCGTCCTTGGTGACGTTGTGGATGTAGGAGCCCGACTCCAGCGTGCCGGAGTACACCCGCGTGAACACCAGGGTGCCCACGTAGGGGTCGGTCATGACCTTGAAGGCCAGCGCCGAGAACGGCTCCTCGTCGCCGGGGGCGCGACTCATCGGCTCGCCGGTGCGCGGGTCCTGGCCCCTCATCGGGGGGACCTCCAGCGGCGAGGGCAGGTAGTCGACCACGGCGTCGAGCAGCGGCTGGACTCCCTTGTTCTTGAAGGCAGAGCCACACAGCACCGGCACCAGTTGGTTGGCGATGGTGGCGGCGCGCAGACCCCGCTTGAGTTCGTCGATGGTCAGTTCGCCGTTGTCGAAGTAGGCCTCGAGGAGTTCCTCGTCGGTCTCTGCCACCTTCTCCATCAACACGTCACGACGGGCCTCGACCTCTTCGACCATGTCCGCCGGCACCTCGATCTCCTCGAAGGAGGCTCCGAGGTCCTCGCCCTTCCAGACGATCCCGATGTTGCGGACCAGGTCCACGACGCCCTCGAGCTGGTCCTCCAACCCGATCGGCAGCTGGATGGCCACTGCGTCCGCGGTCAGGCGATCCAGGATGGAGTCGAACGAGAACTCGAACGAGGCGCCCGTGCGGTCCAGCTTGTTGACGAAGCACATGCGCGGCACGCCGTACTTGTCGGCCTGGCGCCACACGGTCTCGGACTGCGGCTCGACGCCTGCGACACCGTCGAAGACGGCAACCGCACCATCCAGGACACGCAGCGACCGCTCGACCTCGACCGTGAAGTCGACGTGGCCGGGCGTGTCGATGATGTTGATCGTGTGATCCTTCCACTCGGCCGTCGTTGCGGCCGACGTGATGGTGATCCCACGCTCCTGTTCCTGCTCCATCCAGTCCATCGTGGCAGCGCCATCGTGGACCTCACCGATCTTGTAGGACTTGCCGGTGTAGAAGAGAATGCGTTCGGTTGTGGTCGTCTTGCCGGCATCGATGTGGGCCATGATGCCGATGTTGCGCAGCGTCTTGAGCGGCGGGCGCTTTGCCATCGTGATCACTTCCTGGTCTTGTCCGGGTCTTGCGGGTCGCGTCGGCTCGGGCGGCGCGAGTCGGCGCGGGTCGCTGTGCGTGCAGTGCGGGTGGGGGGGGCCGTGCGGTGGGTCACACCGCACGAAGGCTCACCAGCGGTAGTGGGCGAAGGCGCGGTTGGCCTCGGCCATCTTGTGGGTGTCCTCGCGACGCTTGACGGCCGCGCCGACGCCGTTGGAGGCATCGAGCAGTTCGCCGGCAAGGCGTTCGCCCATGGTCTTCTCGCGGCGGATGCGGGCGTAGCCCACGATCCAGCGCAGCGCCAACGTGGTCGAGCGCGACGGCCGGACCTCGATCGGGCACTTGGTAGGTGGCGCCACCGACACGGCGGGACTTCACCTCCAGCTGGGGCTTGACGTTCTCGACGGCGCGCTTGCACGACCGAGAGCGGGTCGCCGCCCTGGACGCGCGAACCGATGTCGGCGAGGGCGTCGTAGACGATGGCCTCGGCGACGGAGCGCTTGCCGCCGTACATGACACGGTTGATGAGCTGGGTGACCAGCGTCGAGTGGTACTTGGCGTCCGGCGTGATCGGGCGACGGCCCGGGGATCCCTTGCGTGGCATGTCAGCCCTCCTTCTTGACGCCGTAGCGCGACCGGGCCTGCTTGCGGTCACGCACGGGAGCGGCATCGAGTGCGCCGCGAATCACCTTGTAGCGAACACCGGGAGGTCGCGGACACGACCACCACGGATCAGGACCATGGAGTGCTCCTGGAGGTTGTGGCCCTCGCCGGGGATGTAGGCGGTGACCTCCATCCCGGAGCTCAGGCGCACGCGGCACACCTTGCGAAGGGCCGAGTTCGGCTTCTTCGGCGTCGTCGTGTAGACACGCGTGCACACGCCACGACGCTGTGGCGACCCCTTGAGGGCCAGCGTCTTGACCTTCTTCTTCTTGTCTTGGCGGCCCTTGCGCACCAACTGCTGAATGGTGGGCATTCGTTGCGTCCTTGGTCGTCGTCCGGGGCGTGTTCGCTGCCTCGGTTGGTCGGTCGTGGTGGTGGGTCATGGCCGTTGCGGCCATCTGCCCGATCCACGCACCCGGGCGTTCCGTGACTTCCGTGCAGCGCAAGCGCATGCAGCCCGCAAGGGCCGGGTCGTCGTCGGAGTTGCACTGGTCCCTGTCTCGACTGCGGGTCGAGACGAGGATGGACACCTACCGCATGGCGGTTGGTCCTGCCAGCGCCCAAACGCACCGCAGGCTGACCCGCGGCGCGGATGTGCAGCCTACAACGGTCGGGTGGGGTGCGTCAAACCCAGCGCTGGACGATCGACCGGCCCATCGACCAGCCCAGGGTCCAGACAGACGCCGGGCCGCCGTGGATCCACACGGCGGCCCGGCCAGGTTGCAGTGGCTGGATCAGCCCTCGGACTCCATCTCGGTCACTTCCGACGACATGTCCGACTCCATCTCGGTCACTTCCGACGACATGTCCGTCGACATCTCGGACGCGGTGTCGTCGACGACATCGCCCTCGGAGACCTCGGTGCCGGCGTCGGTGCCATCGTCGTCGGAGCAGGCGGAGACGCCGAAGGCCAGTGCACCGGCCAGTGCAACGGCGGCGGCGCGGCGGGAAACTGTGGTGTGGTACGCATGGTGTTCCTTGTGTGTTGGGGAGGTGTGCACGCTGACCGCGGATGCGGTCAACGATGCCCGTCGTCGTGGTGCGGTGTCGTTCGTTCCGCAGCGCAGCTCGACAAGCACTTCACCCATGACGGTAGGGAGGTCCTGCATCGGCTCGATCGCACCGGTGCCGCCGGACGGACGGCTGGCAGAAGGGGAGACCAGGGCGTTTGCGTTGTCGCCGACGACCTGATAGCCGAATCGGAATGGATCAAGAGTGCACGGGGACGCTCGCGGCACTCGCTGGCCTGTCGAGGGTCCCCGGGCTCGACGGCCCGGCAGACTCCTGGGCCGCATCCCGCCATCCCCACCATCCCACGGCCACCAACACGGCCAGCCATGCCGTGTGCAGCACCCAGGTTCGCGCCGTGTCCAACATGTAGTCGGGGGCGGCGAACCGGGCGATCGCGAACACGGGACTGCCGACCAACGCGAAGTCCACGACCAGCGTGAGCCGCTGGGACAGCCCGTCGGCGAGCAGCCATCCCGTGGTGAGGAAGCCCGCGATGCCCAGGCCGACCGCCACGACCAGGACGCGGGATCGGCGGGAGGCCCACGACGCGATGGCCGCGGCCACCAGCGGCAGCACCACGATCACCTGTCGGCCGGGGAACCACCACCCGTGCATCGTCAGCGCCACGAAGGTCGCGGTGGCCCAGCCGGCAGCGACGATGCAGCCCACCAGGAGCGAGGACCGGAAGCGACGGCCCGCCAACCAGGCCAGCCCGCCACCCCCAGGATCCATGCCGGTTGCCACGTGGCGATGCCGAAGTCGCGATCGACCCACAGGCCGACCAGGCGGGCAGCACGGGCGAGCAGGTCAGGGCTCGTACCGACCACTGACAGTTGGCCGCCGTTGGCGCGGAAGAAGTCACCGGCCGCGTACACCGTCAACCCGCCGTACCACGCCAGGTGGGCGAGCACGTAGAGGCCTCCGGCACCGACCAGCGCCGCGGCCGACCACGCAGCCGGCCAGCGTCCCCCCGATCGCCACCGCCCGACCAGGTGGACGGCCCCGAGCGTCGCGGCCACGGGCACGTACTTCACGGCCAGCCATGGCAGCACCACCACGGCGATGACGGTGCCCACGTCGCTGCGCCATCCGCGCGGCGCCGACGCGGCCGCCACGCCGCCCACCACCGCCAGTGCCGCCGGCAGTTCGGGATAGACCTGGCCGCCGTAGACGACCATGGGTGCCGATGCGCCGAGCAGCGCAACGACCACGGCAGCCGGTCCGACACGGGCATCGAGGCGCCGCACCGACAGCCACAGCGTGGCCGCGGCAGTCACCCCCGCCATCACCGCCAGCGCTGCCTTCGCGGCTCGCCAACCGCCCAGCCGCATCGGCGCGGCCAGGACCACCGCCAACCCGGGGTCATGGGGCACCACGGCACGGCCGGTCGCCTCCGTGGCTGCCTGGGGCGCCAGCAGTTGCTCGTGGTAGGGCCGGTAGTCCTCCGGTCCACCTGGTTGGACACGTCGAGGTCACCGTCCACGCCCAGGCTGTCAGCGGTCAGCAGGTAGTGCGGTTCGTCCCCCGACGTCTGGTTGCCATGCGTCGCCGGGATCCAGCCTGCCGGCAGCGCGACGAAGGTCGTGACCACGGCGACCAGCACCATGGCCAGGCCCAGGCGATGAGCCGAGGGCACGCTGCTGTGCGTCCGGCGCGAGGGCGTCGCAGCCACGGCATCACGCGGGGGCCGCCGCGATCGGGATGCCGCAGGCGGGGTCACCGTGGATAGGCAGTCAGCGGATGATCGCAGTCGATCGACACGCGGACTCGGCTGCCAGGCCGCAGCCCTTCCGTGTGCGGGCGCATCCCGACGAGTGTCAGGCCGTCCTGGAAGGCGACCGTGTGGGCGATGGTGCTCCCCCGGAACTCTGCCGCCACGACGACTGCGTCGCCTTGGGCATCTGGCTGGATCGCGACCTCGTGCGGCGCACCATGACGTCGACGTCGGCCAGCCCATCGGCATTGTGCACCGGCAACATGCCGAAGCGGCTGCGCACGGCCGCGCCCTCGACCTGCCCGGGGATGAAGTCGGCGTGGTCCAGGAACGCGGCGACGAACCGGCTCGTCGGGGCGTGGTAGACCTCGGCCGGCGAGGCGACCTGTTCGACGCGGCCGCCACGCATGACGGCCACCCGAGCGCCCACGGTCAGGGCCTCGTCACGGTCATGGGTGACGAAGATGGCCGTGATCTGCTCGGCCCGCAGCAACGCCACGGTTTCTGCCCGCACCCGTTCGCGCAGGTTGCGGTCGAGGTTGGAGAAGGGTTCGTCGAGCAGCAGCACGGCTGGCCGCGGGGCAAGCGCGCGTGCCAGCGCCGTGCGTTGCTGCTCGCCCCCGGACAATTCGTGCGGGTACCGGTCCCCGAGGTGGGACAGGCCCACCAGGTCGAGGACCTCGTCCACCCGTTCCGCTGCCCCGGTGTGCCGGCCCAGCCCGAATCCCACGTTCGCGCGCACGTCGAGGTGCGGAAACAGCGCATGGTCCTGGAACACGACCCCGACACCACGATGCTCGGGCGCCACCCACACGCCGTCGTCGGCGACCACCTCCCCCGCGACCTCGACTCGTCCGTGCTCCATGGGGACCAGACCGGCGACGGCCTTCACGAGGGTCGACTTGCCACAACCGGAGGGTCCCACGATCGCCATCTGCTCGCCCGCCGGCAGGGACAGGCTGACACGGTCCAGCGCGACGACCTCCCCGTAGCGCACGACCACGTCGTGGACAACGACCTGGTCGGGGACTGGTCGGGCCCGGGTGTCGTCGGTGGGACCTCGACACCAGCCGTGGAGGGGGCACCACTGGATGGCCGATCGACATCGGTCGTCACGTCCTGACGTCCCGACGCCACCGGGCGGCCGCCCGGGCTGGCAGCCCGGCCCCGGTGCACGGTGTCACGCGTCGCGCTCATCGCTTGGGTCCTGGCGGTTGGATCTGGAGACGGAACAACGTCACCACCGGGATGCACGCCAGGGCGACGATCGTGAGGGCGGGCAGACCTGCCAACTCCCACCGGGCCTCGGCCGCAGAACGGTACACCCACAGCGACAACGTCTCGAACCCGAACGGTCGCAGCAACAGGACGATCGGGAGTTCCTTGAGCGCGTCGACTGCCACCAGCACCAACGCGATGCCGATCCCGGTGCGCAACTGCGGGACATGGATGCGGGCGGCGACCCGTCGCGGCGCCGCCCCCAGGGTGAAGCCCGACATCGTCGTCGTTCGCGGCACTCGCTGCAGGCCGGCATCCAACGTGGTGCTGGCCAACGGCAGGAACCGCACCGTGTAGGCATAGGCGACCGCCAACAGGGAACCCGTGGCCAGACGACCACTGGTGGGCACGCCCAGGGACTGCAACGTCGCGTCGACACCAGCCAGCAGCAACAACGTGCCGATGGCCAGCACCGGTCCGGGCATGGCGTATCCCAGGTTGGCCACCCCCACCAATCGCGGGGTGGTGCGATCGCCGCTGAGGCGAACCGCATTCACCAGCACCAGGCCCACGGCCACGCACACGACGGCGGTGATCACGGCGAGCATCGCGCTGTTGCCCAGGTAGGTCAGGTAGCGCGAGTCGATGCCACCGGGCCCGACCAGGCTGGCTTGCGACGACCACACCACCAACTGCAGGGCCGGAATGACGAAGGCGCCTGCGAGCACCGTGACGCACGCCGCGGTGGCAGCCCACCCGCGCGCGCCCCGGCAGCCTGATCGGCTCGATCCCGCCACCGCGACCGCGCTGTTCGTAGCGCGCACGGCCTCGCAGTGCGCCGCTCACCCAGGATGACGACCGCGGCCATCACCAGCACGGTGCTGGCCAGCTCGGCCGCGGCACCGCGTTCGAACATGCCGTACCAGACCTGTTCGACGCCCACCGAGACCGTGGTGACGTTGAAGTACTGCACGGTGGCGAAGTCGGTGAGTGTCTCCATGGCGACCAGGGCCGCCCCCGCGGCCAGGGCCGGGCGCGCCAACGGCAACAGCACGCGCCGGGCCGCCGCCGCCGGTGACAGACCCAGCGTCCGTGCGGCGTGGTAGGGCGTCGCCGACTGCTCCCCGAGCGCGGCACGGGCCTGCAGGTAGACGTAGGGATACAGCGCCAGGGTGAACACGACGATCGCCATCCCCATCGAACGAGGGTTGAACAAGGACCCCTCGGCACCCGTCAGGGCACGCAGGAGCGGACTGCACCGGGCCCGGGCGCATCCAGCAGGCCGATCGCGACGAATCCCAGCACGTAGGCGGGCATCGCCAATGGCAGCACCAGCATCCACGACAGCATGCGACTCGCCGGGGAACCGATGGATCGCGGTCAACCACGCCAGGCCACCACCAACCACCAGGGTGGCGACGACGACGCCGACCATCAGCACGAACGTGGACACGACCATCTCGACCAGCCGGGTCTCCCACAGCAGTCGCCACACGTCCGTCGTCGGTGTCAACAGCGACAACAGCACCCCGGCCAACGGTGCGACCACCGCCGCCGCGACGACTGCGGCAGCGACCGCCCATGGTCGGCGCACGCCGGCCTTGTCGCGTCGGCGCCGATGCCACCACCCCTGGGGCCGCCCGGGCGCGCCGGCGGCGCCGGGTCCTGCTCGCGAGGATGTGCCCGAAGTGTGGCGCTCACTGGTAGCCCGACTCCGCCAACAACTCCACGGCCTCACGATTGCGGGAACCCAGTTCGTTGGCGTTCACGGGGTCCGCCAAGAAGTCACCGAACTGGATCAGCACCTCGGCGGGTTCCACGGCGGGGTTGGCGGGATATTCGAAGTTGTCGTCGACGAAGGCGCTCTGCCCGTCGGTGGCCAGCCATTCGACCAGGCGACGGCCGGCATCGGGGTTGGGTGCGTTGGCGGTGACGCCACCGCCCGAGAGGTTGACGTGCACCCCACGATCGTCCTGGTTGGCCCACAGGAGCTGCACCGGGAAGTCCGGATCCTCGGCCAACTTGCGAGCCAGGTAGTAGTGGTTGACGATGCCGACCTCGCAGTCCCCCTCGGCGATGTTGTCGAGGATGGCGACGTCGTTGTTGTAGATCTCGGCGTTGGCCACCCACCCATCGACGACGTCGCGGGTCGCCTCGATGCCGTCAGCCGCGATCAGGCTGGCCACCAGCGACTGCGTGTAGCTGTCGGTGGAGCGTCGCAGGCACAGTCGGCCCGCCCAGCGCGGATCGGCGAGATCCTCGTACGTGGACAGTTCCGAGGGGTCCACCGACTCGGGGTCGTACACGATCGTGCGCGCCCGCCTGGCCAGCCCGACCCAAAGGTCGTCCGGGTGGCGCAGGTTGTCGGGGACGGCGGCATCGACGGCCGGGATGTCCAGCGGCTGGAAGATGCCCTGCTCGGCGGCCAGGTAGAGGTTGCCCACGTCCACGGTGAGGTAGACGTCGGCGATGGTGTCGGTGCCCTCGGCCAGGATGCGCTCGCGCAACTCGGCATCGCCGCCGTACAGGAACTCGACCGAGATGCCGGTCTCCTCGGCGAACTGCTCGAAGGCTGGCTCGAGGTCGTAGTGACGACCCGAGTACACGCGTACGACGTCGTCGTCCGAGCCACCGCCACAGGCGACGAGTGACGACGCGGCCAGCGCCACGACGGCGAACAGGGCGAGCGCGCGCCTCATGGGCGCGCCGTCGCGGCAACACGACGATCGACGCCGATCACGGGTCCACCGTCGACGGTGGACCACCCGCCGGACGACGCCGACCACCTCCTGGCGATGCGCACCCGTGACTCGGACGCCGGCGGCGGGACCCTCTCGACCTCGCCAGTCCATCGCGGCGACCTGGCGGGCCACGAGCGTGCCCAGGTCAGTGTGGGGGACGAAGCCCAGCACATGCCCGCATCGCGCGACGTCGGCGCAGGTTGCCGCGACTTCGTGCGCACCAGTCGGGTGCACCTGGATGCGCGGTGTGACGTCCAGGTGCGTCGCGATCGTCGCGACCAGGTCGTCCAGGCGATGGCTCGTGCCCGTTCCCAGGTTGACCACCACGTCCTGGGGCACCGACAGCAGGCCCACCAGCCCTCGTGCGACATCACCAACGTCAGTGATGTCGCGTCGGCGGGCGCCATCACCCAGGATGTGGACCGGTTCGCCGGACCGCATCGCCCGGATCCACAGGGCAATCGCCATGTCGTCCCGCTGGCCCGCTCCAGCGACCGTGAACGGCCTCGCCACGCTGACCCGGCCCCCGCGGTCGCGGCGCTGCGCGCACAGCCGTTCGACCGCGACCTTCGAGGTCGCGTAGCCGCCGCGCGGGCGCAGTTCATCGTCTTCGTGGCATGCTCGGGGGTGCGCAGGGTCGCCCGCTCCGCCGTAGACCGACGACGATGACGTCACGACCACCGGCACTTCGGCAGGGGTGACCGCCAAGACACGGGCGGCGGCCTCGACGTTGTCGCGCTGCCGCAACACGTCGATGTCAGGAGCACGGTCGCGCACACCCGGCCTCGCAGCCAGGTGGACCACCCCGGCGGCACGTGCCAGGACCGCATCCACACCCGCGTCCGGGCTGGCGAGGTCAGCAACGAGGCGGTGTTCACCCGCCTGTGGCGTCCAGGGGCGACGATCGATCCCGATCACGACATGGCCACGGGCCACCAGCGTTGTGACGACGTGGCGACCGATGAACCCGGCCGCGCCGGTGACGACGACTGACAAGACGGTGCTCCGCAACGGGTGGATGGAGGAGGGACGTGGACGACGGCAGACGCAGTCCACTCATACTTAGGTTAGCCTAACCGCACGCGCTCTGGATCGAGCCGCCCAGCCCCATCGGACGCCGCCCACGCACACTGGAGGCATGGCGCATGACCCGACTTCGACGACGCGACCTGGCGTGGTGGGCCGGGGTTGGCGTGGCCGTCATCACCCTCGTCATGGTGTCGGCCACCGTCGACACCGACGTGATCGCCACGACCGTCCGCAGCGCCCTCCGACATCCCACAGCGGTGGCCGTCATGGCAGTCGGGTACCTCGGCGCGTTCGTCCTGCGTGCCGGTGCCTGGGTGCGCACCCTCCCCCAGTTGCCGTTCGGGCAGTCGTTGGCAGCCATCCACGTCGCGACCGCCGCCAACCACCTCCTTCCCCTGCGACTGGGCGAGGCGATGCGCGTCACCAGCGTGGTGCGCCGAACCGACGTCGACGTGCAGGACGCCACGGCATCGACGGTGGTGCTGCGCGCCGCCGACGTCGTGGCCGTGGTCGGGATCGGCCTGGTGGTCGCGCCGGGCGTCGCCATGCAGCTGCTCGGCGGGTGGTGGCCGCTGGTCGTGGTGGGCGCGCTCGTGGTCGGTGGCGCCGCCGTGTGGTGGGTCACCAGGCTGGCCCGGGACCACGGCGGCATTCGACTGCCCGGGGCCCTCGCCATAGCCATGACAGTTGCCTCGTGGCTGACCGAAGCCGTGGTCGTCCACCAGGTGGCGGCCCTGGCCGGTATCCAGATCTCGGTGCGCGAAGCCGTCCTGGTGACGGCGGTGACCATCGCCGCCCAGGTCGCCGCCGTGGCACCCGGAGGCTTCGGCACCTACGAGGCGGCGGCCACCGCCGCACTGGTCGCGGTGGGGGTGGCACCGGGCACCGCCCTGGCCATCGCGCTGGGCTCCCACGCCTTCAAGACCGCCTACGCACTGGTGGCCGGCGGGATCGGCCTGGTGCGGCCTGCTCCGTCCATGCTGGGACGACTGCGTGTTCCGGCCCGATCCGGCCCGCCGCCCCAGCCACTGCAGGCTGACCCGGCGGCTCCGATCGTCGTCTTCATGCCGGCCCACGACGAGCAGGAACTCGTGGGCGACGTCGTCAGGCGGATGCCCCGGGCAGTGCTCGGCCATCCGGTGCGCTGCCTCGTGATCGACGACGGCAGCACCGACGACACGGTCGCGCTCGCCGCCCGCGCCGGTGCCGAGGTGGTGTCACTCCCGGCCAACCAGGGCCTGGGCGCGGCAGTTCGAGTGGGACTGGCCCAGGGTGTTGCCCGCAGCGCCGCCGCCACGGTCTTCCTGGACGCCGATGGCGAGTACGCGCCCGAGGAGTTGGCGCGGCTGGTGGCACCGATCCTCGCCGGCCGTGCCGACTACGTGGTGGGATCACGTTTCAGTGGCGACATCGAGCACATGCTCCCCCATCGCCGATTCGGCAACCAGGTGCTCACCCTGGTGGTTCGCTTCGTCACCCGCCTGCCGGTCACCGACGGCCAGAGCGGCTACCGGGCCCTGTCACTCGATGCGGCCCGCCAGGCACGGATCGTGCACGACTTCAACTATGCACAGGTGCTGACGATCGACCTGCTGCGGCGAGGCATGCGCTACGAGGAGGTGCCGATCAGCTACCACTTCCGCACGGCCGGACGCTCGTTCGTCCGCCTTGATCGCTACCTGCAGCGCGTCGTGCCCGCCATCTGGCACAGCCTCAACCTCGAACTCGATGGGCCGGATCGAGGACGGACTGCCACGGTCGGACGCGGTCGCTGACGGGCGGCGACTCCGGAACCAGCGCACGCCCCGGGTCCCGGGCTGTCGCACTCGTGCGTGGTCGCCGCGTCGAGGTGCCAGCGCTGGACTCCCGTCGTCTGGCGTCGCCGTCCGTCAATCCTCCACGACATGGGCTGCAAATTGCCGGCGGGCTGCCGCCCATGCCGTGGCGTCCACCTGGCCGTCCCGGAACGCGTCGGCTGCCGCCCATGCCATCGCCAGGGCGTGGTGGGAGTTGTCGTGCACGAACAGCCCCTGGCGGCCGAAGGTGAGGATTCGGGGCAGCGACGTCGCCCACTGGTCCACCACGGCCAGGTGGGCCTCGTGGCCGAGGTCGTAGACGGGGTAGGCGTTGGGCACGCGATGCGTGTGCACCTGCACGGGGTCAGGGCAGGTGAGGCCGGCACGGTCGATGGCCGCTCTCACCAGACCTGCCAGGTCATCGTCCGAGGCGTTCCAGTGGGCGTCCCCCACGTCACAGGGCAACTCGGCGCACAGCACCGTCCGGTCGGTCGGGTCCCCCGGGTCACCGCGGGTCGCGACCCGGGTGACCGTCCCGGTAGTTCTTGGGCTCCGAGATCCGCGTGATCGGGGTCCACCCCTCCGGGAGGTAATGGGCATCGAAGGGCGTCCACTGCGGCGTCGGCACCACCAGGTAGACGAGCAGCATCGCTCGCGTTCGCAACTTCGCGGCTGCCGCAGTGACCGCTGGCGGTGCACCGTGCAGGCGCGCCAGCACGGGCAGCGGGATCGTGGACCAGGATGGCCGGCCGTGATGGGCTCGCCGTGGTCGGTGGTCACCACCACTCCCCCGTCGGTCGCATCGACACGGTGCCGTGGTGCCCAGGCGAATGTCGGCGCCGGCAGCGGTCGCGCTGGCGGCCAGTGCCTCCCAGAGTTGGCCGAACCCGCGACGGGGATACAGGAAGGCGCGAGCATCGGGATCCCGACCCGCGACCAGGCGTCCCAGATCGCGCCGGCTGACGACGCCCCGATTCGGCGCCGCGCCTGTTCGCCGCTGATCTCGGTCGGCGAGAGTCCCCACAACTTGCGGGCATACGGCCCGTAGAACCGATCAGCCATGGTGGGACCCAGCCCGGCGCGCACGACCTCGTCGAAGGTGTCGGCCGCCGGGGTGCGCGGCACGAGCGCATCCACCGCTGCCCGCACGGCGAACCCGGGCGGCAGGTGCCGCAGCGTGGCCAGTGGCTGCAGCGGGAACGGCACCCATCGACCGGCCAGCCGGATGCGGCCGCGGCGCTGACGACGCTGCAGGTCGGTGCCCAGGAGTTCGTCCAGCAGGGCGAGCAGCGACGGGATCGACGCTCCGGTGCAGGCGGTGGCTGCCCAGGTCGCAGCGCACGCCGGCGACCGTGATGCTGCGCGCGGCGCCACCCACCGCGTCCTCGCGTTCGATGACCACGACGTCCAGACCGGCAGCGGCAGCCCGCTGGGCAGCGCCGATGCCGGCCGGACCGGCACCAAGGATCGCCAGGTCCACCACGCTCTCGGCCTCAGGCGCTGGTGACGACGACCGCCACCGCATGGCCGGCACAGTCCAACTGCGTCGTTGCGCCGGGGTCGTCGGCAGTCACCGTCACCGCCAGCACCTCGGCCGCGATGGTCTCGCCGTGGGCGGCGAAGGCTGCACGGATGTCGGGATCCTCGCTCGCCCAGCCCAGCACGATCCGGTCGCTGACGTCGAGGTCGAGGTCCCGCCGCACCTGCTGCACCTGGCTGACGAGATCGCGGGCCAGCCCCTCGATCGCCAGTTCCTCGTCGACCGTGGTGTCCAGCGCGACGGCCAGGCCACCGAACGACTCGACCACCGTGCCCTCGTTCGGCTCGCGCCGGATGTCGAGGTCGGCTGAGGCCAACTGGTGGCCGGCCACCTCGACGGTGCCACCTTCGGCCACGGCGGCGAGTTGGTCGTGCGACAGTTGGGCAACACCTCCCGCGACCCGGCCCATCTCCTTGCCCAGCCGGGGTCCCAGGACCTTGAAGTTGGGCTTGGCGGACAGGGTGACGAGGTCACCCTCGTCGGCGCGTACCGACACCGCTCGAACGTTGAGTTCCCGGGAGATCAACGAGCGATGGGCATCCACGGCTGCGGCCACGTCGTCGTCGCGGGTGATGACGGTCAGGGCATGCAGCGGCTGGCGCACGCGCAGGTCGTTGGTGGTGCGCAGATGCCGACCCATCGAGATGACCTGGCGGGTCGTCGCCATCGCAGTCTCGAGGTCGGCGTCGATGCGTGACTCGTCGGCCTGTGGATAGTCCGACCAGTGGATGGATGCGGGTGCCGCAGCGTCCAGGCCGACCACCAGTTCCTGGTGGATGTGCTCGGTGACGAACGGCAGCACGGGCGCGAGCACCTTGGTGAACGTGGCCAGCACCTCGTAGAGGGTCGCGAAGGCGGCCAGCGAGTCGGCGCGACCCTCGGGCGTGTCGCCACCCGTGCGCCAGAACCGCCGCCGCGACCGACGCACGTACCAGTTGGTGAGATGGTCGATGAACCCCAGCACCGGCGTGACGACGTTGTTGAGGTTGTAGTCCTCCATCTCGGCGTTGACGTCGGCGATGAGGCTCTGCAGCACCGACAGCACCCACCGGTCGATCTCGGGACGGTCGGCCGGAGCGGGGGCGTCGGCGAGGTCGGCGTGGGTCACCCCGTCGGCCTCGGCATAGGTGGTGAAGAAGCTGACGACGTTCCACAGTGGCAGGATCACCGTGCGCACGATGTGGCGGACACCCGCCTCGGAGAACCGCAGTGGCTCGGCGCGCAGCAACGGCGAGTCCATCAGGTAGGCGCGCAGCGCGTCGGCGCCGTACTCGTCGAACAGGTAGGACGGATCCGGGTAGTTCTTGAGGGACTTGGACATCTTGCGGCCGTCCTCGGCCAGGATCATGCCCGAGACGACGCAGTTGCGGAACGACGGTTCGTCGAACAGCGCCGTCGACAGGACGTGCAAGCGTGTAGAACCAGCCGCGGGTCTGGTCCAGCGACTCCGAGATGAACTCGGCCGGGAAGGTGGCCTCGAACCGCTCCACGTTCTCGAAGGGGTAGTGCAGTTGGCCGTAGGGCATCGCGCCCGACTCGAACCAGCAGTCCAGCACCTCGGGCACGCGGACCATGGTGCCGCCGTCGCACTCGGCGCAGGGATAGGTGATCGGGTCGAGCACGTCCTTGTGGAGGTCGTCGGGCCGCTGACCGGACAGCTCCTCGAGTTCGTCGATCGACCCGACGCAGGCCTGGTGGCCGCACGCGTCGCACTCCCAGATCGGGATGCACGAACCCCAGAATCGGTTGCGGCTGACCGCCCAGTCGCGGGCACCCTCGAGCCAGTTGCCGAAGCGGCCCTCGCCGATCGCGTCGGGCACCCAGTGGATGTCCTGGTTGGCCTCGACCAGGCGGTCGGTCAACTTCGTCACCTCGACGAACCAGGTCGGCACCGCCTTGTAGATCAGCGGCGTACCGGTGCGGTAGCAGAACGGGTACGAGTGGTTGATCGTGCCCGACGACACCAGCCGACCGCGCTCGCGAACCAGGCGAATCAGGGTGCTGTCGGCCTCCTTGATGTTGATGCCGGCGACCTCGGGGACCAATTCGGTGAAGCGCCGTCCTCGTCGACGTAGTCGATCAGGACGTCCAGGCCGGCCTCCTGGAGGGTGAAGAAGTCGACCTCGCCGTAGGCGGGTGCCATGTGCACCAGCCCGGTGCCCTCGTCGGTCTCGACCTCCTGGGCCGCGACCACGCGGAAGGCGCCTCGGTCGCGTTCGTCGTCGAAGTGGTCGAACGGCGGCTCGTACTGGACGCCCACCAGGTCGGCACCCGGGGCCGTGGCCACGACTTCGCCGTCGGGCAGCACGTGCTCGACCAGTTCCTGCACCAGCCACTGGTGGCCGCACGCCACCGTCGTCGTCGTCCTCGCTGCGCACCCGGGCGTACGTGAGGTCCGCGCCGACCCCGATGGCGAGGTTGCCGGGCAGGGTCCACGGCGTGGTCGTCCAGATCAGCAGCTCGTCGCCCGTCGGGCACGACGTCGTTGCCCACGAGCACGGGCATCCGCACGATGATCGACGGGTCGTCGACGTCGCGGTAGTCGAGGTTGGCCTCGAAGTTGGACAGCGGCGTGGTCGCGCCCCACGAGTAGGGCAGCACCTTGACCGACTGGTAGACCAGGCCCTTGTCCCACAGTTGTCGGAACACCCACCAGACCGACTCCATGAAGTCGGTGTCCATCGTCCGGTAGTCGTCGTCCATGTCGACCCAGCGGCCGAGCCGCCGCACGATGTAGTCCCACTCGTCGGCGGTGGACGTCACCAGGTCACGGCAGGCAGCGTTGAAGCGCGCGATGCCGTAGTCGGCGATCTCGGCCGGGCCCGCCACCCCCAGCGCCTCCTGCACCTTCATCTCCACGGGCAGGCCGTGCGTGTCCCAGCCCCACTTGCGCTCGATGCGGTGGCCGCGCATCGTCCAGTAGCGCGGGACGACGTCCTTGGTCGTGGACGCCAGCAGGTGGCCGTAGTGGGGGGTGCCGTTGGCGAACGGCGGACCGTCGTAGAACACGTACTCGTTGTCGGCCGGGCGCCGGTCGATGGACTCCTGGAAGGCGTCGATGCGGTCCCACAGCTCGATGACCCCCCGCTCGGTGGCGGGAAGGTCGATCTGCGGCGGCAGCCGATGGAAGTCGGACGGGTGCGCGGACGAACTCATGGAGGTGTTCCGGACGTGGCGTCGTGGAGGGCGATGCTACCGCTGCCGTGTACGGCGCCCGATCCCGTGAACACTGAGGCGCACCGTTTCAGGCGAGGCTGCGAACCATCACGCCATCGTCGTCCTCGAAGCCCATGCGGCCGAGCCCAGGGGCGCCAACTCGTGAGGGGCGGTTGGTCGGCGCGTCGAGCACATCGCCGACCAGGTCGACGACCTGGGGGTCGGTCGGGAGGCGACTGTGTGGCGTGGCGATCGCGGCCACGCGGACTTCCCGCCATCGGGGATGCGACGCCATCGTCCACTGCCGGTGGCCGATCGCTGCCGAACCATGGTGTCACCGAACAGCACGTTGAGGGGATGGAGGCCGTCCTCCCGGAGGCGCCCGACCACCACGTGGTGGGTCACGTGGTCGAGCCACGGTCGATCCTGGGCACCGCGCCCGGACAACAAGTCGTCGATGGCATCGGCGCCGACCCCATCCTCCAGGAGTGCGCCGAACCGCAGGTCCTTGATCCCCCGCGACCGCGCATCCAGCAGCGTGCCGATCGGTGCGCTCTGGGGCGAGGCGTGGCGCAGCGACCAACTCACGACGTTGGCGACCTTCTCCAACCATGCCCCCAGGTGTGGAGTCCCCAGGTAGCCGACGTCGTGCAGCGGCCTGGTCCACGCGTGCCCTCGCTCGACGGCAACGTGGCACGCGGACCTGGCCACCAGCCCACCCATCGAGTGCGTCACCATCGTCAGGCGCGCGACGGGGACCGGCCAGTGGTTGACCACCTCCTCCAACAGATCCGCCAGGTCTGCGCCGTTGCGGCCCACGGCCCGTCCAGTGCCGTAGCGAACGAGCAGCGGCGTCGCCCCGGCCGCCTGCGCCCGCTCGGGCAACGACTGCACCCGCGTGGAGCCACCACCGTCAGCGGTCGCATCTGCCTGCGAGGGTGCGTTGCCGGTCCGCCAGACCGCCTCGGTGTCCACCAGCCCGTGCACGAACACCACCACGTGGCCACTGGGGTCGGGATGCGCGGCCGCCAGCCCTGCGGGGTCGGGTGCGACGACCATCCCGCCGTCGTCGCGGAGCGTGACATCCAGGTCCAGTTCGGGCGCGACCGCCAGCAGGTCGCCGTGGATCGCCCCTGCCGCGATGGCGCCGGCACGCACGGCGCCGACGCCGAACCGTTCAGACCCGGGTTCCCCACGATCAACGACTGCGGCCGCCATCTCCCCCATGCCTCGCAGTCCTGCCTGGACCAGGCCATGGACGCGATCGGTCACCGCGTCGTGGACCTGTTGCACGGGCCGGCCCAGGGGCCCGACCCACCGGAACCCGGCATCCGTGACGGCCCTGTGGACGTCCTGGACGGTCACGGCGACGACGTCTCCGGCCACGGTGCCCCACAGCCGGGCCCAGCCCTGCGCCTGCGTGGTGCGCGCCACGTTGTCTCCGGTCAGCCGACCGCGTGACCGTACCCGGGTACCCGCCGGCGTCCGAGGAGGCGATGTGCAGACGACGGCGTGCCGCATCCCTGGCCATGACGTCGACGCCGACCGCCTGAAGCCCGCGGCCACCGCCTCACTGCAGCGTGAACTCCAGCGTCGCCTCTGTCGGCTCGTCGTCGAACCAGTAGTCGGGCGGATCCATCCGCAGCGTATACTCACCCGCCGCATCTTCGGGCACCAGGAACCGCAGGTACAGGTCTTCGTGGTCGGTCCCCGCTTCACTGCCTGCCAGTGAGCCGCCCGTGTCGGAACCATCCACCGGCAGCGACGTGCCATCCGGGGTCACCAGCACGAAGGACCCGTCCGGCAGCCCCCAGTTGCCGGTCTTGCGGCTGGTGACGGTGATGTACAGCGTCAGCGCCTGTTCGCCTTCCGGCGCCTGGTCGTGGTCGACGGGGATGTCCCAGCGGCGCTCCGCGGCGACGACCTCCACGTCCAGCGGCACCACCGACATGGTTCCGGTGACGTCGATCTGCGTCGGGGGCAGGTCGACGAGGTCGCCTGCCGCGGGCTGCAGTGGCACCTCGGCCCGGGCCTGGTCGGCACCGCCCACGACGAGCATGGCCTGGTCGGGGTCGAAGTCCTCGTCGACCGAGAAGGTGAGCTCCCCGGCCACGGCGAGGCCGCCGGCGGCTTCCGGCACGTCGCCGAAGTTCGTGTTGTCGTAGGTGGCGTCGGGCTGCACGATCGCCAGGTCGGGACCGAACCAGAAGGTGTCGTCGCCGAGGTTCTCGAAGGTGCCGGCGAGGGTGAGCACGTGCCCGGTCACCTCGTCGAAGGTGTCGCGCTCGGCCTCCACGCGCCCCGAGTCCAGGTCACCGCGTAGCCGGAATGCCAGAACGACTCGTCGATGGCGAACTCGAGGCCATCGAGTTCGTCCACCGCAACGGTCGGGGAGGCCGAGGGTGCCGGCGTCGACGTGTCGACCTCGCTGGCGGCCGCCGACGTGGTCACCGCCGTTGCCGTGGCCTGGTCGCCGCTCCGGGTCGTCACCACCGCAGCCGGCACCGATCACCGCGACCACCACCAGCGCCGACATCGCCCCAGGTCGATCGCATCGGAGCCCCACCCGTCGCGCCCGAACCGCTGGACGTCCTGCCCGCCTCGCCCCCGTCGATCTGCTCCCTCATCGCGCCCCCTCGATGTCGTCGTTGCGATCCGCCACTGCCCGGGAGCGAACCCACACGTCCACTGATACTTGCACATGCCCGCACGCGACACAAGCGGTGCGATCGGGCGCGCCATGGTTGGATCGTGCTTCGACCACGACCCGCCACCCGACTGCCAAGGACATGGAAGTGGATGACCAACGGATCACGCTCGTCACGCTGGGCGTCGCCGACCTGCAGTTCTCGGCGGCCTTCTACGAGCGCCTGGGCTGGGTCCCACATCCATCCAGCCAGGACACCGTCGTCTTCTTCCAGGCCAACGGCATGGTGCTCGGCCTGTTCGGCAGGCACGACCTGGCGGCCGACCAGGGTCGACCCGGTGCCGACCTGGGCACTGGTGCGATCACGCTGGCCCAGAACCACCCAAGCGTGGAGGCGGTGGACCTCGCGTGGGATCGTGCCATGGCTGCCGGGGCAACCCCACTCAAGCGCCCCGAAGAGGTGTTTTGGGGTGGCTACTCCGGCTACTGGGCCGATCCCGATGGTCACGTCTGGGAGCTCGCGATGAACCCGTCCTGGCCGCTCGACGCGGATGGATCACTCACCCTGCCCAACGAAGGCTGACCCGACGGCGCATCATTCGGGGCTGCCTTCTGGATGGCATTCGTGACGATGGCGCTGCTCGCATGTGGTGGCCGGACCGATCCGGCGCCCCAATGGTGCCTGACCAGTACAACGATGCCGGCTGCCGGTCCACGGTCTTGACAACCGTTTGATACAACCATATGGTTGTATCATGCCATCCTCGCCCGTGACTTCGACCGCATGTTCGGCGCGTTGGCCGACACCACCCGGCGCGACATCGTGCGACGGGCGATCGACGGACAGGAGGGGATCAGCGAACTGGCCAGCCACTACCCCATGAGTTTCGCAGCGGTGCAGAAGCACGTCGCGGTGCTCGAGGACGCAGGGCTGGTCACCAAGCACCGGGTCGGTCGACGCAAGGTCGTCCGCACCAATCCCGAGGCGTTGCGGGTCGCACGACGCCTCCTCGATCGCTACGAGGATCTGTGGCGTGGCCGCGTCGACCGGATGACGGAACTCGTCGCCCCGCACCCCGAAGAGGACCACACATGACCGTGACCAACGTCCGCAAGGACCCCGACACCCTGACCATGAGCCTGGACGCCGAGTTCTCCGCTCCACCCGAACGGGTGTGGCAGTTGTGGGCCGACCCACGCCAGCTGGAACGCTGGTGGGGACCACCCACCTACCCGGCCACGATGACCACCCACGACCTTCGCCCCGGCGGGCGGGTCGAGTACCACATGACCGGACCGGAAGGCGACCAGTTCCACGGCTACTGGGAAGTCGAGGAGGTCGACCCGCCGCACGCCCTGGTGGTGCTCGACGGGTTCGCAAACCCCGACGGGACGCCCAACGACGACATGCCCCGCAACCGAATGAGGCTGGCGATCACTGCGCTCGGTGAGGCCCGCACGCGGATGACCATCATGAGCACCTTCCCTGACGTCGCGTCCATGGAGCAGGTCCTGGCCATGGGCATGGAGGAGGGACTGACCGCCGCGGTCGGCCAGGCAGACGCGATCCTCGCCGAGGACGGGGTGGGTGCGTCCCGACCCACCTGACCACGATGATGTGGGCAGGTACCGGACAGGTGCGTGCCCGCCCACCCTGCCAACACCGCCCGCCTCGATCCGCACCACGAGACCTGCCTGCGCACAGGAGTATTGCCATGACGGACACGACCACCCCCCACATGCTCGAGGTTTCGGGCACCACCCTCGCCTGGGATCTGCGACGCAACGACCAGTCCACGATGCCCGTGCTGCTGATGGTCGGCTACCCGATGGGCGCAACCGGCTTCACAAGCCAGGCCAACCACTTCGGCGACCGCACGGTCGTCACCTACGACCCGCGCGGTGTCGAGCGCAGTGCGAACGGGGTCTCTGGCCTGCCGGTGGTCGAGCAGAACGTCGAGGACCTCCACCAACTGATCGAGACGGTTCGCGCGCAGGTCACCGACGAACCCGTGGACATCTTCGCCAGCAGCGGTGGCGCCGTCAACGCACTCGCGCTCGTCGCGGCGTACCCGGATGACGTCGCCACCCTGGTGGCGCACGAGCCTCCAACCCTCGCGGTGCTGCAGGACGCTGACGCGGCGGCCGCGGCGTGGCTGGCTGTTCGCGACACCTACGCGCGCTCGGGCTGGGGGGCGGGCATGGCCCACTTCATTGCGATGACCAGTCACGACGGCCCCTACCCCGACGGCTGGGCCGACCAGACGGCACCTGATCCAGCGCTGTTCGGGATGCCGAGCGAGGACGACGGCTCACGTGACGACCCCCTGCTGTCCCAGGACGAATCCGGGGTTCCGAACCACCGGTTGGACGTCGACGCCATCGCCGCGGCCTCGACCCGGGTCGTGATCGCTGCCGGCGCCGCGACCGGCAATGCCCTGACTGCCCGCACGTCGGCGGGGCTGGCCGAGATGCTCGGCACCGACCTCGTGGCCTTTCCCGGCGACCACGGTGGCTTCATGGGTGGCGAGTACGGCCAACCTGCTGGCGTCCCCGACGCGTTCGCGACCCGACTCCGCCAGACGCTTGACGATCCCGCCACTGTCTGACCACGACGATCAGGCGAGTCCGGGCGGCGCCTGGGCCTCGCCCAGACCTGTGGAGCACCTGTGGCACGGCCTGTTGCCGGGAGGGTCCACAGCGGGGTGATGCGGTCAACCGATGATGACAGCCTGGCGCTGTTGCACGTCGACCGTCTCGGTCAAGGACTGGAAGATCGGGCCCACCGGCAACGGCTCCCACGCGCCACCGGCGTTGCGCCACTCCCCCGACCAGCGCACCTCGATGACCACGTCACGGGCACCGGCGTCCGTATACACATGGGCGAAGGGCTGCGGGTCGGCGTACACGCCGGATTCGTCGCCTTCGACGTAGCCACGACCGTTTGACGACACCCATCCGGTGTCACCAGCCCCTCCGTCGTCCCAGTCGAATCGATGCTGGGCCGTGGCCCGCAACTCGATCGAGCCGAAACTCCAGGTGATCGTGCGGGGGTCGCTGTCGATGTCGACCGCCGGGTCGTAGTCATCGATCGCGATGATCGTCGGCAGGCCGACCAGGGTGTAGTCGTGGGCTTCGGGCTCGACCGTGACCGACGGCGCCACGGTCACGGCAGCCGAGTTCCACGCCGACATCGCAACCTCCAACGGCGACGGCGGCTCCGGCGCATCCTCACCCGGCTCGATCACGCACGCAGGTACGAAGTCGCCCGGACGCCATTCGTCGCCGGTGTCGCCCAGCCACGCGGGAAACCGCCCCGTCCACGCACCCACGGCATCGCTGCGGTTCCCGTAACGTCTCCGCATCTGCGGGCGCCTCTCCAGCGTTCCAAGTGGGACGGAAACACGACGACTGCGTGTCCGATGATGACATCGAAACCGTCCAATACGACCGGACCGCCTGTATCGCACTGTCACCGACTTCCGGGCTGGCGGGATCGTCATCCGAAGCTGGGCGTTCTGCGACTCCGAGCTAGGCCCCATCCATCTCCGTCGCGATCCGACTGTGCGTCGATGTCGCAGTCGTCGCAATCGTCTGCATCTGCGCCTGCTGCGGCGACCACGCTGTGAACTGCAAAGCCACGAGCCAATGGACAGCCAGCAACGCAGTGAACCAGAGTCTCGACATCATGTCATGGGATCTCCTGTCGCACAGAACGATCCGGCGGCTCGACATTGCGTTTCGTTCGCACGGTGCCAACCCGATGGGTTCGTGCGCCAGCCGATCGACTCTGGACCAGCCGAACCCAATAGTCATCCGTCACGGGCTCGGCGCCACTCGGCGATAACTCCAGCTGATCGCCTCGATCATCCGGATCTCGATGCAGTCCGGCTCGACATTCGATCGACGGCATCGACGATGTCCACCACGCCCGATGGGATCCGTTGTGTTACCACCCTCGAACCCGCCGAGAGCGGCGTTCGGTTCCAGAGCTGGAAGTACAGATCCAAGGCATTGCCGACGTAGACGCGGGCGAGTTCGTCGGTGAACGATGCGCCGACGCCGCCCTCGACCTCGGCAGGCCGGGTCAGCAGGTCGATGATGGCGGCGTTGTAGATGTCGGTCTGGATGTCGATGATCGCCTGGGCCTCAGCGATCGTGACCTCGCCGTCGTCCGTCACGGTGGTCAGGTCGTCGGGCACCGCCGCCTCGGTGGGCGTCGGTGTTGACGTGGGAGTCGGCGTGGGACTTGGCGTCGGAGTCGGCGTCAGCGACGCCGTGGGTGACTCGGTCCGTGGCGCAATGGTCTGGTCGAGATCCGTTGTCGGCTGGGGCTCGGGGTCGTCCCCGTTGCATCCGGCCAGGGCAACGGCCAGGGACAGCGTCCCGGCCAGCAGCAGTCGTCGCATGGTCATCACCGTCATCGATTCACACGAAGGGACAGCGTACACGGAAAGGCGCAGAGTGACATGAAGAATGACTCATGGGCGCCTCCCTGTGGAAAGCGCCCATGAGCGTGTGGTGCGGAGCCAGCAGGCTGGCTCAGTTCTCGTAACCCCAGCCACCCTCGAAGCCCCACGACCCGTCGCCCTCGTAGGACTCGGTCGACGCGAGGTACTCCGCGATGTCGGCGGGCAACGCCTGCTCCGGCACGTCGGTGTGACCGACCTGCACGTCGCGGTACTCCGGCACACCGGTCCCGGCCGGGATCAGCTTGCCGATGATGACGTTCTCCTTCAGCCCGTACAACGGGTCGGAGGACGCCTCCAGCGCCGCTTCGGTCAGCACGCGGGTGGTCTCCTGGAACGACGCCGCGCTCAGCCACGAGTCCGTGGCCAGCGACGCCTTGGTGATCCCCATCAGCTGCTCGCGACCGGCGGCCGGCTGGCCACCCTCCTCGAGCACCCGTGCGTTCTCGTTGCGGAACTTGATCCGGTCGATGTTGTCACCCGGCAGGAACGTCGTGTCGCCCGCGTCCACCACGTTCACGCGGCGGAACATCTGGCGCACGATCAGCTCGACGTGCTTGTCGTGGATCGGCACACCCTGGCTGCGGTAGACCTCCTGGACCGCCCCGACCAGGTGCAACTGGGCGGTGCGGACACCGAGGACCTCCAACAGTTCGTGGGGGTCGACGTGACCGACCGTCAGCGGCTGGCCGACCGTCACCTCGACACCATCGGCGATCTCGACGCTGGAGATCTCGTCGCGGTACAGACGCGTGCCTCGCGGCAGCTCGTACTCCTCGACGCGATCCTTGGCACCGCTGATGGTCAGCAGACGACGCTCGCCGTCCAACTGCTCGATCGACACGCGTCCGGAGATGCGTGCGATCTCGCCCTTGCCCTTGGGGGTGCGGGCCTCGAACAGCTCGATGACACGGGGCAGACCCTGGGTGATGTCGCTGGCCTGTGCCACACCACCGGTGTGGAAGGTGCGCATCGTCAGCTGGGTGCCCGGCTCACCGATGGACTGGGCCGCGATGATGCCCACGGCCTCGCCCAGGTCGACCATCTCACCCGTTGCCAGCATCTGGCCGTAGCACGCGCGGCAGATCCCGATCTCGGTGTCACAGGTCAGGACGCTGCGCACCAGCACGGTGCGCTCCTCGGCCGTGAAGTCGCCACCCTTGACCAACGCGTCGCGCAGGTCACGGATCTGCTGGTCGGCCACGTGCGTGCCGGCCTCCATGATCACGTCTTCGGTGCCAGGGGCCAGCACGTCCTTGGCCAGCACGCGGCCGTAGAGCGCCTGCGAGTCACGCTCGCCGACGACGACCTTGATCCCGCGCGTCGAGGTGCACTCGTCCTCGCGGATGATCAGGCCCTGCGACACGTCGACGAGGCGACGGGTCAGGTAGCCCGAGTCGGCGGTGCGCAGCGCGGTGTCGGCCAGTCCCTTGCGGGCACCGTGGGTGGCGATGAAGTACTCGGCCACCGACAGACCCTCACGGAAGTTCGACTTGATCGGCCGAGGAATGATCTCACCCTTGGGGTTTGCGACCAGGCCACGCATGGCGGCGATCTGGCGCAACTGGGTCATGTTGCCTCGGGCACCCGAGTTGGCCATGACGAAGAACGGGTTGGTGACCGAGAAGTTGGCCTCCATCGCGTCCGCCACCTCGGTGGTCGCCGCGTTCCAGACGTCGATCAGCTCCTGGCGCCGCTCGTTGTCGGTGATCAGACCGCGCGAGTACGACTTCTCGATCTTGAGCGCTGACTCGTCGGCGCGGGCGATGACCTCGGCCTTGTTGTCCGGGGTCTCGACATCCGCGATGGCGACGGTCACACCGGCGCGCGACGCGAACTTGAAGCCCAGGTCCTTGAGGTCGTCGAGCACCTCGACGACCCGCCAGCGCGGGAACACGTCGGTGGTGCGGTTGACGACGTCGCCGACACCCTTCTTGGTGAGGGTGTGGTTGAGGTAGCCGAACTCGTCGGGGAAGATCTCGTTGAGGATCGCGCGACCGGCGGTGGTGAGCACGCGCATCGGCGCACCCTCGGCCAGGCCTTCCTTGTAGCGCTCCTCGTCGGTGAACTCACCGTGGCGCAGTTCGGGGTCCAGCGCCTTGCCACGCACTCGCAACCACAGCCACGACTGGACGTTGATCTTCTTGTCGTCCATGGCCATCTCGATCTCACCCAGCGAGGTGAAGATCGGCAGGCTGTTGACGTCGACGTCCTCGGGCGGGAACACGGCATCGCCGGCCTCGCCGTCCACGCCGGCGGCGTAGGTCAGCGAGTAGATGCCCAGCACCATGTCCTGGGTCGGCGTGGCCACGGGACGGCCGGTCGCCGGGGACAGGATGTTGTTGGACGACAGCATCAGGATGCGCGACTCGGCCTGGGCCTCGGCGCTCAGCGGCAGGTGGACCGCCATCTGGTCACCGTCGAAGTCGGCGTTGAACGCCGTGCACACGAGCGGGTGCAGCTGGATGGCCTTGCCCTCGACCAGGACCGGCATGAACGCCTGGATGCCCAGGCGGTGCAGGGTCGGTGCGCGGTTGAGCAGCACGGGGTGGTCCTCGATGACCTGCTCGAGGACGTCCCACACCTGCGGACGGTGACGTTCCACCATGCGCTTGGCCGACTTGATGTTCTGGGCGTAGTTCTGCTCGACCAGCTTCTTCATGACGAACGGCTTGAACAGCTCCAACGCCATCTGCTTGGGCAGACCGCACTGGTGCAGGCGCAGCTGGGGCCCGACCACGATGACCGAACGGCCCGAGTAGTCGACGCGCTTGCCCAACAGGTTCTGGCGGAAGCGTCCCTGCTTGCCCTTGAGCTGGTCCGACAGCGACTTGAGCGGACGGTTGCCCGGTCCGGTGACCGGACGGCCACGGCGACCGTTGTCGAACAGCGCGTCGACGGCCTCCTGCAGCATGCGCTTTTCGTTGTTGACGATGATCTCGGGCGCGCCGAGGTCCAACAGCCGCTTGAGGCGGTTGTTGCGGTTGATGACACGGCGGTACAGGTCGTTGAGGTCGGAGGTGGCGAAGCGGCCACCGTCGAGCTGGACCATCGGACGCAGGTCCGGCGGGATCACCGGGATCGCCTCGAGCACCATCGATGCCGGGCGGTTGTCGGTGGTCCGGAAGGCCTCCACGACCTTGAGCCGCTTGGTGCCGCGGGCCTTCTTCTGGCCCTTGGACTCCTTGATGAGGGTGCGCAGGTGCTCGCCCTCGGCGTCCAGGTCCATGCGGTCCAGCAGGTCTCGCACGCCCTCGGCGCCCATGCCGCCGGTGAAGTAGTCCGCGAAGCGGTCACGCATGTCGCGGTAGACCTGCTCCTCGGAGACCAGGTCCTTGACCTTGATCTTCTTGAAGGTGTCGAAGACCTTGTCGAGGTGCTCCTGCTCGGCAGCGGCCCGGTGGGTCAGCTGCTTGAGGCGCTTCTCGATCTCCTTGCGTTCCTTCTTGACCACGTCGGGCTTGGCACCCTCGGCCTCGAGGTCGGCGAGGGTGACCTCCAACTCCTCCAGCAGGTCGGAACGGTCGAGCTCGAAGATCCGCTCGATCTCGGCCTTCTCCTCGTCGATCTCCGCGCGGATGTCCTTGAGGGCATCGTGGCGTGCGTCCGCATCCACCGAGGTGATCACGTAGGACGCGAAGTAGATGATCTTCTCGAGGTCCTTCGGGCTCATGTCCAGCAGGTAGCCCAACCGGCTCGGAACACCCTTGAGGTACCAGATGTGGGTGACCGGGGCGGCCAACTCGATGTGGCCCATGCGCTCGCGCCGGACCTTGGACCGCGTGACCTCGACGCCACAGCGCTCACAGATGATGCCCTTGAAGCGAACCCGCTTGTACTTGCCGCAGGCGCACTCCCAGTCCTTGGTGGGACCGAAGATCTTCTCGCAGAACAGGCCGTCCTTCTCGGGCTTGAGCGTGCGGTAGTTGATGGTCTCCGGCTTCTTGACCTCGCCGTTGGACCACATGCGGACCTGGTGGGCCTCGGCCAGGGAAATGCGCAACGCGTCAAAGTGGTTGACGTCGATCATGTGACAGTCTCCGAAGGTCTACGCGGGTGCGGGGCACCCGAAAAAAGTGAAGTGCAATGGCGGGAGGTGGGGCGTGCGCGCCGGCCGGCGGACCGGACTGCGCACACGCCCACGTCCCTATGCGTCCGCGGTGGGGCGTTCCGGGCGGGACAGGTCGATGCCGAGCGAACTGGCCGCGCGATACTGGTCCTCGTCGCTGTCGCGCAACTCGATCTCGGCTCCGTCGATGCCCAGGACCTCGACGTTGAGCGCCAACGCCTGCATCTCCTTGACGAGCACCTTGAAGGACTCGGGGATGCCGGCCTCGGGGATGTTGTCGCCCTTGACGATGGCCTCGTAGACCTTCACGCGGCCGATCGTGTCATCGGACTTGATCGTGAGCATCTCCTGCAGCGCGTATGCCGCGCCGTATGCCTTGAGTGCCCAGACCTCCATCTCACCGAAGCGCTGGCCGCCGAACTGGGCCTTGCCGCCCAGCGGCTGCTGCGTGATCATCGAGTACGGACCGGTCGAACGAGCGTGGATCTTGTCGTCGACCAGGTGGTGCAGCTTGAGCATGTAGATGTAGCCCACGGTGATGGGTGCATCGATGGGCTGCCCGGTGCGGCCGTCGAACAACGTGGCCTTGCCGTCCTTGTTGACCAGCTGCACGTCGTCGTCGGTCTTGCGGCTGTGCACCAACAGGTCCACCAGCGAGGACTCGTCGGCACCGTCGAACACCGGCGTCGCGAGACGGACCGGACCCTCGACGTGGGCCAACTCGGGATCCCAGCCGGCTCCGGCGAACCAGTCGGGGACGGTGTCGAAGTCCCAGCCATTGGCGGCGGCCCACCCGAGGTGGGTCTCCAGCACCTGGCCGACGTTCATTCGCGACGGCACGCCCAACGGGTTCAGGACGATGTCGACCGAGGTCCCGTCCGCGAGGAACGGCATGTCCTCGACCGGCAACACCTTGGAGATGACGCCCTTGTTGCCGTGGCGACCGGCGAGCTTGTCGCCCTCCGAGATCTTGCGCTTGGTGGCCACGTAGACCCGGACGAGGTCGTTGACACCCGGCTGCAGGTCGTCGCCCTCGATGCGCGAGAACTTCTGCACACCGATGACGATCCCTCGGTCACCGTGGGGGACCTTCAGCGAGGTGTCACGCACCTCACGGGCCTTCTCACCGAAGATGGCGCGCAGGAGGCGCTCCTCGGGGGTCAACTCGGTCTCGCCCTTGGGCGTGACCTTGCCGACCAGGATGTCGCCCGGCACCACCTCGGCACCGATGCGGATGATGCCTTCCTCGTCGAGGTTGGCAAGCACCTCCTCGGACACGTTGGGGATGTCGCGGGTGATCTCCTCGGGGCCAAGCTTGGTCTCGCGCGCATCGACTTCGTGCTGCTCGATGTGCAGGGAGGTCAGCGCGTCCTCGCGAACCAACCGCTCGGACACGATGATCGCGTCCTCGTAGTTGAAGCCCTCCCAGGACATGAACGCGACCAGCAGGTTGCGACCCAGGGCCAACTCGCCCTGGTCGGTGGACGGGCCGTCCGCCAGGGGCTGGCGGGCCTCCACGCGCTGGCCCTCGGCCACGATCGGACGGTGGTTGAGGCAGGTGCCCTGGTTGGAGCGCTGGAACTTGGTGAGGTAGTAGCGGTCGATCTCGTCGTCGTCGTTGCTGACGACGATGTGGTCGGCCGCGACCTCGACGACCACGCCGCCCTGGCGCGCGATGACGACGTCACCGGCGTCGACGGCGGCCTTGGCCTCCATCCCGGTGCCGACCAGCGGCGCGTCGGCGCGCAGCAGTGGCACGGCCTGGCGCTGCATGTTGGCACCCATCAGGGCGCGGTTGGCGTCATCGTGTTCGAGGAACGGGATCAACGCGGCCGAGATCGACACGATCTGGCGCGGCGACACGTCCATGTAGTCGACGTTCTGGTGCTCGATCTCGCGCACCTCGCCACCCTTGGAGCGCACCAGGACGCGGTCGGCGAGTGAAGTTGCCGTCGTCGTCGATGGCCGCGTTGGCCTGGGCGATGACGTAGCGGTCTTCCTCGTCGGCGGTCAGGAACACGAAGTCGTCGCTGACGACGCCGTTGTTCACCTTGCGGTACGGCGTCTCGATGAAGCCGTAGCGGTTGATGCGGGCATAGGTCGCCAGCGACCCGATCAGGCCGATGTTGGGACCCTCCGGGGTCTCGATCGGGCACATCCGGCCGTAGTGGCTGGGGTGCACGTCGCGGACCTCGAACCCGGCGCGCTCACGCGACAGGCCGCCGGGGCCCAGTGCCGACAGGCGGCGCTTGTGGGTCAGGCCGGCCAACGGGTTGTTCTGGTCCATGAACTGCGACAGCTGCGACGTTCCGAAGAACTCGCGGATGGCCGAGACGACCGGCCGGATGTTGATCAGGGTCTGGGGCGTGATCGCCTCCATGTCCTGGGTGGTCATGCGCTCGCGCACGACCCGCTCCATGCGGGCGAGCCCGATCCGGAACTGGTTCTGGATCAGCTCACCGACACTGCGCAGGCGACGGTTGCCGAAGTGGTCGATGTCGTCGGTGTCGTAGCCAGCCTCCTGGGCGTGCAGCTTCACCAGGTAGGACATCGTCGCCAGCACGTCGCGCTGGGTCAGGGTCTGGACGTCGGTGCGGTCGAAGCCGAGCAGCTCGTACTCCTCGGACAGCTTGCCGCGCTTGGACTCGCCATTGCTCTCGACGCCCAGGATCTTGTAGCGGCCCACGCGCTGCAGGTCGTACTTCTTGCTCTGGAAGTACATCCCGAGCAGCAACTGCGCGGCCTGGTCGACCGAGGGCGGCTCACCCGGACGCAGCTTGCGGTAGATCTCCTCCAGGGCCTCGCCCGGCGTGCGGCCGGTGTTGTCCTTTTCGAGGGTGAGCGCGATCGACTCGGCGCCACCGAAGAACTCGAGGATCTCCTCGTCGGGCACCGGGGTGGTGAGCACCTCGGGAGCGACCAGCTCGTACTCGCCGGTCTCGGGGTGACGCTCGAACGCCTTCATGGCGCGGTAGAACACCGACACCGGCTGCTTGCGCTTGCGGTCCACACGGACGGCAACGAGGTCGCGCTTGTCGACCTCGAACTCCAACCAGGCGCCACGCGACGGGATCACCTTGCAGCCGTAGACGTCACGACCGGTGGTCTTGTCGATGGACTTGTCGAAGTACACGCCCGGCGACCGGACCAACTGCGACACGACGACACGCTCGGTGCCGTTGACGATGAAGGTGCCCTGGCCGGTCATGACCGGGAAGTCACCCATGAACACCGTCTGCGACTTGATCGTGCCGTCTTCCTTGTTCAGGAATTCGGCGGTCACGAACAGCGGACGGGCGAAGGTGTAGTCCTTCTCCTTGCACTCCTCCTCGGAGTACTTGGGCTCTTCGAACCGGTGGTTCATGAAGGACAGCGACATCTTGCCCTGGCTGTCCTCGATCGGGGAGATCTCGTCGAAGATCTCGCCGAGCCCCTCGGCCAGGAGCCATTCGAACGAGCCGCTCTGGATGGCGACCAGGTCGAGTTCCTCGACAGGAAGGGCTTCGCGGATCTTGGCGAAACTGAGACGACGGTCTGTGACTGTGGCCAACTTCGGACCTCCTCGAAGGTCAAGCCGTGCGTGGGCAATCAATGGGCAATGGGCGGCTGTGCGTCAGTTCGCGCCCCCCGCGCGCATGTGGGTGACCACCCAATCCTCACCACATCTGCCACATTGTGCGCGCAACGCACAGCAGCAGGGAATGCATGGGGACGGGGTCGTGCTGGAACGCCCTACAGGGCCCGATTCAATGACGATGCGCTCCCGAATTGGCAGGCCTTCGGGAGCGGATATCCGCGAAACGAGTATGTGAGCGTGTCAGATCACCACAAAGCGAGGACGGGGCAAACGGCGGATTGGACAGCATACCCCCGTGGAGGCGGTGCGGCCAACTCCTCCTTGACACGGATGAGGTCGTGCGCTAGTGCGCACGACCTCGGGTCGTCGATCCACCGGCACGACCGGCAGGCCATGCCACGTCCGGCCTAGACGAGCTGGATGATGATGATGACCAGGATGATGGCGATCAGGATGCCGATGAGACTGCGGGGCACTGTGGGGCCTTTCGGGTGGAGTGCATGGATGAGTGCTTCCCTCGGGGGCCAGCATAGGGCAGCCTCCATCCGTCTCGTATGGCCGAACGGACGTGGAATCCATGTTTGGAATCCACGTGCGGCGAACGGCACGGTGTTGCGAAACGACGAATGGCGGGCACCCGGATGGGTCGCCCGCCATTCGTCCAGCGCTGTGGGTGGTCAGCTCACTTGAGCTCGACGCTCCCGCCGGCAGCCTCGATCTTTTCCTTGGCCTCTTCGGCGGCGTCCTTGGCAACGCCCTCGAGGACGGCCTTGGGAGCAGCCTCGACGAGCTCCTTGGCTTCCTTGAGGCCCAGGGAGGTCAGCGCACGAACCTCCTTGATGACCTGGATCTTCTTGTCACCCGCGGCGGTCAGGACGACGTCGAACTCGTCCTTCTCCTCCTCGGCTTCGGCGGCAGCGCCGCCGGCGCCTGCGGCAGCCACGGCAACCGGGGCAGCAGCGGTGACCTCGAAGGTCTCTTCGAACTTCTTGACGAGCTCGGACAGCTCAATGAGCGTCAGCTCCTTGAAGGCGTCGATCAACTCGTCGGTGGACAGCTTCGCCATGATGGCGTCCCTTCTCGCGACTCTCGCCGCGTTCGTACAGATTGTGGTGGTGTGGTTGCGTGGTCGTCGACATCAGTTGGCCCTTGAGCAGAACGAGCGTGCGAGTTCTGCAACCTGAAGAGCGCAGCGATTCAGGCGTCGTCGCCTGCGTCGGCCGTCTCGGCCTCGGGCTCGTCGGAACCGGCAGCCGTGTCGGCTGCGGCTTCGGGGGCATCCTCGCCTGCGGTGTCGGCGGCATCGGTGGCCGGCGCGTCGTCGACAGCGGCATCAGCCGCGGCCTCCGGTGCGTCGGCGACTGCCTCTGGGGCAGCCTGCTCGGTCGACTCGTCAGCGTCGGGCGCCTGCTCGGTGGCGGGCTCGGCCGCGGCCTCGGTCGGGGCGCCGGCGTACCCGCCGTCGTCGACCAGGGCCTGCATGAGCCGGGCCTGCTTCTCGGGCAGGGCCTGCAGCAGACGTGCAGTGTTCGCGAGTGCGCCGTACATGAGACCGGCGAGCTTGGCCAACAGGTCTTCTCGCGACTCGAGGTCGGCGAGCTTGATGGCCTGGTCGGCATCCATGGCCTCACCATCGAAGTACGCACCCTTGAACTCGAGTTCGGGGTGGTCCTTGGTGAAGGCCTTGAGCGCCTTGGCGGGACCGACGGGGTCCTCCTCGCAGAACACGAGTGCGGTCGGCCCGACGAGGATCTCGTCGAGGTCGTCCACACCAGCGTCGTTGAGGGCGCGGCGAATGAGGGTGTTCTTGCTGACGCGGTAGGTCGCGTTGGCCTTGCGCAGTTCTGCACGCAGTTCCTGCAGTTCGGCCACGCTCAGCCCGCGATAGTTCGTCAGCAACATCGCCGCCGAGGACTCGAATCGGTCCTTGACGTCGGCGACGGCAGCAACCTTGTCAGGTCGTGCCACATCGTCTCCGTTCGTGTGTGACCGTCGGCAGGTGGCCCGACACGACGAAACCCCTCGCGGGATCACCGCAAGGGGTCAACGACAACGCAGCCGCATGTTGGGCTGTGTGGAATTGTCCGCCTGCGGTGGTCGTTCGTGTCGAACCTTCGCCCTGTGCAGTGCACAGGCGACCAACGGTCTCTGGCTTGGTGCTGCGATGCTATCGGACCAGGTGTCGCGTCGTGAGCCGCCCTGCCCGGTCGATCGACATCGCCGGCCGGCCCTGCCAATAGAGTGGCACGCGTCCGCACGACTTCCTGCACACCTCGAACGCCGGGATCCGCATGGCTCGCTTCTCCTCCACCAACCACTCGACGGCCGTGGTGGCGGCCGAACGGTCCCGGATCTGGGACGTGCTCAGCGATCCCGACATGCTCGCCCGGTTGACGCCACTGGTGCGTTCGATCGTGGCGGACGGCGACACCTGGGTGTGGCACCTCGCCGGCATCGCGGGTCTTGGGCTGGAGGTCGCCCCCTCGTTCACCGAAGCCATGGTGTTCACCCCGATCGAGCGCATCACCTACAACCATGCACCGCCCGCCGGCACACGGGAGCGGGCCGGCGCCGCAGGCTGGTACGAGCTGTCCGATGCGCCCACCGGGACCCACCTCGAGATCGAGATCACGATCCACGTGGACCTGCCGTTGCCGCGCATGTCGGCCCCCGCGGTCGAGCGGATCATGGCCGAGTCGATGACCCGCGCGGGCGATGCCTTCGCTCGCAACCTGCTCGACCACCTCGGGATCCAGTGAGCGTGTGCCCGGCGACACCGCGACGCTCCGCAGGCAACCGCAGACGGGCACATCGGAGTTCCTCGCTGCGCTCACAACATCCAACGGGTGCCCGGCGACACCGCACGCTCCGCAGAACCGCAAACGGGCACATCGGAGTTCCTCGCTGCGCTCACAACATCCACCACGTGTGCCCGGCGACACCGCGACGCTCCGAAAGAAACCGCAGACGGGCACATCGGAGTTCCTCGCTGCGCTCACAACATCCAACGGTGCCCGGCGACACCGCGACGCTCCGAGCCGCGACGCACATTGCCTCGCTGCGCTCACAACATCCACGTGTGCCCGCTCGCGACGCTCACGCCACCGTGACAAAGCACACCGGGGGTGGCACACTTCCTTGCACCAGAGAGAGGAGGTGGTCCGTTTGAAAAACAACTGTCATGATGGGACCCTGGAGGTGGCCGGGCGCTAGCAGCGTTCGTGCTTCACGGCTGCTCCCCCTGCTGGGGTGGTGGCGACTCCAACCCGGACCACCGGCTCGTGAGCCTTTTGGAACTGGTCCCGCCGAAACGCACCGAGATCGTCGGCTGACGCTGACGGCCTCGCCGTCACCGACTCACGAGATTCGAACCACGTCGGGCCCGACCTCACGGTCGGGCCCGACGCTCGTGATGGCCCGAACGGTCCCGGCACGACGGGAACCGATGGCCGCTGTCTGCCAGGTCACGTGCCGCGACCGGTTCGGACTGGGTCCCACTCGCGCCTTTCTCGTATCCCACGACACGCAGCCCCGGCACAACTAGGGTGGCATCGAATGTTCGACCGCGTACTTGACAGGGAGCCTCATGAGTGGGAGCACGACCGAAAACGATCGATCGACGATGACGAATGTCAGGACGTCGGTGCAGAAGTTCGGCACGGCGTTGTCGAACATGATCATGCCCAACATCGCGGCGTTCATCGCGTGGGGCCTGATCACGGCGTTGTTCATCGAGGTGGGCTGGTTCCCGGTTCCTGAACTGGGCGGATTCAACGACGAGGTCGGCCTTGTCGGGCCGATGATCATCTACATGCTGCCGATCCTGATCGCCCATTCGGGTGGCAAGATGGTCTATGGCACCCGCGGCGCCGTCGTCGGTGTGATCGCGACCATGGGTGTGATCGTGGGCACCGACATCCCGATGTTCATCGGTGCGATGATCATGGGCCCGCTTGGGCGCCTGGGTCATCGAGAAGTGGGACAGCCTGGTTGGCCACCGAACGCGGGCGGGCTTCGAGATGCTCGTCAACAACTTCTCCGCCGGGATCCTGGGCGGAGCGCTGGCAGTGTTCGGCCTCTACCTGGTCGGCCCACTGGTGACCGGATTCAGTGACGCGGCCGCCAACGTCGTCAACACCCTGGTCGACAACAGCCTGTTGCCACTGACCTCGATCTTCATCGAGCCGGCCAAGATCCTGTTCCTCAACAACGCCATCAACCATGGCATCCTGACCCCGTTGGGTTCGGCCGAGGTCGTCGAGTCCGGCAAGTCGGTGTTGTTCCTGCTCGAGGCCAACCCCGGTCCGGGGCTTGGCATCCTGTTGGGCTACTGGGTTGCCGGCAAGGGCATCGCCAAGGCGTCGGCCCCCGGCGCCATCATCATCCAGTTCTTCGGCGGTATCCACGAGATCTACTTCCCGTACGTGCTCATGAAGCCGATCCTCGTGCTGTCGGTCATCGCCGGTGGCATGACTGGTGTCTTCGTCAACGTCACGTTCAACACCGGCCTCGTGGGGCCGGCCGCACCCGGATCGATCTTCGCGGTCTGGGCCGTGGCAGCTCGCGGCGACCTGTTCTGGATCACCGTCTCGGTGCTTGCCGCAGCAGCCGTCACGTTCGTGTTGACCGTCTGGTTCCTGCGCGTCACCGGCGCCCCGGGCGGCGACCTGGAAGAAGCCACGTCGGACATGGAGGCCATGAAGGGCAAGAAGTCCTCGGTCGCGGGCGCCCTGGTGGGCACTGCCGCGATCACCGAGCACGACGAGCCCGATCCGCAAGATCGTGTTCGCCTGCGACGCCGGCATGGGGTCGTCCGCAATGGGCGCCTCGATCCTTCGCAAGAAGGTCCACGGCGCCGGCTTCACCGACGTCGAGGTGACCAACAAGGCGATCTCGGACCTGCGCGACGAGTGGGACCTGGTCGTCACCCACCAGGACCTCACCCCCCGCGCCGCGGAGAAGACCGAGCTCGGCCGTCCACGTGTCAGTCGACAACTTCATGGCCTCACCCAAGTACGACGAGATCGTCGCGATGCTCGCAGCAGCGTGCCGCCGCCGAAGGCAGCGGCAGCTCCGCCACCGCAGCGGCCGCAGGTGGCGCAGCAGCGGCGCGGCGCGACGGCCACCGCCGTCCGGACCGACACGGAAGCAGTGTTGACCACCGACTCGATCGTGATGGCCGGAACCGCCACCGACCGTGACGGCGCGATCGTCGAGGCCGGCCGCCTGCTGGTGGATGCTGGTGCAGTCGACGCCGCCTATGTCGACTCGATGCTCGAACGCGAGCAGTCGGTGTCCACCGCCATGGGCAACGGCCTGGCCATCCCTCACGGGACGAACGAGGCCAAGGGACTGGTGCAGAAGTCGGCCATGTCGGTCGTGCGATTCCCCGCGACGGCATCGACTGGTCCGGCCAGTCCGTGAACTGGGTCGTCGGGATCGCCGGCCGCGGCCAGGAGCACCTCGGTCTGCTTGCCTCGATCGCTGGCATCTTCACCGACGATCGCAGAATGGCCCGTCTCGAGGCTGCAACCAGCGAGCAGGAAGTGCTCGACATCTTCGAGCAGGCGGTGGACTGATGTCGGTCGTCCACTTCGGCGCCGGCAACATCGGTCGCGGCTTCGTCGGGCTCCTGCTCGACCGAGCCGGCCACGAGCTGGTGTTCGCCGACGTCGCCGACGACCTGATCACGGCGCTGGACGAGGCGGACTCCTACGAGGTCCACGAGGTCGGCAACGATCCGGCCACGCACGTGGTCGACGGCTTCAGGGCCGTCCACTCGGCCAACGAGGCCGACGTGCTGGTCGACGAGATCGCCGTGGCCGACATGGTCACGACTGCCGTCGGCGCACACGTCCTGGTGCACCTGGCGCCGGCGATCGCGGACGGCATCGCCGCGCGATCGCCGGATGCCGCCACCGCTGGCAGTGCTGGCATGCGAGAACGCCATCAACGCCACCGACATCCTGCAGGGCCACGTCGAGGAGGCGTGGGCAGCGGCAGGCCACGACGGCGACCTGCACGACGCGCGCGATCTTCGCCAACACGGCGGTCGACCGGATCGTGCCGGACCAGGAACCCGGTCTCGACGTGACCGTCGAGCAGTACCTCGAATGGGTCGTGGACCGCACGCCCTTCGAGGGCAACGAACCCGACATCCCGGGCGTGACCTGGGTCGATGACCTCGAGCCCTACATCGAGCGCAAGTTGTTCACGGTCAACACCGGCCATGCCACGACGGCGTGGTTCGGTCACGCCGCGGGCATCGAGCGCATCGCCGATGCGCTGGCCGACGAGGCAGTCGCCGCCCGGGTCCGGGCCGTGCTGGACGAGACGGCCTCACTGGTCGTCGCCAAGCACGGCATCGACCCGCAGGTCCAGGCCGACTACGTCGACAAGATCCTGGCACGGTTCGCGAATCCGCACCTGCCGGACACGACAGCGCGCGTCGGGTCGAGCACCGCTGCGCAAGCTGTCGCGCCACGAGCGCTTCATCAGCCCGGCATCCCAGCTGGCCGAACGCGGCATGGACCACGACGCCTTGCTGGTCTGGCCATGGGCGCCGGGTTGGCCTTCCACCCCGATGATGACCCCGAAGCCGCCGAACTCGCGCGGCTGCTCGACGAGCTTGGTCCCGACGAGGTCGTGGACCAGGTGATGGGGATCCCGGACGACCATCCGCTGCGACCCGAGCTGGTCGAGTTGGTCGCAGCCCACCAGGACGGCTGACCACCGCACGTCGAGGCCACCGAACAACGATGACGGCCCCCGCCATATGGCGGGGGCCGTCATCTTGGCTGCTCAGGAAGACGAGTCGAGCAGGTCGGTCGAACACCGGCCGCAGAACGAGCCTGCGAGTTCTGCACCCTGATCGAGCGCCCCAGGCGCTCGATCAGGCGTCTTCGTCCTCGACCATGTCTCGCGACGCCGCCGGGTCAAGGGGGACCGACGGCGATGCCGAGGTGGAGATGGCGACCGAGCGCAGGTATCGACCCTTGGCCGATGCCGGACGCTGACGCAACAACTCGTCCAGCAGCGCCAGGTAGTTGTCCAGCAACTGCTCGGTCGAGAACGACGCCTTGCCCAGGATGGTGTGGACGTTGCCCTGGCGGTCGGTGCGGTACTCCACCCGACCAGCCTTGATCTCGGTCACGGCCTTGGTCACGTCCATCGTGACGGTGCCCGACTTCGGGTTGGGCATCAGGCCGCGCGGGCCCAACACCTTGCCGAGTCGACCAAGCTTGCCCATCTGGTCTGGCGTGGCGATGATCGCGTCGAGCTCGTCGATGAGCTCACCGGCCTGCAGGCGTTCGACGAGGTCGTCGCCACCCACGTGGTCGGCACCGGCCTCGGTGGCCTCGGTGGCCTTGGCCCCGCTGGCGACGACGGCGACCGTGGCGGTCTTGCCGATGCCGTGGGGCAGGCTGACCGAGCCACGGACCATCTGGTCCGCCTTGCGCGGGTCCACGCCCAGCCGGAACGAACAGTCCACGGTCGGGTCGTAGTTGGCGGCGTTCATCTCCTTGAGGAGGCTGAATGCCTTGCGGGGACCGTACTCACGGCCTTCTTCGAGCAGCGCTGCGGCTGCGCGGTACTTCTTTCCGTGCTTTGCCATGATCGTCTCCCTCAGCCCTTGACCGTGATGCCCATCGAGCGCGCAGTGCCCTCGATGATCTTCATGGCGCCATCGATGTCGATGGCGTTGAGGTCGGGCATCTTCTTCTCGGCGATCTCGCGGACCTGGTCTCGCGACACCGAGCCGACCTTCTTCACGTGGGGTTCACCCGAACCGGATCCCAGACCCGCTGCCTTGAGCAGCAACTGGGCTGCCGGCGGGGTCTTGGTGATGAAGGTGAAGGAGCGGTCTTCGTAGACGGTGATCTCGACCGGGATGATCTCGCCGGCCTGGGACTGCGTCTTGTCGTTGAAGGCCTTGGCGAACTCCATGATGTTGACGCCATGCTGACCCAGCGTCGGACCCACGGAGGCCGGGTTGGCCTGTCCCGCCTTGACTTGCATCTTGATGAAACTGGCGACTTTCTTTGCCATTGTCGTGTGTCTCCTCGTGGTGCATGCGGCAGGGACACTGCCTCCCACGGATGGATGGTGTCGTGACCGCGAACTGCCGTCCGCGTCCACGCTTCTTGCGAAGTTTGTCGAGGGTATGCGGACGGCGGGTGTGCCGAACGCGCCTGCCCTCGTACCTCGGGCAGGTTGCAGAACTCGCTGCGCGCCTGCACTCGTGCCTCGGGCAGGTTGCAGAACTCGCTGCGCTCGTTCTGCGGTCATGCCGTCGTTAGGGTCAGGTGATCTTGGCGACCTTGTCGAATTGGAGTTCGAGGGGGGTTTCGCGACCGAACACGGACACGAGGACCTTGAGCTTGGCCTGGTCGAGGTTGATCTCGGAGATGGTGCCGGTGAAGTCTGCGAACGGTCCGTCGGTGACGCGCACGATCTCGCCAACGTCCAGATCGATCTCCTGGACATGCGACTTGGTGTCGGCCTCGGGCTCCTCGCCCTCGACGACCTCGACCACGCGGTCGGGGATGTTCAGGGTCGCCGCGACCTCGCGCAGCGACAGCGGCACCGGCTTGTTCGCCGACGCGCCGACGAATCCGGTGACGGCCGGGGTGTGGCGCACCAGGTTCCAGGTCTCGTCATCGAGTTCCATGCGCACCAGCACGTAGCCGGGCAGGAACTTCTTCTGGACGACCTGCTTCTTGCCCTTCTTGAACTCGGTGACCTCCTCGGTGGGGATCACGAGTTCGTGGATGCGGTCGCCGCCGGACAGCGAGTCGATGCGGTTGGCCAGGTTGTCCTTGACCCGCTGCTCGTAGCCCGAGTAGGTGTGGACGACGAACCAGTCGCCAACCAGGCGAATCAGGTCCCGTCGGTCGCGCACGTCCTCGATGGACTCCGGACGACGCCGAATCTCGGTCGCTGGGGCGCCAGCACCGTCGGTGTCGTCGCCGGACTGGCCATCGTCGTCCGCATCCGTGGCAGTGCCCGAGTCGGCGTCCGACTCTGCGGGCGCGGGCGGGGCGTCATCGGTGTCGGCACCGGCCAGACCCAGGAGGTCATCGAGGTCGTCGGAGCCATCGGCCACGTCCTCGGCAGGCTCGTCCTGGTCGGCGTCGTCGGCAGCCTCGACGGCGCCATCCGTGGCCTCGGCAGCGTCGTCGGCCTCGTCGGTCTGTGCCGACGCGTCGTCGGCCGACGCGTCGTCGGCACTGGACGGCACCGTCCGTGGCGTCGGTGGCGTCATCGCCAGCGCGCTCGTCGGTCGGCACGTCGGACTCGGTGTCGGGTGCCGCGTCCACCTGGGTGTCAGCGGAGATGTCGGAATCACTCACGTCGTGTACTCGCTTGGTTGCGATGGGGTGCAGCGGTCAGGACAGGATCAGCAGCGCGGCCTCGCGCAGGAACCAGTCCATGCCCCACACCAGCGTGGTCAGCACGGCCGTGACCACGAGCACGGTGACCGAGTAGTTGATGACCTCGGGCCGTGACGGCCACGCCACCTTGCGCAGTTCCGACCGCACTTCACGCAGGAACTGCGGCAGGGGCACACGGGCACGCTTGGTCGCTCCGGCGGGTGCATAGGACACGCCGGACGTGTCGACCTGGTCGGCCTGACGCCGCGCCTTGTCCGCGGCGCGCTCGTCCTCACGGCTCATCTGGGTGCCTTCTCGAGTGGTGACGGTGGTCCTGCATGGCACGGGAGGAGGGACTTGAACCCCCAACCGCCGGTTTTGGAGACCGGTGCTCTGCCAAATTGAGCTACTCCCGTGGGGCCGGTCGAACGAGTGCCGGAATCCTGGAAATGTGGGATCACGACAAGTGCCCGACACGGCAACGCTGCCTCGTGAAAGGCAGCGGGCAACCGAGCGTACCCCGACCATGCGCACCGGACAACCGCGTCCCGGGCCAGCCGGGCGGCATCGGCGGGTCGAGTTCACCGGGCCGACGGAAGCGGCGTGCTCAGCGCGTGACCCTCGCCTGGCCACGCAGGATCGGCTTGTCCTCCGAGTTTCGCACCCACACGGTGATCGTGACCATGTCGCCGTCCACGTGCCTGACGGAACCACCCACCGTTGCCTGCTCGCCAAGGGGCCAGGGGCGACTGAAGCGCGTGTCGATGCCGACCACGTGGTCGGGCCCACCTGCCCAGGCGGTCACCAGTCGTGAGGCCAGTCCCATCGAGTACATCCCATGGGCGATGATCCCGCCCGTGGGGCTGATCCCGCTCGCGACGTCGAGGTCGTAGTGCAGCGGATTGAGGTCGCCCGAGGCACCGGCGTAGGCGACTGACGTCGCCAGCGTCGCGGTCTGCACGAGCGTGGGCAACTCGTCGCCGGCGGCCACCGTGTCCCAGTCGATGACGTCGCCGTTCGTGGCGCTGGGGGGCACAGCATCGACCTGTTCGGCATCGCCCGTCATGCCGCCTCCTCCGTGTCGGCGTCCGCACCGGGACCGAACAGCACCAGCAGGGTCGTCGACGTGACCGCCGGACTCCCGTCGGCCAGGCGGCAGTCCACCTCCAGCGTGAGCATGTCGGTGTCGCCGCGTGACCTGATGCCGACGATCGTGGGCGTGCAGGTCACGACGTCGCCCGGCCGCAGCGGCTCGGGACCGAACTGGTAGGCCTGGTTGCCGTGCACGAGATTCATGTGCATGCCCAGCCCGTCGTCGGCCAGCAGCGCGGCCGTGGGTTGCATGATCGTGAAGGTCGCCGCGAAGGTGGGCGGCGCAACGCAGTCGTCGCCATCGGAGAAGTAGCGAGGATCGGTCTCGCCCACCGCCGCCGCGTACTCGCGGATCTTCACACGCGTCACCTCGTAGGCGTACGACTCGTAGGACTTCCCGATGCGGGAGGTGTCGAGGGCCATGTCGTCAGGTGCCTTCCGGCGGACTGCCACGTTGGACGATCACGGCCAGCATAGGCATGCCGTGACCACCTGCCGCGCTGGTGGCCGTGTGACTCGGGGCCGTCCCGGCGTGGGATCTGGATCGCACCGCAACGTGCGCCGATGGGAGTCGTCAGCGTCTAGGGTCTCACCTGCCCCCACCCGGATCGGAACACGATCACCATCACGGATCGATCGACTGACCACCACTTCGCCCTCGAGGGCAAGCGCATGGGGTCACACGTGACTGACGAGTTGCTGGACGAACTGGACGAGAACTGAGCGATTCCTCGAACACCCCCACGGTCATCGGGCTGCTGCACCCGGGCGCCATGGGTGCGGCGGTGGGTGGCCTGTTGGTGGAGGCTGGGCATCGGGTGGTGTGGGCGGGCCGCCAACGATCTGCCGCCACGCGTGACCGCGCCAAGGCCGCCGGCCTTCGTGACGTGGACAGCCTCGATGCCCTCGCAGCCCAGGCCGAGGTCGTCATCTCGCTGTGCCCGCCGGGTGTCGCCATCGACGTGGCCCGAGCCGTCGCCGCAACGGGTTTCGACGGCACCTACCTCGACGCCAACGCCGTGCAGCCAGCCACGGCCCGGTCGATTGCCTCGGTGCTCGGCGATGTGGTCGACGGCTCGGTGATCGGTGGTCCCCCCGTGCACGGTGACGATCATCCGACGCGGCTGTACCTGGCAGGTCCGTCAGCCCGTCGCGTGGCGGCGTTGTTCGACGACGATGCCCTGGAGGTCATGGTGATGACCGACGCCCCCGTTGGTGCCGCCTCCGCGGTCAAGGTCGGGTTCGCCGGGTGGACGAAGGGCACAACTGCCCTGCTGCTGGCGCTGCGGGCAATGGCGCGGGCCGAAGGTGTCGAGGACGAGGTGCTCGCGGAGTGGCGCCGCTCCATCCCCGGCATCGCCGAGCGCACGGATCGCGTCGGCCCGGTCGCTGCCAAGGCCTGGCGTTTCGAGGGGGAAATGCGCGAACTCGCCGCGGCGCTCGGCGCCCACGGCCTTCCCGAGGGGTTCCACCTGGCGGCCGCCGACGTCTATGCGGCCCTGGCCGACCTGCGCCAGGCCGACTCGCCCACCGTGGACGATGTCATGGACCGCCTCGCCCCCTGAAGCGAACCAGTCGACGGTGTGGACCGCCGGCACTCCGCGCACCTGGTTCGAGGTGGCGGCATCGGCACGCGCCGAACAAAGAAGGTGACGGCCCCCCGGATGGTGCGCGCGCTCGCTGCGCTCGGCGCATTGGAGTTGCTCGCTGCGCTCACAACGTCCAGGAATGCCAGCCGAAAGGTGACGGCCCCCGGATGGTGCGCGCGCTCGCTGCGCTCGGCGCATTGGAGTTGCTCGCTGCGCTCACAACGTCCAGGAATGCCAGCCGAAAGGTGACGGCCCCCGGATGGTGGGATCCAGGGGCCGTCGGTTCGCGGCGGACCGCAAGCGGTGGGCCGCGAACAGGGTCCAGTCAGTGGTGGGCTGAACTGGACCACACTTGAAACTACCGCGTTTCCTTGTGGAGGGTGTGCGCGTGCCCTGGCGGGCACGTGTGGAGTTCTTCGCTGACGCTCAGAACATCCGTCCTCACTGGTGTCGACTGGGCACGTCAACCACGGTCGTCAGCGCGTTTCCTTGTGGAGGGTGTGCTGGCGGCAGCGGGGGCAGTACTTCTTGAACTCGATGCGCTCGCGCTGGGTGACCCGGTGCTTGGTCGTGATGTAGTTGCGTTCCTTGCACTCGGGGCAGGCAAGCGTCACCTTCGGCCGGTTGGTGCTCTTGGCCATGGTCGTTCTCCTCGGGGGCCCCGCCATGGGGGCATGGTGTCGTGGTGACCCGCCACCGTATCGCAGCAGGCATTGGGTCGATCACGGCCGCGTGGCCGCGCGTCGACGCCTCGGTTCAGTCAGTCGGGTGAATCGGGCTGTGAGTCAGGCTGGAGTTGCGGGCCCCTGGGCGAGCAACTCCAACCTGAACCGAGCCGTCAGGCGAGGTTCAGGCCAAGACCTTGGTGACACGGCCCGCACCCACCGTGCGACCACCCTCACGGATGGCAAACCGCAACCCCTCATCCATCGCGATCGGCGCAATCAACTCCACCGTCATCTCCGTGTTGTCACCCGGCATCACCATCTCCACACCATCCGGCAACGACACCGCACCCGTCACATCCGTGGTCCGGAAATAGAACTGCGGCCGATAGTTGTCAAAGAACGGCGTGTGACGACCACCCTCATCCTTGGACAACACATACACCTGCGCCTCAAACTGCGTGTGCGGCGTGATCGAACCCGGAGCCGCCAACACCTGGCCACGCTCCACATCATCCTTCTTGGTCCCACGCAACAACACACCCACGTTGTCACCCGCCTCACCACGATCCAACAACTTGCGGAACATCTCCACACCCGTCACCGTCGTCGACGTCGTGTCCTTGATCCCGATGATCTCCACCGTGTCAGACACATTCACCACACCCTGCTCGATCCGACCCGTCACCACCGTGCCACGACCCGTGATCGAAAACACATCCTCGATCGGCATCAAGAACGGCTTGTCCGTGTCACGCTCCGGCTGCGCAAACGTCGAATCCACCGTCGCCATCAACTCCAACACACCCGCCTCAGCCGCCTCATCACCCTCCAACGCCTGCAACGCCGACACCCGAACAATCGGAGTGTCCACATCAAACTCATACGACTCCAACAACTCAGACACCTCCAACTCCACCAACTCCAACAACTCCTCATCATCGACCATGTCGACCTTGTTCAACGCCACCACCAACTCAGGCACCCCAACCTGACGCGCCAACAACACATGCTCACGAGTCTGCGGCATCGGACCATCAGCAGCCGACACCACCAAGATCGCACCATCCATCTGCGCCGCACCCGTGATCATGTTCTTCACATAGTCAGCGTGCCCAGGCGCATCCACGTGCGCATAATGACGATTCTCCGTCTCATACTCCACATGCGACACATTGATCGTGATCCCACGCTCACGCTCCTCCGGCGCCTTGTCAATCTGGTCAAACGCCGACGCCACATTCCCATCGACATGCTTGGCCAACACAAACGTGATCGCCGCAGTCAACGTCGTCTTCCCATGGTCAACGTGACCAATCGTGCCAATGTTCATGTGCGGCTTGTTCCGCTCAAACTTTTCCTTGGCCATGTCGTCAGGCCTCCTGCGAAAGCGCGTCGTGGTGGGTCGATCCCGTCGGGATCGAGTCGGCACGGGATCGTGCCCGGTGGTGTTGTCGGTGTCGGCAACCCCGTCAAGATCCGGGTGCCGGGTGGGGATGATAGCCGTCACGGTCAAACCGCGACAATGGGCCAACCTGCCCGTCGGGACCCATCTCGGGCTGCAACGGTCCGGTTGGCCAGCGCCGTCGATCGGCGCATGCCGACCGGTGACGTGGTAGCGGCGGGTGGACTTGAACCACCGACACAGCGATTATGAGTCGCTTGCTCTACCCCTGAGCTACGCCGCCGAGGGTGAACGTGTCGACCCGGACCACGGCACGACCTCCCGTACTGCTGCGAGGAGGTGGACTGCCGAGGGTGGACACGTCGTGACCAGAGCCCTCGCGCGGAATCGAACCGCGGACCCCATCCTTACCATGGATGTGCTCTACCGACTGAGCTACGAGGGCGTGGGCATCCAGCGTAGCGATGGTCGCCAGAGGTCGGATGCGCCTGGGTGCAGGCGATCCCGATCAGATCGAGCATCGCCGTTGTACAAGGTGATTGCGTGGAGGGAGCAGGATTTGAACCTGCGAAGGCTAAGCCAACCGGTTTACAGCCGGGTCCCTTTGGCCACTCGGGCATCCCTCCGTGGACGGATGGAGGGTACTGCCCCCGCAGTGGGACGCAAACCGCGATTCGACATGGGCGCATCCGAAGGTCGGGATGGCGGCGGCGTATCATCATCGAAGCCTTCGACAAGGGTGACCCACATGGCAGATCCGAGTTTCGACATCGAGGCGGGCGTCGACGAGCAGGAAGTCGACAACGCCATCAACCAGGCCGCCCGCGAGGTGGCCCAACGCTGGGACTTCAAGCAGACGGACACCGTCATCGAGTGGCTGGGCGAGCACGACGGCATCCAGGTCGAGTCAGTCTCGGAGGACCGGGCCAAGGCGGCGTTGGAGGTGTTGCGTGACAAGTTCGTCAAGCGCAAGGTCAGCCTCAAGGCCATGGACGTCGGCGATCCCAGGCAGGTCGCCGGCGGGCGCACGCGCATCGACATCGGGCTTGTCACGACCATGCCGGCCGACCTCGCGAAGCGCATCGTCAAGGACATCAAGACGACCAAGCTCAAGGTGACGCCGACCAACATGGGCGACAAGGTCCGGGTCGCCGGCAAGAAGCGAGACGACCTGCAGGCGATCCAGAAGTTGGTGCGCGACGGTGACCACGAGGCACCACTCAAGTTCACCAACTACAAGTGAGGCAGGCGCCGGGAGCCACGAGTTCGTGACGGCCATCGACGACGTCGCCCAGGCGCAGGAATGGTTTCGGCACTTCGCCACGCGCCACACGGAACGTGACGATCTCTACACGCGCATGGGGCTGATCTTCGCCGACGACCCGGAACTGGCGTCACTGCTGTTGGCCGCCCGGCCGACGCAACGAAATCCACCGCTGGTGTTCGCGGCCATCCACTTCCTGCTGCTGTCGGGGGTTCGCCATCCGCTGCGGACCCACTTCGCCACCTGCACCGAGCAGCCCACGACCTCGGATCCCGCCGCCGACCTGCGTGACTTCGTCGCGACCCACCACGACGCCATCGTCGAACTGGTCGCGACCCGGTCGACCCAGACGAACTCGGTGGAACGATCAACCGTGCTGCTGCTCCTGCTGGCTCGGCTGGGCGACGAGGCCGGCCCGATCGGCCTGGTCGATGTCGGCACCAGCGGTGGCGGCACGCTCCTGCTCGACCGGTACACGCACCACTACACGCGCGACGTCACGTGCCCGGACGGCGCCAGCGTCACCACCGTTGCCGGTCCCGATGCGCTGGAGCCCGCGCTCGACCTGGTGACCATGGTCGAGGGACCCGCTCCCCTGCCCGGGCGGATGCCCACGATCGGGTGGCGGCTCGGGATCGACCAGTCGCCCATCGACCTCGACGATCCGGCCGAGGTGCGATGGCTGCTGGCCTGCGTGTGGCCGGGCGACCTGCCCCGCTTCGCCCGCCTGCAGCGGGCCATGGAGGCAGTGCGAGCGGATCGGCCCGACGTGCGTCGAGCCGACGCCGTCGACGATCTCGAGGCCGTGCTCGCCACCGTGCCCGATGGCCTGCACCCCACCCTGACCACCTCCTGGGTCCTCAACTATCTCCCACCGGTCCGGCAACAGGAGTTCCTCACGGTCCTCGACCGAGTCGCGACCACGCGTGACCTCACGCTCATCACGTTCGAGTCACCCCGTCGCACGCCCGGCCTGGCAGTGCCGAAGGGCTGGGAGGACAGCGACGAGACGGTGCTGGGCTGGTATCGATGGCGCGATGGCAGACGCACCGTCCAGCACGTCGCCACCGCCCACGCGCATGGACGCTGGGTGCGCTGGTGGGCCGACCCGATCGTCACCACCGACTGACGGTCGCGACGCCGGCATGTCATCACCGGCGGGCATCCGGATGCCTGCCGTCACCCGTGGGCATCCGGATGCATGTCGTCACCCGTGGGCGTCGGGGTGCAGTGGCGCTGGGAGGAAGGCCGCCCCCGGCCCGCGCGACGCCAGGGTGTCGTCGGGATTGCTGATGCGACACCGGGCCAGGCTGAGGCAGCCGCAGCCGATGCACCCGTCCAGTCCGTCACGCAATGACACCAGCGCCGCGATCTCGGCATCGAGGCGTGATCGCCACGATCGCGAGATCCGGGTCCAGTCCGCCTTCGTCGGCGTGCGACCGCGTGGCAGGAGGTCCAGGGCCGCACGGATCTCGTCCAGCGACAGCCCGACGTGCTTGGCCGCGGCGATGAAGGCAAGTCGGCGCAGGACGTCGCGGGTGTAGCGCCGACGGCCACCTGGGGTCCGGTCGGCCTCCAGGAGTCCCTCGGCCTCGTAGTAGCGCAACGCGGAGGCCGCGAACCCACTGCGATCCGCCACCTGGGTGACGGTGAGCCAGTCGTCCATGTCGGGTTCTCCGCTCGGCACTTGACTTCAAGCTTACTTCAACTTCTACCTTCTGCGGCACCAGCTGTGCCGACCGCTCCAGGGTCGGCATGCAGCCACCGACCACGACCTCGAACGGACCACCACGATGAACCACCTCTCGACCACGCCACCGTCGACAGCGACCGCCCGGACCCGCCGCGCCGTCGTCACCGGTGCCACCCAGGGACTGGGGCGTGCCCTTGCCAGCGGGCTTGCAACCAGCGGGTGGGACCTCGTCCTGACCGCCCGGACCGCCACCGACCTGCACGGCGTGGCTCGCGAACTGGGCGCCCGGACCACGGTGACACCGGTCGCGGGCGACGTGACGGACACCGGGCATCGTCGAGACCTCGCCCGGGTCGTCGCCACGCTCGGGACCGTCGACCTGGTCATCAACAATGCCAGCACGCTGGGCCCGAGCCCACTGCCCCGTCTCGAGCACCTCGAACCTGCCGACTTCGGGCGGATCCTCGACACCAACGTCGTCGCACCGCTGGCGATCATCCAGGTGCTGCGGCCCCACCTGGCACCCGATGTCACGATCCTCAACGTGTCCTCGGACGCGGCGATCGGTGCCTGGGAGGGCTGGGGTGGCTACGGCGCATCCAAGGCGGCCCTGGACCACGTGTCGGCCGTGCTGGCAGTCGAACATCCCGGCTGGCACGTGCTTGCCATGGACCCGGGTGACCTGCGCACGGCGATGCACCAACGAGCCTTCCCCGACGAGGACATCACCGACCGGCCGCTGCCCCAGACCGTGGTCGCACAGGTGCTCGCGCTCGTCGATGCCGACCGGCCCAGTGGTCGTGTCCGCATCGCCGACCTCCCCGTCACCGAGTCCGCCGACGGCACCCGGGTCAACACAGCTGCCACGGCGGTGCCGGCATGAGCGCCACCTCGCTGGCAGCCGGGCTCGACTTCGAGCTGTCACCAGCACGCGAGGCCACGGTGCCGCCCGAGCACCGCGGCCTGGTTCGCGACCAGGTGCGCCTGCTGGTTGCCCGTCCCCAGGTGATCGCCCACACGACCTTCCGCCACATCGGCGACCACCTGGCACCGGGTGACCTGGTGGTGGTGAACACGAGCCCCACCATGCCGGCGGCGCTGGACGCGACCCTGGCTGTCGGTGACCGACGACGGTCGGTGGTCGTGCACCTGTCGACGCGGCGTGACGACATCTGGGAGGTGGAGGTGCGTCGTCCCGACGGCACCGGCCCGATCCTGGATGCCGCCCCCGGCGACGTCCTGATCCTGCAGCCCACCGGCACGATCCGGCTGCTCGCCGCAGCCGACGACCGTCCCGACGGGGTTCGACTGTGGCAGGCGACCGTCGACACGCCGACGCCCGTGATGGCCCACCTGCGAGCGCACGGCCGCCCCATCACCTACGCCCACTCCCCCGGCGCATTCCCGCTGGCCCTGCGCCAGACGGTCTTCGCCCGCCTCACGCCACGTTCGTCACCCGACCTGGTCCGGGGTGGTGCCAGCGCCGAGATGGCCAGCGCCGGACGGCCCTTCACGCCCACGCTGGTCACCGACCTGGTCCGACGCGGCGTCACGGTCGCGCCGCTCTCCCTCCACGCCGGGGTGTCGTCGTTGGAGGCTGACGAGCCGCCTCGCGCCGAGCCCTACGACGTGCCCCTGGCCACGGCCGACCTGGTCAACCGCACGCGCGCCCGGGGCGGCCGCGTCGTGGCAACCGGCACGACGGTCGCCAGGGCCCTGGAGACCGTCGCCTCACCTGACGGCACGGTGGCGGCGGGTCGCGGCTGGACCGAACTGGTGCTCGGGCCGGACCGGCCGGCTCGGACGGTGGACGGCCTCATCACCGGCTGGCATGCACCGCGGGCCTCCCACCTGTTGTTGTTGGAGGCAGTGGCAGGCCGCAGGTTGGTGGCACAGGCATACGAGTCCGCGCTGGCCGCCCAGTACCTGTGGCACGAGTTCGGTGACTCGTGCCTCCTGTTGCCCTGACACTCGGGCCGGGACCACGAACCCATGCCTGCCGGCAGCGCCGAACGCCGAGCCATCGCACCGAAATGCGACGGCAGGCTCAGCCGACGGCAGCCAGGGCCTGGTCGAGGTCTGCCAGCAGGTCGTCGATGTGCTCGATGCCCACGCACAGGCGGATCATGTCCGCAGGCACCTTGGCCAACGCCAACTCGTCCTCGCTGAGCTGGCGATGGGTCGTGGAGGCAGGGTGGGCGGCCAGCGACTTGGTGTCGCCGATGTTGACCAGGCGGGTGAACAGTTCGAGCTTGTCGTAGAAGGCGACGCCGGCGTCGAAGCCACCGTCGATGCCGAAGGACAGCAGTGCCGAGGGCTTGCCGCCGGTGTACTTGTTCGCCAGCTCGTGGTAGGGCGACGACGGCAAGCCGGCGTACTCGACCCACGTGACCCGATCGTGTCCCTCGAGGTACTCGGCCACCGCCTGCGCGTTGGCGACGTGGCGCTCCATGCGCAACGGCAACGTCTGGAGCCCCTGGAGGATCTGCCAGGCGTTGAAGGGGCTGATGGCCGAGCCGGTGTTGCGAAGGGCCACGGTGCGAGCACGGCCGATGAAGGCCGCCGGGCCCAGGGCGTCGGTGTAGACCAGTCCGTGGTAGGCGGGCTCCGGGGTGGAGAACTGGGGGAACCGGTCGGCGTTGGCAGCCCAGTCGAAGATGCCGCCGTCGACGATCATCCCGCCGACCGTGGTGCCGTGCCCACCCATGTACTTGGTCATCGAGTGGACGACGATGTCGACGCCCCACTCGATGGGCTTGAGCAGCGCCGGTGACGGCACGGTGTTGTCGACCACGACCGGCACACCGGCGGCATGGGCCACCTCCACGATGGCCTCGAGGTCGGGGATGTTGCCGGCCGGGTTGCCGATGGTCTCGGCGAACACGGCCTTGGTGCGGTCGTCGATCAGCGCCCCGATGGCCGCTGCCGAGTCATCCTCGGCGAAGCGGACGTCGATCCCCTGCGATGGCAGCATGTGGGCGAACAGCGTGTAGGTCCCGCCGTACAACTGGGGCACCGAGATGATGTTGTCCCCGCTGCGGGCGAGGTTGAGGATCGCGTAGTTGATGGCCGCCATGCCGGCACTGGTCGCCAGGCCCGCGATGCCCCCTTCGAGCGCGGCGACTCGTTGTTCGAGCACGTCCTGGGTCGGGTTCATGATGCGCGTGTAGATGTTGCCGGGGACGGCCAGGTTGAACAGGTCGGCGCCGTGCTGGGCGTCGTCGAACTCGTAGGCAACCGTCTGGTAGATCGGCACGGCAACCGACTTGGTGGTGGCCTCGGACTCGTAGCCGGCGTGGATGGCCAGGGTTTCGTCGCGCATGGGTCGTGTCCTTGTCAGGGTGTGGTGGATGGAGGGGTCAACGCAGGGACGCGAGCGGATCGTCGGGATCCACGTGGTCCATGAACGGCGTGCCACGCTGGATGTCGGTCAGCCGATAGACCACGCCCAGCCAGTTGTTGAAGATCGCCTTCCCGGTGTCACGCCACGTGTTGTCCAGCCACCGGGCCATGGCGGCCTCGGGGAACTCGGGCGCCGGCGCGCCGGTCTCGCGAGCCCGGTGCACGCGGTCGAGGTGCTCGCGGGCGAGGAGGGCGGCCGGAGGCGGCAGGTAGTTGTCGGGATACGGCGGCAGTTCGTCCAGTTCGCCCTCGCTGTAGCGGCCCACCTCCCGCTTGAACTCCTTGAGGAGGCTGACGGCGTCGTACTCGGGGTGGCCCTGGAAGTAGACCGTCCGAATCCCGTCGCCACTCGTGGCCATCTGCACGTCGCCCTCGACCGACTCGACCAGCACGCGCAGTCCCGCCTCCGACAACTGGCTGCCGGTGACCTCGTTCCAGCGTGAGTGCGGGACGTCGAAGCGGGTGTTGGTGCCCTTCAGGAGGGGGTGGCCGCCGTCCTGCCCGGGCCGGCCGACCGTGGCGCGATGCGGGTACACACCCCAGCGCTTGGTGGCCATGCGACGACGCTGCACGTCGTGGTTCCGCTGCAGCAGGGCATGCGTGGCCAGGCAGGAGCACAGCACGGAGGTGACGTTGGTGCGGGCCCAGTCCGTGATCTCGCCCAGTGGCTCCCAGAATGCCTCTTCCTGCAGGTTGGGTCGCGACACGTTGGCGCCGGTGACGATCAGGGCATCGAGTCCCTGCTCGCGCAGGTCGTCGAAGTTCTCGTAGTGCTCGTCGATGTGGGACTGCGCCTCGCCGGCACGTCCGAGCCCGGGGATCGTGAACGGGTGCACGTACAACTGGACGATCGAGTTGGCCGACCCGAGCATCCGCAGGAACTGCAACTCGGTCACCTGCAGCGCCGAGTCGGGCATCATGTTGAGCAACCCGATGTGCAGTTCACGAATGTCCTGGTGCAACGCCTGTTCGAGCGTGAGGACCCGGCCACCGGCATCCGAGAGTCGATCGAACACCGGCAGCGAGGAGTGGGCGACGATCGGCATGTCGGCTCCCCCTGTCGTCGTTCGTGGCGGCCGGGTCGGGTGCGGCCCCGATGTGGCCCGGACGCTACCAGCGGTGCCCGCGCGCCAGTCGATCACCACGCTGACCACGACGTCGCCCGTGGTCGGGAGAGGCGCGGCGGCGGCGCTCCCCGACCCGGCATCCCGGAGCCGTTCGGCGCTGGGTACCGTCCGCAGGCCCCCAGCGCCAAATCGGAACCACACCATGCCAGAGGGCCACACCCTCCATCGACTTGCTCGCGATCACGACGTCATGTTCGCCGGCCGGGTCGTGCAGGTCACCTCCCCGCAGTTGAAGTTCACGGGCGCCGACATGGTCAACGGCCACGTCCTGGAACGTGCACACGCCTACGGCAAGCACCTGTTCCACGACTTCGACAGCGGCATGACCACGCACGTGCACCTCGGACTGTTCGGCAAGTTCTTCCACCACACCGCGCCGCCACCACCACCCCGCGACACCTGTCGCATGCGGGTTGCCACGACCAGCGACGCCATCGATCTGTACGGCGCGACGACGTGTGAACTGGTCGGACCAGACGAGGTCGCAGCGATCATCGACCGCCTGGGGCCCGATCCCCTGCGCCCCGGCGCTGATCCCGACAAGGCGTGGGCCGCCCTGCAACGACGCAAGGTCGGCATCGGCCGTGCCCTGATGGACCAGGCGGTGCTGGCCGGCGTCGGCAACGTGTTTCGGGCCGAGGTGCTGTACGTGCACGGCCTGCACCCGGAGGTGCCAGCCACCGACGTGCCGCACGACACGTGGAACTCGATGTGGGACACGCTGGTCGACTGGTTGCGCTACGGCGCGCGCTACAACCGCATCGTCACGACGGATCCGGCGGAGATCGGTCGACCCAGGTCACGCATGACTCGCGACCAACGGGTCCACGTCTACAGGCGCGACCACTGTCGCGAGTGCGGCGATGACATCCGACGATGGGATCTCGCAGGACGCTGGGCCTACGCCTGCGAGACCTGCCAACCACCACCTCGGCAGTCGTCGTAGGGCAGCGCGCGCTCGATCCGGACGCTCGTCGCCACCGGATCAGCCACCACACTGGTGGTCACCGAGCAGGGGCCGCTCGACCGTCCGCCGTCGCGTGGGCCGTGATTGCGTGGTTGGGGTGGGGGCGGCGGGCAGTCGGATCGGGGTCAGCGCACGACGTAGCCGCCCAGTTGGCTGGACATGTCGCGCGAGATCGTCGACGTCGGTCCCACCATCACCATGCGCCGGGGGTTGCGGCGCAGGATCTCGTCGTCCACGACCGAACTGATCCCGTTGTTGACCAGGATGATGGGTGCGCGGCGCGGGTTCGCCCACGCGGTGGCGGCCAACCCATCGGCGAAGTTGTTGGTCGACGCCACCACCATGTTGCCCGACGAACCGCCGAGCGCCTCCGAGACGGCCGCCGACGTGTCGTGGTGGTTGTCCCCGGCGATGCGGGAGACGTGCACGCCGTAGTTGTCGCGCAGGTCGCGCACGATCGGCGAACCGACGCCCGATCTGGGTCCCACGAGGACGACGCGCGCGGGGTCGAGTCGTCGCAGTTCCTCGCCCACGACCTTCGGCAACCGGTCCGGCCCCGTCAGGAGCACCACGCCGTTGCGCTCGTGCACCAGTGGGGCCACGGCGATGGCGTCCTGGAAGGCGTCGACGTTGACCAGGAAGACGTCCGACGTATCCCCGCTCGGGAACACGTACCGCGACACGTCGGCGGCGGTCTCCACGCGGTTGCCACCGGCCAGGCGTCGGACGACGGTGCCGCCGGTCAGGCCGCGCAGGTCGCGCGCGACGCTGCTCGGGATGGCGTCGCTGTCGCCCACGACGATGCCCTTGCTCGGCGCCAGTCGCTTGATCTCGTCGCGCGTCGCCGCCGGCATCCCGCTGCGGTTGGTGAACAGGATCGGTGCCCCCAGGCGCGTCGCGACCGCGCCGACGACCGTTGCCTCGGCGATGCTGTCGCCCCGGACCACGATGACGGTCGAGGACCCGCTCGGGTAGGCCTCGCGAGACACACGTGCCGCCGTGGCGAACTTGTCGGCGCCGGCCCAGCGCTCCATGCGCACCTTGCGTGGCCAGGACCCGTTTCCGGGCAGTTCGTCGATCGTCCGGAGGATCGTGGCGCGGTTCTGGGTGTCTGACCACACCATGTGCCAGTTGGAGGCCGTGGCCACGATGTCGTAGGGCCCCTCGGTGACCATGTCGCGTACGGGCGCGCCCATCCAGCCCTGGGCGTCACCGACCCCCCGATACTGCTGGTCGACGGGCCCCCACACGCCGTACGCATCGTCGCCACCGCGATAGGTCGAGCCGTTGATGTAGGGGCCGCGCACGGCGCTGGGCGAGATGTTGACCAGCGGTCGACTCAGTGCTCCGTTGCCCCCACCGAGGCGGACATAGGCGGTGGCGTGGGCGCCCCGGACCTGGCGCACCTTGCCGTTGGGGGTCGAGGTGAGCACCCCGCCCTTGAACTGCGCCCATGCCCCGCCGTCGGGCGACGACGTCTCGCTGCCGACGATGTCGCCGAACACGGATCCGGTCAAACCGGCCTCCAGCCAGTAGACCTTGATCGGTGTGGGGGCGGTGCGTGACGGCAGTCGCGACGACCAGTGCGTGCGGGTGCCGTTGGAGGTCAGGCTGGTCGTGGTGCAGTTGCCCCACTCCCACGGTGGGGTGCACAGGACGACACGGCACACGACCTCGGTCGTGCCCCGGATCTGGGTGTTGCACTGGCCGTAGCGGAAGTTGTTGCAGCACACCCGTCGGCGATCGCAGTCGCCGTCGGCGCACCGGCAACTGCACGACGAACCCGGACTGCGATTGCAGTCCACGATGTAGCGCGCCCGGCCACTGCAGAACGTCGTGTTGTCGATCTTCCACCAGCCCGCGATGTAGCTGCCGCTGGGACAGGTGTTCGCGCCGTCGTTGATGGTGGCGCAGAAGGCCGACCAGCCCTCGTTGCACTCGTTCTCCTCGCCACAGACGGCGGCCCACGCAGTGCGCGGCTTGAACACGAAGCCGATCGGGTCGACGGCCAGCGCCGCCCCGATCAGTGCCGACCGGGTGAGGAAGCTGCGCCGCTTGAGCGACGAGGAGGACAGCCGTTGGGTGATCGCCTCGACGGTGCGCTGGGTCCAGGTCGAGGAGTCCGACGCGGCCGCTCCGTCGGGTGGCGCGACGGTCGCGGTCGCGCGCGCTGTCCAGCGCGACGTCGTCGTGGCGGCGGGGTTGGGGGCGGATGCCGTCATCGGGGCTCGATCTCCAGGGTCGACAACACGTCGTTGACGTCGCGAACGGTGGCACCGATGCGGGCTCGGCCGGCCACGACGACGTAGAGGCAGAAGGCCCGGTCGGCCTCGGTGGCGAACACCTGCACGCCGGACTGGTCGGGAACGGTGCGGTTGAGGCTCTTGGGCGAGAAGTCGCGCACGGCCAGGCGCCGCGGCACTCCACGCCGCTCGAACAACGGGGTGTCGACCTCGGCCGGCCCGTACTCCACGAGTGCGATGAAGCTGTCCCCCGCCATCATGGTCTCCACGACCTGCGTGCCGAACACGTCGACGGCGGCTGGCAGCGCGAAGTTGGCCACGTGCGTGACGGGCATGACGACGCCGCCGTCCTCCTCGACCTCGGTGGCGGGGCCGAGGTTTGCCTCGGCGCTCTCCTCGACCTCGGTGCGCGTGGGGGCGTCGGCCCCGAACCGGCCGGATCGGCCGGGATCGTCATCGACGTCGGTCACGGTCTCCTCGTCGGTGACCGTGTCGGACGACACCTCATCGGGATCGAGGTTGCGGGCACGTGCGCCGGGCACCTCGCCGTCGAAGGCGGCGCGTCCCTCGCTGCGTGACCGGGCCGGGTTGCGCGTGATGGCTCCCTCCCAGCCGGGAGGCAGGTCGAGGCGTAGACCTTCACCGCTCAGGCGCATGGCCGGGACTCCTTGGTCGCGTGGGGATCGGAAGGGGTGGGGTCGTGGGCGTCATCAGCGTGCCGCCGCCGGGCAGGTCCTCGGGGCGCTCGGGTCGTCATGCGGCCACCAGGTCGGCGAGGACCGCCAGCGCGCCGACCACGAGTGCCGCGTGCGAGGCACGTCGCACCCACGGGTCCAGTGCGACGAGGCGTCGGTGATGGGAGCGGATGGCTGCGGGTGATGTCAGCCACCACGTGGTCCACAGGCTCAGACCCCGCACCAGGCCGTGCAGCATGCCCATCAGGATCGCCAGCCGCAGGTCGGCAACGAGCACGAGGGCGACGAGCCACACCCAGGTGGCCCAGGACGTGATGTAGGTGGCGAGTCCCGTCCCCAGTTGGATTCCGTAGCCAAGACCGTAGACCCATCCGCGGTATCGCGTCATCCACGTGCGGTCGACCTGTCGGCGCAACGACGGGGGTGTGGCCCCGGCCAGGTCGGCGACCACGGCCGCGACCAGACCGCCCGCCAGGACCAGGGTGGCCGGGCCCCGTGGTGGGTCCAGCAGCGTGCCGAGCCACCCGGCGGCCGCACCCACAACGGCGCCGCCCAGCACGTTTCCGACGGTGAAGGCAATCACCGTGACCGTCCACCGCTGGCTCCTCGACCTCTCCCCGACCGGGGTGAGACTCGACAGCATCGACTCCCCTCATGGGGACCACGTCGAGCGAACCGCCGCCACGACGGACACCAGCATCCCCAGGATCCCGAGACCGGTCACGACGGATCCTCCTGGGGAAGGTCGTCGGGATACAGGCTGGCGTCACCCGGCAGGATGCCCACCGCGCGCAGTTCGTCGTCGCTGTCACGTGGCGGACGTCGCGAGCGGCCCCGCCGGCGGCCGGCACGAGCCTCGAAGCGGTCGGCGGTTTCGGCGGCGCCGCGGTCGACCAGGACCAGCAACTGCTCCCAGGATGCGCTGGTTCCCTCACCACGGACACGGCCACTGGGTCCGTCCACGTGGATGACGTAGGGCGAGCCCGGCACCTCGTAGTCGGACCAGGCCTGCGACGACATCACGACCGGGACGTCGGCCGGACGCCGTGCGATCGTGGCGGCCAGTTCCTCCTCCGGGCCCTTCGTGACGACGACGATGCGGCGGCCCGGGGTGCTCGCGGCGGCGGCCCTGCCGTCCCCGACGGCTTCCCAGAACGGTTGGCAGGTCAGGCAGTCCGAGGACAGGAACAGCAGGGAGGTGTCGTGGCGTCGCTCCGACACACCCAGGACGACCGGGTCCCCGTGGGGCGTCACGCCGCTCAGGTCGGCCGCCGCCCGCCCGGTCGGCGCGTCGTTGGGGCGCGGGGTGTCGTCGTGGTCGTGGCCGTCCCGACCCGTGTCGCCGGTGTCCGACGGCACGAGCGGCAGTGCCCCGTCGCGAGGCGCGCCAAGTTCGTCGAGGTCTGGGACACCGATCTCGTGGAGGCGGCGCAGCATGACGGCATGGCTGCGCAGCAGGCCGGCCACCAGCAGTCCCAGCACCGCCACGGCGATGCACAGGACGGTGACGACGATCGTCATGACGTCGCCAGTCGCTGGATGCCGTCGGCCAGCGCCGGCACGAGGACGAGCAGCATCCGCACCAACAGGGTCGCGGTGGCCACCGCGACCACGAGGAGGACCATCGCAGTCACCGAGGTGGGGACCGGCGCCGGGGCCGTGGCCGCGACGGCGGCCCCGACGGCGAGCACCACGTTGGTGACGACATGCAGCCTGGTCAACGGCGCATCGACCTCGCCGAAGCACCCGCACGAGCCCTGGTCGGTGCGCAGCAACCACACGGTGACGCCCGCGAAGACGGCGTAGGCGCCCGCCACCGCGAGCGCGGCAACGGGACTGCCGGTCACCAGGACCACGACCGCCAGCACGACCTCGCCGACGCCCAGCCCCCGGGCCAGCACCGGGCGATCGGGCAGGCCCGCCAATGCCAGTGACTCGGTCGTCGCGGCTGGACGACGCACCTTGGCGATGCCGGCAACCAGCAGCAGTCCCGCGGCGACCCAGGTGAGTGACCAGCCCAGAAGTTGTGCGGCGTCGATGGCGGACGTCACGGGATCGACTCCTGCGGGGGTCGAGGGTGCGGCCGGGGCGGGCCGCGTGGCTACGGTCGTCGCGATCCTAGAGGAAGATGCGCGTGTGCACGAGCCGACCGCCCGGGCCGACGGACCGGCTCCGGCGCGCCCCCCGGTGGGCGCTCGCGGCCCCCGCCTGACCTCACTGTCCGCAGCCGCCGGATGTGCTGCGAAGATCGGGATGGCAGAGTTGGACGACGTACTCGACCGCGCGTTCGGTGGGGCTCGTCAGTCGGTGGGTCCCGAGGGCGGTGATGCCGTGGACACCGACATCGGGATCGGTGATGACGCGGCCGTGGTGGCCATGGCGGGAGGGCGGGTGGTGGCGACCACCGACTTCTTCACGCCCATCGTCGACGACGCCCGGACATGGGGCCACGTCGCCGCCACGAACGCGATCGGGGACGTGCACGCCATGGGTGGGACGCCCGTCGCAGCGCTGGTGGTCCTGGGATGGCCGGCGGGCACCCGACACGACGATCTCGACGACGTGCTGGCGGGACTGCGTGCCGGGGCGGCGGCGGACGGCGTGGCCCTGGTGGGGGGCCACACGATCGACGCGGCCGCCCCGTTCGTCGGGTTGGCCGTGCTCGGCGAGCTGGACGGACCACCGATGCGGCAGGACGCTGCCCGGCCGGGCGATGCGCTCGTGCTCACCGCGCCCATCGGGACCGGCATCGCGACCACGGCCGCCCTGCGCGCCCCCGTGGCCGACGTCGCACCCGGGGGCCAACTGCACGAGGTGCTCGCGGCCGCAGTGGCCGTCATGACCACCTCGAACGGGGCCGCGGCCGACATCGCGCGGCGCCACGGCGTGGCGGCAGCGACCGACGTCACCGGCTTCGGACTCCTCGGGCACCTGCACCGCCTCGCCCGCCGTTCCGAGGTGGACGTCCGGGTGGACGCGAACTCGGTCCCCGTCCTCCCGGGGGTCCGGGACCTCGCCCGCGCCGACGTCGTGCCGGGCGGCAGTCGGCGCAACGCCTCCTTCGTCACCGAGCGGGCGGGCGTCGACACGGATCCGATCACCCTGGCCGTGCTGTCGGACGCCCAGACCTCGGGCGGGCTCCTGCTGGCTGTCGACCCGGGGGCGGCCGACGCGCTGGTCACCGACCTGCGCGCGGTGGCGCCCACCGCGACCCGGGTGGGCACGGTCGTGGGGCCGGGAACTGGTGCGATCGCGATCAGTGGGACGCTCGACCCGCCACGGACTCACTGAGCACGCCACGCCCAGCCCCGCCGGACGCGCGGATACTGTCGCCGGAACGGAGGTGTCCGAGCGCCTGGTGGGCTCCGCGGCCTTCAACGCCGTTGGGGGGATCCACCGATCCCCCGGCGGGTTCGATTCCCGTCCACCTCCGCCAGACCCCGTCGGAGGTGCACCGTGCCCAGCGACCCGCGCGCGGCGCTGCCCCAGGTCGAGGCCCTGGTCGCATCCTGGCGCGATGCCGCGTCGGACCCCGACCTGGACCACGACGTTGCGGTGGCGGTGGCCCGAGACGTGCTCGACGACCTGCGTGCGGAGGTCGAGGCAGGCGGGCACGAGGCGCCCTCCGAACTGGCAGACCTGGGTCAGACCCGGTTGACCGAGCAGCTCTCCGCACTCATGGCCCCGCCGCGACGCGCCATCAACGCGACCGGGGTCGTGCTCCACACGGGACTCGGTCGTGCCCCGCTTGGCCCAGCAGCACGAGCGGCCGTGGCCGCCGCCGCCGGGTCCTACGCCGTCGAACTGGACGCCGACGGACGACGGGGCCATCGCGACGCGCAGCCGGCCGCCCTGGTCCGGGCGTTGACGGGCGCCGCCGATGCCACCTTTGCCAACAACGGTGCCGGCGCACTGGTCCTCGCGCTGCGGGCCGCCGTCGGCCACGGTGCCGGGCAGGCCGGCGGTCGGGTGGCCGTGTCGCGGGGCGAACTGGTCGAGATCGGTGGGTCCTTCCGGATACCGGACATCGTCGCCGCTGCCGGTGTGGAGCTCGTGGAGGTGGGCACGACCAATCGCACCCACCTTCGAGACGTGCACGCGGCCCTCGACGACGGCGTCGACGCCGTGCTCGTGGTCCACCCGTCCAACTTCCACCAGCTCGGGTTCGTGAGCAGTCCAGACCTGGCTCGCGTCGCCGCGGCCTGCCGCGCGCACGACGCCGTGCTCGTGCACGACGTGGGTTCCGGCGTGCTGCGCTTCGGCGCACCGGCCGTCGTCGCGCAGGAACCCCACGTCGTCGGATCCCTGGCCGCCGGGGCCGACCTCGTGACCGGGTCGGGCGACAAGCTGCTGGGCGGTCCGCAGGCCGGGCTGCTGGCCGGACGAGCGGACCTGGTGGCGGCGGCCCGGAAGGACCCGTTGGCGCGAGCGCTGCGGCTGGACAAGCTGCGCACCGCGGCGCTGGTCGCCACCCTGCAGGTCCACTGCCGACCGTGCCAGCAGACCCCGACCACTGCCATGCTGACCGCCGACCACGACGAACTGCGCGACCGCGCCCATGCGCTGGCGCGGCACCTGGACGGCCACGTGTCGGTCGACGTCGTCGACACGGCCTCCAGGGTCGGCGGCGGATCGGCGCCGGACGCCAGCCTGGCCTCAGTGGCACTGGCGCTGGCCGCACCTCTTGCCCAGCGGCTGCGGGCCGGCCACCCACCCGTGCTGGGCCGGGTGCACCACGACCGGTTGCTCCTGGACCTGCGCACCGTGGATCCCGACGACGACGACGACATGGCGGCGGCGATCCTGGCGGCGGCCGGGTCATGACGGCAGTCGTCGCCCTGGCCGGCCACGTCGACCACGGCAAGAGCGCCCTGGTGACTGCCATCACCGGCCACACCACCGACCGACTGGCCAACGAACGGGCGTCGGGCCACACCATCGAGGTGCACGCCGCCCACCTGCCCGACAGCACCACGACGCTGCTGGACGCGCCCGGCCACGAGGGCTGGACCACCGCGACCCTGGCCGGCCTGGGGGCGGCGACCCACGCCCTGCTGGTGGTGGCTGCCGACGACGGCGTGATGCCCCAGACCGTCGACCATGCCACGGCCGTCGTGGCCTTGCGCCTGCCCCTGCTGGCCGTGGCTGTGACTCGCACGGACCTGGTCGACGCCGGCCGGGTCACCGAGACGATCGACGCCGTGCACCGGCTGCTGCGACGGATCGACCCCGCCGGCACGACCGCGCCTCGTGCCCACGGCCTCCATGCGACCGAAGTGCCCGTGGCGCCCGTGGTGCCGGTGGTGCCCACGAGCATCCGGACGGGCCGGGGGATCCCGCAGCTGGTGGACGTGCTGGGCACCGCACGGGCTGCGCCGACCGGCACGTCGCTCGCCGGCCCCGACCTCTGGGTCGACACGTCCTTCCACGTCCCCGGCCACGGCATCGTCGCGCTGGGCACCCTGCGCCACGGCGCGGTGATGCACGGGGCATCGCTGGCGGGCAGCAACGGCACCGTGCGCGTGCGCGGCGTGCAGCAGCGCGGTCACGACGTCGACCAGGTGGCGGCACCCGCCCGCGTCGCGCTGCGCCTGGCAGGCGCGGCGGAACTGCCACGCGGCACGCGGCTGCTCGACCCGATGGTGCACCGTCACGGCCTGGTCGCGCTGCCCGCCGACGCGCTGGTCGACAACCTCGGCGACGAGGTGGTCGGCGACGGCGGCGGGTGGACGCTGCACACGGGCACGGGCCACCAGGCGGTGCGCGTCCGGCCCCGGACGGACATCGCGCCTGGCGACCGCGGACTCGCGACGCTCGTCGCCGATCCCGGGTCCCGCCGGGATCGCCCTTCCATGGCGGCTGATGGGTCTGTGCTGCGCCTGCGGCCGGGAGACCGGTTCGTGCTGCGCGACACCGGTCGCCGGCGGGTCACCGCCGGTGGTGTGGTGCTGTGCCCGACCGGTCGCGGCGACGAGGCACGCCTGCGTCTGGCCCGGGAGTTCGCGGCCGGGACCGGATCCGACGGGGACCGGTCCGGCCTGGCCGCCGCGCTCGCCGACTGCCACGGCGGCGTCCTGTCGGCCCGCGCAGTGGCGGCGGTGCTGGGACCGGGCGACACCGGCCACGTGGATGCGCCGGTCGTGGCCCCCGCACTGCACGAGGCACTGGTGGCGGCCGTCGACACGGCGGTGCAGGCCGGCGGCCCGGACGGTCGCCGTCGCGCCGCGGTGGCCTCTCGCATCGTGCACGAGGGTCCCGGCGACGACCATGTGGCGACCGCCTGGCGAGCGCTGGACCGCTCGTTGCGCGCCGCGGCCGTGGCGGCCGTGGTCGACGAGGCCGTGGCGGCAGGACGGCTCGTGCAACAGGGTCCGCGGCTGCATCCGCTCGGCACTGGGTCTGCGCATGCCGATGCGACGGCGGCCACCGACGCCGTCGCAGCCGAACTGACCCGCGGCGGACGCACCCCGGACCCGGTGCGGATGGTGCTGGCGAGGGCCGACGCGTCCTCTGCGGACCTGCATGCACTCGTGCGCTCGGGCAGCGTCCACCTCGCCACGCGCGGCTATGCCTTCCACGCCGATGCCGTGGCCGACGCCGTGACCGTCATCGAGGGGCTGCCCGCGGGGTTCACGGTGGCCGACGCGCGCGACGCCCTCGCGATCACGCGGCGCCACGCCGTCCCACTCCTGGAGCTGTGCGACCGGTTGGGCGTGACCACCCGCGACGAGCAGGGACGCCGCACCGTGGCCACTGCCACCCGCGAGGGATGACCGCTGCGCCGCGGCGATGCGAAGGCGTCCATGGACCTGTCGCGCCCGTGTGACAGCACTGGCGGGACATGCCAGACTGGCCCCACGCCACCCTCGAGAGCCGCATGCACGAGCCCGTCTACTACCACGACTACCTGGGCCTCGACCAATTGCTGGACGCCCAGCACCTCGCATCGGAGGCTGCCGGCAGAACCGCCCACGACGAGATGCTGTTCATCCTCATCCACCAGGCGTACGAGTTGTGGTTCAAGCAGATCCTGTGGGAACTCGACAGCGTGATGGCCATCATGTCGGCTGACCACGTGACGGAGCCCGACCTGTCCACGGTCGTGCACCGGCTCGAACGCATCACCGAGATCCAACGGGTGCTCATCCAGCAACTGCACGTGCTCGAAACCATGACGCCGCTCGACTTCATGGACTTTCGCGACCACCTGACGCCGGCATCGGGGTTCCAGAGCGTGCAGTTCCGCCTGATCGAGAATCGCCTCGGGCTGCGCACCGACACGCGCCTGTCCATCAACGACCGCGACTACCGCAGTGTGTTGGCCCAGGCCCATGCGGACGAGGTCACGGCAGCGGAGCAGGAGCCCAGCCTGCGCGACGACGTCATCGCCTGGCTGGAGCGCACGCCGTTCACGGAGGTCGAGGAGTTCGCCTTCTGGCGGGAGTACCGCGACCAGGTGGACGCGCTCCTGGCGTCCGAACGAGAGCGGGCCGAACGCGACCCCCGCCTGACTGACGAGCAACGACGACGGCAGGTCGCCAGCCGGGAGCGCACACGTGCCACCTTCCAGACCCTGTTCGATCGCCAGGCCTGGGACGAGTTGGTGCGCACCGGCGAGCGCTCGTTCACCCATCGCGCGTTCGTCGCTGCCCTGATGATCAGTCTGTACGGCCACGAACCGGCCCTGGCCCTCCCGCACCGACTGCTGACGACGCTGGTGGACATCGACGAGGGCTTCGCACTGTGGCGTCACCGCCACTCACTGATGGTGCACCGCATGATCGGAGGCCGGATCGGGACCGGTGGCACGTCCGGTCACGAGTACCTCGCCCAGGCCGCCACGACTCACCGTGTGTTCCTCGACCTGTTCGACCTCGCCACCTTCTCGCTGCCTCGCCACCAACTGCCCGTCCTGCCCGACGACGTGCGTCGCCGCATGGGGTTCGTGTTCGCGACGTGACCGTGGCAAGCCACGCCAGCTGCCAGTGCGCGTGACGTCACGGGACGGGTCCGGCCAATACCGTCGCAACCGCTGCCGCCACTCCCCCGACGAGGCCATCACCAGTGAACGACCCACGCCACGTGCCCTTGGGCACGCCGATGCCGTCCTTCTCCCTGCCCAACGTGCGAACCGGGGACATCGTGTCCTCGGCGGACCTGTCGTCCCAGGTCAACATCGTGGCGTTCATCTGCAATCACTGTCCCTACGTCAGGCACATCGCTGACGGGCTCGCTGCGCTCGGGCGCCACGTTGCCCAGGACGGGCGCGTCGCGATGGTGGCCATCAGTTCCAACGACGTGGATCGCTACCCCGACGACAGCCCCGGTCGCCTGGCCATCGAGGCCAACGACCGCGGCTACGCCTTTCCGGTCCTGTTCGACGAGACCCAGGAAGTCGCGCGCGCCTTCCGGGCGGCCTGCACACCCGACTTCTTCGTCCACGATGCCGAGCATCGCCTGACCTTCCGCGGTCGGTTCGACGGCGCCGCCCCGGGCAACGACGTCCCGGTCACCGGTGATGAACTGCGCGCCGCCATCCGTGCCACCCTGCGGGGCGAGCCGGTCACGACCCAGTCGCCGCCCATGGGGTGTGGCATCAAGTGGAAGCCCGGCAACGAACCTCTGTGACACCAGCTGCGAACCACCTGTGCGCACCGTCGGCCACCGGGACCCGGGCCCCAGCCCATTCCGAGGTTGCGGGCCCCAGCCCATTCCAAGGTTGCGGGCACCAGCCCGTTCCGAGGTTGCGGGCCTCAGCCCGTTCCAAGGTTGCGACGGTCAACTGACGCACACACGCCACCACTGCGCTGCCCACCGCCACCACCCAGGAACACCGATGTCATCAGACCAGACCTCGTCCTCCCCACCACCAGCGTCGCCACAACCACCGGGCCAGCACCCGTCGGACCAGTCTCCGTCGCGGCGCACGCTGGCACTCTGGATCGGCGGCGCCGTCATCGTCGCCGGTCTGGCCTGGTTGGCGTGGTCGTTGCTCGGCCCGGCCCCGACCGAGGTGGCGATCGACGATGCGGTCGCGGCAGTCGAGGACAACGCCACCCAGAGCGCGACCGAACCCGGCACCGCGACCGGGGCCGGCACACAGACCGGGACCGACGACACCTCGTCCAGCGACGAGTCCACGACCGCGGACGCCGCGAGCGCCGACGGCACATGGTCGGTCGACACGACGGCAGAGGCGTTCTCCATCGAGGACACGACGGGAACCTTCGTCGGGTTCCGCATCGCGGAGGAACTGAGCAGCATCGGGGCGACGACCGCGATCGGTCGCACGCCCGTCGTCACCGGCGGCATCACGATCCAGGGACAGGAACTTGCCGAGGCAACCGTCACTGCCGACCTCACTGCCGTCGTCAGCGACGAACCGCGTCGCGAGAACGCCATCCAACGTGCGCTGGGCACCGACGCCGCGCCCGCGGCGACGTTCGTCCTGACCGCCCCGGTCGACCTTGGCGCACCACCGACCGTCGGCACCCCCATCGAAGTGGACGCGACTGGCGACCTGACGGTCAACGGCGTGACCAAGTCCGTCACGATCCCACTGGCTGCAGTGTGGACTGGTGACATCGTGGTCGTCACGGGATCCGTCGAGGTGTCCCTGGCCGACTTCGACGTGACGGCCCCGTCGGCACGAATCGTGGTGTCCGTCGCCGACGAGGCCACGATCGAACTGCAGCTCTACCTCAGCCGCTGATGCAGGACGTCTGGCTCAATCGCCGTCGGTGACGGGGTCGTCCTGGACGCCGCTCGAGGCCGTGCCTGACGGTGCCGGCGCGGGGGTCGACGGGGTCGGCGTGGGGTCGGGGGTGGGTTCCGGCGTCGGTTCGGGCGGCGGTGGCGGCGGTGGCGGCGGAGGCGGCGGAGGTTCAGGCGTCGGTGGTGGCGGGGTGGTGGGTGGCGGTTTGGGCACGGTCGTGGGACTCGGCGTGGTGGGCGCAGGAGTCGTTGGCCTTGCCGGCGTGGTCGGCTTGGGCGTTGTCGCATCCGTGGGGGTGGACGACGGCGTGGCGAGCTCACTGGGATCGTCACTGGGCGGGGTCCACAACGGCAACCCGGCCAGGACCTGGCGTACCGACGGCATGGGATGGACCCATCCCTGGTCGGCACCGACCTGCCAGAACGACGTGTGACCCAACGCCCCCGGCCATGACAGGCTGAAGTGGACGTGGTCTCGATGCTCGGAGACACCGTGATAGGGCCGCCACCCCAGGTCGGCATGGAGACCGGACCAGATCTGGCCGTTCCAGATGATGTACATGACGCCCAGACGTCGGGCGAGGGCATGGGGGTTGCCGCGCTTGTCCCGGGCCAACAGCTGGTCGACGACGGCCTTGACCTGGGCCTGGTCGACGCCGACGACGCCCCAGTCGAAGGCGCGGCCTTCCTTGTGCTCCGAGCGGTCGCCCTGGTCGCATGGACGCACGACGCCCATGTCCACCGTTCCCGGGACGGCGTCCAACAGGATGTCACGCAGCGCCACGCGCACCGGGCTTGGGCGTGGGATCGCAGTAGCGCTGCGCGGCGAAGGGCGCCTCGTCGTCGACCTTGGCGGACACCAGCACGGTGCGATTGCCAAGTCCGACCAGGCTCGAGGTCGCGTCACCCAGGTCCCAGCCCTGCACGGACGTGCGTGGCAGCCTGGTGGTGCGCAGGGCGAGACGGTCCATCTGCTGCAGGCGAACCGTCAACGGCTTGAGGTCCAGCCGCAGTGGTCGAAGACGCTTCTGCGCAGCCGCGACCGCAGGAACAGGCGTGGCAATCGTGGTCGGCGTGGCAGTTGGCGCCGGCGAGACGGTTGGCGCCGGCGAGACGGTTGGCGCCGGTGTGGCGCTGGCGTGCTCGGACTGGTTCGGGATTGCCGGTGTCGTCGGCAGTTCCGTGGCCGCCTCGCTCGGCGGGAGGGTCGACGAAGGAGATGACGTGGGCGTCGGAGTGGCGGAGGGTGGAGCAGGCTGCGCAGCCGCAAACCCACTGGGCACCGCCAGCGACAGGGCAAGGCCGATCACCAGCGCGGACGCCGCAATCCAGGCGGGCCGTCGCCGCCGCGTCACGTCAGGCACCACGATCCTCCCGAGCCCGCTGCATCCCCCCACCGTCACGAACTGACGGCGATCCCCCGTCTGCGCCGGCATCGAACCAGCACCCCCCATGATGCGCGATGGTGAGGACATGCGCAAGGCCTGATCCGAAGTCGTGGCCGCCGAACCCATCAGATGGCAGCGAGGGTCGAGCGCGCGATGACGAGTTCCTCGGCCGTGGCAACGACCACCACCGCCACGTCGCTGTCCGCGGGGCTGATGACGACCGGCCCGCCGTCGAGATCGGCGGTCTCGTTGCGGACCGGATCCAGGACCAGTCCCATGTGGTCGAGCGGGTCGATGACCTCGCGACGCGTCGCGGCTGTCGTGTTGGCCGATGCCACCCGTGAACACCACGGCGTCGACGCCGCCCAGGTGCGCCCAGTAGGCCCCGATGCAGCCGCGGATGCGCCGCGTCATCACCGCCAGGGCCAGCCGGGCGGCCGGGTCGTCGTCAGCGGCAGCCGCCCGCAGGGCCCGGACGTCGTTGCGCCCCGCCAGGCCCTTCAGTCCCGACTCCCGGTTGAGCGCATGCTCGACCTCCTCCACGGTCAGGCCGGTCCGGAGCATGTGGAAGATGACACCGGGGTCGACATCCCCGGGACGGGTTCCCATCACGAGGCCCTCCAGGGGCGACATGCCCATGGACGTGTCGATCACCCGGCCACGCTCGATCGCGGCGGCCGAGGCGCCGTTGCCCAGGTGCAGGGTGATCAGTCGCAGCGACTCCGGATCAGCCCCCAGGGTGGCAGCGGCCTGCTGGGCGACGTACTGGTGCGAGGTGCCGTGGAACCCGAAGCGCCGCACGCCATGCTCGCGATACCACGCGTCGGGAACCGCGTACCGATACGCGTCCGGCTCCATCGTCGCATGGAAGGCCGTGTCGAACACCGCCACGTGCGGCAGGTCGGGCCAGAGGCGACGCGCGACCCGGATCCCCGCGAGTGCCGGCGGGTTGTGCAGCGGCGCCAGGGGGGCCAGTTCCTCGAGTTGGGCAACCACCGAATCGGTGATCACGGTCGGGTCACGAAACGCCTCGCCACCATGGACGACGCGATGACCGATCGCGGCCAGGTCGGCCACGACACCGGCTGCGTCCAGCACCTCGGTCACGATCGCCAGCGCGGCAGCGTGGTCGTCGACCCGGCGGGGTCCCCGGGCGTCGGCGACCACGGCCTGGACGCGATCGCGATGCGCTGCTCCGTCGTCGGTCGCCAGCGCCGGACCCAGCGCAACGGCAACCGCGCCGGTCTCCTCGCCGATCCCCTCGACCAGGCCGCTCGCACGTGACTGCAGGCCGGTCTCGAAGGCCTCGAAGACCTCGAACTTGACCGACGACGAACCGGTGTTGAGCACCAGTACCTGGGTCATGACTGGCTCGGCGTCTGCTGCGCCTGGATCGCCGTGATGGCGACGGTGTTGACGATGTCAGCCACGGTGCACCCCCGCGACAGGTCGTTGACGGGCTTGTTCAGCCCTTGCAGCACCGGCCCGATCGCGACTGCACCCGCCGATCGTTGCACCGCCTTGTAGGTGTTGTTGCCGGTGTTGAGGTCGGGAAAGATGAACACGGTGGCCCGACCGGCAACCGATGAGTCCGGCAGTTTGGCGCGGCCGACACCCGCGTCGACGGCGGCGTCGTACTGGATCGGTCCCTCGATCAACAGGTCGGGCGCGGCGGCGCGAGCCAGTTCGGTTGCCCGACGCACACGATCGACGTCCTCCCCGGAGCCCGATCCACCCGTCGAGTAGGACAGCATCGCCACGACCGGTTCGATCCCGAACAGTTGCGCGGTGGCGGCCGAACTGGTCGCGATGTCGGACAGTTGTTCGGGCGTGGGGTTGGGAATGACGGCGCAGTCGGCGTACACCAGGACACGGTCGGCCAGGCACATGAGGAATGCGCTGCTGACGCTGTTCACGCCCGGACGGGTCTTGACGAACTCGAAGGCCGGACGGATCGTGTGCGCGGTCGTGTGCGCAGCGCCGCTGACCATGCCATCGGCATCGCCCAGTTGCACCATCATCGTGCCGAAGTAGCTGACGTCACCCATGACCTCGTCGGCGCGGTCCAGCACCATGCCCTTGTGACTGCGCGCCTCGACGTAGGCCTGCGCGTAGCGTTCGCGCAGCGGGCTGGTGGCCGGATCCACGACCTCGACGCCAGTAGAGGTCGGCGCCGACGGAGGACGCACGCCGGGCGATCTCTTCCTCGTTGCCCAGCACGACCAGGTCGGCCACCTGGCGGCGCATCAACAGCGACGCGGCACGCAGGATCCGGGGATCGCTGCCTTCCGGCAGGACGATGCGCCTGCGATCACTGCGGGCCCGCTCGATCAGGTCGTACTCGAACATCAACGGCGTGATCGTCTCGGAGCGCGTCACGTTGATGTGCTCGAGCAGTCCCTCGATGTCGACGTGCTGTTCGAACAGACCGAGGGCCGTGGCGATCTTGCGGGTTGCGCCCGCCGTGATGACGGGCCGGACGTGGTCGACCGCCTGCACGGTGGCATGGGTGTCGAGATCGGTGGCGTGGATGGGGACCGACACGTTGCCGATGCCCTTGAGCAGTTCCAGCACCTGTGGCGCGGGGTCGAAGCCTCCCGACAGCAGGATCCCGGCGACATCGGGGTAGTTCGCCGACATCCGACTGGCCACCACGCCGACCAACACGGCGGGACGGTCGCCGGGCGCCACCACCAGCGCGCCGTCCTCCAGTCGGTCCAGCAGGTTGGGAAGCGACATCGCCGCGACCTTGACGGTGGTGACGGGGGTCTCGTCATCGCCCGGCGGCGCATGGATCGGCCTGGCATCCAGTGCCCTGATCACCTCCCCAAGACTGGGCATGCCCAGTCGATGGTCCTCGGGGACGACCGCGGTGAAGTGTTCGGCGTCGGCGAACTGGGCGGTGAAGTCGTCGATCATGTCGGGGGCGACCCGGTTGGCGATCACGGCCGTCAGCCGGGCACCGTCCTGGTCGAGCACGTTTGCCGCGAGGCTGACGATGTCGGCAGTCTCCCCGGGGCCGTGATCCCGTCCGTTGACCGTTGCCACCACCGACGCCCCCAGGTGTGCGGCCAATCGCGCGTTGAACTCGAATTCCAGGGCTGCTCGGGCACCGGTCTGGTCGGTTCCCTCGATCACCACGAAGGAGCATCGATCAGCCAGTTCGCGGTAGGCCGCGATCACGCGCTTGAAGACCTCGTCCTCCTGGCCCCCGGCCATGAGGTGGTCGGCCTCCTCGTCCGTGATCGCCCAGGCGCAGCGATCGCCCAACTGGTACCGATCGCGCATCAGTTCGATGCGGTCGTCGTCGGGATGCGCGACCACCGGACGGAAGTAGCCGAGCAGGTCCACGCGTCGGCTCAACACCTCCATCAAGCCCGAGCGCGACCAGGGACCGACCGGACTGTGGTTGGACCGAGGCGAGGTACAGGGATCCTGCATGTGAAGTCGACATGCCGCGATCATAGGGACGATGGCACGCGACGCTCACGCTCGTACGGCCACCAAGTACCGTTGGGGTCGGCCGTTGCCGCATCGGCGGCCCCGACCGCCAGTCTCGGCAGGTCATTCGTCGCGACAGGACCGCCCGGCCATGCCCACCCGCAACGACCTTCCACCGCAGTCCGGCGACGTGCCCGAGATCGGCAGCGAGCCCGGCTCCATCGACTGGCCAGAGGCCGACGCCGGCCAGCCGCGCCAGCCGCGCCACCCGACGGCGATGCCGGGGCTAGGTCTGAGGTTCAGGTTGAGGCTGAGACTGCGACCCCCTCCGCCCCGGAAGTCGGCGTCGACGGCGTCGCCGTGACCGGCCCCGAGGGCGACACGGACGCCGATCGCCCGACCTCCTGCACCGGTGGCGCCAGGTCCTGCTGGGGCTGGCCATCGCCCGCTACGTCATCCCGATCGCCGCGCTGCCGCTGATCGCCGTGCTGCTTCCCGACAACGTGCCACTGTTGATGCTGTTGCGACCCGGCAGGGAGATCCAGTTGGCCGCAGGTGGGCTGGCCCGCACGCAGGGGGAGCCCAACCTCTGGCTGACGTTCCTGGCCTTCCTGCCCCTGATGGTGGGCGGCGTGTGGGTGTTCTTCTTCCTGGGTCGCGCCTACAAGGAGGAACTCACCGAGGGCAAGGGTGCCGCCTGGCTCAACCGGATCGTGCCACCGGAGGTGTTCGCGCAGTTCCGGCGGCTGTTGGCTCGTCGCGGCCCGATGTTGGCATTCCTGGGTCGCGTCGGCGCGTTGCCCCCCACGATCATGGCGGCAGCGGCTGGCACCTCCGAGGTGGACGCCCGCCGCTACCTGGCGGCGGACTTCGCCGGGGCCGTCGTCGGCTACGCGATGACCGTCGGGGTCGGCTACGCCCTGGGCACGGCGTACGAACGTGGTGGCTGGTGGCTGACACTGATCGGTCTGGTGCTGTTCATGATCGTGATCGCCTGGATCAGTGCATGGTTGCGCCGCGAGACCGAGGCCGAAGGCGCCGCCGCTGCCGCGGAAGCCGCAGGGCCGACGGACGCCGCAGCCACGGACACCGCAGCCACGGACACCGGCACGGCACACGGACGACCGCTGCCGCGGACGTCGGCGCGGAAGCCACCGCGGAACTGAGGCCACCGCAACTCCCGGCACCCCCACGGACAACCGGATCTGACGAGGTCGGCGTTAGCTGGCTGCGGCCGCGACCGTCGAGACGTCCCACGACCCCTCGCCACCCACCAGGACGGCGCCACACCCCTTCCCGAGCGGGGCGATCGTCGCACCGGTCAGGCCCAGGACGGCAGCCTCGTTGGTCGGGCTGTGACCGATCACCAGCGCCCGCTGCCCCTCCTCGAGCATGGCCGCGACCCTGCCAAGTGCCGCCCCGAGCACACGGACCTGCGCATCCACGAACGCTGGATCGGCATCCCGCAGCGCCTCCAGTGCCCCCGAACCTGCGGATCGGTAGGCCGCGCGCCACCGGTCCTCGTCATCGGACCGCAGACCGGGCTCGACCACGACGCCGCCCGGCACCTCCAGGCCACCACCCGCCAGGATGTTCGCCGCGGTCTGGGTCGCCCGTTGCGCACCGGTCGAGACCACCACTGCGAACGCCGTGCCGGACGCCTGCCGCCCCAGGGCCACCGCAGCCGCAAGGCCGCCGCTGGTGAGCGCGTCACCGTCATTGTCCGTGTGCCGACGGATCTCGATCGTCACTGCCATGGCACTGCCTCCAGTCTGCCGGGCGACGATCGCCGGGGCGCGGCGCCGCAGGGGTGGTGCTCGCGGGCGCAACCGGCACCAGCCGCCACGCCTACAGGTGGTCGAAGATCGACTCGTTGGGTCCGAGTTGGCCCATCTGCCGCGCCTGCGCCTCGAGCGCACGGATGCGGTCCGGGATGGGCGGGTGGGTCGAGAACAGCTTGGTGGGATTGAGGCGACCGCCGAAGGGCGCCGCGATGAACAGGTGCCCCATGCTCGGGTTGGTCTCCATCGGCGTCCCACCGGCTCGCAACCGGTTGGGGTCGTTGTTGCCGCGCTCCAGTTTCGCCAGCGCCCTGGCAAGGCCCAGCGGGTTGCCGGTCAACTCGGCGCCGGTGTGGTCGGCCAACTCCTCGCGTGACCGGGTCACGGCGGCCTGGATCAGCATCGCGGCCAGGGGCGCCAGGATCAACGTGGCGAGCGCACCGATGGGGTTGGAGTTCTGGCGGTCGCCGCCACCGAACCAGAATCCCATGCGGGAGATGAAGGTGATCGCAGTCGCAATCATCGCCGCAACCGATCCGATGAGGATGTCACGGTTGTACACGTGCTGCAGTTCGTGGCCCAGCACGCCCTCGAGCTCCTCGGGCGACAGCGCCTGCAGGAGTCCCTGGTTGACGCAGACGACGGCGTGGTTGGGGTTGCGACCGGACGCGAAGGCGTTGAGCTGTGGCGACGGTGACACGTACAACCGCGGCATGGGCTGACCGGCACGATCGGCCAGCGAGGCGACCGTGGCATGCAGGGCCGGGGCGCTGGCCTGGTCCACCTGCTGGGCGCGCGCCATCTTGACGGCCATCTTGTCCGAGTAGAACCAGGACGCGAAGTTCATGACTGCGGCGATGCCGAGCATGATGATCATGCCGGTCGTGCCACCCAGTTGCTGCCCGATCAGGAGGAGCAACGCCGACATCGCGGCCAGCAGCCCCACCGTCTTGAGTGACTTCCACATGCGTCGACCTCGGTCCGGGCGAACCTCAATTCTATGTCGTCACCGGACGGTCGCCGCGATGCCGCACCAACACGGTCACGGCCATGCGCACCAGCGCGGTCACCGCCATGCGCACCAGCACGGTCGCCACCCGCCGGCAGGACGGTCGTCGCAATGCGCACCATCACAGTCACGCGGGGGCACCAGCCCGGTCCCCACACGGCGCCTCAGCATGAACGATCGACCACCGACCGACCAGTCGGAGCCCCGTCCGTCACCCACGCAAGGCTGCAGGGCCGCCCCGAATCGGGCGGCCCTGTCAGGGATGTAGCCGGCGCCCCGAAGGCGCGCGCTGGTGCGAGTGACTACGACGGCCGAGTCCGCCAGCATTGCCTGCATCAGCTCGACCTGCGCGGTCTGGGCCGTCAACATGTCGGTTGCCCAGAACTCCAGCGTCGTGTCGGTGCCGTTGGTCGAGGACGTTGTCGAGCATGCGGAGCGCACCCTCGTGGTGTGTCGATCATCAATTCGAGGTACAGCGGTCGAACGCCGCACCCGAGGCTGCCTCCAGCGCGTCCAGCTCCGCCGGGGTGCGCCATGCCCATCTGCTCGACCATCATCGGCATGCCGAGCATCATCTCGTAGGCGGCCTCGGGCATCCGTCACGGCGACGCCGTTCCAGGTCTGCCAGTTCTGCATCATGCCGATCTCGACCGTCTGCTCGATCGTCGATCCGCTCGGCGAGCGCCACGGACGTCCTCGTACCGGCACGGCTGGGAGCCAGTTGCCCCATGACCGTTGCCTGGAAGTGGTGCGGGATCATCATGCTGACGAACTCGATGTCCGCCGGTTGGCTTCCGAGTCCGGTCGGCTCCGGCTCCTCGGTGGGGGGTGGCGGTGGGGGTGGCTTCGGCTTCTTGCCCTTGCCGGGTGGCGGACCGGCCACGGCAACGGCCGCCACGGTCACGACTGCGGCGATGGCCGAGCGCGACGGCGTTCCTGGTGATCTTTCTGGAATTCACGATGTCGTCCCTTCGTCGGTACTCGGGTGGTGACGGCCCGGATCCACACCCCGTTGTGGGGGTGTGGATCCCGGGTCGATCAGGGCTCGGCAGACCGACGTCGCCGGAGCCCGCTGTCGACATGCACCACGTCCAGCCGGTACTGGGTCTGGGCGTTGAAGTAGTCCTGCTTGACGGCATTCGCGCTGGGAATGCCATTCGTACCGGTGAGCTTGAGCACGTCCAGCCCCATCGTGATGTCGCTGGAGAACACGTACCCGTTGTACCAGTACGCCGACCACGAGCCACCCAGGCCCGGGCGGGTCGAGAGGTCCGCGGTCGAAGTAGGCGATCTCGACCGGGTTGTCAGGATCGGTGAAGTCCGACACCGACACGCCACCCTGGTACCAGGACTGCACGAACAGGTCACGACCCTTGGCCGGGATGATCGAGCCGTTGTGTGCCACGCAGTTCTCGGCGTCGGTCTGGTGGCGCGGGATCTTGTAGTAGCTGCGGAACACGAGTTCGCGGTCGTCACCTTCGCCGACGATGTCGAAGATGGCGTTGGCGCCACGCTCCGGCCCGACAGCCTCGTTGCAGGTCGCGCCGCCACCACCACCGAGTTCATCGGTGAAGATCACGCGGCTGGCGTCGTTGTTGAAGGTCGCGGAGTGCCAGAAGGCGAAGTTGGCGTCCGTCGACGCTCTCGATCACGTACGGGTTGACCGGGTCCGAGATGTCCATCAGGACACCCTGACCCATGCACGCGCCAGCGGCCAGGTCCAGCTCCGGATAGACGGTGATGTCGTGGCACCCAGCAGTGCGGGCCGCGCCACCGTCGGGGAACAGGTTCACCTTGTCGACGACGGACGCAGACGTCGGATCGGCCAGGGGGACCTCGACGATCGAGATCGAGTCGTGCGGCGGCTGGCAGTTCGGGAAGGTCGACCTGGGGCCGTACGACGAGATGTACAGGTAGACCACCTCACCCGCGTCGTCGGGCAGCAGGGTGTGGGTGTGGGAGCCGCAGTCGGTGCGCACCGTCGCGACCTGCTCGGGGTTGTTGATGTCGCTGATGTCGACGATCCGGATGCCCTCCCAACCGTCGGGGTTGGCCGTCGATGTGCCCGAGCTCTCGCAGCTCGGGTCTGTGCGAGCAGAGTCGACCGACATGAACGCCAGCGAACCGTCCGGGCTGACCGTCGGGTCGCCCTGGCCACCGGGGCAGGCGAACTGGCTGATCAGGCTGGGCTTCTGCGGCTGCTTGATGTCGTAGAAGTTCAGGCCGCCGTAGGTGCCCTGGATGGCGATGTCGCCCCAGAAGGCGATGTCGCTGTGGAATGTGCCGTCGTTGACACCCTGCCTGGGGATGTTGGCCACGAGTTCGAAGTTGCTGGAACTGGCAACCTCTCCGGGGGCCAGGGGCTCGTTGCTCTGTGCGGCGGATGGACCGGCCAGGCTGGTGAGCATGAGGGCCATGACGCCGATCAGTGCGGCGGCCAGGCGAACTGTTCGGGACGACATTCGTCGGTGGATTGCGCTGTCCATGAAGGAGACCTTCCATCATCGGGGGGGGACATCGGACCGACGACCCTAGATGGACGGGATCTGTTTCGTCAACAACTTTGTTGCGGTGTCCCCGCCGGAGTCAGCCTCCGGCGAGCAGGTCCGTGATCGACGTGGCATCCGAGATCAGGCCCGGCAGCACGAACAGCAGCACGGTGCCCAGCACCAGCGCGGCCGTCACGACGGACAGGTTCAGGCCCGGTCTCACCGGTGCGATGCTGTCACGCGGCTCGCGCATCCACATGACCCACACGACGCGCAGGTAGTAGAAGAAGGCGATGACGGAGTTGACGATCAGGAAGCCCAACAGCACCCACGCGATGGTGGTGCCGGACTGGGCACCGGCCTGGATGATCGCGAACTTGGCCCACAACCCGACGGTCGGCGGTGCCCCACCGAGCGACAGCAGGAAGATGCTCATGGCGACGGCCATGAACGGGTGGCGAACGCCGAGCCCGGCGAAGTCCTCGATCGAGCGGTAGCCGGTCTTGCGGTTCACCGCGATCACGACCCCGAAGGCGCCGATGTTGGGGATGGCGTAGGCAGCGATGTAGAAGAGCATTGCCTGCACGGCCGCCATGTTGACCGCCGCGTCACCACTGACGGCCAGACCGAACGGGATCAGCATGTACCCCGCCTGAGCCACCGACGACCATGCCAGCAGGCGAATCATGTCGCGTTGCTGCAGGGCGACCAGGTTGCCCAGCGTCATGGTCAGGATGGCCAGCACGCCCAGCGCGGGCGCCCACACCGAGGCGTAGGGCTCGAAGGCGATGAAGGTCACCGACACCAGTCCCGCGAACCCGGCAGCCTTGGACGCGACCGCGAGCATCGCGGCCACCGGCATCGGGGACCCGGCATAGGTGTCCGGGGCCCAGAAGTGGAACGGCACGGCCGAGATCTTGAACCCGAAGCCCACGATCACCAGCAGCAGGCTGGCCAGCAGCAGGGCCGGGGGCGAGTCACCCCACTGGCCCAGCGACTGGGCGATGCCCGACAACGAGGTCGTGCCGGTGAACCCGTACATCATCGAGATGCCGAACAGCATCAACGCGACCGAGATCACGCCGATCAGGAAGAACTTGATGGCGGCCTCGGACGAGTACAGCGATCGCTTGCGCAACCCGGCCATGGCGAACCCGGGCAGCGACACGGTCTCGAGCGCCACGAACAGCAGCAGCAGGTCGCGCGCCGACGGCATGATCAGCATCCCGAGGAACGCCGTCAGCAACAGGAAGTAGTACTCCCCCTGGAAGTAGCGACCCTCGGCGAAGTAGCGCCACGACACGCCCAGGATGGCCAGCAACGACACCAGGAAGATGATCTTGAACACGGTGGTGTACTGGCTCACCACGAACGTGTCGCCGAACGTGGTGCGCTCCTGTCCCCACAGCGAAATCGTGAAGCCCAGCGCCACGACGGCCCCGATGGCCGCGATCGGGTTCACCAACTGCTTCGCGTCGCCCTTCAGGACGAGGTCGACGAGCAGCACCACGATGGCGGTGGCTGTCAGCACCAGTTCCGGTGCGATCGCGCCGAAGTCGATGGCCATGGCGTTTGGTCCTTGGAGGGGTCGGGGCTGACGTCAGCCAGTGATGAACGACAGCAGCCTGGTGACGGCCTGCTGCTGGACACCGAAGATGACGGCGGGGAAGACCCCCATGATGAGGATGATGACCATCAGCGGCGACCACGCGACCCACTCGACCGGCATCACGTCGGCGAGCGGTTCGTCGGCCCAACGAGCCGACGGCGTGCCCAGTCCGACCCGCTGGATGAGCCACAGGAAGTAGCCGGCGGTGAGCACCGTGCCGATGGCGCCGAAGATCACCAGTCCGAGGTACAGGCCCGAGTAGCCGTTGGCCACCAGGGCGTCGGCCGGCGAGCGAGCAGCCCACAGCGCGGTGAACTCACCCCAGAAGCCGGCCAGCCCGGGCAGGCCGAGCGACGCCATCGAGACGTACACCAGCAGCGCGCCGTAGCGCGGCATCTTGGTGAGCATGCCGCCGCCGATCTCGGCGATCTCGCGGGTGTGGTAGCGCTCGTGCAGCGAGCCGGCGAGGAAGAACAGGGCGCCGGTGACCACGCCGTGGGCGATGTTGCCGTACAGCGCGGCCTGGATGCCGACCTCGTTCATGGCCGAGATGCCCAACATGACGAAACCCATGTGGCCGACCGAGGAGAACGCGATCAGGCGTTTCACGTCGGTCTGGGCCAGGCAGGCCAGGGAGCCGTAGACGATCCCGATCACGCCCAGCACGCCGATGAGTGGCGCGAAGCGCATGGCGCCGTCGGGCAGGATCGGCAGGGCGATGCGGATGAAGCCGTAGGTGCCCATCTTCAGCAGGACCCCGGCCAACAGGACGGAGCCGATGGTCGGCGCCTCGGTGTGGGCGTCGGGCAGCCACGTGTGGAAGGGCCACATCGGCACCTTGATCGCGAAACCCAGGAAGATGCCCAGGAAGGCGAAGGTCTGGAAGGTGGCGGTGCCCAGCCCCGCGGCCTCGGACAGTTCGATGATGTCCCAGGGGTTGGCGATGCCGGCGTCACCCGCGGCGAAGTAGATCGACAGGAACGCCACCAGCATGAACACGGACCCGAACAGGGTGTAGAGGAAGAACTTGATGCTGGCATACTCGCGTCGCGGACCACCCCACATCCCGATCATGAAGTACATCGGGACCAGCACGAGCTCCCAGAACACGAAGAACAGCACCAGGTCGAAGGACACGAAGGTGCCGGCCATCCCGGTCTGCAACAGCATCATCAATGCCAGGAACGCGCGTGGCTTGCCGGGGGACGGAATGATCTTGGTCGTGTAGATGGCACACAGGAAGGTGAGCAGCCCGGTCAGGACGAACAACGGCAGCGAGATGCCGTCGATGCCGAGGTGGTACCGGGCACCGATCGCATCGATCCAGTTCACCGTCGTCTGGTACTGCAACTCGCCACTGCGCGAATAGTCGAAGCCGAAGGCGACGACGACGGCGAGGACGAAGGTCACGCCGGTGAAGAACACGCCTGCTTGCTTGGCGAGCCCCTCTCGATCCGCAGGCAGGACGGTCACTGCCGCCGCCCCGATCAGGGGCATGAACAGTGCGAGGCTCAGGAGCCAGCCCTGGTCGTTCAGCATCGGTTGCTCCTCACATGGTCTGCGCCATGTCGCGCAGGGTCGTGACACGCATCGGTGTCACGGACTGGTGGGGTCGAAAGGGTGGACGTCGTGCTCATCGTGCGACCGCGAACGCAATGACGTGCCACCCCGACGCGGGTGGGCGTCCGGAGGGTCTGTGGTGGCCAAGTCGTGCTCATCGTGCGACCGCGAACGCAATGACCAAGACGATGACGCCGGCCATCATGGCACCGGCGTAGCGCTGGACGTCGCCGGACTGGAGTCGCTTGAGCCTGGTGGACCACCACGCCGCCGAGAACGCGGCGCCATTGATGCCGCCATCGATGATCTTCTGGTCGACGGTGAAGTAGGTCACGTTGGCCAGCCGTTTGACGCCGCCACCGACGGACTTGACCACGCCGTCGATGAGGACGTTGCTCGACCATGACACCGCCGGCGCAAGCCGGTCGCGGATCGGCACGACGATGAAGTTGTAGCCGATGTCGTCGAACCAGTACTTGTTGACGAGCGCGGTCGTGAACCCGCCCATGTGCAGGGTGGGGTCGCGTTCGGGCTCGCCCTCGGCCGTAGATCACCCACGCACCCCCGGTGGCGATCAGGAACCCGGCAAGGGCCAGGATGAACACGTCCAGGTGGAACTCGGGCGCGCCGTGCAGGACGTGGTTGGAGAATCCCTCCTCGTCACCGCTCTCGGCGGCCAACGGCGCTGACAAGTCCTCGCCGGCGGCCAGCACGATCGATCCGGCACCTGCTGCCTCGGCGTCCTCACCCTCGGCGCCCTCGCCCTCGTGGCCGCCTTCCTCGCCGTGCTCCCCTTCGGCGTCACCGGGAGCGTGGTAGCCGGGCAGGAACGGGTACTGGGCCACCTCCAGGGCGTGGGTTGCGGTCCACGTCTCGAAGTTGCGCTCGGTCGAGCCACCGACCTCGTCCCACAGGAAGCCACCCATCATGCCCACCGGGAAGCTGAACACGGCCAGTGCCACCAGCGCCGTCAGGATCTGCCAGCCGGACTCGTGGGGGTCGTGGTGGCCCGCGTTGACGTCGTGGGCGGCCTGGGCCATGTCCTCGGCCTCGGCCTGGGGGTCAAGGGTGTGGGTGACCTCGGCCTCTTCGCGGATGTCCTCGACGGTCTCCACCGCATGTGCGCCGCCATGGGCACCACGGTGCTCGCCGAAGAAGATCAGGAAGACCGTGCGGCCCATGTAGAAGGTGGTGACCATGGCGCCGGCCAGGCCCAGCCAGTAGACGAGCGGTCCGGTCGCCATGCCGGCCTCGCCCCACAGCTGGGCCGACACCAGGATCTCGTCCTTGGAGAAGAATCCGGCCGTCAGCGGGAACCCTGCCAGGGCCAGCGACCCGATCACGAACGTCACGAAGGTCACGGGCATGAACTTGCGCATGCCCCCCATGTCGCTCATGTTGTTGGAGTGCACCGCGTGGATCAGCGAACCGGATCCCAGGAAGAGCAGCGCCTTGAAGAACCCGTGGGTGAACAGGTGGAAGATCCCGGCGGTGTAGCCACCCACGCCCAGGGCCGCCATCATGTAGCCCAACTGCGACACGGTCGAGTAGGCCAGCACCTTCTTGACGTCGTCCTGCACCAGGGCCAGGAATCCGGCGAAGAAGAGCGTGATCACACCCACGACGGCGATGACGTTCATCACCGTTGCGTACTGGATGAACACCGGGTACAGCCGGGCGACGAAGAAGACGCCGGCGGTGACCATCGTGGCCGCGTGGATGAGCGCGGACACGGGGGTGGGGCCGGCCATTGCGTCGGGCAGCCACACGTGCAGGGGCATCTGGCCGGACTTGCCCATCGCACCCAGGAAGATCATCAGGCAGCCGAGCACCACCGTGAGCTCGGACAGTTGCCCACCCATCGCGAGGTCGATGGTCTCGGGGATCGAGAACACGTTGTTGCTGTGCTGCGCGACGCCGGCCGACAGCACGACCACGCCGACGATCAGTCCGATGTCGGCGAACTTCGTGGTCAGGAAGGCCTTGTTCGCGGCATCGGCGTTGGACTTGTCCTGCCAGTAGTAGCCGATGAGGAGGTAGGAGCACAGGCCCACGAGCTCCCAGCCCACGACGGCCTGCAGCGTGTTGGGCGCGATGACCAGCACCAGCATCGAGAACGTGAACAACGACAGCATCGAGAAGAAGTAGGTGAAGCGGTCCTCGCCATGCATGTACTCACGCGAGTACAGCTGCACGAGCATGGACACGGTGGTCACCAGGACCAGCATCATGGCCGTCAGGCCGTCGACGTACTGGCCGAACTCGATGGTGAACGCCCCACCCATCGGGGAGGACCAGAACACCTGCTCGAGCGCTTCGACCGGGCCGTTGACGAAGGTCTGCCACCCGATGACCAACGAGATCAGCCAGGCGATGCCGATGGCCGAGATCCCGATCTCGGACCCCTTGAGCGGCATGAGCCTGCCGAACATCGCGATCACCACTGCGGCCAGCAGCGGCAGCGCCACGACCATCCAGGCGTAGTTCAGGGCTTCCACGTCGTTGCTCCCTTGTCCCGCTACCAGCGCATCAGGTCGGCATCATCGATGTCGATCGATGCGCGATTGCGGAACATGTTGAACACGATCGCCAGGCCGATGCCGACTTCGGCGGCGGCCACGACGATCACGAAGAGGGCAAAGATCTGGCCGGTGACGGCCGCATCATCGCCATGCAGCAGGCTCTGGAATGCGACCAGGTTGATGTTGACGGCGTTGAGCATCAACTCGACGCTCATCAGCACGAGCACCGAGTTGCGACGCGCGATCACGCCGTACAGGCCGATGCAGAACAGGAAGGCCGCCAGGACCAGGGGGCCGAGCAGGGTCATTGGCCACCTCCCGGCGCCTGGGGGCTGGCCGTCACCTGGTCTCGGTGTTCGAGATCGGCCGCGGCGTCGCGGCGGTCGGCCTCGACGTCACCGGGCGTGGGCAGGGCGTCGAGGATGATCTCCACGTCGGCCTCCTCGCCGGACTCCCCGGTGTCACGTCGTGCCAGCAGGACGGCACCCACCAGGGCGGCCAGCAACAGCATCGACACCACCTCGAAGGGGAACACCCACTCCGAGAAGATCGCGGTGCCCGAGTTCGGTGATCGGGACGCCGGTCACCTCCTGGCGCTGGGCACGTCGCCGAATGCCAGCACGATCAGCGTCGTCAGGACGACGAACAGCGTGGCCGACACCGCCAGCGCCATGGGCTGGCTGCGCGAGTCCAGCGCCTCACGACCGATCGGGGCACGGGTCAGCATCAGCCCGAACAGGAACAGCACGGTGATGGCGCCGACGTAGACCACGATCTGGACCAACGCGACGAAGTCGGCCCGCAGGACCAGGAAGATCGCCCCGATGCCGGCCAACGTGGTGGCCAGGAACAGGGCGGCGTGGACCAGGTTGCGCGAGGTGACCGTCAGCACGGCCGCACCCGCGGTCAGCAGGCCCAGCAGGATGAAGATGACGTCCAGACCGGTCATGCGTCACCTCCGTCCGTGGCGGCATCGGCGTCGCCCTGGGCGGCTTCCTGCTCCGCGAGCTTGGCCTTCTTCTGGGCCCGGACCCAGGCCGCCTTGGCCTTGGCCCGCGCCATCCGCTCGGACTTGCCCTCCGCGATCAGCGAGTCGTAGACCTCCTGGTCCAACTGCTCGCCGGCACCCTCGACGTGGATGTCGCCCATCGACGGCTTGGCGGGTGCAGCGGCGTCGGCATCGGCAGCAGCGTCGGACCCCCGGCCTCCTGTTCCGCCAACTTGGCCTTCTTCTGGGCCCGGACCCAGGCCGCCTTGGCCTTGGCCCGCGCCATCCGCTCGGACTTGCCCTCCGCGATCAGCGAGTCGTAGACCTCCTGGTCCAACGTCTCGCCGGCACCCTCGACGTGGACGTCGGCGACGCGAGGTGCCCGAGGAGGCCTTGGCAGGCTTGCCAGCCTTCGCCCGGTGTCGTCACCGGCGGGTGCGGCGGCCTCGGCCTGCTTCGCGTCCTGGGCGTCACGGGCGGCGTCGAGTTCCTTCTGCTTCGCCGCGATGGCGTCGACCACCTCGGCCGGGGCATCCGCACCCGAATCCAGCGGGGGCGGCGGCGGCACGGTGTCCATCCACTCGCGCAGGCGGTCCATCTCGTGGAGCAGGCCGTCGATGTGGTACTCGGCGTACTCGAACTCGGGGCTCCACCACAGGGCGTCGAACGGGCACACGTCCACGCAGATGCCGCAGTACATGCACAGTGCGAAGTCGATCGCGAAGCGGTCGAGCACGTTGCGGGTGCGGGCGCGGCCGCCCTCCTTGGCCGGTGGCACCGTCTCCTTGTGGGAGTCGATGTAGATGCACCAGTCGGGGCAGGCACGCGAGCACAGCATGCACACCGTGCAGTTCTCGTCCATCAGGGCGATGACACCGCGGGTCCGAGGTGCGAGGTCGGGGCGCTCGTGCGGGTACTGCTGGGTCACGGCCGGGCGGAACAGGTGCTTGAGCGTCACCGCCGCACCCTTGAGCAACCCGACACCGAACGGTGCCGACTTGGGCGTCGTCACGTGGCTCACAGCAACACCTTCCCGAGGGCAACGACGACGATGTTGAGCAGCGACAGCGGGATCAGCACCAGCCAGGAGATCTTCTGCAACTGGTCCTCGCGCAGCCGCGGGTAGGCCACGCGGGCCCACACGATGACGAAGATCAGCAGCATGATCTTGCCCAGGGTCACCGCGACGCCCAGCAGCGCCCCCAGGGTTCCGTCGGGCATGGGGACGCCCGGCAGCACCTGCCAGCCACCCAGGTACAGCACCACCATCAGCCCGGACATGAAGACCATGCCGCCGTACTCGGTCAGCAGGTACATCGCGAACTTGATGCCCGTGTACTCGGTCATGTAGCCGAACACGAGCTCGGAGTCCGCGATCGGCATGTCGAACGGGGGGCCGGGACAGTTCCGCCATGGCGGCGATGAAGAAGATCACGAAGCCGAGCAACTGCGGGATGACGAACCACATGGTGATCGGGGTGCCGAACACCTGCATCGTCATCTGGGCGTCCACGATGTCGACCAGTGACAGCGAACTGGCCTGGATGCCGACCGCGGCCGCGGCCAGGATCAGCGGCAGTTCGTAGGCGATCAACTGTGCCGCCGCGCGCAGCCCACCGATCAGCGAGAACTTGTTGGCCGACGCCCATCCGCCCATCAGGACGCCCAGCACACCGATCGACCCGATCGCCAAGGCGTAGAACAACCCCAGTTCGAGGTCCGCCGCCCACACCCCGGGTCCCAGGGGGAGCACGAAGAAGCCGAGCATCGCGGGCACCAGCGCCACACCAGGAGCGGCCGCGAACACCCACTTGTCCGCGTTGCGCGGGATCACGTCCTCCTTCTGGATGAACTTGATCCCGTCAGCGACCAACTGGAGCGATCCGTGGGGCCCAGCCTCCATCGGACCGGTGCGAGCCTGCATGTGGCCCATGGCCTTGTGCTCGAGGTACCCGCCGACCAGCGAGACGACCATGAACATGACCAGTACGAGTGCGATCTTGAACAACGCCGACAACGCGAAGCTGTCCACGTCGAGCAGCGAGGCCTGCTGGGCCAGGGGGGCGAGGAGGATGGCGGTCATCGATCGACGTCTCCCACGACGAAGAACACCGAGCCGAGGATGGCCACGGCGTCGGGCATCAGTTGGCCACGCAGCAGATAGGGCAGGGTCTGGACGTTGGAGAACGACGGCGTGCGCATCTTGAACCGCCACGGGTTCTTGGAACCGTCCGACTGGAGGAAGTAGCCCAACTGGCCGAGTGGGTTCTCCGTGCGGACGTAGGCGAAGCCCTCGGGTGCCTTGACGATCTTGGGCAGCTTCGAGTTCACGGGGCCGGCCGGCATGTGGTCGTGGATCTGGTCGATGATGTCCAGCGACGCCTCGATGCGCCCGAGCAGGACGGCGAAGCGGTCGAAGCTGTCACCGTTGTCCCCGGTCGGGACCCGAACGTCGATCTCGCCGTACTTGAGGTAGGGCTCGGTGACACGCGAGTCCTCGGGCACCCCTGTGGCCTGCAGGGTCGGGCCGGTGACGCCGTAGGCCAGTGCGACCTCGGGCGGCAGGGCGCCGATGCCCTTGGTGCGACCCTGGAAGATCTCGTTGCCCAGCACCAGGTCGACGTAGTCGGGCAGGCGGGAGCGCACGGTCGACGACAACTCCACCGACGTCTTCATGAACCCGTGCGGCAGGTCGATCTTGACGCCGCCCGGCTGGTTGTAGGTGAAGTGCAGGCGCCCGCCGGTGGCGGACTCCAGCAGGAACTGGATGTCCTCGCGCTCTCGGAAGGCATAGAACATCGGCGTGATGCCGCCAAGCTCCAGCGCGTAGGAGCCGACGAACATCAGGTGGTTGAGGATGCGGTTCCACTCGGCGATCAGCATGCGAATCCACTGGGCGCGCTCCGGAACCTCCATCTCCATCATCTTCTCGGCGGCCAGGGCCACACCGAGCTCGTTGCCGAAGCCCGACAGCCAGTCGTGGCGGTTGGTCAGCGCCATGATCTGGGCGAAGTCGCGGTATTCGGCCAGCTTCTCGAACCCGCGGTGCATGTAGCCGATGACCGGCCGCGCATCGCGGATGCGTTCGCCGTCCATGTCCAGCACGACGCGCAACACGCCGTGGGTGGCGGGATGGGCCGGGCCGATCGACAGCGACATCTCGGCGGTGTCGAAGTCGGGGTCGCCCATGACCTCGAACACGACGTCCTCGCCCGGGGCATTGCCGGGCATGACCTTCTCTGACGATGCGAGATCGGTCACGACGACTCCTCCGGCTCGTCGGCGTCCGGGCGCGGCATGGTGGTGCCTTCCGGAATCCCGGGAGCGTCGGCAGTCGCATCGCCATCCGTGGCCTGGGCAGCCTCGGAGGCCTTGGCAGCTCGCGCCTCGGCCTGCTTCGTGCGGGTTGCCTCGGCGGTGGCCTTCGCCTCTGCGGCCGCGTCGGCATCCTCGGCTGGCGCCTGGGCCGATTCCTGTGCGGGTTCCTGGGCCGCCGCCTCACGTTCGGCCTTGCGCTGGGCCTTGATGAAGGCGGCCTTGGCCTTCGAGCGGGCGATCCGCTCGGACTTGCCGGCCGCGATCAGTTCGTCGTAGACGTCCTGGTCGAGCTCGACTTCCTCGCGCGCCGGCTCCGCCTTGGCGGCATCCGACCCGCCGTCCGCGCCGTCGCCCGCCTCGATCGCCTCGGGGTCGGCATTGGCCTCGCGCGCCTGCTTGGCGATGATCTCGTCGAGCCCCGACGGTCCCGCCGCCTCGCCGATCGCAGGCTCGTGAATGATGACGTTGCCGTCCTCGTCGGTCTCGACCGGCTCCGAGACGCCCGGCCACGGCTTGGCCACGCGGGAGGCGAGCGCGAAGTCCTTGCGCAGTGGCCACCCCTCGAAGTTCTCGACACACAGGATCCGCGGCAACAGGCCCGGATGGTCGTCGAACTCGATGCCGAACATGTCGAAGGCCTCGCGCTCCATCCAGTTGGCACCCGGGTACACGTCCGTGACGGTGCCCAACCGCGGTGCCTCCCGGCCACCCTCGCAGGTCGTGCGCAGCATGATGCGACGCCCCTTGGAGGTGGAGTACAGGATGGCGACGACGTCCATGCCGGCCTCGGCAGCGTCGACCCCGAACAGGCAGTCGAACATGTCGAAGGTCAGCAACTGCTCGTCGCGGCAGGCCAACACCGAGGCGTGCCATGCCGTGGGGCTGACCACCAGGTGAGATCGCCGAACTCCGTGACGACGTCGATGACGCCATCGCCGATGCGATCACGCAGCAGCGCAATCGTCTCGTCGTCGGTCAGCGCTTCGCTGGCACGAGTCAGGACCGGCCAGGTCATGATGCGGCTCCGGCCGGCACGTCCCGCGTGTCCAGTCCGCCGGCGGCGACCTCGGCCGGGTCCTGTCCGGGTTCCAGTTCCGTGACGGTCCCGTCGGTGCGGATGACGAGCGGCTTGCGTTCGGCCATCCGCTCCTTGAGCGACTCGTTCTGGATGCGGTCCTGCAGTGCGATGATGCCGTCCAGCAGCGCCTCCGGCCGCGGCGGGCAGCCGGGGACGTAGACGTCGACGGGGATGATCTGGTCCACGCCCTTGGTGACCGAGTAGCTGTCCCAGTACGGCCCGCCGCAGTTGGCGCAGGATCCGAAGGAGACGACGTACTTGGGCTCGGGCATCTCGTCGTAGAGACGCTTGATGGCCGGCGCCATCTTGTCGGTCAACGTGCCCGACACCATCAGCAGGTCAGCCTGGCGCGGTCCGTGTGCGAACGGGATGACACCCAGGCGGATGAAGTCGTGGCGCGAGGTCGACGCGGCGATGAACTCGATGGCACAGCAGGCCAGGCCGAAGTTGAACGCCCACAGGGAGTACTTGCGACCCCAGTTGAAGACGAACTTGAGCGGCTTGGGGAGCTCGACGGATTCCATCACTCCCATACGAGGACCTTCTTCCGCCAGGCGTAGACAAGGCCCAGCACCAGGATGCCGATGAAGATGAACATCTCGATGAGCACGAACGAGGGGGTGAGCGGCCCGGCGGGGTCGAGCGTGCCGAGGATGGTGGCCCACGGGAACAGGAAGATGGCCTCGACGTCGAAGATCACGAACAGGAAGGCGAACACGTAGTAGCGAATGTTCATCTGTGACCAGCCCACGCCCTCGGCGTCGACCCCACACTCGTAGGTCGTCAGCTTGGCAGGGTGGGGGGCGCTGACCCGCATGGCGCGGTTGACCACCATGATGATGGCGTACAACGCGATCCCGAACAGCACCAGGATCCCGAACATGCCCCACTGGGCGTTGTAGCTCACCGCCACTCCTCGTCCGTCGGCCGTACTCGTGCTCGTCTGGTCGCGTGGGTGCCAGCTCCCCTGGCGCCGGACCGGGAGCCGGTCCTGCGTGGTGCCGGGGGTGCCTCGGGGCGTGGCGCGCCACGATGGGTCGGTGGCGGCACGCGAGGTCGCTGCCTGCCTCGACCCTGCGGTGCTGACACGCGACCCGCGGGGCACGATGCTAGCAGCGACCGCGGCACCTGCCCCAACGGCCAGTGACCGTACTGGGGCCACGGTCTGCACCGCCAACCGACGACCTCCGCGACCACGAGCAACGGCGCCCGAAGCACGCGGAGGCACGCTCGCACGAAGACGCCAACCCACGCGGAGGCACGCTCGCGCGAGCCAACGCACGCGGAAGCATGCACGCGCGACGACACGTACGGACACGGAACCAGACGCCTTCGAGGCACTCCGAGGCACGCGGAGTAGCGGACGCTCGAGCACGCGGGGGCACGCAGGCTCATGGCTCGCCGAGGCAGGCGGAGGCACGCAGGCTCGAAGCCGCGGGCCGAGGGAGGCCTGCACGCACCGGAGCGCGCGGGCGTGCGGGCGTGCGGGCGTGCGAGCGTGCGGGTCATCTCCTGGGTGGTCGCCACTGGTCAGACCTCGCTGCGAGGTCGACGTGTGACCGTGACCACGCCGAGGGGTGAGGTCCAGGTGGCAGCAGCCGTCGCAGGATCCAGTTGCACCGTCCAGCCACGGTCGTGGACGAGGTGATGGCAGTGGGTGCACAGCGCGATGCCGTTGTCGAGGTCGGTGGGGCCGCGATCTCGTTCCCACCACCTGATGTGATGGATCTGGGTCCATCCGATGGGTCGGTCACAACTGGGGCCGCGGCAATGTCGATCGCGAGCATTGACGGCACGTCGCTGGGGCTGGGACCACACCCTGGTGGTGCGCCCGACGTCGAGGACCTGGGATGTCGGCGTCATGATGATTCGCGTGACGTCGGCATCGCAGCAGATGCGCCGCACGGCCTGGGGTGACAGTTTCCCACCGCGTTCGAGCTCACCGGCCGGCAGCGCCGTCCAGGCGGGGTCATCGATCCCCACGGCCTGGTCTCAGGCGCGCCGAGTCGTGGCCCTCGCTGTGGCCCTCGCCAAGCCCATCGCCACGCCCATCGTCGGGCCGCGCCCGCTCGCCGCCAGGTCCGCGGTGACGGTGGCGGCGGGGACGATCACGGAGATGTGGGGACGGACGATGCCCCCGGTACCGGGCGCGAATCCGCGATCCATGGCGACACCGAGGAGGGCGGCGAGCGCGTCGGTTCGTCGCTGCTCCGGGCGACGGCGCTCCAGCAGTGGCGTGCCGGTGGGTTCCGGGTGGTCGAAGGCATCGAGTGCGGTGGCGAACTGCTGGCCGACCTCGTCGGGCAGGGCACCGCGGACATCCCACATGCCGGAGTCCAGCCGCGTCAGGTGGAATGCCCGGGCGCTGCGCTGGCGTCGCTCGTCGCGCAGCATGGCGGCGCCGTCGGCGGCCTGTTGGCGTTGTCGGATGCCCGACCGCAGCTGTTCCGGCCCACCGGAGGTGGCCAGATCCAGCAGGTCGTGTTCGACCTGTGCAGGACCGCCCAGACGTCCGTCGCGGGCGGCCTGGACCATCGCGTCGGCGGACTCCGCAGTCAGCTCGCCACTGGCCAGCGCCGCCGCCGTGGCGGGCATCTCGTCGAGGTTGTCGGCCAGTCGCGCGGCCCGCGAAGCATCCCGTCGCGACCGGCCGGTGTGAGCCGTGAGCCATGCGGATGTGGAGGGGGCACCGTCGGCCTCGATCGCACCACTGCGGCGCATCGTGGCCAGGGTGGATGCCAGCCCTGCCGCGGTGGCGCCCCCGAGTCGCTCGAGCAGGTCCACTCGCTCCCGCAGCGTCGCCGCCGGAAGGTTGGTGTCGCCTGTGGCGTCGCCGTCGCCTTGGTTGGCGCCGCCCGATCTGCCTGCCCGAAGGACATCCCGAACCAGGGCGAGTGCGTCGCGCAGCGCCTGGTTGTCGTCGGTCGGCGCGACAAGCGCGGTCGGCTGAAGTCCGGACCCGCCGACTTGGTGTGGTGTCACCGCCAGCCCGACGAGATTGCCGTGGTCGTCGTGGACGGGGAGCAGCGCATCGCGAACATCCGTTTCCACTGACACCGCCAATGACTGCAGCCCGGAGCGCCCGGGTGGCAATGTGGTCGCGAGAACGGTCATCGTGCGTGCACTCCGTGCGTAGAGAACATGTGTTCGAACTTTACATGATGTTTCAATGTTTTGCAAGCCCCAATGTCGACACACAATGCGAAACAGAAGGCCACCGCGGGCCATCCTCGCCAAGGTCGAGCGAGGACCCAGAACGAGGCCCCAGAACGAGGACCCAGATGGTGTGCGACACCCGACCGACAGTCCCCAATGAATCCGCCTCGGCGCTCGCAACCGAACGCGGCCATCACGTCGGCAGGGTCCAGTCCACGGGGTCGGCGCCCTGGGCGATCAGCGCCTCGTTGGCACGACTGAACGGACGCGACCCGAAGAACCCCCGGTGAGCCGACAGCGGCGACGGATGGACGGACTCGATGCGGGGCGTCGACCCCAGTCGGGCTGCGAGGTTGCGGGCATCGCGCCCCCACAGCAGGGCGACCAGGGGCTGGCCCCGTGCGACCAGCGCATCGATGACGCCGTCGGTCACCTGCTCCCAGCCCTTGCCACGATGACTCGCCGGTGCCCCCGGTCGGACGGTCAGGACGCGGTTGAGCAGGCACACGCCCTGGTCGACCCACGGCGTCAGGTCACCGTTTGCGGGCATCGGCAGGTCGAGGTCGTCGCAGTACTCGGTGAAGATGTTCGCGAGTGACTTCGGCAGCGGTCGCACGTCAGGCGCGGCCGCGAAGCACAGCCCGATCGGGTGACCGGGCGTCGGGTAGGGATCCTGGCCGACGATCAGCACCCGCACGTCGTCCAGTGGCATCGCGAGCGCGGCGAACACGCGGTCCCCGGCGGGGAGGAAGGGGCGACCCGCACGGCCCTCGGCGCGCAACCACTCCCCCATGGCGTCGATGTCGGCGCGCACGGGTGCCAATGCCTCAGCCCACCCCGGCCCCGACCAGGTCCTCGAACGCCATGGCGAACACCTCCCCGGCGCAGGAAACCAGCCACCCCCACGGCACGCCACGACCCGCCGAACCCCGAGCCGCACGTCCGGGTCCCCCGCCGGGTTCGATTTGCACAAATGGTGCACGGTGTGCAAAACTGCGCGCCATGCAAATTTCGTCTCGATCCGACTCTCCCCGCTCCGAGCATTCGGGCGGCGGGCCATTCCGATGGTGCATCGGGGTCGCACGACGTCCGCGTCGACCAGACCATCGGGCTGCGCGAACGCAAGAAGCAGGCCACTGCCAGGGCCCTGCACGAGACGGCCGTCGACCTGGTCGGGACCCGCGGCCTCGACGACGTGACCGTCGAGGCCATCTGTGAACGTGTCGGCGTGTCGACCCGCACCTTCTTCAACTACTACCCGAGCAAGGAGGACGCGGTCACCGCATCCATGCCGGTTCCACCGGCCGACGCCGACCTTGCCGTGTTCGAGGCCGGCGGCCCCACGCGGCAACCTGGTCGTCGACCTGGGCGAGATGGTGGCCTCGCACATGATGCGCCACACCACCTCGGTCGACAACGTCGCGGCCCACCACCGCATGCTGCACCGCGAACCCGGGTTGGTGGCTCGATGGCGCACCGCGCTGCACGCCATCGAGCAACGATTCACAGAGGCGATCGCGACACGCGAAGACCGTGCCCCCAACGAAACCGGCGTGGTCATCCTCGGCGCCATGACGGCGGCCGGCATCCGCACCGCGATGCAGCGCTGGGTCCAGGGGGGCGGCGACAAATCCATCGACGTCCACCTCCACGACGTGTTCGCCCTCCTCGACGCCAGCCTCGACACCGACGTCCTGCTGGCTGCCCAGGCCCCCGCGACCGCGGGGGAGCCGAGTCCACGCAACCCTCGCAGCGATCACGACCGCACCGCGGCACCATCCGCGACTGCCACCTCCGAGACTGCCTCCTCCCCCGCTGCGGCGACCTCCACCACCACGCCGACTTCGACCTCCACTTCCTCCACGACTTCCACCCCGAACGGCCATGACGATGTCTGACTCCACCTCCAGGAACCACACCGGCGACGCGATCGTGTCGGCCCGAGGGGTGGTGGTGCGCTTCGGCGACCTCACCGCCCTGGACCGGGTCGACCTGGACGTCAAGCGCGGCACGATCTACGGCCTGCTCGGCCCCAACGGCGCCGGCAAGACCACCCTGATCCGCGTCCTGGCCACCCTGCTCAAGCCCGACGAGGGCAGCGCCACCGTGGCTGGCTTCGACGTCGTCGAGCAGGCACCCGCCACCCGCACCCGGATCGGCCTGGCCGGCCAGTTCGCCGCCATCGACGAGTACCAGACCGGTCGCGAGAACGTCGAGATGATCGGCCGCCTGTACCGCCTGAGCGCCAAGCAGTCGCGTGCGCGGACGGCCGACATCCTCGAACGCATCGGCCTCACGGACGCTGCCGAGCGCCAGGTCGGCACCTACTCGGGTGGCATGCGACGGCGACTCGACCTGGCTGCCTCGCTGGTGGGTCGGCCCGAGGTCATGTTCCTGGACGAACCCACCACCGGCATCGACCCTCGCAGCCGACTGGGCGTGTGGGAACTGGTCAACGACCTGGTCGAGGCCGGCACCACCGTGCTGCTGACCACCCAGTACCTCGAGGAGGCCGACCAGTTGGCCGACCGGATCGGCGTGATCGACAAGGGCGCCATCATCAGCGAGGGCACCGCGAGCGAACTGAAGTCCACGCTGGGCGGCTCGATCATCGTGGTCGAGGCACCCGCGACGGACCTCCACCGGTATCGCGACGTCCTGGCATCGATCGCCGAGGGCGAGATCGCCATCGACGAACAGCGAGGCCAGGTGCGCATCCCGGCCACCGATGGCCCCGACACGCTCTTCGCGGCCACGGCCGCCATGGCCGAAGCCGACCTGCATCCCACCGACATCGCCACCCACAAGCCGACCCTGGACGACGTGTTCCTGTCCCTGACCGACGAGACCGTCGAGGAAGAGGCCGAGCACGACCAGGACGAAGCCGAGCGCGCGATCGCCACGGCAACCGGAAAGGCCTCCCGATGACCACTGCCACCGCCCCGACGAGCCAGGGCCCCGACACCGACCACCCAGGACGCATCAGCCTGGGCGACGCCGTGTCCGACACGCTGGTCGTCACCCGGCGCGGCCTCGTCCGCAACATCCGCCTCCCCCAACTGCTGGTGTTCGCGACCATCCAGCCCGTGATGTTCCTGCTGTTGTTCAACTACGTCTTCGGCGGCGTCATCGGCACGCAGATCCCCCCGGCAGCGGACGGCAAGTACATCAACTTCCTGGTCCCGGGACTGCTCGTCCAGGTGGTCGTGTTCGGCGCCGGCCAGACGGCGATCGGGCTCACCGAGGACCTCGGCAGCGGCGTGATCGACCGCTTCCGATCGCTGCCCATGGCGCGGTCGGCAGTGCTGGCCGGTCGCACCATCGCCGACCTGGCCCGCAACGCCTTCGTCCTCACACTGATGCTGGTGGCGGGATTCCTGATGGGCTTCCGGTTCCAGACCAACTGGGGACAGTTCCTTGGTGGCATGGGCCTCGCGCTCGGCTTCGCCTTCTCCCTGTCGTGGGTGATGGCCACGATCGGCCTGAAGATCAAGAACCCCGAGGCGGTCCAGTCCGCCATCTTCATCCCGGTGTTCCCCTTCGTCTTCGCCAGTTCGGTGTTCGTGCCAACGGAGACGATGCCGGCGTGGCTGCAGGTGTTCGCCGACAACCAACCCGTCACGATCATCGCCAACGCGATCCGTGGGCTGATGCTCGGCCCGGGCGTCATGCCGGCCGGCCAGACCGTTGGAGGCCAGAGCCTGCTGGCAATCGCATGGATCGTCGGGCTGATCGCGGTGTTCGCGCCGCTGGCCGTGCGCATGTACCGCCGAGCGGTCATCTAGTCCCGACTGGGCGTGGTCGACACCGACCACGCCCAGATGCGGTGCCGGCAACGACTGCGCGCCACGGCCGCGGGCGCCGGGGCCGTGCGCCGGCGTCGACAGGAAGCCACGTCACTGGGTGGGTGGTCCATGGAGACCGAGGTGGCCATGGACACCCAGTCCGGACCGACGCGCGACCTGGCAGACGTGGGCAGCGAGGACGGCGGCTGGGGCGAGGTCATCTCCTCGCGCCACGCGGTCGTGGTGCTGTCGACGGACCACCGCCGGCTGGACGTCCTCGCGTGACCGAGGGGCTGCACTCCTGCACCGCGCGCACGACCACTGTCGGAACCTGCCCGTGCTCGTGTCCGGCGTTAGCATCACTGGGTCCGCCGACCGGAGCGCTGCCATCACGTCCGACAAGGCCAACCTGACCCGAGCCGAGACCGGTGAACGCGCCCGCCGCATCACCGACGTCGCCCACGACGTCACGCTCGACCTCTCCAGGGCGCCGGACGCGTCGACGTCGACCTTTCCCTCGCGCAGCCGGGTGTCGTTCACCATCGCCGCCGGGGCATCCACGCCTCCGGCAACCTGGCTGGACCTGCTCGCACCTGCCGTGGACGCGATCACCGTCAACGGCCAGTCGGTCGACCCGGACGACGTGTTCGATGGTGCCCGCATCACGCTCACGGCTGCCGACGGGCTCCGCCTCGGCACCAACAACGTCGAGGTCGAAGCCCAGTGCGACTACAGCCACACCGGCGAGGGCATGCATCGGTTCACCGATCCGGTGGACGGGCGCACCTACCTCTACACGCAGTACGAACCGGCAGACGCCCGACGCGTGTTCGCAACCTTCGAACAGCCCAGCCTGAAGGGCCCGTTCACCTTCCACGTCGTGGCACCGCACGACTGGGAGGTTCGCTCCAACACGGCTGGCACCACCACGCGCATCGACCCCGCAACCGCACGCTGGGACTTCGCGCCGACGCTCCCGATCGCGACCTACATCACGACCGTGCTGGCCGGGCCCTACCACGTCGTGGAGGACCACTGGCACGGCACGGCCAGCGACGGCACCGAGATGGACGTCCCCCTGGCGGTGCTGTGTCGCCAGGCCCTGCGGGCATCACTGGATGCCGACGAGGTCGTCGCCATCACCAAGCAGGGGCTGGACTTCTTCCACTCGGTGTTCGACCTCGCCTACCCGTTCGGTCGCTACGACCAGGCGTTCGTGCCCGAGTACAACCTCGGAGCCATGGAGAATCCCGGGCTGGTCACCCTGACCGAGTCCTACCTCTTCCAGTCGGCGGTGACCGACGCCGAGCGTGAGCGTCGCGCCAGCACGATCCTCCACGAGATGGCACACATGTGGTTCGGCGACCTCGTGACCATGCAGTGGTGGGACGACCTGTGGCTCAAGGAGTCCTTCGCCGACTTCATGGGCACGTTGGGCATCGCCGAGGCCACGCGGTTCACCGACGCCTGGACGACCTTCGCCACCAGTGACAAGGCCCGCGCGGCACGCCAGGACCAACTGCCCACGACCCACCCGATCGTCGCCGACATCACCGACCTGGAGGCCGCGAAGCTCAACTTCGACGGGATCACCTACTCCAAGGGCGCCAGCGTGCTCAAGCAGTTGGTGGCGTGGGTGGGCCGGGACGCCTTCATGGTCGGCGCCAACGACTACTTCCGCCGCCACGCATGGGGCACCACCACCCTGGACGACTTCCTGGTCGCACTCGAGTCGACCTCCGGGCGTGACCTGCGTGCCTGGTCACGCGTGTGGTTGGAGACCGCCGGCGTGTCGGAAGTGCGCGTGGAGGTGGACGTCGCCGGACCGCAGTCGCCCGTGACGGCGGCCAGGCTGGCACAGGCAGGCAGGGACCCGGCCACCGAACTGGCAGTGCTGCGGCCACACCGGATCTCGGTGGGTGGCTACGACGTCCGGGACGGCGGCCTGGTCCGCACCGTGCACACGACGGTCGACCTTGCCGACGGCGAGATCGCGCTCGACGGCCTGGTGGGGCGCCCACGACCCGACCTCATCCTTCCCAACGACGACGACCTGACCTACGCCAAGGTCGTGCTGGACCCGGCCAGCCTCGACGCGGTGCGCAGTCACCTGTCGACCATCGAGGACTCGCTGGCCCGGGCCGTGGTGTGGTCGGCCCTGTGGGACGCGACGCGTGATGCCCACATGCCGGCAGCGGCCTTCCTGGACACCGTGTCACGGCACGGCCCGTCGGAGACGCATCCCGGCATCATCGCCAACCTGCACGGTCAGGCCAGGCGTGGCATCCAGTACTTCCTGCCGGCATCCCGTCGATCAGAGTTCACCCGGCAGCTGCACACCACGGCCGTGGAGGCAGCCCATGCAGCCGCGTCGGGCAGCGACCGGCAACTGGCCTGGACACGGCTGGCGATCTCGCTGGCGGGCGATCGGACCGAGTGGCTGGAAGCTCTGCTGGACGGCCGCGGTGTCCCGAAGGGCCTGGTGCTGGACGCCGACCTTCGCTGGGCAGTCTGGGTGGAGTTGGCCGCGTCCGGCCGAGCCGACCGCGCGCAACTGGACACCGAACTCGCCCGCAAGGACACCGCCCGGACACGCCGCCAGCACGCCATGGCACGAGCAGCCACCCCCTCCGTCGAAGCCAAGGACTGGGCGTACAACCAGTTGGTGACGCGGCGCGACCTGGCCAGCGAGTCGGTTGCCGCCCTGGCCGCCGGGTGGGGGCGAGCGGACCAACGGGAACTGACCGCGCGCTTCGCCGCTGCCTACATCGACGGGCTGTCAGACATCTGGGCAACCCACAGCATCGCGATCGCACGTCGGTTGGTGGTGGTGCTGTTTCCCCCGGCGCGGGACGCCATCGAGGGCGTGGCGGCGACCGACCATCCCACGGTGGCTGCCGTGGACGACTGGCTCGATGGCCACGCCGACGACCCCGCCTCGCTGCGTCGCCTGGTCATCGAACAACGCGACCACCTCGTTCGATCACTGCGCGCCCAGGACGCAGGCACGTGATCGCAGTGTTCCCGCGGGCCTGACAGGGGCCCCACCCCATGATCGGTGCGGCCTATCGTGGGCGGGACCTGGACTGGAGGGAAGAGATGGCTTGGCCGTCCCATGGCGACATCCACGCGATCGCGCGATCTGCCTTCGGGCTGGATGTAGCAGATCTCTCACCACTGGCCGGCTACAAGGACCACAACGTCTGCGTCACCACCACCGATGGCACCTGCTTCGTGCTGAAACTGCACCACCCCACCGTGACCGCCGACAGCCTGGAGCTGCAGGACCTGGCCCTGGACCAAGTCGCCACGCAGTCCCCGACGCTGGGAGGTCCCCGAGTCGTCGGATCCACCACGGCCGTGGATCCGACCGGCGACACGCACGTCGTTCGTCTGCTGACCTGGGTGGACGGCGCGCCGGTGGCGGAGTTCGGTCCCGACAGTCGACCGCTGTGGGAACTCGGCCGGGCCGTGGCGCGCACGGATGAGGCGTTGGCCGGACTTGACCATCCGGGGCTGGACCGACCACACGACTGGAACATGCTGCAGGTGGATCGGCTGCCACCCGAGGGGAATCCATGGGCCGACGACGTGCTGGCAGCTGCCGTCGCCGAGTTGGTGCCGGCGCTGGCGTCCCTCCCCCAGGTCGCGATCCACAACGATGCCAACGACCACAACGCCATCGTCACGGCTGACGGGTCAGTGGTGCTCATCGACTACGGCGACGTGGTGCGGGGACCCCGCATCATCAGCCTGGGCGTGGCCATTGCCTACGCCATGTTCGACCAACGCGATCCGTTGCAGGCGGCCGCGAAGCTGGTCGCCGGCCATCACCACGAAGCACCGCTGGACCCCGGGGAGTTGGCGCTGCTGGACTCGGTCGTGCGGACCCGGTTGGCGATGAGCATCAACAACGCCAGACGGCAGACAGCGGCTGCCCCCGACAACGACTACATCACGACCAGCCAGGATGCGATCCACCGCCTGGTGGACCTGCTCGACGAGATCGAACCGGCGCGCGCCCATGCCGTGTACCGCCACGCCTGTGGCTACCTGCCGGTGGCCGCCCAGCGCGACGTCCAACGACACTTCCAGTCCGCGAACTTCGACCCGCACCCGATCATCGCCATCGACCTGTCCGTCGCCCCGATCATCGACTGGTCCACGGCCACCGACACGCCGCCGCCAGCCGTGCCCTCCTCCGCGCCATCCAGTCCGGCCCCGGGCACGACGTCGCCACCCGTCGTGAACCCCTCCGCGCCATCCACACCAGCCCCGGGCACGGCATGGCCAGCACCCGGCCAAGCGGTCGCGAGTGATGCCACGACCACCGCTGCGGGGGCCCCAGCGACCATTGAGTCAGGGGTGGGCAGGTACGGGGAGCATCGGGCCGTCTACGCCACTGATGACTTCGTGACGCCATCGGGCGAGGCCCGAATCGTGCACCTGGGCATGGACCTGTTCGCTCCGGTCGGCACGACCGTGTCCTCGCCCCTGGCCGGCACGGTGGTGGCCAGCGATGTCCGGCCCCGCACCGGTGACTACGGCGGCGTGGTGCTGGTCGAGTACGCCACGCCAGGTGGCACGCCGTTCTGGCTGCTGTTTGGCCACCTGGCGCCGGCGAGCATCCTGGACACGGAGCCGGGCGCCCGCCTCGAGCGAGGTGACGCCATCGGGAGCATCGGCGCACCCGCCGAGAACGGTGGATGGGTTCCGCATGTCCACGTGCAGTTGGCCACCGACCTGCTCGGCCACACGACTGACCTGGACGGGGTCGCACGAGCCAGTGAGGAGGCGGTGTGGCGGTCGATCTCGCCGGATCCGACACCGTTGCTCGTCGGACTCGACCCGGCCACGTCCGCCATCCTGCGCCACCTCGACGCCGAGACCATCATGCAACGACGTCGGGCCAGGCTCTCCACCTCGCTGTCCACGAGCTACGACGAGCCGCTGCACATCGTCGCCGGCGACGGCGCCACGTTGATCGACGCTGACGGCCGGCGGTGGCTGGACCTGGTGAACAACGTCGCGCACGTCGGCCACGAGCACCCTCGCGTGGTGGCAGCGCTGACGACGCAGGCGCGACGGCTCAACACGAACACCCGCTACCTGCACGGCAGCATCGTGGCGTACGCCGACCGCCTGGCGTCGCTGTTCCCCGATCCCCTGAGCGTGGTGTTCATGACCAACTCCGGCAGCGAGTCGGTCGACCTGACGTTGCGCCTGGCCCGCGCCGCCACGGGCCGAGACGGCGTCCTGACGATGGACTGGGCCTATCACGGCAACCTGTCCTCGACCATCGCCATCAGCCCGTACAAGTTCAACCGTGGCGGCGGTCGGGGCTGCCCCGATCACGTCCGGGTGTGCGACCTGCCCGGTCCCTATCGCGGAGCACACGGCGATGACGGTCCGGCCTACGCCGCCGACGTGGCCGGCAAGGCAGCCGCGTTGACGGCGGACGGCCACCCACCCATGGCGTTCGTCCACGAGTCGATCTCGGGGTGCGGTGGCCAGGTCGAACTGGCCACCGGCTACCTGGCGGCGGCGTATGCCCACGCACGGGCGGCGGGCGCGGTGTGCATCGCCGACGAGGTGCAGTGCGGATTCGGGCGCGTCGGCACACACTGGTGGGCCTTCGAAGCCCATGGCGTGGTGCCCGACATCGTGGCGCTGGGCAAGCCGATCGGCAACGGCCATCCCATGGGCGCGGTCGTCACCACGCCGGCGATCGCCCGGGCGTTTCGCAACGGGATGGAGTACTTCAACACCTACGGCGGCAACCCGGTGTCGGCGAGGGTGGGCATGGCCGTACTGGACGTCCTGCACGACGAGCGCCTGTTGGCCCATGCCGACCGGGTGGGGACCAGGCTGCGCCAGGGTCTGGACCGGTTGGCCGACCACCACGACCTGATCGGTGACGTGCGCGGACGTGGACTGTTCCTGGGTGTGGAACTGGTCACGGACCGGGTGTCACGCCAACCCGCCACCGCGGCCGCCGACGCGGTGGTCGAGACGATGAAGGCCCACGGGGTCCTGTGTTCGACCGACGGCCCGTTCGCCAACGTCCTCAAGTTCAAGCCGCCGATGGTGATCACCGAGACCCAGGTCGACGAGGTTGTGGACGTCCTCGATGACGCCCTGGCCGCCGTGGCCGCGACCAAGTCGGCCGCGACCTGATCACCGATCGCCGAACGCCTACTGGCCGGTCACTTTCCGCGGGTCACCTTCCACAGTCTTGCATCACGACCATCGAGATGTCACACCTCAGTCGTACGTTGTTCTCATGGCCAACCACCTCCGCCCCGATGTCCGCGCCCATGAGCGAGCCCGCGCGAGTTCCTGCCCCCTCGACACGTCGGTACAGGCCAACTTCCGCAACCCGGGCCTCGCCACTTCCGGGTGTGCCTGCGGTGGCTGCGTGTGTCCCGTCATCTCGACCGCGGCCGGGCCACCCGCCGCCGACCGCAACCCGGATGTTGCGTCGCCTGCGGCGTCCGCTTCGGGAGGAGATCTGGTCGCCGCCGGGCTGCGGGAGCTCGCGGGGGTGCTGGAGGATCGGGACCGGCTGATGGGCCGAGCGGCCCGGGTGCTCATCCGCTTGCAACAGGCCGATGGCCTGCATGACCGGCTCGGCGGCATGACCCTGCAGGTGTGGCTGGAGCACACCTGCCGCATCCCCGGCGCGGACGCCGGTGCCCTCCTGGGTGCGATCGACGTGCTGCAACGCATGCCGTCACTCCTGACCGGCCTGTGCGATCGCTGGCTGTCGTGGTTGCAGGTGGCAGCCATCTGTCGGGCCGCTCGGGCCGTGCCAGTCGCTCGGCTGGTCGAACTCGACGGGCTGGTGGCAGCGGCAATGATCGACATGGCAGGCTTCGAACCCAACGCGCTGGTCGACGATGTGTGGGCGTGGGTCGACACCGCTCGACCCACGCGGTTGGAACGGGTCGAGCGCGCCCGCGACCGCGGCGAGTTCGTGTCCATGGCACCCCGGCTGTTCGGCGGCGGCTCCCTCTTCGCCGACCTCGGCACGGTGTCGTTCGCGACCGTGGCCGAGGCCCTCGACGCCGCGCTGCCGGCCCCGTCGACGGCACCGCGGGAACTCGACGCCCTTGATGACGACGAGCTCGATGAGCTGTTCGACAGCCTCGACGACCAACGTCGCGCCCACACCCGCGACCACGGCGCGTCGATGGCGCAACGGCTGGTCGGACTGTGCGAGCGCGCCCTGGCCATGCCCCGATCCAGCGGTCAGCACGACAATCCGGACAGCACCCACGTCAACCCCGATGGGGAGGCCGGCACGTCGGCACGCTCGGCACGCTCGGCGCGGCCCCTGCTGCTCGCCACAATCGACGCCGCCGCGCTCTTGGACGACGCCCGCACCCCCGGCTGGCTGCTGCACACGCTGGCCGGCGGCCGAATGAAGGTGTCGACAGGCCTGCTGCAACGACTGGTGGACGAACGCGGTGCCGACCTTCGCACCATCGTCCTGGATGACTGCGGTCAGGCAATCGGCGTCGGACGCCGAACCCAAGTGCCCCCCGGTTGGCTGCGCCAGGCCATCTGGGCCCGCGACCTCGTCGTCACCGATCCCAACGGTTCCTGTCCCGTCCGTCGTGCGGACCTCGACCACATCGACGAATGGCCTGCCGGGCCGACAGACGTCGACAACCTCCAACCTGTCGGCCGGACCTGGCACAACTACAAGACCTCGAGGCGTTGGACCGTCACCCGCGACGACGACGGCACCACCACTTGGCGCCACCGCCGCCATGGCTGGACGATCAGGATGGCACCACCTCGCCGCGACCTCACCCACCCGCCACCCGATCCCGGTCGGCGAAGATGGCAGCCACGAGCTGGGCATGGCCAGCGCGAAGGCTCCGAGTCACGGGCTGGACCAACCTCGGCACACGACGACAGCCTCCAACCCCAGCTCGCCGGGGTCGGCTGACCCGACCCCGGCAGCAACCCCTTCCATCCACCCGCCCCCCCGATCGGCCGCGCTGCCGATCGGGGCAGCGGGATGTGCAAGATCGGCGCAGCGGGATGTGCACGATCGGGGCAGCGGCGTGTTCATGGGTATCCTGACCCGGGCCACTGGTGACGTCATCGATGCATCACCCACACCGAGCCAGCCAGTCGGAGTCCTGCCGACCTGCGACAGCCGCCTTCTACGCGAGCATCAGCGTCGCTCGGCGGCCAGGCGAGGGTGCAAGCGGGCCATCCTGAGGATGTCGACGTACTCGCCGTCACGGAAGACGGCGCCGTGGGCAGTGCCCTCGACCTCGAATCCGAAGGCGGTGTACAGCCGCACGGCCGGTTCGTTGTCCGGGTAGACGTCCAACTCCACGCGGGTCACCTGCACCCAGTTGTCGGCCAGGTCCATGGCGGCGGCCAAAAGCATCGTGCCCACTCCGCGCCCCTGCCAGTCGTCGCGCACGGCCATGCCGATCGATGCGACATGGCGACGTCGAGGGGCCTGTTCGCAGACCAGGGCGATGTTGCCGACCACGTCACCGTCAACCGACCCGAGACACGCCACCAGTGAGTGCAGCCATTCGGGGTTGTCCTCGAGCCGGGAGCGCCACTCGGCCGCTGACGGGAACGGCAGTTGCATCGTCCCCCACACTGCCCGAGGCGTGGCCAGGACCGCCGTGAAGGCCACGGCGTCGTCGGGCTGGGTCCGTCGGATCACGATCTCGGGCCCACTGGCCTCGTCGTCGCCACCCATCGCGCCTCCTCGGTGCCCACTTCTGGTCGGCATGCCGCTTCGCGTCGCCCGGTGTGCCGTCTTCCGGGACGCCTGCCGACACGGGCCCTTTGTTGGACCCCGGGCCCTTTGTTGGACCCCGGGCAGACGACCAGCCGGGCCACGACGACCAGCCGGGTTCGTCATCCAGCGTCGCGGCTGCAACCGGTGCCGTCAAGCGGTTCGGGTCACGGAACTGGTTCGATCACACGGCGGCGCGAGGCCTACGATGCCCGCATGTCAGCTGCCGGGCGGCCCCGTTTGACTCCGCGGAGGATGTCGCGCCGCTCGACTCGGCGAACACATGCTGCAACGAGAGGTTCCCACGATGGGAGATGCCGCGTGCTGGCTCGACCAGGTGTGCGATCACTGCGGTGCCCTGGTCGAGGCACCGACGGTGGGGCCAGCGACGTCCACGTCGGTCCCCACTGCGCCGCCGACATGCGAACGCTGTGGCGCGCCGGTCACTCGTGGCGACGCAATCGCCGCCGACCGGCGTCCAGACCTGATGTCCGATCCTGCCGACCGCAGTGCCGGAGCCGGCCAACGCCCCGATTGACCAGGCTGCCAACCTGGCCGGATCCGACGGACGCCCTGCCCGCTGATCGGCGTGTCACCGAATGCGCCTCGGGTCAGCGACCCCCGGCCAGGGGATTCGCAGTCGCCGCGAGGGTTCGGCGAGGACCCAGCAGCAGGGTGGGCACGTCGGGGCTCGTCCAGGCCCGCCACGCCACGTACACCGCCGACCCGAGGTGGCCGAGCACGACGAGCACGACCAGCCACACCAACGCCGTCGAGTTGCCGTCACGCCAGCGGATCCACGCCACGATCAGCGCAACGCCCACGTAGACGTCGACGAGCGACACGACGCCCCAGGGCAGCCCGATGATCACCGCGCCCTCGGCACGCAAGTCGCCGGTCGCGAGCGCCCAGGCGATCGCCACGACCATGATCACCACACCCACGGTTGCCACTGCCCGGATGGTCTTCACGTTTCACCTCCATTGCCAGGTGGTGCGAGCCGCCGACCACCACGTCGGCATCGTGACCGCTGGACGCTGCGCGCCCGTTGTCGCGATGGAGACGGAGCCAACCATGTCCGACTCGGTCCCGCCACGTGGTTGCACCGAGCCGGTCGCCACACTGGCGCAGTACCCGCCCCACACCGCCCCAGTACCCGGCGCCACACCGCCGCAGTACCCGGCGCGCACGCCGCTGCCGCCGCAGCGGTCCGGCTGTCACGCCTGCGCTGTAGGGTCTGCCCATGGAACTCGTGATGATCAGGCATGCCCAACCGCAGTGGGTCGTCGACGGCCACGCTCGCAACGACCCGGACCTGTCGGCGCTGGGCCGCAAACAGGCCGACGCCGTGGGAGCAGCCGCTGCCGCGCTCGAACTCGACCAGATCTGGGTGTCCCCTGCCCGCCGTTCCCAGCAGACCGCCGAGGCCATCGTGGCCCACCACGACGCCCCGGTGCGCACCTGTGACTGGGCCCTGGAGATCCAGTTCCCACCGGGCTGGGACGACGCGCCGGCCGAACAGGTCGAGGCGTGGTTGCGCACGTCCCGCCACCAGGACCGTGACCAGTGGTGGGAGGCGTCCGCGCCCCACGGAGGCGAGTCGTTCCGCGACTTCCACACCCGTGTGACGACGGGCCTGGACCAGGAGCTGTCCGAACTGGGCATCATCCCGATCGAGGGCGAGGACGACCTCTACGACATGGACGTGACCGACAAGCGACGGATCGCACTCATCACCCATGCCGGCACCAATTCGGTGGTCTTGACCCACCTGTTGGGCCTGCCACCCCAACCATGGGAGTGGGAGCGATTCTCCTCGGCACACGCCTCGATCTCGCGCCTGCGGCATCGCCCGATCGCCAACGCCTCCATCTTCGGACTGCGCTCGTTCTCGGAGACCGACCACATGAGCGACGTCGGCATCACCCGCTGACGCCGGACCGCACCCTCCAGGATCCGAGCCACGCGCGTGGACGTTGCGAGCGCAGCGAGCAACTCCAACCTGTCCGCAGGACAGGCGCGCAGCGAGCAACTCCAACCTGTCCGCAGGACAGGCGCGCAGCGAGCAACTCCAACTTGGCCGCAGGCCAAGCTCTAGCCGACGCGATCCAGGGAGTAGGTGGCCAGGCTGGCCAGGGCACCCACGGCGGGCAGTTTGTCCTCGTCGAGGTGCTCGCCGAGTTCCTCGAGCTGGGCCATTGCCGTGTCGACGTAGGCACTGGCGGCTTCGCGGGCGCGGTCCAGTGCGTCGGATTCCCGGAGCAGGGCCAGCGCCTCGTCCAGGTCGCCCGCCGCGACCGACCCATCGGCCACGAGGGCGGCGAAGCGTCCGTCCGGATCATCCTCCAGGGCGAACGCGATCGGCAACGTGCGCACACCTTCCAGCAGGTCCGTACCCGGCGTCTTGCCGGAGTCCTCGTGGTCCGATGCGACGTCCAGGATGTCGTCGGACAACTGGAACGCCATGCCGACGTTGAACCCATAGGTCGTGGCGGCATCGACGACCTCGGGCGCGCACCCGGACAGCAGGGTGCCGTACTGGCACGAGGTCGCCACGAGCGACGCGGTCTTGCCGGCGATGACGTCCAGGTAGTGCTCCACCGTCGGTTCGAGCCGTGGCACGTCCGGCGGCAGCGCGCCGGCCGACCCCTGCACCTCGGCGATCTGGCCCTCGCACAACGCCGCCAGGGTGCGGGCCATGATGCGCGTCACCTCCACGCCCAGTTCCGCCGACAACTCCGACGCCCGCGCGAACAGGAAGTCACCCGTCAGGATCGCCACGGTGTTGTCCCACCGGGCGTTGGCCGAGGCGACACCGCGGCGAGCAGGGGCCTCGTCGATGACGTCGTCGTGATACAGCGTGGCCAGGTGGACCAGTTCGACGATCGCGGCAGCCGGCACCACGCCGGAGGCATCGGGGTCCCCCAGGTTGGACGACAGCGCCACCAGCATCGGGCGGAACCGCTTGCCCCCGGCCGAGATGAGGTAGCCGGCGGTCTGGTTGACGAACGCCCGCGACGACTGCACCTGGTCGGCCAGCAGGGCCTCCACGCGATCGAGGGTCGGACCCAGCACGATCCCGGTGCCCTCCAACTCTTCCACGACGGCGGCCGGGATGGCAACGGTGGCAGTGCGAACAGCAGTCACGTCGTCACCTCGGGGCGCGATGGATCAAATGGGCGGGCGGGTTGCGAGCATCGAGGCTGGCGGCGGCACGACCGTCACCTGACGAGACCGGCGGCACGTTCGGCGAAGTCCAGAAGGTACTGGGGCTGCAGGCCCAGGTAGACCACCAGGACGACGGCTGCCACGGAGGCGATGTTCCAGCCCGGGCTGTAGGCCGGCTCCACGGCATCCTCGCCCGGCTTCTCCACGAACATGACCACCATCAGGCGCAGGTAGTAGGCCGCGGCCACGACCGAGGACAGCACGCCGATCACGACCAGCCAGGTCAGGCCCGACTCGACACCGGCGGTGAACACGGTCAGCTTCCCCACGAAGCCGATGGTCGGCGGAATGCCGGCCAGGGACAGCAGCGCCACTGCGAACATCCCGGCCAGGGCAGGCGAGGTCGTCCCGAGCCCGCGCAGGTCGTGCACGGTCACCAGACGATGGTGGGTGCGTTCGATGGCCACGATGACCCCGAAGCCGGCGATCGTCGTGATGGCGTAGGTGAGCAGGTACCACAGGGTTGCAGACAGCCCCTCGTCGCTCAACGAGACGACACCGATGGTCGCGTAGCCGGCATGCGCGATCGCCGAGTAGGCGAGGATGCGCTTGACGTCGTTCTGGCGCAGCGCCGTGTAGGCGCCGTAGACCATGCTCAGGGCGGCCATCACCGACAGCACCGGCACCCACATGTCGGCCAGTGGGGCATAGGCGACCAGCAGCAGTCGCAGCATCGCGGCGAAGGCGGCCGCCTTGGTGGCCGCACCCATGAAGGCGGTGACGTTGGACGGCGCGCCCTGGTAGACGTCGGGCGTCCACAGGTGCAGCGGCACCAGCGCGACCTTGAACCCGATCCCGACCAGGACCAGGACCATCGAGATGGCCGTCAGGCGCAGGGGAATGTCCACCCGGGTGAGCTGGACGGCGATCTCGGCGAGGTCCAATGTGCCGGTCACGACGTAGGTCAGCGCGAAGCCGTACAACAGCAGCGCCGACGCCACCGCGCCCATCACGAAGTACTTGGTCGCGGCTTCCTGGGAACGGCGATCGCGGCGGGCGATCCCGGCCAGCACGTACAGCGCGATCGACAGGATCTCGAGCGCGACGAACATGGTGATCAGGTCGTTGGCGGCGCCGAACAACGCCATGCCGGTCGCCGACAGCAACAGCAATGGCTCGAACTCGGGTCGGTGGATCCCGTGGTCGTCGAGGTAGGCGTGCCCCAGCGGGATGACCATCAAGCGTGGTGAGGTAGACGGTGACCCGGGTGAAGACGGCAACCCCGTCCAGGGCCACCGACCCACCCATGGTCGTGGTGGCGGCCATCTGGCCGTCACCGACCGCGAGCACGTCGAAGGCGATCCACACGGTCAGCACGAGTGCCGCCGTGACGCCGCCGCCGGCCACCCAGGCATGCAGGGTGCGCGGTGCACCGGCCAGACCGAAGGTGGCCGCGATCAGGCCGAGCCCACCGACCAGGGCAACGAGCCCGCCGACGCCGAAGCCCGCTGCGACCAGCCAGGCGCCGACACCGGCGATGACCAGGCCCAGCGGTGTGGCGACCCACATCCGGCGGCGACCTGCCACCGTCAGGAGCAGGAGCGCGACGACCGCCACGGTCATGGCGATCTCGGGCGCGAAACTGGACCAGGCGATCGACACGTCGGCTGTCAGGTCGGGGAGGGTTTCCGTCATGGCTCGGTCCTCACTGCGTGACGTTGGCCAGCACCTGCTGGACCGACGGTTCGACGAGGTCGTAGAGCGGCTGCGGGTACAGCCCGATGGCCACGATGGCGATCACCAACGGCACCATCACCCAGATCTCGCGCTGGGTCAGGTCGGCGGTGGTCTCGTTGGCGGCGCCGTCCAGCGGACCAGTGAACATCCGCTGGTAGGCCCACAGCAGGTAGATGGCGGCCAGCAGCGCACCCAGGGCCGACAGCGAGGCCGCCCACGGCATCACCTCGAACGTGCCGACCAGGATCGGGAACTCACCGACGAAGCCGTTGAGCCCCGGCAGCGCGATCGATGACATGACCACCAGCAGGAACAGGCCGGCGTAGATCGGGGTCGACTTGGCCAGCCCACCGAAGTCCGAGATCAACCGGGTGTGGCGGCGGTCGTAGAGGAACCCCACGAGCAGGAACAGCGCACCGGTCGACAGGCCGTGGTTGACCATCTGCACGACCCCGGCGGACGTCGCCGTCGCGTTGAGCGCGAAGATGCCCAGCACGACGAAGCCCATGTGCGACACCGACGAGTAGGCCACCAGCTTCTTGATGTCGGGTTGCACCAGCGCCACGATCGCGCCGTACAGGATGCCGATCACCGACAGGACCATCAGCCACGGCACCGAGAAGAAGCCGATGCCGGACCCGGTCGCCAACTCGGTCGTGGCATCCGGGAACCATGTCAGGCAGAACCGGATGAACCCGTAGCCACCCATCTTCAGCAACACGGCGGCCAGGAACACCGATCCGGCCGTGGGTGCCTCGGTGTGGGCGTCGGGCAGCCAGGTGTGGACCGGGAACATCGGGGCCTTGATCGCGAAGGCCATGAAGAAGGCCAGGAACAGCCAGCGCTGTTCGAGCAGCGACAGGGGCGTCTCGGTCAGCAGGACGCCGATGTCGGCGAACGCCAGTGACGAGCCCCCGATGAAGTTGTAGAGGTAGATGATGCCCACCAGCATCGTCAGCCCACCGACCAGGGTGTAGAGGAAGAACTTCACGGCGGCGTAGCGACGGTTGGCGCCCCCCCACATGCCGATCACCAGGAACATCGGCACGAGGCTGAACTCGAAGAAGACGTAGAACAGCAGCAGGTCCTGGGCCGCGAAGACCCCGATGGACGCCGCTTCCAGGGCCAGGAACGCCATCAGGTAGGACCGCAACCGGTCCGGGTGCTCCCACGACGACACCACGATGAGCGGGGTCAGGAAGGCCGTCATGACGATCAGGATGAGCGAGATGCCGTCCACGCCCACCGTCAGGGAGGCGCCGATGCTGGGGATCCACGCCAGGGAGTCCACTGCCTGCACGCCGGCACTGGGGTCGAAGTCGACCACCAACCAGATCGCGGCCACGAGTGTGAGCAGGGATGCCCCCAGGGCAGTCCAGCGGGCACCGTCCTCGGACTCGGTGAACAGGCCGATGCCCAGCGCCCCCAGGATCGGGAGCAGCAGGGTGACGGTGACGAGGTTGTCGGTGATGAACTCCATCATCGCACCTGCACGATCAGCACGACGGCCAGGAGCACGACGCTCCCGACGATCACCCCGAGGTAGGTGTTGGCGCGGCCGGTCTGGGCTCTGCGTGTCCCCTGCCCGACCCACACGCTCACGCCAGCCACCGCGTTGACGGCACCGTCGATCACGTTGCTGTCGAACCAGGCGGCCCCGCGGGCCAGCGCGCCGCCGGCTCCGACGAAGATCGCGGAGTAGGCCTCGTCGACGAAGAACTTGCGTTCCATCAGTTCCGCGATCGGGCCACGCAGGGGCTCGGCCATGCGTCCTGCCGACAGGTCACGCTGCGGACCGTAGAGCGCCCACCCGATCCCGATGCCCAGCAGTCCGGCGATCACCGAGATCACGATCAGCATCGGTTCGGTCAGGCTGCCGTGCTCGGCGAAGGGCAGGCCCGCGACGGATCCGACCACGGGCTGGAGCCACTCCCACAGCGGTCCGTGGTGGATGAAGTTCAGCGCCAGGCCACCGGTCACGGACAGGACGCCCAGGATGATCAGCGGGATCGTCATCGTGCGCGGCGACTCGTGGGGGTGCAGGGTCGTCTCGCCGTGGTGGGGGTCGACCACCGTGGTGCCCTCCTTGAAGCGCGGTTCCCCCATGAACACCAGCAGGAACCAGCGAGTCATGTAGAACGCGGTGAGCACGGCCGTCACGACACCGATCACCCAGATGGCGGTGAACCCGTTGTCGTAGGCCACCGTGAGGATCTGGTCCTTGGAGAAGAACCCGGCGAAGGGCGGGACCCCCGAGATGGCCAACCATGCCATGGCCGACGACCAGAAGGTGATCGGCATGATCTTGCGCAGGCCGCCCATCTTCCACACGCTCTCGGTGTTGGCGAGGGCATGCATGACGGACCCGGCCGCCAGGAACAGCAGTCCCTTGAAGAAGGCGTGGGTGACGAGGTGGAAGATCCCCTCGGCGAAGCCGCCGACGCCGACGCCGAGCACCATGTAGCCCAGCTGGGACACGGTCGAGTAGGCCAGGATCTTCTTGATGCCGTCCTGGCGCATGGCGATGAGTGCGGCCAACAACGCCGTGAGTGCCCCGATCCAGGCGATCACGGTCATGGCGTCGAAGGACTGGACCAGGATCGGTGACGTCCGCACCAGCAGGTAGACGCCCGCGGTCACCATCGTGGCGGCGTGCATCAGGGCCGACACCGGTGTCGGGCCGGCCATGGCGTCGGGCAGCCACACGTACAGCGGGATCTGGGCCGACTTGGCGGCCGCCCCGAACATCAGCAGCAGGCTCAGGGCCAACGCGCCGGTGGCGGTCAGCACGCCGGGCTGTTCCAGGATCCCGGCATGGTCGACCGTGACGAAGTCGAGCGTGCCGAACTGGCTGAAGGCGAAGAACATGGCGATCATGAACGCGACGTCACCGACTCGGTTGGTGACGAAGGCCTTCGTCGCTGCCGAGCTGTTCCTGGAATCCTCGAACCAGAACCCGATCAGCAGGAACGACGCCAGCCCGACGCCTTCCCACCCGACGAACAGGACCAGCAGCGACGACCCGGTGACCAGCACCAGCATCGCAGCCAGGAACAGGTTGAGGTAGGCGAAGAAGCGCGTGTAGCGCGAGTCGCCCTGCATGTAGCCGATCGAGTAGATGTGGACCAACAGCCCCACGCCGGTCACGACCAGCAGCATCACGGTGGTCAGTTGGTCGACCAGGAAGCCCCATTCGACCTGGAAGCCGCCAACGTCGATGAAGGTGGCCAGCGTCGTGATGGAACTCTCGTCCTGGCCCTGGACGGCGAAGAACACCAGGACGGCCATCACGAAGCTGAACGTCGCGGCCGCGATCGCCACCCAGTGACGCACACGGTCGCCCAGTGCCAGCGTCGCGACGAAGCCGAGCAGCGGGACCAACGGGATCAGCCACACCAGCGACACGACGCCTTGCGGCGTTCACGATGGCGTTCATCACGGCCTCGCCGCCCTCGGCGGCCTCGGTCGCAAGCAGGTGCATCGTCAGGGCTCCCATCTCAATGCTCCAGCAGGTGCTGCGCGTCCACGTCCAGGGACCCGCGGCGGAAGAAGATGTTGACGATCAGGGCAAGACCGACCACGACTTCGGCGGCAGCGACGACGATCACGAAGAACACGAAGACCTGCCCGTCGGCCCCGCCCCACATGCGCGCGGCGGCGACGAGGGTCAGGTTGACGGCGTTGAGCATCAGTTCGACGCACATGAACAACACGATCAGGTTGCGTCGGACCAGGACGCCGACCAGCCCGGTGGCGAACATGATCGCGGCAACGAGGTAGTACGCACCGATGGGCATCAGGCGTCCCTTTCGTGCGAGGGGTCGTCGCCGGGCTCTGCCACCGTGGCACCTGCACCTGCTTGGCATCGGCACGGGCGACGGGTTCGCCGCCAACGGCGACAGGTTCGGCATCGTCGTGGCCCAGCGGCGTTGCCTCGGGGCATCGGCGGGTGCCTCGGTGTCGGATTCGACCTCGTCGACGTCGTCACCGCCTCGTCGACGTCATCGGCGTCATCCGAACCGGTGGCGGGATCCGCGCCGTCAGCGGCATCGGGCAACCGCATCGATGGCACCCATGCGGGATCGTCGTCCGGGTCGGTGTCGTGGCGGCGGCCCAGGAGCATGGCGCCCAGGGTGGCCACGATCAGCAGCAGGGCCGAGGCCTCGAACGGGAACGTCCATCGGGTGAACAGGTCACGAGCCACGATCTCGACCGACCCCTGCTCGGTCTGGTCCAGCAGGGCATCCATGCCAGCGCAGGTCTGGGTGTCGGCGGTGTGGACGACGGCAGCGTCCGGGTCGCACACCGACGCGGCCGACGTGTAGGGACCCAGCAGGCCCCACGTGAGCATGGCGACCACACCGACCCCGGCCAGCACCCCGGTCACACGACTGACCGGGCTCACCTCGACCAGCAGGTCGTCGCGGTCGATGCCCAGCAGCATGATCACGAACAGGAACAGCACCATGATCGCGCCGGCGTAGACGATGACCTGCACGATCGACAGGAACGTCGACTGCAACAGCAGGTACAGCCCGGCCAGCGACAGCAGGTTGATGACCAGCATCAGGGCACCGTGCACGATGTTGCGCATGGCGACCATGCCGATGCCGGAGCCGATGGCGATGCCCGCCAGCACGACGAACACCACGACCTCGGAGGACGAACTGCTGCCCGCCTGGGCGAGCAGGGGCAGACTTGTCACGATTCGTCCTCCCCGTCCGCACCGGACTCGGACGGCGCCATCGGCAGCAGGTCCTTGGCCTTGTAGCGAGGACGGTTGGTCGCCGACAGGTAGGCACCACCCACGGTCGCCGGTGGGGTCACGGCCTCACCGCCGTAGTAGTTGATGCCACGTTCCCGGACCTGGCGATCCAGGTGCGGGGTGTCCTGGCCGCCGGGTGCCGGGGCCAGCAACTGGTCCTTGGTCCACAACAGGTCGCGCGGTCGTCGGCGGAGAACTCGTAGTCGTGCGTCATGGTCAGCGCCCGGGTCGGACACGCCTCGATGCACAGCCCGCACAGGATGCACCGGCTGTAGTTGATCTGGTAGTCGGTGGCGTAGCGCTCGCCGGGCGAGTACCTGGCCTCGGGGGTGTTGTTGGCCCCCTGGACATAGATCGCGTCGGCCGGGCAGGCCCATGCGCACAACTCGCACCCGATGCACTTCTCGAGCCCATCGGCGTAGCGGTTGAGTTGGTGACGACCATGGAAGCGCGGCGTGACCGGGCGCGGCTGCTCCGGATACGACGAGGTCGAGGGCTTCCTGAGCATCTGGCGCAGCGGCATGGCGAAGCCACGACCGATGATGGTCGTGTGCAGGGCCACGGCGATGGCCCCGATCAGGATGACGAAGAAGACGACTGCTCCGAGGAACTCGGGCATCAGACCACCACCTTGTCGGGATCGGATGACTGCTCGGGGCGGTGGTCGCCGAGGCGCGGCGTCGACGAGCTCGGGGCTCCGACGGGTCGGGCTGCTGGTGCAACGCCGGCAGGTCGTCGATGCGGTGCGAGACGTCACGCGCCACGGATGTCGCCATCTCGTCACGCGCAGTCGGGTCGCGCCGCACGATCGGCGTGATCACCAGGGCGGCCACCATGATCACGAGGCCGACCAGGGCGGGCATGCGCCCGTCCGGCCAGGCAGTCAGCTCCTGGTCCGCCAGCATGATGGCTGCCTGGGCGACGACCCAGACCAGCGCGGTCGGGATCATGATCTTCCAGCCCAGGTTCATCAGCTTGTCGTAGCGCATCCGCGGTTCCGCACCACGCAACAGGATGAAGAAGATGATGAACACGATCGTCTTGAGCATGAAGTACACGACCGGCAACAGGCCCTGCAGCCAGCCCGGGCCGAACAGCGGCCCGTTGGGTCCACCGAAGAACAGCGTCACCACGACGGCCGACTGGATCACGACGCCCATGAACTCACTGAGCATGAACATGCCGAATCGCATGCCCGAGTACTCGGTGTGGAACCCGGCGACCAGTTCGCCCTCGGCCTCGGCCAGGTCGAACGGCGGCCGCTGGGTCTCGGCGACCATGCCGACCATGAACACTGCGAAGGCCGGGAACAGGGGCAGGAACAGCCAGTTGGGTGCACCCGGCAACAGCCCGTTGCCAGCGGCCTGGGCGGCCACGATGTCGGAGACCCGGAAGGAGCCCACGTAGATGATGACACTGGCGACGGCCAGGCCCTGGGCGATCTCGTAGGACACCATCTGGGCCGAGGCGCGCACCCCACCGAGCAACGGGTAGGGCGACTGCGAGGCCCAGCCCGGCCAGGAACACGGCGTAGACGTGGAGTGATCCCATCGCCAGGATCCACAGGACCCCGACGTCGAGGTCGGCGGTGACCAGCGTGAAGGTCTCGCCGAACATGGTGACCTCACCCCCGATGGGGATGACGGCCACGGTCAGGAAGGACACGACCACCGCGATCAGGGGGGCGACCGAGAAGACGAGTCGCTCCACCATGCCCGGGGTGAAGTCCTCCTTGAAGAACATCTTGCCGCCGTCGACCAGCGTCTGGAGGATGCCCAGCGGGCCGACGCGATTGGGACCGAGACGGTCCTGCATCAGGGCCACGACGCGTCGTTCACCCCAGATCAACACGGCCGTGGTCAACAGGAACACCAGGAACGTGAGGAGTGCGGTGAAGATGGGGACCCACAGTGGCGTGTCCATCAGGCAGGCACCCCCTCTGGTGCGTCGGCGTCCGCTGGGCTCTCGGCGTCGGACTGGACCGCCGCGACGGTGACCGTGGCGGCGAGGTGGCGCGGGTTGTCATCGCCGCTGTTGGCGGGCACGAAGACGGTGCCGGGCGCCTGGTCGGTGGTGACTCTGGCGACCATCGTGACCGCGGCGCGACGTGACGACAGTTCGACGGTGTCGCCGTCGGCGATGCCGCGCTCGGCGGCATCGTCGGGATGCAGGCGGATCGCCGGGGCGCGGGCAGTCGCCGCCAGGTCGGGGTTGTCGACCTGCATCGCGCCCTGGTCCAACAGCAACGGGTAGGTCTCGAGGGCGAGTTCGTCGCCATTGTCGCCGCCGGCATCGGATGCCACGGTCGGCCACGCGAGCGGGGCCGTGTCGGGCACCGCCAGGCGCGCCATCTCGGCGCGGATCCCGTCGAGGTCGGAGAAGCCCAGGTCGGCGCCGAGCAGGCCGGCGACCTGGATGAGCACCTCCCAGTCGTGCTGCGCCAGGGGTGGACCGTCGACACCCTTGTTGAACTGCTGGCGACGACCTTCCCAGTTGGTCCGCGCACCGGCGCGCTCCTGCGACGCGGACACGGGCAGCACCACGTCGGCGTGCTCGGTCGTGGCGTTGGTGACGACGTCGTGGGTGATGACCGTGGCCTTCTTGAGGGCCTTGTCCACCAGGCGCTGGTCACCGACGTCGCGCACCAGGTCGACACCCAGCAGGTACAGCACCTCGATCTTGCCCTTGCCGGCCAGCGTCAGGATGTCCACCAGGTCGTTGCCGGTGGCGGGCAGGTCCTCGACGCCCCAGACGTCCAGGACCTCGGCCCGGTGGGTGTCGTCGTCGCCGCGGCGCAGGCCCGGCAGCATGCCTGCGGCCAGGCCGGCTTCGAGGTTCCCACGGGCGTTGCTGCGTCGCGGGACCCACGCGACCTTGCCACCGATCGCGTCGGCGAGTCGGCCGGCAGCAGCCAGGGCGCCCGCACCTGCACGTTCCCCGACCAGCACGACCGGGGCGTCTGCCTCCATCAGGGCCGCGGCCACCTCGTCGACCTGCCCCTGGCCACCACCATCGACGGCGGCAGCCAGGTCCGACAGCGCCCCTGCCTCGGCGCCCACCGACGTCGGCAACCGTCGCCACAGGTAGTCCGCAAGAGTCCCGGTGGAGGCGCCGACCCCGACCAGTCGCGCCTTGTTCGCACGCCACGCCTTGCGCATGCGCAGGAACAGGATCGGGACCTCCTCCTCGGCGTCCAGCCCCACCGACACGATGACCGGGGCGCGTTCGACGTCGGCGTAGGTGGCGGTGTCACGGCCTGCGAGGGCGGCCAGCGCGTCGGTCTCCCCGTCCACGGCGCCGCGTGTGCGGAAGTCGACGTCGTCGGTGCCCAGCACGGTGCGGGCGAACTTCGCGGCGGCGTAGGCGTCCTCGTCGGGCAGTCGCCCACCCGACAGCACGGCGGTGGGAACCACCTGGTCGCCGGGCTTGAGGTGCTCGACGACGGCCATGAGCGCCGTGGCCCAGTCAGTGGCCTCCAGGTCGCCGCCGTTGCGCACCTGCGGCGTGGCCACGCGTGTGGGACCAGTCAGGTGCCCGAACGCGAAGCGTCCCTTGTCGCAACTCCACTCCTCGTTGACCGCCATGTTGGTCCGTGCCAACTGGCGTTCCACCTCGCCCCGACGCGACTGCACGGTCAACGAGCACCCGGCCGAGCACCCGTCGCAGACACTGCGCGAACTGCGCAGGTCGAACGGACGGGCCTTGAACCGGTAGCCGGTGGACGTCAGCGCGCCGACAGGACAGATCTGGATGACGTTGCCCGAGAAGTAGGACTCGTAGGGCTCGTCCTCGTAGATGGCGACCTGTTCGAGCGCACCACGTTCCATCAACTCGATGAACGGGTCGCCCGAGATCTGCTCGGAGAAGCGCGTGCAGCGGGCACACAGGACGCAGCGTTCGCGATCCAGCAGGACCTGGGGCGACACCGCCACGGGCTTGTCGTAGCGCCGCTTCTGCTCGATGAAGCGCGATTCGTGCCGGCCGTGTGCCATCGCCTGGTCCTGCAACGGACACTCGCCACCCTTGTCGCACATCGGGCAGTCGAGGGGGTGGTTGATCAGCAGGAACTCGAGCTGGGCCTCCTGGGCCTTGTCGGCGACGTCACTGGTCAGGTGGGTGTTGACGACCCAGCCGTCGGCGGCCTCGGTCGTGCAGGCCGTCATGGGCTTGCGCTGTCCCTCGACCTCGACGATGCACTGGCGGCAGGCCCCGACAGGATCGAGCAGGGGGTGATCGCAGAAGCGCGGGATGATGGTGCCCAGCTGTTCGGCGGCCCGGATGATCAGCGTCCCCTTGGGAACGGTGATCTCCTTGCCGTCGATGGTCAGCGTGACGGTGTCAGCCGGTGGGTTGGACATGCTCACACCCCTGCCGTGGCGAGGTCGTTGCGGCCCAGGTACTCGGTCGCGGTGGCCGTGCGCAGTGACTGCATGTGGTCTGGCAGGCGGCCGGCCGACTTGACCAGGTACTCGTACTCGTCGCGGAAGTACTCGATCGAGCTGAGCACGGGCGAGGTCAGCGCGTCGCCCAGGGCGCAGAAGCTGCGACCGAAGATGTTGTTGGAGATGTCGGCCAGCAGGTCGATGTCCTCGTAGCGGCCCTGGCCGGCGAGGATCCGCTCGTACACCTGGGCGGTCCAGTAGCCACCTTCACGGCAGGGCGTGCACTTGCCGCAGGACTCGTGTTCGTAGAACTTGACGTAGCGATAGACGGTCTCGACCACCGACGTCTTGTCGGAGTGGACCATCAGCGCCCCGGTGCCCAGCAGCGACCCGGCCTCGGCGATCGCCTCGAAGGTGTAGGGCAGGTCGACGTGGTCGGCCGTCAGGATGGGCGTGGACGACCCGCCCGGGAAGAAGAACTTCAGTTCCCGGTCCTCGAGCACGCCACCGGCCATCTCGATCATCTCGCTGATCGGGGTGCCCAGCGCCACCTCGTAGTTGCCGGGCTTGCGAACCTCGCCCGAGATGCACATCAGTTTGGGGCCGGCCGACTTGTCGGTGCCGTACTGGCTGAACCATTCCGGCCCGTTGGCGAAGATCCAGGCTGCCGAGGCCACCGTCTCGACGTTGTTGACCGTGGTCGGGCAGCCGTAGAGGCCATGCGTGGCGGGGAACGGCGGACGCAGCCGCGGCTGGCCACGACGACCCTCCAGCGAGTCCAGCAGCGCCGTCTCCTCACCGCAGATGTAGGCGGCGGCACCGCGGTGCAGCGTGATGTCGACGCGCTTGCCCGAACCGAAGATGTCGCTGCCCAGGTAGCCCTTGTCGTAGGCCTGCTCGATGGCACGGCGCAGTCGCCGTGACACCCAGCCGAACTCCCCGCGGCAGTAGATGTAGGCCATCTCGGACTGGATGGCCAGGCACGAGGCGATGATCCCGTCGATGAGCGAGTGGGGATCACGCTCCATCAGCGGACGATCCTTGAAGGTGCCGGGTTCGGATTCGTCGGCGTTGACGACCAGGTAGACCGGCTTGCCGGTGTCCTGGGCGATGAACGACCACTTCAGCCCGGTCGGGAACCCGGCGCCGCCACGTCCGCGCAGCCCCGAGTCCTTGATCATCTGGATCATGTCGGCAGGCGAGAGGTCCAGTGCGGCACGGGCACCGTCGTAGCCACCGTGCTGCTCGAAGACGTCGATCTCGTGGACGTCGTCGATGTCGTAGCGCGACGACAGGGCGCTGATCTGTCCCAGTGTTCCCATGTCTACGACTCCTCGCCGTCGGTCGCGCGCGTGGTCGCGTCACTGTCGACGACAGCGTCGGTGTCGCCTTCGAGTGGATGGTCGGGGATCACGCCGGCCGGGTCGGGGGCCGTCGCGAGGCTCGACGCATCGGTGGCCGGACCCGAATCGATGCTGGATGCCACGTCGGTGGCGTCGGTGGCGTCGGTGCCCTCGTCGACCAGTTGTGGCCGAGACTCGGACTCGTCACGGGTGTCGGTGGCGTCGCCGTCGGCCGGCTCGTCGCCGTCGGAAGGCTCATCGTCTGCGGAAGGCTCATCGCCTGCGGAAGGCCCGCCGCTGTCGGAAGGCTCGCCGTCGTCGGCCGGGTCCGCACCGTCAGGGTCGACGTCGTCGGCCGGGGTCTGGTCGGGATCCTCGTGCCCACTGCCCGACTGGGCGGTGGCCGTGTCGCCGTCGTCGCCACCCGTGGCCGCGGCCGCACCGGCGGCGTCGGCCACGTCGTCGGCTTCCGGGTGGCCGCTGTCATCGGCCGCCTGGTCGGCAGCTGCGGCGACGTCCTGGGCATCGGCGTCCTGCGCGGCGTCCTGGTCCGACGGTTCCTGGTCGGCGACGCCGGCGAACTGCCCGGCAAAGATCTCGCCACCGTGGCCGGCACGGTCGCCACCGGGATGCGTGACCGGGATGTCGGTTTCCCCCGACTTGTAGGCCGGGGTGACGTCGTAGCCGGTTATCGAGTGGCGCGCGGCCTCGACGAGGGCATCACCGAATGCATCGTTGGCACCGGAGAGTTCGCGCTCGACCTCGCTGAAGGTGGGCGCGGGCTCGCCCGACCACGTGGATGCCGGCGGCTCGCCCGTGCGGCATCCCGCCAACAGGCGGTCGGCCTCGTCGTCGGTGAGCGGGCCGTACATGTCGTAGTTGACCTGCACGACCGGGGCGGCATCACAGATGCCGAGGCATTCGGCCTCCTCGATGCTCACGCGCGTCTCGGGGTCGGTGGTCCCGCCCAGTTCGTCGCGATAGCGATCGAAGATGACCTGGGAACCGGCCACCTGGCAGGTGGGGTTGGTGCACACACTCAGCAGGTAGTCGCCGACCGGCTGGCGCTTGTACATCGTGTAGAAGGTGGCGACGGCGGCGACCTCGGCCTTGGTGAGGTCCAGCGCCTGCGCGCAGAATGCGATCCCGGCCTCGGACACGTAGTTGTGCTCCGACTGGACCAGGTGCAGCAGCGGCAGCAACGCCGACCGCGCCACCGGGTAGCGCCGGACGAGCTTGGCGGCATCGGCATGGAAGCCCTCCGAGAACTCGGTGGGCGCGTCGGCCGGTGCCTGGCCGTTGGTGGAGGTGTCAGTCATCTTCATCGGTTCCTTCATCGATCGACGCCGCCCATGACGGGGTCGATCGACGCGACGACGACGATCACGTCGCTGACCAGGTGGCCACGGGACATGATGTCGGCTGCCTGCAGGTGGACGAAGGAGGGGTCGCGCATGTGGATGCGATAGGGGCGGTTCGTGCCGTTCGAGGTGATCGAGCAGCCCAGTTCACCGCGCGGGGACTCGACGGCGGAGTAGACCTGCCCGGCCGGCACCGTGTAGCCCTGCGTGACGATCTTGAAGTGGTTGATCAACGCCTCCATGGACTCACCCATGATGTGGCGGATGTAGGCGGGGTCGTTGCCGATCCCGTCGACGCCGACCGACAACTTCGACGGCCAGGCGATGCGGCGATCCTCGACCATCACGGGGCCACCGGGCAGTGTCGCCACCGCCTGGCGCACGATGCGCAGGGACTCGCGCATCTCCATGAAGCGCAGCAGGAAACGCTCGTAGCAGTCGGCGGCGCTGCCCACCGCAACCTCGAAGTCGTACTGCTCGTAGCCGCAGTAGGGCTGGTACTTGCGCAGGTCCCAGTCCACGCCGGCCGAGCGCAGGATCGGCCCGGTGATGCCGTAGGCCTGGCAGGTGTCGGCGTCAAGGACCCCCACACCCTCCATGCGCGACACCCAGATCGGGTTCTTCTGCAGGAGCTGCTCGTACTCGGTGATGCGTCCTTCGAGCATGTCGGCGAGCTTGAGGCAGTGCTCGGAGAAGTCGTCGGTGACGTCGTTGGCCAGGCCACCCGGACGGATGTAGGCGTGGTTCATCCGCAGGCCGGACTGCGACTCGAACAGGTCGAGGATGTGCTCGCGCTCGCGGAAGCCCATCGTCATCATCGTGGTCTGGCCCAGCTCCATGCCGCCGGTCGCCGCCCACACCAGGTGCGAGGCGACGCGGTTGAACTCCATCATGATGACCCGGACGGCCTGGGCTCGTTCGGGGGCCTCGACGTCCAGCAGGCGCTCGGCGCCCAGGGCGTAGGCGGCCTCGTTGAACAGCGGCGACAGGTAGTCCATGCGGGTGAGGAAGGTGGGCGTCTGCGACCAGGTGCGGTACTCGGCGGACTTCTCGATGCCGGTGTGGAGGTAGCCGATGACGGGCTCGACGCGCAGGACGGTCTCTCCCTCCATCTCCAGGATCAGCCGCAGCACGCCATGGGTGGAGGGGTGCTGCGGGCCCATGTTGATGGTCATGGTGGACTCGCCGACGACGTCGGCAAGCTCCTCCCAGTCGGCACCCTCCATCCAGTACTCGCCGCTGGCGTCGGGGGTCTTGGGGGTGGCCTCGGTCTCGCTCATGCGCCATCACCTCCCACGATCCGTCGCAACTCACGATCCTCGGGCGACGGGATGAACTTGTCGTTGACGTACTCCACCTCGACGCCACCCAGCGGGTAGTCCTTGCGCTGCGGGTGGCCGATCCAGTCCTCGGGCATCAGGATGCGGGCGAGGTTGGGATGGCCGACGAACACGACGCCGAACATGTCCCAGACCTCGCGCTCGTGGAAGTTGGCCGTCGGGAACAGGTCCATCACCGAGTCGACCCGCGGGTCGGTGTCGTCCAGGCCCACGACCACGCGGAAGTGGTGGTTGCGCTCCAGCGATCGCAGCACGTAGTTGACCTCGATGACCCCGGTGTCCCGCGTCACCCGGTACTCGGGCCACCCCGTCGTGGCGGGCTGGCGCTCGATGACGTCGTCGCCGGCGGGCCAGTGCACGCCCGCGAGGTCGGACAGGGTCCGGCAGTGCAGGGCGTCGTCGTCACGGCAGAACAGCAGCAGGTCGTGGAGGCGATCGGCGGCGACGTGGACGGTCAGCTCGCCGTGGGCGATGTCGGTGGTGACCGCGCCGAAGCCGTTGACGATCCGTTCGGCCAACTGTTCCAGCGTCAGCGGTGATCCGTCGATGCCGTCGAGGCGTGACGGACGGCGCGGATCGTCGGCAGGCGAGGCCGCGGCGGCGGCTGCCTCGGCGGGGTCGGCGACCGGGACCTCCGTGGCCCGGGTGCCGGTGGGAACATCGGCCATCACTTGGCCCCCTGCTCGACGAAGGTCTCGCCCTGCACCTTGGCATGCAACTTGAGGATGCCGTCGATGAGCATTTCGGGACGCGGTGGGCACCCGGGCACGTACATGTCGACCGGGACGATGTGGTCGACTCCCTGCACGAGCGCATAGTTGTTGAACATGCCGCCCGACGTGGCGCACACGCCCATGGACAGCACCCACTTGGGATCACTCATCTGGTCGTAGATGCGGCGCAGCACCGGCGCCATCTTGTTCGAGACGCGGCCCGCCACGATCATCAGGTCGGCCTGGCGTGGCGAGGCGCGAAACACCTCCATGCCGAAGCGCGAGATGTCGTGGCGTGGGCCACCGGCAGCCATCATCTCGATGGCACAGCAGGCCAGGCCGAAGGTGGCCGGCCACATCGACTTGGCGCGGGTGTAGTTGACCAACTTCTCGAGGTTGGTCAACAGGATGCCGTTGGGCAGGTTGTCCTCTAGTCCCATGACAGGCCTCCTCGTCCGATCTCGTAGACGAAGGCGACCGTCAACAACCCCAGGAAGATGACGAGCTGGCCCAGTCCGAGCCAGCCCAGTTCCCGGTAGACGATCCCCCACGGGTAGACGAACACGGTCTCGATGTCGAAGATCAGGAACATCATCGCGACCAGGTAGAACTTGACCGAGAAGCGGGTGCCCTTGACGTCCCCGAGGGGCACGTTGCCACACTCGTAGGCCATCAACTTGGTCGGGTTGGGGCGGCGTGGCCCCACCTGCGAACTGATCAACAGGCTGCCCCCGGCGAAGGCCAGGGCGATGAGGAACAGCACCAACACAGGCACGTAGTCGCTCAGCACGTCACTGCTCCTTGTTGCTCGTCCACGTCGCTGCCCGCTGGCATCGCCGTGGCGTCGAACTGGCACTGGTCCGGCACGCCGGGCACAAGCCTAGGCGTGACCGTCGACTGCCGCAGTCGGCCCGGATCGACAGGTCGCCGGCCACGGGTTCGCACGCACCGACCACTGGTGGCGACGCCCACCGCACTTCGTGAAAGTTGTCACAAGCATAGCCACCCCACGACACGCGCCTCGTCCACCCGGTGAAGGCATCACCCCGTCCGGGCTGCCTCTGGGCTGCATCACGGGCAGAAGCCGAACACGGAGATGCTGTCGGGCGACGCGATCGCCGCGTCACCAGTCGACGAGGCGCCAGATCTCGGGACTGGTCGTCGCGGACTCCCCCACACCTGCGAAGCGCTCCGCCGCCTCGGCCTGGAGTTCGATCGCCTCCGTCGTCCGGCCTGCCGCGTGCAACAGGTCGGCGAGGTTCGACAGCAGTGCAGCCTCGCGGTGGCGATCCCCGGTCGCGCGTCCCGCCTCCAATGCCTCGTTCGCCAGGACGATGGCCTCCTCGTTGGCGCCGTCCTGGCCGAGGACCTGGGCGAGGTTGTTCAGCGCGGCGGCGCGGTGCTCGGGATGTTCGGCGGAGGCGAGGCTGGCGCGCAGGTGCCGCCGCGCGCCGCGGCGGTCTCCCCGTCGCCGCGCGACCAGCCCCGCGACGTTGTGCGCGACGGCTGACGTCGTCGGTCGCAGGCCCTCGGCTTCGTCCACGGCACGATCCGCCAGTTCTGCAGCAGTGGCGAGGTCGCCGCGCCGCGCGAGGACCTGTGCGAGTGGTGCGAGCGTGCGCACGAGCAGGTCACCGGTCGGTCCTGCCTCGAGGGCGAGCCTGAGCCGTGCCTCGGCCACCTCGTCGTCACCCCGTCGAAGCGCGAGCGCACCCAGTCGCTGCTCGACCACGGCCATGTCGACGGCGTGCGCCGAGGCGCGGACGTAGCGCTGCTCGGCGCCGGCGTAGTCGCCGGCCCGTACGCGCAGGTCACCCAGCAGCAGCAGCAGTCCCGCTGGATCCTCGTGGCCCATCGCCAGCGCTCGTTCGCAGTGGTCGATGGCCTCGGTGTTGGCGTAGAGGTCGGCAGCACGCCGGCCGGCGGCAGCATGGGCTGTCGCCGCCTCACGTTCCCGCCCGGCCTCGGCCAGGTGATGGGCGAGGGTCGCTGCGGCCACGGTCGACGGCAGCGCCAGCAGCGCATCGGCCGCACGGTGGTGCAGCAGTCGCCGCCGGATCGGGGAGGTGTCGGCCAGGACCACCGTGCGCAACTTGTCGTGGGTCAGCTCGCACCAACCGTCGTCGTCGAGGACCGTGATCCCGGCCGTCGTGAGCGTCTCGACCGCGTCGACGACCTCGTCGGGAGACCGGCCGGAAACGCGCTCGAGGAGGTCCGTCGACTGGCGCCCGCCCATCACGGCAACGGCGGCGAGCACCTGCCGCGGCACTTCGTCGAGTCGGTCGAGTCGTCGTCGGACGAGGTCACGGCCAGCCGCCGGCAGCGCCCAGTCCCCGTCGCCGTCCGAGCGGGCGTCGAGGTAGCTGACGACCAGGAAGGGCACACCCTCGGACTCGACGTACAGCCGGTCCGCGACGGCCTGGGCGTCCCGTGCTGCTGCGAGCTCCTCGACCTGTGGACGGGTCAGGCGCGGGAGGTCCAGCCGCAGCCCGGTGTCGAGGTTCGTCGGCACGTCGCGGCAGGTGATGACGACCAACACCCGGTGGTCCGCCAGTCGAGCGACGAGGTGCACGACCAACTCCCGGGTCTCGTCGTCCGCCCGGTCGATGTCCTCGACCACCAGCACACCCGGGTCGTCGTCGTTGCACAGCGGCGCCAGCAGCGCGGTGGCACAGGCGTCGACGAACCTGGCTCGGTCGGTGGGGCTGGTGAGCGGGTCGTCCGGTGGCGGGACACCGGCCGCGTCCGGCACCAGCCGCGCCACCTGCGAGCGGGTTGCGTCGTCCAGCTCCTGCAGCGTTGCCGCGGCTGCCCGCAATGCCGCCATGACCGGTGCGTAGGCCAGCGCCGCGTCCTCGTGACGGGCAGTCACCCGCAGCACGGGCCCGGCGGTGGCGGTGACCAGCTCCTCGACGAGCCGGGTCTTGCCGATGCCTGCTTCCCCGACCACCATCGCCACGCCGCCGCCACCGCGGCAGTCGTCCCACCGTTGCACGAGGCCGGCGAGTTGCTCGCTGCGCCCGACGAACGGCGTGCTGGGCGGCGGCAGCGGGGCGGGACGCTGCGTCGCGGCGTGCGGTTCACCCCTGTCGGGGGTCGGGGCAGTCCGCGGCGGCGGTTCGAGGGTGCCGGCACGCACTGCCTCGTCCAGGGCAGCCGTCTTGGGCAGGGGCGCGACGCCCAGCTCCTCGTCCAGGACCCGGATGCACACCGAGTACTGGCGCGCTGCCGCGGCGCGGTCACCCTGCCACGCGTACAGGAGCATCAGTTGCTGGTGCGAGGGTTCGTGCAGCGGGTCCAGGGCCAGTCGATCCCGGGCGACGTCGATGGCCGCCTCGAAGTCGTGCGCCGCCACCAGGGCACGGCACCAGCGTTCGAGGACCTGGACGCGCCGCCGGTCCACCTGCTGACCGGTGTCCCGACGCCAGTGTTCGAAGACGTCTGCGTCACGAAAGTGCAGCCCTTCGAGGAACTCGCCACGGTGCAGCTCGGCGGCGGCGGCGAGCGCAGCGGTGTCCGTCGTCGTGACCCCCGAGCCGGCAAGGTCCTCGACATCCTCGAGGTCGGTGCTCACGGCAACGGACAGGGCGACGTCGTCGCCGTCGGCCAGCGCCCCGCCGGGGAGGGCCTTGCGCAGTGCCGACAACGTCCGCCGCAGGGCCTGCCTGGCACGGCGAGCATCGGACCCGGGCCAGAGCAGGGCGTCGAGCGTGTCACGTCGCTGTGGACCCTCGACCACCACCCGGGCGAGGACTGCCAGGGCCTTGCGCGTCTCGACGTCGGCAGGGCGACCACCGACCAGCAGGTTCGGCGGACCCAGCAACTCGAAGCGAATCGTGTCCATGCCCGGATCCGATCACCCGCGCGTGACGATGTCAACAGCTGGCGTCGGCTCGTCACACCTGCGTCACACGGTGGTCGCGACATCTAGGGTGACGGAAGCCAGCAGCAGGGCACCGCCAGCACGGGGGCGACGGTGCCGACAGGGGCGTCCGTCACACCCCCGTCACGCCGATGCTGCACCGTTGCCGTCATGGAGACGACCACGATGACCGAGACGCCGCCACCGCTGGAGGATGCCTCCGGCGACCGCGCGGACGGTGGGCCCGACCGTCGCGCCGGTCGCTGGTGGCGTCGTCGCGCCCGGGGCGACGACGAGGTCGGCGCCGTGCCCACACCCGTGGCCGGAACCCGCGCCGTCGAACCCGTCGACCTGCCCGCCAACGACCCCCTGCTCGCGTATCTGGCCCAGGCCCGCGGTCCGGTGCTGGTGGCGGACCTCGAGCTGCGGACCCCCGCCGTGGAACGACTCCGCGAGGCGGGCGTGCGAATGCTCGTGCCGCTGGTCGCGAACGCCCAACTGGTCGGTGTCGTGCAGCTGGGGGACCGGCTGAGTGAGCAGGACTACTCGACGGCCGACCGCGAGCTGCTCGAGCAGTTGGCCGGCCAGGCCGCACCGGCCCTTCGGGTCGGACAGTTGGTGCGCGAGCAACAGGCCGAGACCCGTGTCCGGGAGCGGTACGAGCAGGAGCTGCAGGTCGCGCAGCTGATCCAGCAACGCTTCCTGCCCACCGACCTGCCCGAGCCAGCCGGCTGGCGGATCCGCCCCCACTACCGGGCGGCCCGCGAGGTCGGTGGCGACTTCTACGACGTCCTGGACCTGCCGGGGGGCAGGTTGGGGCTGGTGATCGGTGACGTCACGGACAAGGGCGTGCCGGCAGCGCTGGTGATGGCGTCCACCCGCAGCGTCCTGCGTGCGGCGGCCCAGCGGCTCGTGGATCCCGCCAAGGTGCTGGCCCGCGTCAATGAGGAGTTGGTCAGCGACATCCCCGCGCGGATGTTCATCACCTGCCTGTACGGAGTCCTGGACCCGGCGACGGGCGAGTTCGAGTTCGCCAACGCCGGCCACGACCTCCCGTTCGTCGAGGTGGACGGCACGGTCACCGAGATCGACGCTCGCGGGATGCCGCTGGCGATGCTGCCGGGGTCGACCTACGACAAGGTCACGGTGCAGCTGGACCCGGGTGCGCGGTTGCTGCTGTACAGCGACGGGATCGCCGAGGCGCACGCGCCGGACGGGGAGATGTTCGGCTTCGGCCGGACCGGTGACCTGCTCGTCGACCTGCCCCGCGACGACGGTGCCATCGACGAGTTGCTGGCGCGCCTGGCGGCCTTCACCGGGCCCGACTGGGAGCAGGAGGACGACGTCACCGTGGTGCTCGTGGACCGCTCCGCCCAGGACCACGCGGCCATCGACCAGCACTCGCACCGGGTGTTCCATCTGCCCAGCACCGAGGGCGGCGAACGCGACGCGATCCGACGGGTCCAGGAGGTCCTCGCGGACATCGACCTCACCGAGGACCGACGCGACGCGCTGTCCACCGCGGTCGGCGAGGCCGTGATGAACGCCATGGAGCACGCCCACGGCCACGACCCGACCAAGCAGGTCGAGGTGGCCGTGACGGTGCGGCCGGACCTCGTCAGTGTTGCGATCACGGACGAGGGGGGTGGGGACGCGCTGCTGGACACCGTCGACGCCCCGGACATCGACGCCAAGCTCCGCGGCGAACAGACGCCCCGTGGCTGGGGGCTGTTCCTGGTCCGTTCACTCGTCGACGAGGTCCACGAGACCAGCGACGGCGAGCGGCACACCTTGACACTCGAGCTCACACGGGACGGTGCGGGATGAACATCGATGACCCCTTCGCGGTTCACGTCGGACCGGAGCACGATGGTGCCCGTCTGGTCCTGTCCGGTCGTGTCGACCGCGACGCCGAGGACGACCTCCTTGCCGCCTTCGCCACCGTCGCAGGGCCCGAACCCGCCCGCGTCGTGCTGGACTTCGGGGGCACGACCTACATCAACTCCAGCGGGCTCGCGGCAATCGTCGCCCTGCTGGCCGATGCGCGGCAGCGCGGCATCACCGTGGCGGCTCGAGGACTGACCAGCCACTACCGACAGCTGTTCGAGATCACGCGCCTGACCGACCTCGTCGAGGTCGAGCCGGCGCCGGAACCCGGAGGGGTCACCTGATGGACACACGACTGGACACCGAAGTGCGCGGAGACATCGGCATCGTGCGAATCGAGGGGGACCTGACTCCCGCGTCCGAGGAGGACCTGTCGGCCGCCTGGGGCAAGGCGAGTGGGGACGGCGACCGTGGCGTGGTGCTCGACTTCTCGGACATGGAGTACATGAACAGCGGCGGCATCGGCCTGCTCGTCCAGCTGCTCGTGCGGGCGAATCGGACCAAGCACGGCCTGGCAGCGACCGGTCTGAGCGACCACTACCGCCAGATCTTCCAGGTCACCCGCCTCGACGAGGCAATCACCATCCACGACGACGTCGCCGCAGCGGTCGCCGCCGCCGGCTGACACTGGACGGGCACCGGACCGGTCCTTCACGCTCTCGTCACGGCTTCCTGCAATGGTCCAGATGTGGCCGCCGCGAACCCGCGGACGAGCGATCTGGACAATCATCAGGAGGCACCACCATGAGCGTCACGATGTACATCCACCACGTCATGCACGACCCCGCGGCGATGGCCGAAGGCCCGGCCGACCTCGACGACAGGCTGCGATCGCTCGGCCACGACGTCAGCGAGCGCTGGTTCGGGTCGTCAGACATGGGTCACGCGCTGTTGATCGCCGAGTTCGGCGGTTCGCATGACGTGGTGACCCACTTCACCACGCTGGAGGAGTTCGGCTTCTCCGACCAGGTCCTCGGCAACGTGTTCAGCATCGCGTCCGCGGACGTCATCGGTGACCTCGACGACGAGGCACGCGCCGTGCTGTCCAGGTACGACTTCGTCAACTACCTCGAGCCCCTGCCCGAGCTGGACCTCTGAGCCACCCACACCTCATTCGCCGCGCCCCGTCAAACGACGGGGCGCGGTTTCGTCACGGTGCCGTCACGGCGCTCGGGAACGCTGCACCCAGCACACCAGAGGAGGGCTGACATGGCAGCCGAGGACACCACCGCCACCCGCGACGCCGACAGCTGGGCGCGCCACACCGGGCCGCTGTCGGTCACCGATGCACCGGAAGGGGCGCTGAACCTCAACGTCGACGGCCGGCTGCTGACCGGCCCGATGCAGGGGTTCGGCAAGCTCTGGCAGAAGACCTACCGCGTGGCCCTGGTGGGTGCGTCGGCGACGCCCGAAGAGGTCATCGCGGCGTGGAAGGCGAACTACGGCGAGTTCTGGCCCGACGGCAACAACTTCTATGCCCCGCTGTCCGGCATCCAGCCCGGGGAGGTCGGGCTGATCAACGCCGACATGCCCGGCGGGATGAAGCTGTCCACCGGGGTCATGGTGCTCTATGCCGACGACGTCTCGTTCACCTACATGACCCCGTTGGGCCACCCGTTCGCCGGCTGGATCACGTTCTCGGCCGACGAGGTCGACGGCACGACCCACGCACAGGTCCAGGTGCTCATGCGGGCCACGGACCCGGCGTCCGAGCTCGGCCTCGCCCTGGGCGGCCACCGCACCGAGGACCGCATGTGGGCGCAGACGCTGACCAACCTGGCGACCTTCTTCGACGTCGTCGACCCCCAGGTCGACACGGACCTCGTCTGCGTGGACCGCAAGCGCCAGTGGGCCCGTGCCGGCAACCTGCGCCACGACGCGGCGCTGCACACGGCGGCCCACCTGCTGACCGCACCGGTGCGGGCCATCGGCATGTCGTGGCGGGGACTGCTGACGGCGGCTGCGGTGACCAACGCAGTCGTCCATGCCGCGTACATGCTCGTGGCCAGCGTGGTGATTCTCCCCGCCATCGTGCTGTCGGTCCTGCCGTTGCTCGGCCTGGCCGTGGCGACCCGTTGGGAGCGCACTGGCGCCGGCATCGTCGGGGGCTCCGGGCTCGTGATGCTCCTTGCCATGTCGTCGTTCGCGCTGACCGACCTCGCCCAGGTCAGTTCGCCCGTCACGTTCCTCTACGCACTGCTGTCGCTGCTGACCGGGGCCACGATGGTCATCGCCGGTGTCGCCCTGGTCCGACGGCGCACCGGGTCCCCACGCGGACTCGCGTTGGCGGGGGCGGTCATCATCACCCTGGGCGTGATCGCGACGACTGCCGCGGCAGTGACGACAGCCTCCGACGAACTCGACAGCGGTGAGGTCGAAGTCGTCGCCGAAGAGTTCGTGTGGGTGCCCGTGGACCTCACGGCAGCCAGCGATGCCACGCTCAACGTGGACAACCGCGACCCGTTCCACCACACCTTCGCGATCGAGGAGTTGGGCATCGAGGTGGACCTGCCCGCCAACACCGCACGCGACGTCCCGCTCGACGGCGCAGCGCCCGGGGTCTATGCATTCGTCTGCACCGTCGTCGGGCACGAAACGATGACCGGCACGATCGAGGTGACCGAGTGACCACACGGGGACGGGCCGGCATGGCAGTCTGGGAGTCGGCACGCATGTTCGGGAGCATGATGGGGCATCGAGACGTGACCGAGCACTCGCGCCGTCGCGACGTGACCCTGCTGACCGGGATCGGGGTCGCGGCCGTGGCGATGGCGGTCTGGGCCGTCGCCCTCGTCGGTCTGGACGTCCGGCTGGCAGCGGTCATCCCCCACCTGCTGATCGGTGGCATCGGGGCCGTGCTCGTGCTCCGGACGGACGCCCGCCTCCTCGGCTGGCTGATGGCCACCTCGTCGTTGTTCGTCGGCACGTTCACCGCGGCCGCGCTGTTCGAGACGACCGGATCCCCGTGGGCCGGTGCCTGGGAGGCGGTTGCGGGGATGTTCCTCCTGCCACTGCTCGCCGCGCTGATGCTCTATCCGACTGGTCGGCCGGCATCGAGGATCATCACTGCCCTGGTCGCGGCCTCGGTCGTGGGCACCGTGGTCACCAGCGTGCACTGGCTGGGCGTCACGCTCGCATGGTGGGAGCCAATCGGCGACCCGCTCCAGTTGGCGATCGTCGTCAGCACCGTGCCGCTGTTCCTGTCGTTCTTCGAACAGGCCCGGATCTACCCGCGCCGGTCCCCGGTCGAGCGTGAGCAGGTCAAGTGGTACGTCCTGGGCCTGTTGACCGTCCCCGCCTACATCATCCCGGGCGTGCTCGGATGGTCCGAGGAGGCGTTCGCCATCGTGGACGCGGCCACGACCCTGCTGTTCCCGCTCGCCGTGCTCATCGGCATCACCCGCTACCGGTTGTACGAGATCGACCGGCTCATATCGCGGACGGTCGGCTACGCGCTCGTCGTGACGCTCCTGGGTGGGCTCGGGGTCGGGGCGTTGGTCGCGTTGACGGCGTTGATGCCCCTGCAGGATCGACTGGCAACGGTCGCGGCCACCCTGGCGGTGTTGGCGCTGTTCAATCCCGTGCGGCGACGCGTCCTGGCCGCGGTGGACAGCCGGTTCGACCGCACCCGCTACGTCGCGCAGCAAGTCGTCGACTCGTTCGGACGGGACATCCAGGACGTCACCGACATCGACGAGATCGGCCACCGTGTCCACACGGTCGTGAGTCGCACGGTCGCACCCACGGAGGTCGCCCTGTGGCAGCCGCGGGAGCATGCGACATGACCCGATCGGCGACGCCCACCGACGACGACCGAGCACGCACCATCCCGGAGCAGGGCGGGCCCGGACGTGACGCCCTGTCGGCCGAGGGCGACACCGGCCCCGGCCGGTGGACCCTCACCTGGCTTGGCATCGCCGGGGTGGTCTACCTGGCGAGCGTCGTCGACCTCGCCCGCAGCGGGATCGAGCCGATCTCGGTGGTCTCGGGGGCGCTGCTCACGTTCGTGATGGTCGGGGCCGGCGCGATCATCGTCCTGCGGACCGACGTGCCGCTCCTCGGCTGGCTGCTGGTCGCAGCGGGGGCGACCATCAACTCGTTCTCCGCGATCGAGTTCGTGACCGTGGCCGGCTCCACGGACGCACAGCTCGTCTGGCGCTCGATCGTCGGGTTCTCGCCCACGGCGCTGCTGGCCGCCATCATCCTGTTCCCGACTGGGCGCGCGACGACCCGCTTCGCGCAGGTCGTCCTGGCCTGGGCAGTGGGCAGCCAGCTCGTCTCCCACGGACTCCAGCTGGCCAACGCCCTGGGGCTGGTCGGCGGCGACTGGGCCGCCTACCGGGAGTTCGGGGACACTGCAGTCGCGGTGACCGTGTTCGCAGCGCTCGCCATGCACGTCGTGGCGTATCGCCGTCGCCCACGGACCGGGCAGTTGCAGGTGAAGTACCTGATCCTCGCGCTGGTCTTCGGCGCGCTGAGCTTCCTCGTGGGCTCGGGTGGTGTGCTGACCATCTACGAAGGGACCCCGGATTCCCTGCGGGTGTTCATCGACATCCTCGGTCCGGGCCTGATCCCGGTCGCCATGGTGCTCGCCATGACGCGCTACCGGTTGTACGAGATCGACCGGCTCATTTCCCGCACCGTCGGGTATGTGCTCGTTGTGACATTCCTGGGTGGGCTCGGGGTCGGGGCGTTGGTCGCGTTGACGGCGTTGATGCCCCTGCAGGATCGACTGGCAACGGTCGCGGCCACCCTGGCGGTGTTGGCGCTGTTCAATCCCGTGCGGCGACGCGTCCTGGCCGCGGTGGACAGCCGGTTCGACCGCACCCGCTACGTCGCGCAGCAGGTCGTCGATTCGTTCGGTCGCGACATCCAGGACGTCACCGACATCGACGAGATCGGCCACCGTGTCCACACGGTCGTGAGTCGCACGGTCGCCCCGACCACGGTCGCGGTGTGGCAGCCCCGCGGCGGAGCGACCTCATGAGCGCGGCACCGGCCGCGACCGACGGTCGATCGGCGTCGCCCGCCGACCGCGCTCGTCCCTCGCGGGTGGACGTGGTCTGTCTCGTCGTGGCCGGGGCCGCGTGGGTGGCGACGGGCACGCTGTTGCTGACCCAGCCGCAGGCGCCGCTGGACCGCCTGCAGCTCATCCCGACCACGCTCACCGTCGTGTGCGGCGCCGTCATCGTCCTGCGCACCGAGACGCGGTTGATCGGCTGGCTGCTGGTCGTGGCCGGCGTCCTCTGGCCGCTGGACCCGGTCTTCTTCCCGCTCGGGCCGGCACCGCCACCGGCCACCCCGTGGAACGAGGTCCTCCTCGAGCTCGGCAACCAGGCGTACACCTGCCTGGTGTTCCTCCTCCTGGTCTTCCCGACCGGGCGGTTCGACTCGAGGCTGGCTCGCTTCGCCGGGGTCATCGCCGCTACCCCGCTCGTCCTCGTCCCGTTGAGCTTCCTTCACGGCGCGGGGGTGCCGGACATCCCGTTCGGCCTCCAGCTGGCGGGCTTCGTGACGGTGGTCGTCCTCGGGCTGACGATGCAGGTCAGCCGCTACCGCCACCGACCACGAGTCGAACGGCTCCAGATCAAGTGGTTCCTCCTGGCGGTGGCCACATTCCTCGTCTGGCCGCTGTCCTTCGCGGTCGGCGTCGAGACAGGTCCAGTGGCCGACGTGGTCATCACTGCGGTGCTGCCGCTCGCGGTGCTGGTCGCGATCACGCGGTACCGGCTGTACGAGATCGACAGGATCATCTCGCGCACCGTCGGCGTACGGGCTCGTGATCGCCGTCGCTCGGGGTGCTGGGGGTCGGCCTGCGTCACGTCGTGACGTCGCTGCTGCCGACCCAGGACCGGCTCGCGGTCGCGCTGTCGACCTCGTGGTGGTCGCGCTGTTCGACCCGCTGCGACGTCGCGTGATCGCCGCGGTCGACCGACGGTTCGACCGCACCCGCTACGTGGCACGCCAGGTCGTGGAGGGCTTCGGCCGCGACGTGCAGGACGTGACCGACCCCGACGAGATCGGCGAGCACGTGCACAGCGTCGTCAGCCGGACCGTCGCCCCGACCACGGTCGCGGTGTGGCAGCCGGAGACGGGCGCGACGACATGACTGCGGCACCGGTCCAAACCGACACGACGACCCCCGTTGCGGTACGGGGCACCGCCACGCCGTGGCCGCACCTTGTCGGACTGGCGTTCGCCGCAGTCGCGTGGATGGCGACGGGGGCGGTGTTGCTGAGCCAACCGCAGCTGCCGCTGGACCGTCTGCAGCTCGTCCCGACCACGCTCACCGTCGTCTGCGGCGCCATCATCGTCCTGCGCACCGAGACCCGGCTCATCGGCTGGCTGCTGATCGTCGCCGGGGTCGTCTGGCCCCTGATCAGCGTCTTCTTCCCGCAGGGCCCGGCACCGCCACCGAACACCCCCTGGAACCAGTTCCTGCACGAGCTCGGGGCCCTGGGGAACACATGCCTCCTGCTGTTGCTGTTGGTCTACCCAACGGGACGCTTCGACTCGAGGCTGGCCCGCATCGGTGGGCTCATCGTCGTCGCACCGATGGTCTTGTTCCCGTTGGACATGCTCCACGCGACGGGCGTGATCGGCGATGTACCCGCCGTGCCGTTCGGGGTCCAGCTGGCCGGGTTCGCGGGCTTGGTCATCCTGGGGCTGACGATGCAGATCAGCCGCTACCGCCACCGCCCAAGGGTCGAGCAGCTGCAGATCAAGTGGTTCCTCTTCGCCGTCGCGACCTTCCTCGCCTATCCGCTCATCTTCTTGTTCGACATCCCGGCAGGCCCGGTGGCGGACATCGCCATCATCGCGGTACTGCCGCTCGCGGTGCTCGTGGCCATCACGCGGTATCGGTTGTACGAGATCGATCGGATCATCTCGCGCACCGTGGCGTACGCGCTCGTGATCGTGACCTTGGCGGTGCTGGGGATCGGCGGCGTCGCCGTCCTGACGTCGCTGCTCCCGGCCCAGGACCGGCTGGCGGTGGCACTGTCGACGCTCGTCGTGATGGCGCTGTTCAACCCGCTTCGGCGCCGTGTGGTCGACGTCGTGGATCGCCGCTTCGACCGCACCCGCTACGTGGCACGCCAGGTCGTGGAGGGCTTCGGCCGTGACGTGCAGGACGTGACCGACCCCGACGAGATCGGCGAGCACGTGCACAGCGTCGTCAGCCGGACCGTCGCCCCCACCACGGTCGCCCTGTGGCAACCGCAGGACGGCACGACATGACGCCATCGACACCGCACACGCGGGATGACCAGGCAGGAACACCCACCCTCCCGAGGCAGGGCACGCGCGGGCGCGACGCCCTGCTGGCACTGGCCACCGTCGCCTACCTGGTCACTGCTGGCGTCCTCGCGGTCGCGCCTGTCCCGCTGTCCCAACGATTCGCGCTCGTGCAGACCTTCGCCCTGTTCGTGTGCGGTGTGGTGATCGTGCGACGGACGGACACGCCGATCATCGGGTGGCTCCTGATCGTGCCGGGCGTGACGTTCAACCTGATCTATGATGCGCCGCCCGACCAGGGGGGCATGCTCGCGGGGGCCGGTGGCACCGCCTTCGACACCCTGCCGACGCTCGGCCTGCTCGCCCTCGCCCTGCTCCTGCTCGTCTTCCCGTCCGGGCGCCCCACGTCGACGATCGCCCGAGCTGCTGCCTGGTTCGCGGTCGTGACCCACGTCGCCCTCGTTCCGGTGCAGTTCCTGAGCCTCGCCGGCGTGATCGGCATGTCCGCGGAGACGGGGTTCGCCCTGGAGTCACTCGTCTTCGTGTTCATCGTCGTCATCGGCCTCGTGGAGCAGGTTCGGAGCTATCGGCGGCGGCCGCGCGTCGAACAACTCCAGCTCAAGTGGTTCATCGTCGCCATCGCCGGACAGTTCGTCTACCTGGTGATGCTCGTTGTGGGCATCGAACCCGGCACCATCGCGTTCGCCGTGTTCGACAACGCCGCCACGATGCTGTGGCCGATCACGATCCTCCTCGCCATCACCCGCTACCGGCTCTACGACGTCGACCAGCTCATCTCCCGAACCGTTGCGTACGCGGTCGTCGTCGCCACGCTGGCCTTCCTGGGCATCGGTGGTGTCGTCGTCGTGACCTCGCTGCTCCCGGCCCAGGACCGCCTGGCGGTGGCACTTTCGACGGTGGTCGTCGTCGCCCTCTTCGATCCGCTGCGACGACGGGTCATCGGTGCGGTGGACCGCCGGTTCGACCGGAGGCGCTACGTCGCGGGAAAGGTCGTGGAGGACTTCGGCCGGCAGGTCCAGGACATCACCGACGTCGCCGAGATCAGTGACCAGGTGCGCGTCGTGGTCAGCCGCACGGTCGCACCGACCACGGTCGCCGTGTGGCGGCCCCCGGACACGCCGCGTCCCCGGTGATGATGTCGCGTGGACCAGGCGAACCCCATGATCTCTTCCGCTGCGAGGGGTGTGGGTGCGGCTGTAGAGTTTGCGACGGCAACCCGCCATTCGACAGATGCGCGTGAGGTCGTTGGTCCCACGCCGGTGCGCCGCGACAGTGCTGCTTCGACGCGCACGACGTGGATGGCACTGGCGCCGCGAAGGTCGTCGAGGCTCGGAGGAACCATGAGCGGTCGCAGCGGGAGCGCCGCGGGCGGCGGGGCGATCTACGGCATCGGATTCTTCGGTGCCGTCGTGTTCTTCTGGCAACAGGCGGACTCGTTGCTCGGGTACGCGCTGGCGATCCTGCAGGGCCTGGTGTGGCCCGCATTCCTGGTCTACGACGTCTTCGAGGCACTCGCGGCCTGACGTGGCGAACCACACCCGACGTACCGCGTGGTCCGGTGGGCCGGGCCGACGTCAGGCGATCGCCGTCCCGTCGGCGTCGCGCAGGTCCAGTTCGTCGAAGGTGGCCCACAGGTCGAGCATGAGCGTGCCGTCGGGCTCCTCGAGGTGCAGGTGCAACGTGCTGGCGGTGCCGTCGCCGGTCTGGGCGCTGCCGAACATCGACAGCCGGTCGCCCAGCTGGTCGACGTCCGGGATCCCGCCGTCGAATGGCGCCACGGTGGAGACCGCGTCGGCGAAGGCATTGACGACGTCGGGCAACTGCGTCTCGTCGAAGTGCAGCACGGTGGGAGTGGCCGGATCGGCGTGGTCGACCAGGGCAGCCGCGATCGTGCCGACGGGATGCACCACGACCTGGAGGCGACGGTCGGCGGGAACGGGCGCGGCGGGATGCTGGTCGACGGACGGCTCGATCGTGATCGCCAGCACCCGGTAGCGGATGTCCACGTCGGCCCCCAGTACCGGACTCGATGCCAGCAGCGCCGTCACGAGCGCTCGTTGGGCCTGGTTCACGGTCGCCCACCCGCCCGGACGATGCGACTGCCGGCCGTCGCTGCTGTCATCACTGCTCCGTTCGAGAACCGACCGACCAGGCGTCAGAACTGGTAGGTGCCGTGGATGATCGCCCGGCCCAGGGTCTTGAAGGCGAGGTTGAACGACACCACTGCCGGCGAGGCCGACTCGTCCACGCCCAGCGACTCCTCGCCGACCGCGTGGACGACGAAGAAGTAGCGGTGGACCTGGTCGCCCTGGGGCGGTGCCGCCCCCATGAAGCCGTGGTCACCACCGTCATTGCGAACATGGAACGCAGCGCCGGGAAGGTCGCCCGCGGCGGCGCCCGTGGCCAGCGACGTCACGTCCGCCGGGATGTCGACGAGCACCCAGTGCCAGAACCCCGAGGGTGTGGGCGCGTCCGGGTCGAAGCAGGTCACGACGAAGCTCTTGGTCCCGTCTGGCGCACCGGACCACGACAGGTGCGGCGACGTGTTGCCCGCGGCGGCCACCTGGTCGTCGGACAACGGCTGGCCGTCGGTGACGTCGCTGCTCGTGACCTCGAAACTGGGCACGGTGGGCAGGAGGTCGTAGGGGTTGGGTGTGACGGGGCGATCGAGGCTCATGGTGGACTCCGGCGAGGTGACGACGGGCGGGCACGCGACGCCGGGGGCGTCCCGACGCTGCAGTGACGAGGATAGGCACGCCACGGCGGGTTCCCGATGGCCGATCGACCAGCGGCATGGTGGGTCGATCCACGGCTGGGCGGCCATCCGGAGGCAACGTGGTCCCGGCTCAGGTCGTCGGCGGGACCGGCGGCGGAACCACCTCGGGGTCGTCCGGGAGTTCGGCGACGGCGCCCCACTCGCGCAGGAGCCCGCCAGCACCAGCAGTCCCGGGCCCGGCACAGAAGAAGCGGCTCAGGGGATACTGGCGGGTCCCGTACCACGGGTCCACGTGCACCCCCAGATCGGTCATGCCGATGCGGCGGCACACCGAGGCCGACGGCGCATTGTGCGCCCACATGATGGCCCACACCACGTCGTGGCCCACGCCCAGGGCATGGTCGAGCATGGCCTTGGCGGCCTCGGATGCCCAGCCGTTGCCGGCCACGTCCGGATGCAGGTACCAACCGATGCTGACGCCGTCCGGGCCCGGCAGGGGAAACAACGACACCGAGCCGATGGGCGGCGAGTCGTCACCGTCCCCGCCACCGTCGTCGCCCGCCTGCGGATGGCCGCCACCGTCGCCCGCCCGCGGATGGCCGCCCCCGGTTGCGTGCCACGAGGCCGCCTCGCTCCGGGCACGGTGGGGGACGATGGCCAGCGTCCTGGGCAGCGCCGGTGTCGCCGTTGCTGCGCACTCGGCGATGTAGTCGCGAGCGGTGTCGACGGTGTCCCAGGGCGTGGGATCACCGAGCCATGTCGCGATCTCGGGCCGACGACGGATGTCGAACAGGAAGTCGGCCTCGCCCATCCGCCAGGGCCGGATCGTTGTCCGGGCCGTGCGCAGTTCGACCACGTCGTCATCCGCCACGGTCCACCTCCATCCTTCGGTGCTTCATCGCGTCGATGGGAACTCGTCGGTCGTGCGGGCCCCCGTCGACCAGGCAGCGCTCCCGACGGCCGGCCGGGCCCGACGGCCGGCCGGGCCCGTTCAGGTCAGGCAGAACTCGTTGCCCTCCGGGTCCGCCATCACGAGCCAGCCCGAGTCGATGCCGCCGGGCTCGAAGCGTTCCAGTCGGGCGGCGCCCAGCGTGACCAGGCGGTCGGCCGCCGACTCCAGCGCCGCCATGCGGGCATCGCCTCGCAGGTCTGGCGGCGCCATGCGCAGGTCCAGGTGCAGGCGGTTCTTGCCCACCTTGTCCTCCGGGACCTTCTGGAAGAACAGGCGCGGCCCGACCCCGTCGGGATCCTCGATCGCGTAGGCGCGGTCCTGCTCCCGGGGCGGGACCCCGTTGGCGGTGAGGAAGTCCTCCCACGTCTCGAAGTCACCCGGGGGCGGCGGCACGTGGTAGTCGAGCGCGGCCACCCAGAACTCGGCGAGCGTGCGTGGATCGGCGCAGTCCATCGCCACCTGGAAACCGATTGCCATGGTCGTGCTCCTGGGTCGGGTCTGGTCGCAGTTGACTCGCGCCACCCGCCCGCCGCAAGCCCAGCGATAACGTCGACGTCGACGACGACACCAGGAGGCACCGATGAGCGTGCTCGAGGTGGCACAGGGCGCCATCCGCGACACGGCACGGCTGGCGGCATTCCGGCTCCTGCGCCAACGCGACGACCCGATGGGGCGGCTGTTCGATCCTGCCCACCGCGAGGATCCCTACACCCTGTACGACGAACTCCGACAGCAGGGTCCCGTCACGATGGGCCCGATCAACGCGCTGACCGTCAACCACGACGTCGCCACGCGCGTGTTCCGTCACCCGGCAACCCGAACGGGCACCGCCGCACGCAACGAGATGGCCAACGCCAACGCGCTGCAACGATGGCTGTTCAAGTCACCTGATCGCGGTGACCTCGTCGATCCGCTGGGCGCCGAATCCATGATCGGCCTGGACGGTTCCGAGCACGCACGCCTGCGTCGGCTCGTCAGTGCCGAGTTCACGCCGTCGTCGATCGCGCAGTTGCGCCCACGCCTGGAGTCGATCGCCCACGCCCTGGTCGACGACATCGACCGCAGCGGCTTCGACCTGATGGACGACTTCGCCAACGTGTTCCCGGTGATGGCGATCTGCGAGGTGTTGGGCATCCCCGAGGCCGACCACCGGCAGTTCAAGGCCTGGGGCACGGCCCTCGCGGCCGACCTCGACGCGATCGTCCCCGCACCCAAGCAACGCGCCGCCACCGTGGCACTGCGCGAACTCACCAGGTACCTGCAGTCCCTGATCCGGGCTCGCCGCCGTGATCCCGGCGAGGACCTGCTGTCACGCCTGGCCATCCTGGAACAGGACGGCGACCACCTCACCGACCGAGAACTGCTCTCGACCTGCATGCTGCTGCTGGTGGCAGGCTTCGAGACCACCACCAACCTGATCGGCAACGGCACCCTGGCACTGTTGCACGATCGCGACCAACTCGACTGGCTGCGCGCGGACCTGGGGCGCGCCCCCAACGCCGTCGAGGAGTTGCTGCGCTTCGACTCCCCGGTGCAGTTGAGCTCGCGGTTCGTCGGCGAGGCGCTGCCGGTGGCCGGCGGCGGGACCCTGCCGGTCGGCCAACCCCTGATCATCTTCCTGGGTGGCGCCAACCGCGATCCCGAGGTCTTCGACGACCCCAACCGCCTCGACCTGGCCCGCCCCGACGCCCGTCGCCACCTGGCCTTCGCGAGCGGCCCGCACTACTGCCTTGGGGCCGCACTGGCACGACTGGAGGGCGAGATCGCCTTCACCACCCTGCTCGATCGCCTGGGTGACCTGCGACTGGTCGGCCCACCCGTGCGGCGGCCCACCTTCGTGCTGCGCGGCCTGCACTCACTGCCCCTGTCCGCTGCCTGACCCCGCGCGTCGCGTCCCGGCCAGTGGGCGTGAAACCGGCGGTATCCGGTCGGATCGACGCCCAATGCACACACCGGCACCTCGAACCCGACCAGTGGGCGTGAAACCGGCGGTATCCGGTCGGATCGACGCCCAGTGCGCCCCCCGGCACAACACCTGCCACCCCCGGCACAACACCTGCGCACCCAACCCGGCACGAGGGGGTCAGGCGGCCGGGGCGACGTTCTGCATCGTGTTGATGATGACGTCGTTGAGGTCCGACGGCTCGGCGTCGGTCAGGTGGGCCATGATCTTGAGGACCCACTTCATCAGCGGCTCGACGGGCATCCCGTACGTGGTGCAGATGTCCATCATCGTCGGCGAGCCCACGATGTGGGTGAACACCTTGCCCAAGGTGTAGTAGCCACCCCACCGGGCCCGCAGTTCGGCGTCGTAGCGGTCCAGCACGACCGTCGACTTCTGCCGCAGCGCCTCGTCGGCGACCTCGGCAGCCAGGCGCGCTGCCTCCATCGCGTAGCTGATGCCCTCGCCGTTGAACGGGTTGACCATGCCGGCGGAGTCGCCGACGAGCAGCAGGCCCTTGCGGTGGATCGGGGTGCGGTTGAACCCCATCGGGATCGGTCCGGACCCGATGCCGCCGAACTGGTTGTCCGCAGTCGTGCCCCAGTCGTCCTCCATCCCGGTGGCCCACTGCTGCAGCAACCTGCGGTAGTTGGTACCGCGAAAGTCCTTGGAGGTGTTGAGCAGGCCAAGTCCGACGTTGAGCGAACCGTCGTCGAGCGGGAAGATCCAGCCGTATCCGCTGAGCAGGTTGCCGTCCCCGTCGGTGAGGTCGAGGAACGAGGAAATGTGGTCGTCGTCGGCCCGTGGCGAGCGGTAGTAGGTGCGCGCCGCCACCGCCATCGGACGATCGTCACGCCGATGCAGGCCGGCCTTGATGCCCAACTTGGAGGAGGCACCGTCCGACGCGATCACGATGGGCGCCCGCACGACCCCGGTGGCACCGTCCTGGTCCTTCCAGACGACGCCGCTGATGCGATCACGCGCCACCGGGTCACGCCACTCGAGGTCGTGGGCGGTGATGCCCTCCCACAGCGTGGCACCGTCGGCAACGGCGACCTTGGCCAGGGTGTGGTCGAACTGGGCTCGGGTGCAGGCCGCACCCCAGTTGGGCCAGTCGTCCAGTTCGGGCCACGGCAACTCCATGACCGTCGAACCACCGTGGATTCGCAGGCCCCTGGAGGTGGACCAGCCGTCCACGCGGCCGGCCGCCTCGTCGTGCAGGCCGAGCAACTGCAGTTCGCGGATGACGCGCGGCGTCAGCCCGTCACCACACACCTTGTCGCGCGGGAAGTGGTCCTTCTCGAGCAGCAGCACGTCGTGGCCGGCGCGGGCCAGCCAGGCGGCCGCCGTGGCACCACCGGGACCGGCACCGACCACCACGACATCGGCGTACATGGTCGCTGGTCGCATCGAAGTGCCTTGTCGCGGGCCGTGGAACGGGACGGTGATGGTATCCGCGCAGGCCAGGGTCCCGGAGTGGCCGGCTGCGTCGGCGCAGTCATAGTCTGTCCGCGTGCCAGCCCGCCTCCGAGCCCCCAGACCCAAGGATCCCACGTGGCCACCACCGCACTCGGCGACATGCCCGCACACACCACCGGCGACCTGCCCCAGCCCGGCGACACGGCCCCGGACTGGCTGCTGACCGGGACGGACCTCGGCGAGGTGAAGGCAACCTCGCTGGCGGGACGACGAGTCGTGCTCAACATCTTCCCGAGCATCGACACCGGCACGTGCGCCAGCGAGCGTTCGCCGCTTCAACGAGCTCGCCACGGACCTGGACAACACGACGGTCGTGTGCGCATCGGCCGACCTCCCGTACGCCCAGCGCCGGTTCTGTGGTGCCGAGGGGATCGACGATGTCGTCGCGGCGTCGAGTTTCCGCAGCGACTTCGGCCGTGAGTTCGGCGTGACGCTGGTCGACACCCCGATGGCGGGGCTGCTGGCACGTGCGGTCATCGTCGTGGACACCGACGGGACGGTCCTGCACACCCAACTGGTGCCCAACATCGCACAGGAGCCCGACTACGACGCCGCGATCGAGGCGTTGGGATGACGATGCGCCCGGACGCCGGCGCCACGACCGCGCCCGCGATCGAGTGGGTCTGGGCATTCCTCGACACGCCTGCGGCCGACGCCGACCGGTCGTGGTCCTTCTGGGCCCAGGTCACACGCTCGTCACTGGCACCCCGGCGTGGCCCCGACGACGAGTTCTCGACCTTGTGGCCGGCCCAGGGTGGCGCCTGGATCAAGTTGCAGGCGGTGGGGTCGGGCGGCGGCATCCACCTGGACCTGGACGTGCAGGACGTGCGTGCAGCTGCGGCGCATGCCCTGGCCCTGGGTGCCAGCCGCATCGGGCACATCGACGACACCGTCATCATCATGCAGTCCCCGGGTGGCTTCACGTACTGCCTCACCACCTGGGACGGGACGGCGGGCCAGGTCCGCGGCGAACAACCCGACCTGTTCGACCAGGTGTGCCTCGACATCCCGGACCCGATGTGGGAGGCCGAATGCAGGTTCTGGGCCGACCTGACCGGGTGGGAGCTGCGTCACGGCAGCGACGACACGTTCCGCCACCTGGCCCGGCCCGACCCGATGCCCGTGCGAGTGCTGCTGCAACGGGTCGGCCACGACGGCGAGGTGACCGGGCACGGTGACTTCGCCACGGCGGATCGCGCCGCCACCGTGGCGTCCCATGTCGAAGCCGGGGCGGAGGTGGTTGCCACCTGCCCCGGGTGGACCGTCATGCGCGACCCGGTTGGCCGCCTCTACTGCTGCACCGACCGCGACCCGCGCACCGGTGTCGTCGACTGACCTCGTGCCCGGAGCCGACGCCGGGCCTGCACCCACGGTCGGGCGTCACGGCACGGTTCAGACTGTGCGTCGACCGCGATGGAGGGCGACGATGCCGCCGGCGAGGTTCTTGACCTGGACGTCGTCGAACCCGGCGTCGCCCATCCACGCGGCGATGGTGGCACGGTCGGGCCAGGCCATGATGGACTCGGCCAGGTAGGTGTAGGCAGGTGCGTCCGAGGACACCAGCCGGGCCACGCGCGGCAACGCCGCCACCAGGTAGTCGGTGTAGATCTTCGCAAACGTGGGGTTCGTCGGGGCTGCGAACTCGGCGATGACCAGGTCGCCACCGGGCTGCAGCACCCGGGCGAACTCGGCGATGCCGGCCACCGGGTCGGGCAGGTTGCGCAGGCCGAACGAGATCGTCACGGCCTCCACGCTGTCGTCGGCCAGCGGCAGGGCCAGGGCGTCACCGTTGATCCACGTCACGTCCGGCAGTCCGGACTTCATGCCCTCCTTGAGCATGTTGTGGGACAGGTCGATCGCCAGCACGTGCGCTGCCCCCTCCTTCAACAGTTCCAGTGCGACATTGCCCGGGCCGGCCGCAACGTCGGCCACGAGCCGGCCCGCGGGTCGTGCTGCCCGGGCCGTGACCCGGCGCCAGTGGGCATCCTGGCCCAACGACAGCACGGCGTTGGCGAGGTCGTAGCGAGGCGCGACTCGATCGAACATCGACTGCACCAGCGACGAGTCCTTGCCCTCGATGGTGGCGGCAGGCAGGGAACCGGGGGTGTCGACGGCGGGGATGTCGCGGCTGGGCTCGGACGTGGGCATCGAACAACCTGCGATCGGCGGGTGGGCAAGCCTATCCAGCGACCGCGATCTACCCTGTGCGGAGCACACTGCACCGACCGATCCCACAGGCCTGCCGATGCCAGTCCCCCTCCGCTCGACGGCACCCCGGCGTGGGCGTGCGCGGGCGCGATCATGACGCCGCCCGCCGCGACCGATGGCGAGTCGACACGTGGCCTCGACGACGTCGACGCTGCCCTGGCCGCAGCACTGGCCGGGCCCCTGCCCGACGAAGGGACTGGTGGGCTCCTGACCCTGGACGAACTCGCCGAGGCATCCGGCACCCCGGTCGTGATCCTCGAGGCACTGACCCGCGAGCGCCTGCTGTTGCCACGCGACCCCGGCGATCCCGACGCCGGCATCCCGCCACGATGGGCGCTGGATGACGCGGCCGTGGTCGACGCCGGCATGGCACTGCTCGAGGCCGGGCTGCCGCTGGCCGAGTTGCTGGAGTTGGCACGCCGGGCCGACGAGGCCCTCGGGGCGTTGGCCGACCACGCGGTCGAGACCTTCCTGCGCTACGTCCGCGATCCCGTACGAGGTGGCACCGACGACGACGGACGTGCGGCCGACGAACTCGTGACCGCGTTTCGCAGCATGCTGCCTGCCAGTGGCACCCTGGTCGGCGGCCACTTCCGGCGGCTGGTGGTCGCCAAGGCCCGCGAACGTGTCCAGGCCACCCCCGACGCCTCGGCCGACACGGCCGCCAACGGGCAGGTTTCCGAGTCGAACGACGAGTCGTGACGCTCGTCGTCACGTCCAGCCCGGTGTCGGATCCGCGGCCACTGCCGGCGTTGGCACCCGATCCGGACGCCTTGCTGTGGCTGCGCCGCGGCGACGGGATGGCGGCGTGGGGACAGGCCCACACGATCGAGGTCGGCGCCGGACCCGGACGTGCAGATCGCATCCGGACGGCCGTCGCCGCGCTGGATGTCGATGGCGACCCACGCGACCTGCGCGTCTTCGTGTCACTGGCATTCGACCGGTCCACCGCCCGCAGCCGCGCCGTGGTCCCCCGACGGATCCTGGTGCGCCAGGACGAGGGCACGCGCCTGGTCTCCATTGACTCCTCCGAGCGTGGTGCCCGTGGCGACGACATCCCGGGGCCGGGCGACGGTCCGTCACCACGTCCCCATCGCGGCCGCATCCGGTACGCCGGGTCCTCGTTGCCCGACGTCCGCTGGTTGGAGGCCGTGGCCAGCGCGATCCGCCGCATCGAGGCAGGGGATGCCCAGAAGGTCGTGCTCGCACGCGACCATGCGGTGTGGTGTCACGACACCTTCGATCCGCGCCACCTCGCGCTGCAGTTGTCGGCGCGGTTCCCGGCCTGCTGGACCTTCCACCACGAGGGCCTGGTCGGGGCCACCCCAGAACTGTTGTTGTCACGACGAGGCAACGCCATCCGGTCGCTGGTCCTGGCAGGGACGACCCGCCGCGACCCCGACGCCAAGGTCGATCGAGAACTCGGACAGGCCCTGCTCGCGTCCGACAAGGACCTGCGCGAGCATGCACTGGCGACAGCCTCGGTACTGACCGTGCTCGACGACCTGGTCGATGACGTGTCGGCGCCGTCGCAACCCGAACTGCTCGACCTCGACAACGTTCGCCACCTGGCCACTGACATCACCGCCCGGCTGCGCGAGGACCTGTGGGCGGTCCAGGTCGCCGACCGACTCCATCCCACCGCCGCCGTGGGTGGGACCCCCCGCGACCAGGCGCTGACGATGATCGCCGAACTCGAGGGCATGGACCGCGACCGCTACGCCGCCCCCGTCGGGTGGATGGACGCGACGGGCGATGGCGAGTTCGGCCTGGCCCTGCGCTGTGCCCGCCTGTCGGGAGCGCGAGCCCGCCTGTTCGCCGGCGTGGGCATCGTGGCCGGATCTCTGCCCGAGGACGAACTGTCCGAGACCCGGCTGAAGTTGCTCGCGATGCAGCACGCCCTGGGCGGCTGACCCATCGCCAGGCCCTGGTCGGAGTCCACCCCCACGGCAGCCACTCACGGCTCGCGCGGCCCACAACCTCCACGGCATACGCTCCCCTCATCCGGCACGGTGACCTCGCCTGATCCGCGACGCCACCGCCACCCGTCCTGACCAGGAGCGCCGCGTCGTGTTCGACGACATCCCCGCTCGCAACCTGCACCCGAACATGCGCTGGGTCTGGATCATTCGTGGCGTGGTGATGTCGGCGTTCGCAACCGCCGTGCCGCTTGTGGCGGCGACGATCATCGCCGCCGCCACCGAGACCGCCGTCGTGTGGTGGCCGGCTGTCGTCGTGGGAGTCCTGGCACTCGCCTGGTCGATCACGTGGGTGGTGCTGGCGTGGCCGCGGTGGCGCTGGGACGTCACCGGTGTCGCGTTGACCCTGCATCGAGGGGTGGTCACCCACCACGTCACGGCGTTGCCGTTCTTTCGCATCCAGCACATCGACGTCCAGCAGGGACCACTGGATCGGACCCTGGGCATGAGCCAACTGCGTGTCCACACGGCATCGATCTCGGCCCAACTGCCCGGCATCGACGCCGACGAGGCGGCCGCGCTGCGCACCGACCTGCTGGATCGCGCTGCCCGGGCCGCCGCCGAGGTGACGGACGGATCCGTCGATGCCGTCTGACGAGCAGGACCGGACCAACCCGGCGGACCCGGCGGACACCGGAACCGGCATGGCCGAGCCACACCGGCCGCCCGCCCCCTCCGGACCAGCGCGCCCGTCGTCGCCCCCGACCGCGCCCGCTGCGCCCGCTGCGCCCGCTGCGTCCACGTCGCCGACTCCCCCACCGGCACCCGATCTGACGCAGCGCGAAACCGGGCCGGCCGGAAGCGTCGGTGCGCCACCGCACGCTGCCGACCCCGGCCGCCCCACCCCGACAGGCATCGACGGGTTCCCGGTCGACTCGGCCGAGACCACGCCCCACCGCCTGCCGCTTCGGTCTCTGATCGGTGGTGTCAGCCCCCGTGCCCTGTGGGGCGCACTGCCGGCCTTCTTCATCCTGCGCGACACCGGGATCGGCCTGCTCGGCGTCGTGGTGGGCATCTTCCTGGTGGGCCAACTGGCGCGCCTGGCCGCCTGGTCACGGTTTCGGTGGGGGTTCGACGGCCACGTCGTCCGCGTCTCCAGCGGGATCCTGTGGCAGCAGGTCAGGGCGCTGGACGTCGAACGAATCCAACAGGTCGAGGTCCAGCGGCCACTGCTGCACCAGGTGATGGGCACGGCGGTCCTGAAAGTCGAGACTGCCTCCGAGGGTGGCGAGGCCGAGGTCAGGCTGGACGGACTCGACAACGAGACCGCCACGGCGCTGCAGTCGGCGATCCTGACCGCGCGACGCCGCGAGCGAGCCGCTGCCGGCATGCCGCTGGCGGGGCCCGACACCATGGCCGGCCCCCACACTGGTCTCGACGCTGGCACGGATCCCGGCGCCGACGCGCCCCCGACCTCGATCCTCCGGCCAGCCGTCGGTGACCTGGTCCGCAGCGCCCTGACCGGTTCCAGCCTGCTCGTGGTCCCGCTCTCCATCGCTGCCCTGGGAGAATTCGCCTTCGACGTGTTCGGCAACGACATCGACGAGGTGGCCACCGAGGCCGCCCGCGCGGGTGCGCGGCTGGGCTACCTCACCATCGCGGTCGTGGTGCTGGTGATCGGCGCGATCGGCGCCGTCGTCACCACGCTGTTGCGGGACTGGGACATCGAGTTGGTGCGCCGCGGCGACGACCTGCGACTGACCCGGGGCCTGCTGACGCGCCATGCCACCACGATTCCCCTGCATCGGCTGCAGGTCGTGCAGTACCGGCAGAACTGGTTGCGTCGGGCCCTGGGGGCCGGAACGCTGGTCGTGCGCTCGGCGGGTGGTGGGACACCGACCAGCCCCAACGACGCCGGCAGCGCCACCATGTCGATCCCGTGGGTCACGACCGATGACCTGCCCCACGTGCTCGAGGCCACGCTCGACCGATCGTTGCGCACGTCGACGGACCTGCCTCGGACCCCGCAACGCCACCCACCAGCCGCGCGTCGGCGACTGGCCTGGAAGTGGGGCCGCGGCCTGGGGATGCTGGTGGTCCTCACCGCTGTCGCCCTGTTCGTCCTCGACGTCGATGGCCCGGTGGCATGGGGGGCGGCGCTGTCCACGGCGGTCGTGGTCATCGCAGGTGGCACATGGCTGCTGTCGGGCACCCAGTATCGCCGCCTCGGCCATGCGAGCACGTCCCGCGTGGTGCTGGTCACCGGCGGCGTGCTTGGTTCGACGCAGGACTGGATGCCGCTGGAACGACTCCAGGGGGTGGAGGGAGACGCCACGGTGTTCCAGCGTCGCCTCGACCTGGCCACGGTCCGCCTCGCACCCGCTGGTCGTGGCAACAGCCCCGTGGCCATCACCGACGTCGCCACTGCCACGGCCGATGACCTGGGCGAGCGCTTCATCATGCTGGCCGCCGGACACGCCCCCGTGGCCGCGACGCGGATCGCCGGCAACGACCGGTCAGCGGGGGATTCCGACCAGCCACGCCCAACCCCACCTGCGGCGACACGCGGCATCGAGGACTTGCCGCCGTCCATGCCCAGTGGTCCCCCGCTGCGATCCCCCCACGACATCGAACCGGAGCATCCAGATGCCCCATGATCCCGTTCCCTCCGTGCTGTCGGAGGAACACGATGCCTTTCGCATGCTCGTCAGGCGCTTCGTCGACGACCGCGTCAACCCGCGGGTCGACGAGTGGGAGGCAGCCGGCGAGATGCCACTGCACGACCTGTTCGGTGAGATGGCAGAGCTGGGCTTCCTCGGACTGGCCTATGACCCCAGGTGGGGCGGCCAGGGAGCCGACCACCTGTTCACGCTCGTGCTGGCCGAGGAGTTCGGGCGCTGTGACCACGGCTCGCTGCCCATGGCGCTGGGCGTACAGGTGGACATGGCCACGCCGTCACTGCACGCCTTCGGCTCCGACGACCTGCGCGACGCGACTGGCTGGCACCGGCCCTGCGCGGCGAGATGGTCGCCGCGGTGGCCGTGACCGAGCCGGAGGCCGGCAGCGACGTGGCCGGCATCCGCACACGCGCACGCCGTGACGGCGACGACTGGGTGATCAGCGGCTCCAAGATGTACATCACGAACGGCCTGACCGCCGACTGGTTGTGCCTGCTGGCGCGCACGTCCGACGACGACAGTGGCTCCGGCTACGCCGGCATGAGCCAGATCGTGGTGCCCACCGACGTCGAGGGCTTCCGCGTCGATCGCAAGCTCGACAAGCTCGGCATGCGGGCATCCGACACGGGACTGCTGACCCTCGACGAGGTCCGAGTGCCCGTCAGCCACACCATCGGGCAGGAGGGCATGGGTTTCCAGCAGCAGATGGCGCAGTTCGTGATCGAGCGGATGTGGGCGGCGTACTCGGCCGCCACCGCGTGCGAACGCGCACTGGAACGCACGATCGAGCTGGGTGCGCCAACGCAACGCCTTCGGCAAGCCGCTGGCGCGACACCAGTACGTGGCCTACACGCTGGCCGAGTTGGCGGCGGAGGTCGACCTGCTGCGCAGCTACAACCACCAGGTCGCAGCGGCACACACCCAGGGCATCGACGTCACGCGCCAGGCCACGATCGCCAAGCTCAAGGCCGGCCGACTGCATCGCGAGGTGGCCGACACCTGCCTGCAGTTCCACGGTGGCCTGGGCTACATGGAGGAGACCTGGACGTCCCGATTCATGCGAGACGCCCGTCTGACCGGCATCGGCGGCGGTGCGGACGAGGTCATGCTCCGCGTGCTCGCAATGATCGACGGCATCGCCTGATCTCCCGGTCGCGGCGCGCTGTCCTCCTCGGAGCGGGTGCGTCGGCCAACGGCTGCCGGCCATCCCGCGGAGCCGCACGTTGCGGTCCGCCCTTCGCACACTTACGCCCAGCTTGCGCCGCAGCGATGCCCGCTTACGGGCGACTTGCTCCCCATCCGCACAGTGATCCCTGTCACCACCGCAACAGCGTGTTGCGGACCGAACAGGGGGACGCCAATGGGACACCAAGTGACCACAACGCCCGACACCGATCGGGAACCGACCACACGCACGGACCAGCCGGGTCCGGGAACGCGCGGCGCCCAACGGGTGGAGCAGGATCGACGCCAACAGGAATCGCGCGGCTTCGGTGTCACCGGATGGGTTGCCGCCTTCCTGGTGGCACTCGTGGCCATCGCCGCCGCAGCGTTCGCGCTGTCGGGCACCGCCGACGACCGCGCGGTCCAGGCACGCTCCAACACCGACGAGGTCGCCGCGATCCAGGACGAGAAGCAGGTCCTGGCCGCCGGACGCGAGGAAGTGGCTGACACGACCGGCGGACTGACGCGAGACGACACCGCGACCCTGCAGGCCGAGAAGGAGGCATTGCAGGCCACCACAGATGTCCAGGACGAGATCGCGGTCCAGGCCGAGAAGGACGCCTTCCGGGCAGGCACCACCGCCGACCCCGTCGCGGCCAGCGTGCTGGACGATCCCGCCACCCTGGCGCAGGAGAAGGCTGACGTCCAGGGCGATCGCGGCCAGGACGAGGTGGTCGTGTCGAACGACGCCGTCACGCTGCAGCAGGAGAAGGAGCAGGCTTTGGATCGCGCCGACCAGCAGACCGTCGACGTGCCATCCCAGGCCGACGAGTCCGCCGCCCTCACGCAGGAAAAGGCGCTGATCGGTTAGCACCGACCACGACAACCTCCTCCGATCCCATCTGTACTGCTGGGGAGGAACACCGGCACCCCGTGCGTCCTCGGGGTGCCGGCGTCGTGCGCGAGGGGTTGCTGCGGCCGCTAGGAGGCAAGTCCAGTGCGGATCTGGTCGCGGATCTCCACCACTTCGGGGAACTGGTCGAAGAACACCCGAACAACGGAACGTACCGCCGAAGGCGGGATCCCCCGAGTATCACCCCGACCCCTGCCTTCGTCTCCGTTGTGGTGCTCGCAAATCGTGGCATCGGCAGCAGTCAGACCCGGAGGTACCGATCATGAACCCCGACGTCCATTTCGTCCTGCACCAGGCTCGCGTCGAAGCTGTTGAGCGTCGCAGCGAACACCAATCATCCCGACACCGTCGGCCCGGGAGTGCGGTCGTGGCCGCGTGGTTGCGCCGGCCGCGTCGGCGGCGTCGGCCCGCAGAGGCCGAGGTTGCCCTGGACCTGCGCCCTGCCTGAGCGTTCGGCGCTCCGGCAGCGCCGGGTCGCCGGGCCGGCTGTGGCTCGTGGTCTGTGGCCGGGGACACCCGCCACAGCACCACGGGTTGCTGGGGATGCGTCACCTGGAGTTCCGTGGGTGGGTGAATTATGCTGCTTGACGGCTCCAATCCACCAGATTGCATGTAGGGTCAGTTGTGTCGATTTGGGGAAACGACGCATGAACATCGAGACGGCTCGGACACTGGTGACCCAGGCGGACGCGAATCCGGCTGAAGCCGCCACGGCCGCGCGCGCAGCGCTGATGGGTGTCGGTGAGGATGCCCCGCTCGACGGCGCACACGCCATTGCCGCGTGGAGCCTGGGCCTGGCCCTCCGACACCTGCGCGAGCTCGACGAGTCCCGGACCTGGTTGCTGCGCGCGATCGACGGCCTGCAGCCCGGCAGTGACGACCACACGAATGCGGTGATGAGCCTGACCGGACTGCTCGCCTTCACGGGCGAGTTCGACGAGGCAGACCAGCTCCTGACGTCGCTGACGCCATCCAGGGAACTGGCCCCCCGGGTCACTTTCCAGCACGCAAACATCGCCGGGCGCGTCGGAGACGTCGAGCGTGCTGCCGAGGGATATGCCACTGCGCTCACGCAGTTTCGTGCGAACGGGGACCGTCTTGGCGAGGCACACACCAGGAATGGGCTGGGGCTCATCGCGACCACGAGCGGGCATCCGGACCGGGCCTTCGATCACTTTCGGGAGGCGCGGGAGATCTATCTCGACCTGGGGCTCGACCTTCTCGCCGTCCTGACGCGAAGCAACATGGGGTATGCCGCCACGCGGACCGGGAACCTGGTGGCGGCCATCGAATTGCTGGACACAGCCAAGGAAGAGTTGCGTGCACACGGCGAGCCCTACATCGAGACCGAACTCGACCATGCCGAAGCATTGATGCTGCTCGGCCGCCGGACCGAGGCTCTCGACAGGACCGCGGCCGCGCTTCGCTCGCTCCAGTCGTCGGGGGCGTCGGCAGACCGCGCCGAACTGCTCGTCGCACTGGCCATGGCGCTGTTCGCCATTGGCCATGGCGACGTGGCCGAGCGCTCCCTGGCGACCGCCGACCGCCTGTTCGAGGAGCAGGGTCGGGCCTCGTGGCGGCACGTTGTCACGCTGCGACGACTCCAGGCCACGTCCGACACCGGCACCGACGTCGTGGCCGACGCGCTGCGGGTCGGCGACCAGCTGCGCGACGTCGGGCTGGACGCCGAGGCGATGGATGCCGACCTGCTGGCCGTTGCTCGCGGATGGCCTCGAGCGGACGTGCGGCTCGACGGTCCGCTGGAGCGCCTGCGCAGTCTCGAGCGCGACGACCTTCGGCGGGTCTATGCCGACGCGGTGTCCGCGCTGCTCGACGACGACCCGGACGGTGCCTGTGCGATCGTGCGGCGCGCCATCACGCAGGCGGCCAGGGAGACGATCGGGGCCCCGACGCTCGAGGTGCGCATCGCCCTGGCGCAACTTCGGGAGGGGATCACGCACGTCGGCGTGCATGCTGCGCGACGCGCGGACGATCCGGCCACGATCGTCTGGATCGTGTCGGCGTTGCAGCAACTGGCGCTGCGGCCGGCCGGCAGCAAGGCGGCCGCGGCGGTGTCCGACGGGCAGACGCACCCCGCCATCGACTTGGCGAGGGAGCCCCATTCCGCGGGCGCGCAGGTCATCGTCCTGCTCGACGACGGAACCGACCTTGTGTGTGTCCGCGCCGACGGGGCATCGATGTCGTTCGTCAGAACACCCCAGCGTTCGATCGTCCTGGACCTCGTCGACCGGCACGATGCGGTCCTGCGAGAGGCCCTGGGGAGCGACCAGTCACCCGTCCAGGGCCTGCTCGACTCGACAGCAGCGGCACTGCGTGCCCACCTTTCGTGGCTCGACGGGGACGGGCCGCTCTCACTGGCCGTCACGGGTGAGCTCGCCCGGGCCCCGTGGACGTCGCTGGCCGCACGGCCCGTCCGGATCGTGGCCGAACTGGCACCGGGTGCAGTGCCCGCGCCGGCGACGACGATGGTCGTGGGTCCTGGCCTGCACACGCAGGACGAGGAGGTGGCGGAGCTCCAGGCGGTACTCGGCGAGCTGCTGCGGGTGGCCGACGGCAGCCCACTGGACGCGATCGCCGCTGCCGAGGGGGCGACGCTGCACCTCAGCTGCCACGGTCACCACGATGTCGACAATCCGATGCTCTCGACCTACGAACTGGCCGACGGCACGGTCTCCGCCCTGGAGATCGAGGCACTGGACGCGGCCCCAGTCCTCGTCGTCGCGGCCGCCTGCCGGGCCGCGGCCGCGCAACCCGCTGGCGTGTCGACGCTGGGGCTGCCAACTGCCTGGCTGGCCGCCGGGGCGAGCACCGTCGTCGCATCCACGTACACGATCCCGGACGACATGCGGACGGTGGCAGCCGTCGCGCGGATCCATGCGGAACTGGCCGCCGGCGCGTTGCCGGAGGAGGCAGTGTGGCGTGCGCGGGCGGGCGGCGACGTCGTGGCACGGGCACTGAGCGTGGTCGGGCGGCTGACGCCCCACGGGTCACGGCAAGGGCACACGGCGACGGGGGCTGACGATGCGCAGTGACGAAGACCTGGTGCGCGACGCGGGCAGTGGCGACTCGACTGCCTGGGACGAGCTGGTCGAGCGCTACGCCCACCTCGTCTTCGCCAACGCGCGGGCGGTGGGCGCCGACGTCGCCCTGGCCCAGGACGTGTCCCAGCTCGTGTGGATGCGACTGCTCAATCGCCTGGACACGATCCGGGATCCCGGCAAGGTCAAGGGATGGCTGGCGATCGTCGCACGGAACGCGACTCGGGACGAGCTGCGTCGGCGTCGGCCAACCACCCGGGTCGACGACCTGTTCGCCCTGGCGGACGACCGCGCGGTCGACCCTGCCGAGGCCGCCGGTCGGGCAGATGACGCAGCAGTCGTGCAGCAGGCGTTGACGAGGATCTCGGACCGGTGTCGGCAGCTGCTGACCCTGCTGTTCAGCGCAGCGATGAACTACGACGAGGTCTCGGCGGCGATGGACATGCCGATCGGCTCGATCGGCCCGACGCGGCGCCGCTGCCTGGACTCGTTGTCCCGGCACATTCCGGAGGACCTCCATGAGACGTGAACACGCCAGCGACGACCGGGCCGGCAGCCCTCCGCCCGCCCGGGGTGACGCTGGACCAATGCACAACCGGACGGGGAGGTAGGTCATGGCAGACCCGACCCACAACGAACTCGAGGCCCGCCTGCGGGCCTACTTCGCCGAGCACGATCACGTGCCGCCACTGGCCGTCGACTCGGCCAAGGCGCTGTTCGGCCTGCGCCGCATCGACGAGGAACTGATCGAACTGACCGAGGCATCCGTGCCCATGCGGGGCGACGATCAGGACACCGTGACCAGATTCGAACGAGGCGACGTGGTCCTGGTCGTGCGACGCAGGGCGGACGACGCGCTGGTCATGGTGTCGCCGCCGTCCACCCCGATTGCGATCGAGACCGCCACGGGATCCGTGGAACTCGAAACGGACGACGAGGGCGTCGCCACGGTCCCGGCGATTGGCCCAGTCCGATTCCGGATCGAGCTTCCCGACGGAACTTCCGGCGTCACCGACGGCATCGACCTGTCGCCCACCTGAGCCACTGCCGACGAGAACTGGTTCGAAGGTGTATCACGGGAACGCATCCTGATCGTCTCGTCGCTGACAGGAGGATCACCCATGAACACACCCCCCACCCGGCGATCCGCAGGCCGGCTTGCCCTCACCCTCACCGCCGCCATGACGTTCGTAGCCTGCAGCACGACGTCGACAACTTGGTACCGCAACTCCTCCGAGATCCGGGATGCCGGCTTCTCGTGGTCGTCACAAGACTCGGGACTCGTCCAGGACGAAGATGAGAATTTCGAGTGCGAGACGAATCCGCAGAATCTGGTCGTGTGGGCACCCGGCTTCGTGGAGGAGCCCATTGCCCTGCAAGCTGAGATCGATGACCTCCTCCCGGAGGAATTCGGTGAGCTTCAGGAACCTGTCTTGTTGGACGGTGACGACCTGTGGATGTTCACGGTGGCAGCCGCCGAGACTGGGTCCAATCCCCTCACGGCTGCCAAGATCCTGAACCAGGCCGACGGCGACCTGCGGGCCTCGCCGGACTACCGCATGTTCCCCATGCCCGCGTGGATCTTCTTCCCGGGGAACCTGCCTGCGCCTGCGGATCCAACGGCCGAGGTGTTGTTGTTCGACATGGCGGCTGGCGGTTCAGAACAAACGGTGCACGTCATCGACACCGGATTGGCGACGGGCCTGGGATCGCTGATCGGAATCGATGGCGACGCGGACGAGCGAACACCCTCATCCGCCCCCGGCGAAGCAGGCCACGGGACCTTCATCTCAGGCGTGGTGCGTCAGGGATCTGATGCCCAGATTCAGCATTGGGCGGTTCCACGGGACGACACCGGACTGGTCGGCACTGGCCCGTTCTACGAAAGCGATGTGCTCGCCGCCGCACAAGACCTTGTCCAGCAGGTTGACGAAGGGACGATCATCAACCTCTCACTGGGCACCATCCTCTGCCGTCACGGTTCGTTGACCGCCGAAGAGCCCGATGAGCACACCGACGAGGAGCCCGATGAACAGACCGACGAAGAGCGCGATGAATTGCTCCCGGAGCAGGAGTACCCGTTGGTGTCCCTGTCCACGATCAAGTTGTTGGTCGACAACCAGAGCGTCGTGCTCGCGGCTGCTGGCAACACGGCAGTCCTGAACACCGGAGATGGGACACCTTGGGTGTATCCGGCGGCCCTAACGGTCCAGATGGATCGAGGGTGCGAGGGTGAGGGGTGCGAGGGTCTCGAGTCCCGACGCCAGGAACTTGAAAGCAACCTCGTGGCAGTGGGCTCACACCAGAACTTCGAAGGCGAGGATGACGACTACACGGGCGAGCAATACTCCGCAGATGCTGACTACGTCACCATTTCCCGACCTGGATGCCACACGTCGTTCTACCCGACGGGCAAGGCGACCTACGCGCCTGATCAGGATATGAAGGACGAGTATGCGGAGGTGGCCTTCGTGTTCAAGGACCGCACCCCCGATGACGACAAGGACGCCAACTACGACCTGGCGGACTGGTGCGGGACCAGCTTCGCGGCGGCCGTCGCAACCGCAGAGCTCGCTGAACGGCAGAAGTGCGATGACTCAACACCTGCCGAGGCTCTGGATGCTCTGGGATGGAAGGCGACGGCGGCAGCGGCGCCCACGCCGACGACAGCGACAAGCCGACGCTGACGCCGACCACAAGCGGCTGCCAGAAGTAGTCCATTTGTCAGTGCAACAGCGGGCCGGGGCAGACAGCTCCGGCCCGCTGCCGTGCTGCCCGCAGCTCATCCTCAGCGCTGGACGACGGACTGGGCAATCGAGACGGCCGGATCCCTGGGTCCGGCCGTCTCGATGTCCTTGCCACGCCCATCCGTATGCCAATCGACACACGACGTATTTCAGCGAGCTGACCGCACGTCTCCCGGTCGAGTGCCCCCGCAAGGGTTCTCCGACACAAGAGGAGACTGCAATGCCGACGCAAGATACGCAACAGCTGACCCGACCGACACAGGTCATCACCCCACCACCCGACACCGATCAGCCCACGACCGAGACGCAACCGGACCAGCCCAGGTCCGGCACGCCGGACGCCGAGCAGCCAAGTGGCCCGCGTCGCGGCCGCAGGGCAGCCATCGTGTTCGCGCTGGTCGCCTTCGTCGCGGCCATCGTGGTCGCAGTGGTGGTCGACTTCGGCGGCACCCAGACGACGGGCGCTGTCGAGACCGACGACGAAGTCCTCAGACGACTGGTGCAGCAGGGGGACATCCCCGAGCAGGCACTGTCGCCCCAGTCCCCGACCCGCGACACACCACTGACCACCGAGCAGCTGGCAACGATTGACCTCGTCAGCCGCGGCCTGATCCCTGCCGAGGCACTCGTGCCCGCAACTGACGTGTCGGGCAGCGACGTGCACCTGCACAACCTCGCCCCCGCGACCGACGTGACGGGCAGCGACGTTCACCTGCACAACCTCGCCCCCGCGACCGACGTGACGGGCAGCGACGTCCACCTCCACAACCTCGCACCCACGACCCAATTGACGGAGCCGGTCCCGGTCACCACCAACACCGCCGAGGCGGCAGCGATCCAGGCCGAGAAGCAGATCGTCGCGGCGGGACGCGAGGGGGTGTCCGACCCGTTCGCGGGTCTGCCCCACGACGACGCCGCCACGTTGCAGGGCGAGAAGGAACAGGCATTCGATCGGTCGGACCAGGAGACCGTCGACGTGCCCTCCCAGGCCGAGGAGGCCGCGGCCCTGGCCCGGGAGAAGATTCTGATCGGCTGACAGCCACCCGCGACAGCCTTCTCCGATCACCTCTGCTGGGGAGGGAACGCCGGCACCCCGTTGTCTCGGGGTGCCGGTCTTCGTGGGTGTGTGCCAGCGCATCCTCGCGCGGCCAGCACCGGGCATCGAGCATGGACAGCCGACCGGGAGGGCGCACCGATCGGCTGCTCAGATCACCTCGGACAGGGCGTCGGCGAGGTGGTGGCGGATGGCGCGTCGGGCTGCGGCGCCATCGCTGCGATCGGTCGCCACCACGGTGACGCGGATGCCCCCGGGTGGCCGGGCGAGCACGTCCGCGAGTTCGTCGACCTCGACTCGCTCGGCCTGGACCCCAGCGGCCTGGGCGATCGCCACCAGGTCGCGGCCATGCGGCGTGGCGAACACCCGCTCGAATTCGGGCACCCGGACGGCCGGGACCTGGTGGAACAGGCCGCCACCATCGTTGTCGACGACCACCAGGTCGAGGTCGACCGCCGACGGGTCCTCGACGAGCAACCCGTTGTGGTCATGGAGGAAGGAGAGGTCGCCGGCCAGTGCCACCGTCGGGCCACAGGCCAGGGCAACACCGATCGCCGTGGACACGAACCCATCGATCCCGGCAAGACCACGGTTGGCGTGCACCCGGCCCTGGACCGCGTCCGCGGCACCGGCATCGTCGGCACCGGCGTAGTCAGCGACATCGCGGATCGGCAGTGACGACGACACGACCAGGGGCCGGTCGCCCGCGCCGGCAGCCACGCGCCGGGCAACGCCCGGCTCGGGTGTCGATTCACCGTCCAGGTCGTTGGCCACGACACGCGCCGCGATCTCGGAGCCGCGCCGCCACGTTGTCATCCATTCGTCGTCGGGGGTCGGCTCGAGCACGCCGACCAGTCCGGCCACGACAACGTTGGGCGGTGCGGTGATGGCGGTCGTGGCCTGACGTGCAGGATCCACGATCCCCGACGCCGTGACCTGCACGGTCGGCACGTCGGCCAGCGCCGACAGTGCCGCGCGCGACAGCGTGGGATGACCGAGGCGGAGCACGACGTCGGGTCGGTGTCGGGTCCGCCAGGCCTCGTCGGCAAGCAGCAACGAGCCATGGGCAAGGCCGACACCGGCAGACACGCCCGCCGTGGGTTCCGCCACGACCGGCCACGGCAGGTCGTCCAGACCGACCATGGGTTCAGGCGTGTCACCAGCAACGACCAGCACCCGCGCGCCGGCGAGCATCGCCACGAGGTCGTCGACGATCCCGGCCACGTCGACTGGTGCGCCGAGGTGGGTGGTCCACGGGTTCCCGTCGTCTCGACCGTCGATGGAGGGGGCGAACGGCGACGTGGATGTGCGGCCGTCGTCAAGGCCCGGGATGGTGGGTTCACGGAAGGCGAGGTTGCAGTGGACCGGCCCCGCCCCGCCACCGGTGCCCACCTGGCCGACGTGGCCACCTCCGACCCCCATGGCGGCAGCGACCGCCCGACACGCCGTCGAACGCCACAGCGCCGGCTGCGACGACAGTGAGGTCGCGGCGGGCAGGTCCACGGCCCAGCGAACCAGGCCGTCGAACAGACGCGCCTGTCGCAGGGTCTGGTTGGCACCCACGTCCTGCAGTTCGGAGGGCCGGTCGGCCGACAGCACCAGCAGGGGCACGCCCGCGGCATCGGCCTCGGCGACGGCAGGCACGAGGTTGGCCACCGCTGTGCCAGATGTCGTCACGACCACCGCAGGGCGCCCACTCCCCCGCGCCAGTCCGATGGCCAGGAAGCCGGCGCTGCGCTCGTCGTGGCGGACGTGCACGGTGACACCGGTCTGGCGGACCGCGGCGATGGCCAGCGCTGTCGAGCGCGAACCCGGACACACGACCACGTCGGTGACCCCGTTGCGCGCCAACTCGTCGACGATGGCCGTCGCCATGGCCGTGGACGGGTTGCGCTCCTCGGCCATGGAGGTCGCTGCACCTGCGCCTGCACGCGCCACTGCGGCTCCGTGATCCTCAGCCATGGCCACCCTCCGACCCCGACCCGACGGCCGATTCCGACAAGGCTGCCTGGGCCTCGGCAAGCCGCTGCAGCAGCCACCCGGCTTCGTCCGGCGGTGGGCTGGCAGTGTCCAACAGCGACCGTGTCGGCGCGACGCGGCCCACTGTCACCTCGCCATCGATGGGCACCAGCGGCTGGTCGGTGACATCCGCCGCCAGCAGCAACCCGGTGCCCAGTCCACACGCATACGGCAGCGAAGGCAGCGCCGCAGCCAGGGCCACCCCGGCGGACAGGCCCACCGACGTGTCGACGGCCGACGACACCACGGCGGGCAGCCCCGACGCGGCGACCACCTCCAACGCCCGCATCACGCCACCCAACGGTGCCACCTTCACCACGATGAGGTCCACCGCAGCCGACGCCGCGGCGCGCACCGGATCGTCGGCAGTTCGGATCGACTCGTCGGCCGCGATCGGAACGGCCACGCGGCGACGCACGTCGGCCAGTTCCTCCAGCGTCGCGCACGGCTGTTCGACGTACTCGAGGTCCCAGGCGTCCAACGCCTCGATCGCGGCGACCGCGGTCGGGACGTCCCACGCTGCGTTGGCATCCACCCGGATCCGGACCCCCGGTCCCATCGCGTTGCGGATCGCGGCCACGCGATCGAGATCCTCTCGCAGCGACTGGCCAGGCTCCGCGACCTTCACCTTGACGGTGGCGCAGCCCGCCTCGACCGCCATGGCCGCAGCCCGATCCGGATCCACGGCCGGGACGATCGAATTGACGGGAATCCTGCTGCGAACGGCGGCGGGAAAGGGCTCGTCCGCGGCAGCCATCGCGGCTGCCAGCCACCGGGCCGTCACCTCGGCGGGATACTCGTCGAAGGGGGCGAACTCACCCCACCCGGCATCCCCGTGCAACAGGACGCCGTGGCGTCGCTCGACCCGGCGGAAGCGGGTGCGCAGCGGCACGGTGAAGGGCTGCAGTCGGTCGATCACGCGCCACCTCCCAGCCAACCGTCCAGCAGCAGGCCCAGTGACAACAGCACCGCGAACAGCAACTGGGCCTGTCCGGTCAACCCGAGCGCCTCGACCAGTCGTGGCCCGGGTGGCGCATGACGGACCAGCGGGATCGCGGGGCCAAGCCTCATCACCGACAGGAACGCCAACCCCAGCCATGCATTCGACGTCATGGCCACGGCGACCAGGACGACCAGGTAGGCGCCCACGACCATTGCCAGCCACAGCGTGCGGGTGCGCGCGTCGCCCAGTCGCACCGCCAGCGTGACCTTGCCAACCGCCTGGTCGGTCGGGATGTCGCGCAGGTTGTTGACGACCAGCATGGCGGTCGCGAACAGGCCCATCGCCACCGACAGCACCAGCGGCAACGCCGACAGCGACCCGTCCTGGACATACGCCGACCCGGCAGTCGCCACGACGCCGAAGAACACGAACACCATGACCTCGCCCAGCCCAACCGACGCATAGGGTCGCGGACCACCCGAATAGCCAAGCGTCGCGAGCAGCGCGAGCACGCCGACGAGCAGCAGTTCCCAGCCTGCCAGGGCAGCCAGGACGAGTCCCACGACCCCGGCAGCCGCCAGCGTGACCGTCATCGCGCGCTTCATCGTCGCGGGCGTGATCAGGCCGGATCCGACCCCGCGCAGTGGACCGACCCGATCGACGGTGTCGATGCCACCCACCCCGTCGAAGTAGTCGTTGGCGAAGTTGACCGCCACCTGCAGCAGCAGCGCCACCAACCCAGCCAGGGCGAAACGCACCATTGAGGGCGACGGGCCCTCGCCGCGCGACCACGCCAGGGCCGTCTCCGACGCCGCCGTTCCCACCATCACCGGCGCCACCGCGGCAGGCAGGGTGCGAGGGCGGATGGCCTCGATCCATGCCTGGCGGACGCTGGCTGTCGACGTGGTGGTGTCCATGGCCCCCAAAGGTACGCGGGTGCCCGAGCACTACGATCCCGACGCAACGACAGGATCGTCCACGGTGACCGCGACGACGCAGCGAACCTTTCCCAGCGGCGGGGTGTGGGACCGTCGTGCCCATCACGACCAACGAGCGTCCCGGCCATGACCCATGTGACGTTGCTGCAGATGGCGCAGCGCAGTGAACTGGCCGCCGCCATCACTGCGGTCTGGGACGACGACGGCGCCGCATGGGTCATCGACCACGCCGCCGAACCCGATCGCATCGCCACGATCGGTGGTGGCGTCGTCCCGGACGATGCCGCACGACGACTGGCCGAGCGCGGCCAGATCGACCTCGACCTGCCGGTACCCGACGACACGGCCGCCATCGTGTCCTCGTCGGGCACCACCGGCCCACCCAAGGTCGTGTGCCTGTCCCGCAGCGCCCTGGATGCGTCCGGTCGAGGTGCGCATGCCCACCTGGGCATCGGTGACGGTGATCGCTGGGGACTGGTCCTGCCGTTGCACCATGTCGCCGGCCAGTCGATCCTGTGGCGATCGCGCCTGCTTGATCGACCGCCGGTGATCCAGGTCGGGCTGGATCCCGCTGCCATGGACGCCGCCGGAGTCACGGCCATCTCGCTGGTCCCGACGCAACTTCGTCGCCTGGTCGACGCCGGTCAGTCGCTGCGCGCCCGGGTCCTGCTCGGCGGTGGCGCCATCGCCCCTGGCCTGCTCACCGATGCCGCCGCCCACGTCGGCGGCATCACGCGTTCCTACGGGCTCACCGAGACCGCCGGTGGCTGCGTCTACGACGGCGTGCCGTTCCCCCGCACAGCAGGTGGCGGTCCGTGACGGCCTGCTTGGCGTGCGTGGCCCGACCCTGGCCAGCGGTCGCCTGACCCCGGACGGCCTGCGGCCGATCACCGACGCCGAGGGATGGCTGTGGACCAACGACCTGGGCGCAGTCGACGACGGGATCGTGTCGGTCGTCGGCCGCGCCGACGACATGGTCATCACCGGCGGCGTGAACGTGAACCCCGCCAGCGTCGAGGTCGTGCTGACCGACCATCCGGCGATCGCCGGCGCTGGCGTCGTCGGCGTCGACGACCCGGAGTGGGGCCAGCGCCTGGTGGCCGCCGTGGTCCTGCGCACCCCGAGCACACGCGCCGTGCCCGGTCCGCTGGAACCCGACCTGGCCGCCGCCCTGCGCACGGCCGTCCGGACCGCGCTGGGTGCCCCGGCTGCCCCCCGCACCTTCATCGTCGTCGACCACCTGCCCCTCACGTCCTTGGGCAAGGTCGCTCGCCATGACCTCGCCGCCAGGGTCGCCAGCCACATCCACGACCGCCAGGAGCAGCCGTGACCTTGCCCCGCCTCGGCCTGACCATCCACCGCACCGCAACACCCACGCAGGTCCTCGAACAGGCACGTCGGGCGGAAGCGGCCGGACTGACCGACGTGTGGGTCATCGAGGACTGCTTCTTCACCACCGGCCCGACCCTGGCCGCTGCCATCCTCGCATCGACGAACCTGCACGTCGGGATCGGGATCATGCCCGCGGTCGCCCGCACGGCTGCGGTCACGGCCATGGAGATCGCCACCCTCGCCAACCTCGCGCCCGGCCGCTTCACCGCCGGCATCGGCCACGGCGTCCAGGAGTGGATGGGCCAGATGGGCGTGCGGCCACGCCACCCTGTCGGGACCCTCGCGGCCGTGGTCTCGGCCGTGGTCGACCTGCTCGACGGCAACGAGGTGACCATGGACCGCCATGGCGTGGTGCTCGATGCCGTTCGACTCGAGCACCCACCCAGGCCACGACCGCGCGTGCTGGCAGGGGTGCGCGGCCCCGCGTCCCTGGCAGCAATGGGTGAGGTCGCAGACGGACTGGTGCTGGCGGAACCGGCCAGTCCCACGGTGGTGCGGGCAGCGCTGGAGCAGGCGGGCAACCAGGACGATTTCGAGGTCGTGGCCTATGCCCCGTGGTGTGTGCTCGCCGACGACGATGGCGGGGCCGCGCGGGCACGCCAACTGCTGGCGCCGTGGCTGGGCGACCTCCTCGACCACCCGACACCCGGCATCACCGCACTGCCCTTCCACGACGACCTGCTCGACCGCTGGGTCGATGGTGGTCCCGACGCCCTGGCCACGGCACCGGCCGACTGGTGGACACAGCTGGGACCGGTCGGCAACCCCGACGACGCCATCACCCACCTGCGTGCCGTGGGCGACGCCGGGGTCGACCTGGTCAGCTGCTACCCGGCGCCCGACCACGACCTGGCACTGGTGGACATCGACACGATGGCGACGGTCGCCGCGATGGGCAGGCAGTCGGCCTGACGGGCGATGGGCAGGCAGTCGTCCTGCGGGCGATGGGCAGGAGTCGTCCTGCCGGGCGATGGGCACGCAGTCGTCCTGCCGGGCCGCCACGGCATCCGGATGACGGGGTGGTGCGCAGGTCCCGCGGGTGACGATCAGGTGAACCAGCCCAGCCGGACACGATTGCTCGCCGGATCGTGCACGACGAACTCACGCATGCCCCACGGCTGCTCGGTGATGGCAGTCACGTCGGTGCCAGCGTCGCCCGCCGCCGCACTGGCGCGGTCGTGCCATGCCGACAGGTCGCGGACGAACAGGAACACCGCTGCGGCGTTGGACTCGACGTCCAGGTCATCGACGACGGCCAGGTGGTAGATCTCGTCACCCTCGAACCTGACCCAGGCGTACCGGTCGTCGTGTCGCTCCACGTCGAAGCCCAGTGCCACGTGGAAGGCTTCGGCACGTGCGAGGTCCGCCACCGGCAGCACTGCACGAGCAGTGACACCGGGGCGCCTGCGCCTGATCGCCATCAGATCGGGCCGGCATAGGAGTGCAGACCAGTGACGACCAGGTTCACGCCGAAGTAGGTGAACATCAGCACGGCGAAGGCGAGGATGGCGAGCCATCCGGCGTTGCGACCCTTCATGCCCCGCGTGGCTCGGGCATGCAGGTACCCGGCATAGGCGACCCACGTCAGGAAGGCCGAGGTCTCCTTGGGGTCCCAGCCCCAGTAGCGACCCCAGGACTGCTCGGCCCAGATCGCACCCGAGATCACCGCGAAGGTCCAGATCGGGAAGGCGAACGCAATCGTGCGGTATGCCATCGCGTCCAGCGTCGCGGCCGAGGGCAGGTACGGCACGAACCACCTGGCCACCAGGCTGGCCGCCACCATCGTCACGGTCACCGACAGGAAGCGCGCGGGGCCATCGGTCACCCAGAACACCCACGCGACGGCCGAGGTGCCGGCGAACGTGCCGGCAGCCAGGCGCCACGGGTTGATCGCGGCCCGCATGCGGCTGCGATGGTCGGCGTTGACCTCGTGCTCGAGACCATCGATGTCGGCAGCGTCCAGGATGCCCAGGTCATCGTCGGGTGACTGGCGCTGCGGCACCGTGCCCAGGCCGTCGTCCACGTCGCCGAGGTCGACTGCTCGGGCAGCACCGACGCTGCCACCCGGCAGCGACGACTGGAGATGGCGTTCGGCGGTGTCGCGCAGGAGGTACAGGCTCGCGAACACGAACGACACCGTGAACAGGCCGGCTGCGAACACGATCGCGGACACGTGGATGGCGCGCCATGCAGTCGACAGGATCGGCATCAGCGGGCCCGGCTCGGAGTACACCAGCAGCGCCGCCCCCATCGTCAACACCGTGCCCAGCAACAGGAAGCCCATGACCTCGGGGCGATCCAGCCGCCACTGGAACACGACCAGTCCGGACACGACGATCGTCAGCGCCATGATGGTGGAGAACTCGAACATGTTGCCCAACGGCATGCGACCTGCGGCCATGCCGCGCACGACGATGTGGGCCGCCAGCACGATCGCCCCCAGCACGGCCGCCACCGTGGCGATGCGCAGGGCGGTGCGACCTGACGATGCCGGCGCCGCCCCCACGGCGGACCCACTGCCGTCAGCCGACGACGGAGCAGCCACGGCCACCCGGGTCACGGCCATGGCGTACAGGTAGCCCACCATCGCCACCAGGAACAGTCCCAGTGCCACCGGGGAGAACAGGGTGCGGGAAAGGTCCGCGAGCTCGGGGTTCACCAGTGGCTCCTCACGTCACGACAACGTCGTGTCGGTCGCGGTCTGCTGGGCGTCGGGCCGAGTGGTCGACGCGCCTGCAGTGGCGGTCGATCGAACAACGTCGGCCATCGATCCTGTGTCGTCGGCGGCACCCGAGTCGTGCTCGCGTGGCGGATCTGCGTCCGGCGAGGCACCTGCCAGTTCTGCGATGCGACCGGCCACGTCCGCGAACTCACCGGCGAAGGCATCAGCCCGTTGGAAGGTCCGACCCGCCACGGTGACGAGGGTACCGCCGTGCTCACCGTCCACGACCTCGACCCACAGGCGCCGCCGATAGGCGTAGAGAGCCGGGATCAGCCCCAGCAGCAACAGCAGCGCACCGCCAAGCAGCAACGGCACGGTGGGCCGGTACGACACCTGGAACCCGGCCCAGGTCCGCAGTTCGGGGAAGGACACCTCCACGCCGTCGGCCACCTCGACCGTCTCGCCCAGTCGCACGAACGCAGTCGCGGCCAACTCCATCCCCTCGGTCTCGAGGATGTTGACGTTCTGCGCCGAGGTCAGGGCCAGGTCGCCCTCGTACATCGCCACGACCGCCACGGGGGCATCGGGCCAAGGGGCGCCGGTGAAGTTGGGCACACCCTCGTCGTTGTCCGGGGCGTAGGGATACACGCCGACCTGGAACCCGATGTCGGGCTCCGACGCGGGCACCTTGATGGCGGTTCGGAAGAAGCCCTGGCTGGTTCCCTGGGCCGCCTGCGTGCCCTCCCAGACCACCTCGCCATCCACCGCCACCTCCAGGACTGGCGCATACCCCCAGTCCAGGAGGTGGATCTTGAAGTCGTCGACCACCATCGGCACGTTGCCGGCGATCGTGTCGCTGCGGACCGAGCCATCCTCCTGGGTGACGGTCACGTCGGCCTCGAACAGCGACGGCTGACCCGCGAACTCCAGGCTGCGCACCCAGTCGACCCGGAACTCGTCGAGTTGGAGGTTGAAGCCGCGGTGGTCGTCGAATCCGAACCAGCGGCCCGCCTCGACGTTCCAGTAGGCGGCCGGGGTGTCGGCAACCGACTGGCCCTCGATGACGCCGACCTGGCCCACGAACTGCAAGCAGTTGGCCAGCGACGATGCCCACGAGCAGGAGGTAGAAGGACAGGTGGAAGACCAGCGAGCCGCCCTCGCGTCCGATGATGCCCTTCTCGGCCGCCACCTGGTCGTGGCCCAGCCCGTCAGGAGTCGAAGCGCGCAGGCGCCACCGGCGACGTGTCAGCAGGGCGGTGACATCGGCCCGGACCTCGTCGGCGTCGCGTTCGGTGTGCATCGTCACGTGGTGGGGATGGCTGGCGAGATGACGGCTCAGCGGCGGCCGACCGCGCCGGACCAGTCGCACGAATGCCCTGATGCGCGGGATCAGGCACGCCGTGAGCGACAGGAACAGCAACAGCAGCAGGGCCAGGAACAGCGGCGATCCGTAGGCGTCGTAGAGCCCGAACAGGTCGATGACCTGCGACACCACGACCCCCGGCCCGGCCTCGCCGGTCCGCCAGTCCGCGACGGTGGCGGCGACGTTGGGTTCCTGGGGCACCAGGGTGGCCAACAACGTGATGACGCCAAGGATCCCCAGGATGATCAGCGCGGTCTTCATGCGCGTCAACCAGCGCCAGCCCATCCGCGCCGACGCCACGACGAACGACCACGGGCCCGTGGGCCTGCGGGGCCCGCGGCGAACCGGTGGATTCGCCTGGGGAGGAGGAGCGCTGTCGACCTTGGTCACGCCCCGCAGCGTATCGCTGGTGGCACATCGGCCTGCCCGGCAGCAGTGCCCGGCAGCGACGCACGCATCGGCGACCCGAGCGAGTTGGTGCGACGACCAGGTCAGATGGGTGGTTCGAACCCACCGATGAGCGGCCGCAACCACACGATGAACTGGTCCCACAGACCGGTGGCCATGGCGATGCCCACGACCACGAGCATCGCACCCCCGACGATCTGCAGGGCTCGCGCATGGGTCCGCAGGAAGTCCAGCGCGCGACTGGCGCGCCCGAACAACAGCCCGACGATGATGAAGGGGACGCCCAGCCCCAGCGCGTACACGAAGGCCAGGGTTGCGCCCCGCACGGCATTGCCACCCGACGCATCGGTCGACAACGCCAGGATCGCCGTCAGCGCCGGCCCGATGCACGGCACCCACCCGACGCCGAAGATGAAGCCCAGCATCGGTGCCGTCACCAGGCCCCCCTGCGGCGCCGTGTCGGCGATGCGCCATTCGGTCATCAGTCGACCCGAGGCCATCAGCAGGCCCATCGCGATGATGAACAGCCCCATTGCGACCTGCACCCAGGTGGTCTGGACGAGGAAGTTGAGGAACCCGATGGCCGAACCGATCAGGACGAACGGGATCGCGAACCCAAGCACGAACAACGACGACCCGGCCACGACCCGCGACACCCGCCGCGGGGTCGCGTCGGCCAGGTCCTCACCGGTCAGGCCGGTCATGAACGACAGGTAGCCCGGCACCAGGGGGATCACGCACGGGCTTGCGAATGACACCACGCCCGCCACGGCGGCCACCACTGCCGCCACCAGGAAGTTGGCGTCAAGGATGGCCTGTTGGGCCTGGTCCCCCACGGCCTGGGCCACCACCACGACCGGCGAGGCCACCGCCACCACGTCGAACGCGCCCACCAGGTCGCCCATGGCCGGGCCGATCACGAGGGCGACGATTCGGCCAGCACCAGTTCCAGCAACGCCGACAACTCGGCTTCGTCGGTCCCGCCGTAGAAACTGGACGCAACCCGTCCTTGGCGGTCCACGATCACGGTGGCCGGCATGCCCTGTGGGCCGATGACCTCGAAGTCGGCGGCATAGTCCAGCGCCGGATCCCACAGTGACGGATAGGGAATGGCGAACTCGGCCTCGTGGGCCAGGCCGTTGGTCTCGGAGAACTCGTTGACGTCCACACCGAGGAAACTGACACCACGCTCGGCAAAGGCCGCCGCCACCTCGTTCAGGTCGGGCTGTTCGGTGCGGCACGGGGCGCACCACGAGCCCCAGAAGTTGACGACGACGACGTCGCCGTCGTATGCCTGCACCGACAACTGCGTTGCCTGGTCGCCCAGCACGGGCAGCGAGGTGGTGGGCGCCGGCGGGCGTTGGTCGGCCTCGATGATGCACCGGCCCGGCATCACCAGGCCGTCAGGCGCCACGCAGGCCGCATCACCACGACTGGCCACGGTGAACACGGCGACCACCGCAGCCCCGACTGCGAGCACGGCGACGACCCAACGAATTGCGCGGGTGGACATCCAGTCTGGTCCTCGAGCAACGGGCCGGCCATCGTATCCATGGCCGGCCGGGCTCCCTGCCCGCTACTGGCGGATGGGCACCGCCAGCGACTCGGGCTCGTCGATCTCCTCGTGCCGCTTCTTCTCACGCCGCTCGAGCCGGTCCAGTCCGAACAGGCTCAGGGCAAACAGGATGAACGAGACGATCGTCCACACCATCGACGGGAAGAACAGCAGGGACTCCTGCTTGAACGCGAACATCGGCCGTCGTCTCGACCGGGATCTCGATCGAGTCACCCTCATCGTTGACGTAGTTGACGAAGATGGTGACCTCGGTCCCGGCGACCAGGGTGCCTTCCGACCGAGTCAGGAGCGGCTCGCCCGGCTCGGCGGTGTAGGTGGGGTCGGCCCGAGACCAGTCGTCGACGGCGTCCGGGCCGACTTCCTCTGCAAGCCCGATCTGGCCGGCTTCGAGGTACTCGGCGCGGCGCTCGCCACCCAACTGGCTCACGCCGTCCTCTTCCTGCAGGGCCAGCGACACCATCAACTGCTCGGCCTGGGCGACGTCACCCGTGGTGGCGTTGTACATCGGCCCCTCCGACGAACCGACGAACTCCTGGACGGTGTCGAAGTCATCGAGGTTGTTGGTGGCCGGCAGCAACTGCGAGGCTTCCGACCCGGGCTCGAAGGCAAACCACGCCGCGTCGTACTGATCGGCGGGCTGGCCCGGGAAGTTGCGCACACCGGTGGCGACTGGCGTGCCCGGTGCCCCGAACCACCAGAAGATCCCGAGCACGAAGGTGAAGCCGAAGAACGCAGTCCCGTAGATCAGGGCGCCCTTCTTGGCCCCGTAGTTCGACCACAGCAGCATGAACACGCCACCACAGAAGATCAGGATGCCGAAGGGGACGGCGAGCTTGGCCGCGACGTGGTCGGCGGACAGCCCTTCGGCGCCCTCCGTGGCCAACAGCAGCAGCGTGGCGAGCGATGTCATTCGTCGTCCTCCGTCGGTGCATCGGTGGCCGCGGCATCGGTGCGCCTCGGCATCGGTGGCCGAAGCCGGACCCACCTGCGCATAGGGCAGCCCACCGCTGACCTGTTGCGACTCGATGTAGTCGATGATCGACACCATGGCCTCCTCGGGCAGCACCTCGGCGAAGGATGGCATCTGCCCCACCGTGGGCACATTGCGGCCGTTCACCAGGGTGCCCATGATGGTGTCGCGGACCGGCTGGAACGTGGACGGGTCCTCGGGGTCGGCGCCGTAGCGTTCGTAGACCGTGTTGAGCGCCGGCCCGACCTGGCCCTGCAACTGGTCACCGTGGCAGCGCGCGCAGTTGTTGGCGTACAACTCCATCCCGGACTGGCCCGTGAACGCGGCCGCATCGACCTCGGGAATCTCGTCGGTCTGGATGGACAGCAGGTAGCGCTGGATCTGGTTGACCTGGAAGTCGTTCATCGGTCCGTTGTAGGCCGAGCCCCATGCCGGCATCGGGGTGCCGGCTCGCCCCTGTTTGATCGTCTGGGTGATGAACTCCGGGACGTCGGTGACGATCTCGGAGCCTTCGTAGCGGGCCGAGATGTTGTTGAGTGCAGGGGCCGGCCACGGCGCGTCGCCGTAGGGGTTGGGCGCGGCGCCTCCAGCGGCCTGGTTGCCGTGACAGGAGGCGCAGTTGTTGACGAACAACACGGCACCGGCGTTGACGTCCTGTTCGTAGTAGCCGTCGACCTTGTCGTTGATCCGCGCGGGCTCGATGAGCCAGTAGGCGGCCAGGAACACCCCAGCGAACAGCGACAGGGCGACGCCCCACGCCATCGCCCGCTCCATCCCGACGGTCTCGAGCTCCTCGTCGGAGTGGTACGGACGCATCGCCAGGGGAATGTCGCCCTCGCGCTTGTCGCCGGTCTTGCGGTTCCTGCCGGGACCGACGATGAACCAGGCCAGGCCGAACGCCACGAGGCCGGCAACCAGGATGATCAGCACGACCTGGAAGTCGGTACCGCCACCAGCGGCGTCCGTTGCAGTCTCGGTGGCCTCGGTGGCCAGCAACAGGAAGTCCATCAACGCCACCTTGTCATCAGCATCGCAACGACCGGCTCGGGTCGCAGCAATGCGGGCGGGATCACAGGTCGACACAGTTGGGTCCTTCCGGCTCCTGGGCCAACACGTTGGCCGTCCGGGCAGGGCCCGGGACGACGGTGCCCGTCTCCACCACCAGGTTGCCGTCGCCGTCGATCGTGCTCGGGAACCGATCGAGCCCGCGGGGGGCCGGTCCATCGATCCACTCGCCCCAGCGGTTGTACTTCGAACCGTGGCACGGGCACTCGAACCACTGCGAGGTCTGGCACCACGGCACCCGGCAGCCCAGGTGCACGCACTTCTGGTACAGCGCCATCAGTCCCGAGCCACCCACCTCGACGCCGATTTCGCCGTAGGCATCGGCGGCGCCGGGCGCACTGGGGTCGTACTCCACGACGTAGAGCCGGCCCGACGGGTACTCCAGCGGTGCCCGCGTGTCGCGGATCTCGGCGAGGATGTCCTCGGCATTGCCCACGGCGATCGGCTCACCGAAGCCGCCTGACAGTCCCGGCCACAGGAAGGCCAGCGATCCAAGTCCGAACACGCCCAGTCCGCCGGCCACGCCGCCGAACAGGGCGTAGCGCAGGAACGTGCGACGCTCGACTTCGGGAAGTCCACTTCGCTCGTCACTCATGCCTCACACCCTTCACAGTGTCTGCTGTCGGTCGCGGGACACGGCCGCGTGCCATCGGTGGATTGTCACAGTTCGAAGAACAGGCCGTCGACCCACGGCCACACCCAGTTGAAGCCGGGACCACGGAAGAACGAACCGGCCAGCACGAACATCGTCCACATGACGAGGAAGAACGTCATGGCCATGTTGGCGAACTTGCGGTTGTCGGGCTTGGCCGAGGGGTTCTTGTCCACGTACGCGGCGCCGCCCAGGATGAACAGGCCGATGCCGGGGATCGTCACGCCCGCCACCATCGGGTGGAAGTAGCGCAGCAACTCCTGCAGGCCCAGGAAGTACCACGGGGCCTTGGAGGGGTTGGGGGTCAGGTTCGGGTTGGCCAGGTCACGAAACGTCGCGTCGATGAAGTAGGACGCAACCAGCAGCACCGCGCCCATCGCCAGCAGGGCGACGAACTCGACCAGCAGGAGGTGCGGCCACGTGTAGACCTTGTCCTGCTGCTTGTCGCTGACCTGCTGGATGCCCGACGGCGGCACCAGTGCCAGCAGTCGGTGGGTGTGCTTGGAGTCGGACGGCACACCGATGGAGGGCGCCCCGTTGGTCTGGCCCAGCGACGCGGCCACCCGGGCGGCCCGCTCCTCGGGCGTCAGACGACCGGTCGGCGCGTCGGCAACCGCAGTGGCCGTCGTGGTGCCACCACCCCCGCCGCCACCGAAGTTGGCACGGAACTCGGCCAACTTCTCCTTGGTGGCCTCGACCGAGGTCGGGCCCAGTTCCTGGCCAGCGGCGACCTTCTCGGCGCGCACGGTGGCAGCCTTGGCCTTGGCCCGGGCGATGCGCTCGGACGTGCCGGCGGCGATCAGCTTGTCGTAGACGCCCTGGTCGATCTCGACTTCTGCCATGTCACATGCCTCCCATGGTCATCGTGCGTGCCGCCGTCGTCTCGGCACGATCCTTCGTGACGTCCGTCACAGCACGATCCTTCGTGACCTCCGTCACAGGGGCCCCGAGATTCCGCCATCCTTGCGGATGCGCCAGAAGTGGACTGCGAGGAAGATCACCGTCACGAACGGGACGAACAGCACGTGCAGCACGTACCACCGCAACAGCGTGTTGGGGCCGATGACGGCACCGCCAAGCAGGACGAACTGCACCTGGCGACCGAAGACCGGCGTGTAGCCCATCATCTCGGTGCCCACGGTGACGGCCCAGACCGCCAGCTGGTCCCACGGCAGCAGGTAGCCCGTGAAGCTCAGCAACAGGGTCAGGGTCAGCAGGATCACGCCCACGACCCAGTTGAACTCGCGCGGCGGCTTGTAGGCACCGTGGTAGAACACCCGGGCCATGTGCAGGAACACCGTGAACACCATCAGGTGGGCGCCCCATCGATGCATGTTGCGCACCAACTGGCCGAACGTGATCGAGGCCTGGATGTTGCGCATGTCGGCGTAGGCGAGTTCGGTGCCGGCGCCGGCCGCCGGGGTGTAGAAGAACATCAGGAAGATGCCCGTGATCGTCAGGACGACGAACAGGAAGAAGCTCAGCCCACCCAGGCAGTAGGTGTAGGTCAGCTTGAGGCCGTGGCGCTTCACCTTCACGGGGTGCAGGTGGTACATCACGTTGTTCATCGCTGCCAACGCGCGGTCACGGGACGTGTCGCGGTAGCCCTTGCGGTAGATCGACCCGGGACGGAAGATCGACTTCCAGATCACGTTGTCCTGGGTGTTCTTCTGGATGTCACTCCAGCGAGGCAGGCTCGGCACGGGCATTCTCCGTCTGTCGGCCACGGCGGTGGCAGCTCGTCTCGTGCTCGTCGGCGGTCGGGCCTGGCGGCCGACCGGTGGTCGGGTGCTCCCGGCGGGACCGGGGCGGGTCGGGCTTGGCTACTCGACCCGTCCGAGCCAGAGGGCGTCGGACGGGCAGCGCTCCACGCAGATCGCGCAGCGCGTGCACTCGTTGTCGTCGATGATGAACACCGAGGCCGACTGCTCGGCCAGCGTCATCACCGACTGCTTGTCGGAGTCCTTGATGATCGAGGGAGACATCATGTAGATGCACTCCCACGGGCACACGTCCTCGCAGGCGCGGCACATGATGCACAGTTCGGGCGTCAACCCGATGTGGCGCTTGGGCTTGACGCGTTCCTGCAGCCACTGCGGGTCGACCTGCTGGACCGTGTAGTCGCTGTAGATCAGCGGGTGCTCGCCCTTGTCAGTCTTGCCCATGGAAGGCTCCCATCGTCATCGGCGCATCGAGGCGGCTCACTTGTAGCCGCCTGCTTCGGGGCGGGTCTCGCCGCTCACCAGTGTCTTGGGGTAGCGCTTCTGGATGCGCAGGGCGCCCCAGAACACCAGCGACAGTGCGGCGATCTGCTGGATCACGACGACCAGGTCGCGGAACACCTCGTAGAAGTTGGACATCAGGTCGACGCGGTAGCCGTCGGGGACGATGACCCAACTGCCGATCTCGACCGGGCCGGTGATCGCGACCGAGGCCGGGATGATCGGGCCCTTGAGGATCTCGCTGGACGAGTCCAGGTAGTAGATCCAGGCCGACGGACAGGATGCCGAACAGCCACCACGACACGGCGAAGGCCGCCATCACGCCCATCGTGGCCGAGACCCATTCGTGCGTCTGGTAGGTCCGCTTGGCGATCAACAGCGGGACGGCGACCAGCCCGATGCCCCAGATCGCCAGGATGACCAGGCCCCACCAGCCCTGGCCGACACCCGACGGGTCACCGAACTGCCACAGGGCGAAGGCGGCATCGTCGAGCGTGGAGAAGAACTCTCCGAACCAGTTGGAATTCACACCAACGCCTTTGACGCTTGCGGGCCGTGGTCACTCCGGGCTTGCGGTCACTCGTCGTGCAGTCGGCGACCCCTGATCGAGGACCCCTGGGCCGGCGACCCGGTTCGAGGACACCGACAGGGCACCTGCCCGATGGTCGGGAGGTGGCACAGTAGCCGCAGCCTACCAACGGCGCGGAACTCGGAACAAACGGACAGTGGCCGCGCTGGCAGGTGCCGTCAGGAGTGCTGGCAGCGCCGGATCGAGGCGGATCGAGGGCTCGTCGGCCACCCCGTCGCAGTCACCCGTCCACCCCGAGATGCTCGCTGATGGCGGTGGCGAGGTCGGCGGCGCTGATCTGTCCGGCATGGCGAAACACCACTGCCCCGTCGGCGTCCACGAGCACGGTCGCCGGCGTGCCGCGGGCCTCGATCGCCCGGAACAGGTCCTGTCCGTTCGCGTCGATGAAGGTGTCGTAGCCCACCGGGATCTCCTCCAGGAAGGCCAGGGAGTCCTCGGGTCGATCCATGAAGGTGACCCCGACGAACCGGACCCGGCCGTCGAATTCCCGGGCCGCCATGGCCAGGTCGGGCATCTCGGCACGACACGGGCCACACCAGGAGGCCCAGAAGTTGACGACCAGGGGCTCGCCGACCCACGACGCGGTGTCCACGGGGACGCAGTCATCGAGCGCACGCACGACCACGCTCGGAAACGGCGCTGCAGCGTCAGCCTGGTCCGTCAGGGGCCCGTCGGGCAGTTCTGCTGCTGCCGCCGGCGCGGCGCAGTCCGGGTCCGCCGCCAGGGTGGCGTCGGTACCGGTCACGGACCCGCCGGTCGAACCGGCCACGGTGGCTGCCTCGGCCACGTCGCTGGTGCCGGCTGCACTGCCACCGTCCGACGTGCAGCCCGCCAACCCGATCGCGATCGTGGCCGCGACCGCCAACGCGAAACGATCGTGGGACGTCACCAGGTCGCCACCGTCTCGGCAGCGGCGGCGATCACCAGGTCGACGTCGTCCTGGCCAAGTGCCGTGGAGGTGAACACCACCTCGTAGCCGCTCGGGGCCAGTTGAACGCCCCGCTCCAGCATGCCGTGGAAGAAGCGGCCATAGGCCTCGTGGTCGGCCGCGGCCACGTCGGCGAAGCGTCGGGGCGGGGTGTCGATGCCGAACATGATGCCCGCCAGCGTGCCGCACACCGTCACCGTGGCGTGGCCGGCAAGCGCGTCACGCAATCCGGCAGCCAGCTGCGTCGTCGTTGCCGCCAGGTCGGCGTACACCTCGTCTGTCAGCAGGCGCAGTTGGGCGGCGCCGGCGGCCACCGCGACCGGGTTCCCCGACAGGGTTCCGGCCTGGTAGACCGGTCCCTCGGGAGCCAGGTGCGCCATGATCTCGGCGGTGCCACCGAACGCGGCCAACGGGAATCCCCCACCCACCACCTTGCCCAGCGTGGTCAGGTCGGGCTCGACCCCAAGGACCTGCTGCGCGCCGCCGCGACCCACCCGGAAGCCCGTGATCACCTCGTCGAACACCAGCAGGGCCCCGACGCGCGTCGTCTCCTGCCGCAGGTGGGACAGGAACCCCTCGGCGGGGGGAACGAGGTTCATGTTCGCGGCGATCGGTTCGCAGATGATGGCAGCGAGGTCATCGGCGTGTGCGTCCACGGCAGCGGTGACGGCAGCCGCGTCGTTCCAGTCGACCACCACGGTGTCCGCGACGGCACCGGGGGTGACGCCCGGTGAGCCCGGGATGGACAGGGTTGCGAGCCCGGATCCGGCCTCGACCAACATGGCGTCGCTGTGCCCGTGGTAGTGCCCGGCGAACTTGATGATGGTGGTGCGACCGGTGAACCCACGCGCCAGGCGCAGCGCGGACATGACGGCCTCGGTGCCCGATGACACCATCCGCACACGTTCGATGCTGGGCACCGCGTCCACGACCAGTTCCGCCAGTTCGATCTCCCCGACAGTGGGCGCACCGAAGGTCGACCCGGCCTCGACGGCCGCAATCGCAGCCGCAACGACGTCGGGATGGGTGTGACCCAGGATCAGGGGGCCCCAGGAGTTGACGAGGTCGACGAGTTCACGACCCTGGCTGTCCACGACGCGGTCACCGTGACCACTGGTGAGGAACCGAGGTGTGCCGCCCACGGCGTCGAACGCCCGCACGGGCGAGTTGACGCCGCCGGCGATGACGCTGCGGGCGCGGGCCCACAACTCCTCGTCGGTGGGGCGGGAGGAAGGCTGGGACGGGGCAGCGTGGTTGGAGTCCATGGGCACGATCGTATGCCCACGTCACACTCGGGCGGCACACCCGGTTGGGGGCCGCGGTGTCACGTCGGCGAGTCGAGAACCCCGGGCCATTAGGATCCCCGCCATGGAATCCGAGACCACCGACGCGCGGACCCCACCACCTCGACAGACCGACTCCTCGGTCGTCCACGTCGACGTGGACCGCGACGTCACGACCCTGGCACAGGAGGTCACCCATGGCGGCAGGGGACGAGCGGTTGGCTGGGCCATGGTCGGCACCGGCGCACTGGCCGGCGCGGCTGCCGGCTTGAGCATGGTGACCCGATACGCACGTCTCCTGACGGACCCCCCGACAGCAGTTGCCGAGGAGGCTCCGACCGACGACGACCAGATCACCCTCCACGTGGTGGGCGCGGACCACGTCGTGGCGTCCGGTGCCGGGGCGGCTCGCCCCGGTGTCTGGGGGGTGATCACGCCGGACGGCTACGGGCGCATGGGCGACATCTCGACCATGACCGAGAGTGGCGCACGTCGACCCTTCGTCCACCTGGAGGGCGTGGTCCAACCCGCCCACGGGGTGCTGGACATCTACGCCCACGTCAACCGCGCGGCCGACCTGCACCGGGACGCGATCGAGGTCGTGGTGGCTGGCGAGGTGGGTGACCTCCCCGCCTACCAGGTCAGGGGTGACGACGTGTGGGCAATGGGCGTCCACGGCCGGGCTGCGGCGCGGCACGAGACGTTTCGCATGCTGCGGCCGATCGTGGCGGCCGGTCACTCCGCGATGGCGATCTCCTATCGCAACGACCGTGATGCACCCCCGTCACCCGACGGCCGCTCGCACCTCGGCGGCACCGAGTGGGGCGACGTGGTGGCGGCGATGGACCATGCCCGTGCCAACGGAGCCACGCGGATCGTGCTCATCGGGTGCTCGATGGGCGGGGCGGTGGTCGGCCAGGTGCTCGCACACGCCGATGTGCACGACGTCGTCGGGATCATCCTGGACTCACCGGTGGTGGACTGGAGTCCGGTTGCCGCCAGGGCTGCCCAGGCGCTGGGCGTCCCGCGCGTGGTCGTCTCGGCCCTGATGGCACCGACCCGGGCGCTGGCTCGCTCGCGTCACCAGGTCGACCTGGCGCAGTTGCGACTGCCGCCCGCGCTGCTCGACGTCCCCACCCTGATCGTGCACGGCGCGGTCGATGAGGTCGTGCCCATCGAGGGATCCGACGTGCTGGCCGGTGCCCGGCCCGACACGGTGAGCATGCTGCGAGTGCCGGATGCCGCCCACGTCCGATCCTGGAACGCTGATCCCGTCACGTACGAACTGGCCGTGACGGCGCTGCTGGAGCGGGCGCTGGCCACCGATGAAGCGACCCGGACCGAGCCCCCTGCGGCCGACCGCGGCCGTGCCCCCGCCACTGCGCCCGTGTCCGGGCCGGTCCATCGCCCGGTGCGACCGCCGGTGCCACCGCCCGGACCCACCGCGACCGGTGCGCCGGAGTCCACGTCGCCACCACAGCCACCATCGGCACCGGAGCCACCGTCGGCACCGGAGCCCGCAGCGTCAGCGCCGCCGGCGGCAGTGCCCCCGGCCCCCGAAGCGCCACCGACCGCCGAGGCGATGCCGGAAGCCGAAGCGTCAGCGACACTCGAGACGGTGTCGGAAGCCGAAGCGACACCGGTGCCTGAGGCGTCAGCGACACCCGAGGCGATGCCGGAAGCCGAATCGTCGACGACACCCGAGGCGATGCCGGAACCCACGGCGCCCGACCGCGTCCCGCCACTGTTCGGCAATCCAGCAACTGGCGACGAGGTTCCGCCAGGCGACCCCGACGATCCTGGCGACGACGTCCCCGAACTGCTGTTCAGTCCGACGAGGCCAGGACCTCGCTGACCGACAGGCCCTCGAAGATCACGTTGTCGGCATGTCGGCGGGCAGTCTCGAGCAGCGTCGGTGACGACACGGTCCACGTGACGACGGTGCCACCGGCCTGGCGGTAGCCCTGCACGGCCGGTGCATCCAGGCCGACCACGTCGTAGGACACGGCCACCGGATCGATTCGGTGCAACAGCCGCAGCGTTCGCACGGTCCACTTCATGCCGGCCGGAATCGTGGCGTTGTCCATCGGGCCCGCAGTCAGGACCCGATGCACGGCCGGTCGCCGCCGGCGCAGCCACCGCAGCGTCCACGGATTGAACGAGGCGACGCAGGTCGGGCCCCCGCCGCGCTCTTCGTGGGCGGCCAGGACGGTCACCGTCGCCGCCTCCAGTCCTCCTGCGCGGGCACGTTCGTTCTTGACCTCCACCATGACGGGAGCCGAGCCAGCCACGGACAACGCCTCGTCCAGCGTGGGGATGTGCTCGTCGGTGCCTGCCAGTCGCACCGTCGCGAGCTCCTGCGCGCTGATCGAGGACACGTCGACCACCGATCCGTCATGGTCGACGGTGCGGTCGTGCAACACCACGGGCACGCCGTCGGCGGACAAGCGGACGTCCAACTCGATGCCCACCCCCTCGTCCCTGGCACGGGCGAAGGCCGCCAGCGAGTTCTCGGGGATCCCGTCCCCGTGCAGTCCGCGGTGCGCGAGCGGAACCTCCCGCAACCAGTCGGGCGCCGCCGTCACCCGCAGTTGCAGATCCTCGCCGGTCACGTGCGACCCAGTGCCAGGTCGATGGCGGCATACGTGATGACCGCATCGGCGCCGGCCCGGCGGATGCCCACCACCGATTCGCGCATCGCCGCGGCCAGGTCGATCCAGCCCTTGTCGGCGGCCGCGTGCAGCATGGCGTACTCCCCGGACACCTGGTAGCCCAGGATCGGGACGTCCACCTGCCGGCGCGCCGCCGCGATGACGTCGAGGTAGGGCATGGCGGGCTTGACGATGATGGCGTCGGCACCCTCGTCGATGTCGGCCGCCACCTCACGCATGGCCTCGCGACCGTTGGCCGGATCCATCTGGTGGGTCGCCCGGTCTCCGAAGGCCATGCCCGACTCGGCGGCGTCGCGGAACGGACCGTAGAAACTCGAGTGGTACTTGGCCGCATAGGCCAGGATGCCCAGGTCATGGTGGCCAGCAGCGTCCAGCGCCGTGCGCATCGCGGCGACCTGCCCGTCCATCATGCCCGACGGCGCCACCAGGTCCACGCCGGCGTCGGCACAGGCCAGCGTCGCACGCACGTAGCCAGCCACGGCGGCGGCGTTGTCGACCCGTCCCGCAGGCGTGAGCGGACCACAGTGTCCGTGGTCGGTGTACTCGCACAGGCAGACGTCTGCGATCAGTGCGATGCCGTCATCATGGACCTCCCGGGCGGCCCGGATCAGCGCGGGGACCGGCCCTTCGGGGTCCCAGCCTCCGGTGCCCTGGGCATCCTTGTGGGCCGGGATCCCGAACAGCAGGAACGCCGTCACGCCCGCGTCGCTCGCCCGTTCGATGAGCGCCAGCGCCGACTCGACGCCGTGTTGTGCGACGCCGGGCATCGACTGGATCGGCACACTGTCGTCGAGCCCCTCCTTGACGAACAGCGGCAACACCAGGTCACCGGCATCGATTCGGGTTTCGGACACCAGCCGTCGCAGGGCCGGCGTGGTCCGCCCTCGGCGACCGCGATGCAGCCTGTTGGACGCAGCAGTTGGCACGGCCGGGCACTCCTTGGAAGGCGGGAGGACGTCGGGTTCGAGTGGATGGCTCCGGCCACCGTCCGACATCATCGGTGGAAGTGTACGACCAGCGGGCCTCAGCCCTGACGACGCCACCGCACTGCGCCCACGGCCAGCCCGACCAGTCCGACCGCAGTCGCTGCAGCCACACGCCGCAGGGTGGGATCCTCGATGAGCGGCCGTGCCTTCACGGGTTCCTGCGGTCGGAACGGGACCAGCTCTCGGGTCATGGGGACCTGCGCGCCCGATGCGGAGTCCGGGGCGGCTGCTGCGCTGGCGGCATCCGTCCAACCGGCGGTCTCCGACGCACCGGCCGCATCCGCAGCCTTCGAGGAGTCGGGCTCGTGCCCGATCGTGACCACCAGTTCCTCGGACTCGTCGTCGGGAATCGGGTCCGGCGTGACCTCGGCCGCGCGTTGCCGCCGACGACGCCCGAACAGTCCGACACCCATGGTCCCGGCAGCACCAGCGGGCGCGGCACGACTGTAGGCAGGCGCGTCCGAGGATTCGGTGGTGGCGACGGTCTGGTCGGACGATGCCCCGGGTGGTGTCCCGGCGTCCGATCCCCCCGCTCCGGTCGACGGGCCGGGGTCATCCGGTGCGTTCGGTTCGTCATCGTCAGGTTCGTCCTGCCCGCCCACTGGGAACAGGCTGCCGGTGTCGTCCTGCGACGGCAGTCCCCGCCGCTGCTCGTGGGCGGTCAGCGCAGCCAGGAGGCCCTGCTGGTCGCCGCTGGTGTGTTCGGTCGCTCGCGGCGCGACACGCGCCGGTCGAGGGCGCTGGTGCCGTCTCGTGCGTTGCCGCCTCCTCCTCCCGCTCGGCGCGGTTGGGGACGCCAGCCATCACGGCCGACAACTCCGCGCCGTACACGTAGAGCCGGCCGGCCAGGTAGAACAGCAGCATCAGGCCGATCATGGTTGCCAGCAGCACGGCTGCGGCGCTGCTGCCGTCTTCGCCCGTCAGCACCGACGAATCGGCCTGGCTGGCGAGGTAGGAACCGCCGAAGTACTGCAGTCCCGCCCAGCCGACCCCGCCGGTCAGCGCGCCGGGCAACAACGACCGCCACCCCATGCCCGACCCGGCCGAGTAGATGCGGTAGGCGGTCCAGAACAACAGCACGGACAGGGCGGCCGACGCCAGCCACGCACCGAACGGGATGAGGTCCGAGAACGGGCCCGACAGCTCCGACAGCACCACCGACTGGACCCAGGCCGACACCGCGACGCTGGCAAGTGCCATGAATCCGAGCAGTATCAGTGACCCCAACTGCTGGGCACGGGCCTTGAGCGCCTTGACCTTCTCCAACCGGACGCCGAACACGAACTGCGTGGCCGTCTGGGCAGAGCTGGTGATGCGCATGCCGGTGTAGAGGGCACCCAGGAACCCGATCAGACCGATCGACCCGGCGTTGTCGATGATGCCGTCGAGGATCTGGTCGATGGTTTCACCGCCCAGGCCGGGGATGGCCTCCTGGATCGTGTTGACGACGTTGTCGATCTGCTCGGGTTGGTCGGCCAACAGCCAGCCCGCGACGGCGACTGCAACGGCGATCAGGGGGAACAGCGAGATGAAGCCATGGAAGGCGATGGCGGCGCCGAAGGCATCGGCGGCATCGGCCTTGGTGCGCTTCTGCACGGCCATCAATGTCCCGATGCCCGGGATCGCGGCCAGGCGTTCCTTGAAGGTCATCGATGATCCTTGGCCCGGTGGGCAGCGGCAGGCGACGGCATCGCCGCGTGGGTCAGGGTAGGGAGCGCGTCGGCCCCATCAGGCGACCGGCGACAGCGTGCCCCGGGGACGGCGGTCCAAAACAGGTCAGGCTTCCACCGTTGCCACCACGGCTGCTGCCAGCCCGTCGATGTCGTGGGGATCTGCCTCCCGCGCGACCGCAAGTCCGTGGTGGCGCGCGCGAGCACTCGTGACAGGTCCGATGGAGACCAGGGCAGCGGCCAGTTCCTCCCCGTCCAGTGCCCCGACGAGTGCCTCGACCGTGGAGGGTGACCCGACCGCGACGGCGGCGATGGCGCCGCTGGCCAGCGCGGCGCGGACGTCCTCGCCGATGTCGGTGACCAGTCGCGTCCGATAGGCAGCGACGTCGTCGACCTGCCAACCCTTGGCCGCCAACAGGCGTGGCAACTCGGGCGAGGAGATGTCGGCGCGTGGCAGCACGGCCACGCCCGTCCCGGTCGGGAAGTCACTGGCCCAGGCCGCGCGTCGTGTGCACCGTGGCGACCAGGTCGGGGTCGGTGGCCAGCAGTTCGCTGGTGGCGGCAGCGGTGCCGGGTCCGACACAGCCGACGAACACGGTGGCGAGCACGTCGGTGGGCACCCCCTGCTGGGACATCGCCGCAGCCAGCGCTGCGGCACCGTTGGGCGACGTGATCGCGAGCGCGTCGATGCGGCCGTTCGCGAGCCGGTCCACCACGTCGACCAAGGCGACACCGCCGTCGGGTGCACCCTCGATGGCCAACAGCGGCACCTCGACGGGTTCGATGCCATGCGCCTCGAGGAGGGTGGACAACGCCGACTGCTGGTGGCGTGCTCGAGCCACCAGGACGCGGGGGCGGGTCGACGTCATCAGTGCGGGCGGCTGGCGCCGGCACCGATGCTGGCCGGATCACCAAGACCGGTCGCGGCCAGCAGGGAGGACGCCACGGCCGCGCTGACCTCCGCGACCTCGGTGAGCGCACCTCGCTGTGACGTGCGTGCCAGGCGCGTGCCGGATGCATCCGACAGCAGGCCCAGCAGTTCCACCAGCGGACCGCGTGGGCCGTCCACGATCTGGGCATGGGCGCCGATCGGCGCAGTGCAGCCACCTTCGAGGTCCGCCAGCAACTGGCGCTCCGCCCCCACCGTCAGGCGCGTCTCGCGATGGTCGATCGTGCGCAACGCGACGCGCGTGTCCTCGTCGTCGGCGCGACACTCGATGGCCAGCGCACCCTGGGCCGGGGCATGGAGCATCTCGCCGTGCTCGAGCGCCACCGCCCGGACACCGGGCACCTGCGGTGGCGATCGCAGCAGTCCGGCGGCCGCCACGACGACCCCGTGGAGGGTGCCGTCGGCCACCTTGCGCAGGCGCGTGTCGACGTTGCCCCGCAGCGGTTGCAACACGACGTCGCGCCGATGCCGCGCGATCTGGGCCCGACGACGTGCCGACGACGTGCCGACGGTGACCGTGCGGTCCCGCGGCAGGTCGGCCAGGCGCTCGCCGGCGCGTGTGACCAGGGCATCGCGGGGATCGACGCGGCGAGGGACGGCGCCAATGGCCAGTCCGGCGGCCGGGGTCGTGGGCAGGTCCTTGTAGGAATGCACGACGAAGTCACAGGAACCGTCCAGCACCGCACTGCGTACGGCGTCCACGAAGATGCCCTTGGCGTCGAAGGCCTCGATGGCGCGTTCGGGATTGTCGTCACCGGTGGTCGACAGTGCGACCAGTTCGAAGTCCCGACCGGTGGTCGCAGACAGGGCCTCACCGACCTGGGCAGCCTGGGCCCGGGCAAGGCTGGAACGACGGGTGGCGATCCGCCACGTCATTGGTCGTCGTCGAGTTCGAGGTCGTGGTCGACGTCGAGGTCGAACAGGTCGCGCAGGGCATCCGCGGCAACCTGTGCCCGCCCCTCGTCTGCTCGTTCCTTCAGTCGGACCGTCGGCTGGTGGAGCAGCGTGTTGACGATGCCCTCGGTCAGGGCGTCGACCACGCCACGCTGGTCGTCGTCGAGACTTGCCAGTCGGTTGCCCAGGCGTTGCATCTCCGCCACGCGGATGGTCTCGGCGCGCCCGCGCAGGGCCCGGATGACCGGCGTCACCTCGATCGCCGACAGCCAGGACGAGAACGCCTCGACTTCCTCGTCGACCAGTTCGTCCGCCGACGCCATGATGTCGGCCCGCAGGGTCGTGTCCGCTGCCGTGCGGATCTCGGCGAGCCCGATCAGCGTGACGTCGTCCAGGCCGCCCACGCCGGGTTCGACGTTGTGGGGCATGGCGAGGTCGAGCACGGTCAGCGGTGCACCAGCTCGGTCGCCGACCATGTCGACGGTCACCAACGGCAGGTTCGCGCCGGTGGTGCACACCACCAGGTCGCTGGCGGCGATGGCGGCGGCCAGGTCGTCCACGACGGTGGCGCCATGGCGGGTGGCGAGCCGATCCGCCTTGTCGGGCGAACGGTTCCACACCCGCAGGGGGCCCGCGTCTGCCAACCGGGAGGCCGCCAGTGCGCCGATCGAGCCAGCACCCACGATCAGGGCGTTGGTCGCGCCGTCGGCACGGTCGATGGGGGCACGGTCCAGGGCCACCTCCACCATCGAGGATGCCCCGGCCGAGACCTCGGTCTCGTGACGGAGGCGACGACCGACACGCACGGCCTGGCGGAACAGGCGCTGCAGCATGTGACGGGCCGTGCCCTCGTGGCGGGCCAGTTCCATGGCATCACGGACCTGCATGGCGATCTGGCGCTCACCCACGACCATCGACTCGAGGCCGCCGGTCACGCGGAACAGGTGGGCGGCGACATCCAGGTCGTAGGCAACCCGGTACTCGTCGAGGAAGTCGTCACGGCGATCTCCAGCGCGATCGGCCAGGTGGTCGACGACCTCGTCGAGCCCATCGTGGAACCGCGCCAGGTGCACGTAGACCTCGACCCGGTTGCAGGTCGAGACGAGGACGGCCTCGACCACGTGGTCCAGGGCGGAGAGTTCACGCAGCACCTTGCGGTGCTCGTCCGTCGGGACTGCGAGGCGTTCAAGCAGGTCGAGGTCGCTGGTGCGGTGATCGACACCGACGACGAGGAGGGACATGCGTGGCCTTGCGGCTGGGAGCGGACCGAACGTGGGCCCATCGACAGACGGTGTGAGTCTATCGAGCGCCCGAAGCGATCCGACCGGCGGCCCGGGTTCGGTCACGAGCCCTCAGCTGCCGGTGGCCAACTGCTGGTCGGGACCCGGGCTGGAGTAGAGCTGTTCGTAGAAACTCAGGATCTGCAACTCGGTGGACAGGTCGACCTTGCGGACGGCCACGTGGGTCGGCGCATCGATGTGGACCGGGGCGAAGTTGAGGATGGCCGTGACACCGTTCTGGACGAGCCGGTCGACGGTCTCCTGGGCATGGGCGGCGGGCGTGGCGATGACGGCGATCGTGGCGCCGCGGTCGAGCACCGCGACGTCGAGCCCGGCCACGTCCTCGACGACCACACCGGCGACGGACTGGCCAACCAGGTCGGGGTCGGCGTCGAAGAGTCCGACCACGTCGAAGCCACGTCGGGTGAACCCGTCGTAGGCGGCCAGGGCACGACCGAGGTTGCCGATGCCGACGATGACGACGGCACGGTCCTGGTCCAGACCCATCACCGACGAGATCTCGTCGATCAGTTCGACCACGCGATACCCGACACCGCGCGTGCCGAACGCACCCAACTGGGACAGGTCCTTGCGCACGATGGCGGCGTTCACACCGGACGCGGAGGCCAGCGCAGTCGACGAGATCGTGGTGATGTCGGCCTCCGAGCATTCCACGAGGGCCCGCAGATACAGCGGCAGACGTGCCACCGTCGCTTCGGGAATGGAGCGCGTCATCATTGCCTCGGACGAAGGGTGGGCGACGCCTCCGAGTCTAACGCGGGCCGACACCACCTCCGAACCGGCGCAGTCGCGCGGCACGGACGGCGGCACGGATCTGGCCCGGCCCGACCTGGCCCTCTGCGACCAGGCGGCCGTCGACCTGCACCACGGGCACCCGGACGTGGTATCGACGCAGCAGGTCCTCGTCGGCGTCGATGTCCACCAACTCGACGGAACCGGTCGGAGCCTCGCGCATCGGCAAGGGCCTCGGCCGTGCGACACAGTCCGCACCCCTGGCGAGTGAAGACCACGACCACAGGATCCGCGAGGCGGTCGCGCCACGTCGAGCGGGGACTCATTCGAGGACTCGGGTGACGGGTGGTGAGGTCGGATCGGGCACCGGTGCGCGCGGACGGGTGGTGCGTTCGAATCCGCGCTGCATCACGATCACGCCAAGCGCGATCCCGACCGCGTGGGCCGTGGTGTCGCCCAGGAACGAGAACATGCCGCCGGAGCCGGCCGCGATCGCCACGCCACCCGCGATGAACAGGTTGCCCGTGGCCAGGTCGCGCATCCCCGCCGGGCCCAGGGCACGCCAGCCGGACAGGATGCCCGCGGCCATGGCGTCCACCGGCCGTCGCCGGGAGGTCTCGGCAACCGCCTCACGATCACCGCGATCGGCGAACTGCCACAGGAGGCGGCCGACGGCGATGACTGCCCCGACGATCACGATGATGGAGCCGATGGCGTTGCCGCCGACGGCGAAGGCGCGCACGTGGGCCGGCAACACCTCGCTGCCTTCCGGCAACCCGCTGGCAGGCAGGGCCGCCGTGAACGGTGTCGGGAGCACGGTGATGACCGCCAGTGCCGAGAAGGCGACCACCAGGCAGGCCGATCCCACGCGCAGCCGATCCTGGTCGCCGTCCAGGAGCAGCAGCGCCCAGACGGTGCCGAAGGTCGCGCCCACCAGCGCAAGCGGGTCGAGTTCCATGGCGCTGGGATAGAACGCCAGGGCCGTGAGGAGCGTGACCACCCCGGTGAGCCGGGACGTCACACGATCTCGCGAGTTGACCACCACCGAGCCAAGCGCCAGCCAGGCGACGTTCAGCACCGCACCGAACAGGTAGAAGATCCGGAACAGGGGTTCCGAGAACCCGAACCAGGCGCCCACCGCCAGGGCCAGCGAGGCGACGCAGAACAGCGCCAACGCGATCGACCAGGCCAACATCGCGAAGTTCGCGCGGCCACGCGATCGCCACCGGGTGCCCAGTTGCCGGCTGAACACGCCCGAGACGACTGCTGCCACGAGGCTGGCCACGAGTGCCATGGTGCCCTTCGAGTCGACCCGCAGATCCTGCCCGGATGCTACTGGCGACTCGGGGGCGCCCAACCGAACCGCTCCCTCGACTGTTGGGGGGCAGCGTTCTCCCAGGCGGACACCAGCAACCAACAGTCGGCCAGGCCGACGCCCCAACCCGAGTGTTGGGGGGCAGCGTGCTCCCAGGCGGACGCCAGGAACCAACAGTCGGCCACGCCCCGGTCGCCGCCCCTCACCGTCGCCGCCGCGTGCCAACCTCACCCCCAGCCGAGTGTTGGGGGGCAGCGTTCGCCCAGGCGGACACCAGCAACCAACAGTCACCCCATCCCCCGCCGCAACCCGACTGTTGGGGGGCAGCGTTCTCCCAGGCGGACACCAGCAACCAACAGTCACCCCATCCCCCGCCGCAACCCGAGTGTTGGGGGGCAGCGTTCTCCCAGGCGGACACCAGGAACCAACAGTCGGCCACGCCCCGACGCCGCACCTCACCGTGCGCAGCGCACCGGCACTCCCAGCCACCCCAGCCCAGCCCGACCCCCACCCGAGTGTCGGGGGGCAGCGTGCTCCCGGGCGGACGCCAGGAACCAACAGTCGCGAGGCTCAGCGGCTGGGAGACGCCTCACTCGGCGTGGGCGGGCACTTCGAGGTGGTCGAGTTCGACATCGCGGGTCTCGGGCAGCCCGACCACGGCGACCGTCGCAAGCACCGGGACGCCGGCCAACACCAGCGCAGCCCCACCGAATCCCATCATGTCGGCCAGGGTCCCGAAGGCCGCCAGGCCGATGACCGCCCCCACGACGCCGGACGCGGCCAACCATCCCGCCACCGTCGCGCGGATGCTGGTCGGGAACAACTCGGCCGAGACGGCCCCCAGGCCGGGCCCGATCGCCGCACCGGCCAGGATCCCCGAGAGATAGCCGAAGACGAGCAGGCCCTGGGTGCCCTGATAGGCCGCGGCGAAGCCGATGGCGATGCCCACCAGGCCCACGACGATGGCGGGGCGCCGTCCGGCAGCATCGGCCAACCACCGGCCCAACAGCAGCCCCACCAGGCCGACGGGACCGGCCAGCAGCACGATCACCGCCATGGTGCCGGGGCTGAACCCAAGGATGCCCTCCCCGAACAGGAACACGTAGGTGAAGCCCGGCCCGGTCGCCACGGCCAGCCCGGCAGTGATCGCGACGAGTCGACCCAGGTTCGCAGCATGGCCAGCGGGGACGCGGCCGGGCAGCCCGGCCTGGGGGTGGACCTGGCCGGCCGCGATGGCGGGCTCGTGCACCGCCCGCCGCAACCACGGCAGGGCCAGCAGCGGCAGACCGGCCAGCAGCATGACCCATTCGTATCCGGGTGGGAGCACCGACCTGGGAATGGACACGGCGCCCGTCCCGATGGCGTAGGCGGCGGCAATGAAGCTGACGGCCCACGTGCGATGACGTGTGGCGACCGACTCCGCCGCCGACACCCCCGCCACCGCGTTGGTCACCGACAGCCACGGACGCGCAAACGCCACGATCGCGACCCACCACCAGAAACTGGGTGCCAGCGCCGACGCGACCGTCAGCGACAGGCCGATCACCAACGATGCCAGCAGGATGCGACGACGCCCGAGGCGATCGGCCAGCGCCGCACCCGGCAGCGACGCCAGCGACGCCAACCGGATCAGCGCCAGCGCGATGCCGATCGTCGTACCGGTCAGCCCCAATTCGCGCGACAGGTCCTGACCGGCCCCTGGTGCCCCGAACTGGCGTGCGACGTCACCGATGACCGCCGTGATGGCGAACTGGCCCATGGCTGCACCCAGGGCAACCACGCCCAGGGCCGCCATGGCGCCGTCCAGCCACCCACCGAGCAGTCGGTGGTCCGTCGCGCCGTCGGTCATCCCTGCTCGCGCAACTCGACACGCCGGATCTTGCCGGAGGCAGTGTGGGGCAGTGCGGTCACGAACTCGTAGACCTCGGGGCACTTGTAACGAGCCAGGTAGCCGCTGCAGAAGGTCGCCAGGTCGTCCTCGGTGACATCACCGTCGGCCACCACGAACGCCTTGATGGCTTCACCCGTGTAGGGATGCGGCACGCCCACGACAGCGGACTGCACCACCTCCTCGTGGCGATCCAGGACGCGCTCGACCTCGCGGGGATACACGTTGAAGCCACTCACGATGACCAGGTCCTGGTTGCGATCCACCAGCCGGAGGTACCCGTCGGCGTCCATGATCCCGATGTCGCCGGTGCGCAGCCAGCCATCGCTGGTCAAGGTCGCAGCCGTGGCGTCCGGGTCGTTGTGGTAGCCCTTGAACACGTTCGGTCCGCGCACCCACACCTCGCCGGGATCACCCAGCGCGACGTCGGCGGCATGTTCCCCGCCGGTGGCCTCGACGATGCGCAACTCGATGCCGGGCAGCGCCACGCCGACGGTTCCCGGCCGTGGCTCCGGCGCCATCGTGTTGGAGGTCACGGAGGGAGACGCCTCCGTCAGGCCGTAGCCCTCGTCGATGGTCAGGCCGGTGCGGTCACGGAAGGCTTCGAGCACGGCCACGGGCAGGGGCGCCGCGCCCGAGATCGCGTGGCGCACGGACGCGAACGCATCGTCGGGCAGGGACGGCATCGTCGTCCAGGCCACGTACATCGGCGGGGCGCCGAGCAGGATCGTGACGCCGTGACGCGCGATCACGTCCAGGGTCGAGACCGGGTCGAACCGCTCCTGGAGGACGACCGTGGCGCCGACCCGCAGGCACGCACCGAGGCCGACATTGAGCGAGTAGATGTGGGACAGGGGCAGGACGAGCAACACGACATCGTCGGTGGTGACACGGAAACGCCCCGTCAGGGACTGGTCCTGGTTGGCTCGCAGGTTGCCCCTGCTGAGCATCGCGCCCCGCGGTCGCCCGGTGGTCCCCGAGGTGTACACGAGTGCGGCGAGGTCGTCGTTGCCGACTGCGGGTGCCGACGGGAACCCCTCGGCCTCCAGCAGGTCGGACCAGGGCGTCGTCCCGTGCACGGGAGCGTCGGTGCCCGCGACCACGACCGGGATCTCCAACTCCAGGGCGACGTCGCCCATGGTGTTGGCGATGGCCGAGGACACGATGTACAGGTGGGCGCCAGCGTCGGAGAGCGCATAGGCCACCTCGTCGGGTGCCAGTGCCGTGGACAACGGAACCGCGATCGCGCCGATGCGCAGGATCGCGTGGTAGGCGATGACGAAGGCCGGGACATTGCCGAGTTGGATGGCGATGATGGACCCGACACCCAGGCCCCGGTCCTGCAGCGAGACCGACGCTGCATCCACCTGGCGATTGAGTCCCCCGTAACTGACCACCCGGTCCTGCCACACCAGTGCCGGGCGGTCGGGGGTCGCGGCAGCGATTTCCCGCATCCTGCCCTCGATGTCCATGATTGTGGTGTCCACGTCGATCCCAACGGTCATGGCCGGGTCACTTCGGGCGATCACCACGCCGTGACCCCCCGGCGATCCGCACGGCCGCGCTCGGCGACGGATCCATCGCGAGGATACTCGCGACCGCGCTCGGGATCGGGCATCGGCCAAGGACTCGTGTCCCCTCCCGCTGACGGCTGGGTCCACCGGCGGCCACCCGGGCGTGTGGCCAGTGACTGGCGCGCGACCGCCGATTGCAGCCAGTTACGATCACGGCGTGAAGACGACAAGGATTCTGGCCTCCACCGGACCGCTGTATGCGCGTCCGTTGGACTGGGCACTGGGCGTGGTCGCCGAGGCCGGCTACGACGGTGTCGAGTTGATGGTGACCCAGGATCCGGCCACCCAACACGCAGACACGGTCATGGCCGCGGCCGCCACCGAGGGTGTGCAGATCCCGGTCGTGCACGGGCCGTTCCTGCTGCTGACGCGCCGGGTGTTCGGGTCCGACCTGGTCGTCAAGGCCGAACGGTCACTGGAACTGGCCGGTCAGGTCGGGGCGGACACGATGATCGTGCACCCCCCGTTTCGCTGGCAGCGCGAGTTCCACAACTGGCTGGTGGGCCCGGCCGACGCCCGGGCGGCTGCCCACGGCACGCGCGTCGGGGTCGAGAACCTCTACCCGGTGAGCGTCGCGGGGCGGCCCGTGCGGTTCCACCGCTACACCGAGCCCGCACACCTCACACCCTTCGACAACGTCGTCCTCGACACGTCGCACTTCGGCGTGGCGGGCGTGGACATCAACGACGCCTGGGACGTACTGGCCGACCGCACCGTGCACCTCCACGTCTCCGACAACCGCGGCATGGGTCGCGACAGCCACGCACCGTTGGGCCACGGTGTCATGCCCCTGGGCAGTTTCCTCCATCGCGTGGGCGGCGACGATCGCGACGTCTCGATGACGCTGGAACTCGACTGTCGCCGCTACCTCGACGACCGCGCCGCACTGGTCGGCTATCTCACCCAGGAACTGCTCAAGGCGCGCGACCTGCTGGCTGGCGCCGACATCGAGGAGGTGCTGGGACGGCCGGACGTGGTGGCGGTGGCACCCGGTGTCGGTGACGACGACGCCGACCAACCAACCGTCGGTGTTCGCTGACCGACCCCTCCGGAGGGATCCCCATGCGCCCAGGCACGGCCATCGGCCTCACCGTGTTGCTGCTCGTCATCATCGCGGCTGCCGTCGTGCAGTTGCTCCAGGCCACGTGACGATCGACGCGGCCGCCACCTCACGGCCACCTCACCGATGCCATCGCCGTCGGACCGCGGGATGAACCGGGTGCAGGTCTAGAAGAAGATGCTCTGGCGCCCCATGACGACGCGTGTCAGCATCTCCTGGATCGTGTCGCGAATCCGGTCAGCCAGCTCGAACACGACCATCGGATCCTCGGCCGCACCGGGACCCAGGTGGTCGGTCTCGATGGGTTCGCCGTAGGTGATGGACCACTTGCTGGGCAACGGCAACAGCCCGACAGGACCAAGCAACGGCAGGGTCAGCATCTGCGCCACGATCGGGAAGTACGGCAACCCCAGCGCCTTGGCGATGATCCTGGCATCCCACAGGATCGGATAGATCTCTTCCGATCCCACGATCGCGACCGGCACGATCGGCACCCGAGCCCGGATTGCGGTCGCGACGAAGCCGCCGCGACCGAAGCGCTCGAGTTGGTAGCGCTGGTTGAACGGTTTGCCGAGACCCTTGAAGCCCTCGGGAAAGACGCCCGCCAACTCGCCCTTGCCAAGGATCGCGTCGGCATCGGCATGCGACGCCAGCACGGCACCGCTCTTGCGGCCGAAGTGGCCGACCACCGGGGTCTGGAACACCAGGTTGGCGCCAAGTTCACGCAGGAACCGCCCCGTGGCCGCGTGGACGTCGTAGTTCAGGATCATGCCGTCGAACGGGAGCGTCCCGGCGTGGTTGGCCACCAACAGGGCCCCACCGTCAGGCAGGTTGTCGCGGTCCGATGAACTGACCCGCCACCACGTGTCGTACAGCGGCCGCAACAGTGGCAACAGCACGTGGCGCATCAGGTCCTCGTCCAGACCGAAGTCGTCGACGTCGTAGTCACCGGTGAAGCGGCGACGCATGAAGTCGCCGACCTGGGCGAAGTGCTGGCCGAGGTCACCCTGCAGCACGGCGCCGAGCACGTCGAGCAGGTCGCTGGACTCGGACCCGGATGATCGACCTCGCTGCCCACCTCCGGTGCGCTGTCCGACCCCCTGTCCTGTGCCCCGTCCCGATCCGGGTCGTGCCCCACGGGTACCCGAACGATCGTCCGACCCTGGCGTGGGCGCCCCTGCGGTGGGCGCTCCTGCGGTGGGCGCCCCTGCGGTGGGCTCCCCATCGGCCGACCCCCCGACCGGCGTCACGGGCTGTGTTCCCGACCCACTCGAGGTCGGGGCATCGGCGCGCTGCGCACGCCGATGGGTGGCGGGCTGGAAGTCGGGGCTGCGGAACCCACCGCGGCTGGCAGACGGATCACTGGACCACTTGGCCAGGCGCGGACCAACGCCGCCCGGACGGGCACCGTTGGTCGCGGTCGCAGCGTCACCGTCGCCGGCACCAGGAGATGACTCGACGTGTCGTCGCGTCGCGTCCGACCCGGTGGCCTTGCGCGCGTGGACCCGGCAACGCCCGTCTGCCACGGCCCAGTTGCGACATGGATGGCCGGCCCTGGTCTGTTCGCCACACCGTTGGCGTGGGGCGTCGGCACCGGCAGCACTGGCCATCATCACGCCATCGGCCGGGACAGGCGCTCGCGGACCTGGGCACCCAGCGCGAGGAGGTCGCGCCGACCCAGACCGCGTGACGAACGCGCAACCAGGAAGGCATCGAAGGCCTCGGAGGTGGTCCATCGGGGGACGTAGCCGAACTGCTCGACCAACTTCGTCACGTCGACCACGCGGCCGAATCGAAGGAAGGGCAACTGGTCGGTGGGGATGTCGACACGTCCGGTGCGCTGCAACAGCGACGCCGTGGCCTCGACCAGCGGCCCGGGCACGAAGGCATGGCCCCGACCGGCCCGCCGGATGGCCTGGCTCAGGTAGAGGGTGCCGGGTCCGGCGACGTTGTACGTGCCGCCGACCGGTTCGAGCACCGCTCGGGTGAGGACCGCGACCGCATCGTCGGCGTGGCAGAACTGCAACCGCGGATCCCATCCCATGACCGAGGGCACCACCGGCAGACGGAAGAACCCCGCCAACGCGGCGTCGTCGGCACCGCCGATGAAGTTGGCGAATCGGAACGTCATGACGTCGAGGTCGTCACGTCGGCGCGCCAGGCCGACGGCGTAGCCCTCGACGTCCACCATGTCGCGACCGAATCCCCTGGCCCGTCGATCGCTGGGGTGGCGTTCGGTGAACTGGGCCGGGTCGTTGGCCGACGAGCCATAGACCACGGTCGACGACTTGAGGATGACGGTGCGCAGGTCAGGTGCGTGCTGGGCCTCGGCGAACAGGTGCATCGTGCCGATGACGTTGTGTTCCTTGAGCCGTCGACGCCCACCGGCGGCGCGGGCCTGCGAGTGCACCGCGGCATGGACCAGCGTGTCGATCCGGCGGTCGACGAGCGTCGCTCCGACCACCGGGTTGTCGATGTCGGCGCGCAGGAACTCGGCCTTGCCGGGCCGGGGGGGCGCCACGGTGTCGACACCGACGACCAACTCGACGTCGTCGTGCGCAGCCATGCGGCGGGCGAACCGGGCGATCATCGGCCGCCCGACGCCGGTGACCATGATCCGACGTGGCGTCATGTACGGAGTCTTCCCTTGCGGGCGATCACGTGCAGGCCTGGGACGCGAGCGCGTCAGCCGTGGTCGAGATCCCCGAAGTCAACGGTCGCGGGGTCCACCACCTGGGCCTGGAGATAGTCGTCGAGGTCGACCTGCTGGACCCGATACGACCTCCCGACGCGAACTGCCTTCAGTTCACCACCACGGATCAGGCGATAGACCGTCATCGTGGAGACACGGAGCAGATCGGCGACCTCGCCGGCAGTCAGGAGTTGCGCATTCATGAAGGTGGTTCCCCAGTGCGTCATGTGAACAGGTGGTGGTGGGCCGCGGCCGCTACGCGCCCACTCTAGCCACTTGACCGTTCACTGCCCGCGGGTCGGCGACATTGGTGGCATCGCAGTCGGTTCCTCAACGGCCGTGCGCTGCCAGCAAACGGCACGAAGCCTGCAATCCCAAGGTCCCAGCAGCTAGAGCCCGTGGAGGGGGAAGACCTGCTGGCGAAGTTCGGCCGCCGCACGCTGGGCCATCTCACGGGCGCGTCGGTCGAGGTGGTCGGGAACCTCGATGTCGGAGTCGAGGAAGGCCGCGGGCGCGCGTTGGCTGGTGCGACGCTGGGCCTCCTCGCGCCAGTGCATCGGGGTCTCGATGGGCAGGCTGGCACCGGCCATCTCGCTGAAGGCCATCGTCCACGCCCGGGGCACGACGTTGACCCACTGGTAGCCCCCACCGCCCAGCGCCACCCACTTGCCGTCCGCCGCCTCGTGGGCGAGCCGATGCAGGCGCGCATAGACGTCGGCGTAGTCCGACGTCGTCAGGGACAGGTGGGCCAGCGGGTCGGTCACGTGGGTGTCGCACCCCAGCTGGGTGACCAGGGCATCCGGATTGAACGCACGCACCACCGGTTCGACGACACGGTCGAAGGCGTCCAGCCACACCTTGCCCGAGGTCCCCGGCGCCAACGGCACGTTGACGGCAGAACCCAGCGCGCGGGCACCACCGATGTCGCTGGTGGCACCGGTGCCCGGGAACAGGAACCGTCCCGACTCGTGCAGCGAGATGGTGAGCACCCGTGGGTCGTCGGCGAACATCACCTCGACCCCGTCGCCGTGGTGCACGTCGACATCCACGTAGGCGATTCGCTCGGCACCGTGTTCGAGCATGTGGTCGATCGCGATTGCCGGATCGTTGTAGATGCAGAAGCCGGCGGCGCGATCCGGCATCGCATGGTGCAGACCGCCGGCCGGGTTGAAGGCGTGGGCCACCTCACCCGACCAGACCAGGCGGGCGGCTTCCCGGGAGGCGGCACAGACCTTCATCGAGGCCTCGTGCATGCCGGCGAAGGCCGGCGTGTCCCCCGGGCCCAGCCCGTAGCTCCAGTCGGGGATGATCGACGGGTCCGCCGAAGAACGGCGCACGGCCTCGACGAAGTCGGCGCGATGGCGTCGCAGGACGATGTCCTCGTCGAGTTCACCCGGCGAGACCTCGATGACGTTGGGCCGGTCCGGCAACCCGATCGATCGCATCAGGGCAACGGTCAGTTCGACCCGGATCGGCGACAACGGATGGTCGTCACCGAAGTCATAGCCAGCGAGTTCGTCGTCCCACACCAGACCGACACGCTCTTCGGACACCGGGCCTCCGTTCACACCAGCGGTCACTGTAGGGCGGCGTCTTCCCAGTCGTGGTGGCCGCCAGCCACGTGTCACGATCCCAGTTCGCGACCACGTCGAGTCGCTGCGTCGATGGCGTCGACGACCGCCGCCTGCAGCCCATGGGCATCCAGGCGTTCGAGACCGGCCAGCGTCGTCCCACCCGGCGACGACACCATCTCTCGCAGTTGGGCGGCGCCATGGGCACTGCCTCGCAACAGCACACCGGCGCCCGCGACGGTCTGCTCGACCAGCGCCACGGCATCCTCACGTTCCAGGCCCTGCTCGAGTGCCCCGGCGATCATCGCCTCGGCCAGTGCGAAGACGTAGGCAGGGCCCGAGCCGGACACCGCCGTGACGGCGTCGAACAGGGATTCGTCGATCACGCGCACGTCACCGGCGCCTGCGACCAGGGCCGCGGCCCGATCCAGGTGGCCGTCGCCAGCGTGGGTACCCGGGGTCAGGACGGACATGCCGTGACCGACCAGCAGCGGCGTGTTGGGCATGATCCGAACCACGGGGAGGTCGCGGCCCAGCGCGTCCTCGATCGTGTCGGTACGGATGCCGGCGGCGACCGACACGACGAGGGTGTCGTCGTCGAGCACGTCGGCGACGTCACCGACCAGTCCGGCGACCAGGTGGGGCTTGACCGCGAGAACCACGATGTCTGCCCCGGCAACGGCCTCCCGATTCTCGGTCGTCGTGGTGATCCCGAGCTCGGCGGCCACCTGGGCACTTCGCTCGGCGTCGGGTTCCGCACCGACGAGGTGGTCGGGATCCATGCGATCGCTGCCCCTGACGGCAGCGGCGATGGCGGTCCCGATCCTGCCCAGACCGATGATCGCCACCCTGCCGAGGTCGCCAGTGCCGGCGGTCGGGGCGGGCGACGGGTCGGGGGAAGCACCGGCATCGGGGGCATCACCGGGGGCGTGGGCAGGTGTCGACATGGCACGATCCTGGTTCGTCATCGGGTGGGTGTGCAGTCGGTCGTGACGACGGCCGCGATCGTCATCCCTGGGTGGAGACCGGATTGGGCGGCATGTCATTGGCGGCCCGCCAGCGCTGTTCGGCGTCGATGTAGTGCTCGAAGCCGGCACGCAGCACGCTGTTGAACGTGGCGTCCGACACCGCGAGCACCTCCCCGAGCAGTTCGTCGATGCTGGCGCTGGAGACCGCAGCGTGGGGGATGCGACCGGTCAGGACGACATTGCCGTCGTCATCGAGGGCGAAGTGCACCCAACCGGTGTCCTGGTTGCGGTGCAGGAGGAGTGCGTGGACCTCGCCGTGGTTCTCGTCTGGTCGACCGGCGAGCAGCGACGTCACCCGAACCGACCGATCACCGATGGTGAACAGGACCGGGATGGTGCGCTTCCACTCCCCCGACAGCATCGTCATCCACTGCGCTTCCCCCACGTGGTCCACGTCCAGGCCCAGCTCGGCCAACGTGTCGCCGATGGTGTCGGCCGCACGCCGGACGATGTCGTCGTCCATGACGTCTCCTGGGCTGGTTCGGCGCAACCGCGAACGACGACGATCGCGAAGGACTGTCGGCCGTGTCAGGCGCAGGCGGCCACTCGGCTGGGGGCGACCTCACGATACACGGCCTCGAGTCGGTCAACGGTGGCGTCCCATGACGACTCCAGCGCCCAGGCACGCCCCGCGGCCCCGGTGCGCGCGGCCAGGCCGGGGTCCTGCAGGTACCGCGCGAGCGCCGCTGCGTAGTCGACGGGATCGTGACCGGACACCAGCGTCCCGCCGTCGCGCACCACGTACTGCAGGCCGCCGACGTCGGCAGCCACCACCGGGGTGGCCGAGGCCTGGGCCTCGAGTGCAACCAGCCCGAACGTCTCGCTGCGCGACGGCACCACGACGGCCGCCGCAGCGCGATAGAGGGCAGCGAGTCGTGGCTGGTCCATCGCCGGCACGAAGGTCACGGCGTCCGCGACGCCCAGCGACGCGGCGAAGCCACGCAGTTCATCGGGACCGGTGACGCCGGCACCCGTGCCGGAGACACCGCCGACCACGACCAGGTGGGCGTCGGGCACGTCGCGACGAAGCCTGGCGAGTGCCTCGATGGCGATGTCGGGCCCCTTGAGCGGCTGGAGCCGACCGACGAACAGGACCATCGGAGCCTGGGTGTCGACCGCGAGGTGGGCGTGGTCCCGGCCCACGTCGTCGCCGGGTCCATGGCTGCCCGCCATGGCGTCGGTCCCGGGATGGAACAGGTCCACGTCGACACCGGCGGGAACCGTCGTGATCCGCGACCCCGACAGGCCGAAGTGGTGGTGCAGGAGGCGGCCTTCGCCACACGTCAGCGGCAACACCCGGGCGGCATCGGTCGCGATCCGGCGCTCGGCCTCGAGGCGCAACGGCGACTCCGGCACGTCCCCGGGGGCCAGCGACTGGTTCTTCATGACGCCGATGGTGTGGAAGGTGTGGACGAACGGCGTCGCGAGGTGTTTCGAGAGTCGTCGCGCCACCCATCCCGACAACCAGTAGTGGCTGTGGATGACGTCGTCGGGCCGAACCAGTGGTCGTGCCTGCATCGCGAAGGAGCACAGCATGGACGGCAGGTCGGGCTTGGGCACCAGTGCGGGCGGCCCGGCATCGACCAGGCGAACGACCACGCCTGACGGCAGTTCGATCGTGGCGGGATCCTCGACGTTGGTCCGTCGCGTCAGGATCTGCACGTCGTGGCCGCGCTGTGCCAGCCGCGTGGACACCTCCCGGACATAGACGTTGAGGCCGCCACCATCGCCGGTCCCGGGCTGGGACAGCGGGGAGGTGTGCGCAGACAGGAGTGTCACCCGAGGTCGACTCGGGTTCATCACCGCAGCGCGCCTGGTGGCCAGGCTCATCGTGTCACGGCCACGTGCTCGATGATCCGGTCGGTGGCCCCGAAGCGGTACTTGTAGGGCTCGTCACCCCGCAACAGGTCGAAGGTTGCAAGACCCTGTTGCGCCGCCTCGCGGATCAGTTCGGTGACCAACACCATGCCCGGCGCAAAGCTGGCCAGGGCAGGGTCGAAGGCCGAGTTGTACAGCCCCCACCTGGTGTCGTCGACCAGCGAGACCGTGGCGGCAACCGGGCGATCACCGACCGAGAGCAGGTGCAGTCGAAACACGTCGTCGGCGACGAACTCGTCGGCCAGTGCGTCGAAGAACGTGCGCATGACGTCGCGCTCGAAGAACCCGGCCTTGGGACCTGAGGCATCCGCCTGCATGGAGAAGAACGTGTCGAGACCGGTGGCGAGGTCCGCGGCCGGCACCTGGTCGATCGAGATCTGGCCGAGGTCCCGGGACAGCTTCCTGGCCTTGCGCTTCTGTTCCTGGCGCAGTTTGCCGGGCAGGGCCTGAAGGTAGGCGTCGTAGCCGTCGGCGATCGAGACCACGGGACAGACGTCGTCCTGGCAGCGCTTGACGTTGGCACCAGGGGTGTCCAGGCGGTCGGCAATGGCCGCCGGCAGGCCGGTGTCCTCGGCCAGGCCGCCGAACTCGAAACGATCCACCGACTCGTCGGCGGTCAGGCTGGGCAGCCACGCGTCCAGGACGGCATCTCGGTGGCCATCGGCGATGACCGGGCCGGCGTAGTCGGTGACCTCGATGCCGCCGCCGAAGCGCCAGGTGGTGGTCGCATCGTCGTCGAGCCGGGATCCGACGACGACACCTCGCAATTCGTCGTCGTCGCGAAGCGTCGTCACCTGCACCTGTTCGTCACCGGCCAGGACCTCGCGCCACACCCCCAGGAACCGCGGTCCCTGGAAGATCGTGGCGTGCGGATCCGAGGCGGCAAGTGCGCGCCACTGGGCGTGCAGTTCCGGGCCGCCCAGGCCATCTTGGACGTGGATGTCCAGGGTCACGACATTGCCTTCCGGGAGTGGGCTCCGCGACGCAGGCGGAAGCAGCAAATCACAGTGTGATCACGACTGGGGAGAAATCGGGGGGGAATGGGCACGGGTGCACGACGCACATCGCGCTGCCACAAACGTTGGGAGTCCACGGAATATTCCGGGGTCACCCGGCCGCAGTGCCGTCGTCGTCGGGGTCAGCGCCGGGCGCATCGATGTCGGGGAGGTCGTGGGGAGCCGAGTCCGGCCCGGCGGAACCCCATGCAGTCGATCTCGAACCACCAGCGACGGCGCGCCGGTCGGACTGGCCACCGGGCTCGTCGAGCGCCGCCAACCGGCGGTAGGACCGATACATCTCGAGCAGGGACGATCGCTGCGGCTCGGTCAGTTCACGAGCACGGGCAATGGCGGTCTCGACGTCGGTGCGTTCCTCGTGGTCGGGATCGAGGATGCCTGCCTGGACGTAGAGCGTCTCCGAGGAGATCTCGAGCCCTCGGGCGATCGCCTGGAGGATCTCGGCGGACGGGTTGCGCAGTCCTCGTTCGATCTGGGAGAGGTAGGGGTTTGACACGCCGGCGCGGCTGGCGAGTTTGCGCAGTGACAACCTGGCCTGTTCGCGCTGGTTGCGGATGTAGGCGCCAAGGTCCGGCGGCAGCACGGCACCGTCGTCGAGCCCACCATCGTCGACGACGACGTCGTCGAGCCCCTCATCGTCGTCAGCCACGCAGCGCTCCTCGTCACGTGCCAGCCTATTGGGGCAGTCCAGACGTCCGCGTCGACTCGAAGGTCTGTGCTGTAGCGTGGACGATCCGAATGCGCGAGCACGAGGACGGCGCCATGTCAGTCACATCGAACCTGCGGTCACGGCTGGCACGCATCCTGCCGCAGGGTGAACCAGTGCATTCCATCCCGGTGTTCGAGGGGCCGAAGTCCCGTCGCCACCGCACCGTGAGCCTGCGCCACCTGCACGTCCGGGCGATCGAGAACATCCGACGGGTGCCGGCGCTCCTGCGGGCCGACACCGTGGTGCTCTTCGCCGGATATCCCCGCTCGGGACATTCGCTGGTGGGGGCGCTCATCGATGCCCATCCCAACGCCGTCGCCGCCCACGAACTCGACGTCCTCGGGCTCGTCCGCCTGGGCCTGCGCTGGCCCGAGATCGTCGCACTGATCGACGACAACAGCCGCCGGTTCCGGACGAACGGACGCTGGTGGAACGGCTACGCCTACGACCCGGAGCACGAACTGCCGCCCGGTGCCGTGCAGGTCATCGGCGACAAGAAGGGCGACTGGGCGGTCCGTCATCTCCTGGAGGAGCCGACGGTCCTGGATCTGCTCCAACGCCGCGTCGGACGTCGCCGCATCGTGTTCGTGATCGTGACCCGCAACCCGTTCGACAACGTGGCGACCATGAGCCTGCGCAAGTCGAGGCGCTACGACAAGCTGCGCATCGAGACCGGGGACAACCAGCGTCGTGACCTGCCGACCGAGGTGTCCGACGAGATGGTCGACGACTACGGGCAGCTGAGTGCCGGGGTCTCGAAACTCGCCGAACAGGTCGACACGCTCGTCATCGCCCACGAGGACCTCGTGGGTGATCCCCGCGGCACCATCCGGCGGCTCTACGAGGGCCTCGGACTGCCTGCCACCGACGAGGTGGTCGACTCCGTCGCCGGGCTGGTCTCGCCGCGCCCCAACGAGACGCGACACCGGGTGGCCTGGACCGACCGCCAGGTCGATCAACTCGTCGAGACGATGGCGGAGGCACCGCACCTGGCCAGCTATCTCGACAGCCAGCGGCCGACGCCTCGCGATCCTGAGTTCGAGGTCAGCCTGGTCAGTTGCGTCGGGGTCGACGGCGGCGTCGAGCTGCTGCCGGCATTCCTCGACCACTATGCCGACCTGGGCATCCCGCCCGACAACATGCACGTCATCCTCAACGCCTCGGATGTCGACAGTCCCGGTCTGGCCGACGCCAGGGTGGTGCTCGAGGAACGCGGCGTGGCCGCCGACCACGTGTGGATCGGGCCCTACCACAGCCTGGCCATGTGGAATCGGCGAAGGGAACTGCAACAACGGCAGGTCGGACTGGCCGGTTGGGTCGTCAACGCCGACGTCGACGAGTTCAACGTGTTTCCCGACGGGCTCGAGCCCGTCATCCAGGAGCTTCACGACCACGGCTACCTCGGTGTCCAGGCACCGATGATCGACCGGATCGCTGCCGACTCGTCGCTGCCGACCGTCGACCCGGCCATGGACCCGTTCGAGCAGTTCCCCCAGGAGGGGGACCTGATGACCCGGCTTCCCCAGGACGTCGACCTTGCCGAAGGCGCCGGGACGGGCAACCTGGTCCTGCACGCGGCGTGCGTGCTCCCCAGCGGCGGTGGCCACGGCGTCAGCATGGAGCGCACCAGGGAGTGGCTGCGCGACGTCGCGTCCCAGGAAGGGTGCTCGCCCAGGGACCTGCTGGAGCACCCGGCGATCCCGCCACAGGTTCAACGACGCTGGCGTCACGTCCTCAACAACCGGCTGCACCTGCTGCACGGCACCCACCTGCGCAACTTCCCTCGTCTGCGCGACAGCCAGTTCCGGTTCACCTTCCCGATCTACAGCGCCCACTTCAAGTGGCATGCCGGATTTCGACGCGACCTGGAGCAACGGGTGGCACGCGGCGACCAGTCCTCCGGGGCAGCGCGCTACTCACTGGCGTTGCTCGAACACTTCAGGTCGCACGACTGGAGGATTCCCCCCGACACGTTCCTGCCCCGACGCGACCCTCGACCGACCGACTGGCGGTCCCATGCCGAGTCGCTGCGGGCATACCGACAGGCCATCCGACCCGCGCTGGGCCCCGGCCACCGGCAGCGCAGCGACTCGGCCCAGGGGATGAACGGCTGGTCGATCCGCCAACTGACCGTCGGCACCGGCACGTGGTCCGGTCACATGCACTGCTACTACGACATCCAGGTGCTGAACACCGACGAGACCCGGCTGGTCGCGATCGAGGTCGACCACCACAATTCGCCGATCAGGCCTGACGACCAGGTCCGCGTCGGCACGGTCGACCTCGCCGACGGAGGGTTCGTTCCGCTCGCCACGACCACCGCGTGGAGCTGGCAGCAGGGTCCGATGGCGCAGTGGATCCCGGGCCAGGACCGGATCGTGTTCAACGTCCGGGACGGCGACGGGCTGGCCGCGACGGTGATGGACCCGACCGACCCGACCCGGTCCACGCCGTTGTCGCGACCGATCTACGCCCTCGCCAGCCATGGACGCTGGGGCGTCTCCATCGACCTGCTGCGACTCGACGGGCTGCGCCCGGGCTACGGCTACACCAGGTCGGACACCACCGGTGGAATCGCCAGGGCCCCGACCGACGACGGCATCTGGCGCATCGACCTCACCACGGACGAGTCCCACCTGGTGCTGTCCATCGGTGCGGCCGTCGACGCCACGATCACTGCACTCGAGGAGCGGAACCCGAGTCTGGCCACCCAGCTCCGCCAGGAGGACCACCACTTCTGGTTCAACCACCTGAAGCTTTCCCCCGATGACCGTCGCCTGACCTGCAAGCTGCGATGGCGTCATCCGGATGGTCCGTGGAGCGACCACCAGGGGGTGAGCCTGACGGTCGACATGGAGCATCCCGAAACCACCACACCCCATCTGCTGGCAACCGCGACCTCCCACGTGATGTGGTGGACGTCCGATCGGCTCTACTACTGGGACGCGGCAGCCCGTGACGTCATGGTCGTCCAGGACCAGGACGACGCACCGCCGCGACCGCTGCGCGTGGGCCAGTTCGATCGCAACGTCCACCTGCGCCACGTTGTCGAGCAGCCCACCAGGTTCGTGTACGACGAGCCCTACCAGGAGAACGTGACCCTGCACCAGTTCGATCTGGAGTCGGGCGAGTCGACCCAGTTGGCACGCTTCCCGTTCCACACGCCGGCTCGCGGCCTGTACCGATGTGACCTCCACCCGGTGCCAACCCGGCGGGGCGACCAGATCATCGTCACGTCGTTGACCGATGGTCGCCGCCAGGTCCACGTCGTCGAGCAGGAGCGATCGTGAACACGCCGAACCTCTCCTTCGTCGGGCCGGTGCTGCTGACGGTGGCCACCGACGTGGAACACCTCCGCTGCGACCTGGTCGTCGGGCTGGAAGCCGCGGGCATCGTGCAACCTGACCCGAAGTGGATGGCACGATTCGAACACCATGTGCGACTCTCGATGCGCCAGGGCGAGGCGGATCACGATGCCGACCTGGCGGTCGGTGAGTTCATGCTCTGGTTGGGTCATCGGCTGCACCTGGGGCATGGCATGCTGATCGAGCCCACCTTCGTGCAGGGCATCGCGGACCTCGTGACCGACCTGGTCGATCGGGGGCTCGTTCGCATCGTGCAACTGGGCGACACCGTGCCGCCGGTGATCCCGGGGGTCCCCACCATCCGCATCGACCACACGGCCCTGCACGATGATCCCGCACGGTGTGTCCGGATCGACGTGTTGGACCACCTCGGAACGACCGCCGTGGTGGCGTAGCCATCGACGGCGTCGACCGCGAGCCAACCGCCGTCCGCACGTCGGGCGCCTAGTCCTCCACGTACCGCAACCCAACTCGAACAGGAGTCCATCATGAACGTCACTGCCGGAGATGCTGCACCCGACTTCACCCTGCCCGACCAGGACGGCAACGAGGTCACCTTGTCGGACCTGCGCGGTGGGCCGGTCGTGGTGTACTTCTACCCCAGGGACGACACCCCGGGCTGCACCACCCAGGCCTGCGGCATCCGGGATGCGTGGTCACAGTTGCAGGACGCCGGCGCCACCGTGCTGGGCGTGTCACCCGACGACGTGGCGTCCCACCGGGCATTCGCCACCAAGTACGACCTCCCCCACACCCTGCTCGCCGATGTCGACAAGGACGTCATGACGACCTGGGGTGCGTGGGGCGAGAAGGTGCTCTACGGCAAGAAGACGATCGGCGTCAAGCGTTCGACGGTCGTGGTCGATGCCGACGGGACGGTGGCGAAGGTCTGGAAGCGAGCCACGCCCAAGACCCATGCAGACGCCGTCCTCAAGACCCTGGCGGCGTTGTGACCAAGGCCCGCGGGGGCGACGCCGGCGTGGGCGACGCCCGCCGGTACGGCGCCCGTGTGCACGAAACCCGCGTGGACGACACCCGCGTGGACGACACCCACGGGGTGGTGGGCCCCCGCCGACAGCCGTTGCGTCGGGTCACGGGGCCCGCCGGGGCAGGTCGACGCTGCCACCACGGTCACGCCGTCGCGTCTGCGCCGGCGTCCACCCGACGACGTCGCGACCGGCACCAACGAAGTCGGTGACGACCACGCCGTCGGCGACCTCGGTGTCCAGCTCCGTGTCGGGTGCGACGAATGCGAAGCCACGGTCGCCTGCACTCCCGCTGACGACGTCACCGACAGGCGCGGCGCCTGCCACCTCGACCAGGGCGAGCCGGCGACGTGGGCGGCCCAGCATCCACATGTGTGCGATGGGTTCCTGGCCCGGGTAGCAGCCCTTGCCGAGGTGGACGTGCGTGGCCAGCAACCCGTACTCCTCGGGCAGACGACCGGCCACGACCTCGTGGCCCCATCGGGGTTCGCCCGACTGCATTGCCAACTCGTCGCCCGTCACCAGCGTCGCCGTCAGTCCCATGCCGGCCAGTGCCTCGCTGCCCACTCCCACCACCTCGATCCCGAAGGCATGGCGAGCCAGGAGTGCATCACCGTGCGCTGTCCAGGAATCGGGGTCCACGACGATGCCAACCGCTGCCAGGGCGTCATCGAGGTCGGTGTCGGAGGCTGCCGCCAGCGACGTGACGGGCGTGTCCAGGCGGGTGAAGGTCACCTGGGCGAGGAACGTCCTGGTGGCCACAACCTCCATCACGTGGTCCGCGGAGGACGGCGGTGCCAGCAGGGTCACGGTGTCGGCGCCGACCAGTGCCCAGGCGACGGCCTGCGGCACGCCCTTGCCATCGAGCACCAACATCCCGAGCACGGTCCCGTCCGCCACACCCTCGAAGCGCTGGGTCGTGACATTGTCGAGATACTCGATGCGATCGGGGCCAGTCACCTCGATCGCGACCAGTTCACGAGCAGCGGCGATGAGCACGGCGGGTTCCTGTCAGGAGCGGGGCGAGCGACCACGTCGGGCCGTGACCGGCCGCATGGGAGGGCGGCCCGGGTCGGCCCGCAGCACCATCATCCCCAACCGAAGACCGGAGCGCAATGTGGGCGCCACGTCGTGGCGTGGCGAAGTTCGCGGCTGCGTGGTCGTGGGAGGTGCGCGAACCAGCACGTGAACGTTCGTCAGGCAGCCGTGCAGATCCCGGACGGATCGAGGTTGGCGGCGACGGCGATGGCTCCCGGCGTGGTGGGACCCGACACCCGCGCGACCTCGTCGCCGCCGGGCCCTGCGAACACGATCGTGGGAGCCCGCATCACCCGGTGGGCGCGGACCCGGTCGAGGTCGGTCGCGGCATCGATCTCGGTCCAGCGGAAGCCCGGGTGCACCGCCGCCACGGCATCGAGATTGGCGCGCACCTGCGGACACGTCCGGCACGTCGGCGTCGTGAACAACACCGCCTCGACGACCTCTGCGGACGCGCCGTTGGCGTGCCGGACACGCCCCTGGCGCGCCTGCCACCAGCGTCCGGCGATCGTGGCCACCGCGACCACGGCGGCCACCAGGGCAAGTCGCATGATCATGCTCGTCCTCCCACCACACGTTGTCCCACCACGAACAGCTCGCATCCGATGCACAGCCCCGACGTGGCCAGCACGGTCGCCAGCGCCAGGACGACTCCCACGGCCGACCACCCGATCACGGTCGCGCCCAGCAGCAGTGCCACCAGACCGCTGCCGGCGACGACCAGACCGCACGCCTGGGCGAAGCGGGGCGGCGTGGCAGACTCGAAGGCCATCGGTGGCCCGAGGTCGGCGACGCTGCGCACGAACCGGAACAGGTGTGCCCACGGCGAGTGGCGCACGCCGAAGCCGGTGGCGACGGCGAACACGCCAACCTGGATGGCGACCAGCCAGGTCCCGACCGGTCCCTGCACGACCAGCGCGACCGCCAGGATCGTGGCCGTCACCGCCGACGAGAACCGCGGTCCACGAACATCCACCATCCCGGGTTCGGGGTGCCGGGCCGACGCTGGCGCGATCGGCGCCGGCCGGACCGCAGGGGCCGCGGGCACCGCAGGGGCCGCGGGCGCCGCAGGGGCCGCAGGGGCCGCGGGGGCCGCGGGGTCGGCGGACAACCGCTGTGCCTGGTCCCCGGACTGGCGGGATGTGGCCGCCGAGGTGTCGGTGATGCTCATCTGAACTCCTTGTGCGGTGTGGCGGGAACCGGGAAGACGGGTGTGTGCAGTCATGTGGAGGCCGGTCCGAGCATGCCGGTCGCCTTGCGCAGCAGGAGGCGCAACGCCACCGTCCCACGCATGTCACGAACCCGGTTGACGTCGACGACCTCGTGGCCGGCGCGGTCGGCCCAGCGCGCGAAGGCTGCCGGGGCACCCTTCAGATCGGTCATGACTTCGAGGTAGTCACCGGCGCGCATCCCCTCCATCGCCTGCATCGACAACACGATGCCGGCCTGGTAGGTCCGTCCGCGCGCATCGACCCTGGCCGTCGGTGTGGCGCCGACGGCACCCGACCGATCCTCACTGATCGTGAGGCGGCCGCGGTGCGAGGCAACCCGGGTGGTGGCACCTGCGGCCATCACCGCACCACGGACGAACCCACGTGCCAGGGCGTCGCCGACCTCACCGTCGACCTCCCCGATCAGGCGCAGGCCGATGTCGAGCCCCTCGACGGCGACGGACCCGTGGTCGCCGGTCATGCGAACTTCGGGAAAGGCCAGACGCAGGCCCTCGACGGCGACCACGACGGCCGCTTCGAGATCACGGGCCTCGGCGCGACCGCCAGCCGCATCGACCAGGCGACGGCCCTCGGCCTCGGCCAGGACCTCGAGTTTGGCCGTGTGTTCGACCAGGCCCGCGATCAACTGCACGACCACGTGGACACCGAGCTGGCTGCCGGGCGGAACCTTGACGTCGCCTGCGGTCGTGGCCTGTTCGCGCGCGATGTAGATCTTGGCCGGACGTCCGCCGCGGGGATTCCGCCTGGTTCCCACGACCACCAGACCGACGTCGGCCAGCTGGTCGAGGTGCCCGCGGGCCACGTTGGGGTGCAGCCCGAACATCTCGGCCACGTCGGAAGCCGACACCCCATCGCCATCGGTACGGAGGCGCTTGTAGATGCCGGCCCTGGTCGGGGCCGTCAACACCGCGGCAGCCGGATCGGCGGCGGTGCGGGTGGCATCGTTGGACATGGCAACAGTTCTCGTGGCAGGCGCGGATCGACCGCTGGGCGGTCACCGCATCCGCACGTGATGCTGCGTCGTCGGGCAACCGACAATCAGCATCGCGACCGACCCCGGCGTGGTCGACCCTCATAGGGGAAAGGGTACAAACCTCGGAGGTCGAGCCGCGCGGGAACTCCGTCAGCTCGCGGCGGCGCCAGCATGTCGCCGGATCTGCGTCAGTCGCTGCGGGCGCTGGCGCTGCGCCGGATCGCCATCAGCGCCGGTGGCAGCTTCGCAGGGCCTACATCAGCCCACGCTGCCACGGGATGGCGAGCACGATCAACAGGATCGACACGACGGTGTAGATCCCAAGGGTCCGCGGACGTTCCTCGCTGGTCGCCTTGGCCAGGCCCGCCTGGAACACGCCCAGGGCGCCAATCATCGCGATCGGATGCCACCAGGCCAGGAACCAACCCAGCGTCCAGCCGCTGTTGGCCACCCACAGGACCAAACCCAGCGCCACCTGCAGCATGAAGATGAAGCCGACCCACCGGGGCCACGGCGGCACGGGTTCGCGGCCGCGGCCAAGCGCCCAGATCGCGGTGGCGGCCAGCCCGATGAGGACCAGCCAGCGGAGCCCGGAGTGGGCTTCCAGAACGATGTCCATGAACAACTCCTGTTGGGGGATGGGTGGAAGTGAGGTTGCGCAGTGCCGTCGACTCACCGGGAGGTGGCCGGGGTGGGCAGTCAGCCCCCGGCGAAGGGCGGGACCACGACAACCTCCTGCGCAGCGGTCAGATCGTGGGTGCTGGCATGGTCCCGTATCGCCAGGTCGTCGACGAACACGGTGGCAGCGGCAAGTCGCGACGCCATCGGCTCGCCATGGACGGCCGCCAGTTCGGCAATCAGCCCTGCCACGGTCGTGGCCTCCACCTGGACGACCGATGTGCCGGCGGCATCGCGCAGGGCGGCGAACAGTCGCACCTGCATCGCGTCCTTTCAGGTCGACCCACGGGTGGTGGGGGCGGTGGCGTCGCGGCCTGCGGTGGCAGGGCCGCCCGCACGGGTCCGTCGGCGGACATGGTGCCCGAGTCGCCACGGGAGTGCTCAGCCGGTTGCCTATGCTGCGCCAATGCGACTGCTCGTGCTCACCGACCGTCCCGCCGTGCCGGAACTCCTGCCACCCCTGGAGTTGCTGGGCCACAGCGTGACGTCTGATGCGCTCACACCGAACGCCTCATTCACGCTCAGCGACATCGATGTCGTGCTGGTCGATGCCACCGGTGACCTGCGCCTGGCCATGGCGGCGTGCCGACAGGCCGCGACCCATGAACTGCGCCCGCCCGTGTTGGTCGTCGCCGCCGAGCAGACGCTCGCGGTGCTGCGGGGCAACTGGGGCTTCGACGACTGGGTGCTGGCCACGGCATCCCCTGGCGAGGTCGAGGCGCGACTGCGGTTGGTCATGGCCAGCGTCGCGGCGGCCGAGAACGACCGATCCGCCAGCATCGGTGACCTGGTCGTCGACGAGGACTCCTACCAGGTGCGGCTGCGTGGCACCCCGCTTGACCTCACCTACAAGGAGTTCGAACTCCTCAAGACCCTGGCCGCGCATCCCAACCGCGTGTTCAGCCGGGACCTGTTGCTCAAGGAGGTCTGGGGGTACGACTACTACGGGGGATCACGCACGATCGACGTGCACATCCGTCGTCTGCGCGCCAAGTTCGGACCCGAACACGACCACCTCATCGAGACCGTGCGTGGCGTGGGCTACAAACTCGTCCCGCCCGGCGGGTCCGGCGAGACCGACTGACACCTGCCCCGGCCAACTCGGCTCGCCACCCCACCCACCGTGGGCGCGGACGCGGCTGTCGGTCCCGGGCCCTGGGTCCACCGCTGGCACCAGCCGGGGTCATCCCAGGGCGAGGTCGTCCCAGCGTCGGACGAATCCCAGCGACTCGTACAGGGCCATGGCGCGCTCGTTGGCATTGTCCACCCACAGCACCATGTCCTCGCCACCCCATTCACGCACGTGGACGAGACCGGCGGTCAGCAGTGCCCGACCAAGGCCCTTGCCCTGTGCCCACGGGGCGATGGCGAGGTTGTAGACCTCGCCGGTGTCGGGCGTGCGCCGCTTGGTCCAGTGGATCCCCGCGATCCGGTTGTCGGAGGTCGCGGCAATCAGCAGGTCCTCGTCGCGATACCACGGATAGGACCGTCGGCGGGTGATCTCGTCACGCGTCCACCCGGCGTCCTCGGTGCCGTCGTAGGCATCCAGCAGGACTGCCAGCATCCCGTCGAGGTCATCGATGTGGAAGGGCCGGATCGTCACGTTCGTCGGAGGCTCGGCCAACTCGACGTCGGCGACGGTGCGTCCCAGCACGCTGAGTCGTCGCTGCACCTCGAAGCCGCTGTCCTCGACCGCGGCCAACTCCTCCTCGGACGCAAACCGCAACCACGCCGTCAGGGAGCGATCCCCCGCCTCCTCACGCTGCCAGCCCAGCAGGTCCGCCAGCACGTCGGTGCCGGCCAGGCTCACGACGTCGCCCGTCACCCGCTCGCCGCGATCGACCAGGCCGGCGTACCCGACCAGTTCGCCCCCACGCTGGGCGGCCACGGCCTTCCAGTCCGCACGGCCGCGACGCCCCTGCAATCGGGCCAGTTCGGCCTCGTCCACCACGTCACCACCACGCATGGATCCAGCCTGCTCCAGACGGCTTGACACGGCGTCGCTGTTGTCGTCGGTGACCGGCACCAACCGGTCCGTGTTCGATGCACCCATGTTGTTCGGCTCCTCGGTGGTGCAGAGGCTAACCGTTGCGCCAGCCCAGTCGGGGCAATCCACGACGCGCTATCGTCACGTCTCGCCTCGGTACCTGATTTGGCCATGCCTTCACGGACTGGCTAGACTGGGCGTTCGTTGCCAACGCCGGTCCGGGCCGCTAGCTCAACTGGCAGAGCATCGGACTTTTAATCCGCTGGTTGCAGGTTCGAGTCCTGCGCGGCCCACCTCACCAGCCACATAGATGGACCTGTGGAGCAGTTTGGAGTGCTCGCCACCCTGTCAAGGTGGAGGTCGCGGGTTCAAATCCCGTCAGGTCCGCAATGCCTCGTCCGGAAACGCCTTTGGCGTCCGGACGTTGCCGTCCCGGCAGGACCGTCGCCGACCAGGTGACAATTCTCGCAGGGACATGGTCAGGTAGCTCAGTTGGTAGAGCACACGACTGAAAATCGTGGTGTCGGCGGTTCGACCCCGCCCCTGACCACCATCACGCAGGACGCCCCGTGTTGGGCTGTCAGCAGCACCTGGCATCCGCCGCCTGCCATCAGTCACCTGCCGGTCCCGTCAATGATCGGCGCGACCCGACGCCGCAGGCCCGCGCAGACGTGGCGTTCGCCAGCGCCCGCACGGGCCCATGCCTGGGTCGTCTGCCTCAACGACCCCGCGGCAGCGGGATCACGGGACACACGAAACTGCGGACCACGCCACCATCGGCGGCGACGCCGGCTTCGATGGCGGCCGCGACCTCTTCGGTGGAGTCGAGCACCCCGTTGCCGTCCAGGTCACCGGCGTCGAGCACGGCGTCGTAGTCGGTGTAGTCGAGCGCATGGACCATCCAACGACCGCCGTTGTAGTCCTGGGCTCCGGGCGCCGCCTCCGCCACGTTCATCTGGTCCGCGATGGCCCAGAGCGTGTCGAACGAACTGGCCGGTGCGCCGGTGCCGGACAGGTCCGTTGGCGTGCCCACCGTCCGGTACACGCCACCGTCGGCGTAGAAGGCCGGGCCAGTGACACCGGCGCTGGCCGGGAGTGCGAAGAGCGTGGTGGCCACCAACGTGGCAGCCAGGGTGAGGATCCGTCGCATGAGTGCATCCTTTGTTGGTTGATCGGACAGTCCCCAGTGGGCCGACCGAATGCCAAGGGCGGCCAACGCGATCCTCAAGTTTCGCGAAAGTCGTCCACCCGAACGCCACGACACTGTCGGGCGCTCGTAGTCTCGCCCCATGGCATCCATGAACGCGCCGCTCGCACGCCCCACCGGCCATGTGCTCGTGGTGGACGACGAGCCCATGGTTCGCGAAGTCGTGTGCCAGTACCTCGAGCACGACGGCCACGAGGTCACGTGGGCCGACGACGGCACGTCGGCGCTGAAGCTGCTGGAACAGCACGACTTCGACCTGGTGGTCCTGGACGTGATGCTCCCGGGGGTGGATGGCCTGACCATCCTGCAGCGGCTGCGCTCGCGCGCCACCACCCCGGTGATCATGTTGACCGCCCGTGGCTACGAGGGTGACCGGGTGCTGGGGCTGGGACTGGGTGCCGACGACTACGTCGTCAAACCCTTCTCGCCGCGTGAACTCGCGGCGCGGGTCACCTCGGTGCTGCGGCGCGCGCACACCACACCTTCGGGCGGGGTCGTCCTGGAGTTCGACGACATCAGCATCGACGAGGCCACCCGGGAGGTCCGTCGGGACGGCCGACTCGTCGAACTGACGCGCCGCGAGTTCGACCTGCTGGCGTACCTGGCGCGCAGCCCCCGACAGGTGTACTCGCGCGACCAGCTGCTCCAGCACGTCTGGGACTCGTCGGCAGCGTGGCAGGACCCGGCAACGGTCACCGTGCACGTGGGCCACGTGCGCCAGAAGCTGGAACGCGACCCGTCCAACCCCGCACACCTGGTCACCGTTCGTGGTGTCGGGTATCGCTTCGACCCATGAGTCGCCGAGGGCGGGTGGCGGTGGCAGTGCTGGCAGGGGTGGCGTTGCTGGTTGCCGTTGGCCTGGTCGTCTCCGAGGGCGGCATGCGGTCGGAACCGCAGGTTCGCGCCCGCCTCTACGTGGTGTTCGCGGTGGCCGCCCTGGTCTCGGCCGTCGCCACGCTCGCCCTCGTCCGCATGCATCGACGCTGGTCCTCGCTGCGCCTGACGATGCTGGTGATCGCCGGCATCGCGATCGTGATCGCCAGTGGTGTCGTGATGGCATCGACGACCACGATGATCCTGGACACGACCGGCATCAAGTTGGTGCTGGCTGCGCTGGTGCTCGGCGCGGGACTCGGGCTGCTGGTCGCGCTGAGCGTGGCCCGACCGCTCATCGCCGACCTGCAGGACATCGCGGGCGCTGCGCAACAGATCGCGGCCGGTGACCTGTCGGCCCGAACGGGCGTCGATCGACGCGACGAAGTCGGCGAGCTGTCCCGCTGGGTGGACCAGATGGCGGCCCGCCTGGAGGCACTGGAGCGGGAGCGTGCCAGCGACGCCCGCGCACGCGACCACCTGCTCACGGCACTGTCACACGACCTGCGCACGCCCCTCGCCAGCATGCAGGCCGCGATCGAGGCGCTGGAGGACGGCGTCGCCCCGGACCCTGCCAGGTATCTCGCAGCCATGGCCACCGACGTCACCGTCCTGCGCGACATGGTCGACGACCTGTTCGTCCTGGTGCGGCTGGAGGCCGGCGACCAGGTGCTCGACCTGATGCGAGTGGACCTGGTCGAGATCGTGGACGCAGAAGTCGAGACGATGACGCCGGTCGCACGGGCACAGGCCGTCGACCTGCACCTGGTCTGCGACCGGGCGCTGCCCGTGGACGGGGATCCGCAGGCGCTCGGGCGAGTGATGCGCAACCTCGTCGACAACGCGATCCGGTACACCCCGGCCGACGCTCGCGTGCAGGTGGCCGCGGCGGCGGATGGCGGCTGGGCGACCGTGACCGTCACCGACGGTGGGCAGGGCTTTCCACCGGAGTTCATCGAGCGAGCATTCGAGCGGTTCAGTCGGGCAGACCAGGCCCGCGAACGCGATTCCGGCGGCACCGGCCTGGGACTGGCGATTGCACGTGAGCTCGTGGTGGCCCATGGGGGGGAGATCTGGGTGGATCCCGACACCGCCACGACCGTCAACCTGCGACTGCCACTGCGAACCTGAGGACGACGATCGCTGGCCCGACTCCTCCCCTCCCCGCGACTGGACAGTCGGCCCCGTGGGCTCCGATAGGTTCTGCGCATGGACATCACGCAGCGCGTCGAGGGGGTGCTGCGCAACTCGCTGGTCGAGCCAGTCCCCCGCGACCACCACCAATCGGACGCCGAGTTCCGCCGTCGCCGGATCGTGGCTGCCATCACCGTCGTGGTCGGTGCGATCGTGCTGGGCTACTCCCTGGGACTGCCACCCGGTGACGTCCGCTTCTATCCGGCAACGATCGCCCTCGCCGCGGTCTGGGTCATCGGATCGTTCCTGTCGGGCCCCCTGCACCTGGGCTACATCCGCGACGTCGACGACGGACGGCTGACCCGCCCGATCCTGCAGCCGATCGGGGTCGGGCTGGTGGCGGTCGGCGTGTTCGCGCTGGGCGCACTGGTCGTGACCCAGGTCCCCGCCATCCGTGACGCCATCAGCGACGTCCTGGACCATGCCCTGTTCGCGTCGCTTCCCCTGGTCCTTGCGATCACCGTGGTCAACGGCGTGGCCGAGGAACTGTTCTTCCGAGGCGCCCTGTTCGCCGCGATCGGACGCCGGCATCCCGTGGCGATCTCGACCATGCTGTACGGGCTGACCACGGTGGCCACCGGCAACCTCATGCTCGTGTTCGCCGCACTGGTCCTGGGTCTGCTCGTCGGGCTGCAACGTCGGGTGACGGGCGGGATCCTGGCACCGACGCTGACCCACGTCACCTGGTCGTCGTCGATGCTGTTCGTCCTGCCGTGGATCCTCGACATCACCGCGTGAGGCACGGCGTCCAGCGGTGATGCAACGCCGCGATTAGGGTTCGGCATGGCCGTCCCCGGGCGCGTCAGCGGACGTTGCCCGGACCAGGCCGCGACGGCGGAGGCAGCCATGCAGGTGCGTGCATTTCGACCCGACGACGCCCAGGCGGCGCTGGACCTCCGAGTCGTCGCATTCTCGACCGCCATGCACGTGGAGTTCGACGGCACCGACATCTACGCACCCGACGACCACCGCCTGGTCGCCGTCGAGGAAGGCCGCGTCGTCGGGCACCTCACGGCGTGGCCGTTCGGCCAGGCGTTCGGGGGGCGGGTCGTGCCCATGGGCGGCGTCGCGGGTGTCGTCGTCGCACCCGAACACCGCCGCCGAGGGGTCGGCTCGGCACTGCTGGCCGCGGGCCTGGACATGCTGGCCGATCGCGGGTTGCCCGTGTCGACGCTGTACCCGTCCACCCCGGCGCCGTACCGCGCCTGGGGGTGGGAGGTTGCCGGCATGCACGTCCGTCGAACCATCGCGACCCGCGACCTGCTCGACCTGCCAGCGCCATCCGACGTGGAGGTCCGGCTGTTCCTCCTCGACGATCTCGACGACGTGCTTGCGCTGCACAACGCCATCACCCTCCGGGAGCCTGGTGGCCTGGCAGCCTCGCGGCGCTGGCTGCGACGGATGCTCACGCCGGACCCCGACGAACCCGAACTGTCCTTCGTGGCCGTGCGCGGCGCTGAGGTGGTCGGCCTGCTGCTGGCGGTCAAGGTCTCGGGGACGGCACCCACGGACGCCTTCGGCCTCCGAGTCCTGCACCTGTACGGCGCCGATCGCGACGCCGAGTTGGCGCTGTGGGCGGTCGTGGCGGCCAACCATTCCGTGGCGTCGACGACGACCTTCAATTCCCAACCGGCCGATCCGCTGCTGTTGGCCCTGCCGCGCACCCTGCCGGAGGACTCGGCGAGTTCCCACGCGTGGATGACCCGACTGGTCGATGCCCCCGCCGCCATCGCGGCCCGCGGGTGGCCGGACACGACGGCAACCGTCCCACTCGTCATCCGTGACCCCCGTCGCCCCTCCAACGACGGCGCCTGGGTGCTGGAGGTGGCCGAGGGCGCCGCGCAACTCACCCGGCCACGCCAGGCCGACCCGACCGGTCATGGAGGCCACGGGTCGGGCGCACGTGTGGCCGCCGTCGACATCGGGGCGTTGTCGGCGATGTACACCGGCTTCGCCTCACCGTGGCTGCTCTCCCGGGCCGGGCGACTGACCGGGTGCGACGCCGACTTCCTCGAACTCCTGGGGTCGGTGTTCGCTGGTCCGACACCGTTCCTGCGCGACTACTTCTGATCGCGGTCCGACCACGGGCCGTGGGCCGCGGGCAGCCGGGACTGGTTAGGGGCAGCCAGGTTCTCGCCATGGCTCCCCGGCACGTCAGGTGAGGTCACCGGCCGGACAGGCGCCCGGCATCGCCTCGTCAGCCCGCGCTCACTGACCCGACCCGGGTGAATCCCGTGGGCGCGGATTCCTCGCCGTCGGCCGTCGCGCGGGTCACGCCGTCGCGGTGATGGCTGCGACACAGCACCTCGTAGGCGACCACGCTGTCATCGACGTCACCGACGACGACCTGGGCCCCCTCCCGCACGATCCGGCCGTTGAGGGTGCGAGCGTTGTGGATGGCCCTGGCGCCGCACCAACAGCGGGCGTCGAGCTGCAGTTCCTCGCGGCGATCTGCGAGTTCGAGCAGCCGCTGTGACGCTGGGAAGAGCCTGGTCTGGAAGTCCGAGAGCAGCCCGAAGCACCGCACCTCGAGGTCGCGTTCGTCCGCCAGCCTGGCGAGGTGGTCGACCTGCCAGGCACCCAGGAACTGTGCCTCATCGACGATGACCTCGTCGACGACCTGCCCGGCTTCCAACAGCGCGACCACGTGGTCGTGCACATGCAGGTCGTCGTCGACGGTCGTGGCCGGCGCGGACAGGCCGATGCGTGACGAGATGACCGCGCCCTCGCGGTCGAGCTTGGAGAACAACAGCACCGATTTGCCGGCATTGCGGGCGTTGTGGTGCATCTGGAGGGCCAGCGTGGACTTTCCACAGTTCATCGTCCCGTAGTAGAAGGTCAACTGGCCCACGGGCGACTCCTGGGAACGACGAGAACGACAACGGTGGAACTCCGCCCCTGTTGGTACCAGACCACCGGGCTGCGGACAAGTCCAGCCGGCCGACTGGCCGTATTCCCCCACATCCCGTCCCGATGGCGGGTCCTGGGGCGTGGTCCGACCGGCCGCGATCGCATTGACTGGTGACACGCGACCCAGGAACCCACCCATGGCACCCGACTTGTTCACGCCCGTGACCCTTGGGGCACTCGACCTGCCCAACCGGGTCCTGATGGCACCCTTGACACGCAGCCGCGCCGACGAGGCGACCCGGACACCGGGCGACCTGCACGTCGACTACTACCGCCAGCGCGCCGGCGCCGGGCTCGTCATCTCCGAGGCGACCGTCATCTCGCGCGAGGCCATCGGCTACGTCAAGACCCCGGGACTGTGGTCCGACGGTCACGTCGAGGGCTGGCGCGCCGTCACCGATGCCGTGCACGAGGCCGGCGGTCGCATCGCCGTCCAGTTGTGGCACGTCGGCAGGGTGTCCCACACGTGGTTCCACGACGGCGAGCCACCCGTGTCGTCCGGGTCCACTGCCGCGGACGCGCAGGTCTACACCCCCGACGGCTTCGAGCCGGCCTCGACACCGCGGCCGCTGGGCACCGACGAGATCCCGCGACTCCTGGACGACTACCGCGGCGCCGCCCGCCGCGCCATGGCGGCCGGCTTCGATGCCGTCGAGATCCACGGCGCCAACGGCTACCTGATCGAGCAGTTCCTGTCGTCTGACCTCAACGACCGCCACGACGACTACGGCGGTTCGGTCGCCAACCGCGCCCGCCTGCTGCTCGAGATCGTGGACGCCGTCGCCGACGAGGTGCCCCACGATCGCATCGGCATCCGCCTGTCGCTGGGCAACGGGACCTCCGGGGCCACCGAACCCGACCCCGCCCCGATGCTGCGCCACCTGGCCACGACGCTTCCGGCCGACCTGGCCTGGCTGCACGTGGTGGAGCAGTTCCGCGGCAGTGGCAGCACTCGGCGCGACGACCCACGAACGGCACTGCTGCGCGAGCACACCGACATCCCGCTCGTCGGCAACGGCAACTACACCCGCGCCGATGGGATGGATGCGGTGTCGGCAGGACGCGTCGACGCAGTGGCCTACGGCCGGCTGTTCTTGGCGAACCCGGACCTCGTCGACCGGTTCCGGCTGGACGCTCCCCTCAACGAGCCCGACGAGGACACCTTCTACGCCGGCGGTGCCACCGGCTACACCGACTACCCGACACTGGTCGAACGCGACCACGGCGCCACGCCACCGGCCGCAGCGTCGCGGGACGACGCCGCCGGGGAGGACGCGACCGCGGCATGACCCCGTGACCACGTCGCGACCCAGCTGCCCGGCCCGAACGCACCGGCCCGAACGCACCGGCCCGAACGCACCGGCCCCGAACGCACCGGCCCGAACGCACCGGCCCGAAGGCTTCAGCCGGACGCACCGGCCCGCGCCGTGGTCACAGCATCCGTGACAGGTAGTGCTCGCGGCGCAGGACGGTGTGGCGGACGACCATCCCCATGTGGACGCAGAAGGCCACCAGGAAGGTGACCTGGGTCGCGACGTGGGCGGCCAGCCACACGTCGTCGTCGCCCACCTCCCACGGTCCCACGAACTCGCGTCCACCACCGATGTCGAAGTCCTCACCGGAGAGCAGGAACAGTCCCAGGCCGGTCAGCGGAATCAGGAACATGCAGGCGTAGAGCACCAGTTCCACGACGTGGACGACCCGTCGCTCGGTGGCCGACAGCCCGGGCGCCCACGGCGGCAGGTCGGTCATCAGTCGCCAACCCAGGCGCACGATCGCCAGCACCAGGATGACCACGCCCAGCACGACGTGTGCCACGACCATGACGTCCTCGTCGCCACCCAGGCAGCAGGCGACAACGGGTTCCAACAGGTCGTCGGCCCTGGTCAGGGCCCAGCCCAGCGCGAACTGGCAGGCCAGGGCGATGAACATCGTCCAGTGCAGCACACGGGTGCCGAGCGCGTACCCCTCAGGCGTCCCCATCGCGGACCTGCTCCTCGACACTCGCATCGTCCGCACCCGTGCCACCGTGGATGGCCTTGAGCCGGGCAGCGTGGCGCGACAGGATCAGGATGCCGCCACCGAGCATCGCCGCAGCCACGAGCAGCAGGACGATCCGGATGACGGTCGAGTCGACGAGGAGCAGGCCAACGAGGACGAACAGGTTGCCGATCAACAGCACAGCGGCCATCGGTGGCACACCTTCGCCACCGGACTGGCCGCTGTCACCGGGCCGACTCGCCATCAGAAGGTGACGTCACCGGTTTGTCGGTTGCCGATGAACGGCCAGCGTTGCAGTTGGTCGAGTTCGTACTTGGTGATGGCATCCGCCACCAGCGACGCCTCCACGGTTCCCTCCGCCGCCAACTCGGCCAGCACCGACACCACGATCGACTCCGCATCGATGCGGTGGAATCGGCGCAACTGCTCCCGCGTGTCGGAGCGACCGAAGCCGTCGGTGCCCAGCACGGCGAAGCGGCCCGGGATCCAGTCGGCGATCTGCACCGGCGTGGCCTTGAGCCAGTCCGACACGGCGATGTAGGGACCGTTGGTGCCCTCGAGCGCCGTCAGGATCTCGGGCACCAGGGGTTCGTCGGCATTCGGGTTCATCCGGTTCCAGGCCTCGCACTCGGTGCCGTCACGCAGCAACCGGTTCCAGCCCGGGGTCGACCACACGTCGGCCTTGATGTCGAAGTCCTCGGCCAGCAACTCCTGGGCACGCAGGGCCTCGTACATGATCGTGCCCGACGACAGGATGTGCGCCTCGTGCTGGCCCGACGAGCCCTCGCGATAGCGATAGATCCCACGCACGATGTCGGCCGGGTCCAGGCCCTCGGGCATGGCGGGTTGCAGGCGTGGCTCGTTGTAGACGGTGAGGTAGAACATGACGTCCTCGCCACCCTCGACGGTGACGTCTGAGAACATCCGCTCGATGCCGTTCTGCATCAGGACGGCCAACTCGTACGCGAACGAGGCGTCGTAGGCCTCCACCGCCGGGTTGGACTGGGCCAGCAGCAGCGAGTGCCGGTCCTGGTGCTGCAGGCCCTCGCCGTTGAGCGTGGTGCCACCGGCAGTCGCGCCGATCAGGAACCCACGGCAGCGCTGGTCGGCAGCCGACCAGATCTGGTCGCCGGTGCGCTGGAACCCGAACATCGAGTAGAACAGGTACAGCGGGATCAGGACTTCCCCATGGGTCGAGTAGCTCGACCCGATCGCATGGAACGAGGCCATCGAGCCGGCCTCGGTGATGCCCTCGTGCAGGATCTGGCCCTTGGGTGACATCTTGTAGGACAGCAGCAGGTCGGAGTCGACGGACTCGAAGTTCTGCTCGGTCGGGCTGTACAACTTCAGCGTGGGGAACATCGCGTCCATGCCGAAGGTGCGGGCCTCGTCGGGGATGATCGGGACCAGGCGCTTGCCGATCCCACCCGGACCGTCCTTGGATCCCTTGTGACGGAACAGGTCCTTGAACAGCCGGACCAACGCCATCGTCGTGGCGACTTCCTGGTTGCCCGACCCTTCCTTGAGGGATGCGTAGACCGAGTCGTCGGGCAACTCCGGCATCGTGACGTCCACGCGGCGTTCCGGCACCGGTCCGCCAAGTTCCTCCCGGCGTGCCATGAGGTAGCGCTGCTCCTCGGAATCCTCGTCGAAGGTGATGTAGGGCGGCAGGTCGTCCTCGATCTCCTCGTCGGAGATGTCGAGGTACAGCCGATCGCGGAACGTCTTGAGCGCGGCCTCGTTGAGCTTCTTCATCTGGTGCACGGCATTGCGGGCCTCGAAGTCCGGCCCCAGCGTCCACCCCTTGATGGTCTGGGCCAGGATCACGGTCGGCCCACCGTGGAACTCGGTGGCGGCCTTGAAGGCCGCGTAGACCTTGCGATAGTCGTGGCCGCCCCGAGGGAGGTTCTCGAGGTCCTCGTCGGACAGGTGCTCGACCATCTTGAGGAGGGCCGGATCCGAACCGAAGAAGTCCTCGCGGATGTAGCTGCCGGGCTTGACCGTGTAGGTCTGGAACTGCCCGTCACTGACCTCGTTCATGCGGTTGACCAGCAACCCGTCGACGTCCTTGGCCAGCAGTTCGTCCCAGGCACTGCCCCAGACGACCTTGATGACGTTCCAGCCGGCGCCACGGAACACACCCTCGAGTTCCTGCATGATCTTGCCGTTGCCGCGCACCGGGCCATCCAACTGCTGCAGGTTGCAGTTGACGACGAAGGTGAGGTTGTCCAGCCCTTCGCGGGCGGCGACGTTGAGGGCGCCGAGCGTCTCGGGTTCGGCGGTCTCGCCGTCGCCCAGGAATGCCCAGACGTGCTGTTGGGAGGTGTCCTTGATGCCGCGATTGTGCATGTAGCGATTCGCACGGGCCTGGTAGATCGAGTGCAGCGCCGCGAAGCCCATCGACACCGTGGGGAACTCCCAGTACTCGGGCATCAGGCGGGGGTGGGGGTAACTGGCCAGTCCACCCGGCTCGACCTCGCGACGGAACGCATCCATCTGGTCGGTGGTCAGGCGACCTTCGAGGAAGGAGCGTGCGTAGATGCCCGGCGAGGCATGGCCCTGGATGTAGATCTGGTCGCCGCCGCCCGGGTGGTCCTTGCCACGGAAGAAGTGGTTGAAGCCGACCTCGTAGAGGCTGGCTGCCGACGCATAGCTGCCCATGTGGCCACCGACACCGTGGACGATGTTGGCACGGTGGACCATGACGGCCGCGTTCCAGCGGATGTAGGCGCGGATGCGGCGCTCGATGTGCTCGTCACCGGGAAACTTCGGCTCCATCTCCGAGGCGATCGTGTTGATGTAGTCCGTGGAGGTGAGGCTGGGGATGCCGATGTTGAGTTGGCGTGCTCGTTCGAGCAGGCGCAACAGGAGGTAGCGGCCGCGACCCTGGCCACGATCCTGGGCGACCGCGTCGAGCGACTCGAGCCACTCGCGGGTCTCCTGCTCGTCGATGTCGGGGTACTGCGCGGGAATCCCGTCGGTGATGATCGGGGTGCCGCCGGCATCAGTTGCACCTGTGTCGGACATGGTCGCTCCGTGGTCGTGCTCGCTGGACCTCCACCCTATTACGTCCCGTAGACCGGCGTGGTGCCGGTCGTCCGAGGACGATGACGGGGGCCCGGACCAGGTGTCCGGAAGACGGGGCAACGGTGTCCGATGATCCATCGTCCGACGCTGGAGACTCGCACCCTGCGGGCGTCCTGGTCGGGTTCGCCGAAGAGATCTTGTCCCGCGGGATCTTCCTCCGGTCGATGCGCACCAACGGTCGCAACGAGGCCTCCGCAGCGCGCTGGACGGCCGTCGCCTTCGGGTGTTCCACCTGCCCAACCTGCCCATGCGCCGGCACTGAACGCTCGCTTGCGTGCACCGAGCGCCCACTTGTGGAGGTGCCTGTCCGCCTGCAATGCTGGGCGACGACAACCGGGCGAGCGGCACCCGCCGACTCATCGCCCGGAGGGGCACACGACGACCGGCTGACGCGAACCTCGCAGCCGACCAGGGAGGAACCCACGATGAAGTACATGCTCTTGATCTACAGCGAGCCGCAGTCCCCACCCGAGGGCACACCCGAGGAGTTCGCGGCGATGATGCAGCCGTGGTTCGACTACACCAACGAGATGCAGGATGCCGGCGTCCACCTTGGTGGCGAACCGCTCCAGGGCGTCGAGACAGCGACCACGGTGCGGGTGCGCAACGACGAGACCGTGCTGACCGACGGGCCCTTCGCCGAGACCAAGGAAGTCCTGGGCGGCTACTACCTCATCGACGTCGACGATGTCGACGAGGCGATTCGCTGGGCCGCGAAGTGCCCGGGCGCGCACTACGGATCGATGGAGGTCCGACCTCTCGGCGAGATTCCGGACGCCTGAGCAGATGCCCAACGGGCAGTCGCAGATCGACGCGGCCCTGGCCACGGTGGCCGGGGACCGTCGTCGCATCATGGCGTCGGTGATGCCCGCCTGCCACGGTGATCTCGACCTGGCCGATGATGCCGTCGCCGAGGCGATGGCCACGGCCGTCACGGCATGGCCCGACAACGGCATCCCCGACAACCCGGCTGGCTGGATCGTCGTCGTGGCCAGGCGCCGCGCCATCGACCGCATCCGATCCGCAACGCGACGGCGCGCCCGCGAACGACGTTCCGCCGGCGCCGCGTCCGTGCGCGACGCCGGCCTGGCCCACTTCTCCGGTGACGGCGCAGTGGAGGATCCCATGGCCAGCCTCGGCGCCATCGACACCGACGACCAGCTGCGCCTGGTGTTCATGTGTTGCCACCCGGCCCTGGCGATGCCCGCCCAGGTCGCGCTCACGCTGCGCTACGTCGCCGGCCTGACCACCGCACAGATCGCGGCGGCGTTCGTCGTGTCACCCGACGCCATGGCGCGACGGATCCATCGCGCCGCCACCAAGGTCCGTGACGCCGGCATCCCGTTTCGCATCCCGCGCGATGCGGATCTCCCCGACCGCCTGGCCGCGGTGCTGGCGGTCGTGCACCTCGTGTTCAACGAGGGCTACCTGCCCCACGACGACGACGACCTCCAGCGCCTCGACATGGCCGAGGAGGCGATCCGGCTCGCCCGTCTCCTGCACGACCTGATGCCCGACGAGGCCGAGGTCACCGGACTGCTGGCTCTGTGCCTGCTGACCCACGCACGCGCAGCGACGCGCGTCGACACCACCGGGGCACTCGTCGTCATGGCAGACCAGGATCGGTCGCAGTGGGACCGGGCCATGATCACGGAGGGCCGCACGTTGCTGACCGACGCGCTGCGGCGGCGCGACCTCGGCCGCCTGCAGCTGGAGGCGGCCATCGCGGCATGCCATGCCGATGCGCCGACCCACGACGACACCGACTGGCTGGAGATCGTGGCGCTCTACGACGAGTTGGTCCGCATGACCGGATCGCCCTACGCCGCCGTCAACGGCGCAGTTGCACGGGCCTTCGCGATCGACCCGGCCGCCGGACTGGCTGCACTCGAGGCCACCGCCGCGACCCACGACCTCGAACGCTGGCCCTACCTCCACGTTGCTCGCGGCGAATTGGCCGCGATGGCCGGCGACGTCCCGGCGGCGACCGCCAGCCTGTCCCGGGCGCGAGACCTGACCGCGAATCCACGCGAACACGACCACCTCACACGACGGCTGGCCGACCTCGCAGGGGCTCGACCACCTGCCTGACGTGCCAGTCCTGCCGGCGCTCGACGGCCGGGTGACCGACGCCGACGATCCGACGGGCCGGTTGGTTCGTGGAACCCCGGGTGGCATGTTCGCCGTCGGCCACTAGGGTCGGCGACGACCAGCCATCAGGGATCACGACGTGGCCGAGCGCACCTTCACCCTCGCGGAAGCCCGCTCGATGCTGCCCGAAATCCTGGACCGGGCAGATCGAGTGGTGGCCGTGCGGGCCGACCTGGTGACCTCCACGGCTGAACACAATGCCGGCATCCCGACATCGGTTGCCGACATCAAGGCCTTCGAGGCCAACATGGGCGAGTTGCTCGACGGCTTCCGTGCCTGGGGGCTGAAGGTGGCTGGCTACGCCCCACTGCTGGTGGACTTCCGCTCGCAACTCGACGGCGAGCCCGTGTGGCTGTGCTGGCTCGAGAACGAGACCGACATCTCGTGGTGGCATGCCGACACGGTCGGCTTCATGGGCCGGCGACGGCTTCCTGACCGCATGCCCCAACGGCCCGCCACCCCCTGAGCTCCACGACCGCGGTCACGCCTGCAGCTGCGAACGTGCTGCCACGGCGGCACCACGGTGGCCCTCACCGAGCCTGACCAGCGCCCAGCCGACGGTGCGATCGACCACCACGTCGGGGGTCGTTGGGGTCGGCTGCATCCACGCGGCGTCCAGGCCCTGCGAGCCGAGCAGGATCGCCAACGCGGCCCGACGGCGACCACGGTCCCGGTCGCCTGCGATCGGCTGCGCGAAGGCGTTGCCGAGGTCCCGCACCACCGTGCCCAGCGATGCGGAGGGATCTGGTCCTGCGGTGGGGATGGCGGTGGCGTCGGTGTCGCTCCTGGCGGGCGACACGGCATCGGTGACGACGCCGACCACGGGGACGGACCCGTCCCTGCGGTCCGACGGAGCAGCCAGCGGAAGCGAGTCGGGCAGGGCATCGACGCTCGACACGGTGGTCGCGTCCGGGTGGGTGAGTGTGGTCATGGTGGCGCTCCTGCTGTTGTCGATGCCCCCACTGTCGCGCTTGACATCGGCGGCCACGAGTGGCAAGATTGACAATGCCCGTAACAATCCTGCCAACGCACCGCGCCACCCACGGCCGCGACCCCGTCCCACCCACCGCCGTCCCCCGAAAGGTTCGCCATGGCCCACCGCGTCGCCCTCATCGCCATGGACTGGATGAACCCCTTCGAGTTCGCCATCGCCTGCGAGGTGTTCGGCATCGCCAGGGGCGAGGTGATGTCCGCCGCCGGGCTGGACGAGTGGTACGACCTGCAGGTCTGCGGTGTCGCTGCCGGGCAGTCACTGGCGACCCGGCTGGGCTTCTCGATCGTGCCGGAGCACGGCCTCGAGGACGTGGCGAGCGCCGACACGGTCATCGTGCCGATGACGCCCAAGCCCGCCGATGCCGAGGAACAGCCCACCTTCTGGCGGCGTCCGATGGATGCTGCTGCACCGCTGGTCGAGGCGCTGGCGGCCGCCGCCGACAATGGCGCTCGCATGGTGTCCTTCTGCTCCGGTGCCTTCGCGCTGGCCGAGGCCGGCATCCTCGATGGACGCCGGGCCACGACCCACTGGATGTACCTCGAGGCCCTGCGCGCGCGGTTCCCCCGCATCGAGGTCGTGCCCGACGTGCTGTGGGTGGACGACGACGGTGTCTTCACCTCGGCAGGGTCTGCCGCCGGCATCGACCTGTCGTTGCACCTGGTGCGTCAGGACCTGGGCGCCGACGTCGCGGACGGGGTCGCGCGTCGCATGGTGGTGCCGCCCCACCGCGACGGGGGCCAGGCCCAGTACGTCGCCGTCCAGCCACCGCCACCGACCGCCGAGCACGCACTGGGCCAGGTGATGGAGTGGGCGGTCGCACACCTCGACCAGTCGCTCACCGTCGACGACTTCGCCGCTCGGGCGGCCCAGTCACCGCGGACCTTCGCACGCCACTTCCGAAATGCCACCGGGACGACACCCCACCAGTGGCTGACTGCCCAGCGGGTCGTGCGGGCCCGATCGTTGCTCGAGACCAGCGACCTCACCATCGACCAGATCGCGACCCGCAGCGGCCTGGGCACGGCTGCCAACCTGCGAGCGCGCCTGGCCGATGCCGTCGGGGTCACGCCCACGGCCTACCGCCATCGGTTCTCACGAGCCAGTTGAGGATGGTCCGACCCGTCCCCGTACCATCCCCGGACCAGCCACACCCGGCCGCCCGCGCCACCCTCCATCCATCCACACCCGGCACACGCCCCCCTCGAAGGGCCCCCGCATGGTCAACAAGCCCGTCATCCCCGACGCCGACATCCGCGACCTGCGCAAGGACTACAAGGCGCTCATGAAGGCCGAAGGCGAGGACCGCGCCGAGGACCTGGCCAAGTTCGCCCGGCGCGCCCACGTGATGCGCCAGATCAACATGGCCATGCACACCGGCCAGTTGGCGCTGGACGAGGACGCCGCCGCCCCGGACCTGTTGGTCGCGGCCTACCTGGGCGATCTCGACACCGAGGACGACGAGCAGGGGCTGCACGACCTGCTCGACCTGGTCGACATCGGCCGCTGGCTGGATCGCGACGACATCGCCGGCCTGGCCGCCGACCGGTTCGACGAGCACGCCCGCTCCTGGGTGTCGGACGCCAACGCAGCCGAGGCCCGCCACCGACTGCGCACGCTGGCCGACATGAAGGATCGCGCCTACGCCGACAACCTTCGCGACGAACTGCGGTTCGCCTGATGGCCTCCCCAGCGCGTCTCGTCGGCGCAACGATCACCGGCACCGTCGGCGCCCCCAGCGACTTGGTGCTTTCCGTCGCAGTGGCCGCGGACACCCCGTTGTCACGCGAGGACCTCACCGCCCGGGTCGACGGCGCGTCCGTGCCGGCTCGGGAGGTCACCGGCCCCCACGGCACCCGTCTGCACGTGCTGGAGGACGTGCCCGCTGGCGAGTTGGAGGTCATCTACACGGCCACCGTCACGGGCGCGGGTGACCTGCCACCGGGTGGTGAACTGGATCGCATCGAGGCCACTCGACCCAGCCGGTACTGCCCGTCGGACGCGATGGGTGCACTGGCGGCGTCGGAGTTCGGTGACCTGCAGGGCCAGGAGTTGCTGGCCGCGGTCGTCAAGCGCGTCCACGAGGGACTGGTCTACGACGGCACCGAGACCCGCGGCACCGACACGGCCCTTGACACCTGGCTGCGACGCATCGGGGTGTGTCGCGACTATGCCCACGTCACGATCGCCTTCCTGCGTGCCCTGGGCGTGCCGGCACGGTTGGCATCCGTCTATGCCCCGGGGCTCGAACCGATGGACTTCCACGCCGTGGTCGAGGCATGGGTCGAGGATGGATGGCACGTGGTGGATGCCACGGGGCTGGCACCGCGGCGCAGCCTCGTTCGCATCGCCACCGGGCGCGACGCCGCCGACACGGCATTCCTGTCGGTGCCACACGGCACCTTCACGATGGGTGAGTTGCTGGTGTCTGCCGCTTCCGAGTCGTCACCGGCTGCCGAGCACCCCGACGACCTCGTCCAACTCGGCTGACGTCGTCAGATCCGGACCAGGATGTCGTCCAGCGATTTGCGCTGGATGTCGGGCACGGTGGCATCGTGGGCCGGACGACCGACAGGGATCACGACGTAGGGGCGCTCGTTGGCGGGCCGCCCACAGATCTCGGCCAGGAACCGCATCGGGCTCGGCGTGTGGGTCAGCGTGGCCAGGCCAGCCAGTTGCAGTGATGCCAGCAACAGGCCCACGGCGATGCCCACGGACTCCTGCACGTAGTAGTGCTTGCGGGTGTAGCCGGTGGCGGGGTCGAGGTGGTGGGCCTGGGCGAACACGATGACGAGCCACGGGGCATCGGTGAGGTGGGACTTGACCTCGTCCGTGCCCAGGCGTTGCAGCGCCGCGAGCCAGTCATCGGGCATGCGGCCGTCGTAGGAGCGACGTTCCTCCTCCTCGGCGGCCGCCCGGATCGCCGCCCTGGTGTCGGGGTCACCGACCACCACGAAGGTCCACGGTTGGGCGTGGGCACCGGATGGCGCCGTGCCGGCCGTGAGGATGGCCCGTTCCACCAGTTCGACGGGCACCGGCTCGGACGAGAAGGCTCGCACGCTGCGACGAGCCTGCATCGCCGCGAGGAAGTCGCGCTGCGCCTGGGCCGCGACCGCCGGCGGTGGCGTGGGTGGCCGGAACGGGATCGGGCGATACTCCCCCACCAGGGGGTCACGCGGATCGAACCTTCGATGAGTGTCCATGGTGGCCACCTGCCGTGTGCGGCCCGATGCTGTCCCGGGACCTCGACCCACAAGGCAACCACGCCGACCGGTGGCCCGCGAGCCCGCAGCGATCACACGCCGGCTGGCTCGCGCTCGGCCGGCATGTCTGCCGACTCGTCTCCGTGGTCGGTGCCGGGCTCGTCGGAGCCGGGACCGTCGGGTCCGGGCTCGTCGGTGGCAGGACCGGCGGTGGCGGGACCGGCGGTGGCGGGACCGTCATTGGCGGTGGTCGACACCTCGCTGGGGCCCGCGTCACCGGGATCGGTCGATGGGCCTCGCGGCGCCGGGCTGACCGGCGATGCGGGAACCGGTGGCGGCACGGCACCACCGCCCGATCCGGGGGCGACAGCACGGCGACGCCACCAGCGACGCGCCAGCAGGAGCACCAGGACGAGCGGGAGCAGCCACAGGACCGCGACGGGGACGAAGTAGACCGCCACCCAGATGGCACCATCGACGAAGTCGCGGGCTGCCGCGACGGTCTGGTCCCACGCCGAGGTTGCCTGGCTGCCGGGGCTCCATGGCAGCGGCCGATCGGCTTCGGGCACCTGCGTGGCCTCGGCGACGGCGGTCCGCGACGGCTCGACGACCACGGTCAACGTCGACAGCGCAACGAGGTCGGCCAGGCCGGCGCGCCGACCTTCCAGCACCTCGATCTGGCCACGCACGCCGGTGATGCGGTCGAACACCGTGACGATGTCGTCGACGTCGCCCTGGTCACGGGCCTCGGTGAGCACCACCAGGAGTTCCTCCTCCAGCGCCTCGAGGTTGCGCAGTTGCGAGTCGATGTCGGTCAGTTGCCCGGTCACGTCCTCGGTGCTGCGTTGTTCGGCGACCACGTCGGCGCCGGTGTCGGACACCCGGGTGAGCAGATCCTCGAGATTGTCCGACGGCACCCGGATCGTGATGCTGCCTGCCAACAGGCCCAGGTCGTTGCGCTGCAGTTGCGCGTCGGACACGAATCCACCGGCCTCGGTGGCCAGCGTGCGCACGGCCGCGGCGGTGGCGTCGGGATCGTCCGAGGCCAGCGTGATCGACGCCCGGAACACCAGGTCGCGGCCGACCGCTGCCTCAGGGAGCGCCTCGCCCTCGACACCCTCCTGTGCGGGTGCGCCGGCCTCGCCGGCTGCTTCGAGGTCCTCGTCCACGGCGTCGGGACCAGCGAGGTCGGCATCGGGTGCAGCACCGTCCTCGACGTCGTCGACCTGGCCCTCCACGACCTGGTCGTCGACCACCGTGGCGTTGTCGTCGCCGCTGCAACCAGCCAGGGTGACCCCGACCATCACTGCCAGTGGCAGCAGCCCTCGTCGCACGTTCACCGGAATTCTCATGGCCCTGCTCCCTCTGCGTCGCGTTCGTGTGCCGGGTGTGACGCGGCCCGACCGCGTGCGGTTGCACCGGTCCGGCCCCGCCCAGACGACGCCAGCAGCCGGCCCCTGCCCATCGGGAGCGCCATACGCTGGCGGTTTCCCCTGCGACGAAGCCGGCCCACCGATGACCTCCCCCACCCATGACGCCTTCACGGCGCCCGATCTCGATCCGCAGGCCTCGGCCGGCGACCCCGCCCACGACCCCGCCCACGACACCGCGACCGAGCACGCGACCGACGATGTGGCGGTCGGCGCGAACGACGGCTCAGCCAACTCCGGGAACCGCACTGACCACGACACGCCCGACTACGTGGAGGACCGAGCCGACGACGATGCGACCGAGGCGTCCACCGAGGGCCCAGGATGCGCCGAGGCGCCCACCCAGGATGCGACCGAGGCGCCCACCGGAGGCGCGGCTGACGACGACGTCGACGGTCCGAACGCCAGCGACGGCATCGAGGACGAAGACTCCGAGGACGACGGACTCGACGCCGACGTCATCACCTTCAAGCGCCTGGGACTGCGCAACCAGTTGCTGCGCAAGATCGAGGAGGAGGGCTACGACGAGCCGACGCCGATCCAGCGTGAGGCCATCCCACACATGCTGGCTGGGGCGGACGTGCTGGGACAGGCCGCGACGGGCACCGGCAAGACCGCGGCATTCTCGTTGCCGATCCTGCATGCCATCGGTCGCACCAATGCCGAGCGACCACTGGCCCTGGTGATTGCTCCCACCCGCGAACTGGCATTGCAGGTCGCCGACGCCATGCAGACCTACGGGGCCAATCTCGGCACCAGGGTGGTCGCGGTGGTCGGCGGCCAGCCCGCCCACCGACAGATGAAGGCGCTCCGGCGCGGTGCCCACGTCGTGGTCGCCACGCCGGGTCGCGCCGTCGACCTGATCAATCGGGGCGCCCTCGACCTGTCGGACCTGGCAACCGTCGTGCTGGACGAGGCCGACGAGATGCTCGACATGGGCTTCGCCGAAGACCTCGACGCCATCCTCGACGCGACCCCCGACGACCGCCAGACCGTGATGTTCTCGGCGACCGTGCCCCGGCGGATCGTCGACATCGCCCGGCGGCGCATGCAGGATCCGGTGCGGATCTCGGTCGAGGACCGTGGCACGACCGAGGCCGGCGTCGACCTGGTCCGCGAAGTCATGTACTGGGTCCACAGCACGCACAAGGCGGCCGCGTTGGGCCGCATCCTCGAGATCGAGCAGCCCGAGTCGGCCATCGTGTTCTGCCGCACGCGTGTCGAGGTCGACCAACTGACCGTGACCATGACAGGTCGCGGCCATCGCGCCGAGGCACTGCACGGGGGCATGGACCAGCAGCAGCGCGATCGCGTGATGGCGCGCCTGCGCGAAGGCACCGCCACGCTGCTCGTGGCCACCGACGTGGCGGCTCGCGGCCTCGATGTCGACACCCTGACTCACGTCATCAACCACGACGTCCCCAGCCAGGCAGAAAGCTACGTGCACCGCATCGGGCGGGTCGGACGCGCCGGCCGCACCGGCGTCGCCATCACCCTGGCCGAACCACGCGAGCGCCGCAACATCACCTTCATCGAGCGACTGACGGGCAGGACCATCCCGGTGGCGCGGGTGCCCAGCGTGGCCGACCTGCACGCCAGCCAGGTCGCCGCAACGGTGGCGAGCCTCCGGGAGTCACTGGATGCCGAGGACCTGGACGACTACCGCGAAGTCATGAATCGCCTGTCGGACAACAAGACCCGGGACATCGCGCTGGCCGCGATCCGGCTGCTCCACGAGGCCGACCGGACCCAGGCCGACGAGCGCGAGATCCCCGACGCCTTCGAGGTCGTCAAGCGACGCAAGCAGAACAAGGCGAAGCAGGGTCCCGGGTCCGGTGGTGCGGGGGGCGGCGCCACGGGTGGCAAGGGCGGCAAGGGCGGCGGCCGACACCTGCCGGATGACCAGATCGGCTGGCTGTTCGTGAACGTCGGCCGGGTGGAGGGCGTGCGCCCCGGCGACCTGGTCGGAGCGATTGCCAACGAGGCCGGGATCCCCGGTCGCGACATCGGCCCGATCAAGATCGCCCAGCACCATTCGAAGGTCGGCGTGCCGTTGGAGGATCGTGACGGCGTGCTGGCGAAGATGAAGACCACGACCGTGCGCGGCAAGAAGGCGACCATCCGCAAGTGGATGGAGTAGCAACCCTCCGCCGAGGGTCAGGCCACGACCGTCAGGGTGTCGATGGCACGCGTCGCGGCGATGAACAGGCCCGCCGCGCCGTGGTCCGCGACGATGGCATCAGGCTCGACGAGCACGACTCGCGGCCACTCCAGCCCCACCGCCTCGGCCGGGTCGAGCCAGTCGTCGTGGTCCGCCGCCACACTGGCGGCGGCGATGACCTGGACTGCCGGGTCGCCCACCAGCCCCTCCGGCATCGTGGTGACCTCCTCGACCGTGCCACCGGCCGCCGCACAGGCCACCCGTGGCGGCGTCCAGCCCCGGGCAGCCCACTGGGCGTCGACCCAGGCCGCCACCGCCACCGGCATGCGCAGGCTCGTGCGCAGTTCCACTGCCGTCGTCCGACGAAGGTGGTGCGCGACGTCACCCCCGGCGAAGGACTGCAGCGGGTCACCGGACAGCAACACGGTGGCCGCCCGGCGACGCAGCAACGCCAGCACGACATCGGGCAGGCGTTGGTACTCGTCGACCACGACCAGGTCCCAGGACGGGCGCGTCGTGTGCGGGGACTCCTCGAGCAGTTGCCTGGCCAGCGCGGTTGCGGCGGCCTTGATCGGCCGTGGCAGTGTCGGCAGACCGGGCTCCAGGTTGCGCGCGGCAGCGACCAGGGCGGTGGGCGTCAGGCGTGGGCGCAACGCCTGCGCTGCAGCGGCGGCCGCGTCCCGGGATCGCTGCCCCGGGATGATGCGTTGGTACTCGCGTGCCAGTGCCTGTTCGAGGTCGACCGCGCTGTCGCGGTAGGACTGGGTGGCTGATCGCGCGCGCACCGTGTGGACGGCGTCGATCTCGTCGGCCGGCACCGACCCCAGCGGGTGGGCCACCTCCATGTCGCTCGCGAGCCGTCCGCGCACCCGCGCGAAGGCGGCAGCGATCGCACGCGGCAGCGCCAGGTCGCCGTCGGTGGACGCGGCAGGTGGCGTGGCGTGGTCGATGATGCCCAGGAACTGCAGCACGCGGTCCTGGGGCACCGGGGTGACCGAGGCGGTTCCCAGCAGTCGGGTCAGGGCCTCGGCGCGACGTGCCAGCCGATCCGTGCCGGTCACGAACACCACGCGGAAGGAGGCGGGCGTGTCCGACGACAGCAGGCGGCGCGCCAGCTCGACCATCACGATGGCGGACTTGCCACTGCCGGGCGGGCCGGTCAGCACGACGTCGCCGTCGGCCCGAGTGATGGTGCCCAGGACGTCGCCCTGTTCCCGGGTCAACGTGGCCAGGGGGTCCGACATGCGGTCGACGACGGCGGCGGCCCGCATCTGGGCTCGAATCCGGGCCGCCAGGGCGACGTCGTCGGCCGCCAGGGCGTGCAGCGTGACGCTGCCGTCGGGATGCTCGGTGACCATCAGGCGGTCAGGGGCCACCAGTTGGGCCTGACCGACCGGCGCATGCCAGGGCACCAGCACGGTGTCGTGGTCCTGCGTGAACACCGCCATCCGACCGACGACGGGATCGCCACCCGATCCGGTCGCCACCACCAGCGCGGAGCCCGACCGTCGGATCTCGTCGGTCTGGAGCAGGAAGTCGTGGAAGGTGCGAGCGACCAGGGCATCGTCTGGATCGCGCGTGGCGATCAGGTCCTTGACGGCCTGTTCGCGTCGCGCGACCGTCGCGGCGAGCAGGCGCCTGGCCGTCCTGACGGTGTCGCCCACCGCGGCCACGATCGTCGGTGACACCTGGTCGGTCGTGGTTCGCGCCCCGACATCGTCCGCGATCTCCACCTCACCACCCCTGGTCGTCCGTGCCCGGCAGCGGGCAGACGAACCAGCCTAGTCCACCCGGTCGTCACCCAGCCATGCCCGGCCGCCACGGGGACCTTCGGGGCGCGGCACACCCTGGCGACCCGGCACGTCCGCGAGTCGGATGTGGAGGTCGATGCCCTCGAAGGGCGCCAACGCCGCCAACGCAGCCGTGAGCCGTGTCCCGGTGGGCAGGGTGTGACCCGGCAACACCTCGAGCAGCGGCACCAGCACGAAGGCGCGTTCCTCCAGCCGGGGATGGGGCACCACCAGGTCGGGCGTGTCGATGACCTCGTCGCCGTACAGGAGGATGTCGAGGTCGAGGGTGCGCGGGCCCCAGCGCACCTCGGTGTCACGGTCGCGTCCGAACGCCGCCTCCGTCGCCTGCAGGTCCGCCAGCAGTTCGTGCGGGGTCATGGTCGTGTCCACCACGACCACGGCGTTGAGGTAGGCGGCCTGGTCGACGCCACCCCAGGGAGCCGTCTCCCAGATGCCGGACACGTCCACCACCTCCATGCCGTCGGTGTCGTGCAGGGTCCAGATCGCGCCCTCGAGCGTGGCCAGTCGTTCGCCGACGTTGGTGCCGATGCCCAGCACTGCCCTGGTCACGCTGACTCCCATCGTCGCGGTGGGATCGCCACCCTAGGGCGCGTCGAGTCGTTCGGTTCCAGCCGTCTGCGCTGGTCGAACACCTCGGTGTGCAGCACCCAACGCGTCGCCCGATGAGCGGGCCTGACCGGCGACATCCCGAGCGCGGCTATCTTCGGCGCGGGTCCCGGAGGCGGCGCATGCAGACACCGTACGACCAGGAGGCGGTCGGCTCGCCGTTGCTGTTGGCCGACGTGCAGGCACCGGGCCGGACCGCCACGATCGACATCCTGGTCCGGGATGGTCGCGTCATCGAGATCGCTCCGACCATCCCTCGCGTGGCCGCCATCGAGGTGGTCGACTGCGGCGGCCGGACGGTCCTGCCGGGGCTGTGGGACATGCACGTCCACGTCACCCAGTGGGCATTGCATCGCCGACGCATCGACCTGTCGACCTGCCAGTCGGCCGCCGAGGCTGCGGCCGCACTGGGGGCCGCGTGCATCGATCGCGGACCCGACGACCTGGTCATCGGTGCCGGCATGCGGATGGCACTGTGGGCGGTCGCCCCGCACCGAGACGTGTTGGACGCCGCGACCGGCGATGTCCCGGTCGTGGCCACCAACGTCGACCTGCACACCGCCTGGTGCAACTCGGCCGCACTGCGCCTGTTCGAGGTGCCCGAGGACGAGGGTGGCGACGATGGCCTGGTGCGTGAGGCGTCCGGCTACCGGGTGATCGAGGCGCTGGGCACGCTGCCCGTCGACATCCGGGATCGCGAGGTGGCCACCGCCATGGCCGCTGCTGCGGCACGCGGCATCACCGGCGTCAAGGACTTCGAGTTCGTCGACTCGACCGTCGAATGGCAGCGACGACTGGCCACCTCGCTGCCGTCGGTACGCGTCGAGACCACTGTCTACCTCGCCGCGCTCGACGCCGCGATCGCTCGGGGCCAGCGCACCGGCGAGGTCGTTCCCGGCACCCACGGACTGGTGCGTGCGCCCCACCTCAAGGTCTTCACCGACGGTGCCCTCAACAGCGGCACGGCGCTGTGTCACGAAGTGGCGGGTGACGGCAGCGCCACCGAGTCGGGACACCGCGCCATGCCGACCGAGGACCTGCTCGCGGCGGTGCGTCGCGGCTGGGTCAACGGGATCCAGCCCTGCATCCACGCCATCGGCGACCTGGCCGTCACCACCGCGCTGGACGTCATCGAGCAGGTGGGCTGCCCGGCGCGAATGGAACATGCGCAACTCGTGGCCCGCGCCGACCTCCATCGCTGCGCCCGTCCCGACCTGGTCCTGGGGGTGCAACCGGCCCACTGCACCGATGACCGCGACGTGCTGGATCGCGACTGGGCCGATCGCGCCGACCGCGCCTACCCGTTCGCGTCGCTGCTGGCGGCAGGCGCTCGTCTGGAGTTCGGCACCGATGCACCCGTGTCACCGCTGGACCCATGGGCTGCCATCAGCGCCGCCGTGACCCGGACCGACGACGGCCGGCCGTCGTGGCAGGCCCAGGAGTGCATCGATCGTCGGGCCGCCCTGGTCGCGTCGACGCGAGGTCGCTCGGCCATCGCCGTGGGAGATGTCGCCGACATGGTCGTGGTCGACAACGACCCCCTGACCTGCCCCGTCGAGGTCATGCGCGATCCCGGCGTCGCCCTGACCCTGTTGCAGGGCCGGGTCACCCACCGGTCGCTGTAGACACCCGGACCAGCGACTCAGCGGGTCCGCGTGAGTGTCACGGCCGCCTCGTCGACCGGCACGGTGAAGGGGGCCGACGGCTTGTGGACGGTCACGGTGACCTCCCGGACACGACCGTCGGTCAACACCATGTTCGCGATTCGTTCGGCCAGGCGCTCGATCAGCTGGTGCTGCTCGCCACCGACCAGTTCCGCCACGCGGTGGGCCAGGTCGCCGTAGTCGACCGTGTCGGCCAGGTCATCGCTCTCGGCGGCGGGTTGCAGGTCCAGCCCAACTGCCAGGTCGATCACGAACTCCTGGCCCAGTTCGCGTTCATGGTCCAACACGCCATGGGTGCCCCACGCCCGAATCCCCGACACCTCGATGCGATCCACGCTGCCTCCTGGTCTGGCGCATCACGACGGTAGTGCCGGCCGGGCGCGGTGTTCGGCCACCCGGCAGGTCCGCCTGCGCGGTGGCACTGGTCACCCTCGACCCCCGGTCAGCCCTGCCCGCCGGCGTCGGCCAACCCCCGGGCGACGTCGACGGCCTGGCGGGTGGCCCGTACGTCGTGGGCGCGCACGATGGTGGCACCCCGGGCCACGACGATCGCGGCAATGGCAGCCGAGGCCGGATCGCGAGCTGCAGGGTCGGACTCACCCGTGAGCGTGCCCAGGAACGACTTGCGCGACACCCCGATGAGCAGTGGCGCCATCGCGGCGAAGGTCGGCGTGGCGTTGAGCAGCTCGAGGTTGTGCCGCAGGGTCTTGCCGAAGCCGATGCCGGGATCGATGGCGACCCGGTCCGCGGCCATTCCGTCGTCCACCAGGTGCTGCCGCGTGGCCGCCAGGAACTGGGCGACCTCGGCCACGACGTCGTCGTAGGCAGGATCCTGCTGCATCGTCCGAGGGGTGCCGGCCATGTGCATCAGCACGTAGGCGACATCGCGCTCGATCACCAGTGCCAGCAACTCGTCGTCGAACCGTCCGGCGGACACGTCGTTGACGATGACCGCCCCGGCATCCAGTGCGGCAGCCGCGACCGACGCCTTGGTGGTGTCGATCGAGACCCGCGCTCCCGCGGCCGCCAGCGCGGCCACGACCGGCTCGGTCCGGTCACGTTCCTCCCGCGCCGACACCGCCGCAGCACCGGGCCGAGTCGATTCGCCACCGACGTCGATGATGTCGGCGCCCGCCGCGACCATCGCCATCCCACGGGCAACGGCGACGTCCGGGTAGCCGTGCTCGACCCATGCCTGGCCGCCGTCCGAGAACGAGTCCGGCGTGACGTTGAGCACCCCCATCACGACTGCCCGGTCCGGGCCCAGGACATCGTCACCGACCCGCCATCCCGCGACGCCTGGTTGCTCGGGACGCACCTGACCACCTCGCCGTCGGGATCGACCGCACGACGTGCGGCGGACGTCGGACACCCTAGGCGGTGATCGGGCATCCTGATCGGGCATCCTGCCCACGACGGCCGACCGCGCGTCGTCCGTGGATCGGGGATGCAGGACCGACGTCATGCCGCCACCGTGCGGCCCAGATCGGAGCACCACGTGACCTACTCGATCGTCGCCCGCGATGCCGCCACCGGCCAACTGGGCATCGCCGCCCAGAGCCACGCCTTCGCGGTGGGACGGGTCCTGCACCACGTCGAACCCGGGGTGGGCGCCGTGGCGAGCCAGGCGATGTCGCTGTACGCGCACGGCGAGCGTGTGCTGGCCGGGATGTCGGACGGCGCCACTGCCCACGACGCCCTGACCGCCTCGCTCGCGCTCGACGACCAGGCTGCCCATCGACAGGTCATCGCGATCTCGGCGGCGGGCGACACGGCCGCCCACACCGGTGACGGATGTCTCCGTTTCGCCGGCCACCACCAGGGCACCGACTTCGTCGTGGCCGGCAACATCGTGGCCGACGACACCGTGCTGGCGGCCATGGTCACGGCGGCCCAGTCGCCACATTCGTCACTGGCTCGCCACATGATGGCGGTGCTGGAGGCAGCCGAGGCGGCCGGGGGCGACATGCGTGGGCGGCAGTCCGCCACGATGACCGTGGTCGCCGCGTCCTCGTCGGGCAACCCGCTGATCGACCACCTGGTGGACATTCGCGTGGACGACGACCCGGAACCGCTGCCGGAGCTGGCTCGGCTGCTCGGCGTGGCCGAGGTCCATGCCGCCATGGAGGTCGCCGAACACGCCCTGCTGGCGGGCGACCTCGACACCGCGCGCCAGACCTACGCCGCGACGCTTCCGCGCATGGGCGACAATCTCGAGTTCCACGTGTGGGCGGCCGCCGCGATGGTCGAAGCGGGCCACGACCAGGACGCCCGCGAACTCGTCGCGACGCTGGCTGCCGCGCCTGACCGTGACCGGTGGGAGGACCTGTCGCGACGCCTGGCCGAACGCGGCTACCTCGACCCGCGACGTCGTGGACCTGTGGTGGGGCTGAGTCAGCACACTCCCACCGCGACCGGGTACGCGGGAGTTGCGAGCGCAGCGAGCACACTCCAACGCGCCCGCCAGAAGACCAACTCCGGAGCAGGGCGCCCCCGCCGGGCGCGCGTCAACGCGTGAGCAGCGCGAAGGCCTCGGCCCGGGTCCTGGGATCGTCGCGGAACAACCCACGAACTGCCGACGTGACGGTGTCGGCGCCGGGCTTGCGGATGCCGCGCATCTCCATGCACAGGTGCCGCGCCTCGAGCACGACCATCACGCCGCGAGGGCGCAGGGTCGACTCGATGGTGTCGGCCACCATGGTCGTCATGCGCTCCTGCACGCCGGGCCGCTTGGCACACACGTCCACGACGCGCGCCAGCTTCGACAGCCCCGTGATGCAGCCGTCCTCGTTGGGCAGGTAGGCCACGGCAGCCTGGCCGAACCACGGCAGCAGGTGGTGCTCGCACACCGAGTAGAACGGGATGTTCCGCATCATGACGATCTCGTCATGATCCTCCTCGAACACCGCCGACACGACGTCGTTCGGGTCGACGAGCAGGCCGGCAAAGACCTCGTCGTACTCGCGGGCGACCCGGGCAGGCGTGTCGGCCAGACCCTCGCGATCCGGATCCTCACCGATGCCCTCGAGCAGCAGTCGGACACCGGCACGGATCTTGTCGTGGTCGAAGGTCCTGCTGGGCTCGACGTTGGTGACCGCCCGGACGCGGGCGATCGAGGCGTCCTGTTCGGACGTCAAGACTGCGGCCAGCTGCCCGAACCGGCATCGGGTGACGTGTCGCCTGCGGATGGTGCGCCGGTGTCGACGGTGTCGATCGTGTCGGCCGGCTCGGCGGTGTCGTCGTGGACCGGCGCGGTGTGGCCATTGGTCGACCCGTTGCCGTTGGCGCCGTTGAGCGAGGAGGACTCGTAGCGGCGCAGCAGGCGGATCACGTCCGAGGGCTCGTGGCCGGCCGGCGCCACGGCAGCACGCGACTGACGCGGGCGCACGTCCGCCAGGATCTCGTTGAGCCGGTCACCGTCGAGGGTCTCTTCCTCCAACAGGGCCTGGCCCATGGACTCGAGCACGTCGTCGTTCTCGACCAGGACCATCAGTGCCTCGTCGTGGGCGAGGTCGAGGAGGTGCCGGATCTCGCGGTCGATCTGCTCCGCGACCTGCCCCGAGTAGTCAGGCGTGTGTCCGAAGTCTCGGCCCAGGAAGGGCTGTGAGTCCTTCTGGCCCAGCAGGATCGGACCCAGTCGGTCACTCATGCCGTACTGGGTCACCATCTCGCGAGCCAGGCCGGTGGCCTTCTGGATGTCGTTGGATGCCCCCGTGGTGATGTCGCCGATCTTGAGTTCCTCGGCCACGCGACCACCCAGCATCATCGCCAACTGGTCGGTCAGTTCGCCGCGCGTGGCGTAGGACTTGTCCTCGGTCGGCAGGGACAGGGTGTAGCCCCCGGCGCGGCCACGCGGGATGATCGTGATCTTGTGGATCGGGTCGTTGTGGGGCAGTGCGTGTCCGACGATCGCGTGACCGGCCTCGTGGTAGGCCGTGATCGTGCGTTCCTTGTCGGACATGAGCTTGGTCTTGCGCTCGGGGCCAGCGATCACGCGGTCGATGGCCTCCGCCAGTTCGGCCTGGCTGATCTCCTTCTTGCCGAAGCGAGCCGCCAGCAGCGCGGCCTCGTTGACGAGGTTGGCCAGGTCGGCGCCGGTGAACCCGGGAGTCTGGCGCGCGAGGACCTTGAGGTCGATGTCGTCGCCCAGGGGCTTGCCACGGGAGTGGATCCGCAGGATCGCCTCACGACCGGTCAGGTCAGGACGGTCCACGACGATCTGGCGATCGAACCGGCCCGGTCGCAGCAACGCCGGGTCCAGGATGTCGGGGCGGTTGGTCGCGGCGATCAGGATGATGGCCTGGCGCTGGTCGAACCCATCCATCTCCACCAGCAACTGGTTGAGGGTCTGCTCGCGCTCGTCGTGCCCACCACCCATGCCGGCGCCGCGGTGGCGACCGACGGCATCGATCTCGTCCATGAAGATGATGGCAGGCGCGCTGGCCTTGGCCTGCTCGAACAGGTCACGAACGCGGGAGGCACCGACACCGACGAACATCTCCACGAAGTCGGAACCCGAGATCGAGAAGAACGGGACACCAGCCTCGCCGGCCACGGCGCGGGCCAGCAGCGTCTTGCCGGTTCCCGGAGGCCCGAACAGCAGCACACCCTTGGGGATCTTGGCCCCCATGGCCTGGAACTTGGCGGGGTTCTCGAGGAAGTCCTTGATCTCGCGGAGTTCCTCGATCGCCTCGTCGGCCCCGGCGACATCCGAGAACGTCACCTTGGGGGCGTCCTTGCTGACCAGCTTGGCCTTGGACTTGCCGAACTGGGTCAGGCGGCTGCCGCCACCCTGCATCTGCTGCATCAGGAAGAAGAACAGACCGAAGATCAGGACGAAGGGCAGCCACGAGATCAGGATCGACACGATCGTGGAGGACTGCTCCGGGTCGACCTCGAAGCTGCTGATCTGGCCCCGATCGATGAGGGCGCTGATCTCGCTGCCGTTGATGGCCTCGGAGTAGGTGGTCGTGAACGGGACGGGCTCGCCGTCGTCACCGATGTAGTCGCCGGTGAGGGTGTAGGACTCGAGGCCGGCGGTCACCGGGGCGAATTCCTCGGCGTCGAGTTCCTGGCCGGCCAGCTTGCCGTCCTCGGCGAGCTGGGTGAACTCGGAGTAGGTGAGTTCCTCGGGGCCGGTGCTGCCGGACACGCTGGTCACGGTGAACAGCATCACCATCGCGAGCAGCATGATCCAGAAGAAGGGGCCACGGAGCAGGCGCTGGGTGGGCTTCACGTCGGTCAACCTTTGCTGAGGACGAATCCCCGTCCGGTGGGTCGGTCCCGCAGGTTCGGGTGCGGGATGGTCATCCTCCCGGGACGGTGTCCCGACATCCCGACGAGATCAGGATCCGGGGCCAGGTCTCGGGTGCGATGACCGTCACGAACCGGCACAAGCCCGCGATCGGGCGTCTCCGCATGGTACCAACCCCGTCATGGGTGACTCCTGCCCGTCGCGCACGGCCACGCGGCGAAGTTGTCGGCGCAGTTGGGCCTGCGACCACGTCGACGACAATAACCTGCACGGCACGCCGCACCGCGCGACCCTGCGCCTGCACCAGTCACGTTGTGTGCGCGTCCGAGCCGACGACGTGTCCCGCGCACACTGGCGTGGGCCCCGCGCACGTCTCCGGCACGGCACTGCGCGGAACCACCGCCGCCCCACGGGCGGGTCGCGGCAACTCGGTCGCGGACCGTCGCCGCGACACGCGGCGGCACCGACGACCTGCCCGTCACGAGAGGCCTGCCAAATGGACGTCACCCGTCTCCTGCCCAGCGACGAGGCCGAGGCCCTGCTGGACATGGTCACCACGATCGCGGACCGGGAGCTGCGACCTCGCGCCGCCGAGGCCGAGGCCAGTGCAACCTTTCCCCGCGACGTGGTCACCACGCTCGGCCAGGCCGGACTCCTGGGGCTGCCCTACGCCACCGAGCACGGCGGCGGGGGTCTGCCCTACGAGGTCTACCTCCAGGCACTGGAGGAGGTGGCACGCGCCTGGGCCACCCCGGCGCTGGCGATGTCGGTCCACGTGTTGTCGTGTCATGCGCTGGCGAAGTTCGGGACCGACCAGCAGCGCGCTCGCCTGCTGCCCGACATGGTGGGCGGCGACCTGCTGGGCGGCTACGCCCTGTCCGAGCCCCAGGCCGGCTCCGACGTCGCCGCGATGACCACACGTGCAACCCGCCGGGGCGACGACTGGGTCCTGACCGGGACGAAGGCATGGATCACCCACGGCGGCCACGCCGACTACTACACCACCTTCGCCCGTACCTCCGATGACCGCACTCGGGGCGTGTCCTGCTTCATCGTTCCCGCCGACGCCGAGGGACTGTCCTTCGGTGCCCCCGAGCAGAAGATGGGGCTGACCGGATCGACCACCACCACCGTCAACTACGACGAGGTCGTCGTGGCGGGCGACAACCTGGTTGGCGAGGTCGGCCAGGGGCTGCCGATCGCGCTGGATGCCCTCGACTCGGGACGACTGGGCATCGCCGCGATCGCGACCGGGGTGTCACAGGCGGCCCTGGACGCCGCCGTGGACTGGGCACGTGAACGGGAGCAGTTCGGCAAGCCGATCATCGGTCACCAGGGCCTCGCCTTCCTGTTGGCCGACATGGCCGCCCGGGTCGGCTCGGCCCGCGCCACCGTCCTGGATGCCGCCCGCCAGCGGGATGCCGGACTCGACGTCTCCCGCGCCGCCGCCATCGCCAAGCTGGTGGCCACCGACAACGCCATGGCCGTGACCACGGATGCCGTCCAGGTCTTCGGGGGCTACGGCTACACCCGCGAGTTCCCGGTCGAGCGCTACATGCGTGAGGTCAAGGTCATGCAGATCTTCGAGGGCACCAACCAGATCCAGCGACTGGTCATTTCCCGCAACCTGTGATCCCGGGTCGCAGCGCAGTAGCGTCGCGACGATGTCGACTGCCCCCACAGACCACCCCAGCGCCCCCACGCCGCTGCTGCAGCGGGTGCGGGCGAATGTGGCCGGTGCATCGGAGTTCGAAGGCGCGCTGCTGGCGTTGGGCGCCCTGACCGGGCTGGTCACGGGCCTGCTGGCAGCGGCCCTGATCCTGGCGATCCGGTGGTTGCAGCCGCTGGTGTGGAACACCGGTGCCGTGTCGCCGTGGGCACTCGTCGCGATCCCGACGGCGGGCGGCCTGGTCGTCGGCCTGATCGTCACCTACGTCGCCAACGAGCCGTCCGGATCCGGCGTGGTCAGAACGATGGAGACCCTGGCACTTCGCGGCGGCCGGTTCCGACGGCGCGTGCCGGCAGCCGGGTTGGCGGCGACGACGATCGCCCTGTCCAGCGGTGCCTCCGGTGGCCGCGAGGGCCCGATCGTGTTGATGGGTGGCGCCACGGGGTCCCTCATCGGCCAGTTGTTCCGCGTGGACGAAGCCCGGATGCGGGCCCTGGTGGCAGCCGGTGTGGCCGCCGGGATCGGGGCCTCGTTCAACGCGCCGATCGGCGGGATGCTGTTCGCCATGGAGCTGATCCTTGGCAGGTTCCGGGCACGGTCGCTGCAGGTCGTGGTCATCTCCTCCGTGGTCGGGTCCGTGACCGCCCGAGAACTCGTCGGGTCCGGCGTCACCTTCGATCTGCCGACCCAGTACACGTTCACCGACCCACGCGAGTTGGTCGGCTACATCGGCGTGGGACTTGCCGCTGCCCTGCTGGGGGTGGCCTTCATCCGTGGCGAGGCGCTCGCCATCGCGGCCTTCACCTGGTTGCGACGACGGCTGTGGCGGCCACTCACGTTGGCGATCGGTGGGTTGGGAGTGGGGGTGGTGGCCCTGGCCGTCCCGGAGGTGCTCGGCACCGGCGACGCGCTGCCGCCGATCGATGGCATGCAGGATCCCGTCCACTTCGTCCTCACGGAGGGCCTGGGCGTGGGATGGGGGGCGGTCGCGGCCCTGCTGGTCCTCCTCGTCGCCAAGTTCCTCGCCACGATGTGCACGATCGGCTCGGGCTCCGCGGTCGGCACCTTCGCGCCGACGTTGTTCACCGGTGCTGTCGTCGGCGCGATCGTGGGAACCGCGATGGAGACCATGGCCCCCAACGCCGGCGTCGACCCCCGGGCGTTCGCACTGGTGGGCATGGCCGCAGGATTCGCAGCCGCCGCGCGCGCCCCCCTCACCGCCATCATCATCGTGTTCGAACTCACCGGTGACTACGCCATGGTGCTGCCCCTGATGCTGGCATGCGGGATCGCCACCTGGCTGTCGGAGCGCATCGAGAAGGAGTCCGTCTACACCCATCCGCTGGCGGAACGCGGCATCGTCCACGGGACGCTGGAGGACGTGGACGTGCTCCAGGCCGTCCGCGTCGGCGATGCCATGACTCCTGACCACCCCACCGTGCGCGACGAGCAGTCCGTGGCCGAACTGCGACGCATGTTCGACGACACCTCCAGCCACGGGTTCGCCGTGGTGGACGGCGGACATCGACTGGTCGGCGTCGTCACGCGCTCGGACCTGGCGCGCGCCGAAACCCTGCCGGCCGTGCGCGCGGGTCGCCGCACCGTCGACGACCTGCGGGTCGCGGACATCGCCACCGACCGACCGATCGTGGTGTCCCCCGACGCCCCGGTGCACCGGGCCGTGCACCGCATGGCGGCACTGGACATCGGCCGGATCCCGGTGGTCGAGCGCCACAGCAAGCGGCTGGTCGGGATGATGCGTCGTGGCGACGTCGTCAGGGCCTACCAGGCCGGCCTCAATCGCCACCTGGGCGACCAACAGCGCGGGGCCTCCCATGCCTTGCGTGACCTGGCCGGCGTCGCGTTCCAGGAAGAGGTCGTGGCGGCCAACAGCATCGCGGACGGGGCCGAGATCCGCGAGGTCACCTGGCCACCCCGCACCATCGTCGTGAGCATCCGGCGGGCCGGCGAGGTCGTGATGCCGACCGGCGACACGCGACTGCAGGTCGGGGATGAACTGGTGGTGCTCGCCGAGGACGATGCCCGGCGCCTCGTCCACCACCTGGCAACCGCGCCCGACACCCAGGGCCGGGACCCGACCGACCCGAACCAGCACGACCATGCCCGCCAGGCCAGCGAGGACACGTGACCATCACGGTCGACCTGCGTGTCACCCGTCGGCAGCCCAGGCGACCCCGAAACGACCCTCGTGTCCCGCCTCGCCGACCCCACGGCGACTGCGCGTGCGGTCGCTGCCCAACCGAGTTTCGTCCGCAGCCGGATGCCCGACGCTGATGACCCCCACGATGGCGCGGTCGGCGGGGATGTCGAACGCGTCCTTGACCGTGTCCTGGTGGTCGGGCGCGACACCGAAGAAGCAGGCACCCAGCCCATGGTCGACTGCCGCCAACAGGATCATCAGGCCGGCCATGCCGGTGTCCACGTCCCAGTAGGGCACGGGCCATCGACTCTCGTCCCTGGGCTCGAAGCCCTTGTCGGCCTCGGCATACCGCGACAGGTAGGCCTCCTTGTTGCTCAGGCACAGGATCAGCACCGGCGCGCGTTGCATGCCGGTCAGCCACGCGTCGGGGGAACCCTGCGTCGAAGTGGTGGCCCAGAACAGGTCACGATCTGCCGACGCCGTCAGTGCCAGGAAGTCCCACCCCTGGCTGAACCCGGCCGACGGTGCCCGGATTGCCGTGGCAAGCAGGTCGTCCACGACATCCCGATCCACGGCGCGATCGGCGTCGTAGTCACGGACCATTCGCCGACGGCGCACCACGTCACTGAACTCCACGTTCATCCCTTCAGGTCATCCACTGGGGTGTGCCGGACGGGTCAGCCATCGGGCCCGCGGCGAGCCGACCAGCAGGGCCGGTCGGCGTCAAGGTGGCGCGTCGGGGCCACCGCCCGAGCGGCCGAGTCCGCAACCTGCCGCCGACACCCCGGAGGATCGCATGACCGCGACGGACTCATCGGCCGACCACGGCCACTCGTGCCTGCACGACATCCTCCAGCACATGTCGCACGGGCGCCCCCTGCACGGCGCCCACATGGGCTCCTGGCACCCGCTGCGCGATCACCTGTGGCGCTCGATCGGCAGCGCCGTGGTCATCGGCCTGGGGCTGCCGTCGCCGTCCTGCTGATCACGATCCAGCCGGACGCGACGCGACCGTCCCCGAGCCGGGCTGGTCCACCGGTGTCAGGAGTAGACCTCGGGCTTGAGCGTGCCGATGAACTGCAGGTTGCGGTACTGCTCGTCGAAGTCGAGTCCGTAGCCGACGACGAAGACGTCGGGCACCTCGAACCCGGTGTAGCGCACCGGAATGTCGACGCGCCGACGTGACGGCTTGGTCAGCAACGTCATGATGTCGATCGAGGCCGGTCCTCGCGATCGCAGGTTGTTGATGAGGTAGTCGAGCGTGAGCCCGGAGTCGATGATGTCCTCGACGATCAGGACGTGGCGGCCAGCGATCTCGGTGTCGAGGTCCTTCATGATGCGAACCACGCCGGACGAGGTGGTGGCCGCGCCGTACGAGGACACCGCCATGAAGTCGACCGACGTCGGGATGCGCAGTCGCCTGGCGAGGTCGGCCATCAGGACGTAGGCACCCCGCAGGACCCCGACCAACAGCAGGTTGTCCGTGTCGGCATGGTCGGCCTCGATCGCCCGGGCGATCTCGTCGAGCCGGGCGTCGATCTCGTTGGACGTGACGAGCACGTCTTCGAAGTGATCGGCGAAGGCGGCCGGCACGTGCGCCAGGTCGGCCTTCTTGACTGCCTCGCGGCCGCCCGGGACGGCAGTGGGAACCTCTGGGTGGACATCAGGCACGGCAACGACCTCGGGTCGGATGCGATCGACGTGTCAACGAGCCTAACGCTCCGCGGGCCCGTACCCGTGGCCGCGTGGCCACGCGATCCCGTCACCGGAGGAGTCGCACCACCAGGTGCAACTGGGGAATGGCACGCCCGGTCCGCAGGGCGCCGTCATCGGCGGCCAGGCCCGGCACCCACAGGACTCGATCCGCCGTGGCGACGACCGGCACGAGGTCGCGCACGGGTCGCGGGACACCGGCGTCGACGAAGACGTCCTGCAGTTTGCGGGTCCCGCCGGCAACCGTGATCCGGTCTCCCGGACGACGCGGCCGGACCTGCAGCGGGGGCACGCCAGCACCCAGTCCGCCCAGCACGACCTGGGCCCACTGGGCGTTGGCGCCGGGGGCCACGAGCGCATCGGACACCCGGGCCCGAGGTGGCTGCCACGCACTCAGCAGGCCCAGTTGAGCGGCCGAGGCACCCGCCCCCGAGTCACTGTTGGCCTCGATCATCCATCCTGCGGCGGGCCAGGCGGTGCGACCGTCGAGGACGAGGTCGACACCGGCCGGGCGGGCCAGGTCGGCAGGTGCGACCGTGAGCCAGCCGGCGGCGGCGGTCGCCCGAACCTCCGGGAGGTCGATCGCACCGTCGGTCAGGTGGCGAACGTGCTCGACCTCGGAAGCCGTCGGTGGCAGCCACCCCGGACGCGCCGCCATGACCATGCGACGCACGATCCGACGTGCAGCCGCCACCGGCTGCGCTGCCAGCACCTCGGTGCGAACCGACCGGATCGGCCCGACCTTGCGCACGGTCTGGGCCATCACCAGGTCAGTCGCCTCGTCCAACCAGTCGGCGTCGCCCCGAGCAAGCTCGGCCAACCTGGCGATGGCACCAACCACGTCCGGCCCGAGGGAGGACAGCGGTTGCATCACCTCCAGCCGCAGGCGGTTGCGGGCGTGGGCAGGATCGGTGTTCGTGGGGTCGGTGGCGGCAGCCAGACCCTCGAGTTCGAGGAAGCGATGCAGGTCGGCACGTCGCACTCGCAGCAGCGGACGCGTCAGGTCGTCGGTCTGCATCGCCATGCCGGCGAGTCCATCCACGCCAGTCCCCCGCGCCATCCGCAGCAGCAGCGTCTCGGCCTGGTCATCCGCGCTGTGGCCGACCAGCACCGTCGCAGCCCGGGTACGCGTCGCCACGCGCCGCAGTGCGACCAGTCGCTGCTCGCGGGCGGCCCCCTCCAGGCTGTCGCCCCGAGCCTCCACGACCACGTTCTCGATCGTGAGGGGCGCGCCCAGGAACCGCGCCGTCTCGCGTGCCGCGGCCACGTCGGGCTGATCATCTCGCAGCCCGTGCCGGACGTGGACGAGTTGCAACGACAGGTCGGGGCGGGCCTCGGCCACCAGGAAGGCCAGTGCGGTCGAGTCCGGGCCACCCGACAGCGCCACGACCACCGTCGCGTCGGTGGGGACGTGCGCCAGGCCGGCCTCGGTGGCTGCCACCAGTTCGCTGCGCGTGCGACCGGGTGGCAGTGCCCCCACGACCTCGGGGTCCATGGTCAGGCCGTTCGGTGCAGCCATGCTGCGGGATCGGCGATCTCGTCCTTGCTCGGCAGGTTCTCGGGGCTGGCGAAGGCCCGATTGAGCCCATCGATGCCCTCGCGATCCACCACCGCCCGGACGAATGCCTCCCCATCGACGTACTGGCGTCGTTTCATGTCCATGCCGGCAACGGCGGTCAGCACCTTGGACGTCAGGTCCCCACGCCGGGACTCCAGGGCCTGGCGGACTGCTTCGGGATCGTCGACGACGCCCTCAGAACCCAACGACATGGCCGCGTTGCCATGCCCCTCCAGCAGGCTCATCAACCCCTGGGCGCGCTCCATCAGTTCCTGCTGCGGCGGGGTGAGGATGGCGTTCATGAGCGGCTCCGGGGACCCGGACGCCACGGCTTCCCGCAGCGCCTCGGGCAATCTCGCACCCAGTTCCTTCACCCGGTCGGGCTGCAGGTCCGTGTGCTCGACGTACTCGGCGAGCAGGTCACGCAGGTACTGGCCGAGCCAGTCCGTGCCGTCGAACTGCAGGCGGTGCACGATCTCGTGGACCAGCACGCTGCGCCGCAGGTCGTCGGCCACGTCGCCGAAGTCCGTGGCCAGGCTGAGCACGTTGGGCCCCACGATCAGCAACTGGCCCGAGCCCGGCCCGGCCAACGGCAGGACGAACTGGCCCAACACCTTGGTGGACAGCAGCCCGAACAGGGCCCCGACCTGGACCGACATGACCCTGCGGGCTCCCGGTGCGCTTCGCTCCAGGCGGGCCGCGACCAGTTCCGTGATGGGAACGATGGTGTCGAGGTTGGCGCGGATCCAGCCCATGCGACCGACCACCCGGCCACGCGTGGGCGGCAGCGCAGTCCCCAGGCGACTCCACCCTCGTGCAGCCGCGTCCAACTCGTCCCACTCGGCCGCCACTCGGCGCTGCAGGTCTGCGGCGGCGTCGGCGTCGGACACCCCTCCGGGCATGAACAGGCGAGCAGTCGTCAAGGCCGTGCGGGTGTCCAGCATCGATCGGTCCAGTCAGCAGTCGTGGATGAACCCGGTCAGTCGGCACCGGTCTGGCGGGACGAGGGCTGGGGCCGGGGTCACGAGCCGAAGCCGAGGTGGATCGGCGTGCCCGGGTCGAGGCTCAGGTCGAGGCTCAGGCAGCTGCCCCGTGCTGCTTGGGGCGCACCACCATGGCCCAGTAGAGCAGCCCGACCAGGCCCAGCGACACCACGACGATCGCGGTCAGCCCCACGGCCGCACCCCACAGGAAGTTGGGCTCGTAGTCGGGCGGGCGATACTCGTTCTCGCTGGCGTTGGCATCTCCGGGCGTGGCGCCCACGAAGTCCTCGGGCAGTTCGGCCTGGGTCGCCACCACCGACCGGTCAGCCGGCAACTCGTCGGCCGCTGCGAGCTGGACGGGCAGCACCACCAGGGCCACTGCGGCCAGGGACAGCATCAACATCTTCTGCAGGCGGCGCATGACGACCTCAGCTCGGGAAGGCTCGGGACGCGAGAATAGCGGCTGTGCCATGGTTGGGTTCGAGCAGCCGTGACCGGGATGCGGGCCACTTCCGCAGCGGTGGACAAGTGGGGCAGCGCCGACGCCTGGCCAGTCGGGCCCAGGCGGGCCCAGTCGGGTCCTGCGTGTGATCCACGAGTCCCGTGCTTGCACGTGATGCAACCGTGTGCCACACTGGCAATTGCAGATGCAACGACATCGCCGTCGCACGATCCGGGGGAAGACGGACGCGGGAGGCACTCGGGCTTGTTTCTCGTCATTTCGTTGCATACCATGAATTGCCCCCCATGAGTCGTCAGCAACGATGGGCGAAGCGATCGTCTTGCTCGTCACACTGCACGTCAGTCCAGGAGTGAGCAATGTCCAGTGAAATCGAATGGCTGAGCACGAAAGAGGCAGCACGTCACCTCGGCCTCACCACGCGCACCGTGTATCGCCTGATCGACGAGGGCCAGATCAAGGCGTACAAGTTCGGTCGCGTGATCAGGCTCAAGTCCGCTGATGTCGAGCGCTTCATCGATGGCGCCCTGATCCAGCCTGGTGACCTCGAGCACCTCTATCCCACGGCCGCGGAGACCACCAGCTCCTGATCGTCGGCGGCCGCCCGCCGATCGATCCGCCACGACTGGGGCAACCCTTCGTGTTGCATGCGTCCAGCCTGTCCGCAGGCTGGACGTCGTGCATCGTGGTCGCTGCACGCAGCGCCGCTCAGCATCACCCGCCGCCACGAATCGAGTGCGGTGTCGCGCGCGGCGCGACCCCGTCGCGACCCCGACCTCAGCGGACCAGCATGCCGCTGTCCCGGTCGCGTCGGGCCTGGCGGGCAAGGCGAGCGTGACGCGCACCGTCGACGGCGAACATCGCCAGTGCCACCCAGATGATGGCGAACCCCACCAGCCGCCCGATGTCGAACGGTTCGTCGAGCACGGCGATGCCGACAAGCAACTGCAGTGTGGGGGCCAGGTACTGCAGCAGCCCCACCGTCGCCAGGGGCAATCGCCGCGTGGCGCCGGCGAACAGCAGCAGCGGGATCGCCGTGACCGGACCCGCCAGGAGCGCAAGGCTCGTGTCCAGTGGCTGTCCGCTGGCCAGGATCCCCCCGCCTCCCGCCATCACGATGACGGCCATGGCCGGGAGGAACGCGATCCCCGTCTCGACCGTCAGCCCCTCCAGGGCGGGGACCCGCACCGTCGACTTGGCCAGCCCGTAGAGCCCGAACGACACGGCCAGCGCCAGCGCGACCCAGGGCACGGCGCCGACGTGCCACGTCAGGACCGCCACGCCCGCGGCCGCGACCACCACCACGCCGACCTGGAACGGGCGCAGGCGTTCGCGCTTGACGACGACGCCCAGCACCACGTTGACCAACGGCGTGATGAAGTAGCCCAGGCTGGCCTCGACGACCCGACCATGGCCGGTCGCCCAGATGAACACCCACCAGTTCAGGCTGATGAGCGCCGAGGCGGCAGCCAGCACCGCCACGTCACGACGCGCCATGGCTCGCAGGTGCGACAGGCGACCCTGCACTGCCAGCACGACCAGGCAGAACACCAACGACCAGACCACCCGATGGGCCAGCACCTCCACCGCCGGCCACTGCGAGAACACGGCCCAGTAGAGCGGGAAGGCGCCCCACAGCAGGTAGGCCGAGACGCCGTAGACCATGCCCCGTCGCGACTCGTCGGCCACGGTGGGCCCGACCACGGCGGCGCGGGCACCATGGTCGACCGCCGCGGGGCCAGTCGGCCCGCCGCTGCGAGGCCCCGGGCCGTTCACTCGCCAGACAACGCCGGCTGCGCAGCAGCACTCGTGTCGACGGTCGGCGCGACGGCATCGTCGGACGTCGAGGCCGCCGATGCCGCGTCACTGGGGGCCGCCACGGTCGTGGTCACGACGTCGGCCGGATTCGCCAGGCTCGCGGCCAGTTCGTTCGGCCGGTCGGCGTGCTCCCGCCTCCATGCACCGGTCGGTCGGAAGTCTGCCCGGCCGAGCGGATCGATGCGGTCGAGCTTGACGTCGATGCGCTGGCCGAGCACCAGCGACCCGTCCTCGGTGCGCGTCCCGTCCTCGCTGACCCGCAGGGCGCGCTGGTCCTTGTCGAACCGGTTGGCCGCGATGAAGCCGCCGACGCCGGCGATGGGCAGCCGGACGCGGGCACCGTTGGGCGACAACCCCGTCACGATGGCCGTTGCCGGCCACGACACGGCGCCACGTTCCAGCAGGACCGACCACAGGGCGGTGCGCTCCAGAGCCTGTGCATGGCCGGCCGCACCGGATCGAATGTCGAGCCACCCGGCCAGGGCAGCGAGCCGGTCGGGACCGTAGGGCAGGTCCTCACCCGCCAGCGCGGCCCGGACCTGGCGGTGCACGACCAGGTCGGTGTAGCGGCGGATCGGGGACGTGAACTGGGTGTAGGCAGCCGCGTCGAGGCCCTCGTGACCGCTGGGCACGGCCGACGTCGTGGCGCGGGCGACGGCGCCGGCAGCCGCGGTGGCCAGCAGGTCGGCCAACTCGTCGGACCCGGCGGCACGCAGCTGGGTCACGGCGGTCATGACGGCCGCCGGGGACGGCGGCGAGGCCAGGTCGATCCCGGCAGCGGCACCGGCAGCCGTGACCGCCGCCACACGCTCGGGGTCGAATCCGAGGTGGGTGCGGTACAGCATCGGGACATCGTGTTCGATCCCCCACGTCGCGACCAGTTCGTTGGTCGCAACCATCAGGCGTTCCACCACGTGCTGGGCACGCGGGTGGGGGTCGGCGTCGATGGCGCGGATCTTGCCGTCGACGATGGCGGCCTCCAGTGCAGCCGGCAGGAACAACCCGTCGAGCGTGTCGCGGGCGTCCCGCTCGACGCCCAGGCGCCGGGCCGCCTCGGCCAGGGCGACCACGCAGCCGGCCACCTGGTCGACGTCGTCCTCGCCGGCACCGTTGGGACCGTGTTCGCCCCGTCGCAGTTCGTGTTCGTCGACCGAGGCCAGGAAGGCGTCCACGGCGGCGTAGGACAACCGCGCCGTCACGTTGATGATGCCGAGGTTGACCGCGACGTCGGACAGCGTGCCGTCCGAGGCCACCTGGAAGTCCACGGAAAGGACGCTGCGATCGACGCCGGGCAGCAGGCTCAGGGCGTCCTCGGACAGCGCCGGGTCGAGCATCGGCGCGGTCCCACCGACGGCCAGGTAGGTCGTGGTGGCCATGGTGGCCGCATAGCGGTCGGCCGGCGAGTCGATGCCCACGGCCGACGCGGCGTCGGCGATGTGCACGGCAACCGAGACGGGTGACGCCGGGTCCCCGTCCCACGCCGCCACCAAGGCATCGTCGAGGTCTCGCGAGCGGTCGTCGTCGATGGTGACCACGACCTCCTCGCGGCGATCGAAGCCCGCCATGGTCACGCCCGGGATGGTCCCGGCGGAGTCCAGTCCGGCAGCAAGTCCCGGTCGGCCGCTGGCGAGGTGGCCCAGCGTGCGCAGGGCGTTGCCGACGGCTTCGGCCATCGGCAGTCCGACATCGGTGGGGGTGGGCGTGATCACGTCCGGCGACACGCCACCGTGCGCCACGGTGACCGCACGCGCGCGGATCGCTGCTGGCGCCCCGATGGGCGTGGGGCCGGCGACCAGTGACTGCGCCGTGGCGGTGCCGTCCTCGGCGGTGCCGGTGGTGACCACGACCTGGCGATCGTCGACGCGCACCAGTTTGGCGGCCAGCGCATTGGACAACGGCAGGCGCCCCGACCCCAGCCGGGCATCGGGCAGCACCGACGTGGTTCCGGCGAACGTGGCGACCCGTCCGACGACGAACTTGCGTGTGCGGGCAACGAGGGCCAGACCGGTCACGTTGACGCGTTGGCGATCGTCGAGTTCGACCGTGGCCTCGACCCGGTCGTCCGCGATCCACCCGCTGGCCAGGTCAGGAGGAACGAACCCGGAGTCGGTCGTGACCGACGCGCCGTCGTCGTCGGTCAGGGTCTGTGGTTCGTCGAAGTCGACGAATCCGAAACCGCGAGGGTGGGGGGAGAAGCGGCCACGGGCCTGCATGCACGAACCTGACGGGGAGAAGTGGAGGGAGAATTTTGCACGACGACGTCTGTGGGCGTTTCCGCGTCGGCCGAGCGCACGGTACCCCCGATTCCTCGGATCCCGATCCTCACGATCCGGATGCTCGAGATCCGGAACCCGCACACACGAGGACACCCCGCCGTGCATCGGCGGGGTGTCGTGTGTCGTGGTCGCGGTCAGGCGGCCTGGAGTTGCACCGGACCGAGGCGGGATGCCACCTCGGAGACGGCGCGGTCGACGTCCCACCCGAAGGCGCCGACCAACTCGCCCACGATCAGGTCGTGGATCTTGTCGGCGGTCTGGCGTTCGGTGTTGGACAGGCCGCGCTCGGCGTGGCGCAGTTCGAGGTCGCGATACACCCGGGCGAGCTTGGCGAGGTCGCCCTCGTTGATGGCGGCTTCGCTGCGCGCAACCCGCGACCGCCAGGAACCGGCGGTCACGATCGGTGAATCCTCACCGTCCTGGATGGCAGCCATTGCGGCCTTGGCGACGGCTGGCTCGACGGTTTCGCGGACGTGCTCGAGGATTTCCTCCTCGGGCAGCAGCACCGACAGGGCTGGACGGCCCGACGGCGACGCGTCGACGCGCAACTCGACGTAGGTGCGCGATTCGTCTCCGAAGTCGCGTACCTGCGTACCGATCTTGCGGCAGATGCCGTGGATCGGGTGGACATAATGGGTGACTGACATGCACGTGGCCTTCCTGCGTACCTGCTCAAACGTTCGACTTGGTGAAAATGTTCCCGAGCGGTGCGCGTGCCTCGGGTTCGTGTGAGGGTTCTCATGGAGTTCGGCGGTCGCCGACCTCCGGATTGGTGCGCCGGCAAACCTGCGCTGACAGCACCTGCGGGCTCGCTGCACGCTCCCAGCCGGCCCGGGCACCCGGTCCGACGATGGCCCGCACCCCGGGGTTGCGCGGCCGTTGCGGGCGTGCGCCCCGTGCTCGGCCGCTGGGCTCAGCAGGCGATCGGGGCGTGCGCTCAGGCGTTGGCGGTGGCGTTGGCATCCCGCCGCGCGAGGCGCTCACGCCGCCGCGCGAACTTCTCACGCTGCGTGGTGGCCTGCGTGTCCATCTCCGCGAGGGCCGTGGCCAACTGGGTTCGACGTTGCTCGGCCGCGTCGTCGAGGCCCTCGACGTGGAAGACCTTCCACTTGCGCAACAACGGCCAGACGACGTCGTCGACATGCCCGCGCAGGTCGTAGATCTGTGCGTCGGCGATCTCCAGGGACTTGCGACTGAACCCGGGCATGCCGGCACCCGGCATCTCGAAGTTCAGCACCTCGTCGACGATGGCCATCACCGTGGCGGACGGGTCGACCTCCATCGCGGCGGTGACCATGTCGCGGTAGAAGACCATGTGCAGGTTCTCGTCCGCGGCGATTCGGGCCATGATCCGATCGGCCACCGGATCCTGGCTGTACTTGCCGGTGTTGCGATGGGAGATGCGCGTGGCCAGTTCCTGGAACGACACGTACACCATGCCATGCAGGGTGTCGCGAGCATGGTGGTCGTAGCCCTGTTCCATCACGGCCATCCGGCCCCGCTCCAGTTCAACCGGGTCGCTGTTGCGCGTGACGACGAGGTAGTCGCGCAGAACGATCGAGTGACGGCCTTCCTCGGCCGTCCAGCGATGCACCCAGTTCGTCCAGGCTGAGTCCTTCTTGGCGAACATGCGATGGATCTCGCGGTGATAGCTGGGGAGGTTGTCCTCGGTCATGAGGTTGACGTAGAACGCCGTGCGGGCGACGCCGGACAGGCGAGCCTGGTCCGGCGTCCACGGCTCCTTGTCGAAGTCACGACCGACCGAGTACGGCACATAGTCGTGCGGGAACCACTCCTCGGTGACTCTCAGGTGTCGGTTGAGGAGACGTTCGGCCTCCGGCTCCAGTTCATTGAGCAGGTCGAGTTCGGTGGTCATGCACAATCTTCCGCGGCTGGTTACGCCACCGTAGGTCATGGGCGCGCACCTGTCCCCGACACCCCCACCCCATTGGACAACGACCGCCGCCGTCCGTGAGCCCCGCCGGACGGGTCACTCGTCGTCGCTGCCGTCCTGGCCGTCGTCATCGGATCCGAAGAGCGCGTCGACGATCTCCTGGCAGGTCGGGCACACCGGGTAGCGGTCGGGGTTGCGAGTCGGCACCCACACCTTGCCGCACAGCGCCCGCACCGGCGTCCCCTCGACGTACGCAGCGGTCAACTTCGACTTGTCGACGTAGTGCGCGAAGCGATCGTGGTCGCCATCGTCGAGTTCCGGGCGCGTGACCGTCTCGGTGACCGTGCCCGGCTTGGCGGGTGCGACGGTCGGTTCGGCAGTGGGCGCGGATGAAGCATGCATGGCGGATCCTCGAGTTGCGGCCGAGGCCAGCCTACGGACGCGCGCTGCCAGTGGTCCACCCCCGGTGCAGACCGCCCGGCCCGGCACCACCGAACGGCGCCGGTGCAGCTGCCGGTTGGGGTGTCCCGCGATGCCTACAGGCCCAGCCCGAGCCCCCACCCACCGATGCCGATGCCGATCGACAGCACCAGCATCGCCGCGGTCACCAGCCATGCCAGGTGCCCGTTGGGATCTCCTCGCTCGACCCGGAACGCCACCCAACCGGCCGCGGCGCCAGCCAGCAGGCCACCCAGGTGGCCACCCACGGAGACATTGGAGATGACGAACGTGAACACCAGGTTGAGGAGCACCAGCGCCCCGATCTGGCTGGTCCAGGGATTCACGCCCACGCGCCGAAGGCCAACCATCGCGGCCCCCATCAGGCCGAAGACGGCACCCGAGGCACCGATGGTGACCGCGTCGTAGGACAACAGCAACGCCCCGGCCGAGCCCCCGAACAGCCCGGCGAGGTAGACCGCGAGCAACCGCGACGAGCCCAGCGGGAACTCGAGCATGCGGCCGAGTTGGTAGAGCAGGTAGCCGTTGAACCCGATGTGCAACAGGTTGGCGTGCAGGAACCCACTGGTCAGGACCCGGTACCACTCCCCGGCTGCCACGGCGGGTCCGAACAGCGCGAACTCCCGGATGCTCACCAGCCCGACCTGCTGGCCGATGTAGGCGGCGACGATCAGCCCGAGGAGCCACGAGGTGACCAACGGCCGGTCCATGCGAGCCACGGATCGTGCCGCCTGCTGCTGCCGTTTCGGGGTCTGGGCATCCTCCGGGCACAGGAACCCCACGGGTGCATCGATCGCGTCATCGAGGCAGATCGGTCGACCGCACCGGGTGCACGACAACGGGGCCGGACGATCGGGGTGGCGATAGCACACCCGCCCGGCGGCGACCTCGGCAGCGTCGGTCATGACGTGGCCCGGGCCACGTTCAGGCCGCCCACGTGGTGAAGGGCTGCCCGGTGATGCGCTCGAATGCCTCGAAGTACTTGTCGCGCGTGGCGGCCACCACGTCATCGGGCAGGGCCGGCGCCGGCGGTGTCTTGTCCCACCCGGTCGACGTGGCGTAGTCGCGCACGAACTGCTTGTCGAAACTGGGTGGCGTCGCGCCGGGGGCCCATTCGTCGGCCGGCCAGTAGCGCGAGGAGTCCGGCGTCAGCACCTCGTCGGCCAGCACCACCTCCCCGCCGTTGGACGGGTCACGGCGCCCGAACTCGAACTTGGTGTCGGCCAGGATGATGCCGCGCTCGGCTGCCAGTGCCGCGCCACGGGCGTACAACTCCAGGGAGACGTCACGCAGGCGGCCGGCAAGGTCGTCGCCGATGGCATCGGCCATGTACTCGTAGCTGACGTTGATGTCGTGATCGCCCTGCTCGGCCTTGGTGGCCGGCGTGAAGATGGGCTCCGGCAGGCGGTCGGCCTCGACCAGGCCCGCGGGCAGTTCGATGCCACAGACCGTGCCGTCGGCCTGGTACTCCTTCCAGCCCGACCCCACCAGGTAGCCACGCACGACGCATTCGAACGGGACGATCTCGAGGCGCTCGACCAGCATGGTGCGACCGGCGAGATGGTCGGCGTGGGGCTGTGCGGCCGGCCCGAAGTCGGCCACGTCGGTGGACACCAGGTGGTTGGGCACGACGTCGCCAAGGTGGTCGAACCAGAACGACGACACCCCTGTCAGCACGCGGCCCTTGTCGGGAATCGCGGTGGGATGGATCACGTCGTAGGTGGACACCCGGTCCGAGGCGACCAGCAGCAGTCGACCGTCGGGGCCGTCGTAGATGTCGCGGACCTTGCCGGATCGGATGAGGGTGAGGCCTTCGAGTTCGGACACGTGGCAGACCTTGTCGATGACGGGGACGATGACCCGCAATCGTACTGCCGGGTCCCAGTCGGTCACCAACCGGCCCGTCGTTACCCTCAGCCGGGCTGGCACGCGCGCCGTGCCACCGCTGACGAAGGCCTGCCGGTGCCCCCTGTTGCGACCGCCTCCCCCACCACGTCCCGCGCGGACACCTGGGCTCGACGCATCCTGGGGGCCACGGTCCTGGGGGTGTCGGCCTACGTGGCGTCGTGGCTGGTGTCCGGGTTGCTGATCGACGGCTACGACCCGACGACCCAGGCCATCAGCGAGACGTTCGCGATCGGGGCGCCCACGATCACCCGGGTGCTGATGAGCGTGGCACTGGTGGCGACTGGCATGCTGCTCGTGGCCTTCGGGCCGGCGGTCGACCGACTCGCGCCCGGCACGGGGCGGGCGGTCGTGTGGACGTCGGCCGTGGCGGGCGGCGCCACGATGCTGATCGCGGCGGCACCCTGCACGGCGGGCTGTCCCGGGTTCGGCACCACCCCGATCGACAGTGCCCACACCCTGCTGGCAGGCCTGGGCTACATCGCCCTGATCGCCACGCCGCTGGTCGTGGCGTGGCGGGTCCGCACGCACGATCCCGTGCTGGCGCGGCTGTCGTGGGCGTTCGGCCTGACTGCCGCCGTGGTGTTCACCCTCGGGCTCACCGCCACCTTCGACAGCGGCGGACTGGTCCAACGCACGTACAACACGATCGCCGACGCCTGGTACGTCGTCGCCGGGTTGTGGATCCTGCGCACGACTGGCACGCACGATCCAGCCGGGTCACGTGTGGCACGTGACGTCCAGCCGTCCACCCGGAACGGCTGACGGACCGCAACGCCACCTGCGCCGCCCTCCCTCGAGGGGGTCGCCAACGGCCCGTGGGGCCCGACGATGACGTCGGGCCCCACGGGGGATGATGCATGATGGTGCCGGGCGGTCAACGAACCTGGACCTGCATGAAGTTGCCCTGTGCGGACACGGACTTCACGTGGATCTGGGTGTCGGTGTTGGGGTTGATGACACCGTGGCCCGGGATTGCCGGGTTGTAGTACTGGTTGTTGTCATCGAACACGGACACGCCGGGCTGGCTGGCGTGCTCCGACGGCTGGCTGAACCAGTGCAGGGTCAGCGCGTCGGTCGCATCCTTGCCGAACGTCGCGTCGTAGGACTGCACACGCGGACGCCAGTACCCGCCGTCGGCGCGAACCATTGCCTCCGGGTGCGCATCGATCGGCAGGATCAGGCCCTTGCCGGGGTGCGACGAGGTGTTGTTGTTGTTCTGCGAGGTGTCCCACAGGCTGATCAGCAGACCGTCCTGGTAGGAGAAGTGCTCGACGTAGTCCCCGAGCTCCGGGTTGTCCAGGAATCCGAAGTTGTACGGACCCGTGCGCAGCGCGTCGTCGTAGCCGCGGTAGTTGCGGAACTCCGACACGTAGTACTGCGCATAGGCCGCTTCCTCGAGACCGGACGTGACCCGGAAGCCGTCAAGGGTGAAGTCATCCACGGCGATCGGCGTGCCGTCGATGGCCACGGCGTCTGCCGAGAAGCCAGGTTCGATGGCAGCAACGTCGGTCCAGTAGCGGAACCCGACGAGCGCGTCACCCGTGTAGCCGGACAGGTCAGCGGTCAGCGGTTCCCAGCCGGCAGTGTCACCGGAGATCCCGTATCCGAAGTCCTGGCCGTTGGGGTTGCCGTTGTTGTCGGAATGGTCAGTGGGCACGGAGATCCAGGTGGCGCCGCCGTCGGTCGAGACCACCACGTAGGCGTAGTCCCAGTCGAGCTCGATGTCGTAGTCGACCTGGGCGGTCAACTGCGAGGTCCCCGTGAGGTTCGCCTCGACGTATGCAACGTTGTCGAGGTCGTTGCCCTGCCCGGAGTACAGGAAGGTGTCACCCTCGTAGGGTGTGCCGATCTCCTCGGCGACCTGCTTGTCGGGCAGCACGGTGAACAGTGCCTGTGCCTGCTTGGTCGTCGCGGACGCGGGGCCGAGCTTGTGCGTCGACTTCTCGCCGGCGAACGAAACCTCGTAGTCCAACCACCCGAGCTGGAACTTCTCCCAGGCACCCATGTGGATCGGCTGCGTGCCGATGTCCACGGTGCCGTCGTTGCCGTAGGAACCCGACGACATCAAGGTCCAGAAGCCGGTGCCGTTCTCGCCACCGCCGGTGTCGTAGAGGTCGGGCAGGCCGAGGTCGTGGGCGTACTCGTGGGCGAACACGCCGACGCCACCGTTCTCGGGCTCGACGGTGTAGTCGCCGATCCACAGGCCGGAGTCACCCAAGGGATACCCGCCGTAGGGGGCATAGCCGTCAGGACCGTCAGCGCCGATGGGATTGAGCTGGATGTACCAACGGTGCGACCAGATCGCGGTCGGGTTGCCGGTCTCGGCACCCGTGCCGGAGTGGACTGCCTGGAAGTGGTCGATGTAGCCGTCGGGCTCATTGAAGTTGCCGTTGCCGTTGTAGTCGTAGCGGTCCCACACGTCGAACGTTGCGAGGTGGTCACGCGCGGCGTCCTCACCCATCTCGGCGACCAGTTCGGTCCAGGTGTTGTCGACGGTCTCGGCTATGAAGGGCCAGACGCGATTGGTGCAGTTGCCGCAGGCGTCCCCGGCGTCGTTGATCTCGGTGCCGTAGTCGGCTGCGTTGCCGGACACGGCGACCCAGTCCGTGACGTCGCCGTTGACCGTGTAGCGGTTCGACGACAGCTCGAGATAGAAGTCACGCATCGAGGGATCGTCACTGTTCTCGGCGAACAGGAGGTCCTCGAAGTACTCCTCGCTGAAGTCCGGCTCCCAGATGGTGGAGTTGTCGACGGAGCGGTCGGGCTCGGGAATGGAGTTGTGCGGCAGGTCGGCGAACTCGCCCATGACGGTGAGGATCGACTCCTCCCCCTCGCGCTCCAGTTCAACGAACTGGCCCTTGGCGACCTCGGCGACCGGGCCGCCGTCGATCTTGCCGGCCAGCACGGCCTCCTGGGCCTTCTGGCGCAGTTCCTGCTGTTGCTCGGCCAGCGGGTGCGTGAGGTTGTCACTGCGGTGGCCGGGCTCGGATTCCACCGGCGGTGCCGCCGATGCGGTCGTGGTGACGACCATCGATCCGGCGAGCGCCAGGACGGCGAGCGCCGAAATTCTCTTCCTGTACATGGATCCTCCGTGGGGGAAAAACGGCACCCAGCCATCAACGTGGATCGCACGCGTGTTGGTGGACACCGATGTCGGTGTGCAGACAGTCGGACAATATGGCGCGAAGGATTCTGCGCGCAGTATGCATGCGTTGGGCGCACACGATGGGCTGCACCGTGCTGCGTGGTCGAGTCGACCGATCAGGGGTCAGGGCTGGAACCCGAAGCCCGTGCGTCCGTCGCCGTCGGGGCGCCACTCACGGTGCTCCATGCCCTTGGTGGACTGGGCATCGCGGAACTCGCCCAGTGCGCGGGCCACGTCGGCGTCCGACAGTGCGATGATCTGCGCCGCCAGGATCGCCGCGTTCTTGGCATTGTCGATGCCGACTGTCGCGACCGGGACACCCGGCGGCATCTGGACGATCGAGTACAACGCGTCGGCGCCGCCGAGGTGGTCGGACAGGCAGGGCACACCGATGACCGGCAGCGCCGTGTGGGCCGCCACCACGCCCGGCAGGTGCGCGGCACGCCCTGCCCCGGCGATCAGGACCTGGTAGCCATCGTCGGCTGCCGACGAGGCCCACGCGGACACCTTGGCGGGATTGCGGTGCGCCGACATCACGTCGAGTGTGTACGGGATGCCGAACTCCTCGAGTTGGCGAGCGGCCTTCTCCATCACCGGAAGGTCGGTGGTCGAACCCATCACGATGCCGACGGTGGCGGTCACGTCGTTCCTCACTGGTCGCGGACCACGGCAGGATAGGCGTCGGCAAAGGACGTCGTGGCACCACATCCGCGCCACCAAACCTCACACGACGGACCGCTCCCGCGTCGGCACACTGGGTCCCCCCGCAGGGCGGCTCCCCGCATCACTCACCTCACCATTGCGCGACGACCATGTCGACGCCGCGCCTGCAAGGTCACGACATGACGGCCTCACCCGGCTCCCCCGCCGTCGCCACCCCCACGCCTCGGTCCGATCGCGATGCATTCGAGGCACTTGACTGGGCACTGTTGCTGGGCCTCAGCATCATCTGGGGCTCGTCGTTCCTGCTGATGGCAGTGGGCCTGGAGTCCCTGCACCCCGGCGTGATCACCTGGCTGCGGGTGGCCACTGGCGCCGCAGCACTCCTGCTCGTGCGCGGGCACCCGGTCACGTTCGCACCCGCCGACGCCCGCCGGATGGTGTTGCTCGCAGCGATCTGGGTCGTGATCCCCTTCACCCTCTTCCCCATCGCCGAGCAGCACATCAACTCCGCGGTTGCGGGCATCCTCAACGGTGCCACGCCCATCTGGGCCGCGTTGATCGGGACGATCTGGTTCGCACGCCCGTCGCGGGGAACCCAGCGGATCGGGCTGGTCGTGGGGTTTGCCGGGATGGTGCTGGTCAGCGTGAGCAGCACGGCCGCGGGCGGCGACTCGGCGTTGCTCGGCATCGGCATGGTCCTGGTCGCGACCATCCTCTACGGCTGGTCGGTGCACCTGTTGGGGCCACTCCAGCAGCGCTACGGCGCCGTGCCGGTCGCACGACGCACGCTGGTCGTCTCCGCGCTGGGCACGACGCCCTTCGGGCTGTGGGGGCTGGGGTCGAGCACCTTCGAAGTCATCCCGGTGCTGGCAACTGTCACGCTTGGTGTGCTGGGCACCGGGCTGGCCTTCGTCATGATGGCCCAGCTGAGTGGGCGAGTGGGCGGATCCCGTGCATCGTTCGTGACCTACATCATCCCGGTCGTGGCGGTCGGTCTGGGGATGGCTGTCCTTGGCGACCGGGTGGCGCCCGCGGCGTTGGCGGGCGTGGTCCTGGTGATCGGCGGTGCCGTGGCGGCGTCACGGCCGGAACGCTGACCACTGGATGCATGAGCATCTCCTCACGATTCGGACGATTCGGCATCGACATCCGGACCGTGTGGCTAGAATCCCAATCCGGGATTGCAACGGCAACGACGCAGCAGTTCGAAGGTTTGCGCGGGGAGTGCACCCCGGGGCAGTGCAAAGTTGTGACGCGTCATCACCCGAGGCGATGGGCCCGATCTGGTGCCCGCAGCCTGGGTGGTGGCGCGTCTCAGCCGTTCACGGGCGTGCGTCGTCGTGACCGCCCATCCAGCCGTTCACGGGGAACCCACGCGACCGCCCGGATGTGACCCGTCCTGCGCACCGGGCCAGCCACGGCCACGCCATACACTCGGACGCTCGTTCCCCGACCGTCAGGTGCTGCCGAGATGCCGACACGGGCAAGTGCGCCGACCGAGGACCAGCCGCCGACGCCCGATGCCAGCCCGCGTGACGACATGTCGGGGCAGCGGCCACCCGCCCACATCACGTCTACGACCTCGCAGGACGCGCCGTCAGCCCGATCCCGGCGCGCCGCTCAGTCTGGGGGCGCCGATCGGTCTCGGGGCGCCGGCAAGTCGCGAGGCGACGGCGAGTCTCGGGCCACCAGTCGATCTCGGGGTACCGGTCGGTCTCGAAGTGCTGGCGATGGTGGTCCCATGGACCAGCTGGCCCGGCGGGTGCTCGGCCTGCGCGACGCCGAGCCACGAGCCCTGGTGGACCTGCAGGGATCGCTGGTGCTCTCGGCCGTTCGTTGCATCATCGCCTATGTCCTGGTTCCCATCCTGTTGCCGCTGGCGGCCTGGGCCGACGTGGTCGCCACCCCGCTCGACCTCACCCTGTCCGTGGTGGCGACGTGGTTGGCGATCCGGAGCCTGCGTCGCGTGTGGCAGGCCAACTGGACCTACCGCTGGGCCTACACCGTGTTCATCGGCGTGGTCGTGACCCTCCTGGCCGTCAGCATCGTGTTCGACCTGGCCACCCTGTCGGCCTGACCGGCCGGGGTTCAGGCGACGCCTGCACTGCCGGGGTCGCCCAGGATGTGGCTGACCATGCGGTCCACCTCGATCGCCGGATCGCCCGACGGCGAGGCGTGCCCGGCCAGGTGGACGACGGTGATCCCGTGCACTGCCGTCCACAGACTCCATGCAAGTCGCACCGACGCACCGTCGTGCGCCCGCGTGGCGTCCTGCGGGTCCAGCCATGCTCGCACGCCTGCGACCCAGCACCCCTTGAACGCGTCCAACTCGACTGCACGAGCGGCATCATCGCGCACGAATTCGGGCACGGGCGTGGCGAACATCACCGAGAACCACATCGGCTCGGCAAGTGCGAAGTCGAGGTAGGACCGTGCGACCGCATGGATCCTTGCCGTCGTGCCCGGTCGCTCGGGCAGCGCGGCCACCCGGTTCCGAACCTCGGTGAACCCGGCATCGTGGACCGCACGGACGACCTCGGACTTGCCACCGATTCGCGAGTAGACCACCTGGTAGCTCACCCCCAGGTCATCGGCCAGTCGCCGCATCGACAGCCCGTCCGGGCCGCCTCGCCGCAGGGCCGCCAGTGCGGCATCGACGACGTCGTCGCGCGTGACCGTTCCCACGTGCTGCTCCCGCTCGTGTCTCCTGGGCATGCTCGACGTCACCACCGGCCGACCGTGGTGCGACCGCACCGGTGTTGACGACGTCGCGCCGTGAGTGTAGCTTCTATGACACTGTAATATTACACCGTCACAAGCCCCGACCACATGGAGCATCCCATGGCCGCAACGACGATTCGGACACCGCTGGCGGAGGCCCTCGAGATGGAACTCGACGGGGATGTCGCACACGCGACGGTGCACGACGACTTCGACGTCTTCGGCATCCCGCTCGGCGGCTACGTCGCGGCGTTGTTCGGCCGGGCCTTCCTGTCGGCGTCACAGTCGCCCGACCTGTTCTCGATCACGGTTCACTTCATGCGCAAGATCACGCCCGGGCCGCTGGACATCCGACTGGTTCCCGTCGGTGGCAGTCGCCGCTTCACCTCGTGGCACGCCACCGCGATGCAGCACGGCGAGTCGGTTGCCACGGCCCTTGCCTCGGTGGGTGACCGCGACCAGATGACCGGGCCCACCTGGACCGACCAGCGTCGCGTGGTCACCTGCCAGCGCCCGGCTCAGCCCGGAGGCCGGTCACCCCGACCTGCCGTTCACCGCACCCCGCGTGGCCGAGCAGTTCGGTCTGCGGCTGGACACGGAGGTGGTTGGCTTCGCGTTGGGGCACCGCGCCGACCAGGCCCACTTGCGTGGCGCCATGGACACGAACGTGACGGACCAACTCACCGCGCTCGTGGCCTGCGACATCACGCCACCCGCGGCATGGAACGCGCTCGGTTCGCAGGGGTGGGTGCCCACCATCGAGCTGACGGCGCACGTTCGCGCGCGGCCCCGACCCGGGCCGCTGTCGATCGAGGCGACCACGCACCACGTGCAGGACGGCTTCCTGGAAGAGGACGCACTGGTTCGTGATGTGGCCGGCACGCTGATCGTGCAGTCCCGGCAGCTCGCCCGTTGGACCAGCACCTGACGATACGAGCCCGGGCGGGTGGAGCGACGACTGCGGTGCCGTGTCAGGGTGCCTCGGGTGACACGGCGGCGAGGAACGTGGCGACCCCGGACGGCGAGGTGAGGCGGATGACCGTCACGTGATCGGGCACCGACCCAGACGACGCAGCCACGGCCTCGGCATGGCGTCGCTCCCAGGTCGTCCAGGCCCAGGCCACGATGTTGTCCTCGGGATCGCGACGCAGCAGGCTCGTGAGCGACTCCCGGTTGCCGTTCCACAGTTCCTGGCGCAACAGGCCGCGTGACAGCGTTCGCCACAGCACTCGACGCATCACCACCGATCGCGGGAGATCGAGCCACACCACCGCGTCGGCCTTCGCCACCAGGTCGTCCTGCACGACGGCGTAGTTGCCGTCGACCACCCAACGATCGCCCGACGTGGCCGTCGCCACCACCTGCCGCAGGTCGGCATCGGGACGTGGTGTCCAGTCCGCCAGGTGGTACAGCGCATCCAGTTCGACGTGGGGCGCGCCGAGGGTGGCAGCCAGCGCTGCTGCGAACGTCGTCTTCCCGCTGCCCGAACTCCCCCGCACGACCACGCGCCGGAGCACGGGTCAGATGCCCGCTGCGATGTCGGACCGACGATGCAGGCCGTCGAAGATGATCTCGTCGGCCGCCGCGGTGGCAGCCCGGCGGGCAGCCGCGACGTCGCTGCCGCGCCCCACCACGTTGAGGACACGCCCACCTGCCGTGACCACGGTGCCGTCCTCGCTCCGGCTGGTCCCGGCATGGATCACGTGGGCATCGGGGTGGCCACCCTCGATGACGTCCAACCCCCGGATCGGGCGACCGGTGACGTAGGAGCCCGGATAGCCACCCGACGCCAACACGATCGTCACGCAGGCGTCGTCACGCCACGCCACGGGGACGTCCGCCATCGAGCCCACCGCCGAGGCCCACAGCAGGTCGCCCAGGTCGGACGCCAGCCGGGGCAGGATGACCTGCGTCTCGGGGTCGCCGAAACGGGCGTTGAACTCGATCAGGCGGGGGCCGTCGTCAGTGGCCGCGAGCCCCGCGTACAGCAGGCCGCGGAAGGGCGTGCCACGCTCGGCCATCACGCCCAGGACGGGTCGGAACACGCTGTCGACCAGGTCACGCACGCCACGGTCGTCGACGTCGAACCCCGGCACCGGGCTGTATGCGCCCATGCCACCGGTGTTGGGGCCGTCGTCGCCGTCGGTTGCCCGTTTGTAGTCCTGGGCCGGTGACAACAGGACGACGTCGGTGCCGTCACACACGCCGAACACCGACCGCTCCGGGCCGTCGAGGAACTCCTCGATCACCAGGTTCGCACCGGCATCACCGAAGACGCGCTTGACCAGGGCATCATCGACCGCTTCCCGTGCTGCGGCGAGGTCCTGGCAGATGCGCACGCCCTTGCCCGCGGCCAGGCCATCGGCCTTCACCACGTACGGCCCCCCGAACCGGTCGAGGGCGGCATGGGCCTCGGCCCGGTTGGACGTGGCGACGTAGCCGGCCGACGGCGCACCGGCCTCGGCCATGATCTGGCGTGCGAAGGACTTCGAGCCCTCCAGTCGAGCGGCGGCGGCGGAGGGACCGAACACGGCGATGTCCCGCTCCCGGAGCGTGTCCGCGACCCCGGCAACCAGCGGCGCCTCTGGGCCGACCACGACCAGGTCGATCCCACGGTCGACGGCCACCGTCGCCACGACATCACCATCGGTGGGATCGATCGCGTGGGTGGGTCCCAGTGCGGCCGTCCCGGGATTGCCCGGAGCCGACTCGATCGCGTCGACGGACGCCGAGGACACCAGGCGCCGCGCCAGCGCATGCTCACGACCGCCGCCTCCCAACACCAGCACGCGTCGGCCCATGCCGTTCACCCTGTCCATGTCGTCGAGCGGTGGTCACCGCCCAGCCTAGGCACCCCGGTCGGTTGCCTCCGGCCGGTCTGCCCCACCGCTGGCGGTGATGCCGTGGCCCCGACACGGATCGGGATCTATGGTGGCCCCAGACGCGCGACCCGGCCTGACACGCCCGGTCTCGCGGCCACCCCGTTCCCGGGCGTGGCACTCCGACCCGTCGAACAGGGAGCACGTCATGGCTGACAACGGACACGAAGCAGGATCCCAGACTGGCGTGTTGGCCTCGTTGACGGTGACACCGTGCGCCGAGGCCATCGACTTCTACGTCGCCGCGTTCGGCGCAGTCGAGACCCAACGCATGGAGATGCCCGACGGGCTCGTGGCGCATGCAGAAATCGAGATCGAGGGCAGTCGGATCATGCTGGGTGACGAGTGGCCCGACTCTCCGACGAAGTCCCCGTCGAGCCTTGGCGGGGCCTCGACCGCCACGTTGTTCATCTACACCGATGACGTCGAGGCGCTGTGGCAACAGGCCCTGGATGCCGGCGCCGAGGTCGTGTTCCCGCTCGAGGACCAGTTCTACGGGGATCGTGCGGGACGAGTCCGTGATCCCTTCGGCCACACGTGGGGGCTGGGCCAACAGGTCGAGCAGTTGTCGGACCAACAGATGCAGGAACGCATGGACGGCTGGATCGATGACAATGGGTGAGCTCACCGGTCGCCACACCGGGACCAGCACGTCGGACCGAGACACGGCCGGACCCGAGCCTGCGACGCCCGCGCCCGTCGACCTCCCGACGCCCGCGCCCGTCGACCTCACCACCCCCGGATCGGTCGCCAGTCGACTTGCGGCCATGGTGGGCGAGTGGGAGACCGCGGGTGATCGGCGCGCCATCTTCGCGGATGCCTACGGCCACATGACCACCCGGATGGGGCAGGCGGTCGAAGCCAACGAGTTCGGCGACGGCGACTGGGTCGTTCGGTTGCTGGACGGGTTCGCCGGCTACTACTTCGTCGCCTGCGACGGCCACCGAACGGGCGGGGCGTGTCCCGACGCATGGCGCAATGCCCTGGATGCCTGCGACGACGACGGCACGCATCCGCTGCAGGTGCTCCTGTTGGGCATCAATGCCCACATCAACCACGATCTCGTGTTCGCACTGGCCGACGTGCTCGACGACTGGAACGACCTCACGCCGACGATGAGGGACCTGCGACTGGCCGATCACCGGAGGGTCAACACCGTGATCGCGGGCACGGTCGACCAGGTGCAGGACCAGGTCGTCGCGCGATGGTCGCCGGCCATGGGGACCCTGGACCGCGCGCTGGGCCCGATGGACGAGTGGGTCTCGAGCCGCCTCATCGGGGGCTGGCGCGAGGATGTCTGGGACTCGACCCAGCAACTGCTCACGGCTGGCGAGCAGGATCGACCAGCAGTCGAGCGTGCCATCCACGAACGATCCCAGCGGATGGCACGCCTGATCCTGGCGTTCTAGCGACCCGACCCAAGCCGTGCCTGGTCCGCCAGCACGACTGACTCGCTACGGCGTCGGGGTGGGGTTGTCGAAGCTGTACGGGGTGACCGTGGGGCCAGCAGCCGTCCCCATGTCCACGTTGCTGGTGTGCTCCTGGACGACGACGCCGTCGACCTTGATCGTCAGCGTCCACTCGTCCACGACACCGTCACAGGTCGTGAAGACGTCCACATAGGTCTCGTAGGTGCCATCGGGGGCGTCCCCGATGGGCCAGAACACGTTCTCGACGTGCGTGTCGGTCGGGCTGCCGTCGCATTGGGGGACGTCGTCCACGTCGAGTTGCCCATTGGTCGAACTGACCTCGTTGCCGAAGTAGATGTGCTCACCGCTGGGCTCGAACACGTGCAGGTCGAGGTCGTCGTTGCCCACCCACCTGAGAGTGACCTGGACATCCCCGGTCCCCAGGGGCTCGCATCCGACCGCATCGTCCTCACCAGGGCAGACGTCACACGCATCCGGCACCCCATCACCGTCCGCATCCGCCGCATCGTCACCCGCCGCACACACGTCACACGCATCCGGCACCCCATCACCGTCCGCATCCGCGGCATCGTCACCCGCCGCACACACGTCACACGCATCCGGCACCCCATCACCGTCCGCATCCGCGGCATCGTCACCCGCCGCACACACGTCACACGCATCCGGCACCCCATCACCGTCCGCATCCGCGGCATCGTCACCCGCCGCACACACGTCACACGCGTCCGGCACGCCATCACCATCGGCGTCGGCATGGTCATCGCCACCCGGGCAGACATCCTGGTCGTCGGGGACGCCGTCACCGTCGGCATCGGCCAGCCCGGAGCAGTCGGCATCGAAGAACATGCCGGGCTGGCCCGGCACCTCGTCGCCCGGCCGTCCGTCTCCATGCCCCAGGTGCGCCGCGATCGAACTCCCACCCTTGGGCGTGGTCAGCGCTCGAAAGGTCCCGCTGCCGTCGACGTGGCACAGCGTGACGACCTCCGGCTGCTCGGCACGTGACGGCAACGCCGGACCCACCAGCGCACCGATCAGGACGAAGACGGCGAAGATCGCCGACCAGGATCGAGTGTTCGACATCGTGTGACTCCCCATGGGGCCCCCCGGTTTCTCGTGGTTTGCTGACTGCCGGGCTGTCTCCTGGCGACACGCCAGTCCCCGACGACCACGACTGTAGACAGCACGGGCGTCGCACAGTGGGTGTTTGGGCAACGGATGACGGGTCAGTCGACGCAGTCCCCGGTCACGACCCGGCCACACCCCCTGTGGATGCCCGCTCCACCAGGTGGACGTCCAGGACATCCCGCCGAGGCGGGGAGTCTGACGCACCGTCGCCACCCGCGACCGCGCTGAGCAGGAGTCCGATGGCGGTCCACCCGACATCGTCGATCGCCTGGGCCACGGTGGTCAGCGACGGCGACGCGAGACGAGACGGCGCGAGGTCGTCGAACCCGACCACCGCCACGTCGCCGGGCACATCCACCTGCGCATCCTGCAGCGCCTTCATCGCACCGACCGCGATCGAGTCCGACCCCGCGATGAGCCCGTCGAAGGTCGGGGTCGGTACCCGCTGCAGCACCTGCTCCATGGCCGCGCGGCCTCCGTCCTCGCTGAACTCGGTTGCCGCGATCTCCGCCACGACCCTCACACCGATCCGGCCCGCCGCCTGGAAGGCACCCTCGCGACGGCTGCGCGCCGACGCGTTCGTCACCGGTCCGGCCACGACCGCGAGGCGGCGGCGGCCACCTGCCACCAGGTGCTCCACGGCCAGCCTGCCGCCCGCGGCATTGTCGACGTCCACAGACGCCACCGCAGGGTCGGCGGGCGTGCCGATCACGACCACGGGAACACCTGCCAGCCGCAACTGGGTGGGCAGCGGGTCATGGTCGACGCTCGCCGTCGTGACGACCCCGTCAACCAGGCCCCCCACGGCCAAGCGGTCGACCAGTTCGTCGGGTGGTGCCCCAAGTTCGTCACCCAGCACCGTGGCCACGGTGCAACCACGCTCCTGGCCGGCCCGGACGATCGCCGTGACCAGGGCTGCGAAGTAGGCGTCGCCGAACACGGTCGGGGGTGCCTGGGGGATCACCAGGCCGATGATCCCGGTGCGGCCCCGACGAAGGCTGCGCGCAACCCCATCGGGGACATAGCCGACCTCGTGCATGACCTTGCGCACGCGGGCCCGCACCTCGGGCCGCACGCTCGGGTGGTCGTTGAGCACCCGCGACGTGGTGGATCGGGACACGCCGGCCTGCCGAGCGACATCCTTCAGGGTCGGCCGCCTGTCCACTTCCCGTGTCGTCACGCCGGCGTCCTCCGTTGCGTCACCCGTCGTCGCGGGCCCAGCGTGCCTCAGCCGCGTCCCTTCCCGCCACCCGGGTGGGCGGCTTCGCATGCCGTCGTGGCCTCGGCACTGCAGTCGTCGCGGCTGCGACCACCGTCGGCCCGGTCGGTGTCGTCTCCGCCGACGAGCACGTCGGGACCGTTGCCGCCAGCCAGGTCGTCGTCGCCGGCGCCACCGCGGAGGTCGTCGGGGCCATTGGCACCGACCAGGTGGTCGTCGCCATCCTCGCCGAGCAGCACGTCCTTGCCGTCCTGTCCGTCGAGGTCGTCGTCGCCGGCGCCCCCGCACACCACGTCGTTGCCGTCACCGGCATGCACGGTGTCGTCCCCATCCAGTGTCAGGATGACGTCGTCACCATCGGTGCCGATCAGGTCGTCGGCCTCGAGCGTGCCCAGCATGGTGAATTGCCTGCCATCGCACTGCGGGAGGGACGCGGGGTCATCGGGATCGGATCCGGCCGCCTCCTCGAGCACGTCGGGAACGCCATCGCCGTCGGTGTCCGCGTTCGGGTCGATGAACACCTCGACGGACCCGCTGTCGCACGTGCCGTCGGCACGCTCGACGCCACGCTGGTCGAACCCGTCGCATCCCACCGCGCCGCCGTCGACAGCGGGTGAGTCATCAGCTGGCAGGTGGGTCGCCGTCGGGCCACCGTTGTCCGCCAGCGGTCCCAGCATCGCGTCGACACCGGACAGCTCGAACCCGCAGGTGCCGTCCGAGTCCAGGTTGCCACCCAGCGAGTCGAGGCTGGTCGCAGCACCAGATCCGAAGAACAGCCCGCAGTCGGTGGCACCACCGGCCGTGTTGCCGGCCACGATGGTGTTCGTTGCGGTCACCGTCACGGGTGCCCCGAACGTGGCGACGAAGACGCCGCCCGCGGTGCCCGCAGGTGCAGCGTTGTCGACAACGCTGACGTTGACCAGGTCGACCGTGCCGTCGGTGGCGAAGATGCCGCCGCCGTTCCAGGCCGTCGACGTGTTCCCACTGATGGTGGAGTCCACGACGGTCGTGGCACCCAGGCTGCGGATCCCACCGGCCACGTCTGCACCGACGTTGCCACTGATCGTGGAATCGACGATGACCAACTCGGACCCGAAGAATCCGTACAGACCACCGGCCGGCTTGCTGGTCGTGGCGTTGTCGGACACGGTGGTGCGGAGCAGTTCCAGTCGGGCGTTCTCACCCGTCCAGATCCCGCCGCCACCGGCATCGAAGTTGGCATCACCGACCGAGACCTCGGTGTTGTCGGTCACCACGCCGTCCACGATCGTGAGGTCACCCAGGTTCAGGATGCCACCGCCGCGGAAGTCACCGGCACCGCGGGTGACGGTCAGGCCATCCAGGACCACGGTCGCCCCGGCCTCGACGGTCAACACCCGGTGGGCGTCCTCGCCCGAGATCGTGAACCCGGTCGCTGCAGCGGCATCGACGGTCACGTCGCGATCGGCGACCAGTTGGGACGCCAGCGCGACCGTGGCGGACGCCAGGGCGGCGTCAACCGTGATCGTGGCACCGTCGCAGGCTGCTGCCAGCGCGCGTCGCAGGGACCCGACACCGTCATCTTCGGTCGACGTCACGACGGGGTTGGGCTGGCATTCGGCCTCCAGCAGGCGCAACTGGTCCATCGACCGTGCCGTGCCGTCGGCGAGGGTGACCTCCCAGCCCCAGGTCTCGTCCAGGCTGAGCCCGTCGTCGGGCGCGCCGGCGGGCTGGTCGGCCGCTCGCGAGAACGCGGCCCACGGGATCGTCACCTGCGTCCAACCGGCGACGTCGTCAGTGACCGTCGCGACGAAGCGCTCCGCCGTGTCGGGCGCCGAACTGACCCGGACCCAGTCGTACAGCGTCTCCTGGGGGAGGTCGAGGTTGGCGCCGAGCGGGCCGCCGAAGTTGCCGCCGAGCGCCACGTTCATGAGGAGGAAGAACGGGTGGTCGAAGACCCACTCGTTGGGGGCGACGTCCGTCGGCGTGGCCGTGTGGTAGGTGACCCCGTCCAACTCCCACGTGATCAGCCCCTCCTGCCACTCCACTGCGAAGTCGTGGTACTGGGCACCCACCGGCTCACCCAGGTCGATGGGACCCGACCCGAAGGACTCGCCACCGGAGTAGCCGGGACCGTGGATCGTGCCGAAGATCGAGTTGGGCTGGCGCCCGACGAACTCCATGACGTCGATCTCGCCCGTCTGGGGCCAGTTGACCCGACGGAAGTCGTTGCCCAGCGACCAGAAGGCCGGCCAGATGCCGTCGCCCTCGGGCACCAGGACACGCGACTCCCATCGCCCGTAGCCGAACTCACGCTTGCCCTCGCTGTTGATCCGCGCGGACGTGTGGGTGCAGTCGCCGTACCAGCACGGCAGTCCGGCAGCAGCGGGGTCGTCCACCTCGCGGGCAGTGATGACCAGTTGGCCGACACCGTTGAGCGCGCCGTTGTCCGGCGAGTCGGTGTAGTACTGCAACTCCTGGTTGCCCCAGCCCCAGCCGCCGGTCTCGTAGTTCCACCAGGCCGGGTTGGCGAGCTCGCCAGCGGCACCGTCGAACTCGTCGGCGAAGGTGGGCACCCAGCCGTCGGGCCCCGGGTCGGGCGCACGGTTGTCCTGCAGCACCACCTCCAACTCGCTGCCGTCACCGGCGCCGTCGAGCCACAACTCCAGGCCGTCGGCTGCGGTCACGTCCTGGGGAAAGGCCCAGGTGTGGCTGACCGTGCCGGCACCGGCCATGTCCAACACGTGCTCCCACTGTCCCTGGCCCGGGATCGCGTCGGCGTCGCCGGCAGCGATCTCGCGGACGTCGATGGCGGCGGCACCCGTGGTGTCGAGCAGGGCGGGCGCGTGCTCGCCCTCGAAGTCCTCGAGCAGGAAGGGATCGGTGGGGTCGTCGTCGATGATGCTGACCGAGGCCCGACCGGCAGCCCCCGGGTCGAACCCGTCGGGCACCGCCGTCATCTCGACCAGGAACGTCTCGGGCACCTCGTCCTTGGCATCGTCGATCAGCGCCACGTCGAAGGATGCGCTGGTGTCGCCCGGCTCGAAGGTCAGGGTCGCCGACGTCGGGGTGTAGTCCCGGTCCGGGGTGGCGATCAGGTCCTCGCTGGAAGTGCGGTCCGTGGACGCAGAGGTGGCCACGTCGACGACGATCGTCTCGTCGGCCGGCCGTGTCAGGGTGACCGTGACGGTGGCGATGCCCGAACCCTCGTCGACGTCGAAGATCGGACGATCGAAGGCCAGCGCCAGGGGTCGGGTGCCCCACACCTGGGCGTCATCGGCGTACCAGGTGACGGGTCCGGAGGTCGTGACGCCCCCGATCGCCCAGCCGTGGACGGCGGTGAGGTTGAGCCCGTCGTCGGGCGCGCCGTTGCCGACGTTCTTGCGTGCGAACTGGTCCCACGACCACTCGAGGAGTTGCCACCCGGTGAAGTCGTCGACGAAGGCCACCGACCAGCGTTCGGCGTCGTCGACGGTGGAACCGGGGTTGCGGTTGTCGAGCACGTCGATGAACATCCCGGTCCCCGTGCCCTGCCCGTACACCCACACGGCGAAGCCGGCGTAGGTGCTCCAGTCCTGGGGCACCCACGCATCCGTGGTCGCGTTGCTGAACGAGTGGGTGACGCCGGCGAATGCCTCGATGTCGGCGTCCAACTGCAGGACACTGTTGCCGGCACCAGCATCCGGGCGCGGCGCCGGTGGTGTGTCCGTCGTGGCGATCGAGACCGTCGAGGCCGCGTCCTGGAAGGTGTTCCAGCCGACGTTGACACCATCGCCGTCGTTGCCGTTGGGCACCCCCGACTCCATGTCGTCGACCACCAGGATCGGGTCCTCCACCGCGATCGCGGCCGTGGTCGCGCCGACTGACGCAACGATGGTCGCTGCCACCAGCAACCCGGTCCCCAGTGTCGAACGTGCCATGGTGTCACCCTGCCGTCGCGAAGCATGAAGCAGCCAAAACGTCCACACAGGCTGTTTGGGATCGATCCCAAACAGCAATGGTGACATGGCGAAGAGGCTGAGTCAGCAACTGGGGGCAGATTGTGCGGTGGTTGCGCGAGGCCGTGCGGACGGAGGCCTGCCCGCAGCACACCGACGACCCGCCGTCAGGGAACCAGGGGCACGTCGCGTCGGACCAGGGTCTGGTTGCGCTTCGGCCCGACCGACACCCAGGTGATCGGGGCGTTGCAGAGGTCTTCGAGCAGGTCGACGTAGTCGCGGGCTTCCCGTGGCAGGTCGGCGTAGTCGTCGATCTCGGTGATGTCGCCTGCCCAGCCGGGCACGTCCTCGTAGACCGGCTCGGCATGGTGGAAGATCGACTGGTGCGGCGGGAAGTGCTCGTAGACCTCGCCCTCGTAGCGATACCCGGTGGCGACCTTCAGTGTTTCGAACTCACTCAGCACGTCGAGTTTGGTCAGGAAGATGTCTGTGAAGCCGTTGACGCGATTGGCATAGCGCGCCAACACGGCGTCGAACCAGCCCACACGGCGGCGGCGCCCCGTGGTCGTGCCGTACTCGCCGCCGACGTCGGTCATGCGTTCGCCGACCTCGTCGAACAGTTCGGTGGGAAACGGGCCGGTCCCGACGCGCGTCACGTAGGCCTTGGTGATGCCGATGACCCGGTCGATGTGGCGCGGCCCGAGGCCCGCCCCGGTCAAGGCCCCACCGGCCACCGGGTTGGAGGAGGTGACGAACGGATAGGTCCCGTGGTCGAGGTCCAGCAGGGTGCCCTGGGCCCCCTCCATGATGATGTGGCGTCCCGCCTCGAGCGAGTCGTGGATGAGCCCGGAGGTCTCGGCCTGCATCGGCCGGAGCCGTTCGGCATACCCCAGGTACTCGGTCGCGATCTCCTCGAAGTCCAGCGGCAACCGGTTGTAGATCTTGGACAGCATCTCGTTCTTGAGTTCGAGCGCGGCCTCGAGCTTCTGCCGGAAGATCTTCTCGTCGAACAGGTCCTGGAAGCGCAGCCCGACGCGTGACGCCTTGTCGGCGTAGGCCGGACCGATGCCTCGCTTGGTCGTGCCCAGCTTGGCCTTGCCCAGGCGACGCTCGACCAGCATGTCCAGTTCGCGGTGATAGGGCATGATCAGGTGCGCGTTGCCCGACACCTTGATGCGGTTGAACGGGTCGAGCCCACGCTCCTGGAGGCCGTCCAGTTCCTCCAGCAGCACGCGCGGGTCGATCACCACGCCGTCGGCGATCACCGGCGTCACGTGCGGGTAGAGGATCCCGGACGGGATGAGGTGGAGCTTGAAGACGTCGTCGCCGACGATGACGGTGTGTCCGGCGTTGTTGCCACCCTGGTAGCGCACGACCAGGTCGGTCGTGTCGGCCAGCATGTCGGTGGCCTTGCCCTTGCCCTCGTCGCCCCACTGGGCGCCGACGATGATCGTCGCTGGCATCGTGTCAGTCCTTGGTGCGCGGGTGCTCGATCAACGAAGACATCGAGATCGACATCAACGGGGCCACCCAGGTCGACGCACGGCGTCGGCGGAGGTGGAGCGATCACTGCAACCGTGGCTGCGGACGCAAGTCCGGTGTTGGCGAAGACCGCCAACACCGTGACTCGACGATACCAGCGTGCTGACACCGGTGGCCGGCGTCCTCAGACCGGCTCGGTCACGTCCTCGCGGTCCCGGGTCGAGCCATCCAGCGGGTCGCGCTGCGGCGCCGATGCGGACTCGTCCACGGCGCCGGCACCCGGCGTCCGCCTCGCGAGAACGGCGAGGTTGATGACGACGGCGACCACGACGACGACGGCGACGAGCGCCGCGATCGACACCGCGACGGTCGGGTCCAACCACGCCGCGTCGATCGTGCCGGTCAGGCCTGCCACCGCCATCGCGATGGCAAGCAGCCCGAGCACCAGGGACAGCAGGTCGATTCGATGACGTCGCATCAGCGTTCCTCCAGCATCGTTGCGAGCACGTTGTTCGGTGGGGCGCCCCGGGTGATCCGGATGGCACCCGCACCCATCCCCAGGTCGAGTTCCAACGGCGTGTCACCATTGCTCCAGGGACTTGCCACCTCCAGCGACTCGATCGACAGTTCGACCCCGGCGGCCACCGAGCGCGCATCGGTCGACACGAATCCGAACCCGATCACCTCGTTCGCCTCGTCGACCACGTCGAACGACATGTCCGAGATCCCGCGTTCGAGGGAGTACGTGATGGCTCCCTCGATCCTGGCGGTGTCACGATCCCACTCCTGCGGCCACGACTGGCGCTGCCCGGTGTCCTCGGTGGCAGACACGCCGTCCGCCGTCGCGAACTCGACTGCGTCCACCTCGTACACCTCCACCTGCCCCACGCCGACGGTGGCAGTCAGGTCGACGTCGGCGTCCCAGGGCACGACCACGGTCAACTGGCCGGCACCCTGCTCGAAGGCGATCGTGGGCGGCACGGGTTCCTCGGTCAGGTCGAGGGTGATGTCCCCGACGGATCCGCTGGGCAGTTTGGCGACGTCGCTGGTCGCGTAGATGCCGGTTCGCAGGTTCGGCGAGATCGCGATGCCCAGGTCCACCGACGTCTCGACGATCAGGAGTCCCGCGACCAGGACGACTGCCGGCGCGACCAGCCACTTCGCGCGACCCCACAGCGTGCCGATGACCAGGCCCGTGCCAAGGATGAGCAGGCCAGTGGCGAAGAACTGGGTCGGGGTGACGTTGATGACGTCAAGACCGTCCAGGGCAGCCTGCACGACTGCCACCACGACTGCGATGCCCAGGGTCAGCGGCCCCAACCACGACGGCCGCGGCCGCGGCGCCGGTGGCGTCCACCACACCGGCTCGGAGGCCACTGGGTCGACCGGCGACGGTGACGTGGCGGCCGATGCCGGCGTGCCAGCACCCGGAGCCGCCTGCGCGTACTCCGACGCCGGCGCGGACCCGGCCAGGGCAACGCCGCCCTCGACCCCGGCAGCGGTTCGGACGACGGAACCGGAATTGCCCGCGACCGGCCCCGCCGCTGCACCTGCCGTGGCGCCACCCCCGGACGAGGCATCCGACGCGCCATCCGGTCCGACATCCTGTGCTGTCCCTCCCGGCCCACTGGGTGCCGCGGGCACGGCGGAGTCCTTGGCCTTGGCCGGCCGCTGCCACAGGGCGATGCCGATCGCCACGATCGCGATGGGGACCAGCAGGCCACCGCGCGGCCACACGTTGACCGTTGCGCCCGCCAGGAACAGTGCGACACCGGCGCCGACCCAGAACACCGTCTGGGACGCGGGAGCGACCTCACCGGGGGCCGGGGAGTGTTCGACCTGGGGCATCGCGAAGGCGAGCACCACGTACAGGACGAGGCCGATGCCAGCCGTGAAGGTGCCGAGCACGAACAACACGCGGACCCACACGGGGTCAACGCCGAAGTGGTTGGCGATGCCGGCTGCCACACCCGAGACGACGCGGTCGTCCTTGGGTCGTGCCAGGCGTCGTTGCGGCCGCGACGGTTCGGATCCGCCGGCCTGCGGTGGCGGCGGGTCGGGCTCGGCGGTTGGTCCTGGCGGCGGGGGCGGGGGCGGTGCGGAAGGTGCCATCACGTCGAACTCCGGGCGGTCGGTCACTGTGACCCCAACTGTGCCGCACCACGGCCCGCCGCACCGTCAGGGGATGCCCCCCCACCTCCCTGATCCCGGCCTGGGTCCTCCGGCGACCGGGCCGACCTCGAATCGACCGGGGTTGCCTGGCCGCCGGGGTCAGGGCCGGGCAGGGGGCAACCCCCACCCGCCCGGGCCGATCGTCTGCCATGATGGGGGCATGCCCTCCACTCCTGCGCCCACATCGCCGCGCGCCGAGCCGCCCGACCCAGCCGAGCCCTCCCCCTCGGTCGTGGCGCCCTTGTCGGCCAGCCCACCCCTTCCTTCCCCGCCACCGCCGGCGGACCCCACGGCTGCACGCGACCGCATCCGCAGACACGGATTCGTGCGCGACCCGGACCACGAGTTGATCGCAGGTGTCACGGCCGGGCTCGGCCGCCGCCTGGGTGTCGACCCGCTCGTCGTGCGCATCGCGCTGGTCATCCTGACGCTCGCAGGGGGGGCAGGACTCATCCTCTACGGCATTGCCTGGTTCATGTCCCGTGACCCCGAACCCGGGGAGGTCGTCCCGGTCCACGAGTTCGACGGTCGCCAGACGATGGCAGTCGGCCTGATCACGCTGGGCCTGACACTGCTGCTGCGCGGGATGGGCATCTGGTTCTCTGATGCCCTGGTGTGGCCGGCACTGGTGGCCGGGCACCGTCTCGGCGACGATCTGGATGCGTGCCGGCCCTGACACGGCCGGGGGCCCGCGCCACACCATCTTCCGACTCTCCGCCGGACGGATCATCATCGCCGCGCTGATCCTGTTCGCCGGGGTCGTGGCGTTCTGGGCGGTCGTGCCCAACCCTCGGCGAGTGGTCATCCCGCTGGCAGGCATCGTCATCGGCGGGGCCCTGCTGGCCGCGCCGTTGCTGGCGCGACTGTGGCAGCGACTCGAGGAGGAACGCGCCACCACCGCCCGCCAGCAGGCACGCGACGAGGTCGCCGCCCACCTCCATGACTCGGTGTTGCAGACCTTCGCCCTGATCCAGCGCACCGAGGATCCCCGCCGCGCCACGACCCTGGCGCGGACCCAGGAACGGGAACTGCGAGCGTGGCTGTACGGCGCCCGCGACCTGGGAGCCTCCAGTCGCGACCTCGAGGCGGCCGTCGACGACCTGGTGACCGAGATCGAGGCCAACCATGCACTGGAGGTGGACGCCGTGGTGGTTGGCACCGTCGGCGACGTCGACAGTGATCGCCACGTGATGGCGCTGCTGGCGGCCGTGCGCGAGGCCCTGGCCAACGTGGCCCGTCATGCCCACGTGCGGGACGCGAGTCTCTACGTCGAGGTCGAGGACGACCGGATCTCGGCGTTCGTGCGCGATCGCGGCGTCGGCTTCGACCCGTCGGCCGTCCCGGCGGACCGCCACGGCCTGCGCGACTCGATCCATGCGCGCCTGCGGCGTCACGGCGGGGGCGCCACCGTCTGGACCCAGCCGGGCGAGGGCACCGAGATCGAGGCCTGGATCCACCACGACACCGGCAACGCTGGCCGAGATGACACCGACGACGCTGGCCGAGACGCCCCCGGCGACGCTGGCCGTGACGACACGCGGGACATCGCCCGTGACCACGACACCATGCCCGCCGATCACGACCCCACCCCACCTGCTCACGAACTGGATGCCCCATGACTGCCCACATCAAGGTCTTCCTCGTCGACGACCACGAGTTGTTCCGCACCGGCGTGCGGACCGAGATCGGCACCCGGGTGCACGTCGTCGGGGAGGCCGGCGACATCGACGTGGCCATCGCCGGCCTGCGGCGGACCAAGCCCGACGTCGTCCTGCTGGACGTGCACATGCCCGGCGGCGGTGGCAGCGAGGTGATCGTGGGTGCCAGGGACGCCGGACTGCACGACACCAGGTTCCTGGCGCTGAGCGTGTCGGACGCGGCCGAGGACGTCATCGGGGTGATCCGGGCGGGGGCACGGGGCTACGTCACCAAGACCATCGGCGCGACCGACCTGGTCGACGCCATCCGACGGGTCCACGAGGGTGACGCCGTGTTCTCGCCACGCCTGGCCGGGTTCGTGCTGGATGCCTTCGCAGGCGCCCTGCCCGACGGCATGGAGATCGTCGACGAGGAGATGGACCAACTGAGTCCGCGCGAGAAGGAGGTCATGCGCCACATCGCCCGTGGCTACACCTATCGCGAGACCGCCAGCCGACTGCACATCTCGATCAAGACCGTCGAGACCCACGTGTCCAACGTCCTGCGCAAGTTGCAGTTGTCCAACCGCCACGAACTGACCGCCTGGGCCGCCAACCGCCACCTGCTCTAGACCTGCTCACGGCCCGCCTCAGTCGTCCCGCTCAGGACCGATCCGGCAGGACCGTTCCACGGGTGCGTCTGGCTGGACGAGACCTACACCAGTCGGGTGAAGAACAGCAGCGCCATGCCGACGATCGTGGTGACTCCGGACAGGATCGCCACGGGCATCCCGAAGCGGTCGCCCTTGAGGTGGGCGATCGATCCGAACACCATTCCCAGGACCCCGGGAACGATGAACCAGACTGCGGTCACGGCCCCGACAAGGCCGGCGATCGACCACGCCCGAGCACCCCGAGTGGGGACCTCGATGCCGTCGTGGGCGACCGTGTCGCCGGGGGGTGTGGCCATGGTCATACGCTGTCTGTCGAATGTGCGTGGGACGTGACCAGAGTCTACGTTGCGGCGAAGCATCGTCGCCCGACGCACGGATCGGACCCCTGAGCGATGACACAATCCCACGCCTCCTCGGCGGGCGCGCCACATCGCTCCGCGGACGCTCACTCCGATGGGTCGGCAGACGGATCCAGCACCGGCGCAGACCTCGCATCACGCACCCCGGCCGACCTGATCGAGTCGATCCTCGTCGAGATGCGTCGGGTCCTTGTCGGCCAGACGCGCATGCAGGAACGCCTGCTCGTGTGCCTGCTGTCACGCGGCCACTGCCTGCTCGAGAGCGTGCCCGGCCTGGCCAAGACCCTGGCGGCCGAATCGCTGGCCACGATCTCGGGGGGCAACTTCAAGCGCGTGCAGTTCACGCCTGACCTGTTGCCCTCGGACATCGTGGGGACCCGGATCTACCGGCCGAGCACGGAGGACTTCGACACCGAACTGGGACCCGTGTTCACCAACGTGCTGCTGGCCGACGAGATCAACCGCGCCCCCGCCAAGGTCCAGTCAGCCCTGCTCGAGGTCATGGGCGAACGCCACGTGACCATCGGCGGCACCACCCACGCCGTGCCCGACCCCTTCTTCGTGGTCGCGACCCAGAACCCCATCGAGTCCGAGGGCGTGTACGAACTGCCCGATGCCCAGCGCGACCGCTTCCTGATGAAGGTGGTCATGGGTCACCCCAGCCGCGAGGAGGAACTGGCCATCATCGATCGTGTCTCGGTGCGGATCCCGTCACCGCGCACGGTCATCGGCCACCACCACGTACGCGCGCTGCAGGACGCCGCCGACCGGGTCTACGTCGACGCGACCGTGAAGGCGTATGCCGTCGACGTCGTCATGGCGACCCGGACCCCGGCGCTGTACGGCATGCCCGACCTCGAGACGGTGATCCGACTGGGTGGCAGCCCCCGCGCCTCGCTGGGACTGGTTCGCGGCGCCCGCGCCCTGGCACTCATGCGTGGCCGCACCCACGCCACCGCCCAGGACGTGTTCGACATCGCGCCCGAGATCCTGCGTCACCGCCTCATCCTCAGTTACGAGGCCCTGGCTCGCGAACTCACACCCGACCACGTCATCGCGCAGATCCTGTCGACCGTGCCGGCCGAACCGCTGACGCCACGCAACAACGACGAGGCGCCCCGCGATGGACCCACCTTCCCGGACCTGCCGGCTGACGCCTTCGCGTCGCCGCCCCCGCCCGGCGCCACCCAGTGACCCCAACCGCAGACCGTGTGCACGCCTGGCCGTCCGGACCGACGCCCCAGGTCGTCGCCGAACGCGTCCGCACGCTCGAACTGCAGGTCACGCGCAAGCTGGACAGCCTGCTGCACGGCGCCCACGAAGGTCTCACCCCCGGCCACGGCAGCGACCTGGGCGAATCCCGCCAGTACGTGCCCGGCGACGAGGTCCGCCGCATCGACTGGAACGTGACGGCCCGCACCAGCGAAGTCCACGTCCGTGACCTGATCGCCGATCGCGAACTCACCACGTGGATGCTGGTCGACCTCGACGCCAACATGAACTTCGGGACCCGCCGCGACCGCAAGTCCGAGATCGCGGCCGCCGCCATCGCGACCATCGGCTTCCTCAACGTCCGCGACAGCAACCGGTTGGGCGCGATGCTGCTGGCCGGGCCCCACCGCCGACCCTTTCCCCCACGGCCGGGCAAGGACCACGTCCGTGCCATCCTGACGGCTGCCCTGATGCCACCACAGGCCGACGGACTGGGCCACAGCGACCTGACCGACGGACTCCATCGGATCCTGGCCACCCAGCACCACCGCGGCATGATCGTGATCGTGTCGGACCTGCGCGGTGACGGCCGTGTCGGCGGCTCACTGCCCGACGACCTCGGCCAGGCCACCCTGCGCCACGACGTGCTGGTCATCCAGATCGTCGACCAGCGCGACCTGGACATCCCCGACGTGGGCCTGATCAACCTCGTCGATCCGGCCACGGGTCACGAACGCGAGGTCGTCATCACCCCCGCCCTGCGCCGGGCCTACCACCAGCGCGCCACCCGGTTCCAGGAGGAACTGGCCGACGAGATCCGGGGTGCCGGCGCCGACCACATGGTGCTCGAGACCGGGGCGGACTGGCTGTCCGAGATCGCCCGGCACGTGCGGCAACGCCGCCACCTGCGACTGCCGAGACGCGCATGATGATTCCCGAGACGTTCCTGGCACCACAGCGACTGTGGCTCCTGTTGGCGCTCATCCCACTGATCGTGCTGGCGGTGTGGGCGCAACGCCGTCGCCGTCGTGACCTGGTGCGCTTCACCGGGTTCGACATGCTGGAGGACCTGGCCCCGGCCCGGCCGGGATGGCGGCGGTGGCTGGTCGTCGGCCTGATCCTGGCGAGCCTGGCGCTGGGCACGGCCTCGCTGGCCCAACCCGCCGTGCAGGAGCGCGTGAGCACCACCGTTGCCGGCCGCATCATGGTGGTGATCGACACGTCGCTGTCCATGGAGGCCGCGGACGTCGATCCAAGTCGCCTCGAGGCGGCCCAGGACGCCGCCATCGAGTTCGTCGGCCAGGTCGATCCCGACGTACAGGTCGGGCTGATCTCGTTCAACGGCCTGGTGACACTCGACGTCGGACTGACGGTCAACCACGGCCGTGTGGTGTCCGCCATCGACGAACTGGAACTGGGTCCGGCGACTGCCGTGGGCTCGGCACTGCAGACTGCCGTGGACGCCCTGACCGCCACCGACACCGGTCCGGGATTCCCCGGCGCCATCGTGTTGCTGTCCGACGGTGCCACCACCGAGGGGGAACTGCCCGCCGACGCGGCCGACGCCGCCGCTGCCGAGGAGATCCCGGTGTTCACGATCGCCTTCGGCACGGCCAACGGCCAGATCGTGGATCCCTACACCAACCAGTTGATCGACGTGCCGGTGGCCGACTTCGAGTTGGAGGCGATCTCGGAGGTCACCGGCGGCAGCTTCTACGCCGCGGGCACGACCGAGGCACTGGGTGATGCCTACAGCCAGATCCAGGGCCAACTCGAAGAACTCATCGGCGAGCCCGAACTGGTCGACGTCGAGATCACCTGGCAGTGGGTGGCCGTGGCGATGCTCCTGCTGGCAGCCGCGTTCGTGTTCGGCCAACTGTGGCTGCGCGGCGTCGCCTGACCCGTCCGCGGGTGCCCGACATCCGCATGGCTGCACGGTCCAGCCCCGCTGCGCCCCAGGCCGCCTCCCACCTCAACCAGGGCCAGCCACCACCTCGGTCGCCCACCACGCCGAACCACACACCTCCATGACCACTGGGCGTCAAACCGACCAGATACCGCCGGATCCACGCCCACTGGCCACGACCACCCCCACTCTCGCGCCACCGGGCGTCAAACCGACCAGATACCGCCGGATCCACGCCCCCTGCTACGCCAGCGCGGTGCGGGGGGTGGTCAGACCGGAGTGACCGCCTGCATGGTCAGGTCGCCGTCGTCATCCAGGTCCATGAGGACACGGTCGCCGTCGAGCACCCCGCCCGACAGGATCAGCTTGGCCAGACGGTCCTCGACCTGCGTGCGGATCACGCGCTTGAGGGGCCGGGCCCCGTAGACCGGGTCGTACCCGAGGTCCGCGAGGTGTGCCCGGGCGCTGTCGCTGACTTCCAGGTCGAGATCGCGGCCTGCCAGGCGCCGACCCAGGCGCCCGAGTTGGATGTCCACGATCGACGCGAGGTCATCGCGACTCAGCCGATCGAAGATCACGATGTCGTCGATCCGGTTGAGGAACTCTGGCTTGAAGTGCCCGCGCACGTCGGCCATCACCCGCTCACGCAGGTCTGACGGGTCCAGCGTGACGTCCAGGATGTGCTGACTGCCCAGGTTCGACGTCATGATGACGACGGTGTTGCGGAAGTCGACGGTGCGACCCTGCCCGTCGGTCAGGCGACCGTCGTCGAGCAACTGCAGCAGCACGTTGAACACGTCCGAGTGGGCCTTCTCCACCTCGTCGAGCAACACGACCGAGTAGGGACGTCGGCGCACCAGTTCGGTCAACTGCCCACCCTGGTCGTAGCCGACGTAGCCGGGCGGGGCCCCGATCAGCCGGGCGACGGTGTGCTTCTCCTGGTACTCGCCCATGTCGATGCGCAGCAGCGCCCGCTCGTCGTCGAACAGGAACTCGGCCAGCGCCCGTGCCAACTCCGTCTTGCCCACACCGGTCGGACCCAGGAACAGGAACGAGCCAGTCGGACGGTCGGGGTCCGAGATGCCCGCTCGCGACCGGCGGACGGCGTCGGCCACGGCCTCGACGGCCTCGTTCTGCCCGATCACGCGCTCGTGGAGGTGGTCCTCGAGCACGACGAGCTTGTCGGCCTCCTCGGTCAACAGCTTGCGCACCGGGATGCCGGTCCACTTGGCCACGACGTCGGCGATCTCGTTGTCGGTGACGCGCTCCTCGAGCATCGTGCCGCCCTCGGCACGCAGGGCGTCGAGGTCGGCCTGGGCGGCCGCCACCTCGGATTCCAACTGGCCGGTGCGGCCGTAGCGCAACTCGGCAGCCTTCTCGAGGTCACCGTCGCGCTCGGCGATGACGGTCTGTTCCCGCACCTGTTCGAGCTCACCCTTGGCGGTGTTGAGCCGATCGATGACATCCTTCTCGCCCTGCCAGCGCGCCGACAGCGCAGCCATCTCCTCGCGCAGTTCGGCCAGGTCCCGATCGAGGTCCGCCAACCGTGCCTGTGCCGACTCCGAGTCGTCCTTGGCAAGGCTGACCCGCTCGATCTCCAGCTGCCGGATGCGACGATCGACCTCGTCGACCTCCGGTGGCATCGAGTCGATCGCGATCCGCAGTCGTGCCGAGGCCTCGTCCAACAGGTCGATGGCCTTGTCGGGCAGGAACCGTTCGGTGAGGTAGCGGTCCGACAGCGTCGCCGCGGCAACCAGGGCGTCGTCGGTCACCTGGACCCCGTGGTGGACCTCGTAGCGCTCCTTGAGACCGCGCAGGATCCCGACCGTGTCGACCACGGACGGCTCGTTGACCCGCACGGGCTGGAAGCGCCGTTCCAGCGCCGCGTCCTTCTCGATGTCGCGGTACTCGTCCAGGGTGGTGGCACCGATCATGCGCAACTGGCCCCGCGCCAGCATCGGCTTGAGGATGTTGCCCGCATCCATCGAGCCCTCGGCCTTGCCGGCGCCGACGATGGTGTGCAGCTCGTCGATGAAGGTGATGATCTGGCCCTGGCTGGCCTCGATCTCCTTCATCACGGCCTTGAGCCGCTCCTCGAACTCCCCACGAAACTTCGCACCGGCCACCATGGCGGTCAGGTCGAGTTGGACGAGCATCTTGTCGGCGAGCAGGGTGGGGACGTCACCCTCGACGATTCTGCGCGCCAGCCCCTCGACGATGGCGGTCTTGCCGACCCCGGGTTCCCCGATCAACACCGGGTTGTTCTTGGTCCGGCGGACCAGCACCTGGATGATGCGGCGAATCTCGTCGTCCCGGCCAATGACGGGATCCAGCCGGCCCTCGCGTGCCATCGCGGTCAGGTCACGCCCGTACTTCTCGAGCGCCTGGAAGGTCGACTCGGGGTCCTGGGAGGTGACGCGCTGGGCGCCACGCACCTCGCGCATGGCGGCCAGGACGGTGTCCTCGGTGACCCCGAGGTCCGTCAGCACCGTGGCCAGGCGACCGCTGCCGGCTGCCATCGCCAACAGGAGGTGCTCGGTGGACACGTAGTCGTCGCCCAACTGCTCGGCACGCGCCGTCGCGTCGTCGAGGAGGCGGATGGTGTTGGTGGCCAGGCGGACGTCACCGGACGAGCCGTGGGCGGCCGGGATCGTGGCCAGCACACCAGCCACCGCGTTGCGCAGCGCCGTGGGGGTCACGCCGATGCGCGACACCACCGGGATCACGATGCCATCGGTCTGTTCCAGCAGCGCCGTCAACAGGTGGGCCGGCGCGATCTCGGGGTGCTTGTGGTCCCGGGCGATGGCGCCGCCGCGCTGGAGGGCCTCCTGGCTCTTGCGGGTCAGTCGTTCGAGATCCATGGGGACTCCTTCCGGGTCGGCGAATCCGCCGGCTGCTGGCAGTGGGGCCATCGTAAGGGCCCGACGTCATGCCATCCCGTTGCCTGCCACTGCCCGTGTCAGGACACCTGCGTGGCGCAGCATGCACGCATCTGCGTCCCGGACACGCAGCCCGAGCCTGGCACCGCGCCGAGGGCGATGACGGGGGGCGTCGGTGGCGTCAGCCCTTGGTGGGCGTCAGTGGCGTCCGTGGCGTCAGTGGCGTCAGTGGCGTCCGTGGCGTCAGCTCCAGCAGAGGGCTCGGGCTCGGTGCCTGCGGCCTCCTCCAGCAACTCGTGCTCTGATTCGTCGCCCATGTGGGACTCGTAGACGACCTCGTAGCTGCGGGCGTAGTTGCTGAACGACGACGCGATCAGGGCGGCGACGGGCAGGGCCACGAACGCCCCCATCGGCCCGGCGATGGCGCCACCGGCCAGCGCGGCCCCGAACGCCACGCCGCCGTTGAGCGACATGGTGTCCGAACTGATCTTGGGGCTCAGGTAGTAGTTCTCGATCTGCTGATAGATCAGGACGTATGCCAGGACGACCAGTGCAGCCGCGACGCCGCTGACCGCCAGCGTCAGGGCGATCGGGACGGCTCCCCCGATGTAGGTGCCGACGGCGGGGATGAACTCGGAGACGAACCCCGCGAACACCGCCAGGCCCAGCGCGAGACCGATGGGCACTCCGACGAAGGCCATGGTCAGGAAGAAGCCCGTGCCGTTGATGGCCATGAGCAACATGCGAGAGTAGAAGTAGCCACCGGTCTGCACGATGGCCTGGTCCCAGGTCCACCCGATCCGCTGCTGGGCGCGAGGGGAGAACATCCGCAGCACCGTCCGCTGGATGCCGGGCGCGTCGGCGGAGAAGTAGAACGTGAACATGGCGACGGTGGCCAGGTTGAACACGAAGCCGATGCCCGCCGATGCGAACCCGAGCGCCGTGCCCATCGGGTCGCCGACGAAGTTGCCGACCGAGTCGCCCGCGCTCGGGCGCGGCGTTGGCCATGTCGGTGCTCGGGATGCTGATCCCGAACGTGCTCTCCATCCAGTCCTTGAGATTGAGCACCCACTGGTCGAAGTTGGCGGACATCTCGGTCGCCACCTGCCCGACCGCCGGGATCAGCACCAACAGGAGCAGGAAGAAGAACACGACCCCGCTCAGGTAGATCACGCCGACGGCGGCGCCACGTCGCCACCCGACCGCTTGCGGTGCAACGCCTGCACGGCCGGTTCAAGGGCTAGGCTGAAGAAGAACGAGATCGCGAGCATGGACACCAGCGTCTTCGCCGACGCCACCATCAAGAACAACGCCAGGGTGGCCACCACCACGGCAACCAGGCGCCACGCACTCTTCCAGCTGATCTCGGCCTCGACCCGTTGCGCGGGAACCGACGGTGCGGGATCCGACGCGTCCGCCATTGCGGCGTCCGCGACCGGCGTGTCCGAGCCCGGCGTGTCCGCGCCCGTTGCAGCCATCGTCGCCACCTGCCCCGCAGCAGTGTCGCTGCCAGCCGTGACCGGGGTGGTGCCATCGGTCGCAGGGCTGGGCGCGGATGATTCTGGTGTGGCCATGTCGGGACCTTCCGGGACACGTGCTGATCGGTGCTGCATGCTCGTCGGGGCAACGCCAGGACGCGTCACGGCGACCATGTGGCCGCAACCCTAACCGCCCCCCGGGCGGGCCTGTCGGAGGTCTACGCACAACGGACCGTGACCCGTCTGCCCAGCCAGCGATCCGGTCGACACCGCGTCCGTCCGGACGGCCGGGTGGCCCCTCCCGGGCAGCTCTAGGCTGGTCCCCATGCCCCGTCACCCGATCCACCTCACTGCAAGTGCCGCGGAGTTGCGCCCGGTGTTCGTGGCCATCCGCGACCGTCTGGACGTGCCCGGCCCATTCCCGGACGACGCCCTGCAGGATGCCGCCACCGCAGCGGCCTCGCAGGTCCATCACGACCTCGACCTCACCGACATCCCCTTCGTCACCATCGATCCACCGGGCTCGATGGATCTCGACCAGGCGCTGCACCTGTCCCGACGCAGCGCCGGCTTCCGAGTGCGCTACGCGATCGCCGACGTGGGGTCGTTCGTCCAGCCGCGGTCCGCCCTCGATCGATGCGTGTTCGAGCGCGGCGTGACCCACTACGGCCCCGACACCCGGTCACCGCTGCATCCACCCGTGCTCAGCGAACAGGCGGCCAGCCTGCTGCCCGAGGTGGTCCGACCGGCCATGGTGTGGGACATCGACCTCGACAGCCACGGCGGCATCGGCGAGGTGCGGCTGCGTCGGGCAATGGTGCGCAGTCGTGCCCGCTTCACCTACGAAGAGGTGGCCGGAGCCCTGGATCGCCGCACCGCCGGTGACATGCTCGGGCTGCTGCCCCTCATCGGACAGGCCCGACGTGAAGTCGAGGCGGATCGTGGTGGCGTCAGCCTGCCGCTGGCCGACCAGGAGGTCGTCGACACCGGCGACGGCTACCGCCTGGAGTTGCGAGCACCCCTGCCGGTGGAACAGGACAACGCCCAACTGTCACTGCTGACCGGGATCGCCGCAGCCCAGGTGATGCGGGCGGGCCGCGTGGGGATCCAGCGAACGTTGCCGCCAGCCGACGACCGGGTGCTGCAGGAACTCCGGGCCACGGCGACGGCGCTTCGCATCGACTGGCCGGCGGGGCGTGCCTTCCCTGACCTCGTCCGCGACCTCGACCCCAGTCTGCCCACGCATGCCGCGTTCCTGGACGAGTCGACCGTCATCTTCCGCGGAGCCGGCTACAAGGCATTCGCGGGTTCGCGACCCCCCGACGTGGAACACGCCGGGATCGCGGCCAACTACGCCCACGTGACCGCGCCGTTGCGCCGACTGGTCGACCGGCATGGTCTCGAGATCTGCCACGCGCTGGCCACCGACACCCCGGTGCCCGAGTGGGTCACCGACCAGTTGTACGAACTGCCCAGCACCATGGAGGTGGCGACGCGGCGGGCCGCCGCCTACCAACGAGCGGTGATCGACGTCATCGAGGCTGCACTGGTGCAGCACCGGATCGGGCAGTCGATGGCGGCCACGGTGGTCGACGCCGACGAGGACGAGGGCGGCGGCACGGTCATGATCGCCGACCCGCCGATCAGGGCCCGCATCGAGGGCGAGCGGATCCGCCTGGGCGACGTGATCGCAGTCCGGATCGAGCGAGCCGACATCGCCAGCCGGCCATGTGGAGCTGGCACGGGCATGAAGGCCGGCACCTTGACGTGTGGCGATGGCCATCCAGCCAGTTCGCCGTCCCGGCCTAGCCGTCGGTACCGTCCGGGAGGATTCGCCGTCCGGGGACGATGAGCCGTCCAGCCCCTGTCCGGCCATGACCGGGTCCTCGACGAGGTTGCCCTCGCTGTCCAGTTCCGGCAGTTCACCACCCGAGCGCAGGGCGCTGGCGACCGCCTCGGCGGCTTCGTCCTTGGGGTCCTCGTAGTAGAGCCCGTCGTCGCCGGTGTAGGCGTATGACCGGGTAGTTCACCCCGTCGATGTCGTCGGGCGACGTGCTGCGAAACAGCGATGCCAGTTCGTAGATGCCCGTCAGCGTCAGGCCGTCGTCCACGGTGGCAACGTCTGAGGCCACGGAGGCCAGGCCACGCAGCGCCGAGGGGTCGGTGAGCGTGCCGGCCGACAGCACCTGCTTGACCGCCTGGCGGATGAAGTACTGCTGGCGGGCATTGCGACCGTGGGCGCCGTCCCCGAAGGAGTCAGTGACGTGGCGGGCGCGGGTGAAGCGGCCGGCGTCGATGCCGTCGAGCACCTGGCAGCCAGCCGGGATGTAGCCGACCTTGGAGTCGTCGATGGCCTCGTCGATGCAGATCTCGACCCCGCCGATGGCATCCGTGAGCGCCACCAGGCCGGCAAGGTTGATCTCGACGTAGTGGTCGAGGTCGGCGCCGACCAGTGACTCGACGGCGGTGATCAGCTCGTCCGGGCCATCGTCGCCGTACAGGGCATGCAGGGCGTTGATCTTCTGGGTGCCGTACTCGACCGTGTCGACGGCCAGGTCACGCGGGATCGACACCATGCGCAGTTCGTTGGTCTCCGGCAGGTACTGCATCCAGATGATCGTGTCGGTCAGTGCCCCACCGTGGTCACCGGCGCCCATGTCGCTCATCTGTTCGCTTGTGAGGCCCTCACGCGAGTCGAGACCGACCAGCAGCACGTCCTGGCGCGGCACGAGCGCCGCCGGCTGGGCCTGCACGGATTCGTCACCGTCGTCGAGGCCGGCCACGACCGGCGCCGTCGGATCCGGGTGGTCGTCGGTGCCCAGCGCGGCCACGGAGACGTCGGGAACGAGCGCCTCGGCGGTTCGGGCCATCAGATCAGCCCCGGCCAACCCCAACAGGAGCAGGCCGCCAAGGCCGAACAGGAGGACGCGTTGCACCAAGGACTCCGCTCACCGTCGAGGTCTTCGACGGGATGGCTGGCCCATCAGGGCCACGATTTGCTCTCCCAGTGTAGGTCAGATCGTCAGAATGTGGACGAACCGAGGCACGCTCGATGGATGGTGGCCGCTGTCAGCGGGCACCGGCCCGTGGCCTGGGGTGACGACGGCGCAGCGTGGGATGCACCTCGACCTCACGGGTACCGACGGGAACGATGTCGTGACGACGGCCTGCCGGACGGTTCTCGGTGCCCCGGATCTGGTCGGCCAGGGTGCGGACCATCTCCTCGAGTTCGCGGTTCTTCTGGCGCGCCCCCTCGAGCTTCTCGCCAAGGTCGAGGACGACCCGCACGCCGGCCAGGTTCAGACCCTCTTCCTGGGTGAGGTGGCGAATGAACCGGAGGCGATCGATGTCACGCTGGGAGTAGCGACGCGTGTTGCCCGAGGTCCGCGCCGGTTCGATGAGTCCCTCGCGCTCGTAGGACCGCAGGGTCTGGGGATGCATGTCAGCCAGGTCTGCGGCGACCGAGATCACGAAGACGGGCTCGTCGTAGTCAGGCCCACGCTGGCCGAACCCACCCGCACGCGTGGCAGGGGCCGCCTCCATGGTTGCGGCCGTGGCAGTGCCCCGGGGGGTGCCCGCAGCGGGACTCGTCCGGTCGGTGGTCATGATGTTCCTGTCTGTTCCAGTTCCTGCAACTGCTCGAGCAGGGCGGTTTGTTCCCGTGACGGCTTGGTGGGCACGTCGATCTCGACGGTCACGAGCAGGTCGCCACGACCACGACCCTTGCTCTTGTCAGCACCCTCCTTGCGAATGCGGAAGGTCCGACCGGAGGTCGTCGCGGGAGGAATCTTGATCGTGCGAGTCTCGCCGCGCGGGGTGGGCACGGTGATCTTGTCGCCCAGGACGGCTTGGGGGTAGCTGATGGGCATGGTGAGGGTGACGTGGTCGCCCTTGCGGCCGAACCGGGCGTCTGGTTCCACCGTGACGCGGACCAGCACGTCGCCGGCCGGACCGCCGTTGGCGCTGGGCCCGCCACGACCCGGCAACCGGATCACGGCCCCGTCCTTGACGCCGGCCGGAATCTTCACGGTCACCTCGCGGGGCTTGACCACGCGCCCGGAGCCGCCGCAGGTCGTGCACGGATCCTCGATGACCTGGCCGTTGCCACCACAGGTGGTGCAGGGTTGGGCGAACGAGAACGGTCCCTGGTTGACGGTGACCTGCCCGTTGCCGCCGCACGTGGCGCAACGGGTGGGAGCCGTGCCGGGTGCGGCACCACTGCCGTGGCAGGTGTCGCAGGGCCCGTCGCCATTGATGCGCAGGCGCGTGCGGACGCCGGCCAGGGCGTCCTGGAAGGACACCGTGACATCGGCCTCGTAGTCGCGCCCCTTGCGTGGTCGCGTGCCGCGTCCACCGGCTCCGGGGAATCCGAAGCCACCGCCACCACCGGCGCCGCCCTGCTGGAACATGGTGCGCAGCACGTCCGACAGGTCGCCGGCGTCACCACCCTGGAACCCACCGGGGAACCCGCCCCCACCGCCCATGCCACCGAATCCGGCTGCGCCCAGTCGACGCAGTTCGTCGTACTCCTTGCGCGAATCCGGCTTGCCCAGCACGGCGTAGGCCTCGCCGATCTCCTTGAATCGTGACTCGGCGTCGGGAGCGTCCGGGTTGGCGTCGGGGTGATTCTCCCGTGCCAGCTTGCGGTAGGACTTCTTGATGGCGTCCTGGTCGGCGTCACTGGACACCCCGAGCACGGCGTAGTAGTCCGTGTCGAGCCATTCTCGTTTGGGTGTCATCGTCGCTGCCTTCCCGTTGTCCCGCCGTGCCGCCCTGCGTGGCGTGCTGCCGTTCGTCGTCGTGCCGGGGGTTCTCCCCGACCGGCCCGTGGCGCACTACTGGGCAACGACCACCATGGCAGGCCGCAGGACGCGGTCATGCATCATCCACCCGGCACGCAGGACCTCGGCCACCGTGGCGGCGTCACCGTCGCCGGGAACCTGTTGCACGGCCTCGTGGAGGTTGGGGTCGAAGGGTGTGCCGGCCGCGTCCATGGCCACCATTCCCTGACCCTGCAGGGCCAGCAACAGCTTGTCTCGCACCAGCTCGACGCCCTTGCGGGCAGCCTCGTCGGTCTCCAGTGCTGCCACGGTGCGCTCGAAGTCGTCCAGCACGTCGAGCAGCGATCGGGCCACCGACTCCTGGCCGACGACACGCTGGCGTTGCGCATCCCGAGCCATCCGCTTGCGGAAGTTGTCGAACTCCGCCTGCTTGCGACGCAGTTGGTCGAGCCAGTCGTTGCGCTCGACCTCGGCCGTGGCCAGGGCCTCCAGCAGTTCCGCGCGGCTGCGTCCGTCGGCGGCGGCTCGTGCCTCCCAGTCGATCGGTTCGTCCTCGGTGTCCGGCTCGCCCTGGTCAGCGCCGTCGGCGGGGTCGTCACCGTCGGGGGCCACGTCGGCATCGTCATCACCGGCACCGTCCCGGGCGGCGTCCTCGGCACCTCCGGCACCGTCGACCTCCAGTTCGTCCGGGGAGGCCTGGGCGTCGTCGGCAGGCACGGAGTCCGCCGACGTCGCGGCACCACCATTGGTGACGGGACCAGCACCCGATGCGTGGGCATCGGCGAACAGGTGGTCGTCGGTGTCGACGGAGGTCTGCGGGTCGTCAGTCATGTCGGGATCCGGGGTGGTCGGGAACGAGGGAGCACGATCGTGGCAACGATGTGGCCACGTGCGCCTCGGACGGCCGCCGTGTGGCACGGGGCCGTCCGAGGTGGGGTGGGGCTGCGCTGGTCAACCGTCGATGGCGATCCGGCGCGGCTTGGCCTCCTCGGCCTTGGGCACCACGATCGTCAGCAACCCGTCGGCGTGGCGTGCGGTGACCTGGTCACCGGCCACGCGGTCGGGCAGCCGAACGGCGCGGTGGAAGCGACCGAAGCTGCGCTCCACGCGTCGGAAGTCATCAGCGTCGACCTCGTCGTAGAACGAGCGCTCACCGGCGATGGTGAGGACGTTCTCCTCGAGGGTCAGCTCGACATCGTCGGCGGCGACGCCGGGCAACTCCACGTGGATGGTGTAGGCGTCCTCGCTCTCGTGCACGTCAAGTGCGGGCGAGAAGGCACCGGCGGTCACGGGCGACTTGCCCGGCGCCACGGCCTCGCGGAGCATGCGCTCCATCTCGCCGTGGAGTCCAGCGGTGCGGAAGGGGTCGAATCGAGTGATCGTGGGCATGGTGGTCTCCCTCCTGGGGTTCGGTGGTGCGTGGTGCATCGTGCGTGGTGCGTCGTGCATGGTGCGGTTGGTGCGTCTGGTGGGACGCCATCTGCGGTCGTGGGTGCGGCGATGCGGTGGACGCCACCGCCACCCCCACTGTGAGGAGCCGACGGGTCAGGATGCGGCTTCCTGGTCGTCACCCTCGTCGATGACCTCGGCGTCGACGACGTCGTCGTCCTCGTCGTCACCGGCCGCGGCGAACGGGTCACCGGCAGCACCGGCTGGTCCGCCCTGGGCCTCGGCGCCGGCCGAGTAGATGGCCTGCGCCAGTGCCTGTGACTTGTTGGCGAGCGCCTCCATCTTCTCCTTGACCAGGTCGTCGTCGTCACCCTTGAGCGCGTCCTTGAGCTCCTGGTTGGCCTCCTCGACCTCGGCCTTCATGGCCGCGTCGAGCTTGTCACCGTGCTCCTCGAGCGTGGTGTCGGTCTGGAGCGTCAAGGTGTCGGCCTGGTTGCGCAGTTCGACGGCCTCACGACGCTTGGCGTCCTCGGCCGCGTGCGCCTCGGCGTCCTTGATCATCTGCTCGATGTCGTCCTTGGGCAGTGCGGAGCCGCCCGTGATGGTCATCGACTGTTCCTTGCCGGTGCCCAGGTCCTTGGCGTTGACGTGGACGATCCCGTTGGCGTCGATGTCGAAGGCGACCTCGACCTGGGGCACGCCGCGCCGCGCCGGCGGGATGCCGGTGAGGTTGAACTTGCCCAGCAGCTTGTTGTCCGAGCTGAAGTCGCGCTCACCCTGCAGCACCTTGATCTCGACCTCGGGCTGGTTGTCAGCCGCGGTCGTGAAGACCTCGGAGCTCTTGGTCGGGATGGTGGTGTTGCGCTCGATGAGCTTGTGGGTCACGCCACCCTTGGTCTCGATGCCAAGGCTCAGCGGGGTCACGTCGAGCAGCAGCACATCGGTGACGTCACCCTTGATGACACCGGCCTGCAACGCCGCCCCGATCGCGACGACCTCGTCGGGGTTGACGCCCTTGTTGGGCTCCTTGCCGCCGGTCAGTTCACGAACCAGGTCCACGACAGCGGGGATGCGGGTGGACCCACCGACCAGGATGACCTCGTCGATGTCGGCCAGCGACACGCCGCCATCCTTGATGGTCTGCTCGAACGGACCGCGCAGCCGCTTGATCAGGCCGCCGGTCAACTCGTTGAACTTCGCCCGGGTCAGGGTCTCCTCGAAGTGGAGGGGGCCGGACTCGTTGGCGGTCAGGAACGGCAGGTTGACGGAGGTCTGCTGCGACGAGCTCAGCTCGATCTTGGCCTTCTCCGCAGCCTCCTTGAGACGCTGCAGCGCCATCTTGTCGTTGGACAGGTCCACGCCGTGGCCGTCCTTGACCGTCTTGAGCATCCAGTCGATGAGCAGCTGGTCCCAGTCGTCACCACCCAGTTGGCTGTCGCCGAAGGTGGACTTGACCTCGAACACGCCGTCGGCGATCTCGAGCAGCGACACGTCGTAGGTGCCACCCCCGAGGTCGAAGACCAGCACGGTGTGGTCCTGCTTGTCCATGCCGTAGGCCAGGGCGGCGGCGGTGGGCTCGGCGACCAGGCGCAGGACCTCGAGACCGGCGATCTCGCCAGCCTCCTTCGTGGCCTGGCGCTGGGCGTCGTCGAAGTAGGCCGGGATGGTGATGACGGCCTGCGTGACGTCCTCGCCCAGGTATGCCTCGGCATCGCGCTTGAGCTTCTGGAGGATGCGTGCCGAGATCTCCTGGGGCGTGTAGGTGCGACCGTCGGCCTCGACGCTCCAGTCACTGCCCATGTGGCGCTTGACCGACCGAATGGTGTTGTCGGCGTTGGTCACGGCCTGGCGCTTGGCGACCTCACCGGTCAGCACCTCGCCGTTCTTGAAGGCGACGACCGAAGGGGTCGTGCGAGCGCCCTCCGCGTTCGCGATGACCTCGCCTTCACCGCCCTCGAGGACGGCGACGACGGAGTTGGTGGTACCGAGGTCGATTCCGACGGCACGGGCCATGATGGTTCCTCTCGAAGTTGGTGAGTGCAGGTGGGGCACTGTTCGACGTTGTTCAACGCCGCGTTGGCCCCCAATGTACGCCGCGCGCCGGACTCGGCAACCTCAATGACAGTTTCTGACTCACCCTTGTTGAGCGTGTACGACTCATGTTTCTGCATGACGGCGACCCACATCTCCGCAAACCGCGTGGCGGGAGGTCGTCTAGAGGTCGGCCGCAGCGGGCAGGATTCGCTCGGCGAACTCCTCGACGAAGGCGACGGGGTGGCCGGTGGGCATCACCTGGATCTCCGTGACGCCCAGGTCGGCGAGCACGCCCACGTGGTCGAGGAACGACTCGGCATCATCGAGCGGGTTGCCGATCGCGAGGACGGTCTTGGTGATGTCGTCGTAGTCGCGGTCCTCGGCGGCGCAGTGCTCGCGCAGGACGTCGAACTTGTGGGCGACGACGGCTGCGCCCTCGTCGAACAGGTTGCAGGCATCGGCGTATCGGGCCACCAGGCGCAGGGTCCTGCGTTCCCCTCCACCTCCGACCAGGATGGGCGGGTGGGGCGCCTGGATCGGCGCGGGCACACAGAGCGTCTCGGCCAGGTGATGGTGGGCCCCCTCGAACGGGCCGTCGTCATCGCTCCACATCTGGAGGCAGATCTGCAGCGTCTCCTCCAGTCGTTCGAAGCGTTCGGCCATCGGCACCACCGGCACCCCGAGGCCAGCCTGTTCGCGCTCGTACCACGATGCACCGATGGCCAGGCGGGCCCGACCCCCGGACAGCACGTCCAGCGTGGTGACGATCTTGGCGAGCAGCCCCGGGTACCGATACATCACCCCGGTGACCAGCAGACCCAACGTCATTCGCTCGGTCACGGCCGCGACGTACCCCAGGCTCGTGTACCCCTCGAGCATCGGCTCGTCTGCCCGCATGCCGGGCATCTCCATCTGGAAGTAGTGGTCCATCAGGCTGAAGGAGTGGAAGCCGACCTCCTCGGCGACCGACGCCGTCCGCGCCAGCGTGGGACCGATCGAGGTGGCGTCCGACGGCGTCGAGAAACTGGCGTAGTGCAGTCCGAAGTCCATGGCGATGCTCCTGGCGGGCAGCTGACGGGACCCCAACGGTCCCTCGCCGACGATCCTACGACCAGGCACGATGCCGACGGACTCGGTTCGCTCACGCCGGCCCGACGACGACGGCCGCCACCGCCGCGACAGCGGCGACGACCGCCCCGGCCAGGCGGAGCCGGTCCGCCGCCAGCAGCCGCGCCAGCACCGCGTCGTCACGCCCGTCTCCCAGCCGGACGTGGGCAGGTGCCGCGACCAGCGCCGTCGCCACCAGGGCCACCCCATGCCCCGCGATCGAGACGACGCCCCACGAGGTCGGCCCGTCGGCCACGACCATGACGCCCGCCACCACCGCCAGGCCGTACACCACGACCACGATCGGCGTGATCCGACGCGAGTGGGCGGCATGCCACACGGACCAGTCGGCGTCGTCGACGCTGGTCAGGGTCGGATAGACCAGCGCAGTCACCGTCGCCTGGAACCCCAGGTGCAGGAAGCCTGCGGCGAGCAACAGCACATCGGTCATGGGCGCGTCGACCGGCGAAGGAACTCGATGACCGCATCGAGGTGGTGCTCGAACGGTTCCAGGTCGCTGTGCCCTCCGCCGGGCACCACCAGCACCTCTGCGTCGGGTTGGGCTGCGGCCAGTTCATCGAGGCTGTCACGGGGGACCACGGTGTCGAGGGCCCCGTGGACGAGCAGGATCGGTGCCTCCACCCGGCCGATCGTGGTCCGCGGTGCGAACGAGTCGAACCGCTGTCCGATCGCCCGTTGCACCGCGGCGAGGACGAGGTCGAGGATCGGCCCCGGAATGGCGGCCAGTTGCCGGCGCATCATGTCCCCGGGGTGGGCAGGCGCCGACACGGAAACCACCGCGTCCAGCGTGTCGCCTCGCGACGCGCTGAGGATGGCGGCGCCGGCCCCCACGGAGTGACCGATGACGGCGACCCCCGAGACCGACGGCTGGTCTCGAAGCCACGCAACGGCGACGTCCAGGTCTGCGGCGAAGCGCGGCATCGACGTGAAGCTGTCGTGCTCGGAGCGACCGTGGTTGCGGGCATCGAGGAACAGGGTGTGGAACCCGGCCCGGTGCAGGTGGGGAGCGAGGGGGAGCATCACGGCCGCGTTGCCACCCCAGCCATGGAGGACGACCACCGCGGGCGCCTGGGGCTCGACCGGGATGAACCAGCCATGCAGCCGAGTCCCACTGTCACTCTGCAGCCACACCTGCTGGGCTGCCAGCCCGAGGTCCTCCGGCGTGCGGTCACCACCACGCTGTGGCGGCGCGAACGCATGGCGCAGGAGCCGGGGGGTCGCGAGGTACGCCCCGACGGCGATCCCGAGCGGGAGCCACGCCCATCGAGCCACGTCCCGCAGCGTCGGGCTCACGAGGGCCGGCTGACCTGGCCCAGCCCGGTGTCCAGCAGGTCGAAGCAGGCGGCGACGTGGTCAGGCAGCCGGGACTCGCCGTCGTCGGTGAGCCACCGACGCAGCGAGGTTCGCATTGCGGCCAGCGCAGCGCCGGCGATCAACCCGGGACGCAGGTCCGTGGCCGGGTCCACGTCGAGCCAGGCAGCCACGGCGTCGGTGACGGCGTCTTCCCAGGTCGTCTGGATCTGGAGGTTGTGCGCGGCCACCGACGGGGCGGCCTGGATGATGCGAAAGCGTCGCAGCAGCACCGCTCGCTCGGTCTCGTAGTCGGCAGCGACACGCATGAAGGCGGTTTGCAGCGCCGCCCAGGGCGGCGCCGCGGTCGAGCTGGCCTGCAGGGCGAGCACGATCCGATCGAGGCGGTCCGCGTCGTCGCTCAGGACGACGTCCTCCTTGGAGGGAAAGTGGTGGAAGAACGTCCTGGGGGCGACATCGGCGGCAGCTGCGATCTGGTCGATGGTGGTTGCGTCGAAGCCGTCCTGCTCGAACAGGTCGAGGGCCACCCGCTCGATCGTGCGCCGGGTGCGCTGCTTCTTGCGGTCGCGAAGACCTGGAGATGAGGACATGCCCGCACCATACCCACGAGAGTGCGGACGGTGCAATGTTGCGGTAAATGCGATCTTGCATTTACTGCAATCAAGTGCATGTCATGGAGACCCTCGGTCGCCATGGGACTCCCGATCGCGACCGCGCTGGCCGGCGTGGGCACCGGCGTCCTGGCGCCTGCGTCACGAAATCCGGACCTATACTCGACGCACCGCGGGCAGCCTCACGGGCTCGATCCGCACCCCGAGGGCGGAGGCACGTCGTGCAACTGTGGCAGTGGGTCCTGCTGGTCTTCGTCGTCGTGGTTCCCGTCGCACTCATGGTGGACTTCTGGGGAGACCAGCGCCTCAGTGCACGCGGGCGACCCGGGCCGAGGACCTTTCGGCCCAGTCCCCCGCCAGTGCCGACCGCCGACGAGCACCACTGACCGCCGTTGGGCAGCCCCGCTGAGCCGAACCTCGCGTCACGGGGCCGTGGGGACCAGGGCTGCGGTGTCGCCCACCTCGACCTCGTTGGCGGCCAGCCAGCCAGCCGGAACCTCCAACGCCGTGCGATAGGTCGCCTCCGGGTCGTAGGTCGGGCAGGGGTCGCTCGAGCACACCTGCATGGTCTCGACCGCGACGATGTGACCCGATGCGTCCACCCAGGCGATGTCGAGGTCGGTGCGCGTCCCCTTCATCCAGAACGCGCCGGTGTGGTCCTGGTCGTAGGCGAACCACATGCCGGTCCCGTCGGGCACGACCGGCACCTCCATCAGTCCGTGCTGGCGCCGCTCCGACGTGGCCGCGATGCGGACGCCCACGAGCAGGTCCTCGCTGCCCGAGCCGGGATCGATCACCACCGTGCCCGTCGGCCAGTCGTCGACCGAGGCGTGCAATGGCCCCGGCATGACCGCCTCCACGTCATCGGGCAGCGTGGCGACCGTCGCGGGCGATGCCGCCGAGGGGGCGGGCGATGTCGCCGAGGGGGCGGGCGAGGTCGCAACCGACTCGGCGGTGGCCCGGGGCTCGGCGGCGTCACCCGTGCAACCTGCCAACACGAGCACCACGGCTGCCACCAGCAGGCTCCGCGCCGGACGGACGGTGTCGCGCATCGGGTGGCCGATCTGGCTGTGGCGGTGGTGCCGAGTACACCGGGCGGTGGACTCGCTGCGGCCCGCAGGCCGTCCCGCGGAACCCCGCCGGGTCCCTGCGACTGGCGGCGTGCCAGCGAGCAGTCAGCGTACGGTCGCAGCCACATCGTGACCCACGACAGGCGCCCGCCAGCCGGGTGGGGATGACCGAACGGCCACAGCCCGACACACCTGTCGCGCCTACCGTGGTTCATCCAGGGGACGTCGGCCGACGGCTCGGCACCCCGGACCCACCACTCGATCAAGGACACCACCAATGGCCGCGACCGCACATGCACGCTGGGAAGGCAACCTCGACTCCGGCTCCGGTTCGATGGAAACCGCCACAGGACTGAAGGCTGACTTCACCAAGGGCACCCGCTTCGGCGACGAGCAGGGCTCCAACCCCGAAGAGCTCATCGCGGCCGCCCACGCGGGCTGCTTCTCGATGGCGCTGTCCAACATCCTTGCCGGGGCCGGCATCACGCCCCGCTCGGTCGAGACCACCGCCAAGGTGTCGATGTCGATGGACGACGGCCCCAGGATCTCGCGCATCGCGCTGGACACGACCATCGACGCGGACGCCGACGAGGCCACCCTGCGTGAGCACGCAGAAGCAGCCAAGGTGGGCTGCCCCGTTTCCAAGGCGCTCGCTGCCGTGGACGAGATCACCCTCGACGTCACCATCGCCTGAGGGGCGACGGACTGCGGGCCGCCACGACCACACTACGATCCCCTTCCCGCGAGTTGCCGGCACCGGCGCCATCGCAGACCACCAATGACGCGTTGACGAGACTGGAAGACCCATGCCAAGGACGACTCGTGAGGCGCCGGTTGATCGTGACGCCGTGGTCGGCGTCCTTGGCCTGGGGTACGTGGGGCTCCCATTGGCAGTGGCCGCAGCCGAAGCAGGCCTCGGTGTCGTCGGCTTCGACGTCAACGAGGCGCGCGTGGCCGCACTGCAGCGTGGCACGAGCCATGTCGAGGACATCACCGACGAGCAGGTCCGTGCAACGCTGGACCGTGGGGCCCGCTTCACCACCGACGAGTCCGCGCTGCGGGATGCGACCGCGCTGATCATCGCGGTGCCCAGCCCGCTGGGCCGCAACCGCGAGCCCGAAATGGGCTACATCGCCAAGGCCGCAGACACGGTGTCACGAGTCGTCCAACCGGGCACGTTGATCTCGTTGGAGTCGACGACCTACCCGGGCACGACCGAGGACTACCTGGTGCCGGCCGCGGAGAAGGCGGGACTGGTCCTGGACGAGAACGTGTTCATCTGCTTCTCCCCGGAGCGGGTCGACCCGGGCAACAAGTTGGGGACGTCAGGCATCCCGAAGGTGATCGGCGGTGTCACGCCACGTTCCGGTGAAGTGGCTGCGGAACTCTACGGACGCTTCATCGACCAGGTCCACCTGGTCTCGTCGGCCCGGGCAGCCGAGCTGACCAAGCTGCTCGAGAACACCTATCGCGCCGTCAACATCGCCCTCATCAATGAGTTGACGCAGTTGACCGAGCCGATGGAGGTCGACGTCTGGGAAGTGATCGATGCCGCCGCAACGAAGCCCTTCGGGTTCCAGGCCTTCTACCCCGGTCCGGGCGTCGGCGGCCACTGCATCCCGCTCGACCCCCAGTTCCTGGCATGGCGGGCACGCGAACTGCACGTGAGCACCCGGTTCATCGACCTTGCCGAGGACATCAACCTCCACATGCCCGACTACGTCGTGCAGCGCATCACCTCGATCCTCAACGACCAGGGACGCTCCCTGCGCGGCACGCGAATGCTGGGGGTCGGGGTGGCCTACAAGCCCGACGTCCGGGACGACCGCGAATCGCCGTCCATCGACGTGCTGCGCAAGCTTGCCCGGGCAGGTGCGGACATCCACGTGGTCGACGACCTGGTGGGGCCGGATCGAATCCGCGACCACGGCTTCACGCCGGTGCACTCGAGCGACGTGGGTGACGAGACCTTCCCGATCGCGGTCATCCTCACCAACCACTCCCAGCTGGACTATGACGCCATCGCGGCGGTCGCCGACGAGGTGCTCGACTGTCGCGGCGTCTACGGCCGCAGCCATGCCGCCCATCCGGACAACGTGCAGCGCCTGTGACCATCGCACGGGAGTAGTGGAGGCCAGTCGGCCCGCCGCACCCGACGAACGCAGGGCCACCACGGAGGCTGTCGCCCGCGGTCGGGCTACCTGAAGTCGCGAAGCTGGGACGACGAGACTTCCTCACGCTGGCCGCTCAAGGACTTGAGCTTGAGGACCCGGACGCCGAACCAGCGCACGTAGCGCCACGAGTAGCGCTTGAACTCCTTCGTGCCCTTCCGCACACGCAGGTACCCGTATCGGCGCGCCCGCTGGAGTGCGGTCTTGGTGCGCAACTCCGCGTGGAAGTCCTCGACCTCCTCGCGCGAGACTGGTCGGGTGTCGACGTGGTTCGGGCCGACCATCTCCGGACGGTGCACACCCTCCTCCTCGAGGAAGTCCGCGTAGGCGTAGGCGAAGTCACCCATGGCGATCCGATGGGTCTGGGACTCCTCGATCTCGGCCGTGGTGACCTGGGTCGCCACCAGGCGGCCCTCACCGGCCAGGTCACGCAGCAACTGCTCACCGGCAGGTGTGCGCATGATGACCAGGCTGATGCCCGTGCGTGTGCTGACGGTGCTGGGAAGCCATGCGTCCCCGACGACGATGTCGGCCAGGAAGTTGGCATGGTTGATGCACAGGTGGCAGCGGGCGGTGTTGAAGGTGCGGTCGAACGCGACCTGGTAGCTGTAGTCGACTCGTCGTCCGACCTCGTGGGCCTTGTCACCGGTGTGGAGTTGGAGCTTGCCGACCGGGCCCCCGCCGCGGTAGGTCACGTCGGTCAGCTCGTCGTAGTCGATGCCCTTGTACTCACAGATGGCGCGCAGCGCGTGGTAGTTGTACTGCCACCCACAGAGCAGGCCGATGGTGGTGTGGATCTTGTCGCGCAGTTGCGGTTCGAACTTGGAGATGTACTGGAAGGTGCCCTCGAACTCACACGGGATCCCGACCATGACGACCTTGCCGGGGGCGTCCCGCAACAGCGGGATCACGTCGTCCTTGGGAAGGTTGTGATAGATCGATCCCGGCATGCGGTCGATCTCGTCGGGGTCGGTGATGATGCGCGGGCGGTACTGGAGTCCCTCGCCGCGGTCCAGGGCCAGGACACCGGCGCAGTCATCCTGGGCCAGGAGGGCCAACAGCATCTCCTTGATCATGCCGCCGCTGGAGGCCTTCATGTTCCGGTCGATGTCCCGGGACTGTGCCAGCCACACGCTCTCGACGACACCGTGCGGACCGACCTCGGCGCCCGGGAACACCTCGGCGTGGAGGCGGTCGAAGTCGACCTGCACTGCCGGGCAGACGGAAGCCGCATCCGCGTTGCTGGCGTGGATCGGCTCGAAGATCTGCTTCTCGGGGTGCAGACGCAGTTCGAGGCTCTCGTCGACCTGGACGCAGGCACCGCATGCGATGCACAGGTCCTGGTCCAGGACGCCGCTGAGATCGTGGTTCCGAATCATGTGGCCTCCAAGAGGGCGCGGACGCTGGTGATGTTTCGTCGTGCACGCTCCTGCACGGCCGGCAGGCCAGCGCGGATCTGGTCGCGAACGTCGGGCGCATTGGCCGACGCCGAGCGGACCCGGGCCAGCAGTTCATCGATCGTCACGGCCCGGAAGTCGATGGCGACGTCGCCCAGGCCGAACTCGTCGAGCACCTCCCGGTACTTGTGGCTCCACGACACGACCACCACCGGCGTGGCGACGGCCAGCGAGGAGATCATGGCATGGAACCTGGACGTCACACACAGGTCCGCCTGTTCGATCAGGGCGCGCAACTGTTGTGGGGACGCATCCGCGCCAACGACGCGAACCGGGTGGCCGGTGTCACCGGCGCCGGCAGCCAGGCGCTCGCACAACGGGAGATCATTGAGTTTGGATTCGTCATGCCCGGGCCGCGACGAGTGCGGCACGAGCAGGACCGGCCTGTCAGTGGCCAGGTCCGCGACCAGGCGTTGCATCGCCTCCTCGTAGCCCCCGCTGTCCTGGGCCACGACGACCGCGGACGGACTGACGACCACGAAGCCATTCGTGGTTGCGGCGGCCGCCCGTGCCCACGCCCGGTCCTGGTCGTCAACTTCCATCAGGAAGGCGACGTCGTCGGCGCGGGTCGCCGGCACGCCGAGTTCGCGCACCATGTCGTCGGTGGCGCGGCCCCGAGTGTGCACGGTGGCGACGCGATGCAGCACCGCCTCCGCCGCGCGCCTGTTCGACGGACGTTCGAACGGGCCCATGGCCTGGGCCGCCTTCACGACGGGCACACCGAGCAGCAGGGCCGGCGCGAGCAGCAGGACGTTGTAGGCCAGGGTCGCGCCACCGCGACTGTCCACGAAGCTGATCCCCGAGACGTCAACCACCACGTCGGCAGCCGCGATCGCGCTGGCCGCCGGGCCCAGGGGGACGCGGTCGCTGGCACGGCGGCCGGCCGCCTCACCGGCGGCCCGGACGATTTCGACGGGGCCGAATGCCACGAGGTCCAACGATCCGGCGACGGCAGCGTCATCCGCCGCCAGGGGCGTGAGCACCACCACCTCGGCCTCCACGCCAGCGGCTCGGAGGCCGTCGATGACGCCGTGAACCATGGAGGCTGCCCCGCGGTTGCCCGTCAGGCTGCCACCGACGATCGCGACGATGCTCATGGAGCTGTCCTGACTCGGGAGACGGCGAGGGTGCCCAGACCTGCCCCGGCCACGTCGGCGAGGACGAACACCAGGCGGGCGACGAGCGCGACTGTAGCGACGACGGGGTCCGGTCCCAGCACTGCGACGAACGCAGCCTCGCGGATGCCGATGCCGCCGGGCACTGGCAGGAAGAGGAAGCCGGCCACCCACGAGACACAGGTTGCCAGCAGCACCTGTTGGAAGCCCAGCTGGGCACCCAGCCCGATCGAGACGAGCCAGGTGGCGGTGCCGATGCCGAGCCAGGCCAGCAGCTGGCGACCAACGATCGCCGCCGTCACGTGCCATGGCAGGACCTGGAGCGCGAGCTGGCGACCCGACAGGCGCCTGGCCCATGACGCCAGCCACTCCAGGATCCGGGGATGGAGCCCGAGCAGTCCAAGTGGTCCCAGGAGCACGACACCGGCGATGATCCACCTGCCCGTCGAGGACGACGGCAGTTCGCCGACCATCAGCAGGGCCATGCCGGCCATGAGTGACCCCGCGACATAGGCCGTCACCATCGACAGGATCGTCGACGCGTAGGCCACCGGGCCCGTCACTCCGTCACGTCTCGCCCACTCACCGCGCCCCACCACGGCCCAGACACCTCCGGGCACGTACTTGCCGAGCTGACCGACGAAGTACCCCCGCAGGGCCGAGGCGAATCCGAGGCGTCCACCCAGGTGCAACACGAGCGCCTGCCAGGACCACCCGATGACCGTCAGCCCGCAGATGCCGACGACGAGGGCAACGATCAGCCACCCCGGCTCGGCTCGGTCGATGGTGGCGGCGAGTTCGCTGCGCTGGGTCCAGACCAGGCGGCCGACGAAGAACAGGCCGAGCACGCCGACGGCTCCCCCGACGATGCGAGGGATCTGCTGTCGCACACTCATGCGTCCTCGACGGGTGGCACGCCCGCGGATGCGAGCTCCGAGGTGGGCGCACTGCGGCGCGGCGACCGTGACGTGTCGGGGCGCGCGGCCGCGGCGGCGTCACCTGCCCGCCTGGACCCGACGTCTGGGCTGGCGGTCACCTCGGCATCGTGGTGGGCCCGGGAGGCGGCGACGTCGGACACGGCGCCCAGGGCGCCATCCGGGGCAGCCAGTTCGGCTCCGGGGCCCGCTGGCGTGGGGGGTGCCGCTGCCCACTCCGCCTGCAACTCGCGGACGCGTATGGACAGGTGCTCGTTGGCCTGCATGTCCATCCAGGTTGCGAACGCAACGGAGTTGAGCGAGGTGATGCCGAAGAACCCTGCCGCCAGGGCCGTCATCTGCGGGACGAATCCCTGGCCGATCCAGATCACGGCCAGCCGGACCGACAGCCCCATTGCCACGATGCCAGTCACCAGCGCAAGGAGGTAGAAGAAGACCAACGGGTGGAAGTCTCGCAGCACGTAGCGATGGAACAGGCGCCACCAGAAGCGTCGCAGCAGCAGCAGCGATATTCCGAACACGACCTTGAAGATCTTCATGCTCGAGCGTTCGCCCACGCCGTAGATGGCACTGATGGGGACGTCGGCGACCCGGCACTCGGCGACGTTGGCGCGGATCAACACGTCGTTGGGGCGGCCGTAGCGGGGATAGACGGACTCCCAGTCGATGTGGTCGAGGGCGTAGCGACCGGCCGCGGTGTAGCCGGTCTGGGAGTCGGCGACCGACCAGTAGCCCGACGCCAGTTTGGTCAGCAGGCTCAGGATCGCGTTGCCGAACAACCGGGTCTTGGGGATGCGTTGCCAATCCTGGGGGTCGAGCAGGCGGTTGCCCTTGGCATAGTCGGCGTGGCCGGTGACCACCGGCAGGATCAGGTCAGCCATCTCGTCCGGATCCATCTGGCCGTCGCCGTCGACGGTCACGGCGACGTCGATGTCCCGGTCACGTGCCCGGACGTAGGCGACGGCGAGCGCGCCACCCACCCCACGGTTCTCGGGCAACTGGACCAGCGTGATCCGGTCGTCGTCCTCGGCGCATCCGGACACGACCGCTGCCGTCGCGTCCTGGGACCCGTCGTCCACGACGATGACCTCGTCCACGAAGTCGGGCATCCCGGCCAACACGCCGCCGATCTGGTGGGCTTCGTTGAAGGCGGGAATGAGCACCGCCACGCGCTTGTCCAGGAACATCGAGTCACCACGTCATCTGGTTGCGGGCACGGGGCCGTACCGAGGGGATCAGCCGCGGGGCATGGTAGTGGATCGTCCCCACGACCCGGCCGACGCAGTACGGCCGGGAGATGGTGCCCGCAACGATGATTCGGACACGCCGCCACCTGGTGGGAGCGGGCCGGGGACCCGTCGGAACCGAGCGAGCGGCTGGTACCGTTGCGCTCGCTCGATGCCGCCTCCGCCCTCTCGCAACGGACTGATGATGCGACGATGGGTTCCCTCACCGCGGACGCGCGCCGCGATGTCGCAGGCAGCGGCAGTGATGCTGCTCGTGGCCCTGCGGTGGTGGGTGACGCGAGACCGATTCGTCTACTCGGTCACCACCGACGAGGCGAGCAACCTGGCGATTGCCAGGACCTTGTCCGGCGACCAGCCATTCTCGCTCGTGGGCAATGGCGTGAACGCAGGGTTCGGCGCGCTCGTCGCCCCGATCTATGCAGTCGCGGAAGATCCTGAGTGGGCCTACCGGCTGGTCCTCATGACGAACGTCGCGCTTGCCGTGGTGACACTGTTCGTGCTGCGGGCATTCCTGCTGCGAATGCGAGACGTCGACAGCACCACCGCAACGTGGTCGGCGGCCGTCGCGCTGCTCCTGCCCGGCGCGGCGATGCAGACGCCGTACACGGCATCCGAAGTCCTGATCGTCCTGATCCTGGCGCTGGTCCTGCTGCTCACGGTCATGCTCCAGGGACCACGAGCCACCTGGGCCGCGTTCGGCCTGGCGGTGGTCACCGCGTCGACGCTGCTGCTGCATCTGCGCCTGGCTCTCGTCCTTGGCGCCGCCGTGGTGATCCTTGTCACCAGCGTGTTCATGGGGTCACTGCGACCGCGAGTCGCGGCGGGCGCAACGGTCGTGATGCTCGCCCTGAGCTGGGGGGCCCTCCAGTTCAACGACTGGGTCCATGACCTGGTGTGGCTGCCCGGGGCCACCGACGCTGACCAGTTGCCGGAATTGCTCGCCCGACTCGGACACCCGATGGGCATCGTCGCCAGCGCGGCCGGCATGACCTGGCACCAACTCGTCGCGACGTTCGGGCTGGTCGCCGTGGGTCTGGGCCACCTGGTCGCGACCAGCATCCAGCGCAAGGGCAGCCCCAGGATCGGTGAACGAGAGTGGCGCAGCATCATGACGCTGGTGGTCCTGGCCGCCGCCGCCGCCCCGGCAGCGGTCTTCATGGCCGAACGCGTTCGACCGTGGTTCATGGTCTACGGCCGTTACTGGGACGCCGTCGCCGTGCCCCTGGTGGCGATCGGCGTGGTCACGCTGTTGGCGGCATCCCGACGCCATCGCACGCGCATCTTCGCCGCCGCCCTGCTCGCGACGGGCATCGGTGGGGCCCTGTTCTCCCTGGTCCGTCACGACCAGATCCTTGCGCTGTCGGAGCAGTACGGCTTCGGCAATCCGCGTCGCATCATCGCGTTGCTCGCATTCACGGATCCGGCTGAGGTGCTCGACATCGCCCAGATCACCGTGACCGCCGTGGCCGCGATGGCACTGGTCCTGGCGATCATGGTCGTGGTGCGACGCCACCATGTCCTGGCAGCGACGACGGTCCTGGTCCTGCTGGCCACGGGGACGACAGTGCGGGCATCATTCCACCTCAACGACGGCGGCCTCGGCGTGCTTCGGTGGCGGCCCGCGATGACCCTCGTCGACGACGGTGTCCTGCCCGAAGACACACCCGTGGCCTTCCGGCTGGACGAGGACGTGTGGGACATCGACCCGAGGTACCCATACACCGGGTACCAGTTCTACGAGAACGAGACAGAGTTCGTCGGCCTGGAGTCGGATGCGGTGCTGGACTACGAGTATGTCGTCTCGGACATCGATGATCCGTTGCTGGCGGACGCGGGCTACGAAGTGGTGTTCGAACACCCGAACGGTCGGGGCACGGCCGTGTGGCGGCGCCCCTGAGCCGTCAGTCCGCTCGGCCCCGGGGCAAGCCCAGTGGGCGGGGCCGTCCGGTGGCCGGCACGCGTGGGCGAATCGGTCTGCGGGGGCGCGACTCCTCTTCGACGCCACCTGGGTCACGGCATATGCTCGCCGGGGCTCCTGCACGAACGTCCGCACGGAGCGACCCACACCGGACCCATCGTCACGAGGTCAGCGAATGCGTGCTCGCAAACGCGGCAGGGCAGGCACTGCATGCGTCGTCGTGGCGGTGGCCCTTGCCCTGGGGGCCTGCGCGACGCCTGACACGGCCCAGGCGCCCGACCTGCAGCCCCCGGAACTCCCCGCGGCCTTCCCCCGATCAGCCGATGGCATCGTCGTGCCCACGCCCGAGGCCACCGACGTCGCGCCCGACCTGGGGCCTGCGGCGACAGCGCCACCCGCTGCCACGGGCAACCCCACACCTGCTGCCCCCATCGCAGACCCGCAGCCAGACATCGCGGGCTACACCGGCGATGACTGGTCGGACCAGGCGGACGACCAGGTCAGCGTGGTCGCAGAATCGGTGACACTCCGGGACGGAGTGGCCATGGGGCTCGTGCGCAACGGCCGGACCACGCCTGTCGGTCCGATCACGGTTGCGGTCGGAGACGCCGTCAGCACCGTCAGCCTGCCGGTCCTGCGACCTGGCGAGCCGGCACCCTTCGTCGTGGAGGTGGGAGCGGAAACGACCGTCGAGGAACTGGAGTTCACCGTCGACGCTCCCGTGACCACGTCCAGCCCACCCCGAGGCCTGCGTCTGCGCACGTTCTGGCAACGTGGGATCGACGACCCCAGGGAGGTCGACACCTACCTCTACGTGGACGAGGACCCCGGTCCCGGCCCCGCGGTTGCCTTCGGACAGGTCGACGCAGCCGAGGCCGTCGAGGGGCTGGTCGTCATTGCTGCATGGATGGCCAGCGACGGCCGGGTGGTGGCGGTCGACGAGTCGGGGCAGCTGCAACGAACGGCACTGGCACCCGGGGAGTCCGGAGACTTCGTGGTCGTGGGTGACGGGGACACCGAACTCGATGACGCACGTCTCGTGCTGTGGGGAAGTGGCTCGTGACCGCCGCCAGCCGTGGCACCGGCGTCCTGGCACTCGTGCTTGCCCTGGCAGCTGCCGCAGTCGCCACGGCAACGCCGGCCGCAGCTGACCGCTCGGTCGGCGAGGCGCCGTTGGACGCCGTGATCGACGCCGCCGAGACCTACCACGACGACTGTGCCACGCCTGCCAACCGGCTGACCGTCGGTGAACTGGCGGGCCTCATGCTGGCACCGACATACCCGGAGACCGGGGCACCCGCCGACCGGGCCCCGTCACCGATGACGCTCAGTCGGTACGACAACCAGTCCGCCCTGCATTCCTATGGCGACCCAACCACCTACTCGAAGGCCTTCTGGCACCCCGGCATCGGGATGTGGCAATGGGACGATGCATCCCTGCAGGGGCTGCCGGCAGCTGATCGCATCGATTCGCCCTTCATCGCGGACTTCACGGCCGCCTTCATCGCGGCTCGATGGTGCAGCAGTCCCAGCTTCTCGACCGTGTGGGGTCCCTGGTACGGATGCAATGGTGGTCGCTGCAAGACGATCTACGACGAGTTGGTCGATGGCGGCGGCAACCTGGTGGGCCTGGACGCCGACGCCTCGGTGACCCGGCGAGGCGGCATGCAGGCCCACGCCTGCACGCTCGGGACCGGTGAGAGCTTCCGTTGCTGGTATGTCGACCCTGCCCGGGCCAACGGGTTCACGGGCTTCGCCGTCCCGGCGTTCGGCCCCTCGCCCATCACGGCCCCGTTCATCGGTTACCGCTCGGCGACGCGGGAGCACCGGCACTGGCTGGAGTCCGACACCGGCTACGACCGCGACATCCAGGCATCCCTGGAGCTGGGTCGCAACTCGCGCAACGACCTGGTCTGGGCCAGCGGATCCGATCTGTGTGACCTGAACCGCGGTGTGGGCCGATGTGACCCACTGCCACCCAAGGGCGCTGGCCTGGACTCCGAACTCGTCGTGCTCGACATCCTGGGCACCTACGTCCCGCTGGCCGGGGACTTCGACGGCGATGGCTACGACGACATCCTCTGGTACGGACCGGGAGACGCCCGGGACTCGCTGTGGCTGGGACGCGCGGACGGCTTCATGACCCGGGACGTGACCGTCCGGGGGGTCTACGAGCCCCTGGTGGGCGACTTCGACGGGGACGGTCGCGACGACATCTTCTGGTACGGACCCGGCGCGGACAAGGACTCGCGGTGGTACGGCACGGCGACCGGCTTCAAGCACGAGCCCATCCGTGTCAAGGGGGTCTACCGTCCCGTGGTCGGGGACTTCGATGGCGACACGCGTGACGACATCTTCTGGTACGGACCGGGCAGCAGTGGCGATTCGATGTGGCCAGGTGCTGCGGACAGGGACTTCGGGCCGCGAGTGAAGGTGCAGGTGACGGGGACCTATCTGCCCTTCGCCGGCGACTTCGACGGCGACGGTCGTGATGACGTCTTCTGGTACGGACCGGGCGGCGACCACGACCGCCTCTGGTTCGGTCGTGGCATTCGCGGGCGATTCACATCCGTGGCGACCCAGGTCAACGGCGTCTACGAACCGGCCGTGGGTGACTTCGACGGCGACAGTCGCGCCGATGTCCTGTGGTACGCAGTCGGCGGTGCCAAGGACTCGATCTGGAAGGGCCGGTCCAACCGCGACTTCGGTGTCGTCGGCAACCGCCCCCGGGTGGACGGCGACTACCGCATCGTCACGGGTGACTACGACCGGAGCGGTCGGGACGAGGTCTTCTTCCACCGTCCCGGCGCGGGCTACGACGCACGCTGGGTGGACGAGTGACCACGGCCCGACCCGCGGCCTGGCAGGCACCTCCAGCCCGACTCACGGGCCGACCGGCACCTCCAGCAGGGTCGCAACCCTGGGGCAGTCAGTCGCCGGACACCGGGACGTAGATCCCCCGTACGAACTCGGGCTCCGGGGCGAACCCGCCCGACTGGCCGTAGTAGATCCAGTCGGCGTGGTCTCCGGGGCCATACCAGAACAGGTCGTCGCGTCCGTCGCCATCGAAGTCACCCGTGAATGGGCGGTAGGCCCCCTGGACCGGGTAGTCGGTCCTGACGGTGAAGTTCGCACCCGGTCCGCCGCGCCACCAGGCGTCGGGAGCATTGCCCTCCCCGTAGAAGAAGACGTCGTCGTAGCCGTCACCGTCGAAGTCACCAGTCAGCGGCTCGGCGTCGATCGTGATGTCGGGGAGCCCTGACGTCGCGAACGTGCGATCCGAGCGGCCCACCCAGAGCGTGTCGTAGTCACCACCGGGTCCGTACCAGAGGATGTCGTCGCGACCGTCCCCGTTGAAGTCACCCACGGCCGGTTCGTACTCGCCATTGACGTTCACGCCACCCGGGTGCCGCCACCCGCTCGTCGTCCCGAACCACACCGAGTCGCGGTTGCCGCCGGGGCCGTACCAGAAGACGTCGTCCACACCGTTGCCGTCGAAGTCCCCCACCAACGGTTCGTAGACGCCCTTCACCTTGAACGGGAGGTTCGTGGTGAAGCCTCCGGGCGTGGCTCGCCCGTCCCAGCGCGCGTCCTTGTCGCCGCCTGGTCCGTACCACAGGATGTCGGCCCGGCCATCGCCACCGAAGTCGCCGACCAGTGGCACGTAGGTGCCCTTGACCCTGGTGTTGGGGGACTTGTCGAACCCACCGGACTCGCCGTACCACATCGTGTCATAGTCAGCGCCGGGCCCGTACCACAGCACGTCGTCGTTGCCATCGCCATCGAAGTCCGCACGCACGCCGCTCTGCACGGGGTCCGGATCGGCCGGGGCGGGCGGGGCGGGCGGCGTGCCCACGTCTCCGGTGCACCCGGTCGCAACCCAGAAGCTGGTCTCACATCGGGCCCCCGGCCACGACATCGAGAAGTGGACATGGTCGGTGTGCGGGCTGCTGCCGGTGTAGGTCCGCCAGCCATCCTCCACTGCCCAGGAGTAGACCCCTCGGCCGTTCCAGATCATGTACATGATCCCGAGGCGGCGCATGCCGGCGTGATCGTTGCCCCACGGATCCGCGCCCAGGACCCACTCGGTCAACTGGTCACCCATCTGACGTTCCACTGGATCGAAGGCGTTGACGATCCAGTCGACGGCTCGGCCCTCCTTGTGTTCGGAGTTGCCCCCGATCGAGCAGTCCCGGGAGATGCCGTAGACGGTCGTGCCGTACGTGGCGGTCAGCAGGTCGGCCAGGGCCACGGCGCCGGGCTTGTCCGTCGGGTCGCAGCTTGAATAGGTGTCGCCGTTTGGCAGTGGCTCTGCCGTCGTCGGCATGCCCGCCGGCCATTCCGGCGGGCTCGGCACCGCCGAACCCACTGCCTGGGCAGTCACGTTCGTGGCCACGGACTCCACCGTGATCCCGACGGCGTCCGGCGGCGCCGAACGCAGCGCATCGGTGTCTGCCTGGGTCTGCGGCGAGGCAGCGTCATGCCCTGCTGACGGGGCGGTTTCGGCATCGTTGGAAGGTGACACGAAGTGCACGTCCCAGCCAGCGCCAGTGCGGAACGCATCGAAGCCGGCCACGGCATGCGACGACGTCACGCACCGTGCGATCCCGGTGGCACGGTCGGGCGCATCAGGGCCGGGCTCGATGAGGGGCTCCACGAATCCCCCCCGTTCGAACTGGGCGGGATCCATCGGCGCCCACGCCAACTCGATGTCGTCGACGGCACACGACTCCCCGGCAGCATTGCGCGGCAGTCGAGCCTCGGCCACTGCCCGCGCGGCCACCGCGGCGCGCAGCGCCTCGTGGCGTGACGGCGTGACGGTGTCCGGTGCTGTGGGCGGGTCGTCGGCAGCGCTGGACTCACCAGGTGCCTCGGTCGCGGCATCCACGGGGGCGCTCGACCCATCGCTGGGGGCGGGTGTCGACGTCGCAGCGCCAGGAGGCGGAGTACTGCCCGGCTCCTGGCCAGCGGCGGCCGAGGCAGTCGTCAGGACCACGATCGAGGCAACAACCACAGTGGCAATGCGCAAGGGAACCTCCGACAGTGACGAAACCACCATTGCACCACACCTTGGTGGCTTCGGGGCGGCGCCGCCATGGCGGACCCTGTCCGAACGGACATGGGGGCACGACCTGTCCGAATTCGGTCACGTGGGGCATGCAGGCCACCGCGACCGGGCGCGCGGAGGTCGCCCACGTTCGGACCGACCTGCGCGATGCGACGGTCCCAGCAGCTCGAGCATCGCGCAGGCCCCCGCCGAATTGCTCGATGGGGGCCTGCGATGGCTCGGTGTCGTGGGTCCGCAGGGACGCCGCGACTCCCGCGGGCTCAGGCGAGGACGCGTGCCTTCTGGGCGGCGAACTCTTCCTCGGTCAGCGCACCCTTGTCACGCAGTTCGGCCAGCTTGTGCAACTCGTCGGCGGTCGACGGGGCGCCGGCGGCCTCGCGGATGTAGGTCTTGGCGGCGTCGTCGGCCTGGGCAGCCGCAGCAGCACTGCGCTCTGCCATCGCACGATGCTGGGTGATGAGGTAGATCAACACGCCGAGGAACGGCAGGAAGATCAGGAACACGACCCAGACGGCCTTGGCAAACCCGCCCATGTCGGAGCGGAACAGGTCGGTCAGGATGGAGAAGAGGACCATGAGCCAGGCGAAGAAGATGAAGACTTCGAGAATGACCCAGAAGATGTCGAGCAAGGGCATGGTTGTCACCAGTTTCTTGGAAAGAGGGGAGGCCGTGCGGGCACGGCCACGGGGCCGGCAGCGTCAGAGGCTATCGCTCGTGGTCGACCGCGTGAGACACGCCGTTCGCGGGCACGATCGGGGAGCCAGGCGCCTGCCGTTGCCGGGTGGCCGGGGCCGTGTCACTCGGCCGCTGCACGCGCATAGATCAGCGTCGCACTCGCACTCGACAGGATCAGCAGGTCCTCGGTCGACTCTGCGCCCACCACCGCTGCCAACGCCGCCACGTACATGGACTCGACCCGCTGGATGTCCTGGTCGACACACATCCTGCGGGTCATCGCCAGCGGCGGGAACAGGACCTCCGCACCGGCGGCGGCAGCAAGGTCACCGCGGTACCGGTTGCACCCGGTCGAGCCGTGGACACCACCGTCGTCGCGCGCCAGGGTGACGGGCGCCTCTGCGGCCGGCACGACCTCCTCACCATCCACGACGAACGTGACCAGTTGCCACGACGTGCCGTCGGCCAACCCGGCCGCGGCCAGCGGGTCGTCGTCTGCTCGATCAAGTGGCATGGGCGGGGTCCTCCGCGTCAGTCCGACGACACCACGGGCAGGGCGCGACCGCGGGCCAGCACCTCGGCGATGTCGAGGACCTCGAGCTTGCCCTCCGCGAGGTGACCGTTCTGGACCTGGTCGGCGATGCCGTCCGACAGCATCGTCACGCAGAAGGGACACCCGGTCGCGACGATGTCGGCATCGGTGTCGATGACCTCCTGCACACGGTCGACGTTGACCCGGTCGCCGATGTCCTCCTCCATGTACATCCGCGCGCCACCGGCGCCACAGCAGAAGCCGTTGGACCGCGACCGATCCATCTCCACCGCGTCGATGCCCGGCACGGCTGCGATGACCTCGCGCGGGGCGTCGTAGACCTCGTTGTGGCGACCCAGGTAGCACGGGTCGTGATAGGTCACCCGGGCGTCCAGCTCCCCGGTCCCGGCCAGGCGACCCTCGGCCACCAGGCGCGACAGCAGTTCGGAGTGGTGCACCACCTCGAAGTGGCCGTCGAAGTCCGGATACTCGTTCTTGATCGAGTTGAAGCAGTGGGCGCACCGGGTGATGATCGTCTTCTTGTCGGCGCCGATCGACTTGAGGTTCTCGACGTTGGCCTCGGCCAGCATCTGGAACACGTACTCCATGCCGATGCGGCGCGCCGGGTCGCCGGTGCAGGTCTCGTTGTTGCCAAGGATCGCGAAGTTCACGCCGGCGTCGTGGAGCAACTGGGCGGTGTCGACGGTGATCTTCTTCGACCGGTCGTCCACCGACCCGGAACACCCGACCCACAGCAGGTGGTCGATGTCGTCGTCCAGCGGGGTGCCCGGCAGTGCCCGTGGAATGTCGAAGTCCAACTTGTCGGTCCACTCCTCACGCTTGGACTGGCCCACGCCCCAGGGGTCACCGGCGTTTTCGATGTTGCGCAGCATGACACCGGCTTCCTGCGGGAAACTCGACTCCATCATGGCGGAGTAGCGACGCATGTCCATGATCGTGTCGACGTGCTGGATGTCGACCGGACACTCCTCCACGCACGCCCCGCAGGTGGTGCACGACCACAGCACGTCGAAGTCGATGACCCCTTCGCCACCCGGTGTCGACGACACCAACGGCAGGTCGATCAGGTCGGCCGCGTCCTCCCCGGACTCCTTGCCCAGCAGGTAGTCACCCTTTGCGTACATGTGGTCGCGCAGGTCCATGATCAGCATCTTGGGCGACAACGGCTTGCCGGTGTTCCAGGCCGGGCACTGGCTCTGGCAGCGCCCGCATTCGGTGCAGGTCATGAAGTCGAGGAACTTGTCGAAGGTGAACTGTTCGACCTTGGCGACACCCAGCACGGTGTCCTCGTCCATGGCCTCCATGTCGATGACGGGCGTGGACAACTTGCCCAGCGCCTTGTCGCGTTCGGGATCGCGGGTCAGTTCCTGGAACGGGATGGTGAGGATGTGCAGGTGCTTGGAGTTGAGGGTGAAGACGAGGAACCACAGCACGATGCCCAGGTGCACGACCAGGTTGGCGATCGCGAACCATTCGAGCGTGGTGGTGTCCATGCCCTCGAAGGCCCGGCCGAACTGGCGTGACACGAAGGCGGCCTGGGTCGGGGCGTGGTCCTCGGCGAAGCGGATGCCGTGGGCCGTCCACAGGGTCCAGATGACCAGCGACTCCCCCGCCAGCACCCACCACCCCTGGCGCAGGTTGGACCCGGTGAACCGGGACGACCGTCCGACCCGGCCGGGGTCCTGGGCGACACGCAGGCCGGCGAAGATCAGGATCCCGATGACCGACAGCAGCGCCAGCGAGTCCTGCATGAACCCGAGCAGGTCGTAGGCGGTGATCGGGCCGAGCTGGATCGAGTTCAGGAGCGGGATCTGGAAGGTGGGCCCGAAGAACAGCTCCCCGGCCGCCTCGATCAGGGTGGTCTGGAGGACGAAGAAGGCCCACATGACCCAGAAGTGTGCGACCCCGGGCAGCGACCAGCGCAACAACTTCCTGTTGCCGAAGATGTTGGTGATGGCGTGGTTGAGGTTGGCGCGCAGGGCCGAGCGGATGTTGCGCTCGGGCGCCGGAGCGGCGGTTCCCGTCAGGCGCCACAGCCAGGTGGCACGGCGCGCGGCGAAGGCGAGCCCGATGCCGATCACGGCCAACCCGGCCACCACCCGCACGACGACCATCAGGGTCTCGGTTTCCATGCAGCGGGCCTTTCGACTCGTCCGTGGGCACTCGACCTCACACGACCGGGGAGTCTAGTGGCGGGCAGGGTGGGGCCTGCTCGCGCCACGTCGTCGACGCCTGGCTGCCTGCTGCCTCCTGGTCACTTCAGGTGGGCGCCCTTGTCGGCGTACCGCTTGCGACGGAACACGTCACTGGAGGCGGCGACGCGGTCCAGGATCAGCATCCCGTCCAGGTGGTCGAGTTCATGGAGGAAGGCGCGCGCCTCGAAGCCGTGGGCCTCGACGACCCGGACGTTGCCGTCAGGGTCGGTGCCGCGGACGACCACCTCGGTGGCACGGCGGATGTCGCAGGTGTAGTCGGGCACCGACATGCAGCCTTCGCGCTTGATCTCGGACCCCGACGTCACCAGGACACCGGGATCGAACAGGACGACCAGGCCATGGTTGCCGGGCGGGGGCTTGCGCATCACCGACACGTCCAGGGCGAAGGCCCGTCGCGCCACGCCGATCTGCGGGGCTGCCAATCCGACGCACCCGGGCGACTCGTACATGCTGTCGACCAGGTCGACGGCCACCTGGCGTGCTTCGTCGTCGAGCTCACCCACGGGTGCGCTGACATCCTTGAGGATGCGCTCGGGGTAGCGCAGGACTTCGCGGACGGCCACGTCAGTAGGTTTCGGCGTCGATGGAGCGCAGGGTGTGGTCGATGCCCAGGTCCGCGCACGCGGCCCGGATCGACTCGGCGAGGTCGTCACTGCGACCCGCCGGTGCGACCAGTTCCACCACCATGGCGTAGACCGGGCGATCATCCCCCGACAACAGCCTGGTCTCGAGATCGGTGATGTTGACATCCAGATCGGACAGGGCGCGCGTGACCCGTGCCAGCAGTCCCGGTTGGTCGCTGCCGTAGACACTGAGCAGATGCGTCGCCTCGGGCGATGACGCGCCCACACCGGCTTCGGCCACCGACACGCGCAGCCCCAGGTGGCGGGTGGCCTCGGTCAGCGCGTCCTCGAGTGCGGCCGCCTCGTCATCGGCTTCGACCAGCAGCACGACCGCGAAGTGGCCACCCAGGATCGTCATCGCCGAGTCCTCGACGTTGCCACCGCGAGCGTGGAGCACCTCGGCCACGGCGGCCACGATGCCCGGACGGTCGACACCGACGGCGGTCACGGCGAATTCCTGCATGACAGTGTCCTGGTCGCAATGAGGGACGGGAACGCGATCATAGAGCCCCCGGCGCCCGATCGGACCCGAGTCGGTGCCGCACCACCCGCCGAGCCCGAACCGCCATCGCCACCGGGCGTCAAACCGACCAGATACCACCGGATCCACGCCCACCACCCAACCTCGGCCGCCCCCCATCACCACCGGGCGTCACACCGACCAGATACCACCGGATCCACGCCCACCACCCAACCTCGGCCGCCCCCAATCACCACCGGGCGTCACACCGACCAGATACCACCGGATCCACGCCCACCGTGGCGGCCTGGGGGTGGCAGGCGGCGCGAGGTCGTCAATCGCCGCGCAGGTGGCGGTCCATGCCGGGGAGCGTGAAGGCCACCTTGCCGCGCCCTGACCGCCGCAACAGGCCGTGGGTCTCGATCAGGGCCTGCTGGGTCGAGCCGACCGACTCGGTGGTGGCATCGAGGGCGGCCGCGATGTTGCCCGAAGTCCGCTCGGCCTCGTCGCAGGTCGGCCGCCGCCTCGAGGTAGCGCCGCTGGATGTCGGTGCAGTCCTTGAGACGCTCCTCGTGGAACACCTCGATGGTGGTGCGAGCCCGCTGCCAGCCCGCCTCGACGTCGGCAGTCGTGATGACGGGACCGGCGCCGGCGACCCAGACCTGCGAGCCGATGACGTGGAGGAAGTAGGGATACCCACCCACCACCTCCACGAAGGCGTCCGCTGCCTCTGCGTCGACGGCGACGCCGCGCGTGGCCCCGAAGGCCGAGAACGCCTCGGCGACGTCGTTGTCGGTCAGCGGCAGCAGCGTGACGTGACGGGCGCGCTCGCCGAAGGTCGTGCCGGCCGCTCGCAACAGGGCAGTCAGGCCGGGCAGTCCTGCGACGTAGATCGCCAACGGGAGGTGGTGCCGCAGTCTGGCGCCGGTCTCGTGCTGCTCCGTGATGGTCGTCGACTGGGCCTCCTGGAAGGCGTGGAACAGGGCTCCCATCGACTGCTTGTCGATGTTCTGGGACTCGTCGACCATCAACAGCAGGGCGACCCCGGCCTCGCGGGCCAGGCGACCGGCACTTCGCAACACGGCCGTGAGGTCCTTGTGCCACCGCGCCACGGCGCTGCGTGGTGGCGCCTTGTCGGCCACGGCCACGCCGGTTGGCCCGACGGTGATCCCGGCAGTGCGCTTCAGCGCCTGCTTGGCGGCCCGGTCCAGCCGGGTGGCCACGCCCACGTCGTCCAGGGTGTCCACCACGGCCTCGACCAGGTCGGGCAGCGCGGCGTCACCACGGACCGCCGAGATTCGCGCGACCCAGTGGCCGGCCTCCTGGGCCTCGGCCTCGAACTGCTTGAGCAGGGCGGTCTTGCCCATGCCCCGGTCGCCGGTCAGCAACCGCGCCGGTTCGTAGGTGCCCTGCGCGACCCGGCGCAGCACGACACCCTCGAAGTCCGCGAACTCGGCCTGGCGCCCCGCGAACACCTGGGGCACGACGCCGTACCCCGGCGTGAACGGATCATCACCGGGCGTGCGGCGATCATCGAGGACGGAGGCATCACCGGCACCGGCTCCCGGGCCGGTGCCATCGGCATCGCCAGTCGCGATCGGCTCCCACCTGGGTTCGTCGTGCTGGCGGGGTGTCGGCATCATCACGGTGGCCGTCGGTCGGGGTCCAGGTGGTCAGCAGTGCCGCGAGCAGGGATGCTAGTCGTAATCTTCCCATCCTTTCGGTCACCAGGTCCAGGCAACGCCTCATCCGTTGGCGGCACCGGATCGGAGCAGTGCTGCCCACCGTCAGTTGCCCCCGACCACGATCTGGCGGACGTGGATCCGACCCGGCGCCCCCCGCCTGCTGGCTCACAGCATCCAATCGCGCGAACAGGGTCGGTCGGGCGGATCCAATGTCTATGCTCGTGTGACGGTGTCTGAGGGGGAACCGAACGTGACCAATTACCGAATTCATCCTTCCATCGGTGTGGCGCGGCTGGGCAACAGCCCGGACGAGTTCTACCTCGCACCCGAGACCGTCGGCGGCCTGCCCATCGCCTGCGATGCGTCCGGCAACCCGGTCACCGAGGACGGCGCGGCCAGGTTCGTCGAGCAGTTCAAGGACCGTGTCGGCCGGATCAAGCGGCAGGCTGCCAGGTTCCGGGTCTTCGAGGACACCGACGCCGGCCCTCGGCCCGCCGAACTGGGCGACGACATCGACAAGATCGTCTGGACGGTCCACATCGCCAACAAGAAGCCGATCTGGTTCACCTTCTCCGAACTCCTGGGTGATCTCGAGTTCGGTGAGGGCAACAGCTACGTGAACCAGCACGTCCCCGTCAACAACCCAGCCGTCCAGGGCGACGACCGCAAGTCGCTGATGATCGATCCCGGGCCGCGGAGCATCGACTGCCCGGGCGATGTGGTCGCCATCTCCCGCTACGACATCCCCGACGACTACCCCTCCGGCTCGTTTCCACCGCCAGGCTCGGGCGGCAACGAGATCGACATCCTGGGTGAACTGCGCATGGACGACGCCGGCAGCCTGGTCGCGCTGGGTGGCCTGGGCAACGTCACGGGCTCCGGCAGCATCACGTCGTTCCGTGGCGCGAGTGGCTACTGGGACGACGTCGCCGACGGTGTCGTCCTCGCGACCATCCATCTTCGCAGTGGCGACACCATCGACGCGGACCCTGCGTGGCTGATGGTGGGCAGTCCGAAGTACGCACCCGAACTGGTCAACATCACCACGCTCTGGGACACCGCACTCGACACCGCCATCCGCTTCCTCGATGCCGACCCCGACATCTTCACTCCCGGTGCCGACACCGCCAGCGCGTTCCCGGACCATCAGGGCTACACCCCGCTCGCCGGCTACAACCCCAACTACGAGGTGGACTACACCACCCAGGTGCAGCCGATCATCCAGCGGATGAGGGACTATCGCTGGGTTGCGGATGTTCCGTACCTCGACACCTTCGCGAACCCCGACTTCGACCTCACCGACGCCTCGGAGGCCAACCGGGCCAACCGGGAACGATACTTCGGCCTGTTCCGGGTCCCGGTGCTGCCCCAGGACTACGAGCAGTTCGGTTCCCTCGTCCAGAACGGCCCCAACCAACTCTTCTCCCAGGCCGGTGTCCCGTTGCTGCCGCTCAACTCCGGTGACAACTCGGTCACCAATGACGGCCCGATCTACAAGTTCGAGACACTTTCGCCGACCCAGTACTTCTTCCTCAACCAGTGGGCCGCCGGCAGGTTCACCGTCGGCGGGTCAGCAACGAGCGACCTGCCGGCACAACTCGACGAAGCCAGCATCGGCAACTGCGTGGGAGCGCCGTTCTCGCCCGGGATCGAGACGACGTGGATCACCCGCAACGCACCCATCTATTCCGAACTGGCGCGACTCAAGGTGGCCCACTGGGACACCGGCAATGCCGAGTTGGAGGCCCACTACCGGCGGCACGGCCTGAGCACCACTGCGGACGAGGCCGAGGGCGGCGGCTGCGAACCCGGCGACCTCACCAAACGGATGGCCATCCCGTGGCAGTCCGACTTCCAGGAATGCACGGTGCAGACCCCCAACATCACCAATCCCACCGTCAACCAGTTCGCCGACGGCACCGGCATCGAGGTCCCTCCCGCGTACTACGTCTACTGGTGGCCGCCGCAGAGCCCGATGCACGTCATGACCGGCAGTCTGGATCCCGAGGACCAGGTGCTCGACGCCGTCGTCTCCCAGATTGCCGGTCAGCCGATCATCCCGGCAGGCCAGCGGGTGCCCTACCAGCGCGGAATCGACACGGTGCAGGACATGCTCGAAAGCTGGAGTCGCCTGGGATTCGTCGTCAACCAGGGACCACCCGGCGTGCCGTACTTCGTCGAGACGGAACGCAACAACCAGGCCCTGACCCAGATCCTTCTCGGCAAGCAGGCCGCAGCGCGGGCGAACGAGGCCGCCAAGTGACCTTGGGCGTGGCACTCGGCAACAGCCGGCACGACGACTTCGAAGTCGTCATCCTGGGCGGCGGGCCCGGGGGAACGAGCGCGGGGTTGACACTCCTGAAGCGCGACGGCGTCGCGGTCGGCCTGGTGGAGGCTTCCGGCTACTCGTCGCCCCGCGTCGGCGAGTCCCTCACGCCGGGCATCCGGCCACTGCTCGAGTACCTGGACGTGTGGGAGGCATTCCACCGGGAGCAGGCGCTCGAGTCCTTCGGCAGCGAGGCGACATGGGGTTCGCCGGTTCCGCGATCCCTGGACTACCTGTTCACGCTCCACGGCACGGGATGGACGCTCGACCGGGTCCGACTCGATCGCCTGCTGGCCGAGGCCTTCCGGGCGCGTGGCGGCCGACTGCTCGCCCGAACCCGGTTCATCGGCTGCGAACGCGTTCCCAACGGCTGGACTGTTCGGGTCTGCGAAACCGGAGGACACGAGCGCGAGCTTCATTGCCGCTTCCTCATCGACGCGACCGGTCGCAGCGGACGGCTGGCGCGACACCTCGGCATCCCACGCACGACCCATGACCGGTTGGTGGGCGTCGCCCGCGTGGGCACCCTCCCGAGGGGTGTGAAGCTGGACTCGATGGTCCAGGTCGAGGCCTGCGAGTACGGCTGGTGGTACACGACACCGGTGCCCGGCAACAAGGTGTCGGCCGTGCTGATGAGCGACGTCGACCTGGTGCGGCAGTCGGGTGCCGCGCGCACGCGGGGCTGGGACGGACTCGTCGACGGCATGCCCCTGACCCGCGAGCGCCTGGCTGGCGTTCGGCTCGATGGGCCCCCGAAGACGTTCTCGGCCGCCACGGCGTGCCTGCGCCAGGTCGGTGGCGACGGGTGGGTGGCGGTGGGCGACGCTGCCGCCTCCCACGATCCGCTGTCGTCCATGGGCATCCCGCACGCGATGGGCAGCGGCACCCAGGGCGGGTTGGTCGCAGCCGACGCGCTCTTCTCCGGTGGGCAGGCGCTGGCGGCGTACCAACAGGCCGTGCAGGACGACTTCGCGCGGTACCTCCGCACACACTGGCAGTACTACCAGCGAGAGGCTCGGTGGCCCGACGCCCCGTTCTGGGCGCGTCGCCGGACGCCGATCACGTTGGAACCGGAGACCGTCTTCGAGCAGGACGCGGCCGGCTGGGACATCGCGTACGAGGACACGATCCACCTGCCAGCACGACTGTCGCGTCAGTTGCATGCCAGCTTCGTCCCCGGACGACGGGCCCACGAGATCGTCCAGTCCTTCGCGACCGCCCATCCGGAGATCCCGGACCAACGGATCATCCTCGGGATGCAGGACCTGGTCGCACTCGGCGCCACGCGATGACGCCACCGGTGCATGACGCGATCAGCGCACCGGCTTCGACCTGGCATGGTCGTGCGGCCTCCATGAGCATCGACCCGCGACCGTTCATCAACGGGCGACATGTCGACGCCGCCACCGCGGACACCTTCGACGACATCGACCCCGCGACCGGCCGTCGACTGGCGTCGCTGCCTGCCTGCGGGACCGCGGACGTGGACCGGGCCGTCGCAGCCGCCCGACAGGCCTTCGAGTACGGGCCCTGGCCCCGGACCCCACCGGCCGCGCGCAAGCAGGTGCTGCGCCGCATGGCCGACCTGGTCGAGGCCCACCTCGACGAGATCGCCCTGCTCGAAACGCTCGACGTCGGCAAGCCGATCACCGACAGCCTGACCGTGGACGTCCCGGCGGCGGCGCGGTGCCTGGCCTGGTACGGGGAGGCGATCGACAAGCGCTACGGCCTGGTGGCTCCCCTTGGGCCCGATGCCCTCACGACGATCACCCGTGAGCCGATCGGGGTCGTTGCCGCGATCGTGCCATGGAACTTCCCATTGCTCATCACCTGCTGGAAGGTCGCGCCGGCGCTCGCTGCCGGCAACTGCGTCGTCGTGAAGCCGGCCGAGCAGTCACCCCTGTCCGCCCTGCGGCTGGCCGAACTGGCGACCGAAGCCGGCCTGCCGGACGGCGTCCTGAACGTGGTGCCGGGCACGGGCGAGGGCGCCGGAGCGGCACTTGGGCGGCATGCCGACGTGGACATGGTGGCGTTCACGGGTTCGGCCGCCACCGGCCGCAGCATCCTGACCGCCGCTGCGGCGTCAAATCTCAAGCGTGTGACGCTCGAGTGCGGCGGCAAGTCCCCCCAGGTCGTCCTGGCCGACTGCGGTGATCTCGACCGAGTCGCCGCGGCGGTGTGTCGCGGCATCTTCTTCAACCAGGGCCAGGTCTGCAACGCGGGCTCTCGACTGATCGTCGAGGCGCCGGTGCGAGACGAGTTGGTCGAGCGGGTCCTCGAGCGCGCCCGGGCGTTGGAACCCGGCGACCCACTCGATCCGGCGACCGAGCTCGGTGCCATCATCGACCCGCCCCAGCTCGATCGCATCCTCCACCACGTGGCAGGTGCCGAGGCGGAAGGGGCGCGGCGGCTCCTGGGCGGGCACCGGACGCGCACGGACAGCGGGGGAAGCTTCATCACACCGGCAGTGCTCGACCGGGTCGAACAGCACATGACGATCGCGCAGGAGGAGGTGTTCGGGCCGGTGCTTGCGATCATTGATGCCAATGACGAGGCGGACGCCGTCAGACTGGCCAACGACACGCGATACGGCCTGGCCGCAGCCGTCTGGAGCCGCGACATCGGCCGAGCGCATCGCGTCGCTGCGCAACTGCGTGCGGGCGTCGTCTGGATCAACAGCTTCGACAAGCACGACCTGTCAGCGCCCTTCGGCGGCTTCGGGGAAACCGGATCGGCCCGGGACAAGTCGATGGCAGCCCTGGACGCCTACGGTGAGGTCAAGGTCACCTGGGTGGACCTCACGTGAGTGCCGACACGTCCACCAGGTTGCGTCCACTGGCATTGCGCGCCGCCGCCCAACGGTTCGGCACGCCGCTGTACGTGTACGACCTGGGCGGCGTGGCGGCGCGCTACCAGGCGCTGGCGGACGTGCTGCCCCCACGATTCACGGTCCACTATGCGCTCAAGGCCAACGGCAGCCTGGCGGTGGGCACCAGGCTCGCCGCACTGGGCTGCGGCGTCGACGTCTGCTCGCTGGGGGAACTGGCGATCGCCGCAGCGGCCGGCTTCGATGCAGGCCACACCCTGTTCACCGGACCTGGCAAGTCCGACCGTGAACTGCACGAGGCCGTCACCAGGGGCGTGCGCTGGATCGTCGTCGAGTCGATCGGCGAAGCACGACGGCTGAACGCGATCGCGGCCGAGCTCCGCGTGCGACAACCCGTGCTGGCGCGGATCGCCCCGCGGTCGCTGCCATCGGGCGACGGCCTGGTCGTCGCCGCCACCGGGCACAAGTTCGGCATCGACGAGGCAGCCGCGGCCGCGACGCTGGCCGACGTTGCCGGCATGCCAGCCCTGCGGCTCGAGGGCATCCACGTCTACGCCGAATCGTGCGTCGTCGATGCGGAGCGGCTCCTTGCGATCAACCGACGGACCATCGAGATCGCGCAGGAACTGGCTTCACGTGGGCTGCCGATTTCGGTCGTGGACCTGGGCGGCGGCATGGGCGTGGCGTACTCGTCCGATGACCGCCCCTTCGACCTCCCGCGCTATGCCGACGGCCTGGGACGGCTCACCGCTGACGTGCCGACGGACTGGCGATTCCTGATCGAGCCGGGACGATTTCTGGTGGCTGAGCAGGGCGCGTTCGTCGTGACCACACTCGATGTCAAGACATCGTCGACGCGCCGACACGTCATCGTCGACGGGGGCATCCATCACCTCTACCGGCCGAACATGACGCACGCCAATCGCCAGGTCGAGGTCCTGGCCGGGAACGGGCCCCGCAGCATGGTCACCATCGCTGGCCCGCTGTTGTCAGGCGATGACGTGCTGGTCGAGGACATCGAGCTGCCGACCATCGCGGTCGGCGACTGTCTGGCCTTTCGCGCCTGCGGGGCCTACGGGTTCAGCCACAGCCTGATGGGCTTCTCTGCCCACCCGACCCCGGCCGAGGTCGCCATCGAGGATGACGGAACGATGTGGGTGATGCGCCACCGGGGCAGTCCGTCCGCGGTGTTGCGTGACCAGGTGGCAGCTCCACCCTGGACCGATGAATCGGTCACCACCGCCTCGGTCCGGGGGGCGATGACATGAGGGTTGTCTTCCTGGGATTCCAGACCTGGGGCCATGCCAGCCTGCGGGCACTGCTCGAATCACCGCGCCACAGCGTGCCACTCGTGATCACCCACCCCCAGAGCCAACACCCGTACGAGGCCATCTGGGCCGACTCCGTCGCCGACCTTGCCACCGGTGAGAACATCGAGCTGATCACCGCCCACAGCGCCAACGGTGACGACGTCAAGGCGCGGATCGCCGACGTCGGGGCAGACGTGATCGTGTGTTCCGACTGGCGAACATGGGTCGCGCCGGAGGTGCTCGACCTGGCGCGTTGCGGCGGGATCAACATCCACGATGCCCTGCTGCCCCGATACGGCGGGTTCGCACCGATCAACTGGGCAATCATCTGCGGTGAGGACGAGACCGGGCTCACCGCGCACTGCATGAGCGAGGACTTCGACCTTGGCGACATCCTGGTGCAGCGGCGACTCCCGATCGCGTTCACCGACACTGCCACCGACGTGGTCGAGCGCGTGTTCGACCTGCTGGCACCGGTGACGCTGGAGGCACTCGACCGCGTCGCCGACCCGGACTTTCTGCCCGCGCCGCAGGACACCAGCCGGGCAACCTTCTTCCACAAGCGGTCGGAACGCGACAGCCGCATCGACTGGTCCCAGCCCCCGCTGGCGATCTACAACCTGGTCCGCGCGCAGTCCGACCCCTATCCCAACGCCTACACCTTCCACAACGGGACACGCCTGGGCATCCGGCGGGCGTCGCTGCCCGACCGTGCCTACTGCGGCACGCCGGGCAGGGTCTTCCGCCGCGTGGCAGACGGCGTCGTGGTGCTGTGCGGGCCGGGACCGACCGGTCGGCCCCAGGGGTTGGTGCTCGAAACGGTGCAGCCCGACGGCGGCGAGGCCATGTCGGCGACGCAGTACTTCCGACGCATGGGTGAGTATCTCGGCCAGTCAGGCTCGATTCCCCAAGGAGATCCCCCATGAAGATCGTGTTGGCGTACTCGGGCGGACTGGACACGTCCGTCGCACTTCCGTGGCTGCGCGAGCACTACGACGCGGAGGTGATCGCCTACTGCGCCGGGCTGGGCCAGGTCGATGACCTGGACCAGGTGGCACGCAGGGCTCGCGCGGCAGGTGCCGTGAAGGTCATCGTCGAGGACGTGCGCGAGACCTACCTGCGCGACTACGTGTTCAAGGCGCTCAAGGCCGGCGCGGCCTACGAGGACCGGTACCTGATGGCGGCACCGTTGGACCGACCGCTCATCGGCAAGCGGGTGGTGGAGATCGCGCACGCCGAGGGGGCCACGGCGGTTGCCCACGGATCCACTGGCAAGGGCAACGACCAGGTCCGCTTCTATGCAGCGGCGGTGGCGCACGATCCCCAGATGCGCGTCATCGGCCCGGCCATGGAGTGGGAGTTGGGCTCGCGCGCCGACGAGATCGCCTACGCCCGCCGCCACGGCATCGAGGTCGACGCGACCGAGGAGCATCCGTTCAGCATGGACGGGAGCATCTGGGGCACCAGCACCGAGTGTGGACCGTTGGACGATCCGGCGTGGACGCCCGACGAGCAGGTGTTCCAGTTGACGGTCAGCCCTCGCGATGCGCCCGACACCCCACGGCGCGTCACACTCGGCTTCGAGGCTGGCGTGCCAGTCGCCCTCGACGGCGACACCCTCGATCCGGTGAGCCTTGTCAGCCGGCTCAATCCGGTGGCCGGCGGCCACGGCATCGGGCGGATCGACATGGTCGAGAACAGCCTGTTGGGGATCAAGTCGCGGGCCATCTACGAGAGCCCGGCGGGCACGCTGCTCCACCTCGCCCACCGCGAACTCGAGAGCCTCGTGATCGACCGCGACACCCTGCACCACAAGGCCGAGGTCAGTCGCAGGTATGCAGAACTCGTCTACTACGGGCTGTGGTTCTCCCCGCTGCGGGAGGCGCTGGACGCGTTCGTCGACGCGACCCAGAGATTTGTGACCGGCACGGTCGCACTGGAGCTGTACAAGGGCAGTGCCACGATCGTCAGCCGGACCTCGCCACACGCGCTGTACAGCCACTCCCTGAGCGCGCACGACCACCGGGACCGCTTCGAACACCGCCTCGGCGAGGGCTTCTCGTACGTCTGGTCGATGCCACAGCGCCTGCGCGCGCTCACCCGCAACGCCCCCGAACCCGACCGTGCGACACAACCCCACCGTGCGACGCAGATCGACAGCGACGCGCAGACCGACGGCGCGGCGCAGACCGTGCGAGCCACCACGGCGGACACGATCGGCCCGACCAGATGAGCGATCCCGAGATTCGGATCAAGGACATCTCGTCCACCCACGAACAGGCAGTGCGGGCGGACTTCGCCGATGTCTTCGACGCCTGCCCCATCCCGCGCCTGGAGCAACTCAAGAACCTGGGCCTGTTCGTCAAGTGGCAGGACCTGTCGAGGATCCTGTTCATCGACAGCCTGTACCGGCAGATCGTCGACGTCCCGGGCGTGGTCATGGAGCTCGGTGTTCGCTGGGGCCAGAACCTGGCGCTGCTCTCGTCGCTGCGATCGATCTACGAGCCGTTCAACCACAACCGCAAGATCATCGGCTTCGACACGTTCGCCGGATTCCCATCCGTACACCCCAAGGACGGGGCCGACGAGATCATGCAACCCGGCGCCTACGGGGTGACCGACAACTATGCCGAGTACCTCGACGCCGTGCTCGACTACCACGAGCAGGAAGGTCCCCGACCCCACATCCGCAAGCACGAGTTGGTCATTGGCGACGCTGCCGTCGAACTGCCGGCCTACCTGGAACGAAATCCCCACACCATCGTCGCCTTCGCCTACTTCGACCTCGACATCTACGAGCCGACGCTCCGGTGCCTCGAGGCGCTCCGCGGCCACCTCACCAGAGGCTCGGTCCTGGGCTTCGACGAGCTCAACCTGCGAGACTTCCCGGGCGAGACCCTGGCGCTCAAGGAGGCGCTGGGACTTGATCGCCATCGCCTGACCCGGAACCGCTACAGCGGCGTCAACGCCTACCTGACCATCGAATGACCACCGCGACGAACCGCTTGACCCCGGCCCAGTGCCACGCGTACCGGCGTGACGGGTTCGTGCGTGGAGGCCCGGTCTTCGCGGCTGACGAGTTCGAGCGCATCCGGGAGCGAATCCTGCACCTGCTCGCCGGGCGAGCGGCCGGTGTCGACAGCGAGCGAATGCTCAATCCGCACCTCGACGAACCATGGCTGCTCGAACTGGCCGGGCGGCCAGAGATCGTGGACCGTGTCGCCCAGCTGATCGGCCCCGACCTCACCCTGTTCAACACCCGCATCCTGTGCAAGCCTCCCCGGGTGGGCCGCACCGTGCCATGGCACCAGGACGCGCCCTACTGGCCGCTCGATCCCCCCCTCGTCACGACGTTCTGGCTGGCGATCGACGACGTCACCAAGGACAACGGTGCGCTTCGGCTCCTGCCGCGCCACCACCGAGGAGGTGCCCTCGAGCACGTGTCGGTCTCGGCGGACGCCAATGTCTTCGACGAGGCCATCCGCCCCGACCTGGTGGACGAGAGCTGCGCCGAGTTCATGACCATGCAGCGTGGAGGATGCAGTTTCCACGACGGCTTCACCCCGCACTCATCGGGCCCGAACCTGACGTCCGAGCGCCGCTGCGCCTTCATCGCCCGCTACATCCCCACCCAGAGCCGCCTCCGCCGCTCCGAACGGCAACTCTACGGCGAGGACTACCCGCTCCACCGGGTGCGGGGCGCGCCTGCTTCGCCGTGACCGTGGGGAGCTGCCAGTCCGATGCGAACCGCGGGAATAGTTGCGGACACAACGGCTTTCTCATGAGCAGAGCGCGATTCCGATCCCCGCCCGCCCCAGGAGGACGCCATGCCAGCCATCACCGTCGATGACCTGTTGACCCTGCCACGGGTGGATGCCGACCCCACGGGCAACGCCCGCGCCGTCGCCACCATCACCACCGCCCCCCGTGGGTTCGAGGGCGAGGGGTTCCCCGTTCGTCGCGCCTTCCAGGGCGTCCCGATGGACCAACTCGACCCGTTCATCCACCTCGACCAGATGGGCGAGGTCGAGTACGCCCCCGGCGAGGCCAAGGGCACGTCGTGGCATCCCCACCGTGGCTTCGAGACCGTGACCTACCTGCTGGACGGCACCTTCCGCCACCAGGACACCAACGGTGGCGGCGGCATGATCACCGACGGCGACACCCAGTGGATGACGGCCGGCTCCGGCCTGTTGCACATCGAGGCCCCACCGGAGGAACTGGTGGTCAGCGGCGGCCTGTTCCACGGCTTCCAGTTGTGGGTCAACCTCCCCGCCGCCAACAAGATGATGGACCCGCGCTACCAGGACATCCGCGGCGGCGAGGTGAAGTTGCTGACGTCGCACGACGGCGGCGCGCTGATCCGCCTGATCGCCGGTGACCTGGGTGGCCACAGTGGTCCGGGCATCACCTTCACCCCGATCACCATGGCACACGTCACGCTCGAGGCGGGTGCCGAGGTGCGGCTGCCCTGGGACCCCGGCTTCAATGCGCTGGCCTACGTGCTGGGTGGCAACGGGACCGCCGGAACGAGCCGCGCGAAGATCCAGACCGGCCAACTGGCGGCCTTCCGTCGCAGCGGGGACAGCCTCGTGCTGACGGCGGACGAGTCGCAGGAGTCACGCACCCCGCGCATGGACGTGCTGGTGCTGGGCGGACAGCCCATCCGGGAGCCGGTCGCCTGGCACGGGCCGTTCGTGATGAACACCCGGGCGGAACTGATCACGGCGTTCGAGGACTTCCAGGCGGGGCGCCTGGGCGTCATCCCGACGACTCCGCACCCCGGTCTGGGCAACGTCTGACCCCCCGTGTGGGGGCGAGGGTCAGGCCAGCCATGACTTCAGGGTGGCGAGGTCCTCCAGGGCGTTGGGTCCGACCGGGATCGCGTTGAGGATCGTGACCCCGGCGTCGCGGAAGGCATCGATGCGAGCACGGACGAACGCCTCGTCGCCGACCAGGTTCATGCGGGCGATGGTGTCGGCGTCGAAGGTCGCAGCGGCCTTGGCCTTGCCGTCAGGTTCACCTGACAGGTAGAGGTCCTGGACGGTCGCCGCCTCTTCCTCGAAGCCATAGTCGCGCCACAGGTCGTTGTAGAAGTTCTTGTCGCGCGCCCCCATGCCGCCGACGTACAGGGCGGTGATCTGGCGCGATGCCTGCAGGGCGGCCGCGGCGTGGGCAGGCTCGTCGGTGATCATGAGCATGCCGCCGGCGACGACGTCCAGGGCGCCCAGGTCATCGGAGCGGCCGGCCCGACCGTCGGCCAGTGCATCGCCCCAGATCTGCTCGGCGCGCTCAGGGATGAACAGGTGGGGGATCCAGCCGTCGGCCACCTCGGCCGCCGCCGCCACCGACTTCTGCCCCAGCGACGCCATGAAGATCGGGACCGACGAGCGCTCGGGCTCGTTGATCAGTTTCAGCGGCTTGGCCAGCCCCATGCCCTGGTCCGCCGGCAGCGGCACCGTCATGGTCGCGCCGTCCAACTCCAGGCGCTCGCGACGCAGGGCCTGGCGCACGACCTCGATGACTTCCAGCGTGCGCGTCAGGGGCTTGCTGTAGGGCACGCCGTGGAACCCCTCGATGACCTGCGGCCCCGATGCGCCCAGGCCCAGGATGGCCCGACCGCCCGACACGTTGTCCAGCCCGGCAGCGGTCTGGGCGATCGCGCCGGCCGTGCGCGAGAACACGTTGAGGATCGCCGAGCCGATCTCGACATCGCTCGTCCGCGCCGCGAGGTAGCCCATCAGGGTGGGAGAGTCGAACCCGTATGCCTCCGCGACCCAGACGATGTCGAGGCCGGCCGACTCCTGGCCAACCACCTGCTCGGCTGCAGCACGGGGATTGCCGTCGTAGGACAGGAAATTGGCGATCTTCACGATGACTCCGGGTCCGAACGGGGGAGCCGCGACCCTACCCTGCGGCCGAATGGCAGCCCAAGTGCCACGCGCGAGGCGACAGGTCGTGCGAGGGCCTTGCCGGTGAGTTGGTGACCGACCCGCGACCGTGACCGTCCAGCCATCCCGAGCGCTCGGGACGATGCATGTTGTGGCCGGGTGGGTGGACATGGCAGACTGGCGGGAGCGACAGGACAGCTGCCATGCCCACGACGCCTGCACCGACCGAGGCGACCGACGCCGCCGACCCACCTCTCGGCCCAGGAACTCGAAGCCGGACTTGACGACGTCAGGTCGTCGCCGGCCACGACCGGCACCGTCGCGATGGTCGTGGCTCGTCCCGCCGAGAACGAGCGGCAGACGTTGGAGTCGGGCACCTTCACGGTTGCCGGGGGGCTCGACGGGGACGACTGGCACGTCCGGGGCAGTGTCGACCCGGATGCGCAGGTGACCTTGATCAACCAGGCATGGGTTGACCACATCAGCGGTGGCGATCGCAGCAGGTGGCCGTGGGCGGGTGACCAGGTGGTGGTCGACCTCGACCTGTCGACCGACAACCTCACGCCCGGCGATCGCCTCCAGTTGGGATCTGCAGTGGTCGAGGTGACCCCCAAGCCGCACACGGGCTGCAAGAAGTTCGTCGCCCGGTTCGGCGTCGAGGCCCAACGGTTGGGGGCGACCGACCTGGGCAAGGCCCTGCGCCTGCGTGGCATCTACGTCAAGGTCATCGAGGACGGTGAGGCTGGCCCCGGCGACACGATCACCAAGCTGACCTGAGTCCGGGGTCACTCCATTTCGGTGTGGACCTCGATGGTGCCCTCCAGGGTGCGGTGGACGGGGCAGCGATTGGCGATCGACAGGATCTGGTCACGCTGGGCGTCGTCCAGGTCGCCCTCGACCCGGATCGTGCGGGTGAACAACTCGATCCTGCCCCCTTCGTGTTCGCAGGCGGCGCAGTCGTCGGCATGGACGCGATCGAACGTGACCTCGGCATGCGCCGACGTGAGCGGCCATCCCTTGCGCCGCGCGTACATCTCGATCGTCATGGTGGTGCACGACGCCAGGCCAGCGGCGAGGTAGTCGTAGGGCGTCGGGCCGGTCTCGGCGCCACCGGCGGCTGCCGGCTCGTCGACCCGCACGTGGAACCCCCGGCTGTCCACGTCTGCCTGCAACGGGACGGTCGTCACCGCACGTGCGCCGTTGTCGCCGTAGTCACCGTCGCTGCGCTCCAGCGGCGAATCGTCGACCAGGTCGGGCAGGTCGGGCAGGTGGCGCTGGGCCCACGTCGCGATGATGTCGGCGGCGTAGCGGGCATCGGCGGGATCCGTCATCAGGTGGTCGGCGCCGTCCAGGCCGACGAAACTGCGTGGATGCCGGGCCGCCGTGTACAGCCGGTGGGCGTTGTCGATGCCCACGGTGTTGTCCAACGGCGCATGGAGGAAGAGCTTGGCGATGCGCAACGATCCCACGGCCGCCAACAGGTCCGTGCTGCGCAGGTCCTCGATGAACTGGCGTCCGATCGTGAAGTGGCGCCCCGCCAGCACGACGTCGGCTTCGCCCCGGGACTCGATGGTGGCCACGTCGTCGGCGAACAGGTCGGTCACGTGGCCGACATCGGCGGGCGCACCGATCGTGGCGACCGCCCTGACGCTGTCGATGCGAGTGGCCGCGACCAGGACGGCGGCGCCGCCCAGCGAGTGGCCGACGAGCAACGAGGGCGGAGCCAGGGTCTCGCCCAGGTAGTCGGCGGCCGCCTCGAGGTCGGCGACGTCACAGGAGAAGGACGACTCGTCGAATGACCCGTCGCTGGCGCCCAGGCCGGCGAAGTCGAAGCTCAGGACCGCGATGCCCCGGTCGGCCAGGGTCGTCGCCACCTGGCGCGCTGCCCTGAGGTCCTTGGAGCAGGTGAAGCAGTGGGCGAAGACCGCGGTGGCCCGCACCGTGCCCGTGGGTCGTTCGAGACGTGCCGACAGTTCGAGGCCGCGCCCGTTGTCGAACCGGCAGGTGGAGGCGGTGGTGGTCATGGCGATCCTTGGCTGGGCGAGGCCGTACGGAGACGGACCGAGACGGACGACCCCGAACGCGGGCGCGGGTCCGAGGCAACCATCCTCGCGGTCGTCATGTTCCGCGTCGGGGCCGGGCGGTGCCGGTCTGGGTCAGGAACACGCCCGCCGACACGACGACGATGCCGACGATGCCGAGCAACCCCGGCTCCTCGCCCAGGAAGAGCCAGGCGAGCAGGGCGATCTGCACCAACATGGTGTTGTTGATGCCGGCGGACTCGACCGCACCCAGGTGGCGCATCGACCAGTTCCACAGGCTGAACGCGACCGCGGTGTTCACCACGGCCAGCCACGTCACCAACAGCCAGGCCTGCCCGCTGACGTCGGGAACGCCCTCGACCACCACACCGGCCACGACGAGCAGCGCCGCACCGATGCCCATGCTGACGGTCGTGACGACGATCGGTGATGTCAGCCCGGTGCGATTCACCTCCCGGCCCATGATGCCACTGGCGGCGTTGGCCAGCAGCGCCACGACTGCCGCCACCGTCCCGACGGCGGTGGCGCCCAGGTCACCGGCGAAGAACAGGGTGGCCCCGACCGCCACCAGCACTGCCCCACCGACCTGTCGGCTCGTTGCCGGTTCGCCCAGGACGCGTCCTGCCCATGCAGCCACGACCAAGGGGGTCAGGGACAACACCAGGCTGGACGTCGCTGCCGGTTGACTGTCGATGGCGATGAACTGGGCACCCTGCGTGAGGGCGTAGAAGACCAGTCCGAGCACCACGAGCCGACGCCAGGTGTGCCGGCCCAGTGTCGCGAGTTCGCGCCGGCCGGACGCTCGCCGCAGTGTCCACAGCGCCAACACGCTCGCAGCCAGGCCGTAGCGCAGGCCGGCGAAGGTCAGTGGCGGCAGGGCCTGGTCGTCCAGGCCGATCCGGATCAGGATCCACGACGAACTCCACAGCACCGTGACCAGCAGGGCGGCGGCCACGGCGCGACGCGAGGTGTGAGATGGGGCGGGGGCCGACATCGGGTGCTCCTGGTGGACGGCACGACGAACGTGCCGATCGCACTCCTCCAGGCTTTTGTCCCTTGAGATGACGCGTCCCGCGGACACGGTGTGGCGCTCGGTCCAGGCTTCGCCGACGCGAACGGAACCCTAGCCACCAATGTTGATCGGTCAGCCCAACCCTAGGCCGCAGGCCGGGACAGTTCCACCTGCCATGGCGTGGCGAACCGTGGTCGTACCCGGACCTCCCCCAGGAAGGCCTTCACACTGCGTGCACGTTCGGCAATGTCGTCGTGCAGGGCGTCGGCCCGGGACTGCGCCAGGTCCTCGAACAGACGCCACCTGACCTCGCCTGTCGGCCGCTGGCCCCAGGCCCCCACCACCTCGCCGTCCGCCCACACCGTCGGACCGATGTTGCCACTGCGGTCGAACAGCGGTCCGGGGAAGGTGGTGTGCGGCCCGAGGTACCACGTGCGTTGCTTCCAGCCCATCGCGGTGGCGTCCAACGCCGGCAGCAACGCCACGGTGGGTCCGGACCCAGCGCCAACGCGTGACGCGTCCGGGCGCTCGTCACCGGGCAACACGAACCCCACCGCCATGTCCCCGTTGCCCGTCGCCACCTCGACCTCGACGGCGTCGACGGCAGCCAGTGCCCGGCGCGTCAAGGTCTTGGTCCAGCCGGTCCACCACTGCACGTCCACGAGCGTGGCCGGCCCGAACGCAGCCAGGTACCGAGACAACAGGCTGGCCACCGCCGTCTGCTCGTCGACGGGTTCCAGGACCGCCGCCCCCAGCCAGTCCTCGGTCGCCGCCCAGGTCCAGGCACTCGAGGCGATCGTGCCCCCCGGCCGTCCCCGCACGATGCTGCCGACGGTCGCCAGCCAGAACAACACCCTGGTCGACATGCCGACGGTGCCTTCGCTGCGCGAGCCCCGCCCCACGGTGATCGAGGTCTGCAGGGCGGGCACCAACTCGCGCAGGCCCATCGCGGTCATGGGACCATGCGCTGTCAGCGCCGCCTGGACGTCGCCACCGGCCGCGCGCATCCACGCGACCCCGTCGTCGGTGACCCCGTCGGCCTCGAGCCACTGGGCGCTGCGTCGCAACTCCCGATCGGCGAGGCGGTCGGTGACGGCGGCTCGCAGCATCGGCAGGTCGGCCGTGTCGACCACGAACATGGTGCGTCGCATCCCGAGCACGCGGGCCACGCTGCGCCGGTCGTAGAGCGCCGCCTCGACATCGTCAGTGCTGACGTCGACGATCCTGGCCTGGACCTGGAGGTGGACCGACACGGGGTCGGTGGCATGCAGGCCGACCAGCGACCGCACGAGATCGGGCACGGCCGACGGGCCTGTCGCCCGACGGGCCAGCCCATGACGACGCACCAGGCGTTGTCGACGATCGCGCACGGTGAAGACGCCCGTCACCGGTGCCCCAATGGGCACGGCCCCGACCACATCGTGATCGGGGCCGCGCCCATGATGGTCATGCGGTTTGTCAGGGTCAGGTGCGCGGCTTGCCCGCCACACCGACCTCGCGCACTGCCAGACCGGCCAGCAGCAGCAGGGCTGCGATCAGGCCGAGGAGGCCGAGGTCGGCACCTGTCCTGGGCAGTTCGGGCGTGGTGATCGTGGTGGTGACCTCGTCACGGTTGTTGCTGGTGTCGGGGTCCGGCGTCGACGAGGTGACCTCGACGACGTTCGTGAAGCTGCTGTCCACGAACGGTGTCGTCATTGCCGACACCTCCACGACGATCTCGTCACCCGCCGCCATGTCACCCAGGTCGCAGGTGATCACCAGGACGTCCACCACGCAGGTCCCGACCGGAGTCGTCGCCTCGATGGTGTTGAGTCCGTCCGGCAGCGTGTCGACCAGCATGGCGTCGACCGCAGTTCCCGGACCGTTGTTGGTGACCGTGAGCGTGTAGTCCACGGCTGCAGTGGTCTGGCCGGTTGCGAGCGTGATGGTTGCGGGCCCGTCCTTGATGACGGCCAGGTCAGCAGCCGGGTTCTCCGGCTCGTCACAGTCGTCGTCCGAGTTGGTCCCGATCGTGTAGGTGACCGTGGCTTCGTTGAGCAGGCCGGTCCCGGTCTCACCCTCGTCCAGCACGCAGTCGCGGCTGGTCGCGGTCGAGGTGGCTCCGACCGACCCGGTGGCGGTCACCGTGTAGGTGTGGGTCTCGCCAACCGGCAGGACCTGCTCCCCATCGGTGACGACCAGGTCGTCGATGCCGTTCCAGCTCGCGCTGGCGGCAGCGTCGGCGCTGGACACCGAGGACGAGTCGATGGTGATCCCGTCGCCGAACAACAGTTCGTCGTCCAGCGTGTAGGGCTCGTCGAGCACGGAGTCGCTGCTCACGACCAGGTCGTAGGTCACCGTGAAGGTGCCATCGCCCGGCTCGTCCAGGGACGTGACCGTCTTGTCGACCAGGACATCACCGCGCGCCGTGTTGGTGATGGCACAGTCGATGCTGTCACCAACCTCCACGGAGATGCCGGCAGCCGGATCGACGGACTCGACGGACTCGTCGAGGTGCGTGACCTCACAGGTGAGGTCACCCGCCACGAACGACGTACCCGGATCGACCTCCACGATCGTGTAGGTCTCGCCCGGAACCAGGTCCGTCCAGCCGACCACTGCGTCACCGTTGCCGGTGCCGGTAGCCGCAATCGTTGCATCCTGGCCCGCGGGTGCGGGGTCGATGGTGAACTCGAACGACCAGTCCAGGTCGTCCTTGGCACCGTCGACGGTCTTGGTCACCTCGACCTCACCCGGCACTGCCGTGTTGGTGATGTCGCAGGTGATCTCGGCACCCTCCTCGGTGTCCAGCGGCGCCTCGAACGTCACCGACAACGGGTCGTCGTCGGAGTCCTCGACACCCGAGCACACCATCTCACCCGGCGTGAACCCGTCCACCGAGGTCTCGGTGATCGTGTACGTCTCGCCCGGAACCAGGTTCTCCCACATCACGGTCTCGGACGTGTCGCCCGTCCCGGATGCGGTCATGGTCGCGTCCTCGCCGTCGGTGGCGGGGTCGATGGTGAAGTCGAACGACCACTCGTAGTCGTCGCTGACACCCTCGACCGCCTTGGTCACCTCGACCTCGGACGGCGGCGCGACGTTGGTGATGGAGCAGATGATCTCGACTCCCTCGCCACCGAGCGGTGCCTCGAAGGTCACCATCTCGTCGTCGGTCTCGTCCAGGTCGGTCAGGCCCTCGCACACCAGCACACCAGCGTCGAAGCCGTCGACTGCGACCTCGGCGATCGTGTAGGTCTCACCCGGCACCAGGTCGGTCCAGGTCACGGTCGGGTTGTCCTGGTCAGCCGTCTGGCTGCCCGCAGGCACCGCGTCCGGCGTGATCGTGAACTCGAAGTCCCACGCGAATCCATCGGCCACGCCCTCGACCGTCTTGGTCACCTCGACTTCCGACGGCACCGCGGTGTTCGTGATGCCACACACGATCTCGGCGGCCGCGTCGTCGATGTCCAGCGGTGCCTCGAAGGTCACCGAGACTCCGTCGCTGTCACCGAACGGCTCGCCATCGAACTCGCAGATCAACTCGCCGGCGGTGTAGCCGTCGACCGTGGTCTCGGTGATGGTGTACGTCTCGCCCGGGACCAGGTTGTCCCATCCGACCACTGCGGTGCCGTCACCGGCCCCGCTGGCCGTCTGGGTCACGTCCTCGCCGTCGGTGGCGGGGTCGATGGTGAAGTCGAAGGACCAGTCGAAGCCGTCGGCGACACCCGCGACCTCCTTGGTCACGGTGACCTGCGAGGGGCGTGCGACGTTGGTCACGTCACACGACACGACGTCACCCGGCTGCAACTCGTAGGGAAGGTCGATGTCGCCACCGCCGCCATCCGCCGACTCCACCGAACAGGTGATGTCGCCAGCGTCGTAGCCAGCCGGCACGTCGACCTCTTCCAGCGTGTAGGTCACACCCGGAACCAGGTCGATGAAGGTGCCTTCGGGGTTGTCACTGTCCACCTGCACCTGCACGGGGTCGGTCCCGTCGTCAGGCGTCAGGGTGAACGTGAACGGACCCCAGGCGAAGCCGTCCGCGACACCGGACACGACCTTGAGGATCGACAACTCACCGGTCTGGGCCGTGTTGAGCAGCTCGCACGAGATCTCGACCCCCTCGCCGCCCAACGGGGCGACGAAGGTCACGGACTCGTCGGTCAGGTCACCATCGGTGTCCTCGACCCCGGTGCACACGAGTGCACCGACGTCGTAGCCGTCGACCGTGGTCTCCGAGATCGTGTACTCCGCACCCGGTACCAGATCGGTCCAGGTCACGGTGTCGGTCGAATTGCCGGTACCGGTCGCCGACTGGGTGGCGTCCTGGCCATCCGGCGTCGGCGAGATCGTGAAGTCGAACGACCAGTCGAAGCCATCGGCAACACCCTCGACGGTCTTGATGATCTCGACCTCCGACGGAATCGCCGTGTTCGTGATCGAACACGTGATCTCGACACCGTCGCCGCCCAGCGGCGCGATGAAGGTCACGGATGCATCCGTGTCGTCACCGTCGGTGTCCTCGACCCCGGTGCATGCCAGGGCCCCCGGCGTGTAGCCGTCGACCGCACCCTCCGAGATCGTGTACTCCTCGCCCGGGATCAGTGCCGTCCACGTCACCGTGTCCGAACCGTCGCCAGTGCCCGACGCAGCCTGCGTCGCGTCCTGGCCTTCGGGGGTCGGCGAGATCGTGAAGTCGAACGACCAGTCGAACGTGTCATCGACACCCTCGACCGTCTTGGTCACCTCGACCTCGGACTGCAATGGCGTGTTGGTGATCGCACAGACGATGTCGACCCCGTCGCCACCCGAGCGGCGCGACGAAGGTGATCGACTCGTCATCGGCACCGTCGATGTCATCGACACCGGAGCACGTGAGGACGCCGGTCTCGAAGCCGGTTTCGGCCACCTCGGCGATCGTGTACGTCGCACCAGGCACCAGGTCAGCCCATGCCACCGAGGCCGTGCCGTCACCGGTCCCGGACGCAGTCTTGGGGCTGGTCTCACCAGTCGGGACCGGCGCGATCGTGAAGTCGAACGACCAGTCGAAGCCGTCAGCCACACCCGCGACCGTCTTTGTCACCTCGACATCCGACGGAATCGCCGTGTTCGTGATCGAGCACTGGACCTCCGGGAACTCCACCGCAGACCCACCATCGGCAGGCGCCACGAACGTCACCGACGCATCGGTCAGGTCACCATCGATGTCCTCGACCCCGATGCAGGACAACGCACCGGCCGTGTACCCGTCCACCGTGGTCTCGGCGATCGTGTAGGTCTCACCCGGAACCAGGGAGTCCCACTGCACGATGTCGGAACCGTCACCGGTGCCCGACGCCGTCTTGGTGGCGTCCTCGCCACCGGCAGCCGGATCGATCGTGAAGTCGAACGACCAGTCGAACGTGTCATCGACACCCTCGACCGTCTTGGTCACCGACACCGACGACGGATTCGCCGTGTTGGTGATCGCACAGACGATGTCGACACCGTCCCCACCCAGCGGCGCGACGAAGGTGATCGACTCGTCATCGGCACCGTCGATGTCATCGACACCGGAGCACGTGAGGACGCCGGTCTCGAAGCCGGTTTCGGCCACCTCGGCGATCGTGTACGTCGCACCAGGCACCAGGTCAGCCCATGCCACCGAGGCCGTGCCGTCACCGGTCCCGGACGCAGTCTTGGGGCTGGTCTCACCAGTCGGGACCGGCGCGATCGTGAAGTCGAACGACCAGTCGAAGCCGTCAGCCACACCCGCGACCGTCTTTGTCACCTCGACATCCGACGGAATCGCCGTGTTCGTGATCGAGCACTGGACCTCCGGGAACTCCACCGCAGACCCACCATCGGCAGGCGCCACGAACGTCACCGACGCATCGGTCAGGTCACCATCGATGTCCTCGACCCCGATGCAGGACAACGCACCGGCCGTGTACCCGTCCACCGTGGTCTCGGCGATCGTGTAGGTCTCACCCGGAACCAGGGAGTCCCACTGCACGATGTCGGAACCGTCACCGGTGCCCGACGCCGTCTTGGTGGCGTCCTCGCCACCGGCAGCCGGATCGATCGTGAAGTCGAACGACCAGTCCAGCGTGTCATCGACACCCTCGACCGTCTTGGTCACCGACACCGACGACGGATTCGCCGTGTTGGTGATCGCACAGTCGATCTCCACCCCGTCGCCCCCAAGGGGTGCGATGAAGGTGACGCTGGCATCGGCCGGGTTGCCGTCGGTGTCCTCGACACCGGTGCAGGTCAACGCGCCGGTCTCGTAGCCCGGGTCCCCCGTCTCGGTGATGGTGTACTCATCGCCCGGGACCAGGTCGGTCCACGACACCGTGTCCGAGGCCTCGCCCGAACCGGAGGCGGTCTGGGTGGCGTCCTGCCCGTCGGGAGTCGGGGAGATCGTGAAGTCGAACGACCAGTCGAATCCGTCGGCGACGCCGACCACGGTCTTGGTCACGTCGACGTCGGACGGGATGGCCTCGTTGGTGAACGTGCAGGTGACGATCTCGCCGGCACCGACCGAGATCTCGGACAGCCCACCCTCGACAGCACCATCGGCGAAGACGCCGGAGCCGTTGTCACAGGTGGCACCGGTCAGGTCCCAGCCAGCAGGCACGACCTCGCCGACCGCGTAGTCGTCCGCGGGGGGCAGGTCGGCAACGAGCTTGTCGTCCTCGGCCGTGACGCCACCCGTGGTCATGATGTCACCGGTCACGTCGGTGTTGAACGTGAACGTGTCGTCCAGCCCGTCGGTCTCCTTCTCGATGATCAGGCGGCCAGCCTGCACGTTGGTGTAGGTGCAGGTGACGATGTCACCGGCGGCCAGGGTGACGACCGCGGTCGGGTCCCCCATTGCGGTCACCGAGGTGGATCCATCGGAGCCGCTGGTGGTGATGACGCAGGAGACGTCGCCCAGCGTGTAGTCGGGGTCGGCGTTGACGTTTGCAGCGTCCAGCAACTCGACGATGGTGTAGTCGCCGGGGGCGAGGTCGCCGGAGTTGTTGGCCGGGTCGTCGATCTCCAGGGCGAAGTCCTCGGAGCCGTCGGGGGCGACGGTGTTGTCGGCGTAGTTCGTGTCGAAGCCGAAGCTGTCGCCACCACCCACAGGCTGACCGGTCTTGACGACCTCGATCTGGCCGTTCTGGATGTTCTCGAACACACAGGTGATGACCTCGCCGCCGATGGTGTCGACCTCAACGGTCTCACCCGGTGCGAACGTGACGTCCAGGGCCGTGTCGCCGTCACTGGTGCACGTCGCACCCTGGTACTCCCAGGCGGGTGCCCCACCGGGCAGCGTCTCGGTGATGGTGACGGTGGTGTCGGGGTCGTAGGCGATGAAGTCGGTCGCGGTGTCCAACTGCAGCGTGTAGGGCGTGGCCGGCGCACCGGTCACGTCGAAGGTGAAGTCCGCATCGGTGTCGCCTTCGCCGATCTTCTCGACGACCAGGCCCGAGGTCTCGTTGGTCATGACGCACGTCGTGGTGACGCCGTTGTCGAAGTCCGGCGGCGGGATCTGGAACTGGTCGAGGATCCCGGTGCCGTCGGTCACGACCTCGGTCACGGTCGAGTTGGTGAAGATGTCGTACCAGGTGCACTCGATGTCCACGAGGTCCCAACCGTCCGGGAGGGCCTCGTCGATCTGGTAGTCCGGCTCGGAGGTCACGTTCTGCCACAGGTGCGACTCCCCGACCTGGATGGTGGTTCCGAAGCCGGCGTAGCCACCGATCAGGTCGGACTCACCCGCTGGCGGGATCAGCGTGTCGTCGTGAGCCGTCATGCCGTCGAGCTGGTTCACGGTGTAGAGGAAGTTGACTCCCGGCGCCTCGACGTTTGCGTCCTTCTCCACGATGAAGTCGTTGCAGTTGCTGACCGGGATTCCGCCGCCCGCGGCGCGGTCCTTGAGTTGCGCGTTGAGGTTGTTGCCCGTGTAGGTGGCATAGCCACCGGAGGAGAAGGTCACGCACTGTTCGACGCCGTTCGCGTTTGCGGGGGGGAACAGCCCGTTCGAGGTCAGGTCGACGGCGAACTCGACGAAGGTCTCGTCGTTGGCCCCCGGTTCGAACGGGTTCGGACCCACGGCGTTCTCCACACCTTCGGACAGGATGGAGAGCGACCAGGAACTGCCGTCCCACGTGGCCTGCTGGGCAACGGACGTGCCGGACGGGTCGAAGTCGTACTGGATGATGACGTCGCCGATCTGCGTGTCGGCCTTGTCCAGCACGAACACCAGCGATTCGTCACCGGTGGCGTCGCCCGAACGGGCGGCGTAGCCGTACAGGACGTAGTGGTACTCACCGTCCACGTCGACGATCTCGAGCGCGGTGGCGTACTCGCAGATGTCGTTCTTGTTGTTGACGTTGCCGCTGTCGGTCGGCCACGGGAACGGATTGCCGTTGATCGAACCGGTGTAGAAGTCGTCGGGGGAGGACGCGCAGGGGTCGGACAGCTCGTTCAAGGCCACGATGCCCGCCGAGGGACGCCCCTGGGCAGTCGTGTAGGGCCCGTACCCACCACCAGCCCAGTCATTGACACCGGCGATGTCGCCGTCGATCTCGAACTTGGTGAACAACCCTGGTGCCGTGTGGCCGGGCAGGGCCGCTTGGGCGGCCAGCGAGAAGCCCACAGCAGGCGTGATCAGCCCCACCAACAACGCCAGCCACAGAATCATGCGGCGTCGGAGCGGACTGGTGTCAGCGACGGTGCTCATTTGTTGCTCTCCTCCGGCTGGCGAAGCAGCCGAGTTCCCGATGCGCGTCGACCCCCCAAGGACAACGACACGGCTGTACGAAAGTCAGTGCCCAACTCTAGCCAGCGCCAAACGTCCCGCAAGAGCCAATCCAGAATTGCCCAATGGCGCGCATTCACCCCGCGAAGCGGCAGTACCGGGGAAACCGCACCAAGGGGCTCCAACCGAAACAGGACCGCAGTCCCGCACCCGGGGCCTCCCAACGCGCGTCAAGCGCACGATTGTGGCCGTTGATGGCGGACATGGCCGGTTGTGGCCAGCCACCACCGGAGCGCCGCAAGCGCCAGGCATGAAGAACTCGGCGCGCTGCACGAGGCTCGCCCGCAGCAGGCACGACCGTCGGGCCGGACCAGCGCGGCGGGGACACCCGCCCGCCTGTCTGCATTGCTGGACACCTGTCCATCGTGGCGGACATGCGTGGTATGGTCACCCAGAACGAAACCCAACCGATTCGCCCTTCGTGCCGAGGCACCCCGATGCCGACCACCGACGTGCCCGCTGTCGCACGAGCCCTGCGCCTGTTGGAAACCCTGGCGGCGGCACCGCAGGGACTGGCTGCCGGCGCACTCGAGCAGATCGACGACGGGTCGCGATCAGGGATGTATGCGTTGCTGTCCACGCTGCGCAGCCGTGAATGGCTGGTGCAGGACGACCAGGGTCGCTACCTGGTCGGGCCGGCGATCCGACGGCTCGTGCCGGATGCCGGTGATGACGAAGCCACGGCCGTGCGGGCGTTCGAGGCCGTGGTCGACACGCACGCCCCGGACGAGACCGTCCTGTTGGCCGTGCCCGATCGGGACGGACCGCGGGTGGTGGCACGGGGATTGCCCGAACGGGTCGTGCACGCCTCGTTCCGCGTCGGCGAGGTTCGCCGGCAGGCGTCGGCACCGGCGGTCCTGCTCCGCGCCGACCTCGACCCGACGGCTGACGACGTCCGTGGCAGCGGGATCGCCGAGGTTGCCGACGACGACGTGGTCGAGGTGGCATCACCCGTCTGTCGCGATGGTCGCCGCCCGGACGCCGTCGTCAGCATCGCGATTCCCCGCCAGCGGGCCACCCCGACCGTGGTCGAAGCCCAGCGCGATCGGGTCCGAACCATCGCAGCGGAGGTGTCGCGTCGCCTTGGTGCCTCGGCCTGGTTGCCGTGGGGGGCCGGTGCCACGCCGATCGGCGCTGCGCGAACGCTGGACGACGACGAGGTCCGCGAGATGCTGAACGGACGGCTGGGCGCGCAACTTGCCTGTCTCACCGACGTGGGGACCCCCCATGTCGTCCCGTTGTGGTTCGAGTTCGACGGCGACCACGTGTGGCTGGCGGCGTCGCCCGGTTCGTCCTGGGCCCGCTACGTCGCCGATGGTGCACCCGTGTCGCTGACGGTCGAGGAACCCTGGCCGCACCTGCGTCGGGTGTTCATCCAGGGCCAGGCACGCCCCGTTGCCGACGACGCGCGCCGATCCGTCCCCGGCGGCGCGGCCGGACTGCGCGCCCGACTGGCACAGCACTACCTGGGCACCGGTGCGGTCACCGAGGACCTCGCCGCGTCCGAGGGCTGGTCGGTGGTTCGGGTGACACCCGAACGCATCATCGGGCGCGCCGGCCTGCAGGCGGTGGCGGCATGACCGCGGGTGTGGGACCGGGTGTCGACATCGGGATCCGTGACGTCACGCACACCTGGGACCAGACCTCGGCGTTGCGCGCCATCTCCACCGACATCCGCGCCGGCGACTTCGTGGCCGTGGTCGGCGCCAGTGGGTGCGGCAAGTCGACCCTGTTGCGGCTGCTGGCGGGCATGGCGCAACCGACCACCGGCCAGATCTGGATCGATGGCGAAACACCCGACCAGGTGCGCCGCCAACGACGCATCGGCTGGGTGGCGCAGCGTCCGGCCCTGCTGCCGTGGCGCAGCCTGCGGGACAACGTGCTGCTGGCCACCGCGGTGGACGGAGGTGGGACCGCTGGGCCCGACGTCGACGCCCTGATCGAGATGGTGGGCCTCTCCGGGTTCGCCGACAGCCTGCCAGCCGCCCTGTCCGGCGGCATGCAGCAACGAGCCGCGTTGGCCCGAACCCTGGCCCTTGATGCCCCGCTGTGGCTGATGGACGAGCCCTTCGCCGCCCTGGACGAATTGACCCGAGAGGCGCTGGCCGACGACCTGGTCGACATTTGGCTGCGACGACGTCCGACGGTCGTGTGGGTCACCCACCACCTGGGCGAGGCGGTCGCACTGGCCGACCGCATCCTGGTGCTGTCGCCCCGACCCGGGCGCATCGTCGCCGACATCACCGTGGACATGCCGCGGCCCCGCGATGTCACGACGCCGGCCAGCCAGGCAATCGTGCGACGGGCGCGGGCGGCCCTGGTCGCGGCCGCGTCGCCGCACGACTCCGAGTCGGCCCAGGCGGCCCGAGTCGTCGCGGGAGCGTCGTCATGAGCCGCGCGGACACCGCGACGCCACCGACCGAGACGGCACCGGTGGCCCCGACGCCCACAGACAAGGCACCCGCAGACCAGGCACCCGACCCGACACCCGTCGGCCAGGTGGCTCGTGCCCAACGTGCCGAGCGCCGCACGGCAGTCGACACCGCCAGCAGGTCAGGCCGGTCGACCACTGGGAGGTGGGCGGCGCTGGCCGGCCTCACCCTGGTGGCCGCACTGGTCATGGCCTGGGAGGTGGCCGTGCGCATGACGGCGGTGCCAGAATGGATCGTGCCGTCCCCGACCGCGGTCGGTCGTGCACTGGTCGACAACTGGTCGACCCTGGCACCGGCAGCGATGGTGACGTTGGGAGAGGCCGCGGCGGGCCTGGCCATCGGCACGACCGTCGGCCTGGCCGCCGCCGTTGCCATCACCTTCCTGCCGCGCCTGGAACGGGCCATCCTGTCGGTCGCACTGCTCGCCAAGTCGACCCCGATCATCGCGGTGGCACCGATCCTGACCATCTGGTTCGGGTTCGGCCACGCGCCCAAGGTGCTGGTCGTCGCCCTCCTCACCTTCTTCCCCATGCTGGTCAACGCACTCGAGGGGTTTCGGTCGGTCGATCCCGCCATCACCGACTGGTTCCACTCGATCGACGCACCCGGGTGGACGGTGTTCCACCACGCCCGATGGCCCACGTCATGGCCCTACCTGTTCGCCGCGCTCAAGGTGTCGGCGCCGCTGGCGATGGTGGGTGCGGTGGTCGCCGAGTGGATGGGCGCGTCGTCGGGACTGGGCCGCTCGATGTGGCTGGCCTACACGAACCTCCGCATGCCCGACCTCTTCGCTGCCGTCCTGGTCCTGACCGCGCTGTCGGCGCTTGTCTTCCAGTCCGTCGTGGTGTTGGAGCGTCGCGCCATGGCATGGCGCACCCCGACCACCTGACCCCGACTCCCCTGGTGCCCGCCACCTGCCCCCGGGCTGCGGCCGCTCCGGCCCCAATCCGCGCCCCGATCCTCGCTTTCCGTGCAACCACCGACACCACCCAGGACCGCGCCACCATGACTCGGACACGCACCCTCGCACTGCTGGTCACGTCCATGCTCGTCGTCACGGCCTGCGGCGACGCCAGCAGTGACCCGGCCACCGACGCCAGCCAGCGCGGCAGTGCCACGGACGGACCCACCGCCACGACCAGCGCCGGCACCCCGTCGAGCGAACCGTCCGCAGCCAGCAGCGCGACTTCGGCGGCCCCCTCCGCCGAAGCCGCCGAGCTGACGCCGGTCACCTTCATGGCAGGCTTCTCCCCACAGGCCAACCTGCCCTTCGTGGGTGTCTACGCGGCTGCGGACCAGGGGTTCTTCGCCGACGAGGGACTGGAGGTGGAGATCCAGCACACGGGCGGTGGTGGCGAACACCTCCAACTGCTGACCACCGGCACGGTCGACGTGACCACCCAGGACGTGGCCGTCCTGCTGGAGCGACGGGTGGATCCGGGCCTGCCACTGGTCAGCCTCGCCCTGCTCGGCCAGACCGGCCAGCAGGCCTTCCTGGCGCTGGAGGACTCGGGGATCGAGAGCCCGGCCGACTGGGTCGGCCGAACAGTCGGATTCAAGGGCACGCCGCCGCCGGACCTGTTCGCGATCCTGGACGCCGTCGGGCTGACCGAGGACGACATCGAATTGGTCAACGTCGGCTTCGACCCGCGCGTGCTGACCGAGGGTCACGTCGACGTGCTGCCGGTCTACAAGTCCAACGAGCCCGACACGATCCGTGGCTGGGGCTACGACGTCGTGGAATGGGACCCGGCCGACTACGGCGTCCCCACGCTGGGGCTGACCTGGGTGGCCACCGAACAGATGGTGGCAGACCAACCCGAGGTGCTCGATGCCTTCGTCGACGCCGCGATCCGTGGTGTCGAGTGGGCCGACGAGCATCGCGACGAGGCGGTGGCACTGGTGCTCGAACAGACCGGCGACGGTGCCGATGCCGACCACCAGCGCGCGATGCTGGACGTCGAGTTGGCGGCCGCGCACTCGGAGACCACGGAGGCCCACGGCCTGGGGTGGCAGACCGAGGAGCAGTACCGCGCGCTGGCCGACCTGCTGCTCGAGACCAACTCGATGACCGGCGACCTCGAGGTCACCCAGGCGTACACGAACCAGTTCCTGGAGAACTGACTCGCAAGGAACGAGACGTCGGGGCGGGCCGAACCGGCCCGCCCCGACGTGGGGCGTACGAGCGCCCGGTGGCGCGGTCGGGGCAGACCGCCCACCTCGTCGGCCGCGGCGTGGGGGGAAGCGCCTGGCCTGTCACAAGATGTGTGCTCAGTCGATGTCGAGGATCCGGGCACTGGCGTCGATGTCCAGGATCCGGGCGTGGACGCCGACGTTGGCACGAACGGGTGGGGCGTCGATGTCGAGGATCGGAGCCCCTGCCGACGCGGCCGTGGCCGGTGCGAGCACCAGAAAGGCGGCGGCGACTGCAACTGACAGCTTCTTCATGTGTACAACTCCCGGTTGTGTAGCCTGCAAGAATTAGGGTATTCAGCACCGCGCGATGTGCCGGGCAGCGCCTTGAGCTTCGCGGACGCGATGCCCGCACGGAGCCACCCCGGGGAGCGCACCGTCCCCCGACAGTGGTCGTAGCCTGAGCGTATGCAAGCAGGGGCCGTGATTGCCTCTTTCCACGGTGGCCACAACCGGCATGGCACAGACCGGACGCAGAGACTGAGAGACTGCACGTCTTGGGGGGAGCACGATGACACGGGACCCGGGGGACCTGATGATCGAGCGCCAGCACGGGCTCGACGGTGCCCACGGCGTGCTGGGCGAGCTCGGGCTCGCTGGACCTCCGACTGACGTCTACGTGGCGCTGGTCGCCAACGGCGCCCAGGTGCCAGACGACCTGTCGAGCCTGACGGGGCACGCCCCCGACGTGGTTGGCCAGGCCGTTGCGGTCCTGCAGGACCTCGGTCTCGTGGCGACGGAGCATGGCCGACTGCACGCGGTGACACCGGGGACACCGCTGCAGTTGCTGGCACGCGACCTGACCCGAAAGGCTTCGATCGCCCAGACAGCGGCCCACGAACTGGGCCAGTTGTGGTCCCTGCACCAGGGGCGCGCCGACTACATCGAGATCATGCCCACGATGGCGGCGGCCCGGAGCATCCAGACTCGCATCCTGGCGGAAGCCTCGTCCCAGGTGCGGGCGCTGTCGATCGGGTCCAGCCGGACGCCACGCATGGCCGAGGGGCTGGCCTCGACGCTGACACGCGGCGTCACGGTGCGCGCGATCTATGGCGCGAGCGTCCTGGCCAACCCGGACGCACTCGACGTGGTCCAGCAGTGCATCGCGATGGGGGAGCATTCGCGCGTGTTCCCGAACGTGCCCATGAACCTGTTGATCTGCGATGATCGCATCGCACTGATCGTCGTGCGGGTGGAGTCCGACCGCCGAGCGGACGGCGTGGTCATCCACGAGTCCGACCTGCTCACGACGGTGGCCGGCGTGTTCGAGGCGTTCTGGCGTCTCGCCGTTCCCGTCTCGCTGTCCACATCGGCGATCCACCTCGACAAGGACAACCCAGAGACGCAACGCCTGCTGAGCAATCTGGCAGCGGGCCTGACGGACGCTGCCATCGCCAGCGACCTCGATGTCTCCGAACGCACGGTGCGCCGAAGGATCAGCCAACTCCAGGAGTTGTTGGGGGCACAGACGCGCTTCCAACTGGGGGTACAGGCCTCCCGTCACGGCTGGCTGTAGGGCGATCGCCCGCCCCCCGCGCTCGCCAGGCATGCCGGCACTAGGGTCGACGGACCTGCAACCACCGGACACCCCATGCCAGCAGCCAGCGCCTCCCATGCCGTCACCATGCGGCTGTACCTCGACCCCGACGACCAGCGCGCCATCGGGCGAGTGACCACGGCGATGGGTGACTCCGGCGCCACCGTCACCGCGGTCGACTTCATCGAGAACCGCGATGGTCGCGCGACCGTCGACGTGACCGCGAACACCCGCGGTGTGGACCACGCCAGGTCCCTGCGAGACACCATCGACGAGGTCGACGGGGTCAAGGTCCACCGCCTGTCGGACCGCACGTTCCTGCTCCACCTCAAGGGCAAGTTGGAGGTGCGCTCGACCGTGCCGCTCAAGACCCGCGACGACCTGTCGATGGCCTACACCCCCGGGGTCGCACGGGTCTGCGAGGCGCTGGTCAAGCGGCCGGAGGATGCGCGGTCGCTGACGATCAAGGGCAACACCGTGGCGATCGTGACCGACGGCACGGCCGTGCTGGGGCTGGGCGACATCGGCCCGATCGCCTCGATGCCGGTGATGGAGGGCAAGGCAGTGCTGTTCAAGCAGTTCGCCAATGTCGATGCGTGGCCGGTGGCGCTGGACACCACCGACTCCGACGAGATCGTGGCGATCGTCAAGGCCATGGCCCCGGCCTACGGCGGCATCAACCTCGAGGACATCGCGGCGCCACGCTGCTTCGAGATCGAGCAGCGACTGCGCGACGAACTCGACATCCCGGTGTTCCACGACGACCAGCACGGCACCGCCATCGTGGTGCTGGCGGCCCTGACCAATGCGCTGCGACTGGTCGGCAAGGACATCGGCGACATCCGGGTGGCCATGGCGGGAGCGGGTGCGGCCGGCGTGGCGATCGCCAAGTTGTTGATGGCCGAGGGCGTGGATGACATCCTGGTCGCCGACCGCCACGGGATCATCTCGGCGGCCGAGGATCCCCGGGCCGACGCCGGCAAGCAGTGGATCGCCGACAACACCAACCGGGATCGTCGCACCGGCGCGGTCACCGACGCGCTCGACGACGCCGACGTGTTCATCGGCGTGTCGGGGCCGGATCTCTTCGACGCCGCGGAACTGGCCAGGATGGCCGACGACGCCATCGTGTTCGCGCTCGCCAACCCCCACCCCGAGGTCGACCCCATCGAGGCCCGCGAGCACGCCAAGGTGGTCGCCACCGGCCGCAGCGACTACCCGAACCAGATCAACAACGTGCTGGCGTTTCCCGGCATCTTCCGGGGCGCCCTCGACGCCCGCGCGACAACCATCACCGAGGAGATGAAGGTCGCTGCCGCCAGGGCGATCGCCGGCGTCATCGCAGACGACGAGTTGCATCCCTTCCACATCATTCCCAGCGTGTTCGACCGTGCCGTCGTGCCCGCCGTGGCGGCTGCGATCGCCGAGGTGGCAGACCGCGACCGCGACCGCTGACCCAACACGACACGCCGACGGACTGGACCCGTTGGCTACGCTTCACACTGCACGCTCCACGCGTGCGCACCCCCGGGGAGCTCGGAACGACGTCGGGCTGAGAGGGTGGCCGTGACGCCACCGACCCGTGGAACCTGAGCTGGACAATGCCAGCGGAGGAAGGGGCGAGGCCATGGCGAGAGCAGCAGTCATCACCTGCGGTGGTGACGTGTCGACCATCCTGGCGCTGGCTCGCCATGCTCGCCACATCACCAGGCTGCAGGATTCCCACGACGTCATCGTCATCGCCGCCGACCAGGGATGGGCGCTGGCGCAACGACTGGACCTCGACGTCGACGTCCTGGTCGGCGACCTCGACTCCGTGAGTGACGACGTCCTCCGCATTGCCGAGGAGCTCGGGGTCGACATTCGGCGTCATCCGGCCGACAAGGACGCCACCGACCTGGACCTCGCGCTGCAACTTGCCCACGAGCGTGGCGCCGACCACGTGCTGGTGTGCGATGGTGGTGGCGATCGCGGCGACCATGCGCTGGCCAACCTGCTGACCACGGCCGGCTGGGCAGGGCGCATGGCCGCGACGCTGACCTCCACCACCACGACCGTCACGATGGTCACCCGAGGTCGCGCGATCCACGGCGAGGTCGGCTCACCCGTCTCGCTGCTCCCCGTGTTCGGCCCGGTCCGCCAGATCACGACCACCGGCCTGTCCTGGCCGCTGTCGGACGAACTGCTGTCGCCCGGCTCCAGTCGCGGGGTGAGCAACGAACTCGTGGCGCCCACCGCCCACATCAGCGTCGGCAGCGGCACGCTGCTGGTCGTGCAGCCCGCGCCCTGACCTTCCCCGCCATTGCCTGCCCGCCGTGACCTGCCGGACGTGACCACCCAAGGACACCCCCATGCCCCGCCTGCACCCATACCGCTCCTCGGCCGCCGGAAGGATTGCCCTCGCCACCCTTGCGGCGGCGCTCGTGGCAACTGCCTGCACCGGTGACGACGGCGCCGACGCCGAGGCGACCGCCACGTCCAGCCCCGACGCCGCGACATCGGCGGCGGCCACCACGGACAGCGACGCACCCGGCGACACCGACTCCGAAGGCACATCACCCGCCGAGCCCGACGATGCCGTGGTCCAACTCGTCACCCACGACTCCTTCAACATCAGTGTGGATGCGCTGGCTGCATTCACCCAACAGACGGGCTACGAGGTGCAGGTGCTGGCGTCCGGGGATGCCGGCGTGATGGTGAACCAGGCGGTGCTCACGGCCGGCAATCCGCAGGGTGACGTGCTCTTCGGCATCGACAACACCTTGCTGACGCGGGCACTGGACGCCGATGTCTTCCTGCCGTACGAACCGGCCGGTGCCGACGAGCTCGACCAATCGCTGGTGCTGGACGACGAGTGGCGGGTCACGCCGATCGATCGTGGCGACGTCTGCCTCAACGTCGACCTGGTCGCCTACGACGACCTGGGACAGGACCCGCCCGCAAGCCTCGACGACCTGGTGGACCCCGCCTACGCCGGCCAGTTGGTGGTGGAGAACCCGGCCACGTCGTCGCCGGGCCTGGCCTTCGTGCTCGCCAGCTACGCGACCTACGGCGCCGATGGCTGGGAGGCCTTTTGGGAGGACCTGGTCGCCAACGACGTGGCGGTGAGTTCGGGGTGGGAGGATGCCTACTACGGCGTCTTCTCGGGCTCGGCTGGCTCCGAGGGTGACCGCCCCACGGTGGTGTCCTATGCGTCGTCGCCACCGGCCGAGGTCATCTTTGCCGAGCCGGCAGTGGACGAGGCGCCGACGGCGGTGGTGACGGCATCGTGCTTCCAGCAGATCGAGTTCGCCGGGGTGCTGGCCGGCACCGACAACGAGGCCGGCGCCCGCGCACTGGTCGACTTCATGGTCTCCGAACCGTTCCAGGCCGACATCCCGCTCCAGATGTTCGTCTTTCCCGGCCCGCACCGACGTCGACCTGCCGCCCGAGTTCGTCGAGTTCGCAGCGGTCCCCGACGACCCCATCAGCCTGACGCCGGACGAGATCGCCGACATCCGTGAGGACGTGGTCGCACGCTGGACCGAGATCGTGCTGGGCTGAGTCGTGGATGACCGACGCCAGACCCGCGCCGCGACCACCTCGGTCCCTGACAGGGCCGCGGCTGCGACGGTCCCCGACGCCACGGCCACGGTCGCGGCCACAGCTGCGACGGTCCCGGACGCGGCCGCCGCGGGTGACCGACCGCGGCTGCCATGGGCGTGGCGCATCGCGGCCTTCGTCGTGCCGGGCGTCTTCTTCGTCGTCCTGTTCGCATGGCCGGTGGCAACCATCATCGGCACCGGCCTGCGCGGCGAAGGCGCCGGCGAAGGGTTCCTGGCCGTGCTGACGTCGGCCCGGATCGGTCGGATCCTGTGGTTCTCGACCTGGCAGGCAGCCGCCTCCACGGTTCTGACGTTGCTGATCGGGCTCCCGGGCGCATGGCTGGTCGCGCGTGTGGACTTCCCCGGCCGCACGCTGGTGCGCGCCGCGGTGACGGTGCCGTTCGTCCTGCCGACCGTCGTGGTCGCGAGCGCGTTCACCTCCCTGCTGGGTCCGGGATCACCGGTCATGGCGTGGCTGGCAACCGTGTTCGGGATGGCCAGTCCCCCGCGCCTGACCGGCACGATCTGGGCCGTGCTGGCGGCCCACGTCTTCTTCAACGTGGCCGTGGTGGTGCGAACTGTCGGCAGTCGTTGGGCCAACGTCGATCGCCGCCTCCCGGCCGCCGCCCAGGCGCTGGGCGCATCACCGTGGCAGGCCTTCCGACTGGTCACGTTGCCGCTGCTGCGACCGGCCGTGGTCGCCGCCGCGCTCATCACCTTCATCTTCACGTTCACGTCGTTCGGGATCGTGTTGATCCTGGGTGCGCCCGGCATGGCGACACTGGAGGTCGCCATCTACCGCGCAACCGCACAACTGCTGGACCTGCCCCAGGCAGCCGCGCTCGCCATCCTCCAGCTGGTCGTGGTCGTCGCGTCGCTGGTCGCCACGGCGCGCTTCGGTCGCACCGGTCGCGTGGTCGGCGGCGGTACGGCGGCAGCCGCCCCACAAGCTCCGACCAGGCCGATGACCTGGGTCGGCGTCGCGGCCGTGCTGACCATGCTGGCGGTGGTCATCGGGTTGCCGATCGCGGTGCTGGTCGAACGCTCACTGGCAGTCGGTGACGGCCACTCGCTGCAGTGGTGGCGCCAACTGTCGGACGTGGGTGGCGTGATGGCCGTCAGCCCCTGGCGAGCCACCGTGACCTCGCTGGTGTTCGCCGTGGCCGCCACCGTCATCGCCACACTCGTCGGTGGCGCGGCCGCGGTCGCCATCACCTCGCGTCGGGGCCACCTGGGGCGCGTCTTCGACCTGTTGTTGATGCTGCCGCTGGGCGTGTCGGCCGTCACCGTGGGGTTCGGGTTCCTGATCACCCTGGACACGCCGCCCTTCGACCTGCGCTCGTCGCCCGTGCTGGTCCCCCTGGCACAGGCGCTGGTCGCGATCCCGTTCGTGGTGCGCATCCTGGTTCCGGCGCTGGCCGCCGTCGACGAGCGCCTGCGATCGGCTGCCGCGATCCTGGGCGCGCGCCCGTCGAAGGTGTGGCGCCACGTCGACCTGCCGATCCTGTTCCGGTCGGCAACGGTGGCAGCCGGGTTCGCGTTCGCCATCTCGCTGGGCGAGTTCGGCGCGACCGTCTTCCTGGCTCGCGTGGCCACGCCGACCCTGCCGGTCGCGATCTACCGCTTCCTGGGCCAGCCGGGCGCCGCCAACCAGGGGCGAGCCATGGCGATGAGTTGCGTGCTGATGATCGTCACCGTGGTCGCCATCGCCGCGGTCGACCGCATCCGCATCGCCGACCTGGGGGCGTTCTAGATGTCGAACGACGCGAAGACAACGCAGCCCCGATCGGCGCCGTCGCCGGCCGGACGATCCCCGACACCGGCGCGGCGCGAGGGCAGCCCGCGCCTGGTCGTCGACGACGTGTCGGTGCGCTACGGCAGCGTCGTGGCCGTCGACCACGTCGACCTGGAGGTGGCCGCGGGCGAGGTCGTGGCGCTGCTCGGCCCGTCGGGCTGCGGCAAGTCGTCGCTGCTCAACGCGATCGCCGGCCTGGTCCCCCACGCCGGCTCGATCCGCATCGACGGCAGCGACATGGGCGGTCTGCGTCCCGACCAGCGCGACCTGGGCCTGATGTTCCAGTCGGGTGCCCTGTTCCCGCACATGGACGTTGCCGGCAACGTCGAGTTCGGCCTGCGCATGCAGGGCATGGAGGTGGACGCGCGCCGTGCCCGGGTGGCCGACGTCCTGTCGCTGGTGGGGCTGTCGGGGCTGGGCGGTCGGCGCATCGACGAACTGTCGGGTGGGCAGGCCCAGCGTGTTGCGCTGGCACGAGCCATCGCACCGCAACCACGCCTGCTGTTGCTCGACGAACCGCTGTCGTCACTGGATCGCCGGCTGCGTGATCGCCTGCTGGTGGAGCTGCCGGACGTCTTCGCGGCCGTCGACGCCGCGGTCGTGCACGTGACCCACGACCAGGACGAGGCGATGGCGCTGGCGGACCGCGTGGTGGTCATGGACCGCGGCCACGTCGCCGCCGTCGACACCCCGACCGGCCTGTGGACGGATCCCGGCTCCGTGTTCGTGGCGTCGTTCCTGGGCTGGCCCAACATCCTGCCGCGGGACGACGCGGCGACCCGGGCGCTGGTGCCGCAGCGCGTGCTGGCGGCGCTGCCGGAGCGCGACGGTGCGGTCGGCGTCGATGCCGGCCGCGTCCACCTCCACCTGGCCGACTCCCCACCCCCAGCCACCCAGGTGCCATCCGCCATGCCGACCGACTCCCCACCCTCCCCGACTCTTGGGGGCCAGCGTTCGCCCACGCGGACACCTGACGCCAACAGTCCCGAACATCCCCCACCCTCCCCGACTCTTGGGGGCCAGCGTTCGCCCACGCGGACACCTGACGCCAACAGTCCCGATCTGCCGGGCAGTGAGGGTGCCGCGAGGACAACCACGGTCACCGGGCGCATCACGCATCGGCGCTTCGCCGGTGACCACGCCCGGGTGACCGTCCACCTCGACGATGTCGACCTCCGCCTCGAGGCCACCGGCCCGGTCCACCTGATGCCGTCACCCGGCGACGACGTGGTCGCGACCATCCGTGACGTCGCCTGGACCTGGTTGGACGATCCCGCCTGAGTCCCGGTGCCCCCGCGTGGTGGCGGGCGAAGCACGGCGGCGGCGGGGATCAGGCGTCGGCAACCAGGGCACGGTGGAGCATGCGCGACGTGACGGCGGCGGCGGCAGCCGGATCCGTCGCCCCCGATCCGAGCATCGAGCGATGGCCGCCGATGGCCGCCCACGTGAACTGGGTGAGCTCGGACGGGTCCTCGTCGACGAACTCGCCGGAGGCAACGCCGTCAGCGACGATCTGGTGCATGTGGGCCATGATCGGGGCCAGCAGCCCGAACAGCTTCGCCGAGCGTTCCTCGTCCAGGTGACCGGTCAGGTCCATGCCACCCAACCTGTCCGTGGCGAAGACCTCGAACGACGTGACCACCAGTCGGTCGAGCCGGTCGAAGGACGAACTGGTCGACGGTTGCGATGACGATGCCCCGGACTCGGCCGGACCCGCGGCCCGACCAGCGGCGGGGGGATCGATCGGCGCGTCCCGCAACGGCGCCAGCCACTCCTCGATCATCTCCTCGGCATGCAGCAACACCAGGTCATGGACATGGTCGACGTAGTTGTAGACGGCCGACCGCGCCAGGCCGGCCCGCGCCGCCACCGCGGACACGGTGACGTCCTCCATCGGCCCCTCGTCCAGGAGTTCGACGAAGGCATCGACGAGTCGGCGCCGCACAAGGATGCGGTGCTCGTCGACGGAGTCGGCCCAGAGTCGTGGCATGAAGACAGCATAATCCCGTGGGCCTTGTTTTGCGACACGACGTCGTGTCGTGATAGAGTCCACCCCATGTTCCTCGCCCTTGCAGAAATCCGCCGTTCGCTCGGTCGCTTCGCCCTCCTGGGTGGCGCGATCGGCTTGCTGGTCCTGTTGCTGCTCTTCTTCCAGGCGGTCGCGGGATCCCTGACCCAGGGGCTGACGGGTGCGTTCGAATCCGCGCCTGCACAGGTGTGGGTCTACGCGGACACATCGAGCCTCAACCCCCAGGCTTCGGTGCTGCCCGACGACACCACTGCCGCCGTTGCCGATGTGGCCGGCGTGACCGACGCCGCGCCCGTCACCTACACGGTGTTCGAGTTCGGCGACGAGCCGATCGCGGTCGTGGCCGCCGACCCAGGCACACCCGCGGTGCCAGCGGATGCCACCGAGGGGCGCCTGCCCGATGCCGACGGCGAGGGCCTGGGTGCGGGCAGTTTCGGCACTCCCGGACCGTCCGGCACGCTCGACCTCGCCGGGGTTTCCGTCGAGGTGGTCGGCCAGGCCGAGGGCGCCACGTTCAACATCCTCCCGACGGTGTACGCCTCACGAGCAACGGTGACCGAGGCGACGTCTGCGCGCGCCGGCGGTGCACCAATCACGCTGCCGGTGAACGTCGTTGCCGTCACCGTCGCCGACGACGCCGAGCCGACGGACGTGGCCGCCGCGATCACCGACCAGGTGGACGGGGTCGAGGCAGTCGATCGCGACGAGGCCATCGCCAACCTCCCGGGTGCCGGCACCATCACGCGCTCGTTCTCCATCCTCTACGTCCTGCTCTACCTGGTGGTCGCGATCGTCACCGCCGTGTTCTTCCAGATCCTCACGGTGCAGAAGCGCGACGCCCTGGTCCTGCTGCGAGCCGTGGGTGCACAACCCCGTGACCTCATCGTCCCCGTGCTCGCCCAGGTCATCGTGGTGGTTGGCGTCGCCATTGCCGTGGGCTCGGGGACCGCGGCCGGACTGCTCGCTGCTGCCCAGGACGTGTTCGGCAGCACGCTGGACCCGGCGACCGTCGCGGCCTCGTCGGGCGCGATCCTGGTGCTCGGACTCCTGGCCGGCCTGTGGTCGGTCCAGCGGATCCTGCGCATCGACCCGGTCGAGGCCGTGCGCGAGGGAGGTGGACTGTGAGGATCGCCTTGAAGGAGTTGCGCCGTCGCTCCGGCCGGTTCGTGCCGGTGCTCGTGGCGATGACGTTGTTGGTCATGCTGCTGGTGGTGCTCGGTGCCTTCCTCGATGGCCTGGCAAATTCCGCCACTGGGGTCCTGCGCGCCCAGGGCGACCGCCTGCTGGTCGTGGCCGACGATGCCGACCTGTCCCCGACCCGGTCGAGTCTCGACCCGGGTGTCGGCGACGAACTGGGATCGATCGACGGCGTCGAGGCGGTGGGCTGGCTGTCGCAGATCTCGACCACGGCCACGATCATCAACGACGCCGGCAACGAGGACATCGAGAACATCGTGCTGGTCGGTCACGACCTGGGCACCGACACCGTCCCGGCACCCTCCGGCCCGGGCGAGGCCGTCGTCGACCGCAAGCTCGCCGCCCTGTCCGGCATCGCCGAGGGCGACGAACTCCTGGTCGGTCCCGGTCAGGAGCCGTTGACGGTCACCGAGTTGGTCGAAGACGTGAGCGCCGGGTCACCCAGCGTCTGGGTCAGCACCGACGTGTGGCTCGACCTCGCCGGATCGATCGACCCGACCACCACGCCCGCCCGCCAGGTGGCCGTCGTGGAGACCACGGGCACACCCGACACGCTCGCTGCCGCAGTCGACGGGGTCGAGGTCGTCACCGTCGACGAGGCGATCGCCGCGGACGAGGTCGTCACCCAGCAGTCCGGCACCTTCCAGGGAATCATCGCGGTGACCTTCGTCGTCACCCTGCTGGTCGTGGCCCTGTTCTTCATCCTGCTGACGATCGAGCGCATTCGGCTCTATGCCGTCCTGAAGGCCATCGGTGCACGCTCCCGTGACCTCATCAGCGGCCTGGCCGTCCAGGCGATCGTCGTGGCCACCACCGCCCTGGTGCTGGGCATCGGCATCTCGCTGATCCTGCTGCAGTTCGTCCCGCCCGACCTCCCGCTCGTCGTGGTGCCGTCCCGACTGGTGGTGCTCGCCGTCGCGACGATCGTGGTCGCCGTCCTGGGCGCGCTCGGCACCCTGCGTCGGATCCTGCGCATCGACCCCGCCGACGCGATCGGCTGAGCCACCCCGACACGACCCCACCCCGCACGCACTCCACGCCCGACTGACCCGCTCGCCCCCACCCACACCCGCGACCGCCCCGCCGGTCCGACGCCCCACCTGACCACCTCCGGAGGTCCCAGATGTCCGCCACACCCGCCCTCACCATCACCGGGGCCCGCAAGGAGTTCCCCTCGGGCGAACAGGTCGTCGTTGCCGTGGACGATGTCGACATGTCCGTCGACGATGGCGAGTTCCTGGTGCTCAAGGGCCCGTCCGGCTCGGGCAAGACCACCCTGCTGACGTTGGCCGGGGCACTGACCACGCCAACCGCCGGCTCCATCAGGCTGGGCGACCAGGAACTGGGTGAACTCGACGGTGGGGACGCCGCGGCGGTCCGCCGCGACCGCATCGGGTTCGTGTTCCAGGCGGTCAACCTGATCCCGTTCCTGACCGCGCGCGAGAACTTGTTGGCCGTGCGCCAACTCGGCGGCGGGAAGGTGGACCGCGACGCACGTGACCGGGCCGACGAACTGCTCGACGACCTCGGCCTCGGGGGCAAGGGCGACAACCTCCCCGACCAGCTGTCGGGCGGCCAGAAGCAGCGGGTGGCAATTGGGCGAGCCCTGATGAACGGACCGGACCTGTTGCTGGTGGACGAACCCACCTCGGCGCTGGACTCCGAGCTGGGACGCCAGGTCGTCGAGCTGCTGCGTGACGAGGTGGACCGTCGCGGCGTCGCCGCGATCATGGTCACCCACGACGAGCGCGTGACCGACCTGGGCGACCGCATCGTCACCATGGTCGACGGTCGCCTGGAGTAGCCCCCAGCGCGTCGGTCCTCCGTACGTCCCGGGCCGTCGTCTTCGTGGCCTCGGCGACGAGGTCCGGGTGGTGGGTGTCGCGGATCGCGTCGCGGATCGCGTCGCGGATCGCGTCGCAAGCCGCGGTGGCGGCGCTCGGTGGCCGTCGATGGCTGGTGGTCGGGTTGTTGGGATGGCTGGCACCTTGTTACCGTGCCACTGAGCCTTGGCCGCCACTCCATCGGCCGGGCGCCTTCCACCAGACCCGTGCCACAAGGACAAGCGATGAGCCAGGCAGATCACGACCCGACTGATGCCACCGACGCCGTCACGGATGCGACCGGGGCGACCGGGGACGCCGCCACCGACCCCGTCACCGACGCGACCGGGGACACCGCCGCCACCGACCCGGCCACCGACGCGACCGGGGACGCCGCCGCCACCGACCCCACCGCCGGCGCACCGATCGGCGACGCACCAGCGGACGACACGGCCCAGGCAGGCGCCAGCGCCGGGGAGCCGATCGACGATGCCAAGGCCGCCGCGCAGGAAGCCCTGGACGCTGCGAAGATCGCGGGTGGCCATGCCTTGAAGGCTGCCACCATCGTCGCCGGAGAACTTGGCAAGAAGGCCGACGTCTGGATCGAGACGGCCAAGGGCCAGGCTGCCGAGTACTCCGACAAGGCCCGCCGCAAGGGTGGCGACGGCCAGTCCTGAGGCGACCCCGCGGTCGTGGATGGGGCCTCGCTTGCCGGGCTTGGAGGCCGGCTGTAGCGTGACCACATGGACACCATGACCACCGCAGCCCTGTCGTTTCCGGTGACGCCTTCCCCGGCCCCGACGCCACCGGCCAGTCGCGATGCGATCCTGGCCAATCCCGGATTCGGGACCAACTTCACCGACCACATGGCCGTTGCCAGGTGGACGCCCGACAAGGGCTGGCACGATGACGAGATCCGGCCGTACGGGCCGTTCTCCCTCGACCCTGCCGCCGCCGTCCTGCACTACGCGCAGGAGATCTTCGAGGGCCTCAAGGCCTATCGCCACCCCGACGGTTCCGTGTGGTCGTTTCGGCCGGAGGCCAATGCCCAGCGAATGGTCGACTCGGCCGAACGAATGGCCCTGCCGACGCTGCCGGTGGACGACTTCGTCGAGTCGCTGCGCTCGCTGGTCAGGACCGACCGTGCATGGGTCCCGACCCTGCCCCAGTCCAGCCTGTACCTGCGACCGTTCATGTTCGCGTCCGAGGCGTTCCTGGGCGTGCGTCCGGCCCACCACATCACCTACTCGGTGATCGCCTCCCCCGTGGGTGCGTACTTCGCATCCGGGCCGGCACCGGTGTCGATCTGGCTGTCGCGTGACTACAGCCGCGCGGCTCCGGGCGGGACCGGCGCGGCCAAGACCGGCGGCAACTACGCCGCGTCACTGCGCGCCCAGCAGGAGGCCACCGCCAACGGGTGTGCCCAGGTCTGCTTCCTGGACGCCACCGACGGTCGATGGATCGAGGAACTGGGCGGGATGAACCTGTTCTTCGTCCAGGCCGACGGCACGATCGTCACGCCGGAACTGTCTGGGACGATCCTGCCGGGCATCACGCGCTCGTCGGTGATCACGCTTGCCCGGGAAGCCGGCCACACCGTGGAGGAACGTCGCTTCTCGATCGAGGAATGGGCCGAGGGCGTGCAGTCGGGGGCGATCACCGAGGTGTTCGCCTGCGGCACCGCGGCGGTCATCACGCCACTGGGACGCCTGCGCGACGGCGACACCGACCTCGTCATGGGCGATGGGACCACGGCAGGTGCCACCACGTTGGACCTGCGGGCCCAGCTGGTCGCCATCCATACCGGCCAGGCCGAGGATCGCCACGGTTGGATGACCCAGCTCGCCTGACCCTGCGCCGCGCCACTGCGCACACCCGGGGCCTCCCCTTGCTCGCAGTGGCCGGACCACGCTTCCGCAATGGGCGTCAAGCAGGCCGAACACCGTCGAATCCACGCCCGGCGAGCCCCTGCAGCGCGACCACGAAGGCAGTGCATCGTGACACCCGAACGCACGACCGTTGGCTGGCGCGAGTGGGTCGCCCTGCCGTTGCTGGATGTCGTCCGCATCAAGGCCAAGGTCGACACCGGTGCCAGGACCTCCGCCCTGCACGTCGAGAACCTCGATCTCGACGAGGACGACGGTCTGGTCACGGCTCGGTTCCAGGTCCTGCCACGGCAACGTCACGACGACGACCGGGTCGCGGCCACTGCCGTGGTCATCGATCAACGCGAGGTCCGGTCGTCCAGCGGCGCAGTCGACCTGCGACCCGTCATCCTGACCGACATCACCATCGCCGGCACCACGGTGCGCGCCGAACTGACGCTGACCAATCGTGACGAGATGGGGTTCCGGATGCTGATCGGCCGTGAGGCCCTGCGCCCCGCGTTCCTCGTCGACGCCGGCCGCTCCTATCTTGGTGGTGGACGCGGACGCGACTGATTCGTCGAGTGCGATCCTGACACATCCCAACCTCCAGGAGTCCGGCCGTGCCCACACCTCCCAGTCGTCGCGCTGGCGCACCCGGCGGACCGGCCGCGCGACCACGTCGCCGAGCACCCAAGGCGCCGTTCGTCATCGGGGAGATGGAGGTCATGCCGGGCCGCACGATGACGGGGGAGATCGAAATCCCCCGGTTGGTCACCGGGACGCGCGTGTCGCTGCCCCTGCGGATCTTCCACGGTCGCAGCGCCGGTCCCACGGTGTTCGTGTCCTCCTCGGTCCACGGTGACGAGATCCTGGGGGTCGAGATCATTCGCCGGGTCGCGGCCTCGTTGTCGGCGCGAACCCTGCACGGCACGGTGGTGTTCGTGCCGATCGTGAACGTCCACGGCTTCCTGACCGGGGACCGCTACCTGCCCGACCGCCGCGACCTCAATCGCTCCTTTCCGGGATCGGCCAGGGGCTCACTCGCATCACGCATCGCCGATGCGTTCCTGCGGGAGGTGGTCGCGCGCTGCGACGTGGGCATCGACCTGCACACGGGCTCGGACCACCGCACCAACCTCCCCCAGGTGCGCTGCGACCTCGACGACGCCTTCACCCGCGAACTCGCCGAGGCCTTCTGCCCACCCGTGATGCTGTCGGCGGCCCTGCGCAAGGGCTCGCTGCGGGCCGAGGCCCACCAGGTCGGCGCCACGATTCTCCTCTACGAAGGTGGCGAGGCGTTGCGCTTCGACGCCGACGCCATCGAGGTTGGCGTGGGCGGGGTCCTGCGGGTGCTCCACCATCTCGACATGATCCCGTCGCAGGATCCACCGCCTCCGTCCGGCCTGATCACGCTTGGCACCGGCACCACCGCGACGCATCATGACCAGGCGCTCGGCGTCGACGGTTCCGACCATGCCCGGGAGGCCACGGCGACACCACAGGCGCTGACGGCGACCCGCAGTTCATGGGTGCGCGCCCGCCGCAGCGGGATCGGCCTGCTGGAGGTCGGCCTCGGCGACCTGGTGGAAAAGGGTCAGCAACTGGGCGTGATCCACGACTCCCTCGGCACCCGCCTGTCGCGGATCACGGCACCCTTCGCCGGACTCGTGATCGGCCACACCCAGCACCCGTTGATCCACCAGGGATCGGCATTGGTCCACCTCGCTGCGGTGCAACCAACCGAACTCGTCACGCCGCAGGAAGCCGCCGAGCCCGCCGACCCCGGCGAACCGTCCGAACCTGCCCCATCGGAGACTCCATGAAGCTGGCCATCCTGTCACGCGCCCCCAACGCCTACAGCACCCAACGACTCAAGACCGCGGCACTCGAACGCGGCCACCAGGCCAAGGTGCTGGACACCCTGCGGTTCGCCATCGACCTGTCCGGTGACGATCCCGACCTGCAGTACCGCGGTCGCACCCTGTCGGACTACGACGCCGTCCTGCCCCGGATCGGGGCATCGATCACCTACTACGGCTCGGCCGTGGTCCGCCAGTTCGAGCAGATGCACGTCTACACCCCGAACACGGCCAACGGGATCACCAGTTCGCGCGACAAGCTGCGCGCGATCCAGATCCTGTCGCGCCACGACATCGGGATGCCCGCGACCGCCTTCGTGCGCGACCGCAAGGACGTCCTGCCAGCCATCGAGCGGGTCGGTGGTGCCCCGGTCGTGATCAAGTTGCTCGAGGGCACGCAGGGCATCGGCGTGATCCTCGCGCCCGACACCAAGGTCGCCGAGGCCATCATCGAGACCCTCCAGTCGACCCGCCAGAACGTGCTGATCCAGCAGTTCGTCGCGGAGTCCAAGGGTCGTGACGTGCGCGCCCTGGTGGTCGGTGACCGCGTCGTGGCCGCGATGCGTCGCACGGCGCAGGGCGACGAGTTTCGGTCCAACGTCCACCGCGGCGGCAGCGTCGAGGCCGTCGAACTCGACGACGAGTTCGCCTCGACGGCCGTGGCATCGGCCCAGATCATGGGGTTGCGCGTGGCCGGCGTCGACATGCTGGAAGGCGACGACGGCCCGATGGTGATGGAGGTCAACTCATCGCCCGGTCTGGAGGGAATCGAGCGTGCCACCCGGCTGGACGTCGCTGGTGCGATCATCGACTTCATCGACAACCAGGTTGCCTTCCCTGAACTGGACGTGCGGCAGCGACTGAACGTGTCGACCAGCTACGGCGTGGCCGAACTGCTGGTCCGCGAGGATGCCGAACTGGTCGGCCAGACGATCGAGTCGTCACGACTGCGCGAACGCGACATCTCGATCCTGACCCTGCATCGCGACCACACCGTGATTCCCAACCCACGGGGCAGCCGCGTGCTCGAGGCCGGAGATCGCCTGTTGTGCTTCGGCAAGCTCGAGGAGATGCGCAACATGATCCCGGACCGCAGCCAGCGTCGCCGCAAGCTCAAGCGACTCAGCGTCAAGGCCATCGACGAGGCCACCGGCAGCGAAGCCTGACACCCCCGAGTGGGCTCGTCATCCATCGCCGGGTGGCACGGAATCTGCGGGCACTGTCGACTCGGCGGACGGCAACGACTCGCCCGGGGGCACGGACTCCCCGGGCGGCCCGACGTCCTCCGGCGGCAGGGTTGGGTGATCGGCCGGGTAGATGCCGATCGCGAACCCGTGCACGGTGTCGCCCGCGCGTGGCAGGACCTCGAAACGGCGCACCAGGGTCGCCATCTCCTCCCAGAACGCGCCCGCCTGTTCCTCGGTGATCCGAGCATGGCGGATGAAGCCCCACAGCTTGCCGTCCCGAAACGCCGTCGCGGACTCGCGCGCGGCAACCTCGAAGTCGTTGAAGTCCCGCGGTGGCTCGCCGTCGGCGTCGACGACGCCACCCACACCGACGTGGAACAGCCGCGCCGTGCGACCGTAGAAGCGTTCCTCGACGGCCCTGACCCTGCGCGTGCGCACCACCTGCACCAGCCCGGCGTCCTCCAGGACCGCGACGTGGTAGGCCACCGTGCTGCGGGGTCGTTCCAACGCCGTCGCGAGTTCGCTCACGCTGGCCGCGCGTTCGTGCAGCATGCCCAGGATCGCCGTGCGCAGCGCGTGACTGAGCGCCTTCACCTGCGCTGTCGTCGTCAGGACGAGCGTGTCGGCGAGGTCGTGGTCCGGCAGGGCGGGGTTGACGCTCATGGTGAATCAGACTAGCTTCGTCGAACGTTCGAAGTATTTGGATTGAAGTGCCGCCTGGCGGCGACGACAGACAGGATTCCACCGTGGCGACCATCGTGCTGTTCCATCATGTCCAGGGCCTGACCGACGGGGTCGTGGCGCTGGCAGACCGCCTGCGCGGCAGTGGCCACACCGTCCACACGCCCGACCTGTTCGAGGGCCAGACGTTCTCGACCATCGAGGACGGGATGGCCCACGCACGCCAGGTGGGCTTCGGTGAGCTCATGGCCGCCGGTGTCGCTGCGGCCGACGACTTCGGTGACGACGTGGTCTACGCCGGACTCTCGATGGGCGTCATGCCGGCCCAGCAACTGGCCCAGACCCGGGCGTCGGCCGCCGGGGCGGTCTTCCTCCATGCCTGCCTGCCGATCGAGGAGTTCGGCGGCGTGTGGCCCGACGGTGTCCCGGTCCAGGTCCACGGCATGGACGCCGACCCCTTCTTCGCCGAAGAGGGTGGCGACATCGATGCGGCACGCGAGTTGGTGGCCGCCACTGACCAGGCCACCCTGTTCCTGTACGAGGGCGACGAGCACCTGTTCACCGATTCGTCACTGCCTGCCTTCGACGCGGATGCCACCGAGCTGTTGCTGTCCCGCCTGCTCCCGTTCCTGGACGGCCTCGACTGATCGGGCGCCCCCGCTGTCAGTCCGGGTCACCTGCACGTCCGGGTCACCTGCGTGCACAGTTCACCTGCAGGCCCGGTTCACCTGCACGCCCGGGCTCAGGCCTGCTCCGCAGCCCGCGCGGCCAGCCAGCGGTTGCCGACCTCCTGCTGGGCGACCATGCCGTAGGTCAGGGCGCGGTGGACCTGCTCGGCGACCTTGCCGCCGCCGATCGGCAGCCGGACGTTGATCAGGCCCGTGACGTCCTGTCGGCACCCGGCGTCGGTCGGAACCAGGGTCATGTGGCCGGTGAAGCCGACCGGCTTGCGCGGAGACTCGATCGCCACGTCCGCCGAGCGCCCCTTCGCGGTTGCCACCGGCGCCCAGGTCTCCTCCTGCACCACGTCGATCTGTGTGCCCACCAACGGCTTGATGAAGTCGGGCACCTCGGCCGGCATGGCGCGGGTGACACGCACATGGGTGGTGCCGTCGTCATCGATGGTCACGGACAACTGGTGGTCCAGCGCGTGCATCGTCGCGGCCAGGTCGGCGTGGAACCCGTCGTCGACCAGCATGGCCATGACGTCGGCCACGCTGCCCCGATAGTCCATCCGGTGGTCAAACTGCATGGGACGGCTCGGGGTAGATGGACCGGGCATAGTCGTGCATCATCCGGGAGGCGCAGAAGCGCGGTCCGAGCGTCATCAGCGACGAGCGCATCATGGTCACCCAGCCCTGCGGGATGCCGTCGTCATCGCGGTCGTGGAACGTCGGCACCACCTGCTGTTCGAGCAGGTCGTACAGCGCCAACGAGTGCTCGTGGTCCTGGCGGCCGTGGTCGTCGTCGAGTTCTCCGTCGATCGCCCAGCCGTTGGTCCCGTCGTAGCCCTCCCACCACCAGCCGTCGAGCACCGACAGGTTCAGGCCACCGTTGAGCACGACCTTCATGCCCGAAGTGCCCGAGGCCTCCATCGGCGGACGTGGCACGTTCAGCCACACGTCGGCGCCGGCCGTGAGGCGACGACCGACCTCGATGTCGTAGTCCTCCAAGAAGAAGACGCGTTCGGCCAGTTCCGGACGCCCCCGGTTGGCGAACAGCTCGCGGACCATCGCCTTGGCGCCATCGTCCTTGGGGTGCGCCTTGCCGGCGATCAACAACTGGACGGGACGGTCCCCCGCCATCAGGCGCGCCATCCGGTCGACGTCACGGCTGAGCAGGTAGAGACGCTTGTAGCCGGCCACGCGTCGGGCGAAGCCCAGTGTGAGCGCGTCCTCGGACAGCCCATGGATGCCCAGTTCGGCCCACTCCAGCGAGTCACCACGGCGCAGGCGGTCGTCGGCGGCCTGCTCGCGCGCCCACTGGACCAGGCTGGCACGCGCGGTGCTGCGTGCCTCCCACAGTTCGGCGGCGGGGATGTCGGCGACGGGGGCCCACACGTCGGGGTCGTCAGCGTTGCGCCACCAGTCGGCACCGAGGTGGCGGTCGAGCAGCGAGCGGAACTCGTTGCCCATCCAGGTCGGCAGGTGCACCCCGTTGGTGACGTGGGTGATCGGAACGTCGTCGACCTCGCCACCGAACAGCGGCTGCCACATCCCGCGGGCGACGATGCCGTGACGCTTGGCGACCCCGTTGGTGCTGCGCGACAGCCGCAACGCCATCGGGGTCATGCCCGCGTTCTCGTGGGGATCGCCCGGGTTGATGCGACCGAGGTTCAGGAGGCCGTTCGAGCCGATGCCCATGCGCTCGCCGAGACCCGGCAGGGCCCGCAACAGGACGTCGGGCGCATAGGACTCGTTGCCGGCCGCCACCGGGGTGTGGGTGGTGAACACGCAGCGCTCACGGATGGCGTCGCGCGCGGAGTCGTAGTCCTCGCCATCGGCGACGCGACCGGCGATCATCTCGGCTGCGGCCAGGGCCGCGTGGCCCTCGTTGAGGTGGAAGACCGAGGGGTGCACGCCCAGTTGGTCGAGCAGGCGGACGGCCCCGATCCCCAGGGTCGCGTACTGGGCCAGACGGACGTCCTCGTTGCCGTCGTAGAGCCGGGCGGTGGTCCAACGGTCCGAAGAGGTGTTCTCGGGCAGGTCGGTGTCCAGCAGCAACAGTGGCACCCGGCCGACCTGGATGGCCCAGGCCCGGGCCGCCACCTCGGTCCCGCGGATCGGCACCGTCAGGCGGACCTGCTCGCCATCGCGCATCAGCGGCACGATCGGCGTCATGCGGGTGTCGGTGGCGGTCCACGACTCGACCTGCCAGCCACTGGCGTCCAGTCGCTGGTTGAAGTAGCCCGAGCCGTAGAACAAGCCGACGGCCACCATCGGCAGGGCGAGATCCGAGGCTTCCTTGAGGATGTCACCGGCCAGCACGCCCAGCCCGCCGGAGTACAGCGGCATCGATTCATGGATGCCGAACTCGGCGCACAGGAACGTGACCGGGGTGGACGGGTCGAATCCGTCCATGGCGTCGCGGGCGAGGTCGTCGGCCAACTCGGCGGCCAGCGCATCGACGCGTGCCACCAACTCGGCATCGCCGGCTGCCTCGGCCAGCCGTGCCGGGGTTGCCTCGACCAACAGGCGAACCGGGTTGCCACGCACGACGTCCCAGCGACCGGGGTCGACGGCCATGAAGGTGTCGACGGCGCCAGGCGTCCACGACCAGCGGTAGTTGTGGGCGACCGTGGCGAGCGGCCGCAGTGGCTCGGGCAGGCGAGCCTCGAGATCAGCGATTGCCTGGTCGAGGGAGTCACGGATCAGGTCGAGGGGCAACGTCGTCATCGGTTGGAGGCTCCGGGAGAGAGGGTGCAGGAGAGGAGGTGGGGAGGGTCGACCACCGGGTGAGGATGGGGCCGCACGTCGGACCGCGCAGGCAACGCCCGCCGGACATGGTTCCAGATCTTGTCGGATCCTGCCGACCGGGCACGAACGAGCGCACAGTGGCCGGGTGAGACCTAGCTCGGGGTGACTGCGACGAGCACCACCTGGTGGTGGGCCCGGAGGCGGATCGAGTCGCCTGGGGCGTGGATGGATCCGTCGTCGTGGGGTGGCTCGCCATCGGCGGTGTCGAGGACGAGTCGCCAACGACGACTGGGCGCACCGTTGGGCAGTGTGAACTCACGCCCTTCGTTGTGGGCGTTGAGCAACCACAGGAAGGTGTCGTCCTCCAGGGGCTCCCCGCGGTCACCGCGCCGGGCGATGGCACGACCATTGAGCATCACCTGCAGCGCGCGACGCTCGGGGTGGTGCCAGTCCATCTCGCGCATCTCGCTGCCGTCGCGGGTCAGCCACGCGATGTCGTAGTCGACGTCCTCCCCGAAGCCCCCGACCAGGAAGTGGCGGCGGCGGAAGGCGGGGTGGGACCGGCGGAAGGCAATCAGCCCGCTCGTGAAGGCGAGCAGTTCCTCGTCTGCCTGCTTCCAGTCCAACCACGACATCTCGTTGTCCTGGGCATAGGCGTTGTTGTTGCCCTGCTGGGTCCGACCGATCTCGTCACCGGCCAGCAACATGGGCACGCCCTGGCTGAGCATCAGCAGCGTGAGGAAGTTGCGCTGCCGTCGAGCGCGCAACGTCAGGACCTCGGGATCGTCGGTGGGCCCCTCGACGCCGGTGTTCCAGGTCCGGTTGTCGCCGTGACCATCGACGTTGTCGTCGCCGTTGGCCTCGTTGTGCTTGCGCTCGTAGGACACCGCGTCGAGCAGCGTGAAGCCGTCGTGGGACGTGACGAAGTTGATGCTGGAACTGGGACCACGGCCGTTGTGGCCAAAGATCCCCTGGCTGCCCGAGATCACCCCGGACACTGCCCCCAGTCGGCCCCCCACGCCCCGTTCGAAGTCGCGGATGGTGTCGCGGAAGGTCGCGTTCCATTCGCCCCAGGGGGCCGGGAAATGGCCCTGCTGCCAGCCCCCGGGTCCGACGTCCCAGGGCTCGGCGATCAGTTTCGTCTCGGACAGCACCGGGTCCTGGTGCACCGCCGCCAGGAACGGCGCCTGGTGCGTGAACCCGTGGTCGGTGCGACCCAACGCGGTGGCGAGGTCGAATCGGAAGCCGTCGACGTGGCACTCGGTGACCAGGTAGCGAAGCGAGTCCATCGCCAACTTCACCATCGACTTGGAGCGCATGTCGACCGTGTTGCCGGTGCCGGAGTAGTTCACGTAGCGGCTGCGGTCGTCGACGGACAGGCGGTAGGCCTGGAAGTTGTCGATGCCGCGCAGCGACAGGGTCGGACCGTGTTCGTTGCCCTCGGCCGTGTGGTTGTACACGACGTCCAGCACCACCTCGATGTCGGCGTCGTGCAGCGCCTTGACCAGGCCCTTGAACTCGTTGAGGACTGCCTGGGGCTTCGTCGCGCGGGCATAGCCGGGGTGGATGGCGAACCAGTTGATCGGGTTGTAGCCCCAGTAGTTCACCAGCCCGCGGTCGATCAGGGCACCCTCGGACAGGAAGTACTGCACCGGCAGGAGTTCGACGGTCGTGACCCCCAGGTTCGTCAGGTGCTCGATCGCGGCCGGATGTGCCATGCCGGCGTAGGTGCCTTGCAGGTTGTCGGGAACGGCCGGCAGTTGCTTCGTGAAGCCCTTGACGTGGACCTCGTAGATGACCATGTCCGACCAGGCATGACTGGGGCGTCGGTCCGCACCCCAGTTGAACGACGGCGTCGCGACCACCGACCGCGGCACGTGCGGTGCCGAGTCCAGTTGGCTGGGACCGCCCATGGGATCCTTCGGATCCTGACCCATCACCGCCGGGACCATCTCCAGTTCACCGTCGACAGCACGGGCATAGGGGTCGAGCAACAACTTGTTGGGGTTGCATCGATGACCGTCGTAGGGGCTCCAGGGCCCGTGGACGCGGTAGCCGTACCTGGTGCCGGGAGCGACATCGGCGACGTAGCCGTGCCACACGTGGTTGGTGAACGAGGTCAACTCGCAGCGGGTTTCCTTCCCCCGCTTGTCGAACAGGCACAGTTCGACGGCCTCGGCGACCTCGCTGTAGAGCGCGAAGTTCGTCCCGAGTCCGTCGTAGGTGGCGCCCAGTGGGCTGGCAGAGCCAGGCCACACGTCGAACTTCGACATCCATCCTCCAGGGGGCATCGCACGGTGCGGACCGCGACCTGGTCGCGGTCCGATCCTGATCAAGGATACGCCGCCGTCGATCAGCGCGGCATCGCCACGCCCTCCAGCGCCAGCAACGTTCGCTTGGCGGCATCACCTCCGGCGTACCGCCCCAGTGTCCCGTCGGCACGAACGACCCGATGACAGGGCAGCACGATCGGCAGCGGATTGGCGGCACAGGCCGACCCGACCGCCCGGACCGCCCGGGGGTTGTCGACCATCCGAGCGACCTGCGAATAGGACGCGGTCGAACCCGGTGGAATCCGGGGCAACGCCGTCACGACATCCCGACGGAACCCGCTGGCCAGCTGCAGGTCGAGGGCCAGGTCGAAGGTGCGACGACGACCGGCGAAGTAGTCGTCCAGCTGCCCGGCCACGTCGTCGAGGCGTCCCGGCGCCTCGAGCAGGCGCGGGGAGACGGACGCGGCGAGGCGGACCAGGATGTCATCGACCGTCGCGATCGACGTGAACGAAACTGCCACCAGGCCCCGGGGCGAGGCCGCCACGACCAGGTCGCCGACCGGGCTGGCCACGACGCGGTAGCCCACATCGAGCAGGCCTCGCGATGCCGCCAGGTCCACGAGGTGCGCAGCTCGCCGCCTGCGATCGTCGTCGCCGCGGGCACCGTCGATGCCGGTTCCCATCGTCTCCATGAGCGCCGTGAACTCCTGGGTGGCAGCCATCACCGGTCTCCTTCCCGCACCACCGTGGTGCGCAGTCGCCTGATGCCGTCCGAGGACGCCTTGCGGACCGCGGCCGGGGTCGATCCCAACACGTCGGCGACCTCGGCGTGGGGCAGTCCGGCCACGTGATGCAGGGCCACGGCGTCGCGCTGGCGACTCGGCAGCGCCGCCAGGGCCGCCCACAGGTCGTGGTCGGGCACGACGCCGGGTTGGTCGAAGCCACTGGCGGTCCGGTCAAGCCGACGGCCCGCGTCCCGGTCCGGCACCGCCGCCACCGGGACGGCATGTCTCGTCCGTTTCCGGACCACGTCGATGGCCTTGCGGTGGGCGATCGTGACCAGCCAGCCCTCGACATTGCTGTCGGGACGCAGGTCGGGCCATGCCCGCAGGGCGGCCAGGTAGGCCTCCGACCAGGCATCGTCGGCATCGGCAGTCGCGCCGAGCACGGCACGGCAGACCCGCAGCACGGTGTCGGCGTGGCGGGTCGCGACCGGGTCGAATGGCAAGGTGTTCACGTCCTGCAACCGTACGAGGACACCGGGTCCCCGGGTGCCTGTGCCACGGCGGCAGTCCTGTCCGGACCAGTTCGCGCCGTGCCTCGGCGGGCGGACCGGTCATGCCCGGTGGCAGGAACCCGACCGCCCGGACGGGTCACGAGGCGAACAGGCGCAGCGCGCCCGCCTCGTGATCGAGCAGCGCCCGCTTGCGGTCGAGTCCGCCGGCGTAGCCGACCAGGCTGCCGTCGGCGCCGATGACCCGATGGCACGGCACGATGATCGGGATCGGATTGGCCCCGTTGGCAGTGCCGACGGCACGCACGGCAGTGGGCCCGCCCACCGCCATGGCAATGTCGAGGTAGCTGCACGTCGTGGCGAATTCGATCGTGGCAAGCTGGGCCCACACGCGCTGCTGGAACGAGGTGCCCCGGGGCGCGAGGTCGAGGTCGAAGGTCCTGCGCTCCCCGGCGAAGTATTCGTCCAGTTGCTGGCGCACCCGCGGCACGGCCGTTGGGTCGAGGTCACCGACGCCGGCTCGACCGGGCTGGTTGCCCGAGTCCTCGAAGTGCAGCGCCACCAGGTCGTCGCCGCGGGCCACCAGGGTCAGGGGTCCGACGGGCGACGGATGGACAACGTGGACCGTGTTCGTCATGTCGGGTTTCCGGGCGTCGCGGGCAGCCGTTCATCCTGCCAACGCCCCACGCCGCTGGGATGTGAGCCGCGCGCACGGGGCCGGCTCGCGTGTGGTGGTCTGGCCACAGCTGGTGTCGGCCACAGCTGGTGCCGGCCACAGCTGGTGCCGGCCACCGTTGGAGTTCACCGTGCCAGCATCGCCGTCGCGTTGGCGTGGAGCACCGCTTGCCACTGGGTGCGCCCGAACCCGAGGGCGCCCACGCCCCGGACCTGGGCAGCAAGGTCATGCGGGATCGACGGGAAGTCCGAGCCGAACACCAGTTGCGGCCACAGGTCGGCCAGGCGCGCCAGTTGTCGATCGGTGAAGTCGTGGCGCAACCGCGGGCCGTCGTGCAACGCCATCGAAGGCTCCAACCACACACGCCCGGGTGCCTGTTCGGCCAGCGTGAGGCTGTCGTCGAGTTCCGGCATGCCCAGGTGCGCCACGACCACCCGCAGGTCGGGATGGCGGTCCAACAACGCCGCAAGGCGGTCGATGCCACAGAACTCGCTGCCGTCCTCGACCCCGTACACCGCGGTGACATGGGCCAACACGATCGTGCCGGCCGTCTCCATCCGCGACCATGCGGTGGACAGCCTGGGATCATCGAGGTCGTAGCGCCCGACCTGGGTGTGGACCTTGCACACGCGCCCGCCGCGGGCCAGCGCTCGCTCCACCTCGACGTCCACGTCGTCGTCGGGAAAGATCGTGAAGGTGGGGATCACCTGGTCGTTGGCATCGGCCAGGTCCAGCGTGAATGCGTTGAGCCAGCCCAGCATGCCCGGCTTGTGGGCGTAGGCCAACGCAGTGTGGGCGACGACCCCGGATCGGCGCAGGTGGTCGAGCCGTTCCTCCTGGCTGCCACGGAAGATCACGGGCCACGCCGGGTCGGTCAATGCGTCGAAGTACCGCCACACGGCGGCCTGCAGGACATCGGGCATCGCGTGGACGTGCATGTCCACGATCCCCGCGGCTCCGACGTCGGCCAGGAACCTGGGCAGGTCGGCGTCGGATGCGGGCAGGTCGGGGCGGCTGACGGACCAGGTGGCCCCGTCGTCGTCCATGGCCGACCCCATCGTCGCCGACGCGTCCTTGCGCGCCGTCACGCGCCGTGGTCCACCGAGCGGCTGCGCTGGTCGATGCCCAGTTCGCCATAGGGATAGTCGGGCAGTTCTGGCGCACTGACCTGGTCGAGCCGATCGATCTGCGCCTGCTCGAGATGCAGGTCGGCGACTGCCAGGGACCCCTCCAGTTGTTCCAGCGTGCGGGCACCCAGGATCGGCGACGTCACGGCCGGTCGGTCGGCGAGCCAGGCAAGGGCGGTCTGGGCCATCGTCAACCCGGCCTCGGCGGCGACCTCCTCGAGGGTGTCGAGCACGGCCCACGTGGCGTCGGTGTCGCGCCGATCCCAGGCCTCCATGATGTCATCGGGCGCCCCACCGACACGGGTGCCCGCGCCCGGTCGTTCGTCGCGGCGGTACTTGCCGGTCAGCCACCCACCACCCAGCGGACCCCAGGGCATCAGCCCGAGTCCGTACTCCTGGCTGGCCGGCACGATCTCGGCCTCGATGAGACGGGTGAGCAGGTTGTACTGGGGCTGCAACGACACCGGCGCGACCATCCCGGCCGCACGGGCGCGCTCGACAACCGCGGCCACCTGCCAGCCGGTGAAGTTGCTCAACCCGAAGTAGTGGACCTTGCCCGCCCGCACGGCGTCGTCCATGAATCGCAGCGTTTCCTCGATGGGGGTCAGCGGGTCCCAACTGTGGACCTGGTACAGGTCGACCACGTCGACGCCCAGACGTGCCAGCGAGGCATCCAGCGCGTCGTGCAGGTGACGGCGGGACAGTCCCACGGCGTTGGGGTGCGCCCCCATCGGGAATCGCCCCTTGGTGGCGATGACCATCTCGTCACGCGACCCGTCCCGGTCCGCCAACCACCGCCCGACGATCTCCTCGGACACGCCGGCGTTGTAGACGTCGGCGGTGTCGACGAACGTGCCACCGGCGGCCCGGAAGGCATCGAGTTGCGCGTGTGAGCCGGCCACGTCCGTGGCGGCACCGAAGGTCATGGTTCCCAGGCACAGCCGCGACACGGCCAGGCCGCTGGCACCCAACAGGCGATACTCCACGAGCGATTCCTTGTGCTGTTCGACGGACACGACAGGTGGCGACGGACTGGGAGGTTGCGGTCCCCCGCCGGGGCCACCGAGCATAACGACGCCGGCTCCGACGGTGCCCACCGCGGCCCTGCCCGGCGCGGTGCAACCGGGGTGTCGAATCACTCCCCGACCATCAACACCACACGACGTCCATCGGCCAGGTTCGCGCGATGGCGCGTCCAGTGCGACCGCCCCCCGTGCCTGGCACGACATGATCGTGGACTCCCGGGTGCGCGAAGCCGCCTGACCGACCCCTGGATGCGCGAAGCCGCCTGACGCACCCCACCACGACCCACTCGGGCCCGCGACCGCTGATCGGTCGCGGGCCCGTGCCGTGGCGGCGGTGCGAATCTCGGTGGCGTCGACGCAGCCTGGCTCGGGGGCCTGCGAGACGCCGGGACGCCCGGTGTTCAGCCCGCCGTACCGGCGATCACGTAGGTGGTGCCGGGCGCGATGCCGAAGAAGCTCAGGCCGACTGCGGTGACCACGAAGTCCGTGCGGCCATCACCGTCCACGTCACCCAACGCCAGTGCGTCGACGCCGAAGGCCTCACCGGCGGTGGTGCTGGTCATCTCCTGCAGGACCTCGCCGGTGCGACCCGAGCGCACCCAGGCCTTGCCCCCGATGGGCGCGCCGGCAGACGACGTGTAGCCAGCGATGATCAGGTCGGCATGGCCATCGCCGTCCACGTCGCCAACGCCCCGGCCCGGGCCCACCCCGTCACCGGGCGCCTCGGCGGCGAACCGGTACAGGCGCTCGCCCGTCGCGCCCGAGAACACGTAGGCAGCCCCGCTGCCGGGCGGCGACGCCATCTGGTTGGCCTTGCCGGCGTTGTAGTCACCCACGAACACGTCCCCGACCCCGTCGCCGTCGACATCGCCGGCACCCGAGGCAAAGAACTCGCCGAAGACCTGGCCGTCGCCCTGGGGATTCAGCTGGTGGATCGTCGATCCGTCGACCCCGGAGACCACGTAGGCGGTGCCGCGACCGTTCTTGGCCCCGCTGGCACCCACCGACAGGTCCTCCACGCCATCGCCGTCGACGTCGCCGACCAGCCCTGCGGCGCTGCCGAGGGTGTCGCCCGCCTTGCGACCCTGGACCCGCCACAATTGCGACCCGTCGGCACCTGATCGTGCTTCAAGCGTGCCCCGACGGCCGGCGGCGAACGTCGCCCCGACCAGGAAGTCGTCATGGCCGTCGTCGTCGATGTCGCCGGCCGCGGACACCGATGCGCCCCACAACGTCCCGGCTGGTCCGGACAGATCGTGCAGGACCGTGTGATCGGCGCCCGACCACACGACCACGCGCCCGGTCTGTGAGGCGAAGGCTCCCGGCGCGCCCGCGACGTAGTCACCGACCCCGTCACCGTTGACGTCGCCCGCCATCGAGGTCGAGTAGCCCAGCCGGGACGTCGCCATGCCCACATGCTCGGCCAGTACCCCTCGGGTCGCACCGGAGAAGACCGTGACCTTGCCCGCTGCGACGAATCCTCCCGAGCCGCTGGGGTCCCAGCCGGGGGCGGGGACGGCAAGGTCATCGACGCCGTCCCCGTCGATGTCGCCGATGTTGGCCGCGACCCAGCCGAACCAGCCGTTGGCCTGGTCGCCGTCGAGGCGATCGATCACGACCAGGTCGTCCTCGACGAATCCGGGGGCGGCCGCGGCGGTGCCGGCGGTACCCAGCGCGAGGACGGCCGTGGCGATTGCGACGCGGGAGAAGGGCATGCGATGCTCCTGGGTTGGGGGATTCCCCTTCAGGCTGCATCGCCATCGTCGTGGTGGCTGTCAGGATCTTGCGCATCTCGCGTGACAGGGCTGGGCGGGACCGCGTCACCGGCGGGGGTGCCGCCTGCCCGCCGAGCAGCCAGGGCAACCCGGACATCGGACGGTGTGTGGTCGAAGCAGCGGCGAAACGTCGCCGTGAAGTGGCTGTGGCTCGAGAACCCCAGGTCATGCGCGATCGCCGCGAGGTCGCGATCGGGCAGCCAGTCCAGGGCCGTCCGCAGCCGCAGCTCCGTGCGGTGCTGATGGATCGTGCTGCCGGTGTGGCGTCGGAACAGTCGATGGAGGTGGTGCGGCGCAGCGCCGACCGCATGTGCCACCGCCTCCAGGTCCACGTCCTCGGTCACCGTCGCAGCCAGGAACTCCCGCGTGTCGTGCACCAGCTCGCGGTGACGCTGCCGAGTTGCGGCACCCCGGGCAGCCGCCGCAGGGCTCCGAGCGGAGCCGGTCGCCAGCACGGCCCGCAGCACCATCAGCGTGGTCTCCTCGGCCTCGAGCGTCGACACGGCATCTCCCAGCATCGCGCTGGTCAGGCGGCGCTGCGCGAGATAGGCCGCTGCCGGCAGCGGGCAGTGGTCCACGGTGAACACGCGGCCGTCGGCGAACCGCCGATCGTGCAGACGCGCGTCCGGATCGCATTCAGCGCACACCTGCACCCACCAGGCGTGTGGAATCGACAGCCACTCGCATCTGTCACCGGTCGGATCGATCGGCCGGCGGTGGTAGACGTCGCCGCTGTTGTAGAGCATCGCGGTGGTGGGGTCGGCCACGACCTCCTCGCGGCGCCGATGGCGGATCCCCACGGCCGTCCGCGGGAACACCACGATCGGTTGGATCGTGGACCCACCACCGAAGTCCGGGTCCGACGGCCGGGCCCGGAACCACCCGGCGGTCACCTTGCCTCGCCGGACCACCGTCTCGCGAGGATCCCCCGCATGTGGTCGCTGCGGTGCGTTCGACGTCATCGGGCTACTCGGAGTCGGGGTGCTCGGGATCGGGCCGCTCGGTGTCCGGGGCCACGAAGTAGGTCACGGCCAGCGGCGGCAACGTGAGTTCCAGTGAGTGGTCGTGGCCGTGCTGGCTGACCTGGTCGGTGTCCACGGCCCCCTGGTTGCCCACACCAGAACCGCCGTAGGGCGACGCGTCGGAGTTGAGGATCTCGCGCCACGTGCCGGCCACGGGCACCCCGACGCGATACGGCGTCCGAGGAACCGGCGTGAAGTTCGCGACGACCAGCACCGACGGGTGCCCCTCGGCCTTGCGCAGCATGGACACGACCGACTGGTCGTTGTCGGAGGCGTCGACCCACTCGAACCCTGACGGATCGACGTCGCCGACGTGCAGCGCCGGGTTGGCGGCGTAGGCCTGGGCAGCGTCACTGGTCAGGGCCAGCACACCTTGGTGCGACTCGCTGTCCAACTCGTGCCAGTCGAGGCTGTGGGCGTGCTGCCACTCCCCTCGCTGGCCCCATTCCTGTCCCTGGAACAGCAACTTCTTGCCGGGTGTCGCGAACTGCCACGCCAGCAGGCAGCGCAGGTTCGCGAACTTCTGCCAGTCGTCACCGGGCATCTTGTCCAGCAGCGAGCCCTTGCCGTGCACGACCTCGTCGTGGCTCAGTGGCAGGCAGTAGTTCTCCGACCACGCATAGATGGCCCGGAATGTCAGGCGGTCATGGTGGTAGCGGCGATGGACCGGGTCATGGGAGAAGTACTCGAGGGTGTCGTGCATCCAGCCCATGTCCCACTTGAACCCGAACCCGAGCCCGCCCAGGTAGGTGGGGCGGGACACGCCGGGCCACGCCGTGGATTCCTCGGCAAAGGTCTGCGTGCCCGGGTACTCGCCGAACACGGCGGTGTTGAGTTGGCGCAGGAACGACACGGCCTCGATGTTCTCGTTGCCGCCGTACTCGTTGGGGATCCACTCGCCGTCCTCGCGCGAGTAGTCGAGGTAGAGCATGGAGGCAACGGCATCCACTCGCAGTCCGTCGACGTGGTAGCGGTCCAGCCACGAGATCGCCGACGACAGCAGGAACGAACGCACTTCGTGCCGGCCGTAGTTGAAGATCGACGACTTCCAGTCGGGGTGGAAGCCCTTGCGGTCGTCGGCATGCTCGTACAGGTGGGTGCCGTCGAACTCCTGCAGGGCGTAGTCGTCGGTCGGGAAGTGGGACGGCACCCAGTCCAGGATCACGCCGATGCCGGCCTGGTGCAGCGAGTCGACCAGGAACATGAAGTCCTGGGGTGTGCCGTACCGGGACGACGGCGCGAAGTAGCCGGTCGACTGGTAGCCCCACGAGCCCTCGAACGGGAACTCCATGATCGGCATGAACTCGACGTGGGTGAAGTTGAGGTGGGAGAGGTGTTCGACCAGGCGAGGTGCGAGTTCGCGATAGGTCAGCACCCGGTCGCCGTCACCGCGCTGCCACGAGCCCAGGTGCACCTCCAGGATCGAGATGGGACTCTGCTGGGTCTGGTGCTCGGCCCGCGTGGCCATCCAGTCGTCGTCACCCCACTCGAAGGACAGGTCCCAGACCTTCGAGCCCGTCAGTGGTGGTGTTTCGGTGTGGGAGGCGTAGGGGTCGAACTTGTCCTTGGTCGTGCCGTCCTGCCGCCAGATGCGGTACTTGTAGGTATCGCCCTGCTCGACGTGCGGGACGAACGCCCTCCCAGATGCCCGAACTGCCGCGCATCGCCAGCGGGTGGCTGTTGCCGTCCCAGCCGTTCCAGTCACCGACGACGGAGACACGCTGGGCATTGGGAGCCCAGACGGCGAAGTGTGCGCCGTCCTGGCCATCCACGGTGCCCAGGTGTGACGCCCATGCGCTCGTACAGGCGCAGGTGCGTGCCCTCGTTGAACAGGTACAGGTCCTGGTCGGTCAGCCCCGGTGCCGTCTCCGGCGTGTCCGACGAGGACGATGCGGGGGTCGGGTCCGAAGATTCCGCCGCGTCCCCGGTCGCGTCCGCAGCCTTGGGGGTGGCCTTGGACCGCGCCTTCTTCGTGGACTTGGCAGCCTTGGCGGGCGGCTCCGCCGGGGGCGTGGCCTCCGGCGAGGAGGAATCCGGGTCGGACGAGGATGACGGCGGTGTGGCACCGGGCATGGTGTGGGCCCTTCACGATCGGCGGACTTGGCGGCCTGGTTCCAGTCTGCCCGACGCGGCACGACCGCGGGGGCTGAACACCCGCCATCCTTGCAAGAGCGGGAGATGGACGCGAGACCAGGGTGGTGGCGAGGTCAGATGCTGCTGTCGAGTTGCCGCAGGATCCCCTGCAGCGGGATGTCGACCCAATCGGGTCGATTGTCCAGTTCGTAGGTCAGTTCGTAGAGCGACTTCTCCAGCAGGTAGGCATCGAGCAGTCGTGACGTCTCGGCCTGGGTGTCGGGCAGCACGTCGGTCGGCGCCTCGTCCAGCCAGCCACGCAGGAACCGTGCGCCGGTCCAGGTCCCCCACCACGAGGCGGCAGCCGTCAGCCGCTCGACGTCCGCCGGGGTGTCGTAGCCGCCGCGGTCGACATGGGCACGGGCACGAACGTGACCGGCGTAGTGGTAGGAACGCAGCATGCCGGCGACGTCGGACAGCGGAGAACGCTTCAGTCGCCGTTCACCCAGCGGTCGCGCTGGTTCTCCCTCGAAGTCGAGCACGACGTAGCCACGACCGGTCCACAGCACCTGGCCGAGGTGGAAGTCGCCGTGGGTGCGCGTTCGTGCACCGGTCAGGCGTTGGTCCTTGAGGTGCTGGAACCTGTCGAGCAGATCCTCGTCGCGGTCGGCCAACCCGGCAACCCGATCGGCGACGTCCGCGGGCAGGGACTGCAGCGCGAGGGCCAGGGCCTGCTGGGTGCGTCGCGCGCGTGTGCGCATGGACTGGTAGACGCTGCGCTGGGACAGCGCGGTGAACGGTTCGGGCGCGAAGTCCGGATCGTCGGGATCCGAGGCCAGGGCAGCATGCATCCGCGCCGTGGTGCGCCCCAGTTGTTCGACCTGGGTCAGGTAGGGGCCGATGGCCTCGGCCACGTCGTCGGGCAGGGCCCTGGTCGCCAGCCGCATCGGGGTCGAGACGGGCACGTGCAGCACGCGGTCGCGGGGCAGGGCGTCCTCGACGAAGCGGTCCATGGCCGACAGCGCCTGGCGCCACGCGTCGCCCTCGTTGGCCACGTACTGCGACAGGATGGCCACACTGCGAGTCTGGCCACGGCCGGTGTCGTACTCGACGGCACCGACGATGGCGGGCACGCGGTCGAAGTCGGTGCGCTCGGTCAGGAACCGGGTCACCTCGAGGTCCGGGTTGATGCCTTCCTCGGGTCGCCGGATCAGTCTTGAGCACGTAGTCCTGGCCGAGCACGACCGAGGTGTTGGACTGCTCTGCCTGCAGCGGCGACACCTCCAGGCGGGCCGCCGACGCGGGCAGCGCATGGCGCTCGGACTTCCAGGTCGTGAACTCGCCGTTGCGACCCTCGATCGTCTGGCCCCGCCGGATGGCCTCGACCAGCGCGCGGACCACCTTGGGGTCCCACAGCCCGTCGTAGAGCAATCCGTCAGCGGCATCGTCGCTGGTGGCACGCAGTCGCAGCAGGCTGGCCTGGGGACGCTCCACGGCCAGTCGGGCGCCTTCCTCACCCGGTCGCGAATGCCAGCGCCATCGCGTAGACGTCGGGATTCCGGTCGCGTACTCGACCTCGGCAAGCACCAGCGCGACCGTGCCGTCCGTGCCGTCGAGCGGGACATGGTCGACGATGCCGGCCCGCCGCCACGTCGCGAGACTTGCCGGCGTACCACCGCCGTCCGCTCAGCACGTCCTCCAACCGGCGGGTGATCGAGGCGAAGTGCTCGCCCGACAGCATGTCGTGGCCGTGGACACTGGTGGACAGCACCGGCAACTCCTGGCTGTCGAGCGCCGGCGGCAGCATCGAACCACCCGGATACCCGGTGTCGTCCACGACCTTCGCGAGTTCGAACCAGTAGTAGCCATGGGGTCCGGGCGTGAGGTAGTAGGGCAACTCCCCGATCGCGGGGAACCGCGTCGAGCCGAACATCTCGACGGGCACCTTGCCGGCGTGCGCGGACAGGTCCAGTTCACAGGCCTGGCTGTGACGCGAGAGGTTGGCCACGACCAGGACCTCGGTGTCCCCGTGCGACCGAATGAACGCGAGCACCTTCGGGTTGTCGACCGGCAGGAAGGTGATGTCACCGCGACCGAACACGTCGTGCTGACGACGCAGTGCGATCGAACGCTTCATCCACCACCACAGGGAGCGCGTGTTGTCCTGCTGTGCCTCGACGTTGACGGTCTCGTAGTGGTACTCGGGGTCGATGATCGTGGGGAGGTAGAGCCGCTGGGGGTTGGCCTTGGAGAATCCGGCGTTGCGATCGTTGTTCCACTGCATCGGGGTGCGCACGCCGTCCCGGTCGCCCAGGAAGACGTTGTCCCCCATCCCGATCTCGTCGCCGTAGTAGAGGACCGGCGTGCCGGGCAGGCTGAACAACAGCGTGTTGAGCAGTTCGATGAGGCGCCGGTCGTTGTCCAGCAACGGTGCCAGGCGCCGCCGGATCCCCAGGTTGATGCGCATGCGCGGGTCGCTGGCGTACACCCGGCGCATGTAGTCGCGTTCCTCGTCGGTGACCATCTCGAGGGTGAGTTCGTCGTGGTTGCGCAGGAACACCGCCCACTGGGTGTTGTCGGGGATCTCGGGGGTCTGCTGGAGGATGTCGATGATCGGGAAGCGGTCCTCCATGGCCACGGCCATGTACAGCCGCGGCATCAGCGGGAAGTGGAAGTTCATGTGGCATTCGTCGCCGTCGCCGAAGTAGGCGGCGGCGTCCTCGGGCCACTGGTTGGCCTCGGCCAGGAACACCTTGTTGTTCCACTTCGAGTCCAGGTGGGCGCGCAGGTCCTTGAGGAAGTCGTGGGTCTCGGGCAGGTTCTCGCAGTTGGTGCCGTCGCGCTCGAACAGGTACGGGATCGCGTCCAGTCGCAGGCCGTCCACACCCATCGCCATCCAGTGGTCCAGCGCGTCCTTGACCGCCGTGACGACCGCCGGGTTGTCGAAGTTCAGGTCGGGCTGGTGGTGGTAGAAGCGGTGCCAGTAGTAGGCATCGGCCTCGGCGTTGTACGACCAGTTCGACCCCTCGAAGTCCTGGAAGATGATGCGTGCGTCGGACCACTGCGACGGGTCGTCGGACCACACGTAGAAGTCTCGCTCGACGCTGCCGGGCGCAGCCTTGACGGCACGCTTGAACCACGGGTGCTGGTCAGAGGTGTGGTTGATGACCAGTTCGGTGATGACCTTGAGGTCGCGCGCGTGGGCCTCCTCGACGAACCGCTGGAAGTCCTTGGTCGACCCGTACATCGGGTTCACGGCGTCGTAGTCGGCGATGTCGTAGCCGTCGTCGCGCAGTGGCGAGGGATAGAACGGCAACAGCCACAGGGCCGTGACCCCCAGCTCGGCCAGGTAGTCGAGCTTGCCGGTCAGCCCCTTGAAGTCCCCGATCCCGTCGGCGTCGCTGTCGGCGAACGCCCGCACGTGCAACTCGTAGATGACCGCGTCCTTGAACCAGAGCGGATCATCAGCGGCAGGGGGTGGGACCACGGGTGGCACCTCGTCACGGATCTTGGGTCAGGGCAGCTCCAACGCTACTGCTGCCGGTCAGCGCGTGGTGCCGCGCCAGCCATTTCCTCCGGGACGTCGCGTTGGTCGAGCCCACCACGGCCACTGGCGCCGTCGAATGGTCGAATCCACCTCCGCCACCGGCGCCGAGCGTGATCCCCGGGCCCGCGAAGTCACCCGGTCCAGGCAGGGCGAGCACGTTGATCCCCGGGGCACGCAGTCCGCGTCGTGCCCCCCAGATGCCGGGTCGTTCGGCCGCCGATGCCAGGACCTTCGGAGCAGTGGTGGGCGTCGGGCTGGCCTACCGTGCTGCACGATCTCACGAAGTAGTTCCCATGGCACTGGCCACACCCGAAACCCCCCCACGACGGCGGCCTGGAGCAGCACGGCACGGACGACGACGGCACCAACACCGGCCCGTTGTCCCTGCCCCGGATCGTGCAGGGCGGCATGGGTGTCGGCGTGTCGAGTTGGCAGTTGGCGCAGGCCGTGGCGCGCGCCGGGCAGCTCGGCGTCGTGTCCGGCACGGCCGTGTCGGTGACCCTGGCGCGACGGCTGCAGCGTGGCGACCTCGGCGGCCATGCGCGACGTGCGCTGGCAGCCTTTCCCTCCCGCGAGATCGCCGACCGGATCATCGATCGCCACCTGCGTCCAGAGGGCGACGAGCGACCCTTCGCCACGGTGCCGCAGTTCGTCGTCGACCCGCCCCGCACGCTGGTCGAGCTGACCATCGCCGCCGCGTTCGTCGAGGTGTGGCTGGCGAAGGAGGGCCATGACGGGCTGGTGGGGATCAACCTGCTCGAGAAGATCCAACTCCCGACACTCCCGACCTTGTACGGGGCCATGCTGGCCGATGTCGACTGGGTATTCGTGGGTGCCGGCATCCCCGCGCGCATCCCGGCCGTACTCGACCGCCTCGCCGGCAACGAAGCCGCGTCGCTGCCCCTGGCAGTCACCGGCGCGCCATCGGGCAGTGATCACACCATGCACTTCGATCCGGCCGACATCCGAGGACTGCCGCCGACCCCGTCCCTGCAGCGGCCGCACTTCGCCGCCATCGTGGCGTCCACGACGCTGGCGCGGTATCTCATGGGCGTCGAGTCGGGCGCCCCCGATGCGTTCGTGGTCGAGATGCCGACCGCTGGTGGCCACAACGCACCGCCTCGCGGCCGCGCACGCCTGTCGGATGCCGGCGAACCGGTGTACGGACCCCGTGACCGGGTCGACCTGGACGACATCGCCGCCCTCGGGGCACCGTTCTGGGTGGCAGGCGGACGCGGTGATCCTGCTGGCCTGCGCGACGCGCTCGACCATGGGGCAGCGGGCGTCCAGGTCGGGACCGCGTTCGCGTTCTGCGACGAGTCCGGCCTGTCTCCGATGTTGCGTCGCCAGGCACTGGACGCGGTGCGCGCGGGCACGGCCGAGGTTCGCACCGATCCGATCGCATCCCCCACTGGCTACCCGTTCAAGGTGGCGCCCATGGCGGACACGATCGGCAACGAGGAGGTCTACGCGGGCCGCACTCGCATGTGCGACCTGGGGTACCTCCGCGAACCCTACGTGCGCCCGGACGGCCTGGTCGGGTACCGGTGCCCCGCGGAACCCGTCGAGGACTGGACCGCCAAGGGCGGCACCCCCGAGGACGCCGAGGGCCGAATGTGCCTGTGCAACGGGTTGGTCGCCGCCATCGGGCTCGGCCAGACTCGACCTGACGGCGCCGTGGAGCTGCCCTTGCTGACTGCCGGAGATGACCTCGTCGACCTCACGCGCCTCACCGGTCCCGAGGGGCGCGGCTACACGGCCGCGGACGTGATTGCCCACGTGCTGTCGCCCCCGGCCGAGTGACCACGGCCAGACACGAACCGCCGCCCGGACCAAGTGGTCCGGGCGGCGGGGTGTTCGTGGCGCAGCAGGCCAGGTCAGCCGGCGTCGCTGTCGTGGTCGTGGTCGTGGGGACTGTCACCGCCGAGCGGACCCGCGAACGTGTGCTCGGGGCCGGCGAACTCGGTGGGCAGACGCAACGGGTTCGAACCCGGGACCTTCTCGCCCGGGACGCCATTCACGGCCTCGGTCGAGTAGGACAGCGTCAGCATCGCGTGTGCGACTGCGCCGGTGTTGGCGGCCAGTGCGGCGTTGCTGTTGTTGTCGTAGGTGTCACAGGCCAGGTGGTAGCACGGGTCGAACTGTTCGCCCGCCGTGCCGCCCCAGATCGCTTCCTGCTCGGGGGTCTTGATGACCTCCGCACCAGTGAACAGACCACTGGACGGGATGCCGTTGTTGATGAAGGCCTGGTAGTCACTGCGACCCGAGAACGCGCTGTCGTCGTAGGGAACACCGGCGAAGGTGAAGTACTGCTCGAACAGGTCCTCGATCGCGATCGAGCCATCCGGCACGGGTGCGGCCGCATTGAACGACGACTCGTCGGCGTCGTAGACCCCGATGAAGTAGTTCGGCGAACCCACCATGTCGAAGTTCAGGTAGGCGGCGATGCGGTCGAGCTCAGGCTCGGACAGGTTGTTGACGTACGACGTCGACCCGACCAGCCCCTGCTCTTCGGCTGCCCACCATGCCAGGCGGACGGTGTTGACGGGCTCGAGCTTGCGGATCGACTGCGCCAACTCCAACAGCACGGCCGAGCCGCTGCCGTTGTCGTTGATGCCCGGGCCTGCCTGGACCGAGTCGAGGTGGGCACCGGCCATGACGACGTTGTCGTCGTTCTCACCAGTCAGTTCCGCGATGACGTTGTAGTCGGTGCGCGTCTCCGATCGACACGCGGACCCTGGCAGTGGCAGCCGTCAACTGGACAGGGCCACGCCCTGGCGAAGCTGGCACCGACGACCGGGATGTCGTGGAACACGGGCGTGCCGTCGGTGCGCGACGACGCGTTGGCCGACGATCAGGTCAAAACGACCCGGGCGCGTTGCCCTGGTTGAAGATGATGACCGCCTCTGCGCCGGCCTGCTGGGCGATGAAGGCCTTGTCACCGAAGTTGCAGGTTCCACGCTGGACCAGTGCGATGTCGTTGGGGCCGGTGAATCAGCGCGGGATCGAAGTCGGCTGCCTCACAACCGCTGGTGCTCGCGCGGTCACCTTCGAGGTTGATGTCGACCGGGATGACCGCGCCGGTGACGTCCCAGACCCGCTCCCGTGAAGGCACCGGTCGGGTAGGCGGCCTCGACCGGGGTGAGCTGTCGTCAGCAGCGACGGAGGCGTGTAGGTGATCTCGACCGGGTCGAGTGACACGTCCCAGCCGGCGGTCTCGAGCGTGTTGACGACGTAGTCGACGCTGTCGGCGTAGCCCTCGGTGCCGGCCGCACGCGAGTCCGGATAGTCGGGGTCGTCACTGTTGTCGGCGATCGCCTGCAGGGCAGCCTGGTGTTCGCGCACACCGTCGACAGTCATGCAGGTCAGCAGCTTCTGGAGGGTGTTGTTGTTCTGGTTGTCGCACTTCTGGGCCGGCTTGGCCTGGACCGGTGCGACCGCGACCAGCGCGGCGGCAAGCAGTCCGGCGACGGCCACCACGAGAACGCGGAGCCTCCCGCGCGTCATGGCCTGGGTGTGATGATTCATGGGTGCAGTCCTGGGGGTTGGCTCCATCGTCACGCCGGCTGACGTGACGGTCTGCCAAACCTAGGCACGCCACCGCACGACGACAATGGCTCTGGGCCGCCTAGCGCACACTCCAGGGCCGATTCGCCACCTCGGCGAAAACGCCAGACGGCACCTCGAGCAACAAAGGGCACTGGGGACCAACGGCCGCCGCCTCGACCCGTGGGTCGAGGCGGCGGAACTGCGTGTGGCTTGCCGGACCCGCTGGGGTCGCGGCACGCATCGAGTCAGCGCGGGACGAACACGGTGGCGCTGGCCGTCGTGGTGTTGCCGGCGTCGTCCGTGGCCTCCCAGGTGAAGGTGTACTCGCGCCCGTCGCCGGTGCCGGAGCGCTCGCCCCGGACCTTGAACTGGGTGTCGGAGATGACCACGATGTCGTTGACGGTGTTGCCGTCACCGTCACCGTTGTCGGGCTCGTTGGAGGTGGCAGAGACCAGGGTGACCTCGACGTCGTCGTCGAAGTCGTCGGACACCGTGATCGTGGCGGTCACGTCCACGTACTTGTGGTTCTTCCTGTTGATCACCGACGGGTCCACGGTGACCTCCAGCGTCGGCGGCGTCACGTCGCTGGGCGTGAGGTCCAGGCCGACGACCACGGGGTCGTGGTCCGAGGATCGGTAGGGGTCGACTGCGTAGATCGGCAACGCATCCGACTCACGTTCGAACGAGGGCTCGGCCGGGTCCTGGATGGCGTCGTTGTAGTCGAACACCGCGACCTCGTCGGCGTTGATGTGCCAACGTGTGGCACCGGTCACCTGGGTGGTCAGCACCTCGTTGGTCATCGCGTAGTCCAGGTAGCCGAGCTGGCCGTCGAACACGTAGGAGTACGCGTCGTCGCCACCGAAGGCCTCGTTGAGGTCGGTGTAGCCAGCATCCTCCAGCGCGACGATCGCGTCCTCCATGCGGTAGGCGTTCAGGTCGCCAAGGATCATGAAGTCCTCGTCACCCGATGCGGTCGGGTCACTGGCCAGCCAGTCGGCCAGCGCTGCGGCCGCCGCTGCCCGGGTCTCGGAGCAGTTGGCCTGCCCGTCGTCCACGGACTCGTCCTCGAGGTCGGCGCAGTCGGAACCCTTGGACTTGAGGTGGTTGACGGCGGCCGTGAAGACGCCGCCGGTGTCCACCTCGACGAAGGTCTGGGCCAGCGCCGGGCGGTTCTTGGTCGTCCACGAAGCGTGGATCGACCGACGAGTCGAGGATGGCGAAGTCGCCGACCGCCTCGACGGTGGCGGTCTTGTGGATGAACCCGACCTTGATCGAGTCGGTCCCGATCTCGCCGGTCTCGACGGCCGCATAGGTGCCGGCCCCGACGACCGCATTCAGCTCGTCGACCAGGTTGCCCACGGCGATGTCGTTGTTCTCGATCTCGATCAGGCCGACCACGTCGGCGTCGATCGCGGCCAGTGCTGCCACGATCTTGTCCTGCTGCCGCACGAACTCGGCGTCCGAGTCAGCGCCACGGCACCCGGCCTGGCACGACGCCCACACCATCGATCGAGGTGAAGTAGTTGAGGACGTTGAAACTGGCGACCGTCAGGCTGCCCCCGACGTCGTCGGGCTCGGCCGAGCGCGGGTTGTCGCGGTCGAAGGTGTAGTCGAGTCCATCGATCGGGCGGACCCGCCACGCATCGGTCCCGGACTGGCCGGCGAACGACCAGTGCATGACGCCCGTCAGCCCCTCCACGGTGTCGCCACCGCGAACGTAGTTGTCCAGTGACAGCCCACCCTCACCCCACGAAGCCGTCGGGTACGGGTAGGGCTCGTCGACCGCGCCCGTGATGGCGTCGTTCTGGGTGTTGTTGTCGTCGTCGAGGATGATGCGGCGGGTGGCCAGATCGTCCAGGAAGGCGGCGTAGCCAGCCACGCTCGGGGCGTGGTCGTGGGTGAACTGGAACGGGCGCTCGTCAGCCGTCAGCACCAGTTGGCCGTAGCGGGCCAGCTCGAAGTACTCGCTGACCGCCAAGGTGCCCGGGAACGTGACGACCATGCCCTCGACGGACTCGAAGGTGGCCTCGGCCAGTGTCGAACTGCCGGCAGGAAGGGCCACCTCGGTCGCGGTGGGCAGCGCGAGGCCAGTCGCGTCGACGACGATGTCGTCACCCGACGCGGGTTCGACCTGGGTCATGCCGAAGAACTCGTCGACCTCGCCGGTCACCGTGACCAGGTCACCCACGGCCAGGTCAGCCGGGCAGAACCCACGACAGAACACGAACACGCCCTCGGAGGTGGCCGGGTCGGCGTCAACGTCGCCGTCCTCCTCCTGGACGAAGAAGGCATCGAGGGTGTCGTTGGCAGTGAACAGCGACGTCACGACCGCCTGGATCTCGACGACCTCACCATCCAACGGCGATGCCGCGCCGTTGCCCTGGACCTCGTGGACCTTGGCCTCGACCACGTCACCGCCACCACCGTCGTCACAGACACCAGCGGCACCCGGGGTCGGGGCTTCCTCACACCACGTGGTCGACACGTTCTCGGAGGTCTCGTCACTGCCGGACGCACCGTTGCCACCAGACTGGATCTCGGTGCCCTCGGCCAGGTCTGCTCGCTGCCAGGTCACGCCGTTGGGGTGGCCCGCAGGCAACGAGTCCTGGGCGGAGATGTCGGTGTCGGGCAGGTATTCAGTGGCATCTGCGTCGGCGTCGGGACCGTCGACGGCCACACCGGTCTTGTCGACTGCCTCGTCCTTGTCGCCCCAGACCACGTAGTCGAGGTCGGCGACCAGGTCACTGGCACCGTCCCACGTGTACAGGACCACGAGCTCGCCAGCGTTGGTCAGCCCACCCTGGCCATTGATGCTGCCGGCGGTCGCCTCGCGCATGACCGCTTCACCATCGGCGCTGCCGTCGTCGAACAGTTCGTAGGTGGGCGCGACGCCGTACTCGGTCACGAAGCCACCGGATCCGGACATGGCCACCGTCTGGTACTCGCCGGCCGCGATCGATGCGCCGTCCGGGAACCGCGCATTGAAGTCGCCGAAGCCGCCGCCACCCGCGTTGGTGCCCGTCACGACGTTGTAGTAGTAGGTGCTCCCACCTGCGAAGGTGGCATCGGTCAGGTAGACGTCGGACAGGTCGACTGCGGCGTCGCCGGCATTGTGGATCTCGACGAACTCTCCGGCGGTGGGCGTGACCACGATCTCGGTCAGCAACAGTTCGGGTGCGTCGTCTCCCCCGCCACCACCATCGCCGGCGGTGTAGGTGCCGATCGGGAAGGGCGTGGCGGCAGTCGCGTTGGTGGTCTCGCCATCGAGCGCATCGGGACCCGAGAACGTCCAGTTCCCGGGCACGAAGGTGGTCCCGTCCTGGCCGGTGTCGTTGACGCGATAGGCCCAGCCGTCGGCATAGTTCCATGTCCCCGGGGCCGCGCTGATCTCGCCGAACACATCGACGACGGCACCACCCTGGAACAACTCGATGGCGTCGTCGCCGTTGATGGATGCTGCGCCCGCGGTCGCCGTCGGGGCGAACCCGAAGAAGTTCGTGAACCCGGTTGCCTCACTGGCGACGTACAGGAAGTCACCGGCGTTCGCGGATCCCGAGAACGTGAACTCCTGGCCATCCGTGCCACCGGCGTTGTTGGCCGAGCCGAATCCCCAGGCACTCAGGTTGGCGATGTCGTTGACGACGTAGAACTCGACCGCCTTGGGCACGCCCCCGGTCAGGGGGCCGTCGATGATGCCGGTGATCACCATGTCTCCGGTGGTCGCGCGGGCCGGTGGTGCGGTGACCAGTGCGGTGAGGAGGCTGGCCACCAGGACCAGCAGGGCGCTGAGCGTGGTGAAACGACGACGGGGCGAGGTCAAGGTCATGTCTGGCGGATCCTGTGGATGGCGTTCGGCCAACGCTAGCCCGTGGCCGCTCACTGGTCACCCGCCGGGCGGCAGGTGAACGGTCCCACCCCACACGCGGGCCGCTCCGATGATCGTCATGTCATCGTGACCCTGGTCCCGACGCCAGGTCGGGATCGCGACGCGCTCCGTGCTCGTGGACCAGCCACGTCAGCCGCGCAGGTCGCGACGGTCGAACAGCGGCACCGACAGCGCCACCAGGACGATTGCCAGCCCGGCCAGCAGCCCGGCATCGGTCCAGTCCATGCCGTTGTTGAGCGGATCGCTGCCCAGGTACCAGTCGAACGGGGACAGGTTGGCCCAGCCCGCAAGGCTGTCCGACAGGGGCAGGAACGACCATGCGAAGTAGCCCACCAGCGCAACGCCGGTTGCGGCAATGGTTGCCCACCGGCTGCGGCCGGTCGCGGCGCTGGCGACCAGCGCAATGGCACCGAACACCAGGCCCAGCAACGTCACCAGCACGGTGGTGGCTGCCACGTTGGCAATTGCCACGTCGAGTCCCCCGACGAGGACCCCGATGGCCACGCCGGAGAAGGCGGACATGCCCAACCCGATGGCGTAGAGCCCCAGCACTCCCGCCTTGGCCAGCACCACCTGACGTCGCGGCACCGGGTTGGCCAGCAACAGCCCCATCGTGGCCTGCTCCTCCTCCCCTGCCAGGGCCTTGGACCCGACGGAGACCATGACGGTCAGGAACGCGATCGGCATCACGATCGAGTAGGTCTCACCCTGCAACCAGCCTGCCGCCGTCGCCATGTCGGCCTGGCCCACCATGGCCATCAGGGTGTCGGGGAACTGGTCGACCACGTCGGTGAACCCGTCCGGCAACAGGTTGAACATGGGTCCGTAGACCAGCCCCATGAAGAAGGCGATGGCAGCCACGACGACCAGCAGACCCTGGTGGTCGGCAGTCGACTTGGCCATGATCGACGACACCCGGGCCGACCCCGCGATCCGGTCGGCGTGGCGCTGCGTCATGGGATGCGCGCGCAGGCGATCGACCAGCGTGGTCCGGCCGCGGCGTTCGCGCAGGTCGCGTCGGGTCAGGCCCACGAAGGCAATCACGCCCAGCACGACGACGGCGCCGACCTGCAGCGCCAACCAGCCACCATCGAGCCCGTTCACCTCTGGCTGGTGGCCCGAGAACCAGTACCACGGCGACCACTTGGCCCATGCTTCGCCGCCGTCGAACAACGGCAGCAACGACGCCAGCAGGTACGACAGGACCATCACACCGGCAGCGACGCCCGAGGCCGCCGTGCGGTTGCCCGACCACGCCCCGATGGCGACGGCCACCATGCCCCAGAGCAACGCATTCGCCCCCATGTGCACCATCATGGCGACCATGTCGACGGGTCCGACGTCGACGCCCAGGAGTCCGGGGGCGGCCTCGGCCACCGCCAGCATGACGACGGCCCCCATGATCGTCAGCGCCACCATCGCCGCCAACTTGGCGCCCAGGACCTGGCTGCGACTGCGTGGGTTGCCCAGCAGCAGGCCGAGCGTGCCGTCGCGCTCCTCGCCCGCGATCGAACTGGCGCCGATCGAGACCGCCATGCCAGCCAGCGTGAGCGCGCCCATGAAGCCGTAGATCGCGCCGTAGGCGATGCCCGCCGCACCGCCCACCTGCTCGGTGATGCCCATCAGGTCCAGCATCGCCGGCGGCAGGTCGTAGTAGAAGGACACGTCGATGTCGGCGTAGACCGCCATGCCCAACAGCAACAGCAGGCCCATGACGATCGCACCGAGCAACTCCTGCCCGGTCCGGTCGCGCAGCGATCTCGTGAAGACGGTCGTGCCCATCATGCCCTCGCGTTCTCGCGCGAGGCGCTGGTGGAAGGCGTCTCGTCGTCGCGGTAGTAGGCCAGGAAGATCTCCTCCAGGTCGGCCTCCTCGCTGTTGATGTCCACCAGGTGGTGGCGCCCGGTCGCCACGGCCAGGAGTTCCTCCATGTCACCATCGAAGGAAAGCAGGATGGCGTTGCCTCGCAGTTGCGTGTCGCGGACCCCCTCCACGGCTTCGAACTCGTCGGCCGAGACCGGTGCGTCGAACACCAACTCGACCCGCCGGATGGCCTTGGAACGCAGGTCGTGCACACCTTCGACGTCGATGAGGTGGCCGTTGCGGATGATCCCGACACGATCGGCGACGCGCTGGACCTCCGACAGGGTGTGGCTGGACAGGAACACGCTGCGCCCGTCGGCTGCCACCTCCCGCATCATCTGTTGGAACTCCTGTTGCACCAGCGGGTCGAGGCCCGCCGACGGCTCGTCCATGATGATGAGTTCCGGACGGTTCATGAATGCCTGGATCAGCCCCACCTTCTGGCGGTTGCCACTGGACAGGTCCCCCACCTTCCTCCCCAGGTCGGCCTTGAGGCGGTCCGCGAGGGCCTCGACGTGGGTCCAGTCCACGCCACCGCGCAGGTTGGCGAAGTAGCGCAGGGTGTCCGTCCCGGTCAGCCTCGGATACATCGACAGGTCGGACGGCAGGTAGCCGATGTGGCGCCGGATCTCGACGGCGTCGGCGTGGCTGTCCAGGCCCAGGATCCGCGCACTCCCCCGGGTCGGGCGGATCAGGTCGAGGATGGTGCGGATCATCGTGGTCTTGCCGGCACCGTTGGGGCCGAGGAAGCCGAAGACCTCGCCGCGTTCGACCTGCAGGTCGAGGTCGACCAGTGCCGGGAAGTCGCCGTAGTGCTTGGTGAGCTGCTGCGCGCGGATCGCCGGGGCGGAGGATGAGGTGGTGGTCATGGTCCTGCCTTGCTCGTGGCATCCCGGGTCGGGGTGTCGTGGGTAGGTGACGGTGGGGCCGAGGTCGTCGGGGTGGGGGTCGTCGGGGTCGAGGTCGGGGTGGCTTCGGGCGGGGTCGGCTCGTTCTGGGCCTGCCAGGCCGCTCGGAACCGGTCGTCGGTGAACAGGCCGTCGGTGTACAGGTCGAGCATGATCGGCGCGGTGCGCAGGGCCGTCTGCAGGTCGTCGTCGACGCCCAGCACGCGCCGGACGTGATCCATCAACAGCAGGTGGCCGAGGCCGACGTTCAGGAGGACCGCCGCCCTGGCCCGAGGGTCGTCACTGGGCTCGAGCAGGCCAGCCTCGACACCCGCGTCCAGGTAGTCGACGGCGTCGGCGTGGAGGCGGCGATACAGCGCATGGCCCAGGTCGCCGCCCTCGGCCAGCGAGCGGGCCAGGTACGTCATGGCTGGGACGTACTCCGCGGCGAGGTCGGCGTACTCGTCGGCCGAGGGCACGAGACTCCCGGTCATCGCGGCGAACTTGCCCGCGCGGACCATGGCCAGCAGGTGCTCCTCCGCGGCGTCTCGCAGCCCCTGCTTGGACTCGAAGTGGTGGACCACCAGGGCCGGGGACACGTCGGCGGCCTCGGCGATCGCCCGGACCGTCGTGGCGTCGAACCCGCCCTCGCCGAAGAGGCGGATCGCCGCGTCGCGGATCCGTGCGCGCGCCGTGCGATCCTCCCCGAACACGGCGCTGTCGGGCTCCCGCGATGCGGGGTCCGGGGTGGCGGCGCGTGGCGATGCTGAACTCATGTTCAGCATCCTAAACGCGTGTTCAGTCGGCGTCAAGCCTGCGAGCACGGCGGACCGCATCGTCGCGGTCGGGTCCCCACCGTCGTCATGAGGCAGCGAGGGATCAGGTGAAGGCGTTCTCGGTGCCCGAGTCGCGAACGAAGGCACACGGTGTGCGGCTGCCATCGATGATGGCGCCCAGCCCGTCGAAGTCCACGTCGGGTCCCAGGGCGAAGATGCTGGCATCGGCCGTCGGGGCCGTGGGCAGCGCATCGACGAATCCCTGGTTGACGACGTGCACGCCCGGCGGTCCCGGCAGTCGGGCCAACTCGGCCAGGCTGTGCAGGTAGGCATCGGCATCGTGCAACTGCTGGGCGTCGCGCACCGCGGTCACCAGGTTGATGTCACCACCCCAGTTGCGGCGCAACTTGTAGGCCAACAGGATGGCCAGGTGCGAGTGCGCCAGGTTGGTGCTGACGGCCCAGTCCGGCCCCTGTTCACGGATCCACAGGTTGATCACCCCGCGCCCCCCGAGCCGGCCGGCGTGGTGGCTGGCCAGCATGAGCACGCCCAGTCGTGCCTCAGCGGCCTGCTCCAGCACGGCATGGGCATGCCGTCGTGCCGACGGGGTGCGAGGAAAGTCCAGGTAGACGATGTTCGGCGTGGCAGAACGACCGCCCGACGCCCGCATCGAGGCCAGGAAGCCACCCTCGAACGAGTCCTGGTCGATCACCGACCACGACGTTGCGACATCGTCGGCGCGCAGCACCTCGGTGGACATGGCCAGCGCGGATGCGAGCTCGTCGTCCGCCTGGTGGCGAATGCCAACGATCTTGACCGAGCCCTTCGGATACGTGACGTCACGCAGGAAGGAGCTCGCGGCCTGCAGCGTGGCGATGTCGTCGATGGGCGCCAGCACGTGGGGGCGCCATCCACGTTCGGCCGACGTTCGCGCTGCGATCGCGCGGTCGGTGGCCCAGCGTGCGATCGCGGCGAAGATGTTGCCACGGACGTCGCTGAACGGACTGTCCATGCGGCGGCGCAGCAGGACGACGAACACGACGATGATGGCGGCAATGGCCACGATGGCGAACACGGGATTGATCACGACCATCGCGACGATACTGCCGACCGCACCCACGAACGGCACGATGCGCGGAAACCGCAACGTGGGTCGGAAGGTCTCGAGGTCCAGCACCTCCTCGACCAGCACGACGACGTTGATGGTGCCGTAGGCGATGAGGAAGAAGAGCGTGATCACGGGCGCGATCGCGTTCAGGTCACGCACCATGATGGCCGCCAGCGCGATCATGGCCGTGACCACCAGCGCATGCCGGGGCTCCCCGCTCGGGGTCCGGGCCGCGAACCACCGCGACCGCGGCAGGAGGTCGGCCTCACCCAGGGCCTGCAGGATGCGGGGGGCTCCCACCATCGATGCCAGTGCCGACGAGAACGTCGCCCCCAGCAGGCCACCCAGCACCGCCGGGCCCCACGCGGCCTCGCGCACCATCACCAGGTAGTCCGACACCAGGCGTTGCGGTGTGGCCGACCGTGCCAGCCACCACGCGGCGCCCAGGTAGACGGCCAACGAGATCCCCACGGCGCTCAGCGTGCCCAGGGGGATGCTGCGACGCGAGGACCGCAGTTCACCGGACAGGTTGACCCCGGCCATGATGCCGGTCGTGGCGGGGAAGAACACGGCGAAGACCAGCGCGAAACTGGTACCCGTGAAGCCGGTCTCCGGCGCGCCCGGAAAGGTGCCCACCCAGGTCGGGGCCACGTCCATGGACCCTCCGAACGCGGCCGCCGCCACCGACACGATCGAGCCCATGATCAGGGCCAGGATCACGTACTGGACCCGGAAGGCGAAGGCGGCACTGATCGCTGCGATCGCGAAGATCGACGTGAAGGTGACCAGGTCGACGAGCAGCGCCGGATGACCCGGGAAGATGAAGGCCCACCCGTCGCGAAACCCGAACACGTACAGCGCCACCGCGAGCGCCTGCGACAGGTACAGCGGCACCCCGACCGCACCTCCTGCCTCCAGCCCCAGCGAGCGGGAGATGATCGCGTAGGCGCCGCCGCCGGCCAACGGGGTGTTGGTCGCGATCGAGGCAATCGACATGGCAGTGCTGCCGGTGATCGCGTAGCCGATGAGGATGATCGCGATGGCGCCGCCCAGACCGGCGTTGCCCACGACCCATCCGGTGCGCAGGTAGAGGATGACACCCAGGATCGTCAGCAGGGTCGGAACGAACACGCCCTCGAAGGTCCCGTACAGCCGAGGCGAGGGTGTCGCCACCTCGGAGTCTGCCATCCGCATGGTTCCTCGTTCGGCCGCCCGTGAGGCTAGTGCTGGCCGCCTTGCGACGGGCGGTGCGCGGCTCGTCGGCGGTGGCCGCGTTCGTCGCCTGGGGCGCTTCGGCGAGTACGCCCTGGAGGTCGCCCACCCCAAGGGCGTTGCCACTGGTGGTGCCGGGCCTAGCATGCCCCGTGACCAGGGCAGGACCGACGATGAGCGAGCCAGTGCTGCGCGCCAGCGGCGTGCACAAGTCGTATGGCCCGATCCACGTGCTCCGGGGCGTCGACCTCGAGATCGCCACGGACGAACTCGTGGCACTGGTGGGCGAGAACGGCACCGGCAAGAGCACGCTGGTCCGGTGCATCGCCGGCATGTCACCGATCGACGCCGGGGCCCTGCAGGTGTGTGGGCGCCCCGTGCACCTGGGCGACCCGCTGACCAATGACCTGTCGATCGTGTGGCAGGACCTGGCGCTGTCCGACAACATGGACGCCATCGCCAACATCTTCCTGGGCCGCGAGGGCGGGCCATTCCTGCCCAACGACGCCAGCCGTGAGGTCCAGACCACCCAGTTGCTCGCCCGCCTGGGCGTCAGGGTCTCCGATCCCACCGTCCCGGTCGCGCGCTTGTCGGGCGGCGAGCGCCAGGCCATCGCGCTGGCACGGTCCATGGTCGGGTCACCGTCGCTGGTGATCCTGGACGAACCGACCGCAGCGCTGGACAAGTCCGGCGTCGACGCGGTGCTCCGCCTGATCGATGCGATGCGGGCGCGCGCCGTCGCGATCCTGCTGATCAGCCACGACATGGCGTTCGTCGCGAGCGTGGCCGACCGCGCCCTCGTCCTTCGCGACGGCAACATCACGGCCGACGTGCGGCGGCCGGACCTGTCGCCCGACCACCTGCAGGCGCTGGTGTCGGGCCTGGAGATCGACCTGCGGGCCCAGGCCCACCTGGTCAGCCTGCGGAGCCTGGTCGACGAGTTGTCGGTGGTCGAGCCGAGTGCCGTGCTGCCCCTGATCGTGTCGGCCACCGCCGTCGCCCTGGAACTGGACCAGGTTGCACTGCACCTGGTCTCGCGCACCAACGAGGACACCCTGGCGCTGGCCGCGGGCCTGGGACTGCCGGATGCCCTGCGCACCGAACTGGATTCGTTGACCGACAATCCCGGGGATCCGCACTGGACCGCGATCCACGACCAACGACGCCAGGTGATCCCCGACATCCGGGTCGCCTGGGACGACCCGACCTCGGCGCGGTTGCGCACCACCGGGGTCAGGTCCATGTGGACCGTCCCGTTGATCGGCGCCGACGGTGTGCTCGGCACGTTGTCCGGCTACAGCCGTGCCGTCGGGCCCGACAGCGAGGCGACGCTGCGACTGGCGGAGTTGTACGCCGCGCAGGCTGCCGGCACCCTCGACCGGGAACGACTGCTCCACACCGTCACGCAACGCAACCGCACCCTCGAAACCCTCCGCCAACTCCTCGAGACCCTGACCGGCCCGGGCGGCGCCGATGCCGACCTCGAGGTGGCACTGGAGATCCTGCGTGAGGGACTCGGCGCCGCCCGGCTCGCGCTCGTGGATCTCGACGAGTTGGGCGAGGCTGCGACCACGCGTGCTGCAGTCGGAACCCGCGACATCACCACACCACTGCGCCCGGGGAGCGATCCACCTGCTGGACAGCCGGCCCGTCAGGCGGGCGACACGCTGGTCGCACGCCTCGATCGCAGGTCCACGCGCCAGGCGTTGGTGGCGACGTGGGACCCGCCAGCGGAGCCGGATCCCGGGGCACGGCAACTGCTGGCCGACGGTGCCCAGTCGGTCCTGCTGGCGCTGCGCCGACTGGACCACGAGCGGGCCCAACGCGAGGCCATCTCGCTGCGTCGCGCCCACACGTTGCAACGCACCTTCCTGTCACGACTGAGTCACGAACTGCGCACACCACTGACCGCGATCCAGGGCTATGCGGAGAGCCTGCAACTGCCCGACGTGGCCTGGGAACCCGCCACCTCCGATCGCTTCCTGGGCGTGATCGCCCACGAGTCCCAACGACTCGGCAGCCTCGTCACCGACATGCTGGACGCGTCGGTCGTCGAGGCCGGCGGACTCGACCTGCAGTTGGACTGGTGCGACCTCGCCCTGGTCGCCAGGGCCGCGTTGGACGCCGTGGGCCACGCCACCGTGGAACTGGCGATCGATCCGGACGTCCCGCCGATCCGGGCCGACCACGACCGCCTCGAGCAAGTCCTGGTCAACCTGGTCGACAACGCGGTGGCGCACGCGTCGAGCGATGCCCGCGTCGCGGTGACTGCGGCACTGGAACCCCCGATGGATCGCCCCGGCGCGGCACCGGCCACCCCCGCCCTGCCAGGCGGCGCAGCTCCCGGATCGACGGTGGTCGTCCGGGTCACCGACGACGGGCCGGGCCTGCCCGCCGGGGTCCGTGCCGCCCTGTTCGAACCCGGGATCCGCGGACCTGACAGTCGCGGCTCCGGGCTCGGGCTGTCGATCGTGCAGGGGATCGTGGCCGCACATGGAGGCAGGGTGGACGTCGTCTCGGGCGACGATGGCACGACGTGGACGATCACCCTGCCCGTCGACGGGCCGAGCGGCGACCTCCCGTCATGGTCATTGGACGAACCCGCGGAGGAGCCGGCGTGACACAGGAAGCCACCCGAGTGCTGGTCGTCGAGGACGACCCCAACATCTGTGATCTCGTCCGCAGCAACCTGACCGCCCGGGGCTACGAGGTGATCGTGTCGACCGACGGCAGCAACGCCGAGCGGCTGGTCGAGGAACGCAGTCCCCATGTGGTGTTGCTGGACCTCACACTGCCGGGGCGGGACGGACTGGAACTGTGTCGCGACATCCGCCACCGGTTCGCCGTCGGCATCATCGTCGTGTCGGCACGACGCGCCGAGTCGGACAAGGTCATGGCCCTGAACCTGGGTGCGGACGACTACATGACCAAGCCGTTCAGCATCAACGAGTTGATGGCACGCATCCAGGCGACGCTGCGCCGCACCCGACCGGCCGCGGCCCCGGAGCCGGCCAGCCGCAACGTGACCGTCGGCAACGTCGCCATCAACCTCGACGACCGGGCCGTGTTCGTCGACGACGAGCGGGTCCACCTGACGCCGACCGAGTTCAGCCTGCTGCGCGAACTGGCGATCAACCAGGGCAAGGTCCTGACCCACGCCATGCTGCTCCAGCGCGTGTGGGGTCCCGGCTACGCGACCGAGACGGAGTACACGCGTGCCTACGTGAAGCGGTTGCGTGCCAAGCTCCAGAATGACGGCTGCCCCACGCTCATCGTGACCGAGCCCCGCATCGGCTACCGGCTCCAGACCGAGTGAGCTGTCGGGTCAGCCGTGGCCGGCGTCCCCATGGAGCCTCGAGCCTGTTCACAACTTGTTCACGGCGACGCCCGATCCTTCACGTGACGTTCACGTTGCCGTCCCTAGCGTGCAACCTGCAGGTGGCAGACCGCCACCCACCTCCCATGTGAAAGTTCCAGCATGTCACGATCACGCTCGAAGCGACTCCTCCCATTCACGGTCGCGCTGCTGGCGGGAGCACTCACGCTCACCGCATGCAGCAGCGACGACGGCGACAGTTCGTCCGACTCGTCCGAGACCGCCGCCGCCACCGAGGCGGCCACCGATGCCGCCACCGATGCCGCCACCGACAGCGGTGACGCCACCGAGGCCAGTGCCGACGGCAGCATCTGGGTGCTGCTCCCCGACAGCTCGAGTTCCTCGCGCTGGGAGACCGACGACCGTCGCTACTTCGAGGAGGAGTTCGACGCCGCGGGTGTGGAGTACAACATCGTCAACGCCGAGAACGACGCCCAGCAGCAGTTGAGCCAGGCCGAGCAGGCCATCGCCTCGGGTGCCGACGTCATCCTGTTCGTCAACCTCGACTCGGGCTCCGGCGCGGCCGTGATCGACCTGGCCCGCCAGAACGACGTCGCGGTGGTCGACTACGACCGCCTGACCATCGAGGGCCCGGGCGCCGACGCCTACGTGTCCTTCGACAACGTCGAGGTCGGCGCGACGATGGCCACCGTGCTGGAACCCGCCATCGATGAACTGGGCCTGGACCCGGCGCGTGTCGTGATGCTCAACGGCGCGCCCACCGACAACAACGCCACCCTGTTCCGCGAGGGCTACGCCGAGACCGTCGAGGCGCGCGCCGACGCCGGTGACTGGGAGATCGTCGCGGACGAAGCCGTGCCCGAGTGGGACAACGCCGAGGCCCTGACCATCTTCGAGCAGATCCTGGTCGACACCTCCAACGGCGTCGATGCAGTGTTCGCAGCCAACGACGGCCTGGCCCAGTCGGTCATCGCCGCACGCAAGAGCGCGGGCCTGGACCCCTTCCCGGTGTCCGGACAGGACGCCACGGCTGCCGGCATCCAGAACATCCTGGCCGGTGACCAGACCATGACCGTCTACAAGCCGATCCAGGCCGAGGCCCAGGCTGCTGCCGAAGTCGCGCTGGCGCTGCTCAACGGTGAGTCGCTGGACGACGTGACCGGTGGGACGACACTCAACAACGGAACCAACGACATCCCGTTCGTCGCGTTGGAGCCGGTCGCGGTCACCACGGACAACATCGCCGACACGGTGATCGCGGACGGGTTCCGCACCTGGGACGAGATCTGCGTCGGCGAGTTCGAGGAGCTGTGCCCCACGGACCGCTGATCGACCACGCGTGGCCGGGTCGGGACGACGAGCATCGTCCCGGCCCGGCCGCAGTCCTGTTCCCACCCTGCCATCATTCGCACTGTCCACCTCCCCTCCCCTGCCAGACGAAGCTCCGGCGAAGGCACCCACGTGGCCACCACATCCAGTCCACCACTGCTCGAATGTCGGGGGGTGGAGAAGCACTTCGGCGCCGTGCAGGCCCTCCAGGACGTCGACCTCGAGGTCCACGAGGGCGAGATCCTGGCGCTGGTCGGCGACAACGGCGCCGGCAAGTCGACGTTGATCAAGGGCATCGCCGGCACGCAGCCGTTCGACCACGGCGAAATTCGCTTCGACGGTGAACCGGTCACCATCCACGGACCGCGTGACTCGGCCGCGCTGGGCATCGAGGTGGTCTACCAGGACCTTGCCCTGGCCGACAACCTCGACGTGGTCGCCAACATGTACCTGGGTCGCGAGTTGGTCCGGGGAATCGTGCTGGACGAGCCCAGCATGGAGGCGAAGACGCAGGAGACGATGGCGTCGCTGTCCGTGACCACGCTGCGCTCGGTTCGCCAGTCCGTGGCGAGCCTGTCGGGCGGTCAACGCCAGGCAATCGCGGTCGCCAAGGCGGTCATGTGGAATTCGCGCCTGGTCATCCTGGACGAGCCGACCGCCGCACTGGGCGTCGCCCAGACTCGCCAGGTCCTCGAACTGGTCAAGCGCCTGCGCGAACGTGGCCTGGCAGTGGTGCTGATCTCGCACAACCTCCATGACATCTTCGAGGTGGCCGACAAGATCACCGTCCTGCGGCTGGGACGAGCGATCGGCACCTATGCCACGGGCGACACGACCCAGACCGAGATCGTGCACGCCATCACCGCCGGGTCGATGGACTCGGTGCCCGGCATGGAGTCCGAGTCGGACACCGCCCCCGAGCCGGGGACGGCACCCGCGCCCGGGATGGAGACGAACTCATGAGCGACGACCTCACCTCCACGATCGCCTCGGAGGATCCCGGGATCCGTGACTACGTCGACGCCTGGTGGCAGCGCACGAAGGCCGGCAACTTCGGTGCCATCCCGATCATCATCGGCCTGATCCTCATCGTCGCGATCTTCGGCACGCTGAACAGCGTCTTCCTCACCAGCGCCAACTTCGTCAACCTGCTGCTGCAGACATCGGGCCTGGCGACCATCGCCATCGGCGTGGTGTTCGTGCTCCTGATCGCCGAGATCGACCTGTCGGTCGCCTACGTCTCCGCGGTCGGCGGCGTCATCATGGCGTTGCTGATGCGGCCCGGCGACCCCGGGTTCAAGTGGTGGCTGGCGATCCCCATCGCGCTGGCCGCCACGACGCTGATCGGCTTCCTGCAGGGCTGGGTCATCACCCGGTTCAGTGTGCCGTCGTTCGTCGTGACCCTGGCGGGCTTCCTGGCGTGGAGCGGCGTCGTCCTGATCCTGACGACCGAGACCAGCCAGGCGGGCACGATCATCATCCAGGACGACCTGGTGCTGGGCCTGACCAACACGTTCCTGTCGCCGTTGATGGGCTGGGCGTTGGGGGCCGTGGTGATCGCCTCCTACGTCGGGCTGCAGGTGCGCCAACAGGTGTCGCGCCGGTCTCGCGGTCTGGAGGCCAAGCCGAACTCCGTGGTGTGGCTGCAGGCGGCCGGCCTGGTCGCGGTGTCCGGATTCGCCATCTGGTTCGCCAACCAGGATCGCGGCGTCCCGGTGGCGGCGGTCATCCTGCTGGTGTTCCTGGTGTTCTGGAGCTTCGTGGCGTCCCGGACCCGGTTCGGGCGCCACATCTACGCGGTCGGTGGCAATCCCGAGGCCGCTCGTCGTGCCGGCATCAACGTCAGCCGACTGCGCATCTTCGTGTTCATGATCTCCAGCTTCATGGCCGGCGCCGGCGGGATCCTGCTGGCCTCACGGCTGCGCTCGGTGTCGACCAACACGGGTGGCGGCAACCTGCTGCTGGAGGTGATCGCCGCAGCCGTGATCGGTGGCACCAGCCTGTTCGGCGGACACGGCAAGGTCATGTCCGCGCTGTTGGGCGGCCTGGTGATCGCCAGCGTGTCCAACGGCATGGACCTGTTGGGGCTGCCGGCAGGCGTCAAGTTCGTCGTGACCGGGCTGGTGCTGTTGGCAGCCGTCCTGATCGACTCGGTCAGCAAGCGCAACGCGACCTGATCACCGATGTCGCGGCCGACGGCAGCCGCGATCAGCCGCATGGGCGGGGTGTGCAGACCTGCCCATGCCGAGAAGTGGCCTGTGTCCACGAGCGAATTCGCTCACTGGCGCAGGCCACTTCGCTGCCCGTGGCCACGACTCCTGCGGATGCGCTGCCTACTGGGGATGCACCGCGAACACGTGGGCTGGCAGCGACGGGTCCAACTCGACGTACTGGCTCGCGCCCTGCCAGAACCAGCGGTTGCCGGTCAGGCGGTCGTCGACCAGGAACCACTGACCGCCATCCACGCCCAGGGCGTCCAGGTCGAGGTGGACCGTGGTCCCCTGGGGCCACTGCGTGTCCAGGCTGATCACGACCAACACCGTGTCGCCGGTGTCGGCGTCACGCTTGGAGTAGCACAGCACCTGGTCCGACTCGGTGGCGTGCAGCCGCAGGTTGCGGGTGGCCTGCAGGGCGGGGTGGTCTCGCCTGATCCGGTTCATCATCGAGATCAGGGGCGCCAGCGAGTCCTCGCGGTCCACGTCCCACGAGCGCAGTTGGTACTTCTCGTTGTCGAGGTACTCGTCGTGGTCGGCGCGGGCGAGGTTCTCCTGCAACTCGAACACCGGGCCGTAGATCCCCCAGTTGGACGACATCGTCGTGGCCAGCAGCAATCGCTGCACGAACATGTTGCGGCCCCCGTACTGGAGGTGGCGCGGCAGGATGTCGGGCGTGTTGGGCCAGAAGTTGGGGCGGTAGTACTCGACGGCCTCGCTGTCGGTGAGGTAGCGCAGGTAGTCCTCGAAGTCCCACTTGGACTCGCGCCACGTGAAGTACGAGTAGGACTGGTTGAAGCCGCGCTTGGCCAGTCCCTCCATGACGCGGGGGCGGCTGAAGGCCTCGGCCAGGAAGATCAGTTCGGGGTTGTCGGTCTTCAGGTTGGTGATGGCCCACTCCCAGAACCGGAACGACTTGGTGTGGGGGTTGTCGACGCGAAACACCGTCACACCCTGGTCGACCCAGAACTTCATGACGCCCAACAGCGCCTGCCACAACCCCTCCGGATCGTCGGTCTCGAAGTTGACCGGGTAGATGTCCTCGTACTTCTTGGGCGGATTCTCGGCGTACTGGATCGACCCGTCGGGGCGCTTTCGGAACCACTCCGGGTGTTCGGTGACCCATGGGTGGTCGGGCGAGCACTGGAAGGCGATGTCCAGCGCGACGTCGATGCCGTGGTCGCGTCGGGCGACCGCGACCAGGTCGGCGAGGTCCTCGACGGTGCCGAGTTCGGGATGCACGGCCGTGTGCCCCCCACCGGCACCGCCGATGGCCCACGGCACACCGGGATCGCCCTCGGCGGCGGTCACCGAGTTGTTGCGCCCCTTGCGATGGGTGACCCCGATGGGATGGATCGGCGGCAGGTACAGGACGTCGAAGCCCATGTCGGCGATCCGGGGCAACTCACCGATCACGTCGCGCAGCGTCCCGTGTTCGTCGGGCGCACCAAGCGATCGCGGGAACAGTTCGTACCACGACGAGAAGCGTGCGCGCAGCCGATCGACGTCGACCTCCAGGTGCTCCGAGGAGGTGGCGAAGTTGCGACGGTCCTGCGCGGCCATCGCTGCGGCCAGGTCGTCGGTCAGCCCGGCCGCAACCCGCTCGCCCTCGTCGATGGAGGCGTCGTCGAGCATGGTCGCGATCTCGCGGATGCGCCTGGCGGCGTCGTTGCGGCGGCGTCCCGCGGTGGCACGCAACAGCACCGCCCCGGCCTGCAGGTGCGCCGGCACGTCGACGTTGGCGCCGGCCTTCTTGCGCAGGTCGTCGCGCCAGGTGGTGAAGTGGTCGATCCAGGCGTGGACGCGGTATTCGAAGCGGCCCATCGACCCGACGGCGAAGGCGCCCATCCAGGCATCCTCACCGGCATTGGTGACCACCATCGGCGCCTCGGACCAGTTCTTGGTCCCGACTTCGCGCCACTGCACGATGGTGGCGATGCGATCGTGGCTGTCGGCGAACACGTGCGCCGTGACGACCACCTGCTCCCCGACGACCCGGCGGATGGGGAACCGGCCACCCTCCACACTGGGGGTGACATCGGCGATGACCACGCGTCGGCGTGGCTCGGGCGGCAGGGGCGACGGATCTGGTGACGGCACGGGCAACTCCAGGGCGATTCGCGTGGTCGGGCGTGTGGTCCATGATGCCGGATCCGCTGCCGCCGAGTGGCCCGAACGACTGGCCAACCCGCCCCAGGCGAATGGATCAGGCGGTGGCCGTGGCCGGTGAACTGACCGCGGGCCCCATCGAGCGGTGCGCCGACTCGCCGGCGGCCAGGACGATGTCCTCGTCGTGGTGGCGGAAGGACAGTTCGTCACCTTCCTCCAACGTGTAGGTGACCTCCATGCGTTCGAGGTGCACCCGCAGGAGGCAGTCACGTTGCCGCAGTGCGAACGACATCCCACGCCAACTCGCCGGCAGGCGGGGCTCGAAGCACCACTGGTCGCCGTGGTCACGGAACCCGGCGAAGCCATAGACCAGCGACTGCCACACGCCGCCGGCCGCAGCCACGTGCACGCCGTGGTCGACGTTGCCGGCGATGTCGGCCAGGTCGACGTACAGCCCGAGCCGGAAGTAGCGCATGGCCTTGGCGTCGTCGCCCAACTCGGACGCCACGATCGACTGGACACAGGCCGACAGCGACGAGTCGCCGGTGGTCAGCGGGTCGTAGTGGTCGAAGTTGCGACGCTTCAGGTCGGCGTCGAAGTCGTCGGGCTGGAGGAACATCGCCAGGACGATGTCGGCCTGCTTGATCACCTGGTAGCGGTAGATCACGAGCGGGTGGAAGTGCAGCAGCAACGGGTACTTGTCCGACGGCGTGTCGTCGAACGGCCACACCTCCTTGTCCAGGAAGTTGGCGTCCTGGGGCGTGATGCCCAACTTGTCGTCGCGGGGCACGAACATGCGCTCCGCGGCCAACCTCCACTGCTCGACCTCGTCGGGGCGCAGGCCGGTGCGGTGGGCCAGGCGCCCGTGGAGCTCGGGGCGGTGGGCCCGCAGTTCGTCGACCACGTCGGCGGCATAGCGCAGGTTCAGCCGGGCCATCAGGTTGGTGTAGGCATTGTCGTTGACCAGCGTCGTGTACTCGTCGGGGCCGGTCACGCCGTAGATGTGGAAGCTGCCGACACCGTCGCGGAAGAACCCAAGGTCCAGCCACAGCCGCGCCGTCTCGACCAACATCTCGGCGCCCTCGTCGACCAGGAACTCGGTGTCACCGGTGGCGCGCACGTACTTGCGCAGCGCATACATGATGTCGGCGTTGATGTGGTACTGCGCCGTGCCCGCCTCGTAGTAGGCCGACGCCTCCTCACCGTTGATGGTGCGCCATGCGAACAGGGCACCTTCCTGGTTGACCTCGCGGGCACGCCGGCGGGCGGCATCCAGCAAGCCGTGGCGAAAGCGCAGCAGGTTGCGGGCCACGCGTGGTTGGGTGTGGATGAGGTAGGGCAGGACGTAGATCTCGGTGTCCCAGAAGTAGTGGCCCTCGTAGCCCGACCCCGTCAGGCCCTTGGCCGGGATGCCGGTCGACTCGGCCCGCGCGGATGCCTGGATCAGCTGGAACAGCGACCACCGCACCGCTTGCTGGACGACCGGGCTGCCCTCGATCACGACGTCGCCGACCCGCCAGAACTCCTCGAACCACTCCCGCTGTTCCGCGAACAGGCGGTCGAGGCCGTCGTCCATCGACCGGTCGAGCACGCGGTTCACGCGGTCGGCCAGGCGCGCCGACGACGTCGCCACCGACGTTGCGTACGCGGCAACCTTGTCGATCGTGATCGTCTGGCCCTCGGACAGCCTGCCCCGCAGCACCAGTTTCGCACGGTCGTTGCCGTGCACCAGTTGCCGGTCCAGTTCGGCATCGCTCGTCACCCGGTGGTCGATGCCACAGGCCAGCGTCATCCCGGAGTTGCGGGCCCGGTAGCGCAGCACCGCCCGGCCGTCGCCGTCGTCGACCGCGCCCTCGGGCAGCAACACGTCCCCCAGGTCCTGGGACTCGCGCGGATCGTGTCCGACCGCCGTGGCCTCGACGTCGCCGGTCAGGTCGACGGCACGACGTCGAGCACCCTCGTGACGCAGTTGCGACGAGATGACGACCGGCGCATCGCCATCGAGCATCGTGAGTTCGTACCGCACGGCTGCCAGGTGACGACTCGACATCGACACCATGCGCCAGGACCGCACCCGCACCTTCTTGCCCGACATGGTGCGCCACACGAGTTCGCGCACCAGTTGGCCGGTCCGCATGTCGAGACGACGTTCGTAGTGTTCGAGGTCGGCGGTGGTGAGCTGGAACATCTCGTCGTCGACATAGAGGTGGAAGCGGCGCGCGTCGGGCACCGACACCATCGTCTGGCCGGTGCGGGCGAACCCGAAGGCCTCCTCGGCATGGTGGATGGGCCAGGTCTCGTGGAACCCGTTGACGAAGGTGCCGTAGTCGAACTGGGGCCGTCCCTCGTCCGGTGCCCCGCGCATGCCCAGGTACCCGTTGGCCACCGAGAACAGGGTCTCGGCACGCCCCATGTACTCCTCGTCCACGGCCGTCTCGACCAGTGCCCACTCGTCCACCGGGTAGACGGTCGTCGGCAACCCGATGATCTCACGATGCAGCATGGCAGGCTCTTCCTCGGTCGTCGGCGTCGCACCGATCGTGTCCGGGTGCGCCGGCCGGGACTGCCCGGACTGGCGCGTCGGTCACGATCCGGACCACGTCGGGTCAGTCTGGCAGCAGGTCGGACAGCTCGGCCACCACCACGTCGGCACCGGCCCCGTCCAGGCGGTCGGCCTGGAAGCCGCGATCGATCCCGATGACGAACCCGAAGCCACCGAGTCGTCCGGCCTCGACACCGGAGATGGCGTCCTCGACGACGATGGCCCGTTCCGGGGCGACCCCCAGTCGTCGGGCACCTTCCAGGTAGGTGTCGGGCGCCGGCTTGCCGGGCAGCCCCAGCTCGCCGGCCACGTTCCCGTCGATGACGACGTCGAAGCGATCGGCGATGCCGGCGGATGCCAACGACGCCACCGCGTTGCGCGAGGACGACACCACGGCGACCGCCAGGCCGGCGTCGACGGCGGCATCCAGGAAGACCAGCGATTCGTCGAACGACTCGACGCCTCGTTCCTCCATGAGCGCCAGCACCAGTTCGTTCTTGCGGGTGCCGAGGCCGTGGATGGTGTCGGCATCGGCCGGGTCGTCGGGTGAGCCCTCGGGCAGCACGATCCGCCGGGATTCCAGGAAGCCGGCGACCCCGTCGGCACGCGCCAGGCCATCGACGTGGGTGAGGTAGTCGGGGTCCACCTCGAACGGCACGAAGGGCTGGCCGTGTGCGGACGACCAGCGCAGCAGGAACTCGTCGAACATCTGCTTCCACGCCACGGCGTGGAGCGCAGCCGTGTCGGTCAGGACCCCGTCGAGGTCGAACAGCACGGCCTCGTAGTCATCGAAGGTGAAGGTGGCCATTGGCAGTCCTCCCACGCATCGCACTCGCAGGTCGAGTGCAGCCACCACGGTAATCGTCCATCCTCGCCGTCCGGCGCCGGATCCCCGTCCATCCGCCATGCCGTTCGAGACCACCACGTCGAGGGTGCCGATCGCACCTGCCCGGAGGCGTGCTCCGCCCCCACGGGTCGAGGTCAGTCGTCGGTCGGGAAGTTGAGGTGGTAGCGAGACGCCGTCGGGCCCCGCTGGCCCTGGTACTTGGAGGTGGTGCCGGCCGATCCGTACGGGCGCTCGGCCGGACCATCGAGTTCGAAGAAGGCGAACTGGCCGATCTTCATCCCGGGATGGATCGCGATCGGCAGGGTGGCCACGTTGGACAGTTCCAGGGTGACGTGACCCCGGAAGCCGGCGTCGATGAACCCGGCCGTCGAGTGGATGAGCAGTCCGAGCCGTCCCAGCGACGACTTGCCCTCCAACCTCGCCACCAGGTCGTCGGGCAGCGTGACCGACTCGAGGGTCGAGCCCAGGACGAACTCACCCGGGTGGAGGATGAAGGGCTCGTCGGCCACCTCGACGAGTTCCGTCAGTTCGGGCTGCTCCTGCGTCACGTCGATGTAGGGGTAGCGATGGTTGGCGAAGACCCGGAAGCCGTTGTCGACGCGGACGTCGACCGACGAGGCCTGGACCGCGTCCTCGCCCAGTGGATCGATGCCGATCCGGCCACTGGCCAGCGCGGCGCGGATGGTGCGGTCGGACAGGATCACGCGAGGTCCTTGGGTGATCGACGAGGTCGAGCCGGGATCTGGCTGGATGATAGGCCGCAGGATGGCCCGCCTTCACTATCGTGGTGGCCAGTGGACATGCACCCACCTCCATCGGTGCAGCAACGGTCCCACGCCCGACGCTCGCAGCCCGACACTCACAGGGAGCAACGTGGACGACGATTCGCTCGCGACCGACCTCGCCCGCGCGGGCCTGGGTGTGAACTACTGGATCCTGGGACACGGCAAGCACGGCTGGTACGGCATCGTCAAGGATGCCTTCGCGATGCGCGACGCCGCCCTGGAGATCCCACCCGGGCCGATCGAGACCCAGCTGCGGGCGGCCGGGCGGACGATGAACAGCCAGGGCGAGGACCTCGCCGAGCTGCACGTGGACGTCACCCGCAAGGGCCTCTCCGGGCTCAAGGTCGACGGCAGCCAGATCCTCGCGGCAGTCGCACCCACGCTGGCCGGGCTGGACGAGGACGCAGCGGCGCAGGCCCGGACGTGGTTGATGGGGATCGGAGCGCGCATCGCCAACGCGTCCCGCGACGACTTCCGAGGCAAGAAGGTGTCCGACGACGAACGTCTGGCGCTGGACCAGTTGGCAACGTGGCTCGAGGATCCCGTCGCCGGCCCGTTGGACGCCTGAGGTGCCGCAACCAGTCAGATTGGTTCCAGAGTGGCCCGCTCGGTAGCATCCCCGAGCACCTCGCGGGTGTAGCTCAATGGTAGAGCCCCAGCTTCCCAAGCTGGTGACGGGGGTTCGATTCCCCTCACCCGCTCTCCAGCAACGCCCTCAGGGCATGGCCAAGCGCGCGGGGTGGCCACCAGGAGGCCCGGCGTCCGGGGGTTCGAACGGGTCACCCCCGGGACGCCGGATCGGTCAGTTCGGCTTCTTGCCCTTGCCGGTGCTGCCCTTGACCACGTTGTTGACCGTGTCGGCGTTGTTGGCGAGCACCGGGTCAGGTGTCGAGCTCGACGCCGTGGCCACGTTGGTGATCGATCCCACCGAACCCTTGATGTCGACCTGGACCTCGAACTCGACCGACGTTCCGTACGGGACGGTGTCGGCGGTGCAGGTGACGGTGTGGGTCCCCTCGTCGTAGGTGCATCCCGGGGTGAGGAACTGCACGTTCATCTTCTTGGACGTCAGCGGAAGCGGGTCGACCACGACCACGTCCTGGGCATCCGAGGGCCCGCCATCACCTGAAGTCGGGGTGTCGTCGGGTGCCGAGCCAGGGTGGTTGTGGACCACCAGCGTGTAGGTCAGCGCGCCAGCCGGGTTCCCGGCGGATGCCTCGCCACGCTTCTCCATCCACAGGTCGGCCTCGGTGATGACCTCGGTGGTCTCGCTGTCGGATGCGCCGTCGGGATCCGTCGGTGAGGTCGCCTCGACCTCGTTGAGCAGGGTGCCCGTCGCCGCCGAGTCGACCAGCACGGTGATGAAGATGGTTTCGGTTGCACCCGGGGCCAGTGCGCCGACCTCGCACGACACGATGTTGGGCTGTACCTGGGCGCAGGCAGTTGAGCCGGTCCCCCCGACCGCCGACACCAGGGTTGTGTCATCGGGCAGGGTGTCGGTGACGACCACGTCGGTCGCCGTGGACGGGCCGTTGTTGCCCACCGTGACGGTGTAGGTCAACTCGGATCCGGCCACGACCGGGTCGGGACTGTCGTCCTTGGTGACTGTGAGCTCGGCCTGGGCTTCGAGGTCGGTGGTCCAGGTGGCCAGGTTGTTCGAGCCGTTCGGGTCCGACGTGGCGCTGGTGACCGCCGCGTTGTTGACCAGCTGCCCAGTGGCGTCCTCGTGGACGAACACCGTGATCGTGATCGTGGCGGGTGGATCGGAGACTGCGACGTCCCCAACGTTCCACGTGACGGTGCCGTCGTTCGCCGTCCACGATCCGGTCGATTCGGTGGCCGACACGAAGTCGACGTCCGGCGGCAGTTCGTCGTTGACGACCACGTCCTGGGCGTCGGAAGGCCCTGCGTTGTCGACCGTGATCGTGTAGTCGAAGGTGGTACCCGGGACGGCCGTCACGGGCCCGGTCTTGGTGATGGACAGGTCGGCGGAGGCATCGAAGGTCAGTCCGGCCTCGGCCTGGTTGTTGGCATTGTTCGGGTCCGGGGTGGCGCTGCTGGCGATGGCGACGTCGTTGACGTCCACACCGTCATTGCTGGTGACGACGACGTCGGCCTGGACGGTCTCCCCGGCCTGGATCGTGCCAAGGGCGCAGGTCATCTCCACGGCACCGGTCACACAGCCCGCCGTGGTCGTTGCCAGCGCGAACGCACCATCGCTGATGTGGGTGTCGACCAGCTCGACCTCGCGAGCGGCGGACGGGCCGTCGTTGGTCACCAGGATGCTGCAGGTGCCCTCGGTGCCGGCCGGAGCCGGGCCGGTGTCGGGCTTGCACAGCTTGGTCACGCGGACGTCGGCGGACTCGTTGACCAGGTGGGTCAGCGACGCCTCGTTGTCGGACGGGTTCGACTCGTTGGCGTCGGAGTCGACGGTGGCCACGTTGGTGATGCTGGTGGCGCCACCGAGGTCGGAGCCGATCACCACCTTGATCTGGAACGATCGTGACTGGCCCGGACCAATGAGGCCAAGGTCGCAGGTCAGGGTCCCGGTGGCGCCGACCGCCACACCGGTGCACGAGTCGGTGTCGGTGAGGTAGTCGACCTCCGGTGGAAGTTCGTCGATCACGACCACGTTGTCAGCGGGGATGTCACCCTGGTTGTCCACGGTGATCGTGTAGACCGCCTCCTCCCCGGCGTTGGGGTGCTCGGGGCTGACCGTCTTGGTGATGGCGAGGTCGGTGGCGCAGTCATCGAACCGGAAGCTCGCGATCCGGGACTGGCGCGACCCGTTGGCGGCAGTCGCATCGCCCGTGTACCAGAAGGTGCAGTCGTCCACCGGGTCGACACTCAACGTGTAGTAGTCGCCCCAGCGGTTTCCGGTCGTTGCGGCCTGGCCGGCCTGGATGGTGAACTCCGTGGCGGGCATCAGGCCGAGCGGATCGTCTGCGTCGCGCCCGGTGTAGCGGGCGGACGGGAAGATGTTGGCCGAGCTCGAGGCGCTGTAACCCAGTGCCATGTTCCCGAAACGATCGACGTTGGCGCTGCCCATCCAACGGTGGATGAACGGCTGGGCGCCACCTGGCTGCGGCGCATAGGTGCCTTCGTTGACGATCCCCCAGCCGCCCCCACCGGAGCGTTCGAGCATGAACCACCGGATGCCGACACCGTCGTTGCCGTCGGCATCCACGGTGAAGTTGCCGACCATGACCTCGCGGTCTCCGTAGTTGCGGTATGGCAGCCGGTACATCGTTCCGATCTGGATGGGGTCGAGCTGCTGGGCGGTGCCGGGCTGGTCGATGCACTGGACGAATCCGTAGCCGCAGGTGTCGGAGTCGAATGGCGCGGTGTTGATGTCGGTCGGGCCAGTCAGGGTCGAGTTGGCCGGGACGATCCAGTCGGTCTGGAACTCCCACAGTTCGAGCCGGTCGGAGCCCCCGATGATGTCGCCGTCGATCTGTCGGTAGAAGTAGTTGGGGGTGCCCGCCGGCGGCGGAGTGGGGCCCTCCATGTTGCTCGGGATCAGGACGTCGAAGTTGTTCACCAGGGTTGGGATCTCGAAGTCGACCTGCCCGGCTGGGTTGCCGTTGAGCATGTTGGCCCGATCGACGACCGTCGCCATCGCGGTGTTCGGCCCGTTGAAGTTCGCGCTGATGTAGTAGCCGTCGGGCCAGATCCCGATCTTGAAGTAGTCGGGGAACCGGTCGACCGTGAATTGGTAGAGGAAGTAGGCGCCGGTCGGGTCTGGCGTCTGGGAGATCGCGATGCACAGGAACTGCGTCTGGGCGAACTGGCTCAACAACCAGCGGTCCGCCTGCCGGTCGTAGAGCACGATCGGGTCGCCGGCGTTCTGCGTCGAGCAGGCGTTCTGTCCGGCCGGGTTGCTCGCCCAGAGCGTGTTGATCGCGGCGGACGGCCCACGGGGGGTGCCCTGGCGGTCGAAGATCTGGAAGTTGGAGTTGATCATCTGGACGTAGTCGTTGGGTCCGATGTCCCCGTTGGTGTCGTTGGGGTTCGCCCCGCCCTGGCCCGGCACGTTCACGATCGGGGCGCCCAACTGGTTGAGGGCCAGGCCCTCGGCAGCGTCGAGTTGTGCAACCGGGTCGGCGCGCCCGGTCTCGGCCAGGTCGATCACCTCATCGCCACCCTGCAGAGGATTGACCTCGGTCGAGCTGGTGGGCGGCGCCGCAGGCAGGTCGCGGGCCGGTGCCGAACGCAGCGGCTCGACCTTGTCATGGACGGTGGGCGGACCCACGCTGTCCGGACCAGCTGGCGCAGGCTGGGCTGACAGCGGCGACGCCGTGGTCACGGCCAGCGCCGCCACCACGGCGAGCAGAGCCAACCGGGAAGTTCGTCGCACCCCGTCCCCCGGTCGAAGCGTGCGTGCGCGGCTCGTCGTGACATTCCTCATGGCCCGTGTCCCCCAGTCAGGCCGGGACTGACCCCCGGCAATCGGTGGCGACACACCTCGGAGCGGACCCCGCGTCTGCGCCACTCCAGATCGACCCTAGGTTCGCCGAGCGTCGAGTGTCAACGACGAATTTTGCCGGTCTTCGCGCCGCTCGACAACGAGTCAGGAAGGCAATGAGTCAGGAAGCAATGAGTCAGGAAGGCTCGCGCTCCAGGTGGCCCCACCGGTTCGGGGTCGACGACCTCAACGACATCGGCCGCGCTGGCCTGGGGCTGGACACCTGACGAACGCACCCGCCAACGACCTCCGACGATCCTCGGGACGACCTGGGTTGGGCCCGACGGCGAAGGTCTCGGCGTGGGTGTGTCGGAGGTGCGCATGCGGCGATTCGTGGAACTCAACCACGTGATCCACGACGGGATGGAGACCTACCCAGGTTGATCCGTCGGGCTGGATCAGTCCACGCAAGAGGTGACGAGCCAGCCCGGGTGTCAGGTCCAGGGGTTCGCGGGCATGGCCTCGCGGGCGTGGTCTCGGCCCACCGTCGCGAGTGCTCCCACGTGGTCGAACGCCAGCAGGCCGACATCCTGGACCGGCAACCGCAGCGTGTGGTCGGCCAGCCCGGCGTTGGCCCGCGCGGAGACGTCGTTGGCCAGCGTCAGCGCGGCCCGCAGCATGACCGCGACCGTCGGTGGGCTCTCGGCCCGTCCACCCGGACGCAACCACGACCCCAGGGTCCGCCAGCCGGACAGGTCATGGCCGAACGGCGCGCTGGCGGTGACGCTGCGGCCGACACCGGCCTCGACCGCGAGAATCGGTCCAACGTCCGGGTCGGTGGCCAGCAGGTTCGTCGGCAGGTTGTCGATCAGGCCGCCGTCGACGAGCACGTCCGTGCCTCGCGCCACGGGGGGCAGGAGTCCGGGGATCGCGGTCGTGGTACGGACCGCATCCAGCAACGGGCCAGAGCGGTCGACATGGGCCTCCCTCCGAGTGAGGTTGGTCGACACCAGCGCCAACGGCAGCCATGCGTCTTCCATCTGCAGGTCCCCGTACAGCGACGTGAGTGACGCCGTCCAGTTGCGGCCACTGGTGAGTGCATGCAGCGGCAGCGTCAGGTCCAGGCGGTCGACCACCGCCGCCACCTGCCGAACGGCCTCGACCGGGTCGATCCCGGCGGCCAGCAGGCCGGCGGTGATCCCGCCGGCGCTGGCCGCGGCCAGCGCGTCCGGTTGTTGGTCGCGCTCGACGAGCACCTCGGCGACACCAAGTTGGGCGAGCGCCCGAGCCCCCCCGCCGCTCAGCACCAGCCCACGTCCACGTCCCCCGACCAGCCGCGCAGCGCGGGCCAGGTCCTGTGCATGACCCGCACGGACGTGGTGGTGCGCGTCGACGTCACGGGTGGCCAGCCACGCCGCTGTGCCTCGCGGGTGCGGCGTTGCCGCCGGGTGGCGGAGCAGCAGCACGCGTCGTGTGGCCGGGCGCAGGTCGGCGAGGCGCGACTCCAGCGCCGAGGGTGCGGGGGACCGGGCAGCATCCGCGACCAGGACGACGACGTCGGCCTGCCGCACGCAGCGCTCGACCCACGCATCGTCCCCGGTGACGTCGTTGGCACGGTCGTCGCTGCTGGCGACGAGCACCAAGTGCTCGTGGCCGGTCTCCAGCGCGTCGAGCCAGGTCGCCACCCGCGAGTGGTCGGGGTCTCCGGGCCGGGCCGCGCCGCTGCCCTCTCCCAGCGCTGCCGTGCAGTCATCGATGTCCACGACCCGCACCGCTCCCCCGCCGCTCGCCCGTAGGGCGACGGCGAAGTCGTCACCGATCCCACGGATGGCGCCACCACCGTGAATCGGCACCAGTGCGATGACGGCCCGCTGTTCCGCGCGGATGCGAGCATCCTCGCCGCCTCGCAGTCGGGCCACGACAGGCTGCGTGAAGGCGGCCACGACAGCCCGGGGCGAATGCCGCAGCAGTGCGTCGAACGAAGCCTCGTCGAGCCGGGCGAGCACGCTGTCACGGTGCGCGACCACGGTGGCGGTGCGCGGAGCACGCGTCAGCAGGCCCTCCTCGCCGACCGTGGCGCCGCGCCCAACCAGGGCGTCGCCGTCGTGGTCCACATCGGGGTCGGTCAGCCGGACGCGCAGGGCGCCCTGCACCACCACGTGCAGTGCGTCGGAAGGTTCGCCAGCGCGAAGCACGATGTCGCCGGCCACCACCGGGAGGCGGGTCATGGCCGCGAGCGCCTCGTCACGGAGGTGGTCATCGAGCCGCGAGAGCACGCTGCCCATGCCGTCCGCGGTGAGCACGAGCCGACGCTCGGCAGGTGAGAGTCCAGCCGGTGGCAGCCCATCCGGCGACAGCGCGGCAGGCTCGTCCGGACCGGTGCCAAGGCCGTCCGTCACGTGGTGCGCGACGCGCGCTGGACCGCGACGAGCTTCGCACTCACGACTCGTGCGAGGTTGAGGAAGAATCGTGCCGCGAGTTCGGGACGTTCCTCCTGCAGGCCCAGCACGACCTTCTCGTTGAGGCTCAGCACGCGCACCCCGTCGGTGGCCGCGACCACGTCGGTGCTGCGGTCGCCGTGAAGCAGGAAGGCCAACTCACCGAAGACCTCACCGGGACCCAGCGTCGCGATGTGCCGGCCCTCGTCGCGGACCTCGACCGAACCGTCGAGCACGATGAACATCGTCCGGTCGGTCGCGTCTCGCCGGATCAGCCGGTCCCCCTGTTCGACGCGCAGCACGAAGGCACGCGCCAGCAGTTCTCGCACCTCGTCCTGGTCGAGGCCGTCGAGCGCCGAGGCAGCCGCGGCGCCACCCAACAGCCCCCGATCCACGGCCCACTGCGCGGCCCCGTCGGCGTCCACGGCCTCGATGGCAGCAGCCTCCGGGAGCAGCGCCAGGATGTCGGTGGGCGGGGCCGGGTCGTAGTCGGTCCCGACCTCCAGCCCCAGCATCGGTGAGCCAATCGCCTCGAGGTGCGCACGGTCCTCCACGACGAACACCAACGGGACGAGCAGGCCCATCATGGGGTCGTTGACAGTGCGGGTGTGGGTCCGGAACCCGAGACTGGTGTAGAAGTTCAGCAGGTGTGGCTGGCAGTCACAGAAGGTGAGCCGAGCACGCCGCTCCAGCGAGAAGGTCGAGATCTCCGCCAGGAACTGCAGTGGCAGGAACGTGCCCCGGTGGGCCGCATCGACCATGAAGCGGTCGAACACGACCAGCTCGTCGGGTGAGGTCACCTCTGCGAATGGATCAAGCCCGTAGATCTCGCGCAGGCCGTTCGAGAACGGTCCGTCACCGCCCCAGTGGATGCGCAGTGTCCCCACGAGTCGACCATCGTCATCGTGGGCGACCAGGATCCGCGCCTGCTCGTCGTCTGCGTCGGTCAACACCCGGCGGTCGTGGTCCATGGCCGGCCCGTCGAGCTGCATCTCGTCGTGATAGACGTCGTAGCGGAACCGGAAGGCGGCCTCGCGATCCGCCGCGATCGTGGCGAATCGGACGGTGGGCACGGGAACCTCCGCGGTGTCGTGACGGATCGTGCAACCGCGCCATGATCGGGGCGGACGCCGACGACCGCAGCCTACTTGCGGACACGATGAGGACCGTCACCGCCCGGACCGGGGTCGAGGATCACGATGGAGGCAGATCTGGGCGCGAACACGCTGGATGGCGGTCTACAGTCACCGAGTCGAGGCGCTCCCCCGAAGCCCCGACGGGTGCCCGCTCCGGGGCTCCGCGCGCGCGGCCCCGCCCTGTTGGATGCCAGGGAGGAATGCCATGCAGCTGCGACCAGCAACGAGCCATGACTTCGCCGCGATGGCCGCGATGGCCGCGCCGCTCCAACGCGAGCCCAGGACCCACGTCCTCTACCTGGGCATGGATCCGGCCACCATCGAAGCCGAGCTCGACGGCCTGGACTGCGAGCCGTGGTCATGTGTCGCGGTGGACGACGACCGGATCATCGGCTGGGTGGTCGGCGACGTCGACCCGGAGATGGGGCGTGTGTGGTGGCACGGCCCGTTCGTCGCCGAGGGCGGCGCCGACGTGGTCGCCAGTGCCATGCTGGACACGTGCCGACGGAGTCTGGCTGCCTCGATCACCCAGGAGGAGTTGGCGTTCGACGCCCGTGCCGAGGCACTTGGCCGGTGGGCGACCACCCAGGGCTTCGTCTCCGAGCCAGGCTCGGTCGTCCTGACACTCGACGAGGCGGGCATCGATCGGCTCGCGCCGCCGACCAGGGTCGTCCGCCCCATCGGTCCTGACGACACCGCGGCGGTCGCGGCGATGCACGACGACTTGTTCCCGGACACCCACACGACGGGTGCCGCACTGGTCGCCTCGGCCGACCCGACCCACCCCCGACTCGTCGTCGACCACGGAGGTGGCGTGGCCGGCTACGTCGCGGTCGAGCAGGACGAGGACGGGTCCGGCTACGTCGATTTCCTGGGCGTCGATCCCGCACAGCGGCGGGGTGGCCTCGGTGCCGAGCTCGTCCGCGCCGCCGTGCAGGCCCTGGCCGCGATCGACGCCCGCCCCGTCCATCTCACCGTCAGGGAGGCCAACGCCGGGGCCCGTGAGCTCTACGCCTCGCTCGGCTTCGTGGAGGAGCGAATCGCGCACCCGTACCGACTCGGCTTCACCCTGCCGTGAAGCCAGCGAGCCCGGGACTCGTCGCGAGCGCGCCGCGGGGGATCACGCGCAGGACACCGGGCGGGCAACCGTCAGGCACGGAGGGTGGCGGCCTCGCGATTGGCCCGCCGCAGCCGTTGGGACGAGCTCAGCAACAGGTGCTCGACGAGCTGGGCGTACACCGAACCGTCGAGCTCGCGCAGGTCGTCCAGCGCGGTGCGGTGCAGGACGTGGCAGCGCACGTCGGTCAGCGCTCGCACCGTCGCGGTGCGCGGTTCGCTCCCGACCACGGCGAGTTCCCCGAAGACCACACCGGGGTACAGGTCCGCGATCCGGGTCTCGTCGCCCGACTCCGGGTCCACCCACGTCACCCGCGCGAGCCCTGACGCCAGCAGGTACAGCGCGTCGGCCTCCTCGTCCTGCACCACGATCTCGTCGTCGGCCTGCCAGGTCGCGGGCACGAGGGCATCCAGCAACCGGGCACGCTGCAACGGACCCAACGCCCCCACCAGGTCGAAGTCCCGGGCAGCGAAGGATGCCAACGCGGGATCCGGTCGACCCGAGGCAGCGAGGATCGCCTCCTCGCACACCCGCAGTGCCTCGTCGAGTGTCGAGGCCACCGTCACGTCGAGTCCGTCGAAGATCCCCGGCGTCAGCGCCCCCGTCGGGTCGGCGACGACCAGCCGCTTGCCAGCGGTCCGCACGTCTGCCGCAACGCCTCGCAGCAGGCCCTTGGTCGAGTGGTCCGTGCTCCCCGCGCGTCGCAGGTCCACCACGAAGGTGTGGGCGTCGTCCAGGCGTTGGTCGACCGCTCGGACCAGCCGTTCCAGTGACGTCGCGAACAGGTCTCCCTGCATCTCGATGACCACCACCTCGCCACCGTGGGCCGCGAGGTGGGCCTCGTCGGTCGGTGGCCGACCTCGGGTCGAGGCGACCTCGGACAGCAGGTAGGTGCGCCGGATGGCGTGGGCCGACATCGACGGCGCCCGCAGCAGGTGCAGGTCGAACACCCGCGACAGGTCACGGCATGCCGCCACACCCCGCACGCTGTTGCCGTTGACGTCCAGCAGCGGCGAGAAGAACGCCACCCCGAACTGCCCCGGCAACACGCCGATGACACCGCCCCCCACCCCACTCTTGGCAGGCAGGCCGACCTCGTAGGTCCAGGTGCCCGAATAGTCGTACATGCCGCACGTGCTCATGACCGACAGGACCTTTTCGACGTGGGCCGAGTCGAGCACCCGGTCACCCGTGACGGGGTTCGTGCCCCCGTTGGCCAGCGTTGCGGCCATCGTCGCCAGGTCGCGACACTCGACCAGGATCGCACACTGGCGGAAGTAGTCCTCCACCACGTCGTTCACGGGATCACCGATGATCTCGCTGGCCCGCAGCAGGTTGGCGATGGCGCGGTTGCGAAACCCGGTGGCACTCTCCGAGGAGTACACCGCCTCGTCGACGTCCAGGGATCGGCCCGCGTAGCGCGAGAACGTGTCCAGGATGTGCGAGAACCTTGGGCGCTCCGGTGAGTCGGGAACCAGCCCGGTCACCGCGATCGCCCCGGCGTTGATCATCGGGTTGCGAGGACGGCCGGTGTCGGGTTCGAGGCTGATCGAGTTGAACGCCTCCCCCGACGGCTCCACACCGACGTGCTTCTCCACCGCCGCGGGCCCGCAGTGGTCCAGGGCCATGCCATAGGTGAAGGCCTTGGACACCGACTGGATCGTGAACGACACGTCCACGTCGCCGACCGCGTAGCAGTGCCCGTCGGCGGTCACCAGGGCGATGCCGAAGTGGCGCGGGTCGGCCCGGGTCAACTCGGGGATGTAGTCGGCGAGGGCGCCGTCCATGATGTCGGCATACAGCGCGTGGACCTGTTCGATCCGTCGCGTCACCGCATCCCTGCGTGGTGGCTGCCCCATGATGTCGGCCTCGTGACGGACGTGTCGACACGCATGCCGGCATCTCGACACCCGTGCTCACCTGCAAGTCTGGTTCGTCGTCGTATCGGCGAGGCATCCATCATGTATCGGCCAGGTTTCGGGCCATGGTCGCTCGTACCCCGTGGCGCGCGGTGTTCGGTGATCCGACATCCTGGTGCGCCGGTCGCCTGTGGCGAGACCAGCGGCAGCCGTCGGCCAGGGACTCAGGCCGGGTACATGACGAGTTCGCTGCGCACGTCACCAGTCATCAGGGCGACGAACGCGTTGCCAGCGGTGCGGGATGCCACGACCCCGTCGCGTTCCTCGCGCTCGATCCGGGTGCGGATTCGCAGTTCGTTGAACCGGAACGGTGCATCTTCCAGTTCGGACCGCAGGACGTCGGCGAGTGCCCACTGGGCGCGCACGGCCACGACGAGCAGCCCCGACCCGGGAATGGGTCGATGTCCGGCGGCGCCGGTCACGAGCGTGTACGACCCATGCGCCTGCCCCAGGAATGGCGCGGCCGCACGGACCAGGCGGTGTTGGGCGACCACGTAGGTGTCCAGGAGCGCCGCGACCTCGCTGGCGGGCTGGTTGATCGTGGCACCGCCCTGCCACCAAGAACCGATCGGTGCGAAGACATGGTCGAGTCGACCACCGCCGTCCTCGACGGCCGCCCCGACGATCGCCCCGGCACCGTCTGCAGTGAGGTCGACGGTGACGACACTGGCATCGGGAAATGCCTCGCTGAGGGTCCCCGCCGAGGCTGGCCGACTGGCGGTCAGCACCAGTCGTGCCCCGGCATCCCGGGCGGCGTGCGCCACGCCCCACCCCACCTGCCCGGTTCCCCCGGTCACCAGCACCGTCGTCCCCTCGAGTCCCATCGTGCGCCTCCTGGTCTCGCGCCGGGCCTGCCGCCCGCCGCTGTCGCGGTCGTTGGTTCGACCTCGGCGGACCATATCGTATAGCCGGCTTGCAATCTTACAGAGCCGGCTCTATACTACTTCCCGCCGAGACCTTGGCATCCATCGTTCGGAGCCCGCCATGTCCACTCTGACCACCTCGTCCACCGACAGCCGTCCGGGCGTCATGACCGCAGCACCCCTGCTGGTGGTCGCCCTGGTCGCCAACCTTGCCGTGCTCGGGATCGCGACGCTGCGAGGCGCCGCGCTCACCGTCGACAATGCCGGCACCCTGATGTCGGTCGGTCCGCTCGAGGTCACCGCCGCGAGCATCGTTCCCCTCGCCATCGGCATCGGCGCCTACGCGCTGCTCGCCCCACGCGTCGCCATCGTCGGTCGCTTCTGGACCCCGGCGATCATCGTGCTCACGCTGCTGTCGTTGGGCGGCCCATTGGGCGCGAGTGACCTGACAACAGGTCTCGCACTGGGCACGATGCACCTGGTCGTGGGCGGACTGGCCGCGTTCGGGGTACCGACACGACTGGGCCGTTGATCGGAGCAGCACCGTGTACGAGGAATCGGTGGGTCGGGCGCTCGCGCGCGCCGGCATGGCCCACCGTGCCCGGGCAGCCCAGTTGCTGCACACCATCGACCTCCACCCGGGCCAGGAGTTCCTGCTCGCGACCCTGCACGAACACGGCCCCTGCGCGATCGGCGAGCTGGCCGACCACCTGGGGGTCGAACAGCCAACGATCACGAAGATGGTGCGTCGGCTCGAGCCCAGCGGCTACGTCCACCGGGAACCCGACCCCGGCGACGGCCGGCGAACCCTGGTGCTGCTGACCGAGACTGGTTGTACGGCATACGAGGCAGCGCGCGAACTGTGGGGACAACTGGACCAGGAGATGACCGCCGGCCTCGGTGACGACGAGCAGGCAGAGCTGTTCCGCCTCCTCTGCCAGGTCCAGTCCTCGCTGGACCACTAGCGACGTGACGGTCGCGGACCCCGACCCGTGGTTTCACGACGCCCCGGTCACTCGCAGGCCAGGATGTCCCGGACGGTCAGGCGCGACGCTCCAGCGGATCGCGGACGTCCTCCCCATCACGCCACTGATCGAGACCATGCGCCGCGTGGCCCTCGAGGGCGCCGGCATCGCGGAGCTCGGCGCTCCCATGCGTGTCCTGGCCGCCTGGGTTCCGGTCAGCCTCGTGCGCGCGGTCGTCCTTCCGGTTCGGGCACGCGTGACGGCCACCGTCCCCTCGCCCCCATGATGCAACGTGAACGAGGGACCCCGCCCAAGGTGCAGGCAGGGTCCCCCGTCAGGTGTGTCGCCTAGTCGAGGCCCTCGAAGATGCCGTTGCCCAGGATCCGGAAGGTGTTCTCCGGATGGCCACGGAAGGTGATGTCGAGGCCGACCAGGGTGACGTCGCCGTCACCGTTGTCCGATGTCACGACCGTCGGCTGACCAGCGGCGCCGGCACCCTCCCACCCGGGCCAGTAGCCCGAGACCAGGAAGTCGTCGCTGCCGATGCTGGCGGCAACGTCGACGTCCGCGCCGATCGACGTGAACCATGCCGGCGTGAACACGAAGGCCACGTCGGCGTCCGGGTAGCCGCCAACCGCTCCGTCGTCGGTCGCGTAGTCGACCTCGACGATGGCATTGCCGTCGGCGTCGTCGTAGCTCGCATCGATGATGCCAGCGTCGATCGCGTGCTTGATCCCGGTGCTGCGGAGCCCGACGTAGTCCCCGCCTGCCGCGTAGAACGCGGCCAGGGACGCCTGGCCCGCGGCGCTGAGCCCGGTCAGACTGCGGTTGCGGTTGACGAACACGTCGTAGTCCTCGACGACGCCTGCGTTGACGTCACCGGTGCCCACGTTGTCGTAGTCGAAGCCCAACTGGTCCAGCGCGTGCCGGGTCCCCTCGTCGGCGAACACGGCGATGCGCTGCACCTCCATCACGACGCTGTCAGGAACGGCCGCGAGTGCCACCACGTCCAGGTCATGCTTGTTGGCCAGGTTCGTCGCCAGCGACCGGTCGGCCGGCACGATGAACGTGCCGGGCTCGAACGCGGTGCCGCCATCGGTGAACGAGGACTCGGCCCGCCGCACCTCGACGCCGTCACGCAACAGGTCGTTGGTGACGCGGAAGGCCTCGAGGGTCGATGGCTCGAAGGCATAGGCGGCAGCCTTGTTGCCCGTCAACGACCCCGGTGCATCCACCGCGTTGCTGACCGGGCGCGTGGCGACAGCCAGGTCATCGGTCACCACGGAACGCGTGGCACCCCACAACAACGGGTGGCTCCACACCGAGGGTGGCGAGTAGAAGGTGATGCCCACGACATCGGACAGGTTCTTGCCGTCCTCGAGGAACGTGTTGGCCAGACCACGCTTCGGCTGGTCCATCCACACCACGTAGGTGCCCGCCGGGTAGGTCGTGCCATCGACCTCGAAGGCCTTCGTCGCGGCCTCGACCTCGACGTCGTTGAACAGCAGGAAGTCGACCAGGCGTTCGGCCTGCTCGGGGCTCTGCTGGAGCGGCTCGTCGACCGGGATGACGTGCGCGGTCGGGAACTCCTGCACCACCAACTCGTTGAACTGGTTGTACTGGGTCTCGTCCAGCAACTCGTCGGGGATCAGCATCTGGGGCAGGTCGAGCGCGCCACGGCGGAACACCTCCACCTGGTCGTGCAGCATCTCCTCACGGTTGTCGGCGATGAAGTTCAGCGCACCCCACACGGCGGCGTAGTGCGCATCCACGCCCACTTCGTCGCGGCTGGGGGTCTCGAGCGTGTGGCCGTAGGAGCCGTGGTACATCGAGTACATCGGCACGTACTGCGCGCCCCAGTCGTCCCATCCGTCCGGAAAGTCGCGATAGGGGATCTGCGCCGGCAGCCCGGTCTGGGCCAGCAGCTCGGATTCCATGGCGAGCGCCTGGTTGAACGCCCACTGCAGGTACAGGTCGTACTCGTAGTTCGAGTTGTGCGGCGGTGTGGTCGGCTCGATCAACATGGGGTTGACGAACCCGTGGAGGTCGAGCGTGACCATGGGGTTCCAGTCGGTGATCAACTCGACCTGGGCACGGCTTTCGGGCTGGGTCTGGGTGATCATGTCACGGTTGAGGTCGAAGCCGTTGGCGTTGGTACGGGTCCCCGCCACGCGACCGTCGGGGTTGTTGACGACGTTGACGACCAGGATCACGTTGTCGAGGATTCGCTGGACCTCGGGCGAATCGTCGGAGGCGAGGGTCTCGATCAGGCGGATCGCGGCATCGGTGCCGGGGTACTCGTTGCCGTGGATGCTGCCGTTGATGAACACGGGCACCTTGAAGTCCCCGAGCGCCGCGATCATCTCCTGCGCCTTCTCGGGATCGCGCTGCATGGTGTTCGCGATGGCCTTGTACTTGCCGAGTCGGCCCATCGCCTCGGGCGCTGACACGACCGCCATGAACAGGTCACGGCCACCTGCCGACTGCCCCATCACCTCGACCTGGACACGGTTGCTCGACGTCTCGATCTCGCGCAGTCGCGGGGCGATGTCGGAGTACAGGATCGAGTCGTAGAACGGCGACGGATTCTCGACCTCGGGCTCGACCTCCCACCACGGTCCGGCCTCGGCCGGCGACGCGCCCGGTACCAGGAACATGGTGACGGCCAGGGCCGCGACCATGATGAGCGCCAACCGACGCCGCGGATGGTGAACTGTTGCGTGTTCCATTTCCCGGCTCCTTCGAGGGTCCCCACACCAACGCAGTCGCGTGGTCTGATCGACCCTAGCAAGGCCCGCCCGGCGTCGTTGGGGCAACGAGCCAGATCCTCCACCGGCACGGCCGGTGCCACTGCAGATGCGGGCGGCGTCGCCATCCGAGGACCCAACGGGCATGCTGGTGCCACGACATGTGCGGCCCGGACGGGTCGATCAACCACACAGGGAGGCAGGGCCATGAGCGACGTGGACGACTGGAACGCACGGGTGATCGAGGAGTTCCGTGCCAACGAGGGCAAGGTCGGTGGCCAGTTCGAGGGTGCCCCACTGCTCCTGCTCCACAGCACGGGACGCAAGTCGGGCAAGGAGCGCGTCAACCCGATGATGTACCAGGCCGTCGACGATGGCTGGGCCGTGTTCGCGTCCAAGGCCGGCGCCGACACCGACCCGGACTGGTTCCACAACCTGGTGGCCAACCCCGATGCCTCGATCGAGGTCGGCACCGAGACCCGATCAGTGCGCGCGCGTGTCACCGAGGGCCAGGAGCGCACCGACATCTGGAGCATCCAGAAGGAGCGCTACCCCGGGTTCGCCGAATACGAGGCCAGGACCGATCGCGAGATCCCGGTGCTCGTGCTCGAACCCACGGACTGACCGACAATCGCCCGCCCCCAGGGGTGACAGCGCACGGACCCCAACCAGGTGCCGTGCAACAAGGACTCGCATGGAACTCGACGTGACCGCGCTGGGCACGATCATGGGGATCTGGGCCCACCCCGACGACGAGGCCTACCTGATGGCAGGCGTGATGGCCCTGGCGGCAGATGCAGGCCAGTCCGTGTCCTGCATCACGGCCACCTTGGGAGATGCCGGCGAGACGGCGGACGAGTCACGCTGGCCCCGCGCCGAACTCAGCCGGGTCCGCCGCCTCGAACTCGACACCGCCCTGGGCATCCTGGGGATCACCGACCACGCCAACCTCGGCCTGGAGGACGGCACGCTGGCCGACGTCGACTCGTCGCGGCCGGTCGCACTCCTGGCCGACGCGATCGAGCGAAGTGCGCCTGACACCGTCATCACCTTCGGTCCCGACGGCATGACCGGTCACCCCGACCACGCGACCATCTCCGCCTGGACGACCCAGGCCATGGCACTGGCGGACGCCCGGGCAACGCTGCTGTGGGCCACGAAGCCGCAGGGCTGGGGGGCGGCATTCCCCGAGATCACCCGCGAGGTGTTCCCCGACACGCCACCGCCAACCGCACCGGCCGATCGGCTCCTGGCGCTGTCCCTGGACGAGACAACCCTGGCACGCAAGGTGCGGGCACTCGAGGCGCACGCGAGCCAGACCACCGGCATCATCGCTGCCTTCGGCAGCCAGCGCTATGCCGAGTGGGTGCGTGACGAGTGCTTCGAGATCGTCGACACCAAGGCCATGACTTCCCACGTCAGGGTCTGACGGCTGCGGGGTGAAGCCGGCGCAGGTCTCCACCGATTCACCACATCCGCCGGCCGGTCGCGCCTACTGTCGGGACCACACCTCGATGATGGGACCACCGTGACGCGCAGCATCGGCATCCTGACGGCCGGCGGCGACGCGCCCGGCCTCAACGCGGCGATCAGGGCCATCGGCAAGTCGGCCGTCCGGTCCCACGACATGAAGGTCATCGGGATCCTCGACGGCTTCCGGGGGCTGCTCGAGAAGCGCCACATCCGACTGGACTCGGATGCGATGTCGGGCATCCTCACCCGCGGGGGCACGATCCTGGGCACCAGCCGCAACAAGGTCCACAAGATGTCGCTGGGTGGCGACATCATGGACATGCGTTCGATCATGGTCGAGAATGCCCGCAGCCTCGGCGTCGACGTCCTCATCTGCCTGGGTGGTGGGGGCACGCAGAAGAACGCACTGCGCCTGGCCAAGGCCGGCATGGAGGTGATCACGCTGCCCAAGACCATCGACAACGACGTCTTCGGCACGGAGCGGACCTTCGGGTTCGACACCGCACTGAACATCGCCACCGAGGCGATCGACCGTCTCCACTCGACCGCCCACAGCCACCATCGACTGATGGTGGTCGAGATCATGGGTCACAACACCGGGTGGTTGGCGCTGGCCTCGGGCATCGCCGGCGGCGCCGACGTCGTGCTCATCCCCGAGATCCCCTACGACATCGAGGCCGTCGCCGACACCCTCAAGCGTCGCAAGGCCGCCGGCAGTCGCTTCTCCATCATCGCGGTGTCGGAGGGCGCGCTGTCAGTGTCCGAGGCCGTGGTGCGCGACAGGATCCGGGACCAGCGGGCGGAGGCGTCGGGCAGCGAGGAGAAGCAGGCCGCCCGCGATGCCAAGGCAGAATTCGAGCACAGCCAGGGCGACCACACGGCACGCCTGGCAGCCGAACTGGAGGAGCGCACCAGCATCGAGACCCGGGTCACGATCCTTGGTCACGTCCAGCGTGGCGGCATCCCTTCGCCCAAGGACCGTCTCCTGGCCACCCGGCTGGGGGTCGAGGCCACCCAGGCCGCCGCCGAGGGTGACACCCGCATCATGATCGCCGACCGCGAGCGCACGGCCGTCCGGGTGCCCCTCGACGAGGTCGCCGGCAATCGCCGCATCGTCCCGTTGGACCACCCGTGGGTCACCACTGCGCGCCAGTTGGGCATGGGCCTGGGCGACTGAGGGTCACCGACAGCCCGTCCCGTCGCCGCGCCGTTGCGCCCTCATCGGGCCGACCCGGCGGTCGCAGGATCGCGTCGTGCCCTCCGACGGTGAAGCGGCCTGGCGGCTGGTGTGACCAGACGTCGTGTCGCCCACCGGGATGGTCATGCCAGGTCGACGGTGGCCAGGCCAGCCAGTCGCTGGACGTCGGCGGGCCCGTCGAGATCGGATGCCGCGAGGAACACGGTCGACACGCCGCGATGGGCCAGTTCGGCGTAACGCGCTCGGTGCTGGGCCACGGTGCCCACGTCCCGACTCCGGCGAAAGGTCGCGGCAGGGGTCCGTCCCCGCAGCCGCTCGATGCGCCGCGCCACATCGTCTCGATCGGTTCCCACGATCGGGACGTCGAGCACCGTGACGGCCACGTCGGTGCCGACCTCGCGCCCAGCTTCGGCGCAGTGGCGTGCCAGCACTGGCAGCGCGTCATCCAGCACTGCGGTGCGGACGTTGCAGGCGTCGCCGGACCGCGCTGCGATTGCCAGGGTGCGCGCACCTGCGCCCCCGACCACGACCGGGATGTCGGCAATCGGGCGGGGATACGAGGTGGTCTCGGGGAGCTGGACCAGGGTGCCGTCCCAAGCCTTGGTCCCGGGCGCCCACAGGGCACGCATCACCTCGATGCCACGCTCCAGGGCGTCCTGACGGGCACGGATCGGGGGGAACGGAAGGTCGAAGCCGGCGTGCTCGCGAGCGAACCACCCTGCGCCGACACCGCAGAATGCGCGACCGCCCGACAGCACGTCCAGCGTGGCCATGGCCTTGGCCAGGACACCCGGTGCACGCAGCGTCACCGGTGACACGAGCGTGCCGAGCAGCAGCCGTGTCGTGGCCGTGGCCAGCGCCCCCAGGGTGACCAGGGGTTCCGGGATGGGCTCCCACGCTCGCCCGACCTGGGGGACCTGCACGAGATGGTCCATCAGGGCGAGTCCGGCGAAGCCCGCGTCCTCGGCGGCCCGGGCGATCCCGACGAGCCATTCCAGCGGATCGTCGCCCCAGGGGAACCGGGACACCTGCAGGACGACCCCGCCCAGACCTGCGCGGGCCGTGGCCGTGCCCGGATCCGGCGTGGCCACAGCGCTGGCCGCGGGTGCGTCGTCGACCGGTGTCGTCCCGGCCACCGTCAGGACCCGATCCCACCCCTCGGCCGCGAGCACGCCACGAACATCCTGCAGTCGTTGCAACTGGGAGCGAAGGGCCGGGGCCGGAACCGGACGATCTCGGTCCGCGTTGCGGCGTCGGCACACGTCGGCGGGCGTGTCGAGCACCACGACCGCGGCGAACACATCGTGCCGCCGGGCCAGTTCGAGCAGCCCCCGGCGGCGGTCGGTGTCCAGGCCCAAGGTGTCGACGACCGTGGTGAGGTGGCGGCCGACCCGGGCGGCGACGATCCGGTCGAGCAGGTCGAACGCATCGTCGGTGGCATCGAGGTCGGCCACGCCACTGCCAACCAGCGATCGCAGGTGGTCCGACGCGACCACCTCGACGTCCCGGTAGTGGCGCGCAGCCCAGGTCGACTTGCCGGATCCGGCGGCCCCGACCAGCACGACGAGGGCCGGGTCGGGCATCGGGGCAGGAGCAGTGCCGTCGTCGGAGGACTGCGCACCACGCCCCGGCGTCATCGACCGATGCGTGCCGCGGCCAGGGCGTAGCCCGCGGCGGCCCAGCCGGGCACGCCGTGGGCAGCACCGCCCGGGAACGTCGACGACGAGCCCAGCCACAGACCCCTGATCGGCGTGGCGTAGGGGACCAGCGACGGGATCGGTCGGAAGACGGTCTGGTGCAGTACGTAGCTGCCCCCACCCACGTCGCCGCCGACCAGGTTGCGGTCGCCGGCCTGCAGGTCCATCGGGCCCTGGACGTAGCGTCCACGGACCAGGTCGCGGAAGCCCGGCGCGAACCGCTCCACCTGGTCGGTCATGCGCTCGACGTGGTCCAGGACGGGCTGGGTCCCGGTGACCTGGGCGGGCACGCGCGTGTATGCCCACGCGGTGTGCTTCCCGTCGGGCGCCCGGGTCGGATCCGCCACGGACTGCTGCCCGAACAGCATGAAGGGCCGCTCTGGCACCTCGCCACGTGCGACGGCGCCGGTCTGGGCGGTCACGGCCTCGGCCTCACCACCGACGTGCACCGTGCCGGCGGTCCTGGCCTCGGGCGCAGTCCAGGGGGTGGCCCCGTCCAAGGTCCAGTCCACCTTGACCGTTCGCGGTCCGTACGTGAACTTCGCCAACTTGGCCGCATAGACCTCCGGCATGGCCGAACCGACCAGGTCGATCAACCCGTGCGGTGTCGTGGTGGCGACCACCAGGGGTGTGCAGGAGCCGTTCGCCACTGCTGGTGACGACGCCGCGGGTCCGACCGTCGCCGACCACGATCCGGTCGATCGGCGTGGACAGGCGAACCTCGCCACCCAGTTCCGCCAGGTGGCTCACCAGCGCACCGGTCAGCGCCGAGGCGCCACCCCTGGGGCTCGGCCACCCGACCGCGTGACCCAACAGGTGCAGGTATGCCCCCGCGATCGCGCTGCCCGAACCCTCGGCGGGAACGTCGGCATGCAGCACCGAGCCGTAGAGCCACGCGCGGGCATGCGGGCCCTCGAACAGTTCGTTGGCCAGGCTCGACGCCGGCATGAACAGCAGTCGCGCGAAGTCGAGCATCCCGCTGAGCTTGCGTGCTGCCAACAGCTTCGCGACACCGGGCAGTGGCGGGAATCCGCCCAGCATGGTGTCACGCAGCGCGGGGAAGGCGTCGAGCCACGGCTGGGCCCAGGCCTTCCAGGCCGCGCCATCGCCGGCATGCAGGTCATCGAGGTGCGCGGCGGTGCGGTCGATGTCCTGGTACAGCACGCCCGCCCGGCCGTCGGGCATCGGGTGCGCCATCGACGCCTCGGGGTGCACCCATTCCAGGCCGTGGCGTTCCAGCGGCATGTCGGCGAACACCGGCGACGCGACCGCCGCCGGGTACACCGCGCTGAAGCGATCCGACGTGAAGCCAGCCTCGATCAGCTCGGCCGACTTGACCGCACCACCGGCCTGGTCCTCGGCCTCGCAGACCACGACGGAGCGGCCCGACCTGGCCAACCGAATGGCGGCGGCCAACCCGTTGGGGCCGGAACCGATGACGACCGCGTCGACCCGCTCGGAGCCGGTCATGCCGTGACCGGGTCAGGCATCGCATCGGAGGCCGCGTCGGCATCGGCGGGGGCTGCGTCGGCATCGGCCAACAGGCGATCGACCTGGAAGGCTGCCTGGTGCAGCATCGACTGGCGTGGCGCCTCCATGCCCCAGAACGCGTGCTGGGAGAAGCGGCCGATCCGGTCGTAGAGTTCGTCCAGGTGCCACTCCATCGGATCCCACGACCCACCGGCACGCAGGAACGCGCGGCCCTCGTGGGTGTAGAGCATCAGGCGGTTCTTGGCGTTGCCCATGAAGTGGCCCTCGTGGCACACCAGGTCGAATCCGGCCAGCATCTCGGCACCCTCGGGCAACGGGTCGACCTCGTCGGGTCGACGGCTGAAGCCGGCACGCACCTCGTCCACCCAGGCATCGCGCGCGTCCGGGTCGTCGGCCGTGACCAGGTTGGCGATCGTCACGTAGGCACGCAGGAAGACCGGGGTGCGCGGTGTCGGGAACCCGATCACCTCGATCTCGAAGGTCTGGCCATCGAGGCCGCAGTCACGCAGCGGGGTGAAGCGACCGAGTTCGCTGGCGTAGTCGGGCCAGTGCTCCACGGCCAGGATCGCCGCGGCGGTGGCGGCGGCATCGGGCACCTCGACCGGTGGATAGGTGTGCCAGACCTGCTGGTTCTCGGGCACCGACGGCGGCGTCAACGGACCGAGCTTGGCGCTGGCGAGTCGGCGTTCGGGGTCGTGGGCCTGCTTGGCCTCGACCGTCGGGAACGCGATCCCCCAGCCGATGCGGTCCCAGTCGTCCGCAGCCTCGGGGAACCATGGGCCGATCAGTTGGGTCGCGCCGTCGAGCAGGGCCGCGCGATCAAGGGTCCCGGTGCGGCCCCCGGAACCCCGCAGGCGGGCGGTGCCGAAGGCGCGGTGGAAGGCGGGAATGTCGCCCAGGCCCACACGTCCGCGCTCGGACTGGTTGGCATGGGTGGTCAGGATCATGAACGCCAACCGCAGGTCGGCAACGTCGCGATCGGCGCGAGGCTTGGCGTAGTAGGCGGCGGTCAGGAAGTCCGTGACCCACGGTGCCGCCGTGGGCGCGGCGATCGTCGAGCCACCGCGACGGACGAGTTCACCGGCCCCTGCGCCCCGAAGTCGGTCATAGGCCAGCGCAGCGCCGGCACCGCCGAGTGCGGACAGGACATGGGACAGGGCCATCGAGGCTCCATGGGATCGTGGTCTCTGCAGGCAACCCTACGAGCCACGATCGGCATCGGCCACCCGTGGGGCATGGCCGACCGACGAGCACCTGCGGTCGTCGGGCCCCCGGCCCCGCGTCTGGATCCAACGACCGGCGGGGGGCCACCGCGACAACCCCGACTCAGTTGGCCAGGAACTCGGTGAGGGCGGTGTCGTAGCGGTCCTCGTCGATGTTCCACCCGCGAATGTGGCCGCCCTCGTACTCCACGAACGTGACCTGGTCAGGGTCCAGTGATGCCAGGGCCCGCGTGGGACTGATCGGCACGGTGGCGTCCGTCGTGCCGTGGAACGCCAGGATCGGCAGATCCATGTCGGCGAGTGGCTGCACGTGTTCCACGCCGTCGATGTCCAGCCCGGCGCGCAACTGCGTGAACCATCCGGTCACGTCCAGCAGCGGACCTCGCAGGACCGTGGGGATGCCGCGGTCGGCCGCCTGCAGGTCCAGGGTTTCGGGCAGCGACAACAGCGGCGAGTCGAGGATGGCGCCGGTCACCAGACCGGTGCCCTCGCACAGTTCGAGACAGAAGGCCGTGACCGAGCCACCCTGGCTCAACCCGAACAGGGTCACCTCGGTCGGGACCCGCGAGCGTTCCAGCCATGACAGCCACGCCTGCAGGTCCTCCCACTCGGTCTCCCCGAAGTGGCCGTGCCCGTCCGGCGAGGCGGGGGCACCGGGGTCGTTGCGATAGCTGATCACCAGTGCCGACATCCCCAGTTCGCCCACCACGTGCTGGACCGCTCGCAGGGCGTTGCCACGGGTGCCACCACGTCCGTGGGTGAACACCACCCAGTGGTCGGGGTTGGTCGCGCCCGGGAACTCCCAGCCGGCGAAGGTTCCCAGGTCGGTGTCGATGGTGACGTCGCTGAACGGCAGGCCCAACACGTTGGGGTCCTCGGGGAAGGCGCGAGTCTCCACGCCCCCGAGGTCGCCGACCGCGGGCGGGTTGCCCTCGACGACCACGTAGCTGCGAGTCGCGGCCCCACCCTCGGCGTTCAGCGGCGCGCCCTCGAATCGCAGGTACCCACGGTCGGAGTCGAAGCCTGCCTGCAGATCGCCCGTGAGATCGTCGACCTCGTAGTCCTGCGCGTCGGCCTCGGCGTCGACCGAGATCGAGTCGCCGTCGACACCGGTCACCACCATGTTGCGGCTCGCTGGACCGGCGGTGGCAGGATCGAGCACCTGGTTGCTGTAGTACCACCCACCCCCACCGAACACGACCAGGGCGGCCAGGACGACCAGGACCAGCAACGAACGCACCAGTGTCATCATGCCGCGGTCCTTGTGTCGAGTCGCCCGTGCCCCCGGCGCAGTCTGCCCGATCCCACGACGGGATGCCGCCGGGCGCTTTGTAGGCTTGGTGCCACGCCCGCACGCCCGCGCCACCCTCCGATCACTCGACCACAGGAGCCGGCAGATGAACGAGCACGACGTCGACGTGGTCGTCATCGGCGCCGGCATGGCCGGCCTGACCTGCGCGCGCGCCCTGGTGGCCGCGGGCAAGTCCGTCGTGGTCATCGAGGCCAGTGACGGTGTCGGTGGACGTGTGCGCACCGACGTGGTCGACGGGGTTCGCTTCGACCGCGGGTTCCAGGTGATGCTGACGGGCTATCCGGAACTGGCCCACAACGTCGACCTCGACGCGCTGGCGCCGCAACGGTTCTCGTCCGGTGTCACCGTGCGCCACGATGGCAAGTTGACCCGCATCGCCGACCCGACTCGCCAACCCTTCGCCGCCCCATGGAGCCTGCGGATCGCCACACCGGCCGACAGCGTCAAGTTGCTGCAGTGGCGACGCCGGCTGGTGGCAACCCCCGGTCCCGAGCTCGCGACCGCCCCCCAGGTCACGACCGCTGCGCTGCTCGCGGACCTGGGCTTCTCCGACGGCCTCGTCAACCAGTTCTTCCGTCCCTTCCTGGCCGGCACCTTCTTCGATCCGGAACTTCGCACCTCCAGCAGGTTCACCGAGTTGGTGTTCCGATCCTTCTTCCGCGGCGACGTCGCCGTCCCCGCCCACGGCATGCAGGCCCTGCCCGAGCAACTCGCGGCGACCTTGCCCGCCGGCACCATCCTCCTCGACACCAGGGTCGACCAGGTCGACGGCACCCACATCACCGCAACGGCCACGGGACCCCGGGCACCGGCATCCAGCGTCAAGGCAGATGCCGTGGTCGTGGCGACCGACGCGCCCAACGCACGCAACCTCGTGGGCGATCGGATCCCGATCCAGACGATGGACCGGGCCGCCACGACGTTCCAGTACCTCGCCGACCAGGCGCCCATCAGCCAGCCGGACCTGATCCTGGCCGCCGACGACATCGGCCCGGTCACCACGGTGGCGGTCATGACCAACGTGGCACCCGACTACGCGCCCGACGGCACCCACCTGATCTCGGTGTCCATGCCCGGCATCCCCGCCGGTGAGGACGTCGAGATCGATCGGTTGGTCCGCACGCAGTTGGGCGGATGGTGGGGCGCCCAGGTGTCGAGGTGGGAGTTGGCGCGCGTCGACCGGATCCGGCATGCGCAGCCCCGCATGGAACCCGAGGACCTGCCGACGTTGCGTCGCCCCGTCCGGGTCGACGATCGCACCTGGGTGTGCGGCGACCACCGCGACACCGCCTCGCTGCAGGGCGCCATGGTGTCGGGGCGACGCACTGCCGAGGACATCATCGCCTCGACCTGACCGCCCCGCCCGGTCGCCACCACGTCCGACGTCAGGCGACCAGTTCGCCGAGCAGGGCCACTGCATCCAGGTCGTCGTGCAGCAGGTTCTGCAGCATGACTCGTTCGATCCCGGCCGCCGCCAGCACCTCGAGCGCGTCGTTGACCTGGTCAGGCGTCCCCACGATCCAGGCGTCGTCGCGACCGGCGAGCCACGCATCGACGTCACCGTCTCCGTCATCACCGAGCCAGGTCTGCCAGCGCCGCGCCCGTTGCCGCAGGTCGTCCTGGTCACGACCGATCAGGCACGGTGCCATCAACGAGTGGGCCAGGGGTTCACGCCCCGCCGCGTCACAGGCCTGGACGATCCGGGCGTGCTGCTCGCGGATCGTGTCGGCGGCGACGTACACGCTGTTGTACTCGTCGGCCCATGCCACGGCGTTGCGCACCGACCGTGGCCCGGCGCCGCCACCGACGATGATGGGCAGGTGCGCCTGGATGGGTTCGGGCCGCGCCCGGCAGGCCACGAGCGTGTAGTGGTCACCGTCGAAGTCGAACGTCTCGCCGGCCAACTGCCGGGCGATGATCTCGAGTTGCTCCTCGAAGACGTCATAGCGTGTGCCCAGGTCGTGGTAGGGGAACCCGTAGGTGTCGTGCTCGATCTTGCTCCAGCCCGCACCGATGCCCAGTTCGACCCGGCCATCCGAGACATGGTCGGCAGTCACGGCCGCCTTGGCCAGCACCGACGGGTGGCGAAAGGATGTCGGCGACACCATGGTCCCCAGCCGGATGCGTCCCGTCACCGTGCCGAGTGCCGCCAACGTCACCCAGGCATCAAGGCTGGACCGGTCGAGTTCGCCCTGCACTGACTGGTAGTGGTCGGAGCGAAACAGCCCCTCCAGTCCGGCCGCTTCGCAGGCCTGCGCGAGGGCGACCCACTGCTCCCACGTCACGCTCTCCTGGCCTTCGATCATGAGGTTGACGCGCATCGCGTGATCCTTGCAGGATGGTCGGGGTGCATCGCACGGTTCGGCCCGCCCAGCAAACCAGATCCGGCGACTAGGGTCGTGCTGACTCGACGTTGCCACCAGGACACTGCCTTGACCACCATGCCGCCACCACCCTCGCAGCCACCGCCACCATCGCAGCCGGTGCCCGCCGCGCAGCAGCCGGCCGGCCAGTATGCAACCTGGGGATCCAGGGCCATCGCATGGCTGATCGACGGTGCCATCTCGTCGGTCTTCGCGGTCCTGGGCGTGATCATCATCGGCATCGGCACAGCCGCGACCACGGTGACCGTCGACGGTGCGACCGTCGCCGAGACCAACGCCGCCTCGGGCGCCCTACTGATCGTGGGCATCGGGCTGTACATCGTGGCGATCGGGTTCAACCTGTGGAACCAGGGGTGGCGACAGGGCGAGACTGGCCAGAGCATCGGCAAGTCGATCATGAAGATCTCGGTGATTCGTGACACGGGCGGCTTCATGGGCGGGGGGCTGGGCATCGGACGGCTGATCGTCAACTGGATCGTCGGCGGCGTGTGCTTCCTGAACTACCTGTGGCCCCTGTGGGACGATCGTGTCCAGACCTGGGCCGACAAGATCGTGTCGACCATCGTGGTGGAGGCGGCCCCGTGACGGCAGGCACGGCGCAGTCGACGACCGGTGCGTGGGCGGTCCTGCGCCAGCCGGTGCTCGTCGCTGCGGGCGGCGTGGTGGCCGCCGTCGGCGTTGCACCTGCGCGACCCGAACGTCGCCGGGAGCTGGGGGCCGACCGGCATCGGGCTGTGCCCGTTCCAGGCGGTCACCGGGTTGTGGTGCCCGGGTTGTGGCGGCCTGCGTGCCGTGCACCACCTCACCCACATGGAGTGGGGCGCGGCGCTGTCCAGCAATGTCCTGACCGTCGTGCTGGTCGCCGTGCTCGTGGTGGCCTGGATCCGGTGGGTCCACCTGCGCTGGCAGGGGCTGCCCGCCCACCGCATGCTGGTGCTGTCGCCAACGGCATCCACGGCCGTCCTCACGACCATGGCGGTGTTCACCGTGGTGCGCAATCTCCCGGTCGGTGCACTTCCTGGCCCCCTGAGCCAGGACGCACCACGCACGCCGCACCCGGGTTCGACACCCCCGGGGCCGCGATCCCCGCCGGCAGCACTCCTGCCTCCCCCCCCCGGCGCCTGCGGCACGCCCCGCCTGCCTCGATTCCAGCACGCCCCTGCCGTCCCAACTCCCGCGCCTGGATTGCTGCGCGACCACTGCATGCCGCCTTGCCGAATCTCTTTGCACATTTTCTTTGCACAATCTCTTTGCAGTCGATATGGTAAGGCGCGCACCCCGTTCCCAGGAGGCAGGCATGGCAGCGACGGACCCGCGCGAGTGGCTCGAGGATCTCGACGTCGTCGAACTCGACAGCGCCAAGTTGCGCACGCTCGCCCACCCCACGCGCAGCCGCATCGTGGGGTCGTTGCGACTCGAGGGCCCCGCCACCGCCTCCATCCTGGCGACCAGGCTCGGCACCAACTCCGGCCAGACCAGCTACCACCTCCGGGCACTGGCGGACGTGGGCATGGTCGTGGACGATCCCGATCGAGGCACCGGTCGGGAGCGCTGGTGGAAGGCTGCCCAGCGCGGCCACTCGTGGTCCGAGGCCGCGTTCGAGGACAACCCCGAGGACAAGCACGCCGCTGACTGGCTGCTGCGCCACTACCACCGCATCTACACCCAGTGGGTCGCCGAGTGGTACGAGCAGCGCCACGAATGGCCGGCCCGATGGCGCACCGCAGCGTCCAACGGAGACGCCTTCCTGATGGCCGACCCGGCGTTGCTGACCGAGTTCAACACCGAACTCGAGGCGCTCATCGAACGCTTTCGCGCAAGCGGCGACGCGTTGGATCCCGAAGACGTCGACGTGCACCGCGTCACCATCATCCACCACACCTTCCCGTCCGGGAACCCGCAGCCATGATGCGCGTCTCCGCCCCCACCACCGTCCAGGCCACGACCCGGCGCTACCTCGTGCTCGACGGGCTGCGCTGGCTGCCCACCGGCCTGCTCATCCCGATCATGGTGTTGTTGTTCACCGGTCGCGGGTTCAGCCTCACCGAGTTCGGCATCGTGGGCACCATCATGGCCGGGACAACCTTCGCGCTCGAACTGCCCACTGGCGGCCTGGCCGATGCGCTGGGGCGACGCCGGGTGCTGCTGGCGGCCTGCGGGTTCCTGTTGGTCGCCAAGGGGCTGCTGTTCACCGTCGCAGCCTCGCCCGCGCGCCCGTCATGGACCGTGGTCGCGATCGCGTCCGTCGCCATGGGGATCTATCGAGCGCTCGAGAGTGGCCCCCTGGGCGCGTGGTACGTCGACGCCATGCACGCCATCGACCTGCATGCCGATGTCGAGGCGGGACTCGGCAAGGCCGGCACCGTGACCGGTCTCGCCATCGCCACGGGCAGCCTGGCGGCCGGCGGCATCATGGCATGGGACCCGATCCCCAGCCTCGACCCGATGGCCGTCGTCATGGCCGTGTCCATCCTCCTGGTGCTGGTCCAGATCCTGTCACTGACCCTGCTCATGAACGAGACGCGCCCGCCGCTGGGGCCCGAGGCGCTGGCCGCCTCGGTGCGTGCCGTGCCGTCGGTCATCGCCGAGACCGTGTCGCTGGTCCGCGCCGGCCGCGTCCTGGTCCTGCTGTTGGCGGTCGAGGCAACCTGGTCGGTCGGGATGGTCGCCTTCGAAAACCTGTTCCCGGTCCGGCTGGCCGACCTGGTGGACAGCACGGATGCGGCGGCGGCGCTGCTCGGTCCGGTCGGTGCGGCAGCATGGGCGGCATCCGGTGCCGGGGCGTTCCTGGTCGTACGCCTGTCGCGGCGACTTGGCCCGTATCGCACCGGCGCCCTGCTGCGACTGGTGCAGGCCGCCTTCATCGTCGCCATGGGCCTGGTCGCGGGAGTGCCCGGCGTCATCGCCGCCTTCCTCGCCACCTACCTCGTGCACGGCGCGTCCGGTCCCGTCCACCTCAACCTGGTCCATCGCCAGGTCGACGCGGCCCACCGGACCACCGCCCTGTCGCTGAACTCGATGGTCGCCTTCGCGGCATTCTCGGTGGCGGGCATCGCGATCGGGGCCGTTGCCGACCTCCTGTCGGTGTCCGCGGCCATGCTCGTCTGTGCTGCCGTGACCGCCCTGGGCAGCGTCGCCTACCTGGCCGCCCGACGTGCCGACCCCACCGGCGGTCGCGGCGTCGTGGGCGACGACCCCGCGTCCACCGAGGAGGACCCGGTACACGTCGGCACGTGACGACCGGGCCGCAACGGATGCCCCTATCATCGGGCCTCCACTTCGGCCGGGGGCCGCATTGCTCACACTGCACGAGCTGTCCAAGCGCTACGGCGACGTCACGGCCCTGGATGGCCTCTCCCTGTCTGCTCCTCGCGGTCGGATCCTGGGCTTCCTGGGACCCAACGGCGCCGGCAAGACGACATCGATGCGCTCGGTGTTCGGGCTGGTCGACCTGGATGAAGGCGAGGTCACCTGGGAGGGTGCGCGCGTCACCGCCCAGGGGCGCCTGCGATTTGGCTACATGCCCGAACAGCGCGGCCTGTACGGGCGCATGCCGGCCGGTCGGCAGTTGTCCTTCCTGGGGCAGTTGCACGGCATGGAGGCCGGAGCCGCGGCGACCGCGGCGACCGCGTGGCTGGAGCGTCTGGGCCTGGGCGACCGTGCCGACGATGTCGTCAACGACCTCTCCCACGGCAACCAGCAGCGCGTGCAGTTGGCCGCCGCACTGGTGCACGACCCCGACCTGTTGGTCCTGGACGAGCCGTTCTCGGGACTCGATCCACTGGGCGTCACGGCGATGAGCGAGGTGCTGCTTCGACGCGCCGCCGCCGGTGCGGCCGTGGTGTTCTCCAGTCACCAACTCGACCTGGTCGAGGACCTCGTGGACGACGTCGTGATCATCGCCGGTGGACGCGATCGCCTCGCCGGATCACTCGACGACGTCCGATCCTCGACCGGCACCTCGTCGGTGACCTTCCGACTGGCAGCAGCGGAGGCGCCATCGCACGTGGCCCTGCCCGGACCCGACGGACCGATCGACCACCACGTCGGCACGACCCGCGACGGGCTCGCCCGCCTGAGCGTGCCGGCACGCACCGACCCGGCTGCGGTCGTGGCAGCGCTGGGCATGCACGGCACCGTCGAACGCTTCTCGTTCGAACCGGCGTCACTGTCGCAGGTGTTCCGCGACGTCGTCGGGATCTCGCTGGCCGACGCCGAGGCGCGTGCGGCCGAGGACGCCGAACAGGCATCGTCGCCGGTGGTGGCGTCGTGACATCCCGGGCACTCATCCGACTCGTGGCGATGCGTGAACTGCGCGATCGTCTCGGCAACCGGGCGTTCCTGGTGACGACGGTCATCAGCCTGCTGGTGATCGTGGGGCTCATCGTGGTGCCATCCCTGCTGGGGGGTGACGACGAACCCGTCGAGGTGACCCTGGGCGTGGCCGCCGACGCGAGTCTGCCCGCCGGGTTCGACGAAGCAGTCGCGAGCACGGCCCAGGCCATGGAGATCGACAGTGTCGATGTCGTGGACGTGACCACGCCGGCACAGGGCGAGGACGCCGTCGCCAGCGGTGACCTGGACGGTGTGGTGCTGGACGAGGACACCCTGCTGGTGGCGGAACCGAACGTCCAACTCGAGCAGTTGGTGGCGCAGTCGCTGCAGGCCGCCACCCTGGTGGCATTCCTGGCCGACGCGCAGGTGGACCCCGCGGACCTGCAGCAGGCGTCGGCCCTGCCCGAGATCGAGATCACCACGCCGGACGGCAAGGACTCCAACCAGCTCGAGCAGCAGTTCGGCGTGGGCTTCGTCGTGACGGTGCTGCTCTTCCTCACCCTGCAGATCAACGGGGCAAGCATCCTCACCACCACCGTCGAGGAGAAGTCCAGTCGCGTCGTGGAGGTCCTGTTGGGCACGCTGCGCCCCTGGCAGTTGCTCAGTGGCAAACTCATCGCCATGACGGCGCTGTCGGTCGCCCAACTCATCCTCTACGCCGGGTCGGCACTGGTCGCGAGCCTGCTGGTCGGCAACGTGGACTTCCCGCCAACCACGTTGGCCGTAATGGCCGTGAGCATCCCGATGTTCCTGGTCGGCTTCGGCCTGTACGCGTCGATCTACGCCGTGGCCGGGGCGCTGGCCAGCAGCGCGGAGGAAGCCCAGTCGGCGGCGGCACCGATCGGCTTCGTGTCGGCCGCCGTCTACATGGCTGTCCTGATCGGGGTCGTGCCCAACCCCGACGGACTGTTCGCCCAGATCCTGACCTACATCCCGTTCAGCGCGCCGTTCGCCGTGCCGGTTCGGGTGGGAGCCGGCATGCCGATGTGGCAGGCCGGGCTCGGCTTCCTGTCCACCACGATCGGCCTGATCGTGATCGTGCGATTGGCGGGCCGGTTGTACTCGGCAGCGATCCTGGCAGGTGGTCGCCTGACATGGCGCGCAGCGCTCAAGGCCGAACCCATTCGCTGATCGCGCACGTGCTGCGAACTGACGGCACCTGCCCCGCACCGCGATGCCACGCCGCTGGGTGACCGACGTCGCAGTGGGACGGCGCCGGGTGCGGGCGCCTCGATGCCACGGCGCCGGGTGGCGGGCCTCTCGATGCGACAGCCCAAGTGTTTGCGGGTACAACTGGCGGGTGCGCGTCCCCTCGATCGGGGCACGGGCAGGGGGAACACGACGCGGCCGTGCCGTGCCAGAAACCAACCGCCAGCCCACCAGGAGCACCCCGATGAACTCGAAGCGACTGATGCTGGTCGCCGCCGGGTGCGGAGTCGTCCTGGTCGTGGCGCTGGCGTGGTGGTTCATCCGGCCGGCTCCCGCCGAGGTCGACATCGCCTCCGCCCTGGAGGCCGCGACGGCGTCGGCGTACGGCGCCATCGACCACGAGCGGGGGCGCGACTACGACTGCCGCGTCCGCCGTCGCGTCGACCGATTCCGGCGACGCCACTGAACCGACCACCCAGGGCGCGGCCCTCGAGGCCCAGGAGTGGACTGTCAGCACGGACCGCAGTCGACGTACGACTTCGAAGCCCCGGCCGGCACCTTCGTCGGATTCCGCATCGACGAGGAGTTGGCGAGCATCGGCGCCGCCACCGCCGTGGCCCGCACGCCCGAGGTCACGGGGACCGCGACCCTGGCCGACACCACCCTCACCGAGGCCACGCTGACGGCGAACCTGGTCGCGCTGGCCTCCGACCGACCCCGCCGCGACGGCGCCATCCAACGCGCGCTGCACGTCGACCTCAACCCGACGGCGACCTTCGAGTTGACCGAACCGATCGAGTTGGACGGCGTCCCGCCCATCGGCGAGGCCATCACCGCCCAGGCAACCGGCGACCTGACGGTCAACGGGATCACGAACGCCGTGACGGTGCCGCTGCAGGCAGCCCTGGTCGACGAGGACGCAGCTGGTCGTGACGACCAGCTTCGACGTCAGCCTGTCCGACTACGGGATCGAGCCACCCTCGGCCCCCGCCGTCGTCAGCGTCTCGGGCACCGCCACGGTGGAGGTGCAGCTGTACCTGGTTCCCTGAACCGGCGGGACGGTCAGGCGCGCTCGGCAGCGACCAACTCGGCCAACTGGACGGCATTGAGGGCCGCGCCCTTGAGCAGGTTGTCGCCGACCACGAACAGGTTCAGGCTGCGGGGATCGGCCAGGTCCTCGCGAATACGGCCGACCAGCACCTCGTCGCGGCCCGCTGACCCCAATGGCGTCGGGTAGGCGAGTTCCTCGCCGTCCAGACCCGTGCCGTCCTCGATCACCAGGCCGGGTGCCGACTCCAACACCTCGACGGCCGCGGCGCGGGACACCTCGTCGCGGAAGGTCAGCCGGGCATTGATGGCGTGACCGACCACCACCGGGACACGCACACATGTCGGCGACACCTTCAGCGACGCGATCGACAGGATCTTGCGTGACTCGTTGACGAGCTTCCACTCCTCGTCGGTGTGTCGGGCATCGCGCGAAGTTGCCGCAGTGGGCCAGCACGTTGAAGGCGATGGCCTTCGAGAAGACCTCGGCCGAGACCGCCGCGTTCCGCATCGATGCCCGCCGACCGCAGCCGGTCGACGTCGTCGACGAGCTTGCGGGTCTGCTCGATCACCTCGGTGATGCCGGCCTGGCCGGCGCCGCCGGCCGCCTGGTACGACGTCGCGACCATCTCGCGCAGGCCGAAGGCGTCGTGGAGTGGCTTGGCCGCCACCATCAGCACCATCGTGGTGCAGTTCGGGTTGGCGATGATGCCCCGTGGGCGGTCGCGCGATGTCGCCGGGATTGACCTCCGAGACGACCAGCGGCACGTCGTCGTCCTGGCGGAAGGCCGAGGAGTTGTCGACGACCGTGGCGCCGGCGGCAACGGCGATCGGGGCGAATTCGCGCGAGCGTCCCGGCACCGGCGGAGAACAAGGCGATGTCGACGTCGTCGAACACGTCCGGACCCAGCGCCCTGACCTCGATCTCGCCGTCCTTGAAGGGCAGGCGACGACCGGCAGATCGCTCGGAGGCGATGAACACGGGATCACCGTCGAGCGGGAAGCCCCGACGGTCGAGTTGGCGACGGATCTCTTCGCCGACGGCACCGGTGGCGCCGACGATGGCAACGCGATGGGAGGACATGGCGATGGACCTTGGAGATGGCGTGCGGTCGAAGCCCCATCGTGCCATGCCCACCACCAGGATGCCAACGCGCCGCCGGGATGGGGCCGCAATCGCGCCGTGCCGGTGCCGGGTCAGGCCGACCTCGACCGGGTGCGGCGCCCAGGCCGAACTCGTCGTGGACCGCCCGCACGGCCGCGATGACATCCGAGTCCGCGACGACCACCGAGATCCTGATGGTCGACGTGGAGATCATCTCGATGTTGATGCCGGCCGCCGACAGCGCCTGGAACATGCGCGCGGCGATCCCCGGATGGGTCTTCATGCCGGCCCCGACCAGCGACACCTTCGCGACCTTTTCGTCCAGTTCGACGCCGACTGCGCCGATGCTCGCGGCCAGGTCGGCCAGGAGCGCATGGCTGCGGCTGAGCCTCGCCTCGCGGCACCGTGAAGGAGATGTCGGTGGCGCCGGCCGCCGACACGTTCTGCACGATCATGTCGAGGTTGATGTTGGCGTCGGCCAGGGCCGAGAACAGTTTCGCGGCGACGCCCGGCTCGTCGGGGACCTGCTGCACCGTCACCTTCGCATCGTCGGTGTCGTGCGCGACGCCGGAGATGATGACGTTTTCCATGATGTCCTCCTCGGGCAGGACCCAGGTGCCCTGTTGGTAGCTGAACGACGAGCGCACGTGGATCTTGACACCGTGGTTGCGGCCGAACTCGACGGACCGGGTCTGGAGGACCCCGGCGCCCTGCGCCGACAGTTCCAGCATCTCCTCGAACGTGACGCGGTCCAACTTCCGGGCGTTGGGCACGATGCGCGGGTCGGCGGTGTAGACCCCGTCGACATCGGTGTAGATCTCGCACACGTCGGCACCCAGCGCAGCCGCCAGTGCCACCGCGGTCGTGTCCGAGCCACCGCGGCCGAGCGTGGTGACGTCCTTGGTGTCGTGGCTGACACCCTGGAATCCGGCCACGATGACGACATTGCCCTCGTCGAGCGCGGCGGTGATCCGCCCCGGGGTGATCTCGCGGATGCGGGCCTTGCCGTGGAAGCCGTCGGTGATGATGCCGGCCTGGGACCCGGTGAACGACTTGGCGGGCACGTCCAGGGTGTCCAGCGCCATGGCCAACAGCGCCATCGAGATCCGCTCGCCGGCCGTCAACAGCATGTCCAGTTCGCGACCGGGCGGCAGCGACGACATCTTCTCGGCCATCGTCAGCAGTTCGTCGGTGAAGTCGCCCATGGCCGACACCACGACCACGGTCTGGTTGCCCTCACGATGGGTCTGGGCCACGCGGTCGGCGACGCGCTTCATGCGAGTCACGTCTCCGACCGAGGTGCCGCCGTACTTCTGGACGACGATCGCCACGGAAATGTCCTTTGCGGGTGAGCCGCGCGTGGGTGCCACCCGACCGTGTCGCGCACCGTCGACGGCGAAGGGCACAGGCTAACCGACCCGGCGTGTGACCACGCCTCGGGGCACCCGGCCCTCAGCCCCCGATCGGCGGGATCGTGACACCGGCTGCCATGGGACCGACGTCGCCCAGCAGGGTTCCCACGATCCAGGTGAGACCCATGGCGGCCACCCCGACCACGACGTTGCGGCGCACGGCCGGTCCCGCAGGCGCCTCGCCCAACCTGGCGCTGATGATGCCCGTCGCCACGAGCGCGACGGTCACGGCTGCCATGGTGATCGGCACGCGCGTGGCTGCCGGCGGCACCACGATGGCAACCAACGGCAGCACGGCACCCAGGGCGAAGGCGATGAACGACGACACCGCTGCGGCAGTGGGCGACACGAGGCCGTCGAGGTGGATGCCCAACTCGATCTCGGCGTGGGCGGCCAGCGCGTCCTGCTCGGTCAACTGCTCCGCGACCTGCATCGCGAGGTCCTCGGACAGACCGCGTTGTCGGTACAGGCCGGCCAGTTCCACCAGTTCCTCCTCCGGCATCTCGGCCAGTTCGCGACGCTCCTTGGCCAGCAGCGCCTCCTCGGAGTCCCGCTGGCTCGACACCGACACGTACTCGCCACCGGCCATGGACAGGGCACCGGCGACCAGTCCCGCCATGCCCGCGATGAACAGGGCCGCTCGCGACGACGAGGCGCCTGCCACGCCCACGACCAGGCCAGCGGTCGAGACGATGCCGTCGTTGGCACCCAGGACTCCCGCACGCAGCCAGTTGAGCCGCTGGGTCATCGGCCCTCCGTGGGCCTCACCGTCATGGGCCTGGGGGTCCGGCGTGTCGCGGCTGTCGGTCTGCGGTGTGTCCATGGAACCTCCGGGTCCGTCAGTCCACGCTGCGGCGACCGGCGAAGGACCGGGCCAGGGTGACCTCGTCGGCATAGTCGAGGTCGCCGCCCACCGGCAGCCCGGATGCGAGGCGGGTGACCGTCACGCCCAGGGGTGCCACCAGTCGCGACACGTACGAGGCGGTGGCCTCCCCCTCGACGTTGGGGTTCATGGCGAGGATGATCTCGGAGACGTCCTCGTCATCGAGTCGCGTGATGAGTTCGCGCACATGGAGGTCGTCAGGGCCGATGCCGTCGATCGGGGAGATGGCCCCGCCCAGCACGTGGTAGCGGCCCCGGAATTCCTGGGTGCGCTCGATCGCGATCACGTCACGTGGTTCCTCGACGACGCACAGCAGGCTGGGGTCCCGACGGCTGTCACGGCAGATGCGGCACTCCTGGGCCTCCGAGATGTTGAAGCACCGTTGGCAGAACCTGATGGTGTCCTTGACGGTGGTGATGGCTTCCGACAACCGGCGGGCTTCACTGGGCTCGACCTGCAGCAGGTGGAAGGCGATGCGCTGCGCGGACTTGGGCCCGACCCCGGGAAGTCGGCCCAATTCGTCGATCAGGTCCTGCACGGCACCTTCATAGAGCATCGTCAGCCTGTCGGGATGGAGGTGGAGCCAGTGGCATCGGCCATCGACGTCACGATGGCGAGGCTAGTGAGCAGGGGTGTCCGGCTCGACCTCGGTGGCGCCGAGTTGATCGACCAGCGAGGCCGCGGCGCGATCCATGGCCGTCGCGGGGTCGAGGTCTGCCATGGGATTGCGCTCGACGGGTGTCGAGCTGCCGCCATCCTCGGTTGCCCGCCGGGAGCTCGACGACCCCCCCACGGAACTCGACGAGGCGTGGTCGCCGTCGGTGGTGGCTGACGTGGCAGGGCTGGCGCCGTCCCCCGTCGTGCCCGCGGCACGCGCAGCGGCCAGGGCGGCCGGCGACGTCCCCGTCGCCGGCTCAGCGGGTTTTGGGCCACCACCTCCCACCGGTACGCCGTCGATCTCGACCTCGATGCGGACGGCGACATCGCAGTTGCGCTCGATGGCGGGCACCAGGACCGAGTCGAACTCCTGGCTGGCCACGGACCGGGCGTGGAACGAGTGTGACTGGGGATAGGACAGGCACAGCACGCGGCGACGCAGGCGGGTGGGCTTCGCCTTGTCCAGCATGGCCTCGGCCTTGACGTTGTCCGCCCGAACGAGTTCGAGGACCGCCGCCCACCGCGACTGGATCACTTCGAGTTGGGCCACCTCGTCAGGATCGGGCGGCAGGTCTCGCTCGACCGCGGGGCCGTCGGGCCGGTGGGTGGTCGGCTGCGGCATGCCCTCGCGCGCCACCTGCTTGCCCCGTGCCGCCGCACGGGCAGCAAGGTCGTTGGGCGCCACGTGGTCCGGGTGCGACCCGGCGACGGGTTCGTCCGCCTGGGCAGCCGCTGCCGCCGAGGCGTCAGCACTCGATGCGGCTGCGTCACCCTGGTCATCCGCAACCTCGTCGGGCTCCGGCTCGGCGGCACCATCGGCCGCGTCCGGCACGTCGTCCAGGCCCCCCGGGTCGGCGGCCAGCGCGTCGTCGGTGCCGCCATCGACGGCTGCGGGGGCCTCGACCGTCGTGGCGTCACCCACGTCGGACGCATCGTCGATGGCCGCAGCCGATCCGGTGTCGGCCGGATCCTTCGTCGATGCTGCTCCGGGGTGGTCTCGGGCCCGTCATTGGTCGTGGCGGCCGGCACGGTCTCGGTCGCGGCGGCCGGTGCCGTCGCCATCGGCAACGTGGCGGCGCGCTGCACGCCACCGTTGTCGGCGACCACCGTGGCGATCGCCAGTTCGACCGCCAGGCGGGCTCCCTCGCCCTTGCGCATGGCATCCAGGGCGGCCCCCAGTGACTGGAGTGCGCTCGTGAGGACCTCGGTGGACATGCCCGCCGACTGGCGGGACAGCAGGTCCCGGCGCTCCTGGGTCGCGTCCACCAGGTCCACCCGGTCCGGTGCCACGACCAGGACCAACAGGTCACGAACGTGGCGCACCAGGTCGGTTGCGAACACGCGCAGGTCCGTGCCGCGATCCAGCAACTCCTGGACCGTCGCGAACCCGGCCACGAGGTCGCCTGCCACCATGGCATCGACCACTGCCGCGGTCGACTCGAAGGGCGTCTGGCCCAGGACTTCCTCGACATCGGCGCCGGTGACGATGCCCTGGTCGCGCATACGACAACACCTGCTCCAGCACCGACTCGGTGTCCCGCAGCGACCCGTCCCCGGCGCGCACCACCGCGTCGACCGCGGCCTGGTCGATGGTGCCGCCCTCGCGCTCGACCAGGTCGTTGACTCGGCCGGCGACATCGGCCGCGCCCACGCGTCGCAGGTCCAGTCGCTGGACCCGGGACATGATCGTCGGCAACACCTTCTGCGGGTCGGTGGTCGCCATCGCGAACAGCACGTGGTCGGGCGGTTCCTCGATCAGCTTCAGCAACGCGTTGAACGCGGCGTTCGAGGCCATGTGGACCTCGTCGAGGATGTAGACCTTGCGCCGCGCCGATGCCGGTGAGAACCGGGCGCGATCGCGCAGTTCCCGGGCGTCGTCGACACCGCCGTGCGACGCCATGTCCAACTCGATCACGTCGACCGACGTGCCCTGGGTGATCGCGACGCACTGGTCACACTGGTTGCACGGGGTCGGTGTGGGCCCGTCGACGCAGTTGACCGACTTGGCGAGGATGCGGGCGGTGGAGGTCTTGCCGGTGCCGCGGGGACCGGTGAACAGGTAGGCGTGGTGGAGGCGGTCCTCGGACAGGGCATTGATCAACGACCGCGTCACGTGGTCCTGACCCACGATCTCGGCAAAGGTCTGGGGTCGGTACTTGCGATACAGCGAGACGTATGCCACCTGGCGTCCTTCGACGGCGTCGGCCACGACCGGCCGAGGAGGGGCCGGGTTTCGTCCGAGGGCTCGACCCCCGATGATAGGCGCCCACCCCGACAGTCGACCCGCCCCGACGCTGCCGCACGTGCCGCGACACCACGTCGATCGACATGGCCGTTGGACGGTTGCCCGAGGCTGCCGCGGCTCGAGGCGAGCAGTACGGTCGCTGCGTCGAAGACGAACGGGAAGCGGGATGCACTTCGGAATCGTGGGCGCTGGGTTCTCCGGTGCCGTCATCGGGCGCGAGTTGGCCGAGGCCGGCCATGTCGTGACCGTCGTGGACCAACGCGACCACGTCGCCGGCAACTGCCACACCGTCAGGGACGACGAGACCGGGGTCATGGTCCACCAGTACGGGCCCCACATCTTCCACACCGACATCGAGCGTGTGTGGGAGTACGTCAACCGCTACGCCGAGATGATGCCCTACCGCCACAGCGTGCGCACCACCGTCGACGGCCGGGTCTACAGCCTGCCGATCAACCTCCACACCATCAACCAGGTGTACGAAGCGGCCATGGGGCCCGACGAGGCAGCGGCGTTCATCGAGTCCCAGGCCGAATCGGACATCGAGGATCCCCAGACGTTCGAGGACCAGGCCCTCAAGTTCGTCGGCCGACGGCTCTACGAGCTCTTCTTCTACGGCTACACGCGCAAGCAGTGGGGCGTCGAGCCCACCCAGTTGCCCGCCTCCATCCTCAAGCGACTGCCGGTGCGCTTCAACTACGACGACACCTACTTCAGCCACCCGCACATCGCCATCCCGCGCGACGGATACACCCGCATCGTCGAGCAGATCCTCGACCACGACAACATCACCGTGCACCTGGACACGACCTTCGACCGCACCACCGCCGACGACTACGACCACGTCGTGTGGTCGGGCCCGCTCGACGGATGGTTCGACTACGAACTCGGACGCCTGGGCTACCGCACGCTGGACTTCGTGCCCGAACGCCACGACGGCGACTACCAGGGCATCCAGGTCATGAACTACGGTGAGATCGAGGTGCCCCACACCAGGATCACCGAACACAAGCACTTCTCCCCGTGGGAGGACCACGAGCGCACGATCATCTTCCACGAGTACAGCCGAGCAGCCGAGCCCGACGACATCCCGTACTACCCCATCCGCCTGGTGGACGACAAGGAACTGCTGGGCACGTACCTGGAGCGGGCACGTCAGCAGGACGACGTCACCTTCGTGGGTCGCCTGGGCACGTATCGCTACCTGGACATGGATCGGACCATCGACGAGGCGCTCACGGCCGCCCAGGGCATCCTCGACTCGATCGCTGCCTCGGAGCCCATCCCGGCGTTCTTCGTCGATCCCAGCTGAGCACGACGACTCGTCGGCGACCCCTTGCATGGGCCGCGGTCCGCCATTTCGCCAGCGCTAGACTCCCCAACCCGCCCAGAAGAAGCAACCCATGACGTCCATCTACTGGCTCGGCGCGCACAAGACCGCCACCACGTTCCTCCAGAAGACCCTCGACCAGTCCCAGACCGAGCTGGCCGCCAGCGGTGTGTTCTACATGGAACTCGACGAGTTCCGCCGCAAGTACACGCGTCCGCTCCTGGACCAGGACCCCGATGACGAGCCCGCCCCCAACGAGTTCGACGGTGACGAGCCGACCAAACTGGTCTTCGACGAGAACATCCCCGGCTACGTCCAGCATGGCCTGAGCGCAGCGGGGTTCTTCCCCGACGCGGCTGCGCGGGTCGCGGCCATCCGGGACCACCTTGACCTGCCGGTCGACCAGATCGTGTTCGGGGTTCGCAGGTACGACACCTACCTGGCCTCGCTGTACACCGAAACGCTCAAGTCGACCCCGTACAAGACCTGGGACGCGTGGCTGCAGCACTCCTTCAGGGGCTCCGAGGGCTTCGCCCGGCTCAACTGGCACGACCTGCTTCGAGACCTGATGGCCGCGTTCCCGGACGTGCCCGTCAAGGTGTACTTCCACGAACAGATGCGCGGCAACGAGGCGCGCCTGCTCGCCGAGGTCACCGGCATGGATCCCCAGGACTTCAGCCTCGTCAGTGGCGATGAACGGGTCGGCTTCTCCCAGGATGCCGTCGACCGGCTCCACACCATCAACGAAACCCGCCAGGTGGCCCGCGAGGACGTGCACCAGGCCGTTCGACGGTTGCCCAGCGGTGCTGACCACCCCCCGTTCCGACCGTGGAACGTCGACGCGTCCAACGCCCTGTACAGCGCCTACGAACGTGACCGGGCCGCCATCATGGACGACCCCGCCATCGAGGTCATCGACCTGGGGCCCCCGACGACGACTGGCTCCCGGCCCTCCTCCGACGTGGCGGCAAGGCCCGACGTCAGCGTGATCATCCCGGTCCACAACGCGGAGTCGACGTTGCCCGGCATCGTCGACGACTTCCTCGCGACACCGAACCTGTCGGTGCAGGTGATCCTGGTCGACGATGCCTCCAGAGACGGCAGTGCTGACCTCGTCGAACGGCTGGGCGCGCATCCGATGGTGCAGGCCCACCACCATGTCACGAACAAGGGTGCTGGGGTGGCCCGCAACACCGGGTTCGGGCACGCCGAGGGTCGCTACACCCTGTTCTTCGACGCCGACGACATCGTGCACCCGGCCGCGCTGCTGCGGGCAGTGGAGGCGCTTGACGCCAGCGGTGCAGACGTCGCGATGATGCCCTACCACTACCTTCGCAGCGGCCTCACGACCCATGCCGACATGAACACCTTCGACATCTCCACCTGGCAGAAGTACATGGGGTCGGCAACCCAGCGGCTGGGCACCCTCGACGAGATGCCACGCCTCCTGGGATTCTCGGCCTACCCGTGGAACAAGGTCCTGCGCACGGCGCGGTACCACGAAACGGGGCTGCGCTTCGGAAGCACGCCGGTCCACAACGACATCCTGGGCCACTGGCACACCCTGCTGTTCGCCCGACGCGTGCTGTTGGTCAACACCGAGGTGTGCACGCACATCGTCGACGCCGGTGGCACCAACCTCACCAACGAGCACTCCCGCGTCCGGCTGTCACTGTTCGATGCGCTGGACGAGACCTACGACCTGCTCGAGCAGCGTCCCGAGCGCCGCAATCGCTACTCGCACCACTACTGGTCGACGGTCATCCGCGTGGCGGGCTGGGCTGGCAGCCGCATCGCCCCCGAGCACCGCCAGGAGTTCAACCAGCGTCTCCAGGACCACCTGCTGCGTGCCAACCTCGCCGACTTCGCCCGCATGCGGATGAAGCGCGACCCCAGCCTCGCGGACGCCATCATCGACAAGGCCCTGGCCTGAAAGGACGTCGCCAATGCCGCGCGTCTCCGTCATCGTCACCAGTTACAACATCGAGTCCTACATCGAGCAGTGCCTCGACGGCATCGTCGGCCAGACGCTCGAGGACATCGAGATCATCGTGGTCGACGATGGATCGACCGACTCGACTCCCGACATCATCTCCCGCTACGCAGCGTCGGATTCCCGCATCGTCCCGGTACTGATGGAGGAGAACACGATCGGGGGTGTCGCTTCGGCCGCCAACGCGGGCATGGACCGGGCGACGGGCGACTGGGTCGGATTCGCGGACGGTGACGACGTCTACGACCCCCACATGTTCGAGCGCCTCCTGGAGGCAGGCGTCGCCAACGACGCCGACCTTGCGATGTGTCAGTACGTGTTGCTCGACGACGAGGACGAGTCCCTGTCGGAGCCGGCCGACGCACATCGTTGGAGCGCGCTGACTGCACCGGCATACGACCTGGACGTCGCACGTCGCAAGCAGATCCTGCGCTTCATCGCGGTCCCGTGGCGCAAGCTGTACCGGCGCTCGATGCTCGAGGAACACGCCATCCGCTTCCCGGTCGGGGACTACTTCTACGAGGACAACCCCTTCCACTGGTTCAGCGTCCTCACCGCATCCCGCATCGCCGTGGTGCCCGAGGTCCTGTGCCAGCACCGCGTGGCCCGTGCCGGACAGACCATGGCGACGGCCGACGAGCGCCTGTTCCGCATCTTCCAGCACCACGACACCATCCTGGAGTGGCTGCGTGCCAACGGCCACGAGGCCGAGTACGCCCCCAACCTCCTGGGCTGGGCCATCTCCCAGATGGAGTGGATCTCGCGACGAACCCCCCCGGAGCTTCGTCCCCAACTGTTCGACATCCTGCGCCACGTCTTCGCCCAGCACGACGACACCGTGATCGCCCGGGCTCTGGACGAGGCCAACAAGGGCTCCAGCACGCGGGCCCTGGTCGCGGCAGTCACCACGGACGACTTCGCAACCTTCGACACGCTGCTTGGTCATCGCAGCGTCGACCGGACGCTGGTGCAGAAGGCCAGGCACCACCTCGAGACCGCCGGCGTGCGGGAAACCTCGCGCATCGCGACGAAGTTCGCCGGTCAACAGGTCAAGAAGCGGGCCGGGTTCCTGGTTCGGGCCAAGCGACGCCTGCTGGGCAGATCGGCCGCACGGGGGCCGATGACCGTGGAGAACCAGGACCTGCTGTTCGCCATCATGGTGATGGAACGCCGGCTCGACGCGATCGAACGCCAGCTTCGGGACATGTCGTCCACCGGTTGATCTCGACCACCCGCCCATCGCCGAGGTCGTGACCCAACGGTCGTGGGCGCAGGGGGATTGCGCGTCGACGCGCACCGGCTGACACGGCACACGCGCCGGGCGGCGATCCAGTCCGAGATGTGGTCACCGAGATCGGTACCCGCCCGAGAACGGCTTAGGGCTGCTGCCTTCCGGCCCTGACCCGGTTCACCGGAGGACGTCACCGGCGGCAACCACATCCCGCACGGGACCTCGGTCCGGCGCGTGATGCACCACTGTAACGGCTCGCTCGCATGGCTGCGACGGCGGGCCGGCCCCACGCCCACGGCCAGCCCTGGCGTTGACGAGCCATGGCGGTGGGCGTGGTCAGACCCTGGCGGCGAGGTCGAACTCGACTTCGTGTTCGGTGCCCGTGCTGCCGTCGTCGGCCTGTTCCACGTAGCGAAGGGTGAACGACTCGTACGCGAACGCGACCTGCACGGCGGGCAGCGAGCCTGCCGACGCCAACTGCACGGAGGTCAGCACGACCCGCTGCAGCGTGAGGCGCTGCCGTTCGGCCCGGTGGTCGCCACCCGCCACCACCCACGAGAACTCGACCTCCTCGAGGGACTTGCCCTGCAGCATGGCCAGGACCAGGTGGGGGACGCTGGCGTCGGTGGCCAGGGTGACCACGACGTCGGTGGCCACGGGTGCGCTGCGACGTCGCCCGCGGCCGGCTGCCGTGGAGGCCGCCACCTCGAAGCCCCACTCCACGGCGTGGACCTCGATCTCACCCTCGTGATCGGCGGTCTGCGACTCACCGGCGATGTCGGGGATCTTGAGGTAGGTGCGCGCCGCAGCGGTGGCCACCCGGTCGATCAGGCGATCGGGCAGTGGCACATGCGAGTGTGTGGTGACGTCTGGCATCGTTCCCCCAGGGATTCGGCGATGTGGGTCAGTCGTGCGGGCATCGTGGCCGGGATTGGCAGGTGACAGCCCGCCAGCTGCCACCAGATCTACCAGCCTCGACGTCCAGGCGCCCGTGTTCCCGGTGCCGAGGCTGCCTGCGGTCCGGGGATGTCGGGCTCTGGCCACAGGTCGTAGACTCGGATCACCCTGCAAGGAGTGCCGCAATGCCCGAATATCGCTCTCGAACCACCACCCACGGTCGCAACATGGCCGGTGCGCGGGCGCTGTGGCGGGCCACCGGCATGACCGACGACGACTTCGGCAAGCCCATCATCGCCGTGGCGAACTCGTTCACCCAGTTCGTGCCCGGCCACGTCCACCTCAAGGACATGGGCCAACTCGTGGCTCGTGAGATCGAGCGGTCCGGTGGCGTCGCCAAGGAGTTCAACACGATCGCCGTCGACGACGGCATCGCCATGGGGCACTCCGGCATGTTGTACTCCCTGCCCTCACGCGACCTGATCGCCGACTCGGTCGAGTACATGGTCACCGCCCACAAGGCGGATGCCCTGGTCTGCATCTCCAACTGCGACAAGATCACCCCGGGCATGCTCAATGCCGCGCTGCGTCTCAACCTCCCCGTCGTGTTCGTCTCCGGGGGCCCGATGGAGGCCGGCAAGACCTCGCTGGCAGGCAAGGACGTCAAGCTCGACCTGGTGGACGCCATGATGCAGGCTGGCGACTCGCGCATCTCCGACGAACAGGTCCTGCACATCGAACAGGCCGCATGCCCGACGTGCGGGTCCTGCTCGGGCATGTTCACCGCCAACTCGATGAACTGCCTGACCGAGGCGCTGGGGTTGTCGCTGCCCGGCAATGGCTCGACGCTGGCCACCCACACCGACCGCGAGCGCTTGTTCCTGGAGGCAGGGCGCCGGATCGTCGACCTGGCCCGGCGCTACTACGAGAAGGACGACGAGTCGGTCCTGCCCCGCAGCATCGCCTCGCCGACCGCCTTCGCCAATGCCATGGCGCTGGACATCGCCATGGGCGGGTCGACCAACACCGTCCTGCACATCCTGGCGGCGGCCGAGGAGGCCGGTCACGACTTCACGCTCGCCGACATCGACGAGATCAGTCGGCACATGCCCAACATCTGCAAGGTGGCGCCGAGCTCGCAGGAATACCACATGGAGGACGTGCACCGCGCCGGCGGGATCATGGCGATCCTGGGCGAACTCGACCGCGGTGGGCTGATCGACAGCTCCGCCCCGACCGTGCACTCCGACACCCTGGGCGCAGCGCTGGACCAGTGGGACGTGGCCCGTGACACCGCCACCGACGAGGCGCGGGCGTTCTTCCTGGCCGGGCCGGCAGGCATCCCCACCCAGCAGGCGTTCAGTCAGTCCACCCGCTGGGACTCCCTGGACCTCGATCGTGAGTCGGGCTGCATCCGCTCCGTCGAACACGCCTACAGCCCCGACGGTGGCCTGGCCGTGCTGTACGGCAACATCGCCGAGGACGGCTGCATCGTCAAGACCGCGGGCGTCGACGAGTCGATCCTGACCTTCAGCGGAACGGCGCGGATCTTCGAATCCCAGGAGGACGCCATGGCCGGCGTGCTGAACCCGGACCGGGTCAGCGCCGGCGACGTGGTCATCATCCGCTACGAGGGGCCCAAGGGGGGGCCGGGCATGCAGGAGATGCTCTACCCGACCACCTACATCAAGTCCCGTGGCCTGGGTGCCGAATGCGCCCTGGTCACCGATGGCCGCTTCTCGGGCGGGACCTCGGGGTTGTGCATCGGGCATGCGTCCCCCGAGGCCGCCGCAGGTGGCGCCATCGCCTTGATCGAGGACGGCGACACCATCGACATCGACATCCCGAATCGCACGATCAACCTGCGGATCTCGGACGAGGAACTGGCCACACGTCGCGAAACCGAGGAGGCCCGCGGCGCGGATGCATGGACGCCACACGATCGCGATCGGCAGGTGTCGACGGCCCTGCAGGCCTACGCGGCGCTGGTGACCTCCGCCGACCGCGGCGCCGTCCGTGACCTGGCCCAGATCAGGCGCTGAGCGGCGGACCCCCGCCAGGCTCCCCCGCCAGGCTCCCCCGCCAGGCTCCGGCGCGCGTGACTCCGGGGCCTGACCGACCGGTCATTGCCTGCACACGGGCACCACCGCCCTGGGTGAGGCAAGCCTTGCCTACGTGGAAACTTGCGCCACGATCGAATACACCAGCAGGATGGAACGAATCGGCCGGCTCGATCGCGCCCTCGTCGCAACCGTCGGCGTCGGCGTCGGTGCCCTCGTGCTGCACCTGGCAGGCCGTCCCACCGCCGTGTCCTGGCTGCTGGGGAGCCTGGCGGTGGTCATGGTCCTGCGCGAGGGCCGCCGCATGGTCGCCGACATTCGTACCGGCACGATGGGGATCGACATCCTCGCGGTCATGGCCATCACGGCCACGATCGCGGTCGGTGAGTTCGTCGCGGCCTGGATCGTCGTCCTGATGCTGACTGGCGGCGAGGCGCTCGAGGACTACGCGTCCGGGCGAGCCCGACGGGAACTGCACGCGCTGCTCGACCGGGCCCCTCGCATCGCCCACGTCCGCACCGACGACGGCGACCTGGTCGATGTCGACATCGACGACGTCGCGATCGGTGACACCGTCGTGGTCCGCCCCGGTGAGGTCGTCCCGGTCGACGGCGTCCTGCTCGACCCCGTGGCGGTGCTCGACGAATCCCAGTTGACGGGCGAGTCGCTGCCGGTGGAGCGCAGCGCGGGCGACGACCTGCTGTCGGGGGCGGTCAACGGTGCTGATGCCGTTGCGATGCGGGCAACCACCCTGGCCGCGGACAGCCAGTACCAGCACATCGTGGCACTGGTCCGGGCCGCCGCCGACTCCAAGGCCCCGATGGTGCGACTGGCCGACCGGATCGCCGTTCCGTTCACGCTGTTCGCGATCGCCATCGCCGGCCTGGCGTGGTGGGTGTCTGGTGACTCCCACCGCGTGGCCGAAGTGCTGGTGGTGGCAACACCATGCCCGCTGCTGATCGCCGCCCCGGTCGCGTTCCTGGCCGGCATGAGCCGGTCGTCGCGCAACGGCATCATCGTCAAGGACGGCGGCACCCTGGAGCGACTGTCGCGGCTGGCGACTGTTGCCTTCGACAAGACCGGCACGCTGACGCAGGGCAACCCGACCGTCACCCGGGTGGTCGTCGGCGATGACGTCGCGGCGGTCGGGGCACTCCTGGGCGGAGCGCGCGGAGGTGGTGATGGTGATGGTGGATCTTCGGGCTCCGATGACGCCGCGGACGTCTGGGACTCGGGCGGGCTCGACCGCGCCGGTGTCCTGTTGGGGCTCGCCGCCAGCGTCGAGCAGTACTCCGGACATGCCCTGGCCACGTCGATCGTGCGCGCCGCCGAGGACCGCAGCCTGCCGGTGCAGGCCGGACAGGATGCCCACGAGGTTGTGGCCCACGGCATCACGGCAACCGTCGGGGGACGGCGGGTCAGCGTCGGGAAGGCCGGTTGGATCAGCGACCTGGTGGGAGGATTCGAGCGACCCGAACTCGAAGCCGGCGAGATGTCGGTGCACGTGGCCGTGGAGGGATCCTGGGTCGGTTCCGTCATCCTGGGCGACGAGGTGCGTGCCGAGGCGACCGCGACCCTGGCCCAGTTGCGCCGCCAGGGTGTGGACCACCTGGTCATGCTGACCGGTGACGGGGAACGCACCGCACGACAGGTGGCCGACGTTGTCGGCGTGGACCAGGTGCATGCCAACTGCCTCCCCGGCGACAAGGTCGATGTCATCACCGCCCTGCCGCACCGGCCCGTCATGATGGTGGGCGACGGGGTCAACGACGCGCCCGCGCTCGCGGTTGCCGATGTCGGTGTGGCCATGGGCGCGCGGGGTTCGACGGCATCGAGCGAGTCAGCGGACGTGGTGATCATGGTGGACGACGTGCAGCGCGTGGCAACGGCGGTCGCGATCGGTGCTCGCACCACGCAGGTTGCCCTGCAGGCGATCTGGCTGGGTGTGTCCCTGTCCGTGGTGCTGATGGTGACGGCCGCCTTCGGACTCATCCCGGCGGTGGTTGGGGCCGGACTCCAGGAGGTCGTCGACGTCGCCTGCATCATGTGGGCGCTGCTGGCCGCAAGGCCGGGCCACGACGAGCAGGTGCCGAGTTCCCGGTCGGCGCCGCGGCCGGCAACCTCCTCTCCGAGCGAGACGTCCCCCGCGCCGAACCCAACTGGGTCGGCTGCGGCTTCGACGGCGGTGGTGTCGCCGACCCGGCCCCCACCGACGACGGGCCGCCACACCCCGAATCCCTGACGCCCGTGGTCATCGACGCGGTCGCAAGGCTCGGGTCCCCATGCTCGTGGCCCGACTCGGCCAGGCGCCGCCCACGAGGACGCCCCCGACCGATTCGGCCGGGGGCGTCGTGTTGTGTGGCGGCTCCACTGCCGAGCTGCTGCAGTTTCCGCTGTGGCGGAGGGTGAGGGATTTGAACCCTCGAGACCCTTGCGGGTCAACACGGATTCCAGCCGTGCGCCATAGGCCGGACTAGGCGAACCCTCCAATGGCACCGTCTCGTCGACGGCGAACGATGAGGGTACGGCGTGGTCGGCCCAGCGGCAACGCGAACCGCTCAGCCAGCGAGGTCGAACCTGGCGACCATGCGCTGCAGGGTCCCCTGGGTGCGCCGGGTCTGCATGCCCAGCAGTCGCTCGATGGCCAGGTGGTCCAACTCCGTGTCCGAGAAGCCGCCCGACGGCAACCAGTACAGCTCGCGTCCCTCCACGTGCAGACGGTCATCCTCCGTCGCCATCGCCAGCACCTCCTCGACGGCTGCCGGCTCGGGCTCCTCCATCAGCAGCGACACCTGCACCTTGCCGCGACTGGCCGCAACCTGGTGGGCACTGAACGGCGCCAGCGCGGCGGCTGCGGCCACCTCGGCACCGGTTCGCACCATCGTCGGGACGTCGAAGTCGAACGCAGCCCGCAGTCCCTCCTCGATCCGTGCCTGCAACCCGGCCGGGTCAGCGCCGGGGTCGGCGTCGAAGGCCACGTTCCCGCTGGCCTGGTAGCTGTGGGGCGCGGCCAGCCCGATGGCGTCGAATGCGGCCTCGAGGTCAGCACCGCGCACGCGGCGACCACCGACGTTGATGGCTCGGAGGAAGGCCACGTGGGTGCTCATCGACTTGCCTCCTGCTGCGCTGTCGGGACCGGGAGCGTCGTGTCGGTCACCGGTGGCGTCCGCATCAGCCTGCTCCGGCCTGGTCGTCTCGGTCAGGTGTAGCCGCAACAGCCCGAGTGTTCATGTGGTCAACTGGCGCGCATGTCTGCCACTCCCGACACCCGACCGACACCTTCACCCATCGACCCCGCCGTGCGCCGGGCTCGGGTCGCGGTGGCCATCCTGTTCGTCGTCAACGGCGTGGCGCTGGCCAACCTGATCCCGTGGTACCCGGTGATCAAGGAAGACCTCGGGATGACCAACACGGTGCTCGGCATCGCCGTGGCCGGCTTCGCATTCGGGGCGCTGGCGTTCGGCACGGCGTCGGGACCACTCATCGCACGCTTCGGGTCGGCCAGGACCTCCACCGTCTGGGCCGTGGTCATGGCCGCGATGCTGCCGATCATCGCGCTGGCCCCCAGCCCGTGGACCCTGGCGCTCGCCATGGTCGGCATGGGGTCGGCCGATGCCATCATGGACGCCGCGATGAACGCCCACGGTCTGCGGGTGCAGCGTCGCTACGGGCGCAGCATCATCAACAGTTTCCATGCACTGTGGAGTGCCGGCGCCGTGGCTGGCGGGCTGGTCGCCTCCTTCGCCATCGGGGCCGGGGTGGCGCGCCCCGTCCACCTGACCGTCGTGGCCGTGGTGGTCGCAGGTGTGGCACTGGCCACCAGTGGCTGGCTGCTCCCGGGCGCCGAGAACACCGAGCGAGCCACCGAGGCCACGGGCGGCAACGGCGACGGCCTGGTCGGCGCATGGCGGGTGGCGCCACTCGTCCTGCTGGGACTTGGCGTGATCATGATGGCGTCCACCGCACTGGAGGACACCGCCGGCACGTGGTCGGGCGTCTACCTCAAGGAGGTCGTCAGCGCCCCTGCGGCCACGCTGGGCCTGGGCTTCGTGGCGAGCCAGAGCCTGATGTTCGTGGGGCGGATATTCGGAGACCGCGTCGTGGACCGGTTCGGGCCGTCGCAGGTGGCCCGGGTGGGCCTGTTGTTGTCGGCTGCCGGCATCACCGTGGTCGTGCTGTCGTCGTCCCTGGTCGGTGTCATCGCCGGGTTCGCCATGTCCGGGCTGGGCGTGTCGACGATCTATCCACTTGGCGTGGCCGCCTCGGCCGAGATCCCGGGCGTGCGCAGTGGCGACGGGATCACGATCGTCACGTGGCTGGCCCGGGTCGGGTTCCTGGCGGTGCCTCCTGCCATCGGGGCGGTCGCCGATGCCACGTCCTTGCCCGTTGCGTTGACGATGGTCGTGGTGGCGGCCGTCGGCGGCTCCTTCCTCGCCAACCTGCTCACACCCGCCCATGCGCACGGCCATCCGGGCCCAACGACCCAGGCGGGCTCGACATGACGACGCTCGTGACCGGATGCGCCGGATTCATCGGAAGCACGTTGGTCGACCGCCTCCTGCGCGACGGCGACGACGTGGTCGGCATCGACTCCTTCACCGACTACTACGACCACGACGACAAGCACGCCAACCTGGCGGCAGCCCTGACACACCCACGATTCCGACTGGTCGACGCCGACCTGGTCGACGTGGACCTCGACCCGTTGCTGGCAGACGTGGACGTCGTGTTCCACCAGGCCGGCCAACCCGGCGTCCGTGCCTCGTGGGACCTGTTCGCCACCTACGTCCACGACAACGTCACCGCCACCCAACGCCTGCTCCAGGCATGCCTGGACAACGACGTCAAACGGTTCGTGTACGCCTCGAGCTCATCCGTCTACGGCGACGCAACCACGTTCCCCACCCATGAAACTGCGCTGCCAGCCCCTCGCAGCCCCTACGGCGTCACCAAGCTCGCAGCCGAGCACCTGTGTGGCGTGTACGCACGCAACTTCGGTCTCAGCACGGTGTCGCTGCGCTACTTCACCGTGTTCGGACCCCGCCAACGACCCGACATGGCAATGCACCGCCTGATCGAGGCCGCGATCGACGGCACATCCTTCCCCCTGTTCGGCGACGGCAGCCAGATCCGCGACTTCACCTACGTCGACGACATCGTCGAGGCCAACGTCCTTGCCGCACGCCACCCCGACATCGAACCGGGCGTCGTGCTCAATCTCTCCGGCGGTGGGTCGTGCTCGCTGTCGTGGGTCATCGAGACCGTGGAGGCACTCGTCGGCAGTCCCGTCCAACTCGACCGCCACCCCACCCAGGCTGGCGACGTCGAACGCACCGGCGGCGCAACCCAACACGCGACCGAGGTGCTCGCATGGCGACCCACCACCGACGTCGCCACCGGCCTGGCCCACCAGGTCGCATGGCATCGCAACCGCCGCACCCACTGACCACGCCGCCCGACGACCGCCAGCCCCCATGCGGGATCCCGGCCCGGTGACCGTGCGGCAACCCCGCCTGCTCGGATTCGGCCCGCGACCGGCTCAGTTCGAGCCAGTGAAGCGGCCCACGGTGGCCTCGCCCTCCCCGGTGATGCCGTCACGGCGCACGACCGACACGACGGTCCGCGCCAGGATGCGAAGGTCCAGCCGCCACGACTGGTGGTCGACGTACCAGACATCCATGGCCAGGCGTTCCCGCCACGTCAGGGCGTTGCGGCCATTGACCTGCGCCCAGCCGGTGATGCCGGGACGAACCTCGTGGCGACGGGCCTGCTCGGGCGAGTAGTGGTCGAGGTACTCGGTCAGCAACGGGCGCGGACCCACGAACGACATGTCCCCCCGCACGACGTTCCACAGTTCCGGCAACTCGTCCAGGGACGTCGATCGCAGGAACGCGCCGAAGGCTGGCAGCCGCTCCGCGTCGGGGAGCAGCTCGCCGTCTGGCCCCCGCGCGTCGGTCATGGTCCGGAACTTCACCAGTTCGAAGGGCTCCCCGTGCAGGCCCGGACGGACCTGCCGGAACAACACCGGGCTGCCCAACCGCCAGCGGACGGCCCCTGCCACGGTCGCGACCACGGGCGACAGCAGCACCAACCCCACGGCGGCGCAGGCGACGTCGAAGATGCGCTTGCCCGGACGCGACCCGCTCACCATGGCTCGTCATGCCGGGACGTGATCCTGGCCGGGACACCGACCGCGGTGACGTCTGCCGGCAGGTCCTCGATGACCACGGCACCGGCGCCGACGACGGTGCCGGCCCCGATGGTCACGCCCTGGACGACGCTCGCGCCGATGCCCACCCACGCGCCGTCGGCGACGGTCACGTTGCCGGAGAGTTGGACCCCCGGCCCGATGAACACGTGGTCCCCGACCACGTCGTCGTGGTGCACGCTGCAGTTGACGCTCAACACGACGTCGGTCCCGACCCGGGCGTCCACGGAGACGGTGGCACCGGGACCCAGCACCGACCCATGCCCGATCTGCACCCGCTCGCCGACCACGGCGGCCGGATCGATGACCGAGCTCGTGGTGTGGCCGAGCTCCGCCAGGGCCGTCACCATCGCCCGGCGCCCGCGCGGAGACCCGATGGCCACGACGCAGGCAATCCCGTCGACGAACTCGGCGGCGTTGGCACCGTCCAGCCACGACAGGCCCCCGAGCACCCGTGTGTCGCCGACCAGCCCACCATGCCGGGCCGCATCCTCGTCCAGGAGCCCCACGACGTCGAAGCCGGCCCGGCGTGCCCAGGCCACGGTCTCACGGCCGAGCCCACCGGCACCGACCACCACGAGCGGCGGCCTCGACCGTGCCTGGTCGGCTTCCATGTCACTCCTCCACGCTGACGTCCACACGGCATGCTGCGGTCACGGCCCGGACCACGCCACGTTTCGGGCGCGACGGCCGGGTGGCGACCGTCCGGACGGGACCTGCGGCCACTGCTGGCCACGAGCCTACGCCGGGCCCGTGGTCGGCCCTACCATCACCCGCGACCCCCACCGCGACGGCACCCGTCCGGCATCGACCCAACGAGGAGCACAGCGTGGCAGACGTCGGCGCCGATGGCCCCCGCCTGGTCGACCTGGCACCTCGCATCCTCTACCTCGCCGGCCACTTCATGGCACCGCCGTACACGGCCGGGTCGTCGCGGCCGCTGGAACTGGCACGCCGACTGGCCGCCGACGGCCACCAGGTCACGCTGCTGTCGACCGACGCGTTCCTGCGCCAGGCCGGACTGACGCTGGCCGACATCCCTGCCGACCACCTGGGTGGGGTGGAGGTGGTCCTGACCCGCTCCGGGTACGCCAACGACATGGGCTTCACGCGACGCAAGGTCGAGTTCGCGGCCCAGGCGACCAAGCAGGCCATGCTCGCGTTGCTGGGCGAGGTCGACCTGGTCTATGCGACCTCGACTCCCCTGACCGTGCTGGGGCCGGCGTTGGCACGGTCCTGGTTGCGCGGCACGCCGTTCGCGTTCGAGGTTCGCGACGTCTGGCCCCAGGCAGCCATCGAGATGGGCGCGCTCGACGAGCCGTGGCAGCAACGGGCCGCCCACTGGCTGGCCGACACCGGCTACGCGAACGCGATCCAGGTCATCACGCTGTCCGAGGGCATGCGCGACCTGGTGGTGGCGCGCGGCGTCGACCCGACGCGAGTGACCGTCGCGCACAATGCGGCTGCTCCGGCCGCCGTGGCCGCCGTGGCCCCCGATGGGGCTCTCGATGACAGGGGTCGAGAGGCCGCCCCTCACGACGGGGCCCGTGCCGACGCCACGAGCACCGCGTCGGCACGGGCGATCATCGACTTCCTCGCCGGGGCCCGGTTCGCCGGCCTGTACGCGGGGACACTGGGCCGTGCCAACGACGTGACCTGGCTGGTCGACCTCATCGCCGCCGTCGATGCGGCCGTCGACCTGCGCGTGGCGATCGTGGGCACCGGCAGTGAGGTGGACCGCATCCGGGCCGCGATCGCCGCCACCCCACCCGCGGTGCGGGCACGGATCGCCCTGTTCGACATGCATGCCCAAGGGTTCGCTGTTCGAGGTCATGGCCCACGTCGACGTGGCGTTCTCGACCTTCGCCGATCGCCCCAGCCTGACCACCAACAGCCCGAACAAGGTCTTCGACGCCTGGGCCATGGGGGTCCCGGCGGTGACGAACAACGGCGGCTGGCTGGCCCAGGAACTCGACCAGCACGGTGCCGGCATCGCGTTGCCCCGTGACGTCCCTGCGGCGGCCCACCAACTGGCCATGTGGCTGACCACGCCGGGGGCGCTCGACCGGGCATCGACGGCAGCGCGACGACGCGTCGCCGACGAGTACAACTGGGACCACAAGTACGCGGTCATCCGAACGGCGCTGGTGCAGGCGCTGACCCGCAAGGAGTCGCCGTGAGCACGCCCGCGGCCACCGGCTCACCGGGGTCGACTCGACCACCCAACGACCCCCACGGCGCGTCCCGACGCGGGCGCGGCAGCGTCGCAGTGGTGTCCACGGTCCACAACGGCCAGGACACGCGGGTGCTGCGACGCACCGCCATCGCGCTGGCCGCCGCCGGCCACGACGTCGCATACGTGACCACCGACCCGCCGCCACCGACGGCGCTGGACGGCGAGTCCATTGCCGTGGTTGGCGTGGACCGCCCCGACGGACGCCTCGACCGGATGACCCGGATCCAGTGGCAGGCACTGCAGGCCACGATCGCCACCGACGCCGACGTCGTCCACCTCCATGACCCGGAACTGCTGCCGACTGCGCTGGTCCTGCGTGCCATGGGCCGTGGTGTGGTGTTCGACCTGCACGAGGACCTCGCGGCCCAGGTCCTGCTCAAGGACTGGATCCCGTCGCCGCTGCGACCTGCCGTCCAGGCCCTGGTCCGGGGCGTCGAACTGGCCCTGCCACGCCTGGTCGACGAGGTCGTCGTCGCAGACCCCGACCTGGCGCAGCGGCTCATGGACCGGGGTGTGTCCAACGTCACGTTGGTCGAGAACCACCCCGACCTGTCGGAGATGCCGGCAAACGCACCTCCCCGACATCCCCGCCAGGTCGTCTACGTGGGTGGTGTGACTGCGGCTCGCGGCCTGTTCACCATGATCGATGCCGTTCGGGCCAGCCGGGAGGATCCCTTCCGCCTCGTCGTCGGGGGCCCGTTCCCATCGCCCGAGGTCGAGGAGCGGGCGCGCCAGCAGGCCGCGGGCCTGGACGTCGAGTTCCTTGGGTGGATGCCACGAGCACAGGTGTGGGACCTGTTGCTGTCCTCGTCCATCGGGCTTGCCGTCCTCGACCGCACGCCGAACTACGAGCGTGCCCAACCGACCAAGGTCTACGAGTACCTGGCGGCCGGGTTGGACGTGATCGCGTCGGACTTCCCACTCTGGCGGCGACTGTTCGCCGACATCGACCACGTCAGGTTCGTCGCGCCCGGTGACGCCACGGCCCTCGCCGCCCTGATCCGACGACGACTCAGCGACCCTCCCGACGACCAGGATCGAGCGGGCCTGCGCGAGCGTGTGGCATCGACATGGTCATGGAGCCGCCAACGTGCGGCCCTGCTGGATGTCCACGAACGACTCCAGCACCGCCGCGCCCGCATCGGCAGGTCCTGACGGGGCCGCCGTCAGGCAGTGCCGGCGCTGGCCAGCACCAGTGCGTCGATCTCGTCGACCTGCTGGTCGGTCAGGGCCGAGCCCGACGGCAGGCACAGGCCGTGGGCGAACAGGTCGCCGGCAACTCCCCGGTCCAGGATCGGCGCGTCGGCGAACACCGGTTGCTGGTGCATCGGCTTCCACAACGGCCGCGCCTCGATCCCCCGGGCACGCAGGTCGGTGCGGATGCGCTCCCGGTCGACCCCGAAGGCCTCCGGATCGACCAACAGGCAGGTCAACCACGAGTTCCACGACACGTCGGAGGCCGCCGTCAGGAATTCGACACCCGGCGCGGCAGCGAGGTTGGCACGATGCCGGGCGTTGACGTGCTGTCGACGATCGACCTTGTCGTCCAGTGACGCCAACTGGCCACGGCCGACGGCGGCAAGCAGGTTCGACAGCCGGTAGTTGTGGCCGATCACGGAGTGCTGGTAGTGCGGCGCGGGATCGCGGGCCTGCGTGGCGAGGAACCGGATGCGGGCAGCCTGGTCCGGGTCCCGCGTGACCAGCATGCCGCCACCCGAGGTGGTGATGATCTTGTTGCCGTTGAAGCTGAACACACCGATGTCGGCCAGTGTGCCCGCAGCCCGTCCCGCCACCACCGTCCCGAGCGCCTCGGCGGCATCCTCGATCACCGGGATCCCGTGGGGTGTGCAAACGGCTCGCAACGCCTCATGGTCCGCCGGAATGCCGTAGAGGTCGACCGACACGACCGCGGCGGGTGGCCGCCCCGCTGCGACGCGGTCGGCCACGACCTCGGCGACCAGGGCGACGTCCAGCTGCCACGTGGCACGATCGACGTCGACGAAGATCGGCGTGGCACCCGTGTAGGTGATCGCGTTGGCCGTGGCCGCGAAGGTGAAGGTCGACGTGATGACCTCGTCGCCGGCCCCGATGCCGAGGTCCAACAGGGCCAGGTGCAGCGCCGCGGTCCCCGACGACAGTGCCACGGCATGCCAGCGGTCACCCGCACCCGCTGGACCGGCGTCCTCCAGCCACTGGGCCAACTCGACCTCGAAGCCATCGACGTGCGGGCCCAGCGGAGCGATCCAGTTGGAATCGAAGGCGTCCAGCAGCAGCGCCCGCTCGGTGGCACCGACGTCCGGCGGTGACAGGTGGATGCGCAGCGGGGGCATCGCGTCCGCGTCGCCGGCAGTCACCGGCCACCCAGGCGGCGGACGGGATCGTCGCCCGCCGGGGGCACCGGTCGCGGCGGGTCCGTCACATCAGGCGGATCCCCGTCCCGCACCTGTGGCATGCCGGCACCGGTCACCTCGGCAGCGGTTGCATCGGTCACCACTCGCAAGGCAGTCCGTCGCCGCCGCGGGCCACCCGTCATCTCGTCGACGTCCTCGTTGGCCGGGCCCTCCCGGTCCTCCTCCAGGAACTCCGGCACGAGTTGCCGCACGCGATCGCGCACCTGCGTCGCCGACAGTTCGTCGGCGATCGCGACCAGGCTGTCCAGGTCGCTGTCGGCATCCGGCCACTCCGGATCCGGCACCGAGCCGATCCAGATCTTGGGGTGTCGGGTGCGCGTGGCGTGCTCCTCGTCCAACGCCAGTTCCTCGAACAGTTTCTCGCCCGGCCGCATCCCGGTGAACACGATGGGGATGTCGATGTCGGGTTCCAGGCCCGACAACCTGATGACCGATTCGGCGAGGTCCACGATGCGCACCGGATCGCCCATGTCCAACACCAGCACTTCACCGGGGGTGCTGATCGCGGCCGCCTGCAGGATCAACTGCGCCGCCTCCGGAATCGTCATGAAGTAGCGCTGCATCTCCGGGTGCGTCACGGTGACCGGTCCGCCATCCGCCACCTGCTGCTGGAAGATCGGCACGACACTGCCGGTGGATCCGAGCACGTTGCCGAAGCGCACCGAGGCTGCGTGGAAGCCGGTCGCACGGGCCGCGTGCTGGACGTAGCGCTCGGCCAACCGCTTGGTCGCGCCCATCACGGACGTCGGATTGACCGCCTTGTCGGTCGAGACCATGATGAAGCGATCGACGCCGTGCTCCATGGCAAGGTCCAGCACCAGCCGCGTCCCACCGACGTTGTTCTTGATCGCCTCCCCCGGGTTCACCTCCATCATGGGGACATGCTTGTGCGCGGCTGCGTGCACGACGACGTCGGGTCGCAGTTGCTCGTAGATCCGCCGCATGCGCTTGACGTCGCACACGTCGGCGATCACCGCCGTTCGAGCGATGCCGGGATGGGCTGCCTCCACCTCACGATCGATGGACCACAGGGCTGGCTCGGACTGGTCGACCATCACCAGGTGTCCCGGGCCCAACGGCACGAGTTGGCGTACCAACTCGGCCCCGATCGACCCGCCGGCACCGGTGACCATCACCACGCGCCCGGCCACCAGGTCCAGGGTCGGGCGGTCGTCGAGTTCGACGACCGGACGACCCAACAGGTCGGACATGTCGACGTCGCGGATGCGCGAGATCGAGACCGACCCGCTCACGATCTCGTACAACCCCGGCACGATCTTGGTGCCGACCTCGGCACGGTTGCACAGTTCGATGATTCGTTCGAGATCGCCACGCCCGATCTGGGCGATGGTGATGACCGCCAACTCGACGTCGAGATCCTGGACCACCCGCTCGATGTCGTCGACCGATCCCAGCACGTCCAGACCGGCGACACGTCGCCCGCGCTTGGCGGGGTCGTCATCCAGGAACGCGACCGGTTCCATGCCCATGTGGGGCCGACGCCTGAGTTCGCGCACGGTCAGGACCCCCGCCCGACCCGCGCCGATCAGGACGACCCGCTTGACGGGTCTGGCCGAGGACCTGGCCCCGACCTCCCGCGCCTCACTGCCCTCGGACTGCAGTCGCCGCACGGCTCGCAACCCGGCAAGGCCCAGCACGGCCATGACCCAGTCAGCCGCGATGACACTGAATGGCAACCCGAACACGCCCCAGGGAAGTTCCGCGCCACCGCCGACGACGAGACGGACCACGATGAACAAGACCGCCACCGCCGCCAGCGCCGCGACGATGTCGACCAGGTCCTGCAAGGTGGTGTAGCGCCACGAGTGGCGCCCGACGCCGGCGATGTTGAGCGCGATCACCTGGACCACGACCACGATGGGCAGCACGACGACCATCTGGGTGACACGCTCGGGCGGAATGGCACCTTCGAAGCGGATGGCGAAGGCTCCGACGAGCGCCACGGCCAGGGCCACGGACTCGATCACGTAGCGCAACGCGGCGCGTACGGTGACGTCCATCGACCACCTTGTCTCGTGTTGTCGCGTGGGGGTTCGTCCCGTCGGGCGACGTCCGCAGGGCGTGCTGGCAGGCTACATCCGGATGCGGCGTTGCCCGGGGAGGGTCCCCGGACTCCGGCCAGTGCCCGGCGATCCCGAACCGGGAGCGCGAGCGGCCCGCGATTGGTTTGCTGGCACCGGCCCCGACGATTCGGACACGCGCTCGTGCGTCACACGTTCACACCACGCGACCACGTCCTGCGCGACGGGACCCTGGTGCGCATCCGCGAGATCCGCCCCGACGACGACGACCGCCTGCTCGCGATGTGGGATCGCACCTCCGTGGAGTCCCGGCGCCTGCGCTTCCACGGCCACTTCAACATGACGCCGGAAACGGTCAAGCGCTTCACCCACCTCGATCCCGACGACGAGTTCGCCGTGGTCGCCACGACCGGTCGCGACCGCGAACGCATCCTGGGCGTGGCCCGGTGGATCCGTGGCCCCGAACCAGACCATGCCGAGTTCGCCACCCTGGTGGAGGACCAGCAACAGGGCCGCGGCATCGGGTCGGCGCTGGTTCGAGAGGTGGCCAAGGTCGCCTACGAGGTCGGCATCCGCACGTTGACCGGTGACATCCTCGCGGAGAACTCCCGCATGCTCCGACTGGTGCGTGACATCGGCTTCGAACACGACGACCGACGCGAGATGTCCAACGTGCGCTCCGACATGGCGCTGTCGCTGTCCGAGACCTTCCTGCGAGCCGTGGACGAGTCCGATCGCGAAGCTGCCCGCAACTCGCTGAACCGCTTCTTCTCCCCGAAGTCGGTCGCCGTCGTCGGCGCAAGCCGCGATGTCACCTCCATCGGCGGCATGGTGTTCGCCCACCTCCTGCGCGGTGGCTTCAACGGCGTCGTCGAACCGGTCAACGCCACCGCCGACGTCGTGCAGTCGGTCCGCGCCCACCCGAGCCTGTCGGACCTGCCGGACGCGCCGGACCTGGTGATCGTGTGCGTCCCGGCCGACGCAGTGGCCGGGGTCGTCGACGAGGCCGGCCGCCTGGGCGTCAAGGCAGTCTGCGTCGTGTCTGCCGGGTTCGCCGAGATCGGCGGCCCGGGCAGCACCCGCCAGGACGAACTGATCGACATCGCGCGCGGCCACGGACTGCGGATCGTGGGTCCCAACTGCATGGGCGTGATGAACGCCGGCGCCGACGTGCGGCTCAACGGCACGTTCTCGTCGACCTTCCCCCGACCTGGTCGCGTCGCGCTGTCATCCCAGTCCGGGGCACTCGGCCTGGCCGTCATCGAGCATGTCGAGGAACTCGGGCTCGGCCTGTCGACGTTCGTGTCGGTGGGCAACAAGGCCGACATCTCGGGCAACGACCTGTTGCTGTACTGGGAGGAGGACGACGACACGGACGTGATCCTGCTCTACCTCGAATCGTTCGGCAATCCTCGCAAGTTCTCGCGCATCGCCCGTCGCATCAGCCGCTCCAAGCCCATCGTCGCCGTCAAGTCCGGCCGCACCGGTGCCGGGGAACGCGCCGCTTCGTCGCACACGGCCGCCGTGTCGACCGGGGACGTCGCGGTCGAGGCACTGTTCAACCAGACCGGCATCATTCGCACCGACACCCTGGCGGAACTCTTCGACGTGGCCGCCGTCCTGGCAACCCAGCCACTGCCGTCCGGCCACGGCATCGGCATCGTCACCAATGCGGGTGGGCCCGGCATCCTGGCGGCCGACGCCTGCGAGTCCAGCGGCCTGTCGGTGCCGTCCTTCACCGCCGACCTGCGCGAACGCCTCGAGGACTTCCTGCCCGACGAGGCCGGCACCACCAACCCGGTCGACCTGGTCGCGTCGGCCACCGCACCCGGCATGGCACGAGCGGCCCGGGTGGTCGCCGAGTCCGGCGAAGTCGACGCCGTCCTGATGATCTTCGTCGAGACCGGGACGACGTCGGGTGCGGACGTGGCCCGGGAGTTGGTCGCGGCCTGCGAGGCCATGTCAGCCCCCGTGCCGATCGTGACGGTGTTCATGTCGACCAGGACCCGACCAACCGCACTGGCCGAGGCCGGCATCCCGAACTTCCGCTTCCCCGAGGACGCCGCTCGGGCCCTGGGGCGCGTGGCCGCCCATGCGCACTGGCGATCGCGACCGCTGGGATCGGTGGTGCGCCCCGACGGGATCGACGCGGAGCGCGCCCGCACCATCGTGGAGTCGGCGATCACCACGGCCGGTGACACAGGCGAGCGTGGCACCTGGCTGACCCAGTCGGCGTCGCAGGAACTGCTGGCCGCCTACGGGATCCCCCTGGCCCGCTCCCAGATCGTCACGTCTGGCGAGGAGGCCGCAGCAGCCCAGCGGGCCATCGGCGCCGAGGTCGCCCTCAAGGTGGCCGCCCCCATCCACAAGACCGACGTCGGTGGCATCGAGCTGGGACTGGACTCGCCCGACGCTGCTGCCGCTGCCGTCGATCGACTGACTGCACGGCTGGAGGCAGCCGGGGTGGCCGAGCACGCCGGGACGTGGCTGGTCCAGGAGATGGCCGCGGGCATCGAGATGGTCGTGGGCGTCAACCACGATCCGCAGTTCGGGCCGCTGGTCGTCACCGGACTGGGCGGCACGCTGGTGGAACTGGTGCGTGACGTGTCGGTTCGGGTGACGCCGCTGACCGACCGTGACGTCGACGAGATGCTCGACGGGCTGCGCATGCGACCGCTCCTGGACGGATACCGAGGCAGCCCGCCAGCCGACATCGAGGCACTGCGCGACCTGCTCCTGCGTGTCGGCGCGATGGTCGAGGATCTTCCCGAGATCCGGGAGTTGGACATCAACCCGGTGTTCGTCAGGCCCCGCGGCGAAGGCGTGGTGGCCGTGGACGTACGGTGCCGCGTCGCCGCGTGACCGCTGCGCTCCGTGCGCCCTTCGCTCGCCAACGCCCCACCTGAATTGTCCGGACATATTCTGCGACGGGCGTTCGTTGGCACCTCCGACGACCCGTCACACGACGGCGTCGCGCATCCGGACACCACCGACACCAGGACTCAGCATGGACGCCGTCACGATCTCCACTCCGGGACTGGGCGATCGCAGCTACGTCGTCATCCATGACGGCATCGCCGTCGTGGTCGACCCCCAGCGCGACATCGACCGCGTGCTGGAGGTGGTGGCCGACCACGGCGCCACGATCAGCCACGTCCTCGAGACCCACATCCACAACGACTACGTGACCGGGGGGTACGCCCTGGCCCAGCGACTGGGGGTCCCGTACGTGGTGAACGCGGCCGACGAGGTCGCCTACGAGCGCCTGGGTGTCGGCGACGGCGACGTGCTGGAGGCAGGGGCGATGCGCGTTCGAGTCCTGGCCACGCCCGGTCACACCTTCACCCACCTCGCCTATGCCTTCGAGGTGGACGGCGAAGTCCCCGTCCTGTGCTCGGGCGGCTCACTGTTGTACGGCTCGACCGGCCGGCCCGACCTGCTGGGCATGGAGCACGCCCACGACCTGGCCGCCCACCAGTGGGAATCGGCGCAGCGACTGGCGGCGGAACTGCCCGGCGCCACGGCACTGCTGCCCACCCACGGTTTCGGATCCTTCTGCGCCGCCACGGAGACCAGTGGGGCGGCATCGTCGACGTTGGCCACCGAGGCCATCGGCAACCCGGTGCTGAGCCAGGACCGTGACGCATTCATCGCCAGCGTGATCGACGGACTCGACGTCTACCCGGCCTACTACGTCCACATGGCGCCGGCCAACAGCGCCGGACCCGGCGACGTCGACCTGTCCCTGCCCGTGCTCGCCGACGCGGCCGAGTTGCGCCAGCGCATCGAGGCCGGCGAGTGGGTGGTGGACCTGCGCAGTCGGGAGGCATACGCACCCACCCATGTCCCGGGCACCCTCAACTTCGGCCTGGAGGACAACTTCGTCACGTGGCTGGGATGGCTCATCCCGTGGGGCACACCCCTGACACTGCTGGGCACGACTGCCGAAGAGGTGGCGGCCGCGCAACGAGAACTGGTCCGCATCGGCATCGACCGTCCGGCCGCCGCCGGCATCGGTTCCCCGACTGACTGGACGGACGGGGCGCTGGCCAGCCACCGCACCGTGGACTTCCCGGAACTGGCCGCGGTGATGGCACAGGACCCCGACGGCTTCGTGGTCCTGGACGTGCGGCGCACCAGCGAACGAGTGGAGGCCCTCATCCCCGGGTCGCTGCACATCCCGCTGCAGGAACTGGCCGCCCGCATGGAGGAAGTGCCGCGCGATCGGGTCGCATGGGTCCACTGTGCTGCCGGGTATCGGGCCAGCGTCGCGGCATCGCTGCTGGCCCGTGAGGGCATCGAGGTCGTGGCCGTCGACGACGACTTCGAGACCGCGGAGTCCATCGGCCTTGCCTCATCCGACGTCGCATCCGGCCACGTGTCGTCCGACCACGAGCCCAGCGACCACGATCCCAGCGACCACGATCCCAGCGACCACGATCCAAGTGATCGCGTGCCCAGCGGGATGCCGGCATGACGCTCGTCGCCATCCTGCTGTCGGTGCTGGTCGGGGTCTCCCTCGGCCTGCTCGGAGGTGGCGGCTCGATCCTCATGGTCCCGATCCTGGTGATCGTGGTCGACATGGACCCCAAGGTCGCCATCGCCACGTCACTGCTGGTCGTGGGATCGACCGCTGCCGTCGGGGCCATCCAGCACTGGCGCGCAGGGCGCGTCGACATCCGCACGGGCCTGGTGTTCGGTGGCGCCGGCATGGCCGGTGCATACGTGGGAGGCAGAGTCGCCGAATTCATCCCGGGTGACTGGCTGCTGGTCGCCTTCGGCATCATGATGGCCGTCACCGCCGTGGCGATGCTGCGGGACCGACGTGCCCCCACGCCAGTGCGTGCCGACGATGGCTCGGGCGACCCCGGCCACCGCCACACCGGGCGGATCATCATCGACGGCGTCGTCGTGGGCATGATCACCGGGCTGGTGGGTGCCGGCGGCGGCTTCCTGGTCGTGCCCGCGCTGGTGCTGCTGGGCGGGTTGTCCATGCCGGTCGCGGTCGGCACGTCGCTGCTGGTCATCGCCATGAAGTCGGCGGCCGGGTTGGCCGGCTACCTCGCCTCCGTGGACCTGGACTGGCCGCTGGCCCTGGCCGTCACGGCGGCGGCGATCGGCGGCAGCTTCATCGGCACGCGCCTGGTCGATCGCACCAATCCGGACAGGCTGCGACGCGGCTTCGGCTGGTTCGTGGTGGCCGCAGCCATCCTCGTCCTGGCCCAACAGGTCCCCAGCGCCTGGACGCAATGGCTGCCGGGGTCAGCGCTGGCATGGGCGGCGATCCCGATCGCGATCGTCGCAGTCGTGGCATTCCTGGACCTGCGCAGCCATGCAGCGCAGGGCGACCCAACACAGGACGAGCCAGGCCAGGATGACCCAGCCCAGGACGACCCAACCCAGGACGAGCCAGCCCAGGACGAGCCGGGCCAGGACGGCGCCGGCCCCTCGGAGCACGCCGGCCCCGAGATTCCCGTCGCCACGCGCGCTGCCGCAGGTTCGACCTCGGCCGTCGCCGCCCGCAGGACCGAGACGCCATGACACCACCCGACTCCACCACCACCGAGGCGCCCGCGACGGTCTCATCCCCCACGCCGGCCACGGGCTCGTCCATCGAGCCCGGTTCCGCGAACCTCCCCACAGGCAGCTCATCGACCACCCCGGCCGCGCCCGACGCGGCACTGCCCGCCGCGACACTGCCCGCCGCGGCACTGCCCGACACCAGCGACCAGCCGTTGTGGCAACAGGTGCTGACGGACCTCGAGCGACGCCTGGCCTCGGGTGAGATCCGGGACCGGTTTCCCACCGACCGTGAATTGCGCGAACACTACGGCGTGAGTCGCCACACGGTGCGCGAGGCCGTCGCACGACTCACGGCCCGAGGGATCATCGAGCGGGAACGCGGTCGCGGGTCGACCGTCGCCCGACCGGGTCTGCTCCAGGAGCCCGGCACCGTCTACAGCCTGTTCCGCGCGGTGGAGGCCACCGGCGCCACCCAGACCTCCGACCTGTTGGGGATGCAGCGGTGCCGCGATCCCCAGGCGGCGGCGCGGCTCGGGCTGGCCCCGGACGCCGAACTCCTGCGCATCGAGCGGCTTCGACGCGTCGACGGCGAGCCGTTGGCGCTGGACACCGCATGGCTGCCGTGGACCGTCGGCGAGCCCCTGATGGACGTCGACTTCGCACGCACGGCGCTGTACGACGAACTCCGCACGCTTGCCGGGGTGATCCCTTCCTCGGGTCGCGAGGTGATCACGCCCCTGGTCCCCGACGACGATCTTCGCGAGCTGCTGGAACTGGACGACGACGAGGCCGTGCTGCGCATCGTTCGGACCAGCGCCCACGACGGCGCCGCGATCGAGTGTCGCATCACCCTGATCCGTGGCAGTCGCTTCGCGATGGTGTCACGATGGCCGGGGCCGACGACCATGGAGGTGGAGGTCACCGTCGGGAATGAAGGCAACTGACTCCGACGTTTCGCCGAACCCGGAACTTGGAGGACGATCGTGCCCATCACCAACCTCAACCATGCCGTGTTGTACGTGCGCAACCTCGACCGCAGCCGCACGTTCTACACCGAGGTGCTGGGCTTCACGGAGGTCATGGGCATGCCCGGTGCGGCCTTCCTCCAGGCTGCAGGGTCCACCAACGACCACGATCTCGGCCTCTTCGCGATCGGCGACGCTGCCGGTGCCTCGGGCGCCGGGCGCAGCACCGTCGGCCTCTACCACCTCGCCTGGGAGGTCGACACCCTGGGCGAACTCCAGCGAATTGCGAGTCGCCTGTCGGAGGTCGGCGCCCTGGGTGGCGCCAGCGACCATGGGACCACCAAGGCGCTGTATGCGCGGGATCCGGACGGGCTCGAGTTCGAGGTGTCCTGGCTGGTGCCGGCCAACCTGTTGACTGACGACGTCCTCGAGGCACGTACGTCCATCCGCCCGCTGGACCTGGATGCCGAGGTCGAGCGCTACGGCGCCGACACGATCGGTGGCCTGGGCGTATCCCGAGCCGTACCCACGGCCTGACCGGCCAGCGCGACGACAGTACGCGAGGCTCATTCCCGGCCACCCACCACTCGACGGCGTGTGTGTGCCGGTCGAGCTTGTGTGGTCGTCCACAGCCGCAATTTCGGGGTTCGGGCTGTCACAGGTGCGATGTATCGTCATAACATGACGACGCATTCAAGTTCCCGCAACCACCGCGACCCGGACGACCGGTCCCCAGCGGAATCGCGACGGTCAGACCTGGCCCCTTCCGTCGGCCCGGCGGTGGCGGTGCACGCGGCCCCACGTGATCACATCGGTGGTCGCCTGCGGGAGGTGGCGGGGCTGTTTGATGGCCGGGACCGGATGATGGGTCAGGCCGCGGCGCTGCTGGTCGACCTTCGCCATGCCGACGGACTGCACGACCGGCTTGGCGGGATGACCCTGCAGGTGTGGCTCGAGCACGTGTGCCGCATCCCCGGTGCCGACGCTCGCGCGTTGCTCGGTGCGACTCGACGTGCTGCAACGGATGCCGTCGATGCTGGTGGGGCTGTGTGACCGGTGGCTGTCGTGGCCCCAGGTCGCCGCGATCTGTCGTGCCGCCCGCGGCATACCCGTCGCACGGCTGGACGAACTCGACGACTTGGTGTCGACGGCGATGATCGACATGGCCACCTTCGAACCCGACGCGATCGTGGACGACGTGTGGCAGTGGGTCGACGCCGCCCAACCATCACGGCTCGAACACGCCGAGCGTGCCGCCGACCAGTCCGAGTTCGTGTCGCTGAGTCCACGGCTGTTCGGTGGCGGCTCGATGTATGGCGAGTTCGGATCGGTGTCCTTCGCCACCATCGCCGAAGCCCTCGACGCCGCCCTCGCCCCACCGTCCCCGGCACCCGACGGGCTCGACGGCCTCGACCCCGACGACATCGACGACCTGTTCGACACGCTCGACGACCAGCGCCGGGACCACACCCGCGAACACGGGACCGGATGGCCGCCCGACTCGTCGACCTGTGCGAACACGCCCTGGCCACATCCAGGCCCGGCGGCGGCGAAGACGGGCCACCGTCGAATCGCCCTCGACCGATGGTGCTGGCCACCATCGACCTCGACGCGCTGTTGGACGCCACCCGGACGCCTGGCTGGCTGCTCCACACCCTGGCCGGCGGCCGGATGAAGGTCTCCGCCGCCACCCTGCAGCGGCTGGTCGACCAACGCGGCGCCGACCTGCGCGGCATCGTCCTGGACGACTGCGGCCAGATCGTCGGCGTCGGCCGGGCCACCCAGCATCCCGCCCGACTGGCTGCGCCAGGCCATCTGGGCCCGCAACACCGCCGTGACCGACCCCGACGGGTCCTGCCCGGGCCGCCGCGCCGACCTCGACCACATCGTCGAATGGCCCGACGGGCCCACCGACGTCACCAACCTCCACCCCGTCGGACGCCGCTGGCACAACCACAAGACCTCCAAAACCTGGACCGTCACCCGAGGCGACGACGGCTCCACCACCTGGCGCCACCGCCACCACGGCTGGACCCTGCGCCTCGCCCCACCCCGACGCGACCTCACACGACCACCCCGCACAGACCCACCACGCCTGGACTCGTCGAGTCCCCCAGACCAGCCGGGGTCCGAGGCCACACCGCTCGCATCATCGTTCCAGCCACGCCTCACCAGCATCCCCTGACCCACGCCTCCCCATCCTCAACCACCAACCCGACCCACCAGGCAGCCACCAACAGGCAGCCAGCCACCCGACCGCCTCCACCCGGCTACCCAAGAGCCCTCACCCGAACGGCACACTGCCGTTCGGGCACGACCACGTTCACGACCCGCCGGCAGTCGCGCCGCCAACGGCCACGATCCCGCCCGCCGAGCGTGGGGGGAACGGACTGCGCGGCCCTCAAGCGGAGCGGACTGCGGGACTGTCGAGCTTGCGAGACAGTCCCAATGGAGCACCAAGGGGCCGCGCTGCCGTTCACCACGCGCGAGGCGGCGCCCCCGAGAACACAAAGCGCCGCCAACGTCAAAGCGTCAGGCGTCGCCGTCGGCAGCGACGTGGTCGACGCCGTCCCCATCGGTGACCACGACGGGCTCGGCGTCGCCGATCGGGTCCCCGAGTTGGGCTGACTCCCCGGCATCCCATTCGGCGAAGGCCCACACGGTCCCGGTGGCGTCGAGTGTCACTGCGGGCGTGTCGTCGCCGTCGCCGTCCCAGTCCCCCACCACCACGGCCAGCGGCGGCCCCTCCAGCGAATAGGTGCCGGCCAGGCCGCCCGCCGAGGCCGGCAGTGTCAGGATCGTGGCAGTGGATCGTCGGGTCACCGCAATGACCACCGAGCATCCGCGATCGTCCACGTCACCGACCAGGTCGTCCTGGCCCGGCGGCGACTCACCGTCGCACAGCGGTGCCGGTGTCCTGCGGCGTGACGTCGCCGAGCACAGCGGTGGCGGTCGCGGAAGCCGTCGTGGTGCCGTCCGGACTGGCCGCAACGGATGGTGCAGCGGTGGCGGGCGGGGGCTCCGTCGGCGCGTCGCGGGAGGCCAGCAATGCCCAGGCCGCAACGGCCAACGGCACCACGATCACGGCCACGAGCACGGCCACCATCCACATCGGACGCCGAGGCTCCTCGACCTCCAGCGGCTGGATCGGCCGCGGCCCGAAGTCGGTCGTCGGCGGTGCTGCACCTGGCGGCCGCGCCACCGGAACCTGCGCCGCTGGGCGCGACCGGGCCGGATGGCGTGCTCCTGACGCCGGAGGCATCAGCGGCGAGCGCGTCGGTCTGGAACGAGCCGGCGGCGGCGGCTGCCGCGGGGCCATCGCCGTCGGGGGCAGTGGCTGCCGCGGATGCAGCGGCTGGCGCGGATGCAGCGGCTGGGTCCCGATTGGGAATGGCGCTGCCCGGCCGGGGGGCCTCTACGTTGGGATCGGCATCCGGACTGTCGGCCCCCGGTCGGCCGCCATCGCCCGCATCATCGGGACGGCCGAAGCCGTTGCCCGCGCCATCGGGACCGCCGAAGCCGCCGCCCAAGCCATTGCCACCGTCGTCGTTCCTGGCGGTCCCGGCGTTCGTGCCCTCGCCATCTCCGGCGGTCCCTGTGGCCTTGCCCTTGCTTGCGCCCGAGTCGGCGCCCGTACCCGTGTCGCTGCCAGCACCCGTACCAGTGCCAGTCCCAACGTCCGTGTCGTCAGGAGCGTTGGCGGCATCGGCGTTGGCGGCAGCGGCAGCAGCACCGGCAACCCCGGTGGCGCCGATGCCGGACGCCCATGGTGGTGGCGGCAGGGGTGGCGAGAAGTCGAACGGCCCGTCCTCGGACGCCGCCAGGACGACGTGTTCGAGCGCCACCTGCAGGCTCTGGGCGCTGGGGAACCGGCCCGTGGCATCGCGCTGCATGGCCTGTTCGATGATCGCCGCCAGGTTGCCGGGGGCATCGGGGGCCAGCGCCGCCAGCGGCAGGTGGATGCCGCGATCGGCGGCTCGCATCGTCGCCTCGGGCGTGGCACCCGCGAAGGGCGGTTGACCGGCCAACGCCTCGTAGCACACGACCCCCAGCCCGTAGACGTCGCTGGACGGACCGGGTGGCGTGCCGCGCGACACCATCGGGTCGAGGTAGCCCGGTGTCCCGATGATCCGACCGTCGTCGGCAGCGAACAGGGCGGCGCCGAAGTCGGCGAGTCGAGGCTCGAGTTCCCGGCCGTAGAGAATGTTGGTGGGCGTGACGTCCCGGTGCACGATGCCGGCACCATGGGCCGCCGCCAGTCCACCAGCCACGCGCGCCCCCAGGTCGGCGACGTCACGCCACGGCAACGCACCTTCAGCCCGGATCCGGGCGGCCAGCGAACCACCGGCCGCCAGCGGCATCACCAACGCCACCCCGTCGCCGTCGACCACGACGTCGCTGAACGGCATGATCGCCGGGTGCGCCAACTGTCGCAGCACGTCGGCCTCGCGTTCGAGGGTTGCCCGCAGGTCGGCGACGTCGCCGGCATCCAGCCCGTCGCCTCGGACCCGCTTGATCGCGACGACCCGGTCCGGGTGGAGACGGTGGTGCCCACGATGCACGACCGTGCCGGTGCCATGACCGATCGGCTCCTCGACCACCCAGTCACCGAGTTGGGTCATGCCCCACCCTGCCCGGGGGCCGTGCGAGCGACCATGGCGCACGCGCCCGCGCGGCCACGGCCACCGATCCACCAGTCAGATGTCGGCACTAGAACAGCAGACCGTTGCGCGACAGCGACACCACGGCGTAGCCGGCGATGGCCGCCCCCACGATGACCCGCAACCACAGGCCGACGATGCGGCCCGTCGTCACCTCCATGCCCGGGTCCTGGCCCGGCCACTGCTTGGTGCGATACCACCGCACCAGTGCAGCACCGGTCCCGATCGCCAGCGCAGCCCCGATCGCCCCGAAACTGCCGACGAGCAGGAACTGCCACATGCCATCGAGCACGATCACCCTCCTGGGTCGTCGCGAATTGTAGGAGGTCTCGTGTGGTGCCCCGACTCGAATCCACAGGTCGTGGGAACCATCAGGGGAAGCGGCGTCATGCCGGGCCAACGACGGCCGGCTCAGTTGCGCTCGGGCTCGTCCGGCCAGGTCGACACCAGTGACAGGGGACCGTGCTGGCGGCGCAGCACCCGCCGCCACAGACCCTCGGGGTCACAGGTCACGAGGTCGTCCTGCTCGGCGTCGACGACCCACCAGGCGTCTTCGTCGATCTCGTCGGCGAGTTGCCCGGGGCTCCAACCAGCATGCCCCGCGAAGACGCGAACGACCACGCGCCCCACCAACATCGACGGGTCGAGGGTGAGGTCGACGACGCCTGCCCAGTCCGTCAACTGGACGATCTCGTCGGGCCACCCGTCGGCGCCCACCGGCATGGCGGAGGTCTTGGGGCACGTGGCAGCGACGATGGCGAGTTCGGGGTGCACCGGTCCACCGATGTAGACGCGATCCGGCGCCGGGGCCACCACGCCCCAGCCGTCCAGGTGGTCATCGACGGTCAGGCCCGTGGGCCGATTCAGCACGATCCCCATCGTGCCGTCCTCGGGATCGTGCTGGAGGACGAGGATGACCGTGCGGTCGAAGTTCGGATCCGTCAGCGACGGCGTCGCGATGAGCAGACGCCCCACGTCGATGTGGCGAAGCGTGGGGTCGCCCCACCCCGACCGACCTTGCCCAATGTCCTGCATGGCACACCTCGTCCGCTGCGGGTCCAAACTACCTGAGGGCTCGGCATCGAGTGCTCGGTGCGGTCGCGAGGAGTCAGCCGGCGAGCAGGTCGGCGACGGCGTCGGCGGCCATGTCGGCCGCGACCCGGCCGTCGTCCGCTGCGATGGAGGTGGCGGCACCGGCGGCCAGCAGGGCCACGACGATGGGGCGATCCCCGTGGGTGGCGGCAGCCATCAGTGGCGTCCACCCGCCGTGTTGGCGCACGTCGGGATCAGCACCGGCCGCGAGCAACATGGCGACGACCGATGCACCGCGAGCAGCCACGGCGGCATGCAGTGGGCGCAGCTCCGAGCCCGGCGCGACGGCCTCGACGTCGGCGCCGGCGGCCAGCAGCAGGTCGACGACACCTTCTCGATCGAAGTACGCAGCCAGGTGCAGGGCGGTGAACCCGTCGTCGGCACGAGCGACCAGCAGACCGGGGTCGGCAGCCAGGAAGTCCGCAGCCGCGGTGGCATCCCCCACGATCGCGGCCTCGAACAGGTCCGCGACCCCGTCCCGCGCACGCAGGACCTCGACCTCGTCCCAGTCATGTGCGTAGGCGGCCACCACGAGTGGCGATCGGTCCGGCACGGCACACCCCCTGTTGGATCCCGTTCAGGTCGCCTCGTCGTTGACGTAGCGCACTGCCTGGTACATCGAAGCCGCCAGCGGCACGCCGATCAAGGCACCGAAGGGTCCCAGGATCGCGGCGCCCAGCATGACGGCGAGCAGGACGACCAGGGGATGCACGTCCAACCCACGTCCCAGGACGTAGGGAGCAAGGACATGGCCCTCGAGTTGCTGGACCCCCACGATCAGCACCAGCGCCAGCAGTCCGGTGGTGAGACCACCGCTGACCAGCGCGACCAGCACCCCGATCGCCCCGGCGATGATCGACCCGATCACCGGCACGAAGGCACCGATGGCGACGATCGCCCCGAGCACCCACGCGAGCGGGACACCGATGATCATGAGCCCGATCGCGAACAGGACTCCGTCCACCACGGCGACGATGGACTGGCCGCGGATGTAGTCGGTGACCGTCTGCCAGGTCCGGCGGCCGATCTCGCGGGCGTCGTCGCGGTTCTTGGCGGGGAACAGGCTGGACAGGAACCGGGCGATCCGGTCACGGTCACGCAGGTAGAAGAACAGTGCCACCAGGCCCAGGAACGTCTGGGCCACGAGTTCCGCCAGCGACCGCCCCAGCACGACCACGGAGCCCAGGCCACCGGACCCGCCACCAGCCTCGCCACCGCCGCCTTCGCCGGAACCGGCACTGTCCGCGGCCGACTGGGCCACCTCGGCGGCAGTCAGGTTGGCCGGCATCCACGACGGATCACCGAGCATGCTGCGCAGGTTGTCCCACTCCGAGGCCAGTTGGTCGGTCAGGCCCGACAGTTCCTGGCTGACCTGCCACCCCAGCAGGACCAGGATGCCCACCAGGGCCACCATGAAGGTCACGGTCGCCAGCAGGGATGCGAGGCCACGGTTCCAGCCTCGATCGACCAGCCAGTCAACGACCGGCATGAACATGCCTGCCGGAAACAGTGCCACCACCAGCGGCGAGATCACGAGCCGCAGGTTGCCCGCCAGTCGCCACAGCAGCCATGCCAACAGGAACATCCCCAGCAGCAACCAGGCCCGCACGCCCCATCGCACCAGGGGGTTGGGGTGGGTCAACACCTTCCCCGATGACCAGCGCTGGTCGTCCACCTCACACCTTCGGTCCATGGCGAACCGTGACACTAGCCCCACGGCTGGCCGGGGACCTCGGCTCACACGCCGTGTTCGGCCGCGACCTTGCCCGCGGCAACCGCGTGCACCAACGTCTCGTGATCCATCTCGGTCTGGTCGGCGTAGGCCCGGGCGAACTGCGCCATCGCCATGTCGACCTGGTCGGTCCTGCCCATGTACCCGACGATCATCGAGGCACCGCTGGTGCGCGCGTGGCCCTTGGCCAGCAGCCGACCACAGATGCCGGCGTAGTCGACCATCTCGCTCGACCCGATCTTGTGGAGCTTGATCCGACCCTTCATGTTGCGGAACTGCCGCACGTAGTACTGGCGGTCCCCGACCGTCGTCCAGCCCAGCAGCGGGTCACTGACGGTCTGCAGCGCCTGCTGGTACTCGACCACGCGCTGTCCCTGGTGGTCGTGCTGCGCCGAGTCGCCGTGGACATGGGGGGCGATCACCGACCGGCGGGCCTGCTTGAGTTGGAGGAAGATCACGTCGTCGGGGCCGCTGCCCTCGAGCAGCACGACGTAGGCGCGCAGGCCCACGCTGCCGACTCCGACCACCTTGTGGGCGATGTCGACGACGGTGTAGCCGCTGACCACGCGCCGCCAGTGGGGCGCGAGGGTCACCAGGTAGCGATCCAGGGCCTCGGCGACGTCTTCGAGTTCCTGTTCGTCGAGTCGGGTGATCAGCGGTGGCTCCTCGACGATCCGGCGCAGGGCCCCGTGTTCCTCGGTGTAGCGGGGCAACGCCCGGTCGCTGGTTCGTCCGGTCGCCCGCTTGGCGGCCTTCCTGACCCGCTTGCGCAGCGCCTTGGTCTGGGCAAGTTGTTCGAGCAGGTCACGGTCCAACCGCTGGAAGGACCGGTCGAGCAGGGGCTGGTCGTACAAGGCCCACATCTGGTCGCGGTAGGCCGCGGCGCACGCGACGACGGCCTGCTCGCACGAGTCCTCGTCCGTGCCGTTCTGACGTCCGTTCACCCAGATGCTTGCGGTCAGGCGGCGCAGGTCCCACTCCCATCCTCCCGGGTGCGCCTCGTCGAAGTCGTTGATGTCGAGCACCAGTTGGCGTTCCGGGGATGCGTAGAAGCCGAAGTTGCCGAAGTGGGCGTCCCCGCCGATCACTGGCTTGATGCCGGTGGACGGCAGGCCGGCGACATCCTCGGCCATCACGACCGCGCTGCCTCGCAGGAACCCGTAGGGCGATTCCACCATGCGTCCCACCCGCACCGGCACGAGCCAGTCGATGCGCCCTTCGTGGCTGGCGGTGAGCAGGTCGACGGGATCAGGTCGACCGGTGCCCGGGGTCCATGCGGCCAACGACGACCTGGGCGTCTGGCGTCGCAGGCTCTTGCCCAACGCGCGGCGCTGGGTCCGCGGAATGGGACGATTGCGCACCGAGGCGTACGGCGCACTGTCGGCCAGGTCCAACACGACGTGCCCAGTCCGCACTGCGGCTCCGTCCGGCTCCTCGACGTCGCCCATGACACCTCCACACGCACGACGGGCTCGGTTTCCAAGGCGGGAATCGCCGGTCGGCCCGTGTCCGGATCCACCCTAAGCGCTGGGAACCCACGCAGGGGACGAACGGGGAGACGGCGGTTGGACGGCGGCCGTTCAGGCCGCCCCGGTGACCAGTTGCGTGATGCGCCGGGCATCGTCGTGCAGGACTCACCGACGTGCCCACGTTCCAGCGACACGACGAAACCCCGACGCGAGGTCGGGGTCCGGATCAGTCAGTGCGACAGGTGTTCATCGGGATTGTGCGTGTGGGCGAGAGAGGACTTGAACCTCCACCCTCTTGCGAGGACACGGACCTGAACCGTGCGCGTCTGCCAATTCCGCCACTCGCCCGGAGTTGCGACCCGCAACGATACCAAGTGGCGGCATCGGACACCAACCGGCGCGCAGGACCACAATGGCGGTGGACACCCGCCAGATGGCCCCGAGGTACCACCGACGAACGAGTCCCCGCAAGTACGATGACGATCGGAGCAGCCGCAGGCTTCGCGCACCATGCGCAGGCCGGCCCACGCTTCCCCCGGACGACCACGACACCCCGGGCGACCCGACTGACGAGGCCACCACGGACATGGGCGTGCTGCGCGGATTCGAACGGCGCCTCGAGGGCGCGGTCGAGGGCATGTTCGCACGCGCCTTCCGGTCCGGTCTCCAGCCCATCGAACTGGCCCAGGCGACCCAGCGCTACTGCACCGACCACAAGCAGGTCACCTCACGCGGCGTGGTCGCGCCCAACCAGTACCGCTTCATCCTCAATCCCGAGGACCTCGATCGCATGGAGTCGCACGGCTCCTCGCTGCACCGGGAACTGGGCGAGGTCGTGCGCGAAACCTGTCGTGACCACGACTGGGCCCTGTACGGCGCACCGTCGTTCACGTTCGAGAGTGACGACGACATCATGCTCGGCCGCTTCGAGATCACGGGTCGCATCGGCACCGACACCACCGGCGCCCAGCGGGCAGCCGCTGCCAACCAGCCGCCCGGCCAGCAGCATCCGCAGCCGCAACCGACGCAGCCTCGTCCCGCCCAGCCACCCGCTGCTGCGGCACCCACTCCCGTGCCTGCGCCCGCACCGACGCCGTCGACGCCGGCCCCCGACACGGCCAGCCCCGACTCGCGCCGGGCCACGACAGGGCCCCAGCCGACCCCGGCGCCGGGCGCCCTGTTCGGCGACGCCTCGGCCGATCCAGCCGGTGTGACGGCACAGCGACCGACCGGTGCACCGCCCGGTGTCCTGCCGGGCGCACCGATGCCAGGAACGACGCCATCGGGACCCGCGTCGGGACCCCACCCGACCGAGGCTCTGGCGTCAGCACCTGCCTCGGCCGCCCCTCCTGCTGGCCCGACGCCCCCATCGCGCCGTGCCCCGATGTTGCACATCGAGGTCCTGGACACCGGCGCCGACCTGCACGTGCGCCAGGGGCGCTACACCATCGGGCGCAGCCAGGAAAGCGACCTGAGCATCGACTCGACGACGGTCTCGCGCAAGCATGCCGTGATCGTCGAGCGGGGCGACACCTGGTGGGTGTTCGACCTCGGGTCGACCAACGGCACGCGGGTCAACGGCCAACGAGCGTCGGAACTGCCGATCCGACCCGGCGACCGCGTGCGCGTCGGCACGGTCGAGCTGCTCGTCCGGGAGGCCTGAATGCCGCTGGCCGTCCTGACACTGTGGAAGTTGGCCCTGCTGGGCCTGCTCTACCTGTTCCTGGCACGGGTGATCAGGACCGTGCTGGCCGACCTGTACGGGCCACGCCGGCGCGCCAAGGCCAAGCAACGCACTGCCGTGGCACCGACACCGGCCCCGCGCAAGGTGCGACGCCAACCACGAGAACTGGTGGTCCACCCGCCCAACGGATCGTCCGTGGTGGTCACGCTCAACGGTGACTCGATCACGCTCGGCCGCTCCGGCGCCGCCAGCATCCGGGTCGACGACGTGTTCGTCTCGGACGAGCACACCCAGGTCATCTCGAGCGACGACGGCTGGATGGTGCGCGACCTCGGCTCCACCAACGGCACCTTCCTCAACGGTGCCAAGGTCACCCAGCCCACCCTGATCGGACCCGGCGACCACCTCCGCCTCGGCAAGACCCGGGTCGAGGTGCGCCGATGAACACACCAAGCTTCCGCCACAGCGCCACGGCGCATCAAGAGAACCCGTCGCGGTGCCGCAACGCAGCTGGGGTGCGCCGGTGAACACACCAAGCTTCCGCCACAGCGCCACGGCGCATCAAGAGAACCCGTCGCGGTGCCGCAACGCAGCTGGGGTGCGCCGATGATGAACGTCACCGCAGTCGGGCGCAGCGATGTCGGTCGCACGCGCCATGGGAAGGCCAACGAGGACTCCTTCCACGTCGGTGACTCGGCCTTCGCCGTTGCCGACGGCATGGGTGGGCACCTGGCCGGGGAGGTTGCCTCGGCCCTTGCGCTCGAGCCGCTGTCCGCCCTGGACGGTCGCGTCTACGCGGATTCGACGGCGGCCCTGACGGCCCTGCGCGACGCGGTCGCCAAGGCCAACGAGCGGGTCGTTGCCAAGGCCCACGACGATGCCAGTTTCCGTGGCATGGGCACCACCCTGACCGCGGTCATGGTCGAGGGACGACGCGCCCACATCGCCCACGTCGGCGACTCGCGCGCCTACCTCCTGCGCGATGGGGTGTTCAGCCAACTCACGACCGACCACACGCTCGTGCAGCGCCTGATCGACGAGGGCCGACTCACCTCCGAGGAGGCGGCCCACCATCCCCAGCGGTCCGTGATCACGCGGGCGATCGGGGTCGAGGACTCCGTCACCGTCGACGCGATGACCCTGGACCTGCAGGCCCACGACCGCATCCTGCTGTGTTCGGACGGCCTGTCGGGCCCCGTCACCGACGAGGCCATCGCGAAGGTGCTGTCCCAGGACGACCTCGACCGGATCCCCGACGACCTGATCGATGCGGCCAACGACGCGGGCGGCCCCGACAACGTCACGGCCGTCGTGATCAGCTTCGACTCGCTGGAGACCGCGCCGTCGCGAGGCAGTGGCGGGGCACCTGCGGCCGCGCCGGTGGCCGATGGCGAGCACACCGATCCGGCCATGGTGGTCGTGCGCACCTCGTCGTCGGGCAGCGATCCCGACTGGGCCGGTCGCCTGGGCCACATCGGCAAGTTGAACTCCAACGTTGGTGGCACCTCGGCGTCGCCAGGCCGATCGTGGACGATGGTGGTCGCGTTGATCGCGATCGCCGCGGTGATCGGTGGTGGCCTGGTGCTGGGTCGCACCCTCCTCCAACGCTCGTGGTTCGTGGGCGTCAACGAGACGGGGACCGTCACGATCTACCAGGGCGTCCCGGTCGAACTGGGCCCCGTCACCCTGTCGTGGGCCCACCGCGAGACCCTGTGGGAGATCGAGGACGTCCCAGAGGTGGTCCGCGACGACGTCCGCGACGGCATCCCGGCGGCCGACGCCGCCGATGCACAGTTGATCGTCGACAACTTCGCCACCCTGCGGGATTCAGAGGACACCACGGAGACCGAGCCGAACTCGATCCCGTCACCCGGTGACTCCCCGGTCGCGCCGTCCTCCTCCCCGACCTCGGCGGCACCCCCGCCCGTGGTGTCGTCGGGCGCCCCCGTGCGCTCCGACGCGACTGGCTGACGTCGATGAGCCTGTCCGCACGTGACGCCGGAGCCGCCGAGCGCCGCCTCATCGCCGGTGCCCTCTTCGTGGTGGCCGTGGCGCTGGGCCTGCTGGTCAGCACCCGAGGCGTGCCGACCGACACCGACACCCTGGTCCGCGTCGCACTGCTCGTCGTCGGCGCGATCGTCGTGCACATCGTCGTGCGACAACTGGCGCCCCGAGCCGACCCGATCATCCTGCCGCTGGCGATCCTGCTCAACGGGCTCGGCCTGGTCATGGTGCACGACATCGACCTGGCCAACACCCCGGTGGGCAACCTCGCGACCGCGCAACTGACGTGGACGTTCGTGGGCATGGCGGCGGCCATCGCCACGCTGGTCGTGATTCGGTCGCACCGTGACCTGACCCGCTACCACTACACCATCGGGTTCATCACGGTGGTGCTGCTCCTGCTGCCGCTGGTCCCGGGCATCGGACAGCGCATCAACGGCGCCCAGTTGTGGGTGCGGCTCGGGCCCGTCGGGTTCCAACCCGGTGAGTTTGCCAAGATCGGGTTGGTGGTCTTCCTTGCGGGCTACCTCGAACGCAAGCGAGCGCTGCTGTCGGTTGCCACGCGCCGACTGGGACCGATCATGCTGCCCGAGACGCGGCACCTCGGGCCGATGCTGCTGGCCACCGGCATGTCGCTGGCCATCGTCGTGTTCCAGCGCGACCTCGGGTCGGGGATCCTGTTCTTCGGGGTGTCGGTCACCATGCTCTACATCGCGACCGGACGCGTCGCCTACCCCATCATCGGCTCGATGGCCTTCGCGGTCGGCGCCGGCCTGGCGTGGTGGCAGTTCGACCACGTCCAGACGCGCGTGTCGATCTGGCTGGACCCGTGGAGCCAGGTCAACGACGCCGGCTACCAGATCGCACAGGCAGCCTTTGCGCTCGGGACCGGCGGCCTGACCGGGACCGGGCTCGGACGTGGTCTGCCCACCGACATTCCCTTTGCCGCCACCGACGCCATCTTCGCCATCATCGGTGAGGAGTTGGGCCTGCTCGGCACGATGGCGATCCTGGTGGCCTACGTGCTGGTGGTGGCGCGCGGGTTCAAGATCGCCCTGCAGGCCAACGACCAGGTGGGAACCCTGCTGGCCGCCGGCCTGACGACGGTGCTGGGCCTGCAGGTCTTCGTGATCATCGGTGGCATCACCCGCCTGGTCCCCTTCACCGGGATCACGCTGCCGTTCATCTCCTACGGCGGGTCGTCGCTGGTGGCCAACTACATCCTGGTGGCCCTGCTCCTGCGGGTGTCCGACGCGGCCCGGACCGACACCCGCACCGGCCCGGAGGTGGCGCCATGAACCACCAGGTGCGACGAGTGGCCGGTGCGATGCTGGTGCTGTTCCTGGCGCTGGCCGTCAACCTCAACTATCTCCAACTCGTCCGCGGGCCGGCCCTCGCCGACAACCCGGCCAACCGCCGGCTGCTCGTGGCCCAGTACGGGATCGAGCGCGGTCCGATCGTCGTGGGATCCAACGATCGCATCGCCCAGTCCGTGCCCAGCGGCGGCGACCTCGAGTACCTGCGCGAGTACAACGAGCCCGAGTTGTACGCGCACGTCACCGGCTACGCGTCCTTCATCCAGGGGCGCACCGGCATCGAGCGGGCCTTCAACGAACAGTTGACCGGCACCCCCACCAACGTCCTGGCCGAGAACCTGACCGACCTGTTGCAGGGCCGCGATGCCCGTGGCAACACGGTTCGCCTGACGATCGACCCCGACGTGCAACGGGCTGCCCAGACCGCGCTGGCCGATCGCACCGGGGCCGTGGTGGCGATGGAGCCTTCGAGTGGCCGCATCCTGGCCAGCTACGCCAATCCCAGCTACGACCCCAACCTGTTGGCCAGCCACGACGGCGGGGCCGTGCTGGACGCGTTCGACGCCTACCGGCTCGATCCCGACGAACCACTGCTCGACCATGCCACGCGGGTGACCTACGCGCCCGGCTCGGTGTTCAAGGTGATCATCGCCGCGGCCGCCCTTGAATCCGGGATGAACCCCGACACGGCGTTCGAGAACACCGCCAGCTACACGCCACCCGGAACGACCGTGCCGATCGAGAACGCCGGCGGCGGGTTCTGCGCGTCGACCCCCACGATCACCCTGGCCGAGGCACTGCGGGTGTCGTGCAACACGACCTTCGCCCAACTGGCCGTGACACTGGGCAGCGATGCGGTCGTGGCGACCGCGCAGGACATGGGCTTCAACCGGCCGATCCCCTACGAACTCCCCGTGGCCTCCTCGACGATCCCGACCGAGCTCGACGATCCGGCATTGGCGCAGTCGGCCATCGGGCAACGAGACGTGCGCATGACGGCGATGCACGGGGCCATGGTGGCCTCCATGATCGCCAACAACGGGATCGCGATGCGGCCCTTCGTCGTCAACGACGTCCTCAGCCCCTCGGGTCGCACCATCCAGGGACCCGAGCAGGGCGTGTGGCGCGAGGCCGGGTACTCCGAACAGGTCGTGAGCAGCCGCACGGCCGAACTGCTCCAGGACATGATGATCGAGGTCGTCGCCAGTGGCACCGGGACCGCGGCACTGATCGGCGGCTACGACGTCGCCGGCAAGACCGGGACGGCCGAGGATCCCAACATGGAGGGCGACATCGCGTGGTTCATCGGCTTCATCGACGATGACATCGCCGTCGCCGTCGTGGTGCCCGACGTCGACGGTGGTGGCGGCACGGTGGCTGCCCCGATCGCACGCGAAGTGATGTTGGCGGCCCTCCAGTGACGGTCATCCACCACGCAACTGCGCGCAACAGCCACAATGGCACCGAGCCGATCCGGGAAGGGGGATCACACCATGGCAACTGACCGGATCCTCGCCGGGCGCTTCCACCTGCGCCACATCGTGGGGCGCGGTGGCATGGCGGAGGTGTGGGAGGCCTACGACGCGAACCTCGATCGCAACGTCGCCATCAAGGTGCTCCACGCCCGCTTCACCGACGACCCGGCGTTCCAGGAACGGTTCGCGGAGGAGGGTCGTCGCGCGGCCAACCTCAATCACCCCAACATCGTGACCGTGCTCGACACCGGGGTCGACCGCGAGACCCGCCTGCCCTTCATCGTCATGGAGTTGATCCAGGGACGCTCGTTGGCCGAGGCCATCGCCGCAGGCGGCCTGGTCGAGGATCGTGCGCTGGAGGTGTGCGCCGACGTGGGATCGGCACTCGACTACGCCCACAGCAGGGGCCTGGTCCACCGCGACATCAAGCCGGGCAACATCCTGATGGCCGAGGACGGCACCGTCAAGGTCACCGACTTCGGCATCGCCCGCGCCATCGACTCCGACTCCAATGTCACCCAGACCGCCGCCGTCCTGGGCACGGCCGCCTACCTGTCGCCCGAGCAGGCCCAGGGCCGATCGGTTGATCCGACCTCCGACGTCTACTCGCTCGGCGTGGTGCTCTACGAGTTGCTCACGGGCACCCAGCCCTTCCAGGGCGACACCCCCGTCACCGTCGCCTACCAGCACGTCCAGGAACCACCGCGGCCCCCGCGCGACCTCGACCCGGCCGTGTCACCGGCCGCCGAGGCCATCGCCATGCGCGCGATGGCGAAGAACCCCCACAATCGGTACCAGTCGGCCGCGCTGATGAGCGACGACCTGCGGCGGGCACTGGCCGGCGAGGCCATCGACGCACCACCGGTGCTGCACGCCGAGGACACTGGGCTGTTGGAACCGGTCGGCGCGACCAACGGTGGCACCAACGGTGATGCCCGTCGACGCGCACTCGGCTACATCCTGCTCGGACTGGCCACGATCGCGATCGCTGCCACCGCCGTGTTCTTCCTGCTGCGTCCGTCCGATGGTGACCCGGTCACCATGCGAACCGTCCCGAACGTGTTGCGGCTTGACCTGGTGGAAGCCCAGGAGGTCCTGGCCGCACAGGGGCTGACCAGCACCGTGGGTGGCCAGGTCGCCAGCGACGAGATCGAGCAGGGCCTGGTGGCCAACACCATCCCCGAGGCCGGCACCCAGGTGGCCGACGGGGCCCCCATCCAGTTGTTCCTGTCGTCGGGTCCGGAGGAGACCGCCGTCCCCGAGATCGAGGGCGTCACCGAACGCGAGGCGATCGAGTTGCTCACCGACGCGGACCTGCGACTTGGCACACGCGTCGAGGAGTACAGCACGGACGTGGCCGCCGGCGTGGTCATCTCGTCGTCCCCGGCGCCGGGCTCGGCCATCGCGCGCGGGTCTCCGGTCGACCTGGTCGTGAGCAATGGCGAGGAACTCATCCGCGTCCAGAGCGTGGTGCTCCAACCAGAGGCCACCGCCATCCAGATCCTGCGCGACCAGAACCTGCAAGTGGAGACCCAGGACGAGTTCTCCGACAGCGTCGACGTCGGGTTCGTCCTGAGTCAGGACCCCCAGGCAGGCGAGGAAGTGCCGGCCGGGGCGACCGTGACCATCGTCGTGTCGCTGGGTCCGGACGCGACCGTGGCGCCGGCACCGCCACCGGCGCCCACGCCGACCAACCCGTTCACCCCGTCGCCGACCCCCACCCCGACGCCGACCCCCACCCCGACGCCGACCCCCACACCCACGCCGACCCCCACCCCGACGCCCACCCCGAGCGCCACGCCCACGCCCTAGCCCCGACGGCGGCCGCGGACGTCACGCCAGTCACGCAGCCGGTTCGGTCGAAATCTCGGCAGCCAACGGTCGGGTGAACACGTCCCATGCGGCGATGCCCAACACCGTGATCCCGCCACCGATCGCCATGCCGACGGCAACCCGAACCAACCCGTCCGGCACCTGCTCCGGGGGCACCACGGCGGCGGTGACGGCCGCCCACTGGGTCACGCCCCAGATCACCATCGGGATGCCGGCCGCACCTGCCACGAGCAGTCCCCAGGCCCGTTGTCGGGTTGCCAGTCCGACCGCGAGCAGGAGGGCCGCGATGCCGGACAACACCAACGGGAACGTGTCCGCGGCGACCCCGGACGCAAGCCCGATCACCGACAGGATCCCCACCACGCCGGTCACCGCCACCACGGCACCGGCGACGACGCCCAGCGCCAGCGCCCGGTTTCGTCGTCCCAGCACGACGCCCGCCGCCCCCGCTGCCAGTGCGGCCAGGATCGTGGGCAACGGCGACGCGGGTGGCAGCCAGGTCAGCGTGCCCGTCACCACGGTCGGCGTCCCGTCCACCACCATCGGGACGGGCCAGGTCAGGGCCTCCTGGGGCTCGGACAGACCAGGGTCCACGGGACCGGGCAGTGTGGTGGGCGACATCCAGTGGATGCGGTGGTCATGCCACGCCCATGCCCCGTCCACTGACACCTGCTCCCACTGCGCGGGCACGTTCGGCCCGGTGTCGGCAGGCACCGCGACATCGGCGTAGCGGTCCTCGTTCTGCCAGTGCGTGACGGACCGGAGGTTGACCCAGACCGCGCCGTCCGGGTCGAACCGCAGGTACTCCTCCTGGCCGTCGTAGCCCGGGACGTCGATGCGGTGGCCGTCGTTGACGACCTGGAGGAACGAGTCACCCCCCAGCACCCGGACCTCGACGCCCTCGGCCGGCGGATCGACCGCGACGACGGCGGCTTCGTAGTCGGTCGGTCCGGCAGGGTCTGCGAGGACCGGACCAGCACCCACGACCAGCAGCGCCAGTCCCAGGGCCGACGCCCGGGCCAGGCGTCGGAGGAACCAGGGGGTCACTGCGTCCCACCTGCGACCTGGTTGCGTCGCCAGATGAAGTACGAGGCGATGGCGGCCCCGACGAGCAACCCACCGACGACCAGGGGCGTTGCGACCCCGCCGCCGTCCTCATCCTCGCCCTCGTCAACCGCGGTGGCGGTGGCGGATGGCGTGGCGGTGGCGGATGGCGAGGGGGTGACGGTGGGTGACGGCGATGCGGTCGGCGACGGGGTCGCCTGCGCCACCGGTTCGACGGCAGGCTCCGTGGTGGCCGCCTCGGTCGCCTCTGTCGCCGCGGGCGTCGGGACGGCCACGGGTTCGCCGGCGACGGTCAGGGCGACGCCGGGGTCGCCGTCCTCGCCGGGTGCCGCCACCCACCGGAACGACTCGCCGTTCTCGCAGGCCTGGAACACCGCGACCAGCACGTCACCCGCGGCGTCGGGCGCTGCCGTCAGGGTCAGGGGCAGCAGGATGGCGTCGGTCGTGGCACCACCGTCGTCGTCCCAGGTGGCCACGTCGTCCTCGACACCCACGGTCCAGCCGTCCACCTCCTCGGGACGAATCTCGATGCCCTCGGGCCACTCGGCCGCGACCTCGACGGTCGGAGACGCTGCCTCGCCGTCCTCGGGGCGCTCGCCCTCGGTGCCGCACCCATGCGGAATGATGAGCTCTGACTCGATGGTCTCCCCCGGGCGCAGTTCGTTGGGGCGCAGCCCCGGATGGGCGCTGGCGACCGTGGCGGGCAGCAGCACGGCGGCCGCAACCAGGGCAGTGAAGGCGGCGGCGGTGGTTCGAGACAGCATGGGCGTCATGTCCGTTGTCCTGTGGGGCGGTCGGCGCGCGTGGCAGTCGGCCGCCACGGCGGGTCGTGGGCGGGTGGTGCACTTTCGAGCAGCAGGCAACTGGTGGTCATGCCGGGTTCACCACCACGTCCACGTCGGCGCGCTCCTCGGTGAATCGATCGATGCCGACGACCACGGTGACGCGCCAGTGACCCGGGATCGCCAGGTCGTTGCCCGTCAGGATCCAGTGCCCGGGTCCGGCGGGGGCCGGCGTGCGCACGATCGGCCCGATGTCCTCGTCGACCTGCAGCAACTCCAGCGCGACCTCGTCGACGTCGTCGGTGGGTCGTCCGTTGGCGTCCAGGAGGTAGACGTGCACCTGGTTGGCGCCGGCACGGTTGGGGTCGACGACCAGGTTCACCGACAACGTGTCGTCGACTGCGACCACCGTGTCGAACGCACCCGTGATCCCCGCCTCGGACGCCGCCGGGCGCAGACCGGTCAGCACGGCCGTGGCCAGCACGATCGCCACGAGCAGGCCGGCCTCGATGCGCATGGTCGTGCCGAGTTGGGCGCGCGCAGCGGCGCCGTCGGACCCGTGCCCGGCTATCGCCGGGAGGAGTCGCCACCGGTTGTACGCAGCCACGGCCAGCATGACCGCCACCAGGGCCAGCTTCACCACCAGGGTCCACCCCCAGTCGGTCGACAGGAGCGCGCGCGGGTGCCTCGCCAGCGCCCAGGTCATCGTGGCGCCGGCAGCCGCGACTGCCAGGATGGCCCACGTGGCGACGCGGGAGAATCGTGCCACCAAGGCCGCCAGTTCGGTGGGTGCGGCAGCATCGGCACGGCGCCACGTCCGCACCACGACGACCAGGCCACCGGCCCAGATCGCGGCCGCAACCACGTGCACGACGTCGGCGCCCATCATGAGCCAGGTCGGGGCGACCGTGACGGTGTGACCCGTCAGCAGGAACGATGCCACCACCAGGATGGCCGACGCGCCAAGTTGCCCTGCGCGCAGTCTGCCGCGTGCGCTGGCGTACATGCCCAGCAGCCCGGCCACCAGCGTCAGGTTCGCCAGGCCCACCGACGATGTCATGACGCCGCCGACTGCAGCCGAGGACCACAGCGCGGCGATGCCATCGCCCGACACCGCCATGGCCTGCACCAGGATGCCCACCAGCGCCGCCGCGATGCCCCACCACGTCGCCGTGCGCACGGTGTCGGCGGCCACCCGTCGTTCGAGGTCCGCCACCGCAGGACCCGCGCCCGCAGCAGCATCGCCGGCAGCCCCGGACAGGTCGACGGAGTCCCTGGCGGCTGCCAGGCCGACCGGGTCGGGTCCCACCAGTCCAGCCTGGAGCGTCGAGGAGGCTGACCGGCGTGCTCGCAGCAGGGGCACCAGTGCACCCAACGCCACCAGGGCGGCCACGTACTGGACCGCGGTCGCCACGGGCGCCGCCCACGCCACCGCCATGGTGTCATCCCGGGCGAACAGCGAGGCCACGGTGGCATCGTCGAGTGCCTGGCCGCTGCCGACCTGGAAGGTGATCGCGCCCCGCACGACGTGGCCGTCCGCCGAGGTCACCAGGTAGGTCGCGAGGTAGCCGCCGTCCGAGAGCTCGTCGAGTCCGACCGCCACGGTGTCGGCTGACACCTGGACCTGTCGGGCATCGTCGACGCGGTTGCCATCGTGGTCGTGGACGCGCAGGGCACCGGGCGCCGCCGACACCTCCTCGTTGAACGTGAACGCCACCTGTGCGGGAGCCTCGGCGACCTCGCTGCGATCAGCCGGACTGGTCGACTCGAGCGCAGCGTGCGCCGATGCGGGATCGGCCAGTGCGACCAGCGCGAGCAGGGCGAACATGGCCACGACCGCCCACGACACGACCCGGCAGGAGCGCGCCCAGGTCGGCAGGGACCACCGGCGACGCTGCGTGCCGCCGCGCACGGCCCGAGGACGACTGGTCACGTGGCCTCCACCCGCGCCGGACGGACCTGGCGCCAGGCCGGCCGCGCCCAGTGCCACAACAACACCGCCGCCACGATCGACGGCAGGTGGGCCGCCTCCGCCGGCAACGTCGTCAACCCACGCGACACGTCCAGCAGGGCCGTTGCCGCGATGAGCACGGACATCACTGCCACGACGGGGAAGAGTCCCGGGGCCGTGCGACGCGGACGCCACGCCACCAGCACGACGGCGATCCCGATGGCCAGTTCGAGCATCGCCACCTCACGCAGGGCGTGGATCGGTGCCACGCCCAGCAGCGGGCCGGCGGACAGGGCAACCATGACCACGCCGGTCAGCGCCACCACCCACCGCCGTTGGCGATCGCGCTCGATGGTGCCGGCAGTCTCCACGGCCGCCACGATCTGGCGAGACAAGTCAGGGACGTGGGGCGCCGGCGCCATCCGCAGGGCCCTGTCGAGCCCCGCCATGGCTGCCAGGTGGTCGGCGCAGTCAGGACAGCCCACGGCGTGGGCGGCAACCTCGGTCGGCGTCATGGGGCCATCCTCGCGATCGAGGTGGGCCGAGCCTGCGTCCTGCACCAGTTCGCACGTGACGCCCATGGTGCCTCCTGTCCTCGTCTGCTGGGGTGCGCATCACCGGCGGACATCGCAGCCCGGGCTCACCGGGCCTGCGAGACGCGTGATGGTGGCGCCGCACCCTGACAGTCCGTCCGGGCGCGCGGTTGGTTCCCGACAGTCGCCCGAATGTACGCTGACCGCACGCAACGCCGCCGTGGTCGCGCACACCCGGCGCGCACCTCTCCCACGTTTCCTTCGCCAGCCCCACCTCCCGACGCCACCGAACGAACCCGCGAGGCCAGTCCCCGATGGACGACACGACCCACCTGCTGCTCGCCGCCGGCACAGGTGACCTCGATGCCTTCACGGACTTCGTGCGCGCCACGCAGGGTGATGTCTGGCGGTTCTGCGCCCACCAGGTGGACACCCAGGCTGCCGACGACCTGACCCAGGACACCTACATGCGTGTGGCCAGGTCCATGCACGGGTTCCGAGGCGATGCGCCAGCACGGACCTGGTTGATGACGATCGCCCGGCGGGTGTGTGCCGACCACCTCAGGGGCGTGGTCCGTCGTCGACGCCACGAGCTGCCGATCGAACCCGGGGCGTTGGCCGAACTGCCGGCTGGCCACGACGACGAGACACCCACCACCGATCTCGATCGGCTGCTGTCCTCGCTGGGTCCGCAGCGACGCGAGGCGATGGTGCTCACCCAGGTCCTTGGCATGACCTATGCCGAAGCCGCTGCAACCGCCGAGGTCCCGGTCGGCACCATCCGATCTCGGGTGGCTCGGGCACGTGCCGAACTGGTCGCCACCATGCGCGGCACTGCCGCGACCGACGAGGGCTCAGCCCAGTCCCGAAGCGAGGCCGGCTGACGGCGGGGGTCGCGCACCGGGATCACCAGCGCAGCAGTGCACCCAGGCCCTGGTAGGCGGCGAAGTCGCGGACGGCATCCTCGTCGTCCAGACGTGTGACCCGGCCACCGGTCGTCAGGACGCGTTCCACGAGGCGCTCGACGAAGTGCGTGACCGGGATGAACTCGGTGTCGCCCTGGGCCGGCTGACCGGCGACCTCTGCGTAGAGCAGCCCATCGCCCCCGACGAACCCTGTCACCTCGGCGTCGTGGCTGAAGGCGAGGTGCTGGACCCGGCCCAGGTTCACGGCCGCTGCGATGCGTCGGACGCCCATCGCGGCGGCGCCACCCGACATCGACACGTCGCGGATCCGGGCCGCCAACGCCTTCTCCCGATCGCCGTGGGCTGATCGCAACGTGGGCCAGATGGCGGCTGCGATCTGGCCGACACTGCGGTCCTCCCACGCCTCGTCGACGTGGAGGACGGTCACCTGGTCGGTGTCGATCAGGTCCCCGACGCGATCGCGGATGCGGTCCGAGCCGGCGACGACGATGCGGTCCCAGCCCCGCTCCGTGACCAGGTTCTCGACGACGCGACCGACTTCCTTGAGGAATCGATCCCGGTTGGCCTCGACGCGGTCGTCGAACTGCTCGCGGTGGTTGACCACCTGCTGACCGCGGCCGGCCGTTGCGGCCGGACCGGTGCCGTCACGCGACAACTGCTCGTCGGTGAGTTCGAACGTGTGCTCCGACAGGGCACGCGTGGCCTGGGCAGTCCACTCGAGGATCCTGGCGCCGGCCTTGGTCGCCACCACGACGCCGGCGGGTCGGCCCTCGTCGATGGCGGCGATCAGGGGTCGCAGGAACGCCCGATCGCGCACGACGGCACGATCCTCGAACGGTGTCTGCAGGCTGAACGAGAAGAGGTCGCCGCTGTCGAGCCCGATCACCACGGCACGACCCTTGCCGTCCGCGCGGGGATCGAGCAGGCGGTCGATGTCCTGGCTGAACTCGGCCACGCGGGCGTCGAGCGCGGCGCGGACTCCGGGATCTGCTGCCGCTCGCAACTCCTTGAGGCGGTTCTTCCACCCGATGCGTGCGGCCCGTCCGTCGTCGCTCGGGTCGGCGAACCCGGTCGTGACGGTGAGCACACCCACATCATCGTGGAGGTCGAGCAGTCGGGTCAGGGTCTGGTCATTGAGGTCCATGCTGCCACCGTAGGCATTCGCCCGGGCCCGTGTCCTCGAAATCCCATGAACGCCCGTCAGTGGTTACGGTGTCCAGTCCTCTGGCCGCGTCCCGACAGCACTCGCACGGACCGGGACAGGTATGCACCGACAAGGCGCACATGGCAACGTCGAACCCGCGGCACGGCGTGACGATCAGCGGGATTCCGGTCCGGCTGCATCCGTCCCTGCTCCTGATCGCCGGCCTGGCCGTGTGGGGCACCAGCAACCAGTTGCGCCCCATCGCCGGATCGATGCTCCTGGCGATCGTGCTCGGCGTGGTGGCGACGATCGGGATGTTCGCGTCGATCCTGTGGCACGAACTGGCACACGCACGACAGGGGCGGCGACACCACCTCCATGTCCATGGGGTGACCTTGTTCGTCTTCGGCGGCGTCACGGCGATGGACGACGAGATCCGCGCTCCCGGGGACGAGTTCCGCATCGCCATCGTGGGTCCCTGGGTGTCGATGCAGCTGGCTGCGATCTTCGGGCTGGTCACGGCCGGACTCGACTGGATGGGCTGGCTGGCACCGGTGGCCGCCGTGCTCGGGCTGCTGGGCTGGTTCAACGTCAGCCTGGCCGTGTTCAACCTGCTCCCGGGTGCGCCCCTGGACGGCGGCCGGGTCCTGCAGGCAGCGCTGTGGCGGATGCTGGGCGATCGTCGACGGGCTGCCCGGCTGTCGGCGTTGTTCGGCATCCTGCTGGGTGTCGGGATCTGGGGCCTGTCGGGCTGGCTCGTCCTGCGCAACCCGGATGCGCTGTGGTCAGCCCTGTGGCTGACAGCCGTCGCCGCGTTCATCGTCGTGCTGGCCGTGCGCCAATGGCGTGTCTGGCAGACCCCGGCCCCGGCGCACGACCCACCTCCCGACCCGCCCCCGTATCGACGAACCGGGTGGGAGTGGACAGGTCTCGTGGCCAGCACCCTGCTCGTGTTGCTGGCGTTCGCCATCGTGCCGATGCCGGTCATCGAGTTGTCGCCGGGGCCCGTGCTGGACGCCGCCGCCGACATCCACGTGTCGGGACCCACGACCGAGGTGCATGGCGAGGCCCTCGTGCTGACCGCCATCATCTGGCACCCCGGGATGGCGGAGCTGCTGCGCGCAGCCCTGGACGACGAGCGCCGAATCGTGCCTCGCGCCCAGGTCATTCCCGACGGTGTCGGCGATCGGTCCTACTTCGGCCAGCAACGCGACACCTTCGCCACGTCGTTCGACCAGGCTGCGGCGGCAGGCCTGCGTGCTGCCGGCGAGCAGGTGGACACGACGGTCGAGGTGGTCGTGCGCACGATCCTGCCCGGTGCCCCGGCAGACGGCGTGGTGGAGTCGGGCGACGTGATCCTGGCGGCAGACGGCGTGACCCTGGCGTCGGTCGAGCAACTGTCCCAGACCACGGCCGGCAAGGAGGTCGGCGACACCCTGGAACTGGAGGTCGATCGGCAGGGCGAGATCGTCGACCTGTCGGTCCCGATCGCGCTGCTGCCCGGGGGCGAACGCACCGGTGTCGGGATCACGCTGGGCACCGTCGTCACGCGGATGGAGTTGCCCCGCGAGATCACGACGGATGCCACGGGCATCGGCGGGCCCAGCGCCGGCCTGGTCACCGCGCTGGTCATCAACGACCTCGTCTCACCGGTCGACCTGTTGGGTGGTCGCATCGTCGCAGCGACGGCCACCATCGACGAGGACGGCCGGGTGGGTCGCGTCGGGTCGATCCGCGAGAAGGTGCTGGGCGCCATCGCCAACGACGCCGAACTGCTCCTGGTGCACGAGAGCCAGGTCACCGAGGCCCTGGCCGCCGCCGACGGCCAACTCGAAGTCGCGGGCGTCACCACGCTGGACGAGGCCATCGCCCGACTGTCGCCCTAGCGCCACCGTCGCCCCACCTCGTCGCGACCTCGTCGTCGCCGCCACCTCGACTGTTGGGGGCGAGCGTCCGCCCAGAAGAACCATGGCCCCCAACACTCCCGGACAACTCCACCCTCCCACGACTCTTGGCGGCCAGCGTCCGCCCAGAAGAACCATGCCCCCCAACACTCCCCGACAACTCCACCCTCCCACGACTCTTGGGGGCGAGCGTCCGCCCAGAAGAACCGTGGCCCCCAACACTCCCGGACAACTCCACCCTCCCACGACTCTTGGGGGCCAGCGTCCGCCCAGAAGAACCGTGCCCCCCAACAGTCGGGAGGTGGCGGTGTGCGGTTCAGGGTGCAGCCGGGGACCGCGGGATCATGCCGATCGGGTGGCCGCGGGATGGTGCCGACCGGAGGCGGCCGGCGGGGCAGGCTGGGTCAGGCTGCGGTGGGCTCGAGCGATGCGCCGACCAGTGCGACGAAGTTGCCGAGCAGTTGGCGACCGGATCCGGTCAGGATCGACTCGGGGTGGAACTGGACCCCGTGCACGGCCAGTTCGCGATGCTCGACACCCATGATGACACCGTCGGAGGTCTCGGCGGTGACCCGCAGGACGGACGGGAGGTCGTCGCGACGCACGATCAGGGAGTGGTAGCGGGTTGCTTCGAACGGCTTGGCGAGGTCGACCATCACACCCTGGCCACGGTGATAGACCAGGCTGGTCTTGCCGTGGCGCAGTTCGGGCGCGGACACCACGGTGCCGCCGAAGTGCTGTGCGATGGCCTGGTGACCGAGGCACACGCCGAGCACTGGCCTGACGCCAGCCATGGCCGCGATCACCTCCAGTGTCTGCCCGGCGTCGTCCGGGGTCCCGGGCCCGGGCGAGATCACGACGCCGTCCGGCGGCGCCGCCACGAGTGCCTCCATGTCCACGACGTCATTGCGCACGACGGTGACGTCCGCCCCCAGCACCCCCAACTCCTGGACCAGGTTGTAGGTGAACGAGTCGTAGTTGTCCACCACGAGCAGGCGGGGTGCAGTCATGGTGCGTCCTTGGGTGATGATGCGGCAGGCGTCGGCGGCACCATCCCGGTCACGTCGGTCCAGCCGTCCCGACCGCGGTCCAGCGCCGCGAACTGGGGTCCGCTGGCGCGAACCCTGGTGCCCAGTTCGTCGATGGTCGTGTTGGTGAGCGCCTCGGCACCCAGGGTGCCGTGGACACGACCGTAGACCGGTTGTGCCGCCACCGGTCCCGCAGCCGCGGGCGTGGTCCAGAAGTGGCGCAGTCGGGCTCCCTCGGTGTGGGCCATGACGGCCCGGACGTCTGCTGCGGCCAGCAGGTCGTCACGCGACGACGTGACCACCCCGCCGACGCGCAGGGTGCTGGGGGAACCGTCGCCCCGCTGCAGTCGGTGCCGCCCGTGCCGCTTCGCGATGGCCTGCCACACCGCCACCTTGCCGAAGGCGATCGTCGCACCGGCAATGGTCGTGGCCGGATCGACGTCGCACCGCAGATTGGCCCCGCTCAGCACGGACAGCAACGGTCCGAGCACCAGTGCGACCGGGTCGCGCAGGTCCATCGCCGCCGCCACGCGTTCCGTCCCGGCGGCAAGATCGGGGATCCACAGTCGCGCCTGGAAGGTCGCGGCCATGAGGTTGGCGTGGGTGAACGCACGGCAGACACCGTCGGCGACGTGGACGACTGCCACGGCCTGTGGCGCGGCCGCCGGCAGTGCGCCCTGTGTGGTGTGCTCGAGCAGGCCGGTGAGACTGGTGCGATCGCGACGCGAGAACCGTCGCGCAAGGCGTCGGGCGCCACCACGGACACGTGCGAGGCCGGTGTCGCCATCCACCGGAATCCGGAGGAGATCGTCCACGAGCATGCACTTGGTCGGAACGCGCAGGTCGTGGAGTCGGCGACGAGACCCCACGACGATGTCGCGCTCGACCGACCAGTCCGACAGGCCGATGGAGACCGAGACGACGTCGTCGGAGTCATCGATCGCCCGGTCGCTGGGCGCGTCGGCGTCGAGGTTGCCCGCGCTCGCACCGTCGACCACGGCACCGTCGACCACGGCACCGTCGACCGCAACGTCCCGAGTCGCCGGGTGCTCGAAAGCCGAGGATGCGGACGCCGGTTCGTCGCCCCAGGGTTCCCCGATTGGCAGCGCACCAGCAGGCTCGTCGAAGGCTGGCTCGTCGGCCACGCGCTCGTCGGAGGCTGGCTCGTCGGCCACGCGCTCGTCAGCTCGCAGTGATGCCTCGACAGCCGTGGCCACCTGGGGCCCGACGACCAGGGGAATGCCCAGTCGCCACGCTGCCTGTGCCAGCAGCACCGTCGCCACGGGCCGCGGATCGACCAGGATCACCCGACCGACGCCGCGAGCGGCCAGTCCCAGCGCCAACCGATCGACCAGGCCCGCGTACTGGACGTGGGTGAGGTCGGGGCCGCCTCGACGCGACAGCGCCACGATGTCCGGGAAGTCCCGAACGGCGTCGGCGAGGAGTCGCGGCAGGGCCACGTCGGGCACGAGCCACGTCGCCGGCACCCCGGGCGGCATTGCGCGCTGGGTGACGGCGGAGGTGGTGGGTCGCGACCCACGCCCGCGCGCTGCGTTCGAGGGCCCAGCAGCGGTCGCTGCGGGGCCAGGGGCGCGATCGGTGATCCGAGGATTCGAATCGGGCACGGACCCCCGGGTCGACGGAGCCGAGACGCGCTGGCTGGGCAGCGGAAGTCGCGGCGGGGTCACGAGCACCGGCGGCACCGGCGGCAGGCCACGCGCGACCGTCGGCCGGGCATCCGGAACTGCCGTCGACACGGGGCCGGCGTGGGGGGCGTGTCCGGCATCGGCCCGACGTCGGGGGGAAGGATCCACGACATCCTCAGGGCTGGGGCGTGGGGCCGTGAGTCTACCCTCGCCCGATATCGCACCCGCTGGCCCCAGGTGCCACCCCGACCCAGGATGCACCATGCCCACTCGTCCACCGTCGCGGCGTGCCGACCCGGCACCGCCAACGTGGGGAACCCGCACCGCAGCGGCACGAGCCGCCATCGACGACGGACTGACCACGCTGGTCGGTGTCGCCGCCGACGAACTGCGAGCCGTGGACGCGGACCTGGTGCCAGTGGCCGACGAACTGGAGCGCTGGGTCGGTGGTGGCGGCAAGCGACTGCGGCCGTTGTTGGTGGTGGTCGGTCACCAGTCGGCAGGTGGCAGTGGCACCGGCACCGAGGTGCTGGGGGCGGCGATGGCGGTGGAACTGGTCCACACATGGGCCCTGCTGCACGACGACCTCATCGATGCCTCGGCAACGCGACGAGGGCGCCCGACCTCGCATCGACGGTTCTCGTCCCATCACCTCACCAGGAACTGGTCCGGCGACGCGGACGACTGGGGCGCCGCCGTCGCGATCCTGTTGGGTGATCTCGTGGCGGTGTTGGCCGACGACGCCTTCGCGACCATGGACGCCGACCTGGTCGACCTGGTTGCCGGGCAGGCAGCCTTCTCGCGGTTGCGTCGCGAGGTCATGGCTGGCCAGGTGCTCGACATCACTGTCGCCGCAAGTCGCGACGCCGACGTCGAGCGCGCCCTGCGGATCGCGACCCTGAAGTCCGGCCGCTACTCGGTGACCAGGCCGCTGGAACTGGGTGCCGTGCTGGGCGGCGCGGGCCCGGACCTGGTGGCTGCCCTGGCCGATGTCGGCGACGCGCTGGGCGTGGCGTTCCAGTTGCGCGACGACCTGCTGGGCATGTTCGGCGACGCCGACGTCACCGGCAAGCCCGTGGGCGACGACCTGCGCGAGGGCAAGCGCACGGTGCTGGTCGCGGAGGCCATGGCCAGGCTCGACGACGGCGACCGCGCCGATCTGGACGCAATGCTGGGGGTGCGAGACCTGGATGACACGATGGTGGCCCGGGGACTGGCGTTGCTGCGCACCAGTGGCGCCGAACAGGCCACCACCGAACGCATGCTGTCGTTGGTTGCCGACGCCCGGGCGGGACTGGCCGGATTGCCCGCGGGGCCTGCTCGCGAGACGCTGGCGCTGCTCGCCGACCTGGTCGGGTCACGACACGCCTGACGCGACGCCGATCGAGGTGCCCAGCCGACGTGATCGCGATCCCCGCCTCACTCGATCGACGGGTTGTACCAATTCATCTCGACCCAGGGAAACACGAACTCGAACAGGACGACCACCACGACGGCGATGGCGATCAGCAGCACCAGCACCCGCAGCCAGCGAGGCATGCCCCCCATCACTGCGCCTCCTGCAGCGATCCGAACGCAGCCAGGCGCTGGGCCGCCGAGAACCGCGGGTGGCACGTGGTCATCACCATCCAGTGGTCGCCGCCGCGTCCCAACGGATCATCGTCGAGCACCCAGGAGTCACTCGGCTGGATCACCCGCAGTTCCTCCACCAGGTAGACGAAGTGTCGACCTGCGAGATCCACGACGTGGATCTCGTCGCCGGCCTGCAACTGGTCGAGGTCGTAGAAGGGGGCCGACCAGGTCGTGCGGTGACCAGCAACGGAGAAGTTGCCGGCCTCGCCGGGATCGTCCGAGTTGGGGTAGTGGCCCGGACCCGACTGCAGGTCCGTCAAGGTGACACCCTGCACGACCGACAGCATCCGGTCCGACACGATGCGCTGGCCATCGCGTTCGAACCACAGCAGCGCATAGGCGGAACCGGGTTCGGGATCGACGATGACCTCGTCGACCGACTCCTCCCCGGGCTCGATCGGGCTGGCCTGCGGCAGGCTCTCGAAGTCGCCCTCCGTGAAGCTGCCCCCAGCACGGTCATTGTCCCACCCGTCGACCTCCCACGACTGGCTCTGCTCCTCCCAGCCGCTCAGTTGCATCCGTTGGATCGCGTCCGTCTCCCGACTGGTCCACACCAACAGGTAGACGATGAACAGCCCCACGACTGCCCCTGCGATCATCAGCAACCAGCCAAGGGCGCGCGTGGCCCAGACCCAGGCCGGTGTCGGCGGGCGCGTCACACGCTCGATTGGTTCCGCGGGCGCAACTGCCATCATCGCCCCCTCCTGGTGTCCGTCCGACGATCGTCCCCAGTGCCGGATCGGGTCAGGCTATCAAGGTGGTCACTGCCGGCCGCTGCGGACGCCAGCCGCCGGCAATCCGTGTCAGTCTCGTGCCACGCGCCGTTGCCGGCCCCCGTTGCATGCTCCCGGGCGCATTACACTTGCGGAGCCGGCTGGGTCCCGGCCACGTGCAGTCTGCACGTCCACGGCCCACTCGGTGCGTCCGACGTCCCGGAAGGTGGTTTCGCATGCCCAAGTCAACGCATCGCCGCAAGGGCGAGAACCGTCCCCGCGCGTCCGAGACTCGCCCGCCGGAGCGCAACCCCGAACCGTCGCCAGCATGGCTCCCGGGGGTGGCCGTCACCCTGCTCGTCCTGGGCCTGGTCGTGATCATCGCCGGGTACGTCGGACTTGGCACCGTCACCTCGGGCTGGCCGATCTTCGGCAGCAACTGGGGCCTCATCGTCGGGTTCGTGCTGTTGCTCGGCGGCTTCCTGACGCTCACCAAGTGGCAATGACGCTGTAACCACAGCGGTGTGACTTCTCCGCAGCATCACCCACAGTCTGTGGGCAACCTGCCACGCGGTTGAAAACATCAGCAACATTGCCCACACAATCCCCAGTATTGTCCACAGAAACTGCGGACACAGTTGTGGATCGTGTGGGGATCAAGCCAGCAACCCTGTGGACATCGATCCCCCAGCCGGCCTCTGTGGACAACTTTTCACCTGCGCCGAGCACACCGCGAGGCCGCCCCCGTGGGCCCGTGCGGTGGCGTGACGTCGCACGACCACGGGTGGGTGCCATCCTGGTCACATGTGACGATGCCACCCCAGCCGGCTCGGTGGCGTCGCACGACCGGGGTGAACTGCACCGTGGCGAATCAGCGGGCGTGGCCAGGACCGGATGTCACGTCAGTGCCACCCAGCAGTTCCTCGCGCTCGTGCATCGCGGTGGCGCAATGGCGTGGCGGCTTGCCCGTCCCTCGCACGACCAGGAGCATCTCGGTCCCGCAGTCCTCGCACCAGTACATGATCCGTTCGGTGCGGGAGACCGGCATCGGTTGGGGCGCATCGAGGTGGGCCGTCGCGCGGCTGTCCGCCGTCATCGCTCGCAGGGAACCGATCGACCATCGGATGAAGGCGTAGCCCAGCAGCGGGGCCAGCACCCACTTCCACCCGAACTGGGTCCCGACGAGGCCGGCCACCGCCAGGGCTGCTGCCAGTCCGAACCATCGCATGGGCGTGTCCTGTGTGGTCACCGTGACGACGGCCACGGTACCGTTGCGCGGGTTCCGGGCCCGTAGCTCAGTTGGCAGAGCGCTGCCTTTGCAAGGCAGATGTCGTCGGTTCGACTCCGATCGGGTCCACGCGTGTCCCGCCCCGTGCCCAACCCCTGGTGGTTGGCCAAGGGCGGGACATCCTGCGTTTCGGCTGGAGTCCGAGCTCGGGTTCCTCGTCGGCCACACCATCGCTGGCCCAGCCCTCCCCGGCGTGTGGAAACTCAGGCGCAGCGCCCGTCGTCGCCGACGCCGCGATCACACAGCAGGGTCTGTTCGACGGACTCCAGCGTGTATCCCCCGCCGGTCCTGGTCCCGACCACGTGCAGTCGCAGCCCCCGCACGGAGTCGTCGGCGAGTCCCACGACATCCCAGGTGACCGAAGCGACGTCGCCCATCTCCGACGGCCCGCCCGACATGGTGATCCATGAACCGGGTTCCGTGCTCGTGTCCTGCGACTCGGCCACGATGCGACCCAGATCCACCATCGAATCGGCAGAGGGTGACGACCCAAGGTCCGCCACGATCCCGGCCGTGACGTCACTCGTGCGACCGAGCCAGGCCAGGTAGCGCGCACTCGCCCAGCCGACCGTGCCGTCGACCTCCACCTGGTACCAGAAGGCCGGCAACGTCCGCGTGGCACCACGTGCGACGACGTGGTCCTCGGAAGGCGCCAACCGGGCCAGCACCTCCTGGTCCGTGCCGGGTCCCGCACGCAGGTTCAACGTGTCGTCGTACTGCACGCCGATCACCGCCAGGACCGCGCCTGCGCGAGGGCCGAAGTCGATCGGCTCACCCGGCAGATCGTCGGTGTCGGTCGGCGGCTGGGTCGGTGTCGCACCAGCCGGGGTCGCAGCTGGCGTGTCGACGCCCGACGCCACGGGGGGGTTGGGCGTCGGCGTCGGCGTCGCAACGGGAGCGGACGTGACCGGCGACGGAGCAGGGGTCGGCGACGAGGTCGGGCTCGGCGAGGAGGTTGGCACGGGCGGGGACGTCGACGACGAGGCCGCAGCCATCGGCGTGGGAAGTGGTTGTGCCATCACGCTGGTGGTCGATGACGTGGCACCGCGACCGCATGCGGCGAGCGTCAAGACGAGGAGGGCGAGGACTGCGAGCGGGTGATGGACGGCCATGACAGCTCCTCCTCGCCGGCATGGACCAAGGAAGCTGACCGCCCGAGGCACCAACGCAGGCGATGGAGATCACCGTATCCACGGCACTCCTGGCCGGCGAGGGCCAACGGTCCCGAGGGCACCGGGCCGCCCGCCACGTCGCTGGGCGCGCCGCGGGGAATCGGCGGGTCGACGTGGCAGCAGCAGGGCGGTGATCAGCCGCGGGGGCGCACGGTCACCTCGACGCCGTTGAAGGCGGCGTTGCCGGTCGGGACGTCCACCGCCTGGTCGTCGGTCAGGTCGTTGATGCTGACGCCGGCGTGTTGGCTGGCCACGGCCAACTGCACACCCTCGCGTCCGTGGCCGTAGCCGTGTGGCAGGCTCACCACACCGGGCATCACGGCATCGTCCACGCGCGCCACCACCTCGACCTCCCCCACGCGTGAGGCGACTGCCACCATGGCGCCATCCGCCACCCCGCGCGCCTGTGCATCGTCGGGGTGGATGAGCAGTGCGGTGCGGTCCTGGCCGCGCACGAGCCGTTCACTGTTGTGCAGCCACGAGTTGTTGTCGCGCAGGTGGCGACGACCGATGAGGGCCAGGGGCGCGTCCGGGTCGCCCGATGATCCGTTGGCGCCCGCGCCGGCCTCCCACCACTGCGCCATGCGCGGCAGGTCCTCGACGATCGGCCCCGGGACCAGGTCGATGCGCTGACCGGGCGTGAACAACCGGTCGGGCAGTCGCGACTCCAACGGGCCGAGGTCGATGCCCTCGGGGTGGGCGCGCAGGTCATCCATGGTGATGTCGTGGGGTCCGGTTGCCACCCCGAAGGCCACGATGTCCTCCAGCGGCGCAGTCGTCAGTGGGTTGGACTCGTCCCACGGACGTTCGGGCGTGGCCAGGCGCTGGGCCAGTCCCCGGATGATCTCGTGTTCGTGGCGACGATCGTCGCCCACCTCGACCATGGGATCGGACCACTTGGCCGTGTTGCGCACCGCCAGGAGGTTGAACGTCACGTCGTAGTGCGACACCTCCAACCCGGTCGTGGGTGGCAGGATCACGTCGGCGTGGCGGGTCGTCTCGTTGCAGTAGACGTCGATGGCGACGTACCAGTCGAGCCCGGCGAAGCCGTCGTCGAGCTGGCGGCCGTTGGGGGTCGACAGGACCGGGTTGCCGGCGACCGTGACCATGCCGCGGATCTGGCCGGGGCCCGGTGTCAGCATCTCCTCCCCGAGCACCGCGACCGGCAGCTCGCCGCCGAACTCGGGCAGGTCGCGCACGCGGCTGTGCCACCGGGCCGGGCGGCCGGACCGGTGCGGCGTGACCACGTCCATGGCCGGGGTGGTGAACATCGCACCACCGGGCTCGTCGAGATGGCCGGTGACGATGTTGAGCACCTGCACCAACCACGTCGCCAGCGTCGCGAACTGCTGGGTGGACGTGCCGACGCGGCAGTAGACCACCGCGCGGTGCGTCGTGGCGATGTCGCGGGCCAACTCGCGCACCTGGTCGGGTGTCCAGCCACACCGGGCCGCGACCCGCTCTGGGGTCCATTCGGCGACCAGCGCTGCCACCTCGCCCAACCCGTCCAGGTGGGACGCCAGCCGTCCCGGTGCCACCAGGTCCTCGTCGAACACGACGTGCAGCAGCGCGAGCAGGATGGCGGTGTCGTGATTGGGCCGGATGGGCAGGTACTGGTCGGCGGCCTCCGCGGTCTTCGTCCTGCGGGGATCGACGACCACCATGCGCCCGCCCCGGGCGCGCATCTCGCGCAGGCGGTCCTTGAACCCACCGGCCGACATGAGCGAGCCGTTCGACTGGAGCGGGTTGGCGCCGAAGACGACCAGCAGGTCGGTGCGCTCGATGTCGGGGATCGGGAACAGCAACTGGTGCCCGTAGAGCTGGTACTGGACGAACTGGTGGGGCAACTGGTCGACCGAGGTCGCCGAGAACCGGTTGGTCGTGCGCAGCGCCTTGATGAGCAGTGATCCCAGCAGCAGTGGGCCGAGGTTGTGCGCGTTGGGATTGCCGAGGTAGATGCCCATGGCCTGGTCACCGTGTTCGGCCTGCACGCGCCGGATGCCCGCGGCCGCGACGTCCAGCGCTTCGTCCCACTCCACCTCCACGAATTCGCCGTCACGTCGAACCAGGGGGTGGCGGAGGCGATCGGGGTCCTCCCACACGTCCTGCAGGGCCAACGCCTTGGGGCAGATGTGGCCACGACTGAACGGGTCGTCGTCGTCACCACGGATGGCGGTGATGCGGTCAGCGTCCAACGTGACCGTGATGCCGCACATGGCCTCGCACAGGCTGCAGGTTCGCCGGTGGGTACGGGTCGTCATGATCGATCCTCTCGCGGCGCAGGTGTTGGCCACGTCGACACCGGCGACAGTAGGGCCAGCCGCGTCCGCCGGCCTGTCCGCCGCCCCATGGCGGCTGTCCGCTGCGTCGACAGGACGAGCACGTCCATTCAGGCACCCCGCGGACGCGCACCGCCGATAGGTTGGAATCACCGATCCGACCGCCCAAAGGCCAGCATCGTGACCAACGTCGCCACTCGCATCCTCGAAGCGCACCTGGTGGAGGGGAGTCTCGAACCGGGGACACCGATCGCCATCACGATCGACCAGACGTTGACCCAGGACGCCACCGGCACCCTGGTGATGCTCGAACTCGAGGCCATGGGGCTCGACCGCATCAAGACCGAGGTGTCGACCCAGTACGTCGACCACAACCTGATCCAGGAAGACCACAAGAACCCCGACGACCACCGCTTCCTGCAGTCGGCCGCCGCCCGCTTCGGCCTGCACTACTCCCGACCCGGCAATGGCGTGTCCCACCCCGTGCACCAGCAGCGCTTCGGTCGCCCGGGCACCACCCTTGCCGGGTCCGACAGCCACAGTCCGGCCGCCGGCGCGATCGGGATGCTCGCGATCGGCTCGGGTGGACTGGACGTGGCACTGGCCATGGCCGGCGAACCGCTGCGCATCAAGGCCCCGGAGATCTGGGGCATCGAGTTGACGGGCGACCTGCCCGACTGGGTGTCGGCCAAGGACGTCATCCTCGAGATGCTGCGTCGCCACGGCGTCGACGGTGGCGTCGGTCGCATCATCGAGTACCACGGTCCCGGCCTGGCCACGCTGTCGGCCATGGACCGCCACGTCATCGCCAACATGGGTGCCGAACTGGGCGCGACGACCACGGTGTTTCCTGCCGACGAGACCGTGCGGGCCTACATGGCCAGCTACGGCCGGGAGGACGACTTCACCGAAGTGGTCGTGGACGAGCCCACCTTCCACGTGACCGACTCGATCGACCTGTCGACGCTCGAGCCGTTGATCGCCCTGCCCACTTCGCCCGGCAACGTCACCACGGTCGCCGAGGTCGCGGGCCAGCCCATCAGCCAGGCCTACGTCGGGTCGTCGGCGAACCCGGGCTACCGCGACGTCGCCATCGTGGCCCAGATCCTCAAGGCCGCGGACGCCAAGGCGCATCCGGACGTGTCGCTGGACATCAACCCGTCATCACGCTCCATCCTCGCCGACCTGATCCGCGACGGCCATCTCTACGAACTGGTCTCGCGCGGTGCCCGCATCCACCAGGCCGGCTGCAACGGCTGCATCGGCATGGGCCAGGCGCCCGCCACCGACACGATCTCGCTGCGCACGACCCCGCGCAACTTCCCGGATCGCTCGGGCACCAAGGAGGACCGCGTCCACCTCTGTTCGCCCGAGACCGCCGTCGCCTCGGCCATGACGGGCGTCATCACCGATCCGCGCACCCTGCCCGACAGCCACGGGATCGCGTACCCGTCGGTCAGTGAGCCGGCAGAGCCGACCATCGACGACGACCTGCTGCAGGCGCCGCCGTCACCCCAGGAGTCGGCCCAGGTCGAGATCGTCAAGGGCCCCAACATCGACAGCCTGCCGACCTTCGACGCGCTGCCCGACGAACTGTCGCTGCCGATCGTGTTGAAGGTGGGCGACGACATCTCGACCGACGAAATCCTGCGAGCGGGGACCGAGGTGCTGCCGTATCGCTCCAACATCCCGCGCATCGCCGAGTTCACCTTCGACGTCACCGACCCGACCTATCCGGCCAGGGCCAAGGAGGTGCGCGACGAGGGTGCCGGTGGCCACGTGATCGTCGGTGGAACGAACTACGGCCAGGGATCCTCGCGTGAGCACGCCGCCATCGCGCCCCGCTACCTGGGGCTGCGCGTCGTGGTCGTGAAGGACTACGCCCGCATCCACTGGCAGAATCTCGCCAACTTCGGTGTGCTCGCGCTCGAGTACGTCGACGCCGATGACCACGACCGGTTGGAGCAGGGTGACGTGTTGACCCTGCGCGGCCTGCATGAACTGGTCGAGAGTGGCAACGAGATCACCATCGAGGTGGCCGCAGCGGACGGCACGGCCAAGGACCCCGTCCGCGCACGGCACACGTTGTCGGATCGTCAACGCGAACACGTCCGTGCGGGTGGCACCATCCAGTGGATGGCCGAACGCATCTGACCATGGTGGGGCGTGGGCCCGCCTCGTTGCGCGGACCCGCTCGTCAGGCGTCGTCGGCGTGAGCCGCCGGGCCGGGTCCCCGCGGATCGATCACCGCCAGCCCGGCGGTGCGGGTCCCCACGGCCCCGACCATGGCAGCCGCTCCCTCCTCCAGCCCCATGCGAGCCCCGGCCAGGCGGTCCGGTCCCAGGGTCTGGTCGGCCACGGCCGCCAGGACGTCGGCGATCCTGGTCGCGGTGACCCCGTGGGTGCCCACCAGGTGCAACTCGCGCGCAATCACCACGTCCATGGGCACGTGCACCCCTGCTGGCAGCAGGCCGACCTGCACATGGCGTCCCCCCTCGGCCAGGCCGTGCAGGGCGTTGGCCACCGCATCCTCACTGCCCACGGCATCGATCGACACGCTGGTGCCACCCTCGGACGCGCTGCGCACCTGGGCCACGACGTCGTCGGCACCGGCCGCGACGGCGACCTCGGCTCCCGCTGCGAGCGCCTGCGCGAGTCGACCCCGGTCGTGGTCGACGGCAACCACGCGAGCACCTCGGGCACGGGCAACCATGATGGCCGACAAGCCGACGCCACCGCAGCCGTGCACGGCGATCCATTCTCCCTCGCGCACCCGGGCCTGGTCGACAACTGCTCGCCACGCCGTGGTGAAGCGACAGCCCAGACCGGCAGCGACCGCCAGGTCGACCTGGTCGGGCACCCGGACCAGGTTGTCGTCGGCGCGCGGGATCGCCACGAGTTCGGCGTGACTGCCCCACCCGTGGAACCCGGGCTGCCACTGGTCGCGGCAGACCTGTCGGTGGCCGTCGCGACAGGGTCGGCAGGCACCGCACGCGACGACGAACGGCACCGTCACGCGCGTGTCCGCGACCCACTTCGTGACGCCGTCACCCACCGCGACGACCGTGCCCGCGAGTTCGTGGCCCGGCACGTGCGGCAGTGACGTGATCGCGGGGTCGTGGCCCATCCACCCGTGCCAGTCACTGCGGCACAGGCCGCTGGCGGCGACCTGGATGACGACACCGCCGGGGGCCGGGGCGGGATCGGGCACCTCGACCACCTCGACCGGACCCTGGAACTGCTCGTAGCGGATTGCGCGCACATCGGCCCCATCGGTCGGTGCCGACAGTGTGGTGGCCGCGTCACCCGCGTGCGCGGCGATCGGGCAGGTGGACGCGTCGGGCGGGGTCACGCCAACCGCGCCAGCCCCGAGTCGTCACCAGCCCCAGTCGCGGCAGGACCCTCCGGCCACACAGCATCCTCACGGACCACGCCAGCACACTCCTGGCTCGCTGCCGCGATCGCCCACCCGCGCACCTGCGCGCGTGCGACGAACACTGCGCGGTGAGTGAACACGACCAGGCCCGCAGGTCACCTCGAGGCGCGGTCGCCAGCACGCACCTGCGCACCCGTGCCGGCCAGTTTCGTGGCGCTCGATCCCGTGTCAAGAGGGCAATGGATGGTGGGGAATGTCGGTCCGATCCTGCACACTTGCCGACCCCACTGCAGGGGATGCCGACGGCCGCGGGGGCCTCGGCGCGAGCAGGAGGCACCAATGACCACGTCCCACTCCGTCACGGATGCGCTGGCCGCCGTGCAGCGCCAGACCGAGTGGTACGCCGACCACGGCACCATCGTCAACGGATTGTCGACCGGCATCGACCTGGTCGACGAGACCACGTGGGGCCTGCGCCCGGGCACCGTGTCGGTCGTGATGGGGGAACCCTCGTCGGGCAAGACCTCGTTCGCGCTGACCATCGCCACGTGGATGGTCCAGCACGATCACCGCAGGGTCCTGTGGGTCAGCCTCCAGGAGGACCTGGGGCAGGTGGCGCGCAACCTGGTTGCTCGCTGCGCCCACATCGACGAGGATCGCTTGCGCACCGGCGCCCTGACCCCGACCGATCGACAGCGCCAGGCAGAGGTCGTGGCCGCCTTCGCCGGTGGCCCGCCACTGGACCCCGACGTCCAGCCGCCACTGGTGGACCTGGAACCCGTGCCCGAGCCGCTGCGCATCGTCGCTGACCAGGACGTCTCGCTGGCGGCGATCGAGGAGGCAGCGACACAGATGCCCGACCTCGACCTGGTCGTCATCGACGGGCTCGCTCGACTGGTCGACAACCACGGTGGCAACGGGTTGCCCCGAGCGACGCGGGACGTCGTGCAGCAACTTGAACGAGTGGCCCGCACGCTGGACGTGCACGTGCTGACCACGCTGCACGTCGACACCCCGTGGAGCCGACCGGGGCATCGGCTGCGTCTGGCCGACCTGCGCGAACACCGGACGATCCTGCCGACGGCCCACGTCGTCATGGCGCTGTATCGCGACGAACTCCACGACGAGGACACGCCCAGCCGTGGCCTTCTCGAGATCGACTTCCTGCGCAACGGCAGCGGTCGCACCCGCACGATCCGCCTGGCATTCCTGCCCGCGATGCGCATGGTGGCGAACCTGGTCAAGGACCCGTCGCCGACCCGTCAGCGTCGCGGCTGAGCCGCGCGGTCACCAGGGTCGCTCGGCCTGCTCCTCGGTGACGTGTCCGGCTGCTGGCATCGACCCGACCGGCGCACTGACCAGGCCGTTGAGGTCGTTGAACAGCTGGCGCAGACGGCCGAAGCTGCGACGGTTGAAGTGGAAGCGCAGTCGGGCCAGGTCGACGTTGTCGTCGTCGGCCACCTCGGGCTCCGTGGCCGCGATCCGCTCGATCTCACCCGACACGACGATGTCGGCGTACTCGTCGTTGAGACGGGCAACCATCTGGTCGTCCGGGGCGACGTGCATGCGCAACACCAGGATCCCGTCGACGTAGCGCTGCGAGTGGTAGTTCGCGTAGAAGCCTCGCAGCTCCTCCACCGCCTCCTCCACGGACGTGCATCGTCGGACCAGGACGGGGTCCTCCGGCGAGATCATGCCGTGGTCACCCAGGACCCGCGTGACCTGGCCCAGCACGGGTTCCCAGTAGTCGGTGCCGGGGGCCTCGATCACCACGATGGGAGCGAGGTCGGTCTTGCCGGTCTGGATGAGGGTCAGCAGTTCGAAGAACTCGTCCAGCGTGCCGAAGCCTCCGGGAAAGATGGCGAAGCCGTTGGACTCCTTGATGAACGCGAGCTTGCGGGTGAAGAAGTACTTGAAGTTGACCAACCGGTTCGGGGCGATCCAGGAATTGGCGGACGTCTCGAACGGCAGCTGGATCGCCACGCCGTAGCCGTGGTCGCGGCCCGCTCCCCGGTTGCCGGCCTCCATGATGCCGGGGCCGGCACCCGTCACCGTCGCCCACCCCTGCTCGGCCATGGCCGCTGCCAGGTCCATCGCCAACTGGTAGTTCGGGTCGTCCTCACCGGTCCGGGCCGAGCCGAAGATCGTGACCTTGGGCTCGTCGCGGGGCCCGAACACGACATTGGAGTAGCGCATCTCCTTGAGGGCGGTGTTGATCAACTTGAGGTCCCCGCGCTGGGGGCTGTCCCGATGCAGCTTCATCGCCGTGGTGATCAACTCGATGATCAGGTCGCTGCCCGGGTTGTCGGAGCCATCCGTGACCAGTTGTGCGATGCGCTGGTCGAGTTCGTCGTTTCCCATTGAATAAGCCATGGCGGCGAGGCTATCCCTCGGTCACGGATCGCCCGGTCGCCCCACCCGCTGCCCGTCTCGGACCTCGAACGGCAGGCCGCCCCGGTCACTCGGCGACGTGGCCGAAGCGGTGGACGTCGTGGGAGATCGACTGCTCGCGCACCACCCGGGGCAACATGACGCGACCACTGCGCACGATGGGCCGATCCTCGACGTGGACGTCCACGGGCATGCCGCCGAGGTCACCGGCAAGGGCGGCATCGATGGTGCCGACCACCTGGACCCTGGCAACACCGGGACCGATCAGTGGGCGCTGCTCCACGACGACCGAGACGCCGTCGTGGCCGCCGGCGATGTGGGCGACCGAGGCGGCGAGGTCCTCGTCCGGGGTGGAGATCGTCACCGGGGTCCCGACCGCGGTTGCCGCCAGCAGGCACCGGACCACCTGGCCGGGGCGGGCATCGCCGGCTGCCCTGACGAACCACCGGGGAAGTGGCCGGTACCGCATGACGTTGGCCTGGAAGGCCAGGCTGGTGGGGTCATGGGCGATGCCGAACTCGCGCTGCAGCCACCATGCATCGGACCCGGCGGCCTGCCCGATGTTGGTCAGCCGCTGGCCGTCGAACAGGTCGGCAGTCCGCGACAGCATGGCGCGCACGTCCGGTGCCGGGTCGGCGAGGTTGGTGATGGGGCCATCGTCACGCCAGGTGCCCAGCGACGCCACCATGTTGGGGCCGCCGGCCTTGGCGCCCGGACCGACCACCGACGCCTTCCACCCGCCGAAGGGCTGGCGTCGCACGATCGCACCGGTGATCACCCGGTTGACGTAGGCGTTGCCGACCTCCACCGCGTCGAGCCATCGTGCGATCTCGTCACCATCGAGGCTGTGGATGCCACCGGTGAGCCCGTACGACACCTGGTTCTGCACGGCGATCGCCTCGTCGAGGCTGTCCACGTGGATGAGACCCAGCACGGGACCGAAGCACTCGGTGAGGTGGAACCACGACCCCGGCGCCACGCCGTCGCGGATCCCCGGTGACCACAGTCGACCCGAGTCGTCCAGCGACCGCGGCCGCAACACCCACGACTCGCCGGCGTCCAGCCGGGTGAGGCCGCGGACCAGCTTGTCGCTGGGCGGCGGCGTGGTGGGCGTCATGTCGGTGGCGATGTCGGTGGCCCAGCCGACCGTGATGCTGCGGGTGGCGTCGACCAGTTGGCGTCGGAATCGCTCGCTGTCGGCGACGCTGCCGACCAGGATTCCCAGGCTTGCCGCCGAGCACTTCTGCCCGGCATGCCCGAACGCGGAGTCGACCAGGTCGGCCACCGCCAGGTCCATGTCGGCATTGGGCGTGATGACCAGCGCGTTCTTGCCCGAGGTCTCGGCATGCAGGCGCAGGTCCGGTCGCCACGAGCGGAACAGTTCGGCGGTGTCGGTCGCGCCGGTGAGGATGACCGCCTCGACGTCCGGGTGCGTGACCAGGCGCGAGCCGGCCTCGTCGTCGTCGGTGGGCAGGAACACCACGGCGTCGTCGGGCACACCGGCATCGAGCATGATGCGATGGACCGCGGCGGCCGTCATCCGGGTCTCGGGCGCTGGCTTGAAGGCCACGGTGGCACCCGCGGCCAGCGCCGCCATGACGCCCCCGACGGGGATGGCCAACGGGAAGTTCCACGGCGGTGCGACAAGGACCGTGCGGTAGGACCGGAAGGCCGCCCCGTCGACCTCGTCGAGCAGGCGCGCACAGCCGGCGTAGTAGGTGGCGAAGTCGGCCGCCTCTGACACCTCCGGGTCGCCCTGGGCCACCGTCTTGGCGGCATCGTGTGCCATGACCCCGATGAGGTGGGCGCGATTGGCGTCGATGGCGTGGGCGACGGCGTCCAGGACGTCGGCGCGCTCGTCGGTCGTGCGGGTGGCCCAGTCGGACGCGACCAGGCGAGCCACGGCCGCGTCCACCTCTGCAACCGTCGGGGGTGCCGGCACCTGGACCCCGGGGTCCTGGTCCAGCACCGCCACCATCGCGGCACGCACGGCGGGGTCGGTGGGGTCCGCGTCCGGCCAGTTGACGAAGCCCCGATCATCGACCACCGATCCCGACAGGGCAACCGTGTCGGGGATGGGGGTGTGCAGGGCGCCGACCCCGATGGTCTCGCGCTTCGGGATGTCGGGATGGGACGGGTGGCCGACCGTGCCCGTCCAGCGCCGCGAGCCCGTCACCTGGTCGTTGCGCGCCGCGACTGCGGCACGGAACTCGTCGGCCTGGCGGTCGAACGCCTCGGAGCCAGGTGCGATCGAGAACGACTCGGTCAGGAAGTTGCCGGGCTGGGTGTTCTCCTCGAGGCGACGGAACAGGTAGGCGACGGCGGCGTCGAAGTCGTCGGCCCCGACGACGGGGAGGTACAGCCGCACCGGGCGATGACGCACGATCACGTTGGCCTGGGCCGTCGCCATGCCCGACAACATCTCGAAGCCGACGCGGTCGCCCACCCCGCGGGCGTCGGCCAGCAGGTGGGCGAAGGCCAGGTCGAACAGGTTGTGGGAGGCGATCCCGACCTGCGCGCCCGTCAGGCGGGCGGGATCGAAGGCCATGTCGACGAGGCGCTTGTAGTTGGCGTCGACGGCGGCCTTGTCGGGGTAGGGCGCCGGGGTGTGACCGTGCAGGGCACCCTCGAGGCGCTCCATGGCCAGGTTGGCGCCCTTGACGAACCGGAACCGGGTGGTGGCGCCGGTGGCGGCATGGCGTTCGCTGGCCCAGTCCAGCAGGTGGTCCAGCATCCCGACGGAGTCGGGCAGGTAGGCCTGCAGGACGATCCCGGCATCGAGGTGGGCGAACTCGTCCTGCTCGAGGACACGCTTGAAGGCCGCCACTGTCAGGTCGAGGTCGCGATACTCCTCCATGTCCAGGTTCACGAACACCGGGTCGGGACGGTCGCTGGCCACCCGCCACAGTTCCTCCAGGCGGGTCTGGATCCGGTCGAGGTTGGCGTCGAAGGCCCACGGGTGGAGTTGGCTCGCGATGGCCGAGACCTTGACGGACACGTAGTCCACCTCCGGTCGGCGCACCAGGTCGATGACCTTGGCCAGGCGGTTGCGCGCCTCGTCCTCGCCCAACACGGCCTCGCCCAACAGGTTGACGTTGGCTCGGAAGTTGTCGTCGGTGAGCCGTCGCAGGGTGGCCCGCAAGGGCCCGGGTTCGGACGGGCCGATCAACGCCGACAGCATCTGGCGGACGCGGCGCCGGGCCAGCGGCATGGCCACGGCGGGGAGGACCGGCGCCACGCGCGCACCGGCGGCGACCAACAGGCGGTCCGTCCGGGGCAGGAAGGCCGGGCGGCCGAGTTCGACGACCAGGTCGTGGAAGATCTCGGCCGCCAGGGCGTCATCGTCGACCCGCATCACGCGATCCACGAACACCCGCGTGAAGGCCACGCCGTCGGGGGAACCGATCAGGTCCTGGAACTGCTCACGCTGGCGACGTTGCGATGCGGTCTCGGCCTCGTCCGCGGCCACCAACCACTGGCCTGCCAGGTCGACTGCACCGGTGACGATTCCCTGCAGTTCTCCCACTCGATCTCCATTGCCCGAGGCCCGTCGCCGACACTACCGCCGGTGGCGTCCAGCGGGAACGGACAGCGACGGCCGCACACTGTCGCAGGTTCGACCCGCAGTCACCCGTGGTCGCCGTCGAACCGATCGAGGCACGCCGTCGACAACAATCGACACGATAGCGATAGAAATGGATAGACTCACAAGAACTGGTTCGAGAAGGGCAGATTGATGGGGGCGTTCGATCACCTGAAGGGCCAGGCCGACCGCATCGGAAACCCGTTCTCGGACCAACCGGGCGTGCCGCCGCCCGCCCTGGTCGGACGTGATCGCCACCTGCGTCGGCTGCTCACGATGATCGAGGAGGTCCGGGCGGGCAACAATGCGGGCTCACTGTTCCTGCCCGGCCCCCGCGGACTGGGCAAGACCTCGCTGCTGGTGGCCACCGGTCTCGAGGCACGCGAGCAGGGCGTGACCGTTGCACGGGCCGAGCTGGCCGACGATCCGGCCGAGGCCGCAGCACTGGTGGTGGCAGCGCTGTCGGACGCGGTCGGACGCTCGGGGATCGCCGACCTGGCCCGCCGGGTGACAGGCGTGACCGTCGGCCCGGTCGGGGTCGAACTGGCCGACCCGGTCGGCACCGGCCCGGCCAGCCTGACCCAACTTGCGCTGGAGGCCATCCGTGCCTGTCACGACCAGGGTGGTCTCCTGCTGCTGCTCGACGAGGCCCAGGAACACCCCGGCACCGCGGCTGCGCTGGTGCGGGCCAGCCACCGAGCCGCCCAGGATGGGCTCGCCGCCGGCCTGGTCCTGGCGGGCCTGCCGGGTGTGCAGTCCGCCGTCGTGGACGAGGTGTCCTATGCCGAACGCATCGACGGTGTCGGCCTGGGCCCGCTCGGTCGCGACGACGCCTTCACCGCCATCGCGGCTCCCCTGGAGCAGGCCGGCGTCCACCTCCCGCGCAATCGGCGGGACCACGTCACGACCATCACCGGCGGGTACCCGTACTTCGTGCAGGTCCTGGGACGAGAGGTGTGGCGTGCGCTGGACGACGAGCGCGAGGTGACCCCGGCGGCGTTCCGAGGAGCGGCCCGGGCCACCGCCGAGCGCACCGACCAGTGGTTGGCGGATCGAGTCGCCCGCCTGCCGGAGTCACAACTGGACTACCTCGCCGCCGCCTCCCGACTGGGCTGGCCGGCCCGAACGGGGGCGATCGCCGAGGCCATGGGCCGCTCGCACGCGTCACTGTCACCCGTGCGGGCCGCGCTGTTGGCCGACGGCCTCCTGCTGGTGCCGACACGTGGCGAAGTCGACCTGGTGATCCCGCCACTGGCCGGGTGGCTCGAGCGCCACGCGCGGCCATGAGGACGACACCCGGGGTCATAGGCTGACGGCATGGACACGACACCTGCTGCGACCCCACCCACCCCCAATCGCGACCGCACGGCCGATCGGCTGGCCGGTCTCGGCACGACGATCTTCGCCGAGATGTCCGCCCTGGCCGTGGCCCACGACGCCGTCAACCTCGGCCAGGGCTTTCCGGACACGGACGGCCCCGACCAGGTCATCGAGGCGGCGGTCGCGGCCCTGCGGTCGGGGCACCACAACCAGTACGCCCCGGGGCCGGGCATCCCGGCGCTGCGCCGGGCCATCGCCGATCACCAGCAGCGCTGGTGGGGCCAGAGCGTTGACCCCGACCGCGAGGTCCTGGTGACGACTGGCGCCACCGAGGCGATCGCCGGCGCGATCCTTGGCCTGGTCAACCCCGGCGACGAGGTGATCGCACTCGATCCGTACTACGACTCCTACACCGCGACGATCGCCATGGCCGGAGGTGTTCGCGTGCCCTGCACGCTCCCACCGCCCGACTTCCGATTCGACCCGCAACGGCTGCACGACGCCGTCACCCCGCGCACCCGCGTCATCCTCCTCAACACCCCCCACAACCCCACCGGCACGGTGCTGACTCGCGACGACCTCGCAGCCGTCGCCGAGGTGGCGATCGCCAATGACCTGGTCGTGGTCACCGACGAGGTCTACGAGCACCTGGTGTTCGACGACGCCGTGCACGTGCCCATCGCCACACTGCCGGGCATGGCCGAGCGCACCCTGACCATCTCGTCGGCCGGCAAGACGTTTGCGTTGACCGGGTGGAAGATCGGATGGGCAGTCGGTCCCGCCGACCTGGTCACCAGCGCCCGCCTGGCCAAGCAGTACCTCACCTACACCTCCGGGGCCCCGTTGCAACCTGCCATCGCCCTGGCGCTGGGGCTGCCCGACACCTACTACCAGCACCTGCGCGACGACCTCCAGGATCGTCGTGACCAACTGGTCGACGGCCTGACCACGATCGGCCTGGCACCCGAGCCACCCGCCGGCGGCTACTTCGTCACCACCGACATCCGACCGCTGGGCTTCGACGACGGACTCGAGTTCTGCCGGATGCTGCCGGCGCGGGTCGGCGTCGCAGCCATCCCCCACCAGGTCTTCTGGGAGGACGAGGCGATGGGGCGGCCACTGGTCCGCTGGGCCTTCTGCAAACAGGCCGACGTCCTGGCCCGCGGTCTCGAGCGCCTGGCCGGTCTCACCCGCTGACGAGCCGCGGGCCTCGAGCCCGTTGGCCCGCACCCCCGTCACAGCGTCGCCGCTCGCTCGGGGCCGATCGTCGCCCCGTCGGGCGAGGGCCTCGTTTCGGATTGGTCGCACGAAGGCGGCAACATTCGACGATGGCGCAACTACGGTGACACGGACCAGCCCCCACATGGAGGTGCCGATGGCAGTCACGGTGGCAAGCATGCTCAACCAGAAGGGCACGGACGTGCTCACGGTGGGCCCGGACGAGCCGATCTCGGCTGCAGTGGAGCTGTTGGCCGACAACAACGTGGGCGCCCTGGTGGTGTCCTCGGATGGAACCGGGGTCGACGGAATCCTGTCCGAACGTGACGTCGTCCGACGGCTGCACGCCGCCGGCTCGGGCGTGTTGGACGTTGCCGTGCGCGACGTGATGACCACGACGGTCAAGACCTGCAAGCGTGCTGACACGTCCGACCAGCTGATGGCGCGCATGACGGCATCGCGCATTCGCCACCTTCCCGTCATCGAGGAGGACGCCCTGGCCGGCATCATCTCGATCGGCGACGTGGTCCGGTTCCGGCTCGAGGAACTCGAGACCGCTGCAAGTTCCCTGCGCGAGTACATCACCGGCTCCAGTTACTGAGCCGCGCGACCCGGTCCCGGCGTCGGTGGGCAGCGCGCGGGTTGCAGCGGGGGTGCCGCTACCCGCCGTTGACCTCGGCACGGGCCTCGCGCTGGGCACGCCGCAGGGCCCGCAGGTCGGTCTCCGGTCCAGCCACGACTGCCACCGGATCGGCGCCACGCACGTCCAGTGACTCGAGCAGTTCGGTCGTGGCGGCGGCCACCGCGTCGATGGCTCGCGCGAAGGCTGCCGCGTTGGCAGCCGAGGGCTCACGGAACCCGGACAACTTCCTGACGTACTGGCGAGCGGCTGCGCGGACGTCACCGTCGGTGACCTCCTCGACCAGCGGCGGACGAAGCGTGCGGATGCTGCGACACATGTGACTGCCTTCGACGTCGGTTCGGGTGCTGCGAGCCGCCGGGACGACGGGGGTCCAGATCGCTGCCGTCGACGAGGACGGCGGGCACCCAGCCCAGTGTGGCGCATCCAGCACACCGACGTCGAGCGCAGTACCCGACTGGATCGGCGGGCCACACGCACGCGACGACCCTGGGTGAGCGGCATGGCTGCCCGTCATGGCGAACGCCCCACCGGGCAAGTCCCGGTGGGGCGTGCGGGGCGGTCGCAGCGACGTGTGCGACCCACCCGATGGGCGGTGGCGTCAGGGCAACAGCACCGAGTCGATGACGTGGATGCCGCCATCCGTCGTCTTCAGGTCGGTCGCGACGAAGTCGGCCGTGGAATTGTTGGCCACGATCGTGCCGCCCCGCGCGCTGATCGTGTTGCCATCCAGCATGGTGACCTTCTTGGGGTTCACGACGCTGGGCGACGGCCGCCAGCCCTCGGTGATGTGGTAGGTCAGGATGTCGAGAATGCCTGCCACCCCGTAGGCGTCGACGAGGATGCCGACTGCCTCGGCCTCGTCATCGGTGCCCGCGGCGTCCAGGAATGCCTGGTCGGTGGGAGCAAACACGGTGTAGTCGGTGCTGCCATCCAGAACGGCGGTTGCACCGGTGGCGATGACGGCGGTGACCAGGATGTCGAAGTCGTCGCCGTTGTCGTCGTAGGTCAGCGGGTCACCCGAGACGGCGATGGCAGTCTCGACGATGGTCATGCCATTGTCGGGGCCAGCCCATCCGGGTCGTGCCGCCGCGGCCGGACCGGCCATGGCCACGGTCAGGCCGATGGCCAGGGCTGTCGTGGTGATCTTTCGCATGTTGGGCTCCTCAGGAGTGTCGGTGTCTGGTGGCAGCGCCACCTGCGGGGCCAACCATAGGAATGGTTGCGGACGCAATCAATCGCCGGATTGCCCTTTCAACCTGCCCAAAGGGTCATGATCTGCTGCATCCAAACACGCCTCGCCACGGCAAGGATGCGGCTGGGCCGTGGGTGACACTCCCCCGCTGGCGAATTGCACGGACGAAACTTCGCCCGTGTGGACAACGCTGTGGAGCATGTGCACAACCTGCCAGACGGCCTGTGGACAGCGTGGAATCGACGCCCGCGTCCCGCGACCACCTCGGCCGGGCAACACGAACGGCCCGCCGCGCAGTGCGGCGGGCCGTTCAAGAGATGCGACCCCGGTGCGACGTGGGGGAAACGCAGGTCGCCGTGCCCGTTGCGATGCGACCACCTCGTGCAGGTGACGTGCGTGGGGGCGTGCGACGTCGATCAGGTGGTGGTCGGGTCCGAGTCTGGGGCCGGCGCTGCTGGGGCCGGCCCTGCTGAGGCCGGGTCCGGGTCCTGCCACAGTGACTCGTCGAGTTCCTGGTCACGGCGGCGACGCATCACCGTCGCGCCGGCTGCAGCACCTGCCGCACCCAGGACCAGCAGCAGGCCCTTCCTGGACTTCTTGCCCTCGTCGCCGTCATCGTCGGAGCTGACGGCAGCCGCGGCCTTGTCCTTGGTCGAACCCACGGCGTCAGCCGTGCTGTCCTTGACCTTCTTGGCCGTCTCGGCGGTCTTGTCCTTGGCGGCGACCGCCGTCTCGACGGCGGCATCCTTGACGTCGCCAGCCTTGTCGACGACGGTGTCGGTGACCTCGGACGCCTTCTCGGCGGTTGCGGCAGCGGCGTGGCCGGCGGCTTTGCGGGCCTCCGCCAGGGCTTCCTCTGCCTTGGCAAGCGCTTCGTTCGCCGACTTCTCGGCCTTGCGTGCACGACGTGACATGGTGGCACTCCTGGTGCGGTTCGGAAGTCCCATGATAGTACGGTGCTGGCGGGCGCAGGTAGGTGCCCGTCCGCCACGGATGCGGCCGCCAGGGCGAATCGACGTGGGCGAATCGAAGGGTGAGCGACCATGGCGACGACCGACGCAGGGCCAGACGCCACCGGCGAGCTGTCGGACCTGTTCCGGCTGGATGGTCGCACCATCGTCGTGGTCGGTGCCGGGGGCGGGATCGGGCAGGCCTGCGCGGACGGGTTGGCCGCGCACGGTGCCCACGTGGTGTGCGCTGACCTGGACGTGGCAACGGCGGTCGCCACGGCTGACGCCATCACTGCGCGAGGCGGCCGGGCCACCGCCGTCGGTGTCGACGTCCTCGATGCCGACAGCGTGACGGCACTGGTGGACGCCCACGCCAGCGCGCGAGGCGTGGTGATCACGCCGGCGGTCAACGTCCGCAAGGCACTGCTGGACCTCACCGAGGAGGAGTTCGACCGCGTGGTCGCACTCAACCTCAAGGCCACGTTCCGCGTGCTGCGTGCATTCGGTCGAACCATGGCCGAGCACGGCGGGGGCAGCATCGCGGTGTTCACGTCGATCCGCGCCACGGTGGTCGAACCCGGCCAGGGCGTCTATGCCGCCACCAAGGCCGGTGTCATGCAACTGGTCGCGACCCTGGCGGCCGAACTGGGCAGCGCCGGAGTCCGTGTGAACGCAATCGCCCCCGGCATCGTGGAGACACCCCTGACGGACCAGATCAAGGCGGACCCGGAATGGGCAGCCGCCTACCGCGACAAGTCCGCCTTCGGCCGGTGGGCCCGTCCGACGGAGATGGCGGGACCAGTCGTGTTCCTGATGTCGGACGCATCCTCGTATGTCACCGCCAGCCAACTGGCCGTGGACGGTGGCTGGACACGCATCGACGGTCGGTTCACGCCGCCGCTGTGACCCGAGATGGTGATCGCGGGTCACAGCGACGGCGAGCCGTCAGACGTCCTGGTCGGGTGGCTGCATGATCGCGAAACTGCCCCCCTGCGGGTCATGAATGGTCGCGATGATCCCCACCGGCGTCGCCGCCGGGTCCGAAGTCACCATGCCACCCAGTTCGACGGCACGATCGACCGTGGCCTGTGCATCGTCGACCAGGAAGTACACGGCCCAGTGGTTGGGGACCTGGGCTGGCATCTCCGCCGGCATCGCCATGATGCCGGCGATTCCCTCCGGGCCACCCTGGACGACGTGGTAGGCGCCCATCTCGCCCATGTCCACCGTGTTCGTGTCCCACCCGAACACGGCGTTGTAGAAGTCCAGGGCGCCATCCAGGTCACGGGTCAGCAACTCGTTCCACGCCCACGTGTTCGCCTCGTTGACGAGTTGCGACCCGGTGTGCGCTCCCGGCTGCCACACCGACACGACGGCCCCGGTGGGATCGGCGAACACCGCCATGCTCCCCTGGTCCATGACCTGCATGGGCGGCAGCATCACCTGCCCACCTGCCTCCTCGACCGCCGCCACCGTCGCAGCGACATCGTCGGTCGCCACGTAGGTGTTCCAGATCGCTGGCATGTGTGCCATCTCGGCCTGTTGCTGGCCCATCCCCGCGATCACCCGGCCGTCGCGGTGGAAGTTCGTGTAGATCCTGGTGCCGTCCTCGTCGAACTGATCCTTGGTGGACCACCCGAACAATCCCGAGTAGAAGTCGGCGGCGGCGTCGACATCGGGCGCGGACAGGTCGACCCAGCACGGTGTGCCGGCGTCGTAGTGGTCTCGTGTGGCCATGACGGCCCCTTTCAGGTTGTGCTCGGACGTGCTTCGAACCTAGACCGACACTGTGACATGCACCCTGTCCGACCCGTCGAACCTCAGCTCGGCGTGTCCCAGTCATGCACGTCGGACCCCGACTCGCGCGCCAGGATGTCCAGCGCCGCGGCGGCACCCAGGCCAGCCGAGATGATCGCCTGGCTGCGCTCGGGGCGCACCAGGTGGCCGGCCGCGTACACGCGATCCAGCGAGGTGCGAGCGTCACCGTCCACGACCACTGCGCCGTCCACCGCGTCGGCACCGGCCTCGGCCACCAGCGACTGCGAGGACTTGCCACCCGCGACCACGACGTAGTCGAACCGCTGCTCGTCGGCGGCGGCGGCTCCTGCCGACCCCGTCGCACCCTGGTCGCGGTTGTCGTCGTCACCAGTCTCGCCGGGCCGCACCACCACCACGTCGCCAGCCACCTCGATCGAGGCCACGACGATGCCGTCACGCAACGTGGCGCCCGCGTCGGCCACCTGCCGGCGAGCCGTGTCCTGGAAGTCGCTGCCCAGCATTTCGGGAATGCCCAGGTAGTTGTGGAGTTCGGCGTACTCGACCAGGGAGGCATCGTCGCCGAACACCACGGTGTCGTGCCCACCTCGTGCGAGGAACAGGGCTGCCGACAGGCCGGCGGGGCCGTCTCCGATGACTGCGATGTGGGCCATGTCTGGGTCCTTGGTCGTGTGGTGCGTCGGGTTCGAACGAGCACGTCCGTCGCCCACAGGTGTATCGCGACGGACGTCGCGGATCACCGGTCGACCGTCCCAGAGGCTGCCAGACGCCACTTCCCGACGAATTCCACGCCTCGCGGCCGGATGGCCAGTGCCGGGGAGGTGGCACGGCGGCGCGCTGTGGACCACCATGGTCAGGCGAGGCTGCATCGGCAGCCGCGCCCGGCGCAACACCACGACCACGCCGGTCACCGACCACCTCCACCTGCTCCACCTCACCGGACCGCCACTCGCGGTCCGACGACCTGCAAGGAATCGCCATGGCTGACGACCCCACCACCGACGGCATCACCTCCCGCGTGACCGCTCGAGTCGACGACCTGCGCGACGCCGCAGCCGACGCGATCTCGACCGACGAGTCACCCGCCTCGCGCGAACTCGACCGCGTCCGTCGCCGCCTCGACGAGGTGGAGACGTCCCTGGCCGGCTCGCTGGAGGGCATCGGCGAGCAGCAGCGGGCACTGGCAGACGAGGTCCACGCCAGTGCGAAGCGCACGACCCTGCCGCGCAAGCTGTTCTGGCTGCTTGTCGGTGGGTTCGCCGGTGCCGCCTGGGCCTACCTGCAGGACCCCGACCGGGGCAAGGCCCGTCGCACCCAGCTGTCCGACCAGGTGACGAGCCAGGCGCGATCCGTGGCCGAGCAGGCCACCACACAGGCCACCCAGGTCGCGAACAAGGCCAAGGGCAGTGCCATCGAGGCCACGAAGTCCGTCCTGCCCGACGACGTTCCCGATGACCCCGAACTCCTGGTCCAGCGGGTCAAGAGCCAGGTCCTGGGCCATCGCGACGACGCCGACGATGTCGTGGTGGTCGCGGGCTCCGATGGTTCGGTGACGCTCAACGGCACGGTCGCCGAGCTCGCAACGGTCGACGAACTGGTCGCGGCCATCGGGGCCGTCAACGGCGTCACCCACGTCGAGTCGCACCTGTTGGCGTCTGCCTGAGCGACCCGACGGTCGGGCCCGACGGTCACGAGTGCGGTCGGTCACCGGCCGCACTCGCACGGACCGCCCAATAGAGTCGGTGCTCCCAGGCGATCGCTGACCAGGGCCCGATCGGAGTCGACATGGCCAGCCCCCAGGACCGGTCACACGACCCCACCTTCGGCCGCCGGATCGGGCCATTGGCAGGCCGTCTGGCTGGGCCGATCATCGTGCTGCTCGTGTCGCTGCTGTTCGCGTGCTCGTCGCCGGCCAACGAGGACGTGGCCGGAGACAATCGACCCGACGCCGCAACCTGGGCCGTGACCTGGGACGACACCCGCGAGATCGTCCCGCACCTCGACGAACTCAGCGTGCCGCCCGACACCGAGGTGTGCCAGGACACGGTCGCCGAACTCCGCTCGGCTCGCGAGGACCTCTTCCCGACCCCGGATGAACTGATCGACGTCGAGGTGGAGAAGTGGCTGGAGAAGGCCACGAGCATCTTCTTCGAATGCTTCCAGAGCGACATCGGTGCCGAGACGGTCACGCAGGGCTATGCGGAACTGGCCCGCCTGGCCGAAGAGGTCGACACGGCCCTGGCGAGCGTCGTCTGACCGAGGACGACGTCATCCGTCAGGCGTCGCGGGTGGTCGATATCGTCGCAGCATGACGACACCCAGCGGCTCCCCGTCCACTTCTTCCACCTCGGCCGGTGCGCTGCCCATGCCTCCCGCCGACCTCCCGGCCACGCTGGCCGAGTTGCGCGCCTCTGACTGGCGCGATCGGCCCGTCAGCGAGGAACTGCGCGAGAACCTGATCGGCCGGCTCCGCGCCGACGAGCCGCTGGTCGCCGACGTCATCGGATTCGACGACTCGGTGCTGCCCGATCTCGAACGGGCGCTGTTGGCTGGCCACGACCTGATCCTGCTGGGTGAGCGCGGCCAGGCCAAGACCCGCATCGTGCGTCGCCTGGTCGATTTGCTCGACGAGTGGATGCCCGCGATCGCGGGATGTGAACTGCACTCGGCGCCGGATCGCCCCCTCACCGCCCATGCCCGCGACCTGCTGGCCACGGCCGGGGACGCGACCCCGATCGAGTGGATCCACCGCGACGAGCGCTTCAACGAGAAGCTCGCCACCCCCGACACCGCCGTCGCCGACCTGATCGGCGACGTCGACCCGATCAAGGTCGCCGAGGGTCGGCACCTGTCCGACGAGGGCACGATCCACTTCGGGTTGCTGCCGCGGACCAACCGGGGCCTGTTCGCAATGAACGAACTGCCCGACCTGCCCGAACGCATCCAGGTTGCGTTGCTCAACGTGCTGGAGGAACGAGACGTCCAGATCCGTGGCTACCCGGTCCGGCTCGACCTCGACCTCGTGCTGATCGCGACTGCCAACCCCGACGACTACACCAACCGCGGCCGCATCATCTCGCCGCTCAAGGACCGCTTCGGTTCGCAGGTGCGCACCCACTATCCCCGCACCGTGGCCGAAGAGATCGCCATCGTCGCCCAGGAGGCCGGCGCGCCGCCCAGTGGCGTCGATGTCGTGGTGCCCGCATTCATGGAGGAGGTGGTGGCGCGGCTCACGCACGAGTTGCGTGCCAGCGACGAGGTGAACCAGCGCTCGGGTGTCTCGGTGCGGTTCACGATCGGCGCCCACGAGATGATGGTCGCCGGGGCCGTGCGTCGGGCGGTCAGGCGCCACGAGGACGTGGCGGTGCCGCGCATCGCCGACCTGTGGCCGCTGGTGTCGACAGCGCAGGGTCGCATCGAGTTCGACACGTTGGACGAGGGCCGCGAGGAGGACATCGTCGCGACCGCCCTGCGGCGGGCGATCCTGCTGACGTGGCAGGCGCACCTGACCGGGATCGACGTGGGCTGGCTGCTGGACGTCTTCGACGATGGCACCGGCGTGTGGACCGGTGCCCTGGTGGGCGCCGCGGACCTGCTCGAACAGGTCGGGGCCGACCGCGACGGGTGGCCGGCGGGCCTGGTCGACGCCATGGCCGCCATGGGTGTCGACAGTGGCACTGACGCTGTCGGCGAGGGCGGCGCCGCGGCGGTCGTGGAGCTGCTGCTGGAGGGGCTGCACCTGGGTCGCCGCCTGTCCAAGGACGCCGACGACGGGGACACGGTGTTCAGCGCATGACCCCACCCAGTGGTCCCGATCCCGACGACGCTGGTGCCGACGAGCCGCCGCGAGGCACCGAATCCGGGCCCACGCGGACACCCGGTGCCGGCCGCCCGGCACCCCCGCCCCGGGCGACTCGCCATCGCTACCACGCCTTCGACGGGCAGGATCCGTTCGCCACCCGGTTGGACGCGAAGGACCTGCTCGACCGGATCGGCGACGACCTGCTGCAGGGGTTCTCGGGTCGCCAGGCGCTGCAGCGGTTGTTGGACGAGGGCTTCGACGGCACCGCCGGGCTGGACGAGTTGCGTCGACGGATCGCGGCCCGGACTCGCAGCGCGCGAGCAGCGACCGACACGGCTGCGGGCCGCATGCTCGCCGAGCTCAACGCCGAGCTGGACGCGATCATCGAACTCGAACGCGACGCCCGGGCCGGCGACCAGGATCCGCTGGCGGCCATGGAACTGGACCTGCTGCCGCGGGATCCCGCCGGTCGGATGGCGGCACTGTCCCAGCAGTCGTTGCGGTCACCGGAGGCGCGACAGCGGCTCGACGCGCTGCGCGAGCGGGTGACCAGGGACCTGCTGGACGCCCAGATGGCGCAGTTGACGGCAGGCATGGCATCGGTGACGCCCGACGACCTGGCGCGCACACGCCAGATGCTGGCCGACCTCAACGAGTTGGTCGCCCAGCGCGACCGCGGCGAGGAACCAGACCTCGATGCGTTCCTTGACCGGTGGGGTGGGTTCTTCCCCGACCGGCCCGAGTCCCTCGACGAGTTGCTGGCGCAGGTGGCGGCCCGCATGGCTGCGATGTCACGCCTGCTGGCATCGCTGCCACCGGAGCAGCGGCGCCAGCTCATGGAGTTGCAACGCCAACTGCTCGACGACCCGGACCTGCAGTTCGAGATGATGCAGTTGGAGGACGCCCTGCGCGACCTCGCCCCCAACCTGCCGTGGGATCAGCCGGGAGGCGGAGAGGGCTCCGGCTTCGGGGGCCCGGCCGACGAGTGGGACCCGTTCGCGGACGGCTCCGGGTCGCTGTCGGCCGCCGTCGACCAGGTCGAGCGCCTTGGCCAGTTGGAGGAACTCGAGGCACAACTGGGTGGCCACCACCCCGGCGCCACGCTCGACGACATCGACGAGGACGCGCTGCGTCGGGAACTGGGCGACACCGCGGCCGACGACCTGCGCCGCCTCAAGGAGGTGGAGCGGGCGCTGGAGGAGTCCGGCGCGATGCACCGACGTGGTGGCCAACTGGAGTTGACACCCCGGGGCGCGAGGCTGTTGGGCCAACAGGCACTCGATGACCTGCTCCAACGAGTCCGCAAGGAGCCATCCCGGACCACGGTGGGCTCGGATCCCGAACCGACCGGCGGCACCCGACCATGGCAGTTCGGTGATCGAGAGCCCATTGCCACCGTCCGCACGGTCCGCAATGCCGTCCTGCGACAGGTCGCCGCCGGCACCGCCACGCCGTCCCCGGCTCCTGCCCCACATCCCGAATCGGGCCCAGCTGCGACCACGCACGCCGATGCCGCCGGCGCCCCGGCGACCCGCCCCGCCTGCGGCTGCACCCCGACGACATCGAGGTGGAGGAACAGGAGGTGCGTCCGCGCACGGCGACGGCACTCCTGCTCGACCTGTCGTGGTCGATGCCGCTGCAGGGCCACCTGGTGCCGGCCAAGCGCATGGCCCTGGCGCTGCACGCACTGATCACGGGATCGCATCGGCAGGACTCGCTGCACCTGGTCGGGTTCTCGGACTATGCCCGGCGGATGCAGCCGGCAGACCTGTCGGCCACCGGCTTCGACCGGGTCTACGGGACCAACATGCACCATGCGTTCCTGCTGGCGCGACGCATCCTGGTGGATGATCCCCGCCCGATCAAGCAGGTCATCATGGTCACGGACGGCGAGCCGACCGCGCACCTGGTCGACGGGCAGGCATGGTTCAACTGGCCGCCGATTCCCGAGACGCTCGAGGCGACGTTGCGAGAGGCCAAGCGGCTGGCGCGTTCGAACATCTCGCTGGACGTGTTCCTCCTGGAGGACAGCCATGGCCTGGTCGCGTTCTCCGAGCGGCTGGCCGCGATCACCGGCGGCTCGGTCACCCAGTTGCGCGGCGAGGCCCTCGGCCGCCACATCGTGACCGACTACGACCTGCGTCGCCAGGACTGGTAGCCGGCGACCACATCACCGTTCCCGGACCACCGGAGCCGTTTGGGCCAGTGCCGTGGACGCGTGGTCACCCCTCGCCCCGGGAGCGCAGGATCGCGGCGGCCTCGCCACGCGTCCCCACACCCAGCCGTGCCAGGATCCGCGAGACATGCACGCCCACGGTGCGAGGGCTGATTCCCAATTCCTGGCCGATGCGCCGGTTGGTCCATCCAAGGGCGATCAGCCGCAACACCTCCACCTGGCGCTCGGTGATGTCGAGATCCCGCGCGATGGCCGCCGCGGCGGGTGGCCCGCCCTCGCCAGCCTGGTCAGTCGTCGAGTGCGACTCCACGACCGCCTGGTCTGCCATGCCGTCACGCATGCGACCATCCACGGCCTGCGCCTGCTGCGCGGCCGTCAACGATGACATCGTGGCCCGCACCTCGATGAGCAGTGGCACGAAATCCAACTGCAGTGCGAGCTCCTCGGCCTCGCGCAGGACCGCGATCGCCTCGCCGACTTCGCCAGTCGCCACCTTCGCCACGCCCTGGTGCCACAACGACTCGGCCAGCATCGGGATCCGGCCCAGCGACCGCCATGCGACAGCGGCAGCGGCCCAGGCATCCGCAGCACCCGCTCCCAGTGATCGTGCCGTCACCGTTGCATGCCATGCGTCCACGACCGGATGCCCGGCACGTTCGGCCAGCGCGGCCTGGAGTTCCTCGGCGCGTGGAATCCCGTCATCGGGGCCGTCTGCCGCCGCGCTGGCGCGGATCACGGCATCGGACAGGGACCCGATCTCGTCATCGGTGGCGACAACACCACCCAGCGCCAGGGCTCGCGCCGCGTGGGCCCGACTTGCCGAGACGTCACGATGCAGCCACGCCAGTTCTGCCTCGACGCGGGCGAGTCGATAGTGCCCCTCGGGCCAGTGGGCGCGAACCACCTGCAGGTCCCGTTCGGCCTCGGCCGTGCGTCCACGGCGCAGTGCGAGTTCGATCCGATCAACCAACAGCAGCGCGCCGGCCAGTGGTTCGGCACCCCATGCCAGACCGTCCTCGATGATCTCGCGTGCCTGCACCCAGGACCCCAGTGCAATCAGCGCATCCGCCACCAGCGACCGGAGCTGCTGCCCGACCGAATGGTCCACACCCAGTTCGATGGCACGCGCCAGGTCACGTCGTCCGACCTCGGCAACCTCGCCTGACGCACCCGCGGCGTGCAGCATCGACAACTCGAAGATGGCGGGACGCAGCGAACGACGTGGATCGGCAACCCCCGCTGCCAGGATCCTGGCCTCGGACAGTGCCGACCGTGCCGGTCCCGGCTGGCCGACGCGGGCCAACGCCAGCCCGTGACAGGACAGCACGTCGCAGAGGACGTCGGGGTCCCCGAGTTCCCTGGCGATGGTCATCGCAGTCTGGGTGTGCTCGAACACCTTTGCAATGTCGCCGTCGTGCAGCACGACGAACGGGCTCGCCAGTGCGAGGAGGGTGGCCCTGCCACCAGCAGGCGCAGAAGCCGAGACAACGGCCGTTCCTCTCACTGCGGCATGGACCGCGCCACCGAGATTGCCCGCCAGGTACTGCGCCCTGATCAGTTCCACGTACAGGTTCGCGACGCACGGATCGTCGTCCGGGGTCACCCCGATGGCGCGGTCGAACAGCTCGGCCGCACCGGCGTGGTCGCCTGACCTGTCGGCACTGGCCGCCGCGAGTGCCAGCAGTCCACCCATCGTCACATCGCTGGCGACATCCGCCATGGGCAGCAGGTCGACCGCATCCAGTGCCAGGGCGACCGCCTCGGCGTGGGCGTCCTGTGCCGTGGCGTCACCAACCGCTTCGAGTGTGGCTGCCAGCGCCGGTCCGGGCTGACCTGCGGCGCGCCAGTGGCGGGCAAGCGCACTGGCCGCCGACCCCCCGGGGGCCAGCGTCGGGTCGGCCTGGATGGCCCGTGCACAGCTGGCATGCAGACGGCGGGCACTGGCCGGACGCAACTGGGAACGCACCGTCTCGTGCAACAGGGTGTGCCGGAAGCGATACCCGTCACCGCGACCATCCACGACCAGGAGCGCAGCATCCATCAGTTCGTCGACGCGCTTGTCCACCGTGGGTCGCGGCAGGTCGGCGACCCGGACCAGCAACTCGTGGCTGAACGCGGGACCACAGACGGCCGCCATGTCCAGGACCTCCCGAGTCCCCAGGTCGAGGCGATCGACCGCATCCAGGAACACGTCGCGAACACGGGCAGGGACGCCGGTGGTTCCTCGCGTCAGTTCGCCGGCCAGTTCCTCCATGAAGAACGTGACGCCTTCGGCACGCATGACCAGGTCGTGCATGGTCGCGTCATCGACCACCGCGCCGACGCGGACCTGCACCAGTCGGGCCATCGCATCAGGATCCAGCGGCGCCAACGGCAGTCGTTGCAGCCGGGGATGGCGATCCAGGGCCGTCAGCAGTCGGCGCAGACGTGGCACGACGTCCGGGCCGTCGCGGTGTGTGCCGATGAACATGATGGACTCGTCCGCCAGCGAGCGGGCGGCGAACTGGACGAAGGCCAGGGTCGTGGCGTCGGCCCAGTGCAGGTCATCGATGACCACCAGCAACGGTGGACTCGTCGCGGCCGCACGCGCGAGGATCCCCACCATGGTCCGGAAGTTCTGTTCGAGGCTGCGCCCCCCGCCATCCGCCGGGTCGAACTCGCCACCCAGCGCCTCGACGATCTGGAGGATCGGGTGCAGCGCCATGACGGCACCGCTCTCGTCGAGGCACGCGCCGACGGCGACCCGACCGATGCGGCCTGCGGCACGTGCGCGAAACTCCTCCACCAGGCGGGTCTTGCCCATCCCGGCTGGACCGGACACCAGCACCCCGCTGAACTGCCCGCCAGTGGCGACCCCCAGCGACGCATCGAGGAGGTCGAGCGCACGGTCTCGCCCGACGAATTCTGACCGGTGGCGGTCCGGCTGGGGTGTGCCAGCGGACTGTGCGTCCCACGCTGCGTCACCGTGCCGGGGGCCTGCCGCCATGTGCAGCCTCCTCGAACATCTCGTTCGCGGTCCCACCACGGCTCTGCCCGCCGGAGGTGGCGACACAGCAGGTACGGCGGCGACCGTGCAGTCCAACACCCCCGTTTTCCGGCTCGATCATAGCCATCAGGCTCGGCGGTGCTGCGGCTCATGATGGCAGCTGCTGGATGCCTGCCGCACTGCCGCCGGGGCACCCGGGGCGAGGCCGCACGGCCACCTCCACGGGGCCGATCCGACACCCCATGGCCCCCGGCACCTCCACGGACCCGGCAACGACCGTTCGTTCAGCCGGACGTGGCGTCGTCACCACGCTGGAGCCACAGGTGCGCGCCCCCTGCCAGGATCGCCGCCACCAACCCCGTCACCGGGCCCAGGGCCACCACGGTGACGAACGGCACCGCCATGACCACCAGGACACGGCGATCCTGGCGCCACAGCGCGATGGGCTCGCGCGGGTTGAGCACCGAGATCGCGGCCGCCATGATCAGTCCAGCCAGGGCGGCACGAGGGATGGCCCCCAGCAGGTTCCCGGCAAGGACGGCCGCGCCGACCAACAGAACTGCTCCCACCACCGCCGCCAACGGACTGCGACCACCACTGTCTGCCACCACGGCCGAACGACTGAGGCTGCCACCGATCGGGTACCCGCCGAACACGGACACGAACGTGCTGCTGGCGCCCAGTGAGAACAGCTCGCGGTTGACCGAGACCTCGTCGCCATTTCCTCGTGCGAGGTCCTGTGCGATGGCCAGGGTGGTGACCGCAGCGACCAGGCTGATCACGATGGCCGAGCCGGCCAACTGGGCCACCGGCAGCCCCGTGATGCTGGGAAGTGACGGCACCATCGACGGCAGTTCGACGGTGCCCAGCGTCGCGACGCCGACATCCTCCAGCCCCAGCAGTTCCGTGGCCACTGCTGCCGCGGCGACCAACACCAGTGGCAGCGCGCGAACGACATGTCCCCGCCACGCCCCCGGGGACTCGTCGACCCGCAGCACCCGTCGCAACACGGGGGGCAGCCACAGCAGGCCCGCGAGCACCAGGCCGCCGAGCAGCGCAGAGATCGCGTTGGCCTCCGACATGCCCGCCGCGGCCTGCACCCACGCCGTGACGGGTGGCACCCCGCGCTCCACGGTGATGTCGAGCATCGTGCCGATCTGGCTGGTCGCGATCACGACGGCGGCGCCGGCGACGAAGCCGGCCAGCACCGGCGGTGTGAAGATGCGGAACACGAAGCCCAGCCGCAGTCCACCCATGACCACCAGCACCACGCCCATCATCGCGGCGAGCAGGAGCGCGGTCCCCACCGCGTCGTCCGGCCCGACGGCGTCACCGACCAGCAGGGACACCAGCGCGACCGGACCCAACGCCAGGAACCGGCTGCCGGCGAACAACGCATAGACCACCGGGGCGACCACCGCTGCCGCGATCCCGACATCCGACGGGAGTCCCGCCAGTTGTGCGTAGGCCAGCGCCTGGGGCACCAGCAGAACCGCCACCAGGGTCCCGGCGACGCCGTCGCCGACCAGGTCGTCGAGGCGGTAGCCCGATCGCCACGGCGCGATCCGCGGGATGCGCGGTGTGATGGGGCCATCCGGCACGGGGGTCGCCGGATCCTCGATCAGGCCGTCGACATCGGCGGCCGTCGGTTCCTCCTTCACGTGCGCACTCTCTCCGAAGATCCAGCCCGCGGTTCGCAGACTGCACACGCAGCGAGCGTAGGGCCGGAGGCGACGCTGGACCCTTCGTTGACAGGGCGCGCGCGCACCCGGGGCCGAGCTGCGAGGTGATTCCCCACCCCCCGTGCCGACAAACCACCAGCGGCCCTCAGGCACCACCCAGGAATACGTTGGCAGCCCGGGCACAGGTGTCGAGGTCGTCCAGCCACGGGGCGTGACCGGCACCGGCCACCAGGTGCAGTTGGGCGTCGGGCAACCCCTGGGCGAGGGCACGGGCAACGTCGGGTCCGCCGAATGGGTCCGCGGTTCCCCAGACCAGGCTGGCAGGCATGGTGACGGCAGCCAGCGTGTCGTCCGACAGCATGATCTCGTCGGCCCACCCGTCCCGCAGCGTGACAAGGGTCGGGGTCCCGACCGTCTCGTTGCGCAGGGTGTCGGTGTCGCGGTACAGCGCCACCATCCAGTCCAGCAGTTCGTCGGGCACCCGGCCCGCATCCAGGGCATCCGCAAGCCCGAACTGACGCAGTGACGCTGCCACCATCCGACGGCTGGCGGGCATCCGGGGGGCCAGCCGTGCGAGCGGCGGCAGGCTGGCCACGCGCAGCCATGCCGGGGCCACCGACCCCGGTGCGCCCATGCACCAGCCGTACAGCAGGAGTCGCTCGACCCGATCCGGATGGGCGGCCGTCGAACGGATGCCGTCGAGGGCACCCCGAGAAGTGGCGACCACTGCGGCGCGTGGGATGTCCAACCCGTCGAGCACGTCGGCGACCAGGTCGTCGGCGACCGCCAGCAATCGACCAAGGTCAGGGCTCTGCGGCAAGGGTTCGCTGCGGCCGCACCCGGGGCGGTCGAGCACCAGGCATCGATGGCCGGGCAGCCGCGCCACCAGCGTCGCCCAGGTCGCACCGGCCACGCTGGTCCCGTGGATGAAGACGACCGGTGGTCCCTGCCCGACCTCCTGGACCCGCACGGTCGTGCCCACGTGCGGCAGTGGCACGTGGTGCGTGACCGGCTCGAGGCCGACGTGGCCCCACAGTCGCCGTTCGCACTCGTCAAGCGATTCCATCGTCCACCCCCGGGCACGCCGATCCCGGCGGCGCGCGACCCGATTCACTGTGCCACATCAGGACCCATGGGTCCAGCGCGGGACATGCGGCACACTGCACCGACGGGTGACGCCCACCGGCTCGTCCGGACGGTCGACTCGCTGCTGGCGACGTCTGCCGCCAGCGCTGGCTGAACCGTTCGAGTGTCAGGCGGCCACGGCGATGTCGGTCACCGCCAAGCCGGGGCTCGGCTCCACCTCACCGCCGCCACGGCCCTGGCGTGCGCCACCGAACCGTTCCAGCACCTCGTTGGGCAACGACAGCCGCACGACCTTGGCCCACGCGGACCCGAGCTGTCGGGCCATCGGTCCGGAGACGTAGGTGAGCCCGTACCGCTCGAAGAGCTCCTCGATCCTGGGCGCGATCTCCTGGTATCGGTTGCTGGGCATGTCCGGGAACAGGTGGTGCTCGATCTGGAACGACAGGTTGCCCGTCATCAGGTGCAGGAACGGACTGCCCTCGATGTTGGCCGCCCCGAGCATCTGTCGCAGGTACCAGTCCCCGCGAGTCTCGCCCTCGATGGAGGTCTTCTCGAACGTCTCGACACCCTCCGGGAAGTGGCCGCACATGATCACCGAGTGGGTCCAGAGATTGCGGACCAGGTTCGCCGTGACGTTCGCGGTGACGGTGGTGAGGGCGGACGGACCGGACGCCAACGGGTGCAGGACGTAGTCGCGAACGATGTGCCGGCGAATCTTGCCGAGCACCTTGCGACCCTGGCGACGGAACTCGCCCTTGTCCTTGCGGCCCTTCAGGTACTTGCCGATCTCGAGGTCGTAGGCGGCAATCCCGTACTCGAACACCATCGCGTTCGCAAGGTTCCACAGTGGCTGAGCGAGGAGGAACGGCGACCATCGCTGTTCCTCGTCCACGCGCATGATGCCGTAGCCGAGGTCGTTGTCGCGCCCCACGACATTGGTGTAGGTGTGGTGGAGTTCGTTGTGCGAGTGCTTCCACATCTCGGCTGGCGCGACGTGGTCCCACTCCCAGCTCGAGGAGTGGATCGCCGGGTCGCGCATCCAGTCCCACTGCCCGTGCATGACGTTGTGGCCGATCTCCATGTTCTCGAGGATCTTCGCCACCGACAGGCCGGTGGTGCCGGCAACCCACGCAGGCGGGAACAGCGAGAAGAGCAGGAGACCTCGGCTGGCGAGTTCGAGCCCTCGCTGGACGTCGATGACACGTCGGATGTAGGCGGCATCGCGTTCGCCGCGGCTGTCCATCACGGCCGCGCGGATGGCGTCGAGTTCGCGCCCGAGTTGCTGGATGTCCTCGTCGGTGAGGTGGGAGGTGGGATCGATGGACTTGTGTTGGATGGTGGTCATGGAAAGGATCCGTTCAGAAGGAAGGATGTGTGGGTGGTCAGCAGTCGAGTTCGCAGGCGGATGCCGCGGTGCTGACGCAGGTCTGGACGGTCACGTCGTCGCCGGGCTCGGCGCGGGTGATCTCGCCGGTACGAAGGTCACGGACGGCCCCGGATCGCAGCGGGACGACGCAGCCGAAGCAGATGCCCATGCGGCAGCCCGACGGCATGAGCACGCCGGCATCTTCGCCCGCATCGAGGAGCGACGTGGCCCCGTCGACGTCCACCGAGCGGTCGGCACGGGCGTAGGTCACGGTGCCACCCGCGCCCGCGTGGACGACCGCCGACGTGAACCGCTCGGCGTGGAAGCGGTGGCCGAGTCCAGCGACGTCCCAGTACGCCTGCAGCGCATCGAGCAGCCCCGGGGGCCCACAGGCCCAGACGTCGCGGTCTGCCAGGTCCGGGACGAGTTCGAGCAGGTCTGCCACGTCGAGCCGACCCTCGCGGTCGGAGAACCGTTCGACGAGCCGGATCCGCCCGGCCGTGGCCAGCGCCCGCAGTTCGCCCGCGAAGATCGCATCGTCGGTGGTGGCCGCGCCATGGACGACCACCACGTCATCGAGGTCGTCGATGCGACTGCGCAGCATCCCCATGACGGGAGTGACACCGCTGCCGGCGACGACGAAGAGGGTCCGTGCCGGGGCCGCCTCGGGCAGGCAGAACTCGCCGGCGGCCCGGTCCAACTGCACGATCTGCCCCGCCCGGGCGCGCCGCACCAGGTGGGTGCTCACGGTGCCGTCGGGAATGGCCTTCACGGTGATGCTGATGCAGTCGTCGGACCGGTCGGGCGACGAGGTCAGCGAGTAGGTGCGCCAGTGACGGACGCCGTCGACCTCGACGCCGATCCGGACGTACTGGCCGGGAACGTGCGGGCGCCAGGACGGACCCGGGCGCAACACGATCGTGGCGGCGTCACGGGTCTCGGGCAGGACCGCGACGATGCGTGCACGCAGGGCGGTGCGGGAGCGCACCGGATCGATGAGGTCGACGTAGTCAGACGGAAGCAGGGGCGTCGCGGCGGCCGTGGCAAGGGTCCGCAGACCCGCTCGGAGGCGGCGTGACGTGGGAACAAGTGTGGGTGTCATGCTCGCATGGTCTCATCTCGAACTGGTAGAATCTTGTCCGATCGAGGTGGAGAATCCGCCTCGATTTGTTTCTTGGAGACAGTTTGACCCCCGACGACCCACGAAGCCTGCTGTCATCCGACGTGGTGGCGCGTCTCCGGGATCAACTCCCGACGGTGGGGGAACTGACACTTGCTGCCATCACCGAGGCCGTGCCGGAGTACGACGCGTCGCTCCGCGGCGACCTGGGGCGGACCATCGAGGCAGCGATCTCGGCAGCCCTGCGAATGTTCCTGGAGGCTGTCGACAGCGCTGCCGACAGCCCGGACGCGCCGCTGGACGTGGCGCGTCTTGGTGCCTACGACCTGGGCCGGGGTGAGGCACGCGCGGGGCGCACCGCCGACGCCCTCCTGGCGGCCTACCGAATCGGTGCCCGGGTGTCGTGGCGAGAGTTGTCGTCGACGGCGATGGCACAGGGCACCCCCGCCGACGTCCTGATTCGGTTCGCGGAGTTCGTGTTCGCCTACATCGACGAACTGTCGGCCGCCAGCATCGCCGGCCACACCGACGAACTGGCCTCCTCGGGCCGACTGCGCCAGCAACGACTCGAGCGGCTGGGCCGAGCACTCCTGACCGGCACGTCACCCGACACGCTCGACAGCCTCGCCGAACGGGCGGCCTGGGCAGTACCGACGACCCTGACCGCTGTGGTCGTGCCGTCGGCGCGGGTCCACGACACCCTCCTCCAACTGGGTCCACGGACACTCGACGTGCCCGGCGACGTGGCCGAGATCGTGACGGCCGAACCAGTCCACGTGCTGTTGGTCCCCGACGCCGTGCGGACCCGCGGTCGGTTGTTGGAGATCGTGGCGGCACGCGGCGCCACGGTCGGTCCGGTGCGTCCGTGGCCCGACGTCGCCGAGTCGCTCCACCTGGCGCTGCGAGCACGGCGCCTGGTCAGCGTGTCCCACGACACCACGCTGGACACCGCGGACCACCTCGACCTCCTGGTCGTGGGTGCCGACCTCGGTGCCCTGCACGACCTGCGAGCCCGAGCCCTGGCACCGTTGTCCGACCTCACACCGCCGGTCGCCGAGCGATTGACCGAGACCCTGCAGGCATGGCTGCTGCACCTGGGCCGTCGCAGCGAGGTTGCCGCGGCACTCCATGTCCACCCACAGACCGTCCGGTACCGGATGAACCAGGTCCGCGACCTCTACGGGTCCCGGCTGGACGATCCCGCCACGGTGCAGGCCCTCACCATCGCGCTGGCACTGCAGCCGGCGCCGTGATGCCACCGGCGCCGGTCGGCGATTGCGTGGTGCGGGCAGCTCTGGGTCACTGCTGGTGGCAGTTCGCCGTCATGCGACGGCGCGCAGGTCCTGCAGCCCCGCGCGAAGCAGTCGCGAGACATGCATCTGGCTGATGCCGATGCGATCAGCGATCTCCTGCTGGGTGAGACCCCCGTAGTAGCGCAGGACGAAGATCCGACGCTCGCGCTCCGGGAGCGTCTCGAGCAACTGTTCCACCCACACGTCACGGCAGACCACGTCCGACGGGGAATCGTCACGGTCCACCAGGCTCAACTGGGCGAACTCCTGCAGTTCTCCCGGTCGATAGCAACTGCGCATCACCGCGACGGCGATGCGCACGTCGTCGACGTCCTCGGCGAGATCCTCGGCGACCTGCTCGTCCGACGGCCGGCGACCGTGTCCCTCCTGTTGCAGGCGACGACGCGCTTCCTCGGCCCGGCGTGCCAGGTCCTGGAAGCGCCGGGGCACTCGGATCATCCACCCGCGATCGCGGAAGTGGCGTCGCAGTTCACCCAGGATCGTGGGTACGGCGAAACTGCTGAACGCCACCCCTCGATCGGGATCGAAGCGGTCGATGGCCTTGAGCAGTCCGATCACCGCCACCTGGCGCAGGTCGTCGTCGTCCTGGCCTCGCTGGCCGTACCGGCGTGCCATCGCCTCGGCGAGTCCGAGGTGCTCGCCGACCAACTGCTCGCGCAGTGATGGGTCACCCGAGCGTCGCCACTGTCTGAACACGGCGTGCTCAGGGGCGGCGACAGGTTCGTCCACGGACGTGAACACGTCGGACAGGTCGGACACGGGACGCGCCCCCGACGGGGCCGCAAGGTCTGGACGTGCATGGTCGCCGCAATGGCGATCGGCAGGGACTGCCACCGAGGAATCCTCCCGCGCAGGGCACGGAACCTCTGTCTGGCAGGGGATGCCCCCGAACCGTCCGCGCCTCCTGGATCCTCGGGGTCAGGGAGGAGATGCGCCCTCGGGGTCATGGAGGTAGCGGGGACATGATGTCCGACACCACCACCCAGTGTCAACACGTGGTCGCGGGTGGCGTGCTGGTCGCCTGCGCCGCGGTGGCTAGTCGGCCACCGTGAGGGGCGCCGTACCGGCCATCTTGTCGGGCAACTCAGCCGACAGGTCGAGCGTGCCGTCGATGAGTTGGCGACAGACGTCGTGCACCCTGACCTGGTTCGTCCGGGCATGCCTGCGGAGGAGTTCGAACGCCTCGATGGGCGTGATTCCGGCACGTTCGGTCAACATGCCCTTGGCCTGCTCGACGATGACACGACTGTCCAGCGCATGCTTGAGCTGGGTCGACAGCGTGCGCGACTCCTCGAGCGTGGCGTTGTTGAGCACGTATCCAGACGCCATGTTCGCAAGGACCTGGGCAACCCGCACCTCCAACTCGGTCCAGGTGTGCGCGTCGTGGCGAACCATCTCGAGCGCCCCCAGGCGCTTGGCCTCGACCGGCATCGGCAGTGCTGCGATGGACCGGCAGTCGTGTTCCAGCGCGATCCGGTTGTGCTCTGGCCACCGCGTGTCGATGGTGACGTCGTCGATGGTCACCTGGTCACCCGACGCCCATGCCGCCACGCTGGGACCCCTGCCGTTCACGAGATGGTTTTGGAGCGCGACCATGGCGGTTCCGGTGGCCGCGACGGGGCGCAGTTCCTCACCCTCCTGGGCAAGTGACACGCCGGCCCCGTCGACTCCCAGGACCGTGACGACCTGGTCGGTCAACCGGAACAGCACGTCGCCGATCTCGTAGGAGTTCAGGAGGGCGTCGGCATACGCGTCGACGGCATCCAGGAGGGCAAGGTGATCGACCACGCGGCTTCCGTTCGTTCGGATCGGGTGGAGCACCCATCATCGTTGCGACCGCCGTGCCCGCCCCAGAGACTAGCCAAGGGACGACAAGGCACGACCGCAGCACCGGGCGGCTGCGTCAGTCGAGGCCCTGGCGGACTCCCTGACCGGCCGCGGGTGGTGGCCCGGTCCTGCGAACCGGGCCACGCCAGCGTGTCCCGATCAGGTCGAGCGGGCGACCACGAATCCGCCGGGTTGCACGGTGACCGTCACGGTGTCGCCACTGGCCGAGAACGAGCCGGTCGCGACCCCCATTGCGTCGTAGGCGGTGGCGACCAGCCCGGCAACACCTGGCACGGTGATCGCGGCCGTTCGCGCCTTGAGGTCGAAACTCCGCACGATGGCCTGGCCGTCGCCACCGGTGCCCAGCACCAGCCATTCCAGCGCTGGCTGGACGATGACGGCATCCAACTGCAGGTCGTCACGGGGACGCAGCGTCTGCACGGCGACGTCGTGGCTGCCGGGGCCGACCATCGCGGTAAGGCGGCCATCGACGGCGAGGTACCCCGGGACAGCGGTCACGCCCTGGTCCCCGGCACCGCCGGAGTCGATCGGACGACCAGTGGCCGCGTCGATGCCAACCTGGAACCTCTGCCCGCGCTGCTCGCGACGTTGGAACACCGGCTGCACCCACTGCCGATCACGAGTGGGCAGGTCGACGGGAATGGACACGTCGGCGCGGCCGTCAACGGCCAGGTACTCACCACCGCTCCACAGGCCTTCGCCCGTCCACGCAGACGCCGGTGTCACGACCTCGGCATCCCCAGTCCAGTCGGCCGACTCTGCCTCCACGACCTGCCACGTCACGTGGTCGCCACGTTCGGCGACACTGGCCCAGGCTGCCACGCTCGGGCGTTGGTCCAGTGCCAGCATCGACAGGACCCCGTGGATCGTGGACTCGGCACCACTGTTGTAGTTGATGGTCCCCTCCGGGCTGATGCCGTCGTAGGTGCGACCCGTCGCCGGGTCGTACATCGGCATGCCGGCTGGGTTGTTGCCGAAGTACCAGGCACCGGCGATGCCGGCGAGTTGTTCGAATGACGCCAGACCCGTGGCGTCGGCCACCGCGAGCAGGTTCTGCAACGACGAGTCGGCGCCGTAGGCAATCTGCACGGTGTCCGCCGGGACCGGCAGCCAGCCGTTCTCGGGGCCACCCTGCGCCCACACGTGCGGGATGAACGACCCCGCCTCGTCCTGCGCCACGGCCAACAGGCTCGGGTCACCGAGCGGCCCGGACGCGGTCGCCAGTGCCCCTGCCATCTGGTTGCCCCAGGCATGCCAGATCGTGCGTGACTGGGCCCAGGGCATCAGTGCCTGGTAGGGCCACTGGTGGGTGGTTCCCAACTGCATCATCGCGATGCCGTCAGCCAGCGAGTCCAGCACCTCCGCGGCGTCGCCCGGGCCCCCTGCCTCCACGTAGGCGGCCAGGCCCAGGACGGCTTCGGCAGAGGCGTCGGCGCCGTCGGCGATGAGCCAGGCGGGCCACTGCAGTCCGTCGACGGTCTGGGTGACACCGTCGAGGTCGTCGAGGCGCTCGCGTCGGACGGCGTCGACCGACAACTGCATCCGGTCAGCGAGGAAGGCGGCGAACGCGGGATCCGTGTCGACGAAGGCCGCGTACCCCTCGCCCAGTGCCCAGATCGTGCGGGCCAGCCAGTAGGAGTCCCCCGAATCGCTCGGATCGGGGAGTTCCACCGGTTCGGCGCTGGGGTTGAGGGTGCCGTCAGGCTGCATCCACAGGACCACGTTGCCCGCATGTGGCCCAGTGGCCGTCTGCATGAACGTCAGCCCGCGCAGCAGTTGGCGAGCCCAGGCGAGGCTGTCGGTGTCACCGGTGACCTCGTGATGGCGCAGGAACGCGATCGCGACGCGGGCGATGTCGTCGGCGTTGAACGCACCCTGGCCCCACGTGTTGGTTGCCGCGTCCCAGGCGCCACCGCCGACACGTTCGTAGACACCACCGTCGCGGCGATCGGCATAGGTCCACAACATGCCGATCGTGGGCTCTTCCTCCAACTCGAACGTCGTGTGACCCTCCTGCGGAGGTGGCTGCACCTCGTCGGACAGGAACCACAGATGGTCCATGTTCGTCAGGGGTGCCGTGGGGGCGACGGGTTCGGCGGACGCAGGTGACGGGCTCAGGCCGACCAGGAAGGTGCAGAGCAGGGCCACGAGTGCGAGGAGGACGGTCGATCGTGCCGGGTGACGCGCAGACGTGCGGGCGGGCACGGCTGTCGAGGGGGCGAGGGCATGCGGGCGATTCATGGGGGGACTCCTGTCGCGTGCTGGACGAATGCCAGCCTCGGTGGATGCTCGGGTCGCGCTCCTGTCGTCGTGGCGTTCGTGGTGCGGGTCGTGTGGTCGTGTGGTCGTGTGGTTGTGCACGGTGTGGTCGTGCGAGGTGTGGTTCAGGCGTCGTCGGCACGCCAGGTCAGGCGGGCCCAGCCGATGCGGCTGTCCGCCATGCCGTAGAAGACGTCGGCCCAGTCGTCGCCGCGGACATCGATCGCGGTGGGGAACACGACGTTGGGCACGATGCCGCGCTGTTCCCGGGGATCATCCGGCTCGAGGATCGGCTCGGGTGATCGGTACAGCAGTCGGGAGACGTCGGCGGGATCGTGCACCATCATCCCGGCGCAGTAGCGCACGTGTTGTTGCAACTCGGTGCCGGGATGCAGCTCGCCGGCAACCCCGTGGTGGATCTGCAGCCAGCCGACGTCGGTCAGGACTGGAGGCGTGCCACCACCGATCTTGGCCTGCTCCCAGTCGAACTCTGGTGTGGCGACCTCACGGTGCCAGCGCAGGTCGGTCAGCGCGCCGATGTCCGCCCGTGCCTCCTCGACCGGGACGTAGGAGACCCAGATGCTCGGGCGCGGGTCGGGCAGGTTCGGCGGCGGCGCGTCATAGGGCTTGACGGCGATCCCGGTGAGGTCCCAGGTCGGACGGTGCAGGAAGGCGAGGCACTCGGTCGTGCCGTCGGGTCCCAGCACCGGGTCGGGGAACCACAGCCCGTCCTTGTTGATGTGGAGGTTGAGATCAGTGCGGACGGTGTCCGGCTCGTAGCGATGGCGCAGCATCCCGAGTCGACGCCACTCGTGGCCGTCATCGGACACCGCAAGTGCCGCGCGTGGCCCGAGCGGACCGAACACCGCATAGGCCATGACGTAGGTGTCGATGGCCGCGATGAAGGTCACCCGCGGATCCTCGACACCACCACCTCCAGCATGGTTCTCCCACACCTCGTCGGGCTCGAGCACGACGCCCATCCGCTCGACGCCAGTCGGATCCCCGTCGTCGTCGGTCAGGACCCGGCACAGCCCGATGCGAGACACGTTGCCCTCGGCGACCAGGCGCGGCAACAACAGCAGGTCACCATTGCGGTCGCGCAGGCACGCGGGATTGAGGACGCCCCACGCCTCGTGGGGGTTGCCGGGATCGCCCTGCATCAGGATTCCCCGACGCTGCAACTCGAAGGTGGGCATGCGGCATCCTCGGACGTGGGCTGGCGTGACGGACTGGTCGATGACTCGAGAGCTGTCGATCAGCCCTTGATGCCGGAGCCGACGTCGGTGGACAGGAACTGGCGTTGGAAGGCCAGGAACAGCGCAACTGCTGGCACAGCCAGCACCGTGGCCCCAGCCAGGATCGCACCGAACGGATTGGCTGCTCGTCCCGCGACGGAACTGATGTAGTTCGCCAGCGCCACGGCCAGGGGCTGCATCGCCGCCTCCTTGGTGATCAGGAACGGCCACAGGAATTCGTTCCACGGACCGATGAAGGTCACCAGCACCGCGGTCAGGATCGCTGGCTTGGCCATCGGGATCGCGATGCGCAGCAGGATCTGCAACTCACTGGCGCCGTCGATGCGGGCGGCCTCGAACATGTCCACCGGCAGGGATCTGAAGAACTGGCGGAAGATGAACACGGCCGTCGCGTTCACTGCGAACGGAAGGATCATTCCCAGGTAGCTGTCGGCCAACCCGTAGGTCCGGACCAACAGGACGTACAACGGGATCATCAGCAACTGGAAGGGCAGCACCAGGCTGAGCAGGACGACCGTGAAGACCACGCCACGCCCACGAAAGTCCAGCACGGCCAGCGCGTAGCCGGCCAACAGGCCCAGGACCAGCGTCAGGATGATCACGCCGCCAGTGAAGATCGACGAGTTGATCAGGGTTCGGACCAGGTCCACCCTGGCGTCGATGTCGGCGTAGTTGGCGAAGGTCAGGTTGCCGGGGCTGGGAAACGCCCCGGCGATGGTCGTGTCGGGCTCGCGCTGCAGCGACCCGATCACCATGTACCAGAAGGGGAACAGGAACACGATCGCGCCGAGTGACAGCAGTGCGAAGTTGACCAGGCGGCCGGGTGTCCAGCGCTCCCGGCGACCCTCCGAGCCCTGCGTGGCCAGGTCGGGCGCGTCGTCCGAGGGGGCTGACTGTGTGGTCGGTGCACTCATTCGCGTTCCTCCAGGACGAAGCGACTGAACAGGGAGATCCCCATCACGAGGATGGCCAGCAGGACACCCAGGGCGGCGGCCCAGCCGGCGTCACCCTGCTCGATGCCGGCCCGGTACATCAACAGCACCGGTGACACGGAGGCTCCGTTGGGCCCACCACCGCCGGTGAGCAGGTAGGGCTCGGTGAAGAAGTTGGCGCCGACGATGGTTGCCAGCACGACCACCAGGCTGGTGGCCGGCCGAACGCCCGGCAACGTCACCGACCAGAACTTGCGCAGGGTGCCGGCACCGTCCACTTCGGCGGCTTCGTACAACGTTTCGGGAATGGCCTGCATGGCGGCCAGGTACAGCAGGATGTAGAACCCCAACTGCTTCCACGTGGCGAACAGCGCGATCATCGGCATGGCCCAGTACTTGTTGACCAACCAGGTGGGGTCAGGAGCCAGTGGCCCCAGGATCTGGTTGACCAACCCATTGCCGTTGAACAGGAACAGCCAGACCGCGATCATTGCGACGCTGGCCGTGACGTAGGGCACGTAGTAGGCGGCCCGGAAGAACGTCCGCAGCGGCACCGCCTGGTTCAACGCTGCCGCCAGGACCATGGCGACGACGACCGTCAACGGCACGTTGATGAGGATGAAGATCGCCACGTTGAGTGCCGCCCGGTGCACCGTCGGGTCGGTCAGCACGTCGATGTAGTTGTCGAGGCCGATGAAGGGACGATCCACGACCGCCCCGGGCGCGGCGAAGAACCAGTCCCGGAACGACATGTAGACGGCCAGGTACAACGGCCAGGCGAACAGCGCCAGCCAGAAGATGAAGTACGGCCCGGCGAACAGGTACCCGATCGGATGCGTTCCGAAGACCCGCTGCGCCAGCGAGCGGTGGGTCCCGGAGACCTCGTGGGCGGCAGACATCGATCAGCCTTCGTTGGCGAGGGTGTTGATCTCTTCCGAGGCACCCTCCAACGCTTGCTGGATGTCTTCCTCACCGAAGATCACGCTGGAGGACCAGGCGTCGCGGAACGTCTGCCACACCTCGATCGAGTTGGGGACGACCGGGACCTCGACCACGCGGTTGAGCTGCTCGGCGAAGGGTGCGAAGTCGGGGTTGTCGTCGAACCAGTCGCTGTAGGTCTCGGTGATGTTCGAGCGCAGCGGCAACTGGCCGGTGGTCTCCAGCAGCAGGCGGTCGTTGTCCTCCGACATCGAGAACTTGGCGAAGTCCCACGCGGACTGCGGGTTGTCACAGGCGGTGTAGAGCCCGACGGACTTGGCATCCGAGAAGGACCACACTTCGTCGGCGCCAGTGGAGGTCGGTGGCGGGACCACGCCCCAGTTGATGTCGTCGTAGACCGACACAGCCCACGGCCCGGCGGAGTTCATCGCCGAGATGCCTTCGGCGAAGCTGTCACCCTGGGCAGCCTCCTTCGGTGCCAGGCCCTCTTCGTAGATGGTGGCCCACACCTCGGCGACCGCGACGGCGGCCTCACTGGCAGCCTGGGCATCGCCGTCCATGATGAGCTGGTCACCACCGGACTCGGCCGCGAACCACGGATAGAAGTCGAACCAGGACTGGAAGAACTCGGCGCTGGGGGCGGGAAAGATCGCAGCCTGGGCGTCGGACTCGGCAACCAGGGTTCGGGAGGTCTCGAGGAACTCGTCGTAGGTCTTGAGCGGCGGGTTCTCGGGGTCGAGGCCGGCCTGCTCGAACAGGTCCTTGTTGTACAGGATCATGACCGGGTTGGCCTTCCACGGGATCTGGTAGAAGTCGCCGTCCTGGGAGGCGTACTGGCCCGCCAGGTCGCCCATGCGTTCCTCGAGGAACGCCGTGCCGTCGTCGAACTCCGACAGGGCGACCAGGCCCTGCTGTTGCTGGAACGAGGGCACGGCCGCCGGAGCGGTGTTGTAGATCAGGCACGGGGCGTTGCCGGCGGTGATGGCGGCCCGGATGACCTCCTCGGAGGAGTCACCTGCCGGAATCTCCTGGGCCGAGACCTCCTGGTCAGGGTTGTCGGCATTCCAGGCCTCGATGACCTGATCCGCCCACGCGATCTCCTCGGGGTTGTTCGAGTACCAGATGGTGATGGGGCCGGAGGCGGGTGCGGCACCGGCCTCGGTGCCGTCACTCGCGGCACCACTCGCGGCACCACTTGCGGCACCGTCGGGCTGGTCGTCGGAGCTGCCCACCGAGCAGGCAGTCAGGATGAGGCTCGCCGCCACGAAGGCGGCGGCGGTGCGCTTGGATGGGATGGCCATGTTCGTGCTCCTTGGCGTGGTGCGGGGGGGTGGTTGGTGCGTGGGTGGGTTCGTGGTGCGTCGGTTCTTCGTGCGGGGGTCAGGAGGCAGGAGGAGGCCCGGTGGTCGCCCGCAGGACGAGTTGCCCCCCCGGCAGGCTCGTGTGATGTGGGGTCGGATCGTCGAGCGCCGTCACCAGTGCGGTGGCGACCGCTCGCCCCCAGCCCAGGACGTCGTAGTCGACGGTGGTCAGAGGCGGGGCGGTGTAGGGGCTGAGCGGCACGTTGTCGTATCCCGTGATGCTGACGTCGTCAGGGACCCGGACCCCGAGGTCGACGAGCGTGGACATGCCGGCGATCGCCATCAGGTCGTTGGCGTAGACGATGGCCGTCGGCGGCGGGGTGCCGGTGGTGAACAACCGCTTCGTGGCGTCGACACCACCGTGGCCCGTGAAGTCGCCGCGCTCCAGTCGAGGGCGGCCCAGACCGTGGGCTGCCATCGCCTCGACGACGGCCTCGATGCGCGACCGCGTGTGCACCATGCCCGGCACCCCGGTGACGTGCGCGATCCTCGTGTGCCCGAGCCCGACCAGGTGATCCACGGCACGACGGATCGCGGCCCCGTCATCGAGGTACACCGTCGGCAGACCCGGTGCCTGCTCGGGTCGGCCCAGCGCGACCGCGGTCATTCCCAGTTCCTGCACCAGGGCAGGCCGAGGGTCATCCTCGCGCAGGTCGGTCAGCACGAAGCCGGCGACGCCCGACTGGACGAGGTTGCGGTAGACGGCGTCCTCGTCGTCACCCACCACGCGCAGCGCCAGCGACAGGTCCGCGGCGCTGAGCACCCCCTCGATGCCAGCCAGCAGCGGTGCGAAGAAGGGGTCCAGCGCGAGCGTCTCCGGTGTGCGACCGATCACCATCGCCACCACGCTGGACCGTTGCGACACGAGTGCACGTGCCGCACGATTGGCCACCCAACCCATCTCGTCGGCAACGGCTCTGATGCGCTCACGCGTTGCCTCCGAGACACCCGGTTGGCCGTTGAGTGCATAGGAGGCGGCCGCCCCCGACACCCCGGCACGCTCGGCGATGTCAGCGATCGTCGGTCGCTTGACTGGCATCGTCTCACCTTGTGGTGTGGGTTGGTGCAATCGGTACTTAATCGTGTAAGTCCTCTCGCAACTTAGACGATTAAGTTATGATCGTCAAGTGTTTGGACCAAACTTTCACAACCGAACGCATCCGACAGGGACATCCCATGGCCGGCACCGAGACACTCAACCGACTCGTCAAGGCCTACGACATCCGCGGCACCGACGACGACCTCACGCCGGCCGTCGCCCGCGCCCTGGGTGCCGCCATCGCGGACGTCCTGACGGGTTCCGGCGACGGCGACGGACTGGTCATCGGCCGTGACATGCGACCGAGTTCAGCAGCGATCGCGAGCGCGGTGGCCGAGGGTGCAACCAGTCGAGGTGTGGATGTCCTGGACATCGGGTTGGTGTCCACGGATGCCCTGACGTATGCCTCCGGGCACCTGCTGCGGGATGGCGTCATGGTGACCGCCAGCCACAACCCGGCCGGCTACAACGGGCTGAAGCTGTGCCGCGCCGGCGCTGTCCCGGTGTCGTTGCACACCGGGCTGGCAGCGGTGCGCGACCGGGCCGCGGCGTACCTCGAGCACGGCCTGGAGCCCGTCGACGCGGCCGGCACGGCCAGCACCGGCAGCATCGACGACGCCTACGTCGCCCACCTCCACGCCATGATCGACATCGACGCACTGGCGCCGCTGCACATCGCCGCCGACGCCGGCAACGGCATGGCCGGGCGCATGGCACCACTGGTGTTCGACGACCTGCCCATCATCGTCGACCCACTGTTCTTCGAACTGGACGGGACCTTCCCCAACCACCCGGCCAATCCGCTGGACGAGGACAACCTCACCGACCTGTCACGCCACGTCGTCACACATGGACTGCCACTGGGCCTGGCGTTCGACGGCGACGCCGACCGCGTGTTCGTCGTGGACGAGACCGGTCGACCCGTGGCCTCGTCGCTGGTCGGTGCCGTGGTCGCAGAGCGCCTGCTGGCTCGCCATCCCGGCGCGATCGTCCTGTACAACGTCATCTGCTCACACACCGTGCCCGAGGTCATCGAGGCGGCTGGCGGCACCGCCGTGCGGACCCCGGTCGGTCACTCGATCATCAAGGCACGCATGGCCGACACCGGGGCCATCTTCGCCGTCGAGCACAGCGGCCACTTCTACTTTCGCGACTTCCACCGCGCCGACTCCGGTCTGGCAGCCGCCCTGGTGCTGCTGGAGGTCGTCTCGGAGGTTGGTGCGCCGCTCTCCGAGGTGCTGGCCCCCTACCGACGACGCGTTGCCAGTGGCGAGATCAACTTCACCGTGTCCGACGCCGACACGGCGATCCGGGCCGTCCGCGAACACGTCGATGCGACCGATGGCGTCGTGGACCAACTCGACGGGTTGACGGTCGAGTTCGCCAACGGGTGGTTCAACCTGCGTGCGTCCAACACCGAGCCACTCCTGCGCCTCAATGTCGAGGGTGACGACGCTGGGGCGATGGAGGAACTGCGCGACACCGTGCAGCAGGTCATCGACCCATTCGTCAGCTCGCCGGGCACCGCGCGCTGAGCCCACGTCATCGCCGGGTCGATCGTGCTGCCCGTGCACTCCTCCTGATCGTTGTGCTCCTCCGACCGGTGCGCACGCCGGTGAATGAGCGCTCCGCGATCGTCAAGGACCGTTGGCTGGACTGCCCGCACCAACTGGCCGATAGGTTGGACCAGATGCCCGGCCAGGGGGCACTGGGGCCGGCTCGTCGCAATGGAGCCACACAACCGGCAAGGACGCCACATGAACAGACGACTCCGCTTGATCCCATTCGTACTCGGCGCAGCGCTGCTCGCCATCCCGACCCTCGCCTCGGCCAAGCCGCCGACCGACGGTCCGGCGGCCCGCAATGCCAAGACCACCGAGGTCCAGCTGCTGGCCATCAACGACTTCCACGGCAACCTCGAACCGCCGTTCCTCCGCCCCACCGGCCCCTTCATCGGTGGCGCTGAATATCTCGACACCCACATCGCCCAGCTCGAAGCGACCAACCCGAACACGCTGGTGGTCTCGGCCGGTGACCTGATCGGTGCCAGCCCGCTGCTGTCTGGTTTGTTCCACGACGAGCCCACCATCGAGTCCGCGAACCTCTTCGGCCTCGACTTCAACGCCGTGGGCAACCACGAGTTCGACGAGGGCGTCGACGAGTTGCTGCGCATGCAGAACGGCGGCTGCCACCCCGTCGACGGCTGCCAGGACGGCACGCCCTTCGATGGCGCCGACTTCCAGTTCCTGGCTGCCAACGTGGCCTACAACGACGGCAGTGGCACGATCCTGCCGCCCTACACGATCCAGAAGTACAAGGGCGTGAAGGTCGGCATCATCGGGATGACGCTGGAGGGCACGCCCTCGATCGTGTCGCCCGCCGGCATCCAGGACGTGTCGTTCGCCGACGAGGCGGACACCGTCAACGCCCTGGTGCCCGAACTGAAGAAGCAGGGTGTCGAAACCATCGTCGTGCTGGTGCACGAAGGTGGCTTCCCGAGCAGCTTCGACAACACCTGCCCGGGCATCTCCGGCCCGATCATCGACATCGTCGAACGCACCAGTGACGAGGTCGACCTGTTCATCACCGGTCACACCCACCAGGCCTACAACTGCGTGGTCGACGGTCGTCCGGTGACCAGTTCGTACCAGTACGGCGGCATGGTGACCGACATCGACATGTCGATCAGCCGCGCCACCAAGGAGCCCGTCTCGATCGACATCAATGGTGTGCTCGTGACTCGTGACGTCGCGGCAGACCCCGAGCAGACCGCCCTGATCGAGAAGTGGGACGAGTTCGCTGCCGAGGTCAGGACCCGCGTGGTCGGTTCCATCACCGACGACATCCTCCGGGCCGTCAACCCATGCTGGCGAGTCACCCCTGGGTGACCGCATCGCCGATGCGCAGTTGTGGGCGACCGAGGACGTGCAGGGTGCCCAGATCGCCTTCATGAACCCTGGTGGCGTCCGTGCCGACCTGATCTACGCGAACCAGGACGCCGGTGAGGCACCGGGCGAAGTCACCTTCGGCGAGGTGTTCACCGTGCAGCCGTTCCAGAACACGCTGGTGTCGATGGACCTGACCGGCGCCCAGATCGACGCCCTGCTCGAGCAGCAGTTCGACAACCCGGACGTCGGCAGCAAGCGTGTCCTGCAGGTGTCGGACGGCTTCTCGTACGAGTGGAGCGCGTCGGCAGCGACCGGCAACAAGGTCGATCCGGCCACCATCATGCTCAACGGCGAGGTCATCGATCCGACCGCGACGTACCGCATCACGGCCAACAGCTTCATCGCCGAGGGTGGTGACAACTTCACCGTCTTCTCGGCCGGCACCAACCGCTTCAGCGGCCTGGTGGACTCCGAGGCGTTCGCCGACTACGTCGGTGCGGTGTCACCCCTGACGCCGGGCCCCAACGACCGCATCACCATGGTGTCGTGAAGCACTGACGCACCACATCGAGGAAGGGTCCGGGCCATGTGCCCGGGCCCTTCCTCGTGGTCGGTTCGCCCGCGCCATGCCGGCGCGTGATGGTCAGCCGACGACGGCCGCGTCGACCAGGAAGGCCGCGGTGGCATCAGCGATCCAGTCGTGGGCGGTGTCGTCGTCGACCGCTGGCGCCATGTCACCCCGCTGGTCGCCGTAGGCCCCGAACTGGGCATGGTTGACGCCGGAGAGCCCGATGAACGACGTCGTGGCGGGCAGGTCGGCGCGGCTGGTCTCGATGTCCTCCGGGGTCGACAGGCCGTCACGCCCGCCACTGAGCGACAGGATCGCGAGGTCGTCGCGATCCACGATGACGTCGCCGTTCGGATACGAGCCCCACAGCACCAGCCCCGCCCACGCACCCTCGGGCTGGTCGGCCAGGAACGACGCAGCCATGGTGCCGCCCAGCGAGTGCCCGCCGACCCACCAGTCGCCGTCCGCGGCTGCGTCGTCCCCCTGCTCCTCGGCCTCGGCGCGCACCGCGTCAGCCGCATCGATGTCCAGCACCGCCAGGCGCAGGGGCATCGACGGGATGACCACCTCGATGCCGGTCTGCGCGACGACTGGCGCCCACGTCGCGACGTAGGCCTCGGGAGGCACGCCGGCACCCGGATAGAAGACCATCGTGTCGCCGGCCAGGACGCCGTCGTCGGCAGGGCCGGTCGGCGTGACGGTCACCAGGTCGTCGGTGGTCGACACCTCGACGCCATCGATCGCGCTGGCCACGGTCAGCGCTTCCTGGTCGGCATCGGGCGCGCTGACGATCCACCACGCCACGCCGATGCCCACGACAACGACCAGGACCCCCACCGCCACGACCAGCCAGTGCCACCATCGACGCCGAGGCTGACGCGCGGTGGACGCAACGGGGGTCTCCACGGGTCACTCCTGCGGGAGGTAGGACGAGGTGGCGGCGCGGGGACTGGCATCGAGCAGGTCGAATCCCGCGGCGACGACGGCGTCCCGTGCCGCCTCGAGTCGCTGGGGTGCCAGGTCGGCCTCGAGCCATGGGTCGGCCCGGTCCAGGACCGTGTCGATGCGAAAACCGCGCGGGTCGAGGTCATCGGTGACCTCGTCCCAGGTCAGCGGGGTGGCCACGGTGGCATCCGGGTGGGCTCGGGGACTCCATGCGGCGATGAGGGTGGCGCCGGGCGTGCTGCGTGACCAGTCCAGGAGTGTGCGGCCGCCACGTTCGGCCTTGCGCATCTCGATCGTCACGTCGTCGGGATGGCGCGCTGCCACCATCCGAGCGATGGCCAGGGTCAGCGGCCGCAGCAGGTCGGCACCGTAGCGACGTTCGATCGGCACCACGACGTGCAGGCCGCGGCCGCCGCTCGTCTTCACCAGCGCCGGCAGGTCGAGTTCGGCGAGCACCTCGCGCGTCCACCTCGCCACCCTGGCCGGCGGCAGGTCACGCGTACCGGGGTCGATGTCGAAGACGAGGTGATCAGGACGATCAGGACGATCGATGCGGGTGACACCGGGGTGGAACTCGATGGTGTTCTGCTGGGCGAACCAGGCCAGGTCGTCCACCGACTCGACGACGGCATAGGCAACCTCGCGGTCGGCCGACGCGGCCCACTGCCGCCAACGTCGGATGTGCGCCGGCGCATGGTCGGGCAGGTGCTTCTGGAAGAAACCCTTCGACGCGACGCCACGGGGAAACCGCTTGACCGACAACGGTCGCTGCGCAACCTGGGGCACCAAGCGGTCGGCGGCGGCGTGCAGGTAGTCCCACAGGTCCTGTTTGGTGTGCCCGGACACGGGCCACAACACCTTGTCCGGGCTCGACAGCCGCACGTCGCCCACGCCCCACCTCCATCCGGTCCCACGTCGGTGACCATCATGCCACGAGCGAGCACGACCACCCAGTTGGCACGCACCGGGTGGACTCGGGTGTGCGAGCTCAGCCGGCCAGCGTGCCGCCGAACACCTGCCAGGCCAGCGCCGACTTGGCGACCAGGCTCAACACGATGTAGGTGCGCTCACCGGTCAGGTAGTCACGCCAGCGTCCGACCTGCCTGTACTGCAGGAACTGGACGAGCGCGAAGACGTTGAAGAACAGGAACAGTGAGATGAAGATGCCGTACACGAAGCCGGGCGGGTTGGCCTCGCTGCCAGGCGACAGGAGATACCACCCGATGGCGATCCAGGGCACGATTCCCAGCAGCGAGCCCAACCAGAACGGCAGCAGCGAGCCCCCCGGCTCCTCGTAGCGTTCCTGCACCGAACCCATGAAGATCATGCCGGCGTTGACCCCGAACAGGGCAATCAGGGCCGCGATGTCGCTGATGCCGGTCAGCATGGCGATGAGCACGATCATCACCGACGAAGACAGCGAGTATTCGATCCACCGGAAGTGGTTCTGCCCGCGGGACAGCTGGTCCAGGTAGCGGCCTGGCATGAGCACCCCGACGACCAGGTGGAACAACGCGGACAGGAACAGGAAGACCGCAACACCCCAGGCAAGGTTCAGGTCGAAGATGACCGCTGGTTCACCAGTTCCACTCCCGGGCGGGCCTGACAGGAATGCATCCGTGACCGGCAGGGTGAACTCGGTTGCCAGTACGACGATGGCGACGCCCTGTACCGCGTGCAGGACTGCCATGATCAGGTTGTTGCGACGCAGGCGGGATGCCTGGTCAGGACCGATGTCGACATTGGTGACCACGCAGGATCCTTCGGGTGGAGGTGAACAGCCAACCGTGGCACCGACGGTTTCGGTCAGTGACCCTACCCCACCGGTCCATGGTCTCCAGCGACGTCACTGTCACCCAGACGCGGGGAACGTGGGCATGGCAGGGTGCCCGGAGCCCACGCAACCGGTCAGGGGTCGTTGGTCCGCGGAAGCGGGACGGCTACGGTGCGCGCCGATGTCGGCCGATGACTCGCGGGGACCTGCGATCGTTGCAACTGTCGACGCACTCAGGTGCCAAGGGGCCCAAAATGGACAACGCACAGCTCAACCGCAACGCCGGGCGCGTGGCCGGCATCTTCAACACCCTGTCGATGGTCATCGTCGTCCTGGGCGTGATCGCCGCCATCAGCGGCTTCTTCGGCGCCATCGCGTCGGAGACCGGGATCCTTGTCGGCGTCCTCGGTGGCATCATCGTGGTGCTGTTCATCGGTCTGTACGTGGCGTTGGCCTGGGCAGGCGTGCAGATGGCTGCACTGGTGGCCGGCTACATCCACGTCCGGACCTCCGACATGTGAGCAAGCCTGACTGACACCCCTTTCCCCGAAAGGGTGCTGGGCCGATCCCGTTCGTGGGGTCGGCCCCTTGTCTGTTCCGGGTGACAGGGGTGCCGCCACCGCGGCCGGCCGCGGTGCGGCGTGCTCACATCTCCACGGCCCGTGAGTCACCGAAGTCACCGGCGTCGTCCTTGTCATCCGACACGATCGCGCGCGCCATGGCCACCATCGTCCCGATCGGTCCCGGGGCGTCCCACAGTTGGGCACTGTCGGGCACGACGTGCAGCAGTCGCAGCATGGGGTCGTCGGGCCCCTCGAACCACGCCGACTCGACCCCGTCCCACAGGTCACGGGCACGCGCCTCGTCGTGCTCCACCGTGGCGGTGCCGGCGAGCGACACCCACTCCTGGCTGCCGACGAACGCCAGATTGACGCGCGGGTCCTCCTCCACCTGCATCGCGACGTCGCTTCGAGCCTTGGCGAACATCCAGGTCTCACCCCCGGACTCGACCAGTTGCACGGTCATGGGGCGACAGGTGAGCGCGCCATCCGACGCCACGGTCGTCAGCATGCAGATCGGGTTGTCACGCATGATCGCGACGACGTCGGCGATCACCTCGGCGTCACTGGGCCCATCGTCGGAGGTGTCACGAGCCTGGCTGGTGTGGTCGCTCACTGGCGGGTTCCTGATCGGGGCAAGGGTGTCGCCTCCGGGATACCCGCGACGGCAGGGTTCCAAACCCCATTGGCCAGCCTGGTCGGCCACCTGGGCCCGCGGGACCCCGGCGCACCGCACCCACGCCATGCGGCCGGCAACACAGACGGACCGGTGCCCGTGGGCACCGGTCCGTGTCGCGGAGGGAGAGGGATTCGAACCCTCGAGACCTGTGAAGGCCTACTCGATTTCGAATCGAGCGCACTCGGCCGGACTATGCGATCCCTCCGTGCGGCTGGTCATGCTATCGCTGCTGCGACCACAGCGTCCAGACGGGGAGGTGGCCTACGACGGCGTGGCGGTCGGGTTCTGGGCCCCCCGGTTCCTACTCAGCGGCCCAGTCGCCGAAGTGGTGCACACGCTCGAGTCCGGCGTCCTGCATCGCAGCCTTGAGGTCGTGCCCGTCGTCGTCATCGACATCGGTGACCATGATGGCGCAGCGCCCTGCCTCCAGGGCCTGGATGACCTCGTCACGGAACTCCGTCGCCTCGCTGAGCAACTCACCCAGCTTCTCGACCAGGCCCGACCCACCGGGCTGCAACGCCGAGACACCGGCCTCGCCCTGCAGGCGTCGGATGCGTCCGCCGTCGATCCCGGCGGCCTCGATGCTGGCGACCACTGCGTCGGCATCCTCGGATGCCGGCACGACGCCGATCACCGTGTTCGTGGGCTCGATGCTGTCGGGATCGACGGCATCGTCGTCGCCATGGGCAAGACGCTGCGCATCGCGGGTGGAATCCTGGTCGGTCATCATGCAGGCCTTTGGCTCGGGCACCGGCACATGGCGCGAAGTGTGCACCTCGACGATATTCGTCCGCCAGGGTCGAGTCCCGAGCCGACCACGGCCGGTCGTCCCGACGCGGAAGGCGACCATCACCGCCGTCACGGGAATCGGTGACGCCCGGTGCCGCTCAGCCGGTGGCCTGGCTTCCCGCTGGCGCCGACCCGCGGTCATGGAGGAAGTCGACCACCTGGTCCCACAGCACCGACGTGGGCTGGGCGTCGAACGTCGGACCGGACTCGTCTGCGAAGCCTCCCGTCGTGTCGCCATGGGTGACGACCTCGACGTCGAGGTGTTCAAGTCGCATCGTTGCCTCCAGGAAGGCAATGTCGTCGGACGAGATCAGCGGGTCCTGCTCGGCGAAGTGCAACTGGTAGCGCGCCCGGGCGCCAGCGAAGTCGATCGACTGGTTTCCGTACACGGACACGCACGCCGCCACCAGGTCCGGGCGCCGGACCGACAGCCACAACGCCAGTGAGCCGCCCATCCCGAATCCGACCACGACTGATGCGCTCGTCGGCCGAGCGTTGGGCCAGCAGCCCTGCCGACGCCTGCACCAGGGTGGCCAGCCGATCCGGATCCGCCACGGCCAGCAGGTCCCGCGCCTCGGTCAGCGTGCTCGGACGTTCCCCGAAGTTCAGGTCGGGTGCCAACACCGTGAAACCGTGGTCGGCCAGCGCGTCCGCTCGTCGACGCAGCGGAGCGTCCGCGCCCCACCACGACGGCAACAGCAGCACCCCGGGGCCTGCCACCGGCGGTCCCACGTAGTAGGCCTGGTCCGACATCACGTGCTCCCTTCCCGACCCGACAGCGGTGGCGCCAGCGGTGTCGTGCTCGCTGTCGCCCAGCGTAGGAAGCCCGGTGTGGCACCATGTCCCCACGCCACGTCACCACGTCCGTTCGACACGACCGTCGGAGTACCCATGGGCACCCTGGTGCAGGTCAACGTCGGCAGGGTCCAGACGTTCATGATCGGTGGTCGCCTGACCGACACCGCCATCGTCAAGACACCCGTCGACGGACCAGTGCGTCTGGATGGTGCCCTGGTCGGACGGTGACAGCCAGGCCAACACCGTCCACCATGGCGGTCCCCAGCAGGCGGTGTACGCATATGACCGCGCCGCCTACGACTGGTGGGAGGCTGAGCGCGACCAGGACCTGCCCAGTGGGTTCTTCGGCGAGAACCTGACCACTGCCGGCATCGACGTCGACGGCGCCCGGATCGGCGAGCGCTGGCGCCTCGGCGACCACGTGGAACTGGAGGTTCGATCGCCCCGGATCCCGTGCGCCAAGTTGGACTGGCGCATGCAGGCCGCGTTCGTGGACACCTTCCTGCGGGCGGACCGACCCGGTGCCTACCTGCGCATCGTCACGCCGGGACTGGTGGCGGCGGGCGACCCCATCGAGGTGACATGGCGGCCGGACCATGACGTGACCGTCGCCGACGTCATGCGCCTGGTGCGTGGCGACGACATCGCTGACCACGTCCTGACCGGGGGCGACCACCTCCACCCCGAGACCCGGGACCGCGCCCTGGCACACCAGCGCTGACCGGCGACAGCCCCGCATCCCACGGGCCCCTCGCAATCTGCACCCCGCTCCACCACCAACTCACCCGGACTGGGCGTCAAACCGACCGGATACCGCCGAATCCACGCCCACTACGCCCCAACCCGCCCCGCCAACCGCCACCGGGCGTCAAACCGACCGGATACCGCCGAATCCACGCCCACTACGCCCCAACCCGCCCCGCCAACCGCCACCGGGCGTCAAACCGACCGAATACCGCCGAATCCACGCCCAACACATTCGATGGTCGCAACCGAATCCGGATCGATGGCTCAGTCCTGGGGGTCCTGGCGAGCGCGGCTGGGAGCTACCCGGGGCGCCTCGTCGGGTTGCTTGGGATACACCGGCGGCCACGGCGCGTCCGGGATGCCGGCGGCGAGGTCCGCGTGGAACCGCTGGACCAACGGTGCGATCGCCTGCGGGGCGTCGTCGATGCCCGCCCACGGATCACCGAGTTCGGCCACCCGCTCCGGCACGTTGTGCATCGTGAAGGCGTCGGGATGGACGTCGGGAAGTTCGTCCCACGCGAAGGGAGTCGACACCTGGGCACCGACTCGTGGTCGCACGCACCATGCCCCGAACACGTTCTTGTGCGGGGCGTTCTGGTTGAAGTCGACGAAGATGCGCTCGCCGCGCTCCTCCTTCCACCACTTGTCCGTGACCAGGTCCGGGCGACGGCGCGCGACCTCGCGAGCCACGACCACGGCGGCACGACGCACGTCGTAGGAATCCCAGCCGGGTTCGACCCGGACGTAGACGTGCAAGCCCTTGGATCCGGTGGTCTTGGGCCAGGCCTCGATGCCCTCGTCGGCCAGGAAGTCCCGTACGGCGGCGGCAGTTTCGCGGACCATGTCGAAGGTGGTTCCGGGTGACGGATCCAGGTCGATGCGCAACTCGTCGCAGTCGTCGGGTCGGGCCGCCCGGTACGGCCACACGTGCAGGCCCAGGCACCCCATGTTGACCGCCCACAGGACGTGGGCGACATCTGCGATCACGAGCGCGCGTGACTCGGTGCCGTTGACCGTCGAGACCGTGGTGGTGGACAACCACGACGGTGCCGTGTCCGGAATCCGCTTCTGGTAGAAGCTCTTGCCGCGCACACCGTTGGGGTGGCGCTGCAACAGGACCGGTCGGTCGCGTGTGGCTCGCAACAACGGGTCGGCCACGGCGAGGTAGTAGCGCGCCAGGTCCAGCTTCGTCTCGCCGTTGCGGGGAAACATGACCTTGTCGGGACTGGTGATCCGCACCATTCGTGAGCCCGCGTCCAGTTCGACTGGGTCCCCGTGCTCGTTCGTCTTCGCCATGCGCGCCACGCTAGCCCGGGTGGACGACCTGGCCGGTGTCCTGCCCCATGGCGGCCACGACCGCCATGCACCCGCCGGGACTGCCACGACCGCCACGACCGCCACGACCTCCACCACCAGCCAGGACTGCGCGACTGCCAGGACGGCGTGGTGCTGCAGTCGGGCCCGGGCCTTGCGTCAGAAGCGCCAGCGGGTCACGTCGGTCGGGAAGTTGGCCCACGCCAGCGCGTCGCTGGGCACGAACCGACACAGCCCACCGGCTGCCTCCCCCGCCCATGCATCCAGTCCCGGCGCATAGCCCTGGGCCTTGTACTTGGCATGGAACGCCGCCACCAGTTGCACACCACGCCAGGTCGTCGGTGGCGTCGTGGGTCCACTGGAGCCATTGACGATGACGACGTCGGTGCCCGACTCCAGGTGCAGCGCGGCGGGACCGGACGCGCCGTCGGCCACCAGGTTCCGCACGTGGCGCGTCGTCGGGGCGCCGTCGTAGTACAACTGGTTGTCGAGCCACACCCCCCAGCGGGGCACGACGTGGGGACGCCCGTCGGGCCGGGTGGTGGCCAACCACATCGTGTCGGCCGCCGCGAGTCTGCCTTCCGCCACCGCCCAGTCCTGGAGCCCCTCGTCGCCGTCGGGCACCCCGTAGCCATCCGGCACCACCGGTCGGTCTCGGTGTCGCGGCGCGGACGTCGGCCATCCCGACAGCGGGTCGTGTGCCAGGCCAGCGGCCAACGCCTGCGTCGCCTGGTCATCCACCCCCACCAGGCTGATGGCGATGTCGTCGTTGTCGTGGGCACTCGCCCAGGTCCTGGCAGTCACTGCGATGACGTGGGCAGCATCGTCCAACGGATAGCCAAAGATCCCGGCGCTGATGACCGGCAGTGCGATGCTCCCCGCGTCCACGGCCACCGCGGCATCCAGGGCGGCCAGCACAGCCGCAGCCAGGTGGTCGGGATCCTCGGCCCGACCCGACCATCGCGGCCCGACGACGTGCACGACATGGCCGGCAGGCATGGCCCCCGCGGTCGTCGTGGCGGCCGATCCGACACCCAGTGGCCCGTTGGCCGCCACCCACTCGTCGGACTCGGCCTGCACGACCCGACCTCCGGCACGTGCCAGTGCCGCCGCCACGCCACCGCCATGCTGCAACCCCTCGTTGGCGGCATTGACGACGACGTCCACCTGCATCGTCGTGAGGTCATCAGTCGTCGCAGTCACGGTTGCCATGTCATCCTCCAGGTTGTCCGCTTCACCGTCGCAGCCGGGCCGTGCCCAGGTCGCACACCGTCGCCACACCCTGGCGGTCCGCCGGCGGGATGCCGGGAGATCGCGGAGCAACCCCCATGAGGTGGGGGTCACGGGCGAACGGTGATCTCCACTCGTTCGACCATCGGTTCACCGAGTGCGGTGTTGACTGCCAGTCTGAGGCGCGGTGCGAGATAGCGCAACTGGGTGGCCCATGACGGCGACGTCGCGGCAACCACCAGCACCCCGCCGACCAACCGCACCGGGCTGCAGTTGCGCGCCACGTCGGCACCCACCACTTCCTCCCAGTTCGTGAACACGTGGGCCGATCGCATGCGTTCGTTCCAGTGCCGGTGCCGCAGGACGGCATCGAGCACCTCGCCCAACGGTTGGGGTGTGCCGGTGATGCGCTTGACCTGGCTGCGATCGCCCACGACGAAGTCGTCCTCGCCCGGTGGGCCGGGTTGGAAGTTCTCGCGGTCCAACTGCGCGCGCCGTTTGGCAGCACGTGCCCGCTCGCGATCGAAGGTGGACCGATCGAGGTCGGACGTGCGGGCCAGCCTGGTCTCGTTGGCGGGGTCGCGGCGCCGTGGACGACGCGGACGAGGTGCCGTGCCGTCGGTGCCACCATCGGCGCCGTCAGGCTGTCGACCCATGCCACGGTCGGCAGCGTCGGGCCCACCGGGCCCGCCTGGCGCGTCGTCGGCCGCCATCATGCGACCGCCGTGCGCGGTGACACATGCGACACCCCGTCGTGGATGGCGATGTCGACGATGCGACCCGTGATCGGGACGTCACCCTCCACCGCGGCCGTGACGATGACCTGTTCGAAGTCCTGGCACGCCTCGGCCAGCCGCAGCCGGCGCACCGAGTCCAACTCCGAGAACACGTCGTCCAGGACGACGATCGGTCGGTCCCCCACCTCGGCCACCACGTCGTGGGTGGCAACCTTCAGGGCCAGGGCCAGCGACCACGCCTCGCCCTGTGAGGCATGCGTGCGCGCCGGCATGCCACCGATGGACATGTCGACGTCGTCACGATGGGGGCCCACCAGCGTCACGCCGCGGGCACGTTCCTCGTCGGCGCGCTCGCCCAGGGCAGTCCACAACTGTTCGGCCAGCGGTGCCGGATCCGGGACACCCGCGCCGGGCTCGCCGACCGTGGCGACGCCGGTGGACGCGCGGTGGGTCAGCACGACCGGCTCGGGACGATCCGCGACGCGGCGGTAGACCTCGTCGACCCGTGGGGCCAACGTGTGCACGGCTGCCAGGCGTGCTGCCAGCACCGTGGCACCGATCGTGACCAACTGGCGCGTCCAGGACTCGAGGGTTGCCCCGGCCGCGGTGGCTGCCGACCCCGACATGCCACGCATCTGCTTGAGCAGCAGGTTGCGCTGGCGCACCACGCGGTCGTAGTCCGAGCGAGTGGCACCGTAGGCGGGTCGCCGTTGGGTCAACAGGTCGTCGAGGAAGCGCCGACGCCCGTCCGGGTCCCCGCGCACGATGGCCACGTCCTCGGGCGAGAACATCACGACCTTGATGACACCCAGTGCGTCCGATGCCCGTCGGATGTCAGCCCCGTCGACCCGGGTACGAGTGCGTGAGCCAGGGGCAACCTCGACGTCCAGTCGGCGGCGACGGCCGTCGTCGTTGGCCGCTGCCAGTCGCACGACGGCCATGTCGGACCCGACCCGCACCAGCGCAGTGTCGGACGCCACTCGATGGCTGCTGCCCGTCGCCGCCCGGACGATCGCCTCGACGAGGTTGGTCTTGCCCTGGGCGTTGGCACCCACGAGCAGGGTCACCCCGGCGGCCAGGCGCAATTCCGCCTGCGACCAACTCCGGAAGTCCGTGACGGCGACGGAGGTCAGGTGCACGGCATCACTTCATCAGGGGTGGTGCCGGTGCGATCGCCCACTCCCAGGTCGACGACGACCCAGGATCGGTCAGGGGCGCATCGGCATCAGCAAGTAGCGGAAGTCGTCGACAGGGCCATCGTCGTCAGGGTCGCTGTGGGCACGCAGGACCGCCGGCTTGAGTTCACCGTTCATCTGGATCTCGACCTGCTCGCTGGCCAGCGCGTCCAGGCCCTGTCGCAGGAACTCGGGGTTGAATCGGATCGTGAGCGGGTCGCCGGCAAGTTCGACCGGCAGCGCTTCGCTGGCGTCGCCCACCTCCTGGTTGTTGACCTGCAGGTCGACGCTGTCGGACTCGAAGACCAACTTGACCGGTGAGTTCGCCCGGCCCTGGGCCACGATGGCCACACGCTGGAGTGCCTCCATCAGCGAAGCACGTTCGATGGTTGCGGTGGCTTCGAAGTCCTTGGGCAGCAGCGCCTCGGCATCGATGGTCTTGCCCTCGATGAGTTGCGTCGTCAGGCGACGGTCACCGAATCGGAAGGTTGCCTGCCCGGGTTCGAGAATGACTTCGAGCGACCCACCGGCATCCGAGGCAGCCTTGGCGGCCTCGGTCAGGGCTCGCGAGGGCACCAGCGCCTCGGCCTCGATGCTGGTCTCCCACGGCACCGACCGGGTGGCCAGCCGGTAGGCATCCGTGGCGGTCGCCGACAACGATTCGCCCGACGAGGAAAGCTTCACGCCGGTCAGTGCCGGCCGGGCCTCGTCGGTGGCGGCCGCGCGTGCGACCTGCGACACCAGCCGCGAGAAGGCTGCACCCTTGATCGAGCCAGGTGCTGCCTCGTCGTCGGGCTCGGGCAGTTTCGGGAAGTCGTCGGCCGGCATGCCCCGAACGTGGAAGTTGGAACGGCCACACGTGACCTCGACGCCGTCGACCCCACCGTTGACCTCCACGGACGAGGCGGGCAGTCGTGCGACCAACTGCGCCAGCAGTCGTCCCGGCAGCAGTGCCCGACCGGGTTCGGAGACCTGGGCCGGGATCGAGACCTCGGCCGCGACCTCGAGGTCGGTGGCACGACACGTCACGCGCCCGTCGCCGGCCTCCAACAGCACCCCGGACAGGGCCGGCAAGGTCACGCGTGCCCCGACGATGCGAGTCACCCAGCCGATGGCCGCAGCGAATTCCTGGTGTTCAGCTCGGAATTTCACGGGTGGGTTCTCCTGGGTGTCGTGGGGAACGAGGATGCCCGATCAGGGGCGATACAACCACATCGGACCATCATCGTGCTTGCGAAGTCCTGGGGGGTCGTGGGGGTGTGCGCTCGTGGGGCTCGATCCGGTGGGTTGTCCGCAGCATGGGTGAGAACGATCTGGAAGAATCCTTCACCCATCACCTTCATCAGGGGTGTGGATGTTGGGGACAACCGCGCCCTCCCCCTGCTCAGACCGGGCTCGAGCCTGTGGCCGAAGCTGTGGGGCCAGGTGTCCGCAGTCCACAGGCTTCCACTTGCAGCAGTGTAGTTCCATGTCCTGTGTGGTGGACCACGGTGGTTGTCCGCTCGCTGTCCGGAGGTCCTCCACAGACGGGAGGGACCCGTGATCCACATGTCGTCCGCTGAATCGCGTGGTTGTCCACAGGATGGGGCGGTGGTCGTGCGCACGGTCTCCACATGTGTTTCCACAGGCAGCCCGTTGGATGGCGACGGCCGGGACACGCAATCGGTGACGCTGTGTGCTGCCAGTGCACGGGGTTGGACCGTCCGCCGCGGGCAAGGGGCAGCAGCGGGTGGGCGGATGCGCCTGCCGTGGGGCTGAGAGGGGCATGTGAGTGGCCGCGGACTGGTCGTTGCGTCGACTGTCTGCGGCGTCGCCGGAGTGATCGCAGCGTGTCATCGCTCGTCTGTCCCTTACGCGCAGGCAGGACCAGGCAGGCCGACATCGCGGCCGGGTCGCCGGCTGCGCAACGGCCGCGGGGGCCCTGGCGACGTGGGGCGGCAGGCCGAGCACGGTCGCTGGAGCGCCGCGAGGTGCCAGGCAGCGGAGCCAGTGGTGGTTGGTTCGGACCCAGGACCGATGCCCGGGCCCGGATGCGCCCAGGGGGACGCAGCGGGGCGAAGGACGTGGCGTGGAGGCCGGGGTGTCAGGCGCCGCGGGCCGTCGTCCGGATCTGTGCGGTGAGTTCCTGGACGTGGTCGTAGGTGGTCTGCCGTTCCTTCATGAGGTCGGCGATCTTGTCCTTGGCGTGCATGACCGTCGAGTGGTCACGTCCCCCGAAGGCCTTGCCGATCTGGGGATAGGACATGTCGGTCAGTTCACGGATGATGTACATCGCGATCTGGCGGGCATTGACCAGTTGTCGACTGCGCGACTTCGAGCACAGGTCGTCGACGGTGAGGTTGAAGAAGTCCGCCGTGATGTCCATGATCAGCGGCGCCGTGATCTCGCGTTCCCGGTCGTCGGGCAGGACGTCCTTGAGCACACCCTCGGCGGTTGCCAGGTCCGGCTTGCTGCCTGACAGCGAGGCCCAGGCCGCCACCCGGTGCAGCGCACCTTCGAGTTCGCGGATGTTGGACCGGACGCGTGCACCGATCAGCTCGAGGATCTCGTTGGGCAGGTCGAGGTGTTCGGCCTCGGCCTTGCGACGAAGGATCGCGATGCGCGTTTCCAGCTCAGGTGGTTGCACGTCGACGAGCAGGCCCCACTCGAAGCGTGAGCGCAGGCGGTCCTCCAACGGCCGAATGGCCCTGGGAGCCCGATCTGACGAGATCACGATCTGTTTCTCGGCGTTGTGCAGCGCGTTGAAGGTGTGGAAGAACTCTTCCTGGGTCCGCTCGGCACGCTCGAGGAACTGGATGTCGTCGATCAGCAGGACGTCGATGTCGCGGTACTGGCGTTGGAATCCCGAGGGCCGCTGGGTCTGGATGCCGGTGATGAACTCGTTGGTGAACTGTTCGGTCGTGACGTAGCGAACCTTGAGACGTGGGTACAGGTGCTGGACGTAGTTGCCGATGGCGTGCAGCAGGTGCGTCTTGCCCAGCCCGGAACCGCCGTAGATGAACAGTGGGTTGTAGGACTTCGCCGGGGTCTCGGCCACGGCCACCGCGGCGGCATGGGCGAAGCGGTTCGAGTCGCCGATGACGAAGTGGTCGAAGACGTACTTGGGGTTGAGTTGGGACGGGCCGGTGTCACGCTGGCTCCTGCAGGAAGACCGTGGGTCCGGCGGGGCGGTGCGGGGGCTCGTTGGTGGGCGGCCGCGGGGTCACGGACGGGGAACCGGCGGGCACGCCGGGCTGCGTGCCGGGCGTGTGTGGGTGGCCCCGTTGGCATCGTGCGGTCGACGGCGACGGACCCAGTGGAGAGGTCGGAGCGAACGATGCTCGTGGGGTCGAGGGTCCGGGGTGTCGTACGGGTGGTGCGGTGGTGCCGGCGGCGGCGCCATGGCCGCACCGTTGGTTGCCTGGCCACTGGTGCCGCCCGAGCCGGGTTCGACCTGGTCGACGTCGTCGTCGAGCGGTCGCAGGTTGGCCGCGCCAGGTGCGACCGTGATCACGACGTCGAGGTCGCGCCCGATCGCGGTGGACAGTGTGGCGGTGAGTTGCTCCGACATGTTGGTGTCGAGGTACTCGCGGGCGAAGGAGTGGGGTGCCGCCAGGATGATGGTGTCGTCGTTGAACCCGACCGGGGCGGTGTTGACCAGCCATTGGCGCGAGGCCGGGCTGGTCACGTCCTCCAACTGTTCCAGGCAGTGAAGCCACAGGGCAGGCAGATCGGTGGGGACGGTGGATTCCACTGACGCTCCAGGCACAGGTTGCGGGTTCGGTGCACGGGAACGTCGACACCTGTGCCATGCGACGTTGCAACGCTGCATCGACTCCACGTAATCCACAACCTTGTCCACAGAGTGTGGATAGCGGTGGCAGACGTCTGGGTTCCCGGTGCCTGCGGGGAAGCCAGGAGCCGGCGGGGAAGGACTGTCAGACGAAGGACAGTCGCCGGGTTTGCGTGGCAGCAGGCGCGGTGGCGGACTGTAGGGGTGACCGGTGCCAGTCGCAACCCCATGGAGTGGATCTGTGCGGGACGGATCACCTCCATTCGTGGAATTCCAGCGCATGTGATCTTACATGCCATTGAGTTCGCGTGCCACGCACATGGTTGGGGTGCCCTCGTGCGAGGTTGTCGGACCAAGCCGCGGTGCAGTACGCTTGCACGGCGATTTGCCTGCACCGTCTGTGTGTCCACTCCCCGCCACCTGAGGCGGAACCCAGGTTTGTGACGGACCTCCGCGTGTGCACCGATCCATCCATGAAGGTCTTGCCATGAAGCGCACCTACCAGCCCAACAACCGCCGTCGTGCCAAGAAGCACGGGTTTCGTGCTCGCATGCGTACGAAGTCTGGTCGCGCGGTCATCAATCGTCGCCGCCGCAAGGGCCGCGCGCAGTTGAGCGCCTGACGCCATTCTGCCGGCACGAGCCGCCGCATGTCCACCGAGACGAAGACTTCACCCATGACCCCGACATCCGTTGATCGCGCGCCCGCGCGGTTGCGGTCGTCGAGTCGCGTGAGCGCAGTGATGCGCAGCGGCCGTCGTCGGGCCAGTGGGACCGTCGTGCTGCACGTCGCCGACGGCGATGCCGGTGTGTTTCGGTACACGGCCGTCGCATCGCGTCGAGTCGGACCCGCCGTGCAGCGCAATCGCGCCAAGCGCCTGATGCGGGAAGCCGTCCGCAGCCTGTCATGGGTCGATGGTGTCGATGCTGCGGTGGTCGCTCGGCGCTCGATCGTTGGCGCGCCCCTCGCGACCGTGCGTGGCGATGTCCAGCGTGCAGGCCGCGCGCTCGGAGTCCTGGCGTGATGCGTCGACTCGGGACGGTCACGTCCGCCTGGCTCAGTGGTGCGTTGCAGTGGCTCATCGAGCTGTACCAGGCACAGTCGTCATCACGACCACCCCGCTGCCGCTATCTCCCGACGTGCTCCCGCTACGCCCACGAGGCGATCACCATGCATGGCCCCCTTCGTGGGTCGTGGCTGGCGATCCGTCGCATCGGTCGATGTCACCCGCTGCATGCCGGTGGTCACGATCCCGTGCCGGCCCCGCGGCACGAACGCCCTTCCTCCGTCCCTGACCGTGCCAAGGCCTGACGTCGGTCACGTGCGCCACCACAAGGATCACCAGTGAGCTTCCTGACCTCGATCTGGGACGCCATCAAGAACCTGATTGCCAATGGGCTCGACCTGTTGCACGGGTGGATCTCCGCGCTGCCATTCGTCAGCGACCAGAACGCCTGGGGTTGGGCCATCATCGGCCTGACCATCTTCGTCCGGATCCTGCTGATCCCCCTGGCCGTGAAGCAGTTCCGGTCCATGCGTGCGATGCAGGAGCTGCAGCCCCAGATCAAGGCGGTCCAGAAGAAGTACAAGGTCGACCGCTCGATGATGCGGTCGGACCCCGAGAAGTACCGCAAGCTGCAGGCCAAGAAGAACGAGGAACTGCAGCGGCTGTACAAGGAGAACAACGTCAACCCGGCCGCCGGGTGCCTGCCGTTGTTGGCCCAGGGACCCGTGTTCTTCGCCCTGTACTCCGTGCTGCGCGATCCCGAGACCCTCGGCGGCCGGTTGTCGGAGGCATCCTTCTACATGTTCGACTCCCTGGGCGAGACCGCCAGCGTGGCTGGCATCGCCGGGTGGGTGCTGATCATCGCCGTGGCCGCGTCGATGTTCGTCAGCCAGAAGCAGATGATGTCACGCCAGACGACGGCGGGGGGCGATGCACAGGCGACGCAGCAGAAGGTGATGCTGTACGTCATGCCCCTGATGATGGGCTTCTTCGGCTACCAGCTGCCGGTTGGTGTGCTCCTGTACTGGGTCACCACCAACGTGTGGACCATGGTGCAGCAGGCCTTCATCATGCGCGAGGCCACGGAGGAAGCCGAGGAGTTCCTGTCCGAGCACCCCGAGGGCCTGGCACCGGGATCGGTGCAGGGATCGGCAGGCAACACGCGCCGTGCGATCCAGGATGACCAGGACGACGGCAAGACCCCGTCCGCAGGCCGCAAGAAGGCCGTCAAACCGAAGCCATCACCCAAGTCCGAGTCGTCGCCGTCAGCCAAGTCGAACGCAGACCCGTCCTCGGACGGTGGCGCGTCATCCAATGGTTCCGGTCACCTCCCAACACGACCCTCGCGCCGCAAGTAGGTCACCACCGTCCCGATTCCCGCCTGATTCGAAGGAACCCCCATGTCCCACAGCAAGGTCACCGTCAAGGACCGCGATCTGTCAGCTGCGCTGGCAACCGCCGTCGCCGATCTTCTCCAGGTGGACTCGGTCAACGTTGAACTCGACCTGCCCGATGATGTGCACGTGTCCGACGTGAAGGTGAAGATCTCGGCCGAGGTCGGGTCCGGCCGTGGTGCTCGGGCCAAGGGATCCCGCAGCACCTCGGAGCGAGGCCGCGCATCCGCAGCCCCTGCGGCTGGTGCTGACGCCTCGAACGCAGCGGCGGACGGGTCTGCCGAGTCCCCCGAGGCCACCGAGTCCGCCGAGTCGGCCGAGTCCGCCGACGAGGACCACGGTGACCAGTTGGATCGCGAAGTTGACGCGGCTGCCGACTTCGTCGAGGGGTTGCTCGACGCCATGGATCTTGCTGGTGAGTTGGAGTTGCGCCTCAACGACGAGGAACAGAGCGCCGAAGTCGAGGTCATGAACATGGACAGCGGCGCGCTGATTGGGCGTCGCGGCTCCACCCTGGAATCCGTGCAGGAATTGATGCGCTGCGCGCTGCAGTCCCAATTCGATCGGCGCGTTCGGATCACCGTCGACATCGAGGGGTATCGGGCCCGTCGCCTCGAGAAGTTGCTCGACAAGGCCGATGAAGCGATCGACGAGGTCCTGGACACCGGCGAGTCCGTTCGTCTCGAACCGATGGACGTCTTCGAGCGCAAGGCCGTGCACGAACTGGTGGGCACCGTCGACGGGGTGCTGTCACGCAGCCAGGGTCGCGAGCCCTCCCGTCGGGTCGTGATCGAACCCAGCGACGACTGAGGTCGAACGAACCTCCATGTTCCACGTGAAACAACCGGGCTGCCGCTGGCGGCCCGGTTTGTTTCTTCCCGCGAAGGGTCGGGCACACGGGCGACCTCCCGGCTCGCGCAGCCCTGACCTGCCCTGAGCAGGGACAACGCCTTCAGTTGTCCGCTGTGCGCTGCAGCGTCGGCGCAACGGTCCGCATGGAGCGATTCCCGTCACAACGCGCCTTGGCGCACACACAGCGTCGATGCCACGAAGAGGATGGGCGGATCGCCTCACCTTCGTGTTGGTTCAGAATCAACGTTCACCCCCATGACATCCCCATATTTTCCGTTGTTCTGCCCTACTCTTCGAGGCTTTCTCATGCACTGGAGGTTCAGCTTCGAGGCGTTCCACGTGGAACATCACCGGCCCCCCATCGGCCACGTGCCTTGCGCGTGGTGAGGAGGAGGGGCGACCGGGCTGTGTGTGGCGCGACATCGTCCGATCAACGTGTGCCCGTTGCGCAGGGGACGCATCCCCATGCACTCAAGTGTGTGACTGCGTGCAGCTGGTGGATGGTAGTGTCCCGGCCATGGCCTCCCCCCTTGCTCCGGACCAGGAATCGACTCTGCGCGCATACGCGGAGGCGGTGCGGTCATCGCCACACAACCTGGTTTCCAAGCGAGCCAGAACTGAGTTGTGGGATCGCCACATCGCCGAGTCTGTGGCGTTCGCGGCCACACTGCCCCGGGATGTCAGCCTGCTCGACGTGGGCAGCGGTGGCGGCCTTCCCGGTTTCGTCGTGGCCGTCGTGCGCCCTGACATCGACGTGACACTGCTGGACTCCTCCTCCAAGAAGATCCAGTTTCTCCTCGATACCGCGGCTGAATTGGGCGTGAAGCTCCATGTCTTGCACGGGCGGGCCGAAGAGATCCGGGGTGCCCAAGGCGCCAACCGGTTCAGCGTGGTCTCCGCACGCGCCGTGGCGCCCCTGGATCGACTGCTGGGGTGGACGCTCCCGTTCTTGGTGCCCGGTGGACTGCTCTACGCGATCAAGGGTGAGAACTGGGAGGCCGAGTTGGCGGATGCGACATCGGAGTTGGCCCGTTGGCGCGGCGAGGTTGTCGCGACCCCGGCGGATGTCCCCCCGACCGGCGACGAACCCCGAGTGGTCGTCATTCGTCGCGGAGTTGGCGCATGAACTGGCGTCGTCGAGTGTGGACCCAGGCGAAGCCCGTTGACGGGGATGTGCGTCCAATGGATGGCACGGGTGCGACCCCCCCTGCACCCAGCGTGTCTGTTGGCAGCCCGATTGTTCCACGTGGAACGAGCGCCGAGGACGCGACGGAGTCGCTTCCTGGCGACGCCCCCGTGCCCACCCCCGGGGGTCGGTCGCGGACGACGGGTCCAGCGCGGGTGATCGCCATCACGAATCAGAAGGGTGGGGTCGGCAAGACCACCACGGCCATCTCCCTCGCGGCGGCACTGGCAGCCTTCGGCTTGCGCGTGCTGCTGGTCGACCTGGACCCGCAGGGCAATGCCTCGACTGGGCTCGACCTGCGAGGTGTGCCGGGGCAGCCGTCCACGTATCACGTTGTCGTGGATCGACTTCCCGTGATGGAAGCCGTCATCCCCAGTCGTGTGGACGGACTCGACCTGGTCCCCAGTTCGCTTGATCTCGCCGGCGCCGAGGTCGAGTTGGTGGCGCAGATGAATCGCGAGCGGCGGTTGGCCAAGGCGGTCGATGCGGTGCGGGACCGATACGACGTGATCTTCGTCGATTGCCCCCCGTCGCTCGGGATCCTGACATTGAATGCCCTGGTGGCCGCAGACGAAGTGCTGGTGCCCATCCAGTGCGAGTTCTACGCGCTCGAGGGCGTCTCCCAGTTGCTCCAGACCATCGAGCTGGTCAAGGCTGACCTCAACGACGGCTTGCACATTGGTGGTGTGGTCCTGACGATGTTCGATGCCAGGACCAACCTGTCCCAGCAGGTTGCCGATGAGATCCGAGCGTTCTTCGGTCCCATCGCCTACGACACGGTGATCCCCCGCACGGTGCGGTTGTCCGAAGCGCCGAGCTACGGCCAGCCGATCAACGTGTTTGATCCGGGGAGTCGGGGAGCTCGCGCCTACGAGCGACTTGCGCGGCAGTTGGCGCAGCGGCTGGACCTGCTGTCGAGCGGTGGTGATGCCCTCGACGAGTTGTTGGGGATATCCCCAACTGCCGGAGCGCATGTCACCGCGAGTGACGGTTCGCCACACGCCCCCGAGTCGGTCATCGACTCGAACACCACCCATGCTTGAGGAGCGGTCATGAGCAACGAACGTCGCAGCGGATTGGGCCGTGGCCTGGGGGCATTGATTCCCGGCGATTCGACGAAGCCCCCGACGGAGTCCGCGTTGAAGGACGTGTCGATCAATGCCATCCAGGCCAATCCCCGTCAACCTCGATCGGTGTTCGACGACGAAGAACTCGATGGGTTGGCCGCTTCGATCAAGGAGGTGGGCTTGCTGCAGCCGATCGTGGTGCGCTCGATGCACGACGGTCGGTACGAGTTGGTCGCGGGCGAACGGCGCTTGCGGGCTGCTCGTCGTGCAGGGTTGGCGACGATCGCGGTGATCGTGCGCGACACCGGTGATGCGGACCTCCTCAAGGAAGCCTTGATCGAGAACATCCACCGGGTGCAGCTGAATCCACTCGAGGAGGCCGCCGCCTACAACCAGCTGCTCGACGACTTTGGCGTCACCCAGGAGGAACTGGCACGTCGGTTGGGGAAGGGTCGGCCCACGATCACGAACGCGCTGCGTCTGCTGACCCTGTCGCCGGCGATCCAGCGACGTGTTGCAGCCGGTGTCCTGAGCGCCGGTCATGCCAAGGCGCTGCTGGGGTTGGCGTCGACCGAGGACCAGGAGGCTGTCGCGGAGCGCATCGTCGCGGAGGGGCTGTCGGTGCGGGCCACCGAGGAGCTCGTTCGCATGCGCTATCTCGAGGAGCCCACGCACCACGCGAGCCGCAATTCGCGTCGGCAGCCGTTGCCACCCAGCATGGAGAGCCTCCAGGACGACCTGGCGGAGGCCTTGGGGCAGGACGTCCGGATCACCATGGGCAAGCGCAAGGGAACCTTGGCGATCGCCTTCCGCACGCCCGATGACCTGTCCAAATTGGTCGAGTTGATCGCGCGAGGTCTGGGCGGGGATCAGCCCGAGCCGTCGGACCCGGTGCCGAGCGACGCCGGGCTCTCACCGATCGTCGATGAGGGCGCACGCGGCCTTGACGAACCCGTCCGTGACGAGGCAGACGAATCGGTGCCTGCCACTGCCGGCACGGACTGATCCTGCTGGGGCGACGTTGTGATCGCCGGGACACCCGTCAGGACGACCGGGTCATGCCCGGAGGCTGCCCAACCACGACACCGATCCATCGCCTGAACCCAGCACCGCCGCGGTCGCCAGGTCGATGAACAGGCCGTGTTCGGCGATCCCGGCCACGGCCGACAGCCACTGGCCCTCGCTGACCGGGTCGACCACGCCCCCGGACCAGCGCGCGTCCAGAATGTGGTTGCCGTTGTCGGTCTTGACACCTCGCTGCGTCACTGTGTACCCGCGTGCCTCGAGGCGCCGCGTCACCGGTGCCACGGCGAACGGGACGACCTCGATGGGCAGCGGAAAGGTGTCCCCGAGTCGATCGACCACCTTGTCCGGCGTGGCGATCACCAACATCCGGTCCGCCATCTGCGCGACCACCTTCTCACGCAGCAGGGCAGCACCCCCTCCCTTCGTGAGGGTGAGATCCGGCGTCAGTTCGTCTGCACCGTCCACGACCAGGTCGACCCGGGCGACGTCGTCGACCGACCGGACCTGCAGGCCCAGTGCCTGCGCCTGTTCGGCTGTTTCGACGGATGTCGCCACCCCGCTGACATCGAGTGATCGACTGGCCAGCGCGCGCAGGAAGAACGCAACAGTCGATCCGGTTCCGAGGCCGAGCACCATCCCGTCCTCGACCACGTCGGCCGCGGCTGTCCCGGCGGCGCGCTTCGCATCCTCGGTGGTCATCGTGCCAGTCCTGTCGTTCGTACACGTGGTCGGTGACGGTGGGCGGAAAGATCAGGAAACTTTCGATACTTCCGGAAGGCGTTGTGCGGCCTGCGGTCGAGACCCCAGCGAGGGGCAGGAGGCGACCTCCGGAAGATCCGAAAGATTTCGACTCTTGCCGACTCGCCTCATTGGGTGGGCGTGGCCTGCCGCCGCCAGTCATCCAGGAGGGTCGGCAGTTCACCCAGCCCTTCCAGCACAAGGTCGGGTTGGGCCGCGTCATGGGAATCCGATCCCTGTGAGTCCTTCGGCGTCGAAGTGGTCGTCGCAGTCGTGGCGTGACGCGCATCGCTGGCCTGCGAGGCGGCACCGGGCATGTCCTGGAGCAACCCCCACGGCCCTCGTCGCAGCCAACAGGTCCGCATGCCGTGTTCGGCAGCGGGCAGGACGTCGTTGTCGATGCGATCCCCGACGTAGAGGACCGAGGCCGGGTCGGTCGCTGCGGCCAGGGCCATGACGCCGTCGAAGAACGCCGGATCCGGTTTGTCGGCACCGATGTCGTCCGAGGTCGCGATGGCGTCGACCGGCAGGTCCAGCGCTCGAAGCTGCGCCGTGCGCCGGGCGGGCTGGTTGCCCGCGATGACGACGGACAGCCCGAGTTCGCGCAACTCCTCCATGCACGGGCGAACGTCCGCGTAGAGGTCCTCGTCGCGAAACCCGCCGTAGCGCCGTTCGTGTTCGTCGGTGAAGGACTGCCACTCGATGTTTGGCGCAAGCTCGGCGAAGGCATCCGGGAAGTCGAGCCCCTGCACGATGGCGGCACCAAGCACGGCCCCGAAGGACAGTGGTGACACACCAAGGATGTCCGCCCACACACTCCAGACCCGGGTTTCGTCGATCAGGACCTCGCCCACGTCGAAGACGACGATGGCAGGCGCCGGCGCGTCGTCGCCGCCGGTCACGCCGCCACCTCGTCAGCCACGGCCAACTCGACCAGGCGGTCGCACAGGGCCTCGAACTCCAGGCCATGCGCCCGCGCGGCCAGGGGGACCAGCGAGGTTGCCGTCAGACCGGGGCTGGTGTCGGCCTCGAGCACGGTTGGTTCGCCATCGTCGGTGACGATCATGTCGACGCGGCAGATGTGGCGAGCGCCCAGGACCTGGGCCATCGACATGGCCGCGTCGCGGGCACGTTGCGAGGTCGCGTCGTCGAGCCGGGCCGGAGCATGGAAATCGGTCGCACCGGCCGTGTACCGGGCAGCGAAGTCATAGGCGCCGTCGCGTGGCACGATCTCGACCGGTGGCAGGGGTGCGGAGTCGAACACCGTCACGGCGATCTCGGTCCCGGCGACGAACTGTTCCACCAGCACGCGGTCGGCATACGAGAAGGCACCGACGATGGCACCGGGCAGGTCCTGGGCGCGAGTGATGATCGACAGGCCCAGTGACGAGCCGCCCGTGACCGGTTTGACCACCAGGTGTGAGCCCAGACGGTCGACGACTTCGGTCATGGCGGCAGCCGCTCCGAGATCGCGGAAGGCTGCCTGGGACAACACGATGCCGGACGGCACGGTCAGGCCGGCTCGCGCCGACAGCCCCAGCGATGCAGCCTTGTCCCATGCCAACGCCGATGCCAGTGCGTCGGGTCCCGTGTGGGGAATGCCGACCAGCGACAGCAGCGACTGGATCGTGCCGTCCTCGCCACTGGAGCCATGCAGCGCCAGGAAGGCAACGTCGACGTCGGTGCTGCGCAACTGGCCGACCAGTCGGGCGTCCACGTCGACTCGGGTGACGCGATGACCACGTGACTCGAGCGCGGAGGTCACGCGGGATCCGGAGGCCAGGCTGACCTCGCGCTCCAGTGACGATCCGCCGTTCAGGACGGCGACGTGCAGGCTCATGGTGTGCGCCTCGGGTGTCGTGGATGTCGGGCTTCGCTGCGGGCAGGCGGTGGTTGTCGATGTGTGCGCCGGGCGGGCAGTGTCATGCGGGGGAATGGTCGCCGTAGACCGCCGCAACCAGTTCGACCTCGCGGGTGACCAGGTCTGCCAGCCGCACCACGCCCTCGCGGATGCGCTCGGGCGTGGGGTAGGAGTAGTTCAGGCGCATCTGCTGGCGGCCCTGGCCGTCGGCGTAGAACCCGTCGCCGGGGACATAGGCAACCCGCTTCTGGACCGCTCGCGCCAACAGTTCGGGGGTGTCGACCCCGTCGGGCACCGTGAGCCACACGAACAGTCCACCGGTCGGCACCGTCCACGTGACGCCCGGCGGCATCTCCTCGGCCAGCGCCGACAGCATCGTGTTGGCGCGTTCGCGGTACAGCTCGGTGAAGGTGGTGACCTGCTCGGTCCAGGGCTGGGTCTGGAGCCACCGTTCGACGACCATCTGGGTGAAGTTTCCCGGACACAGGTCGGCGGCTTCGCGCAGCAGCACGAGCCGTGAGCGAATGGGCTCGGGCGCCGCGACCCAGCCGGTGCGAACACCGGGCGAGAAGGTCTTGGACATCGTGGAGAGGTAGATCGTGCGCTCCGGGACCAGCGAACGGATGCTCGTGCGAGGCTCACCCTGGAAGTCGATGAGGCCGTACGGGTTGTCCTCGACGACCAGGAGGTCGTGCTCGTCTGCCAGCTCGGCGAGGCGAAGCCGCCGATCGGGTGCCATGCACACGCCGGCAGGGTTCTGGTGGTTGGGGATGGTGTAGACGAACTTCGCCGTCCGTCCCTGGCTGCGCAGTTCGTCCAGCCGGTCCTCGAGGACGTCGACCTGCATGCCCTGGTCGTCCATCGGGATGTGGCGGACGTCGGCCTGGTGGCTGCCGAAGGCAGTGAGCCCCCCGACGTAGGTCGGTCCTTCGGCCAGCACGATGTCGCCGGGATCGATGAAGCACTTGCCGATGAGTTCCAGCGCCTGCTGGCCACCGACGGTCACGACCAGGTCATCGGGATGGGCCGGCACGCCCTCGTGGTCCATGACCCGCACCAACTGCTCGCGCAGCTCCGGGCGCCCCTGGCCGATGCCGTACTGCAGGGCAGTCGGCCCGTCGTCGGCCAGCACGCCGGCCACGACTTCCTGGACCGCGTCGAAGTCCAGCGCCTCCGTGGCGGGCATGCCCCCGGCGAAGGACACCACCTCGGGGCGGGATGCCACGGCAAAGAGCGCCCGGATCGCCGACGCCGACAGCCCGTTCACGCGTTGGGCGTAGTGGGACTGGTATGGGTCGGTGTCGAGGCGCATGGTCGAGCCTTGGACGGGTCACGCAGCACGGGAGGGATGGATGTGGGCAGGCGGTCGTCGGCACCGCTGGACCCAGATCGTGGTCGCGGGTTGCAGGTCGCGACCACGGTACTCCCCGCGGGGTGGTGGCCACGCACCGCCGGGGCTGCACGGGCAGCGATCCCGACGGGTGGACCGATCGCGGGCTGCGAGCTGGTGGGCTGGCGCTTCCGTTCGCGCTGGGCGACCACGGCATGGCGATCGTGGTCATCGTGGTTGTAGCGTGGGGCCGAGCACCCGTTGACTGACGCAGCGGTCCGGGACATGGAGGATGCGTGATGCCGGATGCACCCGAGGACGGGCAGGAGGTCGAGGATCCGGGGCCGTCGGCCGTGCGCGAACCAGATCTCGGTCACGACCTCCAGGAATCCGTCGAGTCCGTTGCCGATGCCACCGATCCCACCACCGACGATCCGTTCATCGAACTCGACCTGGTGGACTCCGATCGCTGGGCCGCCCCGGGTGGCTGGCCACGGGCGATCGTGGGCGTCGGGGTGGGCCTGGCAGCCGGCTGGCTCCTGACGGTGGCCAATCGTGGTGATCGAACCAGGGCCCGACAGGGCGTCGATGGGGCAGCGGGCCTGTCCCGGCCCGACCGGGCAGCCGACGGTGATCCTGACGCCTCGGTGCCGGCGCCATGAGCAGGCGGGTGGTGGCGCTGACCGGCGACGTGTGGGAATCGCTTGTACGCCCCCTGCCGGACGTGCCTGTTCTGGGAACTCGGCGAGCGACCCGACGACCGCGGTGACGATGACGACCGGCAGGCGGTCCGAAAGCAGGCGTGGACGACCGCTCGTGTTCGCGAGGGCGATCCCCCGGGTCGAGCCGTCGAAGTCGATGGAAAGGTGGTCGGATTCGTGCTGTTCGCCCCCGCGCGGGGGATGGTCCGCACCCCCGGAGGGATGCCCAGCAGCAACGACGATGCGCTGGTGCTGGCCACGATGTGGGTCGACCCGGTGCATCGCAACGAGGGCCTGGGACGGCTGTTGCTGCAGGCGGCACTCAAGGAGGCGATGCGACTGCGTCTCGCGGCCGTCGAGGTGCGGGCTGATCGCCGTTGGCGCACCGATGCCTGCGTGTTGCCGATCACCTGGCTGCTCCACGAGGGCTTCGAGGTCGTCGAGGAGCACGTTCGGTGGCCGCTGTTGCGGCTGGACGTGGCGCGCACGGTGCGATGGAGCGAGTCGGTCGAGCACGCCGTCGAGGAAGTCCTGGGCCTGCTGCCGGGACGAGCCCCGGCACCACGACCGGCCGTGGAGTCCTTGGTCAAGGCCACCGTTGCCGCAACGTCGAGCACCTCGACGGTCGGGGTCAGTGGTCCTGCGGGACGGCGACGGGAGCAACGAGCGGATCGTCGACGCGACCCGTCAGCCAGTCGGCGACCGCGGTGACCAGCACCTCGCTGACCATGACCTGGTAGTCAGGGTCCGCCAACATCCTGCCCTCGACCGGGTGGGTGAGGAAGCCGAGTTCGGCGGCCACGGCGGTTGCCTGGGTCTCTCGCAACAACGTGGCCGTGGATGCGTGGGCGCGGCAGTTCGGGGTCTCGAGGCGACGGGCAAGCCGGCCGACCAGGAGGTCGGCCAGTTCCTGCCCGGTGACCGACCGACCGTTGGGGTTGCCGAAGTAGTACGCCGCCACGCCGCGAGCCTGGTCCGAATCCATCCCGTTGGTGTGGATCGACAACACGATGTCGGATCCCTCGTCGTTGGAGAAGCGGGCTCGCTCGGACGGTGTCGGTGAGTTGGCCGGCCCTCGGGCGAGCAACGCCCTGGAGCCCAGTGCGGCCAGGCGACCATGCACCCGCTTGGCGATCGACCACGTGATCTCGTGTTCGGGCACCCCATCGGGGTTGGTGTGACCCGGGAAGCCGGGCGAGTTGCCCGGGTCCACGACGATCGTGGCAGCGGCCATCGACGTCAGGATCGGACGACGCCAGCCCATGCGATGGCGCTCGCGCACCACGGCGGCGGACACCTGCTGGTGCGTGCGACCCACTCGCAGGAGGGAGGCAACGGTGGCGCTGCCGGCCTGGCCGTCGGGCGCCAGGCCCTGCATCTCCTGGAACTCGACGATGGCGGCGACGGTCTCGGGGCCGTAGATCCCGTCGCTGGGCCCGACGTCCAGGCCGATGCGGTCCAACCGGTCCTGCAGTTCGCGAACGTCGTCGCCCCGCCGTGGTGGTGAGGACAGGTACAGCAGGCGGTCACCGAGCCGCAGGCCGGCCTCGGTCAGGGAGCGCCATGTGTCCGACCCGACGGCGCCGTCGGCGAACAGCCCACGGGCCTGCTGGAAGGCGCGCACCGCGTCCCGGGTGGTCTCCCCGAACGTGCCGGGTGGGTCGTCAATGGCGTGGCCGAGGTCCGCGAGTCGCTGCTGGACGTCGCGGACCTCCGAACCCTGGTCGCCACGGCGAATGAGTGGAAGCATCAACGGAATGGTACTCGCAGCGGTTCAGGGCCCGACCGCGTCGGCATGCGACTGGTGGCCCTCCGACCGAGTTGGACCGCGACCGGACGAGCCCGTGCCGCAGCGCCCAACCATGGTCACAGGTCGCCGCGGTGCGCCGATCGACGATGGTCGCAGCGCCAGCCGACGGTCACAGGTGCGGTGTGACCTCGGCGAGCAAGGCAGCCTTGGGCTTGGCGCCGACGATGCGGTTGACCAGTTCGCCGTCCTTGAACAGCAGCAGGGTCGGGATGGACATCACGCCGTAGTCACGGCTGACCTGGGGCTGCTCGTCGATGTTGATCTTGTAGACGTCCAATTCGTCGTGCTCGTCGGCGATCTCGTCGACGATCGGGCTCACCTTGCGGCACGGTCCGCACCACTCGGCCCACAGGTCGATCAGGACAGGCTTGTCGGCCTGCAGCACGCGGCTGGCGAACTCGGCATCGGTCAGGTCTGTGGCACTCATGGGTGCTCCGGGTGTCGGTGTGATGGCAGGTGGTCATGTCGGTCGTGCGCCGGTGTGGCGACGACCCGGTCGAGGCAGGTCGGGACGACAGTGTGCCGCCCAGTGTGGCCCAGCGGTGCGACAGGCAGGGCCAACCGTGCCTCGGTCCGGTCGTGCGGTGATGCCACCGCCGATGCTGGCGCGGTCGCACGTGCATCGGTCATTCGTGGGCAGCCAGGAACCGTTCGGCATCGATGGCGGCCTTGCAGCCCATGCCGGCCGCGGTGACGGCCTGGCGATAGATGTGGTCGGACAGGTCGCCGGCGGCGAACACGCCGGGAACCCTGGTCTGGGTCGTGGGGTGGGTCACGACCAGGTAGCCCTCGTCGTCGGTCTCGAGCACGTCGGCGACCAGGTCGGTGTTGGGGATGTGGCCGATGGCCAGGAAGAGGCCGTCGGTGGCCAGTTCGGTGGTGGCGCCCGTCACGGTGTCGGTCAACTCGACCCCGGTCACACCCTGGTCCGTGCCCAGCACCTGGCTCACCGTGGCGTTCCAGACGAACTCGATCTTGTCGTTCTTCAGGGCACGCTCCTGCATGATCACCGACGCCCGCAACTCCTCGCGGCGGTGCACCACGGTGACCTTCGAGGCGAACTTGGTCAGGAACGTCGCCTCCTCCATCGCCGAGTCGCCACCGCCCACCACGACGACCTCGCGGTCGCGGAAGAAGAACCCGTCGCAGGTGGCGCAGGCGGACACGCCCAGGCCCCACAACTTGTCCTCGCCCGGCACGTCGAGCCGGCGTGGCTTGGCGCCGGTCGCCATGATCAGGGTGTTGGCGTACACCTCACCGCCCGAGGTCGTGGTGATGCGGAACGGTCGCGACGACAGGTCGATGTCGGTCACGTCGTCGGTGAGGTAGGAGGTGCCGAAGCGTTCGGCCTGTGCGCGCATGCCCGAGATGAGGTCCTGGCCCATGATGCCTTCGGGAAAGCCGGGGTAGTTCTCCACCTCCGTGGTCAGGGTCAGTTGGCCACCGGTGGGTCCACCAACGGCGACCCCCTCGATCACGAGTGGTTCGAGGTTGGCGCGGGCGGCGTAGGTCGCGGCCGTCAGGCCGGCCGGTCCCGACCCGATGATGACGACGTCACGGGTGGTGGCGGTCGGCACGGCGTCGGACTCGGTGACATCTGTGGCCAGGGAGATGAAGTCGCTCATGGAGTCGGATCCTTGGGGCCCGGGCGCAGTCGGGCGGGCGTGTGACGGGGGTGCTGGAGGTCGGGTGGGCACAGGGTGCCACGTGATGATGGCAACGACATGGCCCGGTCCGGCATTCCCCGCCGGCACCTGGGGCGCCGCTCGTTGCCGCCATGGGTGCCCGCACCGGTGACGAGCTCGTCCCGTTCTGAACGGCCGTGCGCTCGTCCTGCTAGACCTTGACGCACCGACCCGAAGTGATCGCCTCGACACCGACCTGACCCTCGCCGACCGACCCGACCCCGACCACACCAAGGACCCCACTGATGGTGATGCACACCGACATCCCGACCCATGCCCAGATCGACGACCTGCTCGCGACCCGCGCGCCGGCGTGCGTCTCGATCTACCTGCCGACGTCCCGGGTGACCCGCGACACCGGGCAGGACCGCATCGAGTTGAAGAACCTGGCGTCGACCGCGATCGAGCAACTGCGTGACCGCGCCGCCGCACCCGACGACGTGGAGGCGATCCAGGAGCAACTTGCCGGCCTCGTGGACGATGGCTACTTCTGGATCCGGCAGGCGGACAGCCTCGCCGTCTTCGCGACCCCGGATCGCATCCGGACCTATCGGCTGCCCAACCGGTTGCAGGCCACTGTCGAGGTCTCGGACCGTTTCCACGTCAAGCCCCTGCTGCGCGCGGTGACGTTTCCCCAGGCGGCCTGGATCGTGGCCTTCGCGCGCGGCGGTGTGCGGGTGTTGGAGGTCGGGCCCGATGGACCCCCCGAGGAGGTGGACGTCCCGGAGTTGCCGACGGACGCATGGACCGACCAGCCCGGTGACAAGCGAGATCGCGTTCGGGCGGCCGTGTTCGCCCGCCGCATCGACCATGCGCTGCAGGGCGTCGTGCACGCCTCGGACCTGCCCGTGATCCTGGCCGCGACCGACGAGATGGCCGCCATCTACCGCCAGGTCCAGACGTTGCCCCAACTGGTTGCGACGACGCTGCTCGGCAACCCCGAACGGACCAGTGACGCCGACCTGGCCGACGCCGCCCGGGGGGTGCTCGACGACCTGTACGCCGAGCAACTCGATGCCCTGCGGGGCGAATTCGATCGACGATGGTCGCAGGGCCGTGTCGCCACGGAGCTGGGCGACATCGCCCGTCTCGCGACGATGGGGGCCGTGGACACCGTGGTCGTCGACATCGATGCAGACGTTGCGGGCGTGGTCGACGACACCAGCGGGGCGGTCACCCTGGATTCGGGTGATGCGACCACGTACGGCGTCGCCGACGAGATTGCCCGGCGCGTCCACCTGGCCGGTGGGCGCGTGATGGCAGTGCGCGCCGAGGACGTGCCCGGCGATGGCCCCGTGGCGGCCCTGCTGCGCTACGCCCCCTGATCCGGGACTGGCCCGCGACCTGCACGCGGTCGCCTGGCTCACCGGTCGCCTGGCTCACTGGTCGCCTGGCTCACTGGCCGCCAGGCTCACCTGTCGTCCGGCTCACTGGTCGTTCGAGGGGCTCGTCAGACCTCGATGCTGCACGTGACGGGGCCGTCGTTGACGAGGTGGACCTCCATGTGCGTTCGGAATCGACCGGTGGCGACGGTGGCCCCGTTGGCCTCGAGGCGTGCGACCACTGCATCCACGAGCGGTTCGGCGACCTCGGGTCGGGCGGCCGCGACGAACGACGGTCGTCGGCCCTTGCGCGTGTCGCCGTACAGGGTGAACTGGCTCACGACGAGCACCTCCAGCCCCAGGTCGGCGGCCGACAGGTTCATGTTGCCGTCGTCGTCGCCGAAGATGCGCAGCTGGTGGACCTTGTCGGCCAGGCGCACGGCCCGAGCCTCGTCATCGTCGTGGGTGGCGCCGACCAGCACGACCAGGCCGGCACCGATGCGTCCCACCTCGTGACCGTCGGAGGTGACATGTGCGCGTGACACGCGTTGGACCAGGGCGCGCATGGGGTGGCCTTTCCAACCAGTGCGTGGATGACGGGGTGGGTGCGGTCTTGGGGGCGCGCGACCGCCGGGCGCGCCACCGCCGCTGCATACGTCTGCGCGGTCCCCGGGGGCAGACGTGCGCTCAGTGCGCAGGGGCTCGTTGCTAGGCTGGCGCCATGGCCTCCTATCCAACCCGACGCGCGACCTCGGCAGGAGGCGTCGTGTGTGACGACCGCCCTGACGGCCGCCGGTGGGTCCTGCTCATCGCCCGACGCAACGCCGCCGGGCGCATGCAGTGGACGCTGCCCAAGGGTGGCGTCGAGGAGGGCGAGACCGACACCGAGGCAGCACTGCGGGAGGTGCGTGAGGAGACCGGCCACGGGGCGGTCCTGGCGAACCAACTGGGCACGATCGACTACTGGTTCGTCTGGCGCCCAGACCGGGTCCGCTACCACAAGTACGTCCACTACTGGTTCATGTGGTGGGATGGCCTGGCGGCCGGACCGCGCGACGACGAGGCCGAGCACGTGGAATGGGTTCCGGCCGAGATCGCCATGCTGCGCCTGGCCCATCGCAACGAACGACGACTGGTCGAGCGTGCTCGACAACTCGAACCCAATCGTGACCAACCGCGCCCGGTCGACCGGTGACCAGGCCCCGATCGGGGTCGGTGTGCGCCCGAACGCCTGACGTGGGACACTGGGGCCGACTCACGCCCCCACTCGAGCCGATGGCCTCGCTGCAATGAGCGACAAGACGGCGGCGTCCGCATCGGACGACCCGACCACGACTGTGCCCGACGATCCCGTCCGGGCCGCAGCGGCCGTGGGCGGCGTGCAGTCCGGTGCGCGATCCGATGCGCAGCCCGACGGGCAATCGGGTCCGACGGGCGACTCGCGCGACGTTGCCGAACCGGATGCATGGCCCCAGTCCACGGACGACTCGTCCGGGGACGTGTCGTCGTGGCCCCCGATTCGCCGGCTCGGGGACGGCGGGCGCTACCACCTCGAAGAGCCGATCGCAGCGGGTGGTGCGGCCACCGTGTGGCGTGCATACGACGCCCACCTCGGTCGCTCCGTGGCCCTCAAGATCCTCCATCCCCACCTGGTTGCCGATGCCGACACGGTCCGTCGCTTCGAACGCGAATCACGCAATGCGGCCCGCCTGCACCACCCCAATGCGACTCGCATCTTCGACTCTGGCCGTGTCAACGACGTCGTGTACCTGGTCATGGAGTACGTCGACGGCCCCACCCTCAAGACCCTGATGGCCAAGCACGGCGCCTTCGAACGGCCGCGCCACGTTGCTGCCGTGGGCCACCAGGTCGCCTCGGCGCTGGCAGAGGCCCACGAGCAGGGGCTCATCCACCGCGACATCAAGCCGGCCAACATCCTGTTCACCACCGACGGGGTGGTCAAGGTTGCCGACTTCGGGATCGCCAAGGCGTTGTCGGGCACGACCTCCGACCTGACCGCCGAGGGCTCGACCGTCGGCACCGCCACCTACATCGCACCCGAGCAGTACATGGGTGCCCAGGTCGACGCCCGCGTCGACATCTACGCGCTGGGGACCGTCCTGTACGAATGCCTGACGGGCCGACCGGCGTTCTTCGGTGACACCCCGACGGCGACGGCTGCGGCGCGTCTGACCCGTGAGGTGATGCCACCGCGAACCGTGCGCGCCGACGTGGACCGACGGCTCGACGACGTCGTCGTGCGCTCGACCCGACGTGATCCCAACGATCGCTACGACGACGTGGCCGCGGTGCAGGCCGCACTCCTGGCGGTCCTCAAGGGCCGCGACCCCCAGGTGCTCACCGAGGAACTGCTGGCTGCCGACCCCCCCGATTCGCCGTCGGTGGCCGACATGCCCCCGGTCGATCCCGATGCCGCGACCGACCCCAACATGTCCGTGTCGGGTGGACGGCGTGGCCGCTTCCGCGTGTCCGCGGCGTGGGCATTCCTGGCCGGGGTGCTCGTGACGGCCGCCATCGCGTTCTGGGGTGGCGATGACCCGCCGGCGGAGACGATCCCCGAGGCCGGCACCGTCGAGATCGTCGCCGGCAGCGACTTCGACCCCGATGGGGACCAGGCCGAGAACACCGGCCAGGTGCCACTGGCCTTCGACAACAACCTCAACACGTCGTGGACCACCGAGTCCTACCAGGCACCTGCGGATCGACCGTTCAACGACCGCAAGGCGGGGGTCGGGCTGTACGTGGAGTTGGTGGACGTTGCCACGATCGACAAGATCGTGGTCCAGGCGGGCGAACCGGGTCTGTCGTTCGACGTGTACGTGTCCGAGACCCTGCCCGATCCGATCGATGGCCTGGTGGGCTGGCGGATCCCGGTGGCACAGGTCGACGACGCAGACACCACGATCGAGGTCCCGCTGGCGCCCCCTGCGCGCGGACGCTACGTCCTGCTGTGGTTCACGAACCTGTCGCAACTGGAGTCCAGCCTCCAGCGTGGCCGCATCGTCGAGGTGCAGGTGCACGGCACGGTCGAACCGGATCCCGAGTCGACCTCGTGAACGAGGGCTCGTCGGGGGACGTGCGGCTGGCGAACCTGCTCGAGGTCTGGGCCGATGCGCAGGCGTCACGGTCCGCACGCGAGGACGCCTTCGCGATGCTGGTCGCCGACATGACCCCGCGCGTGTTCGCGATCTGTCATCGTGAACTGGGCAATGCCGCCGATGCCGAGGAGGCCACCCAGGACACCTTCGCCAAAGTGGCGCGGGCTGCCAGCGACTTCCGCGGCGACGCCAAGGTGTCGACCTGGATGTATCGCATCGCGATCAATGCCTGTCGCGACATGCAGCGACGCCTGGGCCGCCGACCCCAGACGCCGGTCGCCGACATCGAGGCGGCTGCCCGGCGACGGGTGGACGGCAGCGACCACGTCGCAGACGTGGCCACGGGATTCGAGGAGGCCGATCGGCTGGAGCGTGCGATGGCCCGGCTCGATGCCCTGTCGCGAACCCTGCTGGTGCTGTGTGCCGTCGAGGGCATGACCTATCCGGAGGCATCCACGGTGCTCGACATTCCCGTCGGCACCATCAAGTCCCGGGTCCATCGCGCCCGGGCTCGCCTGGCCGACCTGCTGGCAGAGGATGCGGCCCAGGCGGGCGAGGATCGACCCGGTCGGTCGGGCGGCGACGCCCGCCCAGGCCCCGGGACGCGTGCAACCGATCCCGACCCGGGGGGTGGCCGATGACGGGGATGTTGCACCCGCGGCCGGGACCGGCCGACCGGACGGTGATCGTCGACGCAACCACCCGCGAGGTGACGGCGTCCGACTCGCGTCACCCTGTCGTGCGCACGGGGCGCCTGCCGTGGACCGTCCCGACACGATGGTGCCCACGGGCCCCCGGCACACCCTCGGGCACGACGCCGAGCACGAACCTGACCCTGACCACGTCCCGTGGATGACTTCGACCCCGAGGCACCCGTGATCACCAACGAGGAACTGGCAGCCTGGGTTGCCGGTGAGGCCGACCCGGCCGTTGCGGCCCGGGTCGAGTCCGCGTTGCCGCTGGACCTCGACCTGACCGCCCGGATCGAGTCGATCCGGGCCACCGACGCCCTCCTGGCCGGCATGCCCGACGTGGCGCCCTCCGAGGAGGCGACCGAGCGCATCGCCATGGCGGCCCGACGTGCGGCCAGCAACCACCTCGACCTCGAGGCGGCACGCGCCGGCACCGCCGGGGCGGGGGATGCGGCCGGACGGGCGGGTGCCCGGGGTGGCATCGACTGGACCGGGTGGACTGCTCGTGTCGCTGCCCTGACCGCCATCGTGGTGCTGGTCGGCGTCGGGGTGGGACTGGAGCGGGGCACGATCCTTGGCACCCGACTGGAGGATTCTGCGGTCGACGGGGGCGATGAGGCCGTGTCGTCCCAAGTGGCCGCAGGCGACGCAGCCGAGTCGGGCGAGGCCGAGTCGATGGACGCGGCGGCCGACACCGCCGAGACTGCCGGTGGGGAAGATGAGGCCGGCGACGATGCCGTTGCCGACACCACCGTCGCCGCTCCGCAGGAACTGGAGCAGGCGGAGGCCGACGAGCCCGCTGCCGGCACCGAGGCCGCGGCCGACGTTCGCAGCGTCCCCGGGGGTCGCATCGGCGACCAGGCGTGGTCCGACATCGTGGGCGACGCCACGCCGGTCGTGCTGCCGGCCGCGCAGGGTGACGTGCTGGTGCTGCCGGTCGGATCGCGCATGGACCTGCTGTTCGCGTCGGCGGAACTCCCACGCGAGGGTGGCGAGACCTTCGACGGTGATGCCGATGCAGCCTTCCGCTCGCCACCGACGACGATGTCTGCGGCGACCGTGGCGGACTGGAGCGGTGCGGTCCGTCCTGCGGCCGCTCCGGTCGATCCTGACAGTGTCGAACGTGGCGATGACGTGGCGACGATGCCGGAACTGGTGGACGCCTGCCTGGCCCGTCGTGACGCAGCGGTCGCGGGCATGGATCCGCCCGCACCCCCGATCGAGGTGGTGATCACCGGGACCACCGCAGTTGGCGGCCTGCCGCTTCAGGCCCTGGTCGACAGCGACGGCGGCATCGTGGTTGTCGATGCCGTCACCTGCGAACCCCGCTGAGGCGTCCGCCATCAGTCGGACGCTGCGCTCGAGCGTGCGCCCGAGCCGGATCCCGCACTCGACAGCCATCTCCCGGGTTCCCCCTGTGTCGAGCGTGGCCACCGGGCGGTGTCCACGTCGGGTCGAGCCATAGGATCGAGGCCACGCACGACCGGTCGCACGACCAGTCGTACGGCCAGCGAGGAGGACACGTGGGCACCGACATCGACGTTGCGATCATCGGTGGTGGCGTCATGGGCGCGTGCACGGCGTGGCGCGTGGCGCTGCGAGGCCGCGACGTCCACCTGTTCGAGCAGTTCGACCGAGGCCATGCCCATGGGAGTTCCCACGGCAGCGCCCGGATCTTTCGGTTGGCGTATCCGGATGCCGACTACGTGGCGATGGCCCGGACCGCCCTGCCGTTGTGGGACGAGCTGGAGGCGTCCTCGGGCGTGACCGTGCGCACGCAGCTGGGGGAACTCGACCACGGGGACCCCGCCGAGGTCGGTGCCATTGCCGCCAACCTCGCGGCCGTCGGCCTCGATCACGAGGTCCTGACCCCGGACGAGGTGGCCGCGCGGTGGCCGGGGCTGCGGTGTGACCGCATGGCCGTGTTCCATCCCGACGGTGGCACGGTCGACGCCACCGGGACCGTGCTGGCCGCCCTGGACGTGGCGACGCAGCTGGGCGTGACGATGCACGAGCAGTGTCCCGTGCAGCGCCTCGAGTTCGCTGGCGACGACGTCGTGCTGCACACCGCCGTCGGGAGGATGCGCGCCCGCCGGGTGGTGGTCGCCGCCGGGGCGTGGGTGGGCACGATCCTCGGCGACCTGTTGGGTTCGGCTGCCAACGCCATGCTCGCGCTGCCCGACATGATCGTGACCCGGGAACAGCCGGTCCACTTCGAGCGCCACGCACAATGGGGGGCCTGGTCGAGCCGCGGAGTCCAAGGACCCGGCGGGCACACCGTGGCCGTCGTTCATCCACTGGTCCGACCAGGGACCGGCCAAGACCTCGGGCGTGACCGAGCCGGTCTGGGGCTACGGGATGCAGACGCCGGACGGCCGCATCAAGGTCGGCGAGCACCACACCGGCGAGGTGGTCGCCCGCATCGGCCGCGGCAGCCACGAGCCACCACCAGTCGCCGAGGTGGCCCCCGTCGACAAGGCGCGACTGGAGCGAATGCGCGACTACGCCCGTGCCTGGCTGCCCGGCGTCGACCCCGACACGGCCGAACCGGAACGGTGCCTCTACACGTCGACGGCGTCAACGGACTTCGTCGTCGACCGTGCCGGTTCGCTGGTCGTTGCTGCCGGGTTCAGCGGTCACGGCTTCAAGTTCGCCCCGGCGATCGGGGAGTTGGTGGCGGGCATGCTCGACGGGACGTCCGCCCCACCCGCACGGTTCGCCCTGGGCCGAGTTGGCGCGTGAACCGCGGATCTGCTCACAGCCGCCAGCGGTGCAACCCGGGGCTCGTGGTGAGGTGCCGGCACCCGCCGTCGGTCACCCGGTGGGTCCGCCCGCACCCGGGCCCACGGGCCAGGAACTGTCGCGGACGTGGGTGCCACGACCGTGCTGCTCGTCCAGGAACTCCTGGTTGTCCTCGTCGCGCTTGCGCACGATCCGCATCCCCACGACGAATGCAATGATGGCGGCGATGGCAAAGAACATGGTGATGGCCTCCGGTGGCGGCGTGCAACCACCGTATGGACCTGCACCCCGCGCCACCACCGCCACACACCGGACCCCGGTGCCCGAGTCACCGACGCCCGGCGATCATTGCGACCCGCCGCGCGGTTCGCGCCAGCCGCGTGTTCTACCCTCGGCGCAATGACTGCTGCCGTTGCCGCTCCCAACACCCGCGCAGCCGATGCCGGAGCCCTGGTGGCCGAGGCCGGTGGCAACGCCGTCGACGTCGCAATCGCCACGACTGCCGCCGCGATGGTGACGGAATCGGTGATCTGTTCCCTTGCCGGCGGGGCCTACATCACGATCGCCACGCCGGACACGACCGAGGTCATCGACGCCAACTGCTCGATGCCGGGTCTCGGTCTGGATCCGCTGCCGGTCGGTCGTGGTGTCCGCGACCTGTGGACGGGCTATGGCGGCGGCGTGGACATGTCGATCGGCCACGGATCGGTGGCCGTGCCGGGCTCCCCGATGGGGCTTGCGCTGGCCCACGAGCGCCATGGTCGCCTGCCCTGGGACCAGGTGTGGGAGCCCGCCCGCGTTGCCGCCGTCGAGGGGTTTCGCCTCAGCCAGGCCTCGGTCTACTACTTGCGCTACGTCCACGAGGACCTGTACGGCTGGCACCCGCAGTCCAACGCCGCCATCCACACCGACGACGGTTCCCTCAACGAGGAGGGCCAGATCGTCATCGACGGCCTTGCCGACACGATCGCCGCCATCGCACGTGACGGGGTCGGCGCGTTCACGCATGGCGAGGTCGGCCGTCTGATCGTCGACGAGGTCCAGGCCAACGGTGGCCTGTTGACCGCTCGCGACCTTGCCGAGTACCGACCGGTGGTGCGGCAACCCCTCACCAGCGTGCTGCCGACGTCGAGCGGGGACTGGTTCGTGGCCACGAACCCGCCGCCCGCGATCGGGGGCGTCACCGCCTCGGCGATGCTCCAACTGATGCTGCGTGGCGGTCCGTTGCCCGCGACCTGGGACGATGCCTTCATCGACCGACTCATCCAGGTGCAGGACATCGTGCTGTCCCATCGGATCACGGCACTCGACGCCGCCGACGACCGCCACGCTGCGGGCCTCGCCCTGCTGGCATCGGTCGAACGGGGTGACTTCGACGCCGGCCTGTCGTCGCCGTCCACCATCCACGTGTCGGCGGTCGACGACGAGGGCATGGCCTGCGCGATCACGGCGTCCTCTGGCTACGGCTCGGGCGTGATGCCGGCGGGAACGGGCGTGTGGCTCAACAACTGCCTGGGCGAGCAGGAACTCAACCCCCACGGACTGCACAACTGGGAGGTGGGCACGCACCTGCCGTCGAACATGGCACCGACGGTCGTGCTGGGCCCGGCGGGGGAGCGGATGGCGATCGGGTCGCCCGGCGCCGACCGCATCACGACGGCGTTGCTCCAGGTGCTGATCCGGTTCTTCGGCGGCGCCGACCTGGCCGAGTCCGTGGCCGCGCCCCGCCTGCATGTCCGCCACGACCGTGACGGCGCCATCGCCTCCATCGCCCACGAGGAGGACCTGCCGCTGCCGACCCGATGGGCCGACTCCGCCGAACCGATGCATGCGAACTCCATGTTCTTCGGTGGGGCCGGTGCGGCCATGTGTCACGACGATGGCGAACTCGAGGTGGCCGGTGACCCCCGACGCGCCGGCGGCACCCGCATCGCCTGACTCGGAGCAGACCACCTGGCCGGGTCGTCGGGGCGTGGCGCTGTTGCTGGTGGGTCACGACGACCACGGCGGTAGCCTGCGGCAGACATGGTTTCCTCCACGCTGACCGACGCCCAGGCGGCCCAATTGGGCCGCCTCGTCGATGTGTTCCCGGAAGCGCGGGAACTGGGTCACCTGTTCGCCGACGCCGGCCACGAGCTCTACCTCGTCGGGGGGACCGTGCGCGACGCCCTGCTGTCGGGCAGAGACACCGACGCCATCGCGCTGGTCGACCTCGACTTCGCGACCTCCGCCCGCCCCGACGACACCGCGGCACTGTTGGAGCCGTGGGGTGACGCACTGTGGCTGACCGGGGCAGACTTCGGCACGGTCAGCAGCATTCGCCGGTACGACGACCAGCCCGATCGCATGGTCGAGATCACCACCTATCGATCCGATGCCTACGAACCCGGGTCCCGCCACCCGCAGGTGACCTTCGGCGACACGATCACCGACGATCTCGCGCGGCGCGACTTCACGATCAACGCGATGGCCGTCCGCGTCCCCGACTTCCACTTCGTGGACCTGTTCGGGGGCATCTCCGACCTCCACGCCCGGCTGTTGCGCACCCCGCAGGACCCCCGGGTCTCGTTCGGGGACGACCCCCTGCGCATGGTTCGCCTCGCCCGGTTCGCGGCCCGCTTCGACGGCAGCGTCGACGAGGCGACGCTGGCGGCGGCGATCGACATGGCCGACCAGATGACCACGATCTCGGTCGAGCGCATTCGCGATGAACTGGTCAAGCTGATGATCGCTGACCATCCCACCGTCGGACTGCAACTGCTGGTCGACACCGGTCTGGACGCCCATGTCCTGCCGGAACTGCGGGTGCTGTCGGGACTGCGCGACCCGCTGCACCGCCACAAGGACGTCTGGGCCCACACCTTGGCGGTGATCGACAACGCCATCGCACTGGAGCCCGACGGTCCCGACGTCGTGCTGCGCCTGGCCGCCCTGTTGCACGACATCGGCAAGCCGGACACGCGCGAGATCCACGGGGACGGCACGGTGTCCTTCCACCACCACGACGTCGTGGGGGCGCGAATGACACGGCATCGGATGCGCGCGCTGGCCTTCGACAAGGCCACGACGAAGGCCGTGTCGGAACTGGTCCGCATGCACCTGCGGTTCCACACGTACAAGATGGGATGGACCGACGCTGCCGTGCGCCGCTACGTGCGCGACGCCGGCGACCTGCTGCAGCTGCTCAACATCCTCACACGTGCCGACGTCACGACCGGCAACGCCCGTCGCGCCCGGGCGATCCAGCACCGCATGGACGACCTCGAGGAGCGCATCGTCGTCTTGCAGGAGCAGGAGGAGTTGGCCGCGTTGCGGCCACCGATCGACGGCAACCAGGTGATGGCCCACACGGGGATGCCACCCGGACCACTGGTCGGCCAGGCCTGGAACTGGCTGCTGGAACTGCGACTCGAGGCCGGCCCGATGCCCGAGCAGGATGCCTACCGGGCACTGGACGTCTGGTGGGCCGCCGTGGATTCCGGCACCCCCGAGCCCGACGCCGCGACCGTGGCCGCTGACCTGGGCCTGGCCTGACGCGCGGCATCGGACGCATGCGCGGCCGCCGAGTGCCATGTCGGGATCGGGACCTTCGGCACCTTCCATTCGGCGTCGCATCCCGGACACTCTGGACAGGACGAGATGAGGAGGCTGTCATGGCTGGCCGCATTGTTGTCGGTGTTGACGGCTCGGACCATTCCCGCTGCGCACTGCACTTCGCATTCGAGGAGGCACACCGCCGTGGCGCCCGCGTCGACGTGGTGCATGCCTGGAACATCCCGACGACCATGGCGACACCTGGCTACCTGGGGCCCGTCGACGTGCCGCCGGTCGATGAGTTCGCACGCGACGCCAAGGAGCTGGTGGCACAACTGGTTGCGTCGGCCCCGCCGGATCTCGAGGTGGAGACCATCACCTGTCGCGGTCCGGCCGCCCGCATCCTGCTCGACGTTGCCCGGGGCGCCGATCTCCTGGTCGTGGGGTCACGCGGACGTGGTGGGTTCCGTGGCCTGCTGCTGGGCTCGACCAGCCACCAGTCCATCAGCCATGCGCCGTGCCCGGTGGTCGTGGTGCCCAGGTGCGAGGCCGTGACGGGCCACCCGTCGGAACACGGCCGAGCGGACGTGGCCCCGGTCGAAGTCAGCGCCTGAGGCCGTCGCGCTGCATCGCGCGGTCAGTGCTCCGGAGTCTGGTGCACGACGACGGGGCACTGGGCGTGCTGGACGACGTGCTGACTCACCGAGCCCAGCAGCATGCCCTTGAAGCCGCCCAGCCCGCGGCGCCCGATCACCAGCAGGTCGGCGTCCGCGGCGGCGTCGAGCAGGACCCGCGCGGGCAACCCGAGCACGGCGCGTGGCTCCACCTCGACCGGTGACCCGTCCTGGTCGGCCATCACCTCGTCGACGATCCTGCCGACGAACCCCTCGGCGGCGACATCGTCGAACGCCGGATCGAAGCCTGGTTCGTCGCTTCGGTGCGGCTGGTTGAGGTAGTCCCACGCCAGGACGGCGACCACGCGTGCGTCTCGGGAGCGGGCTTCCCTGACGGCCCAGCGCAGGGCTGACTCCGAGTGGACCGATCCGTCGACGCCCACGATGATGGTGTCCATGTCGACCTCCTGTTGGCAGTGCGGGTCCGCTGTCAGCCTTGCGGGGCGTGGCGATCCGGGATGCGGCGTCCCGACATCTCGCTGGCGTGGAGGCGGATCCAGTGCGGTCGCTCGACCGAGTCGGCCCACGGGTGCAGGTCCTGGCCCTCGAGTCGGGCGATCTCGTCGGCATCGTCCACCAGGTCACACGTGCCGCGCAACAGCACGCTCCAGCCAGTCCTGGTCGCCTCGTCGTAGCCGTCGACCTCGAAGGCCATCGACGTTCGCACGGTCGCGGCGTGCAGGGTCAGGCCCGACGCGGTTCGAAATGCCACCCCGCGGCCGTCACGGACGTGGTTGACGGGCAGGATGACGGGTTCACCGGCGCTGATGAACGCGATGCGCCCGACGGGCGACAGGTCGAGCAGTCGCAGGCACGTGTCGGGGTCAAGCACCTCCAGGCCCTGCCGATCGGTCGGTTGGGGTGTCATGCGGTCCTCCTCGGTGGCGTCGCGCCCTTGGGCCGGGTCGGCCGTGCCGCGCGTGTGTGTCGGTGGTCGTGATGTCGTCGGCGCGTCGACCCGGGGGCTCGTGGCGCTCGCGGGTGCTGGGCGCGTCGTGGCTCGCGTCGTGGCTGGCGGCGCGGCCGTCGGGTCCATGCCCATCGCCTTCATCGCAGCCGCCACGACCTCGTCGGGTGGTCGGTCGCCGTCCAGCACGTGCGCGGTCGGCCAGCGGTCGAAGGTCTTCGCCATCGCGTCATGGACGTCGGCGTTCGCGTCGGAGGCATCGTCGATCCGTTGCTGCACCCGGGTTCGCGCCACCCCGGACGGTGCGGCGCACCGCAACTCGACCAGGTCGCTGTGGGTGGCATCGGCGACGTCGGCTGCCACTTCGCGATGGGTGGCATCCGACCACGAGGCGTCGAGCAGGACCGACTGACCGCGCCGAAGCAGGGCCTGGGCGCGATCGATCGCCTCGGCGTAGGTGGCGGCCGTCACGCGGATGCCGTAGCCCTCCGGTCCCGCATGGTCACCGTGGCCCACGCCGAGCAGGTCCTTGCGGATCTCGTCGGTGCGCACCACCACCCACCCCAGTCGCTGGGCCAACCCGGCGGCCAGCGTCGACTTGCCCGTCCCGGGCAGGCCGCCGACCAGCACCAGGCGGGTCCGTGCCCGAAACAGGTGATGTGCCATCAGATCGAGGTAGGGGAGCACGTCCTGGGGAAACGGGTCGTCGGCCAGGCAGCCGACCTTGGCTCGGACACCGGCCCGGTACGCGATGTAGTGGTGCAGCAGCGGCAGCGGGTGGCGGACCCCCAGCACCTCCTGGTGGGTGTCGATCAACACCGCCGCCAGGTCTGGGCGACCGAGCCGCTCCAGGTCCATGACCAGGAATGCGAGGTCCAACAGCACGTCACCGATCCGGTAGCGGTCGGTGAAGTCCAGGCAGTCCAGGATCCGCGGTCCGTCCGGCAGGCAGAAGACGTCGTCGGCGACCAGGTCACCGTGCCCGTCGCGCACCATGCCGGCGTCGATGCGGACCGTGAAGAGGTCGTCGCGGCCATCCAGCCAGGTCTGCACCTGGTCGGACAGGTCGGCGACCAACCCGGCATCGGCCAGGTCCGGATGCGCCGACAGGACGGCCAGGTTGTCCGCCCAGTTGGTGCGGATGGCCGCAGGTCCGGCCTGCGTGGAGGCAGTGGCAGCGGGTGGCTGGGCAGCGTGGAACATGGCGAGTCGGCGACCCAGTTGGCGCACGCACGAGGTCATGTCGTCGCCTGCGAGGATGCGAGTGGACAGCCGGGTCTCGTCGGGCAGTCGCCGCATCACCACGGCGGCATCGACCACCTGGTCGTCGTCGTCCAGCACGTCCGCCACGCCCAGGTAGGTGTCCTCGGTCAGGCGCCGATTGAGGTCGACCTCGCGTTCGCACGCCGTGGCGCGGGCCTCCAGGGTGCGAAAGTCGAGGAACCCCAGGTCGACGGGGCGCTTGCGCTTGATCACCAGGTCGTCGAGGAACCACAGCCGGGCACTGTGCGTGCGCATGACGCGGTTCGCAGGACGACCCTCGACGGTGCCATCGTCGCGAAGGAGCAACGGCAATCGGTCGCTGCGTCCGGGAATCGCCATGGCTGCCTCCGATGATCGTGGCCGGGTGGCCACGGGTGGTCAGGTCGTGTCGCGGTCCTGTGGGGGGTCGACGCCGGAGCCGGAGGCCCCCACAGGGGTCGACCCAGGTGCCTCGTCGGCGGGCGCCGCGGGTGCCTCGTCTGCGGGCGCCGCGGGTGCCTTCATGGCGCGGCCGGTGACGCTCGCCGGCATGACCCGGACGAAGTGCTGACGTTCACCGCCGGCGAAGGGTTCCAGCGGCAGGTCGTGCAGGCGATCGATCTCGTCGCCACGGGTCACCTCGACCAACCGGCCACGAACCAGCACGCTCCAGCCGCCCTGGTGCTCCAGGTCGATCCTGTCGACCTGGAAGGACACGGTCTGGTGTTCGTCGGCGGCCGCCAACTTGCTGCCGATCGCGGTGCGGAACAGGATCGTGCCACCCTCGACCAGGTAGTTGACCGGGAACACCAGCGGTCCCTTGGGGTCGTTGACGGCCAGCCTGCCGACCTGGTGCTCGGCCAACTTCGCGAGGCACTCGTCGACATCGAGGTGGACGAGCTCGCCTTCGTTGCGCAGGTCCTGGAGATCGGAGTAGGCGTCGAGGTGGTTGTTCATGTCGTTGCTCCCGTCTGCGCCAACGCTCGGCCGGCCAGTGCTCGCATGACGTCACGCGCCGAGATCACGCCGACGACGCCCTCGGTGGGATCGACCACGACGAGGTGACGGACGTCGGCCTCCACCATGCGGTGCGTCGCGACCGCAAGCGTGTCGGTGGCATCCACCGTCACGACGTCCTGGGCCATGACGTCGTCCAGGCGGTCGCCGTCCAGGTCGGCATCGTCGGCCAGGGCGCTGACCAGGTCACGTTCGGAGACGACACCGGCCAGTGCGCCCGAGGAATTCTCGACGACCAACAATCCGATGCCGTCGGCGGCCATGGCACGGGCCGCGGCTCGCAGGCTCATGCTGGGATGAACGGTCCGGACGGTACCGGTGAGCAGGTCACTGACCGGGGTGGTGTCGGTGGTGTCGGTGATGGCGGCCATGGGAGTTCCTCTTCGTGGGGCGGGTGTGGTGCAGCTCGAAACGATGGCTAGTGGACGAGGCGGCGCCCTCCGACGTGGTCGGGGACCAACCGCAGCCAGTTGCGATCGCGGTAGCCGTCGAGCCAGATCGGGCGTCCGGCGATGTCAAGACTGGTGTGGTCGACGAGATCGACGACCGGATGAAGGTGCCCGCGGACGATGACACTCCAGCCCGTGCGAGTGTCGACGTCGAAGTCGTCCACCTCGAAGGTCGCGGGCAACCCGGGACGTTGCAGCACCGCCTCCAGTTTGGTGCCCGCGACCGACACGAACAGGATCTCGCCGTCCCGGGTCGCGTGGTTGATCGGGATGATGTGGGGTGCACCGGACATGGTGACGGCCAGGCGTCCCAGGGGCTGTTCGCGGATCAGGTCCCAGCATTCCGCCTGCTCCATGACCTGCATCCCGAGCCGATCGCGTTCGGGTTCCCGGGCCGGGCCTGGGGTGGGTTCGGTGGCCATGGTGGTCCTCCTGGTGGGTGGCGGTGGGGCAACTCCGGGCCGTGGTGGGTGGCGGTTTCCGGGACGCCGGCGATGCCCCGGCTGGTGTCAGGTCGCGTCGGCCTCCTCGACGATCACTGCCGTGAGCATGCCGAACATGGATCCGTCGGCGCGCTTGACGTGGCTGAGGATGTGGCAGTGCCACAGCCACGTGCCGGGCTTCTCCATCTCGTAGACCACGGTGTAGCGCTCACCGGGGGCGACGTTCAAGGTGTCCATGTAGTACGGGTCGTCCAGGACGTAGCCATCCTTGGCGATGACCAGCCCGTCCTGGTTGTGCAGGTGCATGGGGTGGGCCATCAGGCCCTCGTTGTAGTAGTGGACGATCACCTTGTCGCCGGAGGTGTAGCTGTAGGCCTTGGTGGCGGGAAAGGACTTGCCGTTGAGCGTGAAGCCCAGGCTCCCGGCGTCGTTGGTCACCATCACGATCTCGTCGACCACGCCGTCCACGTCCGCCAACTCGGCGTAGTCACCGATGATCATGGACCCGGCGAGGCCGTCCAGCACCTGGTGCAGGCTCATGTGGTGGCTGTGGTACATCATCACCGAAGGCTGGTCGGCCACGAACGTGTAGTCCATCGACTCGCCGGTGGCGATCGGGTCCTGGGAGACGTAGGTGACGCCGTCGATCTCGAAGTCGTGGTCGCGCAGCCCGTGGGGGTGCAGGCTCGTGCCCTCGTCATCCAGTTGGTTGGTCACGCGGATGGTGACGGTGTCACCCAGGTCGGCCTTGAGCGTCGGGCCGGGGATCTGGCCGTTGTAGGCCAACGCGTCGACCACCTTGCCGGGCTCGACCTCCCACTGGACCTCGTCGACGACCAGTTCGAACAGCTTGGTGCCGTCGGGCAGGATCTCGGGCTCCATGACCTGGGCGCCCTCGCCCTCGGTCTCGGCCGGGAAGGCACCGATGGACTCGGCCATCAGCGGCTTCCATGTCGGCGGAGGTGGGCATGGCCATGCCGCCACCGTCGGCGCCCTCGGTGGCCCCATCGCCGTGGTCCATGCCCTCGGACATGGCCTCGGTGGCGGGTGCCGCCGTCCCGTCGGTGACCGTGAAGGCGCCGACCATCCCGGCAGCCTCGTGGCCGGCGACCGTGCAGTGCCACTCGTAGTCACCGGGGGGCAGTTCACTGATGTCGAGTTCGGCGGTGGAGCCGACGTCCAGGTCGGCCGTCGTGACGCCGGCACCGACGATGGCGAGGTTGTGTGGAATCTGGCCGTCGTTGGTCACGTCCAGCGTCGATCCAACCGGGATGGCGTCGCTGCCGGGGCTGATGGCGTATTCGGTCAGCGCGACCGGGACGACCTCCGCAGTGGCCCCGGCGACCGGCTCCGTGGTGGTCGACGAGCCGGATCCCGATGCCTGGCTGCCCGTGGATCGGTTGGCCAGTGCCACCCCGCTGGCAAACAGCGAGACGACCAGGGCGAGCACGCCGACCCCGATGCCCAGGATTGCCCCCAGGTTGCCTGCTCCGGTTTCCCCGGTGTCCTTGTCCATGAACTGCTCCCGTGCGAGGACCGACGGGCCAGCCACTGGGTGGACTGTCCCAGCCTGTCGTGGTCATGTGCTGCCACCCCGGAGTGGGGCGTGTGCAGCAAGCATGTCCATCCGTGGGATGGGAATGGCTCGAAACCGGGCCATGGAGGAGGGACCGAGGGTCCCGACGGAGCCGGGACCCTCGCCGGGCCGGCCCGTGCGCAGCGTGGTCAGTAGCGCCGTTCCTGGCGCGCCCGCTCCTCGACCAGGTACGCGGCCGCCTCGACGCGGCGACTGACCTCGAGCTTGGACAGGATGCCCGACACGTAGTTCTTCACGGTCTTCTCGGCGAGGTGGATGTGGTTGGCGATCTCGCGGTTGGTCTGGCCGTCGGTGATCATCCCGAGGATGCGCTCCTCGGTGGGTGTGAGTCGCGCCAACCGCTCGTCCTTGTCCTCATCGGGGTTGCGAATGCGCTCGAGGACCCGCTGGGTGACCGCCGGATCGAGGATCGACTCGCCCCGACCGACCTTGCGAATGGACTCGGCCAGTTCCTGGCCTCGCACCTGCTTGAGCAGGTAGCCGGCCGCTCCGGCCATGATCGAGTCGAACAGCGCCTGGTCGTCGGAGAACGATGTCAGCATCAACACCTTGGTCGCGGGTCGGTGGGACCGGATGTCGCGGCAGGCGTCGACGCCGTTGCCGTCGGGCAGTCGGATGTCCATGACCACCACATCGGGTTCGAACACCCGGGCACGGGCGACCGCCTCCTGGGCAGTGCCCGCCTCGACGACCACCTCGAGGTCCGGCTCTGGCTCCAGCAGGGCGACCAGGCCCTGGCGCACGATCTCGTGATCATCCACCAGCATGATGGTCACCGTTGGCGCCTGCCCATCGGCGTCGTGGTCGGCAGTGGTGTCGTCGGTTGCCATTGGGTCTCCGGACTTCGGAACGTGGTGCGGCGGGCGGGTGGGCGTTGGCAGGGTTGGTGCGGGCGGGCCGCCGTGGGGCCGGGGGGTTGTCAGACCGGCAGCGGCAGCACCGCGCGGATGCGGGTGCCGTCGGACGGGGTGGACGTGATGGAGGTCGACCCTCCGTGCAGTGTGGCACGTTCCCGGATGTTGGACAGGCCGTGGCCTGCACTGGGCTGGTCCGGATCGAATCCGACCCCGTCGTCCTCGACGGTCACGACCATCCTCGGACCGTCGATCTCGACGCGGACCTCGATGTGGGAAGCCCGAGCATGCTTGGCCGCGTTGGCCAGTGCCTCTCGAACCATCTGAAGCATGTCGGGGACCATCGTGGCAGGCACCGTGGCGTCCAGGTGGTCGGGCAGGCGCAGGACCGGCCGGCTCAACGCGTTGACCTCGTGTTCGCGTGCCAGTTCCACCAGTCCGGCCCGCAGCCCGAGTGCGGCGGCATCGTCGGCCCGCAGTTGGAAGATCGTGTTGCGAAGCTCGCGAATCGTCGTGTCGATGGCATTGACCGCGTCGTCGAGTCGCTGCGCTGCCCGCTCCGGGTCCGTGGCCACCATGGCGCGGGCCGCGTCCAGCGACATGCCGATCGAGAACAGCGTCTGGATGATCCCGTCGTGGAGGTCGCGCGAGATGCGTTCGCGTTCGGCCTGCACGGCCAGTTCCTGGAGACGCTGGGCCAGGATCGCGTTGTCGATGGCCGCGCCGACCTGGACGGCCAACACCTCGACGAGATGTTGGTCGTGGGCCGTGAAGCCCCCGGCCTTCTCGGCGAGGTAGAGATTGCCGAAGACCTTGCCGCCGGACCGGACCGGTGTGCCCAGGAAGGTCTCCATCGGTGGGTGGTTGGGAGGAAACCCCGACGACGCCGGATGCGCGGCGAGGTGATCCAGGCGCAGGGTCTGGGGTTTGCGGATCAGCAGCCCCAGGACGCCGCGCCCGGTGGGCAGGTCGCCGATTTCGTCGACGACGTCCTGGTCGAAGCCCGCGTGGACGAACCGGGCCAACTGCTGGTCGGGTCCGATGACTCCCAACGCCGCGTACCGCGCGCCGGTCGCGGTCCGCGCTGCCTCCACGACGTGGTCGAGCAGGTCGTCCAGTGCCAGTTCACCCGCCAGCGCCTGGGCCACACCGACGACTGCGTCGATGCGATCGTCGGGGGCGGGGGCCGCGGCGTTGGCCTCGGCTTCGATGGTGGTCTCCTGGATGACGGTGGGGTCGTCGGTTGTTCGCGCTTGGGTGGCGGGTCGGCTGGGGCCTGCGTCGCCCGTGGAGGCCGAGGCGTCGGCGGCAGCCGGATCATCTGGTGGGTGCATGCGGCCATCCGTGTCGATGGGGAACAGCTGCGCTGGAGCGTGGTGGCGTCCGACGCGGGCGGCATCCGGTCGTGGCGACAGCCGACCGACAGTCCGGCAGCGGGCGCACCGCGACCGTACGTCGATGGCCGGGCCCCGCGGTCAGGCCTGTTGCGTCGGTGTCGAGACCTTGAGCAGCTGGGTGGCGATGTCTGCAGTGAAGCCCCGCACGACCTCGCTGGCAAGGTGTCGGCCCACGATCTGGTCCGTCAGCGCGCCCAGGACGGACATCGGGGGGATGTAGGAGCCGGTCAGGCGGAGGTGGGGCGAGTCGCCGGTGTGCAGTTCGAGGTCGCCGCCGAACACCGGGAACAGGTCATGGGCCTTCTCGGCACGCCAGTGCAGCGAGCGAATGGACAGCCCGGAACGGGGGTGCAGGGGCAACCCGACGGCCACGATGGCGGCGACGTCCGGCGCATGCGAGCTGCTGGGCATGCGCAGACGGACCCTGAACCCGGTCTCGATGGGCTCCGCCGGAGCCGGCAGCCATGTCCCGGGATGGCCATGGAAGACGTGGAGTGCATGGTCGGCGCGGACACGTGAGCGATCGTCCCCGTCGAGGGGCACCACACAGTGAACTGGTCGATGGAGCATCCCGGTGCCTCCGTCGGGGACGGGTGGGGGGCAGTGTCCATCGTTGCGCGTTGCCAGGTCACCGGGGAGCGTCGGACGGCCCTGCCCGGCCGGGCCGATGGTCCCGACTGTGTCAGCCGTCGTCCGCCTCACCGTGCGGACTGGTGTCCGCCACCAGGAACGCGACGACCTCGCGGAACTCCTGCGGTGTCACCTCGAGGGTCGCCTCGCCAACGCTGAGCTCGAGGATCGACCACCCCGGCAGCGGTGCCGCGCTCGGACCGATCCATGTCGCCATGTCGGATTCGCGGGCCCATGCCAGCAGCCGCGCCTGCAGGGCCGCCTCGTCCTGCTCCACCCACATGTGGAACATCGACGCGTGGGGTGGGTCGGGCACGACCCGGACGTCGTCGAGGTCGGCCACGGCCGCTGCCAGTTCACGGGCGTGGCGTGCGTACTCGGGCATTCGTGGCAGGTGGCGATGCAGGCCGGCCAGTCCCGAGGCAGCCAGCGGCCACAGGGCGTGCAGGGTCCCGCCGTGTCGGTGCCGCCAGGTCGCGACCTGTGCGACGACGTCGGCCGGCCCCGCCACCACGCTGCCCGGCAGGCCACCCAGGTCCTTGTAGAAGGACACGTAGACGGTGTCGAAGAGCCCCGCCACCTCGTGGATGGGTCGGTCGTAGTGGGGCGGGACCATCCAGAGTCGGGCCCCGTCGAGGTGCGTGGCGATCTTGCGTCGGCGGGCCCACTCGACCTGCGCGACCAGGTCGTCCCACTCGGGCAGCAGGCCGCCCAGTTCGCGTTGGGGCAGCTCCCACAGGACGGCCGCGAGCGGGTCGCTGACCTCGTCGAAGTCGGCGCGGGTCAACACCTGGTTGGCGTCCCCCAGTCGTCGCGGGACCAGGCCATGCAGATGGGTGGCCGCCTGCTCCTCCCACAGGTCGAGGTGACAGCGCGGATGCCAGCCGATGGTGGTGCAATTGGCGGCATCGGCGTGCGTGCGCAGGACCGCCTGTTGCGCCATGGTGCCGCTGGGCACGAACAGCGCCGCCTCCTTGCCCAACAGGTCTGCGACCTCGTGCTCGAGGGTGGCCACGAGCCCGTCGTCGCCGTAGGAGTCCACGGGATCGCCGTCGTGATCGGCGATCGCGGTTGCGATGTGGCGCAGGTGCACGGCCGGGTCGCGGCGTCCGTGCCCGCCCAGGTGGCGAGGTGCGCGTGCCCAGTGGGCACGCAGGGCCGCCGTGGTCTCGTCCGTGGCAGCAGGCGTGACCGTCGGGTCGACTGCGTCGGTGCTCATCGAGGCCTCCTGGGGTGCCGGGAGCCGTTGCGGGTTCCACCACATCATGCCACTCTCGCGCCAGCCTCGGCGACCGGGTGGCACGAACCTGGCGACCGGACCTGGCGACCGGACGCGACGGCCGGCGTGGCGTTCGGGGTGGCGACCGGACGCGACGGCCGGTCGTGACGGCCGGACCAGGTGGAATGGCGGTCTCCCCGGCGCGGTTGGCTTGGACACGTGGAGGAGCCGTCGTGTCCCGAGATCGTCTGGCAGGTGCGCCACGACGCCGGCGCCCCGTCGATGCTGGCCGGCCACGACGTCCCCGGGGACATCTTCGCGCCTGGCCGGTGGTCGCCATCCTGGTGCTGGCGGGATGCACGGGATCGTCGGACGGTGCGACCTCGAGCCCGGGCCAACGGTCCAGCGGCGAGGCGGACGCCGGGGCGGCTGCCGCCGGCTCGTCGGAGAACGGGCAACCAGCGCTGGTGCGGGGCCCCGACGACTACCCGCCGGCTCCGGCGGTGCCGTCGGGCCCGCTGTCCGACGACCTCGCCGCTGCGATCGAGGCCGCCACCGCCACGTTCATCGTGGGCAACCTGAGCCAGGCGGCCCTGGATGCCGTGGTCGCTGCCGACGATGCCCGCGTCGGGTGGTGGCTGTCGGACCTGGTCCGGTTCTCCGGCGCCGACGACGTGGAGTTGGTGGGTGGCGCCTTCGAGGAGCTGACCGGGGTGCCCGTTGCGGGCCCGGACGTGTCCGCCACCTGGCTGGCGCTGACCAACACCATGATCGCCTGGGACCTGCCGGCGTGGCCCGGCTACCGCCAGGTCAAGGGCGACATCTTCACCACGCTCGAACGTGGCTGGACACCCGTGTTCAGTGATCCCGAGGCCGCCATCGACTGGCGCCTGCTGTCGTGGGGTGGCGTGCGCATCGACGATCGACCACCCGGTGACGACCAGCCCTGTCCGCGCGGTTGCATCCCGGCGCTGGACGACCCGGTGCTGGTGCCGGCGGCGGAAGGCGGGTGGTACCCCGACGACGCCACCGTGTTCGGCATCGAGGTGGCGGGCGAGTCGGTGGCGCTGCCACGCAACATGATGCAGGTCCACGAGATGGTGAACATGGACCTGGGCGGACGTCGCATCGGGGTCCCCTACTGCACGCTGTGCAACTCGGCCCAGGCATGGGTGCTGGACGGCGTCCTCGCACAGCTTCCGGCAGGCGCGATGACCGACCGGCCGGCCGCCTCCGACGCGGCGGGCAGTGGTGGCACCGGTGCCGAGGATGCCGACATCGGTGGGCCGCCCGACCGCCAGCCTCCCGGCAGGATCGACACGAACGGCCTGCTGGTCCTGCGCACGACCGGTCTGCTGTCGCGCTCCAACAAGGTCATGTACGACCTCGCCACGACGTCGGTCATCGACACCTTCACGGGCGAGGCGCTGTCCGGCCCACTCCGGGATGCCGGGATCCAACTCGAACAGGTGTCGGTCGTGACGTCGTCGTGGGGGCAGTGGCGGCGCGATCACCCCGACACCCGGATCATCGCCAGCGACGGTGGCATCGGACGGGAGTATCCGGCCGATCCGCTGCAGGGCCGTGACGATGACGGGCCCATCTTCCCCGTCGGTCCGGTCGATCCCAGGCTGGCAGTCCAGACCGACGTGGTCGGGGCGATCGCCGACGACGGGACGCCCGTCGCCTTCCCGACCCGGGAGACCGTGGCGGCGCTGCAGGCTGGCGACGAGGTCACGAGCAACGGCCTGGTCGCCGTGCTGGACGGCGACGGCGTGCGCGTGGTCGACGACAACGGCGTCGACGTCGTGTCACACCAGTCGTTCTGGTTCGCATGGAGCCAGTTCTGGCCCACCACCGTCGTCTGGTCCTGACGATCGCCCCAGCACTAGCATCGCCACCGGGCCCTCGGGACGTCCTGCCCGCCGGCATGCCCCACCGCTGACCGCGGGCAGCGCACCCGGCTCGCCGGACCCTCGCCCGAACCAGCCGCTGCATCCTCGATCCGACAGGAACCTGCGACATGTCTGCTCTCGCCGCCTTCGCCTCTGGTCTTGCCGACGGTTCGATCCGCGTGGTGGACCTGACCTCGCCGTTGTCCGAGGACACGCCCATCCTCATGCTCCCGGAGGGCATGGGCCAGACCGCGCGCTTCGAACTCGAGGAGATCAGCGCCTACGACGACCGCGGTCCCGCCTGGTACTGGAACAACTTCCGCACGGGTGAGCACACGGGCACGCACTTCGACGCCCCGATCCACTGGGCGACCGGTCCCAAGGAGGACGTCGCCTCGGTGCCGCCGACTCGCCTGGTGGGTCCCGCCGCCGTGCTGGACGTGGCGGATCGGGTGGCCGAGGATCCCGACTTCCTGGTCGAGGTCTCGGACCTGCAGGACTTCCAGGACGAGCACGGTCCGTTGCCCGAGGGCGGCTGGTTGCTCGTGCGCACGGGATGGTCGGCCCACGCCACCTCCCAGGAGGCCTTCCTCAATGCCGACGAGGACGGCTCCCACACGCCCGGACTGTCGGCGACGTGCGCTCGGTGGCTGGCCGAGGAGTCCCCGATCATCGGGCTGGGCGTCGAGACGGTTGGCACCGATGCCGGCGCGGCGCCGACCTTCGACCCGATGTTCCCGTGCCACAGCCTGATGCACGGGGCCGGCAAGTACGGGCTGACGCAGTTGCGCAACCTCGACGAGTTGCCGCCCCTGGGCGCCGTGATCGTGGCCTCCCCACTCAAGATCATCGGTGGGTCCGGCAGCCCCGTGCGCGTGCTGGCGTTCGTGGACGCATGAACCCCGACATGGAGGTGGGAGCCGCGGGCGACGACGGGCCCCCGGGGGAGATGGCCGGGCAGGGTGCAGCGGAGCGTCGCGCTGCGGGCGCCGGTGACGTCGACGCAGCCGCGGCCACCGTCGTCGAGGCGGTGGCGGCAGCGCTTGCGGCAGGAGGGGTGCGTCAGGCCTTCGGCGTCGTCGGGTCGGGCAACTTCCACCTGACCAATGCGCTGCGGGGTCTCGGCGTCGGCTTCGTCGCCACTCGTCACGAGATGGGCGCCGCCACCATGGCCGATGCCCACGCACGGATCAGTCGCACCCCGACGGTGGTGACACTGCACCAGGGGTGTGGATTGACCAACGCCCTGACGGGGGTCGCCGAGGCCGCCAAGTCGGGGACACCGGTGCTGGTGATGGCGGCCGAGGCCACCAACCCGCACTCGAACTTCTGGGTCGACCAGGCTGCACTGGCCCAGGCCGTCGGTGCGGCCACGATCCGCATCGACGATGCCGCGACGGCCGTGGCCGACGTGCAGGCCGCCCTGGACCTGGCCGTGACAGGTCGACGCACCGTGGTCGTGAACCTGCCGCTCGACGTCCAGTCACAACCGGTCCCGGTCGGCGCGATCGCGCCCAGCACGGCGACCGGGCTGCCTGCCGGTCAGCCCCCGCTCGCGCCGAGCACGGCGGCGACGGCAGCATTCGCCGATCGGGTCCGGGCTGCTCGTCGCCCCGTCTTCATCGCCGGTCGGGGCGCCCGGGCAGGCGATGGTGAGGCCGCCGTCGCCCGCGCCGCCGCTGCGTCGGGGGCCCTGCTGGCGACCAGCGCGGTGGCCAACGGCATGTTCGCCAGCGACCCGTGGACGCTGGGGATCTCGGGCGGCTTCTCGTCCCCGCTGGCAGCCGAGATCATCGCCGCGGCCGACCTGGTCGTGGGGTGGGGCTGCACCCTCAACATGTGGACGATGCGCCACGGTGCGCTCGTCGGCCCGGACACGGTCGTCGTGCAGGTCGATGATGTCGCGGCGGCGATCGGGTCGCAGCGAGCGGTGGACCTGGGCGTGGTCGGCACGGTGGTGGCCACCGCCGACGCCCTCGTGGCCAGCCTGGCGGCTGATCCCCGACCCGATCTCGGGCACCGCGACGACGCCACGCGCGAGCGCCTCGCCACCGGCGTGCGGTGGCGCGACCATGACGTGGCGGATCGTTCCACTGCCGATCGCATCGATCCGTGGACGCTGTGTTTCCGCCTCGACGACCTGCTGCCGATCGAACGCATCGTCGGGATCGACTCGGGCAACTTCATGGGTCATCCGAGCGTCACGCTCTCGGTGCCCGACCAGGATGGGTTCTGCTTCACGCAGGCGTTCCAGTCGATCGGCCTGGGGCTGGCGACCACGATCGGGTGTGCGATCGCCCGTCCCGATCGCCTGCCGGTGGCAGCCCTGGGCGATGGTGGTGCGCTGATGGGTGTGGCCGAACTGGAGACCGTGGCTCGCCTGGCCCTGCCGATGGTCGTGGTCGTCTTCAACGATGCCGCCTACGGCGCCGAGGTCCACCACTTCGGGCCGCACGGCCACGACCTGGCCACCGTCGAGTTCCCCGACACCGACATCGCCGCGATCGCACGTGGCTTCGGCCTCGAAGGCATCACGGTCCGGGCCGTCGACGACCTCGAACCCGTGGTCGCCTGGGTGGCCGCCTGGCGGGCCGGTGAGCCCCGGCCGGCGCTCGTCATCGATGCCAAGGTGGTGACCGAGCACCCGTCGTGGTGGCTCGAGGAAGCCTTCCGCGGCCACTGATCCAGCCCGTCGCCCCACGCCTGCCGCCTCGCCGCCCACCGCCCGCGCCGGACCGTGGCCACCGCGCCTTCCGACACCGGTCGGCCGTTCGAAGGTCGGTCAGTCGTCCCGCTCGGCGAGGCTGCAGGACGAGAAGTCCATTGCCGCCGCGCCACCGATGTCGTAGTTGGCCGGGTCGCTGACGACCGGACCGCTGTCACCGGTGTCCCCGACATCGGCCTCGGTGTCCAGGAACCGCACCAGCGCCCGGTACATCGCCTCAGCCTCGGCCTGTTGGAACTCGTCGGTGGCCGCCAGTTCTGCGCCGCGTGGACCCGACAGGTACGACGCCTCGGTGATCACGGCGGGGCCCTCGGCATGCTTGAGGACCGCGTAGTAGTCCTCGCCGTCGCTGCCGGTGCGCCCGATCGTGCCGTCCAGTGTCGACCCACCCCAGACGGTGTCCAGTGGGGCCAGCGAGCGGCGCAGTTCCTCCAGCACCAGGCCGGCCAGTCGCGGCGAGGCCTCGTCGTCGATCGAGTAGTACACCTCGGTGGTGGGCTCCGTGAACGTCCCCGTGCCACCCGAGTTGTGGTGGATCGACAGCGTGGCGTCGGCTTCGGCGCCGGTTGCCAGGTCGCCACGGAAGGTCAGCGAGGTCCGTTGGTGGCCCTGGTTGGCATCCTGCTCGTCACGAGTCATCACGACCGCCGCGACCGGTGGCACCTGCGTTCCCGGTGTGACGCTGCCGGTGTCGAGGTCGATGTCGTTGCTGCGCTCGAGCATGTCCTGCAGGCGCTCGGCGATGGCGAGGTTCAGGTCGGCCTCGTTCAGCCCGTTGGGCCCGACCGCGCCACTGTCGATGCCGCCATGGCCCGCATCGAGTGCGATCACGGCACCGCGCAACCCATCGCCGCGACGCACCTCCGGACGGACGACGTCGTCCTGGTCGACCCACATGTCCTTGCCGCAGTGGGTCGCCACGAAATAGCCGCCATCGACTTCGTCGATGATCGGCCAGGTGAGTCCCGCGGCGGCGGTCTCGATGACGTCGCCGTCGACTTCGGCACGAACCGGGGTGCCGTCGGGGCCGGCCACGACCCACGACGCGGCGGTGGCGGGAAACGGTGCCGGCGCCTCGATGGCGACGCCGTCTGGGTCGACTGCTGCCTGGGTCACTGCCGCCGCAAGCGGCCGGGGCGGGGGCTCGGTGGTGGCGTCGTCGTCGCCCTCGATCGCCTGGCCGACCATGGCCACGACCACGAGCGAGGCCACGCCAAGACCTGCCAGGCGTCCTGCCGCGGACTTCGGGAACCTGCGCCGCCGCGGCGTCCGTGGATCCGAGGCGACCCCACCCACGGTCGCGCCACCCAGTTCGAGCGCGGCCGCTGCGTCTGCCGAACTGCTTGCGCCCGCGTGGGCTGCTGCGCCGATCGGGGCCATGACGCCAGCGGCTGACGATCCGGCAGGCGCGGGTCGGTCCACACCGGCGTGTTCGAACCCGTGGAGGTCGACTCGTCCCCCGATGAGGTCGCCGCGACGGATCGTCTGTTCGATCCGGTGCAGCACGATGCGATCGGAGTCATCGCGCTGCAGGCCGATGGCGATGCCGGCCAGCAGGATCGGCGAGCCGTGGTCGGCCACCGCGAGCCAGGCACGGTCGACCTGGGCAGCGCGGATGCGCAGCAACGACTGGAGTTGCTCGGACCGTGTCGATTCGGTGGTGCGTGATGGCGGACCGGCGACGTCCAGGCAGAGCGCATCGTCGTCGAGCGTCCAGGCGAGTCCGACCGTGCGCACCAGGTGGCCGTCCGCGGTGGAACCGATGGGCGGCAGGCCGCCGTCCAGCAACGCATCGAACAACGGGTGCTGGCCGCGCAGGTCCCGGGGCTGGCCCGTGGCCGCGGCGCGTGCGGCGGCACGCGACCCTGCGCCCCGACCGGGCCGCGAGCGCGCTGGCCCCGCCGCACTCGCGCCAGCCGCGACTGCCGGTGCCAAGTCGATGACGACGAGGGCGCGATCGCGTATCGCCAGGAACCTGATGGCCGGGGGTGGTGCGAGGGTCACTGCGGCGAACCGATCGGGGGATGGGGGCAGCCCTGCGGCTGGAGCTCGTGTGCAACCGGTGCGCGGGGCCAATGCCCAGGTGTCGTGGCGGCGGCAATCGACCCTCGTCGCAGCCGTGCGGGTACTCGCCAAGGGTACTCGCACGGCCTGTCGGCTCGTTGCTGCCCGACCACGGTCGTTCGAGCGTGGCTCCAGTGGCACGGTCGTGGGCGCAAGTGAGCGGACTCGCTCACTCGCGCAGGCGATTTTCGGACGACATGGCCGGCGCGACCCTGCCGGTGCCCGGTGCCCGGTGCCGGGACGTGGGGGGTTGGCGCATGTTGTGCCCGTATTCCGACGATTGGCCACCGTCAGCCCTGCTGGTGGGTCATACCGTTGTCAGCCAACGGACCCAAGGAGCACGCCATGGCAGACCAGACCCGCACACGTGTCGCATTCGTCGTCGCCAACGAAGGCATCGAGCAGGTGGAACTGACCGAGCCCTGGAAGGCAGTCGAGCAGGCCGGGGCGACGCCGCACCTGTTGGCGCCCCGAGCCGGCACTGTCCAGGCCTTCAATCACCTCGACAAGGCCGACACGTTCGACGTCGATCACACGATCAGCCAGGCCGACCCGGCCGACTACGACGCGTTGGTGCTGCCGGGTGGCGTTGCCAATCCGGATGCGCTGCGGCTGGACAGCGATGCCGTGCAGTTCATCGGCTCGTTCATGGCCAGTGGCAAGCCCGTGGCGGCAATCTGTCATGCGCCATGGACGCTCATCGAGGCCGCCGCCGTCGAGGGCCGCCGCATGACGTCGTGGCCGAGCCTGCAGACGGACCTGCGCAACGCCGGTGCCGACTGGGTCGACGAGGAGGTCGTCGTTGACGGCAACCTGGTGACCAGTCGCAAGCCCGATGACCTGCCCGCGTTCACGCGAGAGTTGGTTGCCAGGCTCGCCACCAACTGACCCCACCGACACGACCCGCTGACACGATGGATCGCCGAGAGCGCGCCTCATCGGTCAAGTCGTCTGCGGCTGTGAGCGAAATCGCTCACAGCCGCAGACGCTTCCCTGGTGCTCCCGCGAAGCCTGCCTGCGCCGGCGAGCAGCGTCGCTGCCGTGCTGCCCCACCGGCGCACGACCTTCCTGAGGTGCCTGACCCATCTCCTCCTCGTCGGCTGCCGTCCTGCATGTCACCCGTGGCGGGCGGGTGTTCGTCAGTGGGGTAGGGGCGAGGAGGCGATCATGCGGGTCGTACGAGGGCCACTGACCGGTGGTGCTGCGGGCGCGCTGTGGGGAGTCGCCGTCCGGGCGTGGATGCGCGTCGTCACCGAACACCCCGAGTTCAGCTGGGAGGGCACGCTGTACATCGTGGGTGCCTCGGCACTGGTGGGGCTGATGGCCGGGCTGTCGATCATGGCGACGACACGGGGGTGGCGCCTCGGGCCGGTGGTCCGCGTGCTGGCAGTGGCGTCGTGCATCCTGCTGGGAGTGGGAGCCGGGATCATGATGGTGCCCACGATCGTGTTGGGCGGCGTTGCACTGGGCAGCCCTCGGCTGGACGACCTGACCCTGCGCTGGCGGGTGGTGGTGGCGCTGGGCATCGTCGGCCTCGTGGCGCTGGGGGGCGTCGGTCCCGGCAGCCCGCTGCTCGTGGCCGGGGTGCTGGCGGTTGGTGTGGTCGTGGTGGTGGTGGTGCTGGTGGGCTGGCACCTGCGGGCCGTGGTCGCGACCCTTGCGATGCTGCCGATCGTCGCGGTGGCCCTGACCGTGCTCGGGTCCGACATCCCGTTGTGGCGAGGCGTGGTCGGCGTGGCGCTGTACCTCCCGGTCGTGGCCGGCCCCGTGCTCCTGGTCGCTGCGGTGCTGACGGCACGCCCACGTCGGGGCGGCGATGTGACTGGGACCGAATCGCCCGCCGTTGCACGCAGCACCCCCCACGTCGCCCCGTCCAGTCCGGTGTCGTCAGGCGTTGCGGCGTCAGGGACGAGTCCGTCCGGTGAGATGCCGTCCGGCTCGGTCTGAACCGGCCCGGGAGGCGGTGTCAGACGTGTGCAATGGCCGCCCCGACGGCGACGCCCATTGGGCAGGCCTCACCGTGGGGCCGGTTCGAACAACTCGATCGGGTTGCCGGAGGGGTCGTCCACGACGACCTGGCTCCCGCCGTCTGCTCACGGACACGCCCTACCAGGTCGACGACCTCGACCTGCTGATCGTCACTGTCCTGGGCCCACCCTGCTGAGCCCGTCGGGGCCACGGGCGACGCTCTCGGATCCGGGTGTGGCCAGCCGGCCAGGTCGTCGGAGTCCGGCTCCGTCGTCCTGGTCCGAAGTTCGACCTCCAACAGCGACAGCGGGCCGTTCGGGCCCTCCACCAGGCCGCCGCCACCACCTCTTGGCAAGAAATGGTCAGTCCTCGATCACGTCGAGGCCCTGCGCACGCAAGTGGGCGATGCCGGCGAGCATCCCCTGGATGACCTCGGGACTGTGGCCTTCCCACGCCTCGACCTCGTCCACGACGCGCAGCGGGTGCTGGCTTCGGTACGACTGGGTGACGTTGCCGGGGAACTTCTTGTTCGTGAGGTTGGGGTCGTCCTCGAATGGTCCCGTCGGCTCAACGACATAGATGTGTCCCCGGGCGTCCTCGTCGTCCGAGTGGGCAACGGCAAGCTCCGCTCCCCAGATCGCGGGCTCGAGCAGCGCAGCAAAGTAGACGTTGTTGGAGATCCGGCCATCGTGATAGTTGGAGGCGTGACCGTGGGTGAGCAGATCACCCGCGACGAACTCACCCTTGGTGCCGTGGTAGAACGGGCCGGTGACGTGATCGCAGCGGTCGAAGGCCACGGGCACGTACTCGGCCCGGTCGGAATCGGAAGTCACCGCATCGCTCGACATAAGTGGAGGAGTATACTCCGTTTCATGGCTGATGGACACCCTGGGCGGGCTGAACGTTCGCTGCGGTCCGACGCTCGCCGCAACCGGCGACGCCTGCTCGCCGCAGCAACCGAGCTGATCCTGGAGATCGGCGGGGAACCGACACGTGACGCCGTCGCTCACCGCGCCGGTGTCGGTGTCGCCACCCTCTACCGCAACTTCCCCGCGCGGCAGGACCTTCTGCGCGCCGTGGTACTCGATGTGCTCGACCGCACCATCGCAGCGGGCGAGGCTGCGCTCGCCGACACCAGCGGCAACGGCATGGCACTGAGCCGCTACCTCCATGCTGCGATCGACACCGGACTCGGGGTCGTCAACATCGTCCGCCCACTTGTCCATGATGCCGACTGGCCCCACCAGGCTGCGGCCGCCGAGGACGTTCTCGACCGCCTGTTGACCGACGCCCGACAAGCCGGCGCGATCGGGCGAGACGTCACCGGCACCGACATCGTGTTCGTTGCGATCAGGTTCTGCCGGCCGTTGGCGATCGGTGTCGACCTGGGTACTGAACGCGAGATCGCCCACCGTCAACTCGACCACCACCTCGCCGGGCTCGCCGCCGCTGCACGCCGATAGCGCAGCGTCCCGAGTCCGTGCCGACCACGGGAACACCGGTGCGGGGTGCACGGACGAGTTCGACCCCGACTGGGCCTGCCCCTCGGTGAGCGAGCTGTCGAACCGACGTCACACGTCCAGGTGTTTGGTGGCCTCGCGAAAGGTCAGCCCGGACCAGGCATCGCGGTGGTCGAGCACGAAGGTGCGGACCGCCGCGGGCTCGACTCGGGCGTACTGGCGCAGGGCCCAGCCGATGGCCTTTCGGATGAAGAACTCGTCTTCGTGGGCGCGTCGCAGGCAGAAGTCGAAGAGCATGGCGCGGTCGGTCGCCTCGCGGTGTCGCAACTGGCAGACGATCGCCGTCCTGCGACGCCACATGTCCGGGTCGTCGATCCATGCCTGCATGATCGGTCGAACCTCGTCGCGGTGCGTCAGCAGGACTTCACCGACCAGGTGGGAGGCGGTCTCGTCCACGAAGTCCCACCACGCGCCCTCGACGACGAAGCGTTCGTAGAGGTCGAACGAGTCCAGCCCGACGAAGGTCCTCCAGCGACGCGCCCATGCGATCGCGAGGTACTTCTCCTCGCGATGATCCTGGGCCCACAGTGCCGCCGACGTGGCCAGGTAGGTCGCGTGGTCGCCGACCGGGAACGTGCGGCCGAGGTTGCGCAGGATCGCCACTCGTCCCGGCTTCCTGACGCCGTGGAACGGGATCGCCGATTTCATGTAGGCGGCCATCGCCCGCGCATCGTCGGCGTCACCGACCGCCGCCAGGGCCACCGTCGCCGCGGTCGCGACCGCCCGCGCGGTGCGCTCGACCTCGACGTCCCGCGAGTGCCCGTCGCCAACGGCATCCACGGTCGACCTCCTCGTCAGCGGGCGTCCGTTGGCTTGTCGGCACGGATCGAGAACATCATCGGCGCACGCGATCGCTGTGGCTCGGGCAACGCCCAGAAGCCGTCCGCCACGGCTTCGAAGGTGTCCCAGGGTTGCCAGTCGGTCCACGTGTGCTCGCGCAGGTGTGAGATGACCAGCCCTCGATCCAGCAGCGCCGTCACGATCTCGCCGATCCCGTGGCTCCATTCGTGGGTCGGCATGACCTCGACGGTGTGACCATCGGGGACGTCGGTGTACGTCTCGTCGATCTCCCAGGTGGTGGCCTCGGCGGTCTCGAAGTACGGGTGCACCAGCGACAGCAGGTCGTCGTCGCGCTCGTCGTCCAGGGCCATCAGCACCGGATGCACGTCCCGCACCCACACGCTGCCGCCCGGTGCCAGCAACTGGTCCACGACGTCGGCCCATGCGGCGATGCTGGGCAGCCAGCACAACGCGCCCACGCCGGTGTAGACGAGGTCGAAGCGGCGACCTCCCACCGCGGCCGGCGCGTCGTGGACGTCGCTGACCACGAACTCCACGTCGGCGCCGGCGCGGGCAGCCAGGTCACGGGCCTGGTCGATCGAGGCGGCCGAGATGTCGACGCCGACGACGGGTGTCGCGCCCGACCGCGCCAGCGAGATCGTGTCGGTGCCGATGTGGCACTGGAGGTGGACCGCGCTGCCCTCGATGGGTGCCAGCCACTGGCGATCGAACGCGACCACGGTGGAGATGGTGGTGGGGTCGTCCACGAACCGGTCGATGTCGTACATCGAGGATGCCGCGTGGATCGGGGCGACATGGTCCCAGTGGGCCATGTTGTCGGCGATGCGCCGCCTGACGTCGTCGTCCATCGTGGTGCCGTTTCCGCAGGGTGCGGTCAATCCTAGAACCTGTCGGTGGTCGATCGTCACTCGGACGGCCACGTCGGTCGGGGTCTGCAGGCCACGGTCCAGGGTGCCGACTGCGGCCTCGGGTACGTGCGGCCCCCGGCACTGGGGGCGCACCCGGAAGCGGCCGAGCGAACAGCACGGTGCCGGCTGACCTCCTGGCCGACACCGAGGGGCTCGGGGGCTGGCTCGAGCGCAGCCGTGACTCCATCGCCACGCTGGAACCGAAGTAGCACGATGCGCGAGTCGGCGTCCGGATCGCCACCTCGACTAGGTTCGGCAGCCGTCGACACGGAGGTCGTGGCAGATGGCAGTCGAGGTGACCGAGGACCAACTGCATCCAGACCTGCGCGCCGCCGCTCGGCGCATGCGGCCCCTCACATGGGCGTTGAAACAGTCCTGGGGTCCGCGCATGGCGAACGCGACCGACGGCCTGGCACGACGACTCCCGACTCGGGACCTGACCACCGAGGAGTATCGCATCCCCAGCCGTCACGGTGGCCCGCCCGTGCGTGTCCTGGTGGTCCGTTCGTCGGACCACGACGAGCCCGTGCCCGGTGTCCTGTACCTGCATGGTGGCGGGTACATGCTGGGGAGTCCGGACACGTCGATGGGACCGATCCGGGCCATGCTCGAGACCCGTCCGTGCGTGGTGGTGGCACCGGCCTACCGCAAGTCCGTCCAGGATCCGTGGCCGGCCGGGTTCGACGACTGCTGGGACACGCTGCTGTGGCTGCGTGACAACGCCGAGGTGCTGGGGATCCGGCCCGGCAGGTTCGCCGTCGCCGGGCACAGTGCTGGTGGCGGCATGACTGCGGCCGTGTCGTTGAAGGCGCGCGACACGGGCGAGGTCGACATCGCCTTCCAGATGCCGATCTATCCCATGATCGACGATCGCGCACGCCACCCGTCGTCACGGTTGATGTCGCCGATGTGGGATGCCGAGCTCAACGAACAGGCCTGGGACCTGTACCTGCGCGGTGTCCGGGACCGGGGTGGCGAGATCCCGGCCTATGCCGCGCCGGCCCGCGCCAGCGACATGTCGGGGTTGCCGCCGACCGTGACGTTCGTCGGCGACATGGAGCCGTTCCATGACGAGACCGTCGAGTACGTGCAACGGCTGCGCGACGCCGCCGTGCCGGTCACCTTCCAGCGCTTCGAGGGCTGCTTCCACGGGTTCGACCAGGTCGCGGGCGGCGGCGGTCCGGGACGCGAGGCACGCGAGTTCACGCGGCGGGCCTTCGCCGACCACGTCGACCGCCATCTTTCCCCAGACGACTCGTCCGCCGTCGACACAGCCGGCGCTGACACGTCCGATGAGGACACAGCGCAGTGACCGCCGCTCCCACACTGCACCTGCTGTGCGGGGCCGCAGCCCAGGACCGATTGAGGTGGCGACATGGCTGACTACGAGGTCAACGATGCCGGCGTCGCGCACGCGCGCCAGTTGATCGATGCGCGTCAGTACGTGGTGCGCAGCGAGTGGGGCGACGTCCAACCCAGTGCCGACGACGAGAACGACTACCTCGACGCGCACGACTGGGAGGCCTACGGCCAGTGGCACCTCGGGCTGACCGTCGGTGCCACCGACGACACCAAGGCGCGATACGGCTTCGTGTTCGGCGACTTCCGGCGCGTGCACCGGATGGGCCTGATCGCCTGTCGCTTTCGCGCGGCGCAGTGGGACCACAAGGCGGTCGAGTTGGCCGCCCACGACCTGCTGCAGCGTCTCGACGAGGTCCGCGCCGGCTGACCACGACGCGGGGACGGGTCGACTGGACCTCACCCGGTGGCACGCTCGCGGATCCCGAGCAGTTGTCGCCGCTGCATCACCAGGTGGCCGGGAGCGAACACCATGGCGGCAAGCAGGCGAGCGACCGGGACATCGAGGTCGAAGCGCGTGCGCACGACCAGGCGGCTGGTGTCGTCGGTCGGGCGGACCTCCCAGGACCACACGAAGGTCCAGTCGCGACCGCCGGTTCGCATCACCAGCGTGGACGGGGCCGACAGGTGCACGACGTCGAAGCCTGCCCGTTCGCCGGTGGGATCGGACGGCATGACCGGCAGTCGGTCGCCGACCGCCAGGTCCTGCCACTCGGGATGGATGCGGCGGGCGCTCGGTCGGCCCCCGTTGTCGAGCAGGTCGAGGCTGTACCACCCGGCTCGGCCGAACCCCATCTGGACGAGCCATGGCCACACCTGGTCCGGTGGTGCCGCGACACTGATCGCGTGGGTCGTGACCAGCGTGGCCTGCGGCAGCAACTCGTCGCCCGCCATCCCACGCGCGACCTCGGCATCGGTGGCTCCCCACCGCAACGACGCCCGCACCACCAGCGCCGTCGCCATCGCGGCGACCGCCACCGCCGCCAGCGCCGGCCGGCTCGTCCGCTCGCCCAGCCGATGGGTCGGCGGTCCGTTGGCTCGCCGCATGTCGATCCGCTCCGTGGGGTGCCAGCAAGCCTAGGATGAGCCTCGATCGCCACGCCGCCGTCGTCCGCCAGGGAGGTCACATGTCTGCCGTCGACCCGGCCCCCTCGGCCGCCACGTCTCCGGCCCCCTCGGCTGCCACGTGGCGCGATCCCAAGCGGCACCTGTGGCTGTTCGGCCTGGTCGTGCCGATGCTGGCGTTCGTGGCCGTGGGCATGTTCGAGGTGACCGGCTGGGGCGTGTGGCTGTGGACCGGCCCGATCGTGGTGCTCGGGATCGTGCCGGTCATCGACCTGATGGCCGGCATCGACCGGTCCAACCCGCCCGACGACGTCATCGCGCAACTCGAGGAGGACCGCTACTACCGCTGGATCACCTGGCTCTACCTCCCCATCCAGTACGTCGCCCTGGTCGGAGCGATGTGGGTCGTCAGCGGTGCTGCCGGCATGGACCTGGGGACCTGGGACAAGGTCGGCCTCGCGACGACGGTCGGCGTCATCGGGGGCATCGGCATCAACACCGCGCACGAACTGGGTCACAAGCGCGAGGACCTCGAACGCTGGCTGTCGCGCATCGCCCTGGCGCAGTCCTTCTACGGCCACTTCTACATCGAGCACAACCGTGGCCACCACGTGCGCGTCGCCACGCCACTGGACCCTGCCAGCGCCCGGATCGGCGAGAGCTTCCACCGCTTCTGGCCCCGGACCGTGTTGGGTGGCCTGCGCAACGCATGGCGGTTGGAGTCGCGCCGCCAGGCACGCCGTGGTCGCCGGGCCGTGGGCCCCGGCAACGACATCCTGGGTGCGTGGGCGATGTCGCTGGTGCTGTGGGCCGGCCTGGTGCTGGGCTTCGGGATTGCGGTGCTGCCGTGGCTGGTCCTGCAGGCGGTCGTCGGCTTCACGCTGCTGGAGGTCGTCAACTACATGGAGCACTACGGACTGTTGCGGGAACGGGTCGGGCCGCCCGGACGGCAACGCTGGGAGCGGGTCTCGCCGCGCCACAGCTGGAACTCCAACAACGTCGCCACCAACGTCCTGCTCTACCACCTGCAACGCCACAGCGACCACCACGCCAACCCGACCCGCCGCTACCAGTCCCTTCGCGACTGCGACACCGCCCCGGTCCTGCCGACCGGCTATGCGGGGATGATCCTGCTCGCACTGGTGCCACCGTTGTGGCGGCGGGTCATGGACCCCCGGGTGGTGGCCCACTGTGGTGGTGACCTGCGACGAGCCCACGTGGACGAGTCCAGGCGAGCGCGTCTCGAGGCCCGATTCCCACCGCCCACCACCTCCCGCCCGCCGACACCCGCCGATCGAGGCGATCCCGGCACCGGCGGCGACCACGGTGACGCCGTCGACCCCGGCACCAGCGGTGACCCCGGCCACCTCGGCGAGATCCTGGCGGCCGAGTGTCCGGGGTGCGGCTATCGCTACGACGTGCACGTCGGCGACGAGCACGAAGGCTTCAATGCGGGCACGGGGTGGGACCACGTGCCCGATGACTGGTGGTGTCCGGACTGCGGGGTGCGAACCAAGTCCGACTTCGTCGCGGTTGCGCCGATCGACGCCTGACCCGTTCGCCCCCGGCTCGTGCGTGGCAGGCCTCGGTGGCGTCGAGGTGGCGTCGAGGACTCAGCTCGGCAGTTGCCCGTAGGCGTAGGTGACGTCGATGGTCAGGACCATGCGGCCGTCGTCGATCATGGCGCGGTCGTAGTCGTCCCAGTCCTCGTGTTCGCCACGCAGGTCGCGGTAGTAGTCACGCAGCGGTTGCAGCGACTCCTCCTGCCCGGCAGTCGCGACGGGGGAGAACGACGCGTCACCCTCGAGCACCACCCACTTCCAGAAGTCATCGGAGGTGACATGCAGGCTGGCACGGGGGTCGCGTTGGAGGTTGTTGGTCTTGGCTCGCGACGTCGTGACCGAGATCCGGACGCGCTCGTCGGCCACGTCGGTGGCGTAGGCGATGTTGGAGGCCTGCGCCCGCCCGTCGGACTTGAGCGTGATCAGCACCCCCTGCGTGTGGTCGGCGGCGAAAGCGAGTGCAGTGGCGGTGTCCATCAAGGCTCCGGTCGGTGGCGTGGTTGGTGCAATGCGCGGCAGGGCCCTCGGCATTCCGAAATCGACTCGTGACAGGGCTGATCAGGGGGTCTATGGTCGAAACACGGACCATGGGCAGGGGGCTGCGATGCCAACCGAGGACGAACTGCGTGCGATGGCACCACCAACCAGGGTCGAGGCCTCGCCTCGCTGGGTCCGCGCCGAGTTGGGCGGTCGCACCCTGGCCGACTCGACCCGGGCGATGCTCCACGTCGCGTTCGGACCACCGCTGGTCCCGGGTTCCCGGATGCCGCTGCTGCCGGGCTACTTCTTCCCGTTCGACGATGTCGACATGGCGGCGCTGACCCCCGCGGGTGATGCCGATGGACGCCGGTGGTGGGACGCTCGGTTCGACGACGTCGAGGTCGAGCGGGCGGCCTGGGCCTACCTCGATCCGCCGGTCCAACTCGCTGGCCTGGCGGGCCACCTCACCTTCCGGTGGGAGGTGATGGACGCGTGGTACGAGGAGGCCGAGCAGGTCTTCGCCCATGCCCGCGATCCGCGCAAGCGGGTCGACGTGATCCCCTCGAGTCGCCATGTGCAGGTGTCGCTGGACGGGTTGGTCCTGGCCGACTCGCACGCACCGTTCCTGCTGTTCGAGACCGACCTGCCCACGCGCTACTACCTCCCGGCCGAGGATGTGCGCACCGACGTCCTGGTGGACTCGCCGACCGTCAGCGCGTGCCCGTACAAGGGGTGGGCCACCTACTGGTCCCTGGATGGTGCGGGCGAGGTCGGGCGTGACATCGCGTGGAGCTACCCGGACCCCATCGACCAACAGCCGCGCCTGGCCAACCTCGTGTGCTTCTTCAACGAGAAGGTCGACCTGCTCGTGGACGGCGAACCCCAGGAACGTCCCACCACCCCCTGGTCCTGACCGACCCCACCCCGTTCGAGGCGGGGAGGCAGGTCGTCGGATGTGACGGCGTGCCTCCCCGGTGCCCGATGGGGTCTCGGTCCGGTCGTCGGTGACGAGACGGCTCCGCACCTGGCATATCTTGGTTGTCCCGCCCCCGACCGCTGCCCTGCAGCCGAGTGGACGAACCGTGGCCACCTTCGACGACGATGCCCGTCTGCTGCCGACGCGAGCGTTGCTGGACCTCGACGACTACGTCGACGCAGGTGGTGGCGCCGGCATCGCCGCGCTCGTGGACCTGTCCCGCGACGAAGTGATCGAGCGGGTTGCCGCATCCGGCCTGCGGGGACGGGGCGGCGCGGGCTTCGCGACCGGGACCAAGTGGCGCGCGATCGTCGACACCGCGACGGCCGAGGACCTGGCCGTGGCGCTGGTCGTGAACGCCGCCGAGGGTGAGCCCGGCACGTTCAAGGATCGAGCCCTGTTGCGATGGAATCCGTTCCAGGTCCTGGAGGGTGCCTTGATCGCCCGCCATGCCGTGGGCGCCAGTCGCGTGATCGTCGGGATGAAGGCACGAGCAGTCGAGGAACTGGCGGCACTGGACCGTGCGGTCGCGGCGGCCATCGATGCCGGGTGGCCCGGTGCTGCCGCCATCGAGGTGGTCCGGGGACCCGACGAGTACCTCTATGGCGAGGAGACGGGCATGCTCGAGGTCATCGAGGGTGGCCTGCCGATGCCGCGTCACCTCGCGCCCTACATGAACGGACTGTTCACCCAGAGCGCCAACCCGTCGCTGGCGGTGGTCAACAACGTCGAGACCCTGGCCAACGTGCCCGGCATCGTCGCCAACGGCCCGGACTGGTTCCGGGAACAGGGCAGCGACGACAGCCCGGGCACGATGGTGTTCACGATTGCCGGCGACGTGGCCGCATCCGGCTGCTGGGAGTTGCCACTCGGGGTCCCGCTGCGCACCGTGGTGACCGACATCGCCGGCGCAGAGGACCCCAAGTTCGTGATCTCGGGGGTCTCGTCACGCGTGATCACGCCGAGCCTCCTGGACGTCGCGACCGGCTTCGACACGATGGCCGAGGCCGACATCGGGCTGGGCAGCGCCGGATTCGTGGTCTACGACCAGTCCCACTGCGTGGTCAGGGTGGCAGCCGGGTTGGCACGGTTCCTGTCGATCGAGCAGTGCGGCCAGTGCAACGCCTGCACGCTGGGGACGAGCGCGATCCACGAGGCACTCGTGCGCATCGACGGCGGTGACGGCACCACCGACGACATCGACACGCTGGTGTCGTGGGCCGGGAAGGTGACCGACCAGGCCCGGTGTGCGCTGCCCACGGGCGCGCAACTGCTGGTTGCCAGCCTCCTCGAGGACTTCGCCGACGAGGTTGCCGACCACCTCGCCACGCCATGCTGGTCGACACGTGAGCCGCTGATCCCCAAGATCGCCGACGTCGACCTGGACACCGGCGTGGTCACGTTCGATCCCGACTACCACCGCAAGCAGGACGACTGGACCTACGCGCCCGAGTGAAAGGTGCTGCGATGCGCATCGACGTGTTCTCCGACGTGGTCTGCCCGTGGTGCTACCTGGGCAAGACCCGGCTCGAGGCTGCCCTGGATCGACTGCCCTTCGGTGACCAGGTGCAGGTCCACTGGCGTGCGTTCCAACTCGATCCGACGGCGACCGAGGAACCCCAGGACCTGCGTACGGCGTTGGAGCGCAAGTACGGCCCCGGGTCGTTCGACGCCATGAACCAACGCCTCCTGGCCCTGGGTGGTGCGGCGGGGCTCGACTACCGCTTCGACCGAGCCGTGCGGGTGTCGTCGTTGCCGGCGCTGCGCCTGGTCGCCTGGGTGGAGGCCGAACACGGACTGGAGGCGGCCCATGCCCTGCACGACCGCCTGTTCCTGGCCTACTTCACCGAGGGCGCCAACATCGCGGTCGCGGACAACCTGGTGGGATGGGCGGTGGAGGTTGGTGCCGACGAGGACGCGGCGCGCACCGCCGTGGCGACGCAGGCGGGTGCCGATGCCGTCCAGGCCGACCTCGACTGGGCGCGTGCGGCCCGGATCTCCAGCGTCCCGAGCTTCGTCATCGACCAGCGGCACCTGATCCCGGGTGCCCAGGACGTGGACACGATGGTGGCATTGCTGACCCAGGTCCACACCCCGGCGGCCTGAGCGCGTCGAGCTCCCTACACCAGGCGGAGTGCGCGGTCGAGGAGCCCGGCCAGGTCCTGGGGAACGGTGGGGTCGGTCAGGGCTGCCACCTGCTCGGCCGTCAGCCACCGCCAGTCGACCTGGTCGGCGCGTTCCCCGGCGGTCCAGTTGTCGGTGACGACCTCGGTCGTGGTCACGCGCGTCGCCATGTGGTGCTCCACGCGCCGGATGGTGGCGCCCCACCACCGACTCGTGCGCTCCGTGACCTCCTCCAGGTCGACCAGGGGACCGTGTGGCGCGCCGACCTCCTCGCCAAGTTCACGATCGGCCGCTGCGGGCACGGTCTCGCCGGGCTGCAGGCCACCGCCCGGGCTCTCCCAGAACTGGGCACCGCCGCCGTCACGGTCCCGCACCCGGAACAGCAGGGTTCGGTCGTCGGGTCCGACCACGATCAGCCGCACGGCCTCGCGGCGACGGGGGCCGTCCAGTCGACGCATCCGGCCGACCGATCCCCACGGCGGGACCGGACCGATGACGATGCGTTCGAGGTCCGCGAGCGGGATGGGACCGACCGTTCGGGAGTCGGTCGACCAGGCCCGGTTGTCACCCAGCACCACGACCTCGTCGGCGCCCACCTCGATGCGCAGGTCCTCGTCCACCAGCGTCGCGCCGTCCACCTCCCACCACGATCCGTGTACATGCAGGTGGCCGTCGCCCAGCACGACCGTGTCGCCGGGCAGGCCCGCCAGCCGCTTGATCGCCGTCACCCCGTCGATTCGCGCCACCACCAGGTCGCCTCGTCGTGGCAGGCCGCTCCCACGACGGTGCAGCGGGCGGGTCACGACCAGGTCGCCGGGTGCCAGGTTCGGCAGCATCGACGGTCCCTCGACGCGACGAAGGGACCGGTTGACGACCAGCCCCGCGACCCAGGCCGTCACCAACGCCGTCCCGACGATCGCGCCCGTGCGGCCCCAGCGTGGCGTGACCACTGCGCAGCCTCTCCTCGATCGAGTGCAGAATCAACGGATCCTGGTCCCAAACGTCGATATTCCGGAAACTTGCGGTCGAATGGGCGTGGTTCGGCGCTTTCGGCCGCCCGGCGACCGAGACTAGGATGGATGACAGTACGCGACGCGACTGCGCGGGTCCGAACCGGCGCACGCCGCTCGGACGTCTTCCGATCGTGGTCCCGCCGCGCCGCCCTGACGAGCACCTTCAAGGAGTTGCCCACATGCGATCAACACTGTTTGACGCCCTCAATCCGTTCCGCGCGGTCGAGACCGTCCACGCCCACTGCGACCTGTTCTGTGGCGTCTACTACCCCGAGCAGGCCCGCATCGAGGCCGAGTCGGTGAAGAACTGCTCCACCAAGTACCACGAGTCGGACGACGAGGTCTTCCGCGCCCGCTGCATCTCCATCAAGGAGGAGCGCGCAGAACTGGTCAAGCACCACCTGTGGGTCCTGTGGACCGACTACTTCAAGCCGCCGCACCTCGAGGAGTACCCCGAGCTGCACGACATGTTCTGGAAGGCGACCAAGGCTGCCGGCGACGCCAAGAAGTCGATGGACCCCGAGGACGGCCAGAAGTTGATCGACCTGATCGACGAGATCTCTGCCATCTTCTGGGCGACCAAGGACGGCAAGCCCGAGTGGATGACCAACGATCCCACCAAGGCCTGAGCCACCCCACTCGCTGATCCTTCGCACCACCGATCGTGCCTCCGCCGGTTCCGGCGGAGGCACGCTGCGTGTGGGCCCGGGCGGGACCGGGGAACCGGTTGCCCTGTGGACCGTGTGAATTGGGGGCGGGGAGTCCGACGACGTGCGTACAGTGGGCGAGACGTTTCCAGGATCACGGCCCGACGGAGGTGCGGTGCAGCGGCACGGGAAGGTGGACTACCGCATGGCGCGCCGTGCGGTGCTGCGCGATGTCCGCGAGGGGCTCACGGCAGTCAGCGACGTGCGTGACGCCCACCCGGAGTTGCTGCGCGCCGCCAAGTGGATCGGTGACCTGCAGTCCGATCCCTGCCCGCTGTGTCGGGAACACGACCTCGTCCAGGTGCTGTACGTCTTCCCGCGCCATGGTCGCACCGCCAGTCGCGGCCAGGCAGTGACCCGCGAGGCGCTGCCGGCCAAGGTCGCCAAACTCGGCGATCTCAAGGTCTACACCGTCGAGGTCTGTCGCTCATGCCACTGGCACCACCTCGTCGACAAGTTCGAACTGGCCCACCCCGGCCGTGCCGTGGGTTCCTGACGGGCAGTCGTCGGCGTGTCCTCACGCCATCGCACGGGCACGGCCCAGACCGCGCGGGGTCAGCGGGGGAGGAAGAGCCCCACGACGATGGCGCCGATGCCCAGGACGATCAGACCGGCGGACGAGCCGGCGTACCACCCGTAGATCAGCATCAGCCCCCCGACCACGACCAGTGACGGACCCCACATCCGGGCGGCGTCGCTGGCAGCGTCGTGTGCCTCGTCGGCCGCCACCCGAACATTGCCGTCGCGGTCGATCCAGGGTGCTTCGGGCGGATCGATCCAGCCGCGCAGCCGCGTTCCGGCCAGCGTGGCGCGATCCTCTGGCGCGATGCCGGACAGCATGCCCTCCCACGACACCAGCAGCTCGGCCCGCAGGTCGTCGGCTGCCGTGCGGTCGACCATGACCTCGGTGCCGCTGGGCACGTCCATCAGCCGATGGGGAACACCACGATGGCTCAGGAGTCCGGCCAGTCGGTCCGCGATCACCGGGTCGAACGTGCCCAGCAGGCGATCGACGCGCGCCGGCAGCATCGCGCCATCGGGAAGCAGGTCCATGCCGCAGTCGACGCAGGTGACGACACCATCGGTGTAGGTGTCGTGGCACCGTGGGCAGATCGGCATGTCAGGTCGGTGGGTCGACGGGCGAGGCGTCGTCGGTCTCGTCGTCGTCGGTCTCGTCGTCGAGCCCGTCCAACAGGTGGGAGGGAATGGCGGGGCCATCGATCATGGACTGGGCCATGGGCATCGGGGCGCCGCCATCGTCGGGGCAGGACGTCATCCAGGGTGCGAGGTCACGACCGCAGATGCTGCACACGACGTCGTCGAGGTGCAGGGTGACGGCGTCGCCGCCGCCCCCGTCATCGTCGTCGTTGGTGAACTTGCCGCCCAGGATCGCCATCAGCGATCGAGGCTGCGTCGCAGGCGTGGCGAACCGTCTCGTCCCCACATCTGGTCGGTCCAGCGGATGCCGGTCTCGCGGCACTCGAACGTGCGGTTGCCCACGTCGGATCCGGTCACGGTGTCGAGGTGGGTGAACACGTAGTCGGCAGCCATCGCACCAGTGAGGTGGTTGAGCACGTCACAGCGACATTCGACCATGGCGACCCTCCCGGTTGTGGTTGCGCCCGCTGGCAACGGTACCTCGTGTGCCCATCACCTCGATGATGGTCATCGACGCCGGGCCACGGGCCGCCGCCACGCACGCGTGCGGTCCGGGCCGTGACCAGTTCGGGCATCCCGTGCGGTCGGGGCCACCACCAGTCCGGCCGTCGCGTGCGGTCCGGGCCACGATGCGTGCGGGCATACGATGCCGCCATGTTCGTCCGAACCCGACACCTGCCGATCCTCGTCGCTGCGGTGGCACTGTGTCTGACGACTGCCTGCAGCTCTGCCGAGTCCGAGTCGGGCCAGCCGTCTCCGGTCGATCCCGATGGCGCCACGGCCGCACCTGCCACGAGCCCTGCGACCCCACTGCCGACGCCCGCACCCACCTCCTCCACGGTCCTGCCAGCGACGCCCGAGCCCACCACGCCGGCACCCGCCACGGACACGGGCACGCCCTCGGAGCAGCCGATGAGCCAGCAGCCAGTCGACCCGGCGCTCGATCCGATCACCACGCCGGGCCCGGCACCCAACGGCTTCGAACTGCTGGTGCCGGCCGACCCCGAGGGTGCCCCGACTGTCGTGTTGGTGCATGGCGGCGCGTGGGTGGCAGGGAGCCCGGCATCGTTGCAGGGCCTGGCGGAGGGGCTCGCCGATCGCGGCGCCATCGTGATCAACATGGGGTACTCGACCGGCATGATGGGTGGGGGCTACCCGCGCACCTTCGACGAGTTGGCCTGTGGCTTCCGACAGGCCCGGGCCATCGGCGAGCAGTTGGGCGGGTCGGGCGAACTGGTGGTGGCTGGCCATTCGGCTGGCGCCCACCTGGCCCTGGTCGTGGCGCTGGACGAGGAGCCCTGGGGCACTGACTGTCCATTCGCAGGCAGCGCCCAGCCCGACCGGTTCGTCGGGTTGGCCGGCTTCTACGACATCGACGCCGCCGGGATGCTGTTGCAGGGCTTCCTGGGTGGCTCGCGGGCGGAGGTGCCGGCAGTGTGGGACGCCGTCGATCCGGACCTGCTGGTCGCGGCAAGCGCCCCGGGGCTCGGGGCCTTCCCGGTGCGCTTCCACGTCGGCGACCAGGATTCGCTCGCCCCGATCTCGATGTCCCGCGGACTCTCCGACGCCATGGTCGCCGCCGGTGCCGACGCGACCACCGACGCCATCATCCAGGCCGACCACTTCACGATCATGGACGCCGACGTCTCCGCCGACCTGGTCCTGCAGGAGTGACCGTGGTGGTCCCCGTCGGCTGGCCGGGGCACCACCGTGCCAGGCGGCCGTGGCTACCGTTGCCGCCATGACACACGTGATCGACACCCTCCGCGACCGCGGCTTCATCGCCGACTTGACCGACGAGGCCGGGCTCCGTGACCTGCTCGCATCCGAGCAGGTCACCTTCTACGTCGGCTTCGACCCCACTGCTGCCTCGCTGCATGCCGGCAGCCTGGTCGGGATGATGGCGATGGCCCACCTCCAACGCGCCGGGCACCGCCCGATCGCGCTGGCCGGGGGGGCCACCGGTCGCATCGGTGACCCGACCGGTCGTGACGCCGAACGCGAGGTGATGGACCACGACCGACTGGCCGCCAACCTCGAGGGCATCCGTGCGCACCTGTCACTGGTGCTGGACCTGTCCGAGGGCCACGGCGAACTGGTCGACAACTTCGACTGGACCGGCCCGATGTCGTTCCTGGAGTTCCTGGGTGCCGTCGGCATGCACGTCCCCGTGTCGCAGATGCTGGCCCGCGAGTCGGTCAGTCGTCGGCTCGAACAGGGCGGCCTGACCTACGCCGAGTTCAGCTACCAGTTGCTGCAGGCCCACGACTTCGCCCACCTCTACGAGACGCGGGGCTGTCGCCTGCAGGGGGGCGGCTCAGACCAGTGGGGCAACATCGTCGCGGGCGTGGACCTGACCCGACGCATGCACGGCGGGCAGGTGTTCGGCATGACCTGGCCACTGCTGACGACCTCGGACGGCCAGAAGTTCGGCAAGTCGGCCGGCAACGCGGTGTGGCTTGATCCTGAGTTGACGTCGCCGTACCGCTACTACCAGTACTGGATGAACGCCACCGACGAGGACGCCGTCCGGTTCCTCAAGTTGTTCACGTTCCTGGAACTCGACCGGATCGAGGAGGTCGCGACCGAGCATGGCCGCGACCCGTCGGCCCGGGTCGCACAGACCCTGCTTGCCCGTGAGGCAACCCGGATCATCCACGGTGACCAGGGTGTCGCCAGCGCCGAGCAGGCCACCACGGTGTTGTTCGGTGACGCCCCGTTCGTCGGCATGGACGATGCGGTGTTGGCCGACGTCTTCTCGGCTGCACCCCACATCGAGGTGGACGCCGGCCGCCTGGACGAGGGCATCGGCCTGCTGACACTGCTGACCGAGGTGGGTGCGACCAAGTCCAATGGGCAGGCCCGTCAGCAGGTGCGCCAGGGCGCGGTCCGCCTCAACAACACGGTCGTGTCCGACGACCGCCGAGTCGTGACGCGCGACGACCTGGCGTCCCCGACCACGCTGGTCCTGCGGGTCGGCAAGCGGCGGTACTTCCTGGCCCGCTTCACCTGAGCGCTCCGACGGCAGGGTTGCTCGTGGGGACCGCCATGAAGCCGCACGAGGGCACCGCGAGACACGTGCGGACCATCGACGGAGGGTTCGACCATGGCTCGTGAGTCGAAGCCGACGATGGAGTTGCCGCCACTCGAGTGGCACCGGCTGTTCCTGGTCGCCGGCGTGGTGGCTGCGGGCCTGCTCCTGGTCGCGAACCGCTACGGGTTCCACCGTGACGAGTTGTACTTCCTGGAGGCGGGGCAGCACCTTGCCTTCGGATTCGTGGACCAGCCTCCATTCGTGCCCGCGCTCGCGCGCGTGCAGTCAGCGCTGTTGGGGGCGTCGCCGTGGGCGCTGCGGGTGGTCCCGGCGCTGGCCACCGGTGCGACAGCTGTGTTGGCCGGGGCGCTGGCGCGCGAATTCGGCGGCGCTGCCCGTGCGCAGGTGTGGTCGGCCGTGGCAGTTGGCGGCGCCGGCTTCGTGCTCGCCGCCGGGCACCTGCTGTCGACTGCCACGTTCGACTTCGCGTTCTGGCTCGCCCTGATCCTGGTGGTCGCGCGGCTGTTGCGGACCGGCGATCCGCGCTGGTGGGTCCTGTACGGCGTCGTGGCTGGCGTGGCGCTGTGGAACAAGCACCTGGTGGTCCTGCTCACCGTGGCGGTGCTGGTCGCGCTCGGCGTGGGACGTCGGTGGGACCTGCTGGCGTCGCCGTGGCTGGTTGCCGGCGGGACCGTCGCGCTGGCGATCGCCGCCCCGACCCTGGTGTGGCAGGCGGCGAACGGGTGGCCGCAGGTCGAGATGGCCGCCGCCCTGTCGGACCGCATCGGCGGGGAGAACCGCGCAACCCTGCTGCCGCTGCAGCTGGTGATGCTGGGACCGCTCATGATCCCGTTGGCGATCGCCGGCGTCCGATGGATGTGGCAGGGACCGGGCCGGTGGGTGCAGCCGCTCGCCTGGGCCTACCTCGCGGCACTGGGGCTGACCATGGTGTCGGGTGGCCGCCCCTACTACCCGTTGCCACTGGCCGCGGCGCTCACGGTCGCAGGGGCGGTCGCCTGGTCCTCCGTCGATGCTCGACGCCACCGCACGACCGGACTCCTCACCCTCCATGTCGCCACGGGTGCACTGCTGGCGCTGCCGCTGCTGGCTGCGCGAACGGTGGTGGCCACACCCATCCCCGCGCTCAACGACACGCTGGTCGAAACCATCGGCTGGCCGGAGCTGACCGCGCAGGTTGCCGAGGTCGTGGCGACGCTGCCACCCCGGGAACGCGAGGACGTGGTGTTGCTGACCGGCTCCTACGGTGAAGCCGGTGCGCTGGACCGGTACGGGCCCGCCCTTGGTCTCCCGCCGCCCTACTCGGGGCACAACAGCTACGCCGACTGGCGCCGTCCGACCGACGCCAGCGCCACGGTCGTGGCGATTCGGTTGGACGCCGATCGCCTGGCCGAGCACTTCGGGTCCTGCCGGGAGGTCAGCCAGGTGCGTTTCTCGTTCCCGGTTGACAACGAGGTCGAGGGGGCCCCGATCGTGGTGTGCCGCGACCTTCGTGGCACATGGGCGCACACCTGGCCCCGCCTTCGCCACCTCGACTGACACACGTGGTCCGTCTCGCCCCACAGCGACAATCCGGCCCGGGCGTCCCGCCGACGCGTGCGGTGGCGGGAACTGTCGCTCGAGGCGAGACACGCGGTGGGGGGCCAGCAGGGCCGCCGCGCGTCCGCGCAGCACGCGGACTGCAGGATCGAGGCGTGGCCGGTACCGTTGCACGGTGCCCACTGCGGCACAACCCGGTTCGTGCACCCGCGTCCTTCGCTTCTCGTCCCTCGTGGCAAGACCGCCGGTCGTGTCGTGCATGCGAACCCGGACAATTCAAGATTCGCACTCCTGCCTCCACCGGCGTGGCCAACACCACGCGCCCGGGGAGGCCCAACGGCCCACAGGAGGTGCCCGTGCGCCACTATGAAACCATGGTCATTCTGTCCGACCTCCTCGAGGAGGAGGCGGCACTCGCACTGTTCGACGACGTGAAGCAGTTGTTCGTCGACAACGGCGGCGAGGTTCGCGACGACGCCTGGTGGGGCAAGCGCAAGCTGCACCACCTCATCCACAAGCGCGACCACGCCTGGTACGCCATCGTCGATCACGTCGGTACACCTGACGGTGTCGCCGAGACCCAGCGTCGACTCAAGATCAACGACGACGTGTGGCGGTTCAAGACCGTTCGCCCGGAACTGCGCGTGCACCGCGCCTGAGTCCCCCCTGCGCCCGTTCGGCGTGATGTCCCCGACCGGGCGTCACACCGATGTGGCACGGTGGACCCGACGCCGGCAGCTGACACCGCCCTCCACCTCGTCTCGATTCCGTCAGGAGCACAGATGGCCTTCGAATCCAACATCGCCACGATGATCGGCAACCTCACCGACGACCCGGAACTCCGGTTCACGCCGTCCGGTGCCGCGGTCGCCAACTTCACGGTTGCCTCCAACCGGCGCTACAAGGACCGGTCCGGCAACGACCAGGAGGAGACGACGTTCATGCGCGTCAACTGCTGGCGTGACATGGCCGAGAACGTCGCCGAGTCGCTGCACAAGGGTGACCGCATCATCGTCATCGGCCGCATCCGGGTTCGTTCCTACGAGGACCAGTCCGGCCAGACCAAGTGGATCACCGAGATCGAGGCCGACGAGGTCGCTCCGTCGTTGCGTTGGGCACGTGCGAGCGTGAACAAGGCGACCAGCTCGAGCGGTGGCGGCGGTGGCGGGTCCAGCTTCGGCAACTCGGCACCTCCGGCGCCCAGCGACGAAGACGTCCCCTTCTAGACCCCCCGTTGCCGTGGCGTCCTGACCACGCGCCGACGTGCACGCGCCAGCGAACTGCGCGACGTGTGCACCACTGAACACACCGCTTCAACGCGCCCACAGAGCGCGCAGCATCCAAGGAGCATCACCCCATGGCCAAGAAGAAGCCCGTCAAGGGCAAGCCCGTCCGCACCAAGCCGTGCTCGCTGTGCCAGCAGGGCATCGAGTACATCGACTACAAGGACCTGGCACTGCTGAAGTCCTACGTCACCGACCGTGGGCGCATCAAGCCGCGTCGCACGTCGGGGGCTTGCCAGCAGCACCAGTCCAAGCTCGCCGAGGCCGTCAAGAACGCCCGCGAGATGGCGATGATCCCCAACGTGGGCAACTGAGCGAGGTTCGTAGACATGAAGGTCATTCTCAAGCAAGAAGTCGACAATCTCGGTCTGGCCGGTGACGTCGTCGACGTCGCCAACGGCTACGGCCGCAACTTCCTGTTGCCCCGCGGCATGGCGATCCTGGCCACCAAGGGCGGCATGAAGGAAGCCGAGGCGTTGACCCGGTCGCGCAAGGTCGTCGAGGCCCAGACCCTGGACCAGGCCGTGGAGCACCGCACGACGCTCGAGAACCGCACGCTGCGGATCCCGGCACGCGTCGACGAGCGCGGCCACCTCTACGGGTCGGTCACGGTCAACGACGTGCACCGCGTCCTCAAGGAGCGCGGCCACGACATCGAGCGCAAGCGCATCGACCTCAAGGGCTCCATCAAGGAGATCGGCAGCTACGAGGTCCCGGTCCAGGTGCACCCGCAGGTGATGGCCACCGTCGTCATCGACGTCGTGGACGAAGAGGGCGTCGTCATCGCGGGCCAGATCGCAGAGCCCGAGGTTGCACCGCTGCCCGGCGAGGTCGTCGAGAGTGACGATGCCGACACCAGTGCCGACGCCCCGGCAGACGATGCCGACGACGAGCTGGCGCGCCTGGAGGCCGAGGCCCTGGCCGCAGCCGCCGAACTCGACGCCGCGGACGCCGAGGCAGCTGACGCCGAGGCCGCTGACGCAACTGGCGACGACGCACTGGCGACGCGCATGGCGACGACGCAGGTGGCGACGACGAGCCCGCCGACGCCTGAGTCCCACACACCCTGCAGCATCACTGGTCGGGCGTCGCTCCACATGGGGCGACGCCCGTCCTGCACACTGGCACGATCCGCACGATCCGCACGATCCGCACGATCCGCACGATCCGCACGATCCGCACGATCCGCACGATCCGCACGATCCGCACGCCACGCTCGGCCAGCATGACCCGGAGGACCGATGTCCGACCAGCCAATCCCACCCCCGTTCGAGCCCGCCGATGACGGGGCCGGCGGTGGTGGTGGCCGGGGACAGGGGACCACGCGTGCGTTCGATCGCATCCCGCCGCACTCGCTGGACGCCGAGGTGTCCGTGCTCGGCGCGTGCCTGCTGTCGCGCTCGGCCGCAGTCGAGGTCATGGAACTGCTCAAGGCCGAGGACTTCTACCGCGGTGCCCACGCCACGGTGTACGAAGCCATCCAGGAGGTGATGGCCGGCAATCGCGCCCTGGACCCGGTGACCCTGCTCGACCACCTCGCCGGGACGTCGCGCCTCGACGAGGTCGGCGGTGCGCCCGCGATCCACGAGCTCGTGTCGGCCACGCCGACAGCCGCCAACGCCACCTTCTATGCCCAGATCGTCCGCGACAAGGCGATGCTGCGTCGTCTCATCGAGGCCGGCACCGACATCGTCCGGCTGGGCTACGAACCCACCGATGACCCCGTCCTGGCCGTGTCCGAGGCCGAGTCACGCATGTTCGAGGTGTCTGACCAGGGCGCACGCAACGAGGCGTCCCAACTCAAGGACCTGCTCAACGAGTCCTACGCCATGATCGAGGAGCGGGCGCAGCAGGGTGACGACGTCACCGGGCTGGCGACCGGGTTCACCGACCTGGACCGCATCACGGCCGGGTTCCAACCGCAGAACCTGATCGTGCTGGCGGCACGACCGGCAATGGGCAAGTCGTCGTTGGTGCTGTCCATGGCCCACTACGTCACCGCCAGCCTGAACAAGCCAGTCGTCTTCTTCTCCCTGGAGATGTCCAAGCAGGAGATCGTCATGCGCCTCCTGTCCTCGGAGGGCTCGATCGACTCGCAGAAGATCAAGACCGGCAAGCTCGAGGACAGTGACTGGCTGCGGCTGGCCGATGCGCTGGGTGCGCTGTCGGATGCGCCCCTGTTCATCGACGACACGCCCTCGATCAACCTCATGGAGATCATGGCCAAGAGCCGTCGCATCAAGCAACGGCACGGCCTTGAACTGATCATCGTCGACTACCTGCAGTTGATGCAGTCGCATCGTCGCGTCGACAATCGCCAACAGGAGGTCGCCGAGATCTCGCGAGGCCTCAAGATGCTGGCCAAGGAACTCAACGTCCCCGTCATCGCCCTGTCCCAGCTCAACCGCTCGCCCGAGATGCGCCAGGACAAGCGGCCGATGCTCGCCGACCTGCGTGAATCCGGATCAGTCGAGCAGGACGCCGACATCGTGGCCTTCATCTACCGCGATGAGGTCTACCACGAGGACACGATGGACAAGGGCATCGCCGAACTCATCATCTCCAAGCATCGCAATGGTGACACCAAGACCGTGAAGATGGCCTTCGTCGGCCACCTCACCAAGTTCGCCAACCTCGCCCGCGGCGCCCAGGGTTCCCCCGGCCCCGGTGCCGGTGGATGGAGTGGCGGCAACGGTGGTGCGCCGGGACCCCAGGGCGTGCCACCGCCAAGCTCGCCGTCGTCGGGCGGTTCGGTCAACAGCCCGGTGTGACCTCGATCCGGTGATGACCCGAGGTCGGGTCAGCGCACCCAGGCGGACTCGAGCGCGTCTGCCAGTTGCGCGAACGTCGGAGCGGCCACGGATTCGGTGACGGCGCGGTCCGACCACCGGCGCAGTCGCACCGCGTCGGCCGTGAACTCCTGCGACTCGAACCGCAGCGTGCGCTGCTTCGACAGTTTGCCACCGGCCTTGCGCAGGGCGGTTCGCTGCGGACCGGTGAGGGTGCCCTGGTGGTCCGGGTCGACGGTGGCCAGGTAGCGCTGGGCCACCACGTGCTGCTTGACCAGCCACGCGCACCGGTCCGAGAAGCGTGCCGCGACGAAGCGTCGGCCGACTTCTTCGTGCGGGATGCCGGGGGCGGCCTTGGCGAGGTACCGGACGCGACCGATGTCGTGCAGGAACGTGGCCACGACCAGTTCTGCGTCGGCATCCTCGGCCAGTGCCAACGCCGCAGCCCGGTACGCGAGCGTGCGCAGGTCGTGGCCGGCGTGGGTGATCTCGTCGAGTTCGTCGACCAGGGCGAGCACCTCGTCGACGGTGGTTCCGATGGTCAGGGTCGCCATGTGGCTCCTGTCTGCATCGCAGCGTCAGTGTTCTGGCGGGATCGTTGGGCACGACCGGTCGGTCGTGGCGTCGCGCCGATGACGCATGAGTACCCGCGTTGTGTGACAGGCATGTGAACGGGTGCGGTCGAGCCGATTGCGACACGACCGCCGGTCGGCTCGGTGAATCCGATGTCCCAGCGGTCCGTCGGGCCACCAGGAACGCCCAGTCGACCGCGTAGATCGCCTCGGAAGGCAGGCCCGTGCGGTTCGGGTCCATCGGTCACCGGACCCGCAGGTCATAGACTCGGCGCTCCCCGACCCTGGAATCAAGGCATGCCTTCCACGAGCACCGGCAGTGCCGTCCTTGCGCAACTGCTGGCCGCGCATGGCGTCGACGTCGTGACCGGCGTGCTCGACGCATCGTTCGGCGATCTGGCGGTCGCGCTGGACGATCATGGGGTGCGGCGCGTCGCCCCCTCGACCGAGACAGCGGCCGTGCACATGGCGGCGGCGTGGTCGCACCTCACCGGACGTCCCGGTGTCGCCCTGCTGGCATCGGCGTCGGGCCTGGCCCATGCCCTGCCGGCGATCGCGGACGCGCAGCAGTCCGGGGACCGCGTGCTCGTGATCAGCTCGTCCCGTCGGACGGGCGTGACGGGACCGAATCGTGATGGCATCGTCGCTGGTCTCGACAACGCGGCCGTCACCTCGAGCCTGGTGAAGTGGTCGGCCCGGGTCCCCTCCGGACATCGCCTGGCCGAACTGGGCGGAGCCGCCATGCGAGCCCTGTGGCAGGGCGGTCCCGGGGTCGTCCACCTCGATGTTCCGACGTCGGTGCTGACCGGTCCGGCCAGGCGACCCGACCCGCCGGTCCGATCAGTGCTGGAGGATTCGGACTGGTGGCGCACGGCTGGCCGGCCAGGCGCCGCTGCGGCCGCCGTCGGCATGCTGATTCGCGCCCGGCTGCCCGTCCTGCACCTGGGCCGGGGCGTGCTCCACAGCCAGGCCGAGGACCAGGTTCGACGGCTGGTCGCGACGCTGGATGCCGGCGTGACGACCACCTGGGGCGCCCGTGGGGTCATCGCCGAGGACGACCTCCACGTGATCCCACCGACCCACCCAGGGGTCGTCGACGACCTGCGCAACGACGCCGACGTCGTCATGGTGCTCGGCACCGACCTGGGCGAGTCGGACTGGTGGGGACAACCGCCGCACTGGGGCACGGCCCAGGACCAGGCCATCATCCAGGTCGACATCGACGCAGCGGCGATCGGGCGCAGCCGCGCCGTCGACCTGGCCATCGTCGGGGACATCGCCACGGTGCTCGACGAAGTCCTTGACCAGCTCGACGCGCTCGAGCCCCGTGACACCGTGCCGCGTCGCCACATGCTGGGCGACCTGCGGTCGGCCGTGCGTCGTGGCCGCGCCAACCTCAACGAGCCACTCGTGGAGGCAGATCGCACACCCATCCACCCGGCCGCGGCGGTCGTGGCGACACGGCTGGCGATGCCCGACGACACCCTGTGGGTGTTCGACGGCGGCCACACCCGGCGCTGGGGCCAGTTCCACATCCCTGCCATGCACCCGCGCGCACAGTTCGGGGTCGGCTCGTTGGAGTTGACCGGGGGCGGTGTCGGCCAGGCCATGGGCGCCCGCCTGGCGGCGCCCGACCGCATGGTGTGCGCCATCATGGGCGACGGCGCCTTCGCCCGGCAGTTGGGTGAACTGCCGACGTCGCTGGAGCACGACCTGCCCTTCGTCGCGGTGGTGTTGGTCGACGGGTACGCCGGTCCCGTGGACGCAACCGCGGGCAGCGACCGAGGGCTCGATCGTCTCGCCGACCCCGACGGCACGGCCGGATTCGATGACGATGAGCACGCTGCCGTCGACGGTGCCGGCAACGACGGGGCCGGCAACGGGACGGGACCGGCGGCGACCACGACGGTGCCGCCGCAGGAGCGTCGACACGTCGACGCGCGCGCGGACGACGAGGTGGCCGACGAGCTCGCGCAGGTGGCGATGCTGCCGGCTCCGAGGCCCAGCACGGGGCCGAGGGTGCGCCAGCGGACGAAGTGGCCGGCCGCGGGCAGGTGCCGGCGGACGTGACCGGCAACGGCCGTGGCGGGATCGAGCCGCACGACGAGGCCCGCGCAGCCACGGGGGACGGCAGTGGCGGCGCTGACGGGTCGGTCGAGGCACACGGGGACACGGTGCACCAGGCGGGTCGGCCGAGCGTGGCGATCCGGTCGCTGCGAGAAATGAGCAGCGGCGTGCGGGCCGAGCCCGTGCGCTACGACCTCGTCGCCCGAGGTCTGGGTGCCTGGGGCGAGTTCGTCGACCACCCCGACCAGCTCGGACCGGCACTCGAGCGGGCGCGCGACGCCGGTCGCCTTGCCGTCATCCACGTCAGCGTCGACCGCGTCGAACACACCTGGACGCCCGAGGCCGGGATGTTTCGTGAGCAGCGCGCCCCTCGGCCCCTCCAGATCTAGCCCCATGCACCCAGGACGACGGCCGCGAAGGAGTATGTCGCGTGTCCTCCTTGCCGGTCGGTCGGTGCGCCCGGGGAACGAGATCGCTGGTCGCGAGCTGATGCGCGACGGCCGCTGGCTGGTCTGAGCAGGTTGAGCAGCCAACCGCTGCGTGGCCCGGGCGTACTCCTGCAGAACTCTCAGCAGGTCTTCATCGGTTTCACAGGGTCGGACGTGACACTTGCGGATGCAACCTGGACATCGACCCCAAGGAGACCAGGCCATGAGGTACACGAAGACACTGGCAGCGATGGCAGCCACCGGCGCGATCGGACTCGCGGCCGTGCCCGTCCTGGCGCAGGAGGATGCCGGCGCGGCGACCGACGATGCGACCGAGCAGGGCACCGATGAGTCCAGCAGCGAAGTCGACCGTGCCGCGGAGCACGAGGCCCGTCGTGCTGCTGAGCTCGACGAGATGGCTGCGGCGCTGGCCGAGGAACTGGGCATCGACAAGGACGAGGTCGCCGCGGCGCTGACCACCGTGACCGAGGAGCGGCAGGCTGCTCGGCAGGCCGAGCGTGCAGCCGCCCGCCAGGAGCGACTGGATGCCGCGGTCGAGGACGGCACGCTGACCCAGGAGCAGGCCGATGCCATGGCTGAGCTGGCTGAGGCGGGTGTCCTGCGTGGTCGCGGCGGCCCGTTCGGCAACGGCGGGCATGGCCGTGGCGGCCCCGGTGGCCAGGATGGCGCGGGTGGCCCGATGGATGACGTCGACGCCGCCACCCCCGGTGACGAGGCAACACCCGACGCCTGAGTCGGACACGACCCTGACACTGTCGCCCGTGTGGCCGGTCCGAATGCGGATCCCGGTCACACGGGCGCAGCCGTGTCCCGATCCCGGGTTGCCAGGCGATGCGGAGGTCAGCGCGGGCCGAGGTCAGCGCGGGCCGAGGTCAGCGCAGGCCCACGTCAGCGCGGGTCGAGGTCAGCGCAGCAGGAGGTCAGTCGCGGCTGCGGAACACCAGGTGGCGGTCGTCGCTGCGGTCGGGCTGCACCTGGTAGCCCAGCGAGTCGAACTCGTGCAGGTCCGCGACCGTTGCCGGATCGTGCTCGGCGATCCACCGTGCCAGCGCGCCGCGGGCGGGCTTGGCCAGCATGCCGAACACGCGCCAGTTGCCGTTGCGCAGGTTCTCGAAGCGCACGTCGACCATGGGCAGGCGCAGCCGCTGGGCCTGCAGCACGGTCACGTACTCCTTGGAAGCGCCGTTGACGATGACTTCGCCCTCGTCGAGTTCGTCGGCCAGCGCCTCGCCCACCTTGGTGCCCCAGAAGTCGTAGAGGGTGTCGCCGCGGTCGGTGCTGAGTTTCGTGCCCATCTCGAGTCGGTAGGGCTTCATCGCGTCCAGCGGCCGCAGCATGCCGTAGAGCCCCGAGAGGATCCGGATCGACTGCTGGGCTCGACCGATCGTGTCGCCGTCCATCGAGGTGGCGTCCAGGCCTCGGTACGTGTCACCTGCGAACAGGAACATCGCGGGGTGGGTGGGCGCGTCGTCGAAGGCGCGGAAGCGCTCGACGTTGAGGATCGCGAGGTCCTCCGAGATCGACATCAGGTCGGTGAGGTCGGCGACCTCGAGGTCCTTGGCGATGGCCACGAGTTCGGCGGTGTCGGCCTCGAAGCGTGGCTTCGAGGATGCCGCGACGGGGTGGTCGCCCTCGTCGAGGCGCTTGGCAGGGGAGAGAATGATCTTCATGCCCGCCACCGTACGCGACGACCTGCATCCCGGCATCTCGGCCGATTCAGACCAGGTCGCGGCGCAGCATCCACTGCCACTCCGACCGGGTCACGTCTCCACGGAGTCCGCAGTGGGCGTGGATCCGACGGTATGCGGTCGGTTTGACGCCCGGTGGCCGAAGGGCTGAGGGGTGAGGAGGTCGGAGGTGGGATTCGGCCGATTCAGACCAGGTCGCGGCGCAGCAGCCACTGCCACAGGATGATCGTGGCCACGGCCGCGGTGACGAGCAACTTGGCCATGCCGCCGCCGGCACCAGCCACGATCGGGGCCATGATGTCGTTGCCCAGTTGTGGCAGGTCGGCCACCGACCCCCACACCGACAGGCTGATGCGTTGGATGGAGGTGTTGCCTGCCAGTGGGACCAGCGTGCCGGCCAGGCCCTCCCAGACGAACACGTAGAACAGCATCGTGAGCAGCCCACGCGGCGCGAGGTAGCCGACCAGCGCACTGACCGAGCCGTAGCCGATGGCTGCCGGGATGGTGTAGGCCAGTGAGCCCAGGCCGACCCAGGGGGCGCCCACGGCAAGGCCGACGATGGTGACACCCAGGCTCGAGACCACCGCCAGCGCCATGCATGCCACGACCGCAGCCACCTCGGTGGACACCGCCAACTGCCAGCGTGGCAGCGGCGTCAGTGCCAGGTAGCCGATCGTCTGGTCGTCGCGTTCGTCGCGCAGGGTCGAGGCCGACATCACCACCATGGCGGTCCCGAGGAACACCCCGGTGCCGGCCATGGCGGTCATCAGGCGCTCGGCCGCCAGGTCGCCCGAGATCGACGGGCCGGTCACGATGCCCAGCATGGCCACGACCGGTTGGAACAACACCAGTGCCGTGGCGCCCACGAGTCGCCAGCCACGCAGGCGGGCCCGGAGCAGGTGCGCGATCAGGGTCGACATGGCTATGCCCCCCCGGCGATGTCGCGGAAGATGGAGTCGAGCGTCTCGTCGACGACCTCCACGTGGCGCAGGCGGGCGTCGGCGTCGCGGGCGAGTTGCGGCAACGCCCGCGCCAGCGCACCGGCATCGTCGGTGCGCACCGCCAACCGGGTTCCCTCCACGTCCACACCGCGCACGATGCCCGCACGCAACAACGCCGCGGCCAGCACCTGGGGGCGATCTGCCTCCATCACCAACTGGCGAGGACGGTCGGTGATCGCGGCCCGCAACGCCCGTACCCCGCCGATCGCGGCCAACCTGCCGTCGACCATGGCGACGATGCGATCGGCCATGCGGTCGACCTCGGCCAGCACGTGTGACGACACGATGACGGTGTGCCCACGGTCGCCCAGCGTCGTGAACAGGCGGATCAGTGCTGCACGTTGGACCGGGTCGGCACCGTTGAGCGGTTCGTCCAGGATCAGCACCTGCGGGTCGAGCACCAGCGCGGACGCGACCTTGGCGCGCTGCCGCATGCCCTTGGAGAAGGTGCCCAGTTTCCGGTCCGCGGCCTCGGTCAACTCGACGGTCTCGAGTGCCTGCTGGGTGGCGTCGCCGGGCTGGTCGAGTCCGTGGAGGTTGGCGGCCAACCTCACGAACTGCCGGGCGGTGAGGTGGGCGTGCACGTTGGGTGCCTCGGGGACCAGGGCGAGGTCGCGCTGCACCGACGGGTCCTGCCCGACGTCTCGACCCAACACCGTGATCGTGCCGCGGGACGGGTGCTGCATCCCCACGACCAGTCGCAGCAGCGTGGTCTTGCCGGCGCCGTTGGGGCCCAGCAGGCCGGTCACGCCGGGGCCGAAGGCCACCGTCACGTCCGAGACCGCCACCTTGTTGCCGAACCACTTGCTGACGCCGTCGATGACCACCGTGGCATCGTCGGGCACCGGAGGCTGGGGATCGCTCATGCCAGGCTCCGGTAGCGACGCTGGACCATGACGGCGGCACCGGTTGCCAGCACCACGATGATCACGGCCGACAGCCACGGCGCGAACCCGGCGCTGCGCATCGAGGTGATGCCCTGGGGTTCGCCGAAGACCCAGTTGCCCACGATCGAGGCATGCTCGTTGATGTTGAGCAGTGCCAGGAATCGCGCTCCCGGGACGTCGAGCAGCGACAACTCGCCCATGATCGGTGCGATCGCCGCCCACACGCCCAGGAAGGCGGCGGCGGCAATGCCCGGACGGTTGATCCACGTCGCGGCCACGACCATGACCGCGCCCTGGGCCAGCAGCGTGCCCATGGCCACCAGCGGGACCTGCCACAGCACCGGGCCGGCATCGCTGACATAGGCCAGGGCATCGGTTGCGACTGCGGCACGACCGATCCACAGCACCAGTTGCGGCACGACCTGGATCGAGCCGACGACCAGGACGTAGGCCAATCCCTTGGCCATCAGGTAGTCGTTGACCGACAGCGGCCGTGACAGCACCAGGCCGAGCGTGCCGTCGCGTCGTTCCGGGATCAGCATGCCGGGACCGACCGCCGCCACGAACACCAGCGCGATGGCCGAGTACCAGCTGAACAGTTCGGCATGGCCGGGCAACTCGGCGAGCAGCTCGGGCGGCAGTCCGCCGGCCACGACGCCGGCGGCGACGTACAGACCGGTGACGACCAGGGCGATGAGGCTGGCCAGGGCGAGCATGGCCCACGGGAAGATCTTGGCGCGGGCGCGACGGCCCAGCCCGAAGGCACGGCGCAGCGCATCGACCGTGATCGCCCAGCGGATCGTGCCGATGCCACCGCGCTCGCCGTCCCAGGTGCGGTAGCCGCGGTCGACGATGATGGCGTCGTCGTTCACGGCGCACCCCCGTCCCCGTCGAAGTGAGGTGGCGGCGCCGCCGGTGGGGCGGGGGGCGATGACGCGGGTGGCGAGGTGGGGCCAGGCCTCCCCGCCGGGGGCGCCGGCGGGGAGGGGCGCGATGAGGCACGCCCGGACGGGACAACAGGTCCGGACGGGGCAGCGGGTCCGGACGGGGCAGCGGGTCCGGACGGGGCAGCGGTGGGCGGGTGGCCGGGGGCAGGGGTGGTGGCGCGCCGTTGGGCATCGGCCTCGAGGAACTCGTCCTCGAGCGTCGACACGTCCCGGGTCATGCGCACCAGCCCGGTCCCGGTCGCCGCGGCCGCCTCCACGATCGCCGGTTCGAGGTCGTCACCACCGGGGCCGACGACGACTCGGACCCCGTCCACGGCCACCGTCATCCCGCGGGCGGCGAGGTGATCGGCCAGTTCTGCCGGTCGTTCGAGCACCTCGACCAGCACGGTGCCGGTGGCGCGGTCGGGCGTGACCGGCCCGTTGCGCAGCAGCGTGCCGTGGTCGAGCAGCACGACCCACGACGACGTCGCCGTGATGTCGTTGAGCACGTGTGACGAGATCAACACGTCGATGCCGAACTCGCCGAGTCGGCGCACCAGCGCCAGCATCTCGATGCGACCATCGGGATCCAGGCCGGACGCCGGTTCGTCGAGCAGCACCAGGTCGGGGTCGTGCACGATGGCCTGGGCCAACTTGACGCGCTGGGTCATCCCGGTCGAGAAGTCCCCGATCGGACGGAAGCGCTCCTCCTCCAGTCCGACCAGGAACAGCGTCTCCGACGCACGCAGGCGGGCGGCCCGTGGCGGGAGGCCGGCCAGGCGTGCCGAGTGGGCCACGAACTCGGCGGCGGCGATGTCCTTTGGGAGGCAGTCGCCCTCCGGCATCCACCCGACCCGTTGCCGCACGGCCATCGGATCCGTGGCGACGTCCAGCCCGTGGATCGCAACCTGGCCGCTCGTGGGATGCTCGAGCCCCAGCAGGATCCGCATCAGTGTCGTCTTGCCAGCCCCGTTGGCGCCGACCAGGCCGGTGACCCCGGGTGGGGTCTCCAGCGTGAGGCCGTCCAACGCCGTCACGTCGTCGAACTTCATCGTGAGGTCGCGCACGGCGATGGTGGGAGCGGTCATGGGGCCCAGTCAACCAGTCCCAGGGGTGCCGTCGTACCGGGGGGATGCCCCAGACGCCCCCGAGTCCCGCCACCTGGGCTCAGGGGCAGCGATCGGTGTCCGTGTCGACCGGGTGGCTGCATCGACCGGGGGGCCGCGACGACCGTGTCCGTTCGTCGGTGGCGTCAGGGGCGGGGGCACACCAACATCAGACCCGCCGGGGGAGTGACTTCGACAGACGGGTTGTGGATGGCTGCTGACTCTTCGTCTCCTGCGCGCTCTGCCCCGGATGGTGCCGCCACCGCCCCTGATGACGCCAGCCCCGAGCCTGATGACGCCAGCCCCGAGCCTGATGACGCCAACGTCCAGCCGGGCCACGACATGGTCCGGGCGCGCCAGGTCGAGCACCTGTTCGGCGGTGGTCGTGGCGTGTCGAACATGACGTTGCAGGTGCCGTCCGGATGCATCTTCGGCCTGGTGGGGCCAAGCGGATCGGGCAAGACCACGATGGTGCGCATGATCCTTGGGTTGCTTCGTCGCCAGTCCGGTTCGTTGGAGGTCCTTGGTGTCGACCCGCAGTCCTTCAGCACCGACGAACGCGAGCGCATCGGATTCCTGCCCCAGGAGTCTGCTCTCGATCCCGAGTTGTCGTTGCAACACAACCTCCAGTTCATGGCCTCCCTGTACGGCCTCCCGTGGCGTGGGCGGTACGTGCCCGGGCAGGGCGCCCGAGACGCGCGTGACCGCATCGATGACCTGTTGGAGTTGCTCGACCTCGCCGACCGCCGGCGGGTTCGGTTGCGCGACGCATCCACTGGCGAGCAGCGACGCCTCGCGATCGCCGCCGCGCTGGTGCACGAGCCTGACCTGCTCATCCTGGATGAACCGACCGCCGGCATCGACCCGCTGCTGCGCGAACAGCTATGGGACCATTTCGGGGAACTGCGTCGCGCGGGCAACACGCTCATCGTCACGACCCAGTACGTGACCGAGGCTGACCAGTGTGACCTGGTCGGCCTGGTCGTCGACGGGCACGTCCTGCGGGTGGCCACACCCGAGGACATGCGGCGGGAGGCATTCGGCGGCGACCTCGTGGAGGTGGCTTCTGACCAACCAGTGCCCGTGGGCGAGTTGCTCGGCGTCGCGGGCGTCATCGGTGTGCAACAACGAACCGCCCAGGGCGGGTTGCTGCTGCTGGTGGAAGACAGCGACCAGGTTTCGGCGAAGCTGCGCGACGTGTTGCAGGAGGGAGGTCACCGGTCAGCAGCCGTGGCGCCCCACAACCCCTCATTCGACACCGTGTTCGTCAGGCTGGTCCGCGAGCACCGCGAGGGCCGTGGCGATGGGTCCGGTCCGGGGCTGGTCCGCCACCGCACTCACCCGGCCGGCGCTGGCTCTGATCACAACGGCCCCGGTGGCGCCGCCGACCCCGGTGATGCCCCGGCCCAGCCCGCACCAGCCGATTCCGACAAGGGTGGCTCCGATGCTTCGTGACCTGTTGATCCGGCCCTTCGCGTTCATCCGGCGCGAACTGGTCACGACCCTCCGGCAACCGTGGTTGCTGTTGTCGCTGGTGTTGGGTCCGTTCCTGATCCTGTTCGTGTTCGGGCTCGGCTACAACCAGGACTTCCCGACGCTGGCCACGGTGGTGGTGGGTGACCAGGACAGCGAACTCGTGACCCGGGTCCAGGACTTCGCGGCCGATGCGGAGGTGGCCGGAATCGACTACGTCGGCACCGAGGCCGATCGTGAGGTTGCACTTGGGCAACTGCGCGACGACGAGGTCGACCTGGTGGTGGTGCTGCCTGCCGAAGAGGAGGTGGGGACGCAGGATCGTGCGGTCATCGAGGTCCACAAGCGCAGCACGGATCCAATAACCGCGGCCCAGATCGAGGTCGCGGCCGAGACTGCCGTGTACGAGATCAACGACCAGGTCGTGGCAGAGGTCCTGACCACGGTGCAGGACCAGACTGCCGGCCTGGCCGATGACGTGGCACAGGCGCGTGCGGTCATCTCCCAGTTGCAGGACGCCGTCGGTGAGAATGACATCGACGGCCTGCTGGGCACCGCCGAGACCCTCGCGGCGCGCCTGGATGAACTCGCGGACCAGGTCGAGCAGGCAAGCCGAATCGCTTCACTGCTCGGGATCGGCACCGACGATGTCCAGCAGTCACTTCGGACCGCTTCCGAACAGTTGGCGAACCTGTCACAGGCCTCGCCACTGGCAGACCTCGAACAGATCGATGACATGCTGACCGAGGCCGACGAGTCGGTGGCGATGCTGCGGGACGCGGACCCCGACGTGTTGGTCCGCCCCTTCGACGTCGAGGTGGTCAGTGACCTCCCCGTCGCCATCACGCTGGACCGCTTCTACGCGCCGGGCCTGCTGGCCCTGATGCTCCAGCACGTGGCGGTCACGTTCGCGGCGTTGGGCCTGGTGCGGGAGCGGTTGCGCGGGACGGCCGACGTGTTGCGGGTCGCGCCGATCACGACGGGGCAGCGCCTGGTCGGAACGACCGTGGCCCACGTTGCGCTCGGCAGTGTGGTCGCGGCCGCGCTGACCACGCTCATCGTGCTCGTGTTCGGTGTCCCCGTGCCTGCAGACTGGCTCCAGTTCGTCGGCGTGGTGGTGCTGACCCTGTTGGCGTCGGTCGGCTACGGGTACATGATCGCCTCCATCGCGCGGACCGACAGCCAAGCCGTGCAGTTGTCGATGTTGCTGTTGCTGACGGCCATCTTCTTCTCGGGACTCTTCCTGCCGCTGGAGCGGATCAACGTGCCCGTCAGGTGGGTGTCGTGGGCAATGCCCGCCACACTTGCCTTCACCGGCTTCCGCGAACTGATGTTGCTCGGTCAGGCGGTCTCGAACTTCATCTGGGTCGGACTGTCCGCCCTGGCTGTCGGGTTGCTGGCCGTCGCGCGCGTGGTCATCCCATGGCGCGACGCGCATGCATGAGGCCTGCCCGGACTGGCCGTCGTTCGCGGGTCCCGCAACGAAGCGGAAGGCGACCGTGGAAGCGCGGGTCCGATGCTGACGGTCAGGCCGACGCGAGCCAACGATCGGCGGCCGACAGGCGATTGCGCAACTGGCCGACGCTGGCCCGGTCGACCGAGTCGATCGCCGCCGCCCGGTTGAGTTCGCTGTTGATCTCGCGGTGGCCCATCCCGGTCAGGTTGACCAGCACCTGGACGCGATCGTTGCAGGCCGCGCGCAGTTCCTCGCGCACGACCGTGAGTGGGACCCCGGTGGCATCGGTGGGGTCGTCGCCGGCGACCCGACGCGGCGGGGGCAGCAGGTCGATGTCGACCCCGGCAGCCGCGAGCAGGTCCGAGTCGTGGATCAGGTCCTCGCCGGTGGCGTCGTCGAACACGCCGGCCACGTCGGGTGTGTCGGCTGCCATGGGCGTGGCCGAGATCGCCGCGAACAGCGACATCTGGTCACCTGGGTCCGCCGCCACCTCGTCCAGGGCGACCTCGTCCTGGAGGCCGTCGTCGACGCGGCGTCGCAGGCTGTGGGTTCGTCGCTGCGCGATGCCGGCGGCGTGGGTCCGCAGCCGCAGGTCGTCGGGCAGGAAGAAGAACGCCTTCTGTCGGCGCAACCCGGGTGTCCAGCGCACCACCCGCCCGACCGCCTGGCGGAAGAACAGCTCGGTGACCGTGGTGGTGGCCCAGACCCCGACGCGCAACCGCGGGATGTCGACGCCTTCCGAGACCATCCGCACGGCCACGATCCAGTCGCTGTCCGCCGCGGCGAACTCCGCGATGCGAGCGGATGCGGTGGGGTCGTCCGACGTGGCCACCTCCACCGCTCGTCCGAGCCGTCGACGAATCACGTCGGCAATGCCATGGGCATGGTCGACGTCGGTGGCGATGACCAGGCCGGCGGCTCGCGGGTCGGTCAGTCGCAACCGCTGGAGGTGCTCGTCAGCCTGCGCCAGCACGGTCGGCAACCAGTCGGAGTCCAGGCTCAACGCCGTGCGCAACCGTTGGCTGGACAGGGTCCGGTCGAGGTCGTCGTCGAAGGTCGCCGACACGTCGAAGCCCTCGGGCGTCGTCCACTCCATGTGGCCGTTGAAGGCCGGGAAGAACACCGGCCGGACGACGCCACCCTCCGCCAGGGCCTCGCCGTAGTCGTAGACGTGGTCGGCGATCGCCTCGTCGAACTCGTAGGTGACGAACGGGATCGGGTTCTGGTCGGAGCGGAACGGCGTGCCCGACAGGCCGAGTCGCCAGGCCGCATGGCCGAATGCCGTGCCCACGGCCTCACCCCATGCGCGGTCGGCGCCGGCATGGTGGATCTCGTCGAAGACCACCGCTGCGTCCAGGGTGTGGTGGGCGATGGCGATGGGTGAACTGGCGACCTGTTGGTAGGTGACCACGGTCCCGTGGAACTCGTGGGGCCAGCCTCGATCGGGGCTCCACGAGTCCTCGAGGTGCAGGCCGAACTCGGTGGCGGCAGTGACCCACTGGTGCTTGAGGTGGGAGGTGGGGGCGACGATGACGACCCGGCGGTGGGGGTGGCTGGCGAGGTCGCGGACGACTGCCGTCAGTGCGAACGTGGTCTTGCCCGCACCCGGGGTCGCGACGGCCAGGAAGTCGGCGCGGTCGCGCTGCTCGAACGCGTCCAGTGCATCCTTCTGCCAGCGACGCAGCCGCAGTCGACGCACGAAGGCTCCTTGGCTGGGACGGGGACATGCGGGCCGTGGATGGCACCGGCGTGCCTGCGGGTGGCGCTGGGCGGCGCCGGGGCGGCCCCGACGGGAGTGGCCAGTGGTGGCACTGGTCGGGGCCGGAGTCGGACAGGGTGCCCTGCCGGTGCGACGTCTGCCGTGAACCCTCCCCACCCATCCATCGTCGCCGTTCGGGGACCGGTGGTCAGGTGGTCAGCATCCCGACGCCGAGCGTCGCTGCTCCGGCAGCCAGGGATGCCGCACCCAGCCAGACCAACAGGATCCAGCGGAATGCCACGCCATGGCGCCGTGCCGGTGGTGGGGGTGTCGGTGATCGGGTTTTGGTGTGGCTCCATGAGTGGGTGCCGGTGGCCGGGTCGGGTGGCGCCGCCGGTCCAGCCGGTGTTCAGGCCTCGTGTGGGTCGTCGGCACCTCGGGCGAGCGTGTCCATCGTCGCGCGCATCGCCGTGGCGAAGGCCTGTGGATGATCCGTGAACCCGATGTGGTCGCCGGGAAACATCGTCGGCTCGATGCCCAGTGCGTGTGCCAACTCCTGGGCGGTGCGGTCGCAGAACTGACCGGTCGAGTCCGTGCCGATGCCGACCGCGATGGGGACACCACCGGTGCGCAGGGCACCCAGCGGTGGCTCCCAGAAGGTCGTGGGCATGTGCATCTGCTCGACCCCGAACTGCTCGTCCTGGGCGTCACGGCCGGTCGGGGTGTCGCCGAACACCATCTCGAAGACCTCGTCCGGCATCTCGATGCCGGCGGTGGCGAGGAACTGGGTCCAGTAGCTGCGTCGGTCTCCGGCTCGGTAGGTCGCGATCATCTTCTCGGTGGCTGCACGAACGGCGGCCTGGTCGTCCAGCAGCGTCGCCAACGGGGGTTCGTGGGCGATCACGCCCGCCACGAGTGCCGGTCGAGACGCCGCCAGTGCCAACGCGCTCACGGCACCGCCACTTGACCCCAACACCACCGCCGGGCCCCGATCGACGTGTTCGATCAGTCGGGCGAGGTCGTCCGCGCGCTGGTCCGGCGTGGCGGGTTGGCGCCGGTCTGCCACGGTGCTGCGCGCGATCCCTCGTGGGTCCGACGTCAGGACCGTGTGGTCGGTGGCCAGGAGGTCGGCAAGCGGTTCGAAACTGCGTGCGTCCATCGGCGCGGCGTGGAGCACGACCAATGCGCCGCCCGCGCCGCGGAGTTCGTGGTGCAGGGTCGCGCCGGGCACCTGCAGTGTGCCGGTGACGATCGTGGGAGTCTCGGACATGCTCGCTGTGGGTGGCACGTGTGTTCCTCACTGCTATTTTGGACGTTGACGTCCAGAACTATACCACAACTTGGACGCAGCCGTACAGAATGGGTGTGACGATGGCGACGGATCGACGACCAGGCGTGCGCGGACCGTCACAACGCAAGCACCGAGCCATCCTGATCGCGGCCTATCGGTTGTTCCTCGACCACGGGTTCGCGGCAACGACGATCGAGGACGTCGCCGCGGCTGCCGAGGTGTCCAAGCAGACCGTCTACGCCCATTTCGGGGGAGGGCCGGGTGAGGTCAAGGAAACCCTGTTTCGGGCGATGGTCGAGGCCGAGGTGGGGCGACGGCATGAAGCGCCACACCCCTTGGTGGACACCATGGCGGCCAGTGACGATCTCCAGCGAGACCTGGCGGTCTTCGCGCGGCATCACCTGCGCCTGGTCATGCAGCCCGACCTGGTGCGGCTGCGCCGGATGCTGATCGGTGAGGCCGAACGGTTCCCCGGGCTGGCCGGGGCGTGGTACGCCAATGGGCCGCAGCAGTCGTTCGCGATGTTCGCAGGCTGGTTCGAGGCGCTGGACGAGCGGAGGCTGCTCGATGTCCCCGACCCGATGCTCGCGGCCCAGACGTTCAACTGGCTGGTGCTGTCCACGCCGCTGAACGAGGCGATGGCGCTGGGCCCGGCGCACCACGCCGATGCGGACCTCGATCGCTACGCCGACGAGGCCGTGCGAGTGTTCCTGGCGGCATACCGAGCTGCGCCCGCGTGACAGGTCCCGCGTGACCGGTGAGGACCGGGCCCAGCGGTGGGTCAGCCGTCGTGATGGTCGACGTCGACGTCCTTCCTGACGAACTCGGTGTGTTCCTGCTTCTGCGTTGCCGTGTTGGAGAACAACGTGAGGATGACGCCGAGCGCGCCGGCTCCCATCAGGATGTAGCCGATGACGTTGAGGTTGAAGCCCTCCGCATCGACGCTGACGGCGAATGCGAGAATGGCCCCCACTGCGATGAGGAGTATGGAACCGCCGAAGCCTGCGTTCCTGTTCATGACCGAGTCCTGTCGATGGGTGATGTGGCTGGCAGTCCCCTGTCGCGTCGGAGGACGCATCGCCGCACTGCCGTATTCATTCCCCGTGCGACCAGAACGCAATCATGGGCTGGCCAGGCAGCCCGGCCGTACGGCTGCCCACTGCAGGACCACGTCTTCATCGAGGGCGTGCTCGCCGTCCACGACCTGGTTGCCGACCACGCAGCGTGGTTGCAGCCCACGCCCGTCCCGAAGCTGTTCACCGAGGCCCAGCCGGGCGCCGATCATGACCCCCGAGCTGCGCGGTTGGTGTCGCGATCTCCCCAACGTCGACGTGGTGACCGTCGCGGCCGGCCACTTCGTGCCCGAGGATGTCGGGGCCGAGGTGGCCGCGGCGCTGGATGCGTGGTTGGCCGGCTGGGGGAGTCCGGGCCGGGCTCAGGCCAACGGTTCCAGCAGGGCAAGGATGTCGTCGCCGTAGTTGTCCAACTTCGAGGGACCGACACCGTGGCAGTCGGCCAACTCGGCGATGGAGGTCGGCGCGGCATCGGCGATCGCGGTCAGGGTCTTGTCGTTGAAGATGATGTAGGGCGGCATGCCCTGGGCCCGCGCCTGGTCCGTGCGCCAGCTTCGCAGGGCCTCGAAGCGCGCCTGGCCCGCCGTTGACAGTTCGATCGCCTGGTCGACGCCGGAGGTGCGATCCCGCCGCGCCTGGACCCGGGCGTCGAGGCGCGACACCCCGGCCAACGTGGGGTCCCCGGCACCGGGTGGCCGCACGGCGCGAGCCTTCACGGGGGCTGCCAACGTCGCCTGGTGCCCATCGACCCACACGGGTGCGCCGACGGCGAGGTGGGCACGCGCACCGCCGACGTCCAACGCGACCCGTCGCCGCGTTCCCAGCCCCTCGATGCCGGTGATCGTGGCGGCGATCGACCCCGGGGTGGTGATCGCGATCCCTTCCTGGGCCCGGACCTCGCCATCCACGATCCGGGCGTCGCTGGGCGTGACGGCCGTGTCATCCGCGGCCGCCGTGGCAGGTGCCGCGCGGCGCAGTTCGTTGACGAAGGGCGACATGGCGTCACGGTCGCCGACCACGGCAACCGACTCACGGCATCGTGTCACCGCGACATGGAAGACCCGACGCTCCTCCTCGATGTCCAGGGGACCGCTGGCGAGGCGGTGGGGCATCAGGCCCGACGACGCCGCGTACACCACGACGTGGTCCCACTCCATGCCCTTGACGCGGTGCACGGTCGACAGCGTGATGCCGTCGTCGTCCCCCGGCAGGGCCAGCGCCGTGCGCAGCCACTCCTCGAACTCCAGTGGGGAGGGTTGGAGTTGGGCCAACTGGGCCAGGGCATCGAGGTCGTCGCCGTGACTGGAACCCTCGGGACGCGAACGGGCCGAGTCCAGGGTCGCCATCGCGGCCCCCAGGCCGATGCGGGTGCGGATGATGTGGAGGCAGTCGGCCGTGCTCGCCTGGTCGGTGATCGCGTTGGACAGCGTCATGATGTCGTCGAGGTAGTCGTCCCAGCGCTGCGGTGTGGGTGGATGACAGCATGTCGCTGATCGCGGCCACCTGGGTCATCGAGAACCGTCGCCCCCGGAGGTGGTCGGACACGGCCGACTTGACCTTGCGCGACGGGCGGTTGAGCGTCTCCATGATGTCGGCGCGGGTCATCCGCTCGGGGTCCAGTCCCAGCCGCAGGTAGGCCAGCGCCGTGCGGATGCCGGTGCGCTGCAGGACCGACACGTCCAGCACCTTCGTGTGGGGCAGGTCGGCCAGGGCCAGTGACACCTGCACCGGCATCAGCGAGGCATTGACCCGGGCCAGCACGGCGATGTCGGTGGCCGCGGCGCCTGCGGCCAGGCGGTCCCTGGCGATCGCGACCGTCCGCGCCGCCATGGCGCCGGTCTCGACCTCGTGCACCTCGACATCGGTGTCGGCGTCGGGTCCCCCGAGGTCGGCGTCGGGCGTGGCGTCGATGGAGTCGGCATCGTCGCCGGCGCCGGCACGGCCGGACGTGATGACCTTGTCGACACGTCGATCGTTGTGGCCCAGCAGCGTGGCAACTCGGCGCACGACCAGCGGCGGACAGCGGTAGTTGACCGTCAACGGGTGGTCGCCAGCACCGGGGAAGTCCGCCGCGAAGTCGATCAGGTAGTCCGGGTCGGCGCCGGCGTAGCCGTAGATCACCTGGTCGTCGTCGCCCACGCCGAACACCTGCAGGGACGGCGCCGCGACCAGCCGCGTGAGCAGGTGGAATGCCGGTGTCAGGTCCTGGAACTCGTCGACCAGCAGGTGGGTGGTCTGGCGGCCGACCTGCTCGCGGATGTCGGCGCGACTGAGCAGGATCTCGATGGCCCGGAACACCATCTCGTCGAAGTCGATCAGGTGGCGCCGGGCAAGTTCGGCGCGGTACTCGTGGAAGGTCTCGTCGAAGTCGTCCAGTTCCAGTTCGAGGCCGGCACGGACCGGGTCGACCAGCCCCAGGCGGACCAGCGACAGGGCATCGAGGTAGGGCTGGAACGGATCGGTGTTGGGCACCCGGCCTGTGCGCACCAACCGGTCCAGGATCGACCGTTGTTGGCGTTCGTCGATGACGTCGCGACGCTCGTCGAGGTCACAGACCCATTTGCCGAGACTGTGGAAGGTGCGGATGGTGCGCGTGCCGGTCTGGCCCAGGCGGGTGCGCATCTCGGCGGCTGCCCGGGTGTTGTAGGCGACTGCGGTGATCAGCGCGGGCTCGACGTGCAGGTCGTCCTGGAGGTGGCGCAGGCGGGCCGTGAGCACACGAGTCTTGCCGGACCCGGCCGGTGCGATGATGCGGGCCGAGCCGGTCTCGTGTCGCACGGCTGCCTGCTGGTCGGGCGCCAGTGCCTCCAACGCGGTGTCGCTGGTCCCGGGGTCGCCCAGCAGGCGAGGCCGGCCCAACTGGATCGATTCGCGGTGCACCAGGCCGACGCCGTCCAGCAGGTGCGTTGGTCGGGCACCGGGCGTGGCGACCACTGGTCCCCGTGGTCCGCCGTCCGCCCATGCGTCGGTGCCGTCGATGCGCACGTCGGCCACGTCCGACGGGTCGCCACCACGCCGGCGGGCCAACTCCCCGTGCCACCAGATCGGGGCACCACCGCGGGCGTCGTAGGTGTTGGCCCACGTCAGGAAGTGGAGGCGTTCGCGCTCGAAGGTGAAGCCGTGGGGCAGCAACCACGGGTGCACCGTCGAGGTCTCGGGCGCCCGCAGGGTGGCGTTGGCGGTGGCGAGTTCGATGACCACCGGCTCACGGCGAACCCATGCCAGGTGCAGGCGGGCGACAGCGGGCGAGGGATGGGCGACGACGTCGTCATCGATGCGGATCCGCAGCGCGTCAACGGGGAAGCCGTCGGGGACCTGGCCCCCGTCGGCGACCACGACCCCTCGCCCCAGCGCCGCAGGGCCGGGGAAGTGCGGATCGGGGTCGACTGCCATGGCTGCCCGAGGGTAGGCAGTGCCCGGGTCCCCACCCGCACGGCATCCACAGCCCGCGCGGCGTGGTCGGGGTGCAGCGTGGGGACATGCGGCTCGGGGCGCCGGTCGCGCGGTCGCGCTTGACTGGGGGTGGTCGAGGAAGGAGGTGGCCGTGGTGGCCACTGACGACAGGTTCATGCGGGTGGCCCTGGCCGAGGCGCAGGCTGCTGCCGGCCATGGTGACGTGCCCATCGGCGCGGTCGTCGTGGTCGACGACCAGGTCATCGCGGTCGCCCACAACCGTCGCGAGGTCGACCTCGATCCCACCGCCCACGCCGAACTGCTGGCGATACGGGCTGCGGCCCGGGTGCTGGGCTCGTGGCGCCTGGACGGGGCCACGTTGTACGTGACGCTGGAGCCCTGTCACATGTGCGCGGGTGCGATCGTGCTGGCGCGGCTGCCGCGCCTGGTCTTCGGGGCCACCGATCCCAAGGCGGGTGCCGCCGGGTCGCTGGACAACGTCGTCGACGACCCCAGGCTCAACCACCGCGTCGATGTCACGTCCGGTGTGCTCGACGACCAGGGTGGCGACCTGCTCCGCGACTTCTTCCGCGCGCGCCGACGCTGAGGCCCGCCGCGGTCCTCGTCCACCGGTGCCCGCTCGACGAGCGCTCCGGAGCGGAGGACTATCGTCGTTCGCGTGGACGAGTTGCTCGAGCGCGATGACGACCTGGCGACGTTGGTGGCTGCCGTCGATGCAGCTGCCGACGGCGCCGGTTCGGTCGTGCTGGTGGCGGGGGAGGCAGGCAGTGGGAAGACCGCGCTCGTGCGCAGCTGGCTGGCGTCCGAACGCGCCCGGGCCAACGTCCTGGTGGGGTGGTGCGACGACCTCAGCACGGCGCGGGCCCACGCCCCGTTCCACGACGTTGCGCGGACCGCCGATGGACTCGGACGCGCGTTGGCATCCGGTGATGCCGGACCGATCTTCGACGCCGTGCTCGACCTGGTCATGGACCCGCTGCGTCCCAGCGTTCTGGTCCTGGAGGACGTCCACTGGGCCGATGACGCCACGCTGGACGTCGTCCGGCAGCTCGCGCGACGGATCGTGGACACGCCGGCAGTCCTGGCCCTGACGTATCGGGATGACGAGGTGGGCCCGGCCCATCCGCTCGTGCGGGTCCTCGGGCGCATGGTCGACGTGCCGGTCCACCGGGTGCGCCCCGCCCCGCTCACCGACGATGCCGTCGCGATGCTCGGTGCCGGTCGTGATGTCGACGTGCAGGCGGTGCTGTCGGCCACGAGCGGCAACGCCTTCCTGGTGACCGAGGTCCTGGCCCACGAGGGTGCTGGCCTTCCGGCCAGCATCCGGGACGCGGTGCTGGGACGGGTGGCCCGCCTGGATGCATCGAGTCGTGATCTCGTCCACACCCTGGCCGTGGTGCCGGGCGCGGTCGACCTGGCGTTGGTCGACCGCCTGACCGCCGACCCCGTCGCACTTGCGGAGGCCGAACGCCACGGTGTGCTGGTGGTGCTCGGCGGTCGGTGTCGCTTTCGCCACGAACTCCTCCGACGCGCAGTGGTCGATGGGTTGGGCCCGGCCGATCGTCGCCTCCGCCACCGACGGGTGCTCGCCGCCGTGCTGGCGGCCGAGGACTGGGCCCCCGGCGATCCCGTCCAGGGGGTCGCCGACCCGGCCCGGTTGGTGCACTTCGCGGCCGGAGCCGGCGACGTCGACGTCCTGGTCGCACTGGGCCCCCACGCTGCCGCCGTCGCACATGACGCCGGGGCCCACGAGATCGCGGACCAGATCCAGCGAGCGGTCCTCGACCATGCCCACCGACTCGACGACGACGCACGTGCCCGCCTGGACCACGAACGGGCCTGGACCCTCTACAGCCTTGGCAGACTCGACGAGGCGATCGAGGCGGCCGACGTCGCCGTGCAGCGCCACGAACGGCTCGGTGACGGCCGTGGCACCGCGCGTGCGCTGGTCACCGCCGCCCGCATGGCCTACATGGCCAACGACGCCGGGGCGGCCGCTGCCCGCGTGGCCGAGGCCGTTCGTCGTGCCCGGGACGAAGGTGACGAGGAGGTGCTTGCGGAGGCGACCGTGGCGGCCGCCACCCAGGCTGCCCTGGTGGGTGAGGTGGGGGCCCTGGCCGTCGCCGACCGCGCAGTCGCCCGGAGCCGTGCCGTCGGTCGTCTCGACCTCGAGTCGCTGGCGCACAACTACCGGGGAGTGGCCCTGCTGCACGAGTCCGGTCGAATCTCGGAGGCGGTGGCGGAGCTCGAGTTGGCCTGCGAACTGGGCCGTCGATCGGGAAGCGGGGAGGCACACGCCCGAGCCGTGCTCAACCTCCTGGAGGCGCATGCGCTGACCCGTGGTCCGCGCGCGGACGAGTGGTTGGCCACGGCTCGCGAGATGGACGACGGCAGCCGCGACCTCGACGGGTTCCGGGCCAACGTCGAGCTGGTGGATGCCAACCTGCGCATCGACCGGGGGGAATGGGACGAGGCGGCGCGACTGCTTGAGGCCGCTCGCGACGATGGCCTGGCGGTGGGCGTGTTGGCGGTGGCGTGGTCGCTGTGGCGGGCCCGTTTGGCGGTGCGCCGAGGAGAGGACGATGCCGGCGAACTGCTGGCGACCGCAGGTGCCGCGACCACGGGCGCGGGCGCCCAGCAGTTCGCCGGGTGGATGCTGGCGTCGCGTCTCGAGCACGCCTGGTTGCACGGCCACCAGGTCGACGTCGCGGCCGTTGCCCACGAGGTTCGCTCTCTCCGCCCCGGACCGGGCTGGGCGGGCGAGGTGGCGGTTGCCGCCCGGCGGGTGGGCGTGGCGGCCGAGGACCTGCCGACCGTCGCGGAGGGTCCGTGGGCACCCGGCGCCGTGGCCGACCATGCGGCGGCCGTGGTGCGGTTGGGCGATGCCGGGTTGCCCTACGACGCCGCCCTGGCAGCCATCGAGCGGGGTCGGGAGTCCGACCTTCGCGGTGCCATCGACGTGCTCGATCGGCTCGGTGCGATGCCGGCCGCTGCGCTCGCACGTGGGCGGCTGGCGGCACTGGGGGTGGCATCCGTGCCGCGCGGTCCCAACAGGGCCACCCGGGCCAACCCCGCAGGCCTGACGCCGCGACAGCTGGACGTCCTCGAGCTGTTGGTGCAGGGACACAGCAATGCCGAGATCGCCGATCGGCTGGTGCTGTCGGTGCGCACGGTGGAGGACCACGTGTCGGGCGTGCTCGCCCGGCTCGGGGTGTCCTCCCGCGACGAGGCCGGCCGCGTCGGGGCCGAGTTGCTGGCCCGCTGACGCGGCCGGTTCGCCCGCATCACCTCAGGTCGCGAGCACGTAGTGCTGCCAGAAGGGGTCGTCCACGTCGAGCTTGGTGAACTCCTCGAAGCCGGCGTCCCTCGCCCATCCCGCCAGCGTGGGGGCGCGCAGGACCGTGCCGTGGGCGAGCACCGGGTCCTCGGCCAGGGTGGCCGGAAGACAGTGCAGCACCGAGAAGCCGTACTGAAGGCGTTCCACGACGGTGGCCTCGGATTCGAACTCGTCGGCGACGAGTTCGTCCGTGACGTAGCAGGCGCCGCCTGGCTCGAGCGCGTCTCGAGCGATGCGCAGGGCGCCGATCGGATCGCCCATGTCGTGCAGGGCCTCGAACACCGTGACCAGGGTGAACTGCGCGCCCGGCAGGCGGACCTGGGCGGCGTCGGCGACGATGAACGTGACACGGTCGTCCAGTCCGGCCGCGGCTGCGGCCGCACGTGCCTCCTCGATCGAGGCCGCGTCCAGGTCGACGCCCACGACCTGCGTGGCGGGATGTGCCCGCGCGATCGCCATCGTCGATCGGCCGGTGCCGCAGCCCAGGTCCAGCACCCGCGAACCCGGTTGGTCCAACCGTGCCGTGACGTGTGGAAGTGCGGCCAACCAGTCGGCGAGCGCCCCGTCGAACGCGGTGCCGTTCAGGTCGCCGAGGCCGTGGCGGACGGGGGCGCCGTAGTCGTGGAACGGGATGCCGTGACCGCTCCGATACGCGTCGGCCAGCTGGTCCAGCACGTTGGTGATGCCCGGCAGCAGCTGCACGAGTGGCGCCACCCAGGTGCCACTGTCGGGATGCACGAGGGCATCGGCCACGGCGTCGGGCAGGCAGAAGCGGCGATCGGTCGGTGATCGGGATGGGTCCTGACAGGTCACCATGCCGGCCACCGCCTGCTGCTCGCACCACTCGCGGGCGTAGCGGGGATGGATGTCGGTGCGGGCGGCCAGTCGGGCCGGCGTCGCCGGGCCGATCTCGGCCAGCGCCGAGAACAGCCCGAGCCGCAGTCCGAGGTGGGTCGAGAGGGTCTCGAGGACGGTCGTGACGTCCGCGATCAGTCGGTCAGCGATCTCGTCGCTGGTGGGTTGGGGGATGGTCGACGCGACGTCGATGGTGGAGGTGGACATGGCATTGCCGTTCTGTGCTGGGTCGAATCAGGTGGTGGGCGGGTGCGGCCGGGAACTCCGGCCGCACCCGGGATGGTCATCGTCGGCGGCGTCGTCGACGCCCCTCGCGGCTGGCCTCCTCCCACCGGGCCATGGCCCCGTGGCGAGCGGCCCGTCGTGCCTGCTCCTGGCGGAACAGGTCGTAGTGCAGGTCGGGGTGAAACATTTCTGGGTCCTTCGTTCGGTGTGCGTGCACCGTCCCCGATCTGCCTGCGCGTGCCATCCGTGGTCGACCACGGGTTCTGGACCTGCCACCACGGGGGTTTGGCTCGTGGGCCTGTGGGCACCCCGGTGTCCCGTCGGGCGACCTGGTTGCGACAGCCGGCGGCCTGGCGATCCGACGGCGGGATGGTCGTCCCGGCCGCGGTCGGCGGATCCTGGGCGGCAACGGCTCGCCAGTGGCGGTGGGCTACGGTTGCGGCTGGTCGAGGCCGTCGCCTGCCACGGGAGGAATCGGTGCCCGAACTGCCCGACATCGAGGACTACCGCGCGGCCCTGCAGGCGCGGGTGCTCGGCAACGTCGTTGCCAGGGTCCGGGTGACCTCGTTCGCGCTCCTGCGCACCTTCGACCCACCGGTCGACGCCCTCCACGGCCAGGTCGTGACCGAGATCCGTCGCATGGGCAAGCGACTGGTGTTCGTGTTCGGTGACCATGTCGACGCCGACGGCGCGCCTGAACCGTTGTTCGCGGTGCTGCACCTCATGATCGCCGGGCGTCTGCGCTGGGTCGCCTACGGCGCCAAGGTGCCCGGCAGGATCGGGTTGGCAGCCTTCGACATCGCCGAGCCCGGTGGCACACCGGTCGGCACGCTCATCCTCACCGAGGCGGGGACCAAGCGCCGCGCCAGCCTCCACGTCGTGCGTGAGCCCGACCTGGCCGACCACGACCGTGACGGACTCGAGGTCCTCGAGGCATCACGCGACGAGTTCGCGGCCGCGATCACCGCCACGAATCGCACCCTCAAGCGCGGCCTGACCGACCCGACGATCCTGTCGGGCATCGGCAACGCCTACTCCGACGAGATCCTGCACGCGGCCGGCATGTCGCCGGTGGCGCGGACCCAGCAACTCGACGACGACGAGATCACCAGGCTGTACGAGGCCACGGTCGCCATGCTGACCCAGTGGTCCCAGCGACTCCGTGACGAGACCGGCGACGGGTTCCCGGGCAAGGTGACGGCCTTCCGCGACGATTTCGCCACCCACGGCAAGTTCGGCGAGCCCTGCCCGGTCTGCGGAACGCCCATCGCCCGGATCTCCTACGCCGACAAGGAGACCAACTACTGCCCCGGCTGCCAGACCGGCGGCCGCCTGCTCAAGGACCGGTCGCTGTCTCGCCTGCTCAAGGATGACTGGCCCGCCACCATCGACGAGGCGGAGGCAGGATGACCGAGCCCGACGACGCGACCCGGGCACGGCGCGGTGGGCAGTTGCGTGCGGCGCTGCCGGGGTGGCAGGGACGCCGACCTCGCAACCGGGCCGAGGCCCTGGGCGCGGTCGAGGCTGAACTGCGCGGCGAGCAGGCCGCGGCGCTCGGGCGGATGACCATGGCGTTGGCCCAGGCCATGGCCGGGTGGCACCAGCTTGCCCACGATCCCGCGGCCGGGCCGGCAGCGCGCGAGGCCGCCATCGATCGCGTGAGCCGTGCCGCGTGGCACCTGGTGGTCCAGCGTGAGAGCCTGGGCATGCAGGGCGACCATGTGGCCTGGATGCGCGACGTCCACGACGTGCCGCCCGAGGCGCTGTCGCGGCTGGGGTCGCGACGGGTGCTGGTGGATCCACCGTCGCACGACCGCCCCACGCACCAGGGCATACCTTCGCTGCGCGACCACCCGTTGTGGTCTCGACGAGGAGCTTGACCATGGCCAGGGTTGCAGTCATCACGGGCGCATCGGGCGGCATCGGCGCCGAGACCGCCAGGTTGTTCGCCGAGCGGGACTGGGAACTGGTGCTGGTGGCACGCCGGCGGGACCGGCTGGAGGCACTGGCCGACGAGTTGGGTGGCGCGACGTGTCGTGGACGTCGACCTGACCGACCCGGATGCCGCCCGGGCGGTCTTCGACGTGGTTCGTGACAACCATTCGAGTCGCCTGGACGTGCTCGTCAACAACGCCGGTGCCCGCTTCCCGGGCACGTTCGCCGAAACCGGCGCCGCCGGGATCCAGCGCCACATGGCGGTCAACCTCGATGCCGTCCTGATGCTCACCGAGGAGTTGTTGCCGCTGCTGCGATCGACGCCCGGCTCGTCGATCGTCAACGTCGCTTCGGTGTCCAGCTTCATCTCACGCGCCGGGGCGGTCGGCTACTCGACTGCCAAGGCCGCGCTGCGGGGGTTCAGCGACGGACTCGCCATCGAGGAGGCGGCCAACGGCGTGCACGTCGGCCTCGTCGTCCCGGGGTTCATCGCGACGGAGGGGTTTCCCCAGACCGAACTGGTCGAGAACCCCAAGACCAGTTGGGCGGTGTCCACGCCCGATGTGGTCGCCGAGGCCGTCTGGGAGGCGGGACCGGGGGGCGAGGCACAGGTCCACGTGCCACGCCCGTGGGCCATTGCCACCGCCGCCCGGTCGGTGGTGCCCGCCGTCGTGCCCGCGGTCATCCGGTTGCTGGGCGCCACCACGACGCCCGAGACCGGATCCGTCCAGCAACGCTGAGGCAGCTCCCGGTGGGTCCCCGGCACGCGAGCCGGTGGTCCGGGCGTCGTTGCGAGTCCGCGGGTTCCGCCGGCGCCGTGGCTGCGCTGACCGGCGCCGTGGTGGCGCGGACCCGGCCTCGTGGCGGGCGACTCAGCTGGGCGGCTGTTCAGCCTTGCCGGTGGGGTCGTGGGTGATCCGACGGATGGTGACGGGTGAGTTCGTGCCGTCGCCCCCGTGGTTGATCCACAGCGCGCCGTCCGGTCCGATCGTGATGGCGTTGGGGCGTCCGAACGACGAGGAGGCCCCACGGCCGTCGGCATCGCCGGGCTCCCCGTTGCCGGCGATGATGGCGGTCTGGCCCGTGGCGAGGTCGTGGCGGTACACGACGTAGCCGCCACGGCTGGTCACGAACAGGCCACCGTCGAGGTAGGCAACGTGCGACGTCGGGAACGGGAAGTCCACCAACTGCGTGACGGTGCCGTCGGCTGCGACCGAGAACAGGCCGCCATCCCTGTGGTTGACGACGTACAGGGTGCCGTCGGGTCCCTCGGCCAGGCCGTTGGGGCCACTGAAGCCCGGATCACGGACCCAGTCCGACACCGCACCGTCGGGCGTCACGAGGTGGACCGTGTTGCTGTTGTAGGACGCGACGACCAGGCTGCCGTCCTCCCTGGCGACGATTCCGGTCGGCCCCCGGATGCCTTCCGCGACCGTCGTGAGGGCACCCGACACCGGGTCGACGGCGAACACCGTGTCGCTGCCGAAACTGGCCTGGTAGAGCGTGCCGTCGGGTCCGAACGTCGTCATCGTCAGGGCCTCCATGGCATCGTCGGTGACCAGGCTGGAGACGGTGCCGTCCGGCGCGATGCGATGGATCGTGTTGCCGGGGTGGCCGGGGTAGCCGAAGTCTGCCTGCAGCATGGTGCCGTCCGCCATGACCGCCAGGCCGCCCGTGGCACTGTCGATGTCGGTGACGACGGTTTCGACGACGTACTCGTCGGACAGCGTGAAGCCCTGGTCGAGCAGCTCGAGCAGGTTCTGTGGCGCGTCCGAGGGCGGGTCGACCGGCGGCGGGGCCGGCTCGGGGGTCGCGCCGCCACTCCGGGTGGTGGCAGTCGCCGCCGCGCCAGTGGGTGCTGTCGCCGCGGCCGTCGACCTGGGCGACGCGGCCGTAGGCTCGCCACCAGGCGCTGCCGGGTCGGTCGCTGCGGTGTCGGTCGCTGCCGTGCCACCGTCGCTGCATCCCGACAGGAGCAGGACGGCGACCAGGCTGGCAGCGACCAGGCGGGATGACGAGGGCAGGTGAGGTGTGGACATGATCACCAGACTACTACGACCTCGTACTAGTTTGCCACGAGTTCGGGAATGAATCCCGACGACAGTTCCCGTGTCCGGATCGGACTGCTGTTCCAGATCTTCCGGACCCACGAACTGAGCACCAAGCTGGTCACGAGGGCGCTGGAACCGACCGGGATCCGCGGCGACGACTACGCCGTGTACAGCTACCTGCTGCACGGACCACTGACCCTCACCGAGTTGGCCGACGGCACCGGCATGCCACTGACGACCGTTGCGGGGTACGTCAAGCGGTTCGACGGTCGTGGCCACATCGTCAGGGAACGCAACCCCGACGACGGTCGCAGCCACCTGCTCAGCCTGACGCCGCAGGCCCGGGACCTGGTGCTGGAGACCGCCGCCATCTTCTCCAAGACGGTCGCGCACCTGGATGCCGTCATGATGCAGGACGGTGTCGACAGCGCTGAGCTGGTGGCGCAACTCGAACAGGTCCAGGACCTGATCGGTCGCGCACTCGCGGACCTCGACGCCCCGACCCAGGGGTGAACGGGTGACGCAAGCGACCCCGAGAGGGGCGGACGTGCAACGGTCCCGACCCGGGATGGGTCGGGACCGCCACGTCAGTTGGATGGCTCAGCCGCAGGAGCCGCGGTCGGCATAGGGCAGCTGGTCGTAGTCCTCCCAGTCGGACTCGTACAGCGATCCGTCAGCCGCAGCCTGGAGCACCGCCATCGTCGGACGGATGAACAGCTGCTCGAGGTAGCCGTTGGACTTCTGGCCGACACTGCGGACCTCGTAGAAGATCGCACCGTCGATCCGTGCCTGGGACGAGGGGTCCTCGCCATCGGGGGCCGTGCCACCGAGCAGCATCCGGGACAGCACCGCATTGGTGATGTCGATGTCGACGTAGCGGGCGAGGTGGGTCTGCCCGTAGCCATCGAGGGCATCGATGCTGACCTCGGTCATCTGTCGAGCCAGGTCCCACTGGCTGGGAAGCAGCCGTGACGGATCGACGGTGCGCGTCCCGATCTGGAACTGGTTGAGGTCGTCGGTTCCATCGACACGGGGCGCAGAACTCATGTGGTGCAGGTCCAGGCCCAGGTTGGGATCCACCTCGGCGAAGACCTTCCACCAAGCCGCGGACTCGGGCTGGACGAAGGTTTCCCAGTCACGGTTCAGGTCGGTCTGGGTGGGCGTCGTGCTGCGTCGGGTGTCGGCTTCGGCCCCGTCCGGGTTGTACAGCGGGATGGCGATGACGGTCAGTTCCTCGCGGAGCATGCGTGCGTCCTGCGAGTTGCCCCCCAGCTGCTGGAGGATCTGCAGGACCGCTTCGGTGCTGTGGAGTTCGTTTCCGTGGATCCTGGCCTGGAGCCACACGACGGTGTCGCCGGTGCCCACGGTGGCATAGGACAGGTTGCGTCCCTCGCCGGACTGGCCGGCCAGCTTGACCTCCACGGTGCCGCGACTGTTGTTGGCGATGCGAGCCAGGGACTGTTCGACGTCGTCGTATCCGGCCACGCTGGCCAGGACGTAGGCCTGTTGGTCGACGATGCACGGCCCACCCGGGTTGTGGGCAGGTGGATCAGCGACGGCGGCCGTGACGGAGAGGCTGGCGGCAACGAGCCCGGCGGCGGTCAGCCAGGCGAGTGAACGGCGTTTCATGGAGCGCTCCACGGTTGGGGGGATCGGCCGGCATGGCCGACCACTTCACCCTAACCAGCGCTGGACGACACGTCCCTGCCTTCGTCGAACGAGTCGACCCGCCGACCCGGGCGGCGCGCGTCAGCCGTCGTCGTCGGTGTCGTGGCAGCCGGCCTGCCAGTCGGCCTTGCCGGACTTGTCCTTGGGTCCGGCCCAGGGTGGGGGTCCGGTGTCGCCCCTGTCGCGTCCGGTCTTGTCCTTGGGTCCGGCCCACGGGGGTGGTCCGCACCCCTCCCCGTCGTCCGTGTCGTGGCAGCCGGCCTGCCACTCGGCCTTGCCGGACTTGTCCTTGGGTCCGGCCCATGGTGGGGGTCCGGTCTCGCCCTTGTCGCGTGCAGTCTTGTCCTTGGGTCCGGCCCATGGTGGGGGTCCGGTCTCGCCCTTGTCGCGTGCGGTCTTGTCCTTGGGTCCGGCCCATGGCGGCGGGCCGCACTCGTCAGGGTCGTCGTCGGCTGCGGCCCGGTCCTGGCGTTGGGGACTCGGCGCGTCGGAGGCCGCAGGCGGGGTCTCTGACGGGCTGGCGGTGTCGTCCGATGTCGACGGCGCGGTGGCCAACGGGGTCGAGCTGGCCGGAGCGGGGGACGGGGTCGAAGTGGCCGGAGCGGGGGACGGAGTGGAGGTGGCCGCAGGAGCCGTCACGACCTCCGCACCTGTCGCCGAGGCCGTGGGCGACGCCGTCGCCGAGGTGACGGCATCGGGCGTCGCAGTCTGGGCGCTTGCGATCACACCGACCACGGCAACAGCCGCCACGGCGGTGGCCACGGTGATGCCGATGCGTCCCACGGTCCACCTCCCCGACGTGCCTGGCCTTTGGGTGTTGCGCGACCCCCTGCACGTGATGCAGCCTAGGTCCGCGACGTCACCGGGGCAACGGGTCCATGGGCGCTGGGTCGGAGGGCCGATTAGGCTCGGCCACGCGTCCGGATGCGTCGTCCGGCGTTGCTCACCGCCACGACCGCAGACGGGAACCCGATGTCCTCCGCCGCAACCACGCCTCGCACGGTCCAGCCCCTGGCAGTGCAACTGACGTCCGAACAGCCTCGTCGTCCAGGCTGCGCTGGTGATCGCCGGAGCGGCTGTCCTGGGCCTGGCATCCCAGTGGGAGATCCCGCTGTGGCCGGTGCCGATCTCGGCCCAGAGCCTGTTCGTGTTGCTGATCGGGGCAAGCTTCGGTGCGCGGTTGGGTGGGTTGTCGATGCTTGCCTATCTCGCGCTGGGCGCGGCTGGTCTGCCGATGTACTCGGGTGGCGGGTCAGGCGTCGAGCACCTGTTCGGCCCGACGGCGGGCTACCTGGTCGGGTTCGCGGCGGCCGCGGTGTTCGTGGGGTGGATGGCCCAGCACGGGTGGGACCGCACCGTCCGGCACGCGATCGTGACGTTCTCCGCCGGGACCATGATCATCCTGGCGTTCGGCGTGGCCGGTCTGATGATCGGGATGGACTACACGCTGCCCGAGGCGATCATGGCCGGGGTGGTGCCGTTCTGGCAGGGTTTCCTGATCAAGGTGGGCATCGCCTCGCTGGTGCTGCCCGGCCTGTGGTCGGCCTCACGCCGCCTGCGCGGCAACTAGTCCCGACCGCGGTCGACGTTCGCGGGGACCCGGCTGCCGTCTGGCTCCCGCGGAACGTGCAATGGACGCCGTCCCCAGCACCCGCTGCGACGGCCGTTTCGGGCGCCCGGACGAGTGGTGTTCGACTCCCGTCCACAGCGGTCCCGTTTCCGGTGATCTGCACCTCCGGCGGGTAGAATGGCCGCGATGCACGGACTCGCGTCCGACGGCGCCGTACCGCCCGCTCCACTGTCACGTTCCGGCACCGGCCACCCCCTGCGCAGGCGGCCGCCAAGGCTGGCTGGCAGGACCGCACCCGTGCCTCGACCCCGGCCACCCGAAGGTGTCACATCTTGTCTTCTGCCCCGCCTGAATCGTCTGTCGCGTCGAATGCCCTCGAACCGGTCGGACGCGGACTACAGCGCCAAGAACATCACCGTGCTGGAGGGCCTCGAGGCCGTCCGCAAGCGCCCCGGCATGTACATCGGCTCGACCGGTCCCCGTGGGCTGCACCACCTCATCTGGGAAGTGGTCGACAACTCGGTGGACGAGGCCCTGGCCAACCGCTGTGACCTGATCGACGTGACGCTGACCGCCGATGGCGGTGTGCGCGTGACCGACAACGGTTCGGGCATCCCGGTCGACATGCACGCCAAGCAGCACAAGCCGGCGCTGGAGGTCGTGCTGACCGTCCTGCACGCGGGTGGAAAGTTCGACAGCCAGGCCTACGCGGTGTCCGGTGGGCTGCACGGCGTGGGCATCTCGGTGGTGAACGCGTTGTCGTCACGACTGGTCGCCGAGGTGCACCGTGACGGGGGTGTGTGGACCCAGGAGTACTCCCGCGGCGCGCCGCTGGGCCCGATCCAGCGCATCGGTGACGCGACCGACACCGGGACCACGATCACGTTCTGGCCCGACGAACAGATCTTCGACACCTGCGAGTTCACCGTCGACACGATCATTCGTCGCATGCGTGACACGGCCTTCCTCACCGCTGGTCTGCGTCTCAACCTCACCGACGACCGCGTCGACGGCGGCATCGAGGTGGACGTCGTCGAGGCTGCTGCCAGCTGCAGCCGCCGCGACCGAGGCTGACGGCGGACACGAACGACGACGAAGCCGACGCCACCGACATCGACGATGCCGGCACCACGTCGGTGACCGCGACCACTGCCACCACCACCGGAGCGGATGGCCGCAAGCGTCGCTGGGAGTTCCACGCCCCCAACGGGCTGGCCGACTTCGTCGACCACATCCGCACGACCCGGAACAAGGACGGTCTCCACGAGCCCGATCCACTTCACCAACGAGGAGGTCGGCGAGGACGGTCCCGTCTCCGTCGAGGTGGCGGTGCAGTGGATCGGCGACTTCAACGACACCATCCTGTCGTTCGCCAACACGATCAACACGCACGAGGGCGGCACCCACGAAGAGGGTTTCCGCACCGCCCTCACCTCGGTCATGAACCGCTACGCCAAGGACAAGAACCTGCTGCGCTCCAAGGAGGTCGAGTCGCTGACCGGCGACGACCTGCGGTCGGGCCTGGTGGCGATCGTGTCGGTCAAGGTCTCCGACCCCCAGTTCGAGGGCCAGACCAAGACCAAGCTCGGCAACACCGAGGTCAAGTCGATCGTGCAACGCGCCAGCTACGAGCAGGTGCAGCACTGGCTGGAGGAACACCCCGCCGAGGCCAAGGCGATCATCGCCAAGGCCGAGGGTGAGGCCGCTGCCCGCATCGCCGCTCGCAAGGCCCGTGACCTGCGTCGCAAGTCCCTGCTCGAGTCCACCTCGCTGCCCGGCAAGCTCGCCGACTGCCAGTCGCGCGACCCGGCCGAGTCGGAACTGTTCATCGTCGAGGGTGACTCGGCCGGTGGGTCGGCCAAGATGGCTCGCGAACGACGTTTCCAGGCGATCCTGCCCATCCGCGGCAAGATCATCAACGTCGAGAAGGCGCGCCTGCCCAAGGTGCTGGCCAACAACGAGGTGCAGGCGCTCATCACGGCGATGGGGACCGGGTTCGCCGACGACTTCGACATCGACAAGGCCCGCTACCACAAGCTCATCCTGATGGCCGACGCCGACGTCGACGGGGCCCACATCCGGACCCTGCTGCTGACCTTCCTGTTCCGCCACATGCGCGAACTGATCGAGGCCGGCTACGTGTTCCTGGCCCAGCCGCCGCTGTACCAGGTCAAGCACTCGCGCAAGAAGAACTGGGTGGCCTACGCCTACTCCGACCCCGAGCGCGACGCGATCTTCGCCGAGTTGCCCAAGGACGGCAAGGTCGACGTGCAACGCTTCAAGGGCCTTGGCGAGATGGACCCGGACCAGTTGTGGGAGACCACGATGGATCCGCAGCGCCGAGCCCTCAAGATGGTGACGATGGACGACGCGGCCGCGGCCGACGAGATGTTCTCGATCCTGATGGGCGACGACGTCCCCAGCCGACGCGAGTTCATCCAGTCCAACGCCCGCTACGCCACCGTGGACGTGTAGATGTGGTGGTGTCGAGGGGCGCAACGCGGTGGCGCATCGCCCGGTGGACTCCGGACGCCCACCGCCACCGTGGACGTGTAGATGTGGTGGTGTCGACGGGCGCAACGCGGTGGCGCATCGCCCCGTGGACCCCGGACGCCCACCGCCACCGCCGACGTGTGAGGACTGGCGACACCATGGCGACCCGCACCCCGACGGCCCGGCTTGCCGGAATGGCGACTGCCGTCCTGCTGGCGGTCCTGATCGGCTGGTTCATCGCCGTGGTCGTGTCGAGCACGGCCGGATGGGTGATCGGCGTCCTGATCGGGATCACGCTGCTGCCCGTGCTGGCTGGTCGCGGCACGCCCGACCCCGACCACGCCAACAGCCTTGCCCGTCCGGCCCCTGACGAGCCTGTCGTCGGTGGGCCGCCTGAAGATGACCCCGTTGTCCGCTGACCAAGGCGGACGGCCCCCGACTGCCCCGAGCGGTTGTCCGCGGCGAGGGGCCGTCCGCCGTGACTGGCATGGCCGCGGCCAGGGCTGACCGTCGCGTACTGCTGACCGCCGCGTACTGCTGACCGCGGGCCGGCTTGCTGGCCCGGCCGGAGACTGACCACGCCCCGTCCGGGGACATTGCTGGAGGTACCCATGGACCGCACCATCCGCGCCGCCCTGGTGGCGGGCCTGATCGGGCTCGTCGGCATCGGTGGCATCGCCGCCTTCCTGGGCGTGCCGGCCACGACTGCAGCCATCAGCGGATTGGTGGCCGGAGTCCTGTTCGGTGGCCTGATCCTGCTGGCCGCCCGCCGCGCCGACTCGATGGCCCCACCGGCGGGCCCGGGAACATCACCTGCTCGCCCCGGTTCTTCGACGTCACCACCAGACCTGGATGACCACGCCACTCGCGGTGGGGACTCTGACGGTCACATGTGACGAGATCACTCCCCACTGCACCTTGGTTGGTCGCGGCAGGGCGTGGTGGGGAGTCCGACGGTCACGTGTGACGAGTTCACTGCCCACTGCGCAACGGGTGACGGGTGCACGGGTGGGACGGGTGACGGGTGCACGGATGGGACGGGTGACGGGTGCACGGGTGGGACGGGTGACGCGACCTCGTCACCAGGTGTCGCGGCGGCGCTGCGCGTAGACGATTCCGCCGGCGACGAGGGCGACGACCACGACGGCGGCCACGATCCACGCCCAGACGGGCACCCCGGAGCTGCCGCTGTCCGCCGGTTCGCCCGACGGTGCGATCGTCGGCGTGGGTGAGGCAGTGGGTTGCGAGTCCGTCGCGGTGGGAGTCGCCGTGGACGTCGGGCTCGCACTGGGCGTGGCGGTGGCTTCCTCGGCGGCCGCGGTCACGTCCAGGGTCAGGTCGTAGTCGAACAACGCGGCCGGGGCACCGGCGTTGTTCACCGTCACGGTCACGTAGTACACCCCGGGCAGTCGCAGCCACTCGCGGCCCGCGGGATCCTCCCCGACGGGGGCAGACGTCAGCGCCACCTCGCCGCCGTCCAGGGTCGGAAACGACGCCTGCTGCACCGCGTCGCCGGCACCTTCGGGATCGCTCTGGCGGGCGCCGTTCTCCAGCTGCAGGACGACGTCGGTGGTCAGCGTCTCGGGCACTTCGACACCCGGCACCGTCAGGGTCGCGTCCAGGACGTCGCCGCGTTCCAGGGTCACTGCCCAGAACTGGCGTTCCCCGGCCCGGATGGCGTCGGTGTAGGTCCCCGATTCGACCAACGGCGCCAACGTGTGCGAGGCGCCGCCGACCGGCCCCGCGGACGCCGACACCGGTTGCGTGTCGCGACCGGGTGGCACCAGTTCGGTGTTCGGTGGCACCAGGAACAGGCCCAACTCCACCGGGAACTCGATGTCGGCATCGGGTCCGGACAGGCCCACGGTGGCCACGAACGGGCCGGTCGTGCAGGCATCCTCCCGGGTCACGCCACCGCCCACGGCCGCCGACACCGGCTGCGTGCCGGTCGGGACCGCGGTCACCCACTGCCCGCACGGGGTGGGCTCGTCATCGACGGGCATCGCGTAGACGGCCATCTCCAACGAGCGTGGCGCGTCCAGCTGTTGACCGGGCCTGCCGATCAGGGTGGCAGTGAGGAAGAAGTCCTGGCCACCGGGGATCTCGAACGAGTACCAGCCGCTGTCGCCGGGCGAGAGTGCATCGACATGGTTGCCCAGGGCCATGGTGGTGGCGGCGTCCAGCGAGGACCCGCCGGAGATGGCGTCGCCCACCGGGAGGTAGGCACGAAACGAACGTGACGACAGTGCCTGGATGCCAGCGGCCAGGCTGGCTGCATCCGGTGCGTTGCGATAGGACCCACCGGTGGCTGCCGCGATGCACTCCAGTTCGGCTCGGGCGGACTCGTCGACCTGGAAGCCCACGGTCTCGACGGTCAGGGGCCGGCCATCCTCGACAAGGCTGGCGGCGACGTCACAGGCCGGGGGCGGGGCGCAGGTGTCGATGCCGTCCGAGACCAGCACGATCGTCTGGCGGCCACTGACGACGTCCAGGCCATCCGCCGCCTGCTGCAGTGCCGTGCCGATGGGGGTGTAGCCCGAGGCCTCGAAGGTGCCCAGTGCGCCCGTCAGGGCATCTCGGTCCAGCGGGTTGACGTCGACCAACGTCTCGATGTCCTGGCAGCCCGCCTCCTGCTGGTCATCGGTGCCGGGCACCCGGTGGCCGTAGACCATCAGGCCGACGTTCACGGAATCCGGCAGGTCCGCCACCAGTGCCGCCACGGCCGCCTTGGCCGCGTCGATGCGCGGTTCCCCGTTGCCGGCGTCCGCGTTCATCGATCCCGAGGAGTCGACGACGATCATCAGTCCGTCACCGGGGAGTTCCTGCTGGGCGTGGGCCGGGACGCCACCCGATGCCATGACGCTGCCCACGGCCAGCATGGCGACGAGCCACACAGCCACGATCGCTCGAAGGTCGGCCGCGACGTCCGGCCCCTTCCTTGCCCCGCGATCCCGGCATGATGACCATGACCGCCCCTTCCCTGAGTCGCCGCCTCGATGCGGCACGCTAACAGGGCTGGCCCGACATCGGCTGCCGGTTCGCCGGCGATGGTGTGGGACGTCCGGGGGTCGCGGCGGTGGGCGGCAGGGGCCACCACCGCCGATCAGGGGATCATGGGGCGATCCCGGGCCCGGCCGCCGATCAGTGGATCACGGGCGATCCCGGGTCACCGCGCGCCCGTTCCAGCCACGTCCACGCCGTGCTGCCACACGATGATCCGAGGTGTCCGGCGCAGTACACTGGAGCCCAGTCGCGCTGGCCCCCAGGAGCGCCCGAATTCCAGCTTCCTCGCATGGGTTTCGGCCGTTTCGGCGCCCTGGCCCGCACGCGTCGACCCCGCCCGACGATCACTGGACCACCCGTGGCTGACGACCCCTCGAACATGCCTGACGACGGCATGCCGACGCCCGACTCCAACGGCCGCCCGCCCGGGCAGCCGCCAGTCCCCCCGACGCCCGGCATGGACTCCACGAACGGCACCGACGCACCGGTGCCCGGCACCCCTGAGGTGACCGCCGCCGACCCGGTCGCACGTGCCGAGGACGGCACCCCGCTGGACGAGCGTGGCCAGCCGCTGGCGGCGCGCATCTCCACCGTGGTCATCGAGGACGAGATGAAGTCGTCCTACCTCGACTACGCCATGAGCGTGATCGTGGGTCGTGCGCTGCCCGACGTGCGTGACGGCCTCAAGCCGGTGCACCGCCGCATCCTCTACTCGATGGACGAGACCGGCCTGCGTCCGTCGTCGCCCTATCGCAAGTGCGCGTCCGCCGTCGGTGACGTGATGAAGAAGTACCACCCGCACGGTGACTCGTCGATCTACGACGCGCTGGTCCGGATGGGCCAGGACTTCTCGATTCGCTACGAGTTGATCGACGGGCACGGCAACTTCGGCTCGGTCGACGGTGACCCGCCGGCCGCCATGCGCTACACCGAGGCCCGCCTGTCACGCCTGGCCATGGAGTTGTTGCGCGACATCGACGAGGACACCGTCGAGTTCGAGCCCAACTACGACGGCTACGAGGAACAGCCGACCGTGCTGCCGGCGCGGTTCCCCAACCTGCTGGCCAACGGTGCCTCCGGCATCGCCGTGGGGATGGCGACCAACATCCCGCCCCACAACCTGCGCGAACTGATCGACGCCACCACCGCGCTCATCGACGACCCCACCCTGACCGCCGTCGACCTGATGGACTTCATCCCGGCGCCCGACTTCCCGACCGGTGGGCTGATCCTGGGCCAGTCCGGCGTGTTCGACGCCTACACCACCGGGCGTGGCCTGGTGAAGGTGCGCGCCGTCGCCACGATCGAGGAGGGCGAAGGTTCGCGCAACCGCACGCGCATCGTGGTCACCGAGATTCCCTACATGGTCAACAAGGCCAACCTGCTCATCAAGATGGCCCGCCTGGTCAACGACCGGGTGATCACCGGCATCGCCGACCTGCGTGACGAGTCCTCGCGCGAGGGCATGCGCGTCGTGATCGACCTCAAGCGCGACGCCAACCCCCAGGTCGTGCTCAACCAGCTGTACAAGCACACCCAGTTGCAGGACACGTTCGGCGTCAACCTGTTGGCGCTGGTCGACGGCGTGCCCAAGACGCTCACCCTGGACCAGGCGCTGCACCACTACATCGCCCACCAGGTCGAGGTCATCGAACGTCGCACCGCCTACCGGCTGCGCAAGGCCGAGGCCCGTGCCCACGTCCTCCGGGGCCTGCTGATCGCACTCGACCACATCGACGAGATCATCACCCTGATCCGCTCGTCGGAGTCGGCCGACGCCGCCAAGTTGGGACTCATCGAGCGCTATGCCCTGTCCGACATCCAGGCACAGGCGATCCTCGACATGCAGTTGCGGCGCCTGGCGGCGCTGGAGCGTCAGAAGATCCAGGACGAGTTCGACGAGCTGATGGTCCTGATCACCGACCTCAACGACATCCTGGGTGACCCCGGGCGGGTCAAGACCATCATCAAGGAGGAGATGGGCGAGATCCGGGATCGCTTCGGCGACGAGCGCAAGTCACGCGTCATCGCCTGGGACGGCGACCTGACCGTCGAGGACCTGATCCCCGTGTCCGACGTGGTCGTCACCCTCACCGAGGGCGGCTACATCAAGCGCACCCCGGTCGAGGCGTTCAAGATCCAGAAGCGCGGCGGCAAGGGCGTGCGAGGTGCTGCGACCCGGGGTGACGACGTCATCTCGACGTTGTTGACGACCTCGACGCACGACCACCTGCTGTTCTTCACGAACCAGGGTCGGATGTACCGGATCAAGGGCTACCAGATTCCCGAGAAGGCGCGCGATGCCAAGGGCGTCTACGTCGCCAACGTGCCGGGCCTGGCGTTCGAGCCCGACGAGACCGTGGCCGCCGTCATGTCGCTGTCCGAGTTCGACGAGGATCGCTTCGTCACGTTCGCGACCCGCAACGGCACCGTCAAGCGCACCCCGCTGGACGACTTCGACTCGGCCTACTCGGTGCTGATCGCGATCAACCTGCGTGACGGCGACGAACTGATCAGCGTGGCCGTGACCTCCGGTGACGACGACATCATGCTGGTGTCGCGCGCCGGCAAGGCGATCCGCTTCCACGAGTCCGACGTGCGCTCGATGGGGCGCACCGCGACCGGCGTGCGCGGCATGCGACTGGTCAACGACGAGGACGCCGTGCTGGGCATGGCCCCGGTGACCGACTCCACCGACCGGTACCTGCTGACCGTGACTCGCAAGGGCAAGGGCAAGCGCACCAAGATCGCCGAGTACTCGACACAGGGCCGTGGTGGCCAGGGCCTGATCACCCATCGTCTCGACGACGACGAGTGGTTGGCCGGCGCCAAGATCGTGCCGTGGGAGGATGCCGAGATCCTGCTCGTGTCCGACGCCGGGACCATGATCCGCATGGACGTGCTGGACGTGCGCCCACTGGGTCGATCCACCTCGGGTGTGCGGTTGATGGACACCGGTGAGGCAGCGGTCGCCGGGCTCGCACTGGTGCTGGACAACGACGACGTCGACGCCGATTCTGACGACCAGGTCGTCGCCGCCACGGATGAGGCCGACAGTCGACGCCGCCGATGCGCCGCTGATGGCGTCGCGGCGGACGCGGCGGACTCGGTCGATTCGGATGGCGTGCCGGCGGACTCGGTCGACGCTGATGGCATCGACGGCGATGCCGACGCGGCAGGCCCCACCGACAACTGAGTCCTCGCACCCACGCGCTCGTGGTGCGCGGGTCCGTGAGGTGGCCGGGGGAGCCGCTTCTGCATCGGCCGGTCGCCGGTGTGGGCTGTCATGCGGCCGCTGGCCGAGGGTCCGGCCGAGTGCCGCCGCAGTGCCGAGATGTGCCGTAGACTCGATCGGAACCCGGAGCATTGATGATTCGTCGGCGCATGACCGTGAAGAGGGTCGACCCATGGTCGGTCCTCAAACTCGGCCTGTTCCTGAACCTCGCTGGTGGCGCCATCGTCCTGATCGCGGGGGTCATCGTGTGGTCCGTCATTCGACGGCTGCAGATGATCGAACGGGGTTGTGAGCAGATCCAGAACATCTTCGGACTGCAGGAATGTGCTGTCAGTGGGGCCACCGTCTTTCGCGGTGGCTTCCTGATGGTCGCGTTGTTCGTGGTCGTCATGACCGCCGTCCTGGTGTTCTCGGCATTCCTCTACAACCTGGTGGCCGACCTGACCGGTGGTGTCGAGATCTCGGCCATCGACCACACGCCGCCGATGGTTGCCCAGGGCACGCAGCGCGCCGGCGGCGGCGTCCAGGTGGCGCCCGAGTTGCAACAGACCAGGGCCACACCCGTCGTCGTGGGACCCAGCGGCAAGCGCGTCGAGGACGCCACCGCGGCCATCCCCGCCGACGCCATCGATCGTCGAACTCGCGAACCGTCACGCCTCAAGAAGGCCGCAAAGGTTGCCTCCACCAAGCTGAGCGAGGCCTCCAAGCAGGCGTCTGCCACGCTGACCGAGGCCACCCGCACCGAGGCCGTGACGCGGGCCCGCAAGACCGAGGCACGCTCCGAGTCACTCGACTCGATCTGGCTGCAACGACCCACCAAGTCGCCATCCGACAACGGCACGACCACCGGTCAGGGCGATGGTGCTGGCACGACAGATGGTGGTGGCACGGCCGATCGTGGACGGCAGGCCGCAGGCAACGGCCAGGGCAGTGCTGCAGGGCAGTCCGGTGCGCCGGAGCGAACCCCCGCGGGCTCTTCGGCAGGCCGGCCTCGGGGTGGTTCGTCACCGTCGCGTGGTTCGTCGCCCAAGCCCTCCGGCTCGCAGCAGTCACGCTCGCAGGGCGGGTCCAGCCGCCGCTCCGGCAACTCCTGACGAGCGGCGTCGCGTCGGACTCGGTCGTGGACCCGGCGGTTGCGCTCCAGCGCCAACAGGCCACGTTGCGTGGGGTCACAGCAGGCCGAGTTCTCGAGCGGTCGCGGCTGCCTCGGTGCGGTTGCGCGCATGCAACGTGGTGATCGCCGACGACAGGTAGTTGCGCACCGTCCCCTCGGCGAGGTGCAGGCGTTCGGCGATCTCGCGATTGGGCAGTCCCTCGCCAGCCAGGCGGAGCACGTCGCGCTCGCGATCGGTCAAGGCCGTCGGCGCACCCCATGCGCGTGCCGCCAGCTCCGGCGCGATCACGCGGCCGCCATCACGGATCGTGCGCAGGGCATCGACCAGCTCGGCGACGGGCGCAGCCTTGAGGACGTAGCCCGCCACGTCTGCCTCCATCGCCCGACGCAGGTACCCGGAGCGGCCGAAGGTCGTCACCACCAACACGCGGCACGGCAGGTCCTCGTCGCGAATGGCGGCCGCGAGTTCGAGTCCGCCCATCTCCGGCATCTCGATGTCGGTGACCACGATGTCTGGCTGCACGGTCCGAGCCAGGTCGAGCCCGGCGCGACCATCGGCCGCGCGACCCACCACCTCGACGTCGGGTTGGACGTCCAACAGTTGGGCGAAGGCGTCGCGAATCATGCGCTCGTCCTCCACGACGATCACCCGGATGGTGCTCATGCCGGCACCGCCACGGTCAGCCGCGTGCCACTGGACCCATCTCGCTCCACCACCCCACCGACGGCCAGGACTCGCTCCCGCATCCCGCGCAGCCCGTTGCCCTCGGCAGCCGCACCACCCACCCCGTCGTCGACGACGTCGAGCACCCACCGGGTGGGGTCACGATGCAGCAGCACGGAGCAGGTGGTCGCGTCCGCGTGACGCACCACGTTGGTCGTGGCCTCCCGAACCGCGAGCGCGAGGATGCGTTCGACCAGCGGGCCGGGTGTGCCGTCGTCCAGTTCGAGGTCCGCCGACAGGGTGACCCCGGCGGCTGCCAGCGTTCGCGCGGCCGTGTCGACCTCGTCGGGAAGCGAGACCTGTGCGAGCCCGTCGATCGCCGATCGGACCTGGGCCAGGGCATCACGCGCACTGGCCTCGAGGTCGGCGGCGTGGACACCGGCGCCGTCCGGGTCGGCCGGGAGCAGGCTCTGGACCAGTTGTGCCTTGACGACCAGCACGGTGAGGCTCTGCCCCACGAGGTCGTGCAGGTCACGGGCGATGCGTTCGCGCTCGTCGGCGGTGGCGAGTTGTTCGATGCGCACGTTGTCGATGCGCAGGCGTTCGGCCTCGCCGTGGCGCCGGGCCTCGGCACTGACCAGCCAGCCGATGATCCACACGAAGACGAGCGAGGGCAGGACTCCGTAGAAGCGGAAGGGCCACGGCCGGGGGGACACGACGGTGAGCAGGCCACACAGCGCGGTCAGGCCGATCTGCCACTGGACCACGTGGCGACGATCGAGCCACGCCGCCGAAGCCGCCGCATAGACGAACAGCACCGACGCGCCGACGTTGAACAGGGTCCCGACCGTGCCGAGCACCACCGTGGCGACCAGTGCTCGCTTCGCGATGCGTTGGTTCGGGTGGTGGCTCAGGATGTACAGCGGGACGAAGGCCACGACGATCGCGACCACGACGAGCCAGTCGACCCAGGTCGTCGTCGGGTCGGAGAAGGGCTGCCACAGGAGGTTGCCCAGGTACACGAGGTGGACGTACTCGTGGGCCGGCATCCAGGTGGACATGGGCGGGCTCGCGTGGGGATGACTCGTCACCGACGGTCCGGTCGGCACGGCGCGGCCCACGACGGATCGAGGGGGATCCGTCGTGGGCACGGGGTCGGTCACAGGCGCGACCGGGTCCACGTCCACCGCGCGAGGACGGCGGCCACCACCGTCGCGGCCAGCAGGACTGCCAGATGACCCAGCCACGGTCCACCTCCCAGGGGTGCTGCCGCGAGTTGTGCCAGATGGTAGGTGGGCAACAACGGCGCGATGGTGCCGAACACGGACGGCATCGCCTCCAGTGGGAACCACAGCCCACCGGCGATGGCGAGCGGCATCAGGATGGCATTGAGGATGGCGGTCGTGGCATTGGGCGAGGCGATCGACCCCACGGCCAGTCCGATCAGGGCGAAGAACTGGCAGCCGATGACCAGGGCGGCCACGAGCAGCAGCCACTGGCCGATCGTGATCTCGAGCACGCCCATCGCGGCCGAGGTCACGGTCATGGCGGTCAGGATCCCGACGACGTAGGGGATGGTCGCGATCACCTTGGCGGCCAGGCTGATCCCGACGGGAACGGGCGAGACGCGTACTGCCTCGAGCCAGCCGTTCTCGCGGATGGTGGCCAGGCCGATGCCGGGGGTGACCGTCGAGGTGACGATCGCGCCGTACGCGCCGAACGTCGCCAGCATCATGGTGCCGGCCGGCACACCACCGACGGAGGTCTCGCCACCGAACATCCCGACGAACAGGGCGAAGAATGCCACCGGCATCAGGACGCTGAAGAACAGCGTGGCCGGCTCGCGTCGAATCATGCGCATCTCGTCCCGCACGTCCCACGCGAGCAGTCGTGGCAGCGACGGTCCGGGTCGTGGGACGGCGCGAGTGGTGGACGCCATCGTGGGTGCCGTGGCCCCGGTCGTGGTCGGTTGGATCGGTTGGATCGGTTGGGTCGGTTGGGTCGGTTGGGTCGTGGCGCTCATGCGGCGTCCTCCAGGTCCTCGTGGGTGTCGTGGGCGGGTGTGCCGGACGGGGCACTGGTGCTGGGGGCCGCGGTGCGGCTGCCGCCGCCTGCGCCCGTGGTGCTGATCGCGGCGACGGCGTCGGCCAGGCTGGCGCCGACGACCCGCAGTCCGTGGGCGTCGGGGTCCATGGCGAACAGCCGTTGCAGGACGGCCTCGGGGTGGCGGGTCACGATGGTGGTGCGATCGCGGTGGGCCGGGTCGGCGTCGTCGCGAGCAGCCCGGTCAACCGTCACCACCCCTGGCAGGGCCGCGATTCGATTCGGTTCGACGACGGTGTGGACGAGGATCGTTCGGTCGGGCAGTCGTTGCGTCAGCACGTCCGGCGTGGCGTCGGCGACGACCCGGCCGGCCGACAGGACCACGACGCGGTCGGCGACCGAGCCGGCCTCGGCAACCAGGTGGGTGGTCAGGAGGATGGCCGTCCCGCTCGCGCGGCGGGCCACCAGGTCATCCCAGGTGGCACGGCGACTCTGGAGGTCGAGGCCCTCGGTCGGTTCGTCGAGGACCAGCAGGTCCGGGTCGGTCACCAGGGCGCGGGCCAGTTGCAGGCGACGTCGCTGCCCGCCCGACAGTGCCCGGGTGCGCCGGCGAGCCAGGTCCGTCAGCCCCAGGTCGTCGAGTGTGCGATCGGCATCGGCCTCGGTCGCTCCACCGCGCAGCGCGGCACCGACGACCAGTTCCCGCACCGTCAGGTGACTCGGGAAGGCGGTGGCCTGCAGCATGACGCCGAGCCGGGTGCGGACATCGGCCCGACGAGGGTTGCCGCCGACGACGGTCACGGTGCCGGTGTCGGGGGCCAGCAGGCCGGTGACGGCCCGGATCAGCGTGGTCTTGCCGGCGCCGTTGGGGCCGAGCAGGGCCAGGCACTGGCCCGGTCGGATGGTCAGGTCGACGCCGTCGAGCGCCGGGCTGGACGCCCCCGGATAGGTGTGTCCGAGACCTCGGACGTGCAGTGACGTGGACATGGCGGTTTCCCTCGGTGGGTTGGTGACACCACTGTGGCCGACATGGGGCGCCGTCGACAGTCAACGCCGTCACCGGTCCTGCATGACATCTGTCACCACCGTCGAGTCGAGCTCCCTGGCGGGCAGGTCGGTGTGCACGGCCGGACATGACAGACGTCATGCGAGGGTGGTGATGGCCTCCACTGCCGCCCGGACACCGAATCGCCGACGATGGATCCACCGACCACGCCAGGGAGCATGCAATGGAACCCGCAGCCGGAGTTGCCAGTCGAGTCCTCGCCGCAGCGACCGTCCCGCCGCCACCACGCGCGACCGCCGTCGTCGTGTCGTTGCTGCCGTCCGCCGCCTACCTGTTGGCCCACGGCCGGTTCGGGGCGGTCGCTGCGATGCTGATCGCGTCGGTGGTGTCGCTGGGCGTGGTCGTGGTCCGGCGGCGTCGCGGCCGTGCACTGGGCGTCGTGCTGCCCGCGAGCGTTGCGATCCTGGGCCTGCGCACCCTGGCGGGCGCGGTGACCGGCTCCGAGGTCGTCTACTTCGGCACCGGCGTGGCCATCAGCGCCATGGTCGCCGTGGCGGTCGCGGCAACGGCGTGGACCTCCACACCTGCGGCTGCCCACCTGATGCCCTTGGTCGTGACGTATGACCACCTGGGCACCGATGATCCCCGCTACCGACGAGTGGCCGCCCACCTGACGGTGGCGTGGGCCATCGCCGAGCTCGTCATCACGGCGCTTCGAGGCCCGCCACCTGCTGCACACGACCGGGACCGAGTTCCTGGTTGGTCGAACGGTGGTCGCGTGGCCCGTGATGGGTGTCGTGGTGTTCCTGCTGATCTTCTACATGCGCGCCCGGCTGGACCCGTTGGAGCACCGCCTCGCGTACGCCGCCGGTCGGGGCAATCTCGTGTCGACCCCGGCGACGGACGGCGATGCGTGAGATTCCGCCGGGTGCGAAAGTTCAGACTCGCTGGCGCACTGCGTGCCCTGTCGCTCGACCTCACCCCTGATAACGGTGGGGTCGAGCGGCTCTGTCGGGGGATCCCCCAGTCAGGCTGGGCTTCGACAATGTTGAGGTTGGCTGCCCCCGTTCGGTCGCCCCGACAGCGAGGGCTGGCAGGCGCGCGCTTGCCTCCGGTACGCTCGCTGGTCGCACTCGGGCCCGTAGCTCAGCTTGGTTAGAGCGCACCCCTGATAAGGGTGAGGCCGATGGTTCAAGTCCATCCGGGCCCACATCGATTCAGCCCCTGCAAGCTCCCGATTCCTGCACATTCGGAATCGGGAGTTTCTCGTGTCCGACGCCGCTAGTGCACGGATGGTGCACGGAATTGTCTGGGACTGGGGCGTACGGGTGCGGTCTCGTGGGTCATTTCCCGTTCCTTTCAGCGGGTCGTGTCGGGGTCGAAGAGGTCGGCTGCAAAGCGGTCGGCGGCTTGCCTTTGCATGCCTGGGACAAGGTGGGAGTAGGAATCGAGCATGAAGGCGACGGACGCACCAGCCGCGGCGTTCTTGGACGACCTTGAGTTGCTCGCCACCGGCCAGCAGCAGTGATGCGTGGGTGTGGCGTACATCGTGGAGTCGGATCTTCGGAACGTCGGCCACTTGGCACACACGGGCGAACTCGTGGGAGACCCAGTCGGGGTTCAGGTGGCGGCCGTCCGGCCAGCAGAACAGGAACCAACCGTGACCCAGCCGAGCATGACCGTGACGACACGCTGCCACGGTTCGGGTGTCGAACTCCGGCCACTCGCATTCGTCAGCCCATCCTTCGCGAATCACCAACCAGTCGGCCAGGGCTGCGACCGTGCCGCGCGACCGTCGACCGGCCTACACCAAGGACTTCCGCAATGGCCCCGGAGTTCAACGGGTGGTTGCAACACCTCGCTGGCCGGTTCTGGAAACCCTTGGCGTCAGTGGTCATGGTGGTCGCCGGTCCAGGCTTCTCGGCCCTCGCGCACGGCCAGCCAGGCCACGCCGAGTGCCGCGATGGGGTCGGCCCACCACCATCCGACGGTGGCGTTGAGGGCGAGGCCGGCGAGCACGATGGCCGACAGCCATGTGCACAGGAGGGTTTCCTGGGCGTCGGCCAGGACGACGTGGCTGTCCATGGCCCGGCCCACCCGTCGCTTGGCCAGCGCCAGCATCGGCATCACGATCAGTGACAGGGCGGTGATGGTGATCCCGATGGGTGACGCTGCGGGCTCGGCGCCGGTCGTCAGGTCACGGACGGACTCAACGAGGATGTAGCCGGCGAGCAGGAAGAAGCTGACAGCGATGAGCCGGAGCGCATGGAGCTCGCGGTCCTCGGACAGGTCGGGATCCCAGAGTTGCCACAGCACCACGGTGGCCGACAGGGTCTCGATGACCGCGTCGATCCCGAAGCCGACCAGTGCGGTCGACCCGGCCCTGATCCCGGCCAAGATTGACACGGCGGCCTCGACCACGTTCCAGGCGATGGTGGCCCAAGCCAGCCACAACGCGCGCCGCCGCCAAGTCGAGTCGGCGTGGGTGTGTAGCGTCATCATTGTCCCTTGATCGCCAGTCGCCGATAGCATCGTAAACGACCGATGATAAGGGTTTCCGTGGACGACGACACGCTCCTGGTCGCCAAGCTGTTCCGCGGCTTCTCCGACCCGACCCGCCTGGCGATCTTGCGCCGACTGATGGACGGACCAGCGCGCGTGACCGACCTGGTCGACCACCTGGGCTGTTCGCAGGCCAACGTGTCGGGCCATCTAGCGTGCCTGCGCGACTGCGGGCTGGTCGACGCGCGACCGGAAGGCCGTGCCATGCGCTACCGGCTGGGCGGCGACCACGTCGTGGCCGTCATCCGCTCTGCCGAGGACCTGCTGGCCGAGCAGGGCACGCACATCGACCTGTGCCGCAACTACATGGCTGAAGCACCGAATGAGCGCAGCAACGAGGCCTCGCCCTCGCCGGGCCCCACTCCATAGGAGAGCTCCCCGATCTCGACAGTTCAGCGCCCGGCGAAACCTCTGGTAGCCGCTGATCTCGACACTCGCGATGAAGCTCGCAGACCCACTGGGATCCGCTGCTCTCGACACTCTCGAGGTGGACTGCGAAACCTCGGAGAGCTGCAGATCCCGACAGCTACTGGAGGTGGCGACGGGCGTGGATCGATCTGGCGTCAGGTCGCTGATGGGGTCGGAGAGCCTTCGAGCGGGCAGTCGGTGCGTGAGTCGACCCGTGGGCTGGCACACACGATGAGTTCAGCGGGGTAGATCTGCTGCTGGGTCACCCCGTCGCGGGTGTACACCACACGGATGGCCGATCGCTCCAAGCGGCCCGTCGTGGTGGCGACCAGCCCCAACAGCAGCTCGGCACCGTCGGGGTGATCCGGCACGACCATCGGGGGCTCGACGTCGATCGGCTGGATCGACGCCAAGGACTGTCGATCCTCGGCGTTGGTGACCAACTCCGGTGGGAACGCCTCGAAGAACTGCACCGCCCCCAGTTCGCGTTCTGGCAGCGCGAGTTGGAACCCGACCACCTCGAGGTGATCACTTCCAATGATGTCGACACGGTCCACCGTCAGCGGCCCGCCGTTGTCGTCGATGGTCAGCACTTCCAATCCGTCGGTGAAGGGCTGGTCGACCTCGACGGCGATCGACCAGCCGTGAGGCGGCGGCTCTCGCAGTGCCGCACCGGTGCCTGGCTGGGGCGCACAAGCGGAGAACATCGCCGTCGCCGAGACCATCGCACTCATGGTGGCCGTAGTAACGAGTCTGGCCGTGGACAAGGCAACTCCCGCAGCGGCGACCTGACCGGCCGCACTAGCACGCGCATCCTACTCAGCCGTGCAACATCGGAGTCCGACCGAGGACCTGACGGGACCTCTGAGAACTATCCGATACCGACACCCTTGTGGGCTACCAGGGTGGGTGCAGGGACACGTATCGCGCCCATGCTGCGTCGTCCCGAAACTCGTCGAAGCGGCCGCGCCAGCAGGTCGGCCATGACGTCTGCCGCCTCCGTGAGGGCATCCTCGCGTCCCGCCAACCACGGAGGCTCGTCGCCGAGGTTCGCACGAAAGGGGCTCGGCGCGGCGCCATCGCCCAGCCGTCGCGCGAACGGATCAACTGGCGCTGTCGGGAAGCTGGACACGTCGTCCGCCATCGTTTGTTGTGTATAGCTCGGATTCCCCGGGCAGGGGGTCTTCGTCGATGGTGTGGTAGCCCCCTCGGACGCTGAGTTCGAGGAATAGGGCCTGAGACCGTGGGACGCGCGTGGGTGTGGCGAACGTCGTGAAGACGCCTGGTGGGCACGTCGAGGATGCCGTTGCTGGCCCGTCGGGACCTTCGGCCTTCGACTGCGGGCCGGGTGACCCGTGCCGTGATGCGGGCGCGAGTCCACACTTGAGGCATGGATACTTCGACAGTTCTCGAATCAATCGAACTCGATGTGACACCCCCCGAGGTCGTGGCCCGGTTCTCGGCGTTGGCGGACACGACGCGTCTGGCCATCCTGCGGGCGTTGTCGGTCGAGCCCCGTTGCGTGTGCGATGTCAACGAGGCGGTGCCGGTGGCGGCCAACGTGCTGTCCTACCACCTCAAGGTGTTGCGGGAGGCAGGGCTGGTGACCGCGACCAGGCGGGGCCGGTGGGTCGACTACGCCCTTGACGGTGCAGCGCTGGCCGCGACGCGCGACGCCGTCCCCGGCACGCCCACTGGCAGGATCTCCTGATGGCCGCCTCCCCGGCCTCGGCAGCCCTGGCACCCGCACCGAGCCGTCCCGAGCGTCCCGCCCGAGCCGTCCCGCACCGAGCCGTCCCGCGCCGCATCTCGGACTGAAGGTCGCTGCAGCGGCCCTGGTCTGGTGGGGCCTCTACGTGGTCAACGACCGTGTCTGGGACACGGTCGTGTACGGCTGGGCTGGGCTGGCGGAGGGCTCGCGGTGGGGGGAGGCGGTGCACTTCTTCCTCTACGACACGGTCAAGATCGCGCTGTTGCTGACAGGGATCGTGTTCGTGATCGCGGTGGCACGCACGTTCATCACCCTGGAGCGCACCCGGGCGCTGCTGGGGGGGCGACGGGAGGGCGTGGGCAACGTGGTCGCCGCAAGTCTTGGGGTCGCGACGCCGTTCTGCTCGTGCTCGGCGGTGCCGGCGTTCATCGGGTTCGTGTCCGCCGGGATCCCGTTGGGGGTGACCCTGTCGTTCCTGATCGCCTCCCCATTGGTCAACGAGGTCGCGGTCGTGCTGCTCTACGGGCTGTTCGGCTGGCAGGTTGCCGCCCTGTACCTGACGGCCGGACTGTCACTGGCGGTGGTCGCGGGGTTCGTGCTCGGACGGATGCGGCTGGAAGGCTGGGTCGAGCCGTTCGTGTACGACCTCGCCGGCACCGCCACCGCGGGCGCGCTGCCGCAAGACCGACCGTCGTGGGCGGACCGGATCGCGACCGGACGGGCCGAGGTCCGCACGATTCTGGGCAAGATCTGGCCGTTCCTGCTGGTTGGCATCGGTGTCGGTGCCGCCATCCACGGCTGGGTGCCCGAGGACCTGTTCGCCCGCTGGGCCGGCCCCGACAACCCGCTGGCGGTCCCGACCGCGACATTGCTGGGAATCCCGCTGTACGCCAACGCCGCCGGGGCGCTTCCCATGGTCGAGGCGCTGTACGCCAAGGGCCTGCCGATCGGAACCGTGCTCGCCTTCATGATGTCGGTGGTCGCGCTCTCGCTGCCCGAGATGATCCTGCTGCGCCGGGTCCTCAAGCCCAAGCTGATCGCAACGTTCGCCGGCGTGGTCGCCGCCGGGATCCTGCTCGTCGGCTTCCTGTTCAACATGATCCTGTGAGGAGTATTGCCATGCCCACGCCACACATCGAGATCCTCGGTCCCGGCTGCGCCAACTGCCAGGCGCTGGAGGCCAACACCCGCCAGGCTGTCGCTGATCTCGGCCTGGACGTCACCCTGGACAAGGTCACCGACTACGCCGCCATCGTCGGCTACGGCGTCATGTCCACCCCCGGACTGGTCGTGGACGGCCGTGTCGTGTCGACCGGACGCGTGCCGACGGCAGTCCAGATCTCCGAGCTGCTCGCCCAGACCGCCGAGCCATGACCACCACATGGAATGGTCAGGTTTCCGGCTCTTCGAGAGGGTCGAAGCAGACCACGGGCGTGCCGTCGACATCGATCTTGGTGTCGTCGCCGTCCTCCCACTCGATCAGGGCGCCGATGCCTCCAGACTGGTCGTAGACCTCCACGTCCGCGATGCGTGCCTTCGCCTCGATGACGATGCGGCAATCGAACACCAGGGACTCGATTGCGACCTGGGCATTTCGGCTCGTCCACTTCGAGCACTGCCGTGTGCCGCTCCGGGTCGACCCAGACGCGATCCGGCTCTGTGAAGGGTGAACGTCTCGACGACCTTCTCACCGGTTGCGGGATCGATGATGGTGGCCCCGGCGGCGGCGTTGGCGAACTCGGCAACCACGACGACGAGCGACACGCAGTCCTCGGTGTAGGCGAACCGCGCAACCGGGAGGCCGATCGCGACCTCCGATGTCGGGCTCTCCGACGTGATGATCACGGTGCCGTCGCCGAGCTGTGCCGAGTCGGACTGACCGCAGGTGGTGGCGCCGGCAGCCTTGGGTCCACCCCGGCACGACGTGCGATCGCGATGAGGTGCACGACCGCGTTCGTCGAACCCCGAGCGCAGCAAGCGTCGTGGCCGCGTTGCGGAACGCATCGGGGGTGAGACCGCGACCCCACGGCCGCCAGGCCGCCACCGTTGACCTTCTCCGCCCCTGCGGTGAGCGTCGCACGGCTCCCAGCCGGTGACCTGGGCGGCGGTCAGGCCGTGCCGACCGTGCGAGCCGCGGTTCGTGGAAGTGTTGGATCAGTCGTGCCAGCTGGCTGTCGTCGAGGAGGTCGGCGGCCAGGTCGGCCCAGCGGCGGCTTCGGCTGTGTTGGGTTCGGGCGTGACGGGCTGCCGCGTCCCCGGCGTTCTGTCGTTCAGCCCGCCGGGTGGCCTGGTGCTGGCGGTCACGGCGTCGGGTGCGGGCTCGGGTGGCGAGGTCGTGGATGTCCCAGTCACCGGACAGGGCTGCGGTGATCCAGCCGGGCGGGTTGTCGACGTCGTGGACGGTGACGGCGTCGAGCACCTCGTCGATGCGGCGTGGGGGGTGTCGCGGCTGGCCAGCCGGGCAGCCGTGGTGGGGGTGATGCCGGCGTGAACCAGCTGGCCGGCACCCCGGTCGTCGCCGCCAGGGTCGTCGTCAGCTCGGGGATGCGCTCGCTCGGCTGGCTCGGAGGGCGCGATGACCGCGGCGGGGTCGTGATCCTCGGCGACGTCGGTGTCGGTTGTGTCAGTGCGGGATGGGGGTGTGGGTGAACCGTTCCACACACGCAGACGGATCCAGGACGTAGCGCGAGACGGTGTAGCCGGCCGGTGTGGTCGTGGTCGCCTTCTTCGTGGAGTACGAACCCGGCGTCGCGCAGTCGGGTGAGGTGGCGGGCGACGGTGTTCTTGGACACCCCGACGTTGTCCGCGATCTGCCGCACGTTCGTGGCGGCGACGAGGCGGCCGTGGGGTCGATGCGGGCGTCCAGGGCGATGTCTTCCAGGATCGCCCAGGCCATCACGCCGACGGAACGCTTGACCTGCCGGGATGACGGGAAGACTCTGGCTCGTGTGTGATGCGGCTTCCATAGCCCGTGCGTCCGGCCTGGTCGATGCCGTGCACCTGTCGCGAATACAGGTGCAGTTCGTGGCCATCGGGATCGTTGAGGACCACCATCCAGCCGACCGTCGCGTCGATCAACGGGGAGTGGTCGATGCCCAGTTCGTCGAGTCGCTGGATCCACGCCTCCACGCCGTCGCGATCCGCGACGGCCCAGTTGACCAGGTTCCACCCGTCGAGCGCGCTCGCGACCTCCGGCGCTTCACGCAAGGCCAGCCAGGTGTCGGGCACGCCATCGAGGTGGCCTGCCAGGCCGCGGACGACACCGTCGTCATCGGGAAACTCGAGGTCGACGGTGAAGCCGAACACGCGGTGGTACCAGGCACGGCTGGCCGTGAGCGATCTGTTCCACCATGTCGCCGACGTCGCCATCGGCGGCGACGAAGCGCCCCTGACCGTGTCCCGACGACCCGAATTCCAGGCTGCCGTGGCGGAACGTGACCCGGCCCGAGCCGTGGCCATGTTTGCCGACCACAGTGCCGAGGTCCTCGAACGGGCCGGGCCGATCATCATGGTCGCCGTCGAGTCGGCCGGTGCCGAGCCCGCCATGCGCGACTTCGCCGACCAGGGAGCCGTGGCCACCCGTCACGTCGCCAGCGACTTCATCGACCACCTGGGCACGATCCACCCGATCGACGATCCCGGCCAGGCCGTGGCCACGCTCCTCGCGATCGCCTCGCCGCACGTCCACCAGATCCTGCGCACCCACGGCCGCATGGGGGCCCAGGAGTACCGCCGATGGCTGACCGCGACCCTGCAGTCCACACTGCTGCACCGGCCCCCATCGGCCTGACACCGGACGGCAGCCACGTGTGCGGCGGATCGCTGTGCACTTTGAACATCAATTGGACGAAGTATGTAGACAAAGTGACAAAACCTTCCTAGGGTGCTTGTCGACGAGCAGTGCAGGCCGTCGACGGGGAGTGCAGGCCCTCGTGTCACGCGTCATCGCTCACGAACCTCACCGACCGCAAGGACCCCCCAATGAAGAACCGAATCCTGTCGACCACCCTGCTCACGGGCGCACTCGTGCTGGGTGGTGTCGCCGTCACCCAGGGCGCCGTGGCCGCGCCGCCCGACGACCCCGGCAACGCCTCGTGCGCCGGACGGGGCCTGCCCGAGGCCAAGATCGGCGTCCAGCAGTTCACCTACCTCCCGACACTGTTCGGCGGCGGGACTGCCGAGGACGTCACCGCGCACATGGCCGAGGTCGGCATGCGCAACGTCGAACGCTTCGGCGGCACCTTCGGGATGACGCTCGAGGACTACGACGCGATGTGGGACGAGTACAACGTCCGCCCGGTCGCCAGCCACGGCAGCCTCGACCTCGCCACCTGGGACCAGACCCTTGCCGACGCCAAGTTGCTCGGCCAGAAGTACGTCGGTTCCGGTGGGTTCGGCGGGCCGGGCTTCGCCACCCTGGAGGACACCCTGCAGACGGCCGCGAACCTCAACGAACTCGGGATGCGCGCTCACCATCAGGGCCTGCGGCTGACCGTGCACAACCACGACGCCGAATTCACCACCATGTATCCCTACGACATCGATGGTGATGGGGATCTCGAGCAGACCCCGATGGTCGAAATCGTGCTGGCGAACACCGACCCGCGCTACGTGAGCCTCGAACTGGACGTGCACTGGGCACGGGTCGGGCTCGCGGGCGGCCGCACCAACAACCCTGACCTGGCTGCGAACCTCGCGGATCCGTCGAACCAGGACATGCTCATCGACTGGATCGACGAGCATGCGGACCGCATCGCCCTGATGCACGTGAAGGACACGGCACCGAACGGTGCGATCGCGACCGTCGGCCAGGGCACCACCGACTGGGGTGACGTCTTCACTGCCGCCACCAGTGTGAAGTACTACTTCGTGGAGCACGACTTCCCGGCCAGCGACGTCGACACCGTCCAGGCAGCATGGGACTACCTGACCTGCCTCAACTACTGACGACCTGACAGCCCGCGCAGACTCCCCGAGCTCACCACGTGGTCGAGTTCGGGGAGTCTGCCTTGTGTCCGCCCGTGCGTTTCGACGAGGACTTGGGTGCCGCAGCCTCCGGGTCGGTCAGGTTTCAGGACCGACCGGCTCAGCGGGAAGCCCGGCTTCCATCTCTGCGCGGCGCCAGGGTGCAACGCCGTCGATCTCGGCGTCCAGCGACAGGCTGAGCACGGTGCGCACCACCACCAGGATCGCCAACGCCAGGACGCTGTTCAGGGTGCTCTCGACGGCCACGGTCTTGACGATGTCGGCGGCCACCAGCACCTCAAGGCCCAGCAACAGCGTGCGACCGAATCGGCGGCGCATCGACTGGTAGCCGATGGTGCCTCGGTTGCGCTCGGTGACGGCTCGCCAAGCCGTCCACACCGCCCCGATGATCAGGATGGCGACACCAACGACTTCGAAGCCTCGTGCCACGAGCTCCATCGTGTGTTCGAAGTCCATGCCATCCACCCCATGTTCGTGCGGCCCCACTGTTGCGTCGGGCCGTCGATCTCGGCGGGCCGCCGAGATCGACGGCGCCGCCACCACGTGTTGTACCGCAAGGTCGCGCCGGAACCATTCGTTCGACGCGGCAAGTCGCGCAGGTGTGCCATGGGTGGACCCGTGGTGGCCGGGGCGCGGGAGTCGTGAGAGCGTCGCCCAACCTGCGTGGCCACCACTCACTACCTGGACACCCACGATTCGTAGGTTCGTCGGCGAAGCGCGGCGACAGGGATTCGTCGCGTCATCGACAGGAGACGTGATGAAGACCAGGACCCTTGCGACCGCCGCGACGACGATGGTCGCGGCACTTGCCCTCATGATCCCGACCGCGGCGGTCGCCGATCCACCCGATCAGTCCGGCGCCGTCGAACGTGCGCCGGTGCTGAGCGCCTGGGTGTTCTGGGACGGCGACCTGATCGTGCTCACAGGCCCCCAACTGGACGCGGCGACCTGCCTGGGCCTGGCAACGCAGGGGTTCGACTACGAGGGGTTCCTGAAGCCGACGTCCACCATCGTCACGACGGCGAGCGGGTCCCAGCAGATCAGCGTCACCCATGCGGACCGCGTGTGGGTCTACGACGACGAGGACACCGATGACCCGCTCGAATGGATGTTCGGCGCATGCGGGGCCATCCTCGGCGCGGGGGAAGCGTCACCCGAACCCCTCGCAAATGGCGACGGGCTGGTTCACGTCACCACGCGCAGCGATGTCGACGGTGTTGCGGTGGGCACGACGAGGGTCACTGCCACGGTGACGACGGCCGACGGGCGCGACGTCCACCTCAATGTCGTCGGTGCTGATCAGGATGGCACGTCCCTCGACTTCATCAACTACCGCGGCTGACGGCGCGCGGGGGTCGGGGCTCGGGCCGTCAGCCCGAGCCCCGAGCCGTGCGCGGTCTCGAGCCGTGCGCGGTCTCGAGCCGTGCGCGGGCACGCGCCGTTCACGACGCCGGGCAGAAGAGGTCGGTGCTCAGCCGACGCCGTCGCGCACAGCTCCCGGGGCATCGGTGCTGGTCGCGGCCGCCGCCTCCTCCCGGCTCGCCACGCCCAGGGTGGCGAGGATCGCCGACACGTGGTTCTCGACCGTGCGGACGGACAGGAAGAGCTGCGCCGCGATGTCTGCGTTGGACAGTCCGTCTGCCAGCAACCCCAGCACCTGTCCCTGGCGCGGCGTCAGTCCGAGTGGGTCCCGCCGGGTCGCCGAGCGTGGCCCGCGGGGGATGCCTGCGACACCGTCGTCGCGCAGTTGGTTGCGAAACCGGGCCGCCAACGCCCGTGCGCCGATGCGCTGGGCGATCCGCAGGCCCTCCAACCTGGCGTCGGTGTCACCCCGGCTGAGCGCGACGGCCTGTTCGAACACCACGCCGTGCTCGCCGAACCAGTCGGCCGCGCGCCGCCAGTCGCCCTCGCCGAGCCACCGCAGGGGCGCTGGAGTTCGGTCGGGCATGACGTCGAGGTGGCCGTCGAGCCACAGCCACAGCGCCAGCTCTCCGAGCGCCCACGGTCCCGCCCGGTCCGCAGTCGTCGCGAGGACGGCGAGGTTGCGCTGCGTCGCAGCATCGTCGCGCTGCCCGAACACCCACAGGTACTTGGCCGTCACCAGGGCGATCCGGATGTGGTCCTGTCTGCCGACATCTGCCTGGCGGGACACCCGCCGGACTGCATCGCTGGCCGCGGGGTCACCACTGCGAACCCGCAGTTCAGCCAGGGCTTCATCCACGAACCACTGCAGGGCTGTGTTGAGCCGTTCGCGTTCGACCACGGCGCGCAGCACGCGATCGGCGGCGTCGTAGTTGCCGCTGGCGGTGTCGATCGCCGCGCCCATGATGACATGGAAGCGCGTTGTCATCATGTCGTGGTCACCAGACGCCAGCGCGGCATCGTTGCACCTGCGTGCCGTGTCGAGGTCCCTGGCATCCAGCGCGGTCTCGACGAGGTTGCCCCGAGCGCGTTGCAATTCCCATGCCAACCCCAGGGACTCGGCGATGGCCGCAGCCTCCTCCAACATCCCGGAACCGTCCGGGTAGGCATCGAGGTTCGTCACCAGCCCCGCCGTTGCCAGTGCGAGCGCTCGCGCGCGACATGGCTGGCGGGCCAACGCCAACGCCGCCCTGGCTTCGTCCATGGCCCGTTCCGGGTTGTCGAGCTGGGCCGCCATCCGAGCCAACTCTGCGTGTGCCAGCGCGAGCTCCTCTCCGCCGATGTCCTGGAGCACGGCCACCGCCCCTTCTGCCAGCGTCATCGCATGGTCGGGGTCTGCGCCAGCCCAGGCGCTGCGTGCCGCGCAGCGCAGTCCGGCGCCCAACCCCGCAACGTCGCCCAATTGCCGGCGCAGCTCGACTGCGGCCATTGCGTGGGTCAGGCCATGTCCGCTGACCACGACTTCCTCGGTGGCACGCAGTTCGAGCAGATCGGCCTGCTCGGGCACCGGCAACCGGTGCACGTGCGGGTCGAGTGCTGCCAGGTGCGAGAGTGCCTCCCGGTGGCTCTGCCGGGAAGCCGCCTGCCGGGCTGCGGTGGGCAGCAGTCGCACCATGGCGTCATCGTCCTGGGCCAGTCGAGCATGGTGGGCCAGGCGGGCAGCGTCGAACCCGAGCCGCTCACCCGCGGTGAGCACCTTCTGGTGCAGGTCTCGTCGGACCGACTCGGGCAGCCCGTCCTCGACCGCGGTGCGAGCAAGTTCATGTCGGAAGGCGACCGTCTGGTCAGCCATGTGCAGCAGGCCCTGGTGCGCCGTCGGATCGAACGCCGCCAGCAGGTCCGGGTCGATCTCGTCGAGCAGCGCTCGCTCGGTCCGTCCTGGAACCACCGACACCAGCTGGACCAGGTGCTCGCGCTTGCCGACGAGCCTCGCCATCAGCGATCCGACCAGGTCGCTGACCGTTGCGGGAACCTGTTGGTCCGGGGTGGCCAGCACCGCCGACACGAAGAACGGGTTGCCGGCGGTCTGGTCGAAGACCCGCGCCGCCAGGTCCCGGTCCTGGGCGAGTGTGGCGACTGCCCGGCGAGTCAGTGGCTGCAGGTCGACGTGCTCGACGCGTGATGCGGGCAGGTCGCCCAGGACCACGCGGAGCGGGTGATCGGCTGGCACCTCCCGAAACGTGAGCACCAACAGGGTGTGGGTGCGTTCGATCCTGCGTCCCACCAGCGTCAGCAGGTCCAGGGTGGCGCCGTCGGCCCAGTGCACGTCCTCGAACACGGCCACCGTGGGTCGATGGGTCCGCGTGAAGATGTCGATGACGGCCTGCCGGACGAGTCCCTGGTCGTCGGTGTCCAGCGCCGTCGACAGCGTGGGCTCCGAGGCGGCAAAGTCCCAGACCGGTCCCAGCGGTCGCGCTGCCAACAGGTCGTCACACCATCCCCACAGCACGTGGGTGTCCTGCGCAACGGTCCGGGTGAGCGCCGTGGCCAGGGCGGTCTTGCCGATGCCTGCCTCGCCTCGGAGCAAGACGATGTGGCCGTCACCTTCGCGTGCGCGGCCCACCAACCTCAGCAGGTCTCGGAGCACCTCGTCGCGCTCGAGCAGTGCGGGCTGCGTCCTGTTGCCGGCAGCGGACGCGACGACGATCCCGTCGCTGGTCACTGCCGTCCGGTCCTGCACGTTGCCCCTCGCTCGTCGACCCCTCGCCCGTTCCATGTCTAGCACGGTGGGCCGAGGGTGGGGCGATTCAGGGGGTTCGGGCGACCCGGAAGCCGACGTTGCCGGCGGTGCTGTCGGGCGTGGAGGAACTGCGCGAGTCGACCCGGTAGCGCCAGCAGTAGCTGGCGTGGCAGAGGTAGGAGCCGCCCCGCATCACGCGTGCGGTTCCTCGCTCGGGCCCCTGCGGATCGTGGCCCGCGGACGCTCGATACGAGTCGGGCGCGAACCAGTCGGCGCACCATTCCCACACGTTGCCGGTGACCTCGTACAGGCCCAGGTCGTTGGGCGGGTACGACTCGACCGGACACGTGCCGACCCAGCCGTCGGCGCCGGTGTCGCCGGCCGGGAAGTCGCCCTGGAACACGTTCATCAGGTGGCGGCCGTCGGGTTCGCGCTCGTCGCCCCACGGGAACGGATGGCCGGAGCGACCACCTCGGGCTGCGCGTTCCCACTCGGCCTCGGTCGGCAATCGTGTCCCGCTCCAGTCGCAGAATGCCACCGCGTCGGTCCAACTCACGTGCACGACCGGGTGGTCGCCGCGGCCGTCCAGGTCGCTGTGCGGTCCTTCGGGATGCCGCCAGTCGGCACCCTCGACCTGGCGCCACCACGGTGCTGCCGCGACCCCACGGGTCGGAGGGAAGTCATCGGGCAGCAGGCCAGCGAACACGAACGAGTCGCCGAACTCCTGGGCGGTCGTGACGTGCCCGGTCGCCGTGACGAAGGCGGCGAACTGGTCGTTGGTGACAGTGTGCGCCGCCATCTCGTAGGCGCCGAGTTCGACGGTGTGGGCGGGACCCTCGCCGTCGGCGGGGTAGCCGTCCGGGCGGTCGTGGCCCATCGTGAAGGCACCCGCCGGGAGGTGCACCAGGCCCAGGTCGACGGTGGGTGCCGCGAGCCGGTCATCCTCGTCCCCGACGCCGCCTGCCGGTGCCGCCGCGCTGCCGTGGGATGCCTCGTCCGTGGTGGCATCGGATGCCACGGCCGCGCCGCTGTCGGATGCCTCGTCCGGGGCCGCATCAGATCCCACGGCCGAACCGCCGTCGGTTGTCATGTCGGACCCGCCTGCCGGGTCCGCAGGCTCATCGCCGCGGGCCGGACTGCAACAGCCGTTCACTGTGTCACCTCGTACTCCGGGGATGTCGCCGTCGACCGTTCGGCGATGCCATCGCGTCGTCCTCGTTGGTCGGCTGCACGGACCCACGCTACCGACGAGCTCGTGCCTGCCTTCATCCGACGTGGGTGATGCGCGCCGGCGCACGTGCTGGTGACATGGGCACCCGCGTCCACCTCCAGGAGCACATCGATGTCCGCACCCGACCGCCATGCTCGCGCCACCCTGCCGATCCCGGACCGGCCTGCCCCGGGTCTGACGACCTACGACGCCAAGGACCCGGCGACCTCGTTCCCACCGATCGAGCCACTGCGGCCGCCTGCGGACGCACCCAACGTGGTGGTCGTGCTGCTGGACGACGTGGGCTTCGGTGCGTCCACCACCTTCGGCGGACCCTGCCGGACACCCACGGCGGATCGACTCGCCCAGACCGGACTGCGCTACAACCGGTTCCACACCACGGCCCTGTGTGCGCCCACCCGTCAGGCCCTGCTGACCGGGCGCAACCACCACTCGGTGGGGATGGGTTCGATCACCGAGACGGCGACGTCGGCACCCGGAAACTCGTCGATGCGTCCCAACACCAAGGCGCCGCTGGCGATGACGCTCAAGCTCAACGGCTACTCCACGGCGCAGTTCGGCAAGTGCCACGAGGTCCCGGTGTGGCAGTCCTCGCCCATGGGCCCCTTCGACGCCTGGCCATCAGCCGGAGGTGGGTTCGAGACCTTCTACGGCTTCATCGGGGGCGAGAACAACCAGTACGACCCGGCCCTGTACGACGGCACGACCCCGGTGGATCCACCCGCCACACCCGAGGAGGGCTACCACCTCACCGAGGACCTCGCCGACCGCGCCGTGTCGTGGATGCGCCAGCAGAAGGCGCTGATGCCGGACAAGCCGTTCTTCGTCTACTTCGCCCCCGGCGCCACCCACGCACCCCACCACGTGCCCCTGGAATGGGCCGACCACTACGCCGGTCAGTTCGACGAGGGCTGGGACGCGTTGCGTGAGCAGACCTTCGCCCGCCAGAAGGAGCTGGGGATCATCCCCGACGAGGCTGAACTGACGTCCCGGCACGACGAGATCACGGCGTGGGAGGACATGCCCGACGAACTCAAGCCGGTGCTGGCGCGCCAGATGGAGGTGTACGCCGGGTTCCTGGAGCACACCGACCACCAGGTCGGGCGCCTGGTCGATGCGCTCGAGGACCTCGAGATCCTCGACGACACGCTGGTCTACTACATCATCGGCGACAACGGGGCGTCGGCCGAGGGGACGATGAACGGCGCCTTCAACGAGATGGCGAACTTCAACGGCATGGCAGCGCTCGAGACCGTCGACTTCATGCGCGACAAGATGGACGAGTTCGGCACACCCGCGTCCTACAACCACTACGCCGTCGGCTGGGCATGGGCGATGAACACGCCGCTGCAGTGGACCAAGCAGGTCGCATCGCACTGGGGCGGGACGCGCAACGGGACCATCGTGCACTGGCCCGCCGGCATCAGCGAGCAGGGCGGTCTGCGGTCACAGTTCTGCCACGTCATCGACCTCGCACCCACGATCCTGGATGCAGCCGGGTTGCCCGAGCCCACCTTCGTCAACGGCGTCATGCAGTCCCCGATGGAGGGCACCAGCATGCGCTACACGTTCAACGCGCCGGACGAGCCCGAGCACCACGACCTCCAGTACTTCGAGATGTTCGGCAACCGAGGCGTCTACCACCAGGGCTGGACGGCGGTGACCAAGCACCGCACGCCATGGCAGATGGTGGGCGGCACGGTCCCGGCCTTCGACGACGACGTGTGGGAACTCTACGCACCCGATGACTACAGCCAGGCACACGACCTCGCGGCCGAGCAGCCAGAACGCCTGCACAACATGCAACGCCTGTGGCTGATCGAGGCCACCAAGTACAACGTGCTGCCGCTGGACGACCGCACCGCCGAGCGGCTCGAGCCATCGATGGCCGGTCGCCCGACCCTGATCCAGGGCACCTCGCAACTGTTCTTCCCCGGGATGGGGCGGTTGTCGGAGAGCAGTGTCGTCAGCATCAAGAATCGCTCGTTCTCGGTGACCGCCGAGGTCGAGGTCCCCGAGTCGGGCGCCGAGGGTGTCATCATCGCCCAGGGCGGCCGGTTCGGTGGGTGGGCGGTGTACTGCAGGGACGGGCACCTGAAGTTCACCTACAACGTGCTGGGCATCCACGAGTTCCCGACGGTCGCCGACGTGCCGGTCCCGGCCGGACGCCACCAGGTGCGCGTCGAGTTCGACTACGACGGCGGCGGGCTTGCCAAGGGTGGCGGCGTCACGCTCTACCACGACGGCGAGCCAGTCGGGTCCGGTCGGGTCGAGATGACCCAGCCAATGGTCTTCTCGGCCGACGAGACCACCGACATCGGCTATGAGTCGGGCACGACCGTCAGCCCCGACTACAGCACGCCGACGAGCCGCTTCACGGGGCGCATCGAATGGGTGCAACTGGACGTCGGCACCGACGATCACGACCACTTCATCGACCCGGAGGAACGCCTGCGCATCGCGATCTCGCGCCAGTAGCCCGGTCGGCATCGCGGCCCTCGTGCCATGGCGCTGGGTACGTGCAATGGCACGTGGCCGGGCGCCTGCATGCGCACGGCCGCGGTGCCCACTTGGTGTCGTCCGCCGCAATCACCTAGAGTCTCGACCACATCGATCACCACTCGTGATCGGTCATGGGACGATGCGGCCGCTGCCGACACGTCCCGTCGTCGGACGTCGGGGTTTGCAGTGGCCAGTGGAGCGAGCGCGTCGGGATCGACGCTGACCTTCACGGTCGGGGGCTACCCCCTGGTCCCGTCGAAGCTGCGCCAGCCGCTCCAGCGATCGGGCATCGTGGCTCGCTCGGGCGTGCTCGATCGATTGGCATCGTCGGGGGACTGGTCGGTCCTGACCGTGGTGGCTGCGGCTGGCTACGGCAAGAGCACCCTGCTGGAGCAGTGGGCGGAGCGCCAGTCGGAGCCGGTGGCCTGGTTGACGCTGGACACCGAGGACAATGATCCCGCCGTCATGCTCGCCTACCTGGCCACCGCGTTGGACCAGATCGTCCGGGTGGATCCCGCGATCTTCGCCCAACTCGAATCGCAGTATCCGCCGACCATCGCGATCTCCCGCCTGCTCGCCAGCGCGCTCGCCGAGGCGTCGGGCGCCGTGGTGCTGGTCATCGACGACCTCCACGCCGTCACGAACCCCCCGTGCCTGGACATCATCGACGTCCTGCTGCGGGAGGCATCGCCGTTGGCACGGGTCGCGGTTGCCAGCCGCCGCGAGATCGGGCTGTCGGTTCCTCGACTGCGGGCCGCCGGCCGACTGATGGAACTGGGACCGGACGAGCTGGCCATGGGCCCTCACGAGACGGCTGCCCTGGGCGCCGGCGCCGGGCTCGAACTGTCCAGCGCCCAGGCCGCCGACCTGGTCGCGGCGACCGAGGGGTGGCCGGTGGCGCTGTACCTGGCCGCCCGGTCGATGCAGGAGCGGCCACGTCTCGACCGGGTGCTGGCCGACGCCGGTCACGAGCGGCCGGTCGTCGAGTACGTGCACGCCGAACTGCTGTCGTCACTGGACGTCGAGACCGTGCAGTTCATGACGCGTTCGTCCGTACTGGACCGGATGTCGGGGCCGCTGTGCGACGAGGTCACCGGGATGGCCGGGTCCGGCGATCGACTCCGCGACCTGGCCGAGTCGAACCTGCTCGTGATCCCGTTGGACGATGACCGCACCTGGTTCCGCTACCACCACCTGTTCCGGGACCTGCTGCGGTCCGAGCTGGACCAGCGTGAAGCCGGGCTCGTGGCCGAGCTCGGTCGGCGCGCTGCCGGCTGGCACGAGCGCAACGGGCTGCTCGACGACGCCGTCGAGTACGCGATGGCTGCGGGAGACGTCGACTGTGCCGGCCGGGTGGTGGCTGATCGGGCGTTGTTCCTGTACCGGACCGGACGCATCGTCACGCTCCAACGATGGTTCGACTGGTTCGATGACCGAGGGCACCTGGTCGACCACCCCAAGGTGGCCCTGACGGGCGGGTGGACGGCCGCCCTCATGGGCCAGGCGGCCCTGGCGGAGCGCAGGATCACCGTCGCCACCCAGGCGCGGCCCCGGACCCGGCTGGCGGACGGGGGCGGCGACGACGTCGACGGGCAGGTGGCGTTGCTGCGGGCCACGTTGTGTCGCGATGGGGTGGCCCGTGCGCTCGAGGACGTCGAGCACGCGCTGCGCCTCGTGCCACTCGACCACCCGTGGCGCGGGTCGGCACTGACCGTCGCAGGGATCGTCCGGCTGGTGGCCGGCCAGCCCGAGGATGCCGATCGGGTGCTGGCGGATGCGGTGGAGGTGACGGGACTGTTGGGGGCGCGGCCGGCACTGTCGGTGGCACTGGCCGAGCGATCCCTGCTGGCCCTGGACCGCGACGAGCCCGGCCGGGCGCACGAACTGGCCAACCGGGCCCTGGACGTCGTGGAGGACCATGGGCTCCACGAGCATGCGACCAGCGGCATCGTGTTCGCGGTGGCCGCCCGCATGGCGAGCCGAGCGGGCGATGGCCCGCGGACCCGCGACCTGTCGACCCTTGCCCAGCGCGCTCGGCCACAACTCACCCATGCCGTGCCGCACCTGGCCGTGCAGACCCGACTCGAATTGCTGCGCAGCGTGTTGTCCCTCTCGGACGCGGCCGGGTCACGCACGCTCTTGCGGGAGATCAACGAGATCCTGCGACTCCGACCGGGGCTCGGCGTCCTGGAGGTGCAGGCGCGCGGCGTGGCTGAGCGGCTGGAGGCCCTGCCGGCAGGCATGGCTGGGTCGTCGGCACTGACGGTGGCAGAACTCCGGGTCCTGCCCCAGTTGCAGAGCCACCTGACGTTCGCACAGATCGGCGAGCGCTTCCACGTCTCGCGCAACACCGTCAAGTCCCAGGCCATGTCGATCTACCGCAAACTTGCGGTGACCTCACGCAGCGACGCCGTCGAGCGTGCGATCGAGATCGGCCTGCTGGAGCGGTGACCGGGTGCTGCCCGGCGGCCCCGGGCCAACAGCCCCCAGTCGGCGTCGTGCTGCCTCCCGGAATCTGCTGCCGGGCGACCGTCCCAGTCGGCGCTGCGCCGGGCGGGATCAGCCGCCCATGATCCGGGACTTCTCCTTGGCGAACTCGGCGTCGGTCAGCACGCCCTGTTCGTGCAGCTTGCCGAGTCGCTCGAGCTGGTCGAGCATGTCGTCGGTGCCGCCGCCGGAAGGCGCGGGGGCAGGTGCCGCGGCGTATGTCGGAGCCGGGGCGGGGTGGTTGGCCGCCTCGGCCTGCTCGTAGGCCTGTTCACGCTCGGCGTAGATGTTGGCGTCGCGGTCGACGTTGCGTTCGGCCTGGCGTCGACTGACGCGGCCGCTGACGGCGGTTGCCGTCCCGGCGACGACGGCGGTGCGGGCGATCCCGCGAAGGAGTCCGGGCATGGTGTGGTCCTCTCGTCCAGTCGGGTGAAGGGCTGTCAGGCGTCGAGTTCGTCGAGCGCTGCGATGATGTCGGTGGCAGGGATGCGCATGCTGGCGACGGCCTGTCCGCCGGCCGCGATCGCCGCTGACACGAACGGAGCGGCCCATGCGTTCTCGTACACGATCAGCGCGGCAGTCGTGCCCGGCTCCATGATCGATCCAGCGGTGTCGAGGTCGTCACCGGCGAGCAGGCCGGACTGGGCGCCCGCGAACACCGCGAAGGTGGCGGCACCGCCCTCGCCGAGGTCCTCGAGGTCCACCACGGTCACCGTGCCGTCGTCGTCCTTGCGGGCGATGACCAGGTCGAAGACCCGGATCGTGCCCTGCTCCACCAGCGTCAGCAGTTCATCGGCAACGGCGCCGGTCGGGTCGCCGTCGGGGAACTCCAGGAGGAGGAAGTCCACCGGTCCATGTGTGGTGAGTTCGGACATGTCGGCTCCTTGGGTCGGAAAGGCACGGGGTCGGTGGTCGGTCGGGCGTGCTGGCCCGTGAGGTCGGACCATAGGCGACCGTCAGGGTCGATGGCATCGTCCGGATCGGATGATCCCCGCCCTCAGGTGGTGAACAGGTCGCCAGCGAGGTACTTCAGGCCGGTGTCGACCGCGACCGTGACGACAGTGTGGCCTGTGCCCAGTTCGGTCGCCAACTCGATCGCGCCGGCGACGTTCATGCCACTGCTGACGCCGACGAGCAGGCCCTCCTCGGCTGCGAGGCGGCGGCTCATGGCGCGGCCCACCGGCTCTTCGATGCCACGCACCTCGTCGTAGCGGTCATGGTCGAGCAGGGGTGGCAGGAACCCGATCCCGATGCCCTCGACATCGTGGTTGCCGGCCGCCCCACCCGATATGACCGCGGAGGCCGCCGGCTCCAGGAGCACGATCCGGGCCGCGCTGCCGCCATCGCGCAATCCCGATGACACCCCCATGGTCAGACCCGCCGTGCCAACCGTCGCGCAGAAGGCATCGATGGGTCGGTCGACCTGCTCGAGCAGTTCCGCGGCGATCTGGCGGTAGCCGTCCAGCGAGTCGCTGTTGTTGAGCTGGTCCGTCCAGTAGGCGTCGGGTTCGGCCGCGTACTCGGCCGCCTTGGCGATCATCCTGGGCACCAGGTCCGGCGTGATCCGCCCACCCACGCTCTCGACGATCGTCAGTTCCGCTCCGAAGGCGGCCATCGTGCGCAACTTCTCCTGGGCGACCGCGTCCGAACTGACCACCCGGAACCGGTATCCCTTCACCGCGCAGATGGCGGCCAGCGAGCTCCCGGTGCTGCCACCCGTGTACTCCACCACGGTCATGCCCGGCCGCAGGTCACCGCGGCGTTCGGCGTTGTCGATCATGGCCAGCGCCATGCGGTCCTTGTAGGACCCGGTCGGGCTGAACCACTCGAGTTTCACCAGCACGTCCGCAGCCCCGTCCGGCACCACGTTGGACAGTCGGACGACCGGCGTGTTGCCGACCGTGTGCAGGACCGAGTCGTGAACCGTCATCCGCATCCCCAATGACAGGACGCCGACGTCCTGCCGCCGACTCACCCTAGGGCGCCGGGACCACATCCGAGGGTGGACCGCAATGTCGTGTCCTTCGAAGCCGTTGCCCCCAGCGCCGTCGTGTCCGTGTGCTCACTCGAGCCGGCCGACGGTGCGCGACTTCGGTGCGCGCCGTCTCGAGGTCGGCGACCGATGGCCCCCTGGGGCGTGTACCATAGGAGGGTTCCCGACTTCGTGGGACTTCTCGTGTGCATGCGGCCCGGTCGGGCCGAGACACGATGGCGTCGTCTCCACCGAGCCCAGCTCACAGGAGACCGCCATGTCAAATTTCCTTTCCCTGTCATCCGCGACTGCGACGTCCGCCAGCGCGACATCCGGGCACGCACGTGCCCTCGCGGTCGGTCTCGAGGCCGATCCCGAGGCCCCGCGTGCGTCAGGCTCGCCGACGGCGGTGGTGTACTGCGAGTCACTGTTCGGACTGGTCGACGGCAAGACCGCGAACGGGCTGATCCGCCACAGCGAGCGCTACGACATCGTGGCGGTCATCGACAGCAGCCGGGCCGGGCAGGATGCCGGCACGGTGCTGGACGGCCGCGCCAACGGCATTCCGATCCGCCGTGACCTCGATGACGTCCTGGCCCGCGAGGGTCCGGCGCCGGAGGTCTTCATCTTCGGCATCGCCCCGGCCAGCGGCCGGCTCTCGCCGCCCGAGCGCGCGGTGGTGCTCCAGGCTCTCGGCCGCGGATTGCACGTGGTCAGCGGGCTGCACGAGTTCCTGGGCGACGACCCCCAGTTCACCCGAGCAGCAACGCGTGCCGGTGTCGAGATTCGTGACGTCCGTCGGCCCCGCGCCGCCGCGGACCTGCGCACCTTCACGGGACGTGTCGCCGATCTCCCGTGCATCCGCATCGCGGTGCTGGGCACGGACTGCGCCATCGGCAAGCGGACCACCGCCACGATCCTGACCCGCGAACTGGTGGCAGCCGGGATCCACGCCGTCATGGTCGGCACCGGGCAGACCGGCCTGATGCAGGGTGCCCGCCACGGGCTCGCACTGGACGCCGTGCCGGCACAGTTCGCAGCCGGTGAGATGGAGGCGGCCGTCCTGGCGGCGTGGGACGACGACCAGCCCGACGTCATCATCGTCGAGGGCCAGGGCGCGTTGAGCCATCCCGCGTATGCCAGTTCCGCCTTCATCCTGCGGGGAAGCCAGCCACATGGCGTCATCCTCCAGCACGCCCCGGCCCGCGGCATCCGCAGTGACTTCCCGTCCTTCGACGTGCCGCCGCCGGAGCACGAGATCCGGATGATCGAGACGTACGCCGACACCCGGGTGATCGGCCTCACGCTCAACCACGAGGACATGACCGACGCCGAACTGTCGGTGGCGATCGTGGCCTACGAGTCGACGCTCGGCCTGCCGACGACCGACGCGATCGCCCGGCCGGCGGCGCACCTCGTCACGATGGTGCTGGATGCGTTCCCGACCCTGCGGGCACGTCACCACGTTGCCGTGGGCTGACGGCGTGGCGGCCCCACGGGTCGACGTCGACCTGGCCGCGATCGGGCACAACGCCCGCACCCTCGTGCGCCGCCTGGGTGACCGCGGTGTGGACGTGACCGCCGTGACCAAGGCCGTCCGCGGCGCCCCCGAGGTGGCACGGGTCCTGGTCGAGGCAGGCGTGGCCGGTCTGGGTGACGCTCGCATCGAGAACATCGAGCGCATGCGCCTCGCCGGGATCGATGCCCGCATGACCCTCATCCGATCGCCCATGGTCAGCCAGGCCGACCGCGTGGTCCTGCATGCGGACGCCAGCCTCAACACCGAGGTGGCGGTCGTGGCGGCGCTGTCGGCAGCGGCGACCCGTCTCGGGCGGGTCCACGGCATCGTGTTGATGGTGGAGTTGGGGGACCTGCGCGAGGGGATCATGCCGGTGGACCTGGAGCAGGCTGCCCGGGTCGTGGTCGACCTGCCCGGGGTCACCCTGGACGGCATCGGCACCAACCTCGCCTGCCAGAGCGGCGTCGTGCCCGACACGACGAACATGGCGGCGCTGTCGCGGCTCACGGCGTCGATCGAGTCAGCCTGCGGCGTGGCGTTGGAGGTGGTGTCGGGCGGCAACTCTGCGAGCCTGGACTGGGCGCTGGACACCGATCCCATCGGTCGGGTGAACGACCTGCGCCTGGGCGAGTCGATCCTGCTCGGTCGCCAACCCCTGGACCGCCGGCCGCTGGCCGACCTGCGCACCGATGCCGTCACCGTCGTGGCCGAGGTCATCGAGTCCAAGGTCAAGCCAGCCCAGCCCTGGGGCCACGTCGCCCGCACATCGTTCGGGCCCCCGCTGCAGCGCGACGGCTCGGGCGTGGTGCACCAGGCGCTGCTGGCCATCGGCGAGCAGGACGTCGACCCGGCGGGCCTGGTGGCCCCGGCCGGGGTGCAGGTCGTCGGCGCGAGCAGTGACCACCTGGTGGTGACGTCAGCGCTGCCACTGCAGGTCGGGACCGAGGTGCGCTTCGAGCCCGACTACGCCGCGATGCTTCGCGCCATGACCTCGCCGTACGTCGCGCAGCACTTCCTGACCGGCGCCCGTGCCGCCTGACGGCGTCCGTGTCGCGTGACCGGTCCCTGTCACCTTGACGGCGTCCGTGTCGCCTGACCGGACCGTGTCACCCTGCCGGCGTCCGTGCCGCCTGACCGGGCCAAGTCTCCTGACGGTGTCCGTGTCGCCTGACCGCGCCCGGTGGGAACTGGCCACGGGAACCCTCTCGGCCAGACGACGACGCCCGGTTGGCGCGTCGCGACGCCGCTGCCCATGGTTGCCGCGCTCCGGTTCGCCCGGTCGCTCCAACCGGACACCAGATCGAACCCAACGTCACCCCAGACCGGCCCAGGAGGATCGTCTCCACCGCTCGAGGGAGACGAACATGTCCAGGGTCCACATCCGCCACCTGCGCAGGGACGAGACCGACACGATCGAGGCCGTGTTCGCGGGTCTGTCACCGGCGAGTCGACTCCGCCGGTTCCATGCCCCGGTCCGGCGCCTCAGTCCGCGTCTGCTGGCTGCACTCGCCGACGTGGACGGCCAGCGGCACGTCGCGCTGGTCGCCGAGACCCGAAGTGGCCGGCGCCGCGTGCCGATCGGCATCGCCCGATACGTCCGTGAATCCGATGGCACCGCCGAACTGGCGGTCGCCGTGGTGGACCGAGCGCAGGGACGTGGAGTCGGCGCCACGTTGCTGGACCACCTGGTCGACCATGCCCGTCGGGCTGGCGTTCGGGAGCTGCACGGTGACCTCCTGGCCGACAACGATGCGGTGCGACGTCTGCTCGCACGAGCGCTGCCTGCCCCCCGGTTCACGCCGGACGGTGCCACTGTGCACGTGTCGAGCCAACTGGAGCCCGGGCTCCTCACGCTCGAGGACCTGCTGGCGGACCTGGAGCCACGGCTGTTGGCCACGCGCTGACCACTCGATGCGCGACGACCCGATCGCCATCCGATGACCGCACAGTCCCGAGCCCCGGTTCCACGACTGGGGCTCGGGACCGCCATTGGTTCCAGTCCGCCCACGAGCGGAGCCCCCGCGTCACTAGGCTCGGTCTGCGGGGCACACCACGAGGGGTGGCCGCCCGGGTCACCAGGTCGACGGGTGCCGGTCACCGGCACCCGTGCGCCGTTCGTGGCGACTGCGGAGGTGGGGATGGGCATCGAGTTGACCGGGCCCATGCATGTCGTCGGTCCCCAGGGGACGGCCACGGCGACCGCGTTGGCGGGGCGACAGGGCCGGATCGTGCTTGCCTCGCTGGGGCTGGCCGAGCATCCGGTGGTGCGCGACGTGCTGGGGGAACGGGTCTGGGGGAGCGACCCGGCACCGGCGTGGGAGCGCGACCTGTCAGCCCTGGTCTCGCGGCTGCGAGCGGCCCTGGCCCTGACCGGGGTCGAGGCGACCATCCGCGGCGTCGGCGGGACCTGGGAGCTGGTCGCTGCGGCCGAGTTGGTTGACGTGCGTCGGGCGCGAACGGCCGCCCGAGCCCTGCGCGAGCACGCTCGCGACGGTGACCACGATCTCGTCATCGCCACCGCGGCAACCGTGCTGGAGGTCGTGCAGCGTCCCCTGCTCCCCGACGAGCAGGCGCCGTGGCTGGACGACGCTCGTGCTGAACTCGTGCGGCTGCACCGTGATGCGCTGGAGGCGACGGCTCGTGCCGAGTTGGCCCGGGGCGAGCTCGCTGCGGCGCGTGCGGGCGTGATCGCCGCGCTCGAGCTCGACCCGCTGCGAGAACCCGTGCACCGCCTGGGCATGGAGGTGGAACTGGCGGAGGGAAACCGGGCCGAGGCCGCCCGCGCCTACGACGACCTGCGACGGCTGCTGGCCGAGGAACTCGGACTCGATCCTTCCCCCGAGACCCAGGCGATGCACCTGGAGATCCTGCGTGGGGGAACCCCGGCCACGGGTGGGGCCGGGGGACGGGATTCTGCCGCGGGCGGCACGGGCCTCGAGCAGACCCCCCCGCCGATCCGCTACGCCCGCAGCGGCGCGGTCAACATCGCCTACCAGGTCCTGGGCGAGGGGCCGGTGGACCTCGTGTTCGTGCCGGGGTTCTTCTCGAACGTCGAACTCAACTGGGAAGAGCCGCACCTGGCCGCGTTCCTGCGCCGGCTGGCGGCGACGTGTCGCCTGATCCTGTTCGACAAGCGCGGGACCGGGCTGTCCGATCCCATCCCGATGGACACACCGCCGCCGCTCGAAGTCCGGATGGACGACGTCCGCGCGGTGCTCGACGATGTGGGGTCGGAACGCGCCGTCGCCCTGGGGTTCTCGGAGGGTGGGGCGATGTCGCTCCTGTTCGCGGCAACCCACCCCGACCGCTGTGCCGGGCTGATCCTGTGGGGGACGTATGCCCGCCAGATGCGCAGCGACGACCACCCGTGGGGCTGGACTCGCGAGCAGGGGCTGCGGCGGTTCGCTCGTCCCATCCAGCAGGACGGCCATCCACAGCTGCGATGGTTCGCCGCGAGCGCCGCCGGGGACCCGGTGTCCGAGGCCTGGTGGCAGCACTACTGCCGCCAGGCTGCCAGTCCGGGCATGGCGATCGCCTTGCTGCGCGCCAACGCCGGCGTGGACCTTCGTGCGGTGCTGCCCGCCGTGCAGTCCCCGTGCCTGGTGCTGCACCGGCGCGACGACCCGCTGGTGGAGATCGGCCAGGGCCGGTACCTGGCCGAGCACCTGCCCGATGCCAGACTGGTCGAGTTCGACGGCAACGACCACTGGCCGTGGTTCGGCGACACCGACCCCATCGTGGACGCGATCGCGGACTTCGTGTCCCACCCGCGGGCCCGCTCCGAGGTGATCGTCGCATCGACCGACACCGCCACGGTGCGCCCGGGTGTCCTGGCGACGTTGGTGGCCGTCCGCTCGGCCGACACGACGTCCGAGACCTGGGCCCGGCTGGTGGCCGGCCAGCGGGGGCAGGTCGTGGAGGTGGGGAGCGCGGACCGTGCGGCGTCCTTCGATGGCCCCGGTCGTGCCCTCGACGTTGCCCGGTCCTTCGTGGCGAACCAGGACGATGCCTGCGCGGTCGTCCACACAGGTCTGGTCGTCATCGGCGACGGCATCGTGTCGGGGCCTGCCACCGAGGTCGTGGACGCCGCACTGCAGCACGCTGGTCCCGGCCAGGCGGTCATGACCCGGACCGTCGTCGACCTCCTCGCCGACTGGGGCCTGGCGTTCGAGCCAGCCGGGCACGCACCTGTCCCCGACCTCCCGGCCGGGCTCACCATGTACAGGGTGGTCGATGGCGAGGGCGCCGCCAGCTGATCGTGACCCCGCGTCCTGGTTGCAGGTCCCACGACACCAGACCGACACCAATTCCACGCCAGCCAGTCCCCAGCGTCCGTGGGGACAGTTGCTCCGACACCGACACGGAGCAGCATCCATGGCCACCACGACCACGACCCTGCCGCGCACCGTCGCGGCCGACCACGACCACCCTGTCAGGGGACGGCTCAACTCGCTCGCCCTGGCGATCCTGGAGCCCGGCAACGCGACGAAGCTGGGAGCCGTGCGTCGACGCACGTTCGGCACCCTGTCCGGCGAGGTCGTGGACATCGGCGCCGGCAACGGCCCGAGTCTCAAGTACCTGTCCGACGACGTCGACGTCGTCCACGCCATCGAGCCCAACCGACACTTCCATGCGCGCCTGCACCGCGAAGCCCGGTTGCGACACGTCGAACTGGTCGTGCATGCCACGGCGGGCGAGACCCTCGACCTGCCCGACGACAGCGTCGATGCCGTCATGACGTCGTGGGTCCTGTGCACCGTGGCAGATCCCGGCGCGGTTCTGGCCGAGGTGCGACGCGTCCTGCGTCCCGGCGGGCGCTTCGCCTTCGTGGAGCACGTGGCCGCGCCACCCGACTCGGGCGTCCGGCGGGTCCAGGACCTGGTCCATCGCCCCTGGAAGTGGATGTTCGAGGGCTGCCACACCACCCGCGACACGGGCGCGGCCATCCGGGCCGCGGGCTTCGCCCGGGTCGAGAGCGAGGCGGTGTCGATGGACACCGCGTTCGTGCCCATGCGCACCCAGATCGCCGGCACCGCCTGGACCTGACCCGACCCGGGTTCGGTCCATGGCTGCCCGCGGTCGGGCCAGGATGAGCGGGCTTGCCACGCTGCCACGCTGCCAGGCTGCTGCGGGTGACCTCGGGGGTGGCTGGGCGCGCACTTGGCCATCGGACACGGCCGTCCGGGGCGGCTCGTGAGATTGGGGACTGGCCGGCGCCGACGCTGCGCTGGATCCTGGCCCACATGATCGAGGAGACCGCGCGCCACTGTGGCCACGCCGACCTCATCCGCGAGGCGATCGACGGCCTGGTCGGCGAGGACCCACCGGGGCCGCCGTCCTGACTCGACGAACGTCGCCGAGCACATCGAGCCGCGGCGGGTGTCTCGTGTGGGTTCATGCGGAGCCTCGGGATGCCTGCACGGGTGCCGCCCATCGCTCGCGGCAGCCCGACCGGCCGTCGAGTCACAGCCCGTGTTCGACCAGGATCTCGGGGATCGCCCTGCCGCGGCCGCGCTCCATGGCCTGGGCGAACTCGTCAGGTTCCAGCATCGGCGCCACGACCAGGTCGCGAATGACGATGTGGTGCACGAAGTTGGCAGTGTCCAGGGACATGGTGGTGCTGCTGGCGCCCAGGAGTTCGGCGGCGCGCACGAACTGGTCCTGGCAGGCCTGGTCGTAGGCCAGGACCATCACCGTGTCGGCTCCCGTGGCGCGGCCCTCGTCCCGGGCCCCCCGGCGAGCGCGTTGCAGGTGGTCGAGCCAGGGTCGTCCCTCACCGATCAGCGTCAGGGCGTGGCACAGCGTCATCACCCAGTTCTCACGCAGGCCGCTGCGCCGGACGTTGGCCAGTTGCGCATCCATCAGGCGGCGCAGTCCGGGGCCGTCGCGGGCCGCCAGCGTGGTCAACCAGGCTGCCCAGTGGCTGATGTAGCCGTCGTAGCCCGCACTCGACGGGTTCTCGGTGATGGCGGCCACCTCGGCGTCGACTTCGGCCGTGCGACCCTGCAGCATCATCGGGATGACCAGGAACGCGCGTGCCAGTCGCTCCAGGGCGTCCTCGCCGAGCTCCTGCGCGGCATCGCGGGCAGCCTGCAGCCCGATGATGGCCGTGTCCGGGTCCGTGATGTACAGGGAGCCGAGGATGGTCGCGATCACGACTGCCTCCGGCTGGTCCAGTCGGCGGCCGAGGTCCGCGGCCGAACCCGCGCGGGCGACCAGCATCCGGTAGTCACCGGAACCCAGCCCCAGGTCGGCTTCGACGATGTGCAGCCACAGGTCGTCGACGGGCGCCAGGTCGCACGTGCGCAAGCTGTGGGCCCACCCGAGCCCCTCGGCGTACGACGTGGCGTTGCGCCACAGGGGGCTGACGCCCAGGGCGATGTCGACCGCATCGGCGGACCGGCCGGCCCGGAGGCTGGCGTGGAATGCCAGGCGGACGTTGTCGAGGTCCACGAGGCTCGCAGCGGCCAGGGACGTCGAGGACCAGTTGCGGTGGCGTGGATGGGCTGTTGCCCGTGCGACCACGTGCGTGCGCAGCCGTTCGACCAGGTCGTCGTGGCGCCCGGCCGCAGCCATGCGCTCGGTGGCGTAGAGCCGGATGGTCTCCAGCAGGTGGTAGCGGCCCCGGCTGGCGTCGTGGACCACGAGGTTCTTGGCGACCAGGTCGGCCATCGCCATCATCGCGACGCCGTCCGGCACGTCGGCGACGGCACACGCGGCGGCCAGGTCGAAACTGGCGGGGAACACCGCCAGTCGGTCGAACAGGTCCCGCGACTCGTCGCCCAGCAACTCGTGGCTCCAGGCGATCGTGGCCGCCAGCGCCGAGTGCCGCGAACCCGCGCGGGGTCGCCCGCCACTGAGGATGCCGAGGCGGTCGTCCAGCCGGGTGAGCAGGTCGTGGATCGTCAGGTGGCGCAACTGTGCGGCCGCCAGCTCGATCGCCAGTGGGAGCCCGTCCAACTGCCGGCACAGTTCCACGACGCGTTCGTCACTGGCCGCGACCAGTTCGGGGTCCCCGGTCGCCGCCCCGGCGCGCTCGACGAACAGCTCGGGGGCATGTGCGCCCAGGGAGCCGAGCGGATGGATCGCCTCACCCGACACCATCAGCGGCTCGCGGCTGGTCGTCAGCACCGTGACCTGGCTTCCGGCATCCAGCACGGCGTTGACCAGTTCGGCGCTGGCATCGAGCACGTGTTCACAGTTGTCCACCACCAGCAGCATCTCGCGGGCACCAAGGGCGGCCGCGAGTTCGCCCAGGTCGGTGGCGCCAGGTCCGTCGATGGCCGCCGCCTCGGCCACCGTGCGCACCAGGGTTGGTCGGTCGTGCGCCGGCGCAAGCTCGACCAGCACGACCTCCCCGCCATGCCGTGCGATCACCTGGTGTGCCGCCGTCAGCGCCAGGGTGGTCTTGCCCGCCCCGCCCGGGCCAGAGATCGTCACGACGCGGTGGCGCGTCATCAGGTCGAGCAGCGATTCGAGGTCCTGGTCGCGACCGACCAGCCGGGTCCGTGCGACCGGCAGCGCCGAGACACGCGGCGCAGGAGGTCCAGGGTCGGGGTCGGGCGCCGTGCTCCCCGGGGGCGTCGACGAGGTCTCGGAGCCGGCGTCGACGACGACCACCTCACCGACGAATCGGTAGCCATGGCCACGGATCGTGCGGATCAGCCGTTGCTGCACGCCGTCGTCGCCGATCGCGCGCCGTGCAGCCTTGATCCGGGAGGTCAGCGCGGATTCCGAGACGAAGCGATCACCCCACACCTCGTCCAGGAACTCGATCTTGCCGACCACGCGATCGTGGTGGGTGACCAGGTGCACGAGGACGTCGAACACCTGGGGTTCGAGGTGGACGAGGTCGTCGTCCACCCGCAACTCTCGTCGATCGACGTCGAGGTCGCTGTGCTCGAAGCGAAACCGCATCCCTGCCTGCCCCGAATCGTTGCGCTCCCCGGCCGATGCCCGGCCGAACGGGGAGATGCCTGGCCCGTCACGATAGCCCTGCGGTGCGCGTCATCATCGGGATCCGGCGATTCGGGATGCCGGGGCCGCGTGTCGCGTGGTCGTGGCGCCGCGATGGGTCGCTGTGTCGCGACGCCACCGGCTGACACCCGACACGGGACCCCCCGATGCTGCCGGGTCACGCCGCCGCAGCCACCCGGTCCTGCCGTTGGGTCGCGCGGAAGGGGTCGTCGTCGTGGAGGGCTCGCAGGTGTGCGGCTTCCACCTTCATCGCGCCACTGAGGGCGAAGTGGTGGGTCTGCAGGGTCTCGATGGTCCAGTCGTGTCCGGCGACGGCGTCGGCTGCCTGCAGGAGTGGGAGGCTGAGCTCGTTGCGGGTGCGCTCGTAGCCGGCCAGTGCCTCCTCCATCGACGACGCCCCGGCCAGTCCGGCGTCCACGGCTCGGGCCAGCAGTTCGGCGTCCCTGAGCGCCCCGGCGATGCCGTGCGCCGAGATCGGGTCCTTCCGGGATCCGGCATCGCCCACCAACGCCCAGCCGGCCCCGTACGGGCGACGCAGCCAGCCCGGATCGGCGGCGAACCCGCGGATGACCGCGACCCGGGTGGCACTGCGAAGTCGCTGGGCCGTCTGCGGTGACGCCTCGAGCAGCAGCCGGTCGAAGGCGGCCTGGCGATCGCCACGGAAGTCACGGAGGAATCGGTCGCGGTTCGTGCTCACGAACACGCCGACGTTGCCGTCGTTGGTCGGGATCAGGCCGGCACTGGCCTTGGTCGAGTAGATCCACTCCAGGCCGCGCGGGGCTGGCGTGATGCCGCGGAAGTAGGTGTACATGCCGGCGGTGGCGTGGGTGCCGACATGGGTCGCGGGGGCGGCGACCTGCCTGGCCACGTGCGAGCGCACGCCGTCGGCGCCGATCACGATCCGTGCGCGCTGTCGGAACCGGGCGCCGTCCGCGGTGCGACCGTGGACGCCGCGAACGGTGCCGTCCGGGTCGGTGAGCAGACCCTGCACGGTGACGCCGTACTGGACCTGGGCGCCCGCCCGAACGGCGGCATCCGCGATGATGCGGTCGAGCACCGTCCGGCGCGGTGCGAACAGGGGGGCATCCAGTTCGACCGGGATCCGGGTGCCGGCGTAGTCGAAGGTGACTCGTGGCAGTTCCGGCGTGCCGGCGGCGATGACCTCGCGCAGCAGGCCCCACCTCGCAAGCTGGTCGACGCCCGCGCGCATCAGGGCGTGGGTCGACAACGTGTCGTCGCCGCGTGTCATGCGGTCCATGACGACGACGCGGTGGCCGCGGCGGGCCAGCAGCATGGCGGTCCCGGCGCCGGCCGGACGCGCGCCGACGACGACGGCGTCGACGGGTGGCAGGTGGTGGGTGGCTGACCCTGCCGGGTGCAGGGCCTTGGCCTGGTCGATGGTGGTCATGACGAGCGCTCCTGGGTGGTGGCGCTGCCGGCGCTGGCGCCGGCGGCGGTGGACGGGTGGCGGTGCAGGTGGGCGACGAGGTGGGCGGACAGTTCGGCGGCATCGGGGCCGACACCGTCCAGGAAGCTGGACTTGCGACGACGCATGAACGGCAGGCCCAGGACGTAGAGGCCGGGCATGGCGCCCACGCCACCCTCGTGGCGGATGGCGCCGCGCTCGTCGAGCGCGCGCGCGTCCAGCCACGGGTGGTCGGGTCGGAACCCGGTGGCCCACAGCACGGTGGCGAACTGCGTCATGTCGATGGTCGTGCGGGCACGGGGGATGCGGAGCGGGGCCGGGGCGTCGGGCGCCGCGATCTCGGCGTCCAGGCCGTGGGCGGCGGCGAAGTCGTCGATGCGGGCCAGCAGGCGTCGCATCCGGCCGTCGGCGGACCGGCAGGTGGCGGCCAGCCCATCGGAGAACTGGGCCGTGGTGCCGTGGACGTCTGCCAGGCGCCCGACCAGTTCGATGCCGATGTCGGCGAGTGCATTGAGGTCGACTGATCGGCCGTCGTCGCTGCCGACGAGTTGCAGGGAGGGCAACTGCCGCGCCCGCTCGGGGCGGGACTGGTCCTCGATGCGGTCGTCCAGCAGTCCGATGGTCTCCATCCACCAGTGGATGTCCATCTGGCGGTACTGACGGGGCAGCCGGACGTGGTCGCCCACGGCCAGGACCACGTCCCGACCGCTGCGGTGCAGTTCGTCTGCGAGCTGGGCGCCGGATGCCGAGGCACCGACCACCAGCACGGGGCCGTCGTCGAGTTGGTCGGGGTTGCGGTAGTGGGTGGGGGTGAGCTGGTGGATGCGACCGGGCACGTGGGCCGCGATGCCCGGGACGTGCGGGGTGCTGGCGGCTCCCGTGGCGACCACGACGGCCTGGCAGCGCCAGGCGCCCTGGTCGGTGTCCACGGTGAACCCGGCTGCGGTGCGCCGCACCTCGGTGACGGTGACACCGGTGTGGACGGGCGGGTCGAAGCTGGCCCGGTAGTGGTCGAGCATGTCGGCCACCTCGGTGGCGGCCATGAAGCCCTCCGGGTCCGAGCCGGTGTAGGTGTGGCCCGGCAGCCGGCTGAGCCAGTTGGGGGTCAGCAGGCGGAGTGAGTCCCATCGCTCCGTGCGCCACGAGTTGGCGACGGTGCCGCGCTCGAGGAGCACGTGCTCCACGCCGCGACCGATGAGTTGGCGGCTCATGGCCAGGCCGGCCTGGCCGGCGCCGATGATGACGACCATCGTGTCCATGGGACTCACCCCTTCCTGCTGGTGGGTGGTGGGTTGCGATCAGGCCAGTTCGACCGTGACGGCAGTGGGGTTGGTGAGCGCGTCGAACACGGCCGACCGCTTCTGCGACTGGGCCACGACGGACTGCAGCTCCGCGTGGGTGGCGTCGCCGTCGATCTCGTAGGTCACGCGAATCGAGCCGAAGCCGTTGCGCACCTCGGGGTCGATGCCCAGGATCCCCTGGATGTCCATGTCGGCCTCGACGCGTGCCGTGACCGAGCGCAGGTTGATGCCCCGGTTGGTGGCCACGGATGCGACGCCACCGGTCAGGCAGCTGGCCAGGGCGCCCAGGACGATCTCGGCCGGCGTCGGCCCGTTGTCCTCGGCTGCGAACAACTCGGGGTGGTCGGCGTCGATGGTGTAGGGCTGACGGTGTGCCTGCTCCTCACCGGCACCGAAGTAGGTGTCGAAGGTGGTCCGGCTGTGCGTGCCGTTGACCCACTCGTTGGACGCGCGCCACACGAAGGCGGCTGCGGCCGGCATTGCCGTCATGGCCTCGCGGGCGCCGAGGATCGCCTCGACGTTGACGCCGTTGTCGACGGGCTGGGTGGTGGTGGTGCTGGTCATTGTCCTGCTCCTTGTGGGGGTGGCCGGTGTGTCCGGCTCGGTGAACCCAACAGTGCCGTCGCCCGACCGGCCTTCCTTGGAGACGACATGGAGAACATGTGGAGATCGCGCCGACGTCGACGCCGTGGGCGTCCACGTGCCGGGCCTGCTGCCCTGGGTGCACGTCGCGAACATGGCGCCCGTCTGGGGATCGAATGCTGCTCCCATACGTCCGGCTGGCGGTAGTGCGAGAACAACGTCTCGGCGACCTGGCCGCAACGGCCGTCGTTGCGTCGTCGGTGGCCCAGGGGAGGCGTCGAAGCGGTGGTACTGGCGGGCGACGATCGGGTTCTGGCTGCGGGTGGCCCACCAGTCACAGCTTCGGGCTCGGCCGAGCGCGAAGCGGAGGATGACGAGTGGTTCGTCCAGTCCTCGACCACGCAGGGTGGAGTGAAGGTCTGCGCCGCTGAGGGAGAGCGCGCGTGCATCCTCGATGTCGAGGAACTCCACGGTGGCCAGCCCGAGGCAACGGTCGCCGTCGAAGAGGGAGGCACCGACGGCAGGTGATCGCCGGTGTTCCAGAAGTGGGCAGCGACCCGGCTTGCCCTCCGACGCGCGCGAGCCTTGCTCGAGGTCAGCGACAGCCTGGCAATGGCCCACACCATCGGCTGCACCTGAAGACCTGCTTCGTGCCATGCCGGCTGGACGTTGGATCAGTCCTAGTCCTCAGTCCTCAGTCCTCCGCCCTCGGTCCCGATTCCGTCGACTCCACCGAACGCCGCAATCCCGGGACGCCGCAACGCCTCCGCCGAGTCGGCAGAGGCGTTGCGACAACGTCCGGAGTGCGGCGGCGGGGATCAGGCGACCGCGACGAACGAATCGGTGCTGAGACGGGCCAGGGCACGGCCGTACGCGCGCACCACGTGGCTGAAGGCTCGCGCCCGGACAACCTCCGGGGCCGAAGTGTCGGCCATGACGCCCAGGCCGGCCGTCTTGACGCCCACCGCACGGGCGCGGTGCGCGAGCACGTCCAGGTCGGTCGCCACCGAGGCGGCGCCGCCGCGGTCGAACCGCGCGGCCACAGCCGTCAGGTCGAGGGTGCCGGCGGTGGTGGACGCCGGCTTGGTCAGGGTGAGTGTGTGCATGGTCATGGTGGAGCTCCTGTTGGGAAGGCCGGTGCGTCCGGCTCGTTGCACCAAACTGTGCCGCGCGGCACACGGACATCCTTGGAGACCACGTGGAGAACGTGTGGACACTTCGTCGGTGGGTCGGGGTTGCCTCTGGGCACGGTGGCCCGAAGAACTCGAGTCCCCAGCGGGCACGTTGGCCCGAACGCTGCCACGCAACCGCCCAGGTGATGGCCCCGCGATGCGCTGCACCGGAGCATTGATCGGTTGCTCGGTGGCGCCATGTGGCGCGTCGTCAGGTCAGCGCCGTCAAGGACTGTGCCTGCAACGACTGGGTGACCTCCTGGGCCAGTTCGACGAAGCGCTGTGCGGCCGGCGACAGGGTCCGGCCGCGCTGCCAGCCGATCGAGATCTGGCGCGGCGGGATCGGCGGGTCGAGCCGTCGGACTTTGAGCTGCTCGTCATTGGGTCCCACCGCCAACAGTGGCAGCACCGCCATGCCCATCCCGGCCCGCACCATCGCAGTCACGGCGGTGTTGTCGTTGGTGCGGAACACGATGTCGGGGATGACGCCGACGGCCTGCAGCCCGTGGTCGATCTGGCGCTGACACGGGGTGTCGAGCTCGGCGATGGTCGCGGCGCCGTGCAGGAGGTTCGGCGACACCGGACCCACCAGGGCTGCGCTGGTCCGCTCGAGGTCGTCGGCGCGAGCCACGAGTACGTACGGATCGTCGAGCAGATGCACGGACTCGATGCGCGGGTCGTCATGGGCCAGGAAGAAGCTCACGTCCAGTTGCCCCTCGGCCACACGCCGGATCAGCACGTCGTTGTCATCCTCCTGCACGAGCCGCACGTCCACCTCCGGCCGCTCGGCCCGCATTCGGCCCAGGATCGGGGGGACCAGGGCCGTGAGCACGCTCTGGAAGTTGCCGATGTCGATGCGCCCGATCGTCCCGGCGCGGAAGCGCTCGATGTCGTTGGCGGCTTCGTCGGCACGTTCGAGGACGGCATTGGCATGCCCGAGCAGGACCTCGCCGAGCGGTGTCAGCGCCACCGGTCGCGGCCCGCCGGGGCGGTCGAAGACCTGCTCGCCCAGCATGCGCTCGAGTGCTGCGACCTGCTGGCTGATCGCCGACTGGGTGTAGCCGAGCTGGTCCGCGGCACGACTGAACGTGCCGGTGTCGGCCACGGCCTGCAGGGCCATGAGGTGACGAATCTCGATGTCTCGCGTTGCAACCATCATCAGCTCCGCTTATGGAGAGGACACGAGACTACCGCTTTTCATGATGGACCGGGCTTCGTACGGTGGGCAGCACCAAGGAGGTCCACGATGACCACGCACACACCCACACAGACCCTGCCCGCCTCGACCGCCACGTCCATCACCACCTCGACCGGCACGTCCATCACCACCTCGACCGCCCCCGGTGTCGCCGACTCCGGCCCGGACGCGCCGCGCACCACTGCGCCCCACGACATGGTGGTCGGTGCCGACCACGGAGCCGGTGACCTCGACCTCGATCGTGTCGCCGTCCGCTTCGCCCGCCACGGCGCCGTCTCGGTGGCAGCCGACCTGGAGGTGCTCGCCCGTCGCGCCCGTGCCCTGGGCGTGGAGGCTGCCAGCCTCGACGTCATGGTCGACACCTCGGCCCCGGAGGTCGTGCGTGCGCGTGCCTTCAGCCACGTGGTGCGCGACCACGCCCGTGCCCTCGCCCGCGTGACTGCCGACTCGTTCGTCGCAGTCGCCTGACTGCCTGGTCGAACGGCGTCGCAGTCCCCGGCGGGATGGAATCCGGCGTCGTCGGACGGCATGCTGGCGCCATGCCCTCACTCGTGGAAGCCATCACTGCCGGACCTGTCGTGCTGGACGGGGGACTGGCAACGCACCTGGAGGCGCGGGGCCACGACCTGTCGTCGCACCTGTGGTCGGCACGCATGGTCATCGACCATCCCGACGAGGTCGTCGCCGCCCACCGCGACTTCTTCCAGGCCGGCGCGCAGGTGGCCACCACGGCCTCCTACCAGGCATCGTTCGACGGGTTGGCTCGGCTCGGCCTCGATCGGCGTGCTGCCACCGACGTCCTCACCGCCACGGTGCGACTGGCCGACCGCGCCCGCCGTGACGTCGACACGACCAGCCCGGACGGCCGTCCCCGCTGGGTCGCCGCTTCCGTGGGCCCCTACGGCGCCGCACTGGCAGACGGCTCCGAGTACCGCGGCGACTACGGGTTGTCGGTGGCGCAGCTGGCACGCTGGCACCGTCCACGACTGGACGTGCTGGCAGACGCCGGCGCTGACGTGTTCGCGATCGAGACCATCCCCTGCCTGGCAGAAGTCGAGGCCGTGCTCTCCGAGGTGGACGGGTCTGGCCGCACGTGCTGGCTGTCGATGACCTGCGACGGCGACCGCACCCGTCGGGGCGAGCCGCTGGCCGAGGCCTTCGCCATGGCGGCCGACGTCGACGAGGTGGTGGCGGTCGGCGTGAACTGCTGCAAGCCCGGGGATGTCGCACCTGCCATGGCGCTCGCGGCCGAGGTCGCCCCCACGCCCACCATTGCCTACCCCAACAGTGGCGAGGAATGGGACGCGGCGAACCATCGCTGGGTGGGCACCCCGACGTTCGCACCCCGGGCTGTCGACGGCTGGGTCGACGCCGGTGCCCGCCTGGTCGGCGGCTGCTGCCGAGTCACCCCGGCAGACATCTCGACCCTGCACTCGATCCTGCAGGGGGCGTCGGCCTGAGTGCGTCGGCCTGCGTGCGTCGGCTGCGTGCGTCGGCTTGCGTGCGTCGGCTTGCGTGCGTCGGCTTGCGTGCGTCGGCCTGCGTGCGTCGGCCGGGTTTGTCGGGCTGCGGCTCTTGGCCCGGGAATCCGTCATCCGGCCCCCTCGTGGCACGAAATCGGCCTGGTGGCAGCGGTGGACCGGCTGGGGTGTGGTGCTAGCGTCGGGCCATGATCTCACTGGTTGGCCGGGCCCATGCGCTTGCTGATCTCGACCGGTGCCTGGCGGATCCGGACGGGACCGGCTTCGCAGTGATCGTGGCCGGGGCCGGCCTGGGCAAGACCCGCTTGCTGGACGAGTTCCGGCGCGTGGCCGAGCCGGAGTTCCCCCAGGTCGTCGCCATCACGTTCCCCGACCACAGCCTCGATGCACTCGAGCCGTTGCGCGGTCTCCTGCGGGAACTTGGCCAGGGCTGGGTCGCCAATGACGAGACCCTGTCGCCCGGCGAGCGTCGGTGGGAACTGGCTTCGCTGCTGGTGGACGCGGCTGCCGCCGTCGACCGAGTGCTCGTGACGGTCGACGACCTCCAGAAGGCCCACGACGATGCCCTGTGGGTGCTGGGGCGACTGGTCACGACCTCCGGATCCTGCGCCTTCGTGGCTGCGACTCGAGACGCCGACCGGCCCACCGTCGAGGCACTGCTGCGTCAGGCCATGGTCGTCCCGCTTGCACCGCTGACGGCGGACGAAGTGGCGCGCATGCTCGCGTCCACGGATGTCGAACTGGCGACCGACGACGTGATGGCGATCACTGGTGGCAGCCCCTTGCTCGTCACCGAACTGCTCCGTGGCCTGGACCCTGCCACCAGTGGCCGCACCATCCTGCGGCGCAGGGTGGACTCGCTCCCGACCGAGGTGCGACGGGTCCTGCAGGTGCTGGCCGTGGCCGGCGACGCCCCGCAGGCGGTGACGGTGGCTGCCGCCGCGTGTTCCGGCTCGGACTTCGACCACGCGATGGAGGCAGCGGCGCGGACCGGCGTGGTTGACGGCGCCCGCTTCAGCCACGACCTGTTGCGAGACGCCCTGCTCGACGACCTGTCACCCGGCGATCGCCACCAACTCCACATCGACGTGGCCGCTGCCTGGGAGCCCGTGGGCACGGTGGACGCGCAGATCGAACGACTCCGACACCTCCTCGCTGCCATCCCCACTTCACCGGCGAGCGGCCCGCCCCCCACCGTGGAGAGCCTCGACCTCGCTGATGGCCCCGACGCCGAGGGTGCCGACTCGGTTGCGCCCGGGCATCCCGATCCGACCGACGCCATCAACGCCGTCACGGTCATCCAGGAGGTGCTGACCCTGGCTCGGTGGCTGGTCGATGTCCGGAGACCGGAACCCGCCGTCGAACTGCTCCGGACGGCCCTGGCCGTTGCACGGGACCACCTCCCCGGCCGGGTGGAACTGCAGGCCGCCGTGCTCGTGACCCTTGCCGATGCCACCTTCGAGCTGGGCGACGGCCACGCGAGCGTCGCGCTCGGCAGTCGGGCCTGCGACCTCCTGGCGGACGCGGGCCAGCCCGACACGAGTCCGGTCGAACTCCGCGCCAAGGCAGCGATCGCGGCCACGCGCGTCCATGACACGATCGAGCCCGAGCCACAGGCTGCGGTGCGGGTGGATCAGGTGCTCGCCGCACTCCCCGAGGACGACGATCCCCTGCGCGCGCGCCTGCTGGGTCGGGCGGCCGTCCTGGCCGTGACCGCGATGGAGGTTGAACGTGGGCATCGTCTGGCCGACGAGGGCCTCGCGATGGCCCGGCGCCTCGGGGATCCCGAACTCGAGGTCCAGTTGCTGGCTGACCGCTACCTGTGTGTGGTGGGGCGCGATGATGCCGAGGAGCGAGAGCAGCTCGGGCCCAGGATCATCGGGCTGGCCGCCGCCGCCGGGCGCAGTGAGCTTGCACGCGACGGCCACCAGTGGATCGCGGGTGGTCGGCTGGCGCGGGGTGACCTGCCCGGTGCCGTGGCGGAACTCGACCGCTTCGAACTGCGTGCGGCTGTGCGCCCCGATCCCCGCTGGCAGGTGGCGGTCGACTTCCGGCGCATGGCCATCCTCGGGATGACCGGGCCGCGGGGGGAGGCCATCGCGTTTGCGATGGCCACCTTCGAGCGGTTCGCGGAACAGTTGGGCGAGATGGAGCGTCCAGGCCTGGAAGCCGAGTACCGCGGCTGCCTCGTGCGCCTCTACGGTGTCGATGACCCGGCCCTCCCCCCGCTCCACGACGTGCTCTTCGGCCGGCCGCTGCCGCCGGTGCCGTTCGTGTCGATCCGCTCGGGGATGCTGGCCCTGGTGGCAGCCGACGTGGAGGGGCTGCGTCCGGTGGTCGATCGCTGGGCACCACGGGCAGCCGACGTCGTCCGGTCGTTCATGGGGCTGCCGACCGCGGCCATCCTGGCCGAGATGACCGCCGAGGTCGGCGACCCGGACCACTGCGCATCCGTCGTGGCGGCGTTGGAGCCCTTCGCCGGCCTCCTGCCCACCGACAACGGGATCGGCGTGAATCCGCCGGTCGACACCCTGGTCGCCCGCAACCTCGTGCACCTCGACCGGCTCGACGATGCCGAGGCGTCGGCGCGGGACGGGGTTGCCCTGGCCACGGACACGGGCGCTGCACCCCTGCTCGCAACCGCCCTGGGGACCCTGGTCGAGATTGCGCGTCGGCGCGGCGTGGAGACCACCGCGCTGGTGGCCCGGGCCCGCGACGCCGCCAGCCGTGGTGGCGTGCGACTCTCTGCGCTCGACGGCGGTCGGTCGGCAGTCCCGGTTCGTCACGGGCGCATGGTGCGCGACGGTGAGGTGTGGCGGATCGACAGCCCGTTCGGTTCGGTGTCGGTCCGGCACACGCTGGGGACCGAGCAGCTTTCCCGCGTCCTCGATGCCGGGGGCAGGGACGTGGCCGCGGTCGAGCTTGCCGGCGGCTTCGGCCCGACCGTCGTCACCACCGACCTCGGACCGGCGCTGGACGCCACGGCCAAGCGGGCCTATCGCCGGCGCATCGTCGACCTGGAAGCCGACATCGAGCAGGCCCACCGGTTCAACGATGTCGCACGTGCCGAACGGGCGCGGGATGAACTCGACCAGGTCATGGCAGAGCTGCGTCGGGCAGTCGGACTGGGTGGTCGCGATCGACCCCAGCGCTCGGGCGACGAGCGAGCCCGTGTCAACGTCACGCGCGCGATCCGTCGGGCGATCGACGCGATCTCGACCTCTGCGCCGGCGCTGGGTGCGCACCTGGATGTCTCGATCCAGACCGGGCGCCACTGCGCGTACCGCCCGGACCCGTCGGCGGCTGTCACGTGGCGGGTGATCCGCTGACGGAACATCGTTCCATCGTGATGGAACGCCATGTGGGTGTCAGGTGAACCAAAGGACACCCACATGGCAACCCGATCGCTCGACCGCCTCACCAAGGCGATGCCCTTCGCCGTGCTGCTGCTGCCCACGAGGCCGTGGCCGTCCCCATCACCCACCAGCGTGGCGCGGCCGTCCCCGTCGCCCAGCAGCGTGGCGCGGCCGTCCCCGTCCGCCGAGCAGCGTGGCCCGGCCGTCCCCGTCGCCCAGCAGCGTGACCCGGCCGTCCCCGTCACCCACGGGTGTGGCCCGGCCATGCCCATCACCCGAGAACATGGCCAGCACCAGCGTGCGGCCGGGAAGGAACTGACATGCCGTTCACCGAGATCGTCACCGGCCCCCGGGCCGAAGCCGAGCGAGTCTTCGCCGAAACCGGCCTGGTCGCCGACCCACCCGAGGGCCTCGCCGCACTGATCGCGTGGGAGACGGGCAGCGACGAGCTGACCACCGTCATGGTCTGGGCCACACCGGGTGCCCGAGGCGACTTTGCCGCCGAACGCATGATGCCGCTGCTCGAGGACGGCACGTTCCGGCCATCCTCTCCCGAGCGCCTCCACCCCACCCACCTGTTCGTGCGGGACGTGATCGAGCCAGCGGTCACATCCTGACCGTGTCCTGGCTGTCCGCCTGCCCAGCGTCGGCGGACAGCCGGCTTGCCGCCGCGCTGACAGTCACTCCAGCCGCTCGGTGCAACCTCCGTGCAACCTCCGTGCAAGGTCCGTGCCAAGTGCCGCCTGGTCGGCGCCGGAGGCCGTTCCGGTATGGCGGATTCGTCCTGGTCAGTCGATCGCGATCACGAGCCCGCGGGTGCCGTCGACCCGGACGCGCTGGCCGTCCTGCAGCGTGTCGGTGCCGGTGCCGGTCCCCAGGACTGCGGGCAGGCCATGTTCGCGGGCGGCGATGGCGGCGTGGCTCAGCACGCCGCCGCCGTCGGCCACGACCGCGCTGGCCAGCGGGAACACCGGTGCCCATGCCGGACTGGTCACCTGGCACACCAGCACGTCGCCGTCCATCAGCCGATGCATGTCGTCGTGGCCCCGGATGACGCGGACCGGGCCTTCGGCAACACCGGGCGAGGCCGCGACGCCTGCCAGCAGCGCGTCGGCATCGTCGGGGATGGCCACCGGCGCGGGGTACTCGTGGCTGACCCCCCACAGGATCGGTTCGTTGACCCTGCGCAGTGCCGCCGGCAGGCGACTGATGTCGGGCGGGGGGGCCTGGTCGCCGACGTAGGCGGGGCCGGGATTGGCCCGCGCCCATGCCTCCTCGCCCCGACGCCGTGCCACGAGATCGCCGAGCGTCGTCGCGGCAGACACCGTGGCGTCGGTGGTCTCGACGGCCGCGGAACCGGCCTCGGTGGTCTCGGCGGCAGCGGAGCCGGCCTGGGTGGTCTCGTCGGCAGCGGACCCTGCGCCGGTGGATCCCGTGGTGCCTCGGGACCCACCGGCCGTCTCCCCATCCCCCCGCGCAAGTGCGGCTCGCAGTTCCTCGATGAACAGGTAGGCAGCGTCGGCCGACGTGGGCAGCACGTCGGCGGCCGCGAGTCGGCGACCAGCCTCCAGCATGACTCGACGCAACAGCGCCATGGGCCGATCACCGACGACCATCGTGTTGTCGTCGCGGACCGGATAGATGGCCCGAGCGTCGGCCAGCGCGCTGGTCGAACTCGGGACGGCGGGCCGGGGGCAGGCCAGCCCGGGCCCGTCCGGCCACCTCGTCGGCCCCCGAGCGGTCGACCGGTTCCGGGGTCGCCAGGGCGAGTCGGGTGACCATGGTCGGCCGCTCCGCCAACACGGGGACACCGGCGTCGTAGTTGAGCAGCGACCAGCCGTGCTCGGCCATCCAGGCAGCCAGCTCGTCGGCGAGTGCGGGGTCGATGGCGGCCAGGGCCTCGACCGGGCGGCCGGGCTCGGCCTCCAACGCGGCGACCGCGCCGTCGGTGCCGCGAACTCGTGCCCGCAGGACTGCCATCGCGTCCTCGGCGCTGCGCGACGCCGGTGAGTGCCCGCCCAGCATGGTGGCGATGGTGGCGTCGTCCCAGCCGAGTTCGTCCGCCGACCAGTCGGTGCAGCCGGTGCATGCGCGCGAACAGCGGCATCATCAGGCGGAAGTGGATGATGTAGCCGTCCCGCATGAGTGCCAACGACTGCGTCGAGGTGGCGGACCAGCGCGGCGTCGTCCAGTGACGTGAGGTCGACCGCGGCGAGTGCGGCGCTGCGTGCGAGCATCATGTCGCGGTCACGGCCGTGCCAGTCGTCGATCCAGCGCTGCTGCACGTTGTCGGCCAGGACCCGGCGGGCGGTGGCCGTGCGGCGTCGCAGCGCCGGGACCACGCGGGCCGCGATGCCCAGGACCAGCGCAGGCGGCGGTGCGCCCGCGTCATCGGGCGACCCGATCGCTGGCAGGATGCGGCCGTAGATCTCACCCCCGACGAAGGCCTCCTCGAGTCCCCGGACGAGCAGCCCCATCTCGTCGAACACGATCCGGACCTGGTCCTCGCAGGCATGCAGGAGCGACCACCCGAACGGCGTGAGCGGTTCGGGGTAGTGGGCGGTGTCCTTCTGCCAGTTGTTGCCGGTCGGCAGGGTCGGTTGGATCGGAAGGACGGTGATGGGCCGGGCCTGGACGAGGTGGACCGTGCCACCCGCTGCCGCCCATTCGATGTCCTGGGGCCGCCCGAACGCGGACTCGACCCGACGGGCGATCTGGGCCACCTCCAGTGCCAGCGACGGGGGCAGGCCCGCGAGATCACCGTCGACCGTGGCGCCACGAACGGTCACGTCGGTGCCGACGACCTCCCCCTGCACCAGTGCCTCACCCAGCCCGGCGGTGGCGGCGATGCGGACGACGTCGCGATCGCCGGTGACGGGATCAGCGGTGAAGGCAACGCCGGCCCACTCGGCCGGAACCAGGCGCTGCAGGACCACGGCGATCTCTCCGGTGGCACCGTGTTCGCGCTGGGCCCGGGCCGACTCGTCGAGGCAGTGGCGCACGGCCGCGAGCGTGTCCTCGACGCCCGACACGTCCAGGACGGTGGCAGTGGCCCCGGCGTGGGCGCTGGTGGCACCGTCCTCCCAGGTCGCCGATGTGCGCACGGCCAGTGCCCCGCCCAGGGTGTCGCAGGCAGTGGCAACGGACTGTCGCACTGTGGCAGGAGCCGGGTTCGCCAGATCTGCTGGCCTTGCCGGCCACGCTCGGGCGATGCCGACGGGCAGGACCACGCCGGCGGGGACCTCGAACCCGCTCGCCTGCAGCCTCGCGAGCCCGGCGGCCTTGCTGCCCGCAACTGCGGGGTCCGCCGCCCGCGGGTCGTGGAGGTCGATGGCAGCCACGACTGCGCTTGGGGAGGTGGGTGCGTCCCCGAGTGTTGCCCCGGGACGGGGGGCGAACTCGTCGGGCGCCGGGTTGGCAGCGGGCGAGGGAGTGGCGTGCGTGGTCATCGGACTGCTTCCGCTGGTTCGTGTGCTGGTGTGTTGCCGGATTCGGCGGCGTCGATGAGCGTGTCGATCGCCCAGGTGACGATGCGCGCGACCTGGACCGTGTCGAGTCCGTACTCCCGGGTCAGCCAGAACCAGGTGCGGTGGCTCAGCAGGTGGCGCAGCACGGCGGCGATCGCGGCAGCGTCATCGACCGGAACCGAGGGCATCTGCCCGGCGATGAGGTCGGTGATGAGACTGGTTCGGGCCGCCCGTTCCCGGTCACGGCCGACGTCGGCCAACGGCATCTGGGCCAGCGCCTCGCTGATGCCGCCCAACTCCTCGAACAGCACGAGGTTGGTGCGCACGGCAGCGAGCAGGTCGTCACGGGTCTCGATGTCGCGAGCCTCCGAGCTGCCGAGTGCCTGCATCTGCTGGTCCATCGACTGCCCCAGGGCGTCGAGCAGGTCTTCGCGAGTGGCGAAGTGGTTGTAGACCGTGCGCAACGACACGCCGGCACGGTCCGCCACCTCCTTCATGGAGAAGTCGAGGTGGTGGCGTTCGGTCACCAGGTCGGCGCAGGCATCGACGATCGACTGCGTGGCGAGCTCGCGTTGGCGGTCCCTGAGATTTGTCATGCATGAACCATACACATGTTGCACGAAGTGTGCAACCGTTGCCTATCGCCTGGTTCGTGGCCTGCCCGAGTAGGTGGTGGTGATCTCGGGTGCCATCCCCTGCCACGAGGTCGTGCAGGGCAGCCTCGTCATCGGGTGACTCCGGCCGAGACGCCGCCCGCGCCGACCATGCGGCCAGCCACAACGCCACCGACGTCGGCACCGATGCCATTGCCGGCGCGGGGGCCGGACGGACGGGTGAGCCACAGCATCACCATCGACGCGGTCACCCCGGTCGTGAACAGGAAGATCAGCGGCGGCCGGCCGTCGACCAGCCCGATGGTGCCCCAACAGGTCACCTCGGCCGCGATCAGCATCCAGGTGGGGCGGCTGACCCCGGTGGCGCGGGGGCTGGTCCAGGCCTGGCGCACGGACGGCACGACCTGCAGCACGAACGCCACGCCCAGGACACTGCCCAGTGCCAGCGGCCCACCCGCGAGGTGCGCCAGCGCCAGCAGGGCGCCCCAGCCCAGTGCCATGGTGGCCGCCCATCGCACCGACACACCCAGGCGGGCCAACACGACCACGATGCACGCGGCGAGCACCGCGCTGATCGAGGTCGGGACGGCGGCCGACACCAGCCCGGTGGAGACGAAGTAGGTGAGCCACGCCACGTTCGAGACCGCCGTCAGCGCCGCCCAGGTGGCCGACACGCCAGACGGGTCGGCCGACCGGGCCGACCGGAACAGCTGCGGCAGCAACTGGGGCACGGCGAAACCCGTGGCGAGGAGCGGCACGATCTGGTGGATGTCCATGTCGGAAACGCTACGGAATCGGGCACGGCACACGATTGCCACTTCCTCCATCTCAACACGCCGTGTTAGCATGATCTGCCATGGACTCCATCGATCACGCAATTGTTGCCGCACTCGAACAGGATGCCAGGCTGAGCAACGTCGACTTGGCCGACCTGGTCGGGCTGACGCCCAGCCCGACCCTGCGACGGGTCCGGGCCCTGGAGGAGACGGGCGTCATCACCGGCTACCAGGCTCGGGTCGCGCCCGAGCGAGTCGGGAAGGGCTTCCGCGTGCTGGTCTGGGTCGACCTCGTCAAGTCCACGTCCGACGCGATCGACACCTTCGAGCGCGCGGTCCTCGACATCGACGAGGTCGCCGAGGCCCACCGCCTGTACGGCGAGCCCGACTACCTGCTGCAGGTCGCGGTGCGCGATGCCGAGACCTACGAGCGCCTCTACACCTCCCGGTTGGCGGCCCTGCCCGGCATCCAGCGGGCGGTCAGCCAGATCGCCATGAAGACTGTCAAGTCGCCGGGCATGTCGGCCACGCACTGAACTGGCGGCGCCCCAACAGCGGGCCCGGGCCGAGCCGAGTGGTTTCACCTCTTGGGGATGACGATTTGGCAGGGGCGACCTCGTAGCGTCCTGGGTCATACCCGGCCTTGAGGGAACGTCATCGTCCACTTTCCCCCTTCCAGTGCTGTCGCGGCCCGGGACGAACGTCGCCGGTCGAGTTCGACCGACCAACGGCACCACGCAGGGTTGGGCGTCCCCGGTCGTGGTCAATCGTGCCTTCCCGGCATGGATGGAAGGCGCGTCCCATGATGAAGAAGTCCGTCGTGGCGTTGGCCACCGTCGCGGTGCTCACGGTGCTCTTCGTCCTCTGCCTGGTCAGTGCGACCCAGCTCCTGTCGCCTCGGAACATGCCCTTCGGCGTGACCGGGTCGTCACCGGTGGTGGATGCGGTGCAACAGGAGTACTCGCTCGACCTCATCTCCTACTCGACCGAGGCGGACCTGAAGGCCGCGGCCGAGCAGGGCGACATCTACGGTGGCTACGTGCCCGCGGATTCGGGTGACGTGCTGGTGACGGTGCCGGCCAAGAGCTTCTTCGGCGAGGTGTACGTCCGCGCCGGGTTCGCCGAGGCCGCAAAGCAGAGCAACGCCACCTTCACGACGACCACGATCGCACCCCTGCCGCTCTCGGATCGCGTCGGCGGCGTGGCGGGGTTGCTGCTCCTCCCGACCCTTGTCGGCGGCTATCTCGTCGCCTCGCTGTTCTACTCGTTCACGCAGCGCGCGGCCGTCAAGGGACGAATTCCTTCGGTCCTGGGCATCGCGGTGCTCGTTGCGCTCATCACGGGAGTGGTGGCCGGGCCCGTGCTCGGCGCGATTCCGACGAGCAGCATGTGGCCACTGATTCCGGCCTTCGCGCTCGTCACGGCAGCGGTCGCATTGGCGTCGGTGGCCATCCAGGGGCTGCTCGGCAAGGCTGGCACGCTCGTCGTCGCCGTCCTGTTCGTCGTGGTCGGTGGTGCCAGCTCAGGTGGCGTGGGCCCGGCGTTGCTGCCGACGTACTGGCAGTGGATCGGCAGGCTGCTCCCACCCCGCCATGCGGTCGAGCTGTATCGCAACGTCCGGTACTTCGGTGGAAACAACATCGGCGAGCACGTTGCGGTCCTCCTCGCCTACGTGCTGGTCGGCATCGCGGTGATCATGCTGCTCGAGCGGCGCGCGACCCAGGGCGCCAACGCGACCGCGGATGCCAGCGCGACCGCGGATGCCAGCCCGACCGTGGGCGCCAGTGCGACCCCGGATGCCGGCATGCCCGCGGACGCCAGCGCCGAACCGGCCAGCACACAACCCAACCCTGATGACGGGACATCGGACCGCCGCCGGGTGGTGGGCAAGGACGTCGTCGCTCCAGCCGCATTCGCACTGATCCTCACGACCCTCTTCGCCGTCAACTACATGTCGTCTGGCCACTCGCCGGTGGCCCAGGACATGCCGTTCGGTGTCGTCGGGTCGACGTCGCTCGCCGAAGCCGCACAGAACGACGAGTTCTCGCTCGACGTGATGACCTATCCACGACCACGACGCGGCGACCGATGCGATGGACCGTGGCGAGATCTACGGGGCCGTCAACATGGACAGCTCGCCGATCGAGCTGACCCTCGTCTCGTCGATCAGTGACCTGTCGCCACTCGACATCACGGCCAACTTCGAGGAGGCGGCCAAGCAACAGGGTGTCTCCATCACGCCCAAGGCGTATGCCCCGACCCCGCTGGCACCCAAGGATCCGTTTGCGCTCGTCGTGTCGACGTCCATCATCGCACTCCTGGTCGGCGGCTACATGGCCGCCGCGCTCATGGCGTCCACGACCGGTTCTGCGTCGGACCGATGGCGTGGGATGTGGTTCGTCGGGTTCGCGGTGGTGACCGGGCTGCTCGTCGACCTCGTCCTCACCTTCTGGCTCCAGGGACTTCCTTCGGACGCGTTCTGGATCGCCTGGCCGATCATGACGCTGATCATGCTCGCCGTTGCCCTGTTCACTGCCGTGCTGCGACGTCTGCTCGGTCCGGCCGGCATCATCGTCGCAGTGATCATGCTGATCCAGTTCGGCAATCCGTCGTCGGGTGGCGCCAACGGCGTCCCCTACCTGACGACCTTCTGGCAGGAGCTCGGGCCCTTCCTGCCCCCACGCAATGCCTACCTGCTGTTGCGCAACACGATCTACTTCGATGGCAATGGCATTGGGCAGGCGCTCGGGGTGCTGCTGGCCTACATGGTCGGGAGCGCAGTCATCCTTGGCTTCCTGGACTGGTTCCGGTCGCCCGAAGCATCCGTGCCGGGCATCGATGAGCACAGCGCAGCGTCTGCGGCCGCCCTGGCCGCACCGGTCGGCCCCCTGCCCTGACGACGCACTGCCTGCGGGTGGTGGAGTCGGGTGCCGACGGCCGGGTGTCGGTCCCCGAACGTCGGTCCCCAACCGCCGGGTATCGGTCTGCAATGGCCGGCAACTGCCAGTCATGGGATCGCCGGTGTTCTAGGGTTGGCGTGCGGCTGCGCGAGCAGCTGCCTCACCCAGGCACAGCCGAGCAGTCGTCGAGCCGGCCTGGCAGTCGCTTCATCTGGCAGCCGCGGCACCGCACCAATCGACCCCTGACCCAGGGCAACGATGACCGACAACCAGATCATCGTGGGGCTGGCGACCATCCTGGTGTTCGGGGTCGGAGCCCAGTGGATAGGGCGCCGCGTGGGCTTCCCGTCCCTGCTGCTGCTCCTGCCTGCCGGCCTGTTGGCCGGAGGCGTGCTCGGCCTGGTCCAGCCCCAGGAGTTGCTGGGCGACGCGCTCTTCCCGATGGTCACGCTGCTGGTGGCACTCCTGCTGTTCCAGGCCGGCCTGCAACTGCGACTGGTCGACCTCCATCGCGATGCTCGCGGTCCGGTCCTCCGACTCGTTGGCATCGGCGGCCTGATCACCTTCGTGGGTGCGTCGCTGGCGGTGCTGGCGATCTTCGACGTCGGCCCCGGCCTGTCGTTCCTGGTCGGCGCCATCATCGTCGTGTCGGGTCCCACCGTCGTCGGGCCGCTGCTGGAAGTGGTGCGCCCGCGCAAGCCGACCGGCGCCATCCTCAACTGGGAGAGCACCTTCCTCGACCCGATCGGGGCCACGCTGGGGGTGGTGGTACTCAACGTCGTGCTGGCCTCGGGACGTGGCGGCGTCCACCCGATCCTGCAGATGTCGGCCCGCCTGGCGCTGGGCATCGCGGTCGGGCTCGCGGCCGCGGCCCTGCTCGTGTTCGTGATGTCGCGCTTCCTGGTCACCGACAACATGGAGGCCGCCGTGGCGCTCCTGTTCGCGGTGGCAGCGTTCGCGGTGGCCGACGTGCTGCTGTCGGAAGCCGGCCTGTTCGCGACCGTGACGCTGGGCTTCGTCGCGGCCAACCAGAACGTGGTGCCGACGGCGCGGATCAAGGGGTTCGGCGAGACCCTCGAGGTGCTCATCATCGGCACGCTGTTCATCCTGCTCGGCGCCCTGGTCGAGATCGAGGCGGTCATCCAGTACGCGTGGGCGATCCTGGCGCTGATCGTCGTGCTGGTGGTGCTGGTCCGTCCGGTCGCGGCGGTGGTGTCGCTGGTGGGGACGAAGCTTCCCCGGAGCGACCGCGCACTGATCGCGGGCATCGATCCGCGCGGGATCGTGGCTGCAGCGACCGCCGCCCAGTTCTCGGCCACCCTGGCCAACAACGGGCGGGACGCCGACTTCATCCTGCCCGTCGTGTTCGGGGTGATCCTGGGGACCGGGCTGATCTATGCGTTGGGGGCATCGCCGCTCGCTCGCCGCCTGGGCGTCGCGTTGCCCGAGGCCAGGGGTGTCGGCGTCGTCGGTGACGCGCCGTGGCTCGTCGACCTCGGCCACCGGCTCCACGACTGTGGGGTGAAGGTGCTGCACGTGACCGCGGAGCCACCCGGCAACGCTGCAGCCGGCGATTCCGAGATGCCGACGATCTCGCTGTCGGAGTCGGAGGCCGCGATCACCGAGGCCATGCACGATGCGGAACTGCACCAGGTCCTGATCTCGTGCGAACCGGGCGCCGCGCTGACCGTCGTCACGGCAGTGTTCGTGGAGCACCTGGGCCGGCGTCACGTCCTGCGCCTGCCCGATCCCGACGTCACCGGCGTCGACTCACTGCTGGTGGCCAGCGCCAGCGCCCATCCCTTCGCGCCCGGGATCACGCGCGCGGACATCGACGAACGAGTCGCGGCCGGTGCCACGGTGCAGGTCATGGAGGCAGACGCGCCCGCGAACGCACTGCGACTGGCACGTGTCGGCGACGAGGGTGTGGACCTGGCCGTGGCCGACCAGCCGCCCACGGCCGGTGGCACGATCATCGCACTCGTGGACGCCGCCGCCATCCCCGCCGAACCAGCCTGACACCCCACCGGACGCGCCGCCTGCCCGGGACGCGCAGTCTGCCCGGGGCGCGCCTTCAGCCTCCCCCGACGCGCCCGGCTGCCCGGGATGCGCTCCGACTTCCCGGGACGGGCCGCCGGCCCGGGATGGGCTCCAACCGTCCGGGACGGGCCGCCTGCCCGGGACGCGCTCCAACTTCCCGGGACGCGCCGCCTGCCCGGGACGCGCTCCCGCCTCCCGAGACGACTCAGCCGTCGGCGACGGTTTCCCAGGTGGCGGCCGCTCCCGAGTGGCCCACGGCGATGGTCTGGGCAGTCGCGGCCACGGCAATCAGCACGACCACGCCACCCACGACCAGGCGGGCCCAGCGGGCGCGAGCGTCGGGTTGGTCAGAGGGATCCCGGTCGGCATCGCTGCGTCGACGCCACACGTCCTCGGCCGCCAGGGCGGCGGCGCCGACGGCCAACCCGACGGCGAACAGCGTCATGTTCTCGCCCAGCCCCTCGTGCTCCTCGAGCGCACCGGTCTCCTTGACGTCGTGGGCCAACTCCTCGCCCGACTCGACCGCCAGCGGTGTCATGATCGCCACGCCCACGGCCAGCACGAGCGTCGCCCACACCAGGTGGCGGCGCGTGCGCGGCACGAGCACCATCAGGACCAGCGCCACGGCGACCAGTGGGATCAGCACGACCACGCCATGGACGAGCAACGGGTGTGCCGGGAGTCCGAACAGGCTGGATTCCATGATGATCTCCGGTCGAGCGAAGGCTGTCGTCTCAGTATCGTTCATCCGCTCCACCCGCGCTGCGGCAACGCCGCCGAGGTCATGTTTGCGCGAGCGCTGGCGTCGGTGGCCGTCGAGCCATCGAGCGGCACGGGGGATGCGAATCGTGCTGTTGTCGGCAGACACGTTCGGAGGCGTCGAGCCCCATGCCGCCCTCGCCTTGGGACTTGGCAGCGCCGGCCACGACGTCCGCCTGGTCAGCCCCGCCTGTGAAACGCCGCGGCAACTTTCCCTGAGTTCGGCGTATGTCTCAGAAGGGCGACAAGCCAAGGTCGGCACATGGCTGAGTGCCCCACCGTCAAGGTGGGGTCGCGGGGCGGGGTCATGGTCGATGTGGATGGGTGACGACGACCCGCCCCTCGGGTGAGGTCCAGGTGGCGGCGGCGATTCGAGGTCGAGTGCGATGGTCCAGCCGCGGTCGTGGACGAGGTGGTGGCAGTGGTGGCACAGCGCAAGCCCGTTGTCGACGGAGGTGGGCCCGTTGTGGCGCCACCAGCGGATGTGGTGGATCTGGGTCCATGCGATGGGTCGGTCGCAGGATGGGCCGCGGCAGCCTCGGTCGCGCACGTTGATGGCGCGTCGTTGGGGGCCGGACCAGGTGCGGGTGGCGCGTCCGACGTCCATTGGCATCGAGTCGCCGGTGGTGACGATGCGTGACACGGCGGCGTCGCAGCACAGCCTCCGGACGGCTTGGGGGGACAGGGTGCCGCCCCAGGCGGTGGTGCCGGCAGGCAGGTCGGCCCAGCGTGGGTCCGACGGGTGGATGGCGGCGTCGGGCGCGTCGGGGTCGGCACGGTCGGGTCGGTGAGGTCGGCGGACAGCGTGGCGTGGTCGATGGTGACGGCCAGGTGGGGGCGGGTGATGCCGCCGCTGGTGGGGGTGTGGCCGTGGTCGAGCACGGCGGTGGCCATGGCGTCCAGGGCGTCGGCCATGCGCAGGTGTGGGCGGCCCTTGGTGTCGTCGGTGGGGATGTCGAAGGCGTCCAGTGCCGTGCGGATGCGGGTTCCGGCCTCGTCGGAGAGTTTCGCGCGCAGGTTCCACATCCCGGTGGTGTCGTCGCGCGACATGGAGGCTTCGCGCACGGCGTGTTGACGGCGTTCGTCGCGCAGCAAGGTGTCGCCGCGTGCGGCTTGTCGCTGCCGGTCGATGTGGCGGCGCAGCCGGGCCGGGTCGACGGTGCTGGCAAGCTCGGCGAGGTCGGCTTCGACCTGGTGCGGTTCGCCCAGTTCGACGTCTCGGGTGGCGGCCACGATTGCGTCGGCTGCCTCGGCGCTGATGCGACCGTCCGACAGCGCCCGGGCTGTGGCTGGCAGCTCGTCGATGTGTTCGGCCAGTCGGGCGGTCCGGGCGGCGTCGCGGCCGGAGCGGTTGCAGTTGGCCTTGAGCCATGCGGCCGGGGAAGGGGCGCCGTCAGCAGTGACGGTCCCGGATGCCTGCAGGGCGGCGACTGCTGCGGCCATCCCGGCATCGGCCAACCCGGCCAGGCGTCGCAGCGACGCGACCCGGTCCTTGAGGCCGTCGCCGTCGAGGCGTTCGAGACTGCCCGACTCCCGCAGCGCCTGGGCGAGCCGGTCCACCAACGACTCGACATCGAGGTCCGGCGAGACATCGATGCCGAGGCCCGCCGCGCCGACAAGGTGCGTCCAACCCTCCCTGGTGGGGTTCGTCGCGCGGGTTGGCACGCTGCGCGTGCGGGCAGGATCATGATCGAGCCTGATCCCGGGCAGCGCGGCGGCGGAGGTCACTTCAGGTCGTCCTCATCTGTGGATCGAACATGTGTTCGATCGTATCAGTGTGTTCCATGATGTGCAAGGACCCCCGGAAGAAGGTTGTGGACCCACCTCCTCCATCGCGACGGGCACGGTCACAGCATCCCCAACAGGCCCCAAGACGGGTGGCGCTCGTCCCATCGTCGAGCCCACGCCGGCGACGAAGGGGACGATCCATGGCACAGACACGTTTCGAACGGCAACTGGATCCCCAGCTCGCCGAGGCTCGAGGTCGTGCGCGTCATGGGCTTCGAGAACACTGACTTCTCCGATGAGAACCTCGCCACGACGCGCGCGACCGTCACCGCCTTCAGGGCCGCTGCCATGGCCGAGTTGCCCGCCAACGACAAGGTGGTCAGCGAGGACCGCACGGTGCCGGGCCCCGACGGCCGGCGTGCCAACTGAACTGCACGTCGGTCCGGCGTCTTCCACGCCGCCGAGGCCTTCGCACCCGAGTCCGACCACACCTTCCGCATGCTCCGCGACCAGTTCTGCGCCCCTGGGCCGAGCCCTGCACGGCCAACCCGACGCGGCTGTCAGGTGCGGTGTTCCTCGTCTGTCCCACGGTCGTGGTCGCCGCCATCCGGCTGCAGCAGTTCGTGGTTGCGGACGTCGCGGAACAGGTCCAGGTCGAGTTCGTCGTCACCCCGGATCACGCTGATGTTGCCGGTGGTCTCGAGGATCACGGCCTTGAGGTGCCGGGTGTTGTAGACGTTGGCCTCGCGCAGCTTGGAGCGGATGTCTCCCTCGGTGACACGGGTCTTGTCCAGGTTCTGCTGGATCACCCGGTCGCCCGCCATCAGCACCATTGGCGTGTTGTCCACGACCCGCTCGAACTTGGTGTGACGACGCAGCAGTGCGATGGTGGCCTGCATGGCGAAGAAGGTCCCCAGCACCACGAGCCCCACGACCAGCGACGAGTTGCCCATGCCGACACCGGCCATGGTCGACCCCATGGCCACGGTGGCGGCGAAGTCGAACGACGACATCTTGGCGAAGCTGCGCAGGCCCGTGAGTCGGGCGTACAGGATCACGGCCGCGAAGATGACGGCGGTTGACAGCAACGCCAGCCAGATGGCGGGCCAGGTGGCGGTGATCTCGACAGCAGGCACGTGGGCTCCTTGGTTCGAACGACTTGCAGGGTCGCATCGAGATCCGGCCCTGTCAGCCGTCCTCGTCGCGGGGGTCGTCGGCCGGGAGGGCGTCGAGGACCTGGCCCGGGGCGACGTCGACGTCGGGAAGAGGTGTCAGCAACGCGGACTCGCCCCGTTCCCACGCGTCCAGTGTGTCGTCTGTGGCAAGCGCCTCCAACGCCTCCAGGGCGAGCGCGCCGAAGGCGATGTCGCGGGCGAGCTGTGGTTCCTGCTCGACCAGCCCGGCGGCGAGCTGCTCGGCCGCGACGGTCTGGTGGTGGGCGTCCGCCACCACGTGCGTGTCGTAGAACAGCCGCGTCCACTCATCGAATCCCAGCCGACGGTGGGCCGCACTCAGGCTGGCCATGATCGGTGGTGAGGCCATCTCGAACATCGCCAGGTGGCCCATGGCCGCGCCACGCCAGCGGCGGTGCAGCCCGAACAGCGACACCAGGTTCACGCCCGACAGGGTCGCTGCGGGAATGGCGTCGAGGTGTGCGCCATAGCCCGGGTCCAGCCCCAGCCGCTCCATGGTCAGCGCGAACAGTTCGGCGTGGATGTCCTTCTCGACACCGTCCCCGTACTCGTCGGCCTGGATCTCGACCAGTGCTGCCTTCGGACCACCCCACAGCCGCGGCAGCACCCAACTGTGCGGGTCTGCCTCCTTGAGCTGGTAGGCAGACCGCAGCACTGCCTGTTCACGCAGGTGCACCAGTCGGCCGTGTTCCTCGCACCAGGCCGACACCGAGCGGGAGTCGCCGCGCGATCGGAACTGGCCCTGCAGGAAGGCCACGATGTCGGCGACGTCCGGCACGTCGCCGACCAACTCCTGCACGCGTTGCAGGAACCCGGCCTCGAGGGTGCGCCGGTGGGCCAGCAGTCCCGGGTTCCACTCCCATTCGTCGCTCACGTCGTCCACCCCCCGGTAGTGGAGTTCGTAGAGCAGGTAGAGGGTCAGCCCGAAGTCCTCGCCGACAACCGGATCGTCGTCGGGCACGGCCAGGACCAGTGGCACCTCACCCGGGTCGCGGACGAGGGCGCCGACGAGGGCCTCCGATGCCGGTCCTCGCGGCGTGGGCAACGGACATCGTCCGGCCGACGTGACGGCAGGCCGGGTGGTCTGGATGGTCATGGGATCGTCCTCGTCTGCAGATCGTGCCTGCCGGCACCACGTCGGATGCCCGGGTGACGTCCGGCTGCCCTTCGGGAAGACGGACGTGGCACTCGTGCACGTTCGTCGTCAGGATGCCCACCGAGGGCAATCGAGAAACCCGGGTCGGATCCGTGGTGCGAACCGGAGCCACCTCGCAAGGGGATCTGCCGTCCTCGACCGGCCGTGTTTGGGACCGTGGCGGTGCGGGCAGCCTCCTCGTGCAACCCGGAGACCATCCGGACAGCACGCGCACCCGACACCCACGGCGGACCGTCACGCCGGACCCGACACGGCGTCCCCGCCGACACCCAGCACCGGAGGAGCCCCCATGGACGACCAGATGACCGCTGATCGCAGCCCCGCTCGCGCCGGGGCCCCCGACACCCCATCGGCGCGCCCGGCACCGGACCGACGATCCAGCGCCTCGAAGGACGCGCAGGGAGGCGACGTGACCGACACCGCCCGTGAGCAGGCTCGCGAAGTCGGCGACACCGCATCCGACGAGGCCAGCCGGGTCGTCGCCGAGGTTGGTTCACAGGTGACCAACCTGGTGGACGAGGCCCGGGGCGTGGCTCGCAGCCAGGCAGACGAGCAAGTCCACCGGCTGGCGGGCGCAGTCAACGACTGGGCCGCCCAGGCAGACGCACTGCTGGACGGTCGGACCGACGAGGCCGGTGAACTGGGCGACCTCGCCCGGGCCGCCTCCCGGCAGTTGCACGACATGGGTGACCGGCTCGGCCAACTCGGTGTGCAGGGAGTCGTCGACGAGGCCCGCCGGTTCGCGGCGAGGCGCCCGAGTGCCTTCCTCGCCGGCGCTGCGGCCGCGGGCTTCGCACTGGCGCGGCTGTCGCGAGGCATGGCGGAAACCGATCCCGTCCACGGCAACGGGGGAGCGGGCACTCGGAATGGTGGCGCGGAGAGTGCGCGGCGGCAGGCAGCGCCGCACGCCGATCCAGACCACTCCAGCAACGGCCACGGCACCCAGTCCGCCACCGACCGCGACGACGGCACCCAGTCCGCCACCGATCGCGACGATGGCACCCAGTCCGCCACCGATCGCGACGACGGCACCCAGTCCGCCACCGATCGCGACGACGGCACCCGGTCCGCCACCGATCGCGACGACGGCACCCAGTCCGCCACCGATCGCGACGACGGCACCCAGTCCGCCACCGATCGCGACGACGAAGCCCAGCGCCCGACCACCCGGGACGACGACGGGAAGCCGGGCCCGGGCAGCAGGACGCCGACCCCCTCGACCACCTCGCCCACCGCCATGCCCGATGCCCCCGACGACTCGGCGGCCCTGGGCCAGACCGAACTGTTCCCGGACCCGAGCGACGGCCCTCGCGCGCCTGGCCAGCCGGCCCAGCCCGATGACGAGGCGGCCACACGGGCACCGCTGCCGCCACGGGCCGTCGAGGACGATGCGGCCAGCGTGGGCGACGGGGCCGGTCGTGACCCGCAGGCGGGCCGGGCATGACCGCCGCAGAGCGCTCCCCTTCGCAAGCCGCCAACCCCCAGTCGTCCCGCGTCCGCGTGACCACGCCCGCCGATGCCGGACGGCGAACCCAACACCTCGACGACGAATCCTTCGGGACGCTGGTCGGCGAGTTGGCCAGCGACCTGCAATCCCTCGTCCGCGACGAGCTGCAACTGGCTCGAGTCGAGGTCACCCGGGAGGCCAGGCAAGCCGGCAAGTCGGCCGGGATGCTCGGCGCCGGCGCCGTGACAGGCCTCGTTGCCTGGGTGCTGCTGGCCACGTCGATCGCGTGGGCGATCGCGGAGGCGTGGCCCGCGTGGGCCGGCTTCGCCATCGTCGGGATCGTCCACGTCCTCGTCGCAGGTGTGCTGGCGGCCAAGGGCCGATCGAGGCTCCAGCACGTCGATCCAGTCCCCGAGCAGGCCGTCGAGGAAGCCCGAACCACCCAGCAATGGATGAAGGACCAACCATGAACCCCCATGCAGACGACACCTCACTTGCCCGCAACGCCGGTCCGACCGACCGCTCCCCACAACAGATCCGGGACGACATGGAGGCAACGCGCCACGACATGGGCCGTCGCCTCGACGAGCTGGAGGCTCGCGTGACACCGAGCCAGATCGCCGAGCGGCAGTCCCGACGAGTCCGGGCACGGTTCGTTGTCCTGCGCGAACGCGTCATGGGCGCCGAGCCGGGACCACGACACGCCGAAGGGCACTCGAACGAGGACGACGGCATGCGCCAGGGTGCCCGAGATCTCGCGGCCAGTGCCCAGGACACCGCCCAGGACGTGGGTGACCGCGTTCGGCACGCGCCCGACGAGGCGCTCCAGCGCACCCGGGGGAACCCGTTCGCCGCTGGCCTGATCGCATTGGGGGCCGGGGCGTTGCTGGGCTCGCTGACGCAGGCCACCGAGCCGGAACGAGCGGCTGCCCAGACGCTGCGAGACCGCTACGAGGACGATGCTCGCAGCGAGGCGCAGCGTGTCATGCAGGAAACGCAGGGTGAGCTGAAGGACTCGGCCAAGGATGCTGCCATGAAGGTCGGCAGCGTCGCGATGGACGCCGCCAGCACCACCGGCGACCAGGCAGTGGCGTCGACCCGGCAGGTCCGCCAGGACGCCGCAGACACCGGTCGTCGCTGACCGTCGACGTTCAGGTCGTCATGCTGCGGGCGAGGTCCGGGGCGACGTGTTCCATGAACGCGTCGTCGGGGTGGCGAACGCCCAGGCCTCGCCCGCCTCGAACGACTGGATCACGGGGTGGCCGGTCGACCCGGCATGGGCAGTCGCGTGCCGGCCCTGCGAGGAGTCGCAGCACCCACGTGGCCACAGTCCATGCACATCCGCAGGTGGACCCAGCCCTGGCCGATCTCGAGGCACTCCTCGCAGCCCTGTGGGGAGGTGGGCTCGCTCAAGGCCTTGGGAGGTGGCGGCGTCGCGCCCCGGTCGGAACCCTGCCCATGGGCGTCCCTCAGATCGCGGCGAAGGCAGTGCTACAGGCGGAACGAGGCGACCACGCCGGCGTGGTCCGAGGGCCAGAAGGGCGGCTGCGGTTGGAAGGGCTGATCACCGATCACGGCCGCCTGCATCTCGATCGACCGGGCGGCACCACGACCGAGCACGAGGTCGATGCGACTCCGCAGCGTGGACACGGGGTTGTTGAGTGCGCCCGGGGCCAGCGGTGGGGTGTTGGATGCCTGGCAGCACGTGAACCCCGGCCCGAGCAGGTCCTCGTTCCAGGCGTCGCGGAACGTGCCCGGAGCGGTCAGCTGCGCGTACGTCGTGGTCGTCGACCCGTCGGCCGCCGAGTTGAAGTCGCCGACCGCGATGACGGTCCCGCCGCGGGCGGGGCCGGCGAGGAACTCGGCCGCCTGGGCCTCCTGGACCTCGGCGGAGTCCTCGGTCTCCAGGTGCGTGTTGAGGAATCGGAACGGCTGGCCGTCCAGGCGCGCGTCGATGCTGGCCCAGCCTCGGTCGAACGACAGCGGGCCGACCGGCGTCGCCGCCACGGCCTGTGCCTCGTACCGCCCGGTGCGGGGGTTCGACCACTCCAGCCCAGCCGTGTCGTTGTTGACCAGGATGACGTCACGGTCGTCCAGCTGCACCGTGCAGGTGATGCCGAGGGCCGGGTCCAGGCAGCCCGGCAGGGCCAGCGGCGCAGGCCCGATCGAGGCGTTGTCGACGACTGCCGCCACCGCGTAGTCCAACCCGCGGGCAGCGAGCGCTGACTCGAGGATGGCGAGGAAGTCGAAGCCCGGTGGCGCACCGACACCGGCGGTGGTCCACGTGGTGACCTCCTGCAGGCCGATCAGGTCCGGTTCGGTGGCCTGGATCTGGTCGGCGACGGCCTCGGCCCGGGCGGGGAAGTCCGTGTACTGCACGGTCGCGTAGATCCGCGCCACCGCGGTCACGAACTCCGTCGGGCTGGCGGCCGCCAATGCGGGCGTCAGGCTGGAGCCCAGGTACAGGTTCTGGGTCATGACGACGAGTTCGGCGTCCTTGCCCGGCGACGCGTGCCCCGGCGACGCCTGCCCCGGCGCCGCCGGCACGACCGCGACCAGGAGCGTGACCAGCAGCGCGACGACGACAACGACGCCGTGCCGGTACCTGGACCCTGCATGTATGACGTTTTCCCTGACCATGGAACCACCCCTTGTCTCGATTGCCCCCGTGCAAGACTAGGTGCTGGATCGTGGGCGAGGTGCTGGATCGTGCCAGATCCTGGTGTTCCAACGGCGTGGACTGACGGCGTTTGGGCCCCGACCACTCCGGTGCCACACCTTCGCGAGTCCTTGCCGATCCCCGCGGGGATCCTGGCAGCCGCAAGGGCCGTCGACTCCAGGGCTGCGGCCCTCGTCGACGGCCCTCGTCGCATGACCAGCGGCCAGGTGTCAGCGCACGCCGATCTCGGCCAGCAGTCGGTTCCGCAGCTGTGGGTCGATGCCGAAGTCCTCGCCCGCCGAGGCGAAGTCATCGGCAACCACGTCGATCGGGTTGAACTCCTGCGGGCAGAACAGGCCGTCCAGCGCCGGTGCGATGCTTGGGTCCAGCAGGTACTGGCCCTGCACGAAGCCAGCGCAGCCGCTGGCGCCCAGCGAGACGTGTCCGGCCAGGTCGACCGTGACCAGGGCAGAGTCCGGCAGCAGTGATCGGACGGTCTGGGCGCCCTCGTACCTGGTCGCCGGGTCGTAGAGGTTGCCGGTGACCAGCACCTCGTTGGCGGTGGCAGCCGTGTACGGCCCCTCGTAGGCATCCGCGTCGTCCAGTGGCCATTGGGCGCATGGGCTGGACGCCCACGTCCACAGCCGGCCGAAGTAGCCGTAGGTGGCGTCGGCCGCGGCACCTTCCGATTCCCACACGGCGTAGTCGTCGGGGTTGTTGGTGTCGCTGCAGGCGACGGCGGGGAACCCCTCGACGAAGTTGGGATAGCGCGGGAATCCGCGCTTGGTCACGAAGCGGTCGGCCTGGGCCCTGGAGGAAGGAGCAGCGGCCGACGCCGGTGCCGACGTGGCCGAGGCCGCGATCACCGCCTCGACGAAGGCGAGGTCCTGGAACATGAAGAAGGCACTGAACGGGTCGTACAGCGCGCCGAGGGTCGCCCCGATCAGGTCCTGGTAGGTGACCGTGACCACCTCGCCGCTGAACGGATCCTCGAAGGTCACCGGGTTGGCCGACAGGGCTGCTGCCACGGCGTCGTAGCGAGCCGCAGAGTCCGGCGCGAAGGCGCAGTTGCCGGGGGCGGCCTGCTCACACAGTTCGAAGAATCGGTCGAGGGTGGCCTGGGCGCTCTGGTCGGAGCGCAGCCGCGTGGAGAACGGGATGTCGCCCTCGACGTTGGCCCAGGCGATCGGGTCCAGGACGCCGTCGACGATCACCGAACGCACCCGGTCGGGGAACAGGTTGGCGTCGGTGACCCCGAGGTAGGACCCGTAGGACGCACCGAAGTAGGTCAGCTTGATCTTGGCGTGGCGGGGGCCGCGTCGGCATCGAAGGTCGACACCGCTGCCAGCACGGCCACCATGCAGGCGATCAGGACGGCGACCACCAGCCGTCGGCGTCGGAGGTGGTCGTGTTCGCAGCGGTCTCGGTCATCATGGCAGGGTCCCCAGTCCGAGCCTGCCACCCCATCGCGGCCATTCCGGATGCATCACGCGCCAAGCCCACTTTTGACCCCAGGTACGACCCGTCCTGGCCGGAATGGGGAACTTGGGCCATTCGGCGGGCGACCCACTGACGACCCGAGTTGCTCGGCCACGCGTGTCGCCCGGACTCGTCCATGTCTGGCACGGAAGGAGGGCTGGGGCGAACGGGATGAGAAACCCATGTCACACCCGTGTCCTATGGTGGCATTTGGCACTTGGGGGACGGTGCCGATCGCCGGTCCCTTGCCTCGGTCGACCTCGGCCGCAGGCGGCCATCCACTCGACAACCCAGGAACCACGCAATGAAATTTCGTTCGCTCTTGACCATGGCAGCCGCGTTCGCGCTGGTCGCCAGCAGTGCCGGCATCGCCGCGGCAGGTCCCACGCTCACCGTTGACGGTGACGGCCAGGAAGGATGGCTGTTCAACCGTGATGCGGGCACCGCCACACCCTACGAGTTCAGCCTCGACGAGGCCTCCGTGGGGTCAGGCAGCCTGTACGTCCTGCCGATTGCCAACGATCCGACCGGCAGCGACAAGTTCATCGCCGAGCAATTCATCGGTGTCGACATGGGCACCGTCGACAGCATTGCCTATGACTTCCTCATCGCGGGGGATGGCACCGGGGCCGATGCCAACGAGTTCTACCTGAACCTCTACGTGAACCACCCCGACAGCAGCCCCGACAAGTACTACGACTGCCGCTACGACTACGTGCCGACCACCGGGTCGACCACCGGGTTCACGACTGCGCACTTCGCCATGGATGACGCGCCCAGCAGCATGACGACCAGCGGGAGCGCGCCGGCGGGCTTCACCTGTCCCGCGACACCGTCCGAGATGCCTGGGGGTTCCTACCTGCGCATGTTCTCGCTGTCCGTGGGTGACACCAGCGACAACGACACCGGGCTTGCGGGCTACTACGACAACGTGTCGATCACCCGTGATGGAGATGTCACGACCTGGGACTTCGAGGTTCCCGTGCGGGTCAAGGATGACTGCCGCAACGGCGGGTACGTCGACTTCGGCTTCGCCAACCAGGGCGAGTGCATCTCGGCCCTGCAGGCAAACGACAACGCCGACAAGGAGTGACGAGCGCCACCCCCCCATGCATTGCGAGGACGCACCCGATTGGGTGCGTCCTCGCGTGTCAGGGACGATGCGAGCAGCCCACATGTCGACCGCGCTCCGGGTCAAACGCCCGACGTGATGCATGGCACGGTCGCTTGACGAGTACGAGCCCAACGTTCGGGTCAGGCCGCTGACACCACGGCAACGAGGCGCTGCCGGCGATCGTGCACCTGTCTTGGCGCTCGGGTGCCGGTGCGCGGGCGCTGGCGACTGCCGACGGGCTGTCGTCTCGACGAGGAGGCCTCGATGGTCCGGCAGAACAGGGTCGACCCGATGGGCACCGTCCGAGTTCTCGACTTTCGCGGTGCCTGGATGGGCAACCGCGGGATCCTTCATGACGACGCCGAGCAGGTGCGCCAGTACCAGGCCACCGATCCTGGATCGTCTGTGAGCTGTCCTTTCGTGGCCCGTTATCACGCCCACCGTGACGGCCCGGATCATCGACGCCGGCTACACCGTGGCGCCAAGGCTGGTCGACTGACGAACGGGCTCGATGCGTGCCGTTCCACCACCCGTGGGTCTCGTACCCGCCCGACGACAGGCACCGCGAGTCTGCCGGTGTGGCCGTACCGGCAACATGGCGTGCCGTCGAGGCCGGGGCCAGTCCGGCTGGTGGAAATTCGATCCACCAGCCGGACCACTGCACGATTTCGCAGGGCCACGCGACGACCTCATTGCTGCGTTCGATCAGCGCTGACGCGGCCGCCTCGACATCTCGAACGGCGGCGGTCGCGGGCAGTCCAGTCGTGGTGTTCCGGATTGGTCGCAATCGTCAGTCGAGGCAGAACCCGGCGCGAGTTGTCGCGCGGTTGCCACCACCACTGGAGCTGTTCAGGATGCTGCTGTCCGATGCCGACAACACAATGTTGTAGCCACACGACTTCATGCCGGTCGTGTCCAGGGTCCAGACCGTTCCCGCTGGCACGTTCGGCGGGTTGGGTGGCACCGAAGCGCTCGGGCTCGGCGCGTTCACGATGTTCGCCGGGTCCGACGGATCGGGATCCGGCACCGACAGGGACCAGGCGGCGAGGTGCGGATCCGACACCGAGAAGGTGCCCTGGAGCAGGACCCCTGAAGCGAACTTGCCGCAGGTCCCGGCGCCGGCCGTGATGTCCAGCCTCGACCTTGGTCGCCGTGTTGTCCAGTTGCACGCGTATAGGTGGGGGAGGTGCCCACACCCAGCACGACGAGGCGGATCTCCACAGTTCGTCCCCGACGGGACGGAACCTCCCGAGCAGATTGGTGAAGTTGAACTCCTTGTCGATGTAGGTGGCCGTGCCGCTCCGCCGCCGGCGTCACAAGGGTTCCCATGGTCCCGTCGCCGTTCGTGGTCTTGAGCTGTCGGTCATGGGCGTCCAGATCGATTCGGATGCCTTCTTCTTCTCGACTCGGTACTGGTGACCCGACAGGCTTTGGCCCACGAACCACGATCCAGCGTCCGAACGGACGCCCAGCGCCGGCGAGGACGCCGAGGTCTGCGAACAGGGCATTTGGCGTGGTCCTGCCGGTCGTTGGACTGATACCGCTCGTGGACGCATTCGGCGTGACGTTGAACCGCCGATGAGGGTGATCCACGGGTTGTGGGTGTGTCGGGGTCGCCCGTGACGCCCGGCAGGACCCGGACGTGCGTGTCCACGCGGTTGCCCCATACGGGAAGGTCATCGGGATCGGTCGTGGATGGCGGTGCGTTCCACGAAAGGACGGCACGGATCCGTGCAACGCGGGGTTCGTCGCAATCACGCCGCAGCTGCTCGAGATCCACGGGGAGAACTGCCGAATAGCACAGGCCCCCATCTGGCACGTCAGGCAGGTCATGGGCCTTCACCTCGGCCGTCCCGGCGTATGTCCACACGCACGTGTCGCCCCAGTCGACCCAGAACGCCACATACTCGGTGCTGCCGTCGCTGCACAGCGGGCCTGAATAGCCGGAGGAGCGCTTGATCCGGAATGTCGCCACGAGGCCCTCCCGGTTGTCGTCCAGCCCGAGGCATTCGAGTTCCTCGTAGCTGACGTTGCCCTGCGTGTCACCAACCTGGCCGAGGATGTCGGCCAGGTCGAGGTCGGCCAGTTTGAACTCGCCCACCACGGCCTCGACCTGGGCGGCCGTGACCGCCGACCCGGCGGTTGCCGCGAGTGCGGGAGCCATGGCCCAGCGGTGCGCCTCGACGTTGGCTTGTCGATACTGCTTCGCCAACTTCTGCAGCGAATACTCGCTGGCGGCTTTGGTACCGGGATCGGTTGTTCTACGAAGCCCTGCCAAGTCGTCGGGCAGCTTGAGCTTGGAGATGAGCTTCGGCTCGTCAATCAGGTCTGCCAGTGCGACCCGCCAAGCCGGCGCAACCTGGATCGTGCAGTCCAGCACCGACCCCCACACCGGCTGGTGGTCAGGTGTGCCGCTGGGTGGTTCGGCGTTCCACGACAGGATGGCGCGGACCCGGATGAACTGCGGCCGGGTGCACGGTTGTCGGCGTGGCGAGTAGTCGGCGGTGAGCGTGTGGTGCAGGGGATGGATCGACTGGTCCGCACAGTCATCGCGTCCGGCCAGTGGCCGGGTCACGTGTGTGTGTGTGTGTGTGTGTGTGTGTGTGTGTGTGTGTGTGTGTCGCCCGCCATGCCCGCGCCGACCCACCCGGCACCCTCGTCGACGTAGAAGCGCACGTACTCGCGCGAGCCGCTCGAACATGGGCCACCGCCGAATCCGAAGCTCCGCTTCTGTGCGAATGTTGCTTCCAGTTCTGCGCGACGGGGTTCGTACCCGACGCAGGTGAAGCCCCCGTAGGTCGTGTCCAACTTCTTCGGTAGCACGACGTCAAACGGCAGGTCGACGTTCCCAAGAGTCCCGAAGTAGTTCGGGTTCGTGGCCAGCAATGATCGGAACGACTGCCGCTCGCGCGGAACGTCGGATTGCGCTCTTTGCTCCGTGTCCTTCATGGTTCTTCCCCCGGGTTCATGTGTGATTTGATCAAGTCGCCATCGATGTGCATCGACGCGCAGCCACTCACCCTTCCGTCGCGGTCTTCTCTCAATCACGTAGCACGATTGCACTAAAATGTCAAGTGTTCATGACGAATTACGCGGTGGTTCACCAAGCAACCATTCTTCTGACGCATGGGGTGCTGGACCTGCGGTCACAACTCGTTGCGATGCCCCTGGAATGCACAATCTTGGTGTTGTTGTTGCTGGTTCTCGATGGACGGCACCGCTGGCTCAGTGAGCGATTGTGCAGTCGGGTACCGCCAACAGCGTCTGCGACGATGTGCCGACCACCGGTTCACATCGGCGCCATCGAACGAATTGGCGGCGGTCGGTACGGCCGATCGAGGGCGCTGGGGGTGGCGCCTCCCGAGGATCAGGCCGATTCACGCGGAGTGGGCTGGCCTTGCACCTGGCGGCGCCTCGCTCACTTGCCGTAGCGCTCCTCGAACTCCAGGAAACGCGTCCATCGCTCTGGGGCCGTAGACGGTCGCGGGGCCGCCGTTCATCAGGATCGCGACGCCGAGCGCGTCGGCCACCTCATCGGCCGTGGCTCCCCTGCGTGTGTGGCCCCTTGCGCGTGGCTGGCGACGCACCCGTCACTCTTCGTCACGGCGATCGCC
>CAWEUK010000001.1:0-127827 GCA_963812245.1 uncultured bacterium | reverse complement strand
CACCGCCGCGCAGGTCAGCTACGGCAAGTTCAACAACGTGCGTGCCGCCCTGGAGACCGCCCGGACGGCTCGCAGCATCCTGGGTGCCAACGGCGTCAGCCTGGAGTACTCGCCACTGCGACACGCCACGAACCTCGAGTCGGTGTTCACCTACGAGGGCACCCACGAGATCCACACCCTGATCATGGGCCAGGCCATCACTGGCATCCCCGCCTTCGCCTGATTCCCGCCCGGGCCACCCGATCGTGGGAATCGCCGATGGCCCGGTGGCGCGCCGCCGACCACCCTGGGCGCCGAGGGTCGACCGATGCTCGCGCGGGCACCGGCCGTTCGGGCAGTTTGGGGTCGTGGATGCCGGGGAACCATCCCGGCAGCGTCCCGGACCACGGGGCGCCTGACCGAAGGACACACCATGACCGACATGTGGACCCATGACGACCCCGACTGGACCAGCGACGCGGACCTGGTGGGCTACGACGTGCAGGCCACCGATGGCAGCATCGGCGAGATCAGCGAATCGCAGGTGGGCTCCGGCAGCTCGCGCATCGTCGTCGAGACGGGGTTCTGGATCTTCGGCAAGAAGCGGATGATCCCCGCTGGCGCGATCGACCGTGTCGACCACGACGAACAGGTCGTGCACGTCGGCCTGTCGAAGGACCAGGTCAAGGAGGCTCCGGACTACGACGAGGACTCCTGGGACGACGACGGCTACCGCGAACGCCACGCCGACTACTACGGCCGTCAGCGCGTGTGACAGCGCATGGGCCTCGGGTGCCACGCGGGGGAACGGCGTGGCATCCGAGGCCTGGTCGGGCCACGCCGCGCCCCGCCTCGGTTGCCCGCGTAGGATGCGCGGCTGACGGCCGGGGGCCACGACACACGGACAGGGGCACGAGCGGATGGTTGCCTTCTTCCTGTCATTCTCGTCACTGGTCGGCATGGTCGTCGTGGCCGTGACCTCGTGGGACATCGCGGTGACCGTGCTGGTCGTGTCGCGAGGACCGGGTCCGCTCACGCGGGTCGTGTCGCGGTCCACCTGGGCCGTGTTGCGATGGTTGGGTCGAACGGTCCGGCGCGACGGCCCGCTGCAGGCCGCCGGCCCAGTGATCGTGCTGCTGATCCTGTGGACCTGGATGGTCTTCATGATCGTGGGCTGGGGGCTGGTGTTCGGCCAGGAGGGATCGCTGCTCCAGGACGGTGAGGCACTGGAGCCCGCCTGGGGTCGCATCCACTACGCGGCCTCGCTGATCCTCGGGCGCGGTGGCAGCTCGTTCGAGCCGTCCAACCCGATCTGGCGGTTCGCCGAGCAGTTGGCATCCCTGGTCGGGGTCGCCTTCGTCGGAATGGCGGTGGCCTACGTCCTGCCGATCATCAGCGCCGTCATCCAGAAGCGCACGACGGCAGTGACGATCTGGAGCCTGGGCGAGACCCCCGTCGACGTGCTCGTGGGTGCCTGGAACGGCGAGGAATTCGGCGACCTCGACCTGCACCTGCTCGCACTGACCCCCGAGATCGCCGACCTGTCCCAGCGCCACCTGGCCTATCCCGTGTTGGCCCACTTCCACAGCTCCGAGCGAATGTCGTCACTCATCCCCTCCATCGTGGTACTGGACGAGACCCTGACGCTGCTGGACTCCGTCGTCGATGGCGACCGCGGGTGTTCTCGCTCCGCCATCACGCCGTGCCGCAACGCCATCCGGGCGTTCCTGCGCACGGTCGAACTCGTCGGTGCGCGCGCCCCCAGCGACACCACGCTGCCGCGACCGGAACTCCGCGAGTTGCGCGACGCGGGGATCCCGCTGCGTGCCGACGACGACATCGAGGCGTTCTACGCCGAGCACATGTCCGTCGACCGCCGCGCGTTGCTGGTCGACGCGCTGGCCTGGGACGGGTCCAAACCGGAGGACTTCCTGGCCTGGGTGGTGGGCGATGACGTCGTCGAGGCGCAGATGAACGACGACGTGGAACGCCCCGTCCTGCCCGACGACCCCTCGGACCACCGGGAACCGACGCGCGAGGAGGAAGAGGAGGTCACGCCGGAGCAGGGGGCCGACGCGCGCGAGCAGGACGCGACCAACGACCAGGACTCGACGCGCGAGGACGCCTGACCGGACCGAGTCGCCGATGACGACGCGATGGGGGCCCCGCGCCTGATCGCGAAACGCGCCCACGATCGCGTGGGCTGTGCCATCATGTATCACGACACTCGGTGTCGGTTCCGACATGGGTGCACCGTCCGGTCACGGGGGAGGGCGCCATGGCGCCGCGCAACTACCGAAACTTCGATCTCGTGATCGAGCGAGAGGGCAACGGCTTCGACGTGCACGTGGTGGACTCGCCGGCCGGTGAGGCGCACGGGTCGTTCGCGATGCCGTTCGGTGAGCACGAACTCGAGAACTTCGTCCTCAAGATGGGCGCCAGGCGCGGTGTCCGGCGGGCCGGTTCCGCGCCCGGGACGGCGGCCCAGGCGTTCGGCCAGACCCTCTACGGCGCCGTGTTCACTCCCGATGTCGAGTACGCCCTGCGCCAGAGCCTGCAGGACTGCCAGGCGGCCGGCGAGGGCCTGCGGCTGCGACTGCGACTGGACCGGGCCCCGGAACTCATGGACGTGCCCTGGGAGTACCTCCACAGCACGTCGCTCGCCCGCCCGCTGGCGCTGTCGGTCGACACGCCCCTGGTCCGCTATCTGGAGATGGGCCAGCCCGTCGAGGCGCTCGAGGTGGCGCTGCCACTGCGCATCCTGGTCGTCGTGGCCTCACCAACCGACATCGAGGAGCTGGACACCGAACGCGAACTCGCCAACCTGCGCGAGGCCACGGCCGAGCTGGTCCGCGAGGGCCGCATCGAGGTCCACGCCCTGGCGTCACCGACGGTGGCGGACCTGCAGCACCAGTTGCGCAAGGAGGCCTTCCACATCCTCCACTTCATGGGCCACGGCATCTTCGACGAGGCCACCGGCACGGGCATGCTGGCCTTCGAGGACGACGATCGCCGGGCCCGTCCGGTCGCCGGCAGCGACCTGGGGATGATGCTGCACGATCACCGCGGTCTGCAGATGGTCGTGCTCAACGCCTGCGAGGGTGCCAGAACCTCGGTCAAGGACCCGCTGGGTGGGGTCGCGCAGAGCCTGGCGCGGGCGGGGATCCCGGCCGTGGTGGCGATGCAGTTCGAGATCTCGGATGCCGCGGCGAAGCGCTTCTCGCGCGAGCTGTACCTGGCCGTCGCCGACGGGTATCCGGTGGACGCTGCGGTCTCGGAGGCTCGCAAGGCGCTGTACCTGCAGGATCGCGCCACCGAGTGGGGGACCCCGGTCCTGCACCTGCGGGCGGCCGACGGCCGCATCTTCGACCTCAAGGCAGCGCCCGAGCCGGCCGAGGTGCCGACCCTGATGGAGGAGGTGGAGGCCCGCGCAGACCAGGACGATCTCGGTGAGATCTCCGCCATCGGGATCCTGCAACGCATCCTGGCCATCGACCCCGACAACGCCACCGCCGCCGACCAGTTGGCCCGGCTGCAGGCGTCGGCCCGCCGCGACCGGCCCGGCTCACCAGGACCAGGCGAGGACCCGATCGAGCCACGTGGGTCCGACGACGACGATCCGGATGTCGCCGCCTCGGAGGACGAGGCCGGTGCCGGGGATGTGGCTGGGGCTGCTGCAGCGGCTGCTGCTGTTGCCGGTGCTGCAGCGGCCACCGAGGCCGACACCGCACCGGTCGGAACGGATCGGGCCGTCGTGGACCCGCCCCCCGACCCGATCCCGGATCCGGCGCCGACCACGCCGCCGGTCCAGACGCGGCAGGTCCCGACGACGCCCACCTCCCAGCCACCAGCCGCCGCCCCGCAGCCCGCTGCCTCGCCGGCCCCTGCACCGTCCTCGCCGGCACCGGCCCCGGTTCGCTCCTCGCCCGCACCGGTGTCACCCCCTGCCGCTGCCCCGGCGCCTGCGCCCAGCGGACCGTCGACTCCCACGACTCCCACGCCGCAGCCCACCGCGCGGTCGCAGCCCGTGGCCACCCCGTCACGGCAGGACGGTGGGACGACGCCCCCGTCGCTCCCCACGCAGCCGGGGCGCCAGCCGAGCCCATGGCCCAAGCGGATCGGGATCGCGGTCGCAGCCCTGTTCGGCATCCTGGCGATCCTGTTCGTCATCGGCCTGCTGGTGGGCGAGGAGCCGTCCGACGGCCCCACGACCGGGCCGTTCGTGACACCGTCGGATGGCGCCACCATCAGCGAGCCGCTGGCGTGGTACGACGACGTGTCACCCCTGGCCAGCGTCGCGGTGGCCGTGTCGGCGCCGCCAATCATCGACGGCGACCTGGGTGACTGGCCCAACGACGCGTACTTCATCGACATCGGCCAGACCGTGCACGGCAACCCGGAGGTCGGTGGAGTCGGGGCGGTGACGTGGGACGAGTCTGCGCTGTACGTGTCAGCCAGTGTCGGCGATCCCCTCGTCGACCAGGGCTGGCAGTTCGAGCCCAGTCAGTTGTGGCGCGGTGACAGCCTCAGCTTCGAGTGGGCGATCGGCCCGTCGGAGGACCCCGGCGAGTTGGTCCAGGATGGCGACCTGCACGTGCTGCTGGGACCGGACGACGGCGTCAACGGGGTGCTGCCCGCCAGCAATCCGGCGTTCGGCGGGGTCTTCCAGGCCGGTGGGGTGGAACCGGCGATCGAGTTGGCCTCGCGACTGACCGACACTGGCTACGACATCGAGGCGGCAATTCCGTGGGTCGTGCTGGGCGGCGTGCCGGACGTGGGCGAGGTGATCGGCTTCAACCTCAACATCAGCAACGGGACCGGGGACGGGGACTTCTCCTCGATGACGAGTTCGACCCAGGGTCGCACGAGCGCCAACCAACCCCGACCCGCATGCTGGGGACGACTGCTGATCTGGGACGACCCGTCGGTTGCACCCGATCCCGACGAGATGCCGCTGCCCGCAGAAGCAGCGCCCTGCTGAACGGCCGTCCGGCCGACGCCCCACGCGAGTCGGGGACTGACCAGGCCCGTGTGACGCGAGCCGGCAGGTTCGGGTGCGGCTGTGTCAGGGGGTGACGCCCCCGATCAGCCATTCCTCGAGCGCGTCGTGGGTGCGGCGCTTCGCGAAGATGTTGCTGTGGTGCACGCCGTCGCCGGTCGCGTACACCAGGGGGTCGGCCACCAGCGACGCCGGGTCGGACGCCGTGCCGGTGACGCCCAGGGTCGGCACCACCGTGTCGTTGTCGACGTTGCCCATGACGCGGTCGACGACCTCGTCCTGCACCCGCATCTTGATGGCCCGTCGGAGTGCGCCCGTGGGCTCGAAGTCGGCGGCGATGGCCCGGAACGTGGTCGTGTCGTTGGTTCCTGCCCGCGCATTGAGGTCCTCGAGCCACGGGCTGGCGGGATTCATCCCGGTCAGTCCGGTCAGGTGTTCGAGCCCGCCCGCCACGATGGCCTTCACGCCGACCAGGATGCCCTCCATCGCGGCCTGCACGATGTCCGCCGGGCCCGGCGGTGCGAGGTTCAGCAGGGTCGTGGCCCGATCGAGGAACGCGACGACGTGGTCGGGTTGGGCCAGCAGTGTCCCGTGGTTGGGGGTGGCACCGAAGACCAGGTTGCGGACCTGCATCTCGGGTACCTCGCCCAGACCCCCTGCGAGCAGTCGCCCGACCAGGCCACCGCGGCTGTGGGTCACCACGTCCAGGTCCAGCCGTGGCGCGCCGGCGAGTTCGTGCTGCAGCCAGGCGAGGTTGTCGTCGGGAGACGTGGCCACCGACGGGTGCTCGAACGTGAACACGCGGCCGTCGTAGGCCCTGGCGAGGCGTCCGACCACGTCGTCGGACAGTTGCCCGAAGCCCGTCGCCGAAGTCGAGAACGTGCCGTGCACGAGCAGCAGGGCTCGACCCGCAGCGAGGTCGGCGAGGTCGGTCCGTGCGACCGCGGTGCCGGCGCGGGGGTCGTCGCCGGGCCCGAACCATCGCAGGCCATAGGGCCGATGCTCGTCCTCCCAGTTGCGCACCAGCTTGGCTGTCACCCGACCTGCCACTTCCTTGGCGATGGGGAAGACCAGGGCCTTGAGCAGGACGCGTCCGGCCAGCCCGATCAGGCCCCGCGTCGCACCCTCCTCGTCGTCCTCGCGCGCGGCCTCGTCCACCGGGGGTCCGAGTTCGGGCAGGTCGATGCGGAACTGCACGGCGTCGCCCCCACGTGTGGCGCCAGCGGACGTGGTGGCGGGTTCGGGCATGTGCCAAGAGATGACCCCGCCCTCGTGCACGGCCATCAGCACCTGGCCCCACTCCTCACCGGGATCGGGCACGTCGAGCACGACCAGGTCGGCGTCGTCGTCGCCGCTCCCACGCGTGGCGTCGGGATCACCGGTCCCGGCACCGGGGACGGGTCGCAGGTCGGCGGTGACCAGGGCCTGTTCACGCATGCCCGAGGCAGCCAGTGCCTGGGTCATCGCCTCGGTGGTTGGTTCCACGGTCGCCGAGCGGGTGCCGCCGGGCGCCGCGTCCTCGACCTGGGCCTGGCCCTGCAGGCCGGGCGCATGGAGGCGGATGCCCCGGCCGAGGTCCACCGGGCTGCGGGGATCGCTGAAGTCAACCATGGGGTTCCTCCTGGGGAGTATTCGTGTCGGCCGGGTCGGTCGTCGTGCCGTCCGCCGCCGGGTCGACCGGTGCCGGGTCATCGGGTGTGGGGTCGAGGGGTGTCGCGTCGGCCTCGCCCGGGTTGCCGGGCTCGTCCGGGGCGTCGCTGGACCCGGGTGGGGTCCGCCGGGCTGTCGGGTCCAGGTGCAGCCGCAGGTCGGGATGGCCCCAGTAGACGTAGGCGAGGCGGGTTGCGGTGGTGGGTGTCCACGTGCTGCGGGCTCGTCGCAGCGCCTCGCCGACGGTGCAGTCCCGCTCGAGCGTGTCGCGGTAGAAGTCCAGCGCCAGGCTGGATGCCAGCGCATCGTCGACCTCCCACAGTGGCGCGACGAAGCCCGTGGCCCCCTCCCGGATGAAGGCAGCGCCCAGACTTCCCGAGTCCGACAGGCCGTCCACGCCCTGGCCGACCTGGCAGGCATTGAGGAAGACCAGGGGACGTCGCTCGCGCGGGAAGACCGAACCGCGGATCATCAGGGGTGACAGGCGATCCTCGTCGTCGGACAGGATGATCCCACTCCACTGCAGGTTGTCGGGATCCGTCGCGCCGTGGCAGGCCATGTGCAGGATGTCGCCGGGCTGGCCGTCGAGGTCGTTGTCGAGCAGGCGATCCATGTCCGAGGCGGTCGCCGTCCACCGTGATGCCGGATACCGCGTCGCGAGTTCCTCGCCCTCGGCCTGGGCCTCGGGCAACTTGCGCCAGTTGATGCTGGCGGCGTAGTCGCCGATGACCAGGGCCATGCCGGCGACCTCGTGGGTCGTTGGCGGTGGCAGGGCGGGCGATTCGACGCGCCCGCGTTGGCGTGGCACCAGCCACCGTCCCATGGCGAACTGGGCACCCAGGAAGGCCGGGACATCTGGGTCCACCAGTTCCGGTGCCAGGTAGTCCTCGCTGGTGGCGGCCAGTTCCCACGGCACCCACGGTTCGTCGGTCACCAGCAGGAGCGAGGGTGTCCGGTCGGACGCCACCGTTGGGGCGCCGGCGACCTCGCCAAGCACCTGCCAGAACGCCGGTGGCATGGCGTCCGCGACAGCGGTGGCCAGGCCCCGCATCTCGTTGTCCGACAACGGCGACTTGGTCGCCTTGGCCATCTTCAGGACCTGCTGGAGGGCGAGATCCTTCGCACTTGCCGCCTCGAGGTTCCAGGCCACGGCCTGGTCGGGCAGCGCGACGTCGTGGGGTGAGAAGAACGTCCAGAGCATGGTCCGATCGTCCTGACCGCCGACTGCCATGACGGTCAGATCCGCGGCCTCCTGGCCGCCGGCCATGACGGGCAGGGCACCCGACTGGACCTCGCCGGTCACGGTGGCACCGGCCGGTGCGATGACGATCTCGCGCCAGGCACGCCCGATCGGCGTGCCCGCCTGGCCGTACTGGACCTCGATGATGGTGCGCGTGACGGCCGTCACCTCATCGGCATCGAGCGTGATGGTCAGCCGCTTCTTGTCGGGCGCGGTGGCCGCGACCCGCAACTCGCTGCGAGCGCCGTGCACGGTGAAGCCCTGCGCCAGCACCATCACCTCGAACACCACCTCACCGGCGTCGTCGACCTGCACCTCCATGCCGTCGCCCGAGGTGGTGAGTCCGGGCTGGGCCTCGGCGCCAACTCCGATCGTGACCGTGATGCTGGCGCCGCTGTCGACTCGGTCGGGGGCATCGAGGTGGGGGTGCAACCGCGTGGTCGATGGCGTCATCGCGTCGTCGGCGCCTGGCGACTCGGGCAAGCTGCCTGGCGGGGGAGGTGGGAGCGGGCCGGTCGGCTGACCGGGCTCGGTGTCTGGTGGCGTCGTGGCCGGTGGCGTGCCCGTTCCCGGCGGGCTGGCGGGTGGCGGCAGCACGCTGGGGCGCGAGGGATTGCTCGTCGCGGGTGGGCTGCCGGCCGCAGGTCCAACCGTTGCCTCTGCCTGCGGTCGCTGGGGCATCGCTGCGGGGGGTGTGACGGGTGATGGCGGCGGCGTGGGTGTGGGCGGTGGGTGCACCGGCGTGGCGGTGGCCCAGTCGCCGCCGCCTCGCACCGGGCCGGTGGGATCGGCGGGAGCCCGCGTCCACCATCCTCCGTCTCCTGCGCCGTCATCTGCCCCGTCGGCCGCGTCGTCCGCAACGTCCTGCGCGCCGGTCGTGTCGTCCGCGTCGTCCGCAACGTCCTGCGCGCCGGTCGTGTCGTCCGCGTCGTCCGCGGTCACGCTCTCGGCGGGCTCCGCACCCGTCGGGTCGGGCTCGTCGGCCGCGTCGTCCGCAGTCACGCCACGCCAGTCGTCGGGGACCTCCCAGTCCTCGGCGGGCGGCTCCCGATCGTCACCGGCCGACCCGTCGGGCGAGACGGGTGGCGCGGACGCGGTGGGCAGGTCGGGTGGGAGTTCGACGTGGGTCTCGAACACGGCAGCGCCGTCGGGGTCCGAGGCCGACAGGACCAACGCCACCGGTACGCCGTCCGCCACCACCAGGACCGCCCGGTCAGGTGGCGGCGGGTCGCCTTCCGGCCACGTCTGGATGCCGGGCCGTTGGGCAAGGGACAGCAGCGCACCCACCTGCCGGAGCCCGGATTCGTGCAGGGAACGGGGCAGCGTGAACAGGTCCTCGCTGCGCCAGACCGTCCACACGTGCGCGCCGTCGTCGGTGGCATGTCGGACCGCCACCACCTGGGCGCCGCTGGCCTCCATCACGTCCCAGGCGTGCACCATGGTGTCGGCGCCGTCCACGACGACCACTCGCTGATGCGCTTGCCCGGCCATCCTGCCATCCCCCGGTCCGTGGTTGCGGCCATCGGGACGGCAACCAACCTGCCTGTGATACATCAAACCACAGTGGTGTTCGCGAGGTCGCGAGTTCGGCGCAGCACGTGGGTGGGATCGGCCGCCGACAATTCGACGCCGGACCAGGATGGCCCGGCGTCGAGGTGTGTGGTGTGGTGGTCACATGCCTCAGGCGGCGTCGGCGGCGCGCAGGGGTTCACCCGACTCGGCCTTGGCGGCCAGCGATGCCGGCGGAACGAAGGTGTCGCCGTAGCGGTCGGCCAACTCCTTGCACCGCGCCACGAACCCGGTCGTCCCACCCTCGTAGCCGTCGATGTACTGCGCCACCCCACCGGTCCAGGCCGGGAAGCCGATGCCGAAGATCGAGCCGATGTTGGCGTCGGCGAACGTGCGCAGGACTCCCTCGTCGAAGCACTTGACGGTCTCGAGTGCCTCGGCGAACAGCATGCGCTCCGCGAGGTCCTCGATGAGTTCGTCGTCACCGTCGTGACGGTGGCTGTCCGTGTCGGCACCGAAGTGCTCCCACAGACCCGGCCACAGTTGCGTGCGCCGGCCCGACTCGTCGTAGTCGTAGAAGCCGGCACCGCCGCTGCGGCCTTCGCGACCGAACTCCTCGACCATGCGGTCGTACACGGCGAACGCCGCGCCGGGCTCGTAGTCGAGGCCCTCGGCCTTCGCGGCCGCTGCGGTCGCGGCCTCGATCTTGCGGGCCAGGGTCAGGGTCAACTCGTCCTGCAACTGCAGCGGCGGCGCCGGGTAGCCGGCCTTCAGGCCCGCGCGCTCGATCATGACCGGGTTGACGCCCTCGGCGACCATCTCGATCGCCTGGTTGAGGAAGGTCCCGATGACCCGGCTGGTGAAGAACCCGCGTGAGTCGTTGACCACGATCGGGGTCTTGCGCAGTTGCATGACCACGTCGAAGGCCCGGGCCAGGGCAGCGTCGGAGGTCTGCTCACCCACCACGATCTCGATCAGCGGCATCTTGTCCACGGGCGAGAAGAAGTGCAGGCCGATGAAGTCGTCGGGCCGGTCGACAGACGTGGCCAACTGCGTGATGGGCAGGGTGGAGGTGTTGGAGCACAGCAGCGCGTCGTCGGCCAGGTGGGGGATGACCTTGGCGTACACGTCGGCCTTGACGTCGGGCGCCTCGAAGACGGCCTCGATCATCAGGTCGCAGCCGTCCGTGGCGCTGGGGTCGTCGGTGGTGGTGATCCGGTCCAGCAGTGACTCACCAGCCCCCTGGCTGACCTTGCCGCGTTCGACACCCTTGGCGACGAGCCCGCGGGCGTAGTCCTTGCCCCGCTCGGCTGCCTCCATCGACACGTCGAAGAGCACGACCTCGATGCCGGACTTGGCGCACTGGTAGGCGATGCCGGCACCCATCATGCCGGCCCCCAGCACGGCCGCGCGGGACGCCTTGAATGGTTCGTGGCCGTCGGGTCGCGACCCCCCCTTGTTGATGGCCTGCAGGTCGAAGAAGAACGCCTGGGTCATGTTCACCGACTGCTGCGAGTTGCAGACCAGGTCGGCGAAGTACGCGGTCTCGATCTCGGTGGCGCGCTCGAAGGGCACCTGGGCGCCCTCGACCGCGGCGGCCATGATGTGGTGGGGGGCGTCGTAGTGGGCGCCCTTGGTCTGTGCGGCGAGCGTGGAGGCCACCGCTGGCAGGGTCGAGGCCAGCTTGGGGTGCGAGGGCGTGCCCCCGGGCATGCGGTAGCCGGGTGCGTCCCACGGCTGGACCGACTCGGGGTTGGCGACGATCCATGCGTGTGCCGCGGCCAGCATCGCGGCCTCGTCGGCGACGACCTGGTCGATCAGGCCCAGCTCTGCAGCCTTGGCGACGGGGTACTGCTGGCCCTGGACCAGGACGTCCTGCAGGGCCGACATGACACCGAGCAGACGGACGCTGCGCACGACGCCGCCGGCACCGGGCAGCAGGCCCAGGCTGACCTCGGGCTGGCCCACCCGGGTGCGGGGGTTGTCCAGCGCGATGCGGTGGTGGCACATCAGGGCCAGTTCGAACCCGCCGCCCAGGGCAGCGCCGTTGATCGCGGCGACCACGGGGACGCCGAGGGTCTCGATGCTGCGCATCGCCGCCTTGATCTCGTTGCCCGAGGCCACGACGTCGTCGATGTCGTCAGGTCCGGCGGCGATCAGTTCGTTGAGGTTGCCGCCGGCGAAGAACGTCGACTTGGCCGACGTGAGGATGATCCCGGTGACGTCGTCGCGCTCGTCCCGCAGGCGCTGGGCCGTGGCCACGAGGTCGGCCTGGAAGCCGCGGTGCATGGTGTTGGCGGATGCGTTGGGGTCGTCGAGGGTGAGCGTCACGACGCCCTGGTCGTCGCGCTCGTAGCGGATGGTGCTCGTCATGGTCGGATGTCCTTGTCGCTGGGGTTCTCAGCTGGATCGGTGGCAGTGCTCGGCAGTGCGTGTGGGTCGAGACCGGGAGAGCGTCCCGAACGCGTTGTCAGACGCGTTCCACGATCGTGGCGATGCCCATGCCGCCGCCGATGCACAGGGTCACCAGCGCGGTGGACAGGTCGCGGCGCTCCAGTTCGTCGACCATCGTCCCGAGCAGCATCGCGCCGGTCGCGCCCAGCGGGTGGCCCATGGCGATCGCGCCACCGTTGACGTTGGTGATGTCGCTGTCGACGCCCAGGTCACGCATCAGGCGGAGTGCGACTGCGGCGAACGCCTCGTTGATCTCGACCAGGTCGATGTCGTCGATCGTCATCCCCGCCTTGTCGAGCGCCTTGTGGCAGGCGGGTCCGGGGCCGGTCAGCATGATCGTGGGGTCCGACCCGATGACGGCGGTCGCCCGCACCACCGCACGCGGGGTCAGGCCGTGACGGGTCCCTGCCTCCTCGCTGCCGATCATGAGCAGCGCGGCACCGTCGACGATGCCCGAAGAGTTTCCGGCATGGTGGACGTGGTCGATGCGCTCCACGCGGGAGTACTTCTGCAGGGCAACGGCGTCGAACCCGGCTGCCTGGCCGATGCCGGCGAACGACGGCTTGAGGCGGGCGAGGTCATCGACCGTGGTCCCCGGACGCATGTGCTCGTCACGGTCCAGCACGACCTGCCCGGCGGCATCGAGCACGGGAATGATCGAGTTGTCGAAGCGTCCGTCGGCCCACGCCTTGGCGGCTCGCTCCTGGGACAGCACCGCGAACTCGTCGACGTCCGTGCGGCTGAAGCCCTCCACCGTCGCGATCAGGTCGGCGCCGATGCCCTGCGGGACGAAGCCCAGGGCGTAGGCCGTCGCCGGGTCCATCGCGGACGGATCGCCGCCGGAGCCCATGGGGACCCGCGACATCGACTCGACGCCACCGGCGATGATCAGGTCCTCCCAGCCCGACCGGACCCTGGCAGCTGCCTGGTTGGCGGCCTCCAGGCCCGACCCGCAGTAGCGGTTGGTCTGGTTGCCGGCGACCGATTCGGGCAGGCCTGCGGCCAGGACCGCCGTGCGGGGCAGGACGCCGCCCTGGTCGCCATGGGGCTCGACGACACCCATCACGACGTCGTCGATGCCGGCAGGATCCAGACCGGGGTTGCGGTCTCGGATGGCATTGAGGACCGTGGTCGCAAGGTCGACGGGCTTGGTGGTGTGCAGCGCGCCCGTGGGCTTGCCGCGACCACGCGGGGTCCGGACGGCGTCGTAGATGTATGCCTCGGTCATGATGTCTCCTGGGCAGGCGTCCCGCGGAGTGCGCGGGCGGTGGTGGTGGTCGGGGTGGATGAGTGGGGGTGCGACGACGTGGCGGCGGGGGAGGGCTGGCCGGTGGGCAGGCCCGCCAGGGGCGGCAGGGGGCGGCACGCGAGCACGCGTGCCTCCTGCCAGTCCAGGCCCAGGCCCCGCAGGACCAGTTCAGCCGTGGAACTGCCGACGTCCCGCCATGTCGCGTGGCCATCGAGGACCGTCCACATGGCGGTGATCGTGGTCCCGTTGACCAGCGCCATCGCGCCGGCTTCGAGGTCCTCGCGCAGCGAGAAGCGACCGTGGCGAATGCCCGAGCGGACGTCGTCCATCGACGGGCCGGCCCACATGGCCTGCACGGTCGGGTCGACGGGTCCGAAGCGGGCGACGAAGCGACCCCAGCCGGGCTCCTCGTGGGCGCGCCGGACGAAGAAGCGCTGGCCGTCGGCCAATCGCTGCGCCGGGTCGCGCACGCCCTGGAAGCTCGCCAGCATGCGTTCGCGCATCTCCAGGGCGAGGTCGCGCGAGACCTCCTCGAAGAACTCGTCGAGCGAGTCGATGTTGTTGTAGACCGTGCCGCGGGCGATGCCGGCTGCGGCGGCCAGTTCGCTGACGGAGACCTCGCTGCCGCCGCGTTGGGCGAACAGGCGCAGGGCGGCGTCGTGGAGGCGACGGCGCGCTGGGGTCATGGGTTCGGTCACGCGACAGTCCTGCGATCGAGGATGCTGGTGGGCAGTGCCCACGTGCGGTCAGGCGAATGTACAAAGGTGTTCAATACCTCGCAACCCTGTTCGGTCTCGTTCGTGTCGAGGGAGGCGCCCCACGCAGGGTGCGAGCACGTCAGTGCAAATGTCCGTACAATTCGATGCGTCCGTGATCCCGGTCTCGAAACCCGGCGCCGAACCAGGCGTCGAAACCCGTGTCGATCGCGGCGTCCAACCCATCGTCCTTCGGAGGAACCACCATGTGTCGTGCAGTGACGTGTCGGAAGTGTGGCAAGGCCACCTGGTCGGGCTGTGGCAGCCATGTCAACCAGGTGATGGCGGGCATCCCGCGGGACCAGCGATGCGATGGTCACACCGGTGAGGACGCCGACGGCTCCGAGGGTGGCTTCCTGGCCCGGTTCCTCTCGCGCTTCTGAGCCACCGCAGGTTCCTCGCGCGCCCTGGGCCACCGGACGGACGCAGGTGAAACGCCCCGTCGGGGACCGCCACGGCCATCGCCAGCCGGGCCGGTGCTCGCGTGATCGCCGTCGCGCTGGTTCGATGGGTGCACAGCCGCATTGCCCACCACTGGAGTCGCCGTGTCAACGCTCGTGAACGACCGCTACACCCTCCGTGTGCACGTGTCCGGGAGTCCGGCTGACGTCGACCCGAAGGTGCGTGCGGCGCTGGCCGACGAGGGCTTCGGGATCCTCACCGAGATCGACGTGCAGGCCACGCTGCGTGCCAAGCTCGGCGAGGACATCGGCGCCTACACCATCCTGGGGGCCTGCGCGCCACCCCTGGCCCACCAGGGCATCACCGCAGATCCGGCGTTGGGTGCCCTGCTGCCATGCAACGTGGTGGTGCGGGCACATCCCGACGGCGGCAGCGAGGTCATCGCGATCGATGCCCACGAGATGCTGGGACTCACCGGCGTCGAGGACCTCCAGGCCGTGGCCGGCGAGGTGGCTGCCCGGCTCGAGCGAGCGCTGGAGTCGGTTGCCGCGTGACGGCAGCGCGGTGGCGGGTCGTCAGTCCAGTGGATCGCGTTGGATCGGGCAACTCATGCACCGCGGGCCGCCGCGGCCGCGGCCCAACTCGTTGCCACGAATGGTGATGACCTCGACCCCGTTGGCCCGCAGCATCGCGTTGGTCGCGGTGTTGCGTTCGTAGGCGACCACCACGTTGGGGGCGACTGCGAGCACGTTGTTGCCGTCGTCCCACTGCTCGCGCTCGGCCCGCATCACGTCCATCTCGGGTTGCAGGAATCGAGGCTCGAGGTCCAGCGCCGCACCGACGGCCGTCGGCAGGTCCACGGCCCGTTCCACCTCGACCGTCTGCCGGTCCGCATCGGTCTGGCGCAGGACGAACACGCGCCCGTGGCGGGGGAGTCCCGGATAGATCGTGAAGGCGTCGCGATCCACCATCGTCAGCACCGTGTCCAGGTGCATGAAGGCCCGCTTGCGGGGCAGTTCGAGCACGATCACCTGGGTGATGCGCCCGCTGTTGAGCAGCGGACGGGCCAGGTTCTCGATGCCGGTCGCGGTCGTGCGTTCGCTCATGCCGATCAGGACCGTGTCCTCGCTGATGACCAGCACGTCGCCACCCTCGACCGTGGCCGGTTGGCGCGCTTCGTCGGCGTCCTTGCCGTACCAGATGTGCAGGTCGTCGCCGGTGAAGAGAGGGTGCCAGCGATAGATCGCCTGGTAGTTGACGGTCTCGCGCTGGCGGGCCGGCTTGCCCATCGGGTTGATCGAGACGCCGTCGTGGATCCAGCATGACGTGTCACGCGTGAAGAGGTGGTTGGGCAGGGGTGGCAGGACGAAGTCGTCGTCGTGGAGGGCCGAGGCCCACAACGAGTTGGGCAGGTGTCCCGGGAGGTCGGACTTGATGATGCCGCCGATGAGCAGGTCTGCGAGTTGTGAGGAGTCGACGCCCATCAGCAGGTCGCGCATCGGCGCGACGATGCTGGCGCTGCGGGTGAATGGCGTGACGATGCGGTCCACGACGAACGACCTGGCCTGGTCGATGTCCAGGGTCTGCTCCAGCAGGTCGTGCAGGAGGTGGATCTGGACGCCCTGGTCGACCAGTGCCTGGGCGAACTCGTCATGCTCGCGGCGGGCGGCATCGGGCCACAGGACGTCGTCGAACAACAGGTCGTGCATGTTGGACGGCGTCAGTCGTTCGAGTTCCGGACCCGGCCGATGGAGGATGACCTGGCGCAGCGTGCCGACCTCGGAGGTGATGCTGTAGGTGCTCATCGGCAATCCTGGTCGCGTGGTGCCCCGTCATGGGTGTGTGCCGCGGCCGGCACGGGGCAGTCCTGGTCGCGTCCGCGGCCCGACGGGCACGCTAGCCGCACCTTCGTCGCGCCCGCCGCTGACCGCACTGCAGGTCGAGTGGCCCGATGCGGGCAGGCGTCGCCGCCGGTGCAACCCGCGGCCGGTCGGCACCGGGTTGCAACCTCGTTGACGCCGCCGCCCTGACCTGCGAGAGTTGGGCTCGGTACGGCGCGGCGTCGTGGTGCCGCGGGCTGGACAGGGGGAGTCTGATGGACGAGTGGTCATCACCGGGGCTGCACTACCCCGAGTACCCCGCGGGGTCCGTGGTGGAGTTGCGCGTGCATGGCGTCGGTGGGGAGCCGCCGTCGGTCATGACTCGCGATCCGCATCCCGTCCAGGTCGCCGGCGACGACGTCATCGGTGTCTTCCGGGCGCGCGACCCGGTTGTCGGGACGCTGGGGACGGCTCCGGACGCCTCCCTGCACGTGCGTGAAGTGGTGTCCTGGGGTGGCCAGACCTCCGGGACCTGGCGGCACGCCCTGTGGGTGCTGCTGATGCCCTTCGCGATGTTCAACGTGGCCGGTCGCATGCACCTGCCGGGACGTCGTGGCCGCCTCCACCGCATGGTGTGCCGGGTCCTTGGGCTGACCATGACGCTGACCACCGTCGGGCTGGCCTGCACCATTGGCATGGACCTGGTCGCCACGCAGTACGTGGCCAACTGGCCCGACGACCCACCGTTCTGGGTGGCGCCGTTTCGCGCCTACCTGCAGGATCCCGCCGGCAGCCTCTCGCTGGCCGCGATCCTTCCGAGCGTCGTGCTGATCATGTTGTGGGTGGCGAGTCGGTACCAGCAACGCCACGGTGGCGTCGCCACAGGTCCCGCGGCATCGGGTCCGGACGAGTCCCTGCACCTGACGGACCCGACCTTCTGGTCGACCCAGTGGGCCACCAGTCGCATGCGGGGCATGCACGTCACTGCCGGCACCGCATGGATCGCAGGCACCCTGGCGATCGCGGTCACCGCGACGCCCGGCAGCCCGGTCGCGCTCGGGTGGGTGGTCGCCGTCCAGGCAGGTGTCGTCGTGGTGTCGCTGGGCCTGGCGTGTCTGCCACAGTTGCTGCGGGAGGAACCGATCGCCTGGATCGACCGCCTGATGCAGGTGATGCGGTTGGCGGCGCTGGGACCCCTGGGGTTCATGTTTGGCGCGTGGCTGCCGACCGACGCGATGGTGACCTGGATCGACGGCGCGCGCCTGTCGCCGGTGCGGGTCGTGGTCACGGCGCTGGCGCTGGTGCTGGCCGTTGCCGCGATCGATGGCGGGGTCCCCGTGTGGCGGCGGGTCGGCCTGCTCGTTGCGTCGGGGGTCATGCTGGTCGCTGCCTGGACGATTCCGCAGCTGGCGGTGCTGGCATTCCCGGTCGTCGTGTGGCTGTGGGCGATCGGTGGGCTGTTGGTCGTTGCGTGGGCGATCCTCACGCGGCCCCGAACAGGCAACGGCACCCCGGACGTGCGCGGCTGGCCCAGCGTGCTGTTGGTCGTTGGCGCGGCGCTGGTCGGCCTTGGGATGGCGCAGGCATCGAACCTGGGTCAGGCAGCTGCCACCCTGGACGAGTGGGGGGGCCGACTGGTCGGCTCGGGCGACTGGCTGGTCAAGGCCCTGTTGGGTCAGGCGTTGGCCGGGCCGCAGGACTGGCAGGTGGCGGTGGCCACCTATGTCCCGATGGTCGTGTTGGGCCTGTTGCAGGCCGGGTTGATCGGCGCGCTTGCGCTGGCCAGCCTGACTCCCACCCCGCGCCCCACGCGCCTGGGCATCGGGCCCGTGCCGGGTGCCAGCCAGGTCGACGATGGCCGGGCGATCGTCGGCAACGCCGGAGCGGTCGTGTTGGCGATGCTGAGCCTGTTCATCCTGGTGGCGGTGGGCGCCGGACTGCACGGGTTGGTCGCCGACCTGCTGGGGGAACGGGTGATCGGTGTCAGCCTGGTGGGGGAGGCGGTCGCGGCCCAGGTGTCTGCCGGAGAGGCCGTGCCGATCGTGATCGTCCCGTGGCTGGTGTGGAGCGCCAAGGTGATGCTCGGTGTCCTGGTCGCAGGCCCGGTGTGGGCGGGCCTGGTGGTGTGGCGGCGACTGGTGGGTCCGGAACCCGAGGACGTGGAAACCCACATGCGCGACAGTTGGGAGGCGTTCGGTGCCCAGGGCGGGCCGGGTGACCTCGACGCCGACGACCTCGCCACGATCGGCCGACTGTGGAACCTCCAGTGGCTGCTGCGCCATGCCGGCGGTGTCCTGGTCGCGAGCGTGGTGGGTGGACTTGCCATGCTCGTCGTGCTGTTGGTGTCGCTGCGCGAGGGTGCCGTGGATGGCCTGCGCCTGGCGGCGCTCGACGGGATCTCGATGGCACTGGTGGTGCTGCTGCCACTGGCCGGCTTCGCCCTGGTGCGGTCGTCGCTGTCCGCGCGGGCGACCCGTCGACAGATCGGTCGGTTGTGGGACGTGCTCACGTTCTGGCCACGGGTCACCCACCCGTTCTCGCCGCCCTGCTACGCCGAGACGCTCGTGCCGGGCATCAGCGACCGCGTGCGACGCATCGTCACCGGCAGTTGGCCGGCCGAGGAGCCACCCCGCGCACCGAGTTCGGTGATCCTGGCTGGCCACAGCCAGGGATCGATGGTGTCGCTGGCCGCGGCGGCGCAGTTGGGGCCCGTGGCCACCAACGTGTCGCTCGTGTCCTACGGCAGTCCGATCGCGATCCTGTACGAGCGCATGTTCCGCGAACCCTTCGCCGGTCCCAGTGGACCCGACGACTCCGAAGCGGTGGTGCGGCACGTCGCCAACAGCGTCCAGAACTGGCATCACCTCCTCGCGATGACCGAGCCCTTCGCGATGCCGTTCTGGTCCGTGGCCGGGTTCACCCCCGACACGCGGATCTCCTCGGGACGGCTGGCCGGTCACCCGCGAGTTGCCGTTCGCAGCCGTCGACGTCGTGCCCGGCACGACCTCGTGTCCGGTGTGTGCGCCCGGTGGGCCCAGGACGGGCGAGTTCCTGATCCGCGATCCGCTGGGGTGGGACCTCGCGGCGGGCGGCGGGCGGTTGCTGAAGCCGCAGGGCCACTCCTCCTACCGTGGCAGCCCGGACGTCGACGCCCACATGGCCTCCATCGCCGCGGCGCTGTCGGGACTGGCATGACGACCGGCGCTGACCACGAGCCCGGCCCCGTGCCCCCGGACGGATGGCGCGACTGGGAGACCGTCGTGGCACGCGGGTCTCTGCAGGGGCGCACCTACCGAGTCCGCTCGCGCCACGGGCGGTCCGCGCCGGTCATCGTGCTCCACGAACTGCTGGGCCCCGACCGTGCCACGATGGACCTGGCGACGTGGTTGCGCGATGAGCACGGCTTCTCCGTGCACGTGCCGGCGCTGTTCGGCGTGCATGGTGAGAAGTCCCACCTGGGCCTGGCCGCTTCCAAGATCTGCCTGCGCCGGGAGTTCGTCCTGTTCCGGACGGGGCGCACGAGCCCGATCGTGGACTGGCTGCGCCAGTTCGTGGCCGAGATCAGTGCCCTCCACGGGGGCGTGCCGGTGGGTGTCATCGGCATGTGCCTGACAGGCGGCTTCGCCCTGGCGCTGGCCGCGGAGCCCGATGTCGGCGCCGCAGTCGCGAGCCAGCCCTCGCTGCCGGGTGCGATCCTTCGATCCCGGCGGGTGCAGGCCGACCTCGGGATGGCGCCGGGCGATGTGCCGCCGGCGGGCGACGGCCCGGCTCCCCTGATGGTGCTGCGATACGAGCGCGACTGGATCTGTCCGCGGCTGCGGGTCGAGGCGATGGCCGGGCCGCCACTGGCCGAGTCCAGCGGTGTGTCGACGCCCGCGGGAGTGATCGAGGCTCCGGCCGACGTGGCGGTCCGGCAGGGTGTCCGGGGTCCACTGGTGGAGCCCGCCGGCAAGGGGCACGCGATCCTGACGGTGGACCTGCACGAGGAGACGAGGTCGCTGGTGGGCGCGTGGCTGGAGGCGGCGCTGGCCCCGGACGGCAACGAGGCGGGGTGACGGATCGACGCTCGCGGTCAGGTGGTGGTCACAGGATCGACAGCGCCTGGTCGAGGTCGGCGATCAGGTCGTCGGCGTCCTCGATGCCGACCGAGTACCGGACCAGGCCCTCGGGGATGCCGGCGTCTGCGCGTTCCTGGTCGCTCAACTCGACGTGGCTGGTCGTGGCCGGGGGTCCCACGATGGTTTCGACCTGGCCGAGGTTGGCCGCGAGATAGGCGTACTCGAGGCGTGGCAGCACCTTGGCCACCGCGTCGAATCCCCCCTCGACCGCGAAGCTGAGCATCCCGCCGAACCCGTCCATCTGGCGCGCGGCGACGTCGTGGTGGCGGTGGTCTGGCAGGCTCGGGTGGTTGACCTTCGTGACCTTGGGGTGTGTCGTCAACCACGCGGCGATGGTGGCCGCCGACTCGTTGTGCCGTTCGACCCGCAGGCCCAGGGTCTTCAGGCTGCGCAGCATCAGCGCCGCCACCTGGGGATCCATGCCGGTGCCGATGATCTCGCGCAGCCCGTAGATCCGCCGCACCACCTCCTCACTGCCACACACGACGCCGCCGAGGATGTCACCGTGGCCGCCCAGGTACTTCGATGCCGAGTGCAGCACCACGTCGGCGCCCAGCGTCACCGGTCGCGTGTTGATGGGCGTGGCGAAGGTGTTGTCGACCACGGTCAGGGCCCCGACGTCGGCGGCGGCAGCCGACAGCCGCGCCAGGTCCAGGACCTTCAGGGTCGGGTTGGTGGGGGTTTCGAGGTAGACGAGGTCACACCCCTTGCGGATCTCGGCCTCGATGGCGTCGTGGTCGTCGGTGTCCAGGACGTCGCAGGTCACGCCCCAGGCCGGGAAGAGCTTCGTGAACAGCAACCACGTGCCGCCATAGGTGTCCTTGACCGTGACCACCCGATCACCGGGCTGCAACAGCGCCTGCAGCGTCGTGAAGATCGCCGCCATGCCGGTGCCGAAGCTGGTCGCGGACTCGGCTTCCTCGAGGGCGGCCATCTTGGCCTCGAAGCGGTCGGTGGTGGGGTTGGAGTTGCGGGCGTAGATGTGCCCGTCGGTCTCACCCAGGGCCACGCCCCGCCAGCTCTCCACGTCGCCGTAGGCGAACGCGGAGTTCGCGATGATGGGGGCGATGATGCTGCCCGTCGTCGCATCCACCATCTCGGTCAGGTGGACCGAGGTGGTCGACGGACCGGGACGGCGGCCGTCGGGACGATCCGTGCGGTGCGGGTCGGAAGTGGTGTCAGGCATGCGCTGCTCACGATGTGGAGGAGGAGGAGTCGTTTGACCGGGTGCGTGCGAACGAGTGCACAGGGTACGCACGGGCGGACGGCAGCTGCCGTCGGCCGGTGCACCCATCGTGCCGCGACCGTCGGGCGGTGCACGACTGGGAGCCGTCGGCCGATGTACGGCGGGGCGCGAGTGGCAGCCGCTCCGGTCAGGCGGACAGGAGTCAGTCGCCCAGGGTCGCGTCGACCAGGGCCTGGGCCTGGGCGATGATCTCGTCGAGGTGGTCGTCACCGCGAAACGACTCTGCGTAGATCTTGTAGACGTCCTCGGTGCCCGACGGCCGGGCGGCGAACCAGCCGTTGTCGGTCGTGACCTTCAGGCCACCGATGGCGGCACCGTTGCCCGGCGCCGTGGTCAGCGTCGCGGTGATGGGGTCCCCGGCCAGTTCGGTCGCGGTGACCTGGTCGGGCGACAGGTCCTTGAGCACGGCCTTCTGGGCTGGGCTGGCGGGGGCATCGACGCGCTTGTAGCTGGGCGCGCCGAAGCGGTCGGCCATGTCCTGGTAGTGCTCACCCGGGTTGCGACCCGACACCGCGGTGATCTCCGCGGCGAGCAGGCACATGATGATGCCGTCCTTGTCGGTGGTCCACGTCTGGCCGTTGCGCCGCAGCATCGAGGCGCCGGCGCTCTCCTCGCCACCGAACACGATGTCGCCGCTGACCAGGCCGTCGACGAACCACTTGAACCCGACCGGCACCTCGATCAGGGTGCGGTCCAGGTCGGCCACGACACGGTCGATCATCGATGAGCTGACCAGGGTCTTGCCCACACCGGCATCGGTGGGCCACTCGGGCCGGTTGCCCAGCAGGTGGGCGATCGCGACGGCGAGGTAGTGGTTGGGATTGAGCAGGCCATGGGTCGGCGTCACGATGCCATGGCGGTCGGCGTCGGTGTCGTTGCCGAAGGCGACGTCGTAGTCGTCCTTGAGCGCGATGAGGCCGGTCATCGCGAACGCCGACGAGCAGTCCATGCGGATCTTGCCGTCCCAGTCCCGGGTCATGAACGAGAACTGGGGATCGACCGCGTCGCTGACGACGACGAGGTCGAGGTCGTGGGCTTCCCCGATGGCGCCCCAGTAGTCGACCGCGGCCCCACCCAGGGGGTCGGCACCCATGCGGACACCGGCGGCGCGGATCGCGTCCAGGTCGACGACACTCGGCAGGTCCTCGACGTAGCGAGCCAGGTAGTCGTGGGTGGTGATGCAGGTCGCCGTGTCGGCTGCCTCGGTCGTGACCCGCCGCACGCCGTCCAGTCCGGCGGCCAACAGGTCGTTGGCGCGGTCCTGGATCTCGGTCGTGACCGCCGCGGATCCCGGCCCGCCGTCGGGCCCGTTGTACTTGTAGCCACCGTCGGCCGGTGGATTGTGCGACGGGGTGATGACGACGCCATCCGCGGTCGACGAGTTGTCACGGTTGTGGGTGAGGATGGCGTGGGACAGTGCCGGCGTCGGGGTGAACCGGTGGCGCGCGTCCACTCGCACCGGCACCTCGTTGGCTGCGAACACCTCCAGGGCGGTGCGAAACGCCGGTTCCGACAACGCATGCGTGTCACGCCCCAGGAACAGCGGACCGTCCAGGCCCGACTCACCACGGACGTCGCACACCGCCTGGGTCATCGCGGCGATGTGGGCGTCGTTGAACGAGCGGCTGAACGCCGACCCGCGGTGGCCCGAGGTCCCGAACGCCACCCGTTGCCCCGGATCCGATGGATCCGGGACGTCGTCGTGGTAGGCCGCCAGGAGGGCATCCACGTCGATGAGGTCGCCATCGGTGGCGGGCTTTCCAGCCAGTGGGTGCGGTGCCATTGTGAGGTCCTTGGGCAGGCGTCGTCGATGCGGTCTCCACGCTAGTTGGCGACGTGAACCGGAGGGCTTCGTCGTCAAACATCGCGTCGTGTTCAGCCATCCGTTGTCGGCAGGCGCTGGTCAAGACCGCGAAATCCGAGCGCCAGGAGGCCCGAACAGGCCGTCGAACAGTGTGTCGATCCCTGGGCTCGTGTGCGGGCGGCGGGGGTCCGGGGGGCGACGGTGTGAACTGCCCGTTGACCGCAGGGTTGGCCGGGGATAAGTTGCGGCAGTCGCCCAAATTGACGGTGCAGGGGTCCACAGCGACATCTCGGTCCGATATCAGGTCGGATCATCGTGATGGGACTGCCATGAACGCTGCCACCCTGCGTCACCCGATCCTCCAGCCGCGTCGACTGCTGATCGCAGTCGTCGCCGCTGCCCTCTTCGCCACGGCGTTCGCCGTGGCGCCACCGCCCGCGCACGCCCAGGACCAGGACTACGAGGTCCTGGTCGTGGGCAAGACCCTGGGCTTCCGCCACTCGCACATCGACGACACGACCAACGCGATCATCGCGCTGGGCGAACAGCATGGCTTCACCGTCGACGTCTGGGACAACCGCCAGCCGGAGCTGACCCTCCTCACCACGCCCTTCACCAGCGCCGACGACCTGGCCAAGTACGCCTCGATCATCTTCGTGTCACCGGTCGACGGGACCAACAGCCAGAACCCGACCCGTCCGCGCCTGCTGAACGACGGCGAACTGGCAGCACTCCAGGGCTACATCCGTGACGGTGGTGGCTTCGTCGGCCTGCACGCCGCGACCGACGCCATGCACGCCATCCCCTGGTACAGCCAGCTGACCGGTGGCGGCGCACGCTTCCGCAACCACCCGGCGCAGCAGACCGCGACCATGCGCATCGAGGACCCGACCCACCCGTCGACCGAGATGCTGCCACTGGAATGGGTCCGCTTCGACGAGTGGTACAACTTCACGACCAACCCGCGTGCGGACGTCCACGTCCTGATCACCCTGGACGAGTCGACCTACAACCCGGGCTCCGGGACCATGGGCGCCGACCACCCGCTGGCGTGGTGCCACAACTTCGAGGGCGGTCGCTCGTGGTACGAGGCCGCCGGCCACGTCGACTCGGCGTACACCGACCCGACCTACCTCGCCCACATGTTGGCGGGCATCGAGTGGACGGCCGGAATGGTCGGCGACGCCGGTGACTGCCGGACCTTCGGCGAGGTCGACGACATGCTGTCGGCGGTCGACGCCGATTCGCGCCAGGCCCGGGTGCTGATGCCCAAGATCCAGCAGCGCCTCGACGACGCACACGCGGCCGAGCTCGCGCTCGACCACGCGACCGCTGCCGAACTGCTGGAGTCCGCGCAGGGCATGGCCCATGCCGTGGACACCGACGTGGCGAACGCACTGCGTGACCTGTGGAAGTGGCAGGAGGCCGCGGCTGGCGCCACGTCGTGACATGAACCGTCGTCCGTCTGGCTGATCCGGCCGACGAACTCCCCGTTCGGACGCCCGCCGCGATCTCGCGGCGGGCGTCCGTTTCTCCTGTTGGTGAGGTTCGGTGCGCTCCCCGGTCGTGGCCGACCAGCCATCGCCGGTGGGCCCGGCACACGAACCTTCCGCGCGACGGCAATTCCTCATGCTGCGGAGACGGCGTCAGGCGTATGCTCACCAGTCGGCCTGGCAGGAGGAACGTGTCCGGCTGGCCCGTGGCTGATCGAAGGCGTGCCATGCTCCGCGTGCCCACCGTCCAGGCATCTCCGAGTCGGCGTCGTCACCGTCGACCCGCCGCCGCCGCGCTCCTCGCCGTCGTGGTCACGGCAGGATGCGGGGGTGGCGTCGACGGCGATCCGACCCCGGCAGCGCCGGCGTCTCCCGCGGTCGCACCCTCCCCGTCCGGTTCCCCCGGGCCGAATCGGTCGGGACTGCCCACCCCGCCGCCGTCCGATGCGTCGGAGGTGTCCCAGGCCGACGACGCAGCGGCCGCCCTGGTCGTGTGCACCCACCTGGTCGACACCCAGACGCAGTTGGAGGTCATCGCCAACGACGCGCTCGAGGGCATCAGCCTGGCTGCCCCCGACGAACGGGCCGGGCCGCTGGCGGCGGGCTACGACCGTGCGATCGCGCGAGTGCAGGAACTCATGGCCACCGTCGACGAACTCGAACTGCCCGACATCCCCGAGCGTCGCCAGATCCTCGACGAGTTGGCGGCTGGCCTCGATGCTGCTGTCGTGGAACTGGAGGACGAGCGGGCGGACTTCGAGGACGGCCCGATAGAGGATGCCGAGGTGTTCGGCATGGCCGGGCGCTACCTCAACGGGTACGAGAAGACCGTGGCATCGATGGAGACCGCGCTGGAGGACTACCCGCGGCGACAACTCCAGGAGGCCTTCATGGCCGAACGAACCTGCGAGTTCGTGGTCCAACCGGTTCGCCTGGACGACTGACCTGCGGGAGTGGGTCGGCGCAACGGGTCCAGTGGGCGTGGATCCGGCGAGATCCGGTCGGTTCGGCGTCCGTTGGGTGGGGGGTCGGCGCGGGTCAGGTCGAGGTGGCGAAGTCGCGCAGGTACCGGGCGTACTCGGCCGCGTGTGTCAGCGGCGCCTCGTGGCGACCGGCGACTTCGTGCACGATCGGGTCGTCGAGCAGGCCCGCCAGTTGGCGCTGGGCTCGCGGAGCCATCAACTGGTCGTTCGTGGTGATGACGACCATGGTCGGGAGGTCGAGGTCGCCGACCCACGGACGCGAGTCGAAGTGGGCGATCGCCCATGCTGACGCCCAGTACAGCTCCGGGTCGCGGTTCTGGTAGGCGGCGTAGGCCCACCGCGCATGCTCGGGGGCGACCGCACCGACCGAGACCAGGTACTTGGTGCGCAGCCACGACAGTTCGGTGCGCGACAGCCGATCCACGGCCCGCACCAGGGCCGTCCCGACGGCCGCGACGGGCTTGGGCACCGTTGCCAGTGGCGGGACCGCCGCAGCCGTTCCCGACAGACCCAGTCGCGAGACCCGGTGCGGGTGGCTGCGGGCCAGTTCCTGTGCGATCAGGCCGCCCATCGAGAAGCCGAAGACGGTGGCATCCGTGACGCCAAGTTCCTCGAGCACGCCGTCCAGTTCCGCAGCGACGGCGTCGATCCCGTAGTTGCCGCGCACGTGGTCGGACTTGCCGTTGTTGCGATTGTCGACCAGCACCAGGTGGAAGTCGTCGGCCAGCAGTGGAACGATGCGCGGGAACACCACCAGCGACTCGTCACCCCAGCCATGCACCAACACGATGGTCGGCGCGTCCGAGGGGCCCGCCTCACGGACGAAGAGCTCCACGCCGTTCACGTAGACCGTGTGGCCGGGCAGTTCGTAGGGTGGCTCCTGGGGCCCGTCGAAACTGGGCACCACCTCGGGCGCGAACAACTTGAATGCGGCCGCCGCCAGCAGACCGCCCTTGAGCCAGGTGTTCACGAGTGCCTCCTGTGGGCCGGCCGTGCCCGTCACGCCCGGGATCTGGACGATATCGGTCATGCGATCTCCCCACGGGCGGTGGCGTGGCTGGCCCACCCCGGTCATAGACTCGCAAGCCCGCCGACCGCGACGATCGGTCTCGTCATGTCAGCCATCGCACCAGCCGCACCGACACCGGTGCTGCCCAGCCACCTCGCCGACGCATGGGTCACCGGCGAGGCCGCCGACGCGGCCACGCTGCTGGACGCCGTGACGGGCCGGGAGGTCGCCCGGGTGTCGGCAGCCGGGCTGGACCTGGCAGGTGCAGTCGAGCACGCGCGACGGGTGGGGGCACCGGGGTTGCATGCGCTGACCTTCACCGAGCGCGCCGGACTGCTGCGTCAACTCGTCACGGCGGTCGCGGGGGCCAAGGACGACCTCTACGACCTGTCGGCGCAGGCAGGGGCCACGCGCCGCGATGCCTGGTTCGACGTCGACGGGGGGATCGGCGCGCTGGCCACGTACGCATCCCGCGGGGGTCGCAAGCTGCCCGACAGCCACCTGTGGGTGGACGACGACCTGATCCGGCTGTCCCGCGACGACACCTTTGCCGCCCACCACGTGTTCGGTCCGATGCCCGGCGTGGCCGTGCACGTCAACGCGTTCAACTTCCCGGTCTGGGGCATGCTGGAGAAGCTCGCCCCGACCCTGCTGGCGGGCATGCCGGCGATCGTCAAGCCGGCGCCGCAGGCCGCGTTCGTGGCCGAGCGGGCCTTCCGTGCGATGGTCGAGGCCGACGTGCTGCCGCCCGGTTCGATCCAACTGGTCGTGGGCGGCGCCGTCGGCCTGCTCGACCACCTCGACCACCGCGATGCCGTGGCCTTCACGGGTTCGGCGACCACGGCACGGGTGTTGCGGGCCCATCCGGCGGTGCTGGACCGCGGCACCCGCTTCGGTGCCGAGACCGACTCGATCAACGCCGTGGTCCTGGGACCCGACGTCGAGCCGGGCTCGGACCTGCACGAGGCCTTCCTGGCCGAGGTCGTGTCCGAGACGTGCGCGAAGGCCGGACAACGGTGCACGGCGATCCGCCGCATCCTGGTCCCGTCGGGCATGGTCGCCGGCATCGTCGACGACCTGGTCGAGCGCTTCGAGGGCCTGGTCGTGGGTGATCCGGGACGCGAGGACGTCGACCTGGGCCCGCTCGTGGACGCCCGCCAGGTCGAGGCCGTGCGAGCGGCCATCACCAACCTGGCCACGGCCGGTGACCTGCGCACGAACCCGACCCCGCGGGACCTGCGTGGCATCGAGGTCGACCCGGGCACGTTCGTTGCGCCCACCCTGGTCGTGGCGCGTGACGCCCGTGCGAGCGTGCTGCACGAGACCGAGGCATTCGGACCGGTGGCGACCGTCTTCGGCTACGACGACCACGCCGACGCGGCAGACCTGGTGGCGCGTGGCGGCGGGGGACTGGTGGCCTCCGTGTTCGCCCCACCCACTCCCGCCACGGCGGACCTGGTCCGGGCCCTGGCGCCCCACCACGGACGCATCCTGGTCGTCGACCAGACCTGCATGGCCACCCAGACCGGGCATGGGTCGCCGCTGCCGCGACTGCTGCACGGTGGCCCCGGACGCGCCGGCGGCAGTGCGGAACTGGGTGGGCTGGCCGGCCTGCACCACTACCTGCAGCGCACGGCGCTGCAGGGTTCGCCGGCGCTGCTGGCGGCGGCGACGGGGCAATGGGCATCGGGCGCCCCGACCAGGCAGGGGGTGCATCCGTTCCGACGCACCTTCGACGACCTGGAGGTGGGCGACAGCGTGACGGTCGGACCCCGCGAGGTCACGGCGGCCGACATCGACCACTTCGCCGAGTTCACCGGCGACACCTTCTACGCCCACACCGATCCCGAGGCCGCCGCCCGCAACCCGCTCTTCGGTGGCATCGTGGCCCACGGCTACCTGTTGCTGTCCTTCGCCGCCGGCATGTTCGTCGATCCGGACGAGGGCCCGGTCCTGGCCAACACCGGGCTTGACGGACTTCGGTTCATGAAGCCCGTGCACCCCGGCACGTCGATCACGGTCTCCCTCACCTGCCTGTCCAAGGCCCTGCGTCCCGGCGAGGACCAGGGTGAGGTGCGGTGGGCGGTCGAGGTGGTCGATGATGACGGCGACCTGGCGGCCGTGTACCAACTGCTGACGATGGTGGCCCGGGCAGGGGACGCGACGGACGGCGGGGCATGAGCGGTGCTGCCACTGGCCCGATCGCGTTCGTGCTGGGTGGTGGGGGCCGCCTGGGTGCTGCCGAGGTCGGCATGCTCGAGGCCCTGACGAGTGCAGGCGTCGTGCCGGACATGGTGCTGGGTACGTCGATCGGCGCGATCAACGGGGCGATCTATGCAGCCGAGCCCAACGACGAGGGGTTGCGACGGCTGCGGGAGGTGTGGTCCGACCTCGACCGCTCGGGACTCCTGACCACGGGCATCGTCGATCGCCTGCGCACGTTCGTCGCGACCAAGGTGTCGCTGCACCGCACCCACGAGTTGCTGGCGCTCTTCGACGACGCGCTGCCGACGGACCTGACGTTCGAGGAGATGCCGATCGACTTCGAGTGTGTCGCCGCTCGGGTCGAGAACGCCGCGGCTGCCTGGTTCACGACCGGTCCGGTGCGGCCGGCCCTGCTGGCCTCGTCGGCAGTCCCGGGGCTGTTCGAGCCCGTGGAGATCGACGGCTTCCACCACTACGACGGTGGCCTGGTGAGTTCGATTCCGCTCAGTCGCGCCATCGCCGGGGGCGCCGGCACGGTCTACGTGCTGCAGGTCGGCCGCATCGAGCGCCCACTCACGGCCCCCTCCAATCCGTTGCAGGTGGCCCAGGTCAGCTTCGAGATCGCTCGCCGCAGCGGCTTCACGACCATGATGGCAACGCTGCCTGACGATGTCGACGTCCACGTCCTGCCATCCGGTGGCGCCGCTCCCTCGCCCGACGACCTGCGCGGCAACCTCAAGTACCGCGACACGTCCGCCGTGCCGGCCACGATCGAACGAGCCAGGATCGCCTCGGCGGCGTACCTGTCCGAACACGGCCTCGGCGCCGGGGCCAGCGACGCCTCGTGAGCCCGGCGCGGCGGATGCCGGTCCCGGCGAGGTTCGGCTGCCAGCCCTCCCCCGCAGAGGTGCGCTGTCGGACCTGCGGAGCCGGACGGGGCGCAGGGGTATTCTCCCACCACGGATCTGCTCTGCATGCAGGAAGCTGATCCGACGCCAACGGCGGCGCCCCCGGGGGGAGGTCTGTCGCCTGACCCTGGAGCGCTCGTGAGCGACGACGCCACCTCGACCGTGCGGACGCAGATCGTCGCGTCCGGGTTCGAGCACGTCGCCCAGCGGTTCGCGGCGCACTTCGACACGCCCGGCAACGGTGGCGGGGCGCTGGCGGTGCGGTGGAAGGGTGAGGTCGTCCTGGACGTGTGGGCGGGCACCCGCGACAGCGACGGGGCCCGGCCGTGGCAGGGGGACACGGGCAGCATGTCCTTCTCCACCTCCAAGGGCGTGACGGCGGCGGTCGTGCACCGCATGGTCGATCGGCACGAACTGGATCTGGACCGACCGGTGGCGGCCTACTGGCCCGACTTCGCCGCCCACGGCAAGGGCCACGTCACCATCCGGCAGGTCCTCAACCACGAGGGTGGCATCCACAACGTCCAGGCCATGGTCGACGATGCCCACGACCTCCTCGACGACGAGGGGATGGAGGCACGAGTCGCGGCGGCTCGTCCGAACCCACTTCCGGGCACCGGGCCGGGCTACCACGCCATGACGTTCGGATGGATCATCTCGGGACTGATGCGATCGGTCACCGGCCTCGACATGGGCAAGCTGTGGCAGACCGAGGTGGGCGACGTCATCGGGGATGACGGCCTGCGCATCGGGATTCCGGTCAGCGAGCGCGGCGACGTCGCCCACCTGATCGTGACCGGCGTCGACCCGATGCTCGTGCTGGCCAAGTTGGCTCGCCTGACACCGTGGTCGCGCAAGGCCTCCCAGGCACTGGTCGTGCCCGGTTTCGCAGACGTGATGCTCCACCACGATCGCGAGATCCTTGGTGCCCAGATGCCCGCCGTGACGGGTGTGTTCACCGCTCGTGCCCTGGCTGCGATGTACAGCGGACTGGGGGGCGCGGAGGTCAACGGCCAACTCCTGCTGTCCGAGCCGGCCGCCGACCGCCTGCGGATCGTGAGCAGCAGGCGTCGTGACTACGTGCTGGGAATCCCGATGCACTGGCGGCTGGGGTATCACCGAGCGCTCATGTACGGACGGGCGCCCCGACACGCCTTCGGCCACTACGGCTTCGGTGGGTCCGGTGCCTGGGTCGATCCGGTGAACGACCTGTCCGTCGCCTTCGTGACCAACCGCCTGCGCCAGGCGACGACGCCGATCGCCGATCCGCGGCTGTTCGGCCTGTCCCGTCGCGTGGTCGACGCCGCACGGACCGCACCCCTGCCCTCGTAGCCATCGGTCAGCAGTGGAGCCGCGAGCGTGGGTGACGGTGGCAATGCCCGCTGGACGACGAGCGGCGGCGGTGCTGGCGGCGCGGCACGCGTGAGCCCCCACCCGACTCCATCGCGGTCGCGACATCCGCGTCGGTGAGGTGCCAGCAGTGCGGGTGGACGTCGGAGTCGTCTGCTGTCGCGGGGCCGGCACAAGGTCGAGAACCGTTGCATCATCGTCTCCCATCCATGCAGAGCACCTCAGTGCCCCGTCGGCCCCGACCCTACGACTGGCACACTGCGATGTCCAGAGCACGGCCGATGACGGTGAACAGGTGTCCACGTGGGTCAGGTTCCTCCAGTTTCGACGTACGCGCGCAGGTCGGCGTTGTGGACCATGGCCTCGGTGCGCAGGCGCGCCCATGGCGAGTCGTCATCACCCCAGGTGATCGTGGTTTCCAGTGGCGCCGGGTGCCCGTCGACGGTCCCCCAGGCCAGGACCTCGTTGATCCACCGCGTCCGCTGCTCGTCGGTCTCACCCTTGAACCGCATCGACTCCATGCGTTCCAGCAGCCCGGTGTCCGGGTCGAACCACACGGTGATCGTCTCCGTCGAATCACCGAAGGGCACCACCAGTCGGGCGGAGGTCGCGTCGATCGCTTCCCATCGCACGGCGGGGTCGGTGACCCACACGGACGGCATCCAGACCGCCTCGGCCCACAGCGCCAGGTTGGCGCCCTGGTCGATGTTGGGGCCCTGGCTGACACCGACCGGGAGTTCCAGCCGGGCCTGTCCGTCGAGGAACCACTCGTTGACGGCCATGACGCGACGACCGAAGATGGTCAGTTCGATGTAGTGGCGGTAGTCCTGCCCGGTGACGTGGCTGAAGCGCCAACGAGCGGGGAAGGTGACCCCGGCGATGCGCATGGTGCCTCGCCCGCTGATCACGGCAGTGTCCACGACCGGGACGTGGTCACCGTAGAGCTCGGAATAGAAGCGCTCGACCGGCGCGGGCAGGCCCGCCGGCAGCGGGATCGTCGTGGTCGCCCCGGCGTCGACCGCCGCATCCGGGAGTGGCTGTGGCTCGACGTGCAGGCCCACCCAGACGATTGTCGCGACCGCTCCCACGCCCAGGATCGCGGAGGTGACGAGTTGCCTACGCGTCGGTCGCTGCGGTGGGTGCGTTGGTGGGAGCGTCGGCGACTGGGTCGGGGGGCTGGATTCGGTGCGGGCGGGAGCTGGGGCCGTGCTCATGGTTCAACCTTCGCGCGTGCGTGTCGTCGTCCGGGTTCCACGCCGTGCGCCTCGGACGGGTGTTGCAGCCTCCACTGTGCCGCGCCGGCCGGGCGGCCGGGGTGGAGATCGACCCGGCTTCGCCACGCTGATCGGCACTGGCGCCGGTACCCCCGAGCGGCCGGGATTGCGACGGTCATGCACCCCCGGGAACGAGCACCTACACGCTCGTCGTCGAGGACGGTGAACTGAAGGTGTTGGAGCACCGTTGGACCGGCGATCTCCTCCAGGGCCGGTCCTGTCGACAGGTCATGACTCGCCGGCGTCGAGCATGGTCAGCAGGTGCTGGGCGTATCCGTGCGATCGATCGGCCGTCAACTCCATGACCCGACCGAGGCCGGCATGCTCCAATCGCGCCAGCACCGGATCGAGAGAGGTGTTGCCGGGCGGGGTGTCGTCGGCCTCGAGGGCCAGGCTGTGCCACGCCCGTCCATCGATGGCTGCCTCTGTCAACTCGACCTGGCAGCCATCGATGGTGACCAGGAACCGGTGCTTGACCACCTCGACGAGCGTCGTCTCGTCGACCAGCTCGAACAACCCCGGCACGGACCGCTTGTTCCACCGTTCGAGCCAGCCGGACCCGCCGGCGACACGGATCGGGTCTCGATGTGTTCGGACCTTTACCTCACAGGTGGTCCAGTCGCGAACCTTCACGTTCCGCTCGGGGTGGCCCTCGTCGGGCAGATAGTGGTCGCGGCGTTCCGCGTCGACGTCGACCTGACCCAGGGTGGCGAACCAGTCCGCGAACCCCTCGGGGATGCGACCGGGTGCCCACCACCGGCACTCGACGGTGGTTGTCAGGCGGCTCCCAGGGGACGGCTCGTCCACCTGCTCCGGCCCCATGGCTGCTCCGATGTCGTCGACCGACGACATCGCATCCGCGCGCCGAGGCCACCGTGAAGATCGTCTCCGTGGTCGCGACCCTCGTCCTCGCCCAGTTCGGGTGGAGAAGGCCGGCACGACCCTGATTGCGTGTCGTGATGGAGCCCATCCGACAGTAGCGGCGGGCACCTGATCTCGTTGCGGTGTCACGGGGTGCTCCGTCTCGCCTTGCAGCGACAATCCAGACTCCAACAAACACTGACCCTGCCGGCCGCCCCTATCGGCGGCTGCAATCTGGCAGCAGGGTCGTCGACGAGTTGCAACCACCGCTGCAGGCCTGTCACAGCCGACCTGCAACCGTCGGGGCGCACAGTCGTGCTGCATCGAGCAGACGACCAAAGGCGATCCGATGCCGACCACCGACACACGAACCCGATCCGAAACCGACACCAAGATCCGGGTACCCGACGAGGCAGCACCAACGAGCCGCGCGCCCACCCGCGTCCACCTCCAGCGACGCACACCGTCCACCGCAGTCCTGGCAGCGATCGTCGCCGTGGTGCTCGTGGCCGTCGCGGCAATCACCTGGACGTTGGCCGGGCCGACTGCCGACGAGGTGACCGACACGACGACGACCACATCCACCGGACTGACCGAGGACGAGGCCCTGCGGCGCCTGATCGCCAGGGGCTACGTCCCAATCGCTGCCATCCCTCCCTCCCTGTACACACGTGAGGAGCTGGCAACCATCCGCCTGGTTCGCACCGGCGTCCTCCCCGCCGAAGTGCTCGAGACCGACCCGTTCGTGACCAAGGAACTCATCAACCGCGGTCTCGTCCCGCCAGGCTCCGCGCGCTGAGCACCGACGTGACGTCGACGGGAACGCCGTGGCGATCTGCGTGATCGTCGCCATTGCGACCCAGTGATGGTCGCGACTGCGCAACTGCCAGGGTCGAGCAGCCGCCGCACCTGTGCTTGCATGGCGTTGCCCGCAGCCCGAAACACACGGAGTTCGCAGATGTCACGCACTCGTATCCACAACTTCTCCATCTCACTGGATGGGTTCGCGACCGGCGACGGTCAGGCTCCCGACGCCCCCATGGGGCATGCCGGTACTCGGCTCCACGACTGGATGTTCGCCACTCGCTTCGGTGCCCCCATCCTGGGCGGCAGCGGTGGCAGTGCCGGCGTGGATGACGCGTTCGCCCAACAGCACGAGCCAGGCATCGGCGCCGAGATCATGGGCGCGGGCAAGTTCGGCCCACCGGGCTGGCAGGACGACGTCGACTGGCAGGGGTGGTGGGGCGACAACCCCCCGTTCCACACGCCGACGTTCGTGCTGACCCACCGCTCGCGGTCCTCGATCGAGATGGCGGGCGGCACCACCTTCCACTTCCTCGCCGACGAACCGGCGGCGGCGCTCGACGCCGCTCGTGAGGCGGCCGACGGACGGGATGTCCGGATCGGCGGTGGACCGACGGTCGTGCGCGAGTTCCTGGCCGCGGGCCTGGTCGACCACATGCACCTGGTCCAGGTGCCGATCGTGCTGGGCCGCGGCATCCGCGTGTGGGACGGACTGGAGGCGCTGGAAGCTGACTACGACATCGAGGCCGTCTCGGCGCCCAGCGGTGTCACGCACCTGACGTTCAACCGCAAGACCTCGTGACGAGGCTGGCTCGAGATCCGCGACGAACAGCAGTTGATCGTCGTCGAGTTGGTCCTGGACCGAGGTGAGGGCCTCGACGAGCCCGGCGTAGAGGGGCCGGAGCTCCAGCAAGAACGCCGGGCCCGTGGCTCGCCTCGTACGCAACGTGATGCTGCCTGTGTTCCTCCACCTCGGCGCCCGCGACGTCGCTGGTGCGCACGCCTGGACGCCGCCCGCGCTGCCCCCGGACCGAGCCACAGACTGACGCAGGCTCAGGGACCCTGCGCCGTGTCCACCAACCACCGGAGCAGCACAAGCAGGGGAAGGGCGGCCGCCAGAATGCCCACGACAACCCGCTTCACGCGCGGCAACCCGGCAGCGGCGAGGTGGAAGCCCAGTGCAGCCAGGACGACCGAGGGCACCAAGTACCACAGGCCGGACGCACCGCCGGCGACCGAGGTGTCAGAGAAGCCGAGATCGGCCACGAGCGAGCCAATGGCGGCCACGACAATGAGCCCGATGCCGGCAAGGCGACGAGGGGCGAGTGCGGGTCGGTCGCCCGGATCCACGTTGGTCATTTGACGACTCCGACACTCGCTCGGGTGCGCGCGGACAAACAACTGAACCTGCTGCCTGACCTGCCTCGGTACCGGTCGTGCGTGCTCGCAGTGCTCGAGTCCGGGGAGCAGAAGACTAGTTGGGGGCGCGGTCGTGCTCACCCCAGGCCGTGCGCCCGTGGGAGCCAGCCCTGCGATCGACGACAACGTCCCTGCGAGTGGACCAACGCGCACCGGATACCTCGCGCCACATCGAAACCTCGCTGCAGGAAATTCCGGCTGTCGTGGCCTGACACGTCGTGTCCGGCGACGCCGACTTCCTGGTCGAGGTCGCAGTTCCCGATCTCGCCCCCTACGAACGCGTGATGCTGGACGAGGTACTCGCAATCGACGCGGTCACCGACGTCCGCAGCTCCTTCGCCATCCGGACGGTGCTCGATCGGGGTGCCCTGCCCCTGCCCGGCGCTTCCACCTGAACGAGGGGCAGTCGAGGGTGGCGGTGCCGGTGGATGTCGGATGAGGTCGGAGCGTGGCCCTCGCCTCGGGGTCGCCTGGCCATCGGCGATGGCTGACAGGCACGTCCAACTGACCCGCGCGTGGCATGATGGCCGCAGCCACGATGGACGCTCCGTCTGCGTGGCGGCCGCGTGCCCGCCATGACGGCGCGAGTGACCATGGGGATCGGGTTTGGCGTGGACAGTTCGACGGCGCGGCGCACTGAGAAGCCACGGGGCCCGGCGCGGGTGCTGCCATTCCTGGACTGGGCCCGCCACTACGACCGGTCCTGGGGACGGGGCGACCTGGTCGCCGGGCTCGCCGTGGCGGCACTGGTGGTGCCCAAGTCGTTGGGCTATGCCGGCATCGCACGCGTCCCGATCCAGCACGGCCTCTACGCCGCGGCGGCCGGGACGATCCTGTACGGCCTCTTCGGGACGTCGCGGCAGATCTCCACCGGCCCGAGCTCGGCGCTGGCCGCCGTTGCCGGGAGTGCCGTGGCCCTTGAAGCCGCTGGGGACGTCGACCCTGTCGCCCTGGTTGCGGCAGTCACCATGGTCACGGGGTTGCTGTTCCTGCTGTTGGCGATCTTCAGGATGGGGTGGATCTCGAACTTCCTGTCGAAGGCGGTGATCACCGGGTTCCTGTTCGGCGCGGCCATCGACGTGGTGATCGGGGAACTGGGAAAACTGACCGGCACATCGGTGGACGGAACGAACGCATGGCGCGAGTTCGGCAGCTGGGTCAGCGGCCTTGCCACCCTCCACGTTCCCACCCTCGTGGTTGGCGTGGTCTCCCTGGCACTGATCCTCGGGATCCGGTTCTCACCGATCAGGGTCCCCGGCGCCCTGGTGCTGGTCATCGCGGGACTCGTCGCGTCGGCTGCGTTCGACTTCGAGGCCTCCGGCATCGCACTGGTCGGCGACGTCCCTCGAGGATTGCCGGTGCCTCGCATGCCCGGACCGACCTTCGTCGTCACCCACATCACGACGATCGCGCCGGCTGCACTGGGACTGCTGCTGATCGGGTTCTCCCAGACCGCGGCCGACGCTCGTTCGTTCGCGGCACGGCATGGCTATCGCATCGACATCGACCAGGAGTCGGTGGCCCAGGGCGTGTCCAACGTCGGCTCGGCGGTGCTGCAGGGCATTCCTGTGTCCACCAGCCTGTCGGCCAGCTCGCTGAACGACCAGACAGGCGCCAGGACCCCGGCGGCATCGCTGGTCACCGGTGCACTGATCGTGCTCACCCTGCTGGTGCTGGCGCCGTTGTTCTCCGGCCTGCCACAAGCCGTGCTGGCAGCCCTGATCATCGACGCCGTGGTGTTCGGGATGATGGACGTCGCCGAGATGCGACGCCTGCGACGCGTCGCACGCGTGGACTACCTGATCGCCATCGCCGCCATCATCGCCGTGCTCTCCGCCGGCGTCCTGGCAGGGGTGATGATTGGCGTTGCACTCTCACTGGGCTGGCTCATCCACATCAACGCCAGCCCGCCCATGCCGGTCCTGGGACTCGTGCCGGGAACCCAGGCCTTCCGCAGCAGCGAGGAGTATCCCGACATCGAGACCCATCCCGGACTGCTGGTCATCCGATTCGACGCCGGCCTGTTCTTCGCCAGTGCCGAGGCACTCGAGGACCGGCTGCGCGAACTGGCCCAGGACGCCGAGACCGCCTACGAGACCATCGTGCTGTCCTGCGAGGGCATCGACTTCATCGACTCCCAGGGATCGGGCAAGCTCGCAGACATCCTCCAACTGGCCGCGACCTACGGTGCCGACATCCATCTGGCCCGGGTCAAGCCCCACGTGCTGGACCTGCTCCGGCGCGACGGTGTGATCGAAACACTCGGTGAGGACCATGTCCACGCCAACGTCTACGAGGCCGCGAAGCACGCGTTGGCTGCGCCACCGCCGCCATGATCGACCATCGGGCCGGCGGTGAGGAGCGACGCCGCGCAGCGCCTACGATGTCGCCGTCGGTCAGTCCACCTCGTTCCAAGGCCAGTCCATGCCGCGCGTTGCCATCGACGTCCTGCTCAAGCGTGAGATCCTCGATCCCCAGGGCCGTGCCGTCGAGCGCGCCCTCCCGGGGCTGGGGTACGGCCGCGCCCACGACGTTCGCGTCGGCAAGCACATCGAACTCGACCTCGACATCGACGATCCGGCGGAACTTGCCGACACCGTCGCGGCCATGGCGGACGGCTTCCTGACCAACCCGGTGATCGAGACCTGGACCTGGCGCACGATCACCGACGCCGAACGCGCCGACCACGGCAGCTGAGGGTGGCACGGTCGCCCCGCAGGTCCCCGGGTGGTGTCGGTGACGGCCTGCCCGCCATGCCCGACGGCGAGCCGCTGTTGGCGAGGTGGTTCGTGCTGGTCATGATTCCCCTGGTCATCGCCGGGATCGTCGTGACGATCTGGGCATTCGTCGAGTTCGGCGGCCGGGCCCAGAGCACTGCCGCCGATCGTCGGCCCCCGGGCACCGCCACCGTCACCCACGAGCGCGGCCAGGCCGTCCTCAACGAGATCGACGAGACCGAGGAGGGCACCGGGTGTGCCACCGGCGTGACGCTGTTCGGGGACGCCGGTGCGCGCGCCACCACCCGCAGGGCGATGGCCGCCGCCTGCCAACTGCTGGCATCGGCGGACTTTCCCGACGCACAGGCCGGTTTGGAGGCATGGCGCGACGCCGGTGGGTTGTTGCGCATCGCGACGTTCGAGTTCACGGGCACGGAGTCCTCGGCCCGGGTCGAGGACGGGCGGGTCGTCATCGAGTTGTCGCCACGGTTCCAGTTCGACGATGGCACCCGTGGGGCACCGTTCATCCTCCATGAACTCACCCACCTGGGCGCCGGAACGTGGCCGGGGACCCCGATCGATGCCGCTGGTGAACTCGCCGCAACGCAGGTGACCGCCGACGCCTGTGACCGCCTGGCACTGGGTGAGGACGTGCCGCTGGGCTGCATCGACGCCGCCGACCTGCTGGGCCAGGCAGATCCGATGACGGCCCTGACGGACGCGGGCTACGACGCAGGCTGAACCACCCGACCGGCCCCGGCTGGACCACCCGACCGGCGCCGGCTGGACCACCCGACCGACCCCGGGCTGCACCACCCAGGTGCCACTGTCACCGAGACTTCGACGCGGGCCGGTATCGTTCCCCCCAGGATCCGGCCCGTCCCCACCCCGTTGCGAGGTTGTCATGCGTGTCGGCGTCATCACGTTTCCCGGTTCCCTCGACGACCACGACGCCATGGTGGCGGTCGAGGCTGGGGGCGCCACCCCCGTGGCGCTGTGGCACCGCGATTCCTCGTTGCACGACGTCGATGCGGTGATCCTGCCCGGTGGCTTCTCCCACGGCGACTACCTGCGCACCGGCGCGATCGCCGTCCATGCGCCCATCATGGAGTCGGTCCGGACCTTCGCCGCCGACGGTGGCCCGGTCCTGGGGATCTGCAACGGCTTCCAGATCCTGTGCGAGTCCGGGTTGCTGCCCGGTGCCCTGTTGCGCAACAGCGGCCTGCGCTTCGTGTCGCGCACCGTCTACATCAGCGTCGACAACCGCGCCACGCCGTTCACTCGCGGCTTCGCCCACGACGGACCGTGGCAGGTCCCGTTGAAGTCCGGTGAGGGCTGCTACACCGCCGACGACGAAACGCTGGATCGACTCGAGGATGCCGGCCAGGTGGTGTTCCGCTACCTGCCCGGCGACAACCACAACGGGTCGGCCCGCAACATCGCCGGGGTCTGCAACGAGGCCGGCAACGTCGTCGGACTGATGCCCCATCCCGAGCACGCCGTGGACCTCGACCTCGCTGGCGGCGGCCACATGCTCGCCATGTTCAGGGGACTTGCAACCGGTGTGGCCGCTGCTGCGACCCCGGCGTCGGTCGGATGATCGACGGCACCACCACCGCACTCGCCACGCTGCCACCTCGAATGCTGCCCGCTTGCCGCCCGCTCGCTGCCAGGACGTCGCCGTGACCACCTCCTTTCCTCCCGACGAGTCCCTGTCGGATGAACGTGCCCGCGAACTGGGCCATGAACTGGGCCTGCGCGGCGACGAGTACGACGACATCGTCGCCACCCTGGGCCGGGTGCCCACGGTCAGCGAACTCGGCATGTACTCGGTGATGTGGTCGGAGCACTGCTCCTACAAGTCCTCCAAGATCCACCTCGCCCGGCTGGACACGTCGGGGCCCGACATCCTGGCCGGCCCCGGCGAGAACGCCGGGGTGGTGGACGTGGGCGACGGCATCGCGGTCGCGTTCAAGATCGAGTCACACAACCACCCCAGTTTCGTCGAGCCCTACCAGGGTGCGGCCACGGGGGTGGGCGGGATCCTGCGCGACATCTTCACCATGGGGGCGCGTCCCATCGCGGTCATGGACGCCCTGCGCTTCGGTGATCCCACGGTCGACGGGCTCGGGCCACGCTCCACCGCCTTCCAACAGCACATCATCGACGGTGTCGTGCGCGGCGTCGGTGGCTACGGCAACTGTGTCGGTGTGCCCAACATCGGTGGCGAGACCGTCTTCGACGATCGCTATGCCACCAACCCGCTGGTCAACGTGCTGGCCGTCGGGGTGATGCCGGTCGATCGCCTCCAACTCGCGGCGGCCGAACGGGTCGGCGACGTCGCCATCCTGCTCGGTTCGGCCACGGGACGTGACGGCATCGGCGGGGCCTCGGTCCTGGCCAGTCAGGAATTCGACGAGGGACTGGAGGCCAAGCGCCCCAACGTGCAGGTGGGGGACCCGTTCCGCGAGAAGTCGCTGATCGAGTGCTGTCTCGACCTGTACGACCGCGACCTCGTGGCAGGCATCCAGGACATGGGCGCCGCCGGGATCGCATGCTCGACGTCGGAACTGGCCTCGGCGGCATCGCTGGGCATGGATGTCGACCTGGACAAGGTGCACCTGCGCGAGCCGTCGATGGCGTCGTGGGAAATCCTGTGCTCGGAGTCGCAGGAGCGCATGTTGGCCCTGGCCCATCCCGACGACGTCGCCGACGTGCTTGCGATCGCGGAGAAGTGGGAGGTGCCGGCCGCAGTCATCGGCACGGTGGTCGCGGGGGATCGGTTGCGACTGTGGCGCCACGGTGACCTGGTCGCCGACGTGCCGGCGCGCTCACTGGCCGACGAGGGACCGACGTATGACCGACCGCGCCGCCGCCCCCACTGGCAGGACGCCTACACGCGCGTGATCGCAGAGGACCTGCCGATTCCCGGCATCGCCGACGATGGCGACCTCGAAGCGTTCGTGCTGGGGTTCCTGGCTGCGCCGCAGCTGGGCTCGGCCCGCTGGCTGACCCAGCAGTACGACTCGTTCGTCCGGGCCGGAACCGTCCTGGGGCCGGGAGACGGCGACGCCGGGGTGGTGCGACTGCCGGGATCGCGGCGAGGCGTGGCGGTGTCGGTCGACGGCAACGGCCGCTGGTGTGAACTGGACCCGGCCGAGGGGACCCGTCGGGTCGTCGCCGAGGCCTTCCGCAACGTGGCCTGTGTCGGTGCCCGACCGATCGCCTCGACGAACTGCCTGAACTTCGGCAATCCCGAACGTCCCGAGATCATGTGGCAGTTGGCCACGACCATCGAGGCGATGGGCGAGGCAACGGTGGCGCTGGGGATCCCCGTGACCGGGGGCAACGTCTCGCTGTACAACGAGTCGCGCATGGGCGATGACGCCGACCGGGACGCAACCCACATCTGGCCGACCCCGGTGATGGGGGTGCTGGGCGTGCTCGACGATGCCACGACCGCCGTGGGATCGGCCTTCCAGGACGAGGGCGACATCGTGTTCCTGCTCGGCGACGAGACCCGGGCCGGCCTGGCCGGGTCGGTGGTCCAGCACTACCTCGACCTGCCACTGGGCGGGGTGCTGGCACCCGTCGACCTGGCGTTGGAGGCACGCCTGGCGCTGGTGCTCGCCGAGGCGACGCGGCAGGGCTACCTCAACTCGGCCCATGACATCTCCAGTGGCGGCCTGGTCGCGAACCTCGCCGAGTCCGCCGCCGCCGGCGACATCGGGGTCCAGATCGTGCCGACCGAGCGCCTGGATCCCGCCCAGTTGCTGTTCAGCGAGTCACCGTCGCGAATCCTGGTCACCGTGCCGTCGCACCATGTTCGGGAGATGGCGAAGTTGTGCGTCGACGCCGAAGTGGCGCTGTCGGACGTCGGTACCGTCGGTGGTGATCGCATCTCCATCGAGGGCGTGCTGGACCTGGCACTCGAGGACGTGCGTGACGCGCACCTGTCGGCCGTGCCCCAGGCGGTCGACCCCTCCTGGGACGGCTCCGTCGCAGTTGTCTGATGCACCACGACAAAGGATGCAGTCTTGGATGCCTCGTCCCCTTCGCCCTCGCCCTCGAAATCGGACCCCGCAGGGCCTGCGCTGCCGCAACTTCCCGTGCTGCCCAGCGACGTCGACCTGGCAGGGCTCGGCGAGGGACCGCGTGAGGAATGCGGCGTCTTCGGGATCCTGGCGCCGGGCGAGGATGTCGCAACGCTGACCTTCTACGGGCTCTACGCCTTGCAGCATCGGGGCCAGGAGTCGGCCGGCATCGCGGTGTCGGACGGCACGCGGCTGATGGTGCACCGGGACATGGGACTGGTGAACCAGGTGTTCACGCCGGCCGGGCTGGCGGCCATGCCCGGCCACCTCGCGATCGGTCACTGCCGGTACTCGACCACCGGGTCCAGTTCATGGCACAACGCCCAACCCGCCTACCGCGAGTCCGATTCGGGGCAGCAGATCGCACTGGGCCACAACGGCAACCTGGTCAACACGACCGAGATCGCGCGCGAACTCAACGTCCCGACCAACAACGACTCCCGACTGATGGCCGACATGCTGGTCGAGGATCCGACGTTGTCGGTCCAGGAGGCGATCCTGGACGTCGCGCCACGCCTGCGCGGTGCGTTCTCCGTGGTCGTGATGGACACCGAGCGCATCTACGCCTTCCGTGACCGCCACGGCGTCCGACCGCTGCAGATCGGTCGACTGCCCCGGGGTGGCTGGGTCGTGGCGTCCGAGACGGCGGCGCTGGACATCGTCGGCGCCATCCCGGTTCGCGACGTCGAACCCGGCGAACTGGTCGTGCTCGACGACGACGGCGTGCACAGCCACCGCTTCGCCGAGGCCACCCCGAAGTTCTGCCTGTTCGAGTGGGTCTACCTGGCCCGCCCTGACCACGTGCAGGCGGGGCGCAGCGTGTTGTACTCGCGACGCGAGGTGGGGCGGGAGTTGGCACGGGAAGCCCCCGCCGACGCCGACATCGTGATCGCCGTGCCCGACTCGGGCAGGGACGCTGCGGCCGGGTACGCGGCCGAGGCGGAGTTGCCCTTCGCCGACGGCCTGGTCAAGAACCGCTACGTCGGTCGCACCTTCATCGAGCCGACCGATTCGCTGCGCCAACTGGGGATCAGGCTCAAGTTGTCGCCGGTGCGCGAGATCGTCGGCGGGCGGCGCCTGGTCGTGGTCGACGACTCCATCGTGCGTGGCAACACGTCACGCCAACTGGTGGCGATGCTCAAGGGTGCCGGCGCCAGCGAAGTGCACCTGCGGATCTGTTCGCCGCCGATCAAGAACCCGTGCTACTACGGCATCGACATGGCCAGCCGGTCCCAGTTGATCGGCGCGGACATGTCGGTCGACGAGATCCGCGAGTACCTGGAGGCCGACTCGCTGCACTACATCTCGCTGGACGGCCTCATCCGCTGCACCCCGATGGCGCGCGACGAACTGTGTCGTGCCTGCTTCGACGGGGAGTATCCGATCCCGGTGCCCGACGAGCACGAGCGGTTGGCCCAGGTCAAGCTCGACTTCGACGCCATCATCGCCTGACCGGCACGGTCACCCCCACTCGTCGCGCAGGACCGCCAGCAGCGCCTTGGCATGGGCGTCCACGGCCGTGGCCGCGCGGTGACTGGAACGGCCACCATCGGGATGCACCAGGTCCACGCACATGCCCTCGGTGTCGCGGCGCAGCGCATCGAAGTGATCGCCGATCAGGGCTCGCAATTGGTCCTCGCGTGGCATCCAGATGGCTTCGTCCATCATGATGGCGTCCATGGCCCATTCCGGCGTGCCGTTGAACGCGATCATCCGGCCGGCGGGGACCCGCCGAACCTCCACGACCATCTCGGCCATGCGGAACGTCACGTCGATGTCGTGGTCGGGCATGATGAATTCGTCGCCCACGGTCGGGTGCCACGTCATGCCGGCCTCGGACAACCAGCGCGCCAGGTGCAGCGAGATCACTGCGCGCCCACCTGGTCGGCGAGCGTCGGCAGGATGGCACCCAGGTCGGCGTCCAGGCGCACGGTCGCGAGTTCGTCTGCGCGCGTGGGACCGTGGTTGATGATCGCGATCGGGCGGTGCAGCCGGGCGGCGTGGCGAACGAACCGCAGGCCGGACCACACGTGCAGCGACGACCCCAGCACGACCAGTGCCGGTGCCTGCTCGACCGTGCGATAGCAGGCGTCGACGATCTCGCGTCGGACACCGGCGCCGAAGAACACGACGTCGGGCATCAGCACGCCTCCACAGCCGGGACAGGCGACCACCTCGAATCCGGCAGCATCGGCAATGTCGGCATCACCGTCGGCCTGGACGGGTGCGTGGCGGCCGACCCAGTCGGGATTGCGGGTGGCCAGCTCGCGCTGCAGCCACTGGCGAGGATGCACGGTGGCGCAGTCCAGGCAGCGAATGCGCCACAGCGATCCGTGCAGCTCGACGACGTCCTGCGAGCCGGCCTGCTGGTGGAGGCCATCGACGTTCTGGGTGATGACGGTGCCGACCCGACCATGGCCCTGGAGTCGGGCCACTGCCGTGTGCCCCGGATTGGGCCGGGTGTGGCCGAACGTCTGCCAGCCGACCAGCGAGCGGGCCCAGTAGCGCTGCCGGTTGCTGTTCGACGCGACGAAGTCGCCGTGCGTCATCGGGGTGGCTGGACGCATGCGGCCGGTTGCCCCGCGATAGTCCGGAATGCCCGATCCGGTCGAGATCCCGGCACCCGTGAGCACCGCTGCGCCGCCGGCCACGAGGTCGTGGAGATCGGTCAGCGAGCCACGGTCGCGTGCGCGCGTGAGCGGTGGGAGGGCGGTCCGGCGGATCGGCATGGGCGCCAGTGTGTCGGGTGTCGTGGTGGCCTGCAGGCGAGGCGGTGCCGACCCGCGGCGTGCCGGTCGTCGCCCGCAGGCGGAGGAAAGGGCGGCAGGCTGGCGGGAGGGCGGTCCGGTGGGCTGGCGGGCGTCGGGGCTGGTGGGGGGCCGGGCTGGTGGTGGCCGGGTTGGCGGTCGCCTCCCGTCTGCCCCGGTCACCCCGACGAGGGCACTGGGTCCATCGTGGTGCGTCGCAGCGGGCCGAAGGCCGCCAGGCACACGATTCCGAAGGTCGTTGCCGCTGCCACCAACAGGGCGACGTTGGTCGTGGTCACGGCGAGCAGGCCGCCGACCGCCAGCGGGCCCACTGTCTGACCCAGCCGCGCAGCGCCCACGAACGCGGCGACGATGGCGCCGCGATGGTGGTCGGGTGCCACGGCCATGGACTCGTCCTGCAGGCTGCCGATCAGCATGCCCTGGCTGGCGCCGTACGCCAACGCGCCGAGCACCAGCAGCCACAGCGCGGCGGCCAGTCCCATGGTTGTGAAGGCGATGGTGAAGCCCGTGCCCGCGACCATGACGAGTCGCCGCATCGACAGGTGCCGCCGGATGCGACCGAGGTTGAACGCCGACACCGTCGAGGTGAGGGCGGGCACCGACAGCAACAGCCCCCGCCCACGCGCGCCCAGGCCGAACTCGTTGGCCAGGTGCAGGGGCATCACCGTCAGGAAGGCGCCGAAGATGACGACGAACACGAGGAAGCCCAGCACGAGCAGCACGGCCACGTCCGGTCGCCGGATGACCACGCCGATCCCGTCCAACTGGGACCGCACGTCGGGCGGATCGTCGGGGCGGTCGTGTGCCAGCAGGTGCCATGCCGCTGCCGCGGTCACGAACCCCAGGGTGTAGAGGCCGAAGGTGACACGCCAGGAGAACGCCTGCGTGATCGCGCCCGACACCGATGGCAGGGCTGCGAGCCCGACTGTCAGCACGGCGCCGTTGCGGCCAACCCAGTGGGTGCGTTGCGATCCGGAGAAGTTGTCCCCGATGAGCACCACGGCGAGGTTGACGAGGCCGGCCGAACCGAAGCCCTGGCCCAGGCGTGCCAGCAACAGGACGGGGAACGAGGGCGCCAGCGCGGCGATGGTCCCGAAGGTGGCGAAGATCACGAGGCAGGTCGTCAACACGATCCGGCGGCCGAGACGGTCGGCCAGCACGCCGACCAGGGGAGCCACGACGATGCCGGCGACTGACCCCGATGCGACCAGCCAGCCCGACTGGGAATCCGGCCGTCCGAATTCGGCGAGGATGTCGGGGATCGCGGGCGTGACCAGCGTGTTGTTCATGATCCCGGTCAGCGTGACCGTGAACACGAAGGCCAGCAGGCCGCGGCGTGATGTCATGGTGGCAGAGGCTAGTGCCGGGTCACGGCCACGCCGTGGGCACCGCAAGCCACGGGCGTTCGCCCCGAGGGCATGCCACCAACCACTAGGCTCCGGCCCTGACCGTCGACCCCAAGGACCTGGCGTGGCCACCCCATCGGGCACCGGCGACCCGAACCCCAATCCGGCACCCGACCCGGACCCGCCCTCGCTGTCCTACGCCCAGGCCGGTGTCGACCTGGCTGCTGCGGATGCCTCGATCCCGCTGATCAGCCGTCACGTCGAACGAACCCGCCGACCCGAGGTCCTGTCCGGGATCGGCGGCTTCGGTGGGCTGTTCGCCCTCGACCCGTCGAGATGGCGCGAGCCCATCCTGGTCAGCGGCACCGATGGCGTGGGAACCAAGGTGGACCTGGCCCGCCGTCTGGGGGTCCTGGACACCGTGGGCGTGGACCTGGTGGCCATGGTGGTCGATGACCTGGTCGTCACGGGAGCCGAGCCGCTGTTCTTCAACGACTACATCTCGGTCGGGAAGCTGGATCCCGATCGGGTCGCGCAACTGGTTGCCGGCATTGCGGAGGGCTGTGTCCAGGCCGGCTGCGCCCTGGTCGGCGGGGAGACCGCCGAACACCCCGGCCTGCTCGGCCCCGACGAGTTCGACCTCGCCGGCTTCGGCGTCGGCGTGGTCGAACGTGACCGACTGCTGGGTCCGGAGCGAGTCGTGGACGGCGATGTCGTGGTGGCGATGGCGTCGTCGGGCCTGCACGCCAACGGCTACTCCCTGGTGCGGCGGATCGTCGATGGCCTCGACCTCGACGACGACCACGGCCTGGGTGCGCCACTGGGCCAGGTGCTGCTGACACCCACGGCGATCTATGCGACGGCGGTCCTGGCCCTGGTCGGTGCGGTCGAGGTGCATGCGCTGTGTCACGTCACGGGCGGTGGCATCCCGGGGAATCTCCCTCGCGTCCTTCCCGCGGGCCTCGCCGCCACCGTGGATGCCGATTCCTGGACGCGCGACCCGATCTTCACGTGGCTGGCGGAGCACGGCCCGGTCGCGGACCAGGACATGTGGGACGCCTTCAACTGCGGCGTGGGCATGGCCGCGATCCTCCCGGACGCAGTGGCGGCTGACGCCGTGGCAGTGCTTGCCGACCACGGGGTCGCTGCCTGGGTGGCCGGACGCGTGCACGAGCACGAGCCCGGCACCCCGGCCACGACGATCACCGGTGCCTTCGCTGGGGATGCCACCACGACCAGCGCAGCCGTCGGCCATCGGGGGCCCGCAGATGGCTGACTCGTCACGTCCCGATGCCGACCCACGTGGCGGGTCGTGCGGCGCGGTTCGGTCGCCGTGGTTGGCCACGCCCGGATGTCCGGGCCCCTAGGATGCACCGCACCCTCCCACGGTCGACCGGCTTGACGTGACCGACGCCCCCAGCGCCTCACCGGCGATGCAGCATGCCGATCCCGGTCCCCCCACGTGGCTGCGCGGGGTCTTCGTCGGCATCCTGCTGTACGGGTTCCTGGTCGGGGTGTCACTGCTCGAGTCGGGCATCGAGACCTTCGGGTCGGGCTTCCAGGACGGGCTGATCGAGTCCGTCAGCAACCCGATCGCCGGGCTGTGTGCCGGCATCCTCACGACCGTGCTCGTCCAGTCATCCTCGGTCTCGACGGCGACGATCGTGGGACTGGTCGGTGCCGGGACGCTGTCAGTCGATGCAGCCGTGCCCATGGTGATGGGTGCCAACATCGGCACCACGGTGACAAACACACTGGCATCGTTGGGCCACGTGCGTCGGCCAGACGAGTTCAGACGGGCCTTCGCCGGCGCGACCGTGCACGACGTGTTCAACGTCATGGCGGTGATGCTGCTGCTGCCGCTCGAGTTGGCCACCGGCATCCTGTCGGGGGCGGCCACGGCCCTTGCCGACGTCCTGGTCAACATGGGGATCCGGGGTGGCAGCGCGTCCAGCCCGGTCAAGAAGGCGGTGGGTGCCCCGGCCGACGCGGTGACCGAGTTCCTCGGTCAGTTCCTGTCGGGGCCGGCACTCGCGATCCTGTTGGTCGTCGTGGCCCTGGCGACGATCTTCGCCTGCCTCACCTTCATCACCAAGAACATGCGCAAACTCGTCGCCCGACGGGTCGAGATGGCGATGAACGACGTCATCGGCCGTGGCGGGGGCTTCATCGGCATCGTCGTGGGCCTGGTGGTGACCGTCCTGGTCCAGTCCAGTTCGATCACGACGTCGATCCTGGTCCCGCTGCTGGGCGCGGGTGTCCTGACCCTCGCCAACGCCTTCCCGATCACCCTGGGCGCCAACGTCGGCACGACCATGACGGCGCTGCTGGCATCGTTGGCCGTCGCGTCGTCGGCCGGCCTGGTGATCGCACTTGTCCACACCCTGTTCAACGTGACCGGCATCCTGATCATCTATCCGTTCGCGGTGATCCGCCGCATCCCGTTGGCGATCGCGACCTGGATCGCCGCGCAGGCGGTCGACCATCGGTCGATGATCGTGGCCTACATCATCGGGTTGTTCGTGGTCCTGCCGATCGTGGGACTGGTGGTGTTCTGATGGGCACGTGCATGTCCGCGAGCCTTGGGCGACACTGACACAGCAGCACCCAGCCATCGAAAGGCACGATCATGGCACTGTTCGGATCTCGGTCGGAGACCGACGGCCTCGACAACGTCGAGGCGCATCTGGCCACGATGTTGGCCGATGACTCGACATCGCTCGGCCTGGCACGCACAGCCCTGTTCGAGGGTGCCGAGGTCAAGGAGGAACGTGACCGCCTCCGCGAGACGGACCGGCGGGTCAACCTCGGTGAACAGGAGGTGCGGCGCCTGCTGGTCATCCACAGCGCGGTCGTGGGAGCCGCCGATTCGCCGGCGCTGTTGACCTACATGAGCATCGTCAAGGACGTCGAACGCATCGGTGACTACGCCAAGAACCTGATGGACCTGGCGTGGATGGGCGTCGACTTCTCCGACGTGGCCGATCGCGACCAGTTGCTCGCCGACTACGACGCCGCGGTGGATGTCCTGCCACGGGCGGCCGAGGCATTCCACGATCGCGACGCCGAGCAGGCGCGGGCCGTGCTGGCGACGTGCGAGGACCTGTTGGACATGTGCAACAGGGGCGTGAAGGCCGGGGTGCAGTCGGACCGTCCGGGCCACGTTGCCGTCCCCCGGGCCCTGATGTATCGCTACCTCAAGCGGGTCGTGGCACACACCACGAACCTGCTGTCGGCCGTGGTCATGCCGGTGGATCGCCTCGACTACTTCGACGAGGACGACCGCGAGGGCGAACCACCGGTGGAGGGGTTCGCGTAGACGGCCTGCCTGCGCGCGGGTCGGGTGTCTGCGTCTGCGGGCGACCGCCGCGTCAGCACGGTCGCGTCACGGGAGCAGGAAGCCCCGGAGTCTGCCGACGGCGTCCATGCGGGCCGTGGCGACCCGGCGAGCGGCGACCTCGGTCGACACGCCCTCTGCCTCGGCGGTGGTGAAGACCGCGTCCAGGGTGTCGGCGATGCCCTCGGCACGCTCCCGGCAGCGCTGCGGGGAGTGCCCGTGGGGATGGAGTTCGTCGCTCACGGCGATGACACCGCCGGCGTTGACCACGTAGTCGGGGGCATACAGGATGCCTCGCTGGGCCAGTTGGTCTGCCACGTCGGGTTCGGTCAACTGGTTGTTGGCCCCACCACAGACGACCTCGACGTCCAGGGCCGCCACGGTGTCGGCGTCCAGCACGCCACCCAGGGCGTTGGGCGACAGGATGTCGGCGGTGACGCCCACCACCTCGTCGACGGGGACCGCGGTGGCGCCGGCCGCCACCGCGGCCGCCACGGCATCCTCGGAGATGTCGGCAACCGTCACGGTCGCTCCCTGGTCCAGCAGGCTGGCGGCCAGTCGGGAGCCCACCTTGCCCAGTCCCTGGACCACGACGTGACGCGTCGACAGATCCGGGCTGCCCCACCGATGTCGGGCCGCCGCCTTCATCCCCACCTCGACGCCGAACGCCGTCAGCACCCCGGAGTCCCCGGAGCCGCCCGCCGCAGGTGGCAGGCCCGTCACCCAGCGGGTCTCGCGGCGGATCGCGACCATGTCGGCAGGTCCGGTCCCCACGTCGCAGGCGCTGATGTAGCGGCCGCCAAGGGATGCGATCATGCGGCCGTAGGCACGCAGCAGCGCCTCGGTCTTGGTGGTGGCAGGATCCCCGATGATCACGGCCTTGCCGCCGCCGTGGTCCAGTCCCGCCGTGGCGTTCTTGTACGACATGGCTTCCGACAGCGCCAGCACGTCGGCCAGGGCGTCGTCGTCGCTGGCGTAGGCGCGGAAGCGCGTCCCGCCCAGCGCCGGACCCAGCGCCGTCGAGTGGATCGCGATGATGCACCGCAGGCCGGTCGGTTCGTCGTGGCCGAACACGACCTGCTCGTGGCCGCGGAAGCGTTCGAACACCTGCATGGATCTGCCTTCCTCCCCGATCCGGGGATGGGATCGCCGTGGGTCCGTCGATGCGGCCCGGGATCGCCGGGCGCGCCATGACCGCCGCTCCTGCAGGCTACGAGGCGACCGCGGCTGTTGTCGCCGGTAGGGTCTCGCTCGGCGCGGCGTGCCGCCGGTCGCCGGGGGCCGCCGCGAGAGTTCCGCGCGGCACCCATCGTGCATGTGCGAGGAGACCCCGATGCAGCGAGTCGGCAAGACCGTCACCACCGTGGGCGTGGTCGTGCTGGTCGTCGTGGTGGGGGCAGGCCTGTACCTGCGACCGATCGCCCCCGTCGCCACGGGCTACGCGGCCCAGATCACGTGTGGCGGTGCACTGCTTGCCGGTCGCAGTGTCGAGTCGGCCAGTGCAGACCTGCCCGCCAACCCGCTGGTGCCGTTCCTGCGCACCTCGGTCGACCAGGACTCTGTGACGACGTCGTTGTTGGGACTGTGGGATTCGACCTCCTGGTACACGCCGGGCGTGGGGTGCACGCTCGCCGACCAGGACCCGGGGTTCGCGCCGGTGCAGCCGGCGGACCCACTGCCTGCCGACCAGCCGTGGCCCGCGGGCACCGACGTGGACGTCGATGCTGCACGCGACGCGACCGGCGTCAATGGCGCCGCGATCGACCTGGCCGTGCAGGGCGCGTTCGCCGAGGACAACCCCGACGGGCAGAAGAACACGCGCGCCGTCGTCGTGGTCCACGACGGACAGGTCGTCGCCGAGCAGTACGCGCCGGGATTCGATGCGGACACCCCGTTGCTGGGGTGGTCGATGGGCAAGTCGATCGCGAACGCGATCGTCGGACGACTCGTCAGCACGGGCGACCTGAACGTCAATGCCGACGACCTGCTGGCCGAGTGGGCCGATGACGAACGAGCCACGATCCAACTCGCCCAGTTGCTTCGCATGGAGTCGGGACTGGCGTTCGACGAGGACTACGACCCCAACACGGATGCCACCAACATGCTGTTCACGCCGGGGTCGACGGCGGACTTCGCCGCGGCCAAGCCACTGGAGGCCAACCCGGGCACCTACTGGTCCTACTCGTCGGGCACCTCCAACATCGTGTGCGACGTCGCCCACCAGGCCTCTGGCATGCAGGTGGAGATGGCACGTGCGCTCGTGTTCGATCCGCTGGGCATGGACAGTGCCGTCATGGAGGCGGACGACAGCGGCGGACTGGTGTGCTCGTCGTTCCCGTACGCGACTGCACGGGACTGGGCCCGGTTCGGCCAGTGGTTCCTCCAGGGCGGGGCCTGGGACGGTACGCAACTCCTGCCGGAGGACTGGATCCAGTTCACGACCGATCCCGTGACCCTGGAGACCGAGAATCCCTACGGCGCCCACTGGTGGCTCAACACCGATGCCACCGGCGAGGTGCGGATGCCCGACGTGCCGGGCGATGCCTACTGGGCCAGCGGCAACGAGGGCCAGCAGGTGGTGGTCATCCCGTCCCTGGACACGGTCGTCGTGCGACTGGGGTTCACCAGCGACTTCGGGGGCGTCGACTGGGGTCTCGAGAGCCTCATCAGCGGGGTCATGGATGGGCTGCCGCCCGGCGTACAGGTCGAGGTCCCGGCCGGTGAGGACGCCCCGGCCGAGGTCGTGAGCGACGATCCGACCTCGTCGGTCAGTCCCGCCCCGTCCGCGAGTCCCACCGGCTGAACCGGTGTTGGGGTGACGGTGGCCCGGGGGAGTCGCCCGGGGCAGTCGCCAGCTGCGTTGGCCTCCGCGCTCGCCGGGCGGCGCACCCTCAGGCCAGGGCCGCCACGAGTGTCGCGATGCCGGCGACCAGGAACGCGACCGCCCCGATCCGCTGCAGCGTCACGGCCCTGACCCGGGTGCGCAGCCAGTTGCCCGCGGCCAGGCTGAGCAGGGTTGCGCCGAAGAAGCCCAGGGTGGCGCCGACCCAGGTCCCGAGCGCGTTGTTGGTGGTGGCCAGCACGGCCGTCGCCAGGCTCGACTTGTCACCGAGTTCGGCCAGGAAGAATGCGCCCAGGAACGCCAGCATCGAGCCGGGCGGTCCCGCGTCGTCGTCATCGTCGTCGGTCGACCACCACGTCCACGCGGCGAAGCCGATGAACAGGACCCCGGACGCGATGCCCAGGGTGCGTGGGGAGGCGTACCGGGCGAGCAGGCTGCCCATGCCGACGGCGATGCCCTGCAGCAGCGCGATGGTTGCCAGCAGGCCCGCGAGGGTCGGGCCCAGGCGTCGACCCGACCCCATCGTGAGGACGACCAACTGGGTCTTGTCGCCCAACTCGGCGATGAAGACCAGGCCGAAGGCGGTGAGGACGGCTTCGAGCATGCGTGCCGCTCCTGTGGTGGCTCGGACCCGGTGGGCCACGCGACTGTGTGCGGCACGGGACTGCAGCGCCCGGACGGCTGCTAGTCGAGGACGGTGTAGTTGGGGGCCTCGCGGGTGATCCGGATGTCGTGGGGGTGCGACTCTCGCAGGGCTGCCGCGGTGATGCGGTTGAACTGCGTCTTGGTCCGGAACGTCACCATGTCGGGTGCTCCGCAGTAGCCCATGGCAGATCGCACGCCGCCGATCACCTGGTGCACGATGTCGGCCATCGGGCCGCGGTAGGGCACCATCCCCTCGACGCCCTCCGGGACCAGCTTCCCACCGGCACTGGCATCCTGGAAGTAGCGATCCGCCGAAGACGACTCGCCGGTCATCGCGCCCAGTGACCCCATGCCCCGGTAGGTCTTGAAGCGTCGTCCCTCACGCAGGATCTCGTCGCCCGGGGCCTCGTAGGTGCCGGCCAGCATCGACCCGACCATGGCGGTGCCACCGCCGGCAGCCAGCGCCTTGGCGACGTCGCCGGTCTGCTTGATGCCACCGTCGGCGATGACCGGGACGCCGGCGTCGCTGGCAGCCTCGGCGCATTCGAGCACTGCCGACAACTGCGGCACGCCGACCCCGGTGACGATCCGGGTCGTGCAGATCGACCCCGGGCCGATGCCGACCTTGACTGCGTCGGCCCCCCGTTCGATCAGGTCCAGGGTGCCCGACGCCGTTGCCACGTTGCCGGCCACGACCTCGATGTCGAACTCCTCCTTGACCTTCACCAGGGCCTGCATGATGCCCTCGGAGTGGCCATGGGCCGAGTCCAGGACCAACGCATCCACGCCTGCCTCGACCAGGGCGTCAGCGCGATCCATGAGGTCAGGCGACACCCCGATCGCAGCGGCCGTGCGCAGCCGGCCCTGGGCGTCCTTGGTGGCGGTTGGGTAGTCGATCGCCTTCTGCAGGTCCTTGATGGTGATCAGGCCGGCCAGCCGGTTGTCGGCGTCGACCAACAGCAACTTCTCGATGCGGTGTTCCCGCAGGGTCTCGCGTGCCTCTGACAGGTCGGTGCCGACCCGGGCGGTCACGAGGTTGGTGGCTGTCATGCGATTGGTGACCGGCTGGGAGTAGTCCGTCTCGAATCGGAGGTCACGATTGGTGATGATGCCGGCCAGCGTGCCGTCGCGATTGACCACCGGGACACCCGAGATCCGGTAGTGCGCCATCAGGTCCTCGGCCTCCTGGAGCGTGGCCTGGGTCGTGACGGTGACGGGATCCGTGATCGTGCCGGACTCGGAGCGCTTGACCTGGCGGACCATCGTGGCCTGGGCGTCGATGGACTGGCGCTTGTGGATGACGCCGATGCCGCCCTGGCGAGCCAGGCCGATCGCCATGCGGGCCTCGGTCACGGTGTCCATGGCGGCGGACACGACCGGGATGGCGATGCGGATCCCGGGAGTGAAGTGGGTGGAGGTGTCAACCTGGTCGGGCAGGACCGCCGAGCGCCGGGGCACCAGCAGGACGTCGTCGTAGGAGAAGGCGGTGCCGATGACCTTGTTCACGTGCAGCCCTTGTGCCGGCGGCGGGTGTGACAATGCCGAGAGTGGCCCGGTCGGTGGTGTCCCGACGTCGACTGCAGCCAGACTCTCGGCGTCTTCGTGTCCGCAGGGTACGCGATGGCCTCGCCGGAGACGACGTGGCGACGCCCGCACTACCGTGCTGGCCCGCAACCTCCCACCGGACGTGTCCCATGACCGACTTGCCTGCCCAACCGGCCTCCCGGGCTGCGACGAGCCGGGCCGCTGCGCCCATCGACGATGCCGACACGGACACCGAGGCAGGGAGTGGCTCGGCCTCCGGACTTGCCGAGCAGATGACCGCCCGTCGGGCCAAGGCACAGGCCATGCGCGACGCCGGCGTCGACCCGCATCCGCCCGTGTGGCCGGTGACCCACAGCGTGGCCCAGGTGCGCGACCAGTGGGGCGACCTCGAGGCTGGGGTCGAGACGGGGACCGAAGTCACCGTCGCCGGTCGGCTCGTGACACGACGCGGCCAGGGCAAGCTCGCCTTCGGTGTCATCCGCGACGACGGCCAGGACATCCAGCTGTTCGTGCAGATCAACGCCCTGGGCGAGGACGGCATGGCCGTGTTCGGCGACGTCGCCGACGTGGGGGACTGGCTGGGGGTGGTCGGCGAGGTCATGGCCACCCGCCGCGGCGAGTTGTCGATCCGCCCGTCCCGACTGGTGGTCCTGGGCAAGTCACTGCGGCCGCTGCCCGACCAGTACTACGGCCTGGCCGACGTCGAGACGCGATCGCGCCAACGTGAACTCGACCTGATCGTGAACGCCGACACGCGCCGCACCTTCGCGGTGCGCTCGGCCGTGCTGCAGTCGTTGCGCGACGAGATGACCGGTCGCGGGTTCATCGAGGTCGAGACCCCGATGCTGCATCCGATCCCGGGCGGCGCCACCGCGCGCCCCTTCGTCACCCACCACAACACGCTGGACACCGACCTGTACCTGCGCATCGCGCCGGAGCTGTACCTCAAACGGCTTGTCATCGGTGGCATGGCACGGGTGTTCGAGGTCAACCGCAACTTCCGCAACGAGGGCATGAGCACGCGGCACAACCCCGAGTTCACGATGCTCGAGTCCTACCAGGCCTACGGTGACCACGAGGACGGGATGGAACTGGCCGAGGCGCTGATCCGTCGTGCCGCCGTCGACGCGGTGGGCAGCGACCAACTGACCTACCAGGGACGTGCGGTGTCGGTGGCGACCCCGTTCGCGCGTCGTCCCATGCTCGACCTGGTCAGGCAGGCCTGTGGCGTCGACGTGTCCTACGACGACCCGGAGCGGTTGCGCACGGTGTGTCGTCTCAACGAGGTCGCGGTCCAGGACGACTGGGGCCCGGGCCGGCTCGTCAACGCGCTGTTCGAGGAGCTGGTCGAGCCAGACCTGTGGGAGCCGCTGTTCGTCACCGAGTACCCGGTCGAGATCTCGCCCCTGGCGCGCCGGCACCGCGACCCCGCCAAGCCGCACGTCACCGAGCGTTTCGAAGTCTTCGTCACCGGCCGCGAGTTCGGCAACGGCTTCTCCGAACTGACCGACCCGGACGACCAGCGGGCGCGCTTCGAGGCCCAGGCCGTCGCCCGGGAAGCCGGTGACGACGAGGCCATGGTCGTGGACCACGCCTACCTGCGCGCCATGGAGCACGGACTGCCCCCGACCGTCGGACTGGGACTGGGGGTGGATCGGCTGGTGATGCTGGTGGCCGATGCCGCCTCGATCCGCGACGTCATCCTGTTTCCGACACTGCGTCCCGAAGCCTGACCAGGAGCTCGCCATGCCGACACCCCCCGCCACCTACGACGACCTCACCGCCATGTACGTCAATTGCACCCTCACACCTTCACCCGGGCACTCCCACACCCAGACGCTGATGGACAAGTCCATCGCGATCATGGAGGCCAACGGGGTCACGGTCGACACCATCCGTGCGGTCGACCACGACATCGCGCCGGGGGTGCAGCCCGACATGACCGAGCACGGCGCCGACGTCGACGAGTGGCCGGCCCTGGTCGAGCGCGTCCTGGCCGCCGACATCCTGGTGCTTGGCACGCCGATCTGGCTGGGCGAGCGGTCGTCGGTGGCATCGCAGGTGATCGAGCGGCTGTACGCCCTGTCCGGCCAGACCAACGACAAGGGCCAGTACCGCTACTACGGCCGCACGGGCGGGGTGATGGTCACCGGCAACGAGGACGGGGTGAAGCACGTGGCGATGGGCACCCTGTATGCGCTGCAGCACCTGGGCTACATGGTGCCGCCCCAGGCCGACGCCGGGTGGATCGGGGAGGTGGGCCCGGGGCCCAGCTACGGCGACGAGCCCGAGGAAGGCGACGTGCCGATCGGGTTCGACAACGACTTCACCAATCGCAACACCACGTACATGACCTGGAACCTGCTGCACACCGCCCGCATGCTGGTCGACAATGGCGGCATTCCGGCCCACGGCAACGTCCGGGCCCAGTGGGACGACGGCACCCGCTGGGACTTCCCCAACCCGGAATACCGGTGACCATGGCTGCCGGCCCCACGGCGCCCCCGTCGCCCCACCCGTCCGTGGCTGTGTTTGCATCGTCGGCCGCCGACGTCGACCACGCCTACCGGGACCTGGCCGACCAGATGGGCACCCGCATCGGCGCCCGCAACTGGACCCTGGTCTACGGCGGCACCCTGACCGGCATGATGCGGTCGGTGGCCGATTCGTGCCGAGCGGTCGGCGGGAGTGTCGTCGCCGTCACGCTGCAACGCTTCGCCGACCTGGGCATCGCCGACGACGACGCCCATGACCTGGTCATCACCGACACACTGGCCGACCGCAAGCACCAGTTGCTGAGTCGCGCCGACGCGTTCGTGGTCCTGCCCGGGGGCTTCGGCACCCTGGACGAGGCGATCGAGGTGTTGGCCTGGCGTCGGCTCGGACTGCTGGACAAGCCGCTGGTGTTCCTGGACCACGGTGGGTTCTGGGCGCCGCTGCTGGGGCAGGTCGAGGTCATGGTGCGCGAGGGCATGCTGGCGCGGGGGGACAATCCCGCACCCCTGCACCTGGGCTACGACGTGGCCGCCGATCCGGCAGCCGTCGAGGCCCACCTGGCCCGTCACTTCGCCGGAGACCTGTGAGCGTTGCCGGGGGATCGGGATGGTGGTCGCAGGACCGCACGGCGGGCAGCGTTGCCCGGGGCGCATCCGCCAGTCACCTGCCGGCGTAGCCGCCCGTTGCGGTGGATGGAGCCAGGTCAGCGTGGGGGTCGCCGGCGTCCGGGCCGAGTGTGGCGAGGGGTGGACCGGTCGGGCCGTACCGGTCGGCGTCGTAGTCGGCCAGCGAGATCTCCAGCGCGCGCCCGTCCCGCCCGTACAGCACTGGTACGGGCGGATTGGGCCCGGCGTCAAGGTCCTTGGGACCGGGGAATCCGTGTGAGAAGACCTGTTCGGCCGTGGTCAGGGTGCGGATCGCGATCGCCCGCACCGCCTCGGGGTGGCGTGCGGCGAACTCGCGATAGATGAGCGGATCGTGCTGGCCGTCGTCGCCGACCAGGATCCATTCGACCCCCGGGAACTCGCGGTGGAGGCGTTCCAGCGAGCGGCGCTTGTGGTCGCGGCCGCTGCGGAACCAGCCGGTGTTGGTCGGTGCCCAGTCGGTGAGCAACAACGGTCCGGCCGGGAACCCGTGGCGCCGCATGAAGCGCACCAGCGCGGGGGCGATGCTCCAGGACCCCGTCGACAGGTAGACCACGGGGGCGTCGGGGAATCGCAGCAGGATGCGCTTGGCCAGCGCCGCCATGCCGGGCACCGGTTCGCGGGCGAGCTCGGAACGGAAGAAGGTGTTCCACGCGGCCATGAGCGGCCGCGGCAGGAGCGTGACCAGCACGGTGTCGTCGACGTCGCTGACGATGCCGACGGTGGCATCGGGATCGAAGATGCGGACGTCGGCGCGGATCGCCGTGCCGTTCGCGCACGTGATGGTGGCGCGGTGCCAACCGGGCTCGAGCCCATGGCCCTGCAGCTCGATGTCGAGGTAGCCGCTCCAGTCCGTCGAGGTCACCTTGGTCGCGTCACCGACAGTGACGCTGACCGGCGCGAACACGGCGGGGGTGCCCAGGAAGTTGCGCCAGCCCCGGCGGTGCTGGGCGTCGTCCAACTCGGACTCGGTGGCACTGGCATCGGCGGCGGCACCGCCGACCTCGTCGGGGTCCACCAGCACGACCCGGCCGAAGACCCGCACGAGATCGCCGGACTCGCTGGGGGCGCCGTAGCCGGTGTAGCCCACGACGTCCTCGGTCCATCCCTGCCAACGGCGGACGCGTTCGAGGAAACGGTGCACGCGCAGGTGGAGCGTGCCGGCGATGTGGGTGGTGGGAGGCATGCGCCCAAGGTAGACCGGTCCGTGTCGAGGATCCCGAAGTCACCGATCTGTGGCGGGCCGTCCGGGTTCGCGGAGGGCTGGGACCACCGGCGGGACCGCCCCAGTCGGTTGCGCCACCGTGCCCGCCCACCCGGGACGGTGGTTCGACGGGTCACGGTCTGGGGTGGCAGTACGCGCCGCAGTCATGTTGGATGCCATGACCCAACAGCGGTGGTGATGAGATGTCGGATGAGGCCGATCGTGCGGCCGTGCTGGCCGAACGGCTGGCCGCCCATGGGCTCGAGAGCGCGTCGACCGACCTCGAATCCCTGTCCAGCGCGCTGTGCGGCTATCGCGACGACCGTTCCGACACCGGCATCGCGTCGCTGGTGATGCGAATCGGTTGGCCGAACACGCGGCGTGCGCGCAACGCCGACGACCTGGTCACGGTGATGGGTGCGCGGGGCGCCCCCCACCTGCACCGGCGTGACGACCTGGGCCTGGTGCGGGCAGCGATGACACTCCAGGACCGCGACCTGCCGGAGATGATGGGGGACCGGGCACGCGTCGTGGCTCAGGTGACGGACCCCGTTGGTCACGTGGCTGCCGCGATGGCCGAGGTGGTCGGTGACGTGGGTGAGCCGATCAGCAAGTCGGCGCTGTCGGAAGGCATCACGCCGGACCTGGCCCCTGCGCTGGTGGTCACCTGTGAACGGTGCGGGACCGACCACGTGGAGGACGGGCTGTTTCGCCTGGCGACGCTGCGCGCGGGCCTGGAACTGGTCGGCACCGGGCGCGGGCAGTCGTTCGCGCCGACCGGCGCCGTTGACGCGACACCTCCCAGCCCCGACCAGGTCCGTGCCGCTCGGCGCCGATTCGTCGATGCGGCGACGGCGATGTCGATCCACACCAGCCCGGATGCCATCGCCGCCTGGTTCGGGTGGCACCGCGCATCGGTGCAGGAGGCCCGGGCCGGGGAGGGCGGGTCGGAGGTGGCGACGTCGCGGTCGCGCACGACCAGGACGGTGCGCCTGTTGCCGGCCCGCGACCCGTGGCTGGCAGGTTCTGATCGCGCATGGCTGCTGGGAGCCAACGTGGCGCGGCGCTCGGAGGTGTTCCGATCGCTGGGCGCGCCCGGCGTGGTGGTGCGCCGAGGCGAGATCGTCGGGACGTGGCGCCAGCGGGTCGCGTCGTCCAAACTGGCCATCGCAGTCGACGTGTGGGATGCCCTGACCGGCGACGAACGTGGCCAGGTCCTGGCCGACGCCGACACGGTCGCCGCATGCCGTGACCGCCGGGCGGCGGTCTCGGGCCTGGGCGGATGACCCGGCTGGCCTCGCCCCACGACAAGGAGACATGATGATCGCGCGAACCTGGCGAGGATGGACCCGCGTGGAGGACACCCGGGCCTTCAGCCAGGCGAAGTTCCATGCCGAGGACGATCGCTGCCTGGTCGAGCGCGAGACCACGGTCGCCCACTACGAGGTCGTGCAGCCACCCGCGTAGTCCAGATCCCGATCAGGCGACGTCGGTGCGGACCGGCCGCTTGTCGTCGAACGGGAACGCGACGCCGGTCAGCCGGGATGACAGTTCCCACAACCGCTGGCCGTCGTGCTCGGACCGCGCCGCCGGGAGCAGCGGCACCTCGGTCGGTGCTCCCTTCATGGCCATGACGCCCGAGGGGCCGTAGTAGTGCCCGGAGGCGGCGATTGGAGCAGTGGCCGCGAACAACTGGGGCAGGGCGCCGTCGGCGGCATCCTGGCCGGCGACCCTGTCGACCAGCGAGAAGACCGCGTCACCGATGGTGGCAATGATTCCGCCCCGCATGCGGTTGCCCTTCGTCGACAGGTCGGTCGCCGCATAGCCGGGATGTGCCGCCAGTGACGCGATGGGGGAGCGGGCCGCTCGGAGGCGCCGGTGCAGTTCGATGGCGAACACCTGGTTGGCCAGTTTGGACTGGCCGTAGGCCCGCCACGAGTTGTAGCGACCATTGCGCCAGTTCGGATCGTCCAGGCGCAGGGTTCCGAGGCGGGCGGCATTGGACGAGACCGTGACCACGCGGGGGTCACGAGCATCGCCCATCATGTCGATGATCTGGCCGGTGAACGCGAAGTGACCGAGGTGGTTGACACCGAAGTGCAACTCGAACCCGTCGGACGTCCGGCGCAGCGGTGCGTTCATGACGCCGGCATTGTTGACCAGGATGTCCACGCGTGGGTGCAGGTCGTGCAGCGACGCGGCCGCGTCCGTGATCGATGCCAGGTCCGACAGGTCCAGCAGCACATGGTCGAGGCGAGCGCCGGGGATCTCGTCGCGCAACTGGTCCATGAGCGCGATCGTGCGCTCACCATCCCTGGTCGCGAGGACGACCTGCGCCCGCGCCCCGGCCAGGGCGCGGGTGGTGGCCAGACCCAGGCCGGAGGTTGCACCGGTGACGACGGCAACGCGATCGGCCAGGTTGCCGATGTCTGCGTGTGTCCAGTGCATGCGATGACTCCGAGAACTGTGGCGTGGTCAGCGGCCGAGGGCACTTCCGGGCACAACCCGCGTTGCCGACACGCTATGGCACCAGACCCGAATCGCGTACCGGCCGAAGCAGTACTTTCGGGCGGGTCCACATGGCCGTGTGTGCCGGGATGCGTGACGCATTGGCACCACATCTGCGTGCAGCCCGCGCATGTCACGGGCGGTCCCCGCGACCAGTCCATACGGTCAGCCCACACGAACCTCCACCCAGGTCCGCGCGTCGTCACCGCCCCGACGACGAAGCCGATTCGGACAGGCCCGCCCCATGTGTTTACGATGGGGCTGCAAGGGTCCGTGCCGGGACGCCCGCCGGTTCGTCGAAGGAGAGCAATCATGTTCGAGCGTTTCACCGACAGGGCCCGCCGCGTCGTCGTCCTCGCACAGGAGGAGGCGCGACTGCTCAACCACAACTACATCGGGACGGAGCACATCCTCCTGGGCCTGATCCACGAGGGCGAAGGTGTTGCCGCCAAGGCACTCGAGTCTCTCAACATCTCGTTGGAGTCAGTGCGTGAACAGGTCACCGAGATCATCGGCAAGGGCCAGACCGCGCCGGCCGGACACATCCCCTTCACGCCGCGTGCCAAGAAGGTCCTCGAGCTGTCGCTGCGTGAGGCCCTCCAACTGGGCCACAACTACATCGGGACCGAGCACATCCTCCTGGGCCTGATCCGCGAGGGCGAGGGCGTGGCCGCACAGGTGCTGCAGAAGCTGGGTGCCGACCTCAACCGGGTGCGTCAGCAGACCATCCAGTTGCTGTCGGGTGGCTCGTCCGACACCGGCACCGGCGAGAAGCAGGGCGCGGGCGTGGGCCCGGGTTCCGGCAGCTCCAAGGAGGGCTCGACGGTCCTGGACCAGTTCGGCCGCAACCTGACCCAGGCTGCGCGCGACGGTGAACTGGATCCTCTGATCGGTCGTCATCGCGAGATCGAGCGGGTCATGCAGGTGCTGTCCCGCCGCACCAAGAACAACCCGGTGCTCATCGGTGAGCCCGGCGTCGGCAAGACCGCCATCGTCGAGGGGCTCGCCCAGTTCATCGCGGGCGGGGACGTCCCCGACACCCTGCGAGACAAGCACCTCTACACGCTCGACCTCGGTGCCCTGGTGGCGGGCAGCCGCTACCGCGGTGACTTCGAGGAGCGTCTCAAGAAGGTGCTCAAGGAAATCACGTCGCGCGGTGACATCGTGCTGTTCATCGACGAGATCCACACCCTGGTCGGCGCCGGTGCCGCCGAGGGTGCCATCGACGCGGCCTCCATCCTCAAGCCGATGCTGGCACGCGGGGAACTGCAGACCATCGGTGCCACGACTGTCGACGAGTACCGCAAGCACCTCGAGAAGGACGCGGCGCTGGAGCGGCGCTTCCAGCCCGTGAAGGTCGAGGAGCCCACCGCGGCCCACGCGATCGAGATCCTCAGGGGACTGCGCGACCGCTACGAGGCCCACCACCGCGTCACCATCACCGACGAGGCCCTCGTGAGCGCGGTGGAGTACGCCGACCGCTACATCTCGGACCGCTATCTGCCGGACAAGGCGATCGACCTGATCGACGAGGCCGGGTCGCGCCTGCGCATCAAGTCCATGTCGACACCCAACGAGGTCGCCGACCTGGATGCCGAGATCGAGGCCGCGCGCCTGGCCAAGGAAGAGGCCATCGACGAGCAGGACTTCGAGAAGGCAGCGGCGCTGCGCGACGAGGAGAAGCGCCTCACCGAGCGTCGCGCCGACCGCGAGTCGCAGTGGCGGTCCCAGGACATGGACACCGTCCTGACCGTCGACGACGAGGTCATCGCCGAGGTCCTGAGCGTGTGGACCGGGATCCCGGTCGTCAAGCTGACCCAGGAGGAGACCGAGAAGCTGCTGCACATGGAGGACGAGCTGCACAGGCGCGTCATCGGTCAGAACCAGGCCATCGAGGCAGTGTCGCGTGCGATCCGTCGCACCCGAGCCGGCCTCAAGGACCCCAAGCGACCCTCCGGCTCGTTCATCTTCCTTGGCCCGTCGGGTGTCGGCAAGACCGAGCTGGCCAAGACCCTGGCCGAGTACCTGTTCGGTGACGAGGACTCGCTGATCCACCTCGACATGTCCGAGTACATGGAGAAGCACACCGTCAGTCGCCTGATCGGTTCACCTCCCGGCTACGTGGGCTACGACGAGGGCGGGCAGTTGACCGAGGCCGTGCGCCGCAAGCCGTTCTCGGTGGTGCTGTTCGACGAGGTCGAGAAGGCCCACCCGGACGTGTTCAACACGCTCCTGCAGATCCTGGAGGACGGGCGCCTGACCGATGCACAGGGGCGCTCGGTGGACTTCAAGAACACGATCCTCATCATGACCTCGAACCTGGGCACCAAGAATCTGACGTCTCCCAACATCGGGTTCGCAGCCGAGGACGACAACACGATGTTCGAGAAGATGCAACGCCAGGTCGACGACGAGTTGAAGAAGCACTTCCGCCCGGAGTTCCTCAACCGCATCGACGAGGTCATCACCTTCCACCCGCTGTCGCGCGAGGAGGTCAAGGAGATCGTCGACCTGATGATCACCCGGGTGAAGACCCAGTTGGCGGTCAAGGGCCTCGACCTCGAACTGACCGACGCCCTGAAGGGCTGGCTCGCCGAGAAGGGCTACGACCCGCAGTTGGGTGCACGGCCGTTGCGCCGCACGATCCAGCGCGAGTTGGAGGACAAGTTGTCCGAGCGCATCCTGGTCGGCGGGTTCGATCACGGCCAGTTGATCGTGGCCGACGTGGACCCCGACACCGACAGCGTCACGTTCCGCTCCGTCGAGGCCGTCGAGGCCCCCGACGTCCCGCCGATGGAACTTGCCGGTGGCGGTGGCGACGACGCCACCGACGACTGACAGCCACACACCGCGAGTCGACGGCCCCGCCCATCTGGGCGAGGGCCGTCGATTCGTTCGCAACGGCCGACGGCCGGCCGCAACCGCGCCGCGCCGATCGGCGCCAGTGTCACATGCCCCGGTACGGACAGGGCAGAAGACCCTAGCGGGCACCGGGGGGCTTCCTACCGTGGCCAGTGGGGCTGGGGAGTGTCGGGCCGCGTTGGCTCATCCCTGGAACTTGGGAGGGAGTTCATCATGGGTACGCGAACGCGTGTTGTGTCGGTGTCGTTGGCCTGTTGCCTGCTGGCAATGGCCGGCTGCGGGAGTGACGGCGACGACGAGGCCACCGATGCGGCCGCAGCCGGATCGGACCAGTCGGCCGACGAGGGCGACGACCAGGAGTCCGAGGAGGCGGGTGAATGTGAGCCGGTCAACGCCGACCTCGAGGGTGGCGCCGACCAGGTCGTCGACGTCACCCTGACGGACTTCGCGATCTCCCCCGTCTCCATGGAGGTGGAGGCCGGCACCGTGACGTTCGCGGCGACCAACGAGGGTGGCTCGGTGCACGAGTTCGCGGTGTTGCCGGGTGGCGGCGAGGTGCCGTTCACCGAGGACGGCATGCCCGACGAGGAGGCGCTGGAAGCCGCGGGAGCCTTCGAGCTGGAGGGCTTCAGCCCCGGGCAGACCTGCAATGCGACGTGGGAACTCGAACCGGGTGAGTACACGCTGTTCTGCATCATCGAGGCCAGTGACGGGGAGACCCACTACGAGAAGGGCATGCATGGATCGCTCAACGTGGTGGGCTGACCACCAGTCGGGCGAGATCGGCCGGCGTCGAGCCGGCGTTCAGCCGGCGTTCAGCCGGCGACGAAGACTGCGACGGTTCGGGCTGGGACGGTGAAGGTCGTGGCGTTGGCACTCGCGCCCTTCACCACCGGATCGTCCCCGTCGGCCTGGATCGGGTGCAGTTCGAACGGGCCCACGGCCTGGTCGACTGCCTGGGTGATCTCGTCGGGCGTGGCGTTGAACACCACGACGATCTCCTCCAGGTCCGGGTCCAGGTCCTCGCCACCCAGGTCCGACAGGTGCATGGTGATGACGCCACGGGCCTGGTCGGGTCCGCCGTCTGGGAACAGCACGCGTTCCTGGATGGTGTCGGCGTCGCCGAGTCGGAACAGCGGTGACGACATCCGCAGTCGCAGCAGGTCCAGCGCACGTTCGTGGGTCGCCTGCATGACGTCGGGCGTCGGTGTCAACTCGTCGGCGCGTGACAGCAGCGGCTCCATGAACGGCCACTTGTCCTGGTTTCGCCAGGCCCCGGGCAGTCCGGATCCGAAGGTGTTGTCCTGGCCGGTCCAGTCGATCCGGTTGAACCAGTCGCCCGAGTCGTAGCTGTCCCGATCCAGCGACTTGGACCGCAGCAGGTCGGTCCCGGCGTGCCAGAACGACACGCCCTGCGACAGCGCCACGGTGGCCTGTGCGACGGTGTTCATCCGCGCCCGGTCCTCCAGCGAGGTGTCGGACGGGAGCTTGAAGGTGAACAGGTCGTGCAGGGTCTCGTTGTCGTGGGCGTCGACGTAGTTGACGGTCTCGGACGGGTCGGCGGCGTACCCGGTTGCGTCCAGGTCGATGCCGGCCGTCTCGTCGCCATTGCGGTCAACGAAGGTGTAGTCACGCAGGTTGCCCGCGAGGCCCACCTTGATGCGGTCCTGCAGGTACAGGAGGCGCGCTTCCTGGGCGCCCGCGTCACCGTTGACGGCAGCACCGTTGGGGTCGGTGAACAGGCCCGACCCGAAGCCCTGTGCGCGGGGATCGCCGTCGAACGGCGATCCGCCGTGGACGGCGTCGCGCATGCGGTCGTTGAAGGACCCGATCCCGGTCCCGGCGAGGTTGAACTGCGTGGCCTGGGTGAAGCGGGCGTCGTCGGCAACTTCGCCGAAGTTCCAGCCCTCGCCGTACAGGTAGATGCTCGACCCGTCGACGCCATGCTCCGCCACGGTCAGCTCGTCGAGGGCGGCTCGCACTGCCTGCATGTTGGCCAGGGAGTGGTGGCCCATCAGGTCGAACCGGAACCCGGTCACCTTGTACTCGGTCGCCCACGTGACGACGGAGTCGACCATCAACTTCTCCATCATGGCGTGTTCGGTCGCCGTGTTGAAGCAGCAACTCGAGGTCTCGATCTCACCGGTGTCGACGGTGAGCCGGTGGTAGTAGCCCGGCACGATCCGGTCGAGGACCGACTTGTCGGTCTGGCCGCCCTCGTAGGTGTGGTTGTAGACGACGTCGGTCACCAGTCGCAGGCCCATGCCGTTGACGGCCTGCACCATCTCGCGGTACTCGCGGGTGCGCGCCGGCCCGTCCGGGTCCGTCGCATACGACCCTTCGGGCGTGGTGTAGTGAAACGGGTCGTAGCCCCAGTTGAAGGCATCGCCGGTGCGCACGGCACCGACGCACTCCTGTTGATCGGGGGCGGCGGGGCCGAACGACGACAGGTCACAGTCCGGTGTGGCCGCGTCGAGCTCGGGGACCGAGCCCAGGTCGTAGGTCGGCAGCAGGTGGAGGTGGTTGAGTCCAGCCTCGGCCAGTCGCTCGAGATGTGCCGTGCCGGCACTGTCGTCGACCGTGAAGGCTCGATAGGTGCCACGCAGGTCCGCGGGCACGGTGTCGTCGGTGGCCGAGAAGTCACGCACGTGCAACTCGTAGACCGTGGTGTCCTCTGGTTGGGCCAGCTCGGGGGCCACCAGGTCGTCCCAGCCGGTCGGCTTGAGTGCGGGCGTCGACAGGTCGACGACGACGCTGCGCTCCGAGTTCGAGGTCAGCGCAAGCGAATACGGGTCGGTCACGCGGTTGGTGACGACCTCGTCGAGCGACGGCACGTAGACCGAGACGTCGAACACGTACTCGGCCCCGGTCCACCCCGGCTTGCCCTTGGCCGTCCAGGTGCCACTGGCGTCGCGTCGCATGTCGATGGTCGTCGGCCCAGGGGGCCCGGCCGCCTTGCTGCCGGTGCCGCCAGTACCCCACACGACCAGGTCCACGTCCGTGGCGGTCGGCGCCCACAGCGCGATCTCGGGGGAGCGCCCCGACCAGGACACGCCGAGTTCGCGGTCCACGGCGGCCGGCGCGTACACGTCGTCGAGCACCCCAGCCAGCTGCACCCCGTTGGCCGCCCTGAGTGCCCCGAGCTCGTCGTAGGCCGCCACCACGACCTGCCCTGTGAGCAGGTCGTCGATGGCACGGGCGTCCTTGCGGGCCAGCTGCAACGTGGCGAACGAGGCCAGGTGCGGGTACTGCTCGGCCAACTCCTCGGGCAGGTCGTCGCTGCCGGCAGTCAGCGGGATCGACGTGCCACCCAGCACGGCCTCGGCGTCGATCGACAGCCCCCCAGTCGGGGCCGTGTGGAGGCGGTAGGTCCAGCCGTCGCGGTCCGCGGGGAGGTCCCATGCAATCGTGTCACGGGTCAGCCAGTGCGCAGCCTGGGCGGACAGGTCGGGCTCGCCGGTGCCGCCGCCACCGCCGCCTTCGGCCGGGAAGGTGACGACCTCGACCAGCGGCGCGGTCTCGCCCGGCGCCGACGGGTCGGGTGGGGTGAACCGGAACTCCACGCCCTCACCCTCCTCGACGGTCCAGCGCAGGTTCGGGCCATCCGAGACGCCACCATCGCCCCAGTTGCCCGCACCCCAGTCGAAGTCCTGGGCGACCTTGGACTCGTAGGTGCCGGGCGGCAACTGCTCGGTGCGGAAGGTCCACACGTCGTCGCCGTCGGGGTCCTGCAGCCACGAGCGCATGCAGCCAGGGTCCCAGTCACCCGGGCAGCCCAGTTCCGACTGGAAGCTGCCCGGTGCGACGTACAGGTGCGGCGTCTCGATCGAGTTGGTGATCCAGTGGGTCGCGTGGCTGTAGTAGAAGGTGATCGGGCCACCATCGGCGTCCAGCGTGATGTTGGGTCCGTCGGCGACTGCGCCGACGCCGTAGTTCTCGTCCCAGGTGCCGTTGATGGCTGCCTTGTGGGCGTACTGACCGGCCGGGATGAGTTGGTCACCCTCGAAGGTCTTCTTCCAGACCAGGTCCTCACCGTCCAGGGCGAGGTCGATCGCCTCGCAGGACGGATCCCACTCGCCCGGACATCCCACCTCGTCCTGGAAGGTGCCCGGCGTGGTGACTCGGTCCGGCTGCGTGACCGGTCCGCCGCCACCACCGCCGCCACCGCTCGCGGGCTCGCCCACGACCGCCCAGGTCGAGGCCGTTCCGAGGTCATCGGTGGCGTCGACGGCGATGGCTCGGTACTCGACCATGGCGTCCTTCGGCAGGTCGGACACGTCGTGGAAGACGCGGAACGGCCGGTTGTCGTCGGTGCCCAGCACCTCCCATTCGTCTGCGCCCACGGGTCGCCAGGCGAAGGTGACCTGGGTGAAGGCGTCACCCGGCACGGTGACGCCGACCTCGGCGCGCCCACCAACCACGTCGCCGGGATTCACCGTCGCGAAGAAGGGCTGGGGGGTGGACTTGTCGTTGCTGATCTTGCGGTTGGCGCGATACACCATCGTCGACAGCGCTGGCACCTCGATCGTGACGCGGCCCTCCTTGTCGGTGCGGATCCGCTCGGCGCCACCATCGCTGGCCCACAGCAGGTCCATGCGAGCACCCTCGGTCCAGGTGTCGAACGTGGCGGTGTGTGCAGCCGTGTCGTTGTTGCTGGCCACGACGTACTCGTGTTTGTCGTCGGGGTCGATCCGACTGGCGGCATAGATCCCGGCAGCGTTGGAGGCGTAGCGGTGCACCTGGGCGCCGTCGGCCAGTGTCGGGTGCTCCTCGACCAGTGCTGCCAGGTCCGCGATCGTCGTGTACAGCGGATGGCTCGGGTCGAAGTTCTCGTCGGCCACTGTCGCGTCCGTGCCGATCGGGTCGTAGGAGGCATACAGGTCGACCTGCGTCGGGAACATGTCCTCACGAGCCCGCTGATCACCGATGCCGCCGGGCACGCCGGGCGGGGCGTTGAAGCCCTGCTCGTCGCCGTAGTAGACGACTGGCTGCCCGCGTGACAGGAACATCAGGGCGTGCGCCAGTTCGTCGCGCCTGAGCAGTTCGTCCTCGGTGCCACCATCGTTGGCCAGGAACGAACCGATCCGACCCATGTCGTGGTTGCCCAGGAAGGTCGGCAACGAGTACACGTTGGAATCGGCGTCGGTGAACCAGTCGTCGCTGAAGAAGAAGTCGCGCAGGTCCGTGGTGGCACCGCCACGTGCGAAGTTGGTGGCGTTGGCCTGGAACCCGAAGTCCACGGCCGCCTGCAGTTCGCCCTCGGTCGTGTAGCGCGACACGAACTCCTGGTTGGTGTCGTAGACCTCGCCGAACATGAAGAAGTCGTCGTTGCCGATCGCGTCGGCCTGGCCGATGAGGCCGTCGGTGAACTCCTGCCAGAACTCGATGTTGACGTGCTTGACGGTGTCGATGCGGAAGCCGTCGATCCCGACGTCGGTCACCCAGGCGTTGTAGATGTCGACCATGCCGTCGACGACGTCAGGATGTTCGGTCCACAGGTCGTCCAGTGACGAGAACGGGCCCGACGGGAAGTCGCCGTAGGTGTCCGACTCGCCCGAGAAGGTCGACACACCTCGGTTGTGGTAGTAGATCGGGTCGTTGAGCCAGGCCGGGACCTTCAGGTCGGCTTCGTCGGCCGGCACGATCGGGGTGTAGGGGAACGAGTCGAGGTCCACGGCGGGGAAGTCGCCCGTGCCGGCGTAGTCGCGGTCGTCGAACGGCGTGCCGTCGGCCATGAGGTAGGGCTGGTCATCGGTGGAGACGTACGGGAGGTTGCCACTGGCGTCGTAGGCGGACTCGTCGTAGGTGATGACGTCGGCGCTGTGGTTGGTGATGATGTCGAAGAAGACCTTGATGCCGCGGTCGTGGGCAAGGTCGACCAGCGCACGCATGTCGTCGTTGGTGCCCAGGTGGGGGTCGATCACGGTGTAGTCCGTGATCCAGTAGCCGTGGTACCCGGCGCTACGGGTGTCCCCGACGCCCTGGACGGGCTTGTTCTTGAACGACGGCGTCAGCCAGATCGCCGTCGTGCCCAAGCCCTCGATGTAGTCCAGTTCGTCGATGATCCCCTGCAGGTCACCACCGTGGAAGTAGGCCGTGTCGGTGGGATCGAAGCCGTGGTGGAACTTGCCGTCCTCCTCGGAGACGTCCTCGGGCACCGCGAATCCGCCCGTGTCGTTGGTCGGATCGCCGTTGGCGAACCGATCGGCCATGACGAAGTAGAACCGCTCGCGGGTCAGGTCATCGCGCAGGCTGTCGGTGGCCAGGGCGCGGTCATCCGGGCCGGCCGGCGCGGGTGTGGCAGCGGGTTCGACCGCCACCCGGTGGGACTCGTGGTCGTAGGTGAACCGCAACTGGGCCGGCTCGAGCAGGACCAGGGGCGCGTTCGCGTCACCGCCGTCGAGTCCGTAGTTCTCGTCCCAACTGCCGTTGAGGCGCACCTTGTACTCGTAGCCGCCCGCGGGCAGTGTGCCAACGAACTCCCAGATCCCGTCGGGGCGCAGCGTGAGGTCGGTCAGGTCGCAGCCCTCGTCCCACTCGCCCCCGCACCCGAGTTCGTCCATGAGCGTCCCCATCAGGGTGACGCGTGAGGGGTCGGCGGTGTGGTCGGCTGCTGCCGGCCCGGGAGGTGCCAGCGGGACCAGCAGCGCGGCGACCAGCGCGGCGACTGCGGCCAGGAGTGCAGGGCGGATGGTTGGACGAGCAGTCGGCATGATGCCCCCGGCGATCGAGATGGACGGCGCACGCGCACGACTCTAGGTCCGGCACGGGTGCCCAATGGGGGCTTTCGGCCAGTGTGTGCGTGCAGTGGGCACCGCGATCCGAGCCGTGCGCGGTGGCGCCCGGGTGCACCGATCGCGGTCGGGGCGTCAGCTGCCAGGCAGGTCCAGCAGCATCACCTGGCCCGTGGCGAGCTTGCGGAGCACGTCGCCGTCCTGCTCGGTGCGCACGTAGGTGCTGCCCTGGACGTCCAGGAGCCAGGTGCCGTCACCGAACCAGTCGGATGCGTCCACGATGCCGCTGGACTCGCCGCCGGGGTCGTTGACGGTGGCCACCACGGTCCAGTTGCCGGATCCGAGGTCGTGGCGCCAGATCCTGGCATTGTCGGTGTCCTCCTGGACCATCAGGCTGGCGCTGCTGGTGTCCATGTTGTCCGGACTCACGAACGGCACGTAGGCAGCCGTCGCTGGGTCGTCGCCCTGCGCGACCATCGAGAAGCCGTCGACCTTGCGCGGGTTCTTCGTGTTCATCTCGAACTTGAAGATCGCACCGTTGTCGGCCTGACCGACCGTGCCGCCCGGCCCGCGGACGAGCCGTCCGGTGGTGGCGTCGGGAACCACTCGGCTGCGTCCGGTGTCGGCCGCGTACACCACGTTGGGCTGGTCCGGGTCGTAGGCAAGGTCCTCGAGACGGATGAACTGGAACACGTTGTTCTCGTTGGACCACTGCTCGAGGGCAGCCTGGGGGGCGAGGTCGGTCTGACCACGGGCGATGTCCTTGGGCACTCGGATGAACTCACCGGAGAAGCGATCGCCGGGGCGGATGTCGAGGTAGTCGTTGGCGCCGTTGAAGGCATCCGTGGGATCGACCTTGCCGTCCTGGGTGGCCGTGACCCGGAATGCCCACAGTGCACCACGGTCGGCGAACACGCTGTCCTGGTTGTTCGCCGTGTACAGGTACAACTGCGATGACGGGCCGTCGAAGGTGTCGTCGGTGGTCAATCCGGCCAGCCGCGAGTAGTCCGGCAGCCACACGGTGTTCTCGTGGTTGAGGCGGCCCATGCCGGGGATGGGCTCGGAGTCGCCGGTGGCGGTGTTGAGTGCGACCGCGTATCCACCCTGGCGCTGGGGTGCCAGGGCCGGGTCAGGACCGAACTCGGCACCCGGGACGACGTCGACGATGTCGTTGCTCTCCTCACCGGTGAAGAAGACGTAGTCGTCGAAGCCCTCGGCCGGACCGGCCATGGACGCCGAGCAGAACCGCAGGTACCCCAGCTCCGGCGACAACGCGACCGACAGGTCGAGCACACTTGCATCCGAGGTGGACAGGGTCAGCTTCGACACCGACGAGTCCTGGAAGTCGGCCGTGCCGAAGAACGGCACCGTGGTCTGTTCGTGGGCGACGTAGGCATCAACGGTGCCGGGTGTCGCCCCGGGCGCCAAGCCGATGCCGTCCGGGATGCCCTGGAACTCCACCCCGTCGACGACGTCGCCGCTGTTGATGATGGCGATCACCGACGAACCGGCGGGCGCACCGCCCGTGAGCGTGATGAAGGGCGCCTGGTCGGTCAGGTAGCCGTCGTCGGCCGCCGCGGGAACCGCGACGACCAGTGCGAGGACGGTTGCCAGGGCGATGGTGGGTCGTGGTCGCAACTGCATGGGAGGCTCCGGTGATCGACATGACGGGCCGGACCGCATCAGCCGTTGGCCCCGGACAGGGGTGCATCCCCACCCCGTCACCTCGACCCTAGTTGGGTGGGGGGGCGGCTTGTGGCCCGTTGCCGAAGGGATCTGGTCACCGTCGCGCCGCACCGCGGGCGCTGGGCGTGTCGACTGGTTCACTGGCTGCGTCGGCCGCCGTGTTGCGCTGGTCGTCGGTTGCCAGTTGCCAGTCGCCACAGAGGGAGTGCCGCATGCGTCAGGTTGCGATCGTCTCGGCCGTGCGGACCCCGGTCGGGCGGATCGGTGGTGTCCTGTCGGGGGTCAGGACGGACGACCTCGGCGCCGTGCCGATCGCTGCCGCCGTCGCGCGTGCCGGCATCGAACCGGCGGCGGTCGAGGAGGTCGTGTTCGGCTGCGCCAACCAGGCTGGTGAGGACAACCGCAACGTCGCGAGGATGTCGGGGCTGTTGGCCGACCTGCCGGTCCAGGTGCCGGGTGTGACGGTCAATCGGCTGTGCGGGTCGGGCCTCGAGGCGCTTGCCTCTGCTGCCCGGCGCGTGGCTGTCGGCGAACTCGACGTTGCTGTTGCGGGCGGCGTCGAGTCGATGTCCCGCGCACCGTGGGCGATCGAGAAGCCCCAGCGTGTGCCGCCTCGTGGCACACCCGACCTGGTCGACACCGCGCTGGGCTGGCGATTCGTGAACCCGCGCATGATCGATGCCGGCCACACCGACGCGCTGGGGATCACTGCCGAGAACCTGGCACGCGAGCATGGGATTTCCCGCGTGGACCAGGACGCGTTCGCGCTGGCCAGCCACGGCAAGGCGGTGGCGGCGCAGCAGGGTGGACGCTTCGCCGACGAGTTGGTGTCCGTGCCCGTTCGCGGCGGCGCGGTGACGAGTGACGAGGGGCCGCGCGCTGACACCTCGATGGATGCACTCGGGCGGCTGCGGCCAGTCTTCGTGGCCGACGGCACGGTCACCGCGGGCAATGCGAGTCCGCTCAACGACGGCGCTGCGGCGCTCGTGGTGATGGCCGCCGAGGTGGCGCGTGACCACGGCCACGAGATCCTGGCAACGTTCGACGGTGCCGCCACCGCAGGCGTGGCACCCCGCATCATGGGGATCGGACCGGTCCCGGCCACCGGCCGACTCCTCGAGCGGCTCGGTCTGTCGATGACCGACATCGACCTCATCGAGTTGAACGAGGCCTTTGCGGCCCAGTCACTGGCGGTGACTCGTGCCTGGGGTCTGGCCGACGACGACCCTCGCCTCAACGTCAACGGTGGCGCCATCGCACTGGGGCATCCGCTGGGATGTTCAGGTGCGAAGCTGGCCGTGACGGCCATCCACGAACTGCGTCGACGCGGGGGAGGTCGTGGGTTGGTGACCATGTGCATCGGTGTCGGCCAGGGCATCGCCGGCGTGCTGTCCGTCCCGGCCTGAGTGATCAGGTCAGGCGGAACACGTGGCCGGGCGTGCCGACAACGGGCGGGTCCGGTCGGACTGCCAGGAGGTTGCCTGCCTCGGGCTGACGACGTCGTTGGGCCGCCGACAGCCCGGTGGCTGCGGAGGTGACCAGCAGCGTGGTCAGGTCGTGGCCACCGAACGTGCAACTGGTCACCTGCGCCATGGGCAGGTCGATGCGGTCGAGGGGCATGCCGTCGGAGCGGAATCGGGCGATGCCCCACCCGCCCCACAGACAGACGTACAGCGTTCCGTCGCGATCGGTCGTCATGCCGTCGGGATGGGCGGCGCCACCGATCGTGGCGAACTCGTCGCGGGCCCCCACCGTGCCGTCATCCCCCAACGAGAAGCGGTGGACGACCTGGTTCTCGGTGTCGTTGTGGTAGAGCCAGGCACCGTCGGGGGAGAAGCACGGACCATTGGTGATGGCGATGTCGTCGTCGATGCGTCGCCAGTTCCCGGTGGGGTCGAGGCGGTACAGCGCACCCGTGGGGGCCCCGCCACCGTCGTGCATGGTGCCGGTCCACCACGCACCATCCGGGCCCACCTTGCCGTCGTTGAAGCGGTTGCCGGTGCGGTCGGGTTCGGGATTGCCGAAGCGGTGGCGGACGCGCATCGTGGTGTCGACGACGGCGACGTCGCGTTGGAGGGATGCGACGTAGGTGCCGGGCTCGGTCGTCAGGCCCAGTGCGGTGACGCCCTCGTCGACCTCGGTGGTGGTCGTGCGGCCGGCGTCGACGTCGAGATCGTGGACCAGGCGGCGCTCGATGTCGACCCACAGGACATGGCCCCGCGCCGGATCCCACAGGGGGCCTTCACCCAGCAGCGCGTTGCCGACCGCCACGGTCGTGTGTTCGGTCATCGCACCTCCGTCAGGCGCCGAGCAGCCAACAGCGGCAAGGTCGGGGATCCCGGTGGCCATTGGCCCACCTTGATCCTAGGGTCGCGCCGTCCAGTGGTCGCTGCTGGTTGACTGGCCACCGGCGTGCCCCGACGGCGAGGCGAGCATGCGTGAAGTGACGACATTCCTGCGGGTGGACGATCCTGCCACGGTCGGGTCGGCGCTGGCTGCCGCCGACCTGGCCGCGGGCGAGTCGGGACCACTGGTGGCCGTGCTCGACGCGCCCGTGGCACCCAGCGAGGTCGCGGATGTCCTGGCGGCCTGGATCGCGGCTGCGCGTGGGGCGATGAGGCGAGCAGTCGACGTGGTCACGATCCTGGACGACACCCACCTCGACGGCGATGACGTCGGACGGCTGTCGGTCGGACATGGCCTGATCGGCGCGTCGCGGTCCTACGGGTTCGAGGGCGATCGAGCCGGCCTGGTGGCCAACGTGGTGGTGGGACCGCTGGCGACCGCGCTGGACACCGCCGCCTGGGTGCTCGGTTCGCGCACGATCAGCGGCCAGGTGCTGTTGGTCGGAGACCCCCACCACGGCAGGCAGCGGCCATGACGAATCCTGGAATGGATCATGACGACGCTCGCGGATGGGTGGTGGTGACCGGGGCGGCTGGCGGCATCGGTGCGGCGGTGCTCGACCGCCTGGTCGCCGACGGCATGGGAGTTGTCGCCGTGGACATCAGGCGGCCCGAGGACCTCGACGAGGGGCCGGCGCACGTCGCCTGGGTGGTCGGCGACCTGACCCAGGCGTCGGTGCGCGGCGAGGTCGTGGACGTCGCGGCCCGGCGACGGCTGGTCGGGTTGGTCAACGTCGCCGGCATCACTCGCGATGCCCGCCTGGTCAACATGGACGACGACATGGTGGCGGCGGTGTTGGCCGTGAACGCCCAGGCACCGCTCGACCTGTCGCTGGACCTGGCCGACCACATCGTCGATGGCGGGGCAATCGTGAACATCTCGTCACGCTCGCACCTGGGCAACTTCGGGCAGGTGAACTACTCCGCCTCCAAGGGGTCGATCGTCGGGACCACCATTGCGATGTCGCGATCACTGGCCCCACGGATCCGGGTCAACGCGATCGCGCCGGGGATCGTGGCGACGGCGATGACGTCGGCGATGCCACCGGAGGTGCTGGCGCGCATCACGGCGAAGGTGCCCCTCGACCGGGCCGGCGAACCATCCGACATCGCCGCGGAGGTGGCGCACCTGTTGTCGCCGGATGCCGCCTACGTCACCGGCCAGGTCGTCTACGTCTGTGGTGGACGATCGCGCTGACCGGCAGAGTGCCGGACTCAGTCGTGGCAGGACGTGCCGCACGATGACTCGCCCCGCACGAGACCGTTGCGCAGGAACACCAGGTCGTCGACGGGGCGGCCCGCGGCGAGATGTTCGTCGACGATGCGCTGGGCGCCGTCCTTGTCGAGGTTTGCGTACCAGGTTCCCTCCGGATAGACGACGGCCACCGTGCCGCCCTTGCAGATGTCCAGGCAGTCGACCTTGGTGACCGTGACCGTGGCACGCAGTCCCTGCTTCGCGACGGCCTTGCGCATGGCCTTGGCCACGGCGGCCCCACCACAGTCGCCGTCCGTGCACACCAGCACGTGGCGCTGCATGGTGGTGGCCCGCGCCTTCTGGGCACGGCGCTCGAGCGTCCTGGTGCTGGCCATCAGGGGCATCCGAGGGTGGGCGGCGACAATGAGGTTAGGACAACCTAAGTTACACGACCCGCCCGTGGCCCATCACCGCCGATCGAGCGGCGGTGCCCGTTCCCGCCGTCAGGCTTCCTCCCCACCGCCTCGCCGGCCCGGCAGTTCGCGGTCCAGCATCAGCGTGGCGGTCGGGTTGCCCTCGACCATCCGCAGTTCCCCGAGCACCGTGCTGACAGCGGCCTCCTCCTCGACCTGCTCTCGCAGGAACGTGTTGAGCAGCGGCAGGCTGCGGAAGTCGTTGGCGTCCTGGGCGGCCTTGTAGAGACCACCGATGGCCTCGGTGACCGACTGCTCCTGGGCCAGGGCGGTCGCGAACGCCTCCACCAGGCCCTCGTAGTTCGGGCGTGGGGCGTCCAGGGCCTGGAGCACCACCTCCTCGTCGCGGTCGAGCACGAACTCGATGAACAGGTCGGCGTGGGCCGTTTCCTCCACGGACTGGGCCAGGAACCACGCCGCGGCCCCGGAGTAGTCGTTGGCGTCGGCCCATGCCGCCATCTGCCGATAGGACCGCGAGGCAGCCTGTTCGAGTGCGATCTGGTCGTTGAACAACGTGAGCAGTGACTCGTCCATGCGGGCGTCCTCGTGGCAGGTGGGGCTCGTCGTGGCGTCGGCGTGCGCAGGACTCGCATGCGGTCCACGGGTGCGCGCCGGGTGCAACGGCAGCGTAGGGACAGCAGGCCGCGACCGTCCTGTCGTGGGGCCGTCAGCGCGCGGCTGCGGCCCCCGCGCGATGCGGCCCGGCAACCGGGTCGCACGAAGCGCGCCGACATAGGATGGGGCCGCATGGAGCCGTTCGGCTGCATGCGACGCGGACGACAGGGAGCCGGCATGTCAGACCACGACCTGATCGATTCCCAGGAGATGTACCTGCGCACGGTCCTGGAACTCGAGGAAGAGGGAATTCCGGCCCTGCGTGCCCGCCTGGTCGAGCGCCTCGACATCAGCGCGCCCAGCGTCTCCGAGGGCGTCAAGCGCATGATCGACACCGACCTCATGGTCCTCAACCCAGACCGCACGGTCGGGCTGACCGAGGAGGGTCGTGCCCAGGCCACCCGCGTGATGCGCAAGCACCGGCTGGCCGAACGACTCCTCATCGACGTCCTGGGCGTTGCACCCGAACACGTCCACGAGGAGGCGTGCCGGTGGGAGCACGTGATCTCGGACCGCGTCGAGAAGAAGCTGTTCGACTTCCTGGGCCAGCCGACCACCTCCCCCTACGGCAACCCCATCCCGGGAGTCGAGGAGTTGGAGGACTACGAGGTGCTGACGCTGGCGAACTCGGTGGGCGAACGGGTGCGGCTCGAACGCATCTCGGAGATGCTGCAGAGCCATCGCGAGGTGATGCACGAACTGGGGGAGGCTGCGATCGCCCCCGGCACCGAGGTCGCGGTGCAGCGAGGTGACCCGATCGTCCTGGTGGGACCGGCCGGCAGCGTGGTCCTGGATGCGGAGGCAGCCCGGTTGCTCTACGTCGCCGAGTTGTGACCAGCCGTCCAGCCGCCGGGTCCGATCACCTGATCGAGCCCGACCGTCGGGATGCGCTGCGCCGTCGCATCGACGGGATGGCCGACCACCTGCGTGACCTGCCATGGCGACGCACCCGGGATCCCTGGGCGATCCTGGTCGCAGAGACGATGCTGCAACAGACCCAGGTCACGCGAGTCATCCCGAAGTGGGAGGCGTTCCTGGCCACGTGGCCGGATCCCGCCGCTGCCGCCGCGGCACCGGTCGCCGACGTCATCGCCGCATGGGACGGCCTGGGCTACAACCGCCGTGCCGTCCACCTCCATGCCGCTGCGTGTGCCATCGTCGACGGCCATGGCGGCAAGGTCCCGACGAGCCTCGACGACCTGCTCGCCCTCCCGGGGGTGGGGCCCTACACCGCCCGTGCCGTGGCGGTCTTTGCCTTCGAGGCACCCGAGGCGGTGGTCGACAGCAACGTGGCGCGGGTGCTGGCACGTGCCGTCGCCGGTCGCCCGCTGCAACGTCGCGCCCTGCAGGAACTGGCCGACGAGCTGGCGCCAGCCGCGACGTCGTGGCGCCACAACCAGGCGATCATGGAACTGGGGGCCCGGACCTGCACCAAGCGCGGGCCGGACTGTCGTGCCTGCCGGCTCCTGGATCTGTGCGCGTGGCAGTCCGTGGCGGACGGCGAGCAGGACCCGGCGATCGACACCGCTGGCGTCGCCAATCGCCAGTCCGCCTTCGAGGGTTCCGATCGCCAGGGACGGGGCCGCCTGGTCGCGGCGATGCGCACCGGTGACGTGGCACGTTCGGAGGTCGCCGACCTGGTCGGGTGGAACGATGGTGATCGTGTCGCGGTGATGATCGCGAGCCTCGTTGCGGACGGTCTGGCGATCGAGGTCGGCGACGACCTGCGCCTGCCGTAGCAGCGCGCCCCGCGTGAACCGAAATGCCACGGGCGGGACCGGGTGGATTCGTGTGGCGTCCGACCGCGTCGGCGGGCACCGGCCGGGGTCGGGGTGCGTCCGGGGAGGGTGGGGGAGTCCACCCACCCCGAGGTCCCATGACGACCTCATAGTCTGTCGGACATCGTTGCCCCCCCTTCGCCCGAGTCCTCCCGAGACTCCACCACCGTCGAGGCACCACATGAGCACTGCCCCAGCAGCAGCCGAGTCGCAGGAATCGCCCGGCCACGACTACGCCGCGCGCTGCTACAACCTCACCAAGGTCTACGGCGGTGACGGCAACGACGTCGTCGCCGTGGACGACGTGACGATCGGGTTCCCGCGCGCCACGTTCACGGCCGTGATGGGGCCGTCGGGCTCGGGCAAGTCCACGTTGATGCACTGCATCGCCGGACTGGACACGCCGACGTCGGGTCGCGTCTTCATCGGGGACCAGGAGATCACCGGTCTGGGTGATGCCGAACTGACCCGCCTGCGTCGCGACCGGCTGGGATTCGTCTTCCAGGCCTTCAACCTGGTGCCGGTCCTGACGGCGGGTGAGAACCTCGTCCTGCCCGCGAAGCTGGGTGGCAACGAACCCGATGCCGACTGGGTCGACGAGGTCGTGGGGGTGCTGGGACTGGGCGATCGCCTCGACCACCGTCCCTCGGAGCTGTCCGGCGGGCAGCAGCAGCGCGTGGCCGTGGGGCGTGCCCTCATCACCCGTCCCGACCTGGTGCTGGCCGACGAACCGACCGGCAACCTCGACTCGCAGTCGTCGGACGCGGTCATGACGTTCCTCGCCGACGCCGTGGCCCGCCTCGACCAGTCCGTGGTCATGGTGACCCACGACCCGTGGGCGGCGTCGTACTCGTCCAACGTCGTGTTCCTGCGCGACGGCGCAGTCGAGGGCGAGTTGGCCGATCCCACCACCACCGCGGTGCTCGACACGATGAAGAACCTGGGCGCCTGATGCTGACCCAGATCGCCTGGCGCAATGTTCGCGCCAATCCCGTTCGGTTCCTTGGCACCGTCCTCGCGGTCGTGCTGGCCACGACCTTCCTGTCGGCGGCGCTGACGGCCCGCGACTCGCTTTCCGGGGCCCTGGAATCCAATGCCATCGCCTCGCTCGGCGACGTCGACCTCGCGGTCGACGGCTACCTGGACGAGGATGATCCCGGCGCGCAGTTCGAGCCGGAGCCCGGTGTCCCCGTGGACGTGGTCGACGAGGTGGCCGGCCTCGAGGGCGTGGACGAGGCGATCGGGCAGGCCAGCGGCGAGGTGGAACTGCCGGGTCTGGTGGCAGGGTCACCCACCCCGGCCTCCGGCTGGGTCGTGGTGGCCAGCCCGCTGACGACGTGGAACATCACCGACGGCCGCCTGCCGAGCGCTGCCGGCGAGATCGCGGTCGACGAGGACACCGCGAACGAACTGGACCTGTCGCTGGGCGACACCGTGGCACTGGCCACGGCTGGCGGTCCGGTCGACGCCACCGTCGTGGGGACATCGGTGTTCGGCGAGGTGATGGCGCGCGGACTGCGTGACGTGCTGGTGTCGCCGGCCGACGGCGACGCGGTCGCCGACCTCGACGAGGGTGGCTGGGACATCCTGTTGATCGACCTGTCCGACGATGCCGACGTGGCCGCGGTGACCACCGAGGTCGAGGCAGCCGCGACCACGGCCACCGCCGCCCTCGACGGTGGTGGGCTCGAGGTCCTCACCGGCGACGAACTGCGCGAACGCGAGGCCGGCGAGGCCGGGTCGCTGGCCGACGGCCTGGGCATCGGGCTCCAGATCTTCGCCTACCTCGCACTGGTCATCGGTGCCCTGATCATCTTCAACACGTTCACCACCGTCGTGGCCCAGCGCACGCGTGAATTCGCGCTCCTGCGAGCCATCGGGACGTCGGCCCGACAGGTCCGGCGAGCGGTCCGCCTCGAAGCCCTCGTGGTCGCGGTGGTGGCATCGGCGATCGGGACGCTCCTGGGCATCGCACTTGTCGCGGTGGCCATCGCGGTGGTGCCGGCCGTGGGCAACTTCGCCACCTTCTCCGTCGGCCCGCTGTCGATCCTGCAGGTCATGGTCTCGGGCATCGTCGTCACGATGGTGTCGGCGTTCATCCCCGCCTGGCGCGCATCGCGGACCCGACCGGTCGAGGCCATGCGTGATGCCGACCCGACCATCAAGCCGGTCAGTCGCGTGCGCGGCCTGATCGGCCTGGCTGCCATGGCGCTGGGCGGCGTGGCCGTGGGCATCGGCTCGGCCATCAGCAACTGGTGGGCCATGGGAGTGGGCTCGGTCCTGTTGTTCGTGGGCGTCCTGGTGGCCGGACCGACGCTGGTGTCGCTGCTCGCGCGCCTGCTGCGGCGACCGCTGTCGCGTCTGTCGATCGCCGACGAGTTGGCCGTCGCGGAGGTCGATCGCAATGCCCGGCGCACCGCGGCGACCGCCAACGCCCTGGTCATCGGCGTGTTCCTGGTCGTGTTCGCGACGTCCGCCGGTGGCGCGCTGCGAGACTTCGCCGTGGACCAGATCGGTGAGTTGTCGGGTGCCGACGTCAGCGTGGCCTCGTTCACGAACCAGCCACTGGACGACGAACTGGTGACCCGGATCTCCGACGTCGACGGGTTGGTCGACGTCGCGCAGGTCAACGCGACGGTGGGCTTCGGCTCGGTCGACATCGGCTTCGGACAGGATCTGCCGGTCGCCGGGGTGGACATGGACGCCTTCGACGTCCTGGGGTTGACCGTCGAGCAGGGAGCCGTCGACGCCGCTGGCCTGACGGTGGCCGAGGAGATCGCCCTGGGCGCCGGGCTGGCGGTGGGCGACGTCGTCGCGGTCGAGTTCCTCAACGGCGAGACGGTCGATCTGGAGGTCGTGGCGCTGACGGGGTTCTCCTTCGACGTGCCGCCGGCCAGCATGGACCTTGCCACGGCCCGTGAGTTGTCCGGCGAGGACCTGCCCGTGACCAGCCTGGCGGCGCAGTACGACCCCGACGCCGACCAGGACCAGGTGCGCGCGGACATCGAGGCGATCACCGACGAGTACGCCGGCGTCGAACTGCTCGACGCCAACCAGTTCGTCACGCTGGTCCGCACCTTCTTCAACTTCCTGTTGTCGGCCGTGTCGGCGCTGCTGGGCGTGGCGATCGTGATCGCGCTGTTCGGCATCCTCAACACGTTGGTGCTCGCCATCGCCGAGCGCACCCGGGAACTCGGGTTGCTGCGGTCGGTGGGCATGACCAGGCGGCAGTTGCGACGGATGATCCGGACCGAGGCGGTGATCACGTCGGTCGTCGGGACCTCGATCGGCGCCGTGCTCGGCCTGGCGATCGCCTTCGCGTTGACCCGGGTCGCGCTGGAGGGCGCCTTCACCTGGCCGTGGGTGGAGCTGGGCGTGACGATGGTCGCCGGCGTGGTCACCGGTGTGCTGGCGTCGTTGTTCCCGGCCTGGCGTGCCGCCCGCATGAACGCGCTGGAGGCGATCAGGACCGAGTGACGGCATCGGGCCACGGGAGGACCGGGGGCGGCCGAGTCGACCTCGGTCGGCGAGGCGATAGGGTCGACCCGCCGTGCACGCTGCCCGAGCCACCGAGGACACTGCTTTGGAGACGCCCGCCGCCCGCCCCGAGCCGTCGGTCACCACCCTGGACAACGGCCTGCGCGTGGTGGTTGCGCCCGACCACCTCGTCCCGGCCGTGGCCGTCGAACTGTGGTACGACGTCGGCTCGCGCCACGAGGTGCCGGGCCGTACCGGCTTCGCCCACCTGTTCGAACACCTGATGTTCCAGGGGTCCCGCAACGTCGACGGTGCGGGACACTTCGCCGAGATCCAGGCGGTCGGCGGGGCCCTCAACGGCACGACGTCGTTCGACCGGACCAACTACTTCGAGACGGTGCCCACCCGGGCGTTCGAACTGGCGCTGTGGTTGGAGGCTGATCGCATGGGCACGCTCCTTGACGCGCTCGACCAGGCCAACCTCGACAACCAGCGCGACGTGGTCAAGAACGAGCGACGCCAACGCTACGACAATGTCCCCTACGGCACGGCCTGGGAACAACTGTTCACGGCGCTGTTTCCCGACGAACACCCCTACGACCACCTGCCCATCGGCTCGATGGACGACCTCGACGCGGCCAGCCTCGAGGATGCCCATGCGTTCTTCCTCACCCACTACACGCCGTCCAACGCGGTGCTGTCCATCGCCGGCGACGTCGACGAACGCCAGGCCGTGGACGCGGCGGCGCGGATGTTCACCGGGATCCCCAACCACCACGACGCCCCGGATGCACGCGACGGCACCATCGGACCGTTGTCGGGGCAACCGGCCCTGGCGTGTGACGAGGTCGTGCCGGCGGCGTCGCGCTACACCGCATGGCGCATCCCGCCCGACGGCCACGACGACCACGATGCGCTGACGGTCGCGTTCGAGGTCCTGACCGGCGGTGGGGCCAGTCGCCTGGTCCGGCGCCTGGTTCGCGACACCGAACTCGCCCAGGACGTGTCGGCAGGTGCCTTCGAGATGGTGGGCGGCGTCGACGTCGGGGTCATGGTCGCCAGGGCGCGCTCGGGCCAGTCACTCGACGAACTCACCGACGCGATGGAGGCAGAGGTCGCGGCCCTGGCGGCCGACGGACCCAACGACGACGAGGTGGCCCGTGCCGTGGCGCGGCTCACGCGGGAACGTCTCGACATCACCGCGACCGTGGCCGGACGGGCGGATGACCATGCCCGACACCTGACGCTGTTCGGGGATCCGTTGCACGGAGACGTGGCGCTGCAGCGGTTGCAGGCAGTCACGCCGCAACGAGTCCAGGCCGCCGTGGCCGCACACCTGGACCCGGCCAACCACGCCACCCTCGACTACAGGAACGTGGCATGAGCCCCGTCGACAGGCCTGACGTCACCCTCGCCCCACGCCCGGCGGTCGGGCCGACCCGGCCCTGGACCATGCCGGCCGTGACCACCGACGAACCGGGTCCCGGTCTACGGGTCCACGGCATCGACCTGCCGGGACGCGAACTCGTTGCCGTCGTGCTGCGCCTGGATGCGCCCGTCACGACCGAGCCGCTCGACATCGCCGGTGTCGGCACCATCACGGCGCGCAGCCTGGACGAGGGCACGGCCAACCACGACGGCGACACCTTCGCGGCCGCGCTCGATCGCATCGGCGCCGACTGGCGACCCTCGGTGGGATTCGCCGGGACCATGGTCGGCCTGACGGCACCACGCGAGCACCTCGAGGCCGGACTCGACCTGCTGGCCGAGGCCGTGTTCACCGCCACCTTCCCGGAGCGCGACGTGGCCCGGCTCATCGGACAACGCCATGACGGGATCACGCGCACGCTGGCCTCGCCCGCGGGTCGCGCCGACACCGTGCTGCGTGAGGTGGCCGTTGCGCCCGACCACCGTGCCAGCATCTCGTCGGGCGGCACCCACGCCACGATGGATGCCCTCGATCGCGACGACATCGTGGCCCACCATCGCGAACGCCTGCTGACCGGCCCGGGCGACCTGGTCATGGTCGGCGACCTGGCAGGCCACGATCTGCCCTCCCTGGCCGCCGAGCACTTCGATGGGTTGCTGGCCAACGCGCCGGCGCGGGAACCGGCGGACCCGTTGCGCCTGCAGCCCGGCGGTCGGGTGGTGCTGGTCGACCAACCGGGCGCCGTCCAGACCGAGGTGCGAGTCGTGGGCCCGGGTCCCGACGTGCATGCCGACGATCGGGCGGCAACCCGCCTGCTCGCCCACATCCTGGGTGGTCCGCTCACGTCCCGGCTGGACGCAGTGCTGCGCGAGGAGCGCGGATTCACCTACGGCGTCCGCTCCTCGCTGCGCAGTTTCCGCCGTGGCGGCATGTTCGTCGTGGCCAGCGGGGCCTTCGAGACCGACACGTCGGCCGAGGCCGTCGACCTGATCCGTGACCTGTCGCGTCGCGTGGTGGCGGATGGACCCACCCAGGAGGAGGTCGTGCGTGCCCGTGACTACCTCACGGGAGTGATTCCGTTGTCGCTGGAGACCCCGCGATCGCTGGCGCAGGTGGTGGCGGCCAACATCGGCGATGACCTGCCCACCGACCACACCACGCTGCACCTCGAACAGATGCGGGCCGCCACGCGCGACGACGTCGCCGCCGCGGCCGATGCGCACCTGGACGTCGACGACATGGTGGTGGTCGTGGTGGGCGACCTCGATCGCATCGGAGACGACCTGCAGGCCCTGGGCTGGGGCAGCGTCGAGGTGCACGGCGTCCCCGACGGCGCGTGAGCGTGACCTGACAGGAGGCCCGGAGGATGGCTCGCCAGCGTGCACGGTGGGTGTGTGGCGCGTGCGGTCATGTCACCTCGCAGTGGGTCGGCAGGTGTGACCGGTGCGGTGCCTGGGGTGAGGTGACCGACGCGAACGAGCACCCGCAGGACGACCCGGTCGATGCGCCGGGCGCCACGCCGGCCGTGCCGATCGGCGGTTCGGCCCAACGGTCCGAGACCCGGGGTGCATCTGGCGCTGGTGGCGGAAGGGATGCCGCCGGCGATGAGGATGTCGCCGGCGGCATGCTCGGGCCACTTCACGGACTGCAGTTGCGCGACTGGCAGGTCGACGCCTTCGTGGCCTGGGTCACGGCCGGGTGCCGGGGCGTGGTCGAGGCCATCACCGGAGCCGGCAAGACCCGGCTCGCCATGGCGGCCGTGCGGGTCGTGGTGGCCCGCGGTGGGGTCGCACTGGTGCTGGTCCCGACCCTCGAACTGCAGGCCCAGTGGGTGCGGGAGTTGGCCAGCCATGCGCCGACGGCGCAGGTCGGGCGGTTGGGCGGCGGGGGCGACGACGACTTCTCGCGCCACGACGTGGTGGTGGCGACCCCGAACTCCGCTGCCGCCGTGCCGATCTCGCCGCGTGACGGCCAACTCGGACTGCTGGTGGCCGACGAGGCCCATCGCTACGGCGCGCCCACGTGGGCCCGGGCCCTGCGCGACTCCTTCGAGATGCGCCTGGCCCTGACGGCGACGTACGAACGAGGTGACGACGGGGTCGCCGACGTGCTGGGTCCCTACTTCGGTGGTGTCGTCGCCGACTATGGCTATGCCCAGGCAACCCGCGACGGCGTGATCGCCCCGTTCGCGGTCGCGCTGGTGTCGACCGCGCTGGAGGACGACGAGCGCCGTCGCTACGACGAGGCCGATCGTGCCGCCCGCCGGGCCCGCGGCGTGCTGCTGTCGCAGCACGGGATGCCGCGTCACCCGCGGGACACGTTGCGGGCGGCCATCGACGCCGTCGCCGATGGTGACACGGGGCGACGACGACGTGACGATCCGGTGGTGGTGGCGGCGCGTGACTACCTGGTGCGCCTGCGCGCTCGCCGGGACGTGGCCGCCCAGGCCGCCGGCAAACTCACCGTCGCCGCGGCGATCGCCCCCCACCTCGACGGCCATCGGACGCTGGTGTTCTGCGACACGGTCGAACAGGCCGAACTGGCCGCCAGGACGATCTCCCGCCACGGCCCCATGGCCGAGGAACTGCACGGTGGGTTGGCTGCCGACAAGCGCCGCATCCGCATGGCCCAGTTCCGCAACGGCAACCTCCCGGTGGTGGTGGCACCCCGAGTCCTGGACGAAGGCGTGGACGTGCCCGACGCGGATGTCGCCGTCGTGCTGGCCGCCTTCCGGTCACGCCGCCAGATGGTGCAGCGGTTGGGTCGCGTGCTGCGCGTCAAGGCATCCGGTCGAGCCGCCCGCCTGGTGATCGTGCACGCGGCCGACACGATGGAGGACCCGGCGGGGGGTGCCCACGAGGACTTCCTCGACGACGTGATGGCGGTGGCGCTGGCCGTCGATCGCATCGACGGTGACGACCAGGTGGCTCTCGATGCCTGGATGCGACGGTCGTGGGCACCCGCCTGACCGCACTGGCGATGCCTGCCGTTGGCCGGTCGGCCTTGCCGGGGTTTCGGCGTCCGCCACGGGCCGGAGTGGGGCCGGTCGGGCAACGATCGCGGTTATGCTGCCAATGGATGCCTCCCGACGGCATCCTGGGCATCGACCAGGACGGGGATGACACGTGGCGATGGACCTCCAGCGAGATGAGGACCTGAACCGCATCCTGGCGTCGTTGGCGCCGGGAACGGTGATCAGGGACGGCATCGAGCGCGTCATCAGTGCTGGTCGGGGTGCACTGATCGTGCTTGGCTACGACGACGCGGTCGAGGAGATCATCTCGGGCGGGTTCGTCATCAACATCCCCGCCACCGAGCAGCGCATTGCCGAACTCGCCAAGATGGACGGCGCCCTGATCCTTGACGGCGAGGGATCGCGGATCATGCGCGCCAACGTGCACCTGGTGCCGGAGGCATCGGTGTCGACGTCGGAGACCGGCACCCGCCACCGGTCCGCAGAGCGTTCCGCGCGCCAACTCAACGTGCCCGTGATCTCGGTGTCCGAGTCCATGAGCCGCGTCACGCTGTACTGGGGCGACCGACGCCACGTCGTCGAACCCGTCTCCAACCTGCTGTTTCGCGCCAACCAGGCCCTGTCCACCCTCGAGCGCTACCGCGCGCGTCTGGACGAGGTCACCTCCAACCTCTCCGCGCGTGAGATCGAGGACGCCGTGGTCCTGCGCGACGTCGTCGTGACGATCCAGCGCGCCGAGATGGTGCGTCGCATCGCGACCGAGATCCAGGACCAGATCATCGAACTGGGCACCGAGGGTCGCCTCATCAAGTTGCAGTTGGAGGAGTTGATGTCGTCGGTGGAGGACGAGCGCGCCCTGATCGTGCAGGACTACCTCGGTGACCGACGCCGGCAACTGTCCAGTGTCCTGGAGCAGTTGGACTCCTACGACACCGAGGAACTGTTGTCGCTGTCGAACGTGACGGCCGCCCTGGCCTACGACGTCGAGGCCATCGACCGTCCCGTGATGCCACGCGGCCACCGACTCCTGTCGCGGGTGCCACGCCTGCCCAGCCACATCATCACGCGACTGGTCGACAGCTTCGGCAGCCTGCGCAGCGTGATGGACGCAGACCTCGACGACCTCATCGAGGTCGAGGGCATCGGTGAGACCCGCGCACGACGGATCCAGGACGCGCTGCGCCGTCGCGCCGAGGCCAACCTGTTGCTGCGCTACGACTGAATCCGGTCGACCGGACACGTCGGATCGCCCCGGCCACCGGGTGGCTCGAGAAGATTGTCCCGGGTAGCCGGTGGCTCAGAAGAACTGGTCGATCAGGACCGGGTTGCCGTCGGGGTCGACCAGCGTGATCGATGCCGGTCCCGACGCGGACGTCCGGGTCGACTCGTTGGTCCAGTTCGAGGCCGGCAGCCTCCAGGCGTTGCTGGATGTCTCGCACGTCCACGAAGTCCTCGACGACCTGCATCCGGTTGGTCAAGCCCGGATTGAAGGTCAGGATGTTGCCCTCGAACATGCCGTGGAAGATCCCGATGGTGGATTCGCCGTTCTTGAGGATCAGGTAGTCGTCCTCCAGCGATCCGCCCGTGGCGACGAAGCCCAGCGCCTCGTAGAAGCGCGCGCTGACCTCCAGGTCGGCCACGTCCAGCGAGATGGAGAAGGCACCGAGGTCGAGCGTGCCGGGCAGGTGGTCGGGCGACGGCGGCGTGAAGCCGACGGACTCGTCGGGTGGGGGATCGCCGGCGCGAGCGTCGTCGCCCGGCGCAGGGTCGGTGGGCGTCGCGGGAGTGTCGTCGGTCATGGGCATGTCCCGGGTCGTGGTGGAGGCACCGAAGCGTGACGGTTTCGAGTGGGCCGTCTCGGCAACCTAGTGGTGAAGAACGCGTGGTCGTGGGTGTTCGGTGGAGTTGACCGGACAGGATTGATCGATTCGATGCTGGGGTACTCTGTTGGCACCTTGCCCGGCCCGGCATGGACAGTGAAGTTCGTGGAGGAGCCCGTGTTGCCGACGTGATGTGCGCAGGTGCGGTCCCGACCGCGGCCCTGCCCGGTCGCCCCCCGGTCCCACCTCCGCTGCAGCCGTCCGTCGCCTCGGCAATGCCCAGTTCGTCCGCTGCCCGCCGGTCGTGCCAACCTCCCACAGGAGTTGCGAATGTCCTACCGCATCGGTGACACGGTTGTGCATCCCCATCACGGCGCCGCCGTGGTCGAGTCGCTCGAACAGCGTGAGTTGAGCGGCCAGACCCGGGACTACCTCGTGCTGCGCCTGACCTACGGCGACCTGACCCTGATGGTCCCGGCCGATTCCTACCGCGACGTCGGCATCCGTGACATCGTGAGCAAGGAAGAGGTGGAGCAGGTGCTGGACATCCTGCGATCACCGGAGGAGCGCGCGCCCAAGAACTGGTCGCGGCGCTTCAAGGCCAACCAGGAGAAGCTGCGGTCGGGCGACATCTTCAAGATCGCCGAGGTGGTGCGCAACCTCGCCACACGGCTGGGTGACAAGGGCCTGTCAGCGGGGGAACGTCGCATGCTGGCCAAGGCCAAGCAGCTGCTGCTGTCGGAGCTGTCGGTTGCGATGGGCACCGACGAGGCCGGTGCCGAGGCAGCGCTGGCCCGCATCATGGTGGAGTCGCACGGCCTCGAGCCGGCCACCGCCTGATCCCGTCCCAGCGGGGATGCGCCGTTGGCCCGGGCGCCAGGACCCCGTGACCCGACGCACCGGAGGGACCGTGTCAACCACGCTGCTCCCGCCGCTGGCGATCGGGCCCATCACGGTGGACCCGCCAGTCGTGCTGGCACCGATGGCCGGGGTGACCAATGTCGCCTTCCGACGACTGTGCCGGCGGTTCGGTGGTGGCCTCTACGTCAGCGAGATGGTCGGTGCCCGGGGGCTGGTCGAGGGCGATCGTCGGGCCGCCTACAAGGCCGCGTTCGGCCCCGAGGAGTCACCGCGCTCGATCCAGCTGTACGGCGTCGAGCCGTTCGAGATCCGGGATGCCGTGGCCCTGCTCGTCGATGACGGCGAGGATGGCGGCCGGGTCGACCACATCGACCTGAACTTCGGCTGTCCGGCTCCGAAGGTCACGCGTCACGGGGGTGGCGCCGCGTTGCCATGGCACATCGGACGGCTCGCTGCGGTCGTGACCGCTGCCGTCGAGGCGGCCGGCGACGTGCCCATCACGGTCAAGACCAGGGTGGGGATCGACGATGACCACGTCACGTACCTGGACACCGGTCGGGTCGCGCAGGACTGCGGCGCTGCCGCCATCGCCCTGCACGGCCGGACCGCGCAGCAGCGCTACGGCGGCAGCGCAGACTGGACGACGATCGCCGACCTGGTCGCAGCCGTCGACATCCCGGTGCTGGGCAACGGCGACATCTGGGAGGCATCGGACGCGTTGGACATGGTGGCACGGACCGGCTGTGCCGGCGTCGTCGTCGGACGCGGCTGCCTGGGTCGACCGTGGTTGTTCCGCGATCTCGAGGCGGCCTTCACGGGCCGTCCCGTCCCGGCTCCGCCCACCCTGGGGGAGGTCGCCGACATGCTTGCCGAGCACCTCGACGGACTGGTCGAACTGTTCGGCGAAGAGGTTGCCGTCCGCGAGATCCGCAAGCACACCGGGTGGTACCTGCAGGGCTTCCCGGTCGGGGGTGACCTGCGACGTCGGCTGAACCAGGTCGGGTCGGTCGACGAGTTCGCGACCATGCTGGCGGGGCTGGATCGCTCCATGGCCTTCCCCGAGGAGGTGCGGCGCGCCAAGCGTGGTCACACCACGTCGGCTCGCAAGGTGCCGCTGCCGCATGGCTGGCTGGAGGATCGTGACGAGGCCGACTGGGACCTTGCCACCCTGGCTCCCGAGGCTGCCGCGGTCGTGTCCGGCGGCTGAGTTCGACGCCTCCCGACGGCAGCCCGCTGGCAGCAGTCCGCTCGCAGCAGCCGCGCATCCCTGGAGATCTCCATGTCCACCCCCGCCCCCCATCCGGTGGCAGCCCTGTTGGCCGCCAGCGGTCGACGCCTGGTGCTGGCATCAGCGTCGCCGCGCCGAGTGGAACTCCTCCGCAGGGTCGGCCTGGAGCCGATGGTGGACCCGGCCAGGGCTCGACGAGACCGGCCTGCCCGACGAGTCGCCGGTCGCGATGGCCCGGCGACTGGCGATCCTGAAGGCGGCGGAGGTTGCGGGTCGTGCGGCAACCACCGACGTGGTCCTGGCCGGTGACACGGTCGTGGCGCTCGACGGCGTGCCACTGGGCAAACCCCGGGATCGCGATGATGCCCGGGCGATGCTCGTCTCGCTGTCGGGTCGGACCCACGAGGTGCATTCCGCCGTGGCGGTCGCGGCGGGCGGCGAGTCGAACTCGTTGGTCTCGACGACGGCGGTCACGTTCACACCGCTGTCGCCCGCCACGATCGACTGGTACCTCGACACGGGGGAGTGGGACGGCAAGGCGGGCGCCTATGCCGTCCAGGGTGCGGCCGCGGCCTTCGTCACCGACATGGCCGGCCTGGACACCACGGTGGTCGGCCTGGCGCTGCAACCGACCCTGGCCCTGCTTGCCGACGTGCTCGCCGCCACCGCCTGAGTCCCGATCCGGACGAGGGGCCCACCACGGTCCGTCTCGCCTTTGCGCGACAATCCCGGTGGCGTGACCACTGCCGGTCTCGCCTTTGCGCGACAATCCCGGTGGCGTGACCACTGCCGGTCTCGCCTTTGCGCCACAATCCCGGTGGCGTGACCACTGCCGGTCTCGCGTCTGAGCGACAATCCCAGTTGTTCAGACACGGATCGCCCGGGTTCATCCCCGTCGCCGTGCCGCGACGTGGGCGTCCAACCGGCGATGCATCCGCCAAGCCGTCTGCCGCGGGAGGTGCCCCACCGCGTACCTCCCACGGCCCAGTCGCCGGACCCGGCCACGGTTCACCTCCCAGCGCAACGCGTCCGAGACGTCCTTGCTCGGCCGCCCCCGGGTCGCGAACCCGTTGCGTTCGAGGCGGTCGACCAGGTCCGCAACGTCCAGCACCGTGCCGGCCTGGCGCAGGCTGAGGAGGAGGAAGCACCGCAACAGGTAGCCGGTCACCAAGACCGGGTGCGCCTGGACATTCGTGTCGGTTGGGTCGGTTGGGTCGGTTGGGTCGGTTGGGTCGGTTGGGTCGGTTGGGTCGGTTGGCTCGGTTGGCTCGGTTGGGGTCGTCGTCATGATGGGATTGTGGCCGAACACGTCTACCTCGGTCCGACGATTTCCACAGCCCGGTCCTGTCGCTCCGAGGTGCGACGCCACGCACCCCACCCACCACGCCATCGCGTGATCGCGAGCCTCGTCTTGTCGCTCAGAGGCGAGACAGCACACACCACCACCACGTCACCGCATGACCCGGAAGTTGGCCATGCTCATCCGCGGAAGCGCTCCGGCCGAGGTGGCCATGGAGACCGGTACCGCGAGTGGGGTGGTCGACAGCGGGGCGGGCGGGTGGTGTCGAACCCGGTGATCGGGTTGCATGGCGGAGACTGGAGCAGCCCGGGGACGTCGAGAAGGTGATCAATGGCCAAGGCGCAGGTGGTGGGCATCGTCGTCGCCGCTGGTTCCGGCCAGCGCCTGGGTGCCGACGTGCCCAAGGCGTTCGTCGAGATCGGTGGTCGCCCGCTGCTGGCTTGGGCAGTCGACGCGCTCCGGCGTGGCGGCATCGACGACCTGGTCGTCGTCGCCCCGGCGGGCTGGGAGGAACAGGCCGGGGCCGCGTCCGGCCCCGGTGCGACCATCGTGACCGGTGGGGCCACACGGACCGACTCCGTGGCGGCGGGACTGGCGGCTGTGTCCGAGGGTGCCCACGTCGTGGCAGTCCACGACGCGGCCCGCGCACTCACACCACCGGACGTCGTCGCGAGCGCTGTCCGAGCAGTCGTCGACTCGATCCGCGGATTCGACGCGTCCCACGGGCCTGACGGCTCGGACTCCGTGGGCGAACCTGGTCAGGACGCCAGGGTCGTGGCGGCCGCGCCCGGGGTGGCCGTGACGGACACGCTCAAACGGGTCGACGGCGACGGATCAGTCGCGGGGACGATCGACCGGCACGGCCTGGTCGGGATCCAGACGCCGCAGGTGTTCCGGCGCGACATCCTCGCCCTGGCACACCGGCACGCTGCCCAGCGGGGCGACTCCGCCACCGACGACCTCGCGCTGGTCGAGGACCTGGTCACGGCACGGCACCATCGCGGGACGCATCGTCGTCACCCCCGGCTCGGTGCTCGCCCTCAAGATCACGCACCCCGACGACCTGGCCGTGGCCACGGCCCTGGCTCGCCAGCAGCGACCGCAGCGACCGCACGCCAGCCGTCGCACGGCCAGCCACTCGACGGACAGCCATCGCACGGCCAGCCGCTCGACGGCCAGCAACTCCACGGACGGGCGACATGATGCGCATCGGCACCGGCCTCGACATCCACCCGTTCAGTGACCAGCCTCGCCCGCTCCTGCTGGCCGGCCACCAGGTCTCGGCCACCGACGGACTGGAAGGTCACTCCGACGCCGACGTGCTGGCCCACGCGGTCACGGACGCCCTGCTGGGAGCGCTTGCCCTGGGCGACCTCGGCAGCTTCTTCGGCGTCGACACTCCCGAACTCGCCGACGCCGACTCGATGGCACTGCTGGCCACGGCGATGGACGCGGTCCGTGCCCACGGGCATGTCGTGGCCAACCTCGATGCCACTGTGGTCGCCCAGGCACCCCGCCTCGGACCCCACGTCCCCGCGATCCGTGCGGCCCTGGCGACAGCCCTCGCGGTCCACCTCGACGACGTCTCCGTCAAGGCCACCACGACCGATCGGCTCGGCAGCATCGGCCGTGGTGAGGGGATCGCCTGTTGGGCCACGGTCCTGGTGCGACCGTCGGACTGAGGGCGGCCCTGCGCTCCGAGGACGGTGGCCCTGCGCGCTCACCCTCGAACGGCAACCCATTACGCTCGCAACCCACGAACGCCACCACGACTGATCGTTTGGACCGCCATGGGACTGCAGCTCTACGACACACTTCGGCGTGCACAGGTCGACTTCGTGCCCCGTGACGAGGGCAAGGCGTCGTTGTACGTGTGTGGCCCCACGGTGCAGGCACCGCCCCACGTCGGTCACGGCCGCGCCAACGTCGTCTTCGACGTCCTGCGTCGCTGGCTGACATGGTCGGGCTACGAGGTGACGTTCGTCTCGAACGTGACCGACGTCGACGACAAGATCATCCTCAAGGCGCAGCTCGAGGGCACGACCCCGGCCCAGGTCGCCGCGACCAACACCCGCGCCTTCAACCGCGCGGCGGACATGCTGGGGCTGCTGCCGCCGCACGTGCAACCGCTGGCCACCGGCCACATCTTCGAGATGCACGACCTGATGCAGCGCCTGATCGACCAGGACAAGGCCTACGTCGTCGACGGCAACGTGCTGTTCCGGGTCCGCGGCTTCGACGAGTACGGCAAGTTGTCCAACCGGGACGTCGACGACGAGGTCGGCGCCGAGGACGTCGTCGGTGCCGACATCAAGGACGACCCGATCGACTTCGCCATGTGGAAGGCGGCCAAGCCCGGCGAGCCGTCGTGGCCGTCCCCGTGGGGGCCCGGCCGGCCCGGCTGGCACATCGAGTGCTCCGCCATGGCCAGCACCCACCTGGGTGCGAACTTCGACATCCACGGCGGCGGCCTCGACCTGGTCTTTCCACACCACGAGAACGAGATCGCCCAGTTCGAGGCAGCGACCGGTGAGCCGTTCGCCCAGTACTGGGTCCACAACGGCATGTTGCGCATGGGTGAGGACAAGATGTCCAAGTCCATCGGCAACGTCGTGGGCATCGAGGAGGCGGTCGAGGAATGGGGTCGCGGCCCGTTGCGCCTGTGGTACCTGTCGGCCCACCACCGCTCGCCCCTGACCTACGACACCGATCGACTCATCGAGTCGCAGGCGGCCTACGAGCGCATCACCACGCTGCTGCGCACCGCCCGCGCAACCGGCTTCCCCCCGATCGACTTCGATCGCGACGGCGCGCACGACACCGTGGCAGGCCCATTCCTCGATCGCTTCACCACCAGGATGGACGACGATCTGAACGCCACGGCCGCCGTCGCGGTGCTGCACGACGCCGTGTCGCGCGCCCATGAACGGTTGCAGGCCGCCGAGAACGGCGACGCCACGGCCGGATCCGACGTGGGCGTGCTGACCGGCATGGTGATCGCGCTGGGTGACGACGTGCTGGGGTTGGGCCTGGCCGACGCGGTCGAGGTGGACGACGCGCTCGGTGAACGGTTCGGTCGGCTGGTCGACCACCTGCTCGAGGAGCGGACTCGTGCCCGCGACGACCGGGACTTCGCACGCGCCGACGGCATTCGCGACCAGTTGGCGGCCGCCGGCGTCGTCATCGAGGACCGGCCCAGGGGCAGCCGCTGGTATCTCGGCTCCAAAGCACCTTCATGAGTGGCCGAGGATCCGGTCCGCAGTCCCGGGGCACCCGTGGCGGCGGACGCGGATCGCAGGGTGCGCGCCGAAGCGATCCGGGTTCCCACCGCGGCCGGGTGGTCGTCGGTGTCCATCCCGTCCGGGAACTCCTGCGGGCCGGTCGCAAGGTGGATCGCGTCCTGTTGGTCGATCGCTCCTCGTCGGACGCGGTCGATGAGGTCGTGGCGCTCGCCGAGGCTGCCAGGATCCGCATCGAGGCCATCGACCGCGACGATGCCGACGACCTGGCTCCCGGCCAGGTCCACCAGGGCGTCCTCGCCCTCGCCCCGCCCTTCCCGTTCGTGGGACTGGACGAGTTGCTGGGCCGCACGCGGGACGAGCCCACCCTGCTGGTCGCCTTCGACGAGGTGACCGACCCCCACAACGTCGGGTCGGTCGCGCGCACGGCCGAGGCCCTGGGCGCGCACGGCCTGATCCTGCCGGAACGACGCACTGCCTCGATCACGCCAACGGTGGAGAAGGCCGCGGCGGGTGCCCTGGCCCACCTGCCGGTCGTGTCGGCCACCAACCTCGTCAAGTCGCTGGAGCAGTGTCGTGACGCCGGACTGTGGCTGCTGGGGTTGGAGGCCGGGACCGGCCAGCAGGTTGCCGACAGCCCCCTGGCGACCGAGCCCCTGGTGCTCGTGGTCGGGGCCGAGGGTGCCGGTCTGCGCACGCTCACCCGCAAGCGGTGTGACGTCCTGGTCGAGTTGCCCCTGCGCGGCCACGTGGATTCCTACAACGCCTCGGTGGCGGCGGCAATGGCCCTGTACGCCATCGACCGGGCCCGCCACGGACGCGCGTCGTGAACGGGGGTGGCGAGTTCCTCATCGGCGTGGTGATGGCGATCGGCCTGGTCGGCGTCCTGCTGCCGGTCCTGCCCGGCCTCATCCTGATCGCCGGTGCGGGCGTGGTCTGGGCCCTGGAGGTGGGCACGTGGCAGGCATGGGGCGTGGTCGTGGTGATGATCGCGCTGCTCGCGGCCGGAACCGTCATCAAGTACCGGATTCCCGGTCGCGAACTGGCCGAGACCCAGGCGTCGTCCCGGACGTGGATCCTGGCCGGTGTGATGGCCGTGATCGGGTTCTTCGTCGTCCCGATCGTCGGACTCGTGCTGGGGTTCGTGGTCGGCATCTACCTGGGGGAGCGCCTCGATCGGGGCACGCACGGCGCCGCGTGGGCGTCCACCCGGCGACTGCTGGCCGGGATCGGCAAGGGCATCGCCTTCGAGTTCGCCGCGGGTGCCAGCGCGGTCTTCGTCTGGGCCATCGCCGCCGTCACCATGTGACGCCCGTCACGCATCGGTGGTCGTCGTCGATCCGGTGACCGAGTCGTCGTGCCACATGCCGACGAGTCCGCGGAAGTGGCCGAGGAACTGCTCGCGTTCGTGCTCGGGGTACGTGGCGGCGACCGTCGAGACCAACAGGTTGTCGAAGTCGCTCGACCCGATCCACTCGTGCACGATCGCGTCCACGTCGCGCATGGCCGTCGCGCAGAACTCGTCGTAGCGGTCCCGCTGGAAGTAGTCGTCCGCGAGCGCCTGGTATGCGACCAGGCGGTCCTGGTGCGTCTTGTCGGCATCGTCGGCGATCGCGAACCAGGGCGTCGTGTCGACGTGGGCACGCATCGGTCGGTCGGTTGCGGCGCAGAAGGCCGACCAGCGCACGAGTGCCGCCATCGCCCACGGCCAGTAGTAGTGCAGCGAGGTGACCGCGACGTCCGGGCACGCGTTGGCGTAGTCGATCGGCATGACGTCGTCGCCGGTGACCAGCATCTCGCAGGAGTTGAACTCCCATCGGAAGAAGGCGTTGACGGTCTGGGCGATGGTGATGGCCTCCTGGCCCGCGGCAGCGCCCAGGAAGTCGTGGTCGACGGCGTAGCGATCGTGCATCGGTTCGTCGGGCTGGAACTTCATGACCATGGTCTCGGGACCGATGGTCAACGCGCGGGCGAACACGTCATAGGGCTCCACCGCGGCCTGCAGGTGCATCAGCATCTCACCCGACTCGTCGTAGGCCGCCCGCAGGTCGTTGACGTCGCTGATGCGTGACACGCCACGCCAGCCGCCCCCGTCGAACGGCTTCATGAACATCGGATAGCCCAGTTCGTCCGCGAGTGCTTCGAGGTCGAAGGGCTTGTTGTAGTGCTCGGCGGTGTAGGGCCATCGCACGTTGTCCACGGGGTTCTTGTAGGGCACCAGGACGGTCTCGGGCACCTTCATGCCCAGTCGGAGCAGCGCGCAGTAGGCGGCGTGCTTCTCCATCGACTGGAACGTGAAGGGCGAGTTGAGGAGGTACACGTCGTCCATCAGGACGACCTTCTTGAGCCACTCACGGGGGTGGTAGTACCAGTGCGCGAGCCGGTCGATCACCAGGTCGTGACGCGGGTGCGCGCGCAGCGAGAACGGCTCGATCGTCACTCGTTCGGTACTGAGGCGATGGGACTGACCGCCATGGTCGAACACCCCCAGACGCTGGGTGATCGTCTCGAAGGCACGCGGCCAGTCCTCCTCCGTCCCGAGCAGCAGGCCCACCAGGTGCTCGTTCACGTCCGTCATGTCGTCGCCTTCGCTCGAGCCGGCACTGGCACCGGTACGTCCAGCAGGATGCCCTCCCGGATGGCGTCCTGCCGCCGATCGCCCCGGCTGCTCGGTGTCCGGTCCGAGGCCAACCACGTCACCCCGCGGCCCGGGGCGGCGACGATGCCCGCGATGCGTCCCGGGCCCCGCGTCGGCGTGTCAGCAGAAGCGGGGGAGGTGATGGGCCAACTGGCGCTGCCACCACGGCCAGTCGTGGGCCGAGTCATGCCCCCATACGTCCAGTTCGTGACGCAGTCCCTTGGCTGCCATCACGCCGGCCATGGCTCGCGTCGACGGCAGGGAACCCGTCGGGTCGACCTCCCAGGGCCCCTCGCCCACGACCAGCAGGAAGCTGGCGTGGGTGCGCAGCCAGTCGAGGTGGTCGCCGTGGAGATTGGAAACGTGTGCCATCGGGTTGGCGAAGTACGTGGCCTCGCCGGGTTGGCCCCAACTGCGCCATGACTCCACGTCGTAGTTGCCCGAGAAGCCGATCGCCAGCGGCACCAGGTCCGGTCGCTGCAACACCAGTTGGACCGCGTGGTAGGCACCCATGCTGCACCCCAGCGCCAGTGGCTCGGTGCCGGAACTGTCCGCTTCGACGAAGGGCAGGAGTTGGGTGGTGATCCAGTGCCGGTAGGCACCGTGGCGCAACGCGCGCTCCTCGATGGGGATCGAGGTGTCCGACCATGAGAAGCCATCGGCCGAGTCCACGCAGTAGAACTTGGCGCGTCCTCCGTCCACCAGTCCTCGCACCGCGTCGATCATGCCGTTGGACTCGAAGTCGCTGGCATGGCCGGCCTCGCTGGGAAACACGATCACGGGGCGGCCCCAGTGCCCGTGCACCTCCACTGCCAGGGATGCGTCGTGGCCCTCGACGGGCAGGTCGATGCGGCGTCCGGCCATGGGTGCCTCGAGTGGGTCAGGTCGGCTCGGCGCCGTCGGATCGGGTCGGGGCCCCATCCTGCCACACGTGGCGCAGCAGTGTCGGCAGGGCGGGATCCAGGGCGTCACGCCATGCCGTGTAGTTGTGCAGGTCCTCGTTGGTGCGCAGCGTGGCGACGTGGCCACGACGCTGCAGCGCGTGCGCCATGGCCACGTTGTTGGGGTGGTTCTCCTCGTGGCGACCGCAGGTCAGTGCCACGCGCACGGCAGCCGTGGCAGCGTCGGGCGCGCGTCCCCCGACCAGGGATGCGGTCCACTCGGTGATGCGGTCGAAGTGGGGGTAGTCGGACTCCTGGGGGTCCAGGAGCGGCTGGAAGAACGACCCTGACTGCGAGAAGACACCACCCACGGCATGGCCGGCCACGACTGGGGTGGCCAGGGCGGTCTGCAGGGAGGCAAGACCGCCCAGGCTCGCGCCCATGAGCACGATCGGTGCCGTCACGGCCCAGTCCTGCGACACGGCCGCGACGATGGCCGCCACCGCGGTGGGCCACTGGGGATGCAGGGAGTACCAGTCGTCGCGATGGACCGGTTGCAGCAGCGCCATGCGAAACGTCGGGACCTGCCTGGTCGCCACCATCGCCGCGGCCCATGTGCTCAACGCCGCCAGTTCGACGTACTCCGGGCCGTCATGGACCACCAGCAGTGGTGCGGGCGTCGTGCGGTCCAGCGGGGCCGGTGCCCACACCGACACCGGAACCTCGCCCACCGGTGTCACCACTCGGCGGGCCGTGCGGTTGGTCGCGACCCGGGGGGACGACAGCCACGCCGGCTCGGTGTAGCCGGGCAGGTGCACGACACTGCGGTGGCCGAATGCCGTGGGGACGTGGATCGGGTTGGCCGGATCCAGGATCACGTCGGTCCCGCCGGCTGCGTTGGTCACGAGCAGGCGGTACTCCAGGCGCTGGAGGTCCGGGGGCGGCACCGAGAGGATCCAGCCCTCGGCAGCGCGGCGGAAGCGCGTCGCCACCAGCACCTCGTCGTCGCAGGCCAGCTGGACCTGGCGCAACAGGTGATCGGGGTCGGCGTGGAGGAAGACGAGGCGACCATCCACAACATGGGGCGGATGCATCGGGCGACTTCTCCGGCTCGTTCGATGGAGCCGAGAGCGGGATTCGAACCCGCGACCTACCGCTTACAAGGCGGTTGCTCTGGCCAGCTGAGCTACCTCGGCGTGGCGCACGATCCTACCCGTGGCCGTTCGAGGGTCCTCAGGTGCGGCAACTTCACGGTTCCCCCGCATACATTGGCGTCCGACCCGCATGGCAGCGCCGTGCCCCGCGCCACCCCAGCCAAGGCCCACCACATGTCGAACACCCCGGCCGCCGAGCCCCGACAGGTCCTCAACCAGTTCGTGATCGCCGTGCTGGCGTTGGTCGTCGGTTCGGCCGTGCTGTTCTTCGCGATCGGCAAGGTCGGCGCCAGCCCTGACGACTCCAGTGAACCAGTCGCGACGGCCACGGCGACGGCAACGGCCACGCCGACCACTGCCGCGACCACGCCACCCGCGGCCGCGGAGACCACGCCACCACCCGCCACCGAGGCACCCGCCGAGGTCGTGACGCCCCCGGCTGCCACGACCCCCGCGGCGCCTGCCGCCGAGGCACCGACCGAGGCGCCCGTGACCCCCACCTCGGAGCCCACCAGCTCCAACGGCATCGACCCGGCCACCATCAAGGTCCAGGTGCTCGACGCCAAGCTGGATGGATCGACGACGGCGAGCGAGGTTGCCGACCAGATGGAGGCAGACGGGTACGACCTGATCGCCGAGGGACGTGCCGGTACTGCGTACGACCAGACGACACTGTTCTATGGTGATGGTCAGGAGCAGGCGGCGCAGCAGATCGCGAACCAGTACGGCTGGTCGGCGATCCGACCGAACACCGTCGGGCTCAGCACCAGTGTGGACGTGTCGGTCCTGGTCGGCCGCTCGGACTGAGCGACGGTCGCAGGGCCGGCGGGGAGGAACAGGGGGCGGCGGTGGAACCGGACACCACGCCGCAGTCGGACACGACGCCGCGGACACCGATGCGGTGGTTGGTCACCGTCTGGACACTCGTTGGCCTGGGGGTGTTGGCCTGGGGATTCCTCGCCATCTTCCGGGAACCGATCCAGTTCCTGCTGGCCCCGATCCTCTTGGCCACGATCCTGGTCTACCTGTTCGCTCCCCTGGTCGACCGCATGGCGCGCATGGGCATGCCCCGCGTGCTGGCAACGGCGATCACCTACGTCGTGGCCATCGGCATCCTGGTGGTCCTGGGCTGGACGCTCGTGCCACTGCTGTCCCGCCAGTTCGCCGCCCTGCTGCAGGGGCTGCCCGAGATCCTGGTGGGCGTCCGCGAGGCGCTGCAACGCCTGCTCGAACCCGTCGGGTTGTCCGGCCTGATCCCGGCTTCCGCCGATGGCCAGGACACGGGCGAGTGGGTCGCCTCACTGGTCGAGGGCAATGGTGACCAGGTCGTTGGTCTGCTCGCCACCGTGCGGGCCGTGCTGGGGTCGCTCGTGACCGGGGTGCTGGGAGTGGTGCTGGCACCGGTGTTGGCCTTCTACGTGCTGGCCGACCTTCCTCGGGCGGCGTCCGGCATCCAGCGGATGATCCCGCCCGCCCACCGCGGTGAGGTCATGGACGTGGGCCGACGCATCCTGTCCACCGTCGGGGCCTACTTCCGGGGGCAGTTGCTGGTGGCGACCTTCGTCGGTGTGGCCACGGCGGTCGGGCTGGGCCTGCTCGGACTGCCGTTCTGGGCGATCATCGGCGCCGCCACCGGGCTGTTCAACCTGGTGCCGTTCGTCGGCCCGGTCCTGGGTGGCGTGATCGGTGTGGTGGTGGCACTGACCGTCGGCGGAGGCACGACCCAGGCGCTGCTGGTGGTGGCGGTGATGGTGGCCGTCCAGCAACTCGACAACCACGTGATCACGCCGTCGATCCTGGCCCGCACGGTGCACGTGCATCCGGTCACGATCATCCTGTCACTGATCGTGGCGGCAACGATGTTCGGGATCGTCGGCATGTTGGTCGCGATTCCGACGGTCGCAGCCATCAAGCTCATCACGCTGTACGTCCTGGCGACCAGGGTGCCGGCCATGGCCCACCTGTCCGAACCCGACCAGTTCCTGGATGGCGTGCCGCTGCCAGCGCCCAGGCCGGGCAGTGTCGCCGTGCTCAGCCAGCAACTGCGCGCGCTTCGGGATCGTCGCCGCACGCAGCCGCCCGACCCTCCTGACTGAACCTGTCCCCGTGGTCCTGGCGGCTGGGCTGGCCGCACCCGCCAGCCACCCGCCTCCGAGCGTGGATCTCCGCGCCCCGGTCGCCCGCCGCGCCGTGGGGCCGGATGCCGCGTGGTGGCTGCCGGATCACGCCCGGCAACTGCGAGCCGCTTCACGTGGTTGCATGGTGGCATGCCCACGATCCGTCTTCCCGCCCCCCTGCGCCCCCTGGCCGACGGTGCCATCGAGGTGGCGGTCGCCGGTCCGGACGTGGCCACGGCGATCGACGACCTCGTGCGCCGGCATCCGCCGATCGGCGAACGGATCCTGGTCGATGGCAGGATCGCACCGTGGCTCAACGTCTTCGTGGGCATGGAGGACGTGCGGTCGATCGGGGGCATGGGCGTGCCCCTGGCTGCGGACGACATCGTGACGCTCGTGCCCGCCGTTGCCGGCGGCTGAGACCTCGAGGGCGCGCCACCGGCACTGACTGCTGTCACTCGGCACCGCCACCCTCGATGCGGTGGCGGGTCAGCCCAGGCCATCGACCCAGCGCATGATCAGGCTGATGCCCGCCGCCCGTGCCTGACCGTCCAGCGCTGTGGCACGGGCCATGAATGTCTCGAGATCCACGCCGGCCCGGTCGGGCATCTCCGGGTCCAGTTCCTCGTTCCACCGCGCCAGGGTCTCGATCCCGGCCTCGGGGTGGAGTTGGGTCGCGTGGGCGGATCCGAGTCGCCACATCGTGGGGCCGTCCGAGCCCACCAGCAGCTGTTCGGCGCCCTCGGGCAGGATCGTGACCTCGTCGTTGTGGTGGGCGAGGCTGGGGGCGCCGTCGGGCCAGCCGGCCGTCACCGGGTCGGTGGTACCGGGCGTCGTCCGGTGCACGGCCACCATGGCGACCTCGGGCGTCTCGCGCCTGGACACCGTGCCGCCATGGGCCAGTGCGAGCAGTTGGGCACCAAGGCAGATGCCCATCACCGGCACCTCGGCGTCGGCCGCCGCCCGGAGGAAGGCAAGCTCTGGCTCGACGAACGCCGGGAGGTCATCGGGGTCGGCCACGCTTTCCCGGCTGCCGAGGATCAACACCCCGTCGTGGGCAGCCGGATCGGGCAGGTCGTCGGTCGTGGCATCGACATGGGTGAGGTCGAGGTCGCGCGCGGTCAGCGATGGTTCGAGACGGTCGAGGCCCACGATCGGATCGTGGTGGATGACGAGCAGGGACTGGGCCACAGGGCATGCCTTTCGAGGTGGCGCTGACCAGCGAGGCTAGACCGACCGTGGCATGCCGGGGCCGTCGTAGGCTGTGGAGTGACGTCGAGGTTCCCGTGGCCCGGTGGCAGGGTTCATGACCTGTCTCGGCTTCGCCCCAGATCGAAGGCACACCTGATGCATGACCTGGCGGGCCTGCTGCATCGGGGCGATCTCGACGAGCTGGTGCGCGCTGTCGATGCCCGGGCCTCGCGCGAGGATTGGGCGGCAGTCGAGGCCCTGCGGATCGGTGCCATCGAGGCGCTGGATCGCACTGGGCGGCAGTTGTGGGGCCCGGCGGCCTACGCCGGCTACCGGCTGGCCCTGGATGGACCAGTCGGCCTGGCGGTGCCGGCCACGCTGGCCGGCCACGATCGACACACGCTCGGACCGCTCACCGAGGTGCTGGCCCAGCACCATGCCTGGGGCGAGGTGGCCGATGCGCTGCCCGGCGGGCCGGTGCGTGGGGTGGTGGCCGTCGAGCGCATCGCTCGCGGCGAGGACCTGGGGGAGGATGAACGTGCTGAGGTGGTGCACCTGGACGTCCCCGCCCAGTGGCAACCGTGGGAGGGAGTGGCGCCCGTGGCCACCTATCGACCAGCCGAGGTCCTGGTTCCTGCCCCGTCGCGGACGCAGGCGGGGAACTGGGTCGACCTGGCCGCCGCCCCGGCGCCCGAGGTACCCGACGACCAGGTCGAAACCGCGTTCCTGGGACTCGTCGAGCCATGGGCAACCGCATCGACCGGGGCTGCCGACGCCATCGTGGTCGACGGCGATGCCGGGGGTGCGATCGCGGCCCTGGTGGCGGGCCCGGTCCGGATGCGGAGGATCGGCCTCGTCGATGCCATGGCGTGGATGACCTGGGCCGCGGCCTCCGGCGGTGCGCGGGGGCGCCGGCGTGGCCTGGCCGCAGGACGGTCGGCGACATGGTGGGCCATGCGCACCCTCGTCGGGGATCGACTGGCGGACTGGGATGATCCCGACGAACTCGAGTTCGAACTGGAGGACTGCCAGTTCCACGAGTTCGACGACGGGGGCCAGCACGGGTGGCGCCTGCACCTGGCGGTCACGCACCCGGATGGCTGGACCGTGGCCGTGGCGGCCGAGGACAACGACCGTGACGAGGACGACGACGCCACCGGTGACCAGCACGGTGACGACCGCGACAGCGAGGACCACGGATGACCCTGCCGCAACTCCACCCGCTCGTCGGGACCTGGCGGGGCAGTGGCCACGGCCACTTCCCGACGATCGCCGACTTCGACTACGAGGAGGAACTGGTCGTGGCGACCACGCCCAAGCCGTTCTGCTCGACGAGTCAGCGCACCTGGGGTCCCGAGGGGCCGATGCACATGGAGGTCGGGTGGCTGCGGTGGTGCGGCGCGGGCGCCGTGGAATGGGTCATTGCCCAGCCGACGGGACTGGCCGAGACCTCGTCGGGCACGCTCGAGGATGGCACGCTTCGCGTGGCCGGGCCCGTGCACCGCACGAAAACGGCTGTCGAGGTCCTGCAGGTGCGTCGCGAGTACCGGTTCTCCCCAGATCGAGTGGACTACGACCTGTGGATGGCCACAGAGGTTGTCCCCAGGCTCACGCACCATCTTTCAGCACGGCTGTTGCGAGTTTCGGTCTCCAAACCCTGACGAAGATCCGAACTGGCGCGACTGCATCAACCTTTCCTTGAGGGTGAGAGAGTTTGGTTTCCACACTTTCTCAACAGCAGGTAGAGGCGGTTGTCCACGTCCTTGTCCACAGCTGACCGAGTTCACCGTGGACCAACGGCCGGGCCGCTCGTCGCCGACTCGCCGTGGCTGCCTATGCTGCCCGTGCCCAACCCGCAGCTGCGCCGCCAGGAGAGACCATGACCCCGTCACAGGCCCACGGCCACATCGACGACCATTTCCTGCTCGACGTGCGCGAGCACGACGAGTGGGACGCAGGTCACGTGGCCGAGGCCGTCCACATCCCGATGGGTGACCTCAACGCCCGCATCGCCGACCTGCCGACGGACCAACCGATCGTCGCCATCTGTCGCTCCGGCAACCGCAGTGGTGCCGTGACGGCTGCCCTCAACCGGGCTGGCTTCACCGCCCACAACATGGAGGGCGGGATGCATGCGTGGGAGTCCGCCGACCTGCCGATCGTCACCGACGACGGCGACCCGGGCTGGGTGGCCTGAGCCTGGTGATCGTTTCGATGACGGCGACCCGCGCTGGCCGGCCCGGGTCAGCGACGTGACGTCGGGCGTCCCATGCGGCTGTGGCCGTTGAGGGGTGGTCGATCGCTGGTCCATGGGGCCTGGGGCGCCTCCAGCATCGCCGCCAATTCGAGCAGTGGCGTGTCGTAGTTGACCCGCCACCCGGCGAAGTCGCGCCATGCCTGCTCACGCTCGCGCAGTTCGATGCCGGCCGCCGCCATCTGGTCGTAGACCGAGTCGTACTCCGCACGCCCGATGCTGATGGCGTCGTCGGGGGCCGGGTCGGCGTCGAAGGGCAGGCCGTAGATGCTGGCGATGTCGCGCAGTGCGAGGAAGCCTGACCTGATGCACAGGGCGGCTGCCGTTCGAGGCGCCGCGACGACCGTGGAGTGCAGCAGGCTGGCGGTGTCGAGCACCGTGCCGGCGGCCGTGATCCACGACTGTGCGGGATTCGACGATCGAAACAGCGGCAGGGCAGCCAGCGTCGTGTGGGTCTCGCGCAGCTGGGCGAACCACTCCTCCCACACGAACAGGAGCTCGGCGACGTCACCCATGTCGTCGGACCCCATCCCGATGGCGGCGTATCGCTCCATGAAGACGCGGGCCGTGGGCGGCGTGCCGGCACGCACCGCCAACAGCGACACCTGGGTCTCGCGTTCGGAGAAGGCGGTGTACATGGTCGGCAGGTACGCGATCAGCAGCGTCAGGACCCCCAGCCCCAGGGTGGCAGCCGAGAAGGTCAGCACGTCCTGGAACGCGGTCGTGCCCGTGGCGAAGCCCAGTGTGAGGATCGATGACCCCGCCAGCCGGAAGGGCTCCCACGCCCCCGCGACGCCGCTGGCACGAAACATCAGGGCATACCCGAACCAGATCTGCACCAGCCAGGCGATGGGCATGAGCAGCAGTGCGACCGGGGCGACCATCGCCAGCGCGCGCTCGCGGCGGGCTGAACTGCGCCGCCCGGACAGCGCCAGCAGGGTCTTGCGCGTCAGCGTCATCATTGCCAACGCGGTTCGCGTGTTGCCGCCTCGCGGCAGGACCAGGGTCTCGATCGCCGACAGCAGCGCCAGTCCCACCACCAGCACGCCCGCCAGCCCGATCAGGACCGTCACGACGACGGGTGCGATCGTCACGTGAACAGCCAGGCCACCGTGAACATGGCCGCCGTGGCCGCTGTCACCCCGAACATGCCCGCCATGGGCCAGCCCCAGCCGCGGCTCCAGGGCCACACCGGGGCGACCGCGACGGCTGCCGACAGCATGACCAGCGTCGGCAGGATGATCCACGGCCCCACCGGCGTCGCCTCCGCGGCGGTTGCCTGTGCCAGCAGGACCAGGGCAGAAGTGGCGGACATGGCATGCTCCCGGTGAAGGCGGTCGTGGCAGCCCTGTCGAGCCGTCAGGGCATCGAATCGTACTTCAGTTGCGCAGTTCGACGAGTTCGCGATCCACCCGCTGCATCAAGGCCTGCGCCAGTGCCATGTCGCCGTCGGAGTTCTCGACCACGATCGCGATGCCGAGATCGCCGACGGTGGCGAAGACCCACGAGTGGATCTCGGCGCTGCCGGTGGAGGAACCGGTCCCCGACACGGCTCCCTCCAACGTGGCGGTCGGCGTGGTCGCGGGTGGTGCCGTGGTGGCGGCCGGGCTGGCCGTGCCGGCGTCCTGTGACGGTGTCGCGGCGGGTGGGGAGGCCTGGGCAGCGGGTGGCGTCGGGCCGGTGGTGGCAGTGGCCGTGGGGGTGGGCGCGACGTCACCCTGGCTCGTCGTCGCCGGCAGCAGCCCGGCCCCGGAGCCACCCCGTGCCAGGCCGGCCTGGAGCACCTCGCGCAGCGGTGCGAGGTCGACCGTGGGCGCCGCGGGTTCGACCGCCTGGTCCTGCAGCAGCCATGGCGACAGGTCGGCGTCTGCGATGGCCTCGGCACCCATCGTGGCGATCAGCAGTGGCGTGGCGAGCACGCGGCCCTGGCCCACTGCGGCGCGAACTGCCTCGGTCGTGTCGATCGGCTCGACCCAGGTGGGCACGGTGGCTGCCAGCGGCAGTTGAGGGTCCTGTTCGAAGCCCATGGCCAGCGCCGTCGTCGTCTGGTCTGGTTCCAGGTCCCGGGTCTGTTGCGCGACGCTGGTGTCGCAGCCGGCCGCGATCGCCCTGCGCAGGTCAACCAGCCCGAGGTCGTCGGGGGCGTCCACCGCGGCCCCCGCCACGACGGCCCGCGCGGGGCAGTCGACCGCGGCATCCATGCTCGAACCGGCGGTGACCAGCGAGATCCCGGTCATCGGGGTGATCGCGTCACCGGGTGCGTACTGACCCTCGAACGCCCGGTTGAATCCCTCGACCGGGCGCGACGCAGCCCCGGCGATGCCGCCATCGGTTCGCACGGCGACGATGGCCACGGGGTCGGACACCCCCAGAAGTGCGGACTCGATCGCTCGCTGCACGTCGGCGTCCAGCGAGGTCGCGACCGGTCCGGACCCGCTGGACTGGAACTCGTGGATCGGCACCACCACCGAGCCGTCGGCGTCGTCGACGATGGCGATCGCGGTGCGTGACGACCCCGCCAGTTGCCCGTTGAGCGCCAGTTCCAGGCCCGACACACCCGTGGGTTCGCCCTCGGTCACGCCCAGTTGTTCGATCTGCTCGGCCGTGGGCTGGCCCACTTGCCCCAGCACGTGCGTGCCGAAGGTCGATCCTGTCGTGGTGCCGTCGAAGTCACGGCGTGTCACGCCGGGCAGGGTGCGCAGGCGCGGCCAGGCGCGGGCAGCGTCGTCCTGGGAGATGGACACGACCGGGTAGTACCAGTCGTCGACCAGCGATCCCTTGCCCAACACGTCGAGGAGTTGGGTCTGGCTGTTGGGCAGGACCTCGCCCCAGGCGGTCTCGAGCTGGGCGAGGTCACCGAGTTGCCCCGGCACGATGCCCAGCGTCACCAGCTCCGCGTGGCTGGTCAGGGGCGTGCCGTTGATGTCGAGGATCGACGCGCGCACCGGCTCGGTGGACGTGCGTGCGAACAGCGTGTCGCGCCGCATCCCCGGGTGGACGGTCGTGCGGGCCGGCACCACCAGCCATCCGGCCTGGCGCTCGACCAGCGCCAGTTGGGTGGGCCAGGAGACCTCGACGGTGGCGGTCGCATCGGTCGCATCGGTCGCGGGCGTCGTGGGGTCGTCGGTGGCGTCGGGGTCGGCGGGCGTCGTGGCGGTTCCGGGGGTCGCGGTGTCGGCTGCCGGACTGGCCGACGTGGCCTCGGTCGGTTCCGCAGCGGGCGCAGCAACGTCCACCGTGACCGTGACGGTCGCGTCTGCCACGCGGCGCTGGTCGCCGCCGCTGACGGCGTCGATGTCGAGGCGGACCTCCTGCACCGCCAGCGCCGCCGTCATCTGGTCCGAGGTCGCCAGGAACTCGTCCAGACCCGCGCTGTCGTCGCGATGCACCAGTGCGGCCATCGCCTCGGCGTCACCGGCGCCCCATGCAGCCGCGAACTCGGTGGCTGCCAACTGGGCGGCCTGGTCGGGGTTGGACGCGACCGTGGAATCCTCGACGCGCGGCTGCAGCAGGTCGAACCCGACCCACACGGCGGCCGCGACCGCGGCCAGGGCGACGATTGCTGCGATGAAGGTGCGCATGACGCCAACCCTATCCAAGTGCCCGCTCGTACCGGTCGCGCTGCGGCCGGCAGCCGTGGCCCTGCGGTGACGGCTCGCGCACACCCGGTGACCGGCGCGACGGGCGCGTCGACCGTCCGGATGGCGATGGTGCGATCGGGTTGGCCGACAGGGCAGCGAGTACCCTCGCCACCACCACTGCACATCGCCACACAGGCCCCCATCTCATGGTCAAGCAGCACTCCCAGTCCGAGCTCAACTCGTGGCTCGTCGAGGAAATGTACGAGCAGTTCCAACAGGATCCCTCGCAGCTGTCGGACTCCTGGCAGTCGTTCTTCGCGGACTACCGACCAGACGCGCCGGCGGGCGGCAACGGCGCTGCTGCGGCCACGCCCGAGCCCGCGCCAACGGCCACCTCCACGCCGCTGCCAGCCGGGATCGAGGAGTCCGACGTCAAGCGGTTGCGCGGCGCTGGCGCCCGCATCGTCGAGAACATGAACAGCTCGTTGCAGGTGCCGACCGCGACCTCGGTCCGCGACGTCCCGGCCAAGCTGCTCGAGGTCAACCGCCTCATCCTCAACAACTACCTGCGCCGCACGCGCGGCGGCAAGGTGTCGTACACCCACCTCATCGCCTACGCGATGGTCCTGGCCGGACGCGAGGTCCGGGCCATGACCAACACCTTCGTGGAGGTGGAGGGCAACCCGGGTGTGGCGCAGCCCGAGCACTTCGGTTTGGGCCTGGCCGTCGACATCGCCAAGGACGACGGCAGCCGGACGCTGCTCGTGCCGGTGATCAAGGATGCCGACACGCTCACCTTCGACGGCTTCCTGCGTGCCTACGAGGAGATCATCCGCAAGATCCGCACCGGCAAGCTCGAACCCTCGATGTTCACCGGCGGCAACCTCACCGTCACCAACCCGGGGACCATCGGGACCGTGCACTCGGTGCCGCGCCTCATGGCCGGCCAGTCGGCGATCCTGGGTGTCGGTGCCATCGACTACCCGGCCGAGTACCAGGCGGCCGACCCCCAGACCATCGCCCAACTGGGCGTGTCCAAGGTCATCACGCTGACCTCGACCTACGACCATCGTGTCATCCAGGGTGCTGAGTCGGGCATGTACCTGCAGTTCGTGCACGAATTGCTGCTTGGCCAGCACGACTTCTACGACCGCGTGTTCGACTCGATGGGCCTGCCCTACGAGCCTGCGCGGTGGCGCACCGACCAGACGGCACTGGACTCCAAGGACGCCCTGCTCGAAAAGCAGATGAAGGTCGACCAGTTGGCCAACATGTACCGCGTGCGCGGGCACATGATCGCCGACCTCGATCCGCTGCGGCTCAAGAACGTGCACATGCACCCCGAACTCGACCCCACCTACTACGGGTTGAGCATCTGGGACAACGATCGCGAGTTCCTGGTCGACGTCGGCCAGGGTCCGATCAAGATGCAGCTGGGCCGCATCATGAGCGTCCTGCGCGACGCCTACTGCCGCACCATCGGGGTCGAGTTCGGCCACATCCTCGATCCTGAGCAGAAGCAGTGGTTCAAGACGCGCCTGGAGGGTGTCGACGACCAGACCAGTGTCGAGGACCAGCTGTGGATCCTGGAGCGGCTCAACGCTGCCGACGCCTTCGAGTCCTTCCTCGGCACCAAGTACGTCGGCCAGAAGCGCTTCGGCCTCGAGGGTTCCGAATCGCTGATCCCGCTGCTGGACACGGTGATGGAGGAGGCGGCCGACGACGACACGATCAACGACGTCGTCATGGGCATGGCCCACCGCGGCCGACTCAACGTCCTGGTCAACATCATGGACAAGGACCTCGGCAAGCTGTTCCGCGAATTCGACGGCGACGTCGATCCGGACGCGGTGCAGGGGTCGGGCGACGTCAAGTACCACCTCGGCCAGGAGTCGACCTACGTGGCCCGGTCGGGCAACGAGATCGCCCTGCACATGCCCCCCAACCCCAGCCACCTCGAGACCGTCGACCCGGTCGTGGAGGGCATCGCCCGCGCGATGCAGGACGACTACGACGTGCACGCCGACACCGGCACCTATCCGGTGTTGCCCCTGCTGCTGCACGGGGACGCCGCCTTCGCGGGCCAGGGCGTGGTCGGCGAGACGATGAACCTGTCGATGCTGCGCGGCTTTCGCACCGGTGGCACGATCCACGTCGTCATCAACAACCAGGTGGGGTTCACCGCCACGCCCGAGGCTGCCCGCTCCAGTTTCTACGCCACGGACATCGCCAAGATGGTCCAGGCGCCCATCCTCCACGTCAACGGCGACGACCCCGAGGCCGTCGTGCGGGTCGCACGGCTGGCACTGGAGTACCGCCAGCGCTTCCAGCGTGACGTCGTGATCGACCTGATCGCCTACCGCCGGCACGGGCACAACGAGGGCGACGATCCCTCCTACACGCAGCCGGAGATGTACAAGGTCATCGAGTCGACGCGACCCGTGCGCAAGCTCTACACCGAACGCCTGGTCCGGCGCGGCGACATCTCGGTCGAGCAGGCCGAGGAGTTCCTGCGCGACTTCGAGGAGCGGATGTCCACCGCGTTCGACGAGACCCGGGCGGCCGAGGCCGAGGAAGCGCCGATCGCGGCCGTGCCCGAGGAGAGTGCGGGCCCGCTGCCCCATGTCGAGACCGGGGTCGAGCGAGCCACCCTCGACCAGGTGGCTGCGGCCCAGTTCGACGTGCCGGACGGGTTCACCCGACACCCCAAGCTCGACCGGATCTTCAAGAAGGCCAGGCAGCGCTACGAGGCCGGCGAGATCGACTGGGGCCTGGGCGAGACGCTCGCGCTCGGGTCACTGTTGCTCGACGGCTTCAACGTGCGGTTCTCGGGTGAGGACACGCGCCGCGGCACGTTCTCGCATCGCCACGCGGTCCAGGTCGACTACGAGACCTACGAGGAGAACCTGCCGCTCCGCCACCTCAGCGAGGACCAGGGCAAGTTCTTCATCTACGACTCGTTGCTGTCGGAGTACGCCGTGCTGGGCTTCGAGCACGGGTACGCCACGGTGGCCCACGACACCCTGGTCGCGTGGGAGGCCCAGTTCGGCGACTTCGCCAACGGTGGCCAGATCATCATCGACCAGTACATCGTTGCCGCCGAGGACAAGTGGGGCGCGGACCAGACGACCGGGCTGGTGCTGTTGTTGCCGCACGGCTACGAAGGCCAGGGGCCCGAACACAGTTCGGCACGGATCGAGCGCTTCCTCACCCTGTGTGCCGAGGACAACATCCAGGTGGCCAACGCCACCACGGCCGCCCAGTACTTCCACCTGCTGCGCCGCCAGATGCACCGCGAGGTTCGCAAGCCGCTGATCGTGTTCACCCCCAAGTCCCTGCTGCGTGCCCGCGACGCCTTCTCGCCGCTGTCCGACTTCGAGCGGGGCTCCTTCCAGGAGGTCCTGGATGACCCGAAGTACTTCGCGCAGGGCGAGGACGTTCGGGCCGAGGTCCAATCCGTGGTCCTGTGTTCGGGCAAGGTCGGCTACGACCTGATGCGAGCCCGCGACGAAGCCGAGTCCAGCGCTGCGATCGTGCGCATCGAGCAGTTGTATCCGTGGCCCGATGCCCAGATCAGCGCCATCCTGGCGTCGTATCCCAACGCCGGTGACGTGGTCTGGGCCCAGGAGGAACCCCACAACATGGGGCCCTGGGGCTTCGTGGACGGGCGCCTGTGGAACATCTGCAACGACCTTGGCGGTGGCCGCCGCCTTCGTCGCGCCAGTCGGGTGGCCTCGGCCTCACCGGCCACGGGCTCGCACGTCGTGCACCAGCAGGAACTGCAGCAACTGATGGACCAGGCCATCACACCGCCCGCCTGACCCCGCAGCGGTTGTCCGGTCTGCGGGGCTCAGGGGTGGCGGAAGGCGGGGTGGTCGCGCCATGCGGCCGGGATCCGGACGGGCATGTCGAGCAGTTGTTGGGCCACGGCCTTGCCCTGTGGGTCGAAGCGCAGGGAGGCAGCGCTCGCGGTGCCCAGCCCGTCGCGCAGGAGGAAGTTGACGGCGTCGATGCCGGGCAACTCGAAGCGTTGGATCGACGTGGCCCCCAGGTGGGCGAGCCAGTCGGCCACGGTTTCGGTGGTCAGGGACGCCAGGACGGGCAGGAAGTCGGGATGCCGTGCGCGGATGCCGATGTTGACGTGCGCCCCCTTGTCACCGGAGCGCCCGTGGGCCACGGCCACCAGCGGCACCTGGGTCACGTCGGCGTCGGCATCGGTGTCTGCCCCCGGGTCGGCGTCAGCATCGAGGGTGGTGCGTGCGGGTCGGGGCGGGTCCGACGGGCCCGCCGCCGTCGCCGCGGCGACGCCTTCGCCGCCCGGGATCGTCGGTGACGCCTGGTCGCCGTCCAGGGGACGGCCGTCGAGGTCGACGTGGACGGTGACCAGGTCGCGCGGGATCGGGAAGGTGGCCAACCGCAGCACCGGTGCCACGCGAGGCAGGCCGGTTCCGCCCCCGCTCACGCCCGGCGGGCCGGCCAGTCCGATCGAGGGCACCTCGCGAACGAACGCCCCGAGCGCCCTGGCGTCGTCATGCGCGACGCCCAGTGCCAGGACGACTTCGCGAGTGTCGCCACGACGCCCGTGGGCGCCGTACGTGGCCTCGGACCCCAGCACCTCGACGCTCGTCGCCGTGAAGGCCGCCATTCCTGCCGCCGCCAGCATGCGCTGACCGCGGGCAAGCAGGTCGGTGCCGACACGGTGCGCCTTGGCGACCGCGTCGCGCCCGCCGATGAACAGCAGGAACGTCGTCATGAACCCGTCCGGCACGTGGGCGCAGGCCTTGAGCGTGGTGGGAGGGATCGACCCACGGGCACCCACGACCTCGACCTCGTTGGGGCCGACCTGTGCCACGCGCACGTTGGTCCAGTCACACGTGACGTCGGGCAGCAGGTAGGCGCGGGGGTCACCGACCTCGTAGAGCAGTTGCTCGGTGACCGTGCGTGGGTCGACCAGGCCGTCGGAGTCTGGTGACGTCGTGATCGTCGTGTGGCCGTCGGGCGCCACGATCGCGAGCGGGTATCCCGGGTCGACCCAGCTTGCCGTGTCCTCCCAGTCGGTCAGGAGGCCGCCGGTGGCCTGGGGTCCGCACTCGACGAGGTGGCCAGCGAGGCTGCCTGCCGAGAGGCGATCGTGGTCGTCCCAGTTCCACCCGAATTCGTGGACCAGTGGGCCCAGCGTCAGCGCCGAGTCGACGACGCGACCGGTGATGACGATGTCGGCCCCGGCATCCAGCGCCGCCGCGATGGGCCGTGCACCCAGGTAGGCGTGCAGCGCCAGCGGGTCATCGGGCACCGGGCCACCGTCGTCGGGGTCACGAACGTCGCGGTCCTGCAGGTCGCCGATCCGGGCGCGCAGGTCGTCACCGGTCACGGTCGCCACCGCCACGTCGATCCCTGCATCGGCGGCGGCGCGGCGGATCGTCGCGGCTGCCGCGGTGGGGTTGACGCCGCCGGCGTTGGTGATCACCTTCATGCCGGCGGCGGCGTATGCCTCCAGGTTGTCGGCGATCGTGGCGATGATGTCACGGGCCCATCCCTGCTCGGCGTCCCGGGCGTGCGCTCGCGCCAGGATCGCCATCGTCACCTCGGCCAGGGCCTCGTACACCACGTAGTTCGCGCGCCCGTCGACCAGGATCTGTCGGGTTGCCAGGGACGAGTCACCCCACATGCCGGCGGCTCCGGCAATGGTGACGGCAGGTCCGGCCTGCGACGCGGTCGTCATGACAGGCTGGTCGTGGCGTCGCCCGGACGATCCGACCGGCCGGGGGCAGGGTCGCGTTCGGTCGCGCCGCCCGACCCTGCAGCGGCCTGGTCTGGTGCCGCTGGCGGGTCGCCCGGGTTGGGTTCGATCCTGACCACCACGTCGTCGATGGCCACCTGGGCACCGGCCGCCACGGCCTCGGTGACGACACCCTCGATCGGTGCCCGCAGCGGATGCTCCATCTTCATCGCCTCGAGGGTCACGAGTTCGTCGCCCACGGCAACGCTGTCCCCGGCGCTGACGGCTGCCGATGCGATCACGCCATGCATCGGCGCGGTCACGATGCCCGTCCCGCGCTCGCGGCGTGACGCGGGCGGCGCCTGGAGGACATCGGTGGCGTCGATGTCGACGTGGCGAAGGTGGGCCAGGACGCGGTCCGGGTTCGGTCGCCGCGCCGTCACTGCCAGCCCGGCGAAGCCCGTGTCGTCGTGCGTCGCTGCGTCCCGGTCGTCAGACTCGAAGGTGGCTGTGGCTTCGTCGCCGGGCCGCCCCACGCCCACGCGGAGTCCGTGCGGGGTGGCCGTCACCTCGATGTCCCAGGCGTCGCCCCCCACCTCCAGTCGTTGGTGCGTGCGGGCGTGGCCACGACTGCTCCAGCCGGCCAGGCCGGGAGACCGCTCCTGCGCATCGACCTGGCGGGCGCGATGCAGCCACGTGGCCACTGCGGCCATGTCACGTGCATCGGGCCGGGCTGCCGCGATGTCGTGGTCGTCCAGGAACGTCGTCGTGACCGCCCCCGACGCGAAGGCCTCGTGGCCGACCACGGCCATCAGGAACGTCCGGTTGGTCGTGACACCCTGGATGACCAGCTGTTCGAGCGCGGTGGCCAGTCGCCGGCGGGCCTGGTCACGATCGCTGCCGTGGACGACGATCTTGGCCAGCAGCGGGTCGTAGTCGGACGTGACCCTGCTGCCGGTCGCGATGCCGGTGTCGACACGCACGCCGCGTCCGGCTGGTGGGTCCCACCCGTGGATCGTGCCCACCCGTGGGAGGAACGCATCGTTGGGGTCCTCCGCGTACAGGCGCGCCTCGATGGCATGGCCGCGGGAGGTGACCGCCTGGGGGGTCGTCCAGGCAGCCGGCAATCGCTCGCCGGCGGCGACCCGCAGTTGCCACTCGACGATGTCGATCCCCGTCACCATCTCGGTCACCGGGTGCTCGACCTGCAGGCGGGTGTTCATCTCCAGGAACGACAAGGAGCCGTCGGGCGCCAGCAGGAACTCGACCGTGCCCGCGCCCACGTAGTCCACGTCGCGGGCGGCGGCGACGGCGGCCTCGGCCAGCGCCTCCCGGGTGGTGTCGCCCAGTCCGGGAGCGGGTGCCTCCTCGACGACCTTCTGGTGACGGCGCTGGACGGAGCAATCGCGATCGCCGAGTGCCACGACCGTGCCGTACTGGTCCGCCAGCACCTGGACCTCGACGTGCCGCGCGTCGTCCACCGCGCGCTCGATGATGACGTGGTCGGAACCGAAGGCCGCGCGGGCCTCCCGACGCACGGCCGCGAGCGCGGCCGGGAGGGCCGCGGCTGCTGCGACGCGACGCAGTCCCGTGCCGCCGCCACCCGCGCTGGCCTTGACCATCACCGGGAACCCGATCCGGGCGGCGGCGGCTTCCAGATCCCGAGCGCTGTCGCCGGCGCCCCCTGCGTCGGGGTCGTCGCCGTCGGGCGAGGCATGGTCACCCGGCAGCACCGGAACGCCGGCGGCCGCCATCCGGCGTCGCGCCACCGACTTGTCGCCCATCGCAGCGATGGCCGCCGCCGATGGTCCGACGAACACCAGGCCGGCGTCGCGACAGGCCCGTGCGAACCCCGCATGTTCGGCCAGGAAGCCGTAGCCGGGGTGGACGGCCTGCGCGCCCGTTCGACCTGCCGCAGCCACGACGGCGTCGATGTCGAGGTAGGCCGTGGTTGCCGTTGTGGGGCCCAGCGCCACGGCCTCGTCGGCGACCCGGACGTGGAGGGCGTCGGCGTCGACGTCGGTGTGCACCGCGATCGTGTGGATGCCCATCGCGCGGGCGGTGGTGGAGATGCGTACCGCGATCTCGCCGCGGTTCGCGACCAGCAGGCGCTCGAAGGGTGGATTGCTGGCGCCGGCCCCGATCTGGGATGTGCCGCTCGTCGTGGCTGGTGTCGTCATGGTCGAGCCACGCCGAAGGTGACGGGGGTCGGCGTGGCAGCGTCGCCCTCGGCGATCGTGGCGAGGAGGAACCCCAGCAGGTCGCGGGTGTCGCGGGGGTCGATCACGCCATCGTCCAGGCCCCGACCTGACGTCACGAACGCCGACTCCTGTGCGCGGTACAGCGCGATGATCCGTTCCTGCTGCGCCTGCAGGGTCGCTTCGTCCACCTCGATGCCGGCTCGTTGCGCCCGGGCGCGGGCCACGATCGCCATCGTCGTCGCGGCCTGTTCGGCGCCCATCACGCCCGATCGAGCATTGGGCCACGAGAACAGGAACCGAGGGTCGAATCCCTGGCCCGACATGCCGTAGTTGCCCGCGCCGTAGCTGGCCCCGATGACGATCGTGATGCGGGGGACGGTGGCATTGGCGACCGCCTGGATCATCTTCGACCCGTGCTTGATCATTCCCGCCTGCTCTGCCTCGACCCCGACCATGTAGCCGGTGGTGTTCTGGAGGAAGACCAGCGGGGTGCCTCGTTGCGAGCACCGCTGGATGAAGTGGGTGGCCTTGGTCGCCCCGGCAGTGGTGATCGGGCCGTTGTTGCCGATGATGCCGACGCCGTGGCCGTGGATCGAAGCCTGGATGCACACCGTCGCCGATCCCATGCCCGGCGCATGTTCGAGCAGGTTCGAGCCGTCGACGATGCGCGCGACGACCTCGCGCACGTCCACCGGCATGCGCGGATCGACGGACACGATGCCCACCAACTCGTCGGGGTCGAGCACGGGTGGCGCGACCCGGGCGTGGTCGACGGCTGCCAGGGTGTCGGGAATCCAGTCGCGGCCCCATGCCATGGCCGCGATGACCTCGCGGGCGATCCGCAGCGCGTCGGCGTCGTCCTCGGCCACATGGTCGACCAGCCCGGTCACCGAGGCGTGCATCGCGACCCCACCGAGCGATTCGGGGTCGGCCTGCTCGCCCGTGGCGGCAGCCAGCAGTGGGGGACCGGCCAGGAAGGCGAAGCCGCGATCCCGAACGCCGATGACGGTGTCCGAGAGCCCGGGCAGGTAGGCGCCTCCAGCCGTGGCCGAGCCATGCAGGACCGTGATGACGGGGATGCCGGCGGCGGACAGTCGTGCCAGCCGGGCGAAGATGCGGCCACCGTCGGACCAGTTCTCGACCCGGTAGCCCAACAGGTCGGCGCCGGCCGACTCGACGAGCAGCACCAGGGGGAGGTGGTTGTCGAGTGCGATCTGCTGGGCGCGTTCGAACTTGCGCTGCCCGATCGCATCGAGGGCACCGGCATTGATGCCGCTGTCGTTGGCGACCACGACACAGCGGGTGCCCTCGACGAAGCCCAGGACCGCGATCTGCGAGCCACCCGGGACCGAGGTGTCCTGGTCGCCCCCGTCCTGGAGCCACCCGGCCATCGTCGCCAGTTCGAGGACCGGTGCCCCCGGATCGAGGAGGTGGGCGACGCGGGTTCGCGGCGTCAACTGGCCGCGAGCGGCGAAGCGGTCGGCGGACTCTTCCGACGCGCGTTCGGTCCGCTCCTCGAGTTCGCGCAGCCGACGCACGAGGGCGCCCATCTCCTGCTCGTTGTCCCGGAACTGCTGGCTGGCCACGTCGACCCGTGTCGCGAAGACCGCCATTGCCACCCGTCCCGTCCGCTGCGTCGTCAGCACCGCGCGCATCCGATCTGGCTGGCGCCGACGCCAATCTAATCGGCGGCCGTCCGCGAGGCCGTTTTGGCAGGGTCACGGCAGGGCCGGACGGGCCACCCGGCGCTCAACCACCGGTCCGGTCCCGGCGCTGCCCGTGACGGTGCCCCGCCACACCGACCCCACCGATCGTGCGCGCCGCTAGCGTCCCGGACGACGTCGAGATCGAGGACCCCGGTGGGCACACACGACGCAGTTCCCGACGCGCGCAACGCCACCGTCAAGGTGTGGATCAACGGTGAGGTCGTGCCCCGTGACCAGGCGCGGGTGTCGGTTTTCGACTCGGGGTTCCTGGTGGGCGACGGCATCTGGGAGGGGATGCGCCTGCACGACGGGGGCATCGCATTCCTCGATCGCCACCTCGACCGCCTGTTCGGGGGTCTGCATGCCGTGCGCATCGACCTTGGCATGACCCGTGATGACGTCGTGGCTGCACTGGACGAGGTGATTGCCGCCAACGACATGCACGACTCCGTGCACCTGCGACTGATGGTCACCAGGGGAGACAAGAAGACCCCGTCCCAACATCCGTCGAACCTGGTCGGCGGCCCCAACGTGGTCATCACCGCCGAACACAAGGTCGCCGACCCGGTGGCTCGTTCCGGGGGCATCTCGCTGTTCACGGCCACGATCCGCCGACCACCACCTGACACGCTCGACCAGCGCCTCAACTGCCATTCGAAACTGCACGAGGTGATGGCGCTGATCCAGGCCACTGAGGCCGGCGCCGACGAGGCCCTGATGCTCGACACGACCGGCGCGGTGGCGACCTGCAACGCGACCAACTTCTTCTGCATCCGTGCGGGCGAGGTCTGGACCTCGACCGGGCAGCACAACCTGCCGGGGATCACGCGAGCGGTCGTGCTGGAGGTGGCCGACGCCGCCGGGATCCCGACCCACCAGGCCCCGTTCACGCTGGTCGACGTCTACCAGGCCGACGAGGCGTTCGTCACCGGGACGTTCGGTGGTCTGACCCCCGTGCACACGGTCGACGGCCGCAGGATCGGGACCGGTGCGGAGGGTGCCATGACGACGCGGCTGCGCGCCTTGTACGACCAGGCCGTGGCAGCGTCCGTGGACTCGGACAGCGTGGCATGACGAGCACGCGGATCTCGCTGTGGAGTGGTCCCCGCAACGTGTCGACGGCGCTGATGTACTCGTTCCGGTCGCGCCCGGACACGACCGTGTGGGACGAGCCGTTGTTCGCGCACTACCTCCGTGTCACGGGGGTCGACCAGCCCCATCGTGACGAGGTGCTTGCCACCATGGACAGCGATGGAACCCGTGTCGTCCAGGACGTCATCCTGGGGCCGGTCGCGACCCCGGTCGCCTTCTTCAAGAACATGGCCCACCACCTGGTCGACCTCGACGAGTCGTTCCTGGACGACCTCGCCAACGTGGTCCTGACGCGCGATCCTCGCCACATGCTCCCGAGCCTGGCGGCGGGGATCCCACGACCCCAGTTGTTCGAGACCGGGCTGCCCGGCCAGGTGCGCCTGGTTCGTCGAGCCCTGGCGTCGGGTCAGGAACCGATCGTCGTGGAGACCTCGACACTGCTGGCCGACCCCAGCGCGGTGCTGGAGGAGGTGTGCCGGCGGTGCGGCATCGAGTGGGATCCGGCGATGCTGTCGTGGCAGGCCGGACCCAAGCCCGAGGATGGTGCGTGGGGCGCCTTCTGGTACGAATCAGTGCACCGATCCACCGGCTTCGCGTCGCCGGGTTCGCGCACCAGGCCCATGCCTGCCCCCCTGTCCGACCTCTACGACCAGTGCGTGCCGCTGTACGAGGAAGTCGCCGCCCACGCCATCGGCTGAGCCCGCGTGCGTGCCCGAATGCAGTTGGCCAGTGGTCGACGTGGCTCGTTGCCACCCCTTGCTGGTGGAGCTGATTCCGCAACCGTCACGCCGGCATGCGTTGCACGATCATGCCAGTCAGACGTCTAACCGATGCACGCCCACCCGGTGGACACCTCGCCGTTCGGGCAGGTCACGCCAAGCCATGAGATCTGGATTGCGTACGCATCGGTCACGTCGGCGCCTGACAGGTTCGCCCGATTCATGGTGGCACCACTGTCCCATTCGCCGTAGGTGATGAAGCGGGCGCTGCTGAGGTTGGCATCAATCAGGATGGCATAGCTCAGGTCGGCCCAGCTGAAATCAGCGCCGGCGAGGTTCGCCCCTTCCATGTTGGCCCACGCGGCGTTCGCGCGCAGAAACTTCGCGCCGCGCAGGTTGCTGTCCGGCGCGATCAGGTGCGTCATGTTGGCGCCTGAGAAGTTGGCAAAGGTCATGGTTGCGTCACGGAGTGACGTACGGACCATCGTTGCATCGGTGAAGTCGGGACTGGAGGCGGTGGCGCTGTACAGGTAGGCGTCGGTCAGGTCGGCCCTCGACAAGTCGCTCCTGCCCAGTTCGGTGCCCGCGAAATTGGCGCCGACCAACGTGGAGTCGGACAGGTCGGCCCAGCGGAAGTTGGCATTCGACACGATGGCACCGGTGAGGTCGCTGCCCCCGAGGTTGCCACGCTCCATGTAGACCCTTTCCATGTCGGCGCGGACCAGAATCGTGTCCGACAAGATCGTGGACGACAGGTTCATGTACGAGATGTCGGCGTCGGTCAGGTTGGCCCCGGCGAGGGTGGCGCCAGCGAGATCCGATCCCAGCTGCCAGCCGCCAAGCACCGCCCCCGTCATGTCGGCGCCGGTGAGGTTCGTCCGGGCGAAGTTGGATTTCGTCGAGCGAATGCGAACCAGGCTGGCGTTCGCCAGGGTCGCGTTCTCGAGCGTCGCGCCGGTCAGGGTGGCCCCGTCGAGGGTCGCGATGACCAGGATTGCACCCGACAGGTTCGCCCGCGCCAGGTTGGCGTCGGTGAGGTCGACACCGGCCAGGTTGCGGTTGGCGAGTTGGCAACCTTCGAGGTCGGCCCCCGGCGCGATCAGCGGAAAGCCCGTGCGACAGTCCACGCCGTTGTACAGGTCGGGTCGCTGTCCCCGCGTCACTTCGAGCTCGTTGCCCACCGTGTCCCCGTCGATGTCCGGATCGCAGGCATCGCCGACGCCGTCGCCATCCAGGTCCGCCTGCGAGCGGTTGGGCGCGAGGGGACAGTTGTCTTCGTCGTCATCACGGAAGTCACCGTCGTCGTCGCCGTCGGTGATGTCGGGGTCGCCGTCGCCGTCGGTGTCGGTCAGGCAGTCATCGGGGGAGGTCGACCCGACGCCGAGGGTCAACGTGCCGGCAGGGCAGTCGATGGGGGCGGTTGCGCCGGTGGTGTCGACGTAGGTGCCGACGGGGGCGACGAGACAGGACGTGGCGCCCTGGACGTCGGACCATGTGCCCAGCGCACAGTCTGTGGGTGTGGTTGCGCCGGTGGTGTCGACGAAGGTGCCGGGTGGTGCCGGTGTGCACCCGGTGGCGCCGGGCTCGGCCGAGAACGACCCGACCGGGCAGTCAGTGGATGTCGTGGCGCCGGTGGTGTCCACGTAGGCACCGGCCGGTGCCGGTGTGCAGGTGACGGTGGCCGGTTGGGCCGCGAAGGTGCCGGCAGGGCAGTCGATGGGGGCGGTTGCGCCGGTGGTGTCGACGTAGGTGCCGACGGGGGCGACGAGACAGGACGTGGCGCCCTGGACGTCGGACCATGTGCCCAGCGCACAGTCTGTGGGTGTGGTTGCGCCGGTGGTGTCGACGAAGGTGCCGGGTGGTGCCGGTGTGCACCCGGTGGCGCCGGACTCGGCCGAGAACGACCCGACCGGACACGCTGACTGGGTGGTCGCATCCGGAGCGGGGACGAAGTGGCCCGGATCGGCGGGCGTGCAGGTGAACGTCCCGAACGAACCAGCCTCGCAGGACACCGCCCGGGTCGGGTCGAGCGGATGGGCGTCGTCGCCGTCGGGCACGCCGTCGCCGTCGTCGTCGGTGTCGCAGACGTTGCCGTCGCCGTCGCCGTCGGTGTCGACCTGGTCGGGGTTCGGTGTCTCCGGGCAGTTGTCCACGACGTCCTTGACACCGTCCAGGTCGAGGTCGACCAGCACCGGCGTGCAGTCGTCGGCGAACTCATGGCCGGGCATGCTCGGCACGTCCGTGCCGACTTCGCCGTCCAACTCGTGACGCCCATGTCCAGCGGTGGCACCTCGGACATTCACCTCGTCGAGGATCCAGGAACCACCGTCGCGATCGAAGTGGCACCACTGCAACAGTTCGGGTGGTGCTCCCACTGCGGCAACAGTGTTGGCCATGACCAGCACCACGGCGCAGATCGCGGCCGCAATCGTTCGAAGGAATCCACGGGTGCCCATCGGTCTGCTCCTCGACGCTCCCCGGGCTGTGCCGGATGACACACGGAACCGCGCGGGAGACTCGTGCGAATCGTAGGAAGGCGACGCCCCGGTCGGCGTACGTCATTTGACGTACGCGAGGCCGATCCGGGCGCCACTGTCATCGACGACGGGCCGTCCATGGGACGGCAGCGGTCGGTGGTCACGACTCCGTGTCCGCACTCCATATGCTCCCTCGTTCGCAACTTCGGACCAACGTGGAGCATGCAATGACGAGCGGCGATGAGGACTCGACCGGTGACGGCGGCGAGCATCGGGCCGGAATGGGCGCGATGCTGCACGAGGACGGCACGGCCTTCCGGGTGTGGGCGCCCCACGCCACGGCGGTCGCCGTGGCCGGAGACTTCGACGAGTGGTCGGGTTCCGACCTGGCGTCCGAGGGCAACGGCTACTGGTACGGCGACGTGGCGGCGGCGCGCGCGGGTCACGAGTACCAGTTCCGCATCACGACGGCCGACGGTGACGTGGTGGACCGCATCGATCCGTACGCGCGTCACGTGACGAACTCGGTCGGCAACGGCATCATCCACGATTCCGACGCGTTCGACTGGGGCGACCACGACTTCGCCTGCCCGTCCCACGACGAATTGGTGATCTACGAGACCCACATCGGATCCTTCGTCGGTGGTGAGGGGCGACCGGGCGACCTCGAGAAGGTGGCGGGCAAGCTGGCCTACCTGGCCGACCTCGGTGTCAACGCGATCGAGCTCATGCCGTTGATGGAGTTCGCCGGCGACGTCTCATGGGGCTACAACCCGGCCCACATCTTTGCGGTCGAGTCGGCCTACGGCGGGCCCGACGCGCTGAAGGGGTTCGTCAAGGCGGCCCACTCGCACGGCATCGCGGTCCTGCTCGACGTGGTCTACAACCACTTCGGGCCATCCGACCTGGACCTGTGGCGGTTCGACGGCTGGTCCGAGCACGACAAGGGCGGGATCTACTTCTACAGCGACCATCGCTCGTCGACGCCGTGGGGCGACACGCGGCCCGACTACGGCCGTCAGGCCGTGCGAAACTTCATCCACGACAACGCCTTCATGTGGCTGCGCGAGTACAACATCGACGGGTTGCGGTTCGACATGACGCCGTACATGCGCAGCGTCGACGGGACGGGCAAGGACATCCCCGAGGGCTGGGACCTGATGCGCTGGATCGCCAGCGACGTCCGCGAGCAGTTCCCGGGACGGATCATGATCGCCGAGGACCTGCACGGTGACCACCTGGTGACCTCGACGGGGCCGGATGGGGCGGCCTTCCACAGCCAGTGGGACACGCACTTCGTCCACCCGATCCGGGCGGCGCTGACCGCGATCGACGACGACAACCGGTCCATGCACGAGGTCGCCAGGGCAATCACCTACGACTACGGCGACGCGTTCGCCCGGGTGGTCTACACCGAGTCCCACGACGAGGTTGCCAACGGCAAGGCACGGATCCCGACCGAGGTCGACGCGCACAACTCGACCGGGTGGCATGCCCAGAAGCGGGCCGCGATGGGGCTGGCACTGGTGCTGACCTCGCCGGGGATCCCGATGGTGTTCCAGGGCCAGGAGTTCCTGGAGGACGAGTGGTTCCGCGACGACGTGCCGTTGGACTGGCCGCGCGCCGACACCTTCCGCGATCTCGTCCGGATGGTCGCCGACCTGGTCGACCTGCGGCGCAACCTGCACGGCGACAGCGGTGGCCTGCGAGGCCAGCACACCCGCCTGCTGCAGGTGGACGACGACGCCAAGGTCATCGCGTTCAGCCGCCACCGCGAGGACCATGCCGACGTCGTCGTGATCGCCAACTTCCGCGCCGAGCCGGTCGACGGGCACCGGGTCGGCTTCCCGAGCGGTGGCCGCTGGTCGCTGCGCTTCAACAGCGACGCCCGGACCTACTCGAGCCTGTTCGGCGACCACGGGTCCGGTGACCTCGAGGTGGGTGACGACGGCATCGACGACCTGCCGGCCAGCGCCCAGCTCGACATCGGCCCGGCGAGCGTGATGGTCTACACCCGCGACTGAACACCGCCACGGCCGGTGGCTGGCGCGAGGCCGCGGCCACGCGCCAACCTCGACGGACGGGTTCGAGTCGCGGAAATCCGATGCGTCCGACATCCCGGAGCGCTTCCGCGGGATCTGACCTGGAGTGGTCGGCACTGGTGGGCGAAACCGCTCACTGGCGTGCATGACTTCGCGGCGCCATGGCCGGGTTCAGTGGGCGGTGGCGGAGCCCCGCCATGTCCAGGCGTGGTGGATGACGATGGCGAGCAGGGCGGTCTCGACGACGCTGCCCAGGATCCAGTAGCTCCATTCGCCGACGGACGCGCCGAGGATGGTCACCGCGTACAGCGCCGCGGCCACCAGGTTGACCCTGCGGTTGACCCGTCGTGGCAGCGCCAGGGACAGGTAGACCATGAGACTGGGGATGACCACGTAGAGCGTGGTGAAGAACAGGAAGGTCTGGTCGACCGTGAAGACCGAGACCGTTCCCGCCTCGAGCCCGGTGCGGACGTCGGGGCGGTACAGCGAGAACAGGTCGACGTAGGCGAAGATGAACATCACAGCGGTCCACAGTGCCGAGAGTCGCACGCGGACGTCGATGGGGGCCGTGGCAACCTGGTGGTCGGGTGGGGTCAGGGTGGTCGTGGTCATGGCGATTCCGAGGAGCGATTGGAAGGAGGGGACGCGATCGGCTTACTTAGTAATCCTGAGCGCAGACAGTATGGCTTACCAAGTAAGCTGTCAACCATGAGCGAATCCAGGACGACGCGACCCCCTCTGACGCGCGACCGGATCCTGCGTGCCGCCGTCGCCTTGGCCGACGAGCAGGACCTGGCCGCGCTCACGATGCGCCGGTTGGGTGCGGCGCTCGACGTCGAGGCCATGTCGCTCTACAAGCATGTCGATGGCAAGGACGCGATCCTCGACGGGATGGTCGAGACCGTCGTCGGGGCGATCGACACACCCGCGCGCGACACTCCGTGGCGAACGGCGATGCGCCAGCGAGCGGTGTCGGCCCGCGCCGTGCTGATCCAGCACTCCTGGGCGATCGGGCTGATCGAGAGCCGTGGGCTCGCCGGGGGCGCGACGACGCAGTACGTCGACGCCATCATCGGATGTCTCCGCGCCGGCGGCTTCACGATCGAGGCTGCGGCCCACGCGTTCTGGCTGCTCGACAGCTTCGTCTATGGGCACGTCCTGCAGGAGGCCGGTGTCGCGGCGCAGGTCACCGCTGCCCCGACACCGACCGACGCGGACGAGCACTCGTCCCCGTCACCCGACGACGACTCCGGCGTGCACCCCGACCTTGCCGCGCTGCAGGCCCACGCGCGCGCCCACCCCTTCGACGTCGATCGCGAGTTCACCATCGGCCTCGAGTTGGTGCTCGACGCGGTCGCGACGCTGCGACATCGAGACGGTGCCGACTGACGTCCCCCTGTCGATGAATCGTGGGCAGCGTCTGGTTCCATGGGCGGTCGCCCGCCGATGTCCCGACACCATGGGCAACATGGGCACTGGAGCACCGACGGGACTGGAGCCCTGATGCACGAGGATCCGAGCACGTGGCACCACGGGCTCGTGGCCCAGTGGTGGGCTGCGTTCAACCGCGACTTCCGGCCTCACGAGATCGACTACTACCGGGCGTGCGTCGCCGCGTCCGGTGGGCCGGTGCTCGACGCTGGCTGTGGTGCTGGCCGCGTGATGGTGCCGCTGCTGGACGACGGCGTCGCAGTCGATGGCTGCGACCAGTCGGCTGACATGGTCACGGCGTGCGCGGACGTCGCAGCCGCGGCCGGCCACACGCCGCGGTTGGAGGTGCAGCCGTTGCACGAGCTCGAGATGGGGCGCCGCTACCAGACCATCATCGTCGTGGGGACGTTCGGTCTGGGCAGTACCCGCTCGCAGGACCTCGAGGCCCTCCGCCGGCTCCGTGACCACCTGGAGCCGTCCGGCACCCTCCTGGTCGACATCGAGGTCCCCTGGGCTGATGCCGAGACCTGGGCCAGGTGGGTTCCGGCCGCAGTCAACGGGTTGCCCGAGGCGTGGCCGTCGCGTCCCCAGCGACGGCAGACACCCGCCGGCGAGGAGTACCGACTCGCGACTCGGCTGGCCGAGCTCGACCCCCTTGACCAGCGGCTCACCTACGAGGTCCGCGTGCAACAGTGGTCGGATGGCGTGGTCGTGGCGGAGGAGGAGCGCCGCCTGGACCTCACCGCCTACTTCCCGCGTGAGCTCCAGTCGCTGCTGGAGCGCGTGGGGTTCGAGGAGGTCGGGATGCACGGCGGCCACCAACCGCGACCACCCGAGGTCGATGACGACTTCGTCACCCTGGTCGCGCGCC